>CAYJMP010000002.1:0-1570863 GCA_964371625.1 uncultured Ignavibacteria bacterium | reverse complement strand
GGGTAATTTGCCCCGGGGCCCACTTCTACCTCCCCCCCGCGGGGGGGGGGCCCCCCCCCCCGGGGCGCCCGCGTCCCTCATGGAGTTACTTCAAGAGCACCATCTTCCTCACTTGGGCGGCGCCATCGACCTGCACGCGGAAGAAATAGATCCCGCTTGAGACCTCGCGGCCGTTTGCATCAAGTCCATTCCACGTTGCCGTATGCGGTCCACCCGTCTGGTAGGAATCGACCAATGTGCGCATCGTTTGACCGAGGATGTTCGTCACCGTGATCGTGACCCGGCCATCATGGGAGAGCGAATACGGGATGATGGTACTGAGGTTGAATGGGTTGGGGTAGTTCTGGGCGATCTCGAACTCGGCGGGCAGACCGGGTGTGGCGTCGTCGTCGAAGATGCCGGCGATAGTGTATACGTAGACTGTACGCGCCAAATTCGTCCAGAACCCCGCTGTCCCCGACGAATAAACATCCTCAATCAAGTTACCGAGGACATCATACGTGTAGTGTGTCCGGTACAATAGTCCGCCGAATTGGACGTAGTAGAGGATCCACTCAGTGCGATTGCCTTGCCCATCGTACCGGGATGTGTCGGCTCGAGTCTGGTCCCAATCGCCCCCGTTCCAATTCGAGTAAACTTCCAGAGTCTTGTTGGTGGTGGCACCGTCGTAGGTGTTTTCAAGCCTTGTCCAGTTCGTCCACGGACCGGAAGTTCCCCAGCGCTCCCAGAGCTCTTCGATCCTGCGATTACTGCCGTCGTAGGTGTACGTGCCTTTCTCCGCATCGGCCCACGTAGGGCCGGCTGGAGCTTGGATAAGGTCCTCGATCAGATTAGAGCCGCTGTACGTGTAGACGTGTTTTTGGAAGTTGGCCCACGCGCTTCCCACCCACATTCTGGTCGTCTGAGTTGCCAGCAAGGAACCGGAATAGGTGCTGGTGACATCGAATGCACTGTCGTACGTCGATCCATTCCAGTTCTGGAGGAGATAGTAAGTAGCGTTGTTGCTTCCGCCATCGTAAGTGAAGCTGGAGAGGGTTGCCTCACCCCAGCCTGATCCGCCCGCGGTGTCTGACTTGATGGTGATCAGTCGGCCCTGGCCGTCGTAGGTGTAAATTGTCCGGCTATCGTCGTTCCAAACCATGCCATCGGCATCATAATCCTGCGTGATATCCTCAATCAGTTTCGTTGACGAGTACGTGTGCGTAGTCCGCGAATCGGGAACCCATCCCAATCCATCCCACGCAAAGTCCGTGTCCGACTGCGGCAGATAGTCCTCCAGCGCTTCCAGTGCCCCAAGAGCGCTCGCGATCTCTCTGGGGTCAGTGACTTGAGCCCCTACTGAGGCCAGACTGACTGCAATCTGGTGACGATGTTCTGCAGATACGCCGGACGAAGCAGTTAACGCCCGATCGTAGCTAATCGCGCGTCGAACAAACGGCGACTTGGCTTGCGACACTGCGGCATGCGTGACAGCGGCAGGTATCAGCGTGCCGGCGACAAAGACCAGAAGTACGAAACCAATCCCCGATTTCTTCATGCTATCATCCTCCCGAGAGTATGAGTGGGTATTTGACTATCACTCAGACGGACATCTTGTCCAGCCTGACCGCACGGTCTACTACGCGAGAGGTAATCATACGGTTGCGCCCGGGGTCTGTCCAGACCAAAGGGAACCCATCTTTGCAACTCGCGCGGCAGCGGGAGTCCAGATGATTCCCCTGCCGTGGCGTGGGGAAGGGCGCGGCCCAGGTTATTGGCGTCTTGGGTGGCGACTCGAGTCGCTAAGCGTCGCCCAAGAAACTGGGAGTCGTTGAGTGGAAGCCGCGAATCGCTGCCGAAAGTGGGTCGGCGGTTTGTGAGCGGATATTGCGAGCAAGGCCCTCGGCTTTGGTGCGTCGGATCGGGGAATTGGCAAACTGCTCTCGGAACTGCTCGGGTGTCAGACGTGCCCAGCGATCAGCAGGCGGACAGAGATGGCCTTCGCGTGGCGCGAATGCTGCCTCTTCACTCACGCGGCTGAATTTGTTCCAGGGGCAGACATCCTGACAGATGTCGCACCCAAAGATCCAACCGTCGAAGTCCGGCGCGGGTTCATCGGAAAACTCGCCCCGATGCTCTATTGTCAGATAGGAAATGCACTTCCCCGCGTCGAGGACATACGGTTCGGGAAAGGCATCGGTCGGGCAGGCATCGATGCAGCGCGAGCAACTGCCGCAGAAGTCGGTGTGCGGCTGGTCGGCTGGCAACTCCGCCGTAGTGATAATTTCGCCCAGAAAAACCCAAGAGCCATAATCGCGCGTGATCAGGCAGGCGTTCTTGCCAATCCACCCCAGCCCCGCGCGCTCGGCCACGGCCTTCTCCATCACCGGTCCCGTGTCGACATAGCTCAGTGAAGTCGAACCGGGCGCGAGAACATCGAGAGCCGCCTTCAGCGCTTCGAGTTTGGCGCCCACGACTGTGTGGTAATCCTCCCCCCACGCATAACGCGAAATTTTGAGCGCACCGCAGCATTCGTCATGTTGCTGTGGATGGTAGTAGTTCATGGCGACGGAGATAATCGATTTTGCGCCGGGAAGAACTTGCTGCGAATCGGCGCGCTTCGCGGCGTTGCGTTCCATCCATGCCATCGAAGAGTGATAGCCGCGCGTCAGCCAATGAAAGAGCCGATCGCGATGATCGGGAGGAGACTCGGCCAGAGTCACGCCAAACAGAACAAAGCCAAGCTCGTCGGCTCGGGCAGCAAGTTGTTCACGGAGAGCAGTCGGAGACATTGTTGAAACCGAGATGGAGTTCTTGTAGGTCAGGAGCCCAACTTGTTCGACTTCGCTCAGGACCTTCGGAGAGCAGGCTTCCAACCTACGAGAACAAATACGCGGAACTCGGCGCATGTGTGTGGCAGAAAGTAAACCCCGTGCGCGGTGGCGCACGGGGGCCTGTGGCATGTATGACTACAGGCGCGGCTACGCGCCGTTGTCCGAACTGTCCGCATCACACTGGCGTTCCCACCAACCGCTGAAGAACCCGCCGCCCCAGAGTGGATGTTGTCGACGGTTGCCAGGGAGTCCGTCCTCCGCCGCATCGTCAGCATCGTCGTTCGTCTTGCTCTGCCAGGTGCCTTTGACTGTGCCTGTCGCCAGCCCGACGCGCGAAGCCCACACGCCATCAAACCAACCTGCTGTCGAATCCCCGGGATCGATCCCCCATGTTCCACGCAGAAGACCTTCGAAACGTCCGTGCCAGCCGATCGCCTTGCCGAAGAAGACGCGATTGCCGTCTGGGCGAGTACCGAAGTGACCGCGCACATGGCCGCCGACGACTCCATCCTCCGATTGCCAGCGCCCGAAGAACTCGCCGCCACGCTGCGAACGATTGAGGCGCCAGACTCCCTCGATGGGCCCTGCACCGCAGGCGACCAGGTCGAGTTTCCCTGCATTGATCGCGAGTTGGTTACCGGATGGATCGATGTCGACGACTTCTTCGAGTGAAGCGAGATCATCCATGGTGAAGGTACGCGAGTATTGCGGCAGGGTCAGAACCAACGAGTTGCTGGGCTGCTCCAGATTGGAGTCGACCGGATCCACGATCAATAACAGGAGGCCGTCGAAGTGAACTGTGGTGAGTGACACCCACTCAAGCAGCGTGCGCGAAGTGCGCGGGCGCACGATGTGGTCCTGACCGGGCTCGAAGCGGATCAGATGCCTTACCGCCATTCCGCCATAAGTCAATTGCAGGGAGCCCGACCAATCGGTCGGGGTTGTGACGGTCGAATCCCCTTCGAGTTGTCCCCAGCGCAAGGCCAACACGTAGACGTTGCTCGCGCCCAGCTCGAGTGAATCCAAAGCGTCGGCAGAGATCGCCGGATCATCATAGACCGGCTCATCGGCCATCGCCGCGGCCAACTGCGGGTCACCAAACGCCGGCGCCTCATCGGCGGCGGTGTAGCCGCCGAATTCTGAGTTCAAATCGTTGTCGCCGGTGGTCGTCGACTCAGCGCTACGGTCTCCCGAACAGCCCATGGCAGCGAACCCAATACTGGCGGCCAACAACGCGAGCGTAAACTTCCTGAGCTTCATTTCGCCTCCTGAGATTATAGGTCCATTTATTTTCGCGCGACGCAGCAAGTCATGACGGTCCACTTTGCAACGCCCCTGCCAAACCAACCCCGTTGAAGTAATAGTCAGCGCATGCGGCATAACGCCTTGCTGTTCTGATTGTTAAGGCACAGTCATGACTGAGCAGTCAATCTCCATCGTCGCGGAATGAATTAATCGAGTGTACCATTCGGTTCAAGGTTGGTCGCCTGCAGGTTCAGCCGACAACTACCTTGGGGGTGCCGTGAAGCGCAGACTATCAAACCCATGGTTGGTCATCGCGGCCGCGATGGCACTACTGGTTGCCATCAATGTCGGCTACCGTGTGATTGTCATCGAGCTATCCGCGACGCTTGATGCGCAACTCGGCGAGCAACTCGGCGGATTGGCGGAGACGTTTGCCACATCACTCGATCCGGATGCGGTCGCGGCGGCGCTGTCAAACGACGAGCGATTCGACGCCGATGCTTATCTCACTCTGCGAAGTCACGCAGCTGACTTTGCCACGGTCAATCGGTTGGTCTCGGCCACGATCCTGGATACCGTCTGGCGCGATCCATTCTCGATCAACGAGGATTCACTCGGTCAGAAGGTGTACTCGCTGCTCGATAGCGAGAGCGGTTGGGCACTGCGGAGCGGATTGGTCTGGGTGTCGGAGACCTTTCGTTGGGAAGGGACTTACTATCGCAGTGCGGCGGCCCCAATCGAAGATCCGGTGTCTGGCGAACTGCTCGCGATCGCGCGGATCGAGGTCGATGCCCAACACTTTGGAGCGCTTAGTCGCCTCGAAGAAATGGCGTGGTGGATCCATGCTCTCTCCGGCGTGCTCGCGATCTCACTCTTCGGTCTGTTTCTCTGGTATGGCCGGGCGACGCGACGCTGGGAGAACGAGCTTCTGCACTCGGAGAAGCTGATTGGCCTTGGACGACTTTCGGCCACGATCGCGCACGAGATCAAAAACCCGCTGGGGATCATCAAAGCCACGGCACAACGACTAGGTCAGCTGGAACATCAGGGTGCCTCGGCAGACAAGCGGACCGAGCTGTTGGGGTTCATACCGGAAGAAGTGGATCGTCTCGACCGCATCGTCACGCGGTACCTGAGCGTCGGACAGTTCGATTCGTCGAATCCTGTGCCCATCAACGTCGGGCGGGAGATACCTCGCTGGATAGAAATGCTTGAAGGTAAAGTGCGAGTGCAGATGAGTATCCAGGACACGATGCCTATCCTTGCCGACCCGGAGGCGCCGCGCCAAGTGCTCATCAATCTGGTCAAGAACGCGATCGAGGCCTCCCCTGCCGGAGAATCGGTCATCGTCGAGTGGGGCAGCGACCGCGAACAGCACGGCATCCTGCGTGTCAAGGATCACGGTCCCGGCATACCGCGGAAGCAGCGTCGTGAGGTGTTTGAGCCATTTCACACGACCAAAGCGACGGGATCCGGCTTGGGCCTGTTTGCAGCCAAGACCTTGGTCGAGCGCGATGGTGGGACGATTGCAGTCGAGGACAATGAAGGCGGTGGAGCAGTGTTTGTCGTGAGGTGGCCACTGGTGAAATAGATACAGGTCGATCTCTCCCCCGATGGAGAGGTCTAGAGGTGAAGTTTCGCGAACGCGCAAGAAGGATGAAAATCGATGGCACGGATACTTGTGATTGATGACGAAGAGAGAATCGGACTCCTGCTCTCCGAGACCCTAAACGATCTCGGACACCAAGCCACCTACCTTACTGATGGCGCGGCCGCCATGGATCGGATCAAGACGGACAGGTATGATCTGGTCATTACCGACTTGCGGATGGAGCCGGTATCCGGGATGGAGATTGTCAAGGCGGTTGCCGGAATGACGGGGACCGATGTCGCGGTCCTTACCGCGCACGGTACGACAGGTGCGGCAGTGATGGCGATGAAGGCGGGAGCGGTTGATTTTCTTTCCAAGCCGCTCGATCTCGAAGAGATGGCGCAGTGGGTTGAAGCGTGGGACCGCAAGCGGCAACGTACGAGTCCTCCCGTGAGTACCGCGACAATCCCACCCACCGCAGTTGGTGACGATGGGCTGCTCGGGGAGTCCGAGCCGATGCAAAAGTTGCGGTCGTATATCGCCCTGGTCGCGCCGCGCGATGCCACTGTGCTAATTCTCGGTGAATCGGGAACGGGCAAGGAACTGGTGGCCGCCGCGATTCACCGGCAATCCCCGCGGGCGAAAGGGCCGTTGGTGGCAACCAACTGCGCCGCGCTGACAGAGACTCTGCTTGAAAGCGAACTCTTCGGGCATGAGAAAGGCGCGTTTACCGGGGCATTCAAACAACGGATCGGCCGTTTCGAGCTGGCCGATGGCGGCACGTTGTTTCTTGACGAGATTGGTGAGATCTCGCCGGGATTCCAAGCGAAACTTCTGCGCGCGCTGGAACGCCGCGAGATAGTCCGCGTTGGGTCAGCGTCACAGATATCAGTCGATGTGCGCGTCCTGGTTGCGACCAACCGTGACTTATCCCGACATGTGGCCGACGGACGATTCCGCGAAGATCTCTACTTCCGTCTCAATGTCTTCCCGATCACGGTGCCGCCATTGCGCGAACGCCGTAATGACATCGAGATCCTCACAACTCACTTCCTCAGGCTTCTCGGACACCCGAAACCTAAACTCATGCGAGGCGTGGTCGACATTCTCCGGCAATATCATTGGCCGGGCAATGTTCGCGAGCTGAAGAACGTGATCGAGCGTGCGGTCATTCTCGCCAATGGGACCGTGATCGGCCCGGAGCATCTGGGGCTTGGTGATCGGCAGACATCTCCGCCGCAGATGTCACCCGTTCATCTGGCAGCTGAGAATGGACTCGAAGATGTGGAGAAGCGCATGATCGAGGAGGCGCTCATATCGGCAGGTGGGAATAAGAGTGAAGCCGCCCGCCGGTTAAAGATCACTCGCCGAGTGCTCTACGCCAAACTCCGTCGCTTCGGTTTGGATTGAACGTGCCGCTGAACCGAACCGTGCAACTGAACGGCTAGACCGCCCGGATGTTAAAGTCGAGTATGGGAGCGTAACATTATGCAAGAACGTCACATACACGCCATCGCTCACACTTTGAACGTCGGCATGGATTTTGGTCTATATCCGATCGGCTGGGAGCCGAAAGGAAGAGTGAGTTTATGAGCGACAAAGTGAGATCGGTTTATACACTGGCGAGACTTCAAGTGAAGAGACCTCCACGGATCGCCCCAGCTCGCGAGCCAAGGAAGGCGTCCTTCCTTCCAGTCCTCCTGATGCTCTTGGCATTGGGCACATTGTGCGTGCTGTGTCTGCCTGCCATTGCCGGGGCACAAACCCGCGACGACGTGGCCGAAGAAATCGAGAAGACCGACCGAGTGATCGAAAAGGCACGCGATCTGCTCGCCGAGACCGGGGCTCCCCGGGGCCGCGGCGCGCTGGATATGGCGGAGCGTCTGCAAGGGCGGGCGAAGTCAGCGTTGGCCGAGAATAATCTGCGCATCGCGCTGGGACTGACCCGCGATGCCCGTGACCGCGCCCTGTCCGCCCTCTCGGGGGTTCGACGCGCCGAAGACAATGAAGCGGCCGTGGAACGCGAACTGGAGCGAACCGATCGTGTACTTGAAGCGGCCAAGGATCGGATTGAGGGAGGCGAGCTGGCGCTGCGGCGCCTGGAGCAATCGGTGGCCACGCAGAATCGCGCGTGGGAGCTTTTTCGCAATCGTCAATTGCGACCGGCACTGAAGTTGACGCTCGAGGCCCGTGATGGGATGACGCGCTCCGGCCCGCGGGGGCGTCTCGGACAAGGATTAGGCAACCGCGCGGGTGACCGTATCGAGCGACAACTTGAACGATTGGGCCCGGCGATCGAGCGAGTCGCCGAAAAGATCCCACCTGAGAACAAGCTCGGGCAGGACGAACTCCGACTCGCACAGGCCTCATACGCCGCCGCGCAAACCAGCTTCAGCGAGGGGCAATTCGCGCCGGCCGAGCGGCACATTCGTCAGACGCGCGATGCGCTCATGCGCGCCGCACGGAGCGTTGAAGACCGGCTCGCAACCGAGGATGTTGAATCGCTTATCGGTGACGCCCGGCGTCGGTGGGAAAATCTCGGAGAAGATATACAGGCGTCCGGCGACGACCGACTCATGGAATGGCATCAGCAATCCGGCGCCGACCTGGAACAGGCCGAGAGTGCACTGCAGGACGGCGAACTAAAACGTGCTCTGGTGCAAACGCGTAGTGCGATGGGCCTCATGGACCGGATCGCCGATGAGCTGGATTAGAGCACAAGCTAAAACCTGTGCTACCCATAGCCCAAATGGGTAGCGCAGACTTTGGTCTGTGCAGCGGCAAGAGGAGAAAGCCGCTTGCTGTTTGCGATGAAGTCTGTGAGTGTGAAGGTGTTGTGCCCTTCAAGCCTATGAACCAGCATCGGTGCCTGCCCAGATGTAACCTCTTCCCCGCGATTACTGTCATCATGCTCCTATTCTCCTGCCCGGTGCTGGCGGGTGACAGTCCATGGACAATCACTCCGGGTCTCGGACACGATCAGTTCGAGCAGATCTACTTCCTAGAAGACACGCTCGAGCTCGATCCGGATTCGTTGCAATCTCTGCGGCAGACGATCGAGGAATTGAAAGAATCCTACGCCTCCCTCGAAGTGGCCTACGCGAAGGGCGCTACATCCATCAGCAACACCGCCTATTTCACAGATGCCGCACATCGCAATGTCACTCAGGGACGCACGGGCTGGCGGCATGGGGAGTTTCGCGTCGACGCTGTGGGGCGACTCGAGTGGAAGGGGGATGACCGTCGTGATTCGGTCTCTTCGCCGTACTTGTTCAACCAGGTTTCCGTCACCCCGCAATTTGATGTAAACGATCGCTGGTCGGTCTTCACGCGGGGAGATTGGGAGCGGACGGATTACCAGTCGCGGTCTGTGCTGGGATTGGATTACGATCGACTGCGCGGGCGTGTCGGGGGGCGGTACTCCGGGTCCTTTCTGGAATCGGTCGAACTCTCGCTCGGCTGGACCGGGCGCGCTGTACCGGACTCGACGCGGTTGTCTTACAATGAACTGTGGATCGAGGGCGAGGCCGCCTACTGGGAATTCGGACCTACGACCTGGTCTCTCCTACTTTTATACAGCGACCGCAGCTATGAGCGCGATGGGGCGACGCGCGACCACAGACGGCTGTCGACGGAATTAGAATCACGATGGCAGCCCAGTAAGGTGGCGCGCCTTGATGCGCGTCTTGCCTGGGAATCTTGGGACTATGCATTCGATTCGGGCGCATACTATGATTTCAGCGCCGGTGAAATCGAAATCGCATCGGTTGGCTCGCTGTCGGCAGACTGGGAAGTTGCGCTCGATGGTCGCGCGCGATGGGAAGCCGCCATGGTCGAGCCGTTTGCGGAAGTTGATTTTTGCGAACTCGCGGGAGGGCCGTCGCTTACGTGGCAGACCGGAGGATGGATATGGGTGGAACTCGGCTCGCTTTGGGGCAGGCGGTGGTACGACGACGCTTCGGTGGTTTATGATGATTTTGGGTTTGTTGAGGCGGACCTGCGCGCGGATGGCACGGTTGGCCGCCACTTCACGATGAGTGTGGCAATCTCCTACCAGGAAGAGAATCACGATGATGCGACGCGTGATGCCGACTACATCTACGGCTCTGTGGCACTGCGATTTCCGTTCCGCTTGTGACGGAAATCGCAAGGGGTGGATATTGACACGGCAGGCAAAAAAAGCTGTTGCGTGATTTGAGATCGCGCTTACCTTGCCTGCCAAGGACAAGTAACCCGGAGACTGAGAAAACGCGACCGGATCAATTGCGAGCGTTGAACGCATAAAAGCTTCCACACCCCTATGGGGTGAGCCGCTTAAAATCCTGCCTAATACCTGGGGTGATGGGCCCGGATCACATCCGGGCCTCATTATTGGTGGCCAAAAGCAGGTCCAAGTTTCTTGCGGGGATTTTCAGGGATGAAAACAGACCTCAAGTGCGCCGCTCTTGCGGGACTTCTGACTTTCTTCTGCGCCAACAGCGGATCCGCGACACCGCGTCTGGCCGCGACCTACGGTCAGGATTGCCAACTCTGCCATGTGAATCCGAGCGGCGCGGGCATGCGCAACGCGTACGTGACGGGATTCATGGGCCCTGCAGAATTGACGCTCAAACCGCTCCCGGCTCACGATCAATCGCGGTGGCCCAAGCCGAAACTCAACGACCAGATTTCCGTCGGGACCGATCTGCGGCTCCTCTACCTCGCCACTGACAACAATCGGACAGAGGTCGGCAGTCTCGACAACACCTTCTTTCAAATGCAGGCGGACTTCTATGTTGCCTTCGAACCCGACCCACAGTTTGTTCTCTATCTCGATCGTGGGACCGGTGGAGAGTACGAGGTCTTTGCATTGGCGCGAGTGCTGCCGTGGCACGGTTACATCAAGGGCGGGCACTTCGTTCCCGACTTGGGCTGGCGGTGGGACGATCACAATCGATACGCCCGCGAGAAACTCGGCCTCGATTTCCCCGGCGCTACTGAAACCGGGCTTGAACTCGGAACTGCGCCGGGACCGTTCTCTGTAACAGCTGGTATCTACAATGGCAACGACGGAAGCCAGTTCGACAACAATCCCCAGAAGATGATCGTGGGAAAGGCACTATACCGCTGGCGTATGGGTGGGGTGAATGCCGCGCTCGGAGGCTCGACACGGTGGAATCCAAAACCCGATTCGCGAGAGCGGTTGTGGGGGATTCAGGCGCAGGCGGGTTGGCGACAGTTCGCCTACATCGGCGACTTCTTTGCCAAGCGCAACGAGGCTCGTAATCAGGTCGAGATTCCCGGACGGACATGGTCGTGGATCATGTCGCAGGAATTCGACTATCGCCCGATTCAGGGGCTGGACCTGTATTGCGGTTACGATTTCTTCGATCCCGATCTCGATCATGAGAACGGGACACAGTACCAGCTGGCGATTGGCTCACGCGTCTATGTCCGACACTTCCTCAAGATCGAGCCGATCTTGCGGTATGAGCGCGAGACGACCGCTTCGGCGATCATCGAGGACACACGGCTGGAGATTCTCTTCCACGCGTTTTATTGAGCGGAGTACAGTCGGAACAAGCCTGCACCTGGCACGGTTATCTCGGCATGGCATATCCCGCAGTGGACACGAAAACGCACCTACGCATCTTCATGGCAGCGGTCGCCGTGATAGCGGTGGCAGTCCTTGGCTGCGCCGACTTTGGCTCCGGCGTTCCGCCGGTGGTCGATGATGGAGGTAACAACGGCGGCGGGGACACGGCCACTGTGTCCTTCGCCTCGCAGATCCTGCCCATCTTCGTCGCCAACTGCAGTGGCAATGCCTGTCACAACCCGTGCCGCTCACTCAATGGCGGCGGACTCTGCCTGGTCAGTCATGCGACGATGAGCGCCGCTGGCGTGGTCATCCCCGAAGATGCCGAGAACAGTCTGCTCGTGCAGTATATCGAAGGACGCCAAAACCCTCCCATGCCCTACGGAGAGCTCCCACTCAGTGATTCACTGATCCAACTCATCAGGACCTGGATCGACGAAGGCGCACTGAATAATTAGATCCCGTAATCAGGCGCGGCAGGGCCGTGCGGCTACGGTGCGCGGCTAAGCGCGTCCAACAGAACGAGTCACGCTACACTGTTCTGCGGCGTGGGCGGCTCGGCGGGAGCCTCGCCCTCCCGAACAAGATTGGGAGGGCGAGGCTCCCGCCGAGCCGTGCACCGCTATCACACGCCATTCTGGTATCGATGTTCCCATTAATCCGATTTCGTGAACCGCGCGACGGTGGACTTCTCGTGCTTGCCGACGAGGTCGGTGACTTTCACGGTCAGGAGATAGTCGCCGCTGGGGAGATTCCCGACATCCAAGGAGGCGACATGCACCGTCTCGCGAGTCGGACTGGACAGGGTTCCCGGCTCGGAGTGTTCAGCACGATTGTCGCCGTCGACTTCGGAAATCTCATAGTCGATTTTGTACTGAGTCTTGCCTTCGTCGTTCAACAGCAGGTGATATACCTCGAAGTAGAATGCGAGCAGCTGGTCGGGAAGGTAGACGCGCGAAGGCAGCGGCATGACCATGTGCTGACTCTTGATGAAGGGCGAGCCCGGTTCATAAATCGACCAGACAAAAGACGCCATCTCGATGTCAGAGATTTCCTGGATCTCCGGGGCGATGTATTCCGGCAGGCGGAGCGATTTGAGATAGGTGCCGCTCTTGCCGGTATTCTGATCCTCGATCGTCACCGCGACGGTATAACGTCCGGGGGCCAGGTCGATGACTTTCTGTTCGATCATGAGCTGGTTATCCGGCCCAAGACGCCCCGCCTGACGGGCGATGATCCCGACTTCGCTGAAGACCTCTTCCTCATCCTCGTCGCGAACCAGGAGCGTACGCCGAATGCTCACACTGCTTGAATCTTCGCCGCGGCCCAACTGGGACAGGGGGTAGCCCAAGTTCACGTCGATACGCCACTGGCCGTCACGACCGCGAAACCGGACGACATCAAGGGCGTAGTCGATGAGATTGCGCCCATATTCGTGGTAATAGATGGCCGGCTGGAGATCGATGGCGCGCAGCCGCGCCGAGTGGAATTCTCCCGCCGACTGGCGTCGAAACGAGGGATCGGTCACGGGCGCCAATTCAAAGTAGCCAAAACCGCGCTTGTCCTCGTATTGGAAAGTCTCATTCCATCGGTAGTAGGACCAGATTTCGACTGACGCGCCTGGGTCGTTTAGCGGCGAGTCAAAGAATTCTCTCGCCGACTGCGTCGCAGGGGGCGTTGTGCCAAAACCTTCACCCTCCTCCCCTGCCTGACGGACGATGCGCTCATCGGGTTGACCGTAGCGAATATAGACTTCGCCGCGATCATCCCAAGGCCGGCTCTTGCCGGCGCCGCCGAAGAGATAGAGGGCGTGGTAGACACGCCGTTCGTGTTCTTCACGGAATTCGTTGTCCGGCGTCGTCGGCGTCGGATCATGCGATACCCAGAACCTGCGCAGCCAGTCCGCCGAGGCGGCCGTGTCATCGATAAGGACGTATTCCGCGAATTCTTCCTGGCCTAGGAGAGCTCTGAGTGCCGCATCTTTTTCCTTCGCGGACAACGGCGCACGCGGGCCCGTGGATTGTGCCGGTCCCGCGCAGGAGCTGAGGATGCCGAATCCGAACAGGATTAGGTACGAAAACAGATACGCCGACGGCGGACGCGATTGTATTAATCCTGCACTCATCGCACTATACGGGAAGATACACCGGGCGGACCCGTTTCATTCAAAGAAACCGGCGCAGATAGCACGCGCGTATGGCGTCAAAAAAGAAGCCCCGGCGGTGGTAGCCGGGGCTGGAGTTTTTGGTGCCGAAGGGGGGATTTGAACCCCCACGCCCGTGAAGGCACTGCGCCCTGAACACAGCGTGTCTGCCAGTTCCACCACTTCGGCAGCCGGGGCGATTATCGCCAATTGGCACACGGCAATCAAGAGCGATATCGCCTGTCAGATGCACTGATTCAGTTTTGGGGTACGGCCGTCATCTGAAATCGGGCGATACGATTGTTCTTCGTGTCGGCGATGAAGACAATATCATCGAGCACTGCGATACCGCGGGGGGCGTTGAGTCCATAGTCATCGGCGCCGGCATGGCCAAAGGACAACAGGTAATCGCCGTCCTTGTCGAACTTCATCACGATGCCGTTGATGCGGTGGAGAACGTAGACGTTGCCAACGTCGTCTGCGGCGAGGTACTTGACGTCGCTTAGCGGTCGACGAAAAACGTCCTGACCGACGTCCGCAAATACCGGCCTGTAGCTGGGGACCGCGAGATAGAGGACTCCGTAGGCACCGAGGTCGGGCTGCTGGGGATATTGGGTCACGATCAGCCGCCGCTTGCCACGGACCAGGGCGGAGACCATCGATGTCGGAGCGAGGAGTCCGCCATAAACGCCAGATGAATCGCCGACCGGGTAGAATTGCGGATCGGGCTGATAGCGGTCACCGAGCATGTAGTTGATCCGGGCGGGGCCGATTGTGTAGAACAGGCTTCGAGCCTCGCGCGTGGCCGTAATCGTTGCCAATTCCGGCACGTCCCACCAACAGACCTGTGTGCCGTCGGGCTGCGAGAAACAACGCCAGGTTGAGTCCATTTCGGCATAGACTGCGAAGTCGCCGCCGTCGGGGTAGTGTCGCATCCACACTTTGGTACTGCCGTTCACCGCGGCCAGCGCGAATGAGCGGTCCTGGGCAACGGCGTACGGATGGGGCAGCGAATACGATTCAATGAAATCGCCCGTCGCCGTCAGCCGGACGATGCGATCGTTGTCGGTGTCACAGATGTAGATCGTGCGATCGTAACCGACGGCCACGCCAAAGGGATTGCTCAAGGGAAGCCCGCCAAGAGACGTCCAGTGAGGTAGCAGGGGGACGTAAGTGGTGTCGGTGAGGCGCCCGTCGCCATCGTCGCTGATGTTGTCGGGCAACGGCAACTTCTCGCCGCAGGCGATGACGAGCAGACACAGTGACATGAAAATCAGGACTAACCGCATCACCAGCTCCACCTGATACCAAATTGCCAGTGCACTGGCTGATCGAACCGCGCCGGATCCTTCCAAATTGGGAGTTCGTAGTCGAGCGGAGCGGTTTCAAAGAAGTTATCACCCATCGGAATGGCGTCTTCCTCGCGGTAGACATCGCCAGTCAGTGGGTTGACCAGAGCGATATTCTCGTGATTGAATAAGTTCACGACCGATACCAGGACGCTGATCCGAGATTGACCGACTGGAAAGTGCTTGGCGAAGGACAGATCGAGCGATTGCCAATAGGGACCGATGGCGGAATTCGCCGGGCCGTCGCGCAGGTAATGAACATCGCCGTCCTCGTCGGTGGAATCACGGTATGGCGTGTAGCGTTTCCCTGCCTCCGCCCAGAATCCGATATGCAGATCCCAGCTTCCGCCGACGCCGACGCCAAGGATCTTCGGGGAGTCCTCTTCGCCAAAAGTCCAATCAAAGGACGAGGAAAAGCGCCAAGGCTTGTCCCAGTCGAACGACGTTTCCTGGTACAGAACTGTGCTCTCGCGGCTGACCCGTCCTCGAAACACATCTTCCGGAAGCGAGTGCTCGCCCCGGATGCGGGCGAAAGCAGCGGAAAAGTTTGCGCGAAAGGTCGAGCCGCGACGCCCATCGAGCGTCAGCTCGATGCCGCGTGACTGTGCCAAATCACGGTTGGCGTACGCATACCAGAAGTCTGCGGGATGATCGAGATCGGGAACGACAGCGATGGCAGCGACATAATCGCGGACGTCGCGTTGGTAAACGCTGGCGGTCAAGCCCCACTCGGGAGTGTAGAGCCATTTGATCCCGCCCTCGATCGCGGTGGTCTTCTCCGGGCGGAGCGAGGGGTTGCCGAACAGTTGATACGTTGACGGCGAGCGGTTGGTCAGTTTCGCATAGACATTTCGTGGGTTTGGCTGCTGCGCCAAGCGGTCGTAAGAGGCGAAGATCGACATCGAAGGCGAAACGGCATGCGCGATGCCGATCCGCGGCAGAATCCAGGCGCGCGCCCTCCCCCCAAGAATCTCAACCGTCTGATCGAGATATCGTTCTCTCATCTCCGGTGTGATATTGGAAAGTGTCGTGTCGGCGACGATTCCATCGAGATAGGCGCCGGGCCACCACAATTCTTCACGCAGGCCGAACCTGAGCACCGTCCCCTGGATATTCGCCTGCAGTTGTGCCCACGACGAGAGCGACGTCGGCTCGACGCGGTAGTAGTCTGTGTTCAGCCCTCCCTGTCCAAGCCAGGGGCGGAAAATGTCGATCATTTGCAGGGTTTGACGGGACAGCTCAGCGCCACTCGCGAATGTGACGTTTGGGCTGAGATCGCTCTCACTGCTGGCGCGGGTGGTGAATACTTCTGAGTAATGATCGTGCCACAGATCGCCGTCACCAACATCATAGAACCCATCGCCGGCATGGACTTCAAAAAGGTCTGTCAACGGGATCGAGTCTATTGTGACCGGCCCGAGATCCTGCGGCGGCACATAATCCACAGGTGACTTGCCATTGACATCACTGTGAAGTCGTGTGAACACGCGCGATAAACTCAATTCGAGTCTGGTCGTCTGGCCCGGGCGAATGTTCCAACGGAGGATTTGCGCGTTGGACTGATGCGTGTAGGTATTGGCGTTCCCGAGTATCTGGGAGTAGGCAAACGGCCAGCCATAACTGTACGTCGCCGTGCGCAGGCGAGTGTCGAGCGCGCCGGCATCCTGATCGATGTCTGTCTCATCGGTAAAGAGTGCGGAGATTTTGTGGACCGGGTTGAGACGCCAGGAGAATTTGGCAAGCCCCTGGTAGCGATTGTCAGAGCGCGGCGCCCATCGCGTGCCGCCTGCTACCGAGGAGTTTGGCTTGCCCACACCCAAGTATGTGTCGGTCAGGTTCCCGCTGAATGACACCACGAATCCGGGAGTGAAACGGGCATCCGAAGACCCGAAGGACAACCCCAACGCCCGCACCGGTCCGGTTAAGGTCAAGGCGATGCGGTCCGTATTCCAATCTCCGACTGACTGGGGCGATAAGGCATCGGTCGAGTACTCGGCCTGTCCACGCAGCGCAGACGAGGGCTCAATCGTCTCAATCAGGACCGCTCCGGCCGAGGCGCTCGTGAGGCTGGCTTCGAGTCCGCCTGTGAGCACCGCGATTCCTTCGACTGTCGCCGTGGGCGGCCGAACCGCCAGGCCTTGACGCAGGAAGGGATCGGAAACCGAAACTCCATCGACCTGATAGTCAGTCTCATACGTGCGGGCGCCGCGGATATGGACTTCTCGGTCGACTTGGGTGACGCCGGGTTGACGTTGGATAAGTTCGGTCAAACCCAATGGAGCCACTTCAATGTCATGACGATCGACCCTACGCGCCGTGGACGGTGTCGCGACATCAATCGGCGGACGTCGACCGATCACGATGATTTCTTCACCGAGCGGCAGTACGGTCTGGACGAGTGAGATGGTCAGTTCCGTGGTGTCGTTGTCGATGACACGCAGATCATCCTGCCGCCATCGAATGTAGCCGACCATACTGACTTCGAGCTGATAGAATCCGGCACGAAGACCATCGAGCCGGAAACGGCCATCCTGATCAGCAATGACTCCGCGTCCGAGAAGAGGAAAGTGCACCGTCGCTCCGGGGAGCGCTGATCCTGTGGCCGAATCCAGTACGACACCACGGATGGCGCCGGGTGCGGCCAGTGCCGGTGCAGCGGAGAATGAACAAATGAGCATGACTCCGAGATAGCGGATGCGCAGGGTAGGATGTGCCAATCGTCGCATGAGATTCTAAAACGAAAGTGCTAACACTACCTATCAGCCGGTCTTTTATTCCCGAAAATGTAGGCTGCCTCTTCTTCAATCAGTGATTGAACGTGCCGACTTAACTCTCTTAATTACTGAAAGATGGCGGATGAGAAGACCCTAGCAGTTCTTAAGATTATCACCACCAATCGTCAGGCACGGTTTCGCTACGAGATCTTGAGCACGATGGAGGCGGGTCTGGTATTGACGGGAACCGAGGTCAAGTCGCTGCGCGCCGGCAAATGCAACCTGAAGGAAGGTTACGCCCGAATCGACAACGATGAGGCATGGCTGGTCGGCGTTCATATTCCGGAGTATACCGAGGGGAATCGTTTCAACCACGAGCCGACGAGGCCTCGCAAGCTGCTTCTGTCCAAACGTCAGATCCGGCATTTGACCGAGGCGACACAACAGGACGGGCTCACACTGGTCCCCTTGCGGGTATACTTCAAGGGTAAAGTGGCTAAAGTGGAGATCGGCGTGGGACGCGGCAAGAAGCTCTATGACAAGCGCGCGACGATAACCAAACGCGAGACGGAGCGTAGTCTGCGGCAGGAGATGCATCGGCGGCGATGAACGACAATAGGACCAAAAGGACCTATGGGGCTTACGAAGAGCCATGAAAGATAAACCCATCGGGATATTTGATTCGGGTGTTGGGGGGCTGACGGTTCTCGATGCCATTGCCCGAGCGTATCCCTCGGAGTCGCTTGTCTACTTTGGCGATACCGGGCGGTATCCGTATGGCGTGCGTTCCAAGCAGGTCATTGTTGAATTTTCGCGCCAAATCGCTGGGTTCCTTGAACGGCAGGATTGCAAGTTTATCGTGATCGCCTGCAACACCGCCTCGTCGCTGGCGCTGCACGAGGTCGCGGAGCAATCGACAGTTGAGGTGATAGGTGTGATCGAGCCGGGAGCGGAGGCTGCGGTCGCAACGACGAAAGTGAAACGAATCGGCGTGATCGGCACTGAGGCGACTGTCGCCTCAGGAGCATACACACGGGCGATTCACGATGTCGATCCTTCGGTGGAGGTCATCGCCCGTGCCTGTCCCCTATTCGTCGCCCTGTCCGAGGAGGGGTATGCAGGGAAAGAGGCAACACGCTTGGTCGCGGAAGAATACCTGGCGCCGTTTCGTGCCGATCGCATCGACACGCTGGTTTTGGGATGTACGCACTACCCGCTCCTGCAGGATGATATCGCCCAAGTGATGGGGCCGGATGTCAAGCTGGTGGACTCGGCATCCGCGGTCGCGCATGCGGTCGCAACGCGGCTCCGTCAGCGCAATCATCATCGGGAAACGGACACTCCGGCTCCGACGAAATACTACGTGTCAGACACACCGGCACGGTTTCAACGTGTGGGCAGGCGATTCCTCGGGAGAGCGGTGGAGCCGGTGGAAGTCGTCGACTTGGAAACGCTGCATGCATTGGGAGCCGTAAACAAAAGCTGACAATGCAGACGGGCACGGCCGGGCCGTGCCGCTTCCTCTCAAATAGCCTCCCCCCTCAGATGCAGAAGATTGTCTTGGCCACGAATAATCCCCACAAGGCCACGGAGATCCGCGAGATTTTGGCGGCGATACCTTATCACCTCGTGACTGCCTCCGAATTTCCCCCATTTGACGAGCCTGAAGAAGACGGGGTAACGTTGGAGGAGAATGCGCGTATCAAGGCGGTCGCCTTCTACAGAGAGACTGGGCTATGGGCGCTCGCGGATGACTCGGGGTTGGAAGTTGACGCGCTGGATGGCGCGCCCGGCGTGATGTCAGCGCGGTATGCCGGACCAGGATGCACGTTTGCCGACAACAACCGGAAGCTGCTCGAACTCATGGAAGATGTGCCGGATGGCAAGCGCGGGGCACGGTTTCGATGTACTGCGGCACTGGCGAAGTCTGAGACGGATATCACCATCTTCGACGGGACAATCGAGGGAACCATCACGCGTGAGATTCATGGCGATGGTGGTTTCGGATACGATCCGGTGTTCTACGTTCGCGAATTGGGATGCACCTTTGCGGAAGTCTCGGCTGGCGACAAGAATCGCCTCTCGCATCGGGGCCGGGCGTTCCGGAAAGTCAGTGAGTATTTGGTCGCGGGCACGATTGCCTGAACGTCTGCTTTTTCGTATTCTATCATTTCACACGGGGCGTAGCGCAGCCTGGTAGCGCGCTTGGTTTGGGACCAAGATGTCGGAGGTTCAAATCCTCTCGCCCCGATTCGAATTCGCGAACAGATTCCGCGATACCTGCCCCCGTAGCTCACTTGGAAGAGCAGCAGCCTTCTAAGCTGTTGGTAGCAGGTTCGAATCCTGCCGGGGGTATTGTCATTCTCGAAGTGGACTTCATGCACGTGATTCAGTAGATTCCGTTCGGCTACGGTGGGTGTAGCTCAGCTGGTTAGAGCACCAGGTTGTGGCCCTGGTGGCCGTGGGTTCAAATCCCATCACCCACCCTCATTCGCACCTCGATTTATCGTGCACTGACTTCGCGCTTAACTCCAAAGAAACCGCAAGGGGACGTATTTAGTCTTGGTCTTCATGTGGTGGCCGCACCCTCACTTTGCGCGGATAATGCGCAAATCGCTGCCAGGCGGTGGATAGCGGCCACCTCATGAATGCCGATTGTCGATTGCGGATTGCGGAATGGCTGATCGTGGTCAGAGTTTCGCTATTCCTTTCGGAACATACGGAACTGCAATGCGTTATGGGATTTGCATGAACTTTCGAGTGAACTTGCCGGTTAAGCCGAACTCATTTCGTCACCTCTTTATTCCGATTCTCGTATAATGGAGTCGATGATGCGAAGCATGGTCCAGAAGATCTTGGTGAGTTCTCTGTTGGCGCTTTTCATCGCCAGCGCCGCCGCGCCGGGCCTTGCCATGCACAATTGCCGTCACTTCGGCACGCGCTCGACCCAACTCTGCGATTGCTGTAAGGCTGAACTGGCCGAGACTCAGGGTTGCTGTGCCGAAAAAGCCAGTGCGACCCGCGAAGAGTGCCCGACGGGTTCAACCGCCGGCCATTCTGACAATTCTCTTGAGTCGGCTTGCTGCTTCGTCAGCTATGAAGGACCATTCTTGTTTGATGGTCTGAAGATTTCTGGCTACTCACTCCCCGATGCAGACAAGAACGTCGCCACGTACTCGTTTGCGATTCCTGTTTTGCTGATTACCCCTGATCTCGAATTCGATTCGCAACCTTTGAGGTACCGTCACACCTCCGATCCACCTTCCTACATTCTGACCCATTCATTCCGCTGTTAGAGCGCTCAAGTCGCTTGAGACAGGACGCCGGCCCGCTCATTGGGCGGCGTATGTGCATTCGTGCATTCTCGCATGACTTTGCCGCATGCGACCACGACACAGCGGAATGGATAGACAATGAAAAACGCTCTCATATTGACCATGGTGCTCGTGTTCCTGCTGGCACCGATCACGTTGACGATACCGAGCAACAAAGATTGCTTCGTCGTCGCAAAGAGCGCTCCTCCTCGCAATGACGGGGGAGTGTGGCGCTTGTTGACCGCAGACGCACAAACAGCTCAGGCTGAGACACTGTCTGTCGACCAAGTTGTACGCGAGGCTGTGCGCAACAATGACCGGGTGAAGGCCGCGGCATTCATGGAAGAATCCGAGCGTCGCCGGATCGGACCGGCGGGGTCGTGGGATGATCCGATGCTCATGCTCGGCGTGCAAAATCTCCCGCCATCATTTCGTTTTGATGAAGAGATGATGACCATGAAGATGGTCGGCCTCTCGCAGAAGATCCCCTACTCCGGCGAAAAAGGGCTGCAGGCCAAATCTCAACGTGCCGTGGCCGATGCCGCCGGTGAGGAGCGCCGCCAGACAGTGCTCGATGTGGTGGCGGCAGCCAAGACTGCCTATGTCGAGCTTCACTATCACCAACGCGTGATCGACGATCTTGAACGGCAACGAGGATTGACTGAGCAGATCGCCGCCAGCGTGCGATCCCGGGTGGAAGCGAACCTCGCCGGCATGGACGAGCTCAATGCGTCCCTGGCGGCAATGTGGCGCGTGGAAGCAGAGATTCTCACACATCACAACGATGCTCACGCGGCGCACCACCGATTAGATGCGCTACGTGGTGTGGTCTCCCCCGACGACATGCCCGCGACGGCTGCGCCCCTTGTTGCCACGCTCCCGGATACGGTGGGGGTCTGGATCGACTCGGCGCGCGTCAACTATGCCCCATTGCGGCAATTGGCTCGACAAGCTGACCGCTACCGATTCAGCGCGTCTGCTTCACGACGGATGAGCTGGCCGATGCTTGAGCTGCAGGCAAGCTATGGGATTCGTGATGACCTCGTCATGGATGATGGCATGGTGGAACCGCAAGACAATATGCTGAGCTTCGGCGCGACGTTTTCGCTCCCCTTCTTCCGCGGGCGTCAGGAGAAGCAAATGGCGCTCTCGATGACGGCGATGCAGCGTCAAATGGAATCGGAAGCGGCGCAGCTAGAAAAGGACATCGCCGCACAGTTACGCACCCAGTATCATCGCGCCGATCATTTCCGTGAGGCGGCCGCGCTTTATCGCGACAAGATCGTGCCTGCCGACGAAGACGCATTCCGCACGTCGCTGTCACAGTACTCATCGGGAAAAGCATCATTGCCCGACTTATTGGCCTACGCTCTTGCCATCTATCGTGATCGCACGGCGCTCACGGATTTCGAGCTGGCCTATGCCGTGACCCTCATCGACACCGAGCGGTACACGGGAAACGCAGAAGCATACCTCGCGCTGCAAAAGGAATAACGGGAAGGAAGAGACGATATGACGGATACAGATGATCTCGAATTAGAACCGATCCCCGAAGGTGTCGAGGAGCCGCCGCCGTTGACCCGGACGATGTCTGTTGTTCGCTGGGTCTTGTTCGGCGGCATGTGCCTCTTCGCCCTGGTCATGGTGCTCGGATACTTCGGCATGACACCGTGGTCGGCCAGCGGCGAAGCGGCGGTGCAATACCACTGCCCGATGCATCCCACCTATATCAGCAACCAGCCTGGTGACTGCCCGATCTGCGGGATGAGTCTGGTGCCGATTGATGCATCGAGCGCTTCATCGCCGAGCAGCATGGAGACTGATGACAATGCCTGGATGCGCCAGACACAGGCCAAGCAGGGGCAATATGGCTGCCCGATGGATCCGGAGGTCGTATCGGATACGGCGGGACGGTGTCCCGTCTGCCGCATGTTCCTCGTGAAAGTCGATACAACCAAGATCGGGACCCCCGCGACTGGATCGACGGAGTCGAATGTGCCGGGTCTGGTCTCGGTCATGATCGCTCCACAACGAATGCAGATGATCGGGCTGAAAACCGCGGTCGTTGCGCGGCGCGCCATCTCCGATCCGGTATGGCTTGTTGGGTATGTGACACCGGACGAGACGCGTCTCGCCGATATCCAAGTGAGGGCTGCGGGCTGGGTGCAGGAGCTGTACGTCAACGAAACCGGGCAACGGGTGGAGCGCGGACAACCGCTGCTCTCGCTTTACAGCCCGGAATTGTATCAGGCCTGGCAAGATTATCAGGTCGCCCGGCGGGCCGAGTTGGCATCAGCAGATTCATCGCTTAAGGCGATTCGCCGTGAGGTGACCGAAGCGGCGCGGCGACGCATGCGGTTTCTTGGGTTGGGTGAGACCGAAATCGACGAAAGCGCAAGCAGTGGCTCAGTCTTGACTCTACGTAGTCCCTCTTCCGGGCACGTGCTCACGAAATCGGTGCAGGCGGGGCAATACATCGGTCCGGGCCAATCACTGCTGACGATTGCCGATCTCTCGACTGTCTGGGTCGTTGCGGAAATCCATGAACGCGACCAACGACGAGTCCACACTGGCGACTCCGTAGCAATCACTCATGCTGGAGCGAACACACCACTTGGCGGTAAGGTCGCTTACATCTACCCGACGGTCTCATCAGCGACGCGCACACTGCGCGCGCGTGTTGAAGCGGCCAATCCCGGCCTGAGCCTGCGTCCGGGTATGTACGCAAATGTCGCAGTCCACGATGCGCCATCATCTGTGCTGGCGATTCCGGCGGACGCCGTACTTGATGGCGGAGAGGTGCAGTACGCCTTTGTCGTCCACTCGGACAATCAGTTTGTGCCACGCTTGTTGACTATTGGACATCGCGGTGATGATTGGATTGAGATTGTTTCGGGCCTATCCGAGGGCGAGACCGTGGTCACAAGCGCCAATTTCCTGATCGACTCGGAGAGCCGCCTGCAGGCAGCGATTTCTGGGATGGGCAAAACAGAGACGGATGCATCGCAGCCGGCGCACCAGCATTAGGCGAAGGGACGATTGATTATGGTACGGTCTCTCATCGAATTCTGCGCGCGCAACAAGACGGTTGTGATTATTGCAACCATCTTCGTCTGCATCGGCGCGTGGTATTCGCTTCACAGTGTTCCATTGGACGCGATCCCCGATCTCTCTGACGTGCAAGTGATTCTGTGGACAGAGTGGATGGGACGCAGCCCGGATCTGATCGAGGACCAGGTCACCTATCCGATTGTGACATCGCTTTTGGCGGCGCCCAAGGTCACGGCGGTGCGCGGCTACTCGATGTTTGGGATGTCGTTTGTCTACGTGTTGTTCGAGGATGGCACCGATATCTACTGGGCACGGAGCCGCGTGCTTGAGTACTTGAAGCAGATCGAAGGAAGTCTGCCAGAAGGAACGTCTCCGCAGATCGGCCCCGATGCGAGCTCGGTGGGTTGGGTCTTTCAGTATGCGCTGATCGATACCACCGGGCAGCATGACCTGGCTGAAATGCGCACGTTTCAGGATTTCACCCTGCGCTATGCCCTTTCGACTGTCCCCGGAGTGGCCGAAGTTGCCTCTATCGGCGGGTATCAGAAACAGTACCAGGTTGAAGTCGATCCTGATAAACTGCGCGCCTACAATCTGGCGATTGGCGATGTCGCTCGCGCAATTCGCTCCAGCAACAACGATGTCGGCGGACGTGTGGTCGAGATGTCCGGGCGGGAGTACTACATCCGTGGTTTGGGGTATCTCGAGGACATCGAATCAATCCGGCAAATCGGTTTGGGCGCGACTGCCGAGGGCACGCCGATCCGTGTAGATGATGTCGCGCGTGTGACTTTTGGGCCGGAAATTCGGCGCGGGGTCGGCGAGTACAACGGAATCGGCGAAGCGGTCGGCGGGATCGTGGTCATGCGTTATGGCGAGAATGCCCTCGATGTCATCGGACGCATCAAGGACAAGATCGCCGAAGTGACCCCATCATTCCCGCTGGGCATCGAACTTAAGGTCGTCTATGACCGAAGCGGGCTAATCAATCGGTCGATCTCGACACTAAAGACTACGCTCCTGGAAGAGGGCATCGCCGTCGCGGCGGTCATCATTGTCTTCCTCCTGCACTTCGGAAGTTCGCTGGTTCCGATCCTGACGATCCCCATTGTCGTGGGGTTGGCGTTTATCCCGATGTACCTGCTCGGAGTCGGGTCGAACATCATGAGTTTGGCCGGGATCGCGATCGCCATCGGCGACCTCGTCGACGGCAGCATCGTCATGGTCGAAAACGCGCATAAGAAACTGGAACGCGCGACCGCGAAGACCGACCGGCAGAGAGTGCTGATCGAGGCGGCCAAAGAGGTCGGCCCATCTGTGTTCTATGCCCTGCTCATCATCACGGTCGCCTTCCTGCCGATCTTTGCGCTGACCGGGCAGGCGGGACGACTGTTCCATCCGCTGGCGTACACAAAGACCTTTGTGATGTTCTTCGGCGCGCTGGTCGCTATCACGCTGGTGCCGGCATTGATGATGCTTTTCGTGCGCGGGAAGATTCATCACGAGCGCGAACATCCAGTCTCGCGATTCCTGATCAAGCTCTACAAGCCGTTTGTCTTCGTCGCCTTGCGCAATCCGAAAACGACCATCGCGATTGGCGTCGCTGCCATCATTTCGGCGATACCAATGATCCCGCAGATCGGTTCGGAGTTCATGCCGCCATTGAACGAGGGCGATCTCCTGTATATGCCGACGACCTTTCCCAACATCTCGATCGAAGAGGCCAAGAACTACATGCAGTTCCAGGACCGGGTCATCCGGTCTTTTCCCGAGGTGACTTCGGTGTACGGGAAGGCGGGAAGGGCCGAGACGCCGACCGACCCAGCGCCGCTTTCAATGCTGGAGACGGTCGTACAACTCAAGCCGCGTGAGGAGTGGCGCAAGATCGATGTCGAGCGCTGGTATTCCCGCTCGGCCCCCGAGTTCATCAAGCCAGTCCTGCGTCCGTTCTGGCCGGAGAAACGCACCATTACATGGGAAGAACTGGTCGCCGAGTTTGATAAAGCGATGAACATGCCGGGGTGGACCAATGCTTGGACCATGCCAATCAAGACACGCATCGACATGCTCTCGACCGGCATCCGCACGCCAATCGGCGTGAAGATATTCGGTGATGACTTGGCAGAGATTGAACGAATCGGACAGGAGCTGGAACAGACCCTCTCCCCTGTCCCGGCGACGCGAAGTGTCTTCTCGGAACGAAACACCGGCGGGTATTTTGTCGACATTGTCCCCGATCGTGAGGAAATCGCGCGGTATGGCCTGACGATGCGGAATGTGCAGGATGTAATTGAAGCGGCGATCGGCGGCATGCCGATCGAAGTCACGGTTGAAGGCCGCGCCCGATTTTCGGTGAATGTCCGTTACCCGCGCGACCTGCGCCAGAATGTCGAGCGATTGAAAGAAGTTCTCGTTCCATTACCCGTGGCTGCCGGAGCACAACCTGCAACCACGTCGGGTATGAGTTCGATTTCCGAATTTGAGCCGCCGCTTCTCGCGTCATTGGATCTGGAAGGCATCTACAATCCTTGGGCTAAGCCTTCGTTGCAGATGGGCAACATGAGCGGCGGATCGGGTGGATCGAGCGCGGGTGCCGCTCCCGCCGGAATGAACTCTCCCGCAACCGGGGCCCAGGGAATGACGCAGGGGCCATCGGCATCGGGTACAGTCAACGGGTATCGCTTCGATCTGCCGGCCGGACGTCCGCATATCCCGTTGGGCCAAATCGCCGATGTGCGTATCGCCTCTGGGCCACCCATGATCAAGAATGAAGCGGGGATGCTTGTCGGCTATGTCTTTGTGGACATCGATCAGAGCAAGCGCGACATCGGGAGTTATGTGCAGGACGCGAAGAAGGCGGTCGCCGCCAGCGTCACGATCCCGGCAGGGTACTACCTGAAGTGGACAGGGCAGTATGAACTGCTTGAGGCGATGGCCAAAAGGATGAAGGTCGTGGTGCCGATCACTCTCATCCTGATCGTCGTGCTCCTCTACCTCAACTTCCACAACTTCACCGAGACACTGATTGTCCTGGCATCGGTACCTTTCGCCTTGGTCGGGTCAATCTGGCTCATGTACGCGCTCGACTACAACTTTTCAACCGCGACGTGGGTAGGCATCATCGCGCTGGTTGGGATCGCGACCGAAACGGGGATTGTCATGATCCTCTACCTCGATCAGGCCTATGAGCGGCGCAAGAAGGCGGGGAAGATTCGCGACCTGAACGACATCATCTGGGCGCATATGGAAGGCACGGTGATGCGCGTGCGACCGAAACTGATGACGGTCATGGTCAATATCGTCGGACTGGCGCCGGTGCTGTGGGCGACGGGCACAGGTTCTGATGTGATGAAACGGATCGCGGCGCCATTGGTGGGCGGGCTGATCACATCGACCTTTCTCACGCTCGAAGTGATACCGGTGGTCTACACCTATTGGCGGCTCTGGCAGATCAAGAACGAGAAGAGGCAGGTAACTCAAGGTTAGCGTTTACGCACCATCGGCTATCCAGTATCTTTGGTATGCTGAATTGACTTGACGGACTGTGATCGGAGGACCTGAGGATGCGATTTCGTGGATATCGTTGGTTGGTGATAACGGGCGCCCTCTCTCTTTTTTCTGCGATGCTGGTGCAGTCCGAGGAGGAAAGTCCATCCGCGACTCCGGAGATGGCCGCGGCATACTCCCAGATCGGCGCCGATTTCGAACGTTTGAAGCCGATCTTCGATGATGGCTGCTTCGACTGTCACACCAACCAGACGGATTTCCCGTGGTACCATTCCCTGCCAATCATCAAGGGGTGGTTGGATGAGCATGTCGCGGAAGCCCGCGAGGAGCTTGATATGAGCAGTGGATTTCCGTTTCCGGGGCGTCGACGTCAGGCCGACAACCTGTTCAAGATCAAACGTGAGGTCGAGGAAGGCGCGATGCCGTTGCGTTCATACCGGATCATGCATTGGGGTGCTGCACCGAATGCCGAGGAAAAGGACTCAATCTACGCCTGGGTCGATCGCAGCCTGATTCTCTTGGCATCGCAAGGGCAGTATCCGTTCAACAAGCCGGAGAATGTGCCGCAGCGATAGTCTGTCACTTTGTCTCCGTAGCCCATTGACACCGGCGTAGCACACAGTAGCTTTGTCTTGAGCCCAAGGGACCGATCGCTGCAGCGGAGGCCCACAATGCCGTTTCCTCGCCAGTTGTCCGTTTTCAGTGTCGCGTGGTACTTGTTATTGGTCCATACGGCAGCTGCGGAAAACAGTGTCGTTGTCGAATCAAAAGCTTTTGCCCTTGGTCAAGCTTCCTGCACCGTTGGGGTGTTTCTCACCAATGACGTGGGATGGACGGCGCTTGTGCTTCCACTCGAATTCCGAACTCTCTCCGGCAATGCCTATATGAGACTCGGAACTTTCAGTGGGAAGGCCGCGAACCGGCTCGACGCCAGCCCACTTGGTCGCGAGTGGTACGATGAGCGGGGCTGGTGGCCTGCACCGACCATTACGACATCCGCAATCCCCTACAAATGCGTTGATTCCCCTTGTTCTGGCCCGGATGACTCGACTGGAGGCTGGTGCGGGACGGGTGCTAACCAACCCGATTTTGTGAGCCCTGACGCATTGTTTTATGCGAGTGTGGCAAACGGAGATGAGGCCCACGGTGAGCCGACCACAATGTTGTCCGGAGCCGACCCTCCAGGTACGTCGAATGCCTCATTCAAGATCATCTTCAATGTCAACAGCAACCCTGGCGATATTGAGATAGACTCAACATGCCTGAGCCCTGCCAGTCATCTGTCTTACTTGGAAGTCGACTTACAGCCATCGACGCCGCAGTTTACAAAGGGCCTTATTCATGTCGGGTGTGAGTGCGCTTGCCAGTCGGACCCAGAATGCGACGGAGAACCGAATATTGCCGATATCGTCCTAACCGTGGATCGGGCATTCGGGGGAGTGCTCCATGCGGCAGATATTGACTGCCCGAATCACTTCTCCGGCGTGGATGGTAGAACTGATGTCAACTGCTCCGGAGCGACCGATATCATTGACGTCGTCACAATGGTCGATGTCGTGTTTCGCGGCGCGGATCCGGCGGCGCAGTTCTGCCAGCCGTGTTTGTAGAGACGGACCAGCTGTGGCGTGTGTGCGCTCTCTGCACGCACCAATCCCGCGCCAAGCGAGAAAAAGCGGTGCGTGCAAACAGCGCACGCACCCTACCAAAACTACGCAGGAGTACCAATCAGCGTATTTGGTGTCGCTTTAATGATGCGGACTTGGCAGAAGTCGCCGACTTTGCGGGTGGGGTCGGCAAAGACGACGATTGTATTGCCGTCAGTGCGGGCACGCCATTCGACCGCACTCTTCTTGCTTTCCCCTTCGATCAGGACACGGACAGTTTGACCAAGCATCGCCTGGTGCTTCTTCGCTGAAATCTGCTTCTGCAGTTCAACCAAGCGCGTGACTCGCTGGGATTTTACGTCGTCGGGGACATCGTCGGGCCAGAGCTTCGCCGCGATCGTTCCGACACGCTCGGAATACTTGAAGGTGAAGGCGGAGTCGAATTCGACCTCGCGCACGATTTTCTCGGTCGCGAGGAACTCTTCCTCGGTTTCGCCGCAGAAACCGCAGATGATGTCGGTTGAGATCGCGACACCCGGAATGATCTCCCTCATCCGCTCGGCCAAGCGCAAGTACTCATCCGGTGTGTAGCCGCGGTTCATCTTCTTGAGAATCCGGTCCGACCCGGCCTGCAACGGCAAGTGAATCTGCTTGCAAAGATGCGGATTCCCGGCGATCGCGTGCAGGAGCTTCTCCGGAAAGTCTTTGGGATGCGGCGAGGTGAAGCGGACACGCTCGATCCCCGGCACATCGGCCACTTGGAGCATGAGGTCGGCAAAGTCGGCGACATCGTGGCGATACGAATTCACATTCTGCCCAAGCAACGTGACTTGTTTGTATCCCTGATCGGCGAGACGGCGGGTCTCTTCGACAATCCCGCGCGGATCGCGCGAGCGTTCGCGCCCCCGGGTGTACGGCACAACACAAAACGTGCAGAAGTTGTCGCAGCCGCGCATGATCGCGATCCAGGCATTGACACCTTCGACACGAGTCGGAGCGATGTCGTCGTAGGTTTCATACTCCGAAAGGTCGATGCCGGCGCCGCGTTCACGCAAACCGCGCGCGCGCTCGATCAAGTCGGGCAATTGGCGATATGAATCGGGACCGCAGATCAGGTCCACAACCGGAAATCGCAGAAGGATTTCCTCTTTCAGGTTCTGCGCCATGCAGCCGAGGATGCCGACGACGAGATCGGGGCGTTCGCGCTTGGCGTGCTGCAGATCCCCCAGACGGGCGTGGATGCGGGTGTGCGCGGTCTCGCGAATTGCGCAGGTGTTAAAGAGGATGACATCGGCCTTTGCGTCATCGGGCGTGAAGCCGTAACCGCGTCCGTGCAGAAGCGAGCCGACCAGCTCGGAGTCATACTCATTCATCTGACAGCCGAAGGTCTGCAAGTTGACGAGCGCGATGGCATCGTCAGGCGCCGCGCCGCGCGTATGGACGCGCGGCGCGGTGTCTTCGCAGGTCGTTGGTATGGTCAGTGTTTCAGCCATTCAAAGGCGTATAGGTCCTATTGGACCTAATGCTAAAGGTCTTCCAATCTCAACTGCGTGTCAGAGTTGCGCCAGGCTGTCTGGAACTCCAGATCGACGAATTGGGCGTTGGCCAGATCACCTTGGGCTTTGAGCGCTTCGCGCAAACCGAAGAGGGCACGTCCGCTGCGTTTATGCCGCTTCAGCTCATCTCGAAACGCCTGCTCGGCCTCTTCATACCGTTTCTGCTCGATCAAGTACGCTCCCAAAGTCTCGCGCACCGGAATATACCATCCCTCCGGCTCATCGTAGGCCAGATTGTCCTCTACTCCGGCGGCGCGTTGCAGAAGCGTGATCGCCGAGTCAGTCTTTCCTTCGGCATTGAGGAGCCGCGCCATAAGGACATCATCCGTGATCATGAAGACGTACTGGGCGCTGTTCCAGAACCCGATTAGATGCTCTGGCGGCACCGCCGCGGCCGCTTCGCGATAAAGCTTCCACTCCCTCTTCGCATCCTTCAGTCGGGCGCTTTCGACCAATGCGGTCGCCCGCGCATAGCGCCAAAGCGCCGTGATGGTCTTGAGCGTCGGGTCGGGCTTGGGCAACGCGAGGATTTCGGTCCAACGATTGAACCGTACCTGGCACAACAAAGACGTCATGTCCACACCTTCGAGAAACGGCACATCCTTGATGTACTTGGCCAGACTGTTTTCCAGCTTGATCGCGTTGGCCAGCGAGGCTTCGAAATTTCCCTCCATCAACTGTGCGACGGCGAGGAAGTGGATATTGTGATGATAGTACATGAGTCCGTACATGTTTCCGGGCGGCGCGGTCGAGAGGTATTTTTCGTCGATCATGACGCCATCGGCATTGCTTTCAGCCGATCGGGCATAATCGCCGGTGCGGGAATAAATGTGCGCCGGCATGTGCACCAAGTGCCCGGCGTTGGGCGCCAATGTATCGAGACGGGCGCAGGCGACCAGTCCACGCTCCGGATCCGGTGAGGCCTCGACGCAGTGAACGTAGTAATGATTCGCCCCCGTGTGACCGGGGTCGCGTTTCAGAATATTCTCAAGGACAGATACCAGTTCCAATGTGCCGGGTTCGGGAGTGCCATCATTCTTCCAAAGCTTCCACGGCCGCAGATTCATTCCTGATTCGACAAACATTGCCGCGGCATGGTGGTCATCGGGATAGGCAATCATGATCTCGCGCATGGCCCCGTAGTAGGCAGAATCGAGCGCCCCGCGTGGCGTGGAGACGTCCTCGGCATACCGTTTGGCCATCGCGTCGATGTATGATTGTTCGCGGGGAGAGGCATGCTGTTTGAGCGCGACGGCGGCCTGGATCGCCTTCCAGCAATCCGCCAAGTGCTGTGAATCGGCGGGCAGATTGTAGTTGGGGCCAAAGGCATAGGCGATGCCCCAGTGTGCCATCGCAAGATCGGGATCGAGCTTCGCCGCCTGGGCAAAATTCCGCGCCGCTTCATCGTGATTGAAGGCGTAGAGATACGCGAGCCCCTGGTCGAAGTAGCACTGCGCTTCCTTGTTCTCTGTCGTTACGGGCATGTGAATCGGACCGAGCCCGGAGGCCAACTTGGGGTCTTCGGAGAAGAGAATCTCGCGGGCGCGGATACAGGTCTCGCAGGCGTTCAATTCACTGACGGCTCCGAGAAGTGCTGCAAAAAGCAGAACGGCGGTCGTGGTGACACATCTCATGGATCAGGCCTCCTTATTCGGCGGTTGCCGGTTCGGTTGGGTGTCTCGATTCAGAGGAGTGTGGGAAGTCGGTAGACCCATGGCAGAAATCGTCCGCCACTGAAGTGATCAGAACAGATGACAGTGTGTTTTCTTTGACATCGCCGCCCGCGATACCGACTCGCAGGTACGATCCCGTAAATCCCTTACGGAGGCCGTCGCCGTCGACCGATTCGAACAAGACCTCGACTGTGTTCCCGACCTGTTGTTCGAAAAACTCGCGCTTCTTGCGCGCCGCCAATTCCTGCATGGCACCGGCGCGTCCACGAATGGCCTTGGCGTGGCATTTCGCAGCGTGGTAATTCGCCGCTGTCTTCGGCCGATCGGAGTATGGGAAGACATGCAGGTACGAGAACGGCAGGTCCTCAACAAAACGGTGGGAGTTCTCGAACTGCCGGTCGGTTTCACCGGGGAATCCGACCATGATGTCGGTCCCAAGCCCGAGATCCGGCATCAAAGTCTTCGCCCGTTCAACGAAGCGGGCGTACCCGGATGTCGTATAGACCCGCTTCATCTTCGCAAGAGTCTCATCATCACCAGACTGCAAGGGCAGATGCAGATGGCGGCAGGCCTTGGGTGATGTCGCCATCCATTCGAGCAGTTGATCGCTGACTGTTGTCGGCTCAATGGACGAAATCCGAATGCGGTCGACACCCGGAATATCGGACAGGCGCCAAGCGATGTCGGCAATCGTAAACTCCTCAAATTGGTAGGTGCCGACATTGACGCCCGTCACCACAAGCTCTTTGTGGCCGCGCCGGGCGAGCTCGTGGCCCTCGGCGATGATGTCGCCGAGGCGGCGTGAACGCGCTTCCCCACGGATCCGCGGCAGTATACAGAACGCGCAGCAGAAGTCGCAGCCATCCTGGACCTTGATGTTGGCGCGGGTCTGATGCGGATAGTAGCCCGCCATCGGATAGTCGAAATCACCGGTATCGGGATGTTGTGAGACGAAGGATCGTCCGGCCGTCCCCACCCGCCATTCATCGACAAGTGAGGCCAGCTCATACTTGCGGTCGTTGCCGACAATCAGATCGACAGAGTCGATTGCCGCGACGACTTCCGGCTCAGCCTGCACATAACACCCGACAGCACAGACCATGGCGCTTGGATTGCGGCGGCGTACTTTGCGTATTTCCTGACGGCAACGCGCATCGGCGTGTTCGGTCACCGAACAAGTATGGATGACGGCGACATCAACGGGATCGCCATGCTCGGCGACGGTGTAGCCGCGAATGCGGAATCGCTCGGCGATCATTGCCGTTTCCGCCTGATTGAGGCGGCAGCCGAGGGTATAGAACGAGACGCGGCGAGGGCGGGATACAAGGATTGCTTCGTCGGTCGACGATGGAACTGTCTCCCTCCTCGCAATGACGTCAGTGATTGGCAATGAAAGAGACCTTTGTCTCATCACACGTCCATCGGGGTGACGAAGCGACCGTCGACGAGACGGCCCATGCGTTGACGGGAAATCACTGTCCCTTCGGGCCAGCCGGAAAAGAGCGATTCGACCATCTCGCGCGGTTTGACGGATCGGCCTTCCTTTGAGACGAGAGTCAAATGCCAATAGGTGCTGCCATTGTTGGTCACGAACCGCCAGTCATCGACGAATTCGGCGGCGTTGATCGTCTTCCGGCGGTCTTTCATGATCCGTTCGATCATCCAGCCGCCGTTGCTCAGTCGGTGCATCAACTGCTGTTTCAGTTCGTCCAGACTTCCCGCCTGGCGGATCAAGGTCTTGGTGTCGAAAGAGACGAGATATTCGAAACGGTCGGTTGAAGCATCGATGCTGTCGTCGGCGTCCTTCAAGCGAATCGCTCTGCGGACGAGGAACCCTTCATGGAGATTCTCATTTAACGTGTCCGCGAGCTGCTCGGGTGTCCATTCCTCAGTGAGTTCGACATCGAAGTACTCGTTTTCGCCGATGACACCGACCGGCAACGCCGGCCCGAACGAAATCTTGGGATGCGGGTGGAATCCGCCCGAGTAAGCGATTGCCCACTTGGCCCGTCGTCCGGCACGGTCAAGCAGTTTTCCCACTTCCAAGTGCGACAGATACCGCGATAATCCGAGTTTGCCATAGCAGACTCGATAACGATAGAGCGGTCCCGGTGTCGGCTGAAACGGCTGGACCGCCGCTTCATAATCGCGATCCCGCAGCTTTGACTCGTTCTCCTGGAATTCGCCGGTCTCGCGCGGGACGAATGTCGGGAGCTTGTCACGACCAAAACGATCAAGCATCGCTTCTTTTTCGACGACGATTTCGGCAGCCGAGACTCCGGCCGCTTCGCGCTCGATGGCGATGGCCTTGAGATCGCAGTCGACGCCGCAATCATAACAGACCAGTTTAACCGTGCCGTCCTTGTGACGTGGCGGATCGTGGCGCTTGGGGAGATATGGTTTCTCACACGGGTGCCAGAAGCGGGAGGCCAGTCCCTTCTTCAAGTCCTTCAGCAGGAATTCTTTATTCACACGTGAATCGATGTGATCCCAGATCAGCGCGGCCTCAGTTGGCAGCGCCGGCAGGAACTCGTCGGGCTCGAGATCGCAATCGCGGAAGGAGTTGTTCCAATGCTCTTCGCGGAAGTGATCGCTCCACTCATCGAAACGCGCGCCTTTACGCCAAGCACTCTCAATCACCTTGCCCAAACGGCGATCGCCACGCGAGAATACTGCTTCGAGGCGCGAGAGACGGACTTCGTGTGTCTTCAGCTCGATCCCTTTGAATTTGCGCAGACGTTCCTGTAACATTCGCTGCTTGCGCATCAGGTTTGCCGGATCGTCAAAGGGAACCCACTGAAACGTTGAATGCGCCTTGGGAATGAGCGACGAGACCGAGACGACGACGGTGATGCCACGCGGGCCGAGACGTCGGCCGATCTGGTAGACACGAATGGCGGTTTCAGCGATCCCGATGACGTCTTCGTCGGTTTCGGTGGGCAGACCGATCATGAAATAGAGCTTGAGACGGCTCCAGCCGTTCGAGAAGGCGATCTCGGCGGCGGTGTCGATGTTCTCATCGGTGACGCCCTTGTTAATGACATCACGCATGCGCTGGCTGCCGGCTTCGGGCGCGATCGTAAATCCGGTCTTGCGCACTTTGGCGATCTCGCGCGCAATCTCCTCGGTCACGCCGTAGACACGCAACGATGACACTGACATGGCGGCACGCCGCAATTGGAGTTCGGCCATGACAGCTTTGGCCAGCGGCGTGATGCAGGAATAGTCCGCTGTAGAGAGAGCGGTGAGAGACGCTTCCTCAAATCCGGTCTTGTCGATTCCCTCGACAATCGTGTTCACGATTGATTCGGGCGAGCGTTCACGCACCGGGCGGTAGATAATCCCTGCCTGGCAGAAGCGACAGCCTTCGGTGCAACCGCGCGCGATCTCGACCGCGACACGATCATGCACGATATCGCCCTGCGGCACGAGAATGTCCGCCGGAAACGGAAAGCGGTTCACGTCGTCGACCAATGCCTTGCGTACGGGATATGGCGGAGAGTGCTTTTGTAGGTCAGGAGCCTGTTCTTTAGGCTCCTGATTTTCAACATTCGGCCGGGTGGGCAAGTCAGGAGCCCGGAGAGCAAGAGCGGGCTCCTGACCTACAAGAGCAGAATCCGGGGGACATACGTGAACAAAGCCGGTCGTTTCATCAACGCGAGTTGCGTAGAGAGCCGGCGCATATAGGCCCGTGAGCTCGCCACAGATTTGCGCGACCCGGTCAACGCGCGAGACGCCTTGAGCCTTCAACTCGGAATTGCGAACCAAGAAATCGTGGAACGCCTCTTCCCCATCACCGATCAGGAAGATATCGATGAAATCACTCATCGGCTCCGGATTGAAGACCACCGGCCCCCCGGCCATGACGATCGGGTCATCATCGCCCCGTTCCCAACGATGGATGGGGATGCCTCCCAGATCGAGCATAGTCAGGACGTTTGTGTTCGACATCTCCGATTGCAGCGAGAAGCCGACAACATCGAAAATCCAAAGTGGTGTCCGCGTCTCGACCGAGAAGATCGGGACGCCCGCGTCGCGGAGGCGGCGCTCCATGTCCGGGAACGGGCAATAGGCGCGTTCAACGTAAATGCGCTCGTCCTTGTTCAGATGAGCGTAGAGAATGCGCAGCCCCAGATGCGACATTCCGATCTCATACGAATCCGGGAACGCGAGGCAGGCGCGAGACGAAACGGTCGTTGGGTCTTTCGTCACGCGGTGCAGTTCGCCGCCGATGTAGCGCCCGGGCTTCTGGACGGTGTCGAGGAGGCGTCCGAGCAAATCATCATCGATGGTGATGTTGTTTCTCATCATCTCCAACGCGGCGGGCACAGGCCCATCCGGCACGATCGGTTAGTCTGGTTGTCCTACGACGTAGCGGTCGTATTCGCTCAGATACGAAAGCGTCTTGAGGTCGAGCATGCGGTCGAGAAAAACGACGCCGTTTAAGTGATCGAGTTCGTGCTGGTAAACCACGGCCGGGAAACCTTCAACTTCGCGGTCGATGGGCTTGCCGCTGCGGTCGAACCCCTTCAGGCGAATCCGTTTGATGCGCGGCACGCGCCCGCGAAAATCCGGAATCGACAGACAACCTTCGAAGAACGCAATCTGCTGGTCGGTGAGAAAAGTGATCTCGGGATTGATCACGGCGCTGCGTTCGGACAGAACGCGATCCTCGCTTTCGGAATCGGGGATCTCCTCAGTCACCAGCAGGCGAACCGATTGGTGGACCTGCGGCGCCGCCAGGCCGACACCGGAATACTCGAGCATGGTGTCAAACATGTCGTCGATTAGTCGCTGGACCTCCGGCGTCTTGATCTTCTCCGGCGGAATGGGATCGGCAACGCGCCTGAGGACGGGATGACCGAGTTTTGCGACCTTGAGGATAGCCATTGTGATTCCAGTCAAATCTCTGACTGATCGTAAGTTAATGGGTTCGGTCGCGAAAGTAAAACTCGATGTCAGAGCGATTTGGTCGGGATATTGACACCCGCTCCGGGCCATGCATCAAGAGAGAACAAAGAGCGCACCGTTCAATCGAGATTCTGGAATCATGCAAACCCTCAACCCGTTGGACGAAAAGCAAATAAATCGTCAAAACCACCCATTGCATGGGGTCTTTTTTGACACTACAACCGTTTTGCCTGCCGTAATTTAGAAATATGGCGCACCCCTGACACGTGGGCGCCAGCAAGGGGCTCAAAATGGCTACGGCACAACTTTCACCTTCGACAAAGACCCGATCACAATCGTCACCCGGAACACCACCGCCCAAGCCGCGGATCTACAAGACCATCGACGGCAACGAGGCCGCGGCCTACACCGCTTACCGTCTCAGTGAGATCATCGCGATCTATCCGATTACGCCCTCCTCGGGGATGGGCGAACTGTCGGATGCGTGGTCATCGGCAGTTGAGGCGAATATCTGGGGCAGCGTTCCCAGCGTCATCGAAATGCAGAGCGAAGCGGGGGCGGCGGGCGCGGTGCATGGGGCATTGGCGACCGGCGCGTTGACAACCACGTTTACGTCTTCGCAGGGATTGCTCCTCATGATCCCGAACATGTTCAAGATCGCCGGCGAGTTGACTCCAGCGGTGTTTCACATCGCAGCGCGCGCGGTGGCGGCCCAGGCGCTCTCGATTTTCGGCGACCACTCCGATGTCATGGCGGCGCGTTCGACGGGTTTTGCCATGCTCGCATCGTGCGGCGTGCAGGAGGCGCATGACTTCCCCCTCATCGCACAGGCGGCCACGCTCGAATCGCGGATACCCTTCATGCACTTCTTTGATGGATTCCGCACCTCGCACGAAGTGCAGAAGATCGCACTCCTGGATAAAGAGACGATGCGCGCGATGATCGATGAGAAGCTGGTATTTGCGCATCGTTCGCGCGGGCTTTCTCCCGACCATCCGGTGTTGCGCGGCTCGGCGCAGAATCCCGATGTCTTCTTCCAGGCCCGTGAGACGGTTAACACATTCTATTCGGCGACTCCGGGGATCGTGCAGAAGCAGATGGATCGGTTCGCAGAGTTGACCGGGCGTCGCTATAAGTTATTCGACTACTTCGGCGCACCCGACGCCGAGCGCGTGATCGTGATCATGGGATCCGGCGCCGACACGGTGCGTGAGACCGTCGACAATCTCACTGCCCACGGCGAGTCGGTGGGCGTGGTCGTGCCACGTCTGTACCGGCCATTCGACAACGCCGCCTTCCTCGAAGCACTGCCAAAATCTGTGAGATCGGTCTCGGTTCTCGATCGCACCAAGGAGCCAGGCGCGACCGGTGAGCCGCTCTACTGCGACGTGGTCACGGCGATTCGCGAGAGCGAGGAGACCGGAGACGATCGTTGGTCGAAAATGCCGCGGATCCGTGGCGGGCGCTATGGATTGTCATCGAAGGAATTCACACCCGCGATGGTCAAGAGTGTCTTTGATGAGTTGAAGAAGGACCAGTCGAAGAATCACTTCACGATCGGGATCAAAGACGATGTCTCGATGACAAGTCTCGACTATGATCCGCTCTTCCGGACTTCACACAAGAACCGGTTTGCGGCGGTCTTCTATGGCCTGGGCTCGGATGGCACAGTCGGCGCCAACAAGAATTCGATCAAAATCATTGGCGAGGGCACGGACAATTATGCACAGGGATACTTCGTGTATGATTCCAAGAAGGCCGGATCGGTAACTGTCTCGCACCTGCGTTTTGGGCCGGAGCCGATTCGCTCGGCGTACCTGGTCGATGAAGCGCAATTCGTCGGCTGTCATCAATTCGTCTTCCTCGAGCGGTATCCTGTGCTCGACCTGGCGATGCCGGGCGCCACCTTCCTGCTCAATAGCCATTATGGCCCGAACGAAGTCTGGAGCCACCTGCCCCGCACGATTCAGGAAAAGATTGTCTCGAAGAAGCTAAAGATGTGGGTGATCGATGGATACTCGGTCGCCAAGGATGCGGGAATGGGTGGACGCATCAATTCGGTGATGCAGACCTGCTTCTTCGCCATCTCCGGCATCTTCCCACGCGAAGAAGCAATCACGCGCATCAAGGGCGCCATTCAGGCGACCTATGGCAACAAGGGCAAAGAAATCGTCGAGATGAACTGGCGAGCAGTCGATCAGACGATTGCGAAGTTGTATGAAGTGAAAGTGCCGGACAAGGTTTCCAGCAGCATTGAATTGCCGCCGGTGGTTCCGGCGCATGCACCGGATTTCGTGCGCGATGTGACGGCGATGATGATCGCCGGGCGCGGCGATGAACTACCGGTCTCGGCGATGCCCTGCGACGGTACGTTCCCGATGGGCACGGCCAAATGGGAGAAACGTAATATCGCGCAGGAGATTCCAGTTTGGGAGCCGGATGTTTGCATCGCCTGCGGCAAATGCGCGATGGTCTGCCCGCACTCGGTAATTCGCATAAAGGTCTACGACCCAAAGTACCTGGCGGGCGCGCCGCCGACATTCAAATCGTTCGACGCGAAAGACCGCGAGTGGGCGGGCATGAAATACACGATTCAGATCGCTCCGGAAGATTGCACCGGCTGCGGCGTCTGCGTCGATATCTGCCCGGCCAAGAACAAATCGCAGACACGTCTCAAAGCAATCAACATGGCGCCGCAACCGCCGTTGCGCGAACCGGAGAGCAAGAATTGGGAGTTCTTCCTGGGGATACCGGAACTGGATCGCGGCTTGATCAAGCAGGGCACGGTCCGTCAGTCGCAAATTCTCGAGCCGCTCTTTGAGTTCTCGGGGGCGTGCGCGGGTTGCGGTGAGACACCGTACCTGAAACTGCTGACGCAGCTTTTCGGCGACCGGACAATCATCGCCAATGCCACCGGATGTTCGTCGATTTACGGCGGCAACCTGCCGACGACACCGTACACGATGAATGCCGAAGGTCGCGGCCCGGCCTGGGCTAATTCGCTCTTCGAAGACAACGCCGAATTCGGCCTGGGATTCCGCCTGACAATCGACCAACAGGCGCACGCCGCCGCGAATCTCCTGAAGACGATGGAGGCACAAGTCGGCGCCGGGCTCGTTGATGCCATCGTCGATGCAGAACAGAAGGAAGAAGCGGATATCTTCGAGCAGCGCGAACGGGTCGAGACGCTAAAGAAGAAGATCGCCAAGATCGATTCGCCCGAGGCAAGACAACTGCTGTCTTTGGCCGACATGCTGGTGAAAAAGAGCGTGTGGATTGTCGGTGGAGACGGCTGGGCCTATGACATCGGGTACGGTGGGCTGGATCATGTCATGGCCTCGGGACGCAATGTGAACATTCTCGTCTTGGACACCGAGGTCTACTCGAACACGGGCGGCCAAGCCTCGAAGTCGACGCCGCGCGGGGCGGTCGCGAAGTTTGCCTCGGCCGGCAAGCCGGGACCGAAGAAGGACCTCGCACTCATGGCCGCCAACTACGGCAACGTGTATGTCGCGCGTGTCGCCATGGGCGCCAAGGACGAGCACACTCTCAAGGCGTTTATCGAGGCGGAATCTTTCAACGGCCCCTCCCTCATCATCGCCTACAGCCACTGCATTGCCCACGGCATCGACATGATGCGCGCGATGCAGAACCAAAAAGCCGCGGTGGCATCCGGGCATTGGCCGCTCTTCCGCTTTGATCCGCGTCGCGCCGAAGAAGGGCATAACCCGTTCGTCCTCGACTCCGGCGCGCCGAAAATGAAACTCGAAGAATACCTGCGCATGGAAAACCGCTACCAGATGCTCACCAAGAGCCATCCGGACCTGGCGAAAGCCCTCTGGAAGAAGGCGCAAGGGGATGTCGATGCGCGGTGGAAGATGTATCAACGCATGGCGGCCGGCGATGAAAACGGCACACAGACCGATGGGAGCCCATAGTCTATGGACCTGAGCACAACCTACATGGGAATGACGCTGAAGAACCCGTTGGTGGCGTCAGCGTCGCCGTTGTCGGAAGACATCGGCAATATCAAGCGCTTGGAAGATGCGGGGGCCTCGGCCGTGGTGTTGTATTCGCTGTTTGAAGAACAGCTATCGCACGATCGCATGGCTCTCTACCACCATCTGTCGAACGGCACCGAGAGTTTCGCCGAATCGCTTACCTATTTCCCCGAGCCGCCCGAATTCCACCTCGGACCCGAGGGGTATTTGGAGCACATTCGCCGCGCCAAGCAGGCGGTGAAGATCCCGATCATCGCCAGCTTGAATGGCAGCACGAATGGCGGATGGACCGAATTCGCCAAGCTCATGCAGGAGGCGGGGGCTGACGCGATCGAACTGAACATCTACTACCTCCCCACGGACCTTGATCTGCCCGGGGGCGCAGTTGAACAGACCTGCCTCGATATCGTTGAATCGGTCAAGTGGTCGGTGACGATACCGGTGGCGGTCAAACTCTCCCCGTACTATAGCTCGATGGCGAATATGGCGCGTCGGCTCGATGACGCGGGCGCCGATGCGCTTGTGTTGTTCAATCGTTTTTACCAACCCGATATCGACCTGCAAACTCTGGATGTCTTACCCAACGTCCTCCTCAGCAAACCTCAAGCGCTGCGTTTGCCTCTGCGTTGGATCGCCATCTTGCATGGCCGCATCCGTGCGAGTCTGGCGGCGACCAGCGGCGTGCATACGGCCCAGGATTCTCTCAAACTCCTCATGGCGGGCGCCAATGTCACGATGATGTGCTCGGCTTTGCTCAAGCGCGGCATCGGGCATCTGTCGGTGACGCTGGATGAGATGAAGATGTGGATGGAGGAGTTTGAGTATGAATCGGTGAAGCAGATGCAGGGCTCGATGTCGCATCTGCACACACAGAATCCGGCCGCGTACGAGCGCGTACAATACATGCGCGCCCTGCAGAGTGTGCCGGCCCCGGACTAACCGACTTCAAAGTAGTTCTTCGTAGGTCAGGAGCCTGCTGTTTAGGCTCCTGACTCGCTTTTGGGCCAGCTATTGGCAAGTCAGGAGCCCGTAAAGCAAGAGCGGGCTCCCGACCTACAAGAGCCAAGCAAATCGGGCTTTTCGGGCTTGACCGAAGGAGATTCGGGAGCGATTTTGGCGGGCTACGATCCGCCTTGGAGCGGGTCGAGCGTGCCGTCCCCGTCGTCTAGCCCGGCCCAGGACATCGCCCTTTCACGGCGGTAACACGGGTTCGAATCCCGTCGGGGACGCTTTCTTTTCAAGAATAAGACTTATAGGACCTATTGGACCTATCGCTATTGCGCGGTCAGGCTGGCGTAGAGGCGCTTGGCGTCGGAGAGCCAGGGGATGTCCCAGTCGGTGTTGCCCCAGAAAACCATCAGACGTTCGAGAGGCTCAACTGCATCTTTGTTGCGCCCAAGTTTGACCAGAGCATCTGCTTCAAAGTAGAGACCCCGCAGGTACTCCGTTGAGATCCAGTTGCGTTCCGATTCGGTGCGTAATTGACGGAGTTCGCTCAAAGCGTCATCGTAACGACCCAGGCCGATCAGGGCCTCGGCGATGCCACCTCGCCAGATTGTGCTGTCATTCTGATATTGGCGTGTTCGCAAGAGTTGTTCGTAGGCAGCTTTGTAGTCTTTGTTTTCCAGGGCGATGACCGCTTCGACGGAGGCGGCTTCGGCCTTCATCTGCGTCGAATCGATACGTCCCTGCCACTCCTTGCCGACCTGGTCCATGATCCTGCGCGCTTCCTCAGCGCGCTGCAGACGGACCAATGCGTAGGCCTGCAGCATCGCCCCCTGCGGGCTGATCGTGTCGAGCACCGACACCTTCCTGAATTCCTCGAGTGCCAATTCGGGCCGCCAAGTGTCCATGTACAGCCAGCCCAACGCCGAATGCGCTCCGGCTTCCTGATCGGGGAGGTCCGCGGCTTCGGCCATGGTGGCGGCCTTGCGATAGTAGCCAATCGATTCGTCGAATCGCCCCCAGGATTTGTGGATAGAGGCGACGTTCCGCAACGCAAGTTGGCGGGTCAGTTGGTTATCGCTGGCCAGCGTCTTGGAGTACCAGACAATTGCGCTGTCCGGTTCCCCCTGAAGGACGAAAATGCGCCCGATCTCCCGGTAACCGTTGCGTTGATCGGGGGCGACGTCGATCGCACGGACGTACCAAGTGCGCGCTGAGTCGAACTGACCTTGCGCCAGATGAATGTCGCCGAGAATCTCGTAGGGGTAGACATCATTGGGATGCGTCTCGCGATAGTGCCGCGCCAACTCCTCGGCGTCTGCGTATTTCTTCTGCTTCAAGTAGACGTTTGTCAGGACCAACATGGCATAGGCATAATCGGGATCAAGGTCCAGGGCGTGGCGCGCATAGAGAACCGCGCTGTCTGGCTCGTTGCGGACGTTTCCCGCCGAGAAATTCGCGATCCAGAAGAAGATCTCTTTATGCGTCGGGCAATCGGTGGTTGCCTTCTTCAGCGTCCGGATGGCGCTTTCGTAATCCTGCCGCTCGCCGACATCGACCGCCAGCGCCTGAACAAGCACGCGCTCGCAACTCGGCACACGATCGATGTAGCGGCGGGCGATGGCCATGTTGCGAAACCCGGCTTCGGCCTGGCCATCTGAGAAATACGCTATCGCCTTGCGCAGATACGCCAACGCAAAGGCCGAATCCAGTTCGATCGCGCGATCGAACGACTTCTGTGCATCATCCCAATCAAGAGCGTGATAGAACTCCATTCCTTTCAGATATGCACGGTAGGCTTCCGGATTGTCGGTGGTCGCCTCGGAGACCGGAATGTCACCGGCGAGCGCTTGCGTCTCGGAGAGACCGATGCGTCGCTTGATCCTGATCGACAGCGAATCCACCATGGCAAAGAGGTCCTCACCATCGACCCGTTCGGCGCCAATGACGTCGCCTGAGGCGACATCGATGATCTGGGCGCTGATGATCGAACGACCGCCCAGCTTCGAAAGCGAACCGGTCAGCATCCTCGTCGCACCCGCTTGACGCGCAATGTCGATGGCCTCGCCCTTGTCGATTTTGCCGTCGGTGTCGCCCGCCTCGTGCCTGGCGAGATCGTACAGGCGTTGGCTGGAGACGACCTTGATGTAGTCCGAGGCAGACAGGTCGGTCGTAAGCAGGTCGGCTATGATGTCGCCCTGCCGCCCAGAATCCTGAGGATCGCTGAGGTTTTCGAAGTTCAGGACGGCGATGGTGTTTTCGGTGGCTACGGCTTCGCCCGGACTTGGAGCATCATCGTCGGAGCCGATGATGGCTGAAAGAAGTCCTATGAGTATGGTGATGGTTCCGGCGGTTGCCCAGAGAACCCGTCGCCGCTTGCTCCTGCGATAGACCGGCAACTGGCCGGAAGAAACCCGTGAAATCTCCATCGCCCGTGCCACGGCCCGGAGGTCGGATTCGACGGCGTTGCCGTCAGGGTACCGCGCTTCGGGCTTCTTCTCGAGGGCTCGCTCGACCACGGCCACGATCGGGTCGGCGATTTGGGAATCGAGTTCCTTCAGGGGTTTCGGTGATTCGTGTACGATAGAATACAGCGCCGCTGCCGCATGCTCGGCCGCGAACGGACGCTGACCAGAAAACATCTCGTAGAGAATAACGCCGAGCGAGAAAACATCAGAGCGCGCGTCAACTGGCATACCCTGCGCCTGCTCAGGGGACATATAGCCGACTGTCCCCACGGTTGCGCCACGGCTGGTCAGGCCGGATGACTCTTTCAGCTTGGCGAGGCCAAAGTCGGACAACCGGGCGCGATCGTCCTTGCCAATCAGGACATTATCGGGTTTGACATCGCGGTGAATGATCCCGTGGGCATGAGCAGCGCCGAGCGCAGAGGCCAATTGGATCCCATAACGCACGGCCTGTTCCATGGTGAGCCGTCCGCGCGCTATTCGCTCCTTCAGTGTCTCACCATCGACATAGGCCATGGCGATGAAAGGCTGGCCTTCGTAATCATTGATTTCGTAGATCGTCAGGATATTCGGGTGGTCAATCGATGAAGCCGAGGTGGCTTCGAGTTCGAGGCGTCGGCGGCGTTCGGGATCGGTGGCGAATTCCCGCGGCAGAAACTTCAGCGCGACTTTACGCCCCAATTTGGTGTCGGTGGCCAGAAAGACCTCGCCCATTCCCCCGGCGCCAATCTGGGCGACGATCTCGTAGTGCTGTATTTTCTGGCCTATCATTGGGGGAGAATCACTTGCACGGGGCCGCGATTGTCAATATGTACATCGAAACTAATGTACCCATCGCTCTGCGCAGGAGGATAGGCATTCTTGCCTGTCCTTCGATTCGTGCGCGCCAATCGCTTCTTGAATAGCCGCGCGAATCGAATCGACCCGAGCCAAGAGCGTTGTCGACCCCAATCGAGGGCAAAAAGCCTCCCCAATTGGTGACTACAGAACGGGCAAGAATGCCTGTCCTCCTGCCTCACCACACTCTAAATTAGACTGGATATGGCGCGTGAATGTTGCGCCAATCATCCCTCATCTATGGCCCCTGCCCCGACATTCCAACTCACAATCGACCAAGTCTCCAAGTCCTTCGGGCGAAGGGTCATTTGCCGCTCAGTGACACTGAACCTGGAAACCGGGCAGAGTATCGCGGTAGTCGGTCCGAACGGTTCAGGGAAATCGACGTTTGTGAAGATCCTCGCCGGACTCATTCGCCCAGACCAGGGACAGATCGCCTACCGTCTGAACGGGAAGGAGCTCAAACCGGATAAACGATTCCGGCATCTCGGCTTGGTGTCTCCCGAACTGGCTCTCTACGAGGAATTGACGGCTGATGAGAATCTCCGGTTCGCGGCGTCAGTGTTGGGACTACCTGTTTCGAATCAGCAAATCAATGACCTCCTGGACGAATTCGGACTCTCCGGTCGGGGAGGTGATTTCGTTGGGACATACTCGTCAGGCATGAAGCACCGTTTGAAGTTCGCGGCGGCATTACTCAAGGACCCGCCGCTCCTCCTTCTGGATGAACCGACGGTCATGCTTGACGATGACGGTACGGCGCGAGTTTGGCAGGCAATGGCACGTCGTAAGCTGGCGATGGTCATCGCGACGAACGATTCGCAAGAGGCCCTGCGTGCCGACCGGCAGGTCGTGATGGGGGTCGCCGGTGCGTAAGGCATGGGCGGTCCTTGCCAAGGACGTTCGCGCAGAGTATCGCACGCGCTACGCGGTCAATGCCCTTTTCCTCTTCGCCCTAGTCACGTTGACGGCGCTCTCGTTTGCGACCGGGGGCACGGCGCTCACGCCGCTTCTGGCCGGAGTGTTCTACTGGGTTATTCTGTTCTTCTCCGTGTTCTCCTCGCTGGCGCAGACGTTTGTGAAAGAGGCGGAAACCAAGACAGAGTTCTTCCTCAAGCTCAATGCCCCGGATGACGCTGTCTTTTTCGGGAAATGGACTTTCAATCTCATTCTCATCGTCCTGTTGAACATCATCCTCACCCCGCTGTTTGTCATCATGCTCAATATCGGAATCTCGGAGTGGGGAACGTGGCTCCTAACGCTACTGCTCGGAGGGATCGGTTTGGTTTCGACGACGACTCTTTTGGGAGCCCTAATCGCCGCCGCCAATGTCCGCGGGGCACTCTTCTCGGTGCTCGCGTTTCCATTGCTTCTCCCCTTGCTTGTCACCGCGATCCGAGTTTCCGAGACCTGTCTGGGCGGTGGCAGGGATTTCGCGAGAGCGGATGCCTTTCTCGTCTTGGGGGCGTATGCCGTGGTTTCGACGACGGCCGCCTGGCTGCTCTTTCCGTTTGTATGGCGGGATTGAGGTGTCAAAAACTGTGAGGGAATTTGTTTGGTTTTGGACAGTCGACGCGGGAGAACGTATAATGGCGCGAGGCGTGTCCGGGAGAGAGGGGTGTGTGCGGTGCTCGTGCTGAAAATCGCTGCTGTTGTCATTATCACGGCTGTCACAGTGCTGACCTTCTTCACGGCGCCGCCGTTGGCAGGAATGCCGTCTGGGCGTGAAGCGTCGCGCCTCTTCTACTTCCACGTTCCGATCGCACAGGTCTCGTTCGTGTCGTTCATGATAGCTGCGATCTACGCGGTGGCATACCTGCGTAAACGCGACCCGGGCCATGATCTCTCGGCCGGCACGGCAGCGGAGATCGGTCTGACTTTTTCAATCATCGCATTGGTCACGGGCTCATTGTGGGCCAAGCAAGCTTGGGGCGCCTACTGGAACTGGGACCCGCGCCAATTGTCGCTGTTTGCCCTGGTGTTATTCTACGGGGCCTTTTTCGCTCTCAGACAAGCCACACCGAATCCCGATACCAGAAGACGGGTATCATCAGTATACCTGATCTTTGGCGGAGCGATATCGCCGTTCCTGTTCTTTGTGCTGCCGCGTCTTTACCGATCGTTGCACGAAGACGCCAACGAGGTTGTCATGGCGGCCGCCTCGAAGTCGACCATGTCACCGCAGGTTGCGACCATCTTTGGAGCATCGACTTTGGGGTTTCTCCTGCTGTATATTTGGCTGTTCAAATTAGGGGTCGCCGCGGCCCGTATAGAAGAAGACGCGGCATCCACTCAGGGGTAGAAAATGGATGCGAACACGACGGCAATTGTAGGTGTTCTGGTGGTGTGGGCCGGCATTGTCTGGTACCTGATCCGTATCGATCGGCGGGTCAAGCGGGGAGCTTCGAAACATGAATAAGCGCTATATCGTTGGCATTGCCATCATTGTCGTCTGCGGTGCCGTGGGGTTTTCGGCCTTTCGCGGGTCGCTCACGCCTTATGTAAGCTTCGCCGAAGCCCAGCAATTGGACCGAAACTGCCAAGTGATGGGCACAATTGACAAAGACAACGTTCGGTACGATCACATCGCCGGAACGCTTCACTTTAACATCGTCGATGAGCAGGGGCACATTTTGCCAGTCGCCTACAAGGGCGTGACGCCGGGGAATTTCGATCAGGCGAACTCGGTCGTGTGCCAGGGCCAGTATGTTGGGAGCACCTTCCAAGCCAACAATCTACTCGTAAAGTGCCCATCCAAATACCAGGGCATGGAAGCCGAGGGTGAAGAGAACCCGCACGAAGCCAAACCGCAATCCGACGGTATCTGACCAAATCGACATAATTCACATACGGGCCGCCCAGTGGGCGGCCCTTTAGTTTCTGGTCCTCTCAGGTGCGCTTTGCGCATGCCCCACGGCCTCGAAGGAATCGCCCGGAATGCCGATAACGATATGGGGCGCTTGACGCCCGTACTCCATCCCGATTCCAGAGACTGAAAGGCTGTCGATGACGACGATTTTGAAGCCACTGAATATTGCTACTCGGGGCGAGGAACAGACGACGCCGACGGACGCGCAGGTGGCCGTCACTGAACTGAAGCGTCAGATCTTCGACCTAAACACCCTCTTCGAAGTCGCGAGACAATTTCATGAGGTCTGGGATTTCGAAGCGCTGTTGGATGGAATTCTCCTGGTCGCAATTGAGCACATGCGCGTTGGCGCGGCGGCGATCGCCGCCTCCGGGCCGGAGGAATCGGGACGGCTCACCCGCCAGAAATCGAAAGGGTGGGACTTGGCCACGGAGCCGATTTGGTCGGTGAGCACTGAAAGCACCTGGGCAAAGCGCCTGACAGAGTACCGTCGTCCGCTACCGATCGAGGCGATCTCCGCTTATGCGGGTGACGCGGGTGCCCAGATCGAGTCCCTGCGTAAGGCAGGGTGTGTCGTGGTTGCTCCCATGGTTCGCCATGAACAACTTCGCGGCGTCCTCTATCTCGCCGAGAAGGTCGATCGTGCCTCGTACACAGCCGGCGATCTGGCGTTCCTCGATCTCCTGATGGATCAGTTTGTCGTGTCGCTCGATAACGCCTACCTCTATGAGCGCGAGCAGCGCACCAATGAACAGCTCTTGGCCACCAAGCAACGCCTCGCCGTGGCTGAGAAGCTGGCGGCTCTCGGCCAGATGGCGGCGACAATTGCCCATGAAGTGCGCAATCCCGCCGGGATCATTCGCAACTATCTGTCACTGATTCGCCCGGCGCTTGACGGCCATCCGGTCGAAGCCACGCACCTAGACATCATCAACGAGGAACTGGGACGCATCGAGCTTTTTGTGCAAAGCTTGCTCGGGGCATTTCACCCGGATCGAACACGGGCGGGCTCTTTAGCGCTCTCCACGCAAACCCGCGAGGTCGTCGCCCTGCTTGGGCCGCGCCTGAGACAACACGGAATAACGGCCATGAATCGACTTGACGATTCACTGCCCCAGGTCCATGCTGAGCCGGAAGCACTTCGACAGGTCATCTTAAATCTCATCCTTAACGCCGCGGACGCCATGCCCACGGGCGGCACATTGACGTTTGACGCCACCGCGGATCTCGATCACGTCCACCTATCGGTCGCCGATACCGGTCCGGGGATACCAGTGTTCGTACTTGAGCGCCTCTTCGATCCATTCGTCACCACCAAACCCGAAGGCGAGGGGAGCGGGCTTGGCCTCTCGATTTGTCGCAGCCTCCTGGAGCGATTCGATGCCCAGATCGGGGCAAAGAACCTGCCCGCGCCGCAGCACGGCGCCGTCTTCACAATACACCTGAGGCGGGCTGATTCGCCGGGACGTCAACGTATCGGCGGACCGGTCCAAACCAGAATGACCGAGAGTATCTCATGAAGGCTGTTGAGACAACCTACACGCCGGCATCCGCGGAATCCGTGGCCGAGAAACTGGTCGGCCGCATTCTCATCGTTGACGACGAAGAGCGCATGACCGAATCGCTCTGCTCGCTCTTGGCCAGGGAAGGGCACGTTGTCTCGGGGGCGCTCAGTGCCGCGGATGCGATTAGTCAGCTCGATCGTGAACGCTTCGACCTCGTCATCACCGACTTGCGACTTCCCGGGCAGAGCGGGCTGGAAGTTCTGAAGGCGGCACGGCACAGCGACCCGGAACGGCCCGTCATCATCATGACTGCGTACGCTTCGGTCGAAGCGGCGGTCTCGGCTATTGGCGAAGGGGCCTATGATTTCATTCTCAAACCGATCGATCATCACGAACTTTACCTGACAATCCAGCGCGCACTCGACAGACGTCATCTGGAACAGGCCACACGTCAGCTGGTCGTGGATCTGCAGCGCTCCAACGATGTGCTGACGCGTCGCCTCGCGGAACTTAATACTTTGCATGAGGTCTCGGCCGCGCTCTCCTCCACGGCCGAGTTGCCCAAGCTGTTTCAATCGATCCTGCAGTTGGCCACGGGTGTTGTGGGCGCCGACCACGGTTCGGTCATGCTTGTCGATCACGAGCGCGGCGCGCTGACCGTCGCCGCCGCGTATGGCAAGGGCGGCCGGCAATTCGAAAACACACAATTGCCACTGGGTGAATCGATCGCCGGATGGGCGGCGGCCCACGGGGAACCGCTCTTGATTGAAGACGTCGAATCTGATCCCCGGTTTGCCCGGAGGAATCGTCCCCAATTCGAGAAGAAGTCACTGGTCTGCGCGCCGCTCAAGACTCCGAGCGGCGTCCTCGGCGTCATCTGTCTCGCCGACCCACGTGAAGCCGAGGCATTTGGGCCTGACGACCTGCGATTGCTCATGACCGTGGCCGCGCAGGCGGCGATGGCCATCGAAGACTCGCGACACTTTCAGCAGGTGAACCGCCAACTTCGTGAGACAACGGCACTGCACGAGTTGTCGGGGCGCTTGACGGAAATCGAACGGACCGATCAAATGGTCCTCGCTGTATTTGCCTGCCTCGACCAACTGATCACTTGCGAGACCCTGCAGTGGTGGCAATGGGATGCCGGCACTCAGTCGTTGCGTCTCTATGCCGACACGACGCAGTCGCAATTGTCTCCGACATCGGACGCGACAAGTGCCCCAATCGCCGCGGGAGATATCGGCGATGAGAATCTGCGCGTGGCCGCGATTCGTAAGGCAATGAGCAACCTTGACATTGTCTCGGGTGAGATGCTGACCACAGCGGTGCGTTCGGCAGATCAACCGCTCGGTGTCTTTGTCATCATCCGGCGTCACGAGAAACCATTCAGTGAATCCGAACGAAGTCTCGTCAGACTCATCGGCGGACAGGCCGAACGCATCTTCGATCGCCAGCGGGCGCTGTTGAATGCCTCACGGCTGGTGACGATGGGCAAGATGATCTCGGAAATCTCGCACGACCTGCGGAAGCCACTCACAAATATCCGCGGCAGCCTGCAAGTGCTCGGCGGGCGACTCCAATCCGATCCGCACACAGGGTCGATTCTGAAATCCACAGAGGAAGAGGTTATTCGGTTGGCAGCGTTGGTGACAGAGTTGGTCGATTTCTCCAATCCGACCCGCTATCGGACCGAGCGGCGCGACATGCGCCCGATGATCTTCCGAGCGGTGGGGCTGATCGAGCAGGCAGCGAAGAAGCATGACATCGAGGTCGCCGTTCGAATCCCATCGGTTCTCAAACCAATCTTCTGCGATGAGAATCAGATTACCGAGGCGCTGCTCAATGTGCTCATGAACGCCATCGATGCGATGAACAAGGGCGGAACGCTGACGGTCACCGCCACCGCCGAGCCTTCGTTCCCTTCGGGAGAAGAGCAGATTCAGATTGTCATTTCAGATACCGGTTCAGGGATGAGTTCGGCCGAATTGGCCCGCTGTTTTGAGCGTTACTACACCACAAAGACTACAGGCACCGGACTTGGCCTGGCGATCGTGCAGCGCATTGTGCAGGCGCACGACGGCACGGTCATGGCGGAGAGCACGCCGGGCAAGTGCACGCAGTTCATTCTCCGATTTCCTGTGCGCTGACAGAGAAGGGCTGGTTCGCCCCCTTCGGCGCTCGCCCTCCATCGCGAGGGTTGTGGAGGGCGAGGCCGGACACGTGCCGAGCCTTCTTTCTCATCGTCGAAAAGGACATGCGTCGGCAGTGTCATGATTTTGCGACTTCTCGGTAAGGAAACGACAGTCGGCAGCCGATATACCCAATAGCGCAAGGTTTTGCCCAGTCGCGGCGATTGGGGTTAATGCGCTGAAAGGATTGGTGTTAGACTCATGCTGGATCCGATCAAAGTGCTTGTCATAGATGATGACCCCAAGGTCCCGTGGATTCTCTCGGAACGACTCTCGACTGACTTCCAGATTATGTCCGCTTCGGATGGCTATGAAGGCATTCAGATGGCCTCGCAGGAGAAGCCCGATCTCATTCTCCTGGACATGAAGATGCCGGGCATGGACGGTCTGCAGGTCCTCGAACGATTGCGCCCTGCCAAATTGGAAACCGAGATCATCATGCTCTCGGGGCACGGGGAGTCCGCAACGGTCGCCAGCGCATTTCGCCTGGGGGCGGCGGAGTTCATCAGCAAGCCATTCGATCCGGTCGAAGTCGAATTGCACATGAAGAAAGTGCTCGAGTCGCGGGCACTGCGTCGTGAAAACGAGAAACTGCAGCGCGCTCTGCATGACCGATTCCGCACTCTGATCGGTGATTCGCAGGTGATGCAGCAAGTCCGAAACATCCTGGAGGAGATCGCGGATAGCGAATTGACAGTCCTGATCCGTGGTGAGAGTGGCACTGGCAAAGAAGTAGTGGCGAGGCTCTTGCACGACGAGTCAGCGCGCGGCAAGGGGCCGTTCGCGAAGGTCAATTGCGCTGCCATACCACGCGACCTGCTCGAAGCTGAACTTTTTGGGTACGAACGCGGCGCCTTCACCGGCGCGCATCGGACCAAGCCGGGGCGTTTCGAGGCGGCAAACAAAGGCACGATCTTCCTGGATGAAATCGGCGAGATGCCGCTTGAACTGCAGACGAAGCTCTTGCAGGTCTTGGAGCAGCAGGAATTCGTGCGGGTCGGCGGTCTGAATACGATCAAGGTCGACGTGCGCATCGTCTGCGCGACCAACCGCGACCTCGAAGTCGCGATTTCCAACGGTATCATGCGCGAAGACCTCTACTACCGCCTGAACGAAATGACGATTCAATTGCCGTCGCTGCGTGAGCGTCCCGATGACATCCCGATGCTTGTGCAACATTTCATCGAGAAATACACGACGGCCTACAACAAGACATTCACCGGCATCTCTTCTGGCGCGATGCAGAGGCTGGTGCAATTCCCCTGGCCGGGGAATGTTCGCCAACTCGAGAATCTGATCAAGCAAGTCGTGGTGCGCAATGACGAGGGCGCCATCGAGGAACTCGTGAACCGTCCCGTCGCGGCGCGTCCGGGTATGGCGCCGGTCACCGCGATGGCATCAACGATGTCCCCGGCCTTCGTCGCCGAAACCGCCGGCTACTCCCTCAAGCGACGCGTGGATGCGGTGGTGGCACGCGAAGAACGCGACCTCATCGCCGAGGTCCTGCGCAAGACAAACTGGAATCGCCGCAAGGCCGCCGATGTGCTGGAGATTTCGTACCGCTCGCTGCTTTACAAGATCAAGGAGTATGGGCTGTCGAAGACGGAGTTGTAGCGCTCAAGGACACCACTCTCGGCACCACGGCCAGAATGCCTCGGTCCCGTAGACGCCTACCTCTGATTTCTTGACTATTCGTCCAAGCAATAAGTGCAACCGTACTCGGGCGCCCATTGACAACGGTTCAGCGGAGCCGGCCAGTAGTGCCCTCTCGCATTCCAACAGGGCGGCGGATTATCCCCTGGACAACCGATTTCTTCGCAATACATGTCGCAGTTGCAATACGGTGGATATGCTTCGGCAGAGACTGTCGCATTGTAGGCCGCGAAAAATGCAAAGAAGAATGCACCGGACAGCATTAGTGCAAGAAACATCCTTCGGGAGCACCACATAACAACCTCCTCTCACAAGAAGTGGCTATAGATCGCCGTGCAGTATTTCATGCAATATTGACACATACTCGCCAACTTCGTATCCGGATGGCCTCACTTCAGCTAATGTACCGTCCGAGGTCACTCTGAGTATTAGCGGGAACACGTGGATCCCATGAACTCGTCTCAGAATCTCTTCGTGGTCGAAATACACATCCACCGATAAGCCAGCTCTATGAGCCTCCTCGAGGAATCCCGCCAATGAGTCTGCTGAACCCGCTACTACCATAGGGTTGTACGATGATTGCGATCCTGTCAGTGTCACCGCAGAATCGAACGCTGCAACAGCACGCCAACATTCATGGCATGATGGTTCGACATAGAGCGCTGTGCCGCCACTCGCCATCAATTCCGCCAAAGTCGTTGTGGCACCGCTTCGAGTCGACGTCAGTGCAACGGGCGGTAGCTTTGCTCCAATCCCTAAATCGACCATCTCGGCAGATAGTTTCTGTCTGAGGGCCTGTGTATAGGCAGTGGCTTCCGTCTCCGATTTTCGCTGGGCCAGTGTCCCGCCAGCCCACCAGCCACACACGCCGAACGCACTCATCCCAGCAATGTAAAGGGTTGCCGTTGCAGTCATTGCCCCCCATCCACGTGCACGTTCCACTGCCACCCTCGGAGGTGAACGCTCTTCTTGACAGTCCTATGCTTGGTTGTTATCTATCTGCGGTCAGTCATTTTGTCAAAAGGATTCAACCGGATTCGTCAGATTTCCCTTGCTATCCGCATGGGCACTCGCGCCAAACAGGACTCACGGGGTTGTAATCTGATTGGGGAGCGACGCATGAATACTGCGTTCTTATCGTCATGAGGGGCTTGAGTCTCATCGACATTCTTACGACTGCCAGAATGACTGGCCCCCGCATCCGGCACCGCTGCATTCCAATGTCTACTGTAGCGATCTGGTTCATCGGAATATTCCCGTCAATAGTCAGCGCTGACCAATTCAGTCATATTTCACACCCTCTGAGGGCCGAAGAAGGGCGAGTCTTCGAGTCGCGCGTCCACGTGGCCGGAGCGTTCTGGCTAAATGTCACTAACTACGGCGTGCTTGGAGCTGCCCCCAGCTTCTATGACGGCCTCGATTGGGATGTGCCGTGGCCAAACGAGGATATGCGACGCCTGAGAATCGACTGGGTACCGTCGTGTGAGTTTCCGGCCAACTCCAAGGTGAATTACCTGGTGTGGGCCCGCCCTGTCTTCGGGGTGATTGTCGGCAATGACACGCTCGTGAGCGCCGGGAACGAGTTTCGCTCGTATTCGCGAATTCAGTCGGGCTCTGAGGATCTTGGAAATCTCGATCATTCGCCTGTGGCAGTCAGCGATGAACAATTCTATGCGTGTTACAATGACACTGCCAGCGACATAACGATGGGGCTGGACGAAACGGAGCAGCGCGTCCACCGGCCGATAGGTGTCGAAGTCCATCAGATAAGCCACGCATGGAAGTCAAGTGTCGCCTCCCAATTCGTCATCATCGAAACGTGGTTTGTCAACCTGAATCCGTATCCGCTGACTCGGTCGGTGGTGGGCATTCAGGTAAACCCCAACCCGTTCTTCTATGACCGATACGACGATTTCATGTATATCGGAGATAATACATGTGGGCTGATCCGCGAGACGACCCCAGCTTCTCTCGATACTAGCGTTCCAGTCAACGTCATCTGGATGGCGAACAGGAGCGGGGACCCGCAGGCCGGACGGTTCGGCCATACGTCGACGCCCGCCGTGCTTGGCTTGCGTATGCTCTCCACCCCGCGCAACGTGATATCCAGTTTCAACTGGTGGGTAGAGAACCATGTATGGGGTCCAGGCCTCGGGGTCCCTAACGGCTGGGGACCAAGACGGCGCGAATCGGTGAGCGGGTCCGCAGAATCCGGGGGAAGGCCGATCGGGGATCGCGGCTTCTATCGGATAATGACCAACCGCGAGATTGACTATGACCAATGCTTCACAGGAGTCGACCATGCCTCGGATGGATGGGTCGCTCCGCCAAGTGATGACGGCATACTACAGAATATCGCATTTGGCGCGACTCGAGTCCTGATGTCCTGCGGGCCACTGCCGGAAATCGCGGCTGGCGACTCCATATGCTTCGTATATGCACTCATACTCGGCAAAGGGTTTCATCAGGATCCGATGAATTACGAAAGCAATTTCCGACTGGCTGACCCAGGGCCATATTTGAAAAGACTTCATTTCGACGACCTACTTCAACAGGCATTGCAGGCCGGGTGGCTCTACGACAATCCCGGAGTCGATTCGGATGGCGACGGGTATGCCGGGCGATTCTATCTTCGCAATTGTGTTAACGGTCGCTGCGACACTGTTTGGATCGAGGGTGATGGTGTCCCAGACTGGCGGACCGCGGAGCCGCCTCCGTGTCCTTTGTCATCGCTGGAGGTCGAGACCCGGCCACATGAGATTAAACTGAGGTGGACTGGCGCAGTCACCGAAACTGCCCTCGACCTGCTCTCGGGTCGGCGGGACTTTGAAGGTTACAGGCTCTACTCCGCTCGCAATAACAGCGCCGACCAGTACACCCTGATTGGGTCATGGGACAAGCCGGACGACTTTGTTCGACTGGCATATGCTCCGGAGAAAGGAGCATGGGTACAGATTTCGTACCCCCTCGACGTGGTTTCGTGGCAGCAGGAGCTTGGGGATCCCGATTTCAATCCGCTCAATTTTCCTCGCCCTTCACTCACTTTCGGGTATGAAGACACTATCACAGATACGGTCCGCGATGCCGCCGGTACCATCGTGAGTATCACTGAACGACTGCGGTATTCGTACTGGCGGCCGCAGGGACCGAATCACGGAAATACGTTCTCGGACGGCGGCTCGCTGGCGAACAACATCATCCAGAGAGTGGATGTTGTTGATACTGTGATGGGCGAGAATGCTATTCAGTATGGCGTGTTTGAAGCAGCACTTACGAATTTGAATGCCGCCACGCCGCTGTGGGTGAGTGTTACGGCATTTGACTACGGTGATTACACTCGTGATGTTGAAGAAACCGAATCTTCTCCCACTGATGCAGCAAAATACGCGTGGCCGGTGTATTCTGCCGACGTCGTCTCGGACTCCGGCCTGCGAGTCGTTGTCTTCCCGAACCCATACAAGAGTGAGTTTACGGATGCCATGGGCCGGCGGACGAACTATTACGCTCAAGGATTCGAGGGTTACGGCTCTCCTACTCTAAACGAGCGAGATAGGCGCATCTGGTTTGCCAATATCCCCGACTCCGCCACCATTCGCATTTACTCTCTGGACGGGGATCTAATTCGCGAGATTCACCATCCTGACGAATTCCTGACCCGCTATCCATCGGTCGTCGGATGGGATTTGATTTCGAGAAACACTCAAGCTGTCGTTTCAGGGATCTATCTCTGGCGCGTAGATTCCAGACTCGGAAGCCAAATCGGAAAGCTTGTGATCATAAAGTAGAACTATGGCCACTGAAGGGGAGAGGCACTTTGTGCCCCGAGCCCCCAGTATATGACAGCTCTGGATGACGAGCCCATGAAGTCAACACCATAAGGCTGTCAGTTAATCAGACTGCCCAGCCTGCCCCAGCGGACACGTGAGGCGAAATGGCTGACATTGTAGAGGAAGGCCTTGCCCACAGAGCCAATGTCGGTCCATTTCCAGTCGGGAGCGTGCTCGTCGGTGCCCCATGACCAATGGATGACCATCGCCTTGCCCTGAACCAAGTCGCGCGGCACGACCCCCCAGAAACGCGAGTCATACGAGTTGTCGCGATTGTCGCCCATCATGAAATAGGTACCGGGCGGCACTTGGAATGGGCCGAAGTTGTCACGCGAACTGCGTCCGGAGGGCTCCACGGCCTCGCCCGAAGTGAATTTTCCGGCCGCGGGAAGCGCGATGAATTCTCCGTCGACGTAGACGCGTTTATTCCGGATTTCGACAGTCTGCCCGCCCTTGGCGATGCAACGCTTGATGTAGTTGACCGAAGGATCATTCGGAAACTTGAAGATGACCACATCCCCCGGCTCGGGATCACGGATTGCCGGGAGACGATAATCAAGCAGTGGCAGGCGCGAGCCGTAGATGAATTTGTTGGCCAGGAGAAAATCGCCGACTAGCAGTGTGTCTTCCATTGACCCGGAGGGAATCTTGTAGGCCTCGACGATCGAGGTCTTGATGACGATGGCGAGTATAAAGGCGATGCCAAGGGATTTGGCATACTCCCAAAGCACATGTCCAAAGCCGCCGGGATGGTCGTGATGCCTGGGTTGTTCCTTGCTGCTGAAGATTGGCACTGTCTTCTCCCCGCCTGAGATTATCACGGTTCAATAGCCGCGTCTACGATTAGCATCAGATGATACGAGTGCGCCCCGATAAAGTTCATCCGCCGAAAAGTCTCAGGACGTCGTGATATGTCACGGTCACAATCAGCATAAGCAGGAGAGCCAATCCCACCTGTTGGGCGATGGCACGTTGCTTGATCGAAAGCGGACGCCCACGCAGTTTCTCAATGAGCAAGAAGAGCAAATGCCCGCCATCGAGGATTGGCACCGGCAGGACATTGAGGATTGCGAGATTGACCGAGAGCACGGCCATGAAACTCATGAGCATGTTGAACCCTTCACGGGCGACCTCACCGGCCATCTTGGCAATCCCGACCGGGCCGGAGACCAACTTGATCGACAGTTGCCCCGACAGCAGACCACCGAGGAACTTGAACATTCCTCCGCAGATGTCGATCGTCTGCGTGAACCCGGCGCCAAGGGAGGCAATTGGACCCATAGGCTCAGTCGTATACCCCATGCCAATGCCAATACGGCCGACCAGGCTGTCGGCGCCCTCTACGGTCTTTAGTGTGTCGGTCTTCGTGATGACCGGCGACGAGTAAATGTCCTCGCCGCGTTTCCAGAGCACTTCCACGCTCTGCCCCGGCTTGACGCTGACAATCCCCGCCATCTCCTGGAATGTGGTCACCTTCTGATGATCGATCGCAACGATGACGTCATTCTCCTTGAGGCCGATCTTCTCTGCCGGAGATCCTTCGATCACTGGACCAACCACGACCCGAGTCGGGTCGGCAACCGGCTTGCCGTAGAAGAAAAACACCGCTGCGAATAGCAGTATCGCGGCGACAAAGTTCATCATGGGTCCGGCGAGGATGACCAATGAGCGAACTCCGACGCTTTTGGACATGAATTCGCGCGGGTCACCGGTAATTTCGCTCTCCTCGGGGTTTTCGCCGGCCATTTTCACATATCCACCGAGCGGTACCCAGGAGATGCAGTACTCTGTTTCGCCTCGGGTGAATCCGATCATTTTGGGGGGAAATCCCAGGGAAAACCTCTCGACACGAATCCCCGCCCACTTCGCGACAAGAAAGTGGCCGAGCTCGTGCACAAAGATCAAAACGCCAAGTACAAGCAGTGTGGCTAATGCGGTCGTCAAGTGATCCTCATTTGAGTTTGCGGTTAGTGTATGGCGACCGGGGCGCCGAAGGACGGGACCAACTCATTGGCCCGGACGCGTGCCCAGCGATCGGCCTCTTCGATATCTTCAATCGACGGCGCGATTATGGCCGTGTGTTCACCTAAGACTTTCTCCACAAGTGAGATTATACGGGCAAAAGGCAATCTTTCCTCAAGAAAAGCGCGGACTGCGATTTCATCAGCGGCGTTCAGAACAGCCCCGCCGGTCGCCCCCAACCGATGAGCCGCACGGGCCAGGGCGAGCGCGGGATAGCGGGCAGGGTCGGGGTCGAAGAATTCGAGTGGTGGATACCGTGTTGGTTCATAGGCGGGAACGTCGATGGGCACAGGCGGGCGTTCGGGCGCAAAGAGCGCATAGGTGATCGGAATCGTCATGTCCGGGATACCCATCTGCGCGATGACCGATCCATCCTGAAACTCGACCATGGAGTGGACAATCGACTGCGGGTGGATGACGACTTCGATCTTGTCGAGGGGAACGCCAAAGAGCCAGGCGGCCTCGATGATCTCGAATCCCTTGTTCATCATGGTGGCCGAATCAATGGTGATGCGCGGCCCCATGCGCCAAGTGGGATGCGCCAGGGCTTCTGCCGGAGTGACTTTGTCGAATGACCCCAAAGGACGCGTCCGGAACGGTCCCCCGGAAGCCGTAAGGATCAACCGGCGAACCTCCCCCTTATCGCCCGCTCGCAGACACTGCCAGATCGCGGAATGTTCGGAGTCGATGGGCACAATCGAGACACCATGTCGGGCCGCCTCAATAGTGACGACCGCTCCCGCTGCGACGAGAGTCTCTTTGTTAGCCAGTGCAATCTTCTTCCCAGCTCGAATCGCGGCGAGTGTGGGTATCACACCGGCAAATCCCACCGAGGCAATCACCGCCACGTCGGCTCCTTGCCAAGCAGCGACCGCGTTCACCGCATCTGTGCCAGTCGGGATTCCCTTGTGAGCACCACCCTCGGCCAGTGCGAGCGCGACAATCTCAGGTTGATAGCACGCCTTCTGCGCCAGCAACTTTTCGAGATTGCGCCCCGCCGAAAGCCCGACCACGCGCAACCGCTCCGGGTAACGGTCGACAACTTTGAGCGTGCTCTCCCCGATTGAGCCGGTCGAGCCGATGATGGACAGTGAAATGGGAGGCTTCATTCGTCGGCGTTTTGCAGAATGGTGCGAATCCGCTTATGTCCAAAAAGCGACGGCGGGCGCATTCGGCCCGCCGTCAACGTGTAGACTATCCGGGTCGATCAGCTTTTCGGCATGACAGTGACTTTGGTCATGTAGACCGGGGTCACGGGCCGTTCGCGCTGGGCCGGGGTCTTTTCGACCTTGTGAATCACATCCAGCCCCTCAACGATTTTACCGAAGATCGTGTACTTGCCGTCTAGATGCGGCGTGTTGGCCAGGCAGAGGAAGAACTGCGAGCCGCCCGAGTTCGGGTCGGACGAACGCGCCATCGAGAGCGTGCCTTCCTCATGCTTTAGCGTTGTCGAGAATTCAGCGGGCACCTGGTAGCCGGGACCGCCCATGCCGGTGCCTTCAGGATCGCCACCTTGAATCACAAAACCGGGGACGACACGGTGAAAGGTCAGCGAATCGTAAAATCCCTTGTTGATCAGATAGACGAAGCTCTTCACGTGATTCGGTGCGACATCGGGCCACAATTCGATGACGATATTGCCCATCGAAGTTTCCATCTTAACGCGCGGCTTCTCACCGGCGGTGAAAGTGACTGACTTGTAAGGTGCGGCTGGATCCACCGGTTCCTCCGGTTTGGTTTCGGGTGTACGAGGCGCGGCCTCAGCGGGCTTACTGGTGTCGGAAGGAGTCTGGTCGGCGGCTTTCGAAGTGGCCGGCGGCATCGAGTCCGCGGGCGGAGCGGGCTTTCCTTTTTCCGGGTCGGGCGGCTGGGCGGCCTTTTCCATCGTTCCCGTTGCCGCATCCTGCTTCATGCTGTCAACTGCCTGATTCGCGGCCTTGTTGGCGGCGTCCACTGCCTTGGCCGAATCGGCGGCGCCCTCTTGAGCCACTGCCGTCCCTGTTAGCAGTCCGAAGGCGACTAATGCCCTCAAAAACTGACAAGTCAGAGATTTCCACTGGTTTGGTGCTGTCATTACGAGATCTCCTCCTGCTTTGGTTTCCGTTGGACAGAGCCATGCAATAAACGCCCCTGCCCCGCACGATCAAGGCCATTTTACACTTTCCCAAGACCTTGGTTTCCAGCAACATAGCCACGATGTCAATTGTTCCACCGCGAAATGATCCTGCACGCCACAATTCAGACAAACCTGAGCCAGTCTTGACAAACAACGGGGCGGATTCGGTGTCTAAGTGGGCGAGAGTCCGTGTGGCCAAACGGCTACCAGACATGGAGATTGACATGTGGACCCAGGTTGTCAAAGAATTCAGGGCGGCACTTGACCCACTCCCATAAACCAGCAACTTTGCGATACTGTCAGGAGTGATAGGACACAACTGAAAGGAGCAGTACATGGCCTCAGGGGCCTTCAACCCGTACATCATGGCGCAGACACAGTTTGACAAGGCGGCCGCCGCCTTGAACTTGGATGTACCAACACGAGAACTGCTGCGCCAGCCGATGCGCGAGTATCACTTCACGATTCCGGTGCGAATGGACGATGGCACGGCGCGGGTATTCCGTGGTTTCAGAGTGCAGCATAACGATTCCCGCGGCCCCGGCAAGGGCGGCATCCGCTTTCACCCGCAAGAGACGATCGATACGGTCCGCGCATTGTCGATGTGGATGACGTGGAAATGCGCCGTGGTCGACATCCCGCTCGGCGGGAGCAAGGGCGGCGTGATTTGCGATCCCCATAATCTCAGCGAACGCGAACAGGAGAGAATCTGCCGCGGGTTTGTCCGCCAATTGGCGCGTGATGTCGGGCCGTGGACGGATGTTCCGGCGCCGGATGTGATGACCAGCGCGCAACACATGCTCTGGATGCTCGATGAATTCGAGGTCATTCATGGCCGTCGGCAGCCGGGATTCATCACCGGCAAGCCGGTCGGCATGGGCGGGTCGCTTGGACGCACCGAGGCCACGGGATACGGCGTCATCTTTACGGTTCGCGAAGCCCTCAAGGAGTTGGGGCTGAAGGTCGCCGATACCAGAGCGAGTGTGCAGGGATTTGGCAATGTCGCCCAGTATGCCATCGATTTGTATCAACAGATCGGCGGTCGTGTCATCTGCGTCTCGTGTTGGGATCAGAAAGACCAGATGTCATACAGCTATCGCAACGAAGCGGGAATCGATTTGAACGCCCTGCGTGGTATCACCGACCGCTTCGGCGGAATCAGCAAGGAGAAAGCGGCCGGCTTGGGTTACGAGGTGCTCCCAGGCGACGCTTGGCTCGACCAAGAAGTCGACATCCTCATCCCTGCGGCCATTGAGAATCAGATCACGGGGGAGAACGTCGGGCGTATCAACAAACGCGTCAGACTGGTCGCCGAAGGGGCAAATGGCCCCACGACACCGGAGGCCGATCGCGTTCTGGCCGAGCGTAATGTCTACGTAATCCCAGACTTCCTGGCCAACGCCGGCGGCGTCACCTGCAGCTATTTCGAACAGGTGCAGAGTAATATGAATTACTTCTGGGAACGTGACGAGGTGCTCGGAAAGCTTGACTTAAAAATGACGGCGGCCTATCTCGCAGTGAGCGAGCTGGCGAGGCAGCGAAAGTTGTATACACGTGATGCGGCCTACTACATCGCAATCAGCCGAGTGGCGGATGCCTGCCGCACTCGTGGATGGGTTTAGAGTACCCGTTCGGTAGACAAACGTGAAGGGCGTACGGGGTTGAACCGTGCGCCCTTCATTGTGATTGAACCGATGAGCGCCAACCTCCCACTTGATAGATCGCCCGACATCCCGGCATTTGACCGCCACTTCTTCGACGGACGCGAGCGGTTCACTCGGATTGGGTCGGGATCCATTGGTGGCAAGGCCAAGGGCCTCGCGCTGATGCGTGAGAGCCTCGTGGCCCATTTCGACCGTGCTCCGATCAACGGCGTTGACGTGGAAATTCCGGCTCTCTCGGTGCTGGCCACGGATGTCTTCGATCAGTTCATGATCGACAACAATTTGAGCGACATCGCTCTCTCGGATGCGTCCGACGACCACATCGCCCAGGCCTTTCAACGGGCGGACCTGCCGGCGCAGATCGTCGGTGATCTGCGCGCCATGATCTCGCAAGTGCACTCGCCCCTGGCGGTACGTTCTTCGAGCCACCTCGAAGACGCCATGTACCAACCGTTCGCGAGCGTGTATACGACGAAGATGATTCCCAACAACCAGTTTGACGTCGATACGCGATTCCGGCGACTGGTTGAAGCCATCAAGTTCGTCTACGCCTCCACCTTCTTTGCGAACGCCAAGAACTACATGCTGGCTACTGAACACACGACGCACGATGAGCACATGGCGGTCGTCATTCAGGAAATAGTCGGCAGACGACACGACGATCGTTTCTATCCGCACATTTCAGGCGTGGCCCGATCATACAACTTCTATCCCAGCGGCCATGCGCGGCCCGAGGACGGGGTCGTCGATTTGGCGCTGGGATTGGGGAAGGCGATTGTCGATGAGGGCCAGGCGTGGGCGTACTCTCCCCGCTTCCCGCGCGCCAACCCGCCGTACAACTCAATCAACGATCTGCTCAAGCACACGCAGACGCGATTCTGGGCGGTCAACATGGGGGCGCCGCCGCCGTACGACCCGATCCGTGAAACCGAGTATCTCCAGCGGTTCACGTTGATCGATGCCGAGGGAGACGGCGTGCTGGCCTCACTGATTTCGTCGTACGATGCGGCGAACGATCGCATCGAGCCTGGTCTCAGCGCGCGCGGGCCACGCATACTGACGTTTGCCCCCATCCTACAACTGGACGAAGTATTACTCAATGACGCCGTCCTCGCGATGCTTCACGTGTGTGAGAAGACCCTCGGGCTGCCGGTGGAAGTCGAGTTCGCGATGACTCTCGGCAGCCATATCCATGGTCCAGCCCGGCTGGGATTCCTGCAAGTGCGCCCCATGGTGGTCTCGGAGGAGACAATCGAACTATCGGCCGACGAGCTGTGGTCGGAGGATGCGCTGGTGTCTTCCGAGAATGTCCTGGGAAACGGCACTCTGGATGGCATTTGCGATATCGTCTACGTGAAGTCGGACGCGTTCTCAGTCTTAACGACGCGCGTGATTGCGGGCGAGATTGAGCAATTGAATCGCAAACTCCTGGAACAGGGACGGGCCTATGTGCTGATCGGGTTTGGGCGCTGGGGCAGCTCGGACCCGTCTTTAGGAATTCCGGTGAATTTCGGACAGATCGCGGGAGCCAAGGTCATCATTGAAGCCACTCTGCCGGAGATTTTGGTCACGCTCAGTCAAGGCTCACACTTCTTCCACAATATCACAAGTTTTCGCATACCGTATTTTTCGGTGCCGCCGACTGCCCAGAAGGGCATCAATTGGGAGTGGCTTGCGCATCAAAATGTAGTGGATGAAACCGAGCATGTTCGCTGGGTGAGAACCGAACAACCATTGCGTATCAAGGTCGACGGCCGGACAGGCCGGGGGGTAATTCGCTCATGACGGACAATGATGAATCAATGGACGATCTCTTGCAGGCTTTGCAAGAGCGCGCCAAAGAACTCAATTGCATGTATGCGATCGAGGAAATCCTCAATCGCTCCGAGGCGGAACGCGATGAAGTCTGCCGCGCCGTGATCGCGGCCATTCCGCCGGGCTGGCAGTACCCGGACATTTGCCGGGCGAGGATCGCCCTTCACGGACAATCGTACGACCCACCCGATTTCCGTGAGACCCCATGGTCACAGCATGCTGATATCGTGGTCCAGGGTCGCGTGGCTGGTCGCCTCAGTGTGCACTATCTCCGCGAGACTCCCGTCGAGGACGAGGGCCCATTTCTCAAGGAAGAAACAAGGCTCATTCGCACGATCGCTGAGCGCCTCGGTCACTTTTTCACTTATCAGCAGATGCGTCACGTGGCGCACGAGGTCGAATCCGCCCGCCAGGGTTTGAAGGAGCGCGCAAAAGGCGACTGGCGTGTGGTTCTCGATCTGCTCCGGCAGACTGATCGCGACCTGTTTCAGCGAATCGCCCACAAGATGCTGCATCACTTGTGCTGGAGCGGTGTGGCGGCGGCACAGCGGCTCTCGGATATCCTGCAACATGGCGCGTCGGGGACCGAGAACGATGCCCTCAGCGACCCCAATCGACCGCACCGCCGGGTGCCGGCCTCTTACCCCAGCGACATTACCGAAGAGACCTTTAAGATCGCAGCCGAGAATTTCAGTGATGAAGCGATCCTGTCGGACATTCAGCATTGGATTCAAGAAGACAAGCTGAGCTTTCTCGCGCTGGTCGTGAACCGGCATGTAACCTTGCCGGTGGTCGCAGACGCCATCCGTCGATACCACTTTCTCGCGCCACGCCACGCCGAAATGCGCTCACCGTCCAAACGCGGCGTGGAAGTTGCCCTCACGCGCCGGTTTCTGTCGGACGATGTCGACTACATCAACTGCGCCAAGTCCTTCATCGATCTCAACGATTTCCATGACTTGCTGCAGAACATGATTTTCAGCGCCGAGAGCCACGGGCGTCTGGGTGGCAAGAGCGCCGGCGTGTTTCTGGCGAATAACATCCTCAAGAAATCTGCCGATCCTGATGGACTTTTGCGGCAGGTACGCATTCCGAAAACGTGGCACATCACCTCTGACATTCTCTTGCATTTCATGCACCACAATGACCTCGACGACGTAGTGGAGCAGAAATACAAGGATATCAATCAGATTCGCCAGGAATACCCGCACATCGTGCAGATGTTCAAGAGGTCCGGTTTTCCCGAAGACGTACTCAAGGGGTTGTCGGTCGCGCTGGACGATTTCGGCGACAGGCCGATTATCGTGCGCAGTTCGAGCCTGCTGGAAGATCGCTGGGGCGCGGCTTTCTCGGGAAAGTACAAGAGCCTCTTCCTTGCCAATCAGGGATCAAAGGAAAAGCGACTCGAGGCGCTGATAGATGCCATTGCCGAAGTCTATGCCTCGACCTTTGGTCCTGATCCGATCGAATACCGGGCTGAGCGCGGACTGGTCGATTTTGGCGAAGAGATGGGGATCATGTTGCAGGAAGTGGTAGGGCGCAAGGTCGGCCGATACCACCTGCCATCGTTCGCCGGAGTGGCATACAGCCGGAATGAATTCCGCTGGTCACCGCGGATACAGCGCAACGACGGCCTCCTGCGAATCGTGCCGGGAATCGGCACCCGCGCCGTCGATCGGCTGAGCAGTGACTACCCCGTGCTCATCGCTCCGGGTCAGCCCACGCTGCGTGTCAACGTCAGCGTCGATGAGATCCTGCGCTATGCGCCGCGCAACGTCGACGTTATCAACCTCTCGACGAACACATTCGAAACCGTCTCCGTTGAGATGCTTCTGAAGGAACATGGCCGAGACATTGAGGGCCTGGATCTGCTTGTCTCGGTGTTGACGCCTGATCGCCAGCTCAAGAGTCCCTCGATCCATCTCGATCCCGCGAAGGACGATCTAGTCGTGACCTTTGAGGGTCTGGTGGCACACACGTCCTTTGTTCGCCAAATTCGCGCAATCCTCCAACTGCTCGAGGATAAACTTCAGACACCTGTCGACATTGAGTTCGCCTCCGACGGCAAAGATCTCTATCTCTTGCAGTGCCGCCCACAGGGCCACGCCCAGGCATTCGCCCCGGCCCCGATTCCGAAAGACATCCCGCACGACCGCATCGTTTTCTCGGCGAATCGGTATGTCTCCAACGGGACCGTGTCCGGCATCACACACATCGTTTACGTCGACCCTATCCAATACGGCGCGTTGCCTGAGTTGAACGATCTGGTCGCTGTCGGTCACGCGGTCGGCAAACTCAATGAGCTTCTGCCGCGACGGCAGTTCATTCTCATGGGGCCCGGACGTTGGGGAAGCCGCGGCGACATCAAACTCGGCGTCAGCGTAACCTATTCGGAGATCAACAACACTGCCGCGCTCATCGAAGTTGCGCGCGCAACGGGCGGTTATGTGCCGGATGTCTCATTCGGCACGCACTTTTTCCAAGATTTGGTCGAGGCGCGCATTCTCTACCTGCCACTGTACCCGGATGATGATGGGACCATTTTCAATGAGACGTTCCTTGCCCGTTCACCAAACCTGTTCCCCAAGCTGTTGCCTGAATACACCCGGTTGGGCGACACGATTCGCCTGATCGATGTCCCGCAATGTAGCGACGGGAAAACACTACGCCTGCTGATGAATGCGGATCTCAATGAGGCCGTGGCGATCTTGGCCGATCCGCATGAGGCCATCGGTCTTTCGATTGTTCCGCCTCCGCCCCAGGTGAGAGCCGGAGACGGTACACACTGGCAATGGCGCATGCGGATGTCGCAGCAGATCGCGGCGAACATGGACCCCAGGCGATTCGGCGTCGCCGGACTCTATGTGTTCGGCAGCACGAAAAACGCCACGGCCGGCCCTGCCAGCGATATCGATCTCCTGGTTCACTTCCGCGGAAACGAGAGCCAACGACGTGACCTTGAGGTCTGGCTGGAGGGATGGAGCGTCAGCCTGGATGAGGTCAATTACTTGCAGACAGGGTACCGTAGCGGCGGCCTCCTCGATGCGCACATCGTGACCGATGAGGACATCGCCAATCGCAACAGCTACGCCTGCAAGATCGGCGCGGTGACGGATGCGGCGCGCCAACTTACGCTTAAGACTCCGTCGCAATGAGTTCTCGACTGGCATCGCCGGGATTTTCCAACGCAAATCGCACGAGCGCCAGTTCCGATCCATTGTGTGCGGCACCGAACATGTGTGTTAAGCCAATCTGGTCACGCCACGATCCCGTCAGCTCCGCGGATTCATGAATGTGGCCGTGCAATGTAACAAGCGGTTGACACTTCTCGATCATCCGCCTCACGCCGATGCTGCCCACATGCACATCCAGCGGGGCGTGATCGACTTTCTTTCCATCCAGGGCCGCGCGGTCAAGCTTAGTCTGGTACGGCGGTGTGTGGAACAGAAACACCGACCTCGCAAGTGAGTGGTTGCGCGTCAACGATTCCAGGTCCTCCTGGATCGTCGCGTGCCTGATGTCATCCGGATCTACCGGCACAGTGCGGAACCCCTCCTCGGGTGAAACGCAGCCGGGGTCGACGAAACGTGAGACATCGTAGCGCTCCCAGTCTTTGTTGAGGAATGGTGTCGGGGGCACATACGAATATCCGTAGACTTCGAATTCACCAAGCTGGACCCGTTGGTTGTGAATGTACTCCCACAAGACTGGCTCGCGCGCGCGTGTGAATTCGTCCTCGAAGACGCGCGGGTCGTCATTGCCCAGGATCATGAACACGCGGGGATAGGCGCTATCGAGACGGCTTCTGATAGACAACAGCCCCGCTTCGAGTATATCACCGACAAACTCCGACGTCTCCTGCATGACGTGTAAGAAGCTCGGCAGGAGATCGCCACCAAGGAACACGGCCGTGGGCCGTTCGGCCGTAATGCGCTCGAACAGACGCTTGTATTGCTGGGGATTGCCTTGGAGATCAGAAACGAAGAAACACGGTGTCACAGCGGATTAAGATCGGGTCGCGACGAGGGTGGCGTCAAGAACATGCAAGCGGTTCTTAGCCCGGCGCAGCGCGGCGGTGGCGCGGTCAAGGTCCCAGGAACGGTCGCCATGAGCGGCATCGTGGAGCCGTTTCTTGGCGCGTTCGAGAGCGTCGAGGGCACGCTGCTTGTCAATCTCGTCTGCCATTTCAGCGGCATCTGCGAGAATCGTGGCGCGGTTGCCAGCCACTTCAAGGAAGCCGCCGGAAATCGCCATGATGATCTCGTCACCGTTCTGGAGTTGAATCGTCAGTTTTCCCGGCACCAACGGCGATATTAAAGGTGCATGATGGGCGAGGACGCCCAGGTATCCCTTCGCGCCGGGGACAATGATCGACGTGACTGTCTCGTCGAAGACAGTCTCTTCCGGTGTCACGATGGAGAGATGAAAAGTTGCCATAACAAATAGGCCCAATAGATCCAATGAACTTCTTACGCCGCTTCCGACTTCATTTTCTCGGCGGCCTCAAGCGCCTCTTCAATCGAGCCGACCATGTAGAATGCCTGTTCGGGCACATCGTCGTGCTTGCCCGAGACCAACTCTTCAAATCCGCGGATCGTATCTTCCAGTTTCACGTACCGGCCGGTGCGTCCGGTGAACGCCTCAGCGACGAAGAACGGTTGCGAAAGGAAACGCTGGATGCGGCGGGCCCGCGAGACGATGAGCTTGTCGTCCTCGGAGAGTTCTTCCATACCGAGAATCGCGATAATGTCCTGTAGGTCTTTGTAGCGCTGCAGGATGTTCTGCACGGCGCGCGCGACACCATAGTGGCGGTCACCCACGATATGCGGATCGAGAATGCGCGATGTCGAATCGAGCGGATCGACGGCGGGATAGATCCCCAATTCGGCGATCTGGCGCGAGAGCACGGTCGTGGCATCCAAGTGCGTGAATGCCGTCGCCGGCGCGGGATCGGTCAAGTCATCAGCGGGCACGTAGATCGCCTGAACGGACGTAATGGATCCGGCTTTCGTCGAGGTGATGCGTTCCTGCAAAGCACCCATTTCGGTTGAGAGTGTCGGCTGGTAACCGACTGCCGATGGCATGCGTCCGAGCAGCGCCGACACTTCCGAACCGGCCTGCGTGAAGCGGAAAATGTTATCGATAAAGATGAGCACATCCTGATGCGCCTCATCGCGGAAGTACTCGGCCATGGTGAGGCCGGTCAATCCAACCCGGAGTCGGGCTCCGGGTGGTTCGTTCATCTGGCCGAAGACCATTACGGTCTTCTTGATGACGCCGGACTCAGTCATTTCACGATAGAGGTCATTCCCCTCACGGGTACGCTCGCCGACGCCGCAGAAGACCGAATAGCCGCCATGTTCCGTGGCGATATTGCGAATCAGCTCCTGAATGATGACGGTCTTGCCGACGCCCGCGCCGCCGAACAGCCCGACTTTGCCGCCTTTTGAGTAGGGCTCGAGCAGATCGATGACTTTGATCCCGGTCTCGAGAATCTCGGTTTCGGTCGATTGATCGGAGAGCAACGGTGCGGAGCGGTGAATGGGATCGCGGCGCGTGTTCGGCGGGAGCGCGCCTTTGCCATCGATGGGATTGCCCAGCAAGCTGAAAATGCGCCCCAAGCAGAGTTCGCCGACAGGGACCGAGATGGGATGTCCGGAGTCGAGCGCCTTCATGCCACGCACCAGGCCGTCGGTCGAGGCCAGCGCCACACAGCGAACGATATTGTCGCCGATGTGCAGTGCGGCTTCGAGCGTGAGATCGATCCCACGTTCCTTGTCCGTCACGGTGATCGCATTTAAGATATTGGGCAACCGGTCGGAATGGAATTCACAGTCGACCGTGGGTCCGATGACCTGAACGACCTTGCCCCAGTTTTCACCTGCCATGCTTGTAGTCCTCTCTATCGTGTTTCTGCTGTGACGGTCCGGCAAGTCAGGAGCCCTGCGCTACCGGCTTTGTGCTTTCAATCAACCACAGGAGCGCAGTGCTCCTGACCTACGAGAGCAATGCTCTATTTGATGGCCTCTGCGCCGCCTACGATGTCGAGCAATTCCTTCGTGATCGCGCCTTGCCGTGCTTTGTTAAACTGCAATGTCAACGCATCGATCATTTCGCCGGCCGACTTCGTCGCTGAACCCATCGCCAGCATGCGCGCTGAATGCTCTGAAGCGAACGACTCCGACAGCGCGGTCTGAATCACTGTCGAGGCATATCGTGGCATTAGGTCCGAGAAAATCGCGACCGGATCGGGTTCGAAAATGTAATCGGCCACGGTCGACTTGGTTTCCGACTTTGGCTCAATCGGCAGAAACGGCATAACCGTGATCTCGCTGCGCGCCGTCGAGATGAAACGAGCGTAGATGAGATAGATCGCATCAGTCTCGCCAGAAACGAATCGTTGCGTCAACTCGTTGGTAATCTGCTTTACCCGCGCCAAGTCCATGTTGCCACCAAAGTCGAGATGATGGGAGACGATGGGAGTGCTGCGTTTCCTGAACCAATCGTAGCCGCGCTTGCCGACGCAGATCAACTCGGCCGTTCCTTGCGCGTGCTGACTCAGAACATTGGTCGCCCGACGAATCAGATTGGCATTGAATGAGCCACATAAACCGCGATCCGCCGTGACGAGAACATACGTCGTCTTCTTAACCGGGCGCGTCTCGAAATACGGATGCAGGACTCCGCCATCGGGCTGAACCGCCGCGCGCGAGAGGTTGGCCAGAATCAACTCCAGCTTCTCCGCATACGGTCGCGCCCTCTCGGCACGAGACTGCGCCTTGCGCAGTTTGGCGGCCGAGACCATTTCCATGGCCTTTGTGATCTGCTTGGTCGAGTTGACCGAGCGGATCCGGCGTTTGATGTCACCGAGTGATGGCATAGGCGATCAGTCTCTAAATCGACCCTCCCGAACGTGGCCCGTTATGGCTTGAAGACGCCGCGGAACTTGCCGCAGGCCTCTTTCAGCTTGGCCTCGATGTCGTCGGACAAGGCACCCTTCTGTTTGATCGTGTGTCCGACATCGGGGTATTCCTTCTTCATAAAAGCCAGAAATTCTGTTTCGTATTTCTTCACCGCTGAAGCCGGGATTTCATCGAGATAGCCTTTGTTGGCGGCCCAAATCACGACGACCTGATCCTCGACCGGCATGGGGACATACTGCCCCTGCTTGAGCAGCTCGACCATGCGTTCGCCGCGCGTCAATTGACGACGTGTCGCATCGTCGAGGTCGGAACCGAACTGCGCGAATGCGGCCAACCCCCGGTACTGCGCCAAGTCCAGACGCAACGAACCCGCGACTTTCTTCATCGCTTTGGTTTGGGCATTGCCACCGACGCGCGACACGGAAATACCGACGTTGATGGCGGGACGAACTCCCGAGTAGAACAGGTCGCCCTCAAGGAAGATCTGCCCATCGGTGATCGAGATGACGTTGGTCGGAATATAGGCGGTCACGTCGCCGGCCTGCGTTTCGATGATCGGCAGAGCCGTCAAGGACCCTCCACCCTTCGCATCCGACAATTTGGCCGCGCGCTCCAGGAGCCGCGAATGGAGGTAGAAGACGTCACCGGGATACGCCTCGCGTCCCGGGGGGCGCCGCAGAAGCAATGACAATTGGCGATAGGCCACGGCGTGCTTCGACAAGTCATCGTAAACGCAGAGGACATGCTTGCCTTGCACCATCAAATGTTCGCCGATCGTCACGCCGGCGTACGGAGCGATAAACTGCAGCGGCGCCGGATCGGTCGCGGACGCAACAACGACTGTCGTGTAGTCCATCGCACCGTTCTTGCGGAGCACCTCCACAACTTGTGCAACGGTCGATGATTTCTGTCCGATGGCAACGTATATGCAGAAAATATCTGTGTCTTTCTGATTGATAATCGTGTCTATGGCAACGGCGGTCTTTCCTGTTTGACGGTCGCCGATGATGAGTTCGCGCTGGCCACGCCCGATGGGGATCATCGAATCGATCGCCTTGAGGCCGGTCTGCACCGGCTGCGTGACGGGCTGGCGCTCGATCACTGACGGGGCAACCATCTCGAGATTACGAAACTTGTCGGTGACCACCGGGCCATTGCCATCCAGCGGCTGCCCGAGGGGATTGACCACGCGACCTATCAGCGCATCGCCGACGGGGACAGAAGCCACGCGTCCGGTCCGGCGCACGGTGTCGCCTTCTTTGATCAGGCGGTCGGAGCCGAAGATCGCGCAACCGACGTTGTCTTCCTCAAGATTCAAGACCAAACCCATGATATCGCCGGGGAACGTTACCAGCTCAGACATCATGGCGTCGTCGAGCCCCCACACGCGCGCAATACCGTCGCCGACTTGCAGCACGGTCCCGACTGACTCCATCTCGAGCTTGCCCTGATATTGGCCAATCTCTTTTGCTATGACAGACGAAACTTCTTCAGGCTTTAACGCCATTTGCTCTCCCTTACGCGGCCTGATGCACTTTCAACGCCTGCAGAGAATCCCTCAGGCGCGACAAATCATGACGTACAGAATGATCGATAATCTCGCCGCCGATGATGACGACGACTCCGCCAAGGATTTCAGGATCAACCTGAACCCGATGACGGACTTTCTTTCCCGAAAGACTTTCCAAGCGCTGCACAATTCGGCCCACTTCGGCTTCGCCGAGAGGGACGGCGCTGGTGATTTCGGCCTCGACAATACCGCGCGCTTCGTCGAGGAGCTGACCGTAAATATCGATCATGCGCGGGATGTTCTCAGTCCGGCCCTTGTCGATGACGAAGAGGATGAAGTTGAGAACGGCTTCATGAGCCCCGGCCAGGACGGCGCGCACTAATTCATGCTTGTTCTCATCAGGTATTTGCGGCGCCGCGATGACCTTCAGCAGGCGTCGGTCGGTCTTAAGAACGTCGCCAAGCACCGAGATATCGGCCCAGACTTGCTCCTCGATCTTGCGCTCCCGAGCGAGAAGGAAGAGTGCCGTGGCGTATTTCTTCGCGACTCGTGGTTCCACTTAGTTGTTCCGTCCTGGGTTGGCCTTCTCAAGTTCATCGATGAAGCCCGCCACCAGGCGACGGTGGCCTTCCTGATCCAACGATGTCCGGATGATTCGTTCGGTGGCGGTCATGGTCATGCTGACGATCTTGTCCTTGAGTTCGACCTGGGCCTTGGCAACGTCGCGCTGGATGTCCTCGCGCGCCTTGTCGATGATCTTCTTGGCTTCGCCGCGGGCTTCTTCGCGGATTTCATCGGCGATCTTGCGTCCTTCGCCGATGCCCTCCTGGATGCGGGCACGTTTCTCGTTTTCGATATCCTTCATCTGCGCGGTGTAACGCGCCGCCGTCTCCTCCGCCTCACGCCGTTTAGCGGCGGCGGTATCGAAGTCGCTTTGAATTTGCGCGCGGCGCTCCTCGAGAATGCCGAGGAACGGCTTCCACGCAAACTTCTGCAAGACCCAGAGCATGATCACAAACGCGAGCACGTGGGTCAGAATCTGGATGATATCGACACTCATAGGCTGTGCATCCTTCGGGGGCGTATGCCCATTCGACAAGCTCAGGGCAAGCAATACGCCCCTACGCGATGTTGAGCTTTCGCCAACAACACAACGTCGTTAGGCGATGCGTCCTTGCAGAATGAAGAACGCGACCAGGGCATAGATGGTGAGCGCCTCGATCAGCGCGCAGCCGATGATCATGCCGGTCTGGATCTTGCCGGCGGCTTCGGGCTGACGGCCCATCGCGTCCATAGCGGCGGCCACGGCCTTACCCAGGCCAAAGGCGGAACCGATCGCGGCCAGCGCCAAGCCGAAGGGCAGCGCCAGGGACAATGCGGTTTGGAATGTCATGTCGTCTCTCCTTCTTGTGGTTCTTGTTATCTGTTCAACTCAATTCAAATTCGAGTTTGTAGCGGCACGGCCCCGCCATGCCCTCGTAGCGCCGACTTAGTGATGCTCCTCATGTTCGGCGACCATCATCGAGAAATAGACTGTCGAGAGGAGCGTAAAGACCAGCGCTTGAATCGTGCCTGTCAGCAATGCAAGAAACATGAACGGCAGGTGCAATGGCAAGCCGATCGGCAGGTGCATGAACGCGGTTGCCGCAACGCCCAGGCCGAGAAACGCCGCGAGCAGAACATCCTCCCCCGTGATGTTGCCAAAAAGACGAAGCGAGAGCGAGAGCGGCTTGGCCAACTCGCCGATGACGTGAATCGGTAAATTGAGCGGAACCAGCACCCACGAGATTACATCGCGTGGCGAACCCATCAAGTGATCGAAGTAACCGCCGATGCCGAGTTTCTTGATTCCTGCATACTGCACGTACAGAAAAACACACACCGCGAGCGCAATCGTCGTATTGATCCCGTTGGGGCCGCCGGTCGGCGACATCATGCCGGGGATAATCCCGAAGAGGTTCATGCACCAGATGTAAATGAAGAGCGTGCCCAGAAACGGTGTGAAGCGGCGCCCCTCCGGACCGAGGATTCCCGCGAAAAAGTTGTCGAGACCGCTGACGATCATCTCGAAGGCGTTTTGTAGACCGCCCGGGATCATGGTGCGATTGCGTGAGGCGCGCCAGGCAACCACCGAGATGATGATGGCCACAAGCAACGCATAGATGACGTTTTCGAAATGGTGCAGGAATTCGCCGAGCGGCCCGTGCGAGCGTGTGGCGACGATGGTCACCAAATTGGGGAGGACCGGCGCGCCTGCCGGCTCGGCAGCATGCTCTCCCCCACCATGCTCGGTGACAGTGGCGAGAAACGGATAAATCAGCGCGGGGAATTGGGCGAAAGTCATAACTGATGGGCGATCTTCAATCGGTCGTCTGTGTCGGCCGAGGTTGTTGCCTCGCGATGGTCGTCGAGTTTCAGGTACGAACGCCCCAGCGCTTTGAGCAAAGTCACCATGAAGAGAAGCGAAAAACCGACAAGAAGCGACACCGGCTCAAACCACTCGCTGCGCAGTATCAGATAGCCGATGCCATAGATCACGGGGAACTTGATCGCCGCGAGAATCAGAGCGCGTCGGCGGTTGACCTCACGCGCTCCGCGCGGAGTCACGAAGGAGGTCAGAACTGCGATCAGGGCGACAAAGTTGGCGACACCCCAAAGGCAGCCGACAAGCAAGCCCCAGGCAAACTGCATCTCGAAGTAAACGGCCGTAAAGGCAAACACGACGAGGCCGACGACGAGAGTCGTCTTCCAGATGCGTTTGAGGAACTCGAGGCTCATGATAGTATCGAGTCGATCAGGGTAGCGGCGGCGCTTGAGCCGTTCTTGTCCTCGATTAGACAAGGGTGGCGGGTCAAGCCCCGCCGCTACCGCTTGTCGTTCTCCGTCTCGCGGGAAGCGCGCTTGATGAGTCCCCAGACCTCGCGTCCCGCCGCAACAAACCCCAAGCCGATGAAGATCGACATCAGCCAGGGCGCTGTATCGAGTTTTTTGTCCAGCCAGTCGCCGATGAAGTAACCGATCAGCGGACCAAAAAGCAGGACAAACGGAATGGCGGTCAGTAGCCCGATGGGGCGCAACCACCGCCCGGTTTTTTCGGGTGAGTCGAACTTCAACACTCGCCCTCACACCTGCGCCTGAGGCGCGTACCGGCAGACTGCGTCTTTGTGAACCATTTCGCAATCTCCGGTCAAAACGAGGAGCGAATATGCCGGGGTTCAAGGCCGCAAGTCAAGGCGGATTTGGTGAGGCGGGCAGGGAGAATCTCAACGTCACTTCAGTAGTCGGGATCGTCGAACACGAGGACCTTGATCAAAATCAGAGTCACAGCCCCGACCGCCAGAACACCCATGGCAACTGTCGGCCAGACTTGGAAGCGCCGCTTTTCGACTCCGATGACTTTCCCCGTGTCGACAACGATGGGCAATCTGCTTCCTTCCACGAGTACGGCGGCGCCTGCAGAATCAGCGTGCGCCAGCATTCCCGACCCCTTCATGCCGCCAACGGTCGTCAGGCGTACCTTCTCCCCTTCCAAGTCGCGTAGAGATTCATGAGTCGCGGTCCAAGTTGTGCACCCGGCGAAGTTCACGAGTGCGATCAGCGTGATGAAACGGCGGAGGGTCGGAGTCATGAGTGTTCTACGTCTGGAGTTTGCCGAACAGACAGCGAAAACGTCAGGCGTCGTAGCAATGGTGCGTGCAGAAAGCGCACGCACCTACGCTGACGATGCATACGGTGCTTATCCTACAAGCCTTCAGCGGTGCTGTCAACCGGCAGCATCCTATGCTCCGGATACAGGTACCTGCCAGGCATCATGGCGAACGCCTCGCGGGTTGAATCGGTCGCGAAAACGTAGAGTCGATCATTGTGGATAAGCCGCGGTGAATCGGGCTTCGGGTTGAAGTGACGGAGCGAGACCGGGTCGGTCAGTGGACCGGAATAATCCTCCGGCGACGCGTCGAAACGGCTCTTGGCGGCCGAATCGGAGAAGAAATAGGTCTCGTAGCCGATCAGCGTCCGATGCGCCGGATCGAGCACCGCATTGCGTTCGGGCGAGATGACGCATGGGATGTTCAGGCCAAGCTGCTGGAGATACAATTCGGGGTCTTGCACGAAGACCGTTTGGCAGGGGCTTCAACAGAAGCCGATCGGACGGCTATTCACGAATAACACCGGCAGACGACGATTTAGTCCGACTTTGCGCACCGGGCAACGGTCGTTAAGGGTCATTTCGCCGCCCTCGAGTTTCAGATGCGGGAAGCGGTTGCGCAGTGTGTCACGTACAGTCGTTTCGTTTGAGCCGTCGGCGTCAATGAAGAATTTCGGATCGTTGTCGGGGACGTAATCGACGCCATCGCTGCAGGAAACGGCAGCGGTCAGGATGGTCGCGGCTAAGAAGTGAGCGGGCTTTAGCTTCATGAACCTCATGACGGGGACAAGATAAGGACTGTTAACGGGAACGGAGTGAAAATGGGTCTTATAGGTCCAATAGGACCTATCCCGCAAAATCTCACTTTGAGAGCAAGGGGCGGAGTGTGGCCGGCACGGGCGCGGACGATATTGACAGCGGACAATGCACGAAGGGAGCGATATGTCCGAGTACAGGTTCATCGCCATGCCGCAGTCCACAGCCGACCGGGTCCGTCGGACGATGAAGTCGCCCGGTTATGGACATCCAGCACATAAAGAAGTCGCGACCGGGTACGGGCCGTGCCGGCTGTGCTTGCGGACATTTGAAGTGGGCAACGAGGAGCGAATCCTCTTCACCCTCGACCCCTTCTACGGGCTCGAAGACCTGCCTCTCCCCGGCCCCGTATTCATTCATGTCCAGGAGTGCAAAAGATACGACGAGAGCGCTGGATTTCCGGATCAGTTACGGGCACATCCATTGACACTGAACGGCTATGCGCGTGGTCGGCGTCTACTTGTTCAGGAGTACGTGGAAGATGGAAATGTCGAAGCGCGCCTGGACCGGGTTTTTTCTCACAATGACGTTGCGTATGTTCATGTTCGCGACACTCGCGCGGGATGCTACGATCTGCGTGTCGAGCGCCGTATGGAGGAGGGCCAATGACCATGAACGAGACCAAGAAATACGATACGGCAGAAGCGCGCTGGCGGGCGGTGGTCGAACGCGATCCTGAAGCCGAGGGCACATTCTTGATCGGAGTTACGAGTACGGGAATCTTCTGCCGACCGACGACGTGCCCGGCCCGGCGCCCGCGCCGGGAGAACGTCGTGTTTTTCAATTCGATCGCGGATGCCCGTCGTGCCGGGTACCGGGCATGCCTGCGATGCAAGCCGGAAGACGAGGCATTTGGACGCCGTCATGCGGATGCGGTCACCGCTGCGTGTAAGACAATTCGCCAGACCGAGACCATGCCGACGCTCGCCGAGCTGGCGAAAACCGCAAAGATGAGCCCCTTTCATTTCCATCGATTGTTCCGCCGCACAATGGGTGTGACACCGCGCCAATTTCGCGCGCAGGAGATGGTTGACCGGGCCAAGCTGGCCATGCGCGGCGGCGATTCGGTAACGTCGGCGCTCTATGAAGCCGGGTTCAGTTCGAATGGACGATTCTACGAGGCAACCGCCGGACGACTGGGCATGAAGCCGCTAAAAGTGCGCTTGGGCGGAGCTGATGAGTCAATCAAGTTTGTCGTGCGTCGTTGTGCCCTCGGGCTTGTGCTTGTCGCCACCACAACGAAGGGGATTTGTGAAGTATGGTTGGGCGATGACGCCGGGGCGCTCTCGCGGCGGTTGCGCGCTGCCTATCCGCAGGCAACTATCGCTACGCGTGACCCGGTCATGAGTGATCTGGTAAGCAAGGTGATCTCATTGGTCGAGGAGCCAAAGAGCAAGATCGCTCTGCCTCTTGATCTGCGCGGAACGGCGTTCGAGATGCGCGTCTGGAACGCGCTACGCCGAATCCCGGTTGGCAAGACACGGACATATGGCCAGATTGCCGCCGCGATCAGACATCCGAAGGCGTCTCGTGCGGTCGGGCGGGCCTGTGCGCTCAATCACGTCGCAGTTGTCGTGCCGTGTCATCGGGCCGTCGGAGCGGATAAAAAGCTCCACGGTTATCGGTGGGGGATTGCCAGAAAGCGCGAATTGCTCGAACGCGAAGCCGCTGCCTCGTAAACGTACTTCACGCTTGCAGGCGGGACGCCCACACCACAAGAGCATACCGAATTGGTCGCAGCCCTGGCGCTGGTCAGCGCTGAACTTTCTTGTTGCGGGACCGTCTAAGAATGCGGAGATCATGCCCGCATGAGTTGGATTGCGACGACGAACCTCACCCGCCATTACAGACGTGGGCGCTCCGAAGTCCGCGCGCTGGAAGGTGTCAGCCTGCAGGTCGAGCGCGGCGAGTTCCTCGCGCTGGTCGGTGCCTCGGGTTCTGGAAAATCGACATTGCTCAACTTGTTAGCCGGGTTGGACACGCCTACGTCGGGGCAGATCGATATCGAGGGCGTACTGCTCGGCTCACTGAGCCGTCGCGCCCTCTCGCGATACCGGGCTCTGCGGGTGGGCATGATCTTCCAGTCTTTCAACTTGATTCCCCATCACACTGCGCTTCGCAATGTCGAGCTGGCGATGTACTTCAATGAAACGCCAGCGCCGGAACGTCGAATTCGAGCACACACCATCCTGACCCGTCTGGGGCTGGAGGACCGGCTCGATCACCGACCGGCCGATCTCTCCGGCGGTGAACAGCAACGGGTCGCAATCGCGCGCGCTCTGGTGAAAAACCCCGATCTCCTGCTTGCCGATGAGCCGACCGGCAATCTCGATCGCGAAAACGCCGCGCTGATCGCCGATCTCATCTCGGGACTGAATCGCGAGGGATTGACTGTGATCGTGGCCACGCACGATCAAGCCATGGCACAGTCGCATGCCCACCGTGTGCTCCGCATGGAGTACGGACGGATCCTGAGTGGGACTCGGACCGAGGCGGGCGCATGATCCTGCGCGACATCATTGCCAACGCCGGCGGCAACCTCTGGCGGATGAAGCTGCGATCGATTCTCACCATCTCCGGTGTCGTCATCGCCATCGCCACGTTTGTCTCGATGCTCTCGTTCGGAGTGGGGATGCAGCGGAATGTCTCCGAACAGTTCGAGACTCTCGGGCTCTTTTCGACGTTGCAGGTTTATCCGGCCAAAGAGGAAGGCGTCATCGACACGACCAAGGCGCGACCAGTGCTCAACCACGCGGCGGTGGAGCAGTTCGCGACGATTCCCGGGGTCAACCTGGTCTACGCCTTCGACAATTTCAGTGTGACTGCGACATTTGGCGACTCGGTTGTGACCACCGAGGCACAAGCGCTGCCGCAAGCCGCGATAAACACAAAGCTCTATTCGAAGCTACGCGCGGGAAACGCGTTCGCGGGCGACAGCGCTCGCGAGGCACTTGTCTCCGACGAATTTCTCAAGATGGTCGGCATCAAGGACCCGGATTCGGCAATTGGGAAGCAGTTGGTGATTTCGGCGAAGGTCGCGGTCATCGACAGTGCCCTGGTGCATGTCTTGCGCGGCGGGCGAGATCAGTTGTGGAGTCGCTTTTCGCACATACCACGTGATTCGCTGACGCTTAGTGAATTCTGGATGGGCTTGGGACGCGAAGTGGCATCGGGGGCGATGTCCAACTTCCTCGATGGCCTGCTCAATGCACGGCGCTTGGTGACGGACACCTTGACAGTGAGCGGAGTCATCGACGGCCGGAACCGCGGCCCCTCACGCACTGCCGACATCATCATTCCATCGCAGACCGCGGCGCGTCTGAACTCGGGGGACTTCTCCGATGATCCGGCCAGCATGATAGCCATGCTCCGCAGCGGCCAGATATTAGGGGAACGGCAAAGCACCGATTCACGCGAGTACCCGCGGGTCACGATCGATCTGGACCCGACCGCACCGTATGAGCCGATCCGCGATTCGGTCAAGGCGCTGGGCTATCGCACATTCAGCTATGCGGACGAGTTTAAGGAGATCCGCAAGTTCTTTCTCTACTTCAATCTTGGACTGTCGATGGTGGGGATTATCGCACTCGTGACCGCATCGTTGGGGATCGTCAACACGATGGTCATGTCGATTCTCGAACGGACCCGCGAGATTGGCGTCCTCAAGTCCCTTGGCGCTGACGACCGAGATATTCGTCTGATGTTTCTGGTGGAATCGGGGCTGATCGGCACGATCGGAGCGTCAATTGGGATCGTGCTTGGCTTTGTCATCACCGTAGCGGCAACGAAAGTCGCGCACTATTACATGACTAAAGAGGGAATCCCGCTCTTCGAGATGTTCTCATTCCCAATCTGGTTGATTGCCGGGGCGCTGGCGTTTGGGCTGTTGGTCAGTTTGGCTGCGGGGCTTTATCCCTCAGCGCGGGCGTCGAGAGTGGATCCAGTCGAGGCGTTGCGGCATGATTGAATTCATTGGGAGATGGAGCAGGCTCGCCCTCCCGATTACAGCAGCGCGCGCGGATGCTTCACGCCAAGTCGTACGCCGACTTCAGCCACTTGATCAACTCGGCGTCCACCTGAGACTTGTTTTCGAGGCGGACACGGTGGCTCACCATCGCATTGAATGAACCGGATGCTTCGAAGCGACTTGTCGGCGCCTGGCTCTTGAGATTGATGCCGACATCGACGCGGGTGGCCGTCGATGGTTGTATGATGCCGAACTGCTTGGAACGGCGCATGCTGACATAAGCTTTCTTCGCCGAGAATTCGACATCACTGCCGAACTTGGCAATCTCGGCGGCGAGGGCGTCGTAGATGGGACGCAACCCGGCTTTGGCGCCCGCATACTGCGCGCTCAGAAGATCGTCGGAGGATTCATCGGCCGATAGTGTTCCCAGAGACTTCTGCGCGACGAGATTCGCGTACCCGTGACCCAATTCATGCTCTTCCTTGAGGAACTTCACGATCTCCCCGTGCTTGCTCAGTTTGCTTTTCTGCGCCAGCGCGACCCATTGGTCGAGAGATTTGCCGGTGTTCTTCTTGAGATTGCCGACCATGGTCTGCATAGCTTCTTCGGGGGATTTTGCCATCAGGAATTCTCCGATCGAGTACGTTATCTGCGCTCTTTTGACATCACGGCTGACCCTGAAACTGAAACCGAGGGCCCTGTGAGATTATTCTGAGCAGGAAATGTAAGTCTTCGACAGTTCCGACGACTCCATCACCGTTCACGTCGGTCGACAGACTTTGGATGTCCGACCACACCAGATCCCACACATCAGGACCATACGTTAGATAGCGGTTGAAGAGCACAAGATCGCCAATGTTGAACTGGACTCCGTCCAGATTGATGTCGCCCTCGTCGCTGGGAGGATAGGTGGTGCAAACACTTCCGTTGGCGAGATCAACAACGTCCACGACGGTCTTGCCCTGGGATGAAAAGCAACTGGGATCGGAACCGACCGGTATGTAGACGACGTCGCCAGCCGCGTTCTCTATCGCTGTCTGACCGCACTCGAAACCTGTGACTGTCACCCCGTGGCAGTTGTTGATGTGGCGACGGTCCGAGCTGGTCCAGAATAGCAGCCTGATGACGTTTCCATCGGGCGTCAGGCTCAGCGGATCGGGATGAACGTACGCCCCATTGTCGAGATCGGCCACTGCCGACAATTGGATGGCCGACACGCCAGTGTCCGGAAAGAGCGTGTCGGGCACATGCCTCCAAGTGAAAAACTCCCAGGATTCAAAATCTCCGACCGCGGTCGCGCCAAGGAAAGTCAATCCCGGGAACTGGTACTGAACTCGGATTTCAGCGCGTCCAATAGCGTCGGCGGCGCTGAGATTAACATAGACCGCGACGTGGCTGCCGATCAGGGCCTGGGAGTAAGCGGAACCGTCTGCATCAACAATGGCAATAGACGGTGAGGCTTTGGCGACCCCCGTTGAAACGGCGAAACAGCCAGTCGCGATCATGAACAAGCACAGCCCGTGGTGCAGACTTGGATTGTATAGCATTGTCTACCTCGTTTCCCTTCAGGCTCGACAGGAGAGGACGAAGTACTTACCAGCCCAGAACATACGCAAATATAAGCGGCGCCACGATGGATGCATCCGATTCTATCATGTACTTCGGGGTATCAATCGAGAGTTTCTCCCATGTAATCTTTTCGTTGGGAATCGCTCCGGAGTAGGAACCGTAACTCGTTGTCGAATCGCTAATTTGGCAGAAATACCCCCAGAGCGGGATATCGTCGCGCTGCAGATCCTGGCGGAGCATCGGCACGACGCAGATCGGGAAATCCCCGGCAATGCCGCCGCCGATCTGGAAGAAACCAATCGAGTGCTTCGCGCTGGTCTTGATGTACCAATCGGCCAACGTAGTCATGTATTCAATGCCGGTTCTGACTGTATGGACATTCTTCACATCTCCGGCCATGCAATGCCCCGCATACATGTTGCCCAAAGTCGAGTCTTCCCACCCGGGGACAATCATCGGCAGGTTCTTTTGCATGGCGGCGTAAAGCCAACTGTCCTTCACGTCGATCTGAAAGCTCTTATCCAACTCGGGATGACGGAGAATCTTCCAGAAGAACTCATGCGGAAAGAAGTGCTCGCCTTTCTTGTCGGCCGCGACCCATTCACGTAAAATCGCGCCCTCGATACGTCGCATGGCTTCGTGCTCGGGGATACATGTGTCTGTAACACGATTGAGATTGCGATCGAGCAGCTTCTGTTCGTCTTCCGGGCTGAGATTGCGCCATTCGGGAATGCGGACATAGTGGTCGTGAGCGACGAGATTGAAGACATCTTCCTCGAGGTTGGCGCCGGTGCAGACGATCGCGTGCACTTTGTCCTGACGGATCATCTCGGCCAGAGAAATGCCGAGCTCGGCCGTGCTCATCGCCCCGGCCAGCGTGACGACCATTTTGCCGTCTGAATCCAAGTGCTTTTTCCAGCCGTCGGCGGCTTCAACAACTGTCGCGGCGTTGAAGTGACGGAAATGGTGCGTGATGAACTTTGAAATCGGTCCTGCGGTCATGTCCCTCCCCTGATTGGACGCCAAGATAGCGGAGATCAGACAGCGATTGCAAGTCGGATGGGCACGGAATAGGTCCCATAGGACCAATGAGACCTATTCCCACTCGATTGTCGCGGGAGGCTTGGAAGAAATGTCGTATACAACGCGGTTGATGCCAGGGACTTCATTGATAATCCGGTTGGCGACGCGTCCGAGAAGGTCGTGGGGGAGTTCGGCCCAATCGGCAGTCATACCGTCGATTGACACCACGGCGCGCAGTGACAACACGTTTTCGTATGTGCGGCCGTCACCCATGACACCGACAGATTTAACCGGAAGCAGAACACAAAAGGCCTGCCACACCTTGTCATACCATCCCGATTGACGCAATTCACCAATGAAGATACCGTCGGCGGCGCGCAGGGTCTCGAGATCCGGTTTGCTAACCGACCCGAGAATGCGCACCGCAAGACCGGGTCCAGGGAAAGGGTGGCGTCCGATGACTGCCTCCGGCAAGCCAAGCGTCCGTCCAGCGGCCCGGACTTCATCCTTGAAAAGCCATTTGAGCGGCTCGACCAACTTCAGGTGCATCTTCTCCGGCAGGCCGCCGACATTGTGGTGCGACTTGATCACGGCCGAGGGGCCATGGACGGAGACACTTTCAATCCAATCGGGATAAAGTGTGCCTTGTGCGAGGAAACCGACTTTGCCGATTCGTCGCGCTTCCGCTTCGAAAACCTCGATGAAGACGCGGCCGATGACTTTGCGTTTTTGCTCCGGTTCGATGACTCCAGCAAGGGCATCGAGAAATCGATCGCGCGCATCGACCACGTCGACATGAACACCGGCGTTGGCGAGCGCGACTTTCACTTCGTTGACTTCGTCGTCACGCAACAGGCCGGTATCGACAAAGACGGGAACGGAGTGCTCGCCGATCGCCTTTTGCATGAGCACGGCCAAGACGGCAGAATCGACTCCGCCAGATACGCCGAGCAGAACTCGTCCATCCCCGACCTGTTTGCGCACTTCAGCGATGGCCTGATCGACAAACAGGCCGGCGTTCCATCCACCCCGGCAGTGGCAGATGTCGAAAACGAAAGCACGCAAGATTTCGCGGCCATGCTGTGTATGTTCAACTTCCGGATGAAACTGCAGGCCCCAGAAGTTGTGGTCGGGATCGGCAAGAGCCGCGATGGCAACCGAGTCGGTCTGGCCGGTCTTGGCCATCCCCGCCGGCAACGTCTCGAGAACGTCGCCATGACTCATCCAAACATCAAATGACGCAGGAGTCTTGGAGAACAGGAGATTGGAGGCGGTGCAGGAAAAACGCGCGCGACCGTACTCGCGTGTCGTGGATTGCGCAAGCCTGCCGCCATGATGCTTGCCCCAGAGTTGCAGGCCATAGCAGATTCCGAGTTTGGGAATGTCAGATTCGAGAATTCGCGGATCGCAATCCGGCGCGCCAGGAGCATCCGCCGAGGCCGGGCCACCGGAGAGTATGATCCCCTTCGCCGTCGACCAATCGATCTCGTCGAAGGGGATCGTGCAAGGCACCACGCGCGAAAAGACACCGAGTTCGCGGACACGGCGCGCAATTAACTGGGTGAACTGCGACCCGAAATCGAGGATCCAGATCGACTCGGTCTGCTGCGTTTTGTTATCGGTGGCGTTCATCAGCGGCGGTTGCGATACCAGAGTTGAATTCATCTACTCCTCATGAGAATTGTGTCGTGTCGAAACCGCGCATCATCGGTGTGCGGAAAATCGGTGCGTTCATGGAGGCCGCGTGATTCTCGTCGCCGAAGTGCGCTTTCCGCGATGAGTAAACCGACCAGGGTGGCGTTGCGGTATTCCAGCGTATCCGCATTGGTCCCGATGGTACGATAGCGTTCCTCTGCCTCTTTGATCAAGCGCCGCAATTTCGATTTCGCCCGCAACAACCCTGCGCGATCGCGGATAATGCCGACATTATCCCACATCGTGTCGCGCAAGTCGTCCCAGTGCCTCCGGCTGCGCGCGATCGGGCCGACGGCCGGCGGGGTCAATTCGCGGAGCGATTTCGGCGCACGGTGTTTGAGCGCCGCGAGCGATCGCGAGACAGACCGCGAACCCATGTCGGCGAAATACATTGCTTCCAAAAGGGAGTTTGAAGCCAGACGGTTGGCGCCATGCAGCCCGGTGTGAGAGACCTCACCGGCGGCCCAGAGCCCGGCCAGATCGGTCCGCGCCTGCAGGTCGGTCATTACGCCTCCGCACATATAGTGCGCGGCGGGAATGACCGGGATCGCCTTCTTGGTGATGTCCAATCCCAGTTCGATGCAGCGCTTGTAGATATTCGGAAATCGCTGGCGCACAAATTGAGGCTTGAGGTGCGACATGTCGAGATAGGCGCAGCGCGATTTCGTGCGACGGCACTCGGCGACGATCGCGCGCGCGACGATATCGCGCGGGGCCAGATCGGCCAACGGGTGAATCTTGGCCATGAAGGACTCACCATGCGAATTGCGCAGCTTCCCGCCTGCTCCTCGCAGTGCTTCTGAGATAAGGAAACGTCCGGCACCAGGAAGAAAGAGTCGGGTCGGATGAAACTGCACGAATTCCATGTTGGCCACACGACATCCGACGCGATGGGCCATCGCCACACCATCGCCTGTGGCGATGTCGGGATTGGTCGTGTACCGGTAGACCTGCCCAGCGCCGCCAGTCGTGAGGATTGTGGCCGGGGCGGAGGCTCGTTTGATTACACGTCCATACCGGTCGAACACCCAAGCGCCGATGCACCGACGTCCAGCCGAGGTCCCGGCGACGATCAGATCAATCGCCAGATGATGAACCAGCAAAGTGATGCGCGGATGGGCCATCACCGCATAGATCAGCGCCCGCTCGATTTCCTGTCCGGTCAGATCTGCGGCATGAACGACACGCGGAGCCGAGTGCCCGCCTTCGAGGCCCAAGTCGAGGTTCTTCGGCCTTTTGGGTGGGGTCTTGTAGGTGAATCGAACGCCGACGTCGATCAACTTACCGACCATCTCTGGAGCAGCCGCGATCACGCGCCGGACAACCCTCGGATTGGCGATCCCTGATCCAACCTGCAACGTGTCGGCCACATGCGCCTCGATCGAATCGAACTGCGACATGACTGCCGCGATCCCGCCTTGTGCATAGTTGGTGTTGGACTCGGCTTCGTCCTTCTTGGTGACCACTAGTACGGTTCCATGCTCGGCCAGTTGTAACGCTGCCCAGAGCCCCGCAATGCCGGAGCCGAGTATGAGAAAGTCGGCGTCGAGAGATTCGTACGATAAGTTGCGCTTACGCGTCATCAACTGCTCCTGGTCAGAACTCCGAGGAGGTCCGCCCCGGCGATCTGATGCAGGGCTATACGCAGGAAAAGCAAAGGTGTTGAGCCATGCCAAGCGGGATCGATTTTGACCGCATCCTTGAGCGTGGTCAGGTACCATCCGCAACCGGATTGTGCCCGCATGCTTTCGAGAGCAGACAAATCCTCGCGCGTGTAATTGTGGTGATCCGGGAAGGCGTGGAGTGACTGCTCGGAGAGACCAAATGAACTCACCGCACCACGGAACCGATCGGGCCGGGCGATTCCGCAGAATACAAGGGCCCGCCCGGCAGGCGGTGACGTCAACGTATTGATGCCACCCGAAGCCAATGAACTTAAACCCTCGATCCGATACTCGAACACACCGAATGGTCCGTCGTATCCGAGTCGGGACAAGTCGCTTTTGACATCGGCATGTTGGTCGGCTCCGGTCACTGCGACAAACCGTGCAGATTGGAGGAACCGCGACGACGTCCGCCAGCGACCGTACGGTACGTACCGAACGGGGCGTGTCAGCTCATCCGCACTCAAAACGATGATGCGACTTTCGCCCGACCAAGTCCGGGTCAGTCCGTCGTCGAAGACGATCCAATCTACTTGGCCGGACTCATCCAATCCCTCGATCACGCGCTCGGGGGATTCTCCCACGTGCACCGATGTCCCGGTGAGGTGCAGAAGCTCGGCCGCTTCATCGCCGCTAGCGGCGATTTGATCAGGGCGCCAGGTTCTGAGAGTGAGTGAGACCTGGCCATGAGCTCTCCGACCATGCCCCAATGTGACGATCGCCACACGCTGCTGTTCCTGCTTGAGCCAATTGGCGAGCATTGCCGTCAGCGGTGTTTTTCCCACTCCCCCAACAAGCGGCGATGAAACGACCACGAGCTTGGAGTGCTTCAAGGGAGGAAGCTGTTTGGACAGTGGAGGGCGAACGAGGCCGCCGGCACGGTAGACGAAGGATGCCGGAAGCGCGAGTGCGCCGAAGAGGCACAACACGGGGTCGCGCTCTCCTGCCGTCCAGCGCTCATATAGTGATGTCAGCGCGGATTTCATTTTCGGGTGAAGTGAATCCGTCCCAGGATGTCGTCGGCGACACGATCGACAACGCCGGGTGCAGGCAGATTGAGTTTCACAACCCGTCGCTTCTTGGCGCCTTCGGGATCAGGTTCATGCATCGCGCGGGCCACTTCTCGGACGATTTCGGCTTGAGAATTGACGGCAACGGCAAGCTCGTTGTGCAATAGCATCTCCGCAGAATCGTGTTGTGATTCCATGTGAGGGCCGAAGATAACGGGCACGCCGTAAATCGCGGGCTCCATCGGGTTGTGCCCTCCGAACGGTCCTAGGCTGCCTCCGACAAATGCGATCCGTGCATGGGAATACAGTTCGCGCAGTATTCCCATTTGGTCTATTAGCAGGACATCGGCCTTCGTACCACTGGATCGCGATTCAGAATCGGACCATCGACGCTGCGAGAGACCCGATTTGCTCACAAGCTCGGCGGCTACAGCGAAACGCTCCGGATGACGGGGCGCGAGCCAAAGCTGCAGATGCGGGAACTGCGATTTCAACTCTGAGTGCGCCGCCAAGATGACTTCTTCTTCACCGGGCCGCGTGCTGCCGGCAATCCAAACGACGCGATCACCCAGTGGGATGGCCGCGGATGCGTTTGGCGCTCCCGTCGATTTCAATGAGCCGCTGACCTCCACCAGGGATGGATCAATACCGAGTGCGAGTATTCGATCGGCATCCACCTGTGACCGCATGTAGAATCGCTCTATGCCCGAGAGAATCCGTCGCCAAAACCAACGTGTGCGACGATACGTCGGGAACGTCTTGTCGGAGATCCGGCCGTTGACGAGGAACACTGGAACATGCCTCGCGGCGGCCGCTTCGAGTATGTTCGGCCAGAGTTCGGTCTCAATCAGGACCAACGCCTGCGGATTGAAGTGATCGAGCAAGGCCATGACCGGAGATCTTAGGTCGAAGGGAGCGCGAATTGGGATTGTGCTTTCCGGATACGTTGATCGAAGAAGTTCATACCCTGTTTCGGTCATTGCAGAACCGAGAACGCATGCCCCGCGTCGGGCGAGCGCGTGCGCGAGAACCGCGCCGACGCGGACCTCGCCCATGGAGGCGGCATGAATCCAGATTGGACGGTTTCGCGACGGTGGCAGCTGATTCCCGTATCGCTGGGCAATGCTCTCCTCGCTCCAGCGCTCCTTGCGTCGCATCCACCACACAGTTGATGTAGCCGCGACGCGAGCACCCAGCGAATAAAGTCCACGAACGAACGCAGCCATCATGCGTTCAGCCAGTCTTCGATGAGTGAAGTCGCCCGCATCACGGCGCCGGCGGGGCCAAGGCGGCTTTTCACTTCGGCGAGCCCCTCACGTTGCGCCTGAGCGACGGACACATCCTCGAGAATGTGGATGACTTCGTGCGCGATCGCTGCCGGCGTGGCCTGATGCTGGATCAATTCGGGGACGACTCGCCGACCAGCGATGAGGTTAGGCATCGCAATGAACGGCACTTTAACGACGCGGCGCGCAATCGTGAAGTTCAGCCAGCCGGTCCTGTAGACTGTCACCATGGGCGTGCCAATAATCGCGGTCTCCACGGTCGCGGTTCCGGTCTTGGTAAGAACCAAGTCGGCCGCGGCCATGAGATCGTAGATGGCAGTCGTGACAGGTACGGGCTCACGTCCGGCGCGTTCGAGGAACGGCCGCACCTGATCCGCGATTCCCGGCGCCAATCCCAATGCCCAACGGATCCCCTCCGCACGATCGCCGACCAGCTTGACAGCTTCTGCGAAAGATGGGAGATGACTTTCGAAATCCTGAAGGCGCGATCCGGGCAACAGCGCGATCAGCTTCTCACCCGCTTTGATACCCAACTTGAGGCGAAGCTCTTCGCGAGACGCGGACGCGTGGACATAATCGATCAACGGATGGCCGATCCAATCGACGTGAACACCGTGTGAGGCGAAAAACTCTTTCTCGAACGGGAAGACGACCACGGTCTTATCGACGTCGCGGCGGAACAGTTCAATTCTGTTTTGCCCCCACGCCCAGATCTGGGGCACGATGTAATACATGACCGGTATGCCCAGTGCGTGCACGCGTTTGGCCAGTTTCAAATTGAAACCGGGAAAGTCGATCAGGATGACGGCATCGGGTCTGCGCCGCTCAATCTCAACGACAAGGGAATTCAGACGTTCGCGAAACTTGGGGAGGGCTTTGAGCACTTCGGCGAATCCCATCACTGACCAGGTGCGTGCGTTCCGCCAGAGTTCGCATCCCGAGGTTGCCATCAAATCGCCGCCGACTCCCCAGAGATTCCACTCGGGGTGGCGGCGTTTCAACGCCGCGCAAAGTAGGGATCCTTGCAGATCACCGGACGGTTCACCGGCCACAAAGCAGATCGACTTCGCGGATGCGTTTCGCTCGCGACCAATTGGCATGGGACCAAGTTACATCAGCGTCGGAGTGTGGGCGCGGGCTATTTGCGCGGCCTCCCGGCAGGCGGAAGCCACAGCCAATGCGACCTTGAGCGAAAGGGTGCCATCGGCGAAACCCACACGCGGCACTCGGCCGGAGGCGATGGCAGAATGGAAATCGTTGAGTTCTTCTTCCAGGGCATTCGCATCGACGACATCGGAAGAATGACGGCCGATGGCGCGTCCCAGCCACGAAGCGACAGGCGAATACATGGGCGCGACGCCCTCGCCTTGATCAAAAAGACGATAGGTCTCGGCGGTCTTGGCCTGCAGGTCGATGCTGGTGTACCGGTTGACGGAGAACACACGCAGTTTGCGCATCGGCGAAGTTGAGATGCGAGAAGCGGTGAGATTGGCGACACACCCACCCGGAAAGGCGAGCCGGCAATTGGCGATATCGTCGGTCTCCGAGAGAACCGGCACGCCGGCGGCACGGATCTCCGAGGGTTCCTCGCCGACAAGCCACCGGGCCAGATCAATGTCGTGGATCATGACCTCAAGCACGATGTCGGTTGCGAGTCCACGCGGCGAAAACGAATTGAGGCGATGCACTTCGATGAAACGTGGCGACTCGATTTGGTCGCGCACCGCCAGCACAGCCGGATTGAACCGTTCGATGAGGCCGACCGCGCCCACCACTTTTTGCTCGGCGATCATGCGACACAGTTTCTCGGCTTCCTCGTTGCTGCCCACCAGAGGTTTTTCGACGAACACGTGCTTTCCGGCACGGATCGCCGCAGCCGCCAGATCGAAATGCGAATCGGTCGGTGTGCAGACGATGATGGCATCGCAGCGAGAAATCAACTCATCGGATGAATGGCAGAGCGGCAGGCCGTACTGAGCAGCGAGATCACGATTCTTGGCTGGGTCGATGTCGAACAGGCCTGCGAGATTCCAACGGGACGACTGCGAAAGGATGCGCGCATGGTGGGCACCGAGATGGCCGACACCGATGACGCCGATGGATAGTCGATCTGTCATTTGGGGACTCTAACGCGTGCTAACGGATGATGCCACGCTCCGAGCGCGAAGCGTACTCGACCATGAGCGCGGTTTCCGGAGTGTGTGGCCCTTCTGACTTCAGTTTCTCCAGCGCTTGCGACATGTTCAGGCCACTGCGAAAGAGAGTTCGAAACGCCTTTGAGATCGCACCAACCTGATCGGCGGTAAACCCGCGTCGTTCCAGTCCGATGCGATTGACCGAGAGAGTCTTCAGCGGGTAGCCACCCGTGGTCACATACGGCACAATGTCCTGCGTGACGCGAAATCCGCCGCCTACCATCACATGCGGGCCGATCAGGCAGAACTGATGCACAACGGTTCCGCCGCCGATGATGGCCCAGTCGCCCAGATGAACATGCCCTCCCAATTGGACGGCGTTGGCGAGAATCACATGATGCCCGAGTTCGTTGTCGTGGGCGACATGGGCATACGCCATGATCAGGCAGTCGGCGCCGACCGTGGTCTTGCCACTGGCGGTGGTGCCACGATTGAGCGTGGCGCACTCGCGTATGACGGTTCGGTCGCCGACGAAGAGTTCTGTCGGCTCGCCCGCGTATTTCAGGTCCTGCGGTGGATTGCCGACGGCGGCGCCGTCGTACACGCGCACGCTTTTCCCTAAACGTGCGCCATTCGCTATTCGCGCGTGGGCGCCGATGACGGAGCCCGCTCCGATTCGTACGTTGCCATCAATAACCGCGTACGGTTCAACGATCACGCCGGCGTCGAGCTCGGCCTGAGAATCGACCACCGCTGTCGGGTGAATTTGCACTTCGGAGAGCATAGGTCCTATAGGTCCTGTCCGACCTATTTCTCCATCAGCATGGCCATCATTGTGGCCTCGGTGACAAGCTGGTCGTCGACATACGCCTTGCCGGCGATCTTGCACATCCCGCGCCGAAAGCTGAGCATCTCGACTTCGAAACGCAATTGGTCGCCGGGACGTACCGGCTTGCGGAAACGCGCTTCATCGATGCCCATGAAGTAGACGACTTTGGTCGAAGGATCCTCAATCATGTTGAGGAGCATGAGCCCGCCGGCCTGTGCCATTGCCTCGACAATCAAAACACCCGGCATGACTGGGTGGTTCGGGAAATGCCCGACGAAGTACGGCTCGTTGAATGTCACATTCTTGATCGCCACGACGCGTTTGCCCGGCTCGAGATCGAGTATCCGGTCGATGAGCAGCATCGGGTAACGATGCGGCATGATCTTGGCGATCGCCTGCGCATCGAGCTGGATGCCCTTGCCCGTCGATGACGGCGTCTTAAACCGTTCTGCCAGCCGTTTCTTTTCCATCTCGGCGCGAATCATCCGCGCCAGCGCGACATTGGCGGCGTGACCGGAACGCGCGGCCAGTATGTGCGCCTTGATCGGCGCGCCGACAAGCGAGAGATCCCCGATTAAATCGAGGACCTTGTGACGCACTGGTTCATTCGGGAATCGCAACGGGATATCGTTAAGGAGGCCGCTCTTCCCGATGAAGACCTCGCCTTTATGGTCGAACATCTTGCGGATACGCTCGGCATCCGCCTGTGTTTTCCCGTTGTCGCAGATCACCAAAGCGTTGTCGAGCGAGCCGCCCTTGATCAATCCTTCTTTGTAGAGGAACTCGACCTCAGAGAGAAAACAGAATGTCCGGGCCGGGGCAAATTCGCTGGCGTACTCGTCGCCGAGTGAACTGAGAGTTGTGTACTGCGTGCCGAGCGCCGGGTTCTTGTAGTCGACCATGTAGGTGACGCGGAAATCTTCATGTGGTAAACAGATGAGATCGACACCGCGTGCCGGCTCCGAGTAATTAATCGGGCCATCGGGCTCGAAGTAGGTTTTCGGCTCATCCTGCGTCTGGATTCCGGCGGTCAGCAGGATGTCGACAAATGGCTTGGCCGAGCCATCAATGATGGGTGGCTCGATGTTGTCGAGTTCGCAGATACAATTGTCGATTTCCAGACCGGCCAGCGCCGAGAGGACATGTTCGACGGTATGGACTTTGGCGTTTCCCTGGGCGATGGTGGTCCCGCGATTGACATCGATGACGTGATCGATGTCCGCCTTGAGGTCGGCCTTGCCCCCGTTGTCGGGCACACGAAAAACCACGCCCGTGTTCGGCGGGGCAGGCAGAAAGCGCAGAGTCGTGGTGACACCGGTGTGCAAACCGGTACCGGCAATCTCGGCGGACTTTCGTATGGTGCGTTGATGTTTGTGCATATGAGATTAGACCCGCCCCAACCACGCCCTCAATGCGGTTTGGCACAGCAGAATGTAATCCGGCACCAGCTCCGGCGCGACAAGATGCACCTTTGCCTTCAACGCTGCGAGTTTGGCGATTGGAGTCGTGAACGCTTCGGCGTCGGCCGATTGGAACATCGCCATCAGCACTGCCAATTGGTCGATGAGTTGTTTCTTGTCCTCTTCCTTGATCGTGGGTGCGGAGGCAAGTTCCGAGAAGAACGAGGCGACTTCGTCGGCGAAGTGCTCTTCGGCCTGTTCCTGTGCGGCGTCGTCGCCCGATTCGCCGGCGCCGATCGTAACACGCTCCTGCGGAAGCCGGGGCTCCTCACCTGCTGGGCGCGGCTCTTCCTTCACGCCTCCTGTATCGGGAGTGATCCCGATCTTGCCACCCTCAACAGCCAGCCCGACTTTCTTCGGCGGCTCGGGTTCCTTGGTTGCCCGCTCCGTCGATGCGGTCTTGGTGCCGCCAAAACCGACGGAATAATCTGCGACACCACCCGATGGCTCGACTCCGGACGGCGGAGACTCCTGCCCCTTCATACGAATGTGGTAGGCGGTGGCATTGCCGTGGGCATCGACCGATGACGCCTTGACCGTGATCTTGCCTTCCTGGACCAACGCCCCGATGGCATTGAGAAGTTCGACTTCGTTGATCTTGGGAAACTTGCGGACGACGAAATCGGAGTGGATCGTCTGCCCCGGCTGTTGATGCGAGGTGATCTCCAAAAGGAGCCAGACCGCTTCTTTAAGACCGGAATCAACGTGCGCCATGGTTACCTCTCGATCCGCTAGAGCAAATACTCCGACGGGCGCGGCTCAGGGTGACTTGAAGGTGGCATCATGCCACATTCCACAAAGTGCGGTCGAGGTTGCGGTACTGGATCGACTCGGCCACATGCTGCGGATGAATGTCGATCGTGCCATCGAGATCGGCTATCGTCCGCGACACCTTTAGGATACGGTCATAGGCGCGTGCGGACAACCCCAGTTTCGTGATCGCGCGGCGCAGGAGTTCGAGAGATTCGTTATCGATGGGGCAGAAAGTGCGCAGATGCTTGGACTCCATGTGGGCATTGCAGTAAATCCCCTTCTGGCCCTGGAAACGCTCCAGCTGTCGGTCGCGCGCCCTGTTGACCCGGGCGCGGATCATATCCGAAGGCTCCCCGGCCTCCTCTGAGGACAGCTCCTTGAACTTCACGGCGGGGACTTCGATGTGAATGTCGATGCGATCCAGAAGCGGCCCGGAGATCTTTGCCATGTACTGCGTGATCTTCTGCTGGCTGCAATTGCATTCATGAATCGGAGAGCCGAAGAATCCACATGGACACGGATTCATGGCGCCGATCAGCATGAAACGCGCCGGGAATGTCAGTGTCTGCGCGGCGCGGGCGATGGTGACATGGCCATCCTCCATCGGCTGACGCATAACCTCGAGGACATCCTTGTTGAACTCCGGCATCTCGTCGAGGAAGAGCACGCCGTTGTGCGCGAGCGAGACTTCGCCGGGACGCGGGGTCGAGCCGCCGCCAACCAGACCGGCATTGGAAATTGTGTGATGCGGCGCGCGGTAGGGGCGTGTCGCGATCAGGGCCGCGCCGGCGGGAAGATGACCCGCGACCGAGTGGATCTTGGTCGTCTCCAGCGCTTCGCCCAATGACATGTTTGGCAGGATCGTCGGAAATCGCCGCGCCAGCATGGTCTTCCCTGAGCCGGGCGGACCAATCATGATCACATTATGTCCGCCGGCGGCCGCGACCTCGAGGGCGCGTTTAGACATCTGCTGCCCCTTGACGTCGGTGAAATCGACCGGGTAGTGCAAGGCGGCGGAAAAGATCTCGTGGATATCGACCGTGAACGGGGTCACCGAATCGCCGTCTTCGAGGAACTTGACTGTCTGCTGAAGCGACTCCATCGGATAAACATTCAGGCCGGAGGCAATGGCGGCCTCGCGCGCGTTGTCAGTCGGGACAATGATGCCCTTTTTCTTCTCGGCGAGCGCGCGCATTGCGATCGGCAGCACACCATGTATCGGCTTCAACTGACCATCGAGTGAGAGTTCGCCGATCAGGACATATTCGGAGAAATCCTCGCGCAGGATCTGGCCCGTGGCGGCGAGAATGCCGATCGCCATCGGCAGATCGAATCCTGATCCTTCCTTCTTGATGTCAGCCGGAGCGAGGTTGATCGTCACTTTCTTATTCGGATAAAGGAAGTCCGAATTCCGGATCGCGGCAGTGACGCGTTCGTTGGCTTCGCGTACCGCCGCATCGGGCAGACCGACCGTCACGAATTTCGGGAGCGACGCCGAAATATCCGCTTCAACGTCAACGAGATAGGCATCAATGCCTAAGACAGCGCTTGAAACGATTTTGGCAAGCATAGTGATGGGAAGTTAGCCACCACTTCAGTCTCTGATCAATCAGTTTATTAGTGACACTGTCAATGGAATAACCGGAGGATACGGGTGTAATTTCACATATGATCGGCTAGTTCGTCGCCGCAGTCCGTTCGCATGTCGCCTGACAGAGGAACGGTGTGATGAAGGCGAAGTCTCCCTGGCTTTCTGTGGTCCGCAGGTCGGTAGTGGAGAGGGCAGTTCCTGTCGCCGCCGCGTTAATACTTGTCTTCGTCGGCCCCGTCCCCGTATGGGCTCAACTCGACAACTCGGAACAGTGGCAGGCACTCAAAACTCGTAGCGCCGATGTCTCTGATCAGTCGCTGAACCCGATCTTCGACTTCACCCGATTCGAGATCAACCAGGTATCGGCTGGGGTTTTCACCCCGGGATTCATCAACGATCTCGTATATCCTGCCAATCGTTACTCTCGAAAACTCTCTCACTATGGCAGTATGATCGGCCTGACTTTCGGCTGTGTCCGGTACCCGGACACATTGGTATCCACAACCAATATGTGGGCAGCTCCATTTCTGAATGCTACGCAGCCAACGCGCAAGCGGTACGGCATTCCGCAGTTTTCTCCCTATGACCCTGAAGCCAGGCATGATTTTGAAATCTACGGAGTCTCGTCGGATACGGGAGGAGCTCAACGGTACGACAGGACTGGCTCGTTCCCCATCCCGCCGATCGGGCTCGAACTGCATCAGTCGACACTGGGTTGGCGTCGAGACTACCTCAGTCGCGCGATCATCGTCGACAATTGGATCGTCAACATTTCAAATACCCCGATTGAGCGTGCCTGCTGTGCCGTGTCGCTGACGGCCAGTGTCAGCAATGAGTATTTCGGATTTATCGATTGCAGAGACTACAGTGACTTGGCCGGATTCATCCCGACAGTTCCCGGCATCGTAAACGGGATTGATGACACGATCAATCTCGCATGGATGGCCGACAACGACGCGGACCCGGACTGCTCGGCGGGCGCGTACACGCCCAACAATCCCACAGCCGTCCTGGGATTCCGTATCCTCCGCGCACCAAGGGGCGGTCGGTTCAGCTTCAATTGGGCGGACTTGGGTTACTGGTGGGGACCAAGGCAGGTCTTAGAGACCGTTCACTACCCGAACGAGCCGGGGATGCCAGGGAGCGAGCGCTCACTTTACCAAACTATGGTCAACGGTGAAATTGACTTTGACCAAGTGATGGCGGCGGTGGACTTCTCTGCCGAGGGATGGGTTGCTCCAACGACCGATACGACGGCGAGACACATCGCGAATGGCAGCTCTCCCAATTTGATGCTCTCGGTCGGGCCATTCGATGGACCGATCATGCCGGGGGACTCGATTCCGTTCACTTACGCACTCGTGATGGGGGGCGACTTTCACACCGACCCGGCGCATTTTGCCCGAACATTCGATTACCAGAATCCTGCCCCCTATCTCAATGGCCTCAACTTCTCGAATCTAATCGCCTCGGCGCAGTGGGCCGGGTGGTTCTTCGATAACCCCGGAGTCGACACCGATGGCGACGGATACGCCGGGGAATTCCATCTCGTCGACTGCAACGGCTACGATTGCGATTCGGTCTACTACTCCGGCGACGGTGTCCCCGACTTCAAGGGTCCCCTGCCGCCGCCGCCGCCAGACGATGTCACGATTGAGACGTTTCCGGGAAAGCTGATTGTCCGCTGGACAGGAAAGGCAACGGAATACGCGCGTGATCGTCATGCGCGTCGACCGGACTTCGAGGGGTATCGCCTCTACATCGCCGAGACCGACACTTCCAGAGGCTGGTCGCTGATCGAGAATTGGGATCGGGAGGACTTTGTCCGAGTCAGCTATGACGACAGACGCCAGACGTGGCTTCAAAACAGCCACCCGTATACAATCACGGAATGGCGCGCGATGATAAATGACCCGCAGTTTGACCCACGCGCTCATCAGATGCCGTCATTCAGCAGCGCCTACCATGACATTGCCACCGACACCGTGCGGACGCGATCTGGAGTGATCATCGATATCATTCAGAAAGACCGCTGGTCGTATTTTGTGACCGGGGATGCCAATCATGGAAACGAGTACCGGGATGCAGATGGGACTCATCGTTCCAAGATTCAGCAAGTCGGTGTGGTTGACACGTTGATCAACGGCGAGATGGTCCCCTACGGCATCTATGAGATGGAGATTGACAATCTCTCGCAGGCGAAGATCTTCTACATCGCCGTGACGGCGTTCGATTACGGCGACTATCGCAACTTCATCGACTCCGAGGAATCTCAGCCGCGTGAGCGATTCCAGCGGTTCATGGCGATCAACTCTGCAGACGTTGTGGTGGATTCAATCCTTCGCGTACACGTTTACCCGAACCCGTACAAGGGGCAATTCCGAGACGGGCACGGAAACATCGCGACCTACTTCAGCCAGGGATTCGAGACCGCCCAAACCGGCAAATTCGACGAGCGCGACCGTCGCATCTGGTTCGCCAATCTCCCCGATACGGCGACGGTCGAGATCTATTCATTGGACGGTGATCTCATCCGCCGCATCTACCATCCTGATCCGTTTCTCACGCGATACAACTCGGCGGTTGGATGGGATCTGGTGACGCGCAACACGCAGGCGGTGGTCTCCGGGATTTACATTTGGCGCGTGACGTCAAGGCTGGGCGAGCAAGTTGGGAAACTGGTGATTATCAAGTAGAGTGCGTGCGTTCTTTGCACGCACCAACCCGTGAGAGGGAATATGGGACGAATCAACACTCGACGCGTGATACTTGGCGGCCTGCTGGCAGGTCTGATCGTAAACATCGCTGAATTCCTCGTGTACGACCGATTGATGCGAGCCAAGTGGGACGCCGGACCGCGGACCGAGTACAACACCAACCCAGTCGGTAGTATGGCGATCACGCTGTCTATCGTAGGCGGTTTCGCCGCAGGCATGTTGATGGTCTGGCTTTACGCCGCAGTCCGGCCGCGAGTCGGAGCCAGCCCCGGAACGGCTCTCTGGGTTGGATTGATGATCTGGGCGCTTGGGAGTCTGCTCACGATAATGCCTCTGATCGTCCTCCGAATGCTTCCTTCCAATGAAGTCTGGGGTATACTTCTTACTTGGAATGCTATCAAATTCCCCTTGGCAGTATTGGTAGGCGCTTGGGTTTACAGGGAGAATTCGAAATAGACAGCAAATGCGGTGAGTGCAAAGAGCGCACCTACCCTACGAATGCTCGTGTACGATCTCCCCATCTACAACTGTCATCGCGACATTTGTGTCAAATATACTCCGCGGTTCGATGGTGAAGACGTTGCGGTCGAGGACGACGAGATCGGCGAGATATCCCGGCTTGATCATACCGCGTACTTCTTGATCGCCGGCGGCGATGGCCGCGCCGACAGTGAATCCCCAGACCGCTTCCCAGACTGAAAGGCGCTCGCGCGCGTGCCACGGGCCGCGTCGGTCTTTTGGCTTGGCGCGGTGCACCGCCGCGCCGATGCCATCGAGCGGGCGGATCGGCTCGATCGGGACATCGGAGCCAAATGCCATGACTACACTATGGTCCCAGAGGGTGCGAAACACGAAAGCGTTCTTCGAGCGATTACCCCAGTTCTTCTCGGCAATGTCGCGGTCAGTCAGCAGGTGCGATGGTTGCATGGAGGCAATGATCCGCGACTTCGCCAGCTTCTTCAGGTCTTTTGGGTGCAGAAGCTGCAAGTGCTCGATACGTGGAGGCTGATTCACCGGGAATCGGTTGCGATGTTTCCCCATGACATCGATCGCTTGCCCGACGGCGGCGTCGCCGATGGCATGGACGCAAATCGAGAGTCCGTGGGCGGTGGCGCGACGGACGATATCCTCGAATTCCCTCTTCGACGTGCGACAGATGCCGCGATTGGCGCGGTTGCCGGCATAGGGCTCATACATCCAAGCAGTCTGCGATCCGAGCGCGCCATCGGTGAAGACTTTGACCGCGCCGATCTTGACCCAGTGGTCTCCGATGCCGGAGCGCAGGCCACTGGCAATCGCGTCATCCATGTGCTGAAGCGGGATCGACTTCCAGAGTCGCAGACGCAGTTGGTCCTTGGCGGCCAGCGACGCAAAGATCCGGAGCGTCTCGGCCTCGCCCATGTCACCGATTGCGGCAACCCCGACCTTGTGCGCGATCGACTGCGCCTGGCGAATCAGCCGTTCGTCCTGGAGAGCGGTTGATTTCGGGATGTGATTCGATATGAGACTGTATGCCGTCTCAAAGAACATCCCTGAAGGATTGCCTTTGGAGTCGCGACCGATCTTGCCGCCCGGTGGATCGGGCGTGTCCCGCGTGATCTTCGCGACGGCCATCGCCTTCGAGTTGGCCCAGAGCGAATGGTAGTCGTGTGTGTAGATCGCGGCGGGCCGGTCGGCAACGACTCGATCCAAATCGGCCGCTTTGGGCCAGCCGGTTTTCCACGGGTTGATATCGAGGCCACGTCCGGAAACCCAGCCCCCGGGATTCGACTTCGCATGCTTGCGGATCCGATCCAAGGCATCCTTGAGCGATACACACCCGTGCATGTCCACATCGCGAAGAGTCCGCGCAAGGTACAGATAGTGCGTGTGCGCATCGGAGAACGCGGGCAGGAGCAATCGACCATTGAGGTTAATCGAGCGGGCGCTTCGGAATTCCGACGGAGCGCTTCCCTGCCGTCCAACCCAGACAATGCGGTTGCCCCGTGTGATCACTTCGCCGGCGACCGGATCGTTGGCATCCATCGTGACAATCGAGCCGCCAAAGAACCTGAGCATTTCCGTGCGCTTTGCCATCGCGATCTCCTTATGCGATTTGAATCTAAGCAGATTGCCGAAGCTCGTCTACGACTGTTCAGGTCCAGAATGGATGACGAATCACTCTCGCCTTCGCGTATTGACAGGATTTGACAACATCCCGCGTGAAAATCAGCACGACTTGCCGACGAGCTACGTAGCACGGTTGAAGACAGAGACCAGTCTCCAAGGAGGGATTTATGATTTCGACGACTCCTGCCCCGGACGCGATGGCGCGGCGCTGCGGCATTGGGACAGGTGTGATCATTGTGATTCTCGCGCTGGTACTGGCGGCGACATTCGCGTTTGCCCAGAACACCGGCACGGCGAACGAACGCGCCACCGATGGATTCCGTACCCTGCATCAATCTCTGCGCACGCACATCAACCACCTGACTGCTCTGGCCGGGCAATTGCCCAAACAGACGCCCGAACAACAGAAGGCCGCCATGCAAGAGATTGTGACCTGCCTCACCGATAACATTCACAGTCACGCCCGGGTCGAAGAGGAAGTTCTCTATCCAGTTGTGGATCAGGCCGCTGGGACAACCGGCGAATTTCTCTTCACCGCGACCATGCGGTATGAACACCGCATTGTGGGGCGGTGGATCACGGAGCTTCGCAGCCTGGCCAAGGAACCGAATCCCGATATCACGGCCTTTGCCCGGCGCACCGACAATTTGCTCGGGCTAGTCAGGGCCCACTTTGAGGAAGAAGAAGACATCCTCCTGCCGGTTCTCGATGCCAAGATGACCGTCGCGCAATTCAAGAAGGAAGTGTTGGATAAGATGGAAGAGTAGCGGCGTATCTTGTCATTGAGGCTGTTTGCCGAAGAGGGGCGGGTTGTCGTAGAACCCGCCCCTTGAATTTTCCGTATACTCATTCGGAGGCGCTGGTTTGCATCGCATGTTTAAGAGGAGCAACAAGGATTGCTTCGTCGTCGCCAAGAGCGCTCCTCCTCGCAATGACGCATTCTGAGCTCAGACTCTAACTACGTCATTGTGAGGAGGCTCGGCTGCTCTTCGCCGAGCCGACGAAGCAATCTTTGTCGACCTTGTTCGGAGAAACATGACTTCTGCAACGCAGCCACGTCGCCAATCGGGAGCTTGGCGTTCCTAAAGCGGCTCAAGCGCCGCCGCTACCATTCACGATGCGGTTGCGGCGGGGCTTGACCCACCACCGGCTGGCTCGCAGAGCACGCGTTCATCGCCGACACGGCGCGTTACGCCTTCCTTGTCGAGACGTTCAAGGATCGGGACCGCGTACTTGCGGGTTGTGCCGAGGATCTCGCGCAGCTTGCCGGCGGCCAACGATTGACCACCGCGGAGGACTTCGATCACTTTCTTGCGTGCTTCGTCGAACGATTCCGTGGTCAGTATGACGCCTTCTCCAAGTGCCATAGCTTTGCCTGTCGAAATCCAATATCCCACGATGGCACGCGCGTTCGGGGAAGCACTCTCAAGCTCATCACGAGTCGGCGGCTGAAGACCGCCCGACGCAAGCGTCGTCCATAGAGAATCGGCTTCGTCTTTCCACGCAGTCGGTAATGCGGCAGAGTGCGAAGGAAGTTGAAATGCGTCTCCGGCGCGTCGGATGAGCCCTGCGCCTTGCATCCAGATCGCGATCGCCTGCATGGGCAGCGCGGGAAGCTCGGCCCGATCGCCCCATTCAGCAAGGTTCATTCCGGCGATGTAGGGTTGCTCACGATGAAGCTCCTGCAACACGAGTACAAGTTTCTCGCTGGCGCCTTTCAACCACTCTGGGTCAAAGAGCATGCCTGCCGCTTCAATCACTTCCCTTCTAGCGATGGCATCGCCAAGCTCAGATTGGATTTCGTCGCCACGCCACGGACCATTCACAAGATATGTGTTTCGTTCACGGTACCCGTGCATCGCAAGCTCGGTTCTGCGGTAATCATCCAGGCCACCATTAATCCTCCCTTGGAGATGGACTGTCCAGGCCTCGGTGCGCTGACGACGACGCGGTCCGCCGAAATCCAGCACCTCTCCCCCGCCGATTGTCACTTGTGGAGTCGGCCAGCGCAGGACAAATCGATCCTTGAGTCGCGCTTTGAGCGGCTCCTTCAGCCGAAACTCACAGAGTCCTTCGCCACCCGGAGGAATGTCGTCACCCAGCGGGAAGGCAATCGCCGCCGGCTCAGCCGTGCCGAGCATAAGCAAGACTTCGCGTTCACGATCAAGCGGCAGGCGCGCATCGGCGAGCACGGCGACGTGCGCCCAGACTCGGTCGACTGTCTCAGTGTCGTTAACTGATACCAGGCATTGTCCGCGTGACAGCCGATCGGCGTCGATACCAGCCAGGTTGACCGCGAGCCGTTGACCGGGAGCGGCATTGTCGACAGCCCGTTTGTGAATCTGCAATTCACGAATGCGCGCAGGGAACCCACCCGGCGCAATCGCAATGCTCTGACCTGAGGTGAATGAGCCATCGATCAGTGTCCCGGTCACCACGGCGCCACGCCCGGTCATCGCGAAGACACGATCAATGTACAGGCGTGGCTTGCCGATGTCGCGGCGTGCGGGGAGCGATCCGACTGTTTCATCGATGGCGGTGCGAAGTCGATCGAGGCCCTCGCCGGAAAGCGAGTCGACCGCGATGACCGGGGTCTCCGCCTGCGCCGGAAACACACCGCGAACGCGCTCGCTCACATCGCTCTTGACCAATTCAAGCCAATCTGGATCGGCCAGAGACTTCTTGGTGATCACGGCGATGCCGCGCTCGACATGTAGGAATCGCAGGATCGCCAGATGTTCCTCGGTCTGCGGCATCCAGCCGTCGTCGGCGGCGATGACGAGCAGGACGAAATCAATCGCGCCGACACCGGCGATCATGTTCTTGACGAAGCGTTCGTGGCCGGGGACATCGACAATGCCGATGGTCCGTTCCGAAGGAGTGGTCATCCAGGCGAAGCCCAGGTCGATGGTCATGCCGCGTGCCTTCTCTTCGGGCAGACGATCAGGATCAATCCCGGAAAGCGCGGTGACGAGTGTGGATTTGCCGTGGTCGACGTGGCCAGCTGTGCCCATGACGAACATGGGAGGAAAGGTAATGCGGAATGCGGACTGCGGAATGCGGAATTCTAAGGGGGCCGCGTAGGGGCGTATTGCATACGCCCTACCCTCGCATCAAGGGCGTATGCAATACGCCCCTACGCGAACAAGAATTCTGTCAAGGTCGGATCGTCCTCCGCAAACATCGTTCTCATGGAGAACAGTACACCATTGTCTGCGACGGTGGCAATGATCGGTGGATCGAAATCACGGGCGCGCTTGGCGAGCTCATCCGGCTTGGGAGATTCGATTCGTACGCCCCAGCCGGGGATTGTCTTGCCGGGAGCGGCGCCGCCGCCAAATGTGTCTTGTGTTTCTGCGACGGAGGCTTTCAGCGCCCGCTCTCCAGCTTGCTTTGCGATCAACTGGGCGCGCGAACGCAAGGTTTCGGTGGGGACACTGAGCAGCTGATAGAGCGGAATTAGCTCTGCGGCGCGCCCGGCGCGATGTGCTTTAACCGTGAATTCCATCGCGAGCAGGGTCGCTTTGTCAGGTCGAAGTGCGCGGTAGAACGGGTCGGACTTGAGTTTCGAGACAAGATCGGTGCGCCCAAGCACGAAGCCTGCTTGTGGACCGCCGAAGAGTTTGTCACCCGATGATGTGACCAAGTCCACGCCGGTCCCGACGGCGGCGCGCAGAGTCGGTTCGCCCGAATACTCGCAGATCGCTCCAGGACCGACGCCGCCAGAACCAAGATCCCAGACCACGGGGACGCCATGCTTCTTCCCGATTTCGGCGAGCGCCTTGGGCTCAACTTCCGAGACGAAACCTGTTTGAATGAAGTTGGAGCGATGAACTTTGAGAATCGTCGCAGTCTGCGGCCCGCATGCCTTATCGTAATCCGCGGCGTTTGTCTGATTCGTCGTGCCGACTTCGCGCAGGACCGCGCCACTCTTCGCGAGAATTTCCGGAATGCGGAAACCGCCGCCGATCTGGACAAGTTCGCCGCGCGAAATGATGACTTCGCGATTCCAGGCAAGTGCCGTCAGAACCAAGTAAATCGCCGCAGCGTTATTATTGACGATCATGGCCGATTCAGCGCCGGTCAGTTGCGCGAGTTCACCCTCCACTGCCGTGCCCCGCCTGCCACGTGTGCCGTCGTCCAGAGCGAATTCGAGCGAGTTGTAGGATGCGAGTCGGGCAGTGATCGCACCGATCATCTCGCGGCTCCACGGGGCACGTCCCAGGTTGGTGTGAAGCAGGACACCGGTGGCGTTGACGACGCGCTGGGGGAATTGGCGGGTCCGTGCGGCGATTCGCCTCTGGACCCGTTCGATGATCAATTCGACCGGGGGCCAGGAATCTCCGGATTTGATCTGTTCGCGCATTTCCACGATGACGGCGCGAACGTGTTCGGTGATGACAGGACGTCCCAGTGACTCAACGTCTCGCTCAAGTCCCGTCGCGGCGACAATGATCTCGATTGATGGCGGGTGCGTCGACACGGCGTTGATTTCAGCGGCGTATTTGGCGGAAGGGGTGGGAATCGAACCCACCGCGACCCTGCCGTGCAGGACCGCCTACGGATTTGAAGTCCGCGCCGGCCACCAGACCGAATCCTCTTCCAAGGGCATGATACTACAACCTGCGGGTCTCTTCAAGCCGCCCTTGGTCGGTAAGCGCGCGGTTTGACAACTGGTGAAGTCGGCCATCTTCGACCGTGAAAAACAGTGGGGCCACGGTTATCCGCGGATAGACCTGGCGCAGCCGCGCGGCCTCGTCCTCGGCGAAGGCGATCGTGTCGACGATTTGAAACTCCCCGACATGCTCGTCAAAGTGCCGTGCGGCCGCAGCCGCATCCCAGCCGCCATTTTGAATCAGACCGGCAATGAACTGCGATCGTCTCTCGGAGAGTTGGTTCATGCCACAGTCGCTGTGACCGATGATGGCGATTGCCTTTACTTCCCCGACCGCGATGGCGAAGGAGAACTTAAATTGCATCCGCCGGAGATTTCCGGCACCCGCCCGCAAGATATAGGCGAAGTTGTCCGGGAGTCTGAGTGTCTTGCGGTTGTCCATGCACATGGCAATGAGCAATTCCGCGCGCTCATACGCCTTTGGTTTGATGCCAAGATTGTGGTAGCGCAAGAGGTCGCCGATCGGAGTCTCTCGCCAGGCGGCATCGATGTCCTTTTCGGAATCGACCGCTCGAAGTCGGGGGTCAGTCATGAGATTGGCCGGTCAGATTGAGGCCACGGGCATCTTCAGTGGGTCGTCGATTTCGATCTGCTCTTTGATGACATAGGCCTCCGCGTACTTCTTGAAGATGAGTCGTCCCATCGACCGCGCCTCCACCTCCATCAGCTCGAAGAGATTGATGCCTGGCTGGTATATCGACGTCTGTCCCTCGATCGTGGCGAACTGCGAGGCATAAGCGCGGACCGCCTGCTCCTTGCGGGCGTACTGGTCCGTGACATCGACGAGAAACGAGTATGGCGGCTGGCGAAAGAAAGCGGCGTACAGAATCTTCTTTGGGCGGTGCGGCTCGCCCTCGATGTCCATTTTCTTCAGCCCCGCGAAATAGCAGGCATCATAGGCGATCTCACCGGCGATGCGATGATCGGGGTGTCGCTGCCGTCCATGCGGCAAAACGACCAGACGGGGGCGAAGTCGCCGTATGACCGCGGCGACCGCCATGCGGTTTTCGAGTGTGTTTTCGAGTTTGGCATCCGGCAAGTGCAGGTTCTCGCGGTGTGCAAGGCCCATTATCTTGGCGGCGGCAATGGCTTCATTCTCACGGTCCTGCGCGGTACCGCGTGTGCCCATCTCACCGGCAGTGAAATCCACGATCCCGGTCTTGTATCCCAAGTCGGCGAACTTGATCAGGAGCCCGCCGCAGGTGATTTCGACATCGTCACGGTGGGCGGCTAAGGCAAGGGCATCAACAGTAGCAGTAGCAGGCATTCAGAGTTTCCTCAGGAAAGTTACAATAGGACGTATGGGACTTATAGGACCTATGATTGGACCTCAACTGGCCAGCACCTTCTCATAAAACTGCTCATAAAGTGGCACAACGGCGTCGGCGGTGAAATTCTCGCGCACGGACTTGAGGCCCGATTCCCGGAGGCGAGTCGCGGTGCCCTCATCGCTCAGAATCTGGTATAGCCGATCAGCGCCGGCGTCATAGTCATCCGGATCAACGAGAAAACCGTTGACCCCCTCTTGGACCAGCTCCGGGACACCGCCGACGCGCGAAGCGACGACCGGCACGCCGCAAGCCATGGCCTCGAGAGCCGCCAGGCCAAACGCTTCGTAATTGGATGGGAGCAGGAAGACATCGGCGGCACAGAGAATCTGGTCAACGTCCTCGCGATTGCCGAGAAACTTTACGTCATCGGCAATGCCGAGAGATTTGGCGAGAGCAAAGGCTTCGGCGGTCTGCGGTCCGTCGCCGATCATCAGCAATTTCGCCGGCATCTTCTGCCGCAGACGCGCGAACATTTGGACGACGCCGATCACGTTTTTCACCGGGCGGAAGTTTGATAAATGCGCCACGACCTTCTCCCCTTTGGGGGCAAACCGGCAATGGCATTCAGACTCGGTGCGCGGATAAAATCGCGACGTATCAACAAAATTGCGGATAACCTCGATGTGCCTCTGCGTGCCGAAGACGCTGATGGTCTTGTTTCTCAAGAACTCCGATACTGACGTCACGCCGTCAACGGCGTCGATGGAGAACCGCGTGATTTCATAGAACGAGCGATCCGAGCCAACCAGCGTGATATCGGTGCCGTGCAGGGTGCACACAGTCTTCGGGGCAGACTTCCCCATTGCCTGCTTGGCCAGATAGGCCGCGGTGGCGTGCGGCACGGCGTAATGCGCATGGAGGATGTCGAGGCCGAACTGCTGCGAGACTTCGATCATCTTTGAGGCCAAAGACAGCGTGTACGGCGGATACTTGAATAGAGGGTAGGTCGGTGTTTCAACTTCATGGAAGAACAGTTCGACGCCGAAGCGGTCGAGCCGGTATGGCAATGAACTGGAGATGAAATGCACCTCATGCCCGCGTTGGGCCAGCTTGGCGCCCAGCTCGGTCGCGAGTATGCCCGATCCGCCGGGAACCGGGTAGCAGGTGATGGCGATTTTCATGCGAGCAGACTCATGGCACGATGATCCGGTGATCGGGCGCGCCGACCGGCAGTTGCTCGATCACTCGCTCAGTGAAGCCGGGTCCGTACTTGTTGATGTAGTACACGATGCCGAATACGCGCTCCTGCGGTCGTCCCTCGGGACGCAGATGCACGGCCAGCTTGTAAAACCGGGCGCGAATCTCATCCCCCTTGCGTTTGTGCGCCTGAAAGACTTTGTCCTCAAGGTGCGCCCAGGTCGCGCCGATTTTCCCTGCGTCGACATCAAACGTCCGCTCCAGCGTCGGCTCGAACCCGGTCACGATCTGCTTCAATCGAGAAAGGCGATCCAACGTGTCCTGCTTTTCTGCTTCGAATCGTTGAGTCAAATCGGAAGGGAATGACTTGTCAAAGTGACTGTTTATCAGCGCTTCGATGTCGCCAAAGAACTCGGGAACCTCATGACCCAGCGCTTCCACGCCGGCCTGGATTTTCTTCTCGATGATCGTTGCCGACATCCGAGGAAGGACGACCGGCATGGTGACATCGAAACGGTCAAAGAGCGCTCGTGATTGGGCCCAGTAGGCGATCTCGGACGGCCCGCAAACAACGGCAACGACGGGGAACAGGTACGACTGGGCGACTGGACGCATCAGCACCCCCGCCGAAAACGCGGCGGGTGTGTCCTGCAAACGCTTGAGCCACACTTCGGGGGCCATCGGATTGGGTTCAGGGTCGGTCCAAAGCTGGCCGTCGGCACCACGCACAGCATGACGCCCATTGCTGACATAGAAAAGATGTGTGTGCCCTTCGGGGTGATCCACTTGCTTGTGGTAGCCGCTCTCTTCCAAACGCTGACCGATTTCGCCGAGCGCCGAGGCGGTAAGTACGTGACCGGACAACTCCTGCGCGAACAGCGGGGCGCAAAGCGCCTTTGCCTCCGGATCCGACGGGTCGAACATGACGAGTCCGTGCTTGCCAAAGAGCATCGACATGAGTCGGCCAAAGGCATCGGTGATCGAGCAATCGGAGCAGTAGATCGCGGCGAGTGCTTCGCTGATCGCCGGCGTGAATTCGGTGACAACTTGCGCGTCCCAGAGCTGGTTCAGGACCTCGCGAATCCCATTGCCCAATTTGATTTGCGATGCCGGGGTGCGTTGTGCCAGAGCCGGGATATCGAGTGTCAGCTTCTGAACCTGATTCTGTTTGTTGGGAAACGCTGTCCAGCGAATCTCCTCGAAGTCGTGGTCATCGGAGGCGATCCAGAAGATCGGAACGACGGGGCGTTTGAGGACTTCACGCAACCGTTTGGTCCAATTGAGAATTGTGATGGCTTTATGGATCGTGTAGAGTGGTCCGCCGAATAACCCCGCCTGTTGGCCAGTAAATACACAGACTGCGTTGGCGTCTTTCAACGACTCGGCGGCGGCGATTGCCTCCGGGGGGGCGCCGAGATATTGGTTCTGGCGCACCAGCATGGCCGAAGCGGTTTTCCGGTCGACTGGCGTACGGTTAAAATGCCGCGCGCAGGCCTGGAACGCGGCCGGAGTCGGATGCGGCCACATGAAGAACCGGCCAGTGCGATCCGGATCGTAGAGAACGTCGAGATACAGTCGATGGCGGCCAACGGCTTTGGCGGAATGTATGGGAGGAGTAGGCATGTTATAGTCTCGGTTAATTCACTACGGCAGGCGGACAAGACCTATTGGACCCATAGGTCCTGTCGGATGGCTGCGGCCTCAGAGCCACTTACGTGTTTTGATAAACCAGTACATTCCAAGCGCCGTGAGCCCGGACAGTACCCAAAAGAAGAGATATCCGTACTCCCATTCGATCTCAGGCATCGATTTGAAGTTCATGCCGAAGATCCCCGTGAGCAGGTAAACCGGCAGAAACACCGTGGCGATGACGGTCAACACCTTGATCGTGTCGTTGGCGCGTTGCTGGGCTGTCGAGTAATGGACTTCGAGCGCAGACGTGAGTGTGTCTCGCAAGGAATCCGCCAGATCGGTGATACGGTGCATATGGTCGAACACGTCGCGGAAATAGATCCGCGCCTGCGAGCCAATGAGCGGGAATTGATCGCGGGCGAAGCGATTGAGAATCTCACGCTGGGGAGTCGCAACGCGCTTGAGCTGAGACAGGTCGCGCTTCAGGTTGAAGACACGCTTGGTGATCTCCGAACTGGGATTCTCGAAGACCTCATCCTCGACTGCGTCGACCTCGTCCTCGATGCGCTCGAGCGTGTGGTCGTAGTGATCGACAATGTGATCCAGGATCGTATGAAACATGAAGTCGGCGCCGCGTGAAAGGACACGTTCGTCGCTCTGACATCGACGGGTGACGGCATCCAATGGTTTGAGAGTGTCATAGTGGATGGTCACCACTCCATTCCGCAGAAGAAAAACGTCGATTTCGCGGAACGAGAGTCCGTCGGCACCCGAGTGATAGTCGGCAACCTTGAAGACAACGAACAAGTATTGGCCGTAATCGTCGACTTTGGGCCCGGGAAGTTCGGCGATGACGTCTTCGATTGCCAACGGGTGGAAGTTGAAGTCGGCTTTGAGTGCGTAAGACTCTTCATCTGTTGGATCATAGAAATCGACCCAGAAGACCTGGTTTTGTGAACGCAGCAGTTCATCGAAGGCTTCAATGCCTTCGCGACGAATGATCCCGCGATCGGGCTGGTAGACGTGGGTGACAATCATCCCTTGAGTCCCTGCCCCGGCCGGGACCTTTGACGTCGGTCGGGGAAATCGCTGAAAATAGCCCCGTCAGTCAGATGACGGCAACGGATTTATCCATTGCGGCATAGATAGTTCGGCTGACTGCGCGGGTCCGATGGAGAGGGCGCTTGACACACGGCGATTCCAAGCCATCTTGTCATCGGGTCCGTGGAGATAACGCGATTGAAAAAGGCAGTTTTCGAATTCATCTCCGTCGTTGCGATGCTCGTTTTGCCAGTCCAGGCATACGCCTCATTGTCCGCACCGGGCGAGCTCACCGATTTGACCATACGTGAATTGAGACGGCCGGTTCTCCATGACTTGCTTTCCCCACAGCCGATTGACCTCAGCGAACCGGTGGCGCTGGGCATACCTTCATTCAGCAAGAACCGATTGGCCGTTTGGGGGGGTGTGAATGCATTTGCCGGATACCTGGCCTACGAGCAGTCGCAAGCCTCATGGGGACTGTCGAATGGGCAATTCCATTTCAAAGACGATTTGCACGACGGTTTGGCGCTCAGCGATGAGACATCTCACCTTTTCGCCGCCTATGAACTCACGCGGGCGCTGACCACGGGGTACGCCTGGACAGGGTTGTCTTCGACTGGGGCACGCCGCGCGGCGGCGGTGCATGCCTGGATGTGGACTTTTCTCGTGGAGTACCCTATCGACGCGTACAATCCCGGTCAGGGCTTCGGCGCCTCGGATCTCGCTTTCAACACAGTGGGTGTGCTGGCCGCCTATCATCACACACGCCCCGGCCCACCTCCGCGCTGGGATCTGAAGATTTCTGTAAAGCGCTCATTCTTCTCGGGTGAGAGCCGGTTCATCGCCCATTCGAATGAGCAGTATGATGATTACATCTATTGGCTGACAGTGCGCCCTGTCCGTCACCGGTACATCCCGCTCTGGATCGGCGCGGGGTACTCAACCACTCATCGGGATTGGCTCCAACTCGACAAAGAGTTGCACGTCGCGGTCGGGACCACCGTGGAGGACCTTGTTGGGATGATTGACTCCGACGCGGCCAGGTACCTGCGCCCTCTCAACTTCTTCTTCTTGAACATTGGGACGAATTTCGTCTGGAAGTGAAGCCTGCCTGCGCGAAAGCGTGGTGGGGAATTCCGGACGGCCTCTATTTTGCAACTTCGTCGCCCGCCCAGAATGAAGAGGGCACGGCACCCGCGCCCTCTTGAAGCACACATCCATGTTTTTCGCGATCGGGGCATCGCGGGCCGGGAGCCCGCGGCACCCGTCAAACCGTCAGGCGAGGTGGCGGAGATGGACGAAAGACGAGGTACCGTCCGTCCAGAATCCGGTCCACGACGCGCGCGAATCTGTCTGGCGCCAGCGACTGCAGGCCATAGAGATTCCACTGCTCTTTCTGAGCGCTACGTGTGAACGGGATTGTTTTGCGTTTCGGCATCGTAGGCCTCCCGCGGCTTGAAACGTGAAAGATCGCCTTGGTAAAGGGCCAATCTCTGACCACTACTGCTCAGAGATCACGATGTGACGCTGTGGGACTTACTCGGAATCGGGCTGTGGCCGCTGGAACCGGGCAGAAGAACGGGGAGGGCTGCCATGCGCTCCGGCGACGCGTTTTCTAAAGTTGGTACGGCAAGATGCTGGAGTATTTGTGACTTTTTTTGCCGCCGGCCTAAAAGTTGGCGTGCCTATTCCAGGCACCCCGGAACGGGCAGTGGCCCGTTGCGCCAGACATATCCGATCAAGGTGACCACATCCACGATATCAGCCTGGCAGTCGCCGTTTGTATCGGCCGCGTCAAGCGGGGTTGGCCCTGACTCGGAGCGGAACACATAGCCAACGAGCCCCACGACATCCAGGATGTCGAGCGTGCGATCGCTGTTCTGGTCGCCGGGCAGGTAACTCCCCTCCTCGACGACGATGGTCAGGGATTTGTCATCGTTCGGGTTGCCGGGGGCACTGACCCGGAAGGTAACGCTTGCATCCGCCGTGTCCAGCGGGGTGCCACTGATGCGACCTGTCACCGGGTCCAGGGTAAGGCCCGAAGGGAGGGCGCCACTGACAATCGAGTAGGTGATCGTCGCCTCCAAATCACGGCAGGCCGCCACCACGGAGTCGGAATACGGGATGAATTGCTCGGCGGTCATCAGACTCTCAGAGACGACTTGCAGCGCATAGAGCTCAGAGGTTGTCTTGTTAAGGATCCAGTTCAGTGGATCTAATTGCGAGACAGTCTTGGGATCATCCATGACGAGCCAATAATCCTGATCGCGCTGATCATTCCATACACGCACCGTATCGGCATCCCCACCATACCACAAGACGAGATCAAGCGGCATGCGGAATACCTGCGGTGTCGTGAACTGCTCCTGGCGAAGATGGATGAAGAGGTCGTGCTTTCCATCCGTGCGCGGTCGACTGAGCGAGGAGTAATAGTAATGCGGGTAATAGTAACCGTAAATCCAATCCTGGAAGAACCAATCCAGATCCTGACCTGAGACGGTTTCCGCCAGATCGCGGAAGTCTTCGGTGATTGCGTCCTTGTGCTGATATCGCGGATCGGCGTAGTAAGTCTGCAAAATCTGGAAAAATGTTTCCTGTCCCACAATTCCCCTCAACATGTGCAGGACCCAAGCGCCTTTGTCGTAGACGCGCTGGCTGAAGATGTTCCAAACATCGGTGGTGTCGTCGATGTAGATACGGCCGCCGTCAAAGTACTCCATGCCGAGCATGTAGGAACGATAGGCTGTCGCGCCGCCGTTATATTCCGCCCAGAGCGCTTCGGCGTAGGAAGCGAAACCCTCGTTGAGCCAGATGTGATGCCAGTCGCGGCAAGTGATCATGTCTCCCCACCATTGGTGGGAAAGCTCGTGTACGGTCAGGTACTGATTAAACCCACTGCCTAAGCCGGTGTGCGACGAGACAGTCTGATGTTCCATCGCACCGCCCCAGGTAAAGTGGGCGATTCCGTATTTCTCATTGAGGAACGGATAGGGCCCAAAGTAGCTCGACAGCGCGCCGATCTGCGTGACGGCCACGGGCCAATAGGTCTGAGCATTGGCAAAGCTTTCGGGATAGCTGAAGAACATGACCGGCATCGAATCGGAACCGTAATGATACCAGCGGGTGAAACGCGAATAGTTGGTGATCGCCAAGGAGACCAGGTAGGTCGTGATTGGATAGGATTCGTGCCAGCGGTAGGTCGTCGTGCCATCACCGTTGTCGATGGAATCGCGGAGAAGCCCGTTCGATACGGCATACAGAGCAGAATTAACGGTTACCTGCATGTCAACCGAGTCGGCTTTATCGGATGGCGTATCCTTGCACGGCCACCAGGACTGCGCCATGTACGGCTCCGACAGTGTGGAGATCATGGGAATCCCAGCGCCGTGCACGCCGAAATCGAACCCCTGCAATCCGCCTTCAACTGGATGACCGTGGTAATAGACTCTTACTTCGAATGCTTCACCGGTGTCGTACGAGGTCGGCAGCGACATATAGATGAAGCCACTTGTATGCGTCCACCCCACGACGCCGTCGGGCGACGTAATGGAATCGACAATCAACCCGTCGAGCAGGTTGAGGTTCGGGAGACTGAATTCATCGATGCGCGCCCGCGCGACCATGGTCACCGATCCCGCCACCTGCAGCGCGACTTCGTCAATGCTGAGGTCGATTCCGTAGTAGGACGCGTCAAATCCCGCTTGATCGACAAGGACAAGTGGGGTAAAGCCCAAGCTCATGCGAGCCACAGCCGATGCTTTAGCGGCGGCTTCAAGTTCGTGAATCTGGCGAGGGGCGAAGGCGCTGGTCACCGGATCATCGATCGACGAGGCGATGGCGGTCACCGGCACCAACGAGAAGGCAGCGAGAATCACTGCAAGGATGACGCGTAACATGGTATCTCCGATGCGCAAACAGGTGTCAGGACACTCGAAGTACTACGACTTCTCTAGGAAAGATAGTGTCCGATCGTGTTTTTCGTGTAATCGAAGTGCCATCTGGACCAGGAGCCGGCAGTTTTTGACACGCCGAAAAAGAGGACAGCGGCCCACCACTCGGTGGACCGCCGTTTTGTATCTGGTTCACTCGGACACCCTTAAATACCCGGATCGTGGAGCGGGGGCGGAAGGATCGGGCCGCGCTTCAAGTTGCGATCCATACGTTGGACCTCGATCTCGCCGACGAGGACACTGGGGGCGATGGCCGAAACGGGAACCCAGCCGGACTCGGCCCCACAAACACCGTTGAAGACTCCCGGATCGTTCCCCGCCGCTTGGATGCTTTCCAGGACCGCCAGGGGCGTGCCAATCAACTCGGCGCCGCGGACCAGTTCCTCGCGGCCATCGGCGACGTAGATCTTCTTCACGACGCGCGGGCGAATGCGCAGGGTCTGCACTCCGTAGGAGGATGTGTTGGTCTCTCCGGCCGCGATGTCTTCAAACACGAGTCCATATTCCTTGCCGTCGCGCTTGCATTGATCGAGAAGGCGCGCGCGGAGAGAGTCGAAAGACAGCGGCGCATCGGTGGTGACAAAGAGCGATCCCATGCGGCTAACCGGAGGATTCCACATATCGCTGCGACCGTGACCGTTGGAAATCTTGATATCTTTGATCGGGGTGCGGCACATGAGAAAACCGGTCAGGACTCCTTTATCGACAAGGGGTGTCCGCTGAGACGTAACCCCCTCATCGTCGAAATCGTAGCGACCGTACAGCTCGGTCCCAGCCGCCGTCGCGAGAGTTGGATCGTCGTACACATTCAGAAAATCCGGGATAATGCGTTGGTTCATCTTCTGTTTGAACGTGTGCCCCTCTGATTCACGTCGGGTGCGGTGGCCCTCCAGGCGGTGGCCCAGGGCCTCATGAAAAAAGACTCCCGACGCGCCGCGTCGGATGATGGCTGGGCCGGTGTACGGATCCATGATCGGCGCATTGCGCAGCTGCAGGAGCAAGTCGGCCAGGGAGTCGGCGGCATGCGCAATCGTCGTGGAGTCTGGCATTCCGTCCGGCAGATGTGACTTCCACACCGTCTCGAGCGAGATCGGCATGCCGTCCTCGGCGCGCGTCTCGACCGAAATGCCGAGGGAGTAATTGTGCGTGGTCGTCCGTAGGCGCGTGCCCTCTGAGGTCAACAGGTAGCGAATCTGAGCTGACGCCAGGAAATCGACATCGGAGGCATGGATTAATGGTTGAGATTTGAAGCGCGCGGAGATTTCTCTCACCAGTCCTTCCCAGCGCTTCTTGTCGAGTGCCAACGTGTCGATGGGATCGATCCGGTCGACTTTGGCCGAGGGCGAGAAATCATCGGGACGATCAGGCTTGTCGACCTTCTGAATTCGGCGTCCCCGTTCGCCGATAAATGTTTCCAACGCCGTCTTATAGCGGAAATCGGTTAGCAACCAGAGGTCCTGCCTCAGAGCCGCGGTATCGTTATCGATCGGCGCATAGCGGCGCGAGTACGTGTAGGCATCCTCGTCGCGCGGGTCGTAATAGAAGCCGTCGTCGTCGGATGTGTTGTCATCCACATAGTCGCCGACGCGGACGTCGACCGCGAGGGCGCGGTAACGGTCACCGCCGGCATTGGTCAGCGCCCCATAGCTGGCGCGAAGGCTTGTCGAACGGACATCGGTCAATCGGTACGAGATGAAATAGGGCGCCTCAAAATCATCGAGGCGCAGGCGTTTGACCGAACGCGACATTTCGCTTTGTAGAGCCTGCAGAAGCGGGTCATTGTCCTTGGAACCACCCTGCGCGTGGGACAGTCCAGTGCCCCCGAACACGAACGCCAGCACGATGAGAACGAACTTCTTCACTCACTCCTCCTTGATGGTCCAGTCCTAGGGTTGACGCTATCCACGCTCGCCGCGAGAAGATCCCATGTAATACGCCCCCTGCGGTCTCTGTGGTCTCCAGAAACGAAAATCCGGCCATTAAAGCCGGATCACAAGTATTCTCTTTCCATCTGGCATCATTTGGCTCGACGGCGTCCGGACGGTCGCGCTTTTGCTCCGCCGCGCGGCCGGGCTTTCGCGCGTGACTTTGCCCGCGCCGCGGCCTTCTGACGACGTGCCGTGTGCTTTCTAACCATTTCCATTCGCAAAAGTTTCTCCAAACTCGCCTTCGCAGGATCAAAATCAAGGAGAACTGCCTCGAATACCTCATCCACCGTCTCGACCGGGATGTACGTCATCTCCTTAGCGACCCGCCTAGGCACGTCCTGGAGGTCCTTAACATTCTGCGCGGGTACGATGATCTTGTGAATGCCGACGCGGTGCGCCGCCGCTACCTTCTCCTTGATGCCACCCACGGGGAGGACCTTGCCGCGCAGGGAAACCTCGCCAGTCATCGCGTAATCGTTGCGAATCGGGCGTTCAGACATCACCGAGGCGATGACGACCGAGACCGTGATACCCGCCGAGGGGCCGTCTTTGGGAATGGCACCCGAGGGAAAGTGGACATGAATATCGTAGCTGGCAAAATCAGAGTGCGGTATCCCCAGCCAGTCGGCGCGTGAACGCACGTAGGAGTGCGCGGCTTGGATCGACTCGCGCATGACGTCCCCGAGTGAACCAGTTGAGATCACTTGTCCCGAGCCACGCATCTTCAGAGCTTCGATGAGCATGATATCGCCGCCGGCCTGGGTCCAGGCGACTCCCATCGCCACGCCGATCTCGGGCTTGACCTCGGCCTTCTCCGGAATGAAAACGGGAGTGCCAAGGAGACGCTCAACATGCTGGGCGCCGACACGCACGAATCCACGCTGACCCGCGGCGCGCTGACCCGCCAAGTGCCGGCAGACAACTTCAAGACACTTGTTCAGGTATGAAAGTCCTGCCTCAAGCGTGTACTCGCGAATGACCTTCTGCACCGCCGCCACAGTGAGCGTGAATTCCTCCTCCGGCAGGTTGTGCAGCGCCAATTGACGCGGCCAAAGATGCTTGAATGTGATTTCGATCTTTTCCTCGAGGAGGTAGCCGGGAAGTTCGACAAACTCCAAGTGCTCACCGAGCATTTCGGGGACGCTTTCTGGATCGGTGGCGGTGCAGATATACAGGATCTTCGAAAGGTCGTACGGAAACTCGAGATAGTAATCCCAGAACTCGCTGTTGATCTCCGGGTCCATTGCTTCGAGCAGGATGGCAGAGAGATCGGGACGGTTGATTTCCGTGCCGAGCCGGTCGACGTCTTCGAGCAGGCAGACCGGATTGACAACTTCGACGGCGCGCAATTGGCGAACGAGTCGTCCTGGCATCGCGCCGGGGAATGTCCGGCGATTGCCTTTGAGCACGCCCTCCGAGCGCAATAGACCAAGATTGAGCGTGATCAGCGGACGCCGCAAGCCCTTGGCGATGCCCTTGGCAAGCTGGGTTTTACCGATACCGGAGGCGCCGGTCAGGCACAGAACATTGGGCGCGGGCCGTCCAGTGCGGTGCATGACAGCGAGGTATTCGCAGACACGATCCTTGGCGCGCTTCTGACCATAAAACTGGCTGTCAAGCATGCGACGAATCTCATCGCCATCGGTGCGCTCATGGGCTTTGGCCGTCCACGGGATATGTATGAGCCAGTCGATGTAATTGCGGATTTCGGTGTACTCGGCCGAGGCTGTCGAGATCATCCGCAGACGTTCAAGCTCGCTGCGGGCGCGCCGCGCCACGGTCACGGGGAGCCCGGATCCGGCGATTTGCTCCGCCAACTGGTCGTATTCATTGGCCCCGGGCTCGAGAGTCTCCAGCTCCCGGCGCAAGGCAACGAGTTCAGATCTAAGCAACTCCGCCTTCTTGCGCCGTTCCGTCGATGCCTTGACACGCCGCGCCAGATCCGCGCGCCGGCCAGTTGCTTCGACTTCGGCGCGCAAGAGTTCAGCGAGCAAGTCGATCCTCACCGAAGGATCGGCGAGCTGGCTCAGTCGCCACTTATCGTCTTGAGAGAAGTGAACCGCCGCACCGATTCTATCTGAGAAGTGATCGGCGCGATCGCGCGCCAGATCCGCGATCCGCATGAGTTCCGCGGGGTACTGCTGCGAATTCTGCACGAGGGTCGACAGCAAATCGTAGCAGTTGTCGATCTTGTCACGGACCGCACTCGTCACGTCAGCCGACTCAGCTACCGCTTCCACTTCCGCCCAGACCAGCAGGTCAGTGTTACCCAGAGAACGACGACGGGCGCGGTAAAGCCCTTCAAAGTCGACGCGCAGTTGCCCAGGTCCCAGCTCGCGCGATGACAGAAGACGGCAAACAACCCCGATGGCGGGCAATGTCTCGATGGACTTGCGTGGATCGACGTCTGAGGATTGCCAGTAGACCCAAAGGAGAGCCCCATCCTGGCTCTGCGACACGGCCTCGTAGGCGTACGAGAACCGCAGAACGGCGGAAACCACCGCCATGGGAAACGGGACTTCCGACTCCAGCGGCACGCAGACCATCCCCTGGGTGTTCTTCGAGCCTTCGGGGTCGGGTTTCAGAGGTCCTTGTTCCACGGCTTTATGCATGATCCGTACCGTTCGGATCGGATTTTCTGGGCAAAATCTACCTTTTATAACCAAAGTTCGGACAGATTGGCCCCGCCGTCCACCCGGTCTGTCGAACTATATTCCCTTAAGACCGATTAAAGGCAATCAATTACCGAAACTGCTTAAGAGAAACTATAGAAATATGCCGCAATGTATTGCATTACAATGAAATAAGAAAGGGCGCGCTTGCGCGCGCCCTTTGGCAATAATCGTGGTTTGATAGCGATCTCGGGAAGCTCTAGGTCAGGCCCGGGCCACGTTGGTGGCTTGGAGCCCTTTTGGACCTTGGGCGACCTCGAAGACGACCCTTTCGCCTTCTTTCAGAGTTTTGAATCCGTCCCCGACAATCACGCTGTAGTGCACGAAGACATCCCGGTTGTCGCCATCCTGACGGATAAAGCCATAACCCTTCGCATCGTTAAACCACTTCACATCTCCTTCCGGCAACTGCGTCACCACCTTTCCCTTGTTGCGGATTCTGATCCTTCGCCTCTAAACCAAGGGCCTGTACATCCGCGGCAGCCGACAGGTACAACGCTACCCACGTTTGACACACGGCATGAACGACTCATCCTGTTGCGCGTGTCCCGAGACGGATAATTGACTGCACCATTCCCGTCAACGGATCACGGACGTTTGGGGTTGTCACACAGCGGTAGAAGGGGCCTGTCCGAACAGTACCAAAGATAGGCCGCAGCCACATCGTGTCAACAAAATTCTACTCTATTCACTTGAATAGTGACAGATCCCGCCGATTGCGGAACTCTGTCATTAACCGCGCCGACCGGTGAGGCGTACGATGACGATCGAGAGTTCATAGAGGACATAGAGAGGACCGGCAAGCATGAGCTGGGAAAACACGTCGGGCGACGGCGTAATCGCCGCCGCAAGAACCAGAATGCCGACAACGGCATAGCGCCGGACGCGCTTAAGCATGCCGGAGTCAATCAGCCCGATCCGGCCGAGAAAAAAGGAGACGATCGGAAGTTCAAAAACGACACCGAATCCGAGACACATCCATGTGACAAAGCTGATGTAACGCCCGACACTGATGAGCGGCTGGATTTTTTCCGTGCCGAAGCCCAGTAGGAATTTCATTCCGACCGGCAGGACCAAGTAGAAGCAGAATGCCGCGCCCCCGACAAAGGAGATGGTGGCCAGGACCACCACCGGTATCACCAGCCGCGCCTCGCTGCGGTAGAGTCCGGGCACGACAAACTGCCAGATCTGCCAAAAGACAACGGGCAGGGCCGCCAGAAGACCCGCGATGATCGACAGCTTGATGCGGACTGAAAACGCCTCGGCAGGCGCGTTGAAGTAGACCGCATCGATGTCGCGCGTCAGAAAGTTGAGTATCGGATCGGTGAAGAAGTAGGCGACGATGGAGAAAAGCAGAATCACTCCCGCCGATTTGACCAATCGCCAACGCAGTTCCTCGAGATGCTCGAGGAATGACATTTCACGTTTGTCAGACTCGGCGTGCATCCAAGTTTTCACCCTCACCCGATCCGCCTTCGGCGGATCGACCTCTCCCGTTTGGGGAGAGGTCAAAAAACGAAAATACCACTATAGTCATCCACTATTCCAACATGCGCTTCAGCTCTTCGACGAACTCCGTCTTGTCCTGGAATTTGCGATAGACCGATGCGAAACGCACATAGGCGACATCATCGGTGACGCGCAGAATGTCCATGACAGTTTCGCCGATGAACTTGGATGTGACTTCGCCTTTGGAGAGAGCATAGAGACGCTTTTCCACCTCATCGACCATGGCCTCGATTTTGCGTTGATCGATAGGGCGTTTCTTGCACGCGACGCGCAGTCCCTCGATCAGTTTGCTGCGGTCGTACGGTTCCTGACGCCCATCGACCTTGATCACCATCAGTTCGACTTTTTCGACATACTCGTAGGTGGTGAAGCGCTCGCTGCAGCGCAGACACTCACGCCGGCGACGCACGCCTCTCCCCTCGCGAACTGAACGCGAGTCGACGACACGATCTTCTTCGAATCCACAGAATGGGCAGCGCATAGGTTAGACCCGTCCCGTCACGACCACCCGGTCACAGCGACGGCCACCAGTCAGCGCCGCCGCCGATCCTTCGGGGACGGCGATTTCAAGCAGGCCGGTACCATTAATGACGGCTCCCAAATGCCCTTCAATGCCGGCGTAGCCGCGCGATAGTCCGCCGACGGGACGATCATCTAGCGTAACCAAAATCGCGCCATCGCCGAAGATCTCCGCCATGAGCGACACGGGAATATTGGTGATTAGGTTTCCAAACCGATCGTCGAGCAACACTTCCCCCTCGATACGTCCACCTCTGACCACCGGCTCCGGCCACGACAACTCGACCACGGCCGGAACTTCGTGGCCGATTTCGGACGGTTCGACACCGTTAGCCAGGTGCGCGGCGACCGGCGCGAACAGATCACGGCCATCGAATGTAAGCCCCGGCACTCCCAGACGGTAGGCCGTATTCTCGATCGCGAAACACCGCTTGGGGCTCATGGCGTTTGCCGCCCAGCCCAGCATACCGTTGTCCGGCCCGAGGAGAAACCCCTTCTCGGTCGCGATCAGGATGGCCCGGCGTCGCGTGCCCACCCCTGGGTCGACCACCGCGATATGGATCGTCCCGGGCGGAAAAAAAGGCGCTGATTGATAGAGCGCCCAAGCGCCGTGTACGATGTCATGCGGCGGAATATCGTGGGCAACGCTCAAGACTTCGGCCTCAGGGCAGATCGATTTGATGACACCGATCATGGCTCCGGCGGTGCCTTCAGAGTTGCCGAAGTCGGTCGTGAGAGTGATGAGAGGCAAGGGGCTCGTCATATCAGGGCGTACTCACGGGTGGCTCTAGGGTAGGAAATTTCCGTTGTTGATGCGAAGTCATTTTCGACCTCTATGAAATATCTCGGCCACCTACAGGCATTATCTGGCCAAGTCGACGACGATCGTGTAGATTGATGATGATGCTCCCACAAGAGGTCCCGTTGGTCTGGCCGGATGGAAGGCGCTTTGCCTTCACTATCTTCGATGACACTGACAGGTCTACGACTGCGAATGTCGGAGAGGTCTATGCGTTTCTAGCGGATATTGGTTTCAGAACGACCAAGTCGGTCTGGCAGGTACGCGGTTCCGAGCCAAGCGATCTGGAGGGAGAGACCTGCCAGGACGGAGCCTATCTCGCTTGGCTGCGCTGGCTGCAGGCGATTGGGTTTGAGATCGGCTGGCATTTGAACACATGGCACACTTCCAAGCGGGTTGCAACTGAGTCGGGACTGCGGGCATTCGTGGAGACGTTTGGGCACGAACCCAAAGTCATGGCAAATCACTCTCGAAATGCCGAGGGGATATACTGGGGCGACGCACGCATGAGTGGAGTCAATCGTGCAGTTTACAATTTGCTGACCCGATTTCGGAACAGCGGGTACTTTCGCGGTCACACCGAGGGGGATGAAGTCTTCTGGGGTGACCTCTGTCAGCGCCACCTGACCTATTGTCGGGATTTTTCGTTTTCTGGCATTAACACGCTTCGCGCGTGCCCTTACATGCCCTATCACGATTCCAAACGTGCTTACGTGAACTGGTGGTTTGCGTCGTCGGAAGGGGCAAACGTCCTCACTTATCGACAACTGCTGAGCGAGTCGAATCAAGATCTGCTTGAAGCTGAAGGTGGGGCGTGCATTGTCTATACCCACTTTGCGTCGGGCTTTCAGGAAGCGGGCGTTTTGGACCGTCGCTTCAGAGAGCTGATGGTGAGATTGTCGCAGAAGAATGGCTGGTTTGTCCCTGCCGGGACGGTGCTCGATTACCTTCGCGCAAACCGTGGTGGGCATCAGTTGACAAGGCGACAGCGAGCTCAAATGGAGCGTCAGTGGTTGTTCCACAAGTTGAGCGTGGGTACTCGGTGATGGCATTGATCAGCACTTGAGAGTATGGCCCAATTTACGTGCAGATTACTGACCCCTCCGGATGAGGACGCGCTTGTTCAGCTTCTCCTCCGCCTCCAATGCACAATCGCCCGTATTTCGCGCGAATCCATTTATCGCGCGATGATTCGGGAATCGTATGCGGATCGCCGAATTCACATACTGGTGTGCTCGTCTGGTTCGGAATTGGCCGGATACGTCATCGCCATAGCCGACTGGCGCGAATTTTGGATGGGATTCGTCTTGCGACACCCTCTCATCGGCGCGCGGATACTGATTGCACGGCTGAGAGGGCAGGAATCTCGAGGCAGGGCTCAAGTTGACTTACCAGCCGCACCGCGGGACGACCCCACGCTCGGTGGATGGCCAGTGGACGATGGTCGCCGATGGGAAGACTCCTCCCCGCAGGTTGCCAAGGTGGTACATGTCGGCGTGGACCCACGTTTTCGCGGCAGTGGCATCGGATCCTCACTTTACTACTCGCTCATGAAACGATTACTGGGCAGCGACGTGAACCGCTTGGATGCCTACATTGATTTGCCAAACACTGCGAGCGTACGATTACATATTGCCACGGGGTGGCAAGTCAAGCGTCTGGCGGATGGGTATTTCGCTTCGGTAGATCTAAGTTCTCGGGGACATGATCGAGATGGGCTTGCAACTGGAACGGACTGACTACGCTTCTCACCCCTATGCGGAGCGATCGCGGGACTTCACCGTTTTTCAGTCGTCCGCCTGGCTGGACTTCCTGGTTGAAACCCAGGGTGGCGAACCGGTTTCGGCCGTGCTTCATGAGGATGGCACGCCTCGTGGATCGCTGACCGGAATGATCATCCGAAAACTCGGACTGCGGATCTTCGGCTCGCCTTTCCCCGGCTGGACCACTCCGTATATGGGATTCAACCTCATCTCCCACTCAGACTTGCCAGAGGCGCTCCGCTTGCTTCCCGAATTCGTCTTCAAGAGCCTTCACTGCATTCACTTCGAACTAATGCACCGAGGTGCTACCGTGTCGATGGCCGACGACGTTCGCATGGTTCATCGTGTGTACTCGGGCTTCGAGGTCGATCTTTCGATTTCCGAAGACGAGATCTTCGAGCGCATGTCACCGGCGTGCCGTCGTTGCATTCGAAAAGCGGAAAAGGATGGGATCAAGATAAAGGAGGCCAACACCACTGAGTTTGCCGACGAATACTTTGAACAGCTTCGAAGGGTGTTCAAGCGTCAGAGACTTGTACCGCCATATGGCGTAGAACGTATACGATCACTCATTCGCCACGTAAGTCCCACTGGCAGACTTCTACTCTTGCGCGCAGAAGATGCATCAGGGCATTGCATTGCTACCGGCATATTCCCGGCAGATTCGCAGTCCATGTACTTCTGGGGGGGAGCCAGTCTTCCCGATGAGCGATCCTCCCGGCCCAATGAAGCACTTCAGTGGTCTGCAATCCGCCACTGGCGCAGTCGGGGAGTGATGAACTACGATATGGGCGGCGGCGGCGAGTACAAGCGAAAATACGGAGGTCGTGAGATCGCGATTCCCTGGTTCAGAGGGTCAAGGTCACCGATTTGGGAAGCACTCAGACACGCCGCTTTGATTGCGCAAAGATCGAAACAGCAAGTCTTGGGAAGATTCAATCTCTGAAGACCCAGTGTCTAATGCTCCGGCGGTGCCTTCAGAGTTGCCGAAGTCGGTCGTGAGAGTGATGAGGGGATGTGTCACGACGGGAATCTGTCATGTCGCACGAAGTTGCGCCACGGCAAAATCGCACATCGACCAATTGAATCAGATCGATTCGGTCGCGTCGTCGATCCAGCGGAGATAATCGGGAGAACCGTCGGTCACGGGAAGGACGATGGCCTCAGGGCAATCATAGGATGAGAAACCCTCGATAGTCCTGATCACACGGTTGGTCAGGGCTGCCCGGGTTTTGACGATCACAAGGCACTCGCTTCCCTTCTCGATCTTGCCCTTCCACCGGTAAATCGAGGTGACTTTCTCGACGATGTTGACGCAGGCGGCGGAGCCGTCGGCAACGAGACGCTCGGCGATCTGCTCGGCTTCGCGCTTGGTCGCGCAGGTCGAGAGCACAACGGAGTAATCGGTAACGGTCATGAGTGCACAGATGATACGGGATTGGACTCCGCCAACAGCCTCTCGACTTTGTCGACTTTCGCTACGAGTCGTCCCATGTCGTCGCCACGGTCGTCGATCATGATATGCGAGGTGACGCGATGGTGTGATTTCTTCAATTCCGCATGGCACTTCTGCAAGAGTGCAAAAATGCGTTCAGGCTCGCCCTCAATCACGGTCGCCATGGCTGTGAGTTGGTAATCCAGTCCGCTGTCGTCGATCAGTTTGACAATATCGGCAACGGATCGAGAGAGAGACTCCCCATCGCCTACCGGTGAAATGGTGAATGATGCCAGCATACTGCCCTCCCAGCTCGGGGTTTTACGAGTTCGGCGCGGCGACACCCTCACTGGCACGGAGGCGGGTGGCATAGAGCGGGAATTTCCGGCAAAGCGAACGGACATCGTCGGCCACAGACGATTCTACCGTCGAATCGCCCAAATTGGCGATCACACGATGGATCATGTCTGCGATTCGTTCCATCTCCGGCTCTCTCATCCCGCGCGTGGTGATAGCCGGTGTGCCGATGCGGATGCCGGAAGTGACCAGCGGCTTCTCCGGATCGAAGGGGACGGCGTTCTTGTTCACTGTGATTCCGGCGCGGTCAAGCGCCTGCTCGACCGCTTTGCCTGTGATCTTCTTTTCGATGAATGAAACCAGCATAAGATGGGTATCGGTGCCGCCGGACACGATGTGGTAGCCGTGTGATTTTAGCCGCTCAGCCATGGCCTTGGCGTTGGCGACGATCTGCTTTTGGTAGACCTTGAACTCAGGCTCCAGCGCTTCTTTGAATGCCACGGCTTTGGCAGAGATCACGTGCATGAGCGGGCCGCCCTGGATCCCGGGCATGACGGTGCGGTCGAGATCTTTAGCGTACTTCTCCTTGCACATGATCATGCCGCCGCGCGGGCCGCGCAGGGTCTTATGCGTGGTTGTAGTGACGAAGTCGGCGTAGGGTACAGGCGACGGGTGCAGTCCGGCGACAATCAGACCGGCGATGTGGGCGATGTCTACCATGAGATAGGCGCCGCAGGCATCGGCAGCTTCGCGGAACTTGACGAAGTCGAGCGTGCGCGGGTAGGCCGAAGCCCCTGCCACGATCATTTTCGGCTGAACCTCTTTGGCCTTGGCGATCATGGCATCGTAATCGATGGTTTCTGTTTCCCGAGTGACGCCGTAGTCGCTCACCTGGAAGAGGAACCCGGAGAAATTCAGTGGGTGCCCGTGGGTCAAGTGGCCGCCATGGGACAAATTCAGTCCCATGATCCGGTCGCCGGGCTTGAGCACGGAAAAATACACCCCCATGTTCGCCTGCGAGCCTGAATGCGGCTGAACATTGGCATGCTCACAGCCAAAGAGCGCCTTGGCGCGTTCTCGGGCCAGATTCTCGGCGATATCGACGAATTCGCAGCCGCCGTAGTAACGCTTGCCGGGGTAGCCCTCGGCGTACTTGTTGGTCATCACGCCGCCGAGCGCTTCAAGAACGGCCTCGGAGACGAAATTCTCCGAAGCGATCAGTTCGAGTTTTTCGGCTTCGCGGTGGGTTTCGCCGACGATGGCGGCGTAGAGTTCGGGGTCAGTTTGGGATAGGGCTGACATTCTGTTCTCCTAACTGGCCTTGGGGCCAGATCAACAACCCGGGAGATACCAAAGCAGATGACCGAGAGCAAGTGCCGTTGGGGCACTAATGTCAAGATGATCTGGAATTCCCGATCGAGTCACCGGTAGTATGAGGGAAGTCAGGAGGCATCTTGCGAATTCATTCATGGCCCACGTCCACGATTGTAGGGGCCATTCTCATCTCACTCTGTCAGGTAGGACCGGTGGCCGGCAAGTGCCCGATAGTGTTTGGGGCCAAGCCGGTCAAGGATTCGATACTCCCATTCGAGAAGGCCTTTATCTGGTTGAAAGGTCTTAACGACGGTGACACCGCGGTGTTTATCAACTCGTTGAGCTTTTATCACATGACGGTTGTGGCGGTAAATCTCGACTCGGGTGACACTATACGATGCCCGACCGGCGATGTATGCTGGGGCGGGCTCGATACCTCCTCAGACCGTCATCTCAGTCCCGGTCAAACGCATGTCGGATACGGATTGCTGATCGGGCCACGTTTCGAGAACTCTGCAGATCACCCGCGTGATTCGCGCACGGGTTTTTCACCGTGGCCGAAGGGGACAATTCGAGCGGAGCTACGATACTGGCCAGATCCTTGGCGGAACTCTCTAACGGGCCCATGCGCCATGCTTTACGATACCGTGGTCTTTGTGGTCGCAGAAGAATCCCCACAAGATTCGGTTGTTTTGGATGAGTTTTGCGTCGCCCGTAGTCGGTATGACCCCGGCGCGCGGATGGATTCGCTTTGGTCTGTAATCATCAGGCACGGAGATTCACGATACGCAAGTCTTGCTGCATACGACCTTGCAATCGGCCTCAACACCTTGTCGCCGCCGCCAAGGTTGGCGACACCGAAGGAGCTCTGTGTGGCGCTGGCTCAACACGAGCCATACGAGGGGAACATTGCTGTCGCCATTGTTGGACTACTAGGCTCCGTGAGACCTCGCATCCGGCGGGAGATTACAGCCGAGATTCTCTCATTTGTGCCCGAACTATCGGCGGTTCGCAGGCTCCTCGAAATCAACTTCGATCCGCTCGGACGCAGGCGTGGCCGACGCCAGTGGTGACAACGCCCGATCTGAATCGGGCCTTGTGACCATCAACGTCCAAGAGAGTCAGGAAGTTAGCGGGCCGCGACGGGCTGCTGGCGCTTGATCGTCACCGGTGTCAACCAGCCATACTTGTCGGGAGATTGGCCGAGCAAGATCGAGAAGTAGCGGTCCTGAAGTCGCTTGGTGATCGGGCCGCGATGCCCGCTGCCGACTGTGATCCGGTCGACCGAGGCGATCGGGGTGATTTCGGCGGCGCTTCCGGTGAGAAACACTTCGTCGGCGATGTAGAGTGCTTCGCGCTGGAGGCGTTCCTCGACGACCTTCAATCCCATTTCTTCGGCCAGCTTCATCACCGTGTCGCGCGTGATACCGGGCAGGATGGATGATGATAGCGGCGGTGTGTAGACGACTCCGTCTTTGATCAGGAAGGCATTCTCACCTGATCCCTCAGAAATGAAACCAGCAGTGTCGAGCGCGATCCCCTCGACAAATCCGTTGGCAATCGCTTCCATCTTGATCAGTTGCGAATTCATGTAGTTGGCGGCCGACTTGGCCATGGCCGGGAATGTGTTTGGGGCCATGCGGTGCCAGGAAGAGACGCAGACATCGACACCTTTTTCGAGCGCCTCCGGGCCGAGGTATTTGCCCCAGTCCCAGACGGCGATGGCGACATCAACGGGACAGCCGAAGGGATTGACCCCCATGGAACCGTAGCCGCGGTAGATCACCGGGCGGATGTAGCATTCTTCCATGTTGTTGGCCGAGATCAGTTCCACCGTCGCCGCGTTAATCTCTTCCGGCGTGTAGGGCACATCCATGCGGTAAATCTTGGCAGAGTTGAAGAGGCGCTTGGTGTGATCCTGCAGGCGGAAAATCGCCGAGCCGCGGGCATTCTTGTAGCAGCGGAGACCCTCGAAGACAGAACTGCCGTAATGAACGACATGGGAGAGTATGTGGATTTTGGCGTCATCCCAATCGACAAACTCGCCGTTCATCCAGATCTTTTCGACCTTCTCCAATGCCATAAGACCTCCCCGGGGGGTCGGGAGCGAGATTCAGTTATGAGACAGTTTTCGAAGCCGAGCGCGTACTTCTCATCATAGCGAAATTCGGGCTGATTTCAAGTGGTTTCATCACGTGGTCGGCATCTACGGACACTTCTTGTACGCAGGGACCCGAAACCCGTTTCACGCGGGGACCGCCTCGCGCGCGGACGCCCGGGCGGCGGGCTCGACGGCGGCATCGAATTCACGCAGAATTTGGCGTGAGATGACGATGCGTTGGATCTCGGAAGTTCCCTCGCCGATCTCGCAGAGTTTCACGTCGCGCAGATGCCGTTCGACCCGGTTGGCAGTCGAATACCCATGGCCGCCCAGCACTTGGATCGCCTGATAAGTGCAAAAGTGACCGACCTCCGAGGCGTAGAGCTTGGCCATAGCCGACTGCTTCGCGAATGGCTCTCCCTTGTCCTTGAGATACGCCGCATGATAAACCAAGTGGCGCGCGGCCTCGATCTGGGTACCCATGTCCGCAATCTTGAACTGGATCGCCTGATGCTCGGAGATGGGCTTTCCGAAGGTCTTCCGCACCTTCGAATACCGGACGGCGATTTCGAACGCGCCCTGGGCCAACCCAAGCGCCATGGCGCCGATGGAGATGCGTCCGCCGTCGAGGGTTTTCATGAACTGCTTAAACCCCTCCCCTTCCGGGCCGAGCATTTGGTCGTGGCGAACACGGACGTTGTCGAAGTGAAGTGTTGCTGTATCCGAACCGCGTAATCCCATCTTGTTCTCCTTCTTACCGACAGAGAATCCGGGAGTACTCTTGTTGAGCAAGAAGGAGGAGATGCCCTTGGCGCCGATACCGGGTTTGGTCACGGCAGTGCAGATGATCCACTCGGCGAAATGCGGATTGGTGATAAAACACTTCCCGCCATTGATGACCCATTCGTCGCCATCTCGGACCGCCGTGGTCTTGGTGCCGGAGGCATCGGATCCCGCTTCGGGCTCGGTCAGGCCGAAAACCACGACGTGCCCTTTGCTCGCGGTGCCCGGCAAAACCATCTGGCGCTGTTCTTCGGTGCCAAAGGCGAAGACCGGGTAGACTCCGAGCGAATTGGCGGCGGCGACGGTGATGCCGGTCGAGCCGCAGACACGCGAGAGTTCTTCGACGGCCACCGCGTACGACAATGTATCGGAGCCGGGCCCGCCGTATTTCTTCGGGCAGAGCAACGCGAGAAGCTGACGCTCCTGCAGTTGGCGGAAGAGCTCCGGCTCGAACGCGGAGACGGCATCCATCCGGTCGCCGGCGGGTGCGACGACGTCTTCCGCGAAGGATCGTATCTCGCGACGAAACTCTTCAACTTTGGGATCCCACCACATGCGTCTATCTTCCCTCACGTGTCAAATGAGCAACAACGATTGCTTCCTGCTTCGCTAAGGGCTACACAGGACAGGTCGTCGTCGCGAATAGTGCTCCTCGTAATGACCACTTGGCCATCATCTGCTTTCTCAAGGTCTTTGCGTCAGTCTCAATCAGCGAGAATCTGGCGTGAGATCACGATCCGTTGCGCTTCGGATGTGCCCTCATAGATTTCAGTGATACGAGCATCACGGAAATAGCGTTCGACCGCGTACTCTTTCATGTACCCGTACCCACCATGTATTTGAACGGCTTGATCGGCAACCCAGTTGGCGGTTTCCGAAGCGAACAGTTTGGCTTCCGATGCTTCGCGCGTGATGCGCTGCCCGTCCATCATCCGTCGAATCGCGTGGTCGACCAAGTGACGAGTCGCATCGAGCTTCATGCGCATGTCGGCCAGCTTGAAGGCAACCGCCTGGAATTCGCAAATGGGGCGCCCGAACTGCTTGCGGACCCTTGAGTATTTCAGCGCCTCTTCGTAAGCGGCTTCGCCGATGGCCAGCGCCTGAATCGCGATCCCGACTCGTCCATGATCAAGCTGTGCGAGGGCGATCTTGAATCCCTGCCCTTCCTCGCCGAGACGGTTCTTCTTCGGAACACGGACATCACCAAATGCGATCGAGCGGGTGTCAGAGCATTTGATTCCCATTTTGCGTTCGGGCTTTCCAACCTGGATGCCGGGGGTATTCCGCTCGACCAGAACAGCCGTAATCCCGCGTGAGCCCGCGCCGGGATTCGTGGAGCCAAAGACGAGATAGAACTTGGCGTAGTCGGCGTTGGTCACGAACATCTTTTCGCCATTGAGGATGTAATAGTCCCCATCGGACTTCATGGAGAGCCGCAAAGATCCCGCATCGGTGCCGGCGTCCGGCTCGGAGAGACAATAGGCGCCGAATTTTCCTTCGCACATTGCGGGCAGCCACTCCTTGCGCTGCTCCTCGGTTCCGTAGCGCTTGATCGCACCGCCCACGAGTGAATTGTGCACCGACATGACGATGCCTAGGCCCGCTGAGGCGCGGTTGAACTCCTCGTGGACGACCGCGTAGGACATAGCGTCCAGCCCCATGCCGCCGTACTCTTCGGGGCAAAGCAAGCTGAAATAGCCAAGCTCGGTCATTTCTTTGAATATTTCATCGGGGACACGTTCGGCATGGTCCCAAGCTTCGACGCTGGGGCGCACGCGCTTGTCGCAGTAGTCGCGCGCCGCCTCACGGAGCATCTTTTGTTCGTCGTTCAGATTGTGGTCAAACATACTGCAATCGCCTGTACTTTCAGGGAGGGCATGCCCTCCCGTTGCCTACGCGTAGGTGTAGAATCCTCTTCCATTCTTGCGTCCCAGGTGACCAGCCTGCACCATCTTCTTGAGCAACGGACAGGGACGGTACTTAGGATCGCCAAGGCCGTCGTGCAGGACGTTCATGATATCCAAACACACATCAAGGCCGATGAAGTCCGCGAGCGTGAGTGGTCCCATTGGGTGATTCATGCCTAACTTCATAACCTCGTCGATTGCGGCAGGCTCGGCCACACCCTCCATGACGCAGAATACCGCTTCATTGATGAGCGGCATGAGCACACGGTTGGAGACAAAGCCGGGATAATCGTTGACGCTGACACCGGTCTTCCCCAGACGGGTGCAGAGATCGACGATCGTGGCCATGGTCGCATCGGAGGATTGGTGGCCACGAATGATCTCGACCAGCTTCATGACCGGCGCGGGATTCATGAAATGCATTCCGACAAAACGGTCCGGACGCCCGGTAGAAGCGGCAAGGAGCGTGATCGGCAAGGACGACGTGTTGCTGGCGATGATCGTCTTTTCACCGACGACACGGTCGACTTTGCCTAGAATGGCGCGCTTCACTTCGAGATTCTCGAACACGGCCTCAATCACGAGATCGCACTGAGCCACATCCTCAGATTTGGTAGTGGTCGTCAGGCGCGACAGAGTCGCCGTCTTGTCGGCTTCGGTGATGACCGCTTTCTTGACCTGACGATCGAGATTGCCCGTAATGGTCGCGCGGGCGCGGTCAAGTAACTCCATCGTCGTGTCAACGAGAGTCACACTGAAACCGTTTTGCGCAAAGACATGGGCGATGCCATTGCCCATAGTCCCCGCCCCGAGCACGGCGACTTTTTGAATGTGCGAAGAAGCAGACATTTGATTCAGCTCAATTCTCGATCTCGATGGCCAATGCCACCGCGTTGCCGCCGCCGAGACACAGGGTCGCCATGCCCTTCGATTTGTTGCGCACGTTCAGTGCGTAGATTAGCGTTGTGAGAATGCGGGCTCCGGAAGCCCCGATCGGGTGCCCGAGGGCGATGGCACCGCCGTGGACATTGACACGGTCCCAGTCCCAGCCGAGCTCGCGGCCATCGGCGACGCACTGCACGGCGAAGGCCTCATTGGCTTCGATCAGGTCCCAGTAGTTGATGTCGACTTTCATCTTTTCCATCAGCTTGCGCACGGCATAGATCGGCGCGTAGAAGAGCAGTTCCGGATCTGTCCCGGCGGTCGCGTAATCGACAATGCGCGCGATCGGTCTGTGACCATGCGATTGCGCGTAGGCCCGCGAAGCGACGATGAGCGTGCTGGCGCCATCATTGAGCCCGGGGGCATTGCCTGCGGTCACGCTCCCTTCCTTCTGGAAGGCAGGCTTCAGGTTCGCGAGAGTATCGGCGGTGGTGCCAGGACGCGGGCATTCGTCCTTCTCGAATTTGACGGGGTCACCCTTACGTTGTGGAATCGACACAGCCACGATTTCTTTCTGAAACTTGCCGCCTTCGGTCGCGGCGACCGCCTTAACGTGCGAATTAGCGGCGTACTCATCCTGATCGCGCCGCGTGATGTTCGACTTCTTGGCGGTGAATTCGGCGGCATTGCCCATGTGGTAATTGTTGAACGAATCCCAGAGGCCATCGAGGACCATTGCGTCCTTCATGGTCTGGTCGCCGAACTTAAGTCCCTTCTTGGCGCCATGCAGCACAAACGGTGTATTCGACATCGACTCCATGCCGCCCGCGACCACCAGATTTTGATCGCCGGCGCGAATGGACTGGGTCGCTAACATCACTGCCTTCAGTCCGGAACCGCAGACTTTATTGATGGTCAGACAGCCGACCGCCGAGGGCACACCGCCATGTATGGCCGCCTGACGTGCGGGCGCCTGACCGGCGCCGGCCTGCACGACCTGTCCCATGATGACTTCGTCGATGTCATCCTTGTTGATTCCCGCGCGAGATATTGCTTCGCGGATGGTCACGGCGCCGAGTTGTGGCGCGGCAAACGTCGAGAGACCGCTTAAGTAATTGCCGATCGCAGTGCGGCAAGCGGAGAGAATGACTGCTTCGTTATTGGGATTGGGCATGGAACACCTCGTCTGCGTGTTACTCCAGTACTTTCACATTCTTGACTACTGCGAATTCGCAACCGGTCATGCTCTGGAGTTGTTCCAGCGTGACGTCAGCGGCTCTCTCTTTGAGAACCAGTCCGTTTTTCGGGTCGACGTCGAAGACCGCCGACTCGGTGATGATCATGTCGACACAGCGCTTACCCGTGAGCGGGAGATTGCATTCCTTGAGAATCTTGTGTGAGCCGTCTTTGGCCGTGTGCGTCATCGTGACGATGACATGCTGGGCGCCGGCGACAAGATCCATCGCACCGCCCATCCCCTTGATCAACTTTCCGGGGATCATCCAGTTGGCGAGATCGCCGAATTGCGAGACCTGCATGGCGCCGAGAATCGTGATATCGACATGGCCGCCACGAATCATCGCAAAGGAGTCGGCCGAGGAGAAATACGACGAACCCGCCACTTCGGTGATGGTCTGCTTGCCGGCATTGATGAGATCGGGATCTTCAGCACCGGGGTACGGGAACGGGCCGATACCCAAGAGTCCATTCTCCGATTGGAGGATAATGTTCACTCCGGGCGGAATATGATTGGCGACCAAAGTCGGCATACCGATGCCGAGATTGACATAATAGCCGTCTTTCAATTCCTGGGCGGCGCGGTGAATGATGCGATCCTGAGGATTCATGCGATTAGGCTACGGCTTCGGGCGAGTCGTTCGTTGTTCGATGCGTTTCTCGTAGTTTGAGCCTTGGAAAATGAAATCCACGTAAATGCCGGGCGTGTGCACGTAATCCGGATCGAGCGTCCCGACCGGGACCAACTCTTCGACCTCCGCGAGTGTGATCTTCCCAGCCGTGGCCATCATCGGATTAAAATTGCGCGCGGTCTTGCGGTAGATCAGATTGCCCAGCGCATCACCTTTCCAGGCCTTGACCAAGGCGAGTTCCGCGGTTAGACCGCGTTCGAGGACGTACTCGCGGCCGTCGATGACACGCGTCTCTTTGCCCTCGGAGACGAGAGTCCCGACCCCGGTAGGAGTGAAGAATCCCGGGATGCCCGCGCCACCGGCACGAATGCGTTCGGCAAACGTCCCCTGCGGCACGAATTCGATCTCCAGTTCGCCTTTTAGGTACTGCTGCTCGAAGTTGGCGTTTTCGCCGACATAGGTCGAAACCATCTTCTTGATCTGGCGCGTCTGGAGGAGAAGCCCCAGCCCAAAGTCATCAATGCCGGCGTTATTACTGATGACGGTGAGGTCCTTCATCCCGGAATCTCGTAAGGCGGCAATGAGATTCTCAGGGATGCCGCACAGGCCAAAGCCTCCGGCCATGACGGTCATGCCATCCTTCAGTGTGACTTTAGAGAGCGCTTCTTTGGCGTGGGCGACCACTTTGTTCATCGTCGAAGTCTCCAGAACGCAGGAAGATACGGGCGAAACCGGAGTGAAATCAACCCGTCCGGAGAAAGTTTGACAAAAGCTCTGAGCGTCGGGCTATTGGCGCGCGGGCTCGGAGATCTCGATCAATGTGGACAACGTCGAAGTTGGATGCAGAAAGGCGATTCTGTCGCCTTCCGCCCCGGGACGGGGGCTCTTGTCGACCAGTTTGACTCCATGATCTTCAAAAAAGGTCATCTGCTTTTCGATGTTTTCGGTTTCGAAGCAGATGTGGTGGAGTCCGGGACCATGCTTGGCCAGAAAGCGTCCAACAGGTGAATCCTCTTCGGTCGGACTGAGGAGTTCGATTTTGGTGTGCCCGCCGAATTTCACAAAGGCGACTTCGACTTTCTGATGCTCGACCCGATGGCGATTGACAATTTCACCCCCCATCACGTCGCGGTAGAAGGCGCAGGCACGGTCGAGATTCGAAACGGCGATGGCAATGTGGGAGATGTCTTTGAGCATGGAGACTCCTGAGTAGCTCTTGTAGGTCAGGAGCCTGCTCTAGAGGCTCCTGACGTCTTGAAAGTGTGTTCGCAGGAGCCTCAAGAGCAGGCTCCTGCGCTACGAATCCTAAGCTGGACGTCGATATTCGCCCCAGACTCGGCGCAGCGTGTCCGAGATTTCGCCGAGCGTGCAAAGCGATTCAATACAAATGACAATCTGCGGCATCAGAGGTCCATCACTGCGCGCAAGTTGTTCGAGATTACCGAGCGACGCCTGCGCCAGACCCTCGTCCCGCCGCGTGCGGGCCGCCGCCAATCGTTGGCATTGCTCACGCTCCAGCGCTGGATTGAGTTGCGCCAGAGGCACCTTGGCATCGGCGCTGTCTTTGGTAAAGCGATTCACGCCGATGACGGCCATCTCCCCTTTTTCGATCCGTCGCTGATATTCCGCGGCGGAGCGCTCGATCTCACGGGAGAAGTGGCCCTTCTCGACTGCTGCGACTGCGCCGCCGAGTTTGTCGACCGCGGCCATGAGTTCAGTTGATTTCTGTTCCAGTTCATCTGTCAGAGTCTCGACAAAGTACGAACCGGCCAGAGGATCGGCGGTCTCGGTGACGCCGGACTCATAGGCGATGACTTGCTGGGTACGGAGAGCCAGTTCGGCGGAGTCAGCGGTCGGCAGCGCAAGAGCCTCGTCGAAGGCGTTCGTATGAAGCGACTGGGTCCCGCCCAGAACAGCCGAGAGCGCCTGCAGAGTTACACGCGGCACGTTGACCATAGGCTGTTGAGCGGTCAGGGTTGACCCGGCGGTCTGCGTGTGAAAGCGGAACCGCATCGACTCCGCTTTCTGGGCGCCGAACCGGTGTTTCATGATCCTGGCCCACATACGGCGGGCGCAACGGAATTTCGCGACTTCCTCGAAGAGATTGTTGTGCGCATTCAGAAAGAACGAGAGGCGCGGCGCGAAATCATCGACTTGAAGTCCTGCTGATTTCGCATTCTCCACATAGGCAATCGCATTTGAAAGTGTGAATGCAATCTCCTGCGCCGCTGTCGACCCGGCTTCGCGGATGTGGTATCCGGATATCGAAATCGGATTCCACTTCGGTAGATTCTCGTGACAGTATCGTATCGTATCTGCGATGAGCCGCATCGACGGCTTGGGCGGATAGATGTATGTGCCTCGGGCAATGTACTCTTTTAAGATATCGTTTTGGATCGTGCCCGAAAGTTGCTCCAGTGATACACCGCGTTTCTTGGCGACCGCGACAACCAACGCGAGAAGAACCGCCGCGGTGGCATTGATCGTCATCGAGATCGAGACTTTGTCGAGCGGAATGTCGGCGAGCAAGACCTCCATGTCCCAGATGCCATCGATGGCAACACCGGTTCGTCCCACTTCTCCCTTGGCGAGATGGTGATCGGAGTCATACCCCATCTGCGTCGGCAGGTCGAAGGCGACGGAGAGCCCCGTCTGCCCCTGCGTGAGCAGGTGACGGTAGCGGGCATTCGATTCGCGCGCAGTTCCGAACCCCGCGTACTGACGCATGGTCCAGAGCCGTCGGGTGTACATACCCTCGTACACGCCCCGCGTGAACGGGAACTGTCCCGGACTGCCAAGTTGCACGGCTGGATCGAATCCCTCCGTGAGACTTGTGTAAACCGGAGAAATGGGAATACCGGAGGAGGTTACAGGCTTCGGCTTGGGGTCGTCGGCCATGGCAGCGGTTTTACTTTTGGTAGGCTTTCCAGGCGGCGAAGTAGGTATCCACTGAGTCGATGAAACCGCCGTGGCGTGGTTGCCAGCCGAGCATACGCACAGCTTTGCGTGAATCTATGTGCTGATCCAAGACCAGACACTCGGCGAACAGCCCGAGGGATTTTGTCGCCTCGGCCAGCGGAGTATGTTCGATCTGACCCAGATATCCCGCGGCGCGCGCCGCCGCGGTTGCCATCTCAGCGACGCTATAGCGTGACCGGTCAGTGAAGTTGAAGATTTCGGCGGACCGTCCGCTTTCGACCGCTTTCACATAACCATTTGCGACGTCATCGACATGGATCATCGCCCAGCGGTTGCGTCCATCTCCAATCACTAAGGGGGACTTCTCCTGCGCGGGTCCCTTGAACCATAGCCCTGTCATCCCCCCTTGCCGCCCATAAACACACCCGGGGCGGATGACAAGACCGCGGACATTGGAAGCGCCGAGGACCATGTCCTCGTGCGCGGGACGCCACGGCTTCAGTCGAACCGGATCGACATGCGCCGTCTCGTCGATGAGAACGGAGCCGGAGTTGCCATAGACCCAGGTCCCGCTTGTGTAGACAAACGTCTTCGGTTGTGGGCCCCGATTGCCCAGAGTGAGCAATGATTCAATCGCCTTTAGGTCGACAGATTCGGCATTGGATTTGTCATCCGCGGCGTGGACGAGGACCGTGCATCGTTCCGCCACGGACACGTACGAGGATGGCTCATCGACTAATCCGATGACTGGGTGGATCTCATGTCGTGTGAGTTTGACCGCTTTCTCGGGAGAACGTACCAAGCCCCAGACTTCATGCCCGGCCCGACGCAACGCCAAGGCGACATTCATCCCGATGTATCCGGTGGCCCCGGTAATGAAGATTCGCATAGTCGGATTACTCGATTACGGCCAATTCCCGTCCGCCTTCCACGGCCTGACCGGAATTGACAGAGATCGAAGATACACGTCCGGCGCGCGGCGCCTTCACATCATTTTCCATTTTCATCGCTTCAAGAATGAGCAATCGGTCGCCCTTTTGCACCTCAGCACCCGGCTCGACCATGATCTTCACAACCAGCCCTGGCATCGGCGCTTTCACAACAGTGCGCCCGGCAGGGCGATCTGACATTCCGGCGCGACGCTTAAGATCGGCGAGCCGTTCATCGAGCACAGCGCAGTGGTAGCGCTTGCCGACGTAGGTGAGCGCCAGTCTTCCATCATCATCCTCGACGCGAAAGTCATACGAGCGCCCGTCGATGATGAGATGGAGATTGTGTCCGGTGCCGCCGATCCACGCGTGGGAAATTTCCGCCGGACGCCCATCGAGGATGGCGCGTTGGTCATCCTTGGCGAACTCGACCTTGATCCTTGTCGTCCCGATTTCGGCGATATAGCCTTTCATACTGAGTCCCAATCCTTCGCAGTCAATGTGCCATTGGCCAGCGCATCGTCGATTCGATGCGTCCCTGCCGCTGCCAATTCGATGAGCCGTTGCCGTCGTGAGTGGCCACCGGCGCATGACGCGCGGCACGGTTGCGTGAATAGAGCACCGCCGCCAAGGCGATGGCATGGGTCAGGTCTTCCGCTTGCGCCGTCGCGGCTTTGAATTCGCCGAGATAACGCGGAATGAAGTCGGTCGTCGTATTCCCCTTGCGGAATTCGGGGTGCTCGAGAATACGGCGATGAAATTCAATGGTCGTGACGACCCCGACAATCTGGTACTCTTCGAGAGCGGCGGAGGCGCGCGCCATGGCTTCATCGCGATCGGCCCCCCAGACCACGAGCTTCGCAATCATTGGGTCGTAGAAGATGGGGACTTCGTATCCCCAATAGACGCCGGAATCGACGCGGACGCCGGGTCCCTGCGGCTGGCGGTAGACGGCCAGTTTCCCCGGGGTGGGCAGAAAACTATTCTCCGGATCTTCGGCGTAAATGCGGAATTCCATCGCGTGGCCAAACGGACGCTCGGGCAAAACGGGAGGTGTCCACTTGACACCCGACGCGATCTTGAACTGCTCGATGACCAGATCGACGCCGGTCACCATCTCGGTCACCGGGTGCTCGACCTGCAGCCGCGTGTTCATTTCGAGGAAGTAGAAATTGCGGTCGTTGTCGACCAGGAATTCGACGGTGCCGGCGCTGACATAGCCGCAAGCTTCCGCAGCGGCAACGGCTGCCTTCGACATGCGCTCGCGCAGATCGTCGGTCATGTGGGGCGAAGGCGATTCTTCAATGACCTTTTGATGCCGTCTCTGGATAGAGCATTCGCGTTCGAAAAGCGAAATGGCGCGGCCATAGGGGCCGCCGAGTACTTGAATTTCGATGTGATGCGGGCGGAGCACATACTTTTCCCAGAACATGCGGCCATCGCCAAAGGCGCGTTGGGCCTCGCGGCTGGCGCCCTCAAGAGATGATATCCAGTCTTCGGCGCGCTCCACCATGCGCATACCTTTGCCGCCGCCGCCCGCCACGGCCTTGAGCAAGATCGGGAACCCGGCTTGCTGTGCGAGCCGCAAGGCAAAGGCAGGATCGTCGATGGGGCCATCCGACCCGGGCACAACCGGAATACCGGAGTGCTTCATCAATCGACGTGCGGCGATCTTGTCGCCCATCAGCGAAATCGCGGAGGGCGGCGGACCGATCCAGATCAGACCCTCGTCAACAACACGTTGGGCAAATGCGGCGTTTTCCGACAGGAATCCGTAGCCCGGATGAATCGCATCGGCTCCGGCTTTCTTGGCGGTGGCAATGATCTTGTCGACGTTCAGATAGCTTTCGCTGGGCGCGGAGGCGCCCAAAGGATAGGCGTGATCGGCCATGCGGACATGCAGGGCGGTACGATCGGCGTCAGAAAATACGGCAACCGATTCGATGCCCGAGCGGCGACAGGCACGGATCACTCGGACAGCGATCTCTCCACGGTTGGCAATCAGGACACGGCGCATGATGTTTCTCCGGTTCAGTATCGAGTATACGGAGTGGCCGCGAGGATTCTCAAGCGGGATATGCCTCGCTTTAGACGAATTGACAACCGGCTGGCAGGGCACTCCGAATCGTCATCCCAGCCCGCTTTGGATTTCGCCATAGGCGAAACCTAAAGCGGGCTGGGATCTTTGTTTATCCGTTGCGAGCAAACAAAGATTCCAATCCCACCTGCAGTCTGCCAAAGGCAGACTGCAGGTGGGATTGGAATGACGAACAGTCTGGAGTGCTCCTACAACGGGATGTTGCCGTGCTTCTTCGGCGGGTTGGTGTCGCGTTTGGTCTCGAGAATGTCGAGGGCACGAATCAGACGGGCGCGCGTTTCGCGCGGTTCAATCACGTCATCGATGTAGCCATGTTGGGCAGCGATGTACGGATTGGCGAATTTCGTGCGGTATTCTTCTGCCAACCGTTCGGTTTCGGCAGCCGGATCCTTCGCGGAGGTGATTTCCTTGCGGAAGATAATTTCGGCCGCGCCTTTGGGTCCCATGACGGCAATCTCGGCGGTCGGCCAGGCGACATTGTAGTCGCCGCGCACGTGTTTGGAATTCATGACGTCGTAAGCGCCCCCATAAGCCTTGCGCGTAATTACCGTCACCTTCGGCACGGTCGCTTCGCAGAAGGCATACAGGAGCTTGGCTCCGTGTTTGATGATACCGCCATGCTCCTGCGCAACTCCGGGCAGGAATCCCGGCACATCTTCGAAAACCACCAGCGGGATATTGTAGGAATCGCAGGTACGGACGAATCGGGCGCCTTTGATTGAGGAGGCAATGTCGAGCACGCCGGCCAGGACGGCCGGTTGGTTGGCGACAATTCCAACGGAGCGGCCGGCGAGGCGGGCATAGCCAACGACAATATTGCCAGCGTAGTCGGGCTGTACCTCGAGAAATTCACCATCGTCGACGACGCGATTAATCACGTCCTTGATGTCATAGGGCTTGTTTGGGTCGGTCGGGACGACTGTGTCGAGCTCGGCATCGGCGCGATCAGATGGATCATCCGTCTTGCGACGCGGGGTCGTGTCGAGATTGTTTTGCGGCAGGTAGGTGAAGAGCTTGCGCGTCATGAGCAAGACGTCGGCATCATTGTCGCCGACCATATGGGCGATGCCGCTTTTCTCCGCGTGTGTCTGCGCGCCGCCCAGTCCCTCGAAGTCGATTTCCTCGTGCGTGACCGTCTTCACCACGTTGGGGCCAGTGACGAACATGTAAGACGTTCCGCGAACCATCAGAATGAAATCGGTAATCGCGGGTGAATACACTGCGCCGCCGGCGCATGGGCCCATGATGAGCGAGATCTGCGGGATGACGCCCGAGCAGAGCGTGTTGCGCAGGAAGATGTCCGCGTAGCCGCCGAGCGAGACGACTCCTTCCTGAATGCGCGCGCCACCGGAATCGTTCAGGCCAATCACCGGCACACCTGTCTTGAGCGCCATATCCATGATCTTGCAAATTTTGCGCGCATGTCCTTCGGCCAACGATCCACCGAAGACGGTGAAGTCCTGACTGAAAACATAAACGGGCCGTCCTTCGATGCGTCCCGATCCGGTGATGACACCATCGCCGAGCGGGCGTTGATCGGCCAATCCGAAATCCGTGGAACGGTGTGTCACAAATCGATCGAGCTCTTCAAAGCTGCCCTCATCGAGCAGGATTTCAAGCCGTTCGCGCGCGAGGAGCTTCCCCTTGGCGCGCTGTGCCGCCGCGCGTGCCGCTCCGCCGGGTTCTGCTGCCTGAATGCGCATTTCGTGGAGACGGTCGAGGGCGGACGGTTTATTCATCGCGTGAACATCCTGTGGGGTGGGTGATCAGTTGGTGGAGACGGCTAAACCCTCAACCGGGGCGACATCGATCCACTTTTCCTTTTGGACCAGCCGTCCAAATATGATCTCAGTATCGTGGTCGAATCCCAGCGTGGTGCGCTCGTCAAGCGCGTCGACCAGAAGCGTCCGCTTGACCTTCATCGTGTCCATCGGCAGGACATCGACCGCCGCGACATAGGGGGTCTTGAGATGGAAACGTGACGGGAAGATATCGGCATAGTAGAAGAAGCGCTGCCCGCCATGCGTAACTCGCACACCTTGGTGGCCGCGGGTATGACCGCCCGTCTTGTGCACGTGAATGCCCGGGAGGATGACGGTGTCGCCATCGAGAAGATGGAGGTTCCCGGACTCATCGAACAGACGCAGACGATGCTGGATGTACACGGCGCTGGTGCGTTCGTCGGGGTGTGTGGCATCCTCCCATTCATCGCGTTGAATGAAGTACTCGGCATTGGGGAAGCGCAACTGCGGCTTGTCGGGATCACCGACAAAGGCGCCGTTGGAGTGGTCGGTGTGAAGGTGCGTAAAGATCAGATGCGTCACCTCGGTCGGGTGCACGCCGAGCGCCGCAAGCGAGCTATTGAGATGCGATTCGCCGCGGGGATCGTAGACACGCTCGTCGAACTTCGAGAGAGAATCGCCCAGCCCTGTGTCGAGAAGCACGACTGCGGTGCCGGTCTTAATGAGGAACAGATTCGCCTGCATCGGGACGCGATTCTCGCTGTCGGGCACCACCAGCTTTTGCCACATCATGCGCGGCACGACGCCGAACATGGTGCCGCCATCGAGGGCAAACCGCCGCTCAATGAACCCGGCGACTTCCCAATCTCCGAGGCGGATGGTCTGGATACGTGGACCTGTGTCGCCCGCCGTCATGACTGCCCCACATGTTAGGCGCTCGCCGGATCGCGCAGCATGGTGCCGGCGATGACAAGGCGCTGAATCTCAGAGGTTCCTTCGTAAATCTCGGTAATGCGTTGGTCGCGGTAGAGTTTCTCAATGATCGAGAATTCGCCGATGTAACCGTACCCGGCATGGATCTGCATGGCGCGATCGACGCAGAAGTTGGCGGTCTCGGTACAGTAGAGTTTCGCCATCGAGGCATCGAGTGAGAATTTCGCGCCCTTGTCTTGCAGAGTGGCGGCGCGATAGCACAGTCCGCGCGCGGCCTCGACCCGTGTCGTCATGTCGGCGATCATCCACTGGATCGCTTGCTTGCTGGCCAATGGCTCGCCGAAAACCTTGCGGGCTTTGGAGTAATTGATCGACTCCTCGAGAGCACGTTCGGCAATACCCAGCCCTTGTGCCGCCACGCCGATGCGAGCCGAATCGAGCGTCGCCATCGCGTAACGGAACCCCTTATCGACTTCACCGAGAAGATTGGCCTGAGGAACGCGGACGTTTTCGAGCCACATGCGGCCAGTGGTCGCTGCCCGCATGCCCATCTTGTACTGCAACACTTCCTTGCGGATTCCGATCTTGCCGTTGTCTTCAACGATCCACGCGGTGACCTTGTGCCGCACACCCGGTTCGTTGATCTTGCCGAAGATGACGAAGAGGTCGGCGATGTCGCCGTGCATGATGAAGATCTTTTCGCCATTTAAGACCCATTCGCCGTTTTCGAGACGCGCCTCGGTGGTCTGATTGGCGGCGTCGGAGCCGGCATTCGGCTCGGTCAGCGCGAAGGCGGGGACTATTTCACCGGTGATGATCTTCGGGATGTATTTCTTCTTCTGTTCCGCGTTGGCAAAGTGCCAGATTGGCTCGGTGGCGAGTACGGCAACGGCCGAGAGCAGGCAGGTCGGCGGATCCCAGTAGGTCAGTTCCTCGCAAAGTGTGCAGTATTCGATCGAGGAGTGCCCGCCGCCGCCATACTCTTTCGGCAACGGGTAGCCGATGAAGCCCTGTTTGGCGAGTTTTCGGTAATAGTCGATGGGAAACTTGATTGGCTCAGGGAGCCGGTCAAGCGCCTGGGCGACTGGGACGATTTCCTTCACGGCGAAATCGCGGACCATGTCGCGGATTGGCTGTTGGCGGTCGTCAATGTTGAAACGATACATCGCGGTGTTCCCTCCCGGCAGTCCTTAGCTGTCATAACCCCAATAGGACTTACATGGTAGCCGCGAGGCATGGCAAAAATCAAGCGGGGGAGGTGGGGATTCGACGGGGGCGAAGAAATCTTTGACAATTACGACGCGTGGTCTCGCCGGTGCTGTGAGGATCATCGACTTCCCTCGCTGTCACATCGGCTCGGAGCGAAGGTGCTCTCCCCTTCTGGGGGGAGGAAGAACAGCAGGCTGAAATGAGAAAGGCGGGACTCAGTCCCGCCCTTACGCATTCGATTTCAAATACAGCTACATCACTTTTTCCGGCTTCTTCCCTGCCGCGATTTTCTTGATGTAGGCTATGATGTCCTGGGTGGATGTGCCGGGGCCGAAGAGCTTGCCGACTCCCTGGGTTTCCAGCTCGTCGGCTTCCTTGTCGGGAATGATGCCGCCGCCAAACAGATGAATGTCGCCTGCTCCGCGCTCCTTGAGCAACCGCTGGACCTCCGGAAATAGCGTCATGTGCGCGCCCGAGAGAATCGACATGCCGATGAAATCAACGTCCTCCTGGATTGCCGCCTCGACGATCATCTCGGGAGTTTGGCGCAAACCGGTGTAGATCACTTCGAAGCCGGCATCGCGCAAGGCAGCGGCAATCACTTTGATGCCGCGGTCATGACCATCGAGTCCGGGCTTAGCGAGAAGAATGCGGGTTTTTGGCATGATGTCTACTCGTGAATATCCCGGGTCTCGTCACCCTTCTTGAAATACTCCGCCAGCCAGCCGCGCCGTCCGACAGAATGAAAGACAAACTGGGCGATCTTCTCGTCGTCCTTGGGAAAATCGGGCGGAATCGGAAATGGCGTCAGATTACCCAGCAAGTGGGTATCGATCAGGTGCCGCACATAGGCCGCGAGGTATTCCGGGCTCTGCTGATCGAAGGGCTCTTCGCCGGGGACCCAGATGCGAGTGATTTTCGAGCCGCCAGCGGGTATGCGATTGAAGTTGGTCATGAACACCAACTGGCCGGTCCAACTGCGACGGAAATAGACACGCGAGCCGCGGCAATCAATCATCCACATGTCTTCGGCCACCTGCGGACGCATACCAGTGTCGATGGCCTCTGACTGCTCAAAATCGAATTCCCAGTCGACCGCGACCAGCCAGGCCTTTTCGGGCGACTTCCCCTCCAGCTCTGTGCCATCGGATTGGGTATTGTCGGCGAAACGCTCAAGCGCCTCGGAATCGCGCGTGACCAACTGGACACCAAGCGCGTAGGCGCGACAATCGAGACAGCGGCGGCCGGTCGGTGAATCCTCGCCGTTGAGCCATTCGACCTTGGGAAGATCCGCCATCGAATCATCGGCCTCGGCCACGCCCCGTTTTCGCCCGCGTTCATACGCGAAGTGAAACGCCCAGACGAGGAGCGCGAGTGCAAGCCCGCCGTAGAAACCGTATGAGGTCAGTTGATCCATAACAGTCTGTGATTGAACGATGACGCGATGCGTTGATGTTATGAGTTCTTATACCCGCCGAATTGGCTCCCGGCCCTAAAACATCGGCGGCTCGATATACTCACCGTACACACCTCGTAATACGTCGACAATCTCACCCAATGTACAATAAACCCGTGCGCAGTCGATGAAGGGGGGCATCAAATTGTCACCGCGCTCGGCGGCGACCTTCAAATCCGCGAGCGTACGCTGAACCTTGTCATTATCGCGGGCCTGCCGGAGCTGGCGGAGTGACTCGATCTGCTCACGCTCGACCGATTGATCAATCTTCAGGACCGGGATTTCGATCTTCTCACCGTCCATGGTGAACTTATTGACACCAACGATGATACGCTCGTTTTTCTCAACTGCCTGTTGATAGACATAAGCCGATTTTGCCAGTTCGCGCTGGAAGTAGCCCTGCTCGATTGCCGAGAGCACGCCACCACGCCGTTCAATCTCGCCAAAGATCTCCTCGGCCCCATCTTCCATCTGTTTGGTCAGCGATTCGACGAAATACGACCCGGCAAGGGGATCGATGGTATTGGTCACGCCGCTTTCGTAGGCAACCAGTTGCTGAGTACGGAGCGCGATCAAGGCCGCCTTTTCGGAGGGTAGCGCCAGGGTCTCGTCCATCGAGTTGGTATGGAGCGACTGGGTGCCGCCCATCGCCGCGGCCATCGCCTGCCAGGCAACGCGGACGATGTTGTTCTCCGGTTGTTGGGCTGTAAGTGAGACACCTGCGGTCTGAGTGTGGAAACGCATGAGCAGAGAGCGTTCGTTCTTGGCGCCGTAGCGGTCACGGAGATGGCGTGCCCAGATTTTGCGGGCGGCGCGGTATTTCGCGATTTCTTCGAAGAAGTCCAGATGCGAATTGAAGAAGAGCGACAGACGCGGCGCAAAGTCATCGACATTCAAACCGCGCTGCATTGCCGCTTCGATATAGGCAAACCCATCGGCGAGCGTGTACGCCAATTCCTGCACGGCGGTCGCGCCGGCTTCGCGGATGTGGTATCCGGAGATCGAAATCGTATTCCACTGCGGCATTGATTGGGTGCCGTATTCGATGGTGTCGACCACCAATTTCATCGATGGCGCCGGCGGGTATATCCACTCTTTCTGCGCGATGTATTCCTTGAGAATATCGTTCTGCAGTGTGCCGCGCAATTGCTCGGGCTTTACGCCCTGTTTCTCGGCGGCGACGATGTAGAATGCCAGGACGATTGCGGCCGGGGCGTTGATTGTCATCGATGTCGAGATCTTGCCGAGATCGATCCCCTTGAAGATCACTTCCATGTCTTTCAAGGAATCGACGGCGACACCACAGACTCCGACTTCGCCCTTCGAACGCACATGGTCGGAGTCATACCCCATCAGAGTCGGAAGATCGAAAGCAACGGAGAGCCCCATCTGACCGTGCGCGAGCAAGTAGTGGTAGCGCTGGTTGGTCTGCGCCGCCGAACCCATGCCGGAGAACTGGCGCATGGTCCAGAGCCGCTCGCGGTACATGGAAGCATGCACGCCGCGGGTGTATGGCCAAAATCCCGGGTAGCCGATTTCGGTATCGAATTCGATGTCCGCAACATCTTCCGGCGTGTACATCGACTTGATCGGCACCGATGAGACCGTGATGAACTTCCGGCCATCGAGATGGTCCGCATCACTGCACTTCGCCGCCCATTGGTCGGCAGTGCTGGCGGAACGTCCGGGCAGCCGTCCCAGGATCCCACGGTCTGAACTTGGTTTCTTGGCCGTTTTGGAGATTTCGGTCATCGACGTGAGTTCCTCTGTCTGTTTGGGGTAGATCGACGCGCACGAATGCGAAACTGAACAGAATCAATATGACCCGGTTTGGCCATGTTGTCCATCGGTTTATACCTGTGTGCCTGTCATAATGTTGCGGCGGGATCGTGCGTGTATCCGTAGGGGCGACCCGCTGGGTCGCCCTTCGCGCATGCGGGTGACGGGCGACCCAGCGGGTCGCCCCTACGACTTGCGCCACTCGGCGAACAACTTCTGCGCCATCGTGTAGGGGTCAGCTTTGTGAGAGACGATCTGGTCTACCGCATCATCGAGGATCGTCGTTTGGAGAAGTTCATGATCGAGTCTGCGTCGGGACAGCTCCAGCAAGGCGAGGATCAGGTCGGAGCGCACCCGTAACTTTCGATGACCCGCCGGATCGCTGCTTTCGCGGTAAGCGCGGTGCCGCGATATCGCTTCCCAAAGGGCGGGAATACCCTGCCCTGACGTGGCGACAGTCGTCGTGACCGGTGGATGCCAGTCGGAGAATGTCGCGAGCGATTTGCGGACTTCCTGACGAACTTCAAGTATCGATTCGAGTTCGGCTTTGACGCGTTCCGAGCCGGGACGGTCGGATTTGTTCAGGCAGAAAATATCGGCGATTTCCATCAGGCCAGATTTCATCGCCTGGATTGCGTCGCCGGATTCGGGTACGAAGACGACTGTCACGGTGTCGCACACCGCCGCCACATCCAATTCGACTTGACCGACACCGACAGTTTCGACAAGGACGATGTCGAAGCCGAATCCCTCCATCACCACGCAGACATCTTTGGTCGCGGCCGCGAGACCTCCCGATGAGCCGCGTGTCGCCATACTGCGGATGAAGACGTTCTCGTTGCCGTAGAGGGATTGCATGCGGACCCGATCGCCGAGCAATGCGCCGCCCGTGAACGGACTGGACGGATCTACGGCGATGATGCCAACCTTATGCCCATCCCCCGAGAGCTTGAGTGCGAGTTGATTGACCAACGAGGATTTCCCGGCCCCGGGAGGGCCGGTCAGGCCGACGCGATAGGCGCCGTGGCGATGTGCGAAAATGCGCGATAGAACATCATTGTATCCCTCGGCCCGATTCTCGACGTGCGAAATGATGCGGGCCAAGGCCACACGGTCGCCAGCATAGAAGCGGTCGAGAAGAGACATGCGCACAAAGAAACGGCGACGGGCTGCGGATTGACAATTGACAATTGACGGATTGACGATTGAAAGCGCTGATAATTGTCAGCCCGAGCGCCACTTGTCATCCCGAGCCGTGTCCGGCGAGAGATCTACTTATTAGCGGAAACGGTGCGTGCAAAAAGCGCACGCACCCTATGAACTCTGGGGAGAGGTCAGGAAAAGAGGTCATCCTGGCAGGATCCCAGGCTTTGGAGAAGACGCCACCGATTCCGGTGATGCGGGGTTTACTGTCCGCCACGAGTACCCCTCACTTCGAAGATGGATCAGGTATTTCAAACTGCCTCTCAAAGGTGGAATCCCCGGCCACGATCCGGCAAACATATACGCCGCTGGTCAAGGAGTCGGACAGCGTGTCACTCCGCGAGATCGTAATCGGGTGACTGCCGGGTACAGGAAAGAGAGAATCGGGATAGACGCGCAGTCTACTTCCCATGGCATCATAGAAAGAGGCTCTGACGATTCCCGAATCGAGCAATGTGAAGTGAATTCGGCCGCCAGCGCTCAACGGAGCGATTCTCTCATCGGAAAGATCCGGCTCCGGCAAGCTGTCGCTGATCGTCAGATAGAGATTGAGGTCAAAGAAGCGAATAGGCGCCCCGGATCTTCCCAGCGCTTGATCGGCTGTGCTCTCGCGGGCCTGTTCCTCGGGGACGGACTTGCACGACGCCAGCATGGTTGTGAGTGTGGCCGCCAACAACAGACCACCGATGCCATTGACACGTGGCTTGATGTTACCCATGAGAAGCATCTCCTTAGGGCTTCACGTGGCCCAAGAGTTGCGACTGTGGATGCGTCGCTGCCCTTACGACAGCCTAAAATCCTTCACGCGCAACTGCAGGCGCTTGTTGTTGTCCCATTCGGTGCGCTCGGGGACGTAGACCATGTCAATGGATCCAGAGTGCGAGCCGAGGGAACTGGCGCGGTCGCCCATGTTGAAACCGATGCAATCAAAGAGCGTGCTATTGCGGCGGATGCGAAACTTCAGATGGTTGTTGCCGACCACATACGGATTGCCGGCCAATTGAATGTTGTCAGTTACAAAGACGGGCCGCGTGTTCTGCGGACCGAACGGCGCAAAGCCTTCGAGCGTGTCCATGAAGCCTTCGGTCAGGACGTCCGGGTCGAGACGTGAGTCGATTGTAAGCTTGGGGATCATGTCGTCGCTGGTGAGCCGTTCCGAGGCGACACGTTTGAAACGCTCGATAAACTCCGGGATACGATCCTGAGCGATCGACATACCGGCGGCGTACTTGTGGCCGCCATAGCGGAGGACCAGATCGCTGCACTCGCGGAAGGCGTCGTAGAGATCGAAGGCCGCAATTGAACGCGCCGAGCCTTTGCCTTCGCCGTTGTCGATGGCGATCATCACCGTCGGCACATGGAATCGTTCGACCAAACGTGACGCGACGATCCCGATCACGCCCTGATGCCAGCCCTCATTGGCGAGCACGATTGCGCGATCCCGATCCGGGTCGAAGTTGCGTTTGACTTGTTGCAGCGCCTGTTTCAGAGTCTCCTCATCAAGCTTCTTGCGCTTCTGGTTCTCACTCTCGAGATGGTGCGCGATTTCGGTGGCCACATTTTCGTCGCGAGTGGTGAGGAGGCGTACGGCGGTCTTTGCGTCGCCGAGCCGTCCGACGGCATTGATGCGCGGCGCGAGCACAAAGACGATCTGGCCGGTCGTGATCGACCGCCCCATGAGACTCGAGACAAAGCAGAGCGATTTCAATCCGGGTTTGGTCGAGCGTTCGATCTGCCGTAGGCCATACTTGGTGACGATGCGGTTTTCGCCAGTCAGCGGCACGATATCGGCCGCGGTGCCGAGCGCAACCAGGTCGAGATGTTCTTCCAGTTCGGCTTCATCCTGTGACAGTGCCCGATAGAGAGCCTGCGCGAGTTTGAATGCGACGCCGACGCCGCAGAGATCGTCAATCGGCGTGCCGGGAGGCGTGAGCTTTGGATTGACGATCGCCGACGCGAGCGGCAACTCTGGGCCGGGCTGATGGTGATCGGAGATGATTACTTCGATCCCTTTGGAGCGGGCGTACTCGACTTCGGCCACAGCTGTAATTCCGCAATCGACAGTCAAGATGACGCCGACCCCGTTTTCGACGGCGTAGTCAATCCCGTCGGGGGAGAGCCCGTATCCTTCGATCAGGCGATTGGGCAGGTAATAAATAACCTCGGCGCCGAGGCGATTGAGAACGAGATACATGAGCGAGGTCGAAGTGATGCCATCGACATCGTAGTCGCCGTAGACCATGACGCGTTCGCGTTCCCGCATGGCCCGCACGAGCCTCTCGACCGCCATTTCCATCCCGGAGAGGATGAAGGGGTCGGCAAGCTCATTGAGACGCGGTTCGAAGAATTGCCTGACGCGTTCGGGTGTATCGATCTGGCGCGACATCAAAAGTCGGGCGATCGGCATCGGCACACGGCAAGTGTCGCAAATGTTACGCGCCGCATCGCCGTTCGGGGACGTGGTAAACTCCCACTGAACTGGTAGCAAGTTTGTCCTGACGAGGATAGGAAATCGCGCGGATCGGCGGGTCGTAAGCCGGGTTCTGTCATCCGAAGGCACGGGGGCCCGTGGTCCACCGAGGCGGACCGCAAACGGATGTGGCAGCCATTGATCTAAGCCGCCTTGTCGCCAAGGTGGTCATGCAGCCGACCCGGGAATCAAACGGAGCGAGCAGCTCCTCTTCCCTGCTTGGCCTTGCTCCGGGTGGGGTTTACACGGCCATCGCGGTTGCCCACGATGCCGGTGGTCTCTTACACCACCTTTTCACCCTTGCTCCATGCGGCCGAAACCGAATGGGGCGGTAATTCTCTGTTGCACTTTCCGTCGGATTGCTCCGCCCAGCCGTTAGCTGGCACCCTGCTCTGTGGAGCCCGGACTTTCCTCCCTACTTCGCTGAATGCGCCAGAGGCGCATTAGCTACGCAGGGCTTGCCCTGCGTAGCCCTGGCGAAGCAGGGCGGCTGCCTTTCCCACCGATCCGTCTTTCTCCTTATCACTCTAAGCTGAGGGTTATATAGCCAAACAACAATAACTTGCGAGATTTGCCGGCGCTCCGCGCGCGCATTCAGCAGGAGCCTCAAGTGCAATATAGATACGAAGGAAGAGGGCGGAAAGACTAAATGCAGTTTTTCGGGACGCCGCGCTTTCACTCAGCAACCCAGGGTACGATCACGCCCGCGGGTAGTTCGGCGCTTCTTTGGTGATCGCCACGTCGTGTGGGTGGCTTTCGCGCAACCCGGATGTCGTGACACGGACGAAACGCGCGGACCGTCGCAGCGTGGGCACATCGGGCGCACCGCAGATGCCCATGCCGGCGCGCAAGCCGCCTATGAGCTGATGGATCGTGTCGGACAACTCGCCTTTGTAGGCGACGCGTCCCTCGATTCCTTCGGGGACGAGTTTGGAGAGTTCTTCGTCGGCTTGATAATACCGGTCGCGTGCGCCCTGGCTCATGGCGCCGAGCGAACCCATGCCGCGATAGACTTTGAAGGAACGGCCCTCGAGCAAGACTTTCTCGCCCGGAGCTTCTTCGGTTCCGGCGAAGAGCGATCCGATCATTACGGCGGATGCGCCGGCCGCCAGCGCCTTGGTGATATCGCCGGAGTACTTGATTCCGCCATCAGCGACCACATCGGCGCCGGTCTTGGCCGCCTCCTCGCAGCAGTCCATAATCGCGGTCAATTGGGGAACGCCGGCTCCGGTCACGACGCGTGTGGTGCATATCGACCCGGGACCGATGCCGACTTTGATGACGTCAGCGCCGGCGGCAATGAGATCATGCGCGCCCTCGCGCGTGGCGACATTGCCGACGACCAGCAAGACTTTGGGGAATTTCGCTTTGACCTTTTCGGCGGTCTCCATCACAGACCTGGTGTGACCATGCGAAGTGTCGATGCAGATGCCATCGACCCCGGCATCGACGAGTGCTTGGGCCCGCGCCATGCCTTCTTGCGCACCGACACCGACCGCGCCGAGCACGCGCAAGCGCCCGCGTTCATCTTTGCAAGCATGGGGATATTGACCCTTCTTGATGATGTCTTTCACCGTGATCATGCCGCGCAGATTGCCAGCATCATCGACGATGAGGAGTTTCTCAATACGGTTCTTGTGCAGAATCTCCTGCGCCAGGTTCAAGTCGGTTCCCTCTTTCACGGTGATGAGGGGCGCTTTGGTCATCCGGTCGGCGATTCGGACATCAAGATCCTGCTGAAAACGCAAATCGCGATTGGTGATGATCCCGACTAAACGGCCATCTTCGGTGACCGGGATACCGGAGATGGAGTAGCGGCGCATGACATCGAGTGCATCGCGGATCGACCGGTCGGGACCGAGCGTGATCGGATTGTTGATCATGCCGCTCTCCGAGCGCTTGACCTTCTCGACCTCCGCCGCTTGCGCTTCAATCGACATGTTGCGATGAATGGTTCCAACCCCGCCCTGACGGGCCAAGGCGATCGCCAACCGCGATTCGGTCACCGTGTCCATCGCCGCCGAAATGATCGGCAGCGGCAGAACCAGCGGTCCGATCTGCGTTGAGATGTCGGTCTCGCGCGGCATGACATCCGATTTTGCCGGCACCAGCAGGACATCGTCAAAGGTCAGCGCTTCGCCCAGGATGCGGTCGTGCGGCGAGACCAAGTCTCCGTGGGCGGTCACGCGCGGGGCGTTGGCGGGTTTGGATTTTTCGGTGGTCGAGATCGGGTTCATCGGCTGGGTCCTTGCGTGTTGGAGTAAAACGCGCACAGCGCGTTGGGGGTTTCGCCAACGCGCTGTGTGAGTTCTTCCGGTTTCATTTGGCCACTGATACGGCGTAGGTGCCGGACTGTTTGCCCCCGTGGGGGACTTGTTCTATTCGTCGCCGGCCCAGATCAGTATGCGTCCGCACGAATCGCAGGTGATGATGCGCTCGGCGCGTCTGATTTCCTGAACCAACTGCGCAGGCAGGGTCTTAAAGCAACCCGAACAGGCCCGGTGACGCACATGGACGATAACGCCGCCGCCCTTGCCCTTGCGCACACGTTCGTAGACGGAGACAGTATGATCTTCGAGGCGCACAATGATATTCCGGCGCTCGTCTTCCTTGATTTTGATCTTATCACCGACTGAGTCCATCTCGCTCTTGATCGAGGCCAGCTGTACGCCATTGGCTTCCTGCAATTGGGCGGAGTGTTCCTGCTTCTCTTTGATCTCGTTTTGCAGCGCCTCGATGCGTTCGAGGGTGGAGAGAATGCCCTCTTCGCTGGCGAGAATGTCAGCTTTGACGTGGTCGATCTCGCGCGCGAGCGCGTCGTACTCTTTGTTCGTTTTGATCACCATCATCTGCTTTTGCAGACGCTCGAGTTCGGTGGTCTTGTCTTTGACGCGCAATTCGAGGCGTTTGTTCTCCAGACGCGTCGCTTCGAGTTGGTCCTTGGCGTTGGCCAGATCGAGTTCGGATTGTTTGATCTCGCCTTCGAGAGTGGCGATCATGTCGGGGAGGTAATCTTTGGAGCGTTCCAGTTCACCCAGTTGGTAGTCGAGGCCTTGAAGCTTCAGGAGGAGTTCGACGGATTCGGACATATTCGCTTTGGTCGCCATAGTCACTGCCGGGATTCCTGCGCGGATGCGAAAACGCGCGCACCGGGAAGATGGTGCGCGCGTGGGGCGTAGCCGGGACTCTGCGCGGTCCGCGGCAAGCTTGTGAGATCGAAACGATGTGGCGTCTTATGCGTCAATTCCATCATTGAGCTTTCAGTGGTGGGCAATACTGGACTTGAACCAGTGACCTTTCGGATGTGAACCGAACGCTCTAACCAGCTGAGCTAATCGCCCGCCTTGATTTCATCGACCAGTCCCGGCGCTGCCCCGAAGACCTGGCCCCTTGCTTTACCACTCTGGTGGGCCCACCAGGACTTGAACCTGGGACCTACTGATTATGAGTCAGCAGCTCTGACCACTGAGCTATGGGCCCAAAGACGCGTGCATTCCGGGCCTGCGAACTCCCCGTTGTCTCGGCAACGGTAACCCTCATAATGACCAGATTTTGACATAACAGTCAAGGGGTTTTTCCCCTGTCGTGCTTTTACCTACCCGGTTCTGTGCCAGAAGGTTCCTTCTTATCGAGACGCATTGAGCGTGCGTATTCTTCGCCGAGCTGGAGCGCGGTTTCCCGGTCGCCTATTCGCTCCGCTTGCTCGATCAGTCGCTTGATTTGGGGCGTGGAACGATGATCGTGCGCGATGGCCGCCAACGCATCGGTCAACATCTTGTCAATTGTGTCCGGATCTACCGAGTAGCTGAGAAGCTTCGACCATCGTTCCACTTCCTCCGGAGTATCGCTCAGTTCCTGTGGAGTTGTCGGCCAGGATCCATCGGCAGTCTTGGCGAGCAACTTCTCATACATCGACCTGAGAGAGGCGTGTTCAAAATCGTCCGGGAGCACCATGACGCGGGCGCGTCGCACGTACTCGGGCGACTCCAGGAGAATCCGCAGCAGGAGTGACGGTTTGTCGACCAATGTCTCCTTCGGCGCCTCCGGTCGCCGTTGTCGAGGGGTGGTCGTACTCGCTTCTTTGCCGACTGCCGTGCGAAACGCTGACTCATCGACACCCAGCAAGCTCCTCACTTCAGATAGGAACGTGCTGCGACGGATGCCGTCCTCAATCTTGCCAGCCAGCTCGCCGAACTCCTTGATCAGTTTTTCCTGCGCGAGGAAATCGAGTTTTCCACCCGGCGCTTTGGCGCGTTCGCTTTCGATGCGATATTCGGCAATCCCCGTGGCTCCGGCGATGATACGACGCAAAGCCTCGACTCCATGTTGACGGATGAAGCTATCAGGGTCTTCTCCTTTGGGCAAAACAGCCACGTCAACACCAAGAGCGGCGTTGAAAGCTATGTCGATGCCTCGCAACGCAGCGCGCTGCCCGGCGGCGTCGGCATCGAACATCATTGTGACATGCTCGCAAAACCGCGTCAGCAGTTTCGCCTGAATGTCAGTCAGGGCCGTGCCGGATACGGCGACGACGCTATCGATTCCGGCTTCGACCATCGTCAGCCAGTCCATGTATCCTTCGACGATGATCGCGCGGTTCTCGCGACGGATCGCTTCGCGGGCGACGACAAGACCGTAGAGAATGCGGCCCTTTTGATAGAGCGGCGTCTCAGGGGAATTCAGGTACTTGGGCTGATCCTCTTCCGCCAGAGCGCGTGCGCCGAAACCGACAGTTTTTCCCGATAGGTTGACGATAGGAAAGGTGATGCGATTGCGGAAGCGGTCGTAGGGGTTGCCGCCCTTGCTTGACGGGATGATCAGGCCGGCGGCTTCCAACGACTTACGTGAAATGCCATGCGAGTCGGCCGATTTCAGCACAGAGTCATACGATGGCGGCGCATAGCCGACGCCGGCGCGTTTAAGAGTCTGGTCTTTGAACCCACGATTGAACAGATAATCGAGAGCGTGCTTGCCAATCGGCGTGAAGAGTGCATGACGGTAAATCTTGTCGGCCAGCTCGAGCGCCGCGCCCATGTCCTCGCGCAGTTGGGATTGAGGGTCTGATTTCTCGCGATAGTCCGGAAGTTTGATTCCCGCCTTCTCGGCACAGTATTTCAGAGTCTCAGGAAAGCTCCAACCCTCGTGTTCCATCAGGAACGTGAAGACATCGCCGCCCTTGCCGCAGCCGAAACAGTGGAAGAACTGACGGTCGGCATTGACATTAAACGATGGCGATTTTTCGGTATGAAACGGGCAGAGTCCCAGCAGGTTCGACCCGCGTCGGCGCAAAGTGACATACTGGCCAATCACCGCGACAATGTCGGTGGCCTCTTTGACCTGGTCTTTGATGGCGTCGTCAGTCATATGAGATGGTGGGCTGAGTCCACCCTACGATTTCGGAATCATGCACAGCGAACCGTGCCGCTACGATTCGATCCTTAACTTCGCGATCGTCACTCCATCCGCGCCTTCGTTCCATTGGCCGAGGCGCTTGGATTCTACGCGTTTGTCGCGGGATAGATATTCGGTGACCGCCCGGCGGAGGATACCTTCTCCCTTGCCGTGGACGATGCGGACTTCCTGCCAACCGGCGAGCATGGCGTCATCGAGATAGCGGTCGAGAATGATGAGAGCGTCTTCAGCCGATTCTCCTCGCAACGAGATCTCAGGTCCGGTTTCCGTTGAGGTTTGGAGGCGAATGCGGGTCACCGGCTTCGTTGGTTCGGCGCTCCCTTTCACCTTGGTGACGGCGGTGCGATCCAGAGTATAGAGGAAATCGCCGATGCGGATTTTGAGTTTGCCGCGTGAGGCGTCGATGTCGACAATCTCGCCTTCTTTCTTGAAGGCATCGACCCAGACTTTGTCGCCGGTGGCGAGAGGACCCGCTTCAGCAACTGGCTCCTTGATGACTGGAGCGAGTTCCTGACGCTGCACTTTGATTTCGTCGAGACGCGCGGCGATGGTGTGGTGCGATTCCTTGACGCGTTCTTTTTCGGCTTGTGACTCGCGGATCTCGCGGACGAGCTTCTCCATCTCACGACGTGTCGATTCGACAATCCGTTCGGCTTCGGCCAGTGCTTCGCTCTTACGCTCGGTCGCGGATTTCTCCAGGGACTCGACACGGGCCTTGTACAATGCCTCAAGCGAAATCGCGGCCTTGCGCTTGTCTTCCAGTTCTTCCTGCTGGAGGCGCATAGTCTCGAGACGCTCATCCAGTTCATTGAGAAGCTGAGTCAGGTCGCGTTCCTGAGCATCGACAAGCGTGAGCGCACGATCGATCACCTTCTGCGAGACACCCAGCCGTTTGGCGATATCAATCGCGTAGGATGCGCCGGGCAAACCGACACGGAATTGATATGTCGGTGACAGGGTCTTCACGTCGAATACCAACGACGCGTTTTCGATACGCGGATCATGTTGCGAGAGTGTCTTTAGTGCCGAGTGGTGCGTGGTGACGACCAATCGTGTGCCGCGCTCGGTCAACTCGCCGATGATCGCCTCACCCAATGCTGCGCCCTCTTTTGGATCAGTCCCTGCCCCCAATTCATCGAGCAGGACAAGCGTGTGTTCATTAGAGCGAGCGAGAGCATCGTTGATGCGCATGAGGTGCGAGGAGAAAGTCGAGAGCGAAGACTCGATTGACTGTTCATCGCCGATGTCGGCGATGACATGCTCAAAGATGCCGATCGATGTACCATCCTTGGCAGGCAACGGCCAGCCCGCCTGCGCCATGAGCGTCAACAGTCCGACGGTCTTGAGCGAGACAGTCTTGCCGCCGGTGTTGGGGCCGGTCACGATAATTGCCGTGTGGCGTTCGCCAATGGCCACGCTCATGGGAACGATGGTGGTGCGTTCTTCCTTGGGGAGCCGGGCGCGCTGCAGTACCAGAAGCGGGTGACGGCCATCGCGAAGGGTGATCGAGGAGCCGTCGACGAGATCGGGCACCAGCCCGTCGATATGGAGTCCGAACCTCGCCAGGGCATGGATGGCATCGAGAGCGCCGACCGAATCGACGTCATCGAGCAGAGGATCGCGGTTGTCACGCACTTGTGCGGTCAATTCCAGGAGGATGCGGCGGACTTCGCGCGCTTCCTCGAGGCCGAGGCGCTGCAAGCGATTGTTAAACTCCACGACCGCCATCGGCTCGACAAACAAGGTCGCACCCGAAGACGATCGGTCTTGAATGATGCCCTCGCTGGCCGAAGGGTCGCCTTCACGTACGGGGATCACAAAGCGGTCGTTGCGCAGAGTGATGAGATCATCCATGCGTGAAGGGTCGGTCTTGCGCCCAGCAAGAATGCGTTCGAGGCGGCCAACCACGGCATCGCGCGCGCCGCGTTTCTCGCGACGGATCTTGGACAACTCGGGGGACGCCGAATCGGAGACTTCACCTTCGGGCGTGATCGATTTGGCGATTGCCTGCCGCAGGGGATAGACGCTCGAGAGCGACTCGAGGTACTCCTCCAAACGCGGCGCGGTCTCACTCGATGACTTGGCGAAATTCAGCAGCGCATCGACGGCCGAAAGAAATTCTCCGATCTGCAGGAGCTGCGCGGGATCGAGAAACGCTCCTTCGAGTGCGGAGCTTTCGATGTGTGGCCGGATATCGGGAACACGCTGAAGCGGGAAGCCAGCGGTCGCGGTCAGGCGCATCATCTCGCGCAACTCGGCGTGGCGGGCATCGAGCCAGTCGCGGTCCGACGATGGCCGTCGGGCACGGACACGCTCACCGCCCATCGGCGTGAGACAGAATCCCGCGGTGGCCTCGACGATCTTGTCGAATTCGAGGACAGCAAGAGTATGGCGATTGGCGACCGGTGCTTCGGGCATGGGGGGAATATACGAAATGCGGAATGCGGAATGCGGATTGCGGATTGATCAAGAAGCTACCACTTCGTCATTCCCGAGAAAGTGGGAATCTACGCACGGTGGGAAGAGACTGGATTCCCGCCTCCGCAGGAATGACACCGGTCGAGCGCGCGTCCCTGAACCCGGGCACGTGCTCTCCCCCTTTGGGGGAGATGTCGGCAACGCGGCTTTTTGCGTTGACGACAGAGAGGGCACCCGGTGGCCAAGAGCGCCCTCTCTGTCATCGACGCAAAAACAAAAGCGCGTCGATGACATCTCCCCCAGAGGGGGAGAGAAACTCGAGCTCTACTCAGATAGAGGAGATCAATGGTTGTTAGGCTTTGGGGTGACGGTCGCGCGAGAGATCGCTCACGAGCGTGGTGAGGCGTTCGAGGCGCTGGCCGAGAGACTCGAGCATTTCGCGCAATTCCGCGATCTCGGCGCGGGTCTCGCGTTGCTCGCGGGAGACGGAATCAAGACGGGGAGTCAGCTTTTCGGTCTGTTCGGCGAGTTCGCCGAGCAATTCCTCGAATTCGAGGAGGCTGACATCAAGAACGCCCACCAACTCTTCGATGCGCTGGTCGGTGGCGTTGCCCATGGTCGGCCGTCGGGGTTAGTTGCGAGATACAGCAGACGAAACAACGTCAAAGGCCCAGTGAAACGCGCTGGAGAGCGACGCGAACCTCTGATTTGCAGTGCGGGCGCCCAGGACGACGGCAGTCACATCGTCACCTTTCGGCGAGAGAGCGCGTCCCGCGATGCACCAGCCGGCGGCGCCGATGTAGCCAGTCTTGGCGCCAAGAAACGTCAGATCGGTTTCTAGGAGACGGTTGGTATTCGAGAGTGCGACAGCCCGGCGGCGATTCACCGGACGGACGGTATACTCGGTGCAGGAAGTGATGTGGCGTATCAGGTGATTTTTCAGGGCCGCGTTAACCAAGATGGCGATATCGCGCGCCGTGGCACGATTCTCGCTGGAAAGGCCGGTCGGCTCAACCACATGGGACGAGTCCATCCCCAGTTCACGCGCCTTGTCGTTCATGCGCGCGATAAACATCGCCTGCGACATGCTCGTCGAGTGCGATAACCCGCGCGCGGCACGGTTGTCTGAGGCAACCAGTGCAGCATAGAGCAAGTCGCGAACCGTGTACTCTTCGTCGGGACGAAGACGCGATTTGGATGACTCAAAGGCATCGTCCTTGGTGATTGCCGTGGTCGCGCTGAGATCAACACCGGACTCAAGGAGGACGAGCGCAGTCAGCAACTTCGTGATCGAGGCGATCGGGCGGACTTCGTAGGCGTTTTTCGTGTAGATGATCTCGCCTGCCTTGTTGTCGACGATGAATGCCGAGGCGCACTTCAACTTCGGAACTGATTCGAGTTCGGCGAATGAGGCCTTTTGGACCCACGCCGCCGGCTCGACATCTTTCGGTTTATCGAAGTTCCACGCAGGTTGCACCGACGGCATAAGCTGTCGGGACACACCAATAACGATGGCGCAGACGGCCCACAGGCCGACGAGCGATTTGATAACAGTCCGTTTGTTCATCTACCCGTGATGGAGTAAGACCGCCCCCCTCGGACGGCCAACCACTTAAACCTAAACGTGAACGTGAAACTCCGCAATAGTAATTATCGGCACTCGGGACGGGAAATCTTGAGCTGGTAAGCAACAGTGCGGCATTGGGTTACGATTTGTAATTCTCGCGCGGTCCGATTTTTCTGTCAATCGTGTTTCACGGGCTAATCAGGCGTCAGCCTCTGTCAACAGCTCCATGAAACGATGCGCATCCCGAACGGCCTGTCCCAGATGACAGTTGTTGAAGAAAACGTAGATGCGTTCCGTCTGTTCCCGAAGTTTGTCCAGACGTTCCACCCACTCGCGCAATTGATCGTCGGTGTAGCTGTAGTTGTACCGTTCGCCGCCTCCCTCCCACCATTGCGCAGCGTTTCTGCCGTGCAGTCGTACATAACCCGTCGCGGTCGTCGCGGCAGTCTCCGGCGGCAAGAGGTGCGGAAGTTGCGGCTCATCGACATTGCTGTAGCCGATTCCTTCGCGACGCAATGTCTCTTTGACCTCAGGACGCAACCAACTGTCATGACGGAACTCGACGAACAACGGAATGCCGGACAGCCTTGACGATTTGTCGAGGACATAATCGAGATTGCCCAGTGAGTAATGGAAGGAGTAGGGAAACTGGGCGAGCAATCCCTTCAGCTTCCCCGTTTCACCGAGCGGAGCAATTGCGTCGAGAAGTTTGGGGATATTGATATCTGACTGATCGCGTTCATGGGTGAAGCTGCCATGGGTCTTGACAATGAAATCGAATTCGGCCGGAGTCTTCCTCACCATGTTTGCGAAGACACGGGGATGCGGGATGCCATAGTATGTCGAGTTGATCTCGACAGTATCGAAGTCCTGCACGTAGCGGTCGAACATCTTGCCGCGCGCAGTTCTCTCCGGGTAGTAGGCGCCGACCCAGTCGGGAAACGAGTAACCGCTCGTGCCGATCCGCAGCGTGGGAAACCGCACGCTCACTCGTCGACGTGCTTGCGCAATCGGGGAGTCGGCGCTTTCTGGAACCGGACTTTCTTGCAGACCGGGCAGATCCATTTGCGCCGACCGTGGAAGACGCGCTTTTGCTCGACCATGGCGCGGCGGCACTTCGGGCAGATCATCGCCGGGTTTCCTGTTCATTGTCTCACATCACGCCGAGCCAATCCGAAAGCAGGAACTCAAGGCGCCCGATCAGGAGCGCCATGCGTGACATGACTGTATACGCAAAGGTCGCGCCGAAGAATATCATCATGAAATACCGTCCGGCGACCGCGGCTTTGCCCCATGTCCCGGTGTGCTGGCGGGTGAAAACGAAGTACATCACTGTTGCGAGCACGCCGATCATAATGATCACGCCATCGACGGTGCCGCTGCCGGAGATCGTGGCCGAGACCTGCTTGAGAACGCGCGCCTGCATCATGGCCGGGATGGCGGCCCCCGCCCCCGCGCCAATGAGGAGCGCCAGCGGAATCTGTGACCAACTTGCCAGCTTAGGGTGGATCCGCAGAAACATTGCTGAACCGAGGACAATCGGTATGAGAGCCACAAAGTCGCCGTGAGCCAGGGGCAGAATCGCCTGAGGAAGCAGTATTGATTTCACCGTAACCACCAACGAGTAGCCGAGTGTCAGGCCAAGCAGAAGGTGTTCGGCGATTCGGTAGATCCGGTTTTCGCCGACGAGAATCGTGTAAATCGCCAACGTGAGCAGGGCGGTAATGGTCGTCTCCCAGATCATGAGCCGCCGCCCTTGGATCTTCTACGGCGCCACGAGTCGATATTCCCCCAAAGCACGAGTACCGCAATCAGGACGTGGGCGGCCGACTGCGCCGCCATCCCGCGTGTCCCCGCCGCCGGCGTCCCGAGAAGTTGCTCGTACTCGGCGGCGCCTTTCAGTCCGGTGAGGATTCCCGCGATCTGTCCCGACTCGAGGTACGGAGTAAACGATGTCACCATCACAGCGGAGAGCGCCGCAATCACGGTTTCGCCATATCGGTTTGCCGCGTATTCGACCCAGTACGTGGGCATTGAGCCGTCGGCGACGGACACGACAAGGGCGATGTCGTCATAGTTGCGGACACTCCGCGCGAGCGGAAGATCCGAAAGGGGCATGCCATTGTAATCAGCGCCAAAGACTCCGGCGATACTTTCTCCCATTCCGAGAATCGCCGCCGTGTACTGTGGTCGGAAGCCGAGATAGATCCAATCCGATCCGTAAGCGCGTCCGAACTGCTCCGCGCGGCGCGAGAGCAAATCATAGCCGACGGCGTTGCCTTCGGAAAAGAGTGCGAGACCTACGACCGCGATGCCTTTACGAAAGCAGTGATCGGCAATGGCGGCTCCGATCGGACCGATCTCAGGGAGGCTTGAGGCCTCGTGGTCGAAGGAAATCATCACCACGGCGCCGGAATCGAGCGCCTCGATGCGATCGAATACCGTGCGTGTCTGTTCGGTGGCCACGATCGGCAAGCGCGGCTTAATTAGCATCACGATAATGACGACGACAGCCAGCAGAGCAAAGATGACCCGACGGAGCATCTGCTATCGCCCTCCGAGATAGGTGCGTTCAACACCGGCGATGACTTTGAGGGCGGTGGCAACCATACCGAGGCCGATGCCGATCAGGATGGCGCGTTTGGCAGCCAGCGCCGGGACATTGACGATCCAATCGGCTGTGGCAGGCAGATGCGGTGTGATCAGCTCGCCCAATGGCACGCGACCGATCAGAACGATCAGACCGGCAATGATCAGAATGGAAGATTCCACCGAGCGGGCGCGAAATCCCCGGAAGGCGGCCGAAGTCACATAGAAAGCCAGAAGCGAGAAGACTGTCGCCTGCATCGGCGCCTGCAGATGATTGAAGACCCAAAGGAAAGACGAGCCCTGATCGATGCCGCCGCTGAATCCGAGCATTGACATCACGATGACGGCAACCAACAGCACCAGAGAATAAAGACGATCGCCCGGTCGTCGTTGTATACGAACGATGTGGTTTTTCAGCACTGCGCCGATTCCGACAATTAACGCGCAGGCGAAGATGATTTGCATCCAGGCGAGAATGGCGCTGTAAGTCGCATCCATCCACGGGGCACTGACAAAGTACTGCACGACCATGAAGCCGCCGGCGGCACTGGCGATGAACATGGCGAGACGGTCGCGCAGGAGATTCATGGATTTGGTCTATCGTGCGAAGTGCGGCCCGAGATCATATGTGAATGTCCAGAGGGCGACCGCTCCAACGAGTAAGACAACGATCGCCGCGTACTTGAGCCAATCCTGTGCCCAGATCGCGCCCATGGCCCGGGGATCGCGAGAGACCATGCTGGCTGCCGCATAAAGCTCTTCGCCGATGAGAGTGTAATCGCAAGCGACCAAAAAGAACGAGAGCTGGATCGTCGAATCAGTACCGGAGATCGTGACCGCGCCTGATTGGTGGGCGGCTTCGGCGAGAATCAGCGCCTCTCCCTCAAACGTACCGAGCAGAAAGACAGCACCGGGCCGTTCGCGGGCGACGATGCCCTCGATGGCGGCGGCGTAGCCGAATTGACTCTGTGTCAGGAAAGTCGACTCAGTCAGGTTCTTCCACTCGGGACGTCCGGCCAAAACCGCGGCCTGGGTAATCGTGTCTTCGGCAACAGTGGCAATGACTGGGTCGTGACTGGGAAAGAGCAGTCGGCAATTGTATTCGGCGGCGCGCTGGGAGAGATACGAGAGAATCTGCAACGAGGCCATGGTGGTGGGTCTGCCCATGTCGCCTCCCCAGCCAGTTATGTAGACAATCGGTGTACCGGTCTCGGTGGCGCGTCCGATGGCATCAGGAATGGCATCCAGTGGTGGCAGGCGGCGCAAGCTCGGCATTCCGCGGCGCCGAACCAGCCATCCAGCCAGGAAGGTCCCGGCGATCACGATGAGAATCGCGATCAGCTCAGGAAACCGTTGGGACTGTACTGCGATCGCAATCAGGGGATGCACATGAGTTATAAACTGCAGGTGAGTTCGGTCGTCAATGGTAAAGGCAGAATGTCGAGATGTGCCACGGCACTTCGGAACCGTGCCGCCGAGTTCGAGGATCCGTGGTACGTATTAAGGCTGAATGGTCAGGCCGAAGCGATGGGTGCTGCCGAGATCGTCGGAGTACGGGGCAAAAGCATAGTCGATGCCAATTCGCTGATCGGCGGTGCGCAGTCCGGCGCCGGCGCTGAATGTCTGAGTGTCGTAGCCAATCCGTAATCCGGCGCGGAGTGCGAGACGTGGGTCGGGGGAAAACTCGCTGCCGAAATGCCAGCGAAGTTGGTCGTCTTCGGCGGCCAGGAGCTCACCTCGGACTGAGAGTCTATCATCGGTCCAGATCCCGCCGAATCGCATCTGATTCGGCATCTTGAACTCCTGCTCGACGAATTTCGCTTTCGGGCCGACGTTGGTGAATGAGATGCCGATGTGCACTTTGCGGTGCGCGCGGTACCGCCCGCCGAGGCCAAGAATGACACTTCCGGCGGTTTCCGATTCGAGATGTTCGAGGGCATAAGCGGCCGAGATGCCGATGGCGAGGCGTTCATCCACCATGCGCGCGATCGCGCCCTGAAAGACACCGCTGGCCGCATCGTAGTAGCCGAGCGGATCGGTGGACGGGCCGGTTCTTCGCGGGATGTCGCTGGTGCCCAGATAGGCAAGCCGGGCGCCAAACGCCCACTGGCCTTTGGGGATGGCCGCTGCGAAGTATTCGCCGCGTGTGTCCTGAAAGAACGAATTGTGGGCAAACGCGAGTGTGAACCGCTCGGTGCTGACCAATCCGGCTGGATTGTATTCGGTGACGAACGCGTCGTTACCCTCGGCGACCATGGTCTCAGCGAGAGCGACCGCGCGTGCGCCGCCGCCGATTGTCAGAAAACGAAACCCGGTCGGGTCGGTCGGGTTCGACTGGGCCGACGCGGAGGTGGCACACAACCCTATAGCCATGATAAGAGCAGGAATCGCCGTGCCCATGAAGCAGGACTTCTTCGCAGAGGCGTCCTCGCGAGCCTGCTCTTCATTGTACCGCTTATGTGTACTCAATTCGTTATCCACCATGACTCAGAAGCGAACGCCCAGCGAGAAGACATGCTCGGGGTCGATCTGATCGGGTTGCAGCGCGAAGGCGTAATCGAGGACAAAGCGGATTCCCGATGACACCTTCGGTTCCACGCCGCCGCCGAATGTGGGACGGCCGTTATCGAGGCCGGCGCGCACGGCAAGAAGCGGGTGCGGACGCCCTTCCGCCCCGACATGCAGAGTCGCCCCCTGCTTGGAATCGAATTTTACATCGACTTCTCCGAGGGCTTTCCCCTTGAGAAGAAGTGCCGCAGCACCCCCGCGCACAATCAGGGGGAATTTCTCATCGAACGTCGAGCCGTTTGGCTCACCCTGTCCGTTCCAATAGTCGCTGGTGGTCCACGGATACTTCTGATTGAGACGCTGGATCGCCACGCCGAGGCGAAGTTCGTTAGGAATCGCATCCGGAGTCATGCCGCGCCTGAGTATCCGGTGTTTTAGCTGCGCTCCCAGATCAAACCCGACTGTGTAGGCATTGATGTTGGCGATGTTGTGCTGGGCATAACGCAGATTGACGCCCAACGAAATCACAGTCGGCGCGCCACGTTCGGTGAACCGGCGCGCGAAAGTGAACGCGAAGGCATTGCTGTAATCGGAGATCGCATCACCGATTTGCCCATCGATATCGCGCGAGAACACATCGCCGACGCCGGCATAGATCCACGAAATCCCCATGGCCGCTTCTTCGCGCCCGAAGGGATGGATGTAATTGACATAACCCGCCTGTCGATCGAACGACATGCGACGCAGGGCCATTTCCAGGGCGTCTTGCTTGCTGTGGGCGATCCCCGCCGGATTCCACCATGTCCCGGTCGGCCCTTCGGCGGTCGCGGCATAGGCCGAGCCCATCGCGACCGCGCGAGCGCCAACGCTCCAGTCGAGCATTGCGCTGGGTTGACCGCCTTCCTCGTCGGCGCGGGCCGCTTTGAAGTGCAAGGACATCGCCGATATAATCACGGTCGCGGAGATTATGATTCGTGTGATTCGGTTCATTTGTCCCATCGCTTAGGGAATGACGACCAGTTTGCCCCAGTGCGTCTCACCGCCAGAGTACTCTATCACAAAGAAGTAAGTGCCGACCGCGACGACGTCGCCGTCCCCATTACGCCCATCCCAAACATCGGTCTCGTCGTATTGGCGTCCGGCATCACGCGCCGCACCGTCGGTCACAGTCTTCACCAAGTTGTTCGCGTAATCGTAGACCTTGATAGTCACGGGTCCATCAGTGGGCGGGATGTAGTGAAAGCGAATCCCTCCCGCCGTGATGTTCGGCGAGAAAGGAACGGGGGTCACATACGCTCCGCCTTCGCCGCCCGGCGCTGTGGTCTGAACAGGTTTGAAAGTCCGCCGGACCGAGAGGATGTTGCCATTTCGGTCCAGGGTGGCGAAGCCGTTTTCGGTCCCAACCCAGACTTCGTTTTCGACGATCTCGACGGAAAACACTTCCGTGTTCGAATCGATCACAGCGCCTGACTCCGGATCGGCGAAGTAATTGAGCGTGTCCCAAGTGAAGCCGTTATCCGGCGAACGCAGGAGCCCTTGCGAGGATGCGGCCCAGACAATCGCATTGTCAAAGGCGAAGTTCCAAATCTGGTGACCGGTGAGCGGAACCGACCACGATTCGCCGGCGTTGCGCGTTACCGAGAGCCCGTCTTTCTCTCCGGACCCGATGAAAGTACTTGCGGATCGCCCCTGACCCGTTGCCTGCGTCGCCGCCCAGATTGAGCCGCGCCCCCCGGGCTGATAACCAAGCGCCGTGATGAAATTCCCGGACAGTTGCTCGAATTCGGCGTTCGACGTGTCCTCGTCGCGGTAACGGAAGAACCCGAGCAGGTCGTGCTCGTTGGGGTCGGGATTTGAGAAGACGATAGCCCACTTGATGCCTTTGTCGAGGGATCGTGCGAGTAGGGAGTCCGTTCCGACCCAGAGTGAGTTCAGGACATCCGCGCCACTGAGGGCATCCTTGCCGATTTCGGCTCCCAGTGACTTGGGATGAGCGCCCAGATAGTCATTGCTCACCAGACTGGCATATGAAGCTGTAAACATGAGGCTATCAAGATTGTTGATATCCCCTTCAGCCAGGCCGCTGTCGCTGGCCAGCCAGAATCGGCAACCCTCAAAAATGACATCAGCAGCCCCGATCCGGCGCGACGAAACCTCCCATGTCTTGCCGGAATCGTATGAGAGAGCGTAACCGGGGTAGCGACCCGCGCCATTGTCTTCGCAGAGAGCCCAGATCGCCGACGCAAATGTCGTGCAGGGGGTACGTTGATAGCCCAACGCTATGACGCGCTGTCCGAGACTGTCGGCATCAGTGCCGACCGGCGTCGTGTTTGCAGGGAACGGAGGGCCGTCCAATGGCCATGCATACACACCAGCACTTGTGCCAACATAGATTGTCTCGGCTGAATCGGGTGGCACCGGTAGCAGCGAATAGGATGCGATGATATTGACCTGCTCCCAGTCAATGGTAGCAAGACCGCTCTGAATCATGCCGCCATCTTCGCAGGCGACCCAGACCTTGCCGCGCGTCAGCGCAATCTCAACTGGTCGATTGTTCACGCCCATCGCCTGGAATGGTTCCGTGACTGTCCAAGTCGCGCCGTTATTGTAGGAATAGGCCAGCCCCAAGCCGTCGGTGCCATCCTCGTCGACGAATCCAGCCCAAATCGTGTCTCCTTTGGCGGCTGTCGAAATGACATTGTCGGAGGGGAAGCCATCGATGGTCGAGTTGAATGAGCGCCACGTTCCACCACGATCGGGCGAGACCGAAAGTCCGGCCTCGGTGGCGGCATACAACCGGGCACCATCGAGGTGCAGATCGTTGAAGACGTAACCGCTGGGCTTCAGCGTATCGTTCAGGAAGATGAATTTGTTTAGACCGTAAGCGGTCCCGGCCCACACAGCGAGTGATTCGGGACGGGTCGTATCGACAATGACGGAGAAATAGCGGTTGTTGAGATCGTCGTAGACTTTGTTTTCGAAATCGGTGCGCGCCGAGGCATCGGCGAACATGTTGGTCCAACTCTGACCATCGTCAGCGGAAATGACCAGGCCACCGGCAAAACAAGCCGCCACCGTGCGCCCGCGGAAATAGGCAAGGTCGTAGATGAGTTGAAAAGGACCAGACGCCTGATCGCCTGCGGGCGTCCGCGCCTCCCATTCTTCCGTTACACTGTTAAATCTATAGAGGCCATCTCCCCATGTGACGACGCCTCCCTCGCGAGCTTCCGTGTGGCTGGTCGCCGCCCAGACTCCATTGGGGAAGATGCCCAACGAGGGAATCTCCAACTTTGGGAGACCGTCCGAGGTGCCATAGGTGGTCCAGAGATTGCCGGGAAGCGTCAATCGACTTGGCCCTTTGGCGGTCGCTGCCCAGACATCGCCCCCGCTGTAAATGATCTCGACTACGTTGTTGGAACCAGGCAGTGTATCGGTCGTCGAGGATTTCTTGTGCAATCCGGGCGCTTGAACCTCACCCGCCCTCCAAGTACGTGGCAGATCTCCCGCAAGGGAAGCAGAGGTGGCGAGAAGCAGAAGCCAAACGGTGAAGATGAGCGCGATGGTTCGGGTCTGGGCAATTGGCATGAGGCTTTGGGATTGGATCCGCATCTGGCGGGTGAATGGTTGCTCAGAACTTGAAAACGTGAACGCCCCCATAGACATAGAGGGACCGAATGTCGTCCCTACAGGGGGTTTGGTCAAGGGGTTTTCTGATTGGGCAATGATGCGTTGCGTTTAGGACAGGCCGGCGAGGTGGGCCGCCACTCCCCATCTGAGTCCGCGCGCTGACACAGTCACGCGGTCGGCGTTCAGGCGATTCAACACCGCACACCAGAGGTAGGTTCCAGCCAAAAGCACCGCCGCCCGCGAGGGATCAAAGGGAATGAGTGCGCGAATCGACTTTTCGGGCATCACCGAGAGTCGCGCGGCCATTGCCGCGACCCACTCGGACTTGAGGGTGTGCCCGTGCACGCGGCCGATCTCGAACGACTTCATCTTCTGATCCATCGCTGCCAGTGTCGTTATCGTCCCACCAATCCCAATGACTCCGCTCACATTCGTAAAGGAGCGAGTGTCGAGTTCGAGGATGGCCTGTTCGGCGCACGCCAGGAAATAGAGGTCGCGCTTGGCGGCAACCCGTGGCCGGGCTTCATTCCACCTCTTCGTCGCCCAAGCCGCGCCAATCGGCAGGCCACGGAATGCATTCGTCTGAGGTTGGATGAATTCGGAGGAACCCCCACCGATGTCGACGACGATAGGATTTGGCGGGACTCGACTCAGACCGATTAATGCACCCTTCGCGGCGGACTGTGCCTCCTGTCGCTCGGCCAGGACACGAATCGTCAGAGGCGTCACGGTACGAAGTTCGCGCACAACCGTGTACCGATTGCTGGCTTGACGCATCGCCGCTGTGGCGACGATTAGGCCCGCATCGGCTTTATGCTTTGTCGACAATCGGTCGAAGTGGCGTACAGCACGGACTGCGCGTGCGATGCCTTTGGCCGAGATCATACGCCCACGGTCATAGGCCAGATCGATCGTCTGCCGTTCCTCGTGAAGCGGCACAAGCTGTCCCTCACGCACCTCAGCAATCAGAAGTATCGCTGAGAAAGTGCCGAGATCGATCACGGAGACGCGCATCGGATGTGAGTAGAGTCTACCCGCCGAGCTTTTCTTTGAAGACGCGTGTAATTTCGGGAAGGTAGGCGAAGACATCGCCCACGACGCCGTAGCTGGCCACCTTGAAAATGGGGGCGTCAGCGTCTTTGTTGATTGCCACAATCACGCGAGCTGACTGCATACCGACCAGGTGCTGGATCGCGCCGGAGATGCCGCAGGCAATATAGAGCTTCGGGTTGACTGTCTTGCCCGTCTGTCCCACTTGTTTGTCGTAGGGAACCCAGCCGGCATCGACGATGGCGCGCGAAGCGCCGGGGGCCGCGCCGAGCACACGAGCGAGCTCTTCGACCAGTTTGTAGTTCTCCGGACCCTTGAGTCCGCGTCCGCCCGAGACGATGATGTCGGCCTCGGTGAGAGGAATGGTACCGGCCCCGGTAGTTTCGGCAGCGACCACATGGACCTGGGGCGCCCCCAACCCGTCGACAGAGCGCGATTCCACCTGCCCCTTACTTTCACGCACTGGCGATTCTTCCGAGGTCTTTGGACGCATAGTGATAAGCCACGGCTTGGTGCCACCGAATCCGTATTCGGTGAACGCCTTGCCGCCGTAAGTCGCCTTGGTCACGCGCGGCGTTCCATCCTTCAACTCGATCCCGCCAGCATCGGCGACCAGACCCGTATTCAACCTGGCGGCCAATCGCGCGAAGAGGGCACGTCCGTAGACAGTCGCCGAGCCAATCACAAGGTCGGGTTTGTCAGCAGCAATCCAGCGGGACAGAAGCTCAGTGTATTGATCATCAGCGAAATGCTCGAGGGCGGGATCGTCGGCGACGATGGCGCGATCGGCGCCACGCGTGGCCAGGAGCGCTGCCTGATCGCCGACATTGTGGCCAAAGAGCACAGCGGTGACTGTGCCGCTTGTCGAATCGGCCAGTCGCCGCGCGGCAGTCAAAAGCTCGTATGCCCCTGAAGAGACTTTCCCGTTGCGTTGTTGCGCGAATATCCAAATCGAAAGGCCAGACATCTTATCCTCGCTTGGTATCGTTTCCTGCATGCTCATCGTAATACAGTTGCGCGGCGCGATCAATGACTTCAATCAGCGGCACATGATGTTTTGACGCGGCAGCCCGGCAATCGTCGTACTCCGGAACGACACGTTCACCGGCGCCCGTCGTCGCGACTTTGACGCGAATCGACCCCCAGGGCGTCTCAACCGACTCGATTCGACGATCGAGCTTCGTGCGTGTAACTTCATGCCAACGGACTCCCAAAGAGGCTGTCTCGTTGAGTATGATGCCCGCTAAAGCATTTCGATTCGCCGCATCGCACAGAACTTCAAGACGGGTTCCGTGACGGCTCTTCTTCATTGCCACATCGAGCGTGAACACGTCAATGGCTCCGGCCCCGCGCAGTTTCTCCTCCACCCAGTCGAAAACCTCAGGTCGGGTGTTGTCGATGTCGCTTGTGCCCAGCCAGAGTGTCTCCGTCTCGAACTGTTGTTCGACTTCGCCCAAAGTCGCGCGCAGGAGATTGGGACGATCGGGAAGTGTTCTTGCCCCAGCCCCATAACCGATGCGTTCTGACGTGAATGCCACGTCGGTAGCGAACTCTCCGACTTCGGCAAGTATCGCCGCACCCGTCGGAGTCGTTGTTTCTCCCAGATCGACAACATGACGGACCGGGAGACCGCGTAGAATTTCGAGAACCGCGGGAGCCGGATAGTGGATCGCACCGTGCGCCGACTTGCCGACACCCGAGCCGAGGGCAAGCGGCGCGCAAATGACGCGTTCGATTCCCAGATTCTCAAGCGCCCAGACGGACCCGACGATGTCAATCACGGCATCGTTGGCGCCGACCTCGTGAAAGTGCACCTTCTCCACCGTCGAAGAGTGGACCTTTGCTTCGGCCGCGGCGAGGCGATGAAATACACCTGTCGCCCGCTCGCGCACACGCGCGCTTAGGTCCCCCTTATTCAACAATTCCAGCACCTGCGACAAGTGCCGCTGCCTGATGTCTTCGGCGACCTTGACAATCAACCGAGTTGCGGCGATGCCATTGGGACTGACGCGCTCAGTTTTCAGATCGAAGTCGGAGGGGACTATGGGGCGCAGGACAGCTTTGATCAATTGCGGGTCGACGCCGAGGTCTATGAGCGCGCCGAGGATCATATCGCCGGCGGCGCCGGCCTGACCATCAATAAAAAGAGCCCTCATTCCCTCATGCCACCAGCGTCTGCGGCTTCTTCAGCCAGTCGCGGTCAATGGGGAAATACCGGTCGAGCCAATCGTCGCCATCTTGTCTCGGCGGGTCGGGGTGAAGCGCGAGATAATCGGCGAAGAGAGCCCGAACTTCCTGCGGCTCTTCGATTCTCATGAGTCGATCACGGAGTTCATGCGAACCGGGCCAGCCTTTGATGTAGGCAGCCGTGACTTTGCGCAGACTGCGAACGACGACCGCAGCGGGTTCCGGCGTCACGCGAATCTTCTCATCGATATGATGCCAGGCGATGGCAAGCACATCAGACGGAGGTGGCTCCGGAAGGCGTTCACGAGTCTCGAGGAAGTGGTTGATCTCGGCAAAGACCCATGGGCGGCCGACCGCGGCGCGGCCGACCATGATCGCATCGCAACCCGTCTGATCGAACATCGCCTGCGCCGATTCCGGCGAATTCACATCGCCATTGCCGATAATGGGCACGCGGGACTCGTTCTGCTTCAGGTCGCGAATGTACTCCCACTTTGCCGCACCGGCGTACTTGGGGCCCCAGGCACCGTCCTGGCGCGTGCGCGCATGCAGTGTAATGGCCTGTGCGCCGACGCCGATCGCACGATCGGCAGCCTCGCGGTAGACAAGCGTCTCGGCATCCCACCCCGCGCGCATCTTGATCGTGACGGGCAGTGGGACTGCATCGACAGTCTCTTTCACAATCTCGGTCAGCAAATCGAGATCGCGCAGCGCAGAGGCGCCACCGTTCTTGCCGACAACTTTTCGAACGGGACACCCAAAGTTCAGATCAATGATGTCGGGTTTGTAGCCCGCGAGCAGCCTGGCAGCGCGGCCGAATGTCTGGAGGCGTGCGCCAAACAGTTGGAAGGCAACAGGATGCTCGTCATCGGCCAGTGCAAGCTTGTGCTCCTGACTCATGGAGTTAAAGAGCAGACCGTCTGAGGAAAGGAACTCGGAATAGCCGATGGCCGCGCCAAAGCGGCGGCAGAGTCGGCGGAAGACGACATCGGTGATGCCCGCCATGGGGGCGAGGAGGACCCGCCCCTCGATGGTCAAGTTTCCAATCCTCATGCCGAGAAATATAGGTGTCAGCGGCCCGATCGGCAATGACGGGTCAGACTCTATGCACACCGGCCGCCGGCTCGGATGATCATCCGAGAGGCAAGCTGGGATGGGGGTGGAGGTTAGAATGACGGAAATCATCGTGCGTTACGAAGACAAAGTGATCGAGCGCATCATCACAGAGAAGAAGCGGATCAGCATCGGGCGCAATTCCGACAACGACATCGTGCTCGACAACCGCGGCGTATCGCGCAAACACGCGATGATCGAAATCAACCCTGCCAACAGCGTGATTATCGACAATGAGTCGCTCAACGGGACATTCGTCAACAACCGTCGCGTGGAGGAAGAGATTCTTCACGAGGGGGACACGATCACCATCGGCAAGTACACGATGGTGTTTCGTCCCAACTCGGCGGCGGAAGTCAAACTTTCGGATCTCGACGGCACGATGACGCTCAACACCCGCAAGCATCGGGAGCAGGTGGAGACCGACCGGCGCGATCGCGAGGTCGTCGCCCGTTCGGGCGGCGTCGCGGTCCTGATGGGCGAGAAGAATGCTCCGGTCGAGGAGATTCGCCTCCAAGGCGCAACATTGACCTTTGGCAAGGCCGAGTTCGTGAATGTTAAGGTCGGCGGCTGGTTTCTGCCGGACATTCAGGCAAAGATCGGCATGGAGAACGGGCAGTACGTCATCACCAACGTCGGCAACCGCAACCGGACCCGCGTCAATGGCGAGCCGGTCGACAAGCTGGCACTGAAGAACGCAGACATCGTTCAGATTGGACGGTCGGTGTTCCGGTTTGTGGCAGGCAACCAGTAATAACCCGGCGATTGGCGCGACGCGATGTCCACGACAAAATCGAAGTTCGGCAAGCTTAATCTGCGCTCCGAGAACACACTTCTCCGCCGTTTTGGGCCGTTCATGCTCTATGGCCTGATTACGTTGCTGGTCGTCGTCCTCTACCTCGACAACCATCGACTCCTCGCGACCTGGGAACTAGGCATCCAGGACGTCATGGTCTCGTTGGCGCGCAAAGTCGAGCCGCCGCCGGAAGTGGTCGTCGTCAACATCGACGACGCTGCGGTGGCGAAGTTGGGAGCGTGGCCCTGGGATTCTGAGCGGGTCGGCTACCTGGTCGGCATGCTCTCGGAGTACCAGCCAAAAGCGATCGGATTGGATGTCGAGTTGCCCAGCAACCTGATGGAAGATCCGCAGGGAAATCTCTTCCTGGCCGAGATGATCAGTCGCGCCGGGAACGTGGTACTGCCCCTGCGATTCACACTCACGCAAGATGGAAGATTCACCCAGACCGCGCCGGAGTACGTCTCCAAGTCAAGTTTGGTCGTGATCGACGAGGCGGCACGTCTATTGGATTTCCCGTATCCGCAGTCTCTTAATGCGACAGTCCCCTATCCCGAGGCGTGCCAGGCAGCATGGGCGTTGGGCCATGTAAATACCTGGCAGGACGTGGATGGGAAAGTCCGCCGCGATCCTCTGGTCGTGAATTATGAAGGGCATTACTACCCCTCGATGGCGCTGCAATTGGCTCGCGCCGCGACGGGGGTCAATCGTTTGCAGGTCAAAGTCGAACCCGGCGAGGCGGTCATGCTGGGGCCGCATCACATCCCGACTGACGATGGCGGCATGTTGCTTGTCGACTATCGCGGTCCGGCCGGCACGCTTGCTTCGGTCTCGGCAGCGCGTGTGCTAGAAGGCGCGACCGACCTCAATGTACTCACTGGACGAGTGGTCATCGTTGGTGTAACAGCCTCCGGCTATGGCACGACACTACGCACCTCGGCTTCAGATGATTTTACCCGCGCTGAGAAACTTGCCACAGTCACGGCCAACATCCTCTCGAATCGCTACATCACGACCGTAACGCTTTCGACGTTTCTGGACCTGTTCATCCTGATCATGATCGGTGTGTTCAGTGCGGTGGTCCTGCCGCGTGTCAATCTGGTCAGCCGCCTGATCGTGTTGGTTGTGGCGGGCTTCCTGTTCATCAATGTGAACTATGTGCTCTATTCTTCCCTGCACCTGGTGACAAACACGCTCTACCCCACTCTTGAAATCCTGCTGTTCCTGGCGTTTGCACCGTTTGTCAAACCGCGCGCGGATGAGTCGTTCGCCGGCTTTAGCGCACGCAAAAAACCGGCCACTGTTATCGGTGTTACGACCAATTCCGGCCGCACGAAAGTCTCGCAACCGGCTCCAGAGCCGGCCCCGGCGATGGTCTCTCAGACACAGGCGCCAACGGTGTCATTCGATCAATCTCCGTCTACCGCGCAAATGAGCCAATCACCGCTTTCCGCCTCCCCCACCGTGGCACAGCGAGTTTCCGGCGCCCAACAAGTCGGCGCTGGGATCACGCTCACTCCGTCGTTTGACCCCGGGGCAGCCGACGAAGCGAACGCGGTCGACAGCGGCAAGACCGCCGCGCTTTCGCGCACGCCGGAGCCCGTCGATCTCGGCGAATCAGGATCGCAGTCAATGTTGAGTTCGGGTTCAGGCTCGTTTGGCACCATTTCCGGACCGAATCTTGCCGAATTGAAACGGCTCGGCCGCTATGAGATCTTGGGCGTGCTTGGCCAAGGCGCGATGGGAATGGTGTTCAAAGGATTGGACCCCGCCATCGACCGGCTGGTTGCGCTTAAGACCATCCGCACCACGGGCGGGATGAACCCGACACAGACAATGGAATTGCGCGAACGTCTGGTGCGTGAGGCCAAGGCCGCCGGCAAGCTGTCGCATCCGAATATCGTGACGATCTACGACGTCGGCACGGAAGGCGAATTGGACTACATCGCCATGGAGTACCTCGAAGGCCAGACACTCGAAACTTTGGTGCGCAAGAGCACGGTGACGAACTTCCGCATTGTCGCCAAGATGCTCCATCAGGTATGCAGCGCGCTGGACTACGCGCACAAGATGGGCATCGTGCACCGCGACATAAAGCCCGCCAACATCATGGTGCTGGACGGATTTGACGTGAAGGTGACCGACTTCGGTATCGCGCGCTTCGAATCAGGGGCGATGTCGATGACGCAGACCGGCATTGCGATGGGGACGCCGTATTATATCGCACCCGAGCAGTTGCGCGGCGAACAGGTGGACCGACGCTGCGACATCTTCAGTCTGGGTGTGGTTGCCTACGAAATGCTGACACGGAAGCGCCCGTTTGATGGCCAAAACATCTCCGCTTTGATTTACTCGATCACGCAGACCAATCCCGATCCGCCGTCGCGGCTCGATCCGGCGATTCCGGGTCTTTTCGACTTCGTCGTGAGCAAGGCACTCGCCAAGGACCCGCGTCAGCGCTATCAGAATGCCGAGGACATGGGCAACGATCTGGCGGCGTTTGTCGAGGACATGGCGGCGGGAGCGAAGGCGTATCGGCGGTAGGAGCACATTCAATCTGCTATGAGTTTTGGAGGCCGGTCAGTGACCGGCCTCCATTTGTTTTGTGGTCGACAGTGACAATCGACTCTGCTTTCTGCCGAATTGTACGGCCCGAGATCGGAGTAACCCGCCTAAAACCCTACCAAATCCGTCCGATAAGAAATGTATGGGGATGGTCCGATAGTGAGACCCCCTGCGCGTTCATCTTGCCTGTTTAGTCACGCGCGTCGAGAGAACTTTTGATATTCCTGACACCGACTCTTGCCGGCGTCGATTCGAGGTTTGATGGCCAGCACGGACATGCCCAATACGAAGACAATCGCATCCGCACCCGATTTTCGGGCGCTGTTTGAGGCGGCGCCGGGGCTCTACCTCGTTCTGACGCCGGAATTGGTGATCGTGGCTGTGAGCGATGCATATGCAAGCGCGACCATGACCAATCGCGTGGACATTCTCGGACGCGGCCTCTTCGACGTTTTCCCTGACAATCCCGATGACCCGGCGACTGAGGGTGTGCGCAATCTGCGCGCCTCGTTGGGGCGCGTTATTGCGAACAAGGTCACCGATTCGATGCCGGTGCAGAAATACGATATCCGTAAGCCGGAAGCGGAAGGGGGCGGATTCGAGGAGCGGTACTGGAGCCCGGTGAATACCCCCGTCACCGATGCGAATGGGGATCTGGCTTACATCATCCATTGTGTCGTCGATATCACCGAGTTCGTCAAGATCAAGAAGGCCCGCGCCGAGCAGAAGCAACTGACGCGCGAGGCGCGCCAGCAAGTCGAGACGATGGAGTCGCAAATCTTCCAGCGCATCCAGCAGGTGGCCGAGACCAGCCGTCAACTCAAGGAAGCGAACGCCGAGTACAAACGGGCCGAAGAAGAAGCGCGTTCCGCCAAGGCATTCGCCGAGTCGATCCTCGAGAACATTCCCAACATGGTGTTCGTCAAGGACGCCAAAGATCTGCGCTTTGTGCGATTTAACAAAGCGGGGGTCGACCTGCTCGGGTATTCGCGCGAGCAACTGATCGGCAAGAACGACTACGATTTCTTCCCGCCGGAAGAAGCGGACTTCTTTACCTCGAAGGATCGGGCTGTACTCGAAAGCGGCCGTATGGTGGATGTACCGGAAGAACCAGTTCAGACCAAGAACCTGGGGACGCGCTATCTGCATACGAAGAAACTGCCGCTTCTTGGTCCTGACGGAAAGCCGGCCTACCTGATGGGTATTTCGGAAGACATCACCGAGCGGAAGCAATCGGAAGAACAGATCCGGCAGCTCAATTTTGATCTACTTCAGCGCGCGACACAACTGGAGTCGGCCAATCGCGAGCTGGAGGCCTTCAGCTACTCTGTCTCGCACGATCTGCGCGCGCCGCTTCGCAGCCTGGACGGATTCAGTCGCGCGTTGGTTGAGGACTACGGTTCGGTGCTTGACAGCACGGCGACGGAGTATCTCGACCGCATCCGCGCCGCCGCCCAACGAATGGGGCAACTCATCGACGACCTGCTGCAGCTGTCACGATTCAGCCGTCAAGAAATGCACCGCCGTCCGGTCGATCTGACCGCACTGGGCCAAAGCGTCACGAGCGAGTTGCGCAAGCAATACCCAGAGCGTGTGGTCGAAGCGACAATAGATCGGGGGATGGTTGGTGACGGGGACGCGCGGCTGCTGGCGGCGGTGCTACAGAATCTCCTGGGAAACGCCTGGAAGTACACATCGCGAAAGCCGGTGGCTCATGTACACTTCGGCTTGCGCCGCGACCAGCCGGAGCCGGTCTTCTTCGTGAGCGACGATGGGGCAGGATTCGACATGGAATACTCCAGCAAGCTCTTCGGCGCGTTTCAGCGATTGCACTCGGCCGATGAGTTCGAAGGAACAGGCATCGGCCTGGCGACAGTCCAGCGCATCATCGCGCGTCACGGCGGTCATGTCTGGGCGGAGGCCGCGGTCGATAACGGCGCGACATTCTATTTCACGCTTTCACGGATCAAATCGGGAGGCAAAGATGAACAGAGAGAAATGGATTCTCCTGGTGGAAGACAACCCGGACGATGTGGCGTTGACCTTGCGGGCGTTGAAACGGCATAACATCACCAATGAGATTGTCGTCGCCCATGACGGTGTCGAGGCGCTCAACCATTTGTTTGGGACAGAAAACGGCGCCGCATTCGAGACACCCAGCTTGCCGCAGGTCGTGCTGCTGGATCTGAAACTGCCGCGGCTCGACGGCTTGGGGGTGCTCGAACGAATTCGTTCGAATCCCCGGACTAAGTTTCTGCCGGTGGTCATTCTGACATCCTCGCTCGAAGAACAGGACCTGCTCAAAGGATACACTCTGGGCGCGAACAGTTACATCCGCAAGCCGGTTGACTTCGAGCAATTCTCGGAAGCCGTCCGCAATCTGGGGCTGTATTGGCTGCTTATGAACGAAGTTCCGGAGATGGTCAGGAGCGTACGATGAATCCTAGTTTGAAAGTCCTTCTGGTCGAGGATCAGGCGGATGACGCAATCCTAATCGAGAAGGAGTTGACTCGCGGCGGTTTTGCCCCAGAATGCCATCGCGTGGAAACCGCCGGCGAGATGAACCACGCCCTGGCGGGAGGGACGTGGGATGTCATCATCTGCGATTACACCCTCCCCCGCTTCAGCGGCGTGCAGGCTCTCGACTATTTGCACCGCGCGGGCCTCGATATCCCGTTTATCGTCGTCTCGGGCACGATCACGGAAGAGACGGCCGTGGCGGCCATGAGGGCCGGCGCGCATGACTATGTGATGAAAGAGAACCTGGCCCGTCTGGTGCCGGCGATTCAGCGCGAATTGCGTGAAGCCACCCAGCGCCGTTCCCTCGCCGAAGCCCAGGAGAAATTGAAGCAGGCTGAGCGCCTCAAAACCGTCGGCGAACTGATGGCCTCTCTCATCCACGATCTCAGCAACCCATTGCAGACGATCCTCGGTCTGGCGGAGATACTAAAAAGCAATCAACTCACGCCGGAAAAGCGCTCGAAGCATGCCGACACGATCGGGCGCGAAATCGAGCTCATCGTGGGTATGCGCAACGACATTCTGGATTACACCCGGGGCGAAATTCAGTACACGCGCAGCAGTATCGACCTGGCCGCCATGGCGAGGGACATCTCCGAGACCTATGGGCCGGTCTGTGATGTCTGCGGGATTACGCTGACGTGTTCCGCGAGTGTAGAGCCGAGTGGCGAGGCCGTCATCGAAGGGGACAGCGTTAAGATCTGGCGTGTCCTGCAGAACCTAATCACCAACGCGCGTGATGCGATGCCGTCGGGCGGACGGATCGCTGTCAATGTGCGCAGCAGCGCCGATGAAGTGACGATCGAAGTCTCCGACAATGGCGCGGGCATACCCGAGGAGATTCGCGCGACCCTCTTCACTCCGTTTGTGACTTATGGGAAGGATCATGGGACTGGTCTGGGTTTGGCGATCGTACAAAGGATCGTCGAATCGCATGGCGGGAGAGTCACTTTCGTGACCGAAGAGTTTGTCGGAACAACCTTCACCTTGACGTTTCCACGGCTGCAGCGTCGTTCGATGGACCGGGAGGCGCGCTTGCACAACTCAAGGTTCTGAGAATAGCCACTTCGGAGATTCCGCTTGAAACCGACGATGAAACGTTGGTATTTAGCGCCATAGTCATTGCCCCGGCCAGGTCGGGGCACTCCACACTCAACGCTTCAATCAAGGAGGGATTCATGCGCAAAGCAGGTCTATTGCTGGCGACATTCGCTCTCGCCTTTGCCGTCGGCACGATTTGGTCGTTGTTTACTGCCGAACCATTGGAGGCCAAGCCGAATACCTGCCTCCTTGCGATCGAGCCGTTCCTGGTCTGCGAGCCGAGCAATCGCTGCAAGGGCGACGAGCAACTCTGCTTTGAGTGCCAAGGCCGTGACCCGGCGGGCAATCCGTGCCTGTGCCGTCGGCTCGGATGCATCGTGCCGTAAGTTGATTCCATGCTGCCTTAAAGAGCAGGCTCGGTAGGAGCCTCGCCCTCCACAACAATATCTGTGGAGGGCGAGGCTCCTACCGAGCCTACTCTTTTCTCGGTGGAAATCCGGCGCCTCAGCATGTCGACAACTGCGTCTTCCATCTCAATCACAACTGAGGTGTCGCTTTCAATCAAAGCGATGATCGCTTCGCGTGGGCCCTGCCGCCACTCGGGGCTGCCGTAGAAAGCGTCCTGACTTTCTTGACGATGGGCCAGGCTATCGTAGGCGCGGATTAGGTAGTAGGAGTTCTCATCGTGAAGAGACGGGCCGAAGTCGACCACATCGACATTCCATTTCTTCAGAAGCGGATACGAACGCTCTGTGACGAGACGGTGGAATTTCTCGCGAGTGCCGGATTTGAGGTTGTAGGCACGGATTTCGACGATGCGTGTCAGTGTTCACCCTCGGCGCGCGAGCACAGGCTGAAGCCCGCGCTACCGAAATAACAAAGAACGCTTTGGTAGCGCAGGCTTTAGCCTGCGCTCTATTCTCTGTCTTTGAGCAGGCCTTCGGTCAAAGCGAGAGCGACGCCGGAGAGCATGACCTCGACACCGAGCTTGGTGAAGTCGCCGGAAATCAGGTCACGCGTCACGTTGGCGTAAAGCGAGCAGGCCGCTTCGCGTTCAACCACGAGACCGGAGAGCTTGCCGCCCGATTCGCCGACAAAGGTCACTTCGCCCAGCTCATCGGAGACCACAAAACCGGTGCAGTTGTGAAGCTGAAGGTGGCCGCCGGAGGTATAGACGACGACCATCGAGCCGAGATGTCGGCCGAGACGGGTCTCGGGGTAGAGTTCGAGCACCAGCATACGCCGTTCAGACTCGGAGACGAGTTTCAGGCGATGGTGGTCGGTCTGGAAATCGCGTTCGGCCGGCTTGAGGCAGGCAGCTATACGGGCAATGTCATCGTCGCCAAACATAATGTGGTCCGTTTCTCTCTGTCCTTTTCGTGTCCAGCTAATCTACGGTTTTGGCGGCTCCGTGGGTTCAGTTTTCTGCGTGGTTTCGGAGGGCGGGACCGGACGGTTGATTTCGCGGGTTATTTCGTTCTGGGTCTCGTCCATCGCCTTCTTGAACTCGCGGATGCCCTTCCCCAAGCCGTGAGCGATATCGGGGATCCGTTTGGCGCCAAAGAGAAGCAGGATCACCAGGAAGATCAGGAGCATTTCCTGCATGCCGATGCCGCCGAACATTACTGCCCCCTCTTGGCTGAGAGAAACAAAGATTGCTTCGTCGCTCCGCTCCTCGCAATGACGGTTCTGCTGCTGCTCACAAATACCACCAGCGGAAGTAGATCAAGAGCAAAAGTACGAACAACACGCTGACGAAATTGATCCGGACGGTGAATCCCAACACAAATGTCAGGGCATAGAGATTGATCGACAGTGGTTCGACCTGTTGCATGCCTACGCTGCGCCCGACGCCGATCTCGATGCTCTTCTCAAACAGAGTCTTGATCGTCCCCTCGGGCAGGAATGAGCCGACGATGTCGCCGACCAAGGCGCCGGCCACGGCGGCCATGACGATCCCCACCACCAGGAATGTTAGTTCGCGACCTCTCACACCCGGGCCCGTCTCTTCTCAATGAGCGGCGACGCGGAGGGCAGTTCGGTTCCGACCGCCTGCACACCAACTCCGATCAGGGATTGGAAGAGAGCCAAACCATCGGAACTGCCGAGAATGGACTCCACGGCGCGCTCGGGGTGCGGCATCATGCCAAGCACGTTCCCCTGCGCATTGATGATGCCGGCGATATTATGACGCGATCCGTTGGGATTGGAGCGCAGATCGGGCTCGCCATCAGCATTCACATAACGAAAAACAATCTGGTTGTTGCTTTCGAGTTTCTCGATCACGTCCGCGTCGGCGTAGTAGTTGCCCTCGCCGTGCGCGATGGGCATTCTCAGAACTTGGCCGGGACGACAGCCACGAGTGAAGGTCGTCTTATTGTTCTCGACTCGCAGTCTGACCTGCTGGCAGGCGAAGCGCATCTGCGCGTTGCGTCGCAGTGTGCCGGGCAGAAGCCCGGCCTCGGTCAAAACCTGGAATCCGTTGCAGATGCCCCACACCAAGCCGCCATCGGCGGCGAACCTGATCACCGACTGCATCACCGGCGAAAACCGAGCGATCGCCCCGGCGCGCAGGTAATCGCCGAAGGAGAATCCTCCGGGCAAGATCACGCAATCGACATCGTGCAGATCGGGATCGGCGTGCCAGAGAAACTCGACCGGGCAACTGACAACGTGACGAAAGGCGGCATAGGCATCGTAATCGCAGTTCGAACCCGGGAATGTGACCACACCGATTCTCACTCGACGACCTCCACATGAAAGGTTTCGATCACGGGGTTGGCGAGAAGCTTCTCCGACATTTCTTTCAATTGCGCCCTTGCTTGCTCACTGGATTGCGCCTGCAATTTGATCTCGAAGGTCTTGCCCGCGCGTACCTGATCAATGCCATTGTACCCCATGTGCTCGAGGGCGCGCTGGATTGTCTGACCCTGGGGATCGAGAACACCATCTTTAAGACGCACGGTGACTTTTCCGGTTACCATAACCATACAGTCAGACTACTGCCTTCTTCGGATTTTGTGTGAATGACGGGCGAATGTTGGACATTGTACTTCCATGAGCAAGTATACCCCGCCCAAGCCGCAAACCCAATTCTTTTTCTCGTCACGTAATTCATTGATTCGTCTGATGTTAGGCGCTCTGGCCACCAACCGGCTCTCCGCGATTCTGAGGAGCGGCGAATCGTGTCGAAATCTGGCTTTGATCCGCCATTAGTCTCGACGAAGTCGTTTGGCCAGCTTAGTTTGTGGGCAACGGACAGTTGTGACGTTCGCAAGAAGGTGGACGATGTACGCATTCCTTGATCTGTTGGCCGGCAACAACCTCCTGCTCTTGTTCACGATCATCGGGTTGGGTTACCTGATCGGCAACATTTCGATATTTGGCTTCAAGCTCGGCGTGGCGGCGTTGTTGTTTGTCGGGATCGCGTTTTCGGCGATCGATTCACGGCTGGTCTTGCCGGAACACATCTACATCATCGGCTTGGTCCTCTTTGTTTATGCCATCGGGCTCCAGGCGGGGCCAGGCTTCTTCGCGTCATTTCACAAGCGCGGCTTGAAACTCAGCATGATCGCGGCAGTGGTACTGGCATTAGGCGCATTGGTCGCCGGCATCGTCGGCAAGATGTTCGGATTGTCGGCAGCCACCATCGCCGGACTGTTTTGTGGCTCGCTCACGAGCACGCCGGCTCTGGCGGCGGCAGTCGAGACGGTCAAGAACATTGCGCCGACCCTGCCCCCCGAACGAGTCGAGTTCCTGCTCAATAGCCCGGTGGTCGCGTACGGCTTGGCGTATCCGTTCGGCGTCCTCGGCGCAATCCTCTGGATGTTCATTCTGACCAAGACGTTTAAAATCGAATTCAAGAAGGAGACGGCAGAACGCGAAAAGGAATCGCAGGCGGACGAGATTACGAGCCGCACATTTCGCGTGAGCAACCCCGCGGTGATCGGCCACACACTTGAGCAGTTCATGTCGTCTATCGACGAGCCAGACTTCGTGATTTCCCGCATTAAGAAGGGTGACACGATCCAAGTTGCCAACCCCGATACGGTGCTTGAAGCCAATGATCTCCTGGTCGCGGTCGGGCCAGTCAAGGCGTTCAACTCGGTGCGTCTGTACTTAGGTGAGGAGTCGCCCGAGAAATTGGCGGAACGGCGCGATGACACGGCCTACCGTTGGTACTTTGTCTCCGAACGCGGCATTGTGGGCCGCACACTCGGCGAGTTGATGCGGAAGCGGCCGTTCATCGGCACGATGACGCGATTACGCCGCAACGATGCAGAGTTTGTGCCATCACCATCGACGACGCTGGAGATGGGTGATCGCGTGCTCGTCGTCTCGCCGCGTCAGGAAATCGACCGGATCATTGAGTACTTCGGCGATTCACTGCGGGCATTATCCGAGACCGATTATCTCTCGTTATCGCTGGGCATCGTGCTGGGTGTATTCCTCGGCATGCTGCCGATTCCCCTTCCAAATGGCACGTCGTTTAAGCTGGGATTCGCGGGCGGGCCACTGATTGCCGGGCTGATCCTCGGCCGGATGGAGCGGACGGGGAAGATCCAGTGGGGATTGCCATACAATGCCAATCTCGTGTTGAGGCAAATCGGTTTGGTCTTCTTCCTCGCCGCAATCGGCACAAAGGCGGGAGTGGGACTGGTCGAGACGATTCAGAGCGGCGCGCTGGGCATGATCATCGTCGCGTTGGCGATTGTTTCGTTTGTTTCGGTGAGCGTACTCCTCATCGCGCACAAGCGTTTGGGATTACCCATGTCTGCCGCGATGGGCATGCTATCGGGTGTGCAAACGCAGCCAGCCGCCCTCGCCTACGCGAATCAGCAGGCACAAAACGATCTGCCCAACCTCTGGTATGCACCGGTGCAACCGGCCTCGATGATTGCCAAGATCATTCTCGCGCAAGTGATAGTGACGGCGCTTCTGCTCTAATCCGCAATAACCTCCGGAAAAGAGCAGGCTCGCCCCTTGTTCCTTGGGGCCCTCCAAAAGTGCCATGGGGGTCATGCAAATCGGACGAATTCGACCTATATTACGGCCATGACACAGGACCGCGATTACATACTGGGGACACACGACGAAGAGATTGTGCGACTCGGGATCCAGCACCGAGTCTGGCGCCCGCGGGCATTGGACGCCTGGCGTCGCGCCGGATTTACGGTCGATCAGACGCTGATCGATGTCGGCTGCGGTCCGGGATACGCGTCGATCGATCTGGCAGGCATAGTCGGGGATGGCGGTCAGATCATTTCGGTTGATCGTTCACGTCGCTTCCTCGACACTTTGGAGAAAGCCAGCGGCGGTTACGGCCTCACGAATATCAGGACGGTTGAAACGGACCTCGAAGTCGGCGCGTTTCCGCAAGCTAGCGCCGATGGGGCGTGGTGCCGCTGGGTGTTCGCGTTTCTCAAAGAGCCGCGGAAGTTGTTGGAAAAGATCAAAGGCTCGCTGCGGCCGGGCGGGACAATCGTGATTCATGAATACTTCGACTACTCGACGTGGCGTACGACGCCGCGTTGCCCGGAGATCGAGGAGTTTGTCGGCGAGGTGATGAGGAACTGGCGCTCGGATGGCGGCGAGCCGGACATCGGGCTGCAGTTGCCGTTGTGGCTGCCCGAGCTCGGATTTGAGATCAAGAGTCTCACGCCGATCATCGACATCTTCCCGGCGTCGAACTTCGTCTGGCAATGGCCGAAGTCGTTTGTGCAGATCGGACCGCGACGGCTCGTCGATCTGGGTCTCATGACAGAACAGAGGGCCAATCAGGTGGTAGATGCATTCGAGCGAGTCGAGAAGACGCCGAACGCGCTCATGATCACGCCGGCAGTGTTGGAGATTATTGCGGTTAAGCGATGAGCAGATGTATGGCAATCTACGCGGAGGCCAACGAGACCAAACAGTCGTGAACCATCTCTTCGAGGGCATGACGTTTATAGCGAAACAGATCCTCGATCGATATTTTCTGCGATTTCATGATCTGTGCGATCACCCGCATTCCCGCAAAATAGCCGGCTCGCGACTCGGTTACATCTTCGAGATTCAACAGGCAGAAGAATCCGGAGTTCTCCATCGACTCAGAATAATGCCGCACGATCCCCGCACAAATCTCAGGAAACCGATCTTCGCATTGGCTCATCCAACGACCCAGACTTTCGCGCGAGAGATATCCCCCCCAGAGACAGTCGGCCGCACCCAAGTCGAGAATCGCCCCGGATGTGTACGTGGCTACGCCCTCGGTGATGAACTGCCGGGAGATCGAATGCCGATCCCGCATTGAGTCAAAGTAGAATTCTGGACCGTGACGGTAATGCAGTGCGTGCGCTATTTCGTGAGCCAAAAACACGTCAGTGAATAGTGCCTCGGTGTAGGTCTCCACGGGAAGCCAGACGACAAATGCACCGTGGTCGTGGAACGCATGTCCGTTGGTGGTACCCTGCCCCACGAACAGGACCACCTCAAGGTCACCGAGGTCGAAACCGCGACGTGCAAACTGTTCATCGACGATCCGCAACCGGTCATTGACGAGGCCGCGACAGGCCTCGATTTCAGTGATTGTGTGGGGAGCAACAATCTCCCGGCGAGCCGACCAGTATCGGTAATAATGTTCAAAGAGCGCCGGATAGGTGGCCTCGTACCGAACCCGATCGTGCTTTTCAACGACCCACTTGACCCATTCTGGACAGAGGTCGTGGATTCGCATGGGCTACTGCCAAGGCTCTTTGTGTTCGACATGGCGCTTGCGGCGCGGCAGACGGATCGGATGGTCGAGTGAACCGCCCGAGGAAATGGTGTCGATGATCTCGAGCACGAGCCCGTAGGCGATGTATCCGAGAATGAGCGGAAAGGCCGACATCGACATGTCGATCAAAACCGCAATTCCCCCAACGAACAAATAGAGGAATTTGATCTTGTCCTTGGTGGTGCGCCAGCTCTTCGGTTTATCCTCGAAGGGAATTGTCGAGACCATGAGACCAGAGGTGACGAGGGTCATCGCGATCAAGAGACGTACATACTTCAACTCACCCCAGAGTTCGAAGCTGAACAAGGTATAGGCGACGAGTAGCGATGCCGCGGCGGGGATTGGCAGCCCTTCGAATCCATCTTTCGGGCCGACTTTCGCGCCGAGATTGTAACGCGCCAGTCGGAATGCCCCACACATAACGAAGATGAACCCCAGGACCCACCCCCACTTCCCGAGATCCTTCAGTCGGAACGAGTAGACCATGATCGCGGGAGCGAGCCCGAAGGTAATCAGGTCGGCCAGCGAATCGAGTTCGACGCCAAAGCGGGTCGCGCCGCGTGAGACGCGCGCAACCAAGCCATCAAGACCGTCGAGGAAGAACCCCAGCAGAATGAACTGGCACGCGTGACGCCACTCGCCGTCCATTGACGAGAGAATCGACAGAAAACCGCAGAAGAGATTCCCCATTGTGAAGACGCCGGGGAAAATCCCACGGAAGTTGCGCATCTGTTGGTCAGTTGTGTCGGGCATGGGTCGATTGTCCTGTACAACTTATGAACGGCGCGCCAGGATTGATTCGCCGCCCCTCACACGGTCGCCAACTTTGACTGCGGGCTCGAATCCATGAGGAGCGATGACTACGGCACGGGAGCCGAAGCGGATCATGCCGATTCTCTCCCCCTGCTCTAATGTATCGCCAACTTGGGGGCGGCAGATAATGCGTCGGGCAAGGATTCCGGCAATCTGCGCGGAGCGTATCGGTCCATGAGCCGACTCGATTACAAGGTCATGGCGCTCATTTTGCGACCCGGCTTCCTCTTTCCAAGCCAACTCGAACTTGCCGTCATGGTGCCTACTCTCCGTCACGACTCCGCTCACGGGCGCCCGGTTGACATGTACATCGAGAACGGAGAGAAACGTGTGAATCTGCGTCCCGCCGTCCGGATTAGGTGCGACCACAACAATCTTCCCGTCGGCGGTTGCGACGATGGCGTTCGGATCATTGGTCGAATGCCGCTCGGGATCACGAAAGAAGTATGCAAAAGCCACAGTGGCCAATAGTCCCAGAACGGCGACTGTCCCGCCGAAGATGCGCAGGCCCGCGAACCAGACGACTCCACCAATCGCCACGACGGCCAGCGCCGGTCCGACGAAGAGCCAGCCGTCACGCGCCATTGCCACCATCAGTTCTCCGCCAAGGCGCGTTTGAGGATTATGCGCGAACGCCGCAGGAAATAGCGGACATCGAAAATCTCGTCGAGCTGACGGGTGGTCAGATGCCTACGGACAGTCTGGTCGGCGCGGACCCTCTCCTCGAAAGTCGAGTCTGCATTCGTGTCCAGCGCCAGCCGCTGAACGACCGTGTACGATTTGTCGCGAGACCCGAGAGTGTCGGCCAGCTTCAGAAGCAGGCGCTGCGAGTAGACCGCCGAGCCGAGACATTCGAGATTCTCGCGCATGCGATCCGGGTGGATCCCCAATTGCGAGAGTACCTGATCGAGCAGGTGGAGCTGATAGTGAAGCGCGATTGTGGCATCGGGGATCATAACGCGTTCGACCGATGAATGCGAAATGTCGCGTTCATGCCAGAGCGCGACATCTTCAAGCGCCGGCCCGACATAACCACGCAGTAAGCGCGCAATGCCGCAGATCCGTTCGCAGAGAATCGGGTTCTTCTTATGCGGCATGGCCGAGGAGCCGCGCTGACCCTTGGCGAACCCTTCGGTCAGCTCGCCGGTTTCGGTGCGGTGAAGCAGACGGATTTCCTGCGCGATCTTCTCGAGCGTGGCGCCGATGGCGGCGATGGCAAATACATACTCAGCATGACGGTCGCGTTGAAGAACCTGCGTGGAGATCGGCGCGGGTCGCAAGCCGAGCTTCCGGCAGACGTAGGCTTCGACCGAGGGGTCAAGATGAACGAAGTTGCCGACGGCCCCGGAGATCTTGCCGACCGCGATCGAATGAATCCCGGCTCTCAAGCGTCTGCGACCACGTTTCAGGTCCGCGTGCCAGAGCGCGAATTTCAATCCGAGTGAGGTCGGTTCGGCGAAAACACCGTGCGTGCGTCCGGCAATGGGGGTGTCGATGTACTTCCTTGCCAGCACCGCGGTGCGTTTGATCGCCGGCTGCAGTGACTCAAGCAGCATCTCCCCGGCTTGCACCATCCGCACCGAGAGAGCGGTGTCGACGACGTCGGAGGAAGTCAGGCCATAGTGCAGATACTTCTCATCATCGCCGAGATGACTGCCAACATTCTTGGTGAAAGCGATGACATCATGCCGCGTTTCCCTCTCGATTGCCTCGATACGTTTGACGCTGAACTTGGCGCGTTTGCGCATGCGGCCCGGCGCGCTCTTGGGAATGAGCCCCATCTGCGCGAGGCGTTCAGATGCCAGAAGTTCGATTTCGAGCCAGACGCGGAACTTGTTTTCTTCGGACCACAACGCGCCCATCGCGGGCAGAGTGTAGCGGTCTATCATCGGATGTCCTCGACAATGTTCACGATCGGGCCGCGGCCTTTTGCTTGTCTGGAGTGAGCTTCTGCCAATCCTTGGTGAAGGCGACGTTGCCTGAATCGGTCAACGGGTGCTTGATGATTTGTTGCAGGATCTTATACGGCATCGTTGCAACATCGGCCCCGCGCAAGGCGGCTTCGACTACGTGCAGCGGATGCCGAATCGATGCCGCGAGGACTTCCGTGGAAATTGCATAGTTGTCGAAGATCTGCACCAACTGGCTGACCACTTCCATGCCATCATGCCCGATGTCATCCAGGCGCCCGACAAACGGAGAGACATAGGTCGCGCCGGCTTTGGCGGCGAGCAGTCCCTGGGTTGCATTGAAAATCAGCGTGCAGTTGGTATTGATCTCACGCTCGGTCAATTGCCGCAGCGCCTTAAGGCCCTCAGGGGTCATCGGTATCTTGACCACGATGTTCGGGGCGATGGCGGCTAAACGGATTCCCTGCTCAACCATGTCCTCGGCCTTCTCCGCCACTACCTCGGCGGAGACGGCCCCTTTGACGATTCCCACGATTTCGTGCAGGATGTCATCGAAGCTGCGTCCCTCTTTCGAGACCAGCGATGGGTTGGTCGTGACGCCATCGAGGATGCCCCACGAGGCGGCTTCACGGATTTCGTCCACACTTGCGGTATCGAGAAAGATCTTCATCGTTCCTCCTTTTATCGTCCAATCATACAAGAAAGCGGCGAATCCGCCGCTGATTCAATCGAAATCGATGGCTTCTCCGACTCCGGGCGGATACGCGACCTCAGTAAGTGTCAGTCCATGAGCCGGAGCCGTGTCACCGCACAAGCGCACGTCCCCGGTGCGCAGTATTTCGGACACCCGATCGGGTCCCCACCGCCCGCTGGCGGCGGCGACATAAGTTCCCACGAGGAGTCGCACCATCTCATGGAGAAACCGGTCCGCACATATCGAGTAGGTGAACAAACGATCTTCGAAGCGCCAACTTGACTCAGAGACCTCACAGCGGTTGTTCTCACGCCTCGAAGCCGACCGGCAAAAGCCGCTGAAATCGTGTTTGCCGAGTATTCGCGCCGCGCATGTTTCCAATGCGGAGCGATCGAGCGCGCGGTAGATCTCCCAGCGACGGTCTCGTCCAAACGGATTCGCGCCCAGATGGATTTGGTAGGAATAGCGGCGTGATTTAGCAGAATACCGCGCATGAAAGCCATCAGATACATGGTGCAATTGCTGCAGGGCCAAATCGTGCGGCATTGCGACCCGCAGGCGCCTGGCGAATGATTCGGTATCGATCACATGCGGCCAGTCGAAGTGTGCAGGCATGCGCTCGGCATGGACACCTGCATCGGTCCGACCCGCGCCGATGATCGCTGGCGGTGGGTCATGACCGAGAAAACGCCCGACCCATGTTTCCAATTCGCCCTGAACCGTGCGCAGATCGGGCTGTCTTTGCCAGCCGTGAAAATCGCGGCCATGATAGGCGACGTCGAGGCGATAGCGCATGCAGTCTATTCAATCCACAAGTATATCCAGGTGATCCAGCCAGATAGGAGAAGTGCATGGAATATCAAATCGGGAGTCTCGAATCGCAGGCGCGTGACTCGGACTGGCACACGATGGCTGTCAAAGCCACGTGATGCGAACGCGAGTGCCATTGTATCACTGCGCCGGAGCGCCGCGGCAAGTACCGGGATGATCAGGGCAGGATACATCCGCCAAACCTTGAGTCCTCCTCTCTTGGGCATGACCCCACGCGACCTCTGCGCCATGCTGATGAGACGGGACTCGTCGAGGAGACTGGGAATCATCCGCGCCAGGAAAAACGACAGATAGAAGAGATTCACGACAGGGAACCCGATCCGTCGGAGAGGCAGCAGCAGTCGGGTGACTCCAGCAGCCAGGTCCAGCGGTGAGAGCAGCATCAGCAGCGTGATCGACAGTACAGCGAGTGCAATGAGGCGGAGCGCCATTGCCACCCCCAGTCGGACCGCGACGAACTCAATCCTGAGTCCGAGAATCGTCATGGCCGCGCCATTGTCATCCGGTCCGAACATGGCGTAGAGCAGAATGGTAAGAAGTGCGGCGACCGCGATCCACTTCATCGCCCGTAGCAGAGATACCGCCTGACCATGGGTGCGGGCCGCGGCGCCAAATGCCAGGGCGAGAATCGCCGCCACCCAAAGCGCCAAGGGTACAATCTGCACAGACGTGCTAATCCAGATCGCTAACGAGAGAAAACCCGCAATCTGGGTCCGTGGGTCAAGGCGAAGTGTGAGACCCGGACTGCCTCCCAAGACAGTGTCTTGTGAGTCTGCGGGGAGTGTTGCAACGGTCGACATTATCTTATAATAACACCCATGACGCAGCAAAAACATCACGGTAAGATCACGAAGAGCGACCACTTCACCGGTTGGTTTGATGTGCACGCCTGGTCGGAGAGCGACCAAGCAGTCGGCGGTCTGCCGACGCAGGCACTGTTCTGGATGATCGTGGGAATCGCATTTGCGATTCGGGCTTTGGTCCTCCACCAGCTCTCGGGAAATCACCCGGCTTTTGATCAGCCGATCGTCGATTCGCGCTGGCACTATCTCTGGGCTCAACGGATTGCCGCTGGAGAGTGGCTGGGGAGCGAGGTCTTCTATCGTGCGCCCCTCTACCCGTACTTGCTCGGCCTCTGGATCAAAGCCTTTGGTGACGGGCTTTGGCCGATTCGGTTGATGCAGGCATTTGTGGGTGGCCTGACGGCTGGCCTGACGTTTCTCATTGGCCAGAGAGCATTCGGCAGGAAAGCGGGCCTGATCGCGGGTTTGATCGCTGCACTGTATGGAACGCTTATCTACTACGAGACCGAGCTCTTGATCGAAGTGATCGCCGTGCCTTTAGGACTCTGGGCCGTCTATCTGGCGATGGGCGAATCGGCGCGATCCACGCCGCGGATGTTGCGGTGGCTCGCAGTCGGAGCGGTCGTTGGCTTGTTCGCGATTGCACGTCCAAATATCCTGCTAGTGGTGCCGGCATTCTGGTGGTGGGCTTGGCCGCCGCGCGAAAACTCTGAAGGAAAGACATTGTTTGACCGCGCCAAAGGTCCGCTCATCATGACCTTGGGTGTGTTGCTTCCCATCATCCCTGTCACGGTGCGCAATTATGTGGTCGCGCAGGACGCCGTGCTCATCTCCTACCAAGGCGGGGTCAATCTCTGGTTGGGAAACAACCCCAACGCCGATGGACTGACGATGCAGATGCCGGAGATTACGCTGGACGAATCGGTCGAGTGGAATGAGTTCGTGAGCACGACCGATTCCATCGCCTCGTCACTGGCGGGACGAGAATTGAGGGCTTCCGAGGTCTCGTCTTTCTGGACGGGGCGCGCAATTGACTGGATGCTCGGGAATCCGAAAGCGGCGATTGCCGGATGGGCAAAGAAGACTCTATACTTTCTTGGCGGGTACGAGGTCTCGGATCAGACCGACATTTACGCGTATTCCGGATACTCCAGTCTCCTGAATCTGCTCATCAGCCGCCCCCTGGCCTACATACCGTTTGGCCTGATCGCTCCTTTGGGGCTAATGGGGCTTGTGCTGGCATGGCGCAAGTCGCAGGCGACGCGTCCACTGGTCGGGTTTGTTGTCCTATATGCTTTGACCATCATTCTGTTCTTGGTGACAGCGCGGCATCGCCTGCCGGTGGTGCCGATCTTCATTGTTTGCGCCGCGATTGCCATTGTTCAATTCACGCGCGCTTTCTCGACGCGTCGTTACCTCTCCCTCGCCCTGCCCCTCGGAGTTTTGGGGATTCTCTTGATCGTGTTGAATCAGCGCACAGTGGAACGCATCATGACAAACCCGGCGTTCCTGCACTACCAGATGGCTCTGGCCGAGGAACGCGCGGGCGATTTCGAGGGCGCGGCATTGGAGTACGAGCAAGCGCTGCAGATTGAACCCAATCACCTGGCCTCGCGCAAGAATCTCGCCTATGCGTTGGTGCGAATGGGAATGTACGACTCGGCTGTGGCGGTCTCGTTCTCGTATCTGCGGCATCGCCAACACGACGCCGAGGGATACAATAACATTGGGCTGGCATACCTGGGACAGGGCGATACGGCGCGCGCGGCAGGATCGTTCCGCGTGGCGTCGCGCGAGAATCCCAAGCTGCCGCACCCATACTTTAACCTCGGCAACATCGCCTCGGCTCGCAAGGAATACGGCGAAGCGCTTGCGCAGTACAATCGTGCGATCGAAGCGGATTCCGCATTTGCCAGCGCTTACAGCGCGCTGGCCCTCGTCTATGTCAACGCGGCAAACTACCCGCAAGCCGAGTCGCTCTTTGTCGCCGGATTGAGGCATGTCCCGGACCATGCAATCCTGGAGGCCAACTTGGGCTCCCTTTACTTGCGTATGGATCGACCCAAGGATGCCATCCCGCTTTTGGAACGCGCGCTCTACTGGACACCGCAGTCGATCGGAGTGCGGCTCAATCTCGCCATCGCCTACTTGAGCTTGGAGCGTCTGTCCGATGGACGGACGCAGTTAAACGAGGTGCTGGCCCGCGATCCGTCCAACGAGACGGCGAAGAAACTCATTCAGGAGCTAGACGCGCCCGGGGAGAATCTGTGACGCCGATCAATACTTCTTGCGGCGTTCGATCATGTAGTTGGAGCCGGGGAGCGTCTTCGTATAGCGTTTGAGGTCGGCGACCATGTGTGAGATCTCGCCGACATGGTCGAAAGTGTCGCCGTTGTTGACGGCGACAGCGATCGAGAGGGTGATAAGTCCGTAAGTCTCGGCGGTGCCGCGGCGCGACTTGGAAACTATGTAGCCGTTTTTTCGGTCGCGCGGCTCATAGCAGAGCGGGACCTCGGCATCGAACCGTCGGATAATCGCTTCACATATTCCTGAGATCTTATCGGGCGTAACCACGAAGACAAAGTCGTCGCCGCCGATGTGGCCGACGAATCCTTCGGGCTGATGATCATACACCGTCTCGCGGATGACCCGCGCGACCAGCTTGATCACCTTGTCACCATAGAAGTATCCGTAGTAATCGTTGTACGCCTTGAAGTCGTCGAGGTCAGCGTAGCAGACCGCGAAGTGATCGTGGCGCGCGATCCGTTCGGAGATGATGCGCTCGATTGTCGTCGGGCCGGGCAACCGGCTTGAAGGGTTGACATCGAGATCGCGCCAGCTGCGCCGTAATGCCAGCCGCAGCCGTGCGGAGGCGGTCGGGTCCTTGATGTCGCCAATTATCAAATCGTCAATCTGCGACTCCAGAATATCGACTGCCGCTTGACTGTCTGCCGAGGGAAGCCAAAGGACAACAGGCACAGCGGTAAGCGCAGGAATGTTCTTGGCGCCGAGGGCCAGCGAAAGGGCGCAGTCGGTCGAGCCGCTGACGGGGACGACGACAACATCGAGCAGTGTTTGCAGCGACAGATCGGCGAGTTGCCGTAGACACTGGAATGGGACCAATTGCGGATGATAGGGACCGAGCGCTTTTTCCAGCGCCTCGTCCCAGCCTTCCTTGCCATTCTGCAGATATGCGCAGATCATGCCGGCCCGCCCTCTGGGCCAAGAACTACGATCACCAAGTATGCCCCGTCTCCCGAAACGTACGTCTCGCACGCCCTATAAGAATCTGTCGGCCTGTGGAGTGGAGAAGATTACGATAATCTGTCAACCGAGACGGAAACAGGGGGGCGAGCCGCAACGACCTAATTGCCAATCAGTTACGACTGCGAAATCCACTTTCGATCGGATGAAACTCTGCGTGGATGCGGCGAAGGTGCGATCGATCCAAGTGTGTGTAGATCTGAGTCGTCGAGACCGACTGATGTCCAAGCATCATCTGGACAGATCGCAAATCCGCGCCGCCCTCAACAAGATGGGTTGCGAAAGAATGGCGGAACGTATGCGGGTGGATCCGCTCACCCAATCCCGCTTTCAGCGCATGCCGGCGTACGATCAGCCAGAGTCCCATGCGTGACAACGGCCCGCCTTTTTGCGAGAGGAAGACATGATCTCGCGTGCCGCTTTCGGCGTCGCGGCGCTTGGGGCTGCGGAGGTATTGCTGCAGGGCTTTCTGGGTCATCGTGCCGAAGGGGACAAGCCGTTCCTTGTTACCCTTTCCCCTGACCCGCACGAATCCGGCACGGAAGTCGATATCATCGACCGCAAGTGACGCCGCCTCCGAGACGCGCAATCCGCATCCATACAGAGTGGCGAGGATCGCCTGATCGCGCAGAAAGTGGGCATCGCTAGATTCCGGCGCATCGAGGAGCATCTGCATCTGACGCACAGAAAGGACATCAGGGAGTTTGCGGGGGAGCCGCGGGGTACGGATGGGGCGAGCCGGATTCTGCTTGGCCGCATCCTGTTGCACTAGATACTTGTGAAAACTCTTAACTGCTGACAACCCGCGTGCAACCGAAGCGGGAGCCAATCCCTCGCCGGAGAGCATCGCGACAAAATCGCTCACAATCGGCGGGGAGATCTCTTTGGGATCGGTGACCCCATGTTTTGAACAGAAAGACATGTAGCGATCGAGTTCTCGACGGTAGGCAGAGAGAGTATTGGCAGATCGTCCGGCGACTAGCGCCACATGATCGAGATATTGCTGCACCCATCGATGAAACGGAGTCGATGTCGGTTTTCGCCCCAGCTGCGTTGTTCCGACCGTGGTCACAATAGGCGAGTGCATGGCTTAGTTGCCCCGATTCTGCATGCTGAGATTCAAGGCGATGACCGCGCCAGTGACTGCGGCAGCGCCGGCAACTCTGACTGCTCGCGCGGCTTCGCGCATAGTCGCGCCAGTGGTCATGACATCATCAACGACCAAAACGTGCAACCCTTCAAGTGACAGACCGTTACGCACGGCAAACGCCCCTTTGAGATTCGCTTGCCGTTCGGCGCCGTTTAGTCTGGTTTGATCGGCAACCGGGCGGGTGAAGCGGATGGCCTCGGGTGCCCAAGCCAAGTTGGCAGCATCGGCACAGGCGGAGGCGATTTCTTCGGCATGCCCGAATCCGCGTTTGCGCTTCTTGCGAGGCGACGTCGGCACAGCCACGATCACTAGAGAGGTGTCCTGGGGAAGTCGGTCGGCCAGGTGCATACCCAAAGGCTTTGCCAAGTCGCGGAATCCGTCGTATTTCAGGGCGTGGGCCAGGACACCAAATGCACCGTCGAATGCGCCGAGCGCATACACGATGGCGGGATCGAGGGGCGCATGTCCTGTCGGACAATTCGTCTCGCCCGGAGATAGAAAACGCCGACACTCCGAGCAAACCGGCCGATCGTAGGATCGCATCCCGGACTCGCAACGCTCGCACCAGGCGCGGTCACTGACCGCGAGCGTGCCTCCGCAGATTGGGCAGCGTCGCGGGAGCACGACCGAGAGTGCGCGCTCGAGCCAGCGTTGAGGATTTGTGAACCGCGTTATAGGCAATGGACTCATGTCAATACTCTTGCCAGTGGCGCCGGACATTCGCGACCAACCCGATCAATATCCAAAACAGCACGAGCGAACTGCCGCCATAGGAGACAAACGGAAGTGGGAGCCCGGTCACTGGCATCAACCCCAATGTCATGCCGATGTTTACGAGGACTTGAAAGGCGATGATTCCCGCTGTGCCGGCGGCCAAGAACTGCGAGAAGCGATTGCGCGCCATGTAGGCTGCATCGATAATGCGCCAAAGGAGAATGCCAAACAGCACCAGAATCAGCAACGCCCCCCAGAATCCGAATTCCTCTCCCCCTACAGCAAAGATGAAATCGGTGTGTTTCTCCGGCAGGAAATGGAGCCCTGTCTGTGTCCCCTGCAGAAAGCCTTTTCCCCAGAATCCGCCTGAGCCGATGGCGACTTTCGATTGGATGATTTGGTATCCGGCGCCCCGTGGGTCCATTCCCGGATCGAGGAAGACCAGGATGCGCATCTTCTGGTATGGCATCAGACGGCTCCACAGAAGTGGAGTCACAATTCCAAAGACGAGATTCAAAGTCACAACTCCGACCGAGATCGGAAGACGCGGCCGCTCGTAGTAGAGGATGGCAAGGAGTGCGACAAAAAAGACGGTCCAGACGACCCAATTAAACGCGAGAATCAGACTCAACGCCGGCGAGATGAGCAGGAAAAGTGCGGGCAGTGGCGCGCCTGCCCAGAAGAGCATGACCAAGAGCAGAGCCCAGAAGACAAGGGAAGTGCCGAGGTCGGGTTGTTTGACGACCAGGAACCAGATGGGAACAATGATCGCGGCGAGCACCAAAAGCGGGCGTGGCGTGATGACGGGCCGCTTGAGGTATGCCAGGTAGCGCGAGAGAGCCAGTAGGAGAGCCAGTTTGGCGGGTTCCGATGGCTGGATATAGGCTGGTCCTAACGAAATCCACTGGCCGGAGGTCCCGATTCCGAGGGTAATCAAAGCGAGGAGCGCCAAGCCCACGCCGATGAGATAGATATAGGCAAAGACCTCGTGGAGCCGAAGCGGTAGCCAGACCGCTGCCAAGAACGCGGCCGAAGCTACTGCCCACCAAAGCAGTTGCCTGCTCCACAGGACGCGGTCCCGTGCCTCAGGCATGGCATGCTGGGCCGAGAATATCAGGAGGGCGCCGATCGCAGTCAGCAGAAAGGCGCTGCCTATGAGAAGCCAGTCGAGTTCTTTCAGGAGCTTAACTGGGACTGGGACCGCCTCTTCCCTCATGCGGTGAAGGTGCACTGACGCCCAGTTTCTGTCAACGTACGATCCGATTGGCACAAAATGTAGGCACTGCAGGTACAGATCACCGAATCCGGCTCTGCCGACCGTTTGGTGGCCAATAAGTTAGCCTGGGGTCATTCGAAGACGATTTGGCATGGTTTTCGCTATTTTCGGGCACAGAAGGTGGGGTAAAAGCGTAGTATCATGTAGAGTCACGCCCCAGCGGGCTCTGACTCATGAAGAGGAGAATATGAAGAAGACCCTGGCACTGATGGCGATGTTGGTTGCCTTCGCGGTTACGCCCGCGATGGCAATGAATGTCGACGACATCCTCGAGCTTTGCCGCGCCGGGTTTGATCCGGATCGCATCGCCCGAATTGTCGAAGCAGCGGGCATGGAGCAGCCGCTTGAGGCTTCGGACTGGGCACGCATTAAGACTGAAGGATGCGGCGATGAAGTGGTCGACGCATTGCTGAACGTCCTGGCACCCGTCGAGATTGAAGAAGACGATGGCGCCTATGATTCCGACGACAACGACGTGGATGTCAACCTCTATGGTTCATGGGGAACCAATGGTTGGTACGGATCGATGTTCTGGGGCGGGTACAGTCCGTGGAGTTACAGTTACACGTACTACGATCCGTTCTGGAATTGGTCATGGGGCTGGCATTCCGCGTGGAATGATCCGTGGTGGTGCTATCCCTATCGCACGAGCTATTACTGCCACACCTGGTACAACCCATACTACTACTGCGGCGGTCACTACACCGGCGGGTACTATGGCGGCGGAGTCTATTACCGCCAAAAAGCTTCGCGTCAAGGCGGATCAGCCAAGGCCTACCGTTACGCATCGGCAAAGTCCTCGCCCATCGCCACGAGGGCGACGTACGCCTCCGCGAAGGCCAAGCCCTATCGCAATGGCGCGGCCGTGACAGGCTTGAATGAGAACGGCAGCGTTGCGATTCGCAAGTCGACACGGACCAGAGTGACAACCGCTGACGGCACGACAGTCGCAAGAACGAAATCCAAAGCCTATACGCGCGGGTCCTCCGATGTCAGCACCGGGGCCGTGACGAAACAGAGGGGGACATCCACCACAGTCCGCACTGATAATGGCTACGCGAAACGCAAGACCACGGTGCGCAGTGGCGGAGCGACCTCGACAGGGAATCCCTCGACGGTCACCCGATCGAAGACGAAGACGCGGACGTCAACAGGAACATCGACCGGGTCAAGCACGACGGTTAAGCGCAAAAGCTCAGGCGCAACAAGCACCGGCAAGGCACCGACGACGACTGCTCCGGGGAAGTCTTCGGGTGCCTCTTATCGCGCGCCGTCGTCCACCTCGGCTCCAGGTGGCGGAGCTACTCCCCGGTCGGGGTCTGGTGGCAGCAGCGGAACGGCGAAAGCGAAGGGTGGAAGAAGGTAGCTCCGAATTGGCGTCTGGACTGACTTAAGGCCCCGCGATTGCGGGGCCTTTTCTTTTCATTCTGGTGAATTCAATAGCGCGGTCGGCGGTTCGGGCAGTACAGGCAATGTATCGACCGGGGCGGGCCCGACCGTGTCTGGCGGTGGTGGGAAGAGGTATTGCTTGGCGATGGCAAAACAGATCGGCGCGGCATAGGTGGAACCATGACCCGCGTTTTCGACGAGCGCGCAGACAGCGATCTGGGGATTCTCGTAGGGCGCCCAGCCGGCGAACCACGCGTGCTCTTTGCCGTGGGGATTTTGCGCAGTGCCGGTCTTCCCTGACATCTTGACCTGATCGTCATTGATTCCCGCGGCTGTCCCGTATTGGACGACCCGGCGACATCCTTCCCTCAGGATCGCGAGCGTCGAGAGCTTGTATTCCAGATCGTAGGCAATCTCGGGCTGAACAGTCTCCCAACCACTGCCGGGAGTGCGACTGGCTTTGAGTAAGTGCGGCTTCATCGCCACGCCGTTGTTTGCCAAGGCCGCATAGAACATGACTACCTGCAATGGTGTGACCGTAAACTCGCCTTGCCCGATGGCAAAATTGAGCATCACTCCGGGCCCCCACCCGCCCTTGCCACGCACTTTGTCGAGGTATTCCCTGGTCGGCACGATACCGCTGTTCTCGCCGGGGAGATCGATGCCCGTGGGGCGTCCGAATCCCGCAAGCTTTGCGTATCGCGACCACACTTCCAAGCCGACAGCAGCGCCCTGCTGATAGAAGTATACATTGCACGAATGTTGAATCGCACCCAACATGCTTTGCGTGCCATGACCTTCGGGCTTCCAGCACTTGAACACTCGATTGCCAAAGCGGTAGCCGCCTCCACAGCCCCGGTATGTGGTGTTTTCGCTCGCGACGCCAGATTCCAGCGCCGAAGCGGCGACCAGAAGTTTGGCGGTGGACCCGGCAGTGTACAGCCCCATGGCAGCCCGGTTCAGGAGCGGCTTAAGGGAATCCTCGCGCAGAGCCTGCCACGTTGATGCAGACATGCCTCCGGAGAAGGCGTTGGCATCGAATCCGGGGCGCGTGACCAAGCAGAGCACTTCCCCGGTTTTGATGTCCATTGCCACGACTGTCCCGGCGGGGTACTCAGAAAGCAGCGAGTCGCCCAAACGCTGCAAATCGTCGTCGAGTCCGAGCATGACATCATCGCCGGGGGTCGGGGGCACGGCCGGATATCCCGGCATCGGGCCGAGCATCTGGCCGTAGGCGTTGATCTGACGATAACTGATGCCATCGATTCCACGGATCAGATCATCATAGCGTTTTTCAAGTCCGGTCGCACCAATGGAACCGCGCAGTGGTACGCCGGTCTTGTCCGTGCGCTTCATGTCCTCTTCATTGACTTCGCGAACATAGCCCAGCACATGCCCGCCCCACGGCGCCATGGGGTACTCACGCACCGGTTCATTGGCGATGATCACACCGGGAAACTCCTCGATGTGCTCCTCCAGACGCGCGATCATCCGCATGTCGGCGTCGCGTTGAACACCCACCGGCTCGAGCGGCAAGCCCGGACGCCGGCGCATGCGATCGACCAAGGACGTGTTATCTAATCCGAGCGCTGTCGCCAGCCGAGTGCGCGGCGCCTCACCACGAAAGTCGGTAGGTAAAACAGAGACTGTGAACGATGGCCGGTTGCGCACCAGGTCGATCCCATTGCGATCCATGACACGCCCGCGCGGGGCGCGGATTGGCAGCATGCGGATGCGATTGAAGTCGGCGATCTGGCGGTATTCATCCGCTTGAATGAACTGCATCCATGCGAGCCGACCAGCCAGTCCCGCCAGCATCAGAAGGCACACACCAAGGAGGATGTTGCGTCGTGAGGACCAGTTCATCGTAGTGTTTTACAACCCATTCTTACAGCAGTTGTTCATCGTTGGATGCGGCATCGACAGCGGCGCGGGCCCGCGGACGGGCACGGTCCCAGAGAATCGAGATGATGACGCCAGCGGTCGCGCTCAGCCCGGCCGAACCAAGTCCTGCCGGAAAGATGGAACTGACCCACATCCCCGGGTCAAGGCCGACCGCGAAGAGGATGTAGATCAGTTTGATGACGAGCAGGACGCCCCAAAGGACCAGCCAGCGCGAGAGGACATACTCGAGGAAGAGACGTTCTTTGAGGAACCCGACCGCCCAGCCAAGCAATGTTCCGAGCAGCGCGCCCCAGCCCATCATGTCCGGATCGGCCGCATGTGAGAGGAGTCCAATCCCCAATCCGGCGATGACGCCGGTATTCACGCCACGGTAGAGCGCGACCAGCGCGATGACCAACAACTCGTAATCAAGCCGCAACCCCAACGGCGGAGGTGATTCAGGAAACCAGACGCGATAAAAGACCACGCTCGCGAGCAGGATGATCCAGCGGAGTATGCTCACGGTATCAGCCCTCCCGGATCGGGCTCGAGATCTTCGGGAGAAGGTCGAATGATAAAGACGGCCTCGAGTTTGTCGGGGCGGACCGCGGGTCCCACGATCACATTCAAGAATTCGCCAACGTTGATGGTGTCAATGGCGACTATTGAACCTATGAGAAGTCCCTTGGGAAACACGCCTCCCCACCCGGATGATATGACCGTGTCGCCGACTTTGACATCGGCGGAAGCGACGACATAGTTCATCCGCAGGTCGGCACCTTCTCCCCACTCGATGATGCCGGAGACGCGGCTGCGTTGATCGTAGGCGGCGACGCGCAAGAGCGGATCCCAAAGCGTGCGAACCCGTGACACGTAAGAATCAACTTGAGAGACGCGCCCCAAGAGTCCGTCCTCGGTCATGACGGGCAGATCGGCCTCGACGAGCCTTGTGCGACCGGCTCCGATCCACACGGTCCCCGATCCGGGTGCGAGGGGGCCGACAACTTCGGTGGCGATGGCGCGCCCACGCCAACTGGGGGCGAACTCCAGCAATCGACGCAGCCGGGCGTTTTCCCGCTTTTCCTCTCTCAGTCTTTGAACTTCGATCTGAAGATTGGCGACTTCTTCGGCCAGACGGCGATTCTCGTCGAAGACCTCAGCACCCGCCGCGATCCGATAATGCAGGGCATAGAATGGTGAGTAAATCGCGCGGACAATGACAGCTGAGATGGAAGATCGGACTCCATCTCCGAGAACAAGCAGGAGAATGGAGATAAAAAGCGCCCACGGCAGGACCGCGGGACGATTGGAAGACCACCACATTAGGCGCCGCAACACGCCGGTTTCGCCCCCTGACTTTCCGGCTACGGCGCAGAGTCAAGAATAAGCATGACTTCGCCGGCGGTTTTGGCCCGCATTAACCGCTCGCGGTTCTTCTCACTTTTCATCACATATGATAATCGGGCCATGACGTTGAGATGTGCGCCGATGGCATCTTCCGGCGCGGCGATCAGGAAGAACAGGTGGACGGGTTTCTTGTCCATGGCCTCGAATTCGACCCCGACTTCCGAGCGCCCGAAGGTAATGATAATGCCCTTGATCGCGCGGGTTTTGGCATGGGGAAAGGCGACACCATAGCCGACACCGGTGGTAACCAACTTTTCTCGTTCGAGGACCGCCGCCAGAAGTTCCTCTTTGTCCCGCACCATGTTGGATTTGGCGGCGATGTCGACAAGTTCTTTGATGATGTCCTCCTTTGTCGACGCGGACAAATCGAAAGACATCAACTCCTCTTCACAAAACTTCGACAATTTCATTCGGGCTCTCCCGATTGGTGAGGCTTGGTGTCAGGTCCATAAGGCTGCGCCTCTTCAGGCAGCATGACGGGGATTCCGTCCCGGACCGGATAACGCAAACGGCACGCCACACAATCGAGCGTACCGTTTTGAGTGTCGTATGTCAATTGCCCCTTGCATACAGGACAAACCAACATCTTTAGCAAGGCATTGTCCAGCATTGAGGCGGGTAACCGTCAAAAAGTCTCGTCGTCGGCAAACACACCGATGCCGCGGTATTTTGCCCGTCGACGGGCAATCAACGTCGTTTGATCCAATGCAGACAACTCGACCAGAGAATCCAAGATTGCAGTCTTGAGAAAAACTGCTGCTTGATCGGGATCGCGATGAGCGCCGCCCAGCGGCTCGGGAACGATCACATCAACCAAGCCCATTTCATTCAAGTCTTCCGCCGTTACACGCAGCGCTTCCGCGGCTTTGGGAGCATTTGCGGCCGCTTCCCCGGGCCAGAGAATCGCCGCGCATCCCTCTGGTGAGATGACAGAATACCAAGCGTTCTCCATCATCAGCAAACGGTCGCCGATGCCAATGCCTAATGCACCGCCGGAGGCCCCCTCGCCAATCACGGCAATGATAATAGGCACGGAGAGCAGGGACATATCGCGGAGGTTGCGGGCGATGGCCTCGGCCTGACCGCGCTCTTCAGCTTGGATGCCGGGAAAGGCGCCCGGAGTGTCGATCAGGATTACGACCGGCCTCCCAGCCTTTTCTGCCATCCGCATGAGCCGCATAGCTTTACGGTATCCCTCTGGGTGCATCATCCCGAAGTTGTTGGCTAGCTTCTCCTTGGTGGTCCTGCCCTTTTGTTGCCCCATGATGACAACCGGGCGATCCCCAAGCATGGCCGTGCCGCCCACAAGAGCCCGGTCGTCGCCGTAACCGCGGTCACCATGCAGAGAGAGGAAGTCCGTGGTGACGTGTTCGATGTACTCGATCGTGCTCGGGCGCATCGGGTGACGCGCCAACTGCACTCTCTGCCAACGAGTTAAGCCTGAAAACGTGTCCTTCTTAAGTCGTTCGAGCTTCTTTTCGAGAAGCCTGATCTCGCGAGTCAATTCGACGTTTTCACCCTGAGCAAAATCACGCATGTCGCGAATGCGTGCCTCAAGCTCGACAACGGGCTTCTCAAAATCGAGAAAACTGCCTGGTACCATTGACCCTCAATTGATTAGGTGGCCGACTCGTCCGCGTCCGTTTTTCGTCGACGCAAGATGATACCCAAGCCCCCCAGCACGGACAACACAAAAATCCCCAGAGCCAGAATCAGAATTCGCCGGTTTCCGTGCCGAAAAGCGATGCAGAAACCGCCGACAGCGACCGCCACGAAATTGTAAATCAGAAGCACCTTTTTTTGGGTAATTCCGGCCCGCAACAACTGGTTATGCAGGTGGCCGGTATCCCCGCGCAACGGATTTGCTCCCCTAATTGAACGTCGTCCAATAGAGAATATCGACTCGAGTACAGGCAATAACAATGCGAGGATCGGCACGAAGAACGCCAGTGCGGTGAATCGCTTGATCGGGGCAAATAATGCGACCATCGCGAAGAAATACCCAATGGACAGGGAGCCGGAATCTCCCATGAAGACTTTAGCGGGGGGCCAGTTATAGCGCAGGAAGATCAGCAGCCCTCCGAGCAGAGCTCCGGCACCGAGCCACACGGGAGGAAGGCGGATTTCCCAGCTCACCCAGATGAGCGAGATGGCTCCGATGGCAGTCGTGCTGGCGGCAAGACCGTCGAGACCATCGATGATATTGACCGCGTTGACGACAACGATAAACCACAGCAGAGTTACAGGCCAGGCGAGCGGGCCAAGAGACATGCCGCCAACAAATGGAATCCAGATGCGGTCAAAGCCAATCCCGGACCAGTAGAGCATCGTGCCCACGATGATCTCGACAGTGAGTTTGGGCAAGCTCGTGAGGGGATGAAGGTCATCGATCATACCGATTGCGAGGATCGCAATCCCGCCTGCCCACAGCACGAGTGCATGCTCGTTAAATTCGCGCATCAGCTCGGGGACATACAAACTCGCGACCAAGAGCGGAATCCAGATCGAGAGGTAGATCGCCGTTCCCGTCAGCCGCGGGGTCGGTTTCAGGTGAATCTTGCCCACGCGCGGCTGGTCAAGCCAACCACGTTGCCAGCAGAGCTTTGCCAGCGGCGGAATCGTCAGTTGCGTGACAGCGGCACCGAGTAAGGCGGACAGAATGAGCAAGCCAAAGTCACTCACGATTGGGAGGCTCCGGGGTTGCCGTGGCGAAGTCGATCCCATGCATCCAGTATGCCAAAGAGCCGGGCAAAGACGAGATTCCACAGAGGCTTGTCTGGGTGATGTGTGCAAAAATAACGAAGTTGGCTGGCACGATGGTAGCGCCGGAGGATGGGGTCTTTTCCACTCCCCCCCTGCCAATCATGCGTAACTGTGACTTGGGGGTCCATCCAGACCTCCCATCCCGCGTCGTGCCAGCGCTTGCACAGATCGGTGTCTTCGACGTAGAGGAAATACCCCTCATCCATTCCACCAACTGCCGAGTACGCATCGCGTCGGATTAGTACACAGGTCGCCGCGGCTGCCTCGATGGGCGCTGCCACGGGCGGATCCGATTGCGTGTACTGACTGCGTCGAGGAAAGAAGTGACGCACTGCGCGCAATGGCGATTGGCGTGACAGCCAGATATTCTCGTGTGTGGGAAACCGACGCACTGAGGACTGCAAGCGTCCATCGGGATAGACAAGCCGGGGGCACACGGCGGCGGCTCGGGGATGAGATGCAAGAAAATCGCGCAGACTCAAGATCGCTCCCGGATTCCAGTGCACATCCGGGTTTGCCAAGAGGATGAACTGGCCGGACGTTTCCGCCACACCCTGATTCGCAGCCGCCGCGAATCCGCGATTATTCTCATTCCTGACGATGCGGGCTTGCGAGAGGCTCGCCGAAATCAACGCGTCGGTGCCGTCGATCGATGCATTATCAACGAATACGATGTCCTTGAAGTCTGACGCCTCACCGGCTGCAAGAAGTGACAGAAGCGGCGGCAGGACCCGGCTTGAATTGAACGTGACAACCACAAGCGACAGTGCTTCTGCCGGACGGTCGCCTGGTGCTTGCGCGGTGCTGTTCATCTCGGGGCATTACTGAAGCCGTCCGAAGATCGCCATCAATCTCAGTTTGGGAACCATCCAAATTGCCTCGCGGACAATCGCCTTTGACATCTTGGATTGTCCGTGTTCCCGGTCGACGAACACAATCGGGATCTCGTGGAGCTTGAAGCCGCGGCGAAACGCACGGAATGACATCTCGATTTGGAAGGCGTATCCGTTGGAGTGGATCGCCTGCAAGTCTAGTGTCTCAAGCAGTTGGCGGCGAAAACACTTGAAGCCACCGGTCAGATCGCGCACCTGCATTCCGGTCACGATTCGGGCGTAGACGTTGGCGAAATACGACAGGAGGAGCCGGCTCATCGGCCAGTTGACCACATTCACACCCGAAATGTATCGGGACCCCAGTACCAGATCGGCCTCCTCCGATGCACGGAGCAAATCGGGCAAATACTTCGGATTGTGCGAGAAATCGGCGTCCATTTCGATGATGCGATCATAATCGCGCGCCAGCGCCCAATCGAATCCAGCCAGATACGCCTTTCCCAATCCTTGTTTACCGGGACGATGAAGAACCTGTATGCGCGGATTCTCCCCTGCCATTCGGTCGGCGATCTGACCGGTACCATCCGGGGAGTTGTCGTCGACGACAAGGACCGAGATTCGTTCGTCCTGAGCCAGGACCTCGGGGGCAATGCGGGGCAGGTTATCCTTCTCGTTGTAGGTCGGGATAACGACGAGGACTTTGACGGCGGCTGACTGGTGCATCATGGTGCGGCTAAGATAGTCTCCCGGTTCATTCAGCCCAACTGATACCATTGAATGAAACGGTCGACTATGGCTCGTGAAGAAAACTTGGTCCGAGCCGAGTCCTGCCCGGCCCTGGCCAAACGCACCCGCAAATCAGGTTTGGACAGTATTTCTCGAAGTGCCCTGGCGAGATCACCGTGGTCATCGGGATGGCAGAGCAGGCCCGTCTCGTTGTCAGATATGATGTCGGTAAGGCCTCCGGAACGCGCACCGACCACAGCACACCCGCACAATTGGGCTTCTACGAGCGTCAGCCCGAAGCCTTCATCCACAGCAGGCAGGACGGTGACGTCAGCGGATTGATACTCCGTGGCCAACTCCGCCTGCGGCATGCTGGGGAGTAATACCACTTGTCCGCCGAGATCGAGTTCGGCGATCTTCGCCTCGAGATTGCCCCGTTCCGATCCGCCATCGCCGATAATTCGGCAATTGAACTCCACCCGCCGGTCGCGCAACTGAACGAGCGCATCAATGAGGATGTTGTTGCGCTTTTGTATCGTGTGGCGCGTGACACAGAGGATCAGCGGTACGGGGTTGGTGTTCTCACGGACCTGACCGGTGAAGATAGAATCTTCGGGCGGCATGGGCGCAACGCCGATCTTGCTCTTGATCGCGGGAATCCGATTGCTCAGGGAATCGGCCATCCACCCGGAGACTGCGGTCACAACATCGGCGCGTCGGTAGACATACGCAGCCAGAGGACGCATCCAGACTTTCTTTTCGAGCAGCCGGAAGTCGGTACCATGCGATGTCACGATGAACCGTTGGTTCTTTAGGATGGACCGCGCCACCCACCCGCCCGGAACCCACCAATGGGCGTGCAGCACACGTGGTGAATACTCCTTGATGATTGTCGCAGCGGAACGCTTGAAGGCGCCAAAGAACGCCTGATGGGCCAGGATTCCCCGGCTGCCCAGGATGGAGGGGCTCACGGCCTGGCCGCGATATGCCAGGACTTCATTTTCGTCACTGGCATAGCGGAACCGCCACACAGGAATCCCGGACATCACTTCGTACTCTGATGCGCCCGGAGCATGCGGCACAACCACACCGACACGCACATCGCGCTCAGCCAGAAGGCGGCCGAGCCGCTCAAGGAACCGCCCGGCAAAATCACCCTCATGACGCGGGAAATTGTGCGTGATGAAGAGAACATCCAATCGCTGGGAGGATGTCCCCATAGGCATCAAGTGCGTTTGCGACGTCCGTACATATTCGGCTTCGCTTCAGCCGGCGGAGTTTCTGTCTCGCGTGGAGCCGTGTCCTCGGTATTCGATTCCCGATTCGTCTGCGGGCCATTCTCCAGCGTCAATTCCAAGGGTGGAGGCGGCTCGGTCGGCCGAAGATCACGTTCTATGGAGGCCTCGTTCAAAACGGGATTCGCATCGATCCCGGTTCCCAACGCCAACTCAGGTTCATTCCGCGGCTCCTCCTTCGGCGGCACCTGTTCGCTCGTGGCCGGCTCAGCTGCTGGGCGTGCGGGAGTTCGTTCGGGACGGCCGGGCCGGTCGCGACGATCGCCGCGGTCAGGTCGCGGGTGATCAGGACGGCGTTGCTCGCGACGCCGTTCTGTAGGAACCTCTCGCCTCTCGGGGCGGGAATCCGGACCCTCGGACTGTTCGGCCTGTGGGCGCCGTTGGAACCCACTTTCCATACCACCGGGCTTGTGAACGTGATGCCTGGGTCCCGGCTTAAGCATTTCGAGCTGCTGGCGTAACCCTGCAACAGCTTCAGCGAGAAAACCGATGGCAAAGAAAACGACACCCGCCAGACCGAGCGACATCACCAGATAAACGAGAGGCCGATACCCGTGGCCTTCAACGAAGCGTTGGTAGACGGCAATACCGCCGACGATGATTGACCCGACCAAGAGAAAGATTCCGGTCATGCCAAAATACCAGAGGGGGCGCCGCATCGTATGATACTGGAACTTGACCGCCAACAGATCGAGTACACCGCCGGGGATGCGCCAGAAGCCGAACTTCGATCGCCCCGAACCGCGCTGATAGAGAGTGACATCGACTTCGCCGATGCGATAACCCGCTTCCGCGACAATTGCCACCCAGAACCGATGCCAATCATGGCGGTAATCGAAGACCTCGACCAGTTCGCGTCGGAAGGCTTTTACCGAATTAAGATCGGAGACCTTGATTGAGGGAAAAAGCCAGCGCGACAAGTTGTTGTAGAAACTCGACACGAATTTCTTGTTATAGAACCCAATCTTGCGCCCAGTAACGAGATCGTATCCGGAGCGCACCTTTTCCACCATGCGCGGAATGTCGGCAGGATGGAACTGGCGATCGGCCGGGTAGAAAACGATGATCTGGCCACGAGCCACCGAGAATCCGGCGCGCAACGCTTCGGTGAGCCCACGTCGGTGCGGCAGAGACACGATGCGCAAGAACCGGTGACGCTCCTGCGCTTCGACCGCACGCGGAAGTGTCTGGTCGGTCGAGCCGTCATCCACCAAAACAACTTCAAGCGTGAAGCGTGCCTTCCGTGACAGTTCTCCGAACTGATCCATGAGAGGTAGGATGTTTCCTTCCTCGTTGTGGGCCGGGAGAACCACGGTCACGTCGACTGAGGCAGAATCTATCGGACGTCGATTGATCATGAGCGACCCGCCTGACGCAGGCGATCGATGATCTGGGCGTTATTGGGCGTGATGCGAAGGGCCCGCTGCCAGTAATCAATGGCGCGGTCGCGCTCCGGCGGACCGCCGCTGGTTCGGTACATCTCCCAAGCAAGGTCACCGGCCTGTGCCAGGAGGATGAAATCGTCGGGATAGAATTCGAGTGCCTTGGCGTACGCATTCACGGCTTCATCCTTCCGGTCAGCGCGTCGAAAGATATCCGCGGCATATGCCCAGCCGGAGTAATAATTGGCCGAGTCCGCAACGCGTAGTGTGAGATTGTCGAGCACGGAATCAAGTGGTCGATTGGCGGGTTCCTGTCGAAGCCGCTCAAGAAAGCTGGGCTCGTAGCCGCCCGCCTGGGCATTTCCGCCCGACTCTGCCACGCGCCATACACCGATCCGCAGATTACGGACTGTGTAGTTTGTGATTTTGGGCGACTTCTGCGCCAAATCGGGAAAGTCCTTGAAGAACGCGCCGTCTTGTTTGTCCTCGACAATCACGTGTGTAATTGGTTTTACGACAAAGAAATCCTTGGGTTCTTGCAGCGAGAAGAAATGAATCAGGCCGATCGGCGACTCGGCCAATTGCGTGAGTGGGGCCGACCATTCGCCGGTGACCACGGCGTTCGGACCGAGCACACGTGGCAAATCCTCGTTGGCGTGCTCGATCGTGTGTGCCGGCGAATTCCACCAGCGGACGAAGTGCCGCCCCTGCTCGACAAGGATGGCAACGAAAAGAACTGCCACCAAGACTTCGAACAAGACACGCGTACGCGGGGGATTCGATGTCCCCGGAGTCGGTCGGGATGCGAACCAAAGAAGTCCTGCGGTCACAAGCAGACTGACGATGATCGAGGCGGTATGACTCGATGTGGCCTGCCCTCGCCCCGCCGGGTCGAGCAGGTTCTCGAAGACAAAATGCTGAAATCCGATTGCCAGCGCCGCAAACAGGATCGGAAACACCCACCAATGTGATTGTATGGGCGTGAACTTGGATGGAGCGCGCGTGAGGCTGACCAGACGCTGGAGCACCCAGCCAAAGGCAGCGGCCAGCGGCAGCCACATCACGATCTGATACCGGACCGGGCGATAATTGAATGGAGAGAATGCGGTATAAGCGCAGAGAAACCAACCTGCCGTTAGAAACACTGCCGGAGACAACTGCCGCCACCAAGGCAGATTGCCACGCTGACGGACCGACCAGATCAGGAGCCCACAGACTCCGACAAGCCCGACGAGCGCTGCGATTGGCGACCATGTCAGAATGCGCGTGTCGGCTCCCAACGAGAAGAACTGGCGCACGAATCCACTCAAAGACTGCAATCCCACCGGCGCTCCGTACAGCGTGCGTGACTGCTCGGTCAGGTACGCTTTCACTTCCGTCGATGCGGCGCTGTAGGCAAAGACATACCAAACCAAGCCGACAAACGCGAATCCGACGAGATAGCCGAACGGACGGCGCCAGCGCGCGATACCCTTGAAGCTCGAATCATCATCGAGCCCTTGCATGATGACGGCGAGGACGAAGACCGGCGCCGCGTGAAGTGCTGTCACTTTGCCGAAGAAGGTACCGGCCCCGGCGACTAATCCGCCCACGACCACCCACCACCACCTCCGACCACTGGAGAGGATGGCCCAGAAGGCGATGGCGAGACAGGCGTTCGAGGCGACTTCGAGAAACGGCTGACGGCCATACGACGCGAACAAGTAGTTGACCGCCAGCACCCACGCCGTTCCCAGCCCGGCAATAAACCCAAAAGCCCGGGCCACGCCCCAAGTCAGGAATCCGACGGCCACGAGGTTAAGCAGGACAGCCGTCAGGTTGGCGGTGGTGACACTGCAACCGAACAGAGTGAAGATCACGTACGCAAAGATGCCGGTGATATTCTTGCGAAAGAAGATCAGGCGTTCATCACCCAGGGGATTCCATGAGCCATGCGCTACAGCGGTGCGGGCATACGACGAATACTGCGGTGGATCTGTCAGAAGATCCTGGCTCCACGACACATCGACTGGGGGATCGGCGCTGAGGTTGACGAAGCGGCAAGCGATGGCCAGCGCCGTGACAAGGAGCAGGGCCGCGAGACGCGCCGAGCGATTCTCGAAGATGTGAGTCCACCCCTTCCATGCACTCTGAGACGGCGCTTTTGCCGTCATAGGAGCGGATGGGGTGCGATGCTGTTTGGCCATGTACCTGAGTATTCTGCCGTCTTAGAGATTGACCGAGTGTCGCGCTACCTGGGCAACATGCTCGATCTGCGCCTCAGTCAACTCCGCGAACATCGGCAGCGATACGATGCGTCCGGAAAGCCTCTCTGTCACGGGGAAACTTAAGGCCGCCATCTGCGGATAGGCCTTCTGCCGATGGACCGGGATCGGGTAGTGAATCAGCGTGTCGATCTCCTCGGCCTTGAGATCATCCTGGAAACGGGCGCGATCATCGACTTGTACCACGAAGAGATGATAAACTGACTGCGAGTCATCATCCTTTGGCGGCAGGACGAGGTTGGCGCCGGCGAGTTTCTGCCGGTACAGATCGGCGTTGCGGCGGCGCTTGGTGTTCCATTCATCCAGGTGTTTGAGTTTGACATTCAGCACGGCCCCCTGAATTCCCTCCATGCGGTAGTTGTAGCCGAGAGCGTCGTGATGGTATTTCTGCAGGGACCCGTGGTCGCGGAGCATGCGCAGCTTCTGATCCCACTCCTCGTTGTCGGTGACGATCGCGCCTCCCTCGCCGTAGGCGCCGAGGTTTTTCCCGGGGTAGAAGGAGAAGCACGCCGCTTGCCCCAGTGATCCCGCGGGTTTGCCTTTGTAGTGCGCGCCGTGGGCCTGACAGGCATCTTCGATCACGATGATCCCGTGCTCCCTCGCAATCGCGTTAATCGCGTCCATGGCAGCCGGACGACCGTATAGGTGGACAGGAAGAATCACCTTCGTCTTCCTGGTGATGGCCCTCTTCAGAAGCTCGGGATCGATGGTGTAAGTATTCGGGTCGGTATCGACCAGAATCGGCGTGGCGCCCGTGTAGGAAATTGCCGCGCAGGTGGCAATAAAGGTGTTGGCCGCGGTGATCACCTCATCGCCTGGCTTGACTCCCGCGACCATCAGCGCGAGATGCAACGCCGAAGTGCCGGTGTCGACAGCCACGCAGTGCTTGGCGCCGGAGTACTTCGCGAAATTCGTTTCGAACTCGCCCACGCGCTTTCCCAGTACAAACGCGCAGTCTTCCAGGACGCCGGCAATGGCGGGCGTAATTTCGTCTTTGATCGATGCGTACTGGGCCTTGAGGTCGAGAAATGGTACTCGCATGGCAGATGCCCCGATGTGATTGCGCTTAGCGGCGGGCGCGTGCGGTTTGTTCGGAGGAAGCCGCGGAATATCCTCCATTCGTGTGATGGACAAGGCGGCCATCCACGATGGCCGCGGTCACCATTCCCTGTAATTCCCAACCAAGAAATGGCGAGTTTTTGCATTTTGAGACGAGATTATCTGTGCTAACCACCCATGTCGCCTGCGGATCAATGATGACGATGTCAGCCGAGGCGCCGGCCTTGATTGTTCCGGCGGACAGATGAAAGACATGGGCCGGTCGATTCGTCAGACAGGCAATCAGCGTTTTCCAATCGAGGACCTTCGAATCGATCAGCGCCTTGATGCAGACACCGAGCGCCGTTTCCAGTCCTACCATTCCAAAGGGCGCGAGATCGAACTCTCCGTCCTTCTCCTGCCAGGCGTGCGGAGCATGGTCGGTGGCAATGCAGTCGATTGTGCCATCTCGCAGGCCCTCACGAAGCGCGAGAATATCTTCCTGCGTTCGGAGCGGCGGATTGACTTTGAACAGAGGATCGAAATCCTGCGCAATGAGGTCGTCTGTCAGGATGAGGTGATGCGGAGTCACTTCGGCTGTAACTTTAATCCCTTCCTGCTTGGCGCGTCTCACAAGCTCCACTGATCCCTTGGTCGAGAGATGTGCGCCATGGAGATGGCAACCGGTCTCGCGGGCGAGGGAGATATCCCGCGACAGGCAAATTTCCTCGGAAGCGGCAGGAATTCCTTTCAGTCCAAGCTTGCTTGAGGTCACGCCTTCGTGCATGACACCCTGGGCCGACAATTCCAGGACTTCACAATGCTCGATAATCGGCACTCCAAACATCTGAGCGTACTGCATCGCCCGACGCATTAGTCCTGCCGAGGCAACCGGCGCTCCGTCGTCGGAAAAGGCGACAGCGCCAGCCTCGATCATGTCCGAGATCTGCGCGAGAGACTTGCCTTCGCGGTCGCGTGTAATGGCGCCTATCGGATGGACGCGGCCGGGCGCCGCCTTGGCCCGGTCGAGGACAAAGCGTACGGTTTCCTGGTCCGCAATCGCGGGATCGGTATTAGGCATGCAGCATAATGTCGTGAAGCCGCCATTGACGCCGGCATTCGAACCGGAGGCGACGGTCTCTTCGTCTTCGCGGCCGGGTTCACGCAAGTGCACGTGCAAATCGACAAAGCCGGGTGCAACAATCTTGCCGGTGGCATCGATCACTGCATGAGGTCCGGAATCCGCGCGTTGGCTGCTTGGCGATTTTTCGATCCGGGAAACGCGGCCACGTTCATCGATCACCACATCGGCGATGCCGTCAAAGCCGGAGGCCGGATCGATGACCCGTCCACCGGTAATGAGTCCGACGGCGCGGTAAGCATCACGCCCGATCATACACTCTCCTCCTTCGAGGGGGCTTGGCCGCCACAGAGCAGGTAAAGAGCTGCCATGCGAACCGCAAGGCCGTTTGTGACCTGATCCAGGATGACGGACTGAGCACCATCAGCGACGTCCGACGTGATCTCGACACCGCGATTCATCGGTCCCGGATGCATAATGAGTCCGCCGGGACGCAAGCAGGCCGCACGACGGGCATCGACGCCATACAAACGCGAGTATTCGCGCATCGACGGCAAGAAGTCCGAGCTCTGGCGTTCGCGTTGTATGCGCAGACAGTTGATCGCGTCGGCTCCCGGGAGCAACGCCTTGTCGAGATTCGTGAAAACCTCAACTCCAAGGTGATAGACGAAGGCAGGCATGAGAGTCGCGGGCCCGCAGACAGCGACTTCGGCTCCCATGGTCATGAGTCCCCAGATGTTTGAGCGCGCCACCCGCGAGTGGAGAATATCACCGACGATGAGGACACGCTTGCCCTTCAGATCGCCCCAACGCTCCCACATCGTGTACATGTCAAGCAATCCCTGTGTCGGATGCTCGTGCGAGCCGTCACCGGCGTTGAGAATGATGGCGTCAGTGGCGCGGGTGAGGAAATGAGGCGCCCCAGCGCAGGGATGGCGAATCACGATCACGTCGGTCTTCATCGCCAGGATGTTCTTCACGGTGTCGCGGAGGGATTCGCCCTTTTGAACCGATGACGCCGACGCGGTGAAATTCACAATGTCGGCGGATAGACGCTTCTCGGCCAACTCAAATGAGATGCGTGTGCGTGTCGAAGGCTCGTAGAACAAGTTCACGACCGTCTGCCCCCGCAAGGGCGGGACCTTCTTGATAGGACGGTCGAGGATGTCCTTGAAGGAGCGCGAGGTGGCGAAGATGAGTTCGATATCCTCGCGACAAACTCCTTCGAGGCCCAGCAGATGTTTGATTCGCAGTCGCCCGCTGTCGGCCTCGGGCTGCGCCAACTCAATCGGAGCCGTTTCGGCTTTTGTCTTTTTGCGTGTGTCGGTCGCGGTCATAGTCTCGTCCATCGCGCTACTCATTGTTCAGCCCGAATTCGAGCGCCGGTTGCGTTTTGGGTTTCTTGCCGGCGGCGAGACGTCCCACGACCACGCCATCGGTGCCATCCTGCTCGGATAATTGCACGACCACCTGCTCACCACGCGCCGTTGGCAGATTCTTGCCGACGTAATCGGCGCGAATCGGAAGCTCCCGGTGCCCGCGATCGATCAGTACCGCGAGTTGGATCGCCCGCGGACGGCCCAAGTCGGTCAGAGCATCGAGAGCGGCGCGGATTGTTCGCCCGGTAAAAAGCACGTCATCGACGAGAACAACAACTTTGCCGGCGATATCGAAAAGAATTTCCGTGCGTTGAACCACCGGCTGAGCCAGCGATCCACGCAGATCGTCGCGATAAAACGAGATGTCGAGGTATCCGACATGAGGCGCCGCGCCCTCAACGCGCTCCAGCACGGAGGCGATTCGATCCGCCATCGGCGCCCCACGCGTCCGGATGCCAATCAAGACGACGTCATTGAGACCGTCGTTGCGTTCGAGAATCTCATGGGCAATGCGTTCGATCGCACGACGCATCGCCGCCGCATCCATCACCGGACGCGACGATATCAACTCAGCGGTCAAGAACTCCTCCTCCAAGTGAAGAGTCGCGAGAGGACAGACTGATGCCGGGGAATTGTAGCGCAGGGGATCGATGAAAACACAGCATCAAGTCCTTTCCGGCCTCACCGAACCGGGTTAAAGGCAGAGGCAATAAAGGGCCGGGGGACAGGCAAATCCATGTCTTTTAAGGTTCCACAAACCCAATGTCTTCCAGCAACTTTGACTGCCCGGCCAGCACCGGCCACCCCCCATCGAATCGCAACAGTCCTTTGTCCAACACCAGGACACGCGTAGTCAGGGAGCGCAGAAATTCGAGATCATGGGAGATCAGGATGTAGGAGGCACCCCGTCCGAGCCAGCTTGCACAGAGCCGCGACAGGACTGACAGCCCATCGTCATCCAAGGCCGCCTGCGGTTCATCAAGGATAGAGAGGGGCGCATCCAGAACTGCTGCGGTGGCCAACATGACTCGTCGTTTCTGACCGCCCGATAGCGAAAATGGGTCGCGTTGGGCGAACTTCGCAGGATCGAGACTGACCTCTCGAAGTGCTTGGTGAGAGCGACGCAGGGCCTCCTCTCTGTTTACGCCGCGTGCGGTCAGTCCGTAAGCGACTTCGTCTTCGACCGTCCGGCAGAAGATCTGGCGCTCGGGAAACTGAATAAGCATGACAGGAGAACCATCGGTCACTTGTCTGTCGCCGGCATGCTTGGGCAATAGACCAGCCAGCAAGAAACCCAGCGTTGTCTTTCCGGCGCCGATTGGGCCACAGAGTGCGATTGCCTCTCCCCTCTTGAGCTTAACTGAGATATCACGCACTGGATTCGTCGGCAGCGGCCACCCCGGCATTTCGATCTGACCGAGATTGCGCGCGGAGAGGACGGGGGCGTCGTGGGTTGGCTTGGGGAAGGTAATCGTCGGGTAGCGGATGGCTTGTGTACCTGTCCAGGCAATAGGGGAACCGTCAAATGCAATGGAGCCGGATTCGAGGGCAATCAAACGGTCAAAGTGATTAATCTCATCGAGATACTGAGTTACGACGATGATTGCAGGTTGCTCATCTCCCTCGCAAGCGGCGAGAAGGTTTCGCCAGAGCAGCCGCTTGCCGGGCGGATCCAGATGCGACGTCGGCTCATCGAGGACGATCAACCGACGTCCGGAGGCAAAGGCCGCAGCCAAAGCAACGATTTGCTTCTCGCCACCGGACAGTTGCGCGGTCGACCGATCTGCTAATGCCGCAATCGCAAACTGCGACAAGACGTCATTCGTCGCTTGATCGAGGTCTCCTGTGCCAATTGTGTGTTCAAGGCATAGCTGGATTTCTTCGCGGACCGTACCGCCCAGCAAATTGTCGTCGGGAGATTGAAAGATCATGGCCCCGGTCGGGCCATCGGCCGGGGCGCCCTCACAGACGACTGACCCCGAAGACGGCGGAATGAGTCCCGCGATCAGCAAAGCCAGCGTGGACTTGCCGGAGCCGTTCGGCCCAACGATCACAATTCGTTCGCCGGGCCGGATCGCCAGCGTGATTTCGTGCAGCGCCGTGGTCTGCGATCCATCGTCCAGCCGGTAGACCACGGAGATATCGGAACAGGACCATAACATGCCTGGTCATAATAGGGAATTGGTCCGGGCGATTGCACTGACTTCGGCAAGCAAACGAAGTGATTGCTTGAGCTGCTCCCCGTCGCCGACGATTGAGATGTCGCAGGATGGCAAGACCTGGGCGCCATTCCTCGAAGGTGATTTTGCCAAAGTGTGAAGTCGCTTTGTCCGTGAAATCGCGATAATATTTCCAAGTCGCTATTCCGAAGAAATAGGCGGGGGCGGGTCATTGGACCTGCCCCCTTCTTGTTGGACAATCGTGGGGGTAAATCACCCCAGGGACATTCGGGCAAAGTCCTTACCCGACACATGATTGATTAAGAACACGGCTGGTTGGACGGAACCAGGCTATCCGATCTTTGTATCAGAATTCTGGAAATCAGCAACGCTGACTCTGCGACAAAACGAACGCTCATTCCCGGAAGTGCGTGATGTCATCTGACCTTGCGAATGTCCAATCGGATCTGGTTATGTTATGCACTCGATCATAAATCGACACCCAGAGGATGGGTGTTGAGCCCCTCACCCTGCTCAAGGAGGCGCACGTGCGCGACTCTTACCGCACTCTCAGAGTAGTCTTCACAACAGCGATTTGTGTCGCTGTCATCGGCATCAGCGGCTGTGGCGATGACGACAAACCAAACACCAGCGACACAACTCCACCCACGGTGGAATCAACCACTCCCGCTGACGCGGCGACATTGGTTTCCATCTCCTCAAGCGTCACTGCCGAATTCAGCGAAGACATGGACTCGTCGAGCATTTCGACATCCACGTTTACGCTCATGCAGGGAGCGACGGCCGTGCCCGGTGTGGTAACGTATTCCACCAATCCGGGTGCGACGTTCAATCCCAATGCCGACCTCTTGCCGAACACAGTCTATACCGCGACGATCACCACCGGCGCGGAAGATCTGGCGGGTAATGGTCTCGCCAGTGATTATGTCTGGAGCTTCACCACCGGCCCGGCTCCGGATGTCACACCGCCGACGGTGGTCTCCACGGCACCGCCCAACGGTGCGGTCGATGTTTCGGTGAATGGGGTGGTGACGGCCACTTTCAGCGAGCCACTCAGCCCGACATCGATTTCGAAAACGAGCTTCCTTCTCATTCACAACTTTGCGCCGGTGGACGGCGACGTCGTGTACTCAGGGAACACGGCGACGTTTACACCATTGGCTCCATTTGATGAAGACGGCGAGTACACCGCCACAATTACGACTGCGGTCACCGACCTGTCCGGAAACCCACTCGCGGCCGATTATTCGTGGGGATTCACAACGGAAACGTCGGATGACGTGACCGCGCCGACGGTACTTTCCAAGTCGCCCGCACATCTCGCGACAGGTGTGTCGGTCAGCGGCAATATCACTGCCAACTTCAGTGAGACGATGGCTTTGCTCACGATCACGACGACGACCTTCACGCTGACTCAGGGAGTGACCCCGGTTTTGGGCGCTGTGTCGTACAACGGTACGACCGCAACTTTTGATCCAAACGCCAACCTGGCCTTCAATACTGTCTACACGGCCACACTCACGGTCGGCGCGACTGATCTGGCCGGCAACCCGCTGGCCGCCCCGGTAGTCTGGGCGTTTACAACCGCCGCCTCTCCCGACGTGACACCGCCGACGGTCGTTACCGTGTCTCCTGCCAGCGGGGCGCTTGATGTCGCCGTGGGCGGCAATATCACGGCGACGTTCAGCGAGCCAATGAACTCGGCGACGATCGGTTCGTCGTTTATGCTCATGCAGGGAGCAGTACATATCACTGGAGTAGTCTCCTACGCCGGCAACACGCTGACGTTTAATCCGTCCGCCGACCTCGCGGGCGGCGCGACCTTCACCGCGACGATTTTCACCACGGCGGAAGACCTGGCCAGCAATAACCTTGCCGCCGACTTTGTCTGGAGCTTCATAACCGAAGTTCCCCCCGACGCCACCCCGCCGACCGTGACGAGCACCGTTCCGACTAACGGCGCCCTTGGGATCGCGATCGGAGCGAATCTCACCGCCACGTTTAGCGAAGCGATGGATGTCTCGACGATCACCACGGCAACGTTTACAGTGACAGGCGGAACATCGGCGGTGACGGGAGTCGTGACATACGCTGGTACGACCGCGACCTTTAATCCAGACGTCGATCTGGATTCGAGCACGGTCTACACGGCCACGATCACCACGGGCGTCGAGGACGAGGCAGGCAATCACCTCGCCGCCAATAAGGTCTGGACTTTCACGACCGGCGATCCGGGGGACGTCACTCCGCCGACTGTGACTGCGGTCACGCCGATGAATCAGACGATCAACAACTCGACGATGACAAACATCACCGTGACCTTCAGCGAGCCAATGGATCCTTTGACGATCAACTCGTCGACCTTCACGATCACCGACGGCACAAATCAGATCACGGGCGATATTACGTATGCCGGCCTGACCGCCACATTCAATCCCCACGTCAAGCTGGACACGATCAAGGTGTACAGTCCGCGCGTCACCACGGGAGCAACCGATGTGGCAGGCAATCCCTTGGCGGCAGATGAGGCGTGGATCTTTACGACCGAGCGCTCACCGTCCGTGACCGAGACTGTGCCAGCGACTGGAAACCCGAATATTCCGGTGACCGCCAAAGTTGCGGCACAATTCAACAGGCCGATCGCGGGATCGAGCTTCACGACGTCCACGTTCATACTGCAGCAGGGCGGGGTTGATGTCGCGGGCACAGTGAGCGCCTCCGGCACGAGCGCGGTCTTCGACCCGGCCGGCGACCTCTTGCCGAACACGGTGTACACGGCGACGATCACGTCGCAGATCACCGATGTTTCGGGCAATCGCATGACCGCCGACAAAGTCTGGAGCTTCACGACCGGATCGAATTCCGACGTGGACGCGCCGACGATCAGCGAGACCGATCCCGATGACGCGGAGACCGGAGTCGCGCGCGGCAAGACGATCCGCGTGTTCTTCACCGATGCGATGGATCTCTCAACGTTGAACAACGCGACATTCACCGTCAAGCTGAACGGTGTCGCGCACGCGGGAACGGTCACGTATGCGGGAACGATCGGGTCATTTGCGCCGACAACGCAATTCGAGCCGAACAGTGTTTACACCGCCACGGTCACGACCACCGTGGCAGACATTTCGGGCAATCAACTGGCGGTTGAAAAAGTCTGGACGTTTACGACCGGCCCATAGAGGCACGGTCGGCAGGAGCATGCCGACTCGGGAGGGATAAAGGGGCAGGTCGTCATGACCTGCCCCTCTTTGCATTTGGGTTGCGCGGGTCCAGAGGGCCCGCTGAAAAACGTCGGCCCCGAAAAAACCCGGTGCCGTGACAGGCAAGAATGCCTGTCCTCCTAAGAGCAAAATATGTGGATCAGGAGGACAGGCATTCCTTCCTGTCCCCGCTTCGCCAGAGGCGGAGCGGTCTCTTTGGACGGGGCCGGAACACCCTCGCCACCGGCCAACACAGAACCCCCATCCTGCGTAAAAACTACAGTAGGCCGTCGTCTGCGACGTTTACTCACCTACGCACTACATCGCGCACTATCGGGTGACAGTTGGCGAAGCGATACCCAATCGCTGCCGCGCGATACGAAGGAGTTCCGATGTTGAAATTGATCTATTCCGCCTTTGCCCTCCGGCTTTCCGGCCATGATGCCATGCATTGCCATTGCCGGTATCACTACATGCCCCCGCGTCACATCCGGTTCTTCCGACTGATCGGTCGCGTGTTCGTCTGGGCGACGATCACGGTCGCCGGAGGTTGGGTGGCGTATGAGTTTCTCGCCTGGGCGGTGAAGGTGCCCGGGGCGATGCGGATCAACGTGCCCTCGTAGACGCGAGACCAGCAAGCTCTCCCCCTATCGTTGTTCGTAGCGTCATGTCCAACCTACTTAATGGCACGCTTGACAACCCAGCCAAAGTAGTTGTGCTTTGGGCCACGAGGTGACCCATGAAGTGGATCGGACGCAGGCAGAGCACGAATGTCGAAGACCGTCGCGGCATGTCGCGTGGCGGAATGCTGGCGGGCGGCGGGCTGATGGGGATCGTCATCATCGTCGTCGCCATGCTTTTTGGCGTCGATCCGACGCAACTTCTCCAGCAGGTCGAGACCACCGGGACCGGCGAATACCAGACCCAGCAGACATTCAGCCCCGAAGAAGAACAGCTCAAGGAATTCACCGCCGTGGTCCTGGCCGATACGGAGGATATCTGGGGACAATTGTTCGCGGCGGATCTCAGCCGGACGTATGAGCAGCCGATCCTGACGCTCTACTCGGGCTACGTCAGCTCGGCCTGCGGGCAGGCGTCATCGGCGTCGGGGCCGTTCTACTGCCCTTCCGATCAAAGAGTGTATATCGATCTATCATTCTTCGCGGAATTGGAGCAACGGTTCCGCGCCGCGGGGGATTTCGCGCAGGCGTATGTCGTGGCGCATGAGGTCGGGCATCATGTGCAGAACCAGTTGGGAATCCTGGAGCAGGTGCACAGCCGGCAATCGCGAGTAAGTGAAGAAGAAGCGAACCGACTGTCGGTGCGCAACGAACTGCAGGCCGACTTCCTCGCCGGATTGTGGGCGCATCACGCCCAACGCACGAAGAACATCCTCGAACCGGGCGACATCGAGGAAGCGCTCAACGCCGCCACCGCAATCGGCGACGACCGTCTGCAGAAACAGACGCAGGGGTACATCGTCCCCGATTCCTTCACGCACGGCACCTCAGCCCAGCGCACCCGCTGGTTCCGCCTCGGCTTCGAGACGGGGGACTTGGGGAAGCTGATGGAGCCGTTTGAGGTGGAGTACGAACAGTTGTAGCGGGGCGTCGTGAACTGCGTGCGACGGCATTGGCTGGCTTTCAAGAACTCATCGTCTGTGGTCGGATCCACTTCAGCTGATCCGAGTACTCGTCACCGTTCATGCTCCTCTTAGATGTCATGATATCCTGCCTAATTGCAGCTAATCACTCGTCTTCGCCCGTTTGCGCGCGCACATTCATGCGTCCGATCGGCGAAAAACTGAGCCGCGACAAGAATCATAACGCCAAGAACCATAACAATTTCTGCGCCTGACTGCAATACTCTCGTTATTGCAGGACGATCACAGTAATTGGAACCGATTGAATGGGCTATACCCGATGGGTATCCTAGAGCCGTAGGTGAGAGCCAGAATCTATCTGAATTCTGGGTATCCCGTTCGAGAGCAGAGGCTAAATGGCAAGGATATCGTTCGCCTTCCAAGGTGTCACAAAGACCTCCCATTCCGTCTTGGTCAACAGAATGCTGGAGCAAACAGACTTGCGACGGGCCGTCATTAGCGTCGCATTCGCCAAGGTAAGTGGCATTGCGGAGATATCGGATGCACTTGGTTTGGTATCAAACAAGACGACTTGCTTCGTTGGTATTAGAAATGGAGTCACTTCCTCGCAAGCGCTCCTTGCGCTTTTTAAGCTGGGGGTGAAGCTATTCACAATTGACACCGGATCGGCTGCAGATCTGTTCCATCCCAAAATCTATGTTGTGACGGCCGATGGGGGTTCATCGATCCTGATAGGCAGTGCAAACTTGACCGCGGGCGGCCTCCTCAGGAACGTTGAGGCGAGCTTATTCCTCGAACTAGATCCGGACGATGCGCAAGACGACTCACTGCTATCACATTTGTTGCTGGATTTGGACGGCCTACCAACCGCGCATCCTGAAAACGTCACGCGTATCAAGTACGAGCGACAGATTCAATCGATGCTGGCTTTGGGTAAATTGGTGGACGAAGACGTGAGCATTCCAAGGGTCTACGGTGCTCGAAAAGGCGGTATTGGTTCTGACCTCACACCGAGGATGAAACTTTATCGGAGGAAACCACGGCCCTCCCCCCGAATTCTCCCCGAAATTCCGCAGGGAGTTGGGAGCGGTGCAAGAACTGAGGCTTCGGGGGCCCCAGTGCAGTTGCTTGGGATGGGAAACGCCACTCTGCTGTGGATTAGCTCTCCTCTTTCAGAAAGAGATCTCAATATTCCTAGTGGCAGAACAACTCATGCCACTGGCTCGATGGGGATGAAGAAAGGGCAGCTCGAAGGGATAGACCAGAGACACTACTTCCGCGAACAAGTGTTCGCGTCTCTAACTTGGAGTCCTGACGATCACAAAGCTCACTTGGAGCGGGCGAGTGCACCTTTTCACCTCATTTTGGAGGGAATTTACTCTGGGAGATTCGAGCTCCGGCTAACCCACAACACGGACACTGCCTCGAAAACCTACAAGCAGAAGAATTTCATGACGCACCTCCACTGGGATGCCGCCATTCGAATTGTCGCAAATCGGAAGTTCATGGGAAGGATCATGCGTATATATCGAATTCAAAGTGATACAACTGAATTCTTGATTGAAATCGACTAGTCTCCACTGACTGAGACTCGTTGCCGCCGATTCTTAAGCCTCAGCCAGGCGTCCATGACCACAGTCTGCTCTGACTTAGTAATACCGACCGGGCCCAAGACCCGTGGGCACTGGTGTAACATGACTTGAGTCACGCCAATAGACTTCAGTTCCACATCCAGTTCTTCAAGTCGAGGAAGCGGCGTCCGCGGTACAGGAATCAAGAGTCGTTCAATTTCTGACGGAACTAACTCGAGCACGCCCCCTCCATAATGCCGTCCTTCCAATTCTGCGCTGAGTGCTGTCAGTGGATTCAAGAATGAATATACGAATTTCGACGGCCTAATCTGCTTCAATCGAATTCGATACGCTGTATCTGTTGTGAGGGCTTTGAGTTTGTTAAGAATCAACCTTGGCGCGTCATGTGCGCGCTTAAGCATCCCAACGTCCGTGGCGTACACCGATGGAACTTCATACCAAGGGCTGCGGACACTGCACTTGTAACGCGTGTGGTACTGATTTGATTCCCCGAGTTTGATGTACTTTCGAGCACCGGTACCCAGCGACCCTGGACCTTCATCAAACCACAGGAAATTCGTAGGGTGTCCCAATCGACGGTTCTGATTGTGCTGATCGGCATCGTAGATAACTCCTGGGCAATGCTCACTCCGGCCAAACATAGGATGCGCCCACTGCCCCAAGTCGTATTTTTCGATCGTCTCATCAGGCACTAAGAAGTAGCTGTTTGCACCAGTTACGATCCCCACATCGACATCCGCGAGCGTGTCGAACCGGTAGACACTTTCTCGTTGCTCTATTGACTCAAGGAGGGCACGCTCCTTTACGGAGAGAAGAGCATGTGTCCACTTGCCTTCAATCGATGGTCCATTGGCGGGAACACCAGTGCTGATAAGAGCCTTAGCGCTCTTCCTACGAAGAAACTCTCTCCCTCTGACGGGAATCACTGACACACCGTCGCAGTGCTGAGATACATTGCGCTTCTTCTCTGCAAATAGAATTACTGCGCCCTGAAGCGTGTTTTCAAACCAGATCTCCTCTGGATCGAGCAGCGTGATCCTGCGACACCATTTGCCGAGCGCATTTCGAAGTCCTCTAGCATGAACCACGTGAATAATTTCTGACGGAACTACCATCCCCAGCCGCCCACCTGGCCGAAGAAGGGCGAGCGACGCAAGCACAAACGGGACCCATGCATTTGTATGCCTTGTAAAGGGCACTTTCAGCAAGCGAAAGATCGACTCTGCATTCGACTGAGCCGACTCGGGCAAGAACTGGTATCGAATGAAGGGCGGGTTTCCGACTACGGCGTCAAACTGAGTATCGCCGATCACAATTTCGTCAATAGCCCATCGAAGGAAATCCTTTGTAAGGACGCGGGAGCTTGACAGATGCGATTCCCGAACCGCCTCGCGCGCCTTTACGGCCTCCTGCTCGATGATCTCGAAGCCGAGGACTGACGTTTCACTCGTGGATTCTGCAGTTCTCAACGCCTGGAAGAAAACGCCATCCCCACAACTCGGCTCGAGCAACGACCGTGGTCTATCTGCGCAGGCCCAGCGAACGATAAACTCGGCGATGTCAATCGGAGTGTAATACCCACCCCTTAGTTTTTCGGCCGTTTGATCCTCTTGCCTTTGCATTGGTCACTCGCACGGCTGAGATGGAAGAAGGCGTATTGCTCCAAACCGGAACTTCACTTGCCTGACCCCACATGATTAAGCGAAGGCAGAGCAGCGTCCAATCACTTTCTTGCAATATTCTATTTGCTTTCGCTTACCAGGAAGCATTTGAAGTGCCTCCCTACCCGCAATCCAAATCCCTCGCCGCCTTCGCTTCGTCGATGCGCAGATACGGCGTGTCGTGCGGGGCGTGGTTGACGAAGTCGGGTTTTTCCTCCACCTCCTTGGCGATTTGGAGGAAGGCGTCGGCCAGGAAATCGAGTCGGGCTTTGCTCTCGGTCTCGGTGGGCTCGATCATCAGGGCTTCGGGGACGATGAGCGGGAAGTAGACAGTCGGCGCATGCAGGCCGAAGTCGAGGAGGCGTTTGCCGATCGCGCCGGCGCGGACACCGTTCTTCTTCTGACGGTTGGCCGAGGCGACAAACTCGTGCATGCACGGTCCCTCGTGGGGGATTTCGTACGCGTCTTTGAGACGCGCGCGCAGGTAGTTGGCGGCGAGAATGGCGTCTTTGGAGACTTGGGCCAGGCCCTCGGCGCCCTGGGCGCGGATGTACGTAAAGGCGCGCACGAGCACGGCGAAGTTGCCGATGAATGGATGCACCGAGCCGATCGATTCGGGGCCGGGGGTTTCGCGGACAAATGCGTCCTCCCCATCGCGCGATTTCTTCACGACGCGGGGGCCGGGGAGGAACGGGGCGAGGTGCTTTTTCGCGCCGACGGCGCCGGCGGCCGGGCCGCCGCCACCGTGCGGAGTCGAGAAGGTCTTGTGCAAATTCAGATGCAGAATGTCAAAACCCATGTCGCCCGCGCGCGTAAGGCCGAGCAAAGCGTTGGTGTTGGCGCCGTCGTTGTAGAGCAACCCGCCCTTGTCGTGGACAATCTTGGCGATCTTGACGATCTCGCGCTCGAAGAGGCCGAGCGTGTTCGGATTGGTGAGCATGATGCAGGCGACAGTCTCGTCCATCACCGAGGCGAGCACCGCCGGGTCGACCAGGCCGTGATCGTTGGACTTGATCGTGACGGCTTCGAATCCGCAGAGAGTTACTGATGCCGGGTTGGTACCATGCGATGAATCGGGGATGATCACGCGCAGACGGTTTTCGCCGCGGCGCATGTGATAGGCGCGCGCCATGAGCAAACCGACCATCTCCCCTTGCGCCCCGGCCGAGGCCTGCAGACGAACCTCATCCATGCCGGTGATCACCGACAGATCGCGCGCCAACTCCCACATGATCTGTAAGGCGCCCTGGCAATCTTCGTCCGGGGTCTCGGGATGCAAACGCGCGAATCCCGGCTTGGAGCAGGCGCGTTCGTTGACTTTGGGATTGTACTTCATCGTGCAGGAGCCCAAAGGGTAGGTGTTCTTGTCGATGTGGTGATTCAAGGTCGAGAGGCGCGTGTAGTGGCGCACGACTTCGATCTCCGAGACTTCGGGCCAGTCGGGCGGGGTGGCGCGCAGAAGCCCATTGGGAATCTTCCACGACGCGGATGTCTCGGGGACATCGGATTTCGGCACGGCCACGGACTCGCATCCGGGGATGGATTGATCGAAAATCGTCTGAGCGATGGGTGTCATGATGTTTTACTGACCTTCTGTCTGTGACGGATTTTCAGGAACGTCTTTGGGCGTCTCCAACTTTGCGATCTGGCGCTTGACCCATTGGGTCTCAGTCGAGCTGCCGTAGTTGTCGAGGAACTCGTTGTATTTCTTCAGCGCTTCTTTCTTGTCGCCAGTCTGAGCGTAGAGCCAGGGAATGTAGAGCTCGGCATCCTCGCGCCATTCGGATTTCGGAAAGTCTTTGATCAGCTTTTTCAGATCCTCGATGGCCTTGTACCAGTTTTTGTCGTCGCGTTCGAGCTGGGCCTCGACAAAGAGGGCGTCATCGCCGATGCCCAGCGAACCGGAAACATCCGCGGCTTTCACGCGTGCGAGAAACTCCTGGGCCCGCGGCATCTCGCCGCGTTCGATCAGCTCGCGGGCAATCGCGAAAGCGACCTTCGGGTCGCCGCGGGTCTCGGTCTGCTTGCGCTCCAGTTCCCACATCGTGCCGGTGCCTTCGAGCGCGCGGGTGAACTCTTCCTGAAAATCGTGCGCGTTGAAGTAGCCGACAAACCGGTCGACCTCGACGCCCTGATCGGTGACGAGAATGGTCGTGGGAATGCGTGAAACGTGGAACTTGGAAACGGTCGTGGTGTCGAGATCGCCGTCGATGCGCACGAGCACGATGTTCTTCGCCTGCCTCAGGAACTCGGGGCTGGTCCAGGTGGAATCGTTCATCATCCGGCACCAGTTGCACCATTCGGCCTGAATGGCGATCAACATCTGCTTCTTCGACTCCCGGGCGGCGTTGCTGGCCGCAAGCCATGAGTCATACCAAACCGGCTGACCGGCGCTGTCCGCGACCGCGACGGCCGGGGCGGCTTCTTCCTTGTCCTGTGCACGAGCGAGTTGCGAGGAAGCCACAAGCGACACTGCAATTGCGATGACCGACAGCCAATTTTTCATGATCGAGACGTCTTCCTTTATCCGCGGTGTGACGCGCTGTCAAAACGGGCGGGTGATGCAACGCCCGAACCGGTTTCGACATTTGCGTCGCGCAGAGCGGTGACAAACTGGTCGAGGATTGCGCGTGAGTGTTTTTCGGTCACGCAGACGAGGAAACGGCGATCGAATCCGGGGAAACGTCCGCCGAGATCGATCCCGCCGAGAATCTGCTGTTGACGTAGACGTGCGAGCACGGTGCGCGCATTCGCGGGCGCTTCGACAACGAACTCGTTGAAGAATCCGGCGCCAAATGGAACGGAATACCCGGGGATCTGCGCGATCTGTTCGGCCAGATAGTGCGCCCGGTCGAGACAGGTCTTCGCCAGCGTGACGATGCCCTGTTTGCCAAGAAGTGACATGTACATCGCGGCCCGTGTGGCCAGAAGCGCCTGCGCGGTGCAGATGTTCGACGTCGCCTTTTCACGGCGAATGTGCTGCTCGCGGGTCTGCAGTGTCGTGACAAACGCCATGACGCCGCGGGCATCGACGCTCTTGCCGACGAGCCGTCCCGGGAGACGGCGGATGAACTTTTTGCGCGTGGCAAACAGCCCAAGCAGCGGGCCGCCGAAAGAGGGCGGATTGCCGAGACACTGTCCCTCGCCGACCGCGACATCGGCGTCGCATTCGCCGGGGGTTTTGAGCAATCCGAGCGCGATCGGATGGAAGACCGCGATCAGGAGCGCGCCCTTCGCATGGGCGATTTGGGCGGCGCGTGTCCAATCATCGAGGCCGCCGAAATAGTTCGGCGAGGGCATGATGATGCAGGCAGTGGCATCATCAACCGCTTGCGGCAGGCGGGCAAAATTGGCGCAACCATCGGGACGGTTCACCGATTCGATCGTGACGTTTTGCGCCGACAGATACGTTTCGAGCATGGCGCGGTGGCGGGGATTGAGAACGCCGGCCAGGACGATTTTGCTGCGGCCGGTCTCAGCCATGGCCAAAAGCGCCGCCTCGGCAGTCGCCGAGCCGCCATCGTACATCGATGCCTGCGCGACATCCATGCCGGTCAGGCGACGAATCATCGATTGGTATTCGTAGGTCGCCTGGAGTGTGCCTTGCGCGACTTCGGGCTGATATGGTGTGTAGGCAGTATAGAATTCGGAGCGCGAACCCACGTGATCCACAGCGGCGGGAATGTAGTGATCGTAGATGCCCCCGCCGAGGAATGACATGAATTGCCCCGAGATGGCATTCTTCGCCGCGAGCATGTCGGTCAGGGCATCAACATCCGATTCCGCCATGGCGGGTCCGATATCAATGGGACCGACCTGGCGAACATCGGCGGGAATGGGTTTGATCAGATCATCGACGGAACCGACCCCGATTGTCTTCAGCATCTCTTTGCGGGCTTCGTCGTTGTGCGGCAGGTACGCCATGATTGCTTCAGTCTTTCCCTATGAGGTTAGTGAGATTCGACCAGTTGGCTGTAGTCTTTCGGTGAGAGGAGCGCCCCGGCTTCGGCGGGATTGTTGATCTTGATTTTGACCATCCAGCCGGCGCCATAACAGTCCTGGTTGACGAGATTGGCCTCGTCGGCCAGGCGTGTGTTTACCTCAGTAACCGTACCCGTCACCGGGGCATAAAGTTCCGAGACCGCCTTGACCGCTTCGATGGTCCCAAACGGTTCGCCAGCCTTGATATTGGCGCCGACCGCCGGAAGCTCGACATAGACAACATCGCCCAATTCGCCCTGTGCAAAATCGGTGACGCCGATGGTGCCACCATCCCCCTGAACGTCGAGCCATTCATGGTCTTTGGTGTATTTGAGATTGTCCTTGATGATCACGTTTCCTCCCGGTTTGCAGGCAAAATACCCACGAAATGCGCCTGGGAGCAAGGGGGGTTACAAGATCGTGACAAATACGGGATAGGACCTATAGGACCAATTGGTCCTATGAAAAGAGCAGTGTCAGGCGGCTTGTGGTTTGGCGGCGATGGCGGCGGCGGCTTCGGCTTTGGCCTCGGACTCGAAGAAGCGTTCGACAAATGTCGTGTCGAATTGTCCGGAACGGAACTGCTCTGAGGCAATGACGCGGCGGTGAAAACCGATCGTGGTGTGGATTCCCTCGATGACAAATTCGCCGAGCGCGCGCTCCATCTTGGTGAGCGCCTGCTCGCGGGTCTTGCCGTGGACGATCAACTTGGCGATGAGGGAGTCGTAGTACGGCGGAATCGTGTACAGGGCGTACGCGTGCGTGTCGACGCGGACGCCGTGCCCGCCCGGTACGTGAAAAGAGGTGATCCTTCCGGGAGACGGCCGGAAATCGTTGTCGGGATTTTCGGCGTTGATGCGAACTTCCATGGTGTGGCCGGAAAAGACCACTTGCGATTGCGTGAATCCGAGCGGCTCACCCGAAGCGACCATGATCTGCTCTTTGACCAGATCGATGTCAGTCTGTTCCTCGGTGACAGGGTGCTCGACTTGGATGCGCGTGTTCATCTCCATGAAATAGAAGGTGCCATCGGGATCGACCAGGAACTCGATTGTCCCGGCCGAGTGGTAGCCGACAGCATCGGCGGCAAGTATCGAGGCCGCGGCCATTTTGCGTCGTGTGGCCTCATCGATGCCGGGCGACGGTGATTCTTCGATCAATTTCTGGTGGCGGCGCTGGACGGTGCAGTCACGTTCACCGAGATGGACGACGTTGCCGCGTGAGTCGCCAATGACCTGAAACTCCACGTGGCGCGGGCGCTCGATGTATTTCTCGATGTAGACCGACGGGTTGTTGAAAGCGAGTTTCGCCTCGCTTTGCGCGGCCAAGATGAGCATTTCGAGATCGCCGGGCTCGCGACAGATGCGCATGCCGCGTCCACCTCCTCCTCCTGCCGCTTTGATGATGACCGGGAATCCGATCTTTTTCGCAGCCAGCAGGCCGGCCTGCGGATCGGCGACTGGCCCGTCCGAGCCGGGAAGGATCGGCACACCGGCTTCCTGCATGGTCTGACGGGCGGCGGCCTTATCGCCCATGCGACGGATAACTTCGGGAGTCGGTCCGATGAAGGTCAGGCCGCAGTCGGCGCAGATCTGGGCGAAATCGGCGTTTTCAGCCAAGAATCCATAACCCGGGTGCACGGCGTCGGCGCCGGTAACTTCGGCGGCGGCGACAATGCGCTTGGGATCCAGATACGACTTGGACGGCGCGGCCGGGCCGATGCAGACATCTTCGTCGGCAAAACGCACGTGCAGCGATTCGCGGTCGGGCTCGGAGTAAATGGCAACGGTGGGGATGCCCAACTCGCGGCAGGCGCGGATGATCCGGAGCGCGATTTCGCCGCGGTTGGCGATGAGGATTTTCTTAAACATTTATTCCCGGGTAAAGCAGGACAGTCGGCGATCAGTTGTCGGCGGTGTCATCGTCGTCATCTTCAAGCTCATGCTCCAGTTCCTCGTCATCGTCCACGGTGATTTCAAATTCATGTTCTTCCGCGCAAGTCTTGGAGCAATAGACGTGCTTCTTGCGCCGCAACGGGCTGCCTTCGATCTCGATCCCGCAATAGTCGCAAACGTGCATGGCCTCTTCCCTGCTTTGTTACTGTTTCCGATCAGTGCTACACCACCCTTGGTACCAGTGTGTTCCCCGTCACATCGACTGGTCCCTACTGCCGCCCGAAATATCCTTTGCGGGGGCAGAAGTCAAACAGAAAAAGCGAGACGCCACCCCCGGTGGACAGGGTGTGGCGTCGATGTTGGTTCGGAGTTGTGGCTACCGTGTCGTATTCTGCTGTTCGAATTCGCGCCAGCCACGGTCGGCGGCGCCGACGATGCCGCGTAGACGGAGCTCGAAGTCTTCGGGACTGGAGGCGGCGGCAATGGCGGTGTCGTAGGAGATGACGTTTTGTCGGTACCAGCGCATGATCGACTGATCGAAAGTCTGCATGCCGTACTGCGAAACGCCGCCCTCGATCAGGTCCTGAATCAGGCCGGTCTTTTCCGGGTCGAGAATCGCATCCCTGATTGCGGCGGTACCGATCATGACCTCGATGGCCGGGACACGTCCGGGGCCATCGCAACGTGGCAAGAGACGCTGGGAGACTACCGCCTGCAATGTGCCCGAGAGCATGAGGCGAATCTGCTGATGCTGGTGAGGCGGGAAAAACGAGATGATACGCGAAATCGTCTCGACGGCGTTGATCGTGTGCAAAGTGGTCAGAACAAGGTGCCCAGTGTCCGCGGCGGTGAGCGCCATCATCATGGTTTCGAGATCGCGAATTTCGCCGACGAGGATGACATCGGGGTCCTGACGGAAGGCATGGCGCAGCGCGGTGACGAACGACTCGGTGTCGCCGCCGACTTCGCGCTGCGAAACGATGCTCTGGTTGTCGCGGAAGATGTATTCGATCGGGTCCTCGACAGTCACGATGTTCTCAGCGCGGGTGCCGTTGATCTCTTCAATCATTGAGGCAAGAGTAGTCGATTTGCCCGAGCCGGTGGCGCCGGTCAGCATGACGAGGCCACGGCGCGACAGGCAGAGCTTGCGAATGACGTCGGGGAGGCAGAGATCGGCCATGGTCGGGATCTGCGTCAACACCGCACGAATGGCGATGCCAACTGTCCCACGTTGACGAAAGAGGTTCAGTCGAAATCGTCCCAGTTTCGCGACGCCGAGAGCAAGATCCATTTCGTTGCGCGCCGCAAAACGCCGTTTCTGCTCTTCGTTGAGAATCTGCGAAGTAATTTCATCGACCTGTTCGACGGTCAAGGCGGGCGTGTCCATCTGAGTGAGCAAGCCGTCGATGCGCAGGATCGGGCGCACCCCGACGCGAATGTGCAAGTCGGAGGCCTTGCGTTCCATCATTTCGGTCAGAAGCTCTTTGAACGTCATGTCCAGTCTCCCTCGTGGCCAAACCCCACGCCTGTGGCAGAACGAATTGCCCTCTCTGGGGAGTTATCGGCAGAAACGACAGTGGGTTGAAGGGGTGGCAAAAAGCAAAGGGCCGGGTGAACCCGGCCCTCTGAGAGTGCATCGAGAGTGCTCTATTCTCCCTGGCGCGCGCGTCTGGCTTCCCGGTCGGCGCGGTAGAAGTCCGAGAGGAGCTTGTCCCGTTCGTATTCCCCATCGACCCGGTCAACAGTGTCCAGGAATGAGTCTTCCAGTGCCTCATTGCCGATGCAGTGGGGGATGACCTTCTTGAGGACGTTGCTCTGCTCGTAGCTTGAGGAAATGGTTCCGGCCGCTTGCAGCACAGCCAGGACCGTATTGGCGTCGAGATGGTCATTGTCCGCAAAGCTCGACAGGGAGCGAGCGGCTTCGTAATCGGAGTCGATCTGGCCGACGGCCTCCATGTAGGCCATCACTGCCGGCTCGTTCTCGCTGCTGTACGGGGCCAATTCGACAAGTAGTTCGGCGGCCTCGTAATCGGATCCCAATCGCCCGGCGATTTGAAGCGCTCCGACGACGGCGTTGTCCGGCATCCCTTGACGCCAGTCCAGTTCCAGGAGAGCGCGTCTTGCTTCGTAGTCGGAATCGATCCCGGCCACGGCACGGACATACATCTCGGAGAGGCGTTCCGAATCTTGGCAACGCGGCGCAAAAGAGATCAACAGCTCGGCGGTCTCATAATCGGATTCCATGCGCGCGGCGATCTGCAAAACGGCATCAATCGCGGCCGGATCGACTGTTCCGTCGAGATCGATGGCGGAGAGGGAGCGACGGATCTCGTAGTCGGACTCCATGGTCGCGGTCACCTCGACATAGTCGCCAGCCAGCGACGGCGTCCAACTGCGGTGTTGGGCCACCGCCTGGAGCAGTTCGGCTTTCTCATAGTCCGAATCCATCGACAACGCGGCTTCAGCTAGAATCGCGGAACAATCAGCCGGCGAGAGATCCAGACGCTTCAGTGCAGCCCCGAGAAAGATGCGCATGACGTAATCGCTCTCGACGAACTGCACTTCATCGAGGAGGCCATCGACCCCTTCGCGATCGAGGATGCGATTGGCGCGTGCCTCGGCGCCGATCCCGGTCTTGCGAATAATCTCAACGATAACTTCGGCAAGCCAGGCCCGACCCGTCTCGTCAAACGGGACGACCTTGCCGTCGACCTCGTACTCGTATTCGAAGTTTCCGTTTCGGTTGGCATCGATTTCGAGCCTGGTCGTGCGCGAGCCGCGCTTTTCCCAGATTGTCATGGAGCCACTGTTGGTGATGCGTTTGATCGTGCGGTCATCATCGCCGAACTCGACGTTGCCGTCGATTTTGACCTTGAGCCGATTGACACCATCGGACCAGGAGGCCATAGTACGGCCAAAGCCATCGGAGGAGATCGAGATTCCCCTTCCCTGAATGACATCGTCGGAGAGCCAATCGACAAAACTCTCCAAGACCCCGCTCTTTTTCGCGGTACCTGCGTTCGAAGACGCAGACCACGCGACGGCGGCGAACCCCATGACGATCAGGCCGATGCCAAGCAGGATGACGATGCGTTGCTGGAGTTTGGAGTTCTTAAGTGGGGTCTGGCGCGAAGACGTATCCAACTGCCCAAGTACTGGTGACATTTCCGCCTCCTGAGGATGAGCAACTCAGCCTCTTGAGACGGATGGGGTGGTCAAAAGTTGCGGCGAACTGTACCAGATCACACCCCGCTTGGGTCCAGCAGGAAGAGAGGCTGGCCGAATTCGATGGGCTGGGCGTTCTCGACTAGGACCTTGACGATCTTGCCGGATTGCTCGGCCTCGATTTCGTTCATCAGCTTCATCGCCTCGACGATACAGAGCACATCGCCAACCTTGATGACTTTCCCGGCTTCGACGAACGGCGGGGACTCGGGCGATGGAGCACGGTAAAATGTCCCGACCATGGGGGACTTTATCTCAACCAGATTTGAGGGCGGCGGCGGGGCGGGAGCTGGAGTGGGCGCCGTGACAGGCTCGTGCGCCACGGGAGGCACGGCGGGAGTCACCGGGACGTTGAGAAGCGTGGTCGTCCCCGACGGAGAGGCATTATGTCCGTTCTGCGAGGCGCGGTTCTTGACGATGCGAATGGTCTGGAACCAGCGGCGCACCTCGAGTGAATCGATGTCGGATTGCTCGACGATCTTGATCAGTTGGCGAATTGTCTGTTCGTTCATGGCTTCCCTCTTCCGGGAAAGTCCCGTAATGCCCCAAGTTGAACTCAGGGCAAGCCCCAAAAGCATGAGACGTTACAACTCGATGAGCTGACGGTCGTACTGGGTAATGACCTGGGCTTTGCCCGGGCGGATTAAGATATCATCCTCGATGCGCACGCCACCCCAGCCCGGAATGTAGATGCCCGGCTCGATTGTTACAACCATTCCGGACATCAACACGGCCTGGCTGCGCGAACTGACCGCCGGGGCCTCATGAATGACAAGGCCGATCCCGTGGCCGAGACTGTGATCGAACTGCTTGGCGTATCCGGCACGGGCAATGACATCGCGCGAAATCTTGTCAAGGTCGGCGCACTTCAGACCCGGACGCGCTTTGGCGATGGCGACATCGTGCGACTTGAGGACAAGATTGTAGATCTTCCTCTGTCGCGCGGTCGCCTTGCCGACCACAACGGTTCTGGTGATATCGGAAACGTAGCCATTGACCGTTGCACCCCAGTCAAATGTGATGAAGTCACCCTTCTGGACCTTCTTTTCCGAAGCGCGACCGTGTGGAAGTGCCGAGCGGTAGCCGGAGGCGACGATCGATTCGAACGCGGGCCGTTCCGATCCCGCCATGGTCATCCGGTATTCCAACTCGGCTGCCAGATCGCGCTCGCGCACTCCCGGCTTGATCAGCGGGAGTGTTCCGGCGAACGCATCCTCGGCAATCTTTGCCGCGCGGCGGATGTTGGCGACTTCACTTGAGTCTTTGACCTGCATGAGCGGTGAAACGAAATCGTCGAGAGAAACAAAAAGCGCCCGCGGCAAAAGATCGCGGATCCGCTTGCCCGTCTTTTCGGTAATCAGCGCGGTTTCCAGTCCAACACGTGGGCGTCCGTTTCCCAGTGCGGGGACTTGCGGGAGATTGGCGATCAGGTCACCTGGAATGATTGAGGTCTTCGCTCCCTTCACTTCTCTTTTTGCCTGCTCACGGTAACGGCCGTCGGTGAAGAACTCGGCGCTCTTTTGCGACAGCAGAAGCAGGCCATTAGAGCCAGTGTAGCCGATTAAATACTGAAGCTGAGGCGCCGCGGTGATGAGATGGTAGTCAAGGTGCTCCGCCGCCATGCGCTTGCGTAAGGCGGCGAGGCGTTTATGGTATTGAGTCGCTGTGGCCACGTCGTTCTTACCCCTCCCGGCTCCGTTCGGACCCGGAGCACACTATCCCAAACTTATGAGTGTGTTGGTGATCCCGGTTTCAGTCAAGGGAAATGTCCCAACAGTGCCGGAAGGAAAACCGCCGATCCGTCTCGTAACAATATGACTTACTGTGGCTTACGGGGCCTCATCCGGCCGATCGTCTTGGTGCTCGAATACCCTTTGCGCATCCGTACGCGGTGCGTCTCCCCGCCCCAGGATTCGACCAAGTCGGCCCCGACGATGGCCCTGCGGCCGTATTCGGCGCCTTTGACGAGGACTTCGGGTTTGAGCGCATCGATGAGTTCGTATGGCGTGTCTTCGCCAAAGACGCAGACGTAATCCACCGACCGGAGCGCCAGAAGTACGGTGGCCCTATCCCGCTGTGAGTTGATGGGACGGAAGGGACCCTTCAGACGCCGGACGGAAGCGTCACTGTTCAGGCCGACAACGAGAATGTCGCCGTATGATTTTGCCTGATCGAGCAATTCGATATGGCCGCGATGTAGAATGTCGAAGACACCGTTAGTGAACACTACACGCTTGCGAGCCTTCCGCCAGGCGCTTCGCAAGCGGATCAACTGAGGTCGCGTGACCTGCCGCGCTGATGTGGATTTTGCCGCCGTCATGGGCTGGTCTCTATGAGGCGCGAAGTGTCGGCTCGGGTAGATCATCGAGAGCGCGACGGATGGCCTCGACCGTGGTCTGGGCCGTGCCGACCTGTTTGATCACCTCGCCAGCGGCGACATTGGCCGTGTAGGCGGCCTGGAGCATCGAGCCACCGGCGGCAAGCGCCATCGCTACGGCGGCAATCACTGTATCACCGGCGCCGGTGACATCGTAAACCGTCTTCGCCACGGTGGGAATCTGCGTCATCGTCCCCACCGGCTCGAAGAGCGCCATTCCCTTTTCACCCAGTGTGATCAGAAGTGAATCCGCTTCTAGACGGTCGAGCAGCTCGAACCCCACGGCGCGCAGCGATTCATCATCGCGGATCCTCTTCCCCGCGACGAATCCTGCTTCATGGTGATTCGGAGTCAATGTGGTAACGCGACGATAGGAACTGAAATGTGTGTCTTTGGGATCGACGACCACGAACTTCCCCTGCGCGCGCGCCGCCGGCACGATCTGATCCAGGAGTTGCGGCTGAATGACACCCTTGCCGTAATCGGAGATAACCAGCCCGGCAGCGTTTTCCAACGCGTCAAGGCAGGTGCGTATAAGCTTGGTCAGCGGTTCAGATTCGAGGGCATTGGTAGTTTCGAAATCTGCGCGCACCACTTGTTGGCTGTGCGCGAGAATGCGAGTCTTGACGGTGGTCGGCCGTTGCGATTCGATCAGTAGTCCATCAAGACTCATGCCTTGATCGGACATCCGAGATTGCACAATGCGGCCGGCACGGTCGTCGCCAATCACGCCCACCGTGATGACCTCTCCCCCCAGCGAACGAATATTCTGCGCGACATTGGTCGCCCCGCCGAGCTTGCTTTCCTGCTCCTGAACCGCCACGACCGGAACCGGGGCTTCAGGAGAAATCCGCTCGACCGTCCCAAACCAGTACTCGTCGAGCATGATGTCGCCGACCACGACGATCCTCTGGGAACGGAATCGCGAGAGGAGATCGAGTGCACCGAGGTGGGGGCCGGAGAATGACATGGACGGAGTCAATCGTTTGGCGGCGTTGACTTTCACCGGATCATGGTATACCGTGGGATGCCTGTTTACAAGGAGGAATTGCCGTGCAGCCACAGCCGCAACAGCGTCAACAAATCAATGTCGAAGTTGGTCCCGTCGAGGCCGAAGGGATCTATTCAAATCTCGCGCTGATCGTCCATTCGCCGCAGGAATTCGTGATCGATTTCGCCCGCATGACACCGGGCGCCCCGAAGACAAAAGTGTATGCCCGCATCATCATGACCCCGGCGCACGCCAAGATGCTGCTGAACGCTCTCGATGAGAATATCAAGAAGTACGAAGCGGCATTCGGCGTCGTCAAGGTCGCGGGCGCCGATGATAAGAACATCGGATTCCAAGCGTCGCGGTAGCTCAAAGGCAAGAGAAGACGGGACGGGCCAATGGGCCTGTCCCGTTACGGATGCACCGCGAATAATCGTCGCAGGCCAATTCAATTACGTTTCACTCGCCGCTTGTCATGGCTTAGGAACCACTGATATAGCTCCTCTTCGGGATAAGCCAACCAATCAATCCAGTGGCCGGTGTCTGGATCGATGGTGACCTTCATATTCCTATTTCTTCCTTCCAACTTCTGAACCAGGCGTACCGTTTCCTCGACTGGCACCACGAGATCCATTCTTCCATGAAACGCCCATATCGGCATATCGACCAATCTGTCAATGTTCTTGTCGATAATGTCATTGTCGCTTGTAAAACCGCTCATCGGAGCAATGGCCGCGAATCTCTCGGGATACTTGACCGCCAGATACCATGTGCCCGAACCACCCAAGCTGACACCTGTGAGGTAGATTCTGTTTGTGTCAATTCTATACTCGCGGGTTATCTCTTGATAGAAGAACTCAAACCAGTTGTCGGTTGACCATCGGACGTGTTCCGGGCATTGCGGGGCTGCAATCACGAAGGGGAATTCTCTGCCTCTGTAGATTTGATCGGGAACGCCGGAAGCATAAAGCTTCTTGAGCTCCGATCCTCGACTCGACCCACCGTGCAAGTAAATCACCAACGGCCACCGCGTTGTCGTGTCTTCGTCGTAGCCGGGCGGCAAGTACGATAAGTATCGGTAACTGGTATCGTTCGGGCGTTGGTTTACTCCGTGATCGAATTGCAGATCGAATTGCAGATCTCCTGCTTCCGTCCAGTATTTTGCCCTTCCGTCCAACTGTCCGTCGAGCCAATGGCTCTCTTCAGCCTGTTGCCCGTTCCGGTACCACTCACGGCAAACGCCGTGCCTCACGCCGCTCTGGAAGCTGCCGCTATACTCGATGCGACCGTTGTCGAACCATTCCTTGTATTTGCCTTCTTTTGTATTGGTGCGATAGTTACATTGATATTGTTCCTTGATCGTCTTGTCGAAGGAACTGTAGGTGGCCTCCATTTGAATTCGGCCGCTTGGGAAGAAATCCTGCACGTGGTACAGGCTGTCATTCTGACCAAAGTGCACGATCCGTGTGTAAGCAATCGTGTCATTATGCGATAGAGACTGATGCAGGATTAGTGTGTCAATTTCCTGAGCTTTTGCTGGGGCCGAGAGGACGATCAATAGAATGGCTGTGATAGTGTGCTTCATTGGAATCGGCTGGGTGGACTGACGGGGCTTGCCTCACTCGCCATTGCTGCGAGCGTAAGCGGTCGATTGTCAACTGACCTCCGACAAAGCCGCTTCCCAGTGATCCGATGGCTGCCCAAGCGAGCCTGACCCAAGGTGTTCAGGGCCACGACCGGTCCACCTGGGTGACGCCCCTACGGCTGCGCTTTGCCGGCCTCGCTGACTGTGATGCCCCACGACATTGGGTCTTCCGGTGGATCGGAATTCCAATCGGGGAACGAATGCGAATCGTCGGACTCGTAATGCAGGATGTACTCGCCTTTGTCGAGCAGAATCACCTGATCTACTTCGCGATTTTTCTCAGCACCGCCGGCGTTTGACGTCTTGCGATAGGTCATCTCCCACACGACATCGCCGGTGCGAGCATCTTCGATCCAGCCGTAGTCGACCATTTCATAACGTGTGCCTTCGCCCACAGCTCGGATGCGCACCTTGGTGGGCGACGCGAGTGTAAAGCGGCGTGTCTCGTCGGCATCATTGCCGACTTCGGTAATCCCGGCGAGCAAGCCAGGTGTGCGGACGTCGGCTTTTTCGATCAGGGCAAATGAATTGCGGTCGAAATCGGGCGTCGCGGCATACAGGGATACGCCGTAGGCTTTCTGATCGTAAGGCGGGGATGAATTCCAGCCGCTACCCTCGGAGTGAGAACCATCACTGGCATAGTAAACCGAGTAATCACCCGCAGACAAGTCGACCAGACCATCAAACTGGCGATTCTTACTGGCGCCGCCGGCAGGATCGGTGTTATCCCCGGACATCGCCCAGATCTTGGTGCGATCATCAGCGCGGGTGATCCATGCATAGTCGGCCATGCGGTCGCCATACTGGTCGTACTCGCCTATGGCATAGACACGGATGGGCGTGGATTCTTTGAGGCGGAAAGTCTCCGAGACCAGTTCGTTGTCACCGATGCCGGTTATGCGGAGAAGGGGCATCTCAGTCGCGACTGCGGGCTGTACTTGAATCTTGCCGGCATCGGTTTCGCGCGCTGGGAAGATCTGCAAACCCCAGGCTTCGGGGTCGATCGGCGGTGGCGCATTCCAGTCATCCCAGGTGTGAGAGTCATCAGTTACGTAAACGGCGGTGAATTGGCCGCGTTTGAACGGCAGGGCTTCGTGGAAGCGGCGATTCTTGACCGCGCCGCCGGCATGATCGGTGTTGTCTTCCGTCATCTCCCAAATCCGCTCGTGCGTTTTGGCATCGATGATCCAGCCGCCATCGACCATGGATTCGGCCGAACCGGCGAATTCACCAATCGCGTAGACTTCCAGATTGCAGTCTTCGGAGAGGGAAAAGTCGATTTTGCGATAACTGTCATTGGCCGGATGGACCATGCGGATCGGCGCCTGGCGGATCTCGGGATGCTCCACGACACGAAGTTCGGACGTCGAAGTGAGCAAGACCATGTACTTGGGAGCGAGCTTGTCACCAATGTCGTCGTCGTTGGGAAAGTCCTTGCTGCCTTTGTCAAACCAGCCGCCGATGTCATCGAGCAGTTCCTTCAGATCGCCGGAGCCAAAATCGCCGAAGTAGTAATAGGGCGGCCCTGCGTAGTAGATGAGCTCGTACGTGCCCGGCCGCAGCGTAATTTCATCGCCATATTCTCGCAGCCATTTTGAATCGCTGACCTCATCCGTGATCTCTTCCTGCATCGACCAGACCAATTGACGCGAGGTCGCGTCAATGATCCAGGGATAGGCAAAGAGGTACTCGCCCGACTTTAGTCCGGCGCCAACCGCTTCGATCGTCACGTCGGCGGACTGACTGACCGAGAAGGTGACTCTCTCGAGATCATTGGCCTTGAGATCTTTGATCGTAAGTTCTGAATCGGCAACGGCGATGTTCACAAATGCGGCGACCGCAATGAGAACAGACAACGACAGGAAAGCAGAACGCAGAGCAGGATTCAGATGAAACATCATTCCCTCACCACCCCAGGTGTATACGACTCAACGCACGACGGATTGATATCCATACACGGCTATGGTACGGTCATTCTCCGGCTTAAGTTTCAAGAGGTTAATGGGCGCCTTTAGACCCCGCCCGAAATCGTCATGACCGCATCCCACACGTCATCGACCGTGACAAGGTCCTGGCATTCGAGCGGATGGTCGGTCCGGTAGCAGGTGTTCCGGTAGCAGGGCGAGCAAAAGACTGACTTTTTGACAGTAATTGCGTTTTGCACGAAGGGTGCCACTTCGGAGGGGTCCCCTGGCCCGGATACAACCACCAACGGAACCCCGGAGGCAGCGGCAAGGTGTGACAGTCCCGAATCATTTCCGACAAAAACGTCGGACCGAGACATGATCGCCGCGACCAGCGGTAAAGAACCCGCGGCACAGAGATTGAAAAGCCGTCGGGAGTCTATGCGCTCGGCGATTGCGGCGCAGGCGTCGCGATCGTTAGGTCCCCCAACAAGTAACACGACCCGGTTGTTCCCGGCGAGCCAGCGACGGCAGATATCCGCGAATCTTTCCGGGGGCCAGAGCTTGTTCGGCTGTGCTGCGCCGGGAGCGGCTGCGAGGACTGATGCGTCGGTAGGAATGCTCCGCTCTTTCCAGATCGCCTCTGCCGTTGAGATCGCATCCGGGCCGGGATTGTAAGCCAGCTTGCGATCTATCTTGGGATTCGTCCAAGCCAGATCAAGCAACGCCAAGTAGCTCTCGGCCCGATGCGGCCTCTTCCCGTTTGGCAGATAGGGCGAGGTGTCAGTCAGGAGCCAGCGTCGGCGGTCCGATGCGTGACCGATTCGTTTCGGGATTCCAGCCAAACTCATCATCAAGGCGGAACCGAATGATGGCGGCAGACAGAAGCTGAGATCGAATTTCTGGGGACGGAGCATTCTTGCGCCACGCCAGATTGCCGAGAACCCATGCGTTTCATCGAGCGCGATGACGCCGTCGATGGCGCGTATTTGGGAAAAGAACTCCCGTAGGCTGGTTCGGGTGAGAACATGAATCTCGGAATGGGGAGCATTGAGACGCAGTGATCCCAGAAACGGCAGCGCCATGACAGCGTCACCGACCCAGTTGGGAGTGCGTACCAGTATCTTGCGGAAGTCAGTCATTTCAGTCTGCGTGATTCAATCCCGCCAACGCCGATGTGTCCATAGCCATTGATCGGGCATCCGTCGAATGTGGTTTTCCAGATTGGCGGTGAAGGCTTGAGTGATGGCGATAACGTCCTCTTCCTCACGTCCTGTCGGCTCGTAGTTGATCGGCGGATCGATCTCAACTTTGAATCTGCCATTCGGTAGACGGATCATCACGCCTGTCTGGATCGGGCAACCGAACTTCAACGCCAGTACTGCCGGCCCGCGCGGAGTCGAAACTTTACGACCGAAGAATTCGACTTGGACACCCTCTTCCCCCGCGTATTGATCGGCGAGAATGGCAACCAGGCGATTCTGCCGCAGGGCGCCGATGATGCCGCGTGTCGCGACCTGGGTGTGAATGATCCCGACATCAAGATCGCGGCGCCGGGCATTGTAGAACTCATCAGCCAGTGGGTTGCGCATCGGTTTGACAACGACATCAAGCGGGTATCCGGTGGCACGGATCCAGCCGGCGAGAAGTTCCCAGTTGCCAAAGTGAGCGCTGATGAGAATTGCGCCTTTCCCGCCGCTGGACAACTTCTCGAACTGAGGAGCCGAATCTGAGTCGACGAGAGAGAGCAATTCCCGACCTGTCGATTGGCCAATGCGCAGAATCTCAAACGTGGTCCGTCCGAAATGTCGAAAGACAGATGCTGTCACCGTCTGTACCCGATCTTGTGCCCATTCGGGGAATGCATGCCTGAGGTTGTCCTCTGCGATCAATCGACGCCGCCGCCAGAGAAGCTGGACACAGCGGCCGACGATTGCGCCCGCCGTACGCGACAGTCTTGACGGCAAGGCGCGCGCCACCAGCCGCAGGCAAATCAGCGCCAACCACTCAAGTCGATAGCGGATAGGATGTCGCATGGAACTCATGAAGTCGGCGGCGGCACGCTGTTGTCGTTCTCGCCACGCGTCAAGGGGCCGTAGAGAATGTCTTCAATCGCCTCCTGCGCTTCCCATTCCGCCCGGCGCGCGGCACTGCGTCGGCGTTTGATGATGTAGATCACGACAAAGAACCCGACCAGGCCGATCCAGAGCAGAATCGTATCGCCGAGAAAGGCGATCCAGTTGTAGCGCGTGTGGAGAAATTCGGTAAACTCCTTTTGGAAACCGGCGTAATCGACGCCGGTGGCGGCACTGAAGGCGGCATCCCAATCGCCGCCGTCGCGGAGCGATTGGCAGAAGATCAAGAGTCCGTCTTGGCCATAGGCCGCGAGGAAGTGATTCATGGCCAAGAACGACTCATTATAGGCCAGTTGGGCACGCGGGCCGGCGAAGGAATTGACGCCGTCGATGTCACGCAATTCGATGGCCTGATCGAAGAAGACTGCCCGCGAGATCAGAAAGTCATCGCCGAAGACCCACTGATGCGCGAATTGTTGGGCGTATCCCTCGTGCATCCAACGCGGCACCTGGCGCAATTCGGACATGGCGTCCAAGTGAAGGTGCGCCAATTCGTGCCGGAGTGTCTCGCGAAGCGAGCGCTCGAAGGGATAGTCGGCGGGCGAGCGAACCGCGATCAGATTGCGTTCGCCGACGGCCGCCGCCACGCCCCAGTCGGGGAACCGCCCGCCCAGAACCGAATCGAACGACTGCGCACGGCGGACGTAGACAACCTGCACGGTGTCGGCGATGGGAAAGCCACTGGCGGTGTAAAGTTCAGAGTAGGCGGCAGCAAGAATGGTTCGGGTCTCTGATTCAAGCGAGGGATCAGCGCCTTCGATTGTGAGAATCAACGGCTGATGTGCAGCGGCGGTCTTGGGTTCAATCTGCGCAAGAGCCGACAGCGACAGAATCAGCGCCAGGCATGCGATCAGTATGAGCGCGCGCATTGCTATGCAAGATGCGAGTCGCGGTCGCGAATTCCAACTGCGATTCACATCCACGCCAGCGCGATTCAGTCACAAGGCAACGGAACATTCAAGTCGGCCGACCAAATATCGGCAAGGCTACATCTGACCTGATCACGTAAACAGGGCCCGATCACTCAAGCAGAACGAGCTTCTGAACTTTGCCGAATTCTGAATTCCATGCCTGAGTTGCGTGCTCTTAGAAGCGCACTGCTATCCGATTGATTGATGTTCGTGAGGGCCCAATTCATCTTATAAGTATTGGCCATCGCATCCCAGAATGCGAGCGCAAGCACCAGAATCCCCGCGCCGGGGAGGACTCTACGGTGTGCCCTTGTCTGACCCTCCAATCCTGTGAACCTATTTGATCACTGCCATTTTGTACGGACTGCCGACCACCCGTGAATCCACTTTCAGCAGCAGAAAGTAGACTCCGGACGCGAAGTCAGCCGTTTCCGAGCGTTCTGAAAGGTCCAAGGGAATCGTGTGCTCACCGGGCGAGGCGTTATCCGAATACACCGATGCAACCCGGCGACCCAAGATGTCACACACGACGATTTCGACGTTGCGCTCATCGCCGTTTTGTCCCGCTATCCGCAGGTCAATGAAGCCGATCGATCTTATAGGGTTTGGATACGCCTTTACGATGTGCGAGATGGTCGGCGTCTGGCCCGAGGAATCTGATCGCACCAGAATCTGAAGCACCAGAGTATCAGACAGGAGGCCATCCGACGCAACAAGATGGACCTCGAATTCGCCTACCTGTGAGGAATCAGGAGTAAATCTGAACAGCCCTTCTCCTTGCCCCAGATCCCCGAATGAGGCATTGGTAGGTGGGTCAAGAGTCGACAGCACGAGCGGATCCCCGTCCGGGTCGCTCGCCGTAACCGCCAGCTCCAATGTGTTTCCGACAATTAGTTCCTGATCTGGGATAGGTGACCATCTGGGAGAATGACTGCCGACGATGTACTCGGCCTCCGAGGAAGGGGAACTGGCCAGCCCGGCCAGATCGAATGCGGTGATCACACAGTAGATCGAACTCGAAGTTGATGGCAGAGTATCCCAAAATCGTGTGATTTCTGGTCCGAACTCCCACAGAGGCGAAGGCGATAGATTCCAGAAGCCGGGGGCCTCTCCGCGGTAAAGTCTGTAACCTGAAAGATCGCCCTCTGGTCGCGCGCTCCAGCGGATCAGGACAACCAAGCCATCCCCGCTTGCTCGAATCGTGTCCGGCGCGAAAGGGGGGAGTTCGGGATAAGAATAGATATAGCCAAGTGGTCCGCCTGTCCAGCCGATGTCGGATTGGGTCCCATCAACATCGAGGATTGATGCATGGCCAGCATCAATGAGGGGACTGCCTGCCTGCAATTGGAGAAGTGAGTCCCACTTGAGCATTGGAAAAGCATTGACGTTCGCGGAATCGAACACCTTCACTTTCCAGGGAGGGTCATTCCTATAGATAGTGAAGAACGAGTCGGTGGGTGGCCAATAGGCGTTGTAGGATAAGTGGATCCACCCGGTGGAATCGCAATCATCGCATTCAAGCCCAAAGCGCAGGCGCGCCGAAACATCCAAGAAGAGATTGTTGCGAATGACCAGCGTCTGGCTGGCACGCTGAAAAAAGAGGGCGTCGCTCGTGGGGGGAGAGGTGTATATGTCGATGGCATCTATGATCGTGTTGTTCTCAATCACACCATCCGCGTAGAACCAGTCAAACGGCCGCTCCGTTTGACGAATGAGATTATTCCGAATGATCACTTCTGCGGCGCCGTGAACGTAGATTTCCGCGCGTGTGCGACTGCCCTGAGCCTGGGATCCATCCGGACGCCGGGAATTATCGAAGACGTTTCCGATGATCTGCACGACGCCTCCGTCGAATACGTCAATTCCAACCCCAGCCTGGTGTTCTCCCCCATCAGCGCCAGAGAATAGGTTGTGACGGATGTCGGCGAACTGGCTACTGGTCCAGATTCCGTCAGCACCACGATGATAGAACTCATTGTCGTGGATCAGCCCGTGAGTATTGCCGCTCAATGCGAGTCTGAACCACTGAAAGCGGCAGTCTCGTATGAGGATGGTGTCCGCTGACGGGTAGCTGTGCGCCCACAGGGCAAGCGCCTCGAGATTTGCCGTGCCAAATGGGTAATGGAAGCACATCTGAGCGACCTCGTTCCGCCCATATAGACGCGCGAGAATCGTGCTGCCATACTCGAGGCTGGTCCATACCACGATCGTCGAGTCGCGTCCTGCCCCCATCCAGGTTACTCCGCGCGCAATGAACAAGGTAGAGTCGACGTCGTACGATCCGGTATGCACAAGGACCGTGTCGCCGGATCCAGTTGCTAACCGGGTGGCGTCGATGATCCTGTGCGCCGCATTGGTGTAAGTATCGTAGGGCGGCGTGTTGGAGCCGAAGGGGGAAACGTGATAGGTCACAGCCTCGGCAACAGGGGCTGTCGAGACCAAGAAGGTGACCAACAGGAGCTTGAGTGACCGAATGCGCATGAGAGCCCAGCGCTGAGGTTCGTCCCACATCTCGTCTCGCTATCAATCCTCCAACGCGGAAACGATCCCTTTGTTTGTCAAAACGCATCAATCGCGGTCGTGCGAGGGGCTACGAGAAAGTCGGTCCTATGGCTTGCGCGGGTTGAGGAAGTCTTTGAGTTTCTGATCGAGGGCCTTCTGCAGAGTGTCTTTGGTCTCTTGGATAACATTCTCGATGATACCGCTGGCCGTGCCGCTCGCGTCGAGGCGCACATCGGGTTCGGTCACGGTCCCGCCGACCACGAAGCGCATGCCGACGCCCTGCACGATGCGCGGAGCGCGATCGTTGGCCGCAGTCGCGGTCACGCGATAGGCGAGCGTCTGATCAAGGCCAAACGACCCCTGCGCGGCATAGGTGACATCGTCCCAGGTGACATGTACCTCATCGGGGATTACGCGACCATTCTCAACACGGAAGGGCAATCTGAGATCACGCAGACTGCGGGGGCGATCCAAGCCGCTGATTCCGAGTCTGGCGCCAACCTGGGTCAGAAGCGGCGCGGACTCGAGGCGCGCGGAGGACAGATCGATGCGACCTCTCGCCAGCAAGGTCGGTAGGATTTGCGCGGCCACGCGTCCCTTGCCGGAAAATTCGCCCGACATCGACATCTGGCCGTAGACCCCGCCGGCCCAACCGAGATAGCGTAAGAAGAAGTCATTGGATTCGATACCCGAAGCGCCAATCGAGGTGAAGAACTCCGGTTGCGGCCAGGTATTCAGATTCCAATCGAGACGTCCGTCGATGGTTCCGCCGAACACCTGGCCCGAGATCGGGCTGAGTGATAGGACACGGTCTTTGTAAACATAGGGCGATTGCGCCGCCGTGATCGTCAGACCGTTGTAGATCAAAGTGTCGGCGGTCAGGTTCCCGTTGATGGCCAAAAGCGGCATCTTCTCCCCGGGTTCCTGTGTCGCGGCGCCGGCTGAGTCGACCGAGTTTTCTTCTCCGATGATGCGGTCGAGATTCAGGAAGGGGCAGACGAGATCGAATTGCCCGTGCGGAATGTCCGGCGTCGTGAAACCGGACAGAGCCGCCGGGAGGAGATTCTCGATGCTTCCGGAGAGAAGACCGCGCGAGTCGCCAGCCGTCCATTCACAGCGCGACAATCGCAGACCGTGCCCGGCCAGTTGGCAATCGATAATCGCCGAGATCGTGTCGATCTCCCAATCGGCGACGGTCAATGTGAGCCGGTCGGACTTGATTCGGCCGTTCACGTTCAATTCCTCCCAGTGCTCAATCGAACCGAATCCGGAAAGATCGATGTCCAGAGTCCCCGAGAGTGATGATCGCCACTTCTCGGGGAAGAGCCCCTGAGTGCCTTCCAACGGCATGTTGGCGGCAACACGCGCCGAAAATGTCTCATCGCCGATGAACAGTTGGTCGATCGTGCCGGAGGTCGAGAATGTGCCGCCAGTGATTTGCCCCGCGCCCGCGGACCACGAAACCGAACGTTCGGCGCCGCGGATTTCCACACGCGGGATGGCGACGACCGCTCCGGTTTGCGGCAATGGCCACTTCACATCGATCAACTCAAATCTTCCCTGCCAATCCGGAACTGTGTTCTCAGGCAGGGGCCAAACAAACCGTGCTTCAAAACTGCCAGACATGAGCGCGGTCAGCCCGGCCACTTTTTCCAGCGGAAGCGCCGACTGCATTTCGCGGATGAGTTCTTCGACACGCACCGAGCCGAGCCGGGCATTGAATCCAACTTCATAGACCGAAGGCAGAAACCGAATTTGTCCATCGGCGGAGAGCTTGGCGCCCCACCAGGTTGTCACGGTCGAATCGAACGTGAGCGTCCGTGAGGTGCGGTTCCATGAACCTGCCAGGTACAACGATGGATCACCGGAACGGACCGCGAGGCGGCGGTCCTCTTGGAACACCATCAGCGAATCGAGTACGATTTGGGCAATAAAACTCGGAATCTCCGGAGACGAGGCATCCACCTCCACCTCGGCGTCGGCGCCATAGAGATCAATCCAGCGGGCAGCGCGTTTGTCGCGCCACGCGAGGCGGGCATCCTTGATCAGGATGAGGGCCACTAAGAGTCTTTGCCGCTCGCCTTCTTCCTGGGGTGTGGCGGTAGAATCAGCCGACTTGAGCATGCCTTCGAAATTGGAATTCCCTTCGTCATCGAATTCGATCAGGGCATACGGAGAGGACAGGATGATCCGGTCGATGACGACTTTCCCCGAGAGAAGCGGCCAGAATCGGGCCTTGATGTCCAAGGTGCCGATGCCCAGCATTGGCTCATTCGTGAATCCCGGTGCGTTCCCTACACTCACACCGTCAAGACGGACGCCGATGCCGTTCCAAAACGTGATTCCGGCATCGGCGATGGTCACCGGGCGATTGATGACGCGTTCGAGCTGCGGCGTGAGCATTGCCAGCACGCGTTCTTTCGTGAACACCACCTTGACGACAACAACCGCCAAGAGGAGGAGAAAGAGGAATGTCCCTGCGACCCCGAAGATGATGCGTTTGGATTTGGTCATAATCGAAATGCCGCGCCAGTGCCCCGAGACTAATACTCCAGCCAATCGCCGGGGTTCAGGACTGTCACGCGAGAATACGGAGCCGCGCCTTTGACAAAGAGGGTGGGATCGGCTTTGATGATCTCAAAAGTGTTGTAGTGCATCGGCACCACCTGCTTGGGCCGGAGAAATTCCACCGCTTTGATGGCGTCACTGATACCCATCGTGAAGTTATCACCGATCGGCAGGAGCGCCAGATCAATCGTATTCATCTCGCCAATCAATTTCATGTCGTAGAAGAGCCCTGTGTCCCCCGCGTGATACAGCGTCTTCCCTTCCGAGGTGATCAGGAACCCGCAGGGATTGCCGGAGTACCTGAGATCTTCGTCGGAGCCGGTGGCCGAGCCGTGGTGGGCGATGGTCAATTTGACGCGTCCGAAATCGAAATCCCAGCCGCCGCCAATGTGCATTTCGTGAGTTGTCGCTCCCTGGTTTCCACACCAGATCGCCAATTCGAACGGGGCGATGATCACCGCGCCGCAGGACTTGGAAATCTCAACGGCGTCGCCCACATGATCGCTATGACCGTGCGACACGAGGATATAATCGGGTCGAATCAATGCCGCATCGGAAGGCGCTTTGGGGTTGCCGGTGATGAAGGGGTCAATCAGGATTCGTTTACCGCCGGTTTCGATCAGAAACGCAGAGTGAGATAAGTAGCGGATTCTCGGCATATCGTCTCCTCACGCGGATACAGGCAGGAAGTCTTTGCCGCCAGAATCACATTTCATCAGTGATGCCCATCTTGCTTAGGACCGGACCGAATCGTCGCCGCAGGTCGCCGCGCAGCTTCTTACGGGCGCGATGCAGATACCAGCGGACGGTCGCCTGCGGCATGCCCATGATCTGCGCGATCTCGTCGATATCAAGCCCCTCCAGATCTTTCAAGACGAAGGCCTGATGCTGTTTCTCATTCAGCTTCTTGGCCGACTCGCGGACAAATTCGCCCAGCTCCTTCAGTTGAAAGGTCTGTTCGGGCGTGGTCGTGGTGCGCAGGTTCGGCTCGCCGGTGTCTTCCAAGTCCTCGAACTTGTGCTTCTTGAATTTGCGGATGTAGTCGATCGAAGCATTCACCGCGATACGGTAGAGCCAGGTCGAGAAGCGTTTGGTCAGATCGAAGCGTTTGATATTGTAGAACGTCTTCACAAAGACCATCTGCGAGATGTCTTTGGCGTCGTCGTAATCGCCGACCATTTTGTAGGCAATCCCCGCCACCTGTGACCGGTAGCGATCGGTAAGCAGTTTGAACAGGTGTGTCTTGCCCCCCTGGATCTGGCGAATGATCTCTTTGATTTCGGTTTCGTCTTTTTCCGCAGAGACATCGGGGGCCGGATCCGGGAGGGGCTTCTGCGGACGTGCCGATGCCTTCCGTTTTGTCTTCGACTCAGCGGTGGGCTTTGAAGCGCTGGGGGTTTTCCTGGCCATGAGATTCGTAGGCGCCGCAGGCGCGGTCAACATAACACCGCGCTTACGATTCTGCCATCATCCGACAATCGAATAAAACAAAACGCGCGGGACAATCAAAGGTCCCGCGCGCACATGATCTCCCCAGGGGATCACCGAATGCGTGAGCGGCTCACGGAGCGAGCCCGGCATGTTCAGTGCCGTCGCTCCCTCCCGGCGCCTTGTCGTAAACGTAGTCCATGGGATTCTGCGGCCGTCCGTTGGCGTGGACTTCATAGTGAAGGTGCGGACCTGTCGAGTAGCCGCTGGTGCCGACATAACCGATGATATCGCCGCGGTGAACGGTTTGTCCCATCTTGACGGCGAATTTGGACATGTGCCCATACACGGTCTCAACACCATATCCATGGTCGAGCACGACCGTGTTACCATACTGTGTCTGGTGCTCCCGTAGAATCACTTTGCCGGAAGCCGGGGAATAGACCGGTGTTCCGGTCGGCGCGGCCAGATCCAACCCATGATGCGGACGCATCTTGCCGGTAAACGGATCGGACTTGATGCCGAATCCGCGCATCAGCACGCCATTGACCGGGTAGGTCGAAGGCGTATGATCCAAGCGCTGTTTCTGATCCAATAAGGCGGAGAACACAGACTCGAAATTCTCGCGTTCGAACGACGCGCGATGAAGGAGTCGATCAATTTCTGATTCGACGGCGTATGTCAGTTCGGTGGATTCGGAGAGATAAACATTGGGTTGCGGAGTGGAGCCGCCGACACCGAGAGCCCGTTCGTCGGCGCTGACTTCAGGAAAGCCAAAAACGGCGCGGACTTTCTGTTCGGCTGCCTCGAGACGGGCGAGCTGCTCACGCAGCACCTTGACATCAGCGGTCATTCCGGTCAACGCGGCCCTTAATTCAGCGTTTTCCGCGGCTTGGTCCTGGTTTACAGTGGCCTTGTTGATGCCGTAAGTGGCGATTCCAAGTGAACTGATGAATCCGACGATGACGGTTGCGACGGCGGCCATGCATGCACGTACAATCCATTGTGGTACGGAATACTGTCGGACTCTATCTGTGGAGGGAGGAATGATCAAAATCGATAGGCGCTTATTCGACATCCAATTTCCTTTCGGCCGCTCTGTCGGGATTCCTTCCCGACCTCAAAAAAGATGTGCCATGTTATCCGGAACCCAATGTCTTGTCAAGAGAAACAAGCAAAACACGGCCTGTTCTTGACATCAGATTTGGTGGACACTGACAGCGAGCGATGTGTCTCTCTCGGCTTGAAACAAACCCACGGCGGTCATGTTCCGGATCAGCGGCCCTGTTGCCAGAACATAACCTGCTTGTACGCTGTGTCTTATGGCGTCTACTTGATCAGATGGTATTCGTTTTTCAAGATCTTGTTGACGACCTTAACGAATTTCTCCGAATTCAAAGTCTGCAAACTGTATAGATGCCAATAAGTTTTGAGCGGCGTCCTTCCTTCTGGCTTACTCTTCTTCGACATGCCTGCCTCCCTCGGCGCACTTGGCTCCGGCGGGGTGCAGCTGGACATCCCCCGGAGTTTCTTATCGGTCGGACAGTCCCGGCATTAAGGCCGTCTGCCAAACAGAAGCAGTGCAAGAGGCTTGCCGCAGGCACAACCCAGGCATCTTGAGTTGTATTTCGTTATATCCCAATGCCTTAGTGGTAAGAGATGGCCAGACGATGAATCTCGGCTGTTGCCGAACAGTGGTGAATTTCCGACGATGGTCGGGAAGTTTCCCTCAGATTGATGTGGATAACTTGGAAGACTATGGGGCTGGGACCGCAGGCACACGCGCGTCGCGTGTAATTCTCTCTACCACGGCGACGATCATCGATCTGACGGGCGCGTTCAGATCACCAATGGTTTCTCTCGCCCACCGCCCCTCCTGACAGACCAGGACGCGATCGCCGACTCCGGCGTCGACTAGATCGAGTGCGATAATCGGAGAAACGGCGGGGAGAAGCGATCCATCCCAGGACTCGGTCTGAAGCCGGAGGATCTTGTGACCTACGTACGAGGAGGTCTTCGCGGAGGCGACGACGTGATGCGTTACGCGGGCGATGATCATTTGAGCCGATTTCTACTCATCGACGATTCCGATAATCGCGGCGTCAGTCGGCACGACCCGGTCCGTGACCGCCAGGGTCGCTTCGCGCGCCGAAATCCAAATCACGACGTCACCTTCACGAGCACCAATGGTGTCAACGACGGCGATGGGTTTGGAAGCCCAGCTGTCTTCGCCGGTTGCGGGTTGCATCAGGCGCAGGCGCAATCCGGCAAACGCCGGGTCCTTCACGGTCGCCACTATTGTTCCACAGACGCGTCCGAGTTTCATAGTTCGTGATTATGTTCGGGATTCCAGCCCGAATGACACGGGTTGATGGCCGCTCATTTCCGGAAGACGATTTTCCCTTCGCGATCAATCTCATCGACGATCCCGACGATCACGGCGTCGACGGGCACGTCAGCCAATCCGGCGGCCGCGCGCGCCGATGAACCGCGTACGACGATGACCCTCTCCCCTTCGCCGGCGCCGACGGTGTCCACCGCGACGGTGGCCGTCGACTTCGCATCTTTGTCATCCGGGTCGGCGACGAGCAAGAGTTTGTAGCCGGACAGTTGCGGGACTTTCTGGCTCGCGACGACGGTGCCGATGACGGTGAGAATGTCCATACGCGGGGAACGAATCAGCGGGACGCGACCGATGTCAATGTCGAAAGTCGAGAGAATCAGAAGAAGTGTTTGATGATGTAGGCTGTGACGTAGGCAATGATACCGCAAATCGGGAAGGTAAGCACCCAAGCCGACATCACCTTGCCGGCGATGTCCCAGCGGACATGCTTTGGGTTGCGCGAAGCCGCAACGCCCATCATCGAGGTGATGATGGTATGTGTCGTGGACAAGGGAATTCCGAATCGGGATGCAAAGAAGATCGTCCCTCCGGCGGCAGCTTCGGCACAGAAACCCTGCCAAGGACGCAGATCCACCATCTTCACACCCATTTCCTTGATGATCTTCCAGCCACCGATTGAAGTCCCCAACCCCATCGTCGCCGCACAAAGCAGGATCACCCAGACCGGCACATAGAAGGAATCAATGACTCCGCCCAGCATCAGGACGAGTGCGAAAACACCGATGAATTTTTGCCCGTCATTGGACCCGTGATTGAACGCCATAAAAGCGGCCGAGACAATTTGCGCGCGTCGAAACGACCTTCCCGTGCTTGAGGGTGGGCTCGCAGCAAAGCCGCGTTTGATGAGTCGCGCGAAGAGAAACGCGGCGCCGAAACCTACGACGCCGGACAAGAACAGCCCGATCAGCACTTTTCTCCACCCGGCCCACAGGAGCGCGTCCGGGCCCGCGACGGCCAGCGCCGCTCCTGCCAGCCCGGCGACGAGCGCGTGGGATTCGCTTGTTGGAATTCCAAAGTGAGCGGCGACGGAACTCCAGATCACGATTCCGAGTAATGCCGCACCGATTGTTTCCGGATTGACAACATTGCTGTCGATGATTCCCTGGCCTATCGTAACAGCGACTGCGGTGCCGGAGAAGACGCCGATGATATTGAAGCCGACGGCCATCGCGACCGCAGTCCCCCTCGACATGACGCGGGTTGAAATGACGGTTGCGATAGCATTGGGGGCGTCGGTCCAGCCGTTGACGAATTCAGCGGCCAAGACTAGCAACAGCACTGAGATCAGGACGGGATCCATCGTCGCTCGTTAACTCTCTTTTCGCGCGATCGACATCGCCAGGCTGCCGACATGGTGGCAGGCGTCGGTCACATCCTCCAGTTTTTCGAGGATCGACTGCCAGACCAGTATCGACTTTGCATCGTGCTCGTGCACGAACACACTTGCCAGACTGGTTGTCAGGAGGATATCGCCTTCCTCTTCGAGATCTTCGATCCGGGAGACGCGCCCGCGGAGTTTGATGACGTCGGGCTTGGCCATGCCCGAGATGATGCCGACCAATTCGCGCGACATCTCCACGATAATCTTGCAGAATTCGATCCCCTCCGAACGGCTCTCGGTGATGTGGTAGGCCTGCACGTAGATGACGACTTTCTTGATCTGGTCGATTACCCGATCCATCTCGTGGATCAGCTTGTCGATGTCGTCCTTGTGGAGGCGGGTGATGAAGGTCTTGTCGACGATGAGATGGATGTGCTCTTTGAAGTCGTCGCCGACGCGCTCCATGGCGACGACTTTGTCCGCCATCGACGCGACGTAGTCCCGGCCCTGATGGAGATTCAAAAAGAGAGTGTGCAGTTCGGACGCGCAGGCCGCGGAGTTCTCGATGTGCTTTTCGAACAGCTCCTGAATCCGATCGTCCCGAGTTTCACCAAAGAGCATCTCCGTCTCCTTGTATTCTGACAGTGAGCGCTTATGCGTGGGTCGGATAATACAGCGGGCACGGGAGGATATCTATCGTCCAGAGCGTCCAAGCCCCCGTGATAGCAAGAGTTTGACAGTGGGTGTGGATAATTGCCTCTCTGCCTTTCCTATAGCCCCGCTCTCCCCTGCCAGTTAGATTCACTCGGCCTTGCCCTGTTGTGTGCGGGGCAAGAGGTGCGAAACAAACTTTACCGGATGCCCGTAAACCCAAGTGTAGGCGCACGGTGGCCGAAACCGACGAACAATTGATCCGCGACGCATTGGCCGGCGATCAGGGCGCCTACAGGGAACTGTTAGGGCGACATCGCCAGTCGATCTATCACGTCATTTTCAAAATCGTCAGGAGCAACGAGGAGGCGGCGGACTTAGTTCAGGAGACGTTCATGAAGGCCTTCGGGTCTTTGGCCTCCTACCGTTTTGAGTACCGCTTCTCCACCTGGCTCTACAAGATTGCGGCGAACAATGCGATCGACCACCTGCGCAAAAAGCGCATTGAAGCGCTTTCCCTCGACCGTCCGATCCAGACCAAGGACGGCGAGGTCGCGCTCGAAATCCCCGATTGGACCCAGAACCCCGAAGAGGATCTCTATCGCAAGCGGCGGGCCGTTACCATCGGCGATGCTATTGAATCACTGCCGGCCAAATACCGTGAAGTCATTGTGCTCCGGCATCAGCAGGACCGATCATACGAGGAAATTGCCGAGCAACTGCGCATCCCGGTCGGCACGGTCAAAGCCCGCATCTTCCGCGCCCGTGAATTGCTCAAAAAGAAACTCAAAGGCATTGTTTGAAGTTGTATCAGTCCGGAGGTAGCCCATGCGTATTGATCATTCGACGATTGCGATCTTAGTGGCGGCGACTGCCGTTGTCGGATTCTTGGGGCAGGATGCACTCGCACGGGAGACGTACACGTTTCGCGAGATGAAGACATTCGAAATCGGCCGGATGCCGTCGGTGACGCTGGAGACAATCTCGGGCGATGCGAGCTATGAAGGAATCGAGGGAACCACGGCCGAGCTTGAGATCTTGATCGAAATCAGAGCGGATGATTCGACCGAGGCCGAAGAGATTCGCGACGAGCTGCAACTCCTCATCGAAGGCGAGGAGGGGCGGCTGCTGGCGAAGATCGATAATGCGAACGAGTTCTACCGCTGGCTCAACCGCGGCTTTCATCCGAATCGTTCGGTCGATGTGAGTTTCCATGCGCGCGGCCCCAAAGATGCCGACCCGATTCTGAGTTCGGTTTCGGGCGATGTGGACGTGGAGAACGTGACGGGCGTGTTGGATGCCGAGTCGGTCTCTGGTGATGTGCGGGGCTCTGAACTACAGGGGCGAACCCATATCGCGAATGTCTCGGGGGATGTCAGTATCAGACAGTGCGCGGGCTCGCTCGATGTGACGACGGTATCGGGCGACATACAGGTGTTGGAATGCGGCGCCGATCTCAAGATCGAAGCAGTCTCCGGCGAGATCATGGCCAGCGGTGTGGTCGGACCCGTCGTTGGCGAGACAGTGTCAGGGGATGTGGAACTGCGCGGGGTTGGAGCCTCGGTCACGATGGAAACTGTCTCCGGAGACATCCGGCTCGAGCAGGACAAGGGCGGGTTTGACCTCTCCACGACCTCGGGAGCGGTGACCGTGCACTCCGGTGGCGAAGGCGACATGCGGATTGGCACTGTCAGTGGTGGCGTGACGTTGATGATCGATCCGGCCGGGGTCGGCGAGGTGATTCTTGAGACGTCCGCCGGCGAGATGGAAATCGACGCCCCGATACGACTGCAGAAGCATTCACATGACCGGCTGAGCGGCCGATTCGGCGACGGGACGTCCACCTTGCGGGTGAACACGTCGTCGGGTGATATTCTCCTCTCCGAATTGTGATGGGCGTGTCATTGAGATCATGAGAGCACTGCGCATCATACTGCTTGTCATTGCCGCGCTCACGTACGTGGGCGGGGCGGCCTCGCCCGTTCCCGCGATCGATGACAAGGCTGTCCCCAAACCCGCAATCCCAAAACCGCCCAAAGCACCAAGGGTCACGGTGGTCGAGTCTACCAGCGAGTCGACGCATACCGTCATCGTCGGATCTGGAACCGGCTCCACTGTCGGCATGATCGGCGACTCAATCTACGCGCGCAAGATCACGATCGACCCCAGCGGTATTCACATTGTGGATCGCGAGGGCCGCGATATCATCCTGCCCGAGCATCCGCTTGGCCATGTCGACGTCCCCGACCTGCCTCACGTCAATCATGGGGGCGGTGTCGGCATTATCATTGAGGATGATGGAAATGTGCGCGTGGTCGCGCCCGAGGGTGACGACAATGTGACTCAAATCGCCGACGACATCGAAGTGAGTGAAGATGAAATCGTGCGTGGTGATGTCGTCTGTATTTTCTGCGATATCGACGTTAAGGGAACCGTGACCGGATCGGCTGTCTCCGCGTTCGGAAATGTGAACGTCGAGGGACGGGTCGGCAACGAAGCGATCGCCCCGTTCGGCCGAATACGCGTCGGCCCGGAAGGCCATGTGCGGAGTGATGCAGTCGCCTCACGCATCATTCGCGATCCTGGCGGAAGAATCGATGGCAGCCGTCAGGAAGTCCTGTTCAACATCTTCGGCGGCGATGACGGCCTCAATGAGGCGTGGACCAGGCAGACATTCACGGTCATCGTCATCCTCAAGATCTTATTCTGGCTGTTCCTCGTGCTCCTGGCGCATGCCTTGTCGGCGCGCAACATCGTCAAGGTGAAGGAGCGGATTCAAAAGTCTTACGCGAAGTCGTTCCTGATGGGCGTGTTGGGGCAGATACTGCTGATCCCGGTCTTTCTCCTGCTTTTGGTCACGATCATCGGGATTCCGGTCGCGTTGTTTGTATTGCCATTGATGTTGTTCGGTGGGCTGATACTGGCGCAGGCGGCGGTGGGGCAACTGGTCGGCGACAAGATCGCCGAGAACACCTCGATGCCGCTGCACACCCCGCTTTCGCGTACGATCTTCGGCGTCGCCGCCTTGCAGATTTTCGCCTACCTCACGATCATCTTCATCTGGCCGGCCGGGGGCGGATCGTCGGGGGGCGCGTTCCGCTTGGTGACGCTCATCATGTTTGCCCTCTCGGCGATCCTCGGATATGTCGTGGTCACCCTAGGAACGGGTGCGGTGATCCTGACTCGGTTTGGGACGCGGCCGAAAGAAGTGCCCGCCACGACCGACATTCCATCGATCCCGCCGATCCCCGCAATTCCAGGTATACCCGATCCGGCGGTCACCCCGTTGCCTTTTGAGCCACGCCGTCCGGATGAGTCGGGAACCGCTCCCGCCCCGCTGTCGTGACAAGTTTAGCGGTATTCGTATAGACGTAGGAGGGCAGGCATTCCTGCCTGTCGTTAGATTAGCGCGTGCCAATCGCTCTTGGATTGGCCGCGCGAATCGAATGGTAGCGCGCGCGAGCGTTATCGTCACCACTCGGGGGCCAAATGCGCCCCCAATTGGTGACGATATGATCTTCGACAAGAATGCCTGTCCTCCTGAAGGCGGTGTGCGAAAAATAGCAGGCCCGACCTTCGACTTCGCTCAGGAGAAGCAAGTATGCTCGCCCTCCACGAAAGCACATGGATAAATCGGATGAATGCAAAAAGCCCCCATCGCGATGCGGTGGGGGCTTTCTCTTTCAGAGGATATTCTGTTGTGTTCGACCGGTCTCAGTCCAAATAGGCGCGCAGTGACTTGCACCGCGACGCATGCCGCAGGCGGCGGATCGCCTTTTCCTTGATCTGACGCACACGCTCACGCGTGAGATTGAAACGCACGCCGATCTCTTCCAAGGTCAGCGCTTTCTCGTGCGAGAGACCGAAGTACAGATTGATGACTTCGGCTTCGCGCGGCGTCAGGGTGTCGAGCGCCTTTTCGATCTCCAACTTGAGCGAGTCCTTGAGGAGCGACTCATCCGGCGCGGGTTGCAGTTCGTCTTCCAGAACATCGATCAGACTGTTGTCTTCCGATGTCGAAAACGGCGCATCCAGCGACAGGTGCGTGTTGGAAATCTTCAGGGTGTCGGAGACTTCCGCTTCGGACAGCTCCAACTCCTTGGCGATCTCGTCGGGCGACGGTTCGCGCCCGAATTCCTGTTCCAGCGACGAGGCGATCTTGCCGATTTTGTGCAGCGTGCCGACGCGGTTAAGCGGCAGACGCACGATGCGCGACTGTTCGGCCAATGCCTGCAGGATCGCCTGACGAATCCACCAGACGGCGTAGGAGATGAACTTGAAACCGCGTGTCTCATCGAAGCGCTTGGCGGCCTTGATCAGTCCGATGTTGCCCTCGTTGATCAGATCGGCCAGAGACAGACCCTGGTTCTGATACTGTTTGGCCACGGACACGACAAAGCGCAAATTCGCCTTCGTGAGTTTCTCAAGCGACGTCTGGTCTCCCTGCTTGATGCGTTTGGCCAGAGAGACTTCCTGCGCCGGCGTGAGAAGCGGCGTCTCGCCGATCTCCTTCAGGTACAAATCCAGCGACCGGTCTTCATCCCGGTACTTGCGAGAGGTTCTTACGCTCGTACCCGCTCCTCCTATGAATGGGGTTTAAACCCTTAGTGCGACGACGGCCGCAGCGAAATGTAGCCGGTGCGTCCCTCCTGGTCATAGACCAGGAACGACACGGCTTTTTCGTCTGCCTTGCGCGTTGCCACATCCTCAAATTCCGCACGACTGCTAATCGGCTCATGATCGACTTCCCCGATGATCATGCCGACACGAATGCCTTTGTCATAGGCGGGTCCCGACGCATCGATGTCGGTGACGATCACGCCTGGATTGTAATCAGTGCCGAATTCCTCGGCCAAATCCGGTGTGGCGGTGGCCACATCCATCCCCAGCCAGAGCATTTCGGGTTCGCTCACCGGTCGTTCTTCCTCGGTGACCGAGGCCTGCTGGTAAGCGTCGCGGTCGCCAAGAGTCACGGAGATGTTTTTCGGCTCGCCGCCACGCAACACGTCCATGTTAACGATGGCGCCGGCGCGGGCCTGCCAGATCGTGCGCATGAAGTGCTGGGAGTCGTTGATCTTCTCGCCATTCACCTTCAGAATCACATCGCCGACTCGCAATTGGGAACGTTCCGCCGGGGTATTGGCCAGCACGCGTTCAATCAGGACGCCCTCGGCGGAGGTCAAGCCCTCGGCTTCGACATCATCCCAACTCAGATCCCGCGGCTGAATTCCGAGCCATCCGCGCTTCACCGAGCCGGAGGCCATGAAATCAGGAATGACCAGCTTGGCGAAATTGACCGGGATCGCGAACCCGATGCCGACGTTGGAACCGGTCGGGCTGGCAATCGCCGAGTTGATCCCAATCACGCTGCCGCTCAGATTGATCAGTGGCCCGCCGGAATTACCCGGGTTGATGGACGCGTCAGTCTGAATGAAATCCTGATAGACCGGCGTCTCATCGCCGAAATAGAGACTCTTGCGTCCCAGTGCCGAGATGACACCGACAGTCACAGTACGATCCAGTCCCTGCTGGGGGAACGGATTGCCGATGGCAATCACCCAGTCACCGACCAAGAGCGAGTCGGAATTGCCCAAGTCGATCACCGGAAGCTCGTGATCGGCGTCAATCTTCAAAAGCGCGATGTCAGTGGCTTGATCGGCCCCGATCAGGCGGCCGGGAAACTCCTTCTTATCCGAGAGGCGCACGGTGATGTCATCAGCGCCGGAAACCACGTGATAGTTCGTGATGATGTAGCCGTCTTTGCTGTAGATGAAGCCGGACCCCAGGGATTTCTGACGGCTGCGTCCACCGCGATTGCCAAACCAATCTTCGAAGTAGGGATCGAATTGGTGTGGGTTCTTGACGACTTTCTCGGCGGAGATATTGACGACGGCGTCTTTGACTTTCTCGACGACGGCAACAAACGGACTTTTCCCCTCGGCGTTGACCCATCCGCCCTTCGGCTCAAGCTGCGCCGAAGCGGACGAGACGCCGAGCAGCGCTGCCGCCAACACGATCAATGACACGGTGACGATCCGAGATCCCCTGATCTTTTCCATCCCGGTGGCCCTGCGATTCGAAGACATGCAAACCCCCATGGTAAAATTGCTGGTAGTTGGAATCAATCCCATATCGCGTACGATATCGTTCTATCGCAATCGGGAGTGATTTGTTCCCCAACCATCAGGATTGCTAATCGGGGTGAACAGTCTCGCCGCGGAAAGACAATGAGTATGCGTCATCCTGACAGGACTTTAATGACGGTGAAACCGACTCGGCCCACTCAAACAATGCGCCCAAGGGACCCGAGTACGGTCTGGTTTCCCCAAAACCCATTGCATATACGGCGCGTATCTGTGGCTGTTGCTGAAAAGACGATAGAAAAATGATACCAAGTTAATCGTGAGTTCTCACAGCAAACGGGGTGCAAAACCCGAACTTCTACTCGGGGATCTGAGAAAAAGTCGTGGAATCACGGTGAGCGGCTCGGCAGGAGCCTCGCCGTCCCTGCAAACAGAGGCATATTGGGGAGGGTGAGGCTCCTGCCGGGCCGCCCTTGCACCACGGCCGCCAACCGCTTGGCAATCATGCCGAGCTTTGCTATTTTTTCTCGATACTGAATAACCGCGAATCACCGCGTCCGAGCCGTAACTCGATGCCGGACTTAAGGTCTTTCGCCGCAAGGCGATGCACCTCGGTGCCCAGGAAGTCAGTCAAAAGCACCTTGGGCGAGGCCAGCCCGATCGCCTGCAAATCGACGCTGATTATGACACCGCGGCTCGAGGCGGCTACTGACTCATCGGTCACACCGGTTGTCTCGGCGATGTCATAAACCATGAGCAGGCCACCCTTTTGGTGGGCGTGAACCGCGACATGAACACGCGGGTCGCTGCACCAGACGGGTGACTCCAGCTTACCCTGCGCCAGCACTTCGCGCAGAAACACCAATTTCTCGGGCAGGAGATGCGTGCCGGGCGAGAATGTCAGGGCAGTGACCTGTCCCTTGCCGAATTTGTTCGAGGCTCCGAGGATTTTGGCTCCCGACTTCGCCAGCTTGGCGGCACGCGTCGGGGCGCGCTTGATGACACCGAGCGCATGGGCTACGAAATTGCCGCCTTTGGCCTCCACGGTCATGATGGCGCGCTCGATCGTGGTCTTGAAACCGATCGCTTTGGCCAGGACCTCGCATGGCTCGAAGCGCTCGTCCTTGTGCGGCACCGCGCCATAGAGCACCAGATGGGCGCCGTTCTTGGCGAGCTCAGCCAGCTTCTCCTGGGTGGCCTTGTCCATGTACTCGGCCGAAGGCACAATGATCGTGCCGTACTTGTCGAGGCGGTCGGTGACGCCCATCTCGAAGATGCGATAGTCGTAAGAGAGCGCCATCAGGTCGGCACAGACGGCATCGAAGCCGGAGCCGACGAGATCGGCGATGTAGCCATCGGGCTCGTGGTCGCCTACGGAAGCGGCACGCAAGTATGGACGATATTGGACCAACGCGACGTCGGAATAGTCGCGCATCTGATCGTACTTGAGTTCGACCAGACGTGTCGTTGCCTGCGAGACAATGTCAAACGACGGCAGGATGGCGCCGTCGGCTTCCAGTGCCGCGTCATACCAACGCTGACGACCGACAAACATGTGGTAGTTGAAGCCCTTAATCCCTGCCGCCAACGACGAGACGATCAACCGCTTGGTGTCCACGGCCGTGATCGGGTGGTAGGCGTGCCCGGCTGTTGGGTCGGCATGACGGCTGCCGACACTGAGCCGTCCGCAGAACCCGGTGGGCTGCCAAGCCGAAACCGAACGGGCACGGCGGATGGTCTGGGCGAAGGGACGATTCCAGTCGAGATCGACCGTGAAGAGTGTGCGTCCGGTTGTGCGCGCTCCGGCGAGATCCGGGAAGAAATAGGCGCCGTTGTAGGCGAGACTGCGCGCAAACAGAACGGAAATTTCGGTCTGGGACAACATCTCGGCGAGAAAATCGGAGTAGCGGTTGACCACCCACTCGCGGAATTCGACCCAGTCCATCAGACGCAGGAATTCATGGGGATTTTTCCCGATCGACGGATCAGGTGGGACGGCGTCGCCGAAATCTTTGAGTTTGCTCTTCCAGACTTTGTTGAGCTTGTCGATTCCCTGGTACTTCTCTGACAGGAACCGTCCGAACTGGGCGCGTGAACCTTGGGGGCTGTAGTCGGCGGAAAACGGATCGAAGTGTCCGCCGAAACTGGTCTCGTGGTCCAATTCAATCATGAAGACCGGGCCGCGAGGATAGATGTAGTTTTTCACGACCTCGGAAAGGACCGAGAAGTAGTTCTTCAACTGAATCTGGAAGCGGTTGCCGAGATACGGCGGCATGGGGATAGGCCGCGCGCCTCCCCCCGGCTGAGCGATGACCGGTTCGCCAGCGTGGTTCGTGGCGATGTTTTCTGGGTGCTTGAGCACAAAATCCGGGATTCCCCCGTTATCGCATTCGGCGGCGACCCACGGACCAGGACGTAGGAGAATCTTGAAGCCAAACTCGCGACAGAGCTCCAGGAAGACGATCAGGTCGCGGGTCGGGTCCGATGTCCCGGCGAAGTCGAGCTCGCCCTGACGGGGCTCGTGGATGTTCCACGGCACCGCCGTGGAGATGATCCGGAAATTCGCTTTACGGATGCGCTCAAAACAAATCGACCAATGTCGCTTGGCGACACGGAAGTAGTGCATCTCGGCGGCAAAGGGCGGAAACTCCTCTTTGCCGATGACGAACTTATGGTCGATGATGCGAAGTGAGGCCCGGGAGTCCCTTGTCCCACCGATAGTTAGGACAAAAGGGTCCTTGATGCGATCGTCCATAGCGGCTCTTGTTCTCCTTAAGGGAAAGTGTGGAGTGTACGAGAATCGTAGCCTGACGTCAAGTTATATCTGATAAGATATTGCAGTTCTGCGAGTTATCAACAGGCTGCCACGACTGCCGCTTTGGGTAATGGTACAATTTGATTTTCCCCTAAAGCACAGCCTCCCAATTCAATCTGACTGAGACAACGCCTGCCGACATGGCAGGAGTCAAGCCGCCAAGGCTAACGTGTTGTCTGCGAAAGTTATAGGCAAACATGAAGATCGAAACCGCTGATTTGAGGCATTCCAGCTTCTTGGAATAGCCGATTGTCAGGCGGTTGAAACGGCGCAAGCCCTGCCGGATGGTCAAATTGGCCCTCTCGACATGGCTGGTGGTAGCTAAGGCAAGATCAGGGAAGCCCTGAATAATCTCGGTGAACATTCTCGCGATCATTTTTGGGGCGTAGCCCTCTTGCTTGGCGTCTGCGCGTTGCTTGAAGGTCTTTGAGACTTGGGCGTAGTTCGCGGACCACTGGAACGCCTCGACTATCGCGGGTCTGAATCCGGAGAATGCGTCTGTCGTGATCTGAATCCGGCCCGGTGCACAACGCAGTCTCAGGAGGCGCATGAAGTCGGTTGCCGTCTCTGTGGTGCGCTTCCCGATAGTAAAGCCGGGAACCAGCTTGCTCCGGCGGTCTACGGCGTAGATGACGTATTGGTCGCCCTTGTCGCCGTCACGCTCTGACTTCGGTAGACGGTCGTTCTTGGTGTGCACGAATGACCATAGCTCATCGACCTGAACATCGGGCAGTTGAAGATTGGTCAGAAGTTGCCCAGACAGTTGGTTGCATCCCTCAGCGGCCTCGTGCATGAGAGTTACGATTGAGTTGCGATGGTGCCCGGTGGCTCTGGCGATCCCCCGGAGACCGTTGCCCTCGACAAGCAAGTCGAGGATCAGCTTCTTGCGTTCTATTGAGAGAGTGTACACGGCTTTCCCTTTGGCGTTTTGCCGAGAGAGGCCGTATCTTGTCTTAGCGGGACCGTCCGGCCTGTCCGGCGGTTTCTGTTAGCCCTGTCCGAGTGTTTCCGCACTCGGCGGGGCGTTGATTCAGTAGGGGCATGCCATCGCAGACAGTACCCCTACCGTCGGTTTTTCAGTTGTTGGCGTGGTGGCCCTCTAACGCAGGGCCAACTGTAATGGATTAGCGTTTCGTATAAAGACATTGGACGATCCTCTGATCTTTGCGGGTCACTGGTTTTGTCCGATCCGAACGGCGGTGTTACAGCACCGCCGTTTTTATTTACTGATCTTGGTCATTATCCACGTTCGGCTCATCCCTGACGGGGACGCTGTAATCAAGCGCGTACTCAAACGCCTTGACGAATTTGTCTCGCTTCTCCTGAGTCCAACCATCAATCGGCAGACTCTGTAGCAATCCCATGATCGGGGCGGGAATGTCTCCTTGCTGTTGTATTCGCTTCCCCGCTGAACTACTGGCCACGGCCTTGCGTTCGGAGCCATTTGCCGATTGTCGTTTCGTCACGGGCTTTGTATTCACCGTCTTGGGTGTACGCTGGCGAGTCTCAATGATACCGGCGGCCTCGCACAGCCCGAGAAACAACATCACCATCCGCTCTTGCTGGGAATCGGGAGAGAAGCCACGGAATGCATCACGCACTGACTGGGGAGGGTCTTTGGCGGGATCAGTAAATTTGAAAATCTCCGCATACGCTGAACGAATTATCTCAGCCAGTCGCGGTTGAAATTCGCCCTGCGGTGCTTTCTTAAGCTCAGCAAATGCCACCGTAGGATTACCATCGCCGTCGATCAAGTCCAACAGCTTCAGCGACTGAAGTACTCGCTGAGTCAGACTATCCTTGATCCCCGCCTTCATCAACACGTCGCCGGTGATGGGTGTTGTTAGGCCGCGTTCCCGATACCGCTCGATGAGCGTAGTAATAGTCTGAGCCGGGGCGTACGGGGCAATTTGATCAGCTTGGATAGGCATGGCCGTCTCTCCTCGTTACTCGTTCGTAACTGATACGTAATGTACGTACCGCCGTTGGAAATATACAAGAAAAATCGCTATGTTACGGGGGTTATTTTCAAGAAAAATCGCATCACGCTCAACTGCAATGAGTTGGCAACGTATAATTCAGTGTACGGCTCTCTCAAACCGTACCTGATGTTTTCAGACCAAGAGGAGGCTAAATGTACTCGTTAACAGTCCCGGTGTTGATAAGGCGTGCAAATGGCGGTTATTTGGCTGTTAGCGAGCCGGGGAGTTCGTTGCGGATTGGCGTCGAGGGTTCGACGGAAGCTGAGGCGCGACAACGATTTACGGAGTCGTTGGCGGAGTGGGTCAAGCTTGGCGAGGTTATGACAGGGCAAGGCGAGAATGAAATAAGATTCCGTCAAGCAAAAATCAAATAATGTCCAAATGTTGCTTGACGACACTTAGTATAAGTGTTAGAAATTGAATATCCCCGCCATGGCGCTTCGGCCCCATGGCCCCCCGGCGCCAGAGCGCCGGGGTTTTTTTTATCATGCGCGTAATTTGCCTAATCGACGGTTTTAACATCTACCACGCGCTCGACGACGAGCCATGCTTGCACAAATACAAATGGCTCAACTACAGACGGCTCTGCAATTGCTTCGCGTTACAGGAAGACAAGGTTGGTAGAATCCTCTTTTTCACCGCTCTTCCGCCATGGGACAGAGCAAAACAGGCCCGGCATGAGAAGTACATCAGAGCGTTGAAATCAGTTGGTATTGAGTCCGTGCTCGGCGAGTTCCGTAAGGTGACGGCAACATGCCGGGCAGATTGCCGGAAGGAGTATCACACCCACCGGGAAAAACAAACAGACGTCAACATCGCTGTCGCGCTCTTTGAACTGGCAATGAACGACGAGTACGATAAGGCGTTCATTCTCTCAGGAGATTCCGATTTCCTTCCGGCCATACGCTTTGTTCATCGGCATTACCCCAAAAAAGAGATCTTCATGATCGTGCCCCCCGGACGTAGAACCGAAGAGTTAGAGGGTGTTGTTGACGGACATCACAGGATCACTGAAAGCCACCTCCGGGCCAGCGTATTCGACTCCACGATCACCGTAGATCACAATGTTCAGTTGACTTGCCCACCGTCTTGGTGTTGATCCTGCCACTCCGGCAGTTTCCCTGCCAATCCAAATTGTACCATTACCCCGCTTTGGCAGAAACATACGTCCTGTAGGTCCAATATGGCCAATAAAGAAAAGGCCGCGGCTCTTTCGAGTCGCGGCCTTTGAAGAGTTCGTTTTCGCTGTTACTTCAACAAGACCATCTTGCGGGTGCTCTCGAAGCCGGGAGTCGAAATGCGGTAGAAGTAGACACCCGTGGCAACCTGCTCGCCGTTGGCGTTACGGCCGTCCCAATCAGTCTGGTGCAAGCCAGCGACGCGGAACTCGTCGACCAGCGTGCGGACCTTGGCGCCGAGGATGTTGTAGACGCTGATATTGACTTTGCCGTCGACCGGCTGCCGGAAACGGATCACGGTGCCAGCGTTGAAAGGATTGGGGTAGTTCTGCTCGAGCGCGTAGTCCTGTGGGATAACCGACGTCTCCAGCTCTTTAACGCCCAAGATTGTCTCGATCCCAACTCGGCCAAAAACGAACTCCGGCGTGACGAATTGGGTATTCTCGTCCACGAAACCAGCATGGGTCGCAGGGGTTTTGCAGCAGGTGTCGATCTCAAAAATTCCCGTATTGGCATTCAAGTTAACGGTGAGTCGCATGGACGGAGTACCTTCGGGATCTTCCCCGGGGCTCAGATAGATCAACTGTCCGATCCCCTGATCGCCGGTGCTCACAGAAGTATAGAACATGGCGTCCGGCGAAACGTAGTCTGGATTCGAGGCTCCTGTTGCCCATGAACTCGAGGACGGGCCACTGCAGGTATTCGCCGCTGGAGTGGAATGTTTGCTGCTTGTCACAGTTGGACCCGGCCAGGCGCTATCGACGAAATTGTCATACTCCGGGCCCAGCGGGCTGTGGTAGATACGCCCATCGGGGTTTAGCGTAAACGTCGTGCTCGGTCCAGCTATGTAGGCAGACCCCGTTACCGTGCGAAACTCCAGAGGCAATGTGAATCCCTGAATATTGACGTCGTTTGTGAAATACACGCCAATATTTATCCCGGCAGCACTGGCGTTCTGATCGCTGAGTGTCTCCACTCGGATCCGATTGACCGCGTTAGCTGTGCCCGCTGCACAGAGAAGCCCTGCAACTACAAATGCCACCACCGCACGATTCCGTCGCATTATCCTGCTCCTCATCTCTTCTCGCTTTTCTCGCAAGGGTGCTTCAAACTTGTACTGGGAGCTGCCCCATCCAGCGCCAGCCCCTTTTGCTTGTGCGAAGCCCATGTCTGACATAGGCTCCCACAGCCAAATTCGATTTCGCCAACTCTTTTGTCAACAGCAAATTCTGCGTTTTCCTTCAAAATGCTTGTACATCGCCTTGCGGGAGTTGGCTTAACGGAAGATTAACAGGGCGAAGTCAGAAAAGAGCACGGTCACCCTTCGAATTCGCTCACAGTTCCAGCCGCAAAGGACAAGCGAGTATGGGCCCGTTGAAAGTGCCGATTCAGTCCCCTACCCTCATACGAATCTCTCTTACTCTCCCCCACGAGGGGGAGATGTCGGCGACGCGGTTTCTTGCGTCGACGACAGAGAGGGCGATGGGAGCGACCGGTTTGCCCTCTCTGTCATCGCGGTCCGCCGCGGCGGACGCCGCGATGACATCTCCCCCCAAAACGGGGGAGAAGAAGAAGAGCTTCGCGCACGGCTGGTCAAAACCGGAGGGTTTTTTTCAACTGACCCGACTGCGCTCGCCCTCCCAAGGATTCGTGACGCCATTGGCGCGAGCGAACTTCACTATCACCGACTTCCCGTATCGGGCCGCACGCAGAAAGGGCGATCCGCGTCAGCGAATCGCCCTAGAACCCATCTTGTCTTCTCCCCTACGGGCAGATTTCTACACAAGCGTCACAAGGGGTGGACGTGTCATTACGGAAGGCCCGGCCGACAACTTCGACTACATCGAGGACATCGATGGCGCAGTCGCAGTTCATATCGGCGCGGCCAATGTGTGAGCAACCCGGGTCGACGTCATCGGCGATATTGCGGAATGCCACGCCGACGACCTTGACGACATCGAGAACGTCAATCGCACCATCGCACTGCGGATCGCCGTGGCAGGTGCAGACGCACGAGCCGCCGATGGTCGCCGAGCCGCCAATGAAGCGCGGTTTGAAGTTGGCGAATTCCGACGTCAGGTTTAGCGTGTGTTGTGAGATGCCGACGGTGCCTGAATCGACCGTTTCAACATCTCCCCCGCTACCGGAAACCACGTGCATCCAGCAATGCGCGATGAGGCCGCCGCCGACAGGGATCGGCTCCCCGTTGGTCGACGCCTGCAATAGCCAGGCAGATTGCGTGTTGCCGCTCAAGACGCGGGCATTGCTCCAGTTGGCGGTGAGCGCGGTCAGTGTCAGAGAGTCGAGGCGAATGTCAGCCGGTCCATTCAATTTGAAAGGCAGCTTAATCGACGTCATCGGGTGAGTGTTGTGTAACCGCACCGGAACCGAGAAGTTCTGGCCGATCGAAAGCCCCGTCGTATCGCCGTATTCGATCGTGTCACGCACGACGACGACCTGGTTGGGGTTCGTCCGAGTGTGCGGGCCGGAAGGTCCATCCCCGGTAAATTGCACCGAGTAGATACCCGGCTCGGTGTAGATGTGTGCAACGTCCGGGCTGGTTGAGTTGCCCAAGTCGCCGAAATCGTACAGGTATGGGGCGACGGCGTTCGGCGAAGTGTTCGTGAAGTTCACCGTCAGCGGGGCAAAGCCAAACCCGGTGTCGATGTCATAGTCGGCTGTGGTCAGAATCGACATGGAGCTGTCGGCGTTGACGCGGCCGTTGCCGAGCAAGCCGAACTGCGATGGCTGTTGACCATAAATGTCATCGACGTAGTAGAGCAAGAGGGTATCGAGCTCGTCATTCGTGAACCAGTTGTGATGCGACTTCAGAAGCGCCGCCACGCCGAGCACGGTCGGCGACGCCATCGACGTTCCGCTCAGGAAAGCGTAGTCGGCGATTCCGAGATTGCTGTAGGTGCTCAGGATATTGCCACCGGGAGCGGCGATATCCACCCAGGAGCCAAAATTGCTGAAGTCGGACTTGAGGCCGTTCGATTCGAGTGAGGCCACCGCGAGCACGCCCGCCGTGTTGCAGAGGATGTCCGGAGCGTCGACGTTGTCGTTGCCGGCGGCTTTGCAGACCACCAACCCGTTAGCGATGGCGTTCTGAATAGCGGTCTGAATCGTCACGCCGGAAGATCCCCAAGAGCAATTCAGCCCCATGGCGCCTTTGGCGACAGCATAATCGGCGGCCTGGGCGCAGGCGCTCATGATCACAAGGCCCTGACCGTCGCTTCGGAGATAGCCGGCGCGAAGCCCCATGAGTTTGACGCCGCCACGACGCAGGGCGCGATTGCCACCGGCGATTCCAGCCACGCCGGTCCCATTGCCGGTAACGGCGGCGATGATCCCATTGACATGGGTGCCATGCCCGGCAAAGTCGGCCGGATTATTGTCGGGTCCGTTGCAGTCCTCACCCGCCCAGCAGCCACCCGTCGAAGGCATGAAGTCGTAGCCGATGAGGTCATCAATCAGAGAATTCCCGTCGTCATCCAACCCGTTCATGTCATCAGCGTCCCACGGCACACCATCGCCGTCGAGATCTTCGCCGGGATTGACCCAGACGTTGTTGTAGAGATCGATGTGATCGTGCTGGAGGCCGGAATCAATGACGCCGACGATGACGGTCGAGTCCCCGGTCTCGAGGTCCCAGGCCTCCTGGGTGTCGATATCTCGATCTTGCGAATTGAAATGCGTCCATTGGTCGACGTACTCGGGATCGTTGGGCACCAAGTCCATCGAGACGATATAATCCGGCTCGGCCAATTCGACGTTGGGATCGGCACTGTAGTCGGCAACGGCGGTGAGGACATCGGTGCCGGGCTCCAACTCGACCATGTAGAAGCGGGAGAGACCGTAGACGTCCCGGGTAGCGGCGGCGGCGGCCAGCGAGGATGCCACCGGCGGGATCAGGCGTTTCATGTCCGCGATGTTGTAGCGGACATTGAGTTGATCGAGGGACTTCAGGCCAGTCGCCATGGCGCTTTTGGCCTGCCCCATGGTGCCGGCGGCTTGCGGTTTGAGTTTCACAATCACGAAGCCGGGGCGAATGCTGACCTCGACGGCCAGTGATGATGTGGTCAGGACAGCGAAGGCAATTGCCGTCAAAGCCAGCGTGCGCGATAACGATGACATCTGGGTCCTCCGTTTACGATTCATCGGCACAAATCGACATGCCGCCCACTATGCGCCAGGGCATCAGAGCGGCCGCCGACAATATGATCTCAGGTGATGCACTCCCACGTGATTTTGGGGCCCTAACGAGCCATATGGTCCAGTGCGGTACGGGACTGACCAGACGAATAGGGATGAGACGTCGAAAGGGACGGGCGGCGTGTGCGGTGTGAGGGACCGCTCAACCCCTTTACGGATCGTAAGTTAATCGCAGAGCCAACTTTTGTCAATGTGTAGATACCGCTCGAGAATGCAAGAGGCACGGGCACAGGAGCTTCGTGGTAATCTGACCACTCGCCACGGTTCCCCGCGCCTCGTATCCGGTTCTTGTCCATCGGCCCACGGTGGCATTCCAAGCTTCCTACAGACGAACAGACACCGGTCCGCCTTTGCGCTTCCCTTGTGTCGCTGTGACCTGCTTCACAGAGGAATTACACCCCCAAGCCAGTGCCCATACCGGGCGCTCAAAACAACGGGCCGCCGGAATCGGGCGGCCCGTTGCTGCATATGTGAGTTTGTCAGAATCAGGTCATCTCAGCATCATCATCTTCTTCGTTGAGCTGTAGCTGTTGGCCTGCAGCCGGTACAAGTACACACCTGAAGCCGCCGGCGAGCCCAGACCGTTCCGACCATCCCAGCTTACGCTGACTTGCCCTGCGTCGCCTTGTCCCTCAAAACGGCGAATCGGCTGTCCGAGCACGTTGTAGATCGTGAGATCCCAGGCCGAGCTTTCGCTCAAATCGAATGTGATGAGTGTCCCTGCATTGAATGGGTTCGGATAGTTCTCGTGGAGTTGGAATGTGGTTGCTATTCCCTCCGACTCTGCGCGAAGAACGGGCTCATATCGTCCGACTGCCCTAACGACGTATTCTCGTTTCATGCCCGAATCGGCCGGCGAGGGAAGATCGAATTCGAATGTGGCGATGTCTCCCTTGTTCAGCGTCATCGTTGACGAATGCATATTGGGATTCCCCGAACCTCCGCTCTGTTCTGCTGGAAGCAAAGAAACACTCGAGGCCCGGACTACTTGTACATCAGGTTCCTCTTGCACAAGGACGTGGAAGGGCACCGAATTGACGGCGTACGGCCCCACCCACGAGAGCCGGTATGTGATCAGACCCAAGGAGTCCATCGAGTACCCTGGCACTACAAACTGACTGGATGGATTCTGCCTCGGCGGCAATGCCGCAGAAGGCGACCATGAGCCGTCCGACTTCTGAAGCTCGACGCTCAGTTCCGGCTTCATACGGGTGGCGTTCGATGCCACCTTATCTAGTGGATCGCACAGACCCTTGGCCGCTGCTGGGAGAACGATTGCTCCCTGATGTGCCCCGTAGGTCAATACCAGCGACCCACTCTCAGGAGTTTCATAATATGAATCATCGGATGCAACCAGCTCAGAAAGTCGATCGTTCCCCTTGTCGTCGAACGCGGTCATAGGCGGCAGCCCGGTGAGCTCACAGAGTCTTATGTGGCCTTCCGGGTCGCATGCCATAAGCGTGCTGGACGAGTGATCGACGACCATGATTTCGAGTGTCCTCAAATAGGTCACTTCGTCCTCAAGTTCGCGCAACTGGAGCGTCAGCCTGTCCTGATCGGGCGGAACCGGTGTCGTGATCGGATAGAAGTCGGTGACCTCTTGCGCGTAGCCAAACTGCTCGCAGGCCGTGAGCAGGGGATTCTCTTCGAAATACAAGCTCTCCCCAAGGACAAAAAGCACGGGGCAAGACGGGTCTCCGCCGCTGCTCGAAGTCTTAAAGAACGACCGGAACTCAGACCAATCACCCCAGATTGCGGGGTCCCCACATGATTGGTTTCTGGCACGAACGCGCCAATACCATGTCCCATTGCTCAGCGCAGGAGAGCTGACCACCCACATTGACGAAGTCAAGTTCGTCGCTGAGCGTGCGACAGAGCTGAAGTCGCTGGCATTACTCACTTCGACAGAATACGTGAGAAGGTAGCCGTCGAGGACAACATCCGACCAATCAAGCAGCGGAGTGCCATCGGTCGTAACCCCTCCGTTATCCGGGTAGGTCAAGAGTGGAGTTGGCGGTGGCGGTGGCGCAGTGACGCCCACCCCTTGGCTAGTCGACGTCGGTCCGCAAGGCGTGTTCGCTTCCACCGTAACGACGCAACTGCCCGAGAACCCACACGGAGCTGTCCAACTGGTGCTGGCGGTGTTGGACGGATTGAAACTTCCGCCGCAGGAGGAAGTCCAGTTCCAGCTCAGATACGGTCCTAGGCCACTCGCATTAAGCGGGTACGTTTGTCCCCCGGTGACGAAGCTTGGCAAGCCTGACATTGACAGCATCATATCGTCGTACGTCGCAATCTGGCTGGAACTGGTCACGCACCCGCCATAGATAGCGGTAACTGTCACAGTGAAATGGTCTCCCACAGTTACTTCTATGGGCGACCAATCTGTCGTACTGCTCGACGGTGCAGTGAAGCTACCACGGGGCGACGAAGTCCAGCTCCAGCTCGTCGGCTGCGGACTTCCGGTGGCAGTCGCAACAAGTTGGTAGGGGCCTGGCACGCATAACACATTATACTCAGGCAATCCCGTGAAGGATACGGATACGGTGCCTGGTGGGGTCACCTGTGTTGATTGACTGATGGTGGTCGGACATGGCCCATTGTACGCAGTGACTATGATATCACAGGACATACCGCTCGCTGGGGGCGTCCAAGTAGTGTAATTGCTCCCCTGGTTACTGAAGTCGCCAATATCCGGTGGTGACGTGCTCCAACTCCAGCTCGTCGGGCTTGGAGATCCTGAGACACTGGCACTGAGCGCATAACCCTGCCCCCCGCAAACCTGACTCGGCAATCCCGATATCGAGGGCGTGCCGGGTTGCTGGCGCACTTCTGTTGCCGCGCTCCCGTTAGGGTGTGTCCCACAGCCTGTTGTCGCCGCCACAGTGATGTTGCATTGACCCGTCCATTCCGCCGATGGCACCCAGGTCGTGGCCGCACTGTTCGGGCTGCCAAAAGTACCGGCTTCGGTCGGCGATATCGTCCAATTCCAATTGATCCCATTCACACAGTCTCCGATGTCCGCGCTCAATTCATAAGACGTCTCCCCGCAGACTATGTCAGGGAGCCCATAGATGATGGGTGTGGATTGGTCCGGAGGCACGACTGACACACTGAACGTGCCTTCGCTGGATGATGACCCATCACCGACTGCCACCGTGATTTCGCAGTTATGCCCAAGACAATTGGCACCAGTAGGCAGCGGCTCGATGTTGATTGTGTGCCCATCGGCGTTCAAGCTCACCCCGCACGTTGTAAGCGGGGGCAAGACGGCAAAACCTAAGTCTTCGACAGCGGTGTTTTCATCTACTGCGTATGTGCGGAGGTCGAATGACTGTGTACACCCGGTCTGCACCACCCAGTTGGGAAGTCCCACGAAGCGTGGCTGTCCGTAGACCTGCGCATAGCCCGCCATCGGGTCTGCGCCCGCGAGCAAGAGAACAACTGCTGCAAACGTGAGCCTGGGTACTGTCAGAATGCGTGCGGTGAACCGCTTCATACCCACTCCCTTCTCTTGTTGTATCACGTTTCATCTGGCCCGATAAAAGAGCAACTGCGGCACGTCTTCAGTAGAACGAATCCTGGCGAACCTATGCGCCAACTTATGATCTCATGGACAGCACAGCCGTGATGGGGGCAAGCGTGAGGAGTGTCTCCGTAACGTCTGCTACAACTCCGCCTACAGGAAGCGCCGAACACAGCCAAACAATAGTCGCCAAGCGACGTCATGCAAGCTAAATCGCTGCAGCCACGTCAAATCGCCTCGCCCCGGTCCCCCGCGCCTCGTATCAGGTTCTCGTCCGTCGGCCCACGGTTGCGTTCCACGCTTTCTTCAGATGAACGGTCACTCGTCCTCCCTTCCACTTCCCTTGTGTCGCTGTGACCTGCTTCACAGAGGACTTACACCTCCTAGCCAGTGCCCATGCCGGGCACACAAAAAAAGGGGCGACCCAACCCTTCGACACGCCCAGGGTAAACGGGTCGCCCCTACGAGGAACTGCCGCGTGCCTGTCTACGGTGGTAACGGCGGGCCGTTACGGAAGACGTGGTCAACCATGATCACGACATCCAGAATATTCATAAACGTGTCGCCGTTAAAGTTGCCCAGTTCCCAGGGAATCGGCTCCGGCCCGTTGCGGAAGACGTGATTGATCTCAGCGACCAAGTCGACAACGTCGACGACGCCATCCGAATTCCAGTCGCCGCGTTTGAAGCTGATGACCTTGTAGATCACCAACCCGGTGTCGGCGGCGGCGCCATCGGAGGCGACGAACAAAACGTTGTACACCTGATTGACGTCTGTCGAATCCGGATCAAAAATGAACCGACCGCCGTTGTTGAGTGAATCAAGGAACACGGCATGGGCTGGCAGATTGGGCACGCCCAGGGTTAGAAGCGGATTGTCGATGTCTGTCGCGCGGACCCCGAAGGTATCCACCGAATACTGCGACATGACAACCGTGTCCGTCGGGAAGACTGTGATGAAGGTCGGCAACCGGTTGCCCGCCTCGATCACCTCGATGTGGACGCGCTCGGTATCGCTGGCGCTGCTCCCGTCTTGTGCCTTGAAGAGCGGGTAATAGTGGCCCGCTTGTGTGAATGTTGTCAGCCAGCGGAAGCGGCCAGTGCCGTCGCCCCGATTCTGGAAGGTCGCGCCGTCTGGGAGATTCGTGGCTGACATCACGGGAATGTAGCCGTTGGCATCCGTGGCGTGGGTAGTGAAGACGAGCGAATCGCCTTCCATCACGGTTTTGGGGCCGATGGAATCGAGGACTGGCGGCACATTCACGTATCCGACGCTAAAGTCATTCGTCCTCGTCGTTATAACTGTATCGTATTCCGCGTCAGTCGCGACCAGCGTGATGGTGAAATTGCCCGGGGCGTCCGAGAATGTCGGGCTGCAAGTCAAATAGAGCCACCCGCCGCCGGAGTCAGCCGCTGTCATGTACGACCTCAAATTGAGAGCGGACATATCGGGCGCCGGGCCATCCAGATCGTAAGCCTTGTACCACAATGCGACCGACTGCCCGAGTTGCATGATGACTGTCTGGAACTGGGTCGTTGATGAGTCCTGGTCGAAGATTGGGGAGCGCGTCTGATCGAGGACAGTGAGGGGAGTCAGCAAACTGTCGCGGATAGCAGGATTCTCTGCATCAATGGCAACTATGTAGACGTTGTAAACACCGGCTTGGGCAAATGTCGGGACAAAATCCAGAGTCCCAGACCCGTCGCCGTTATCCTGAAATGCGGAATTCGGCGGAAGCGGGCGAGCGACAAGAGACGGCGTTGTACAGTCAGGATCTGAGGCGGATACATTAACAGTGAGAATCTGAGTTTCGATCACGCTCTGCGGCCCGGGGTTGGCGATAATCGGGAGCTGGTTGCCGGCATCGAAGACGACGAGCGCTACGAGACCCGTGTCGGCGGCGCCGAGCGCGTCGGTCACGATGAACTGGAGATTGTAGATCGCGTCCTGGCAGAAGTCGGGCGTCATCCGGAAGAGCGCCGTGCCATTACCCGAGTCTTCCAGCACTGCGTTGTTCAGCGCCGGGTTCAGGCTGTAAGTGAGCGCTTGGTCTTCAGGGTCAGTCGCCGACATCAGTATCAGGATCTGCGTGCCCTCGAGGACACCCGCGGTATCCGGCAGCGTCGAGAGAATCGGCGACTGGTTGCCGGCCTCGCGCGCCTGGATCACGACATTCTCATTGTCGTTTAAGAGTCCATCGCTGGCGCGGAAGTTGATCTGATACAGACCTGCCTGCAAGTACGTCGGCATGAAAGTGAACGAACCGGCGCCATTGCCCGAGTCAACAAAGACCGCATTCGCGGGAAGCGCGGTCGTCGTGGTCAGAATTGGGATGATACCGTCTGGATCCGTAGCAGACACGCGGAAGGAAAGCGTGTCCCCCTCATCCACGGCCTTCGCCCCAATCGTCGCGAGGATTGGCGCCTGATTCTGGTTCTGCACGGTGATCGTGATTGTCTCGACGTCGGCCAGCGATGGATTGCCGTTGTCGGTCACGAGGAATGTCACCTGGTGCTGGCCGATCTGTCCGAAGGTCGGCTTGAAGACAAACTTCGCGATGCCGCTTCCCGAATCCGCGAAGGTCGCATTTTGCGGCAGATTGATCGCGGCCATGAAGAGCTGGTTTCCGGCCGGGGCGGTCGAGTCGGTCGCGACCAGGCGAATCTTGAGTGAATCACCCGCGAGCACGGTCCGGTTGCCAACCGGGTAGAGGTTTGGCGGCAGATTCTTCTCGAGAACTGTGACAATCACATTGAGAGTCGCGGTCGCCTGGGGCGAGCCGAAGTCGATCGCGATGATCTTGATTGTGTCCTCTCCCGCCTGCAGATAGCTGGGGCGGAAGGCGATCGATCCGACACCGGAGCCGGAATCAACAAACGTCACATTGGGAATGCTGTTGAGCGTACCCAGGATCATGCCCGCCCCTTCGGGATCGACGGCATGCACTCGTACATAGAGGGTGTCACCCTCGTTGACCGTATCCGGAGGCACGGGATCGAATACCGGCGGCAGATTTCCACCATCGATTACTGTGATGAATACCAGCTCACTGTCGGCGGCTGTTCCATCCGATGCGATAAACGTCACGGGATACGCATTCCCGCCCTGTGCAAATGAGGTTGGGAAGACAAACCCGCCGGCGCCGTTCAGCGAATCACTAAACGTGGCGCCCGCCGGCAGATTGATCGCGGAGAGAATCGGGGGCGCGCCATCAAGATCCGTGGCGCTGACACGGAAGCTCAGCGTCTGCCCTTCCATGATGTTCCGATTGCCGATCGCGGCGAGCACCGGCGGCTGATTGCCGGCTTCGGCGACGGTGATATCGACAAGCTCGGAATCGGCCGAGGTCCCATCGGAAGCAATGAACAGGACTTGGTAGAGCCCGCTTTGGGCAAAGTCGGGATTGAAGGCAAAGGTCCCGGTGCCATTGGCATTGTCGTTGAAGGTCGCGTTGGCCGGGAGATTCTCCGCCGTCAGTGCGGGGATCGCGCCATCAGGATCGGAGGCCAAGACTCCGAAAGCCAGCCCCTGCCCTTCCGTCACGTTGCGCGGTCCGATGGTCGAGAGAATCGGCGCGCGGTTAACCTCATTCACGGTAATTTGGACGACCTCGCTGTCGGCGAGGAAGCCATCCGAGGCGATGACGGTGACATTGTAGATGCCCGCCTGCGTGAAATCAGGATCGAAGCTGAAGATGCCGGAGCCGTCGAAGTTGTCGGTAAACAGGGCGTTGGCCGGCGCATTGACAGCGCTCAGGATCAGCGTGTCACCGTCGGGTTCGGTCGCCGAGACACCGAATGTTAGATTCGCCCCCTCATCGACCAAGCGGTTGCCGATAGCGGCCAGTGTCGGGCGTTGATTGCCGGCATCGTTCACGGTGATACTGACGGTTTCCGTGTCGGCCAGTGATCCGTCGGAGGAGATGAAGCGGACAAAGTACACACCCTGCTGGGTGAAGTCCGGATTGAAGGCGAATGTCCCATTCCCGCCACCGATCGGAGTAAACAGCGCATTGGTTGGCACATTCTCAGCCGTCAAAGTCGGTGTGCTGCCATCGGGGTCGCTCGACGTGATATTCAAGTTGAGAGCGCCGCCCTCATTAACCAATTGGGCCCCGATCGGCGTGATCGAAGGCGCACGGTTGATATCGGCCACCGTGATGGCGACCACTTCGGTGTCGGCCAGGGATCCGTCACTGGCGATGAAGCGGACATTGTAGACGCCCGATTGGGTAAAGTCCGGACTAAAGACAAAAGTGGCGGTGCCATCGGCATTGTCGGTCAGATTCGAGTTGGCCGGAGCATTCTCGGCCACAAATGTCGGAATCGTCAAATCGGGATCGCTGGCCGAGAGACCAAGATTCAGCGGCTGTCCCTCGTCGACATTCTGCGCGCCGATCGCGGCAAGGGCTGGCGCGCGGTTGTCATTGACGACTGTGATCGCCACGACTTCAGTGTCAGCCAACGAGCCATCCGAGGCGATGAAACGCACATTGAAGACGCCGGCCTGAGTGAAGTCGGGATTGAAATTGAGTGTGCCGGTGCCGTTTGCGTTGTCCGCGAAAGTCGCGTTGGTCGGGACGTTTTCAGCCGTCAGTACCGGAATCGCGCCGTCGGGATCGGCGGCGGAAGCATTGAAGCTGAGGTTTTGTCCCTCGGTCACATTTTGGGCGCCGATCGCCGCGAGCACTGGGGCGCGATTGACGTTGACCACTGTGACGGCCACAACTTCGCTGTCCGCCAAGGAGCCATCGGAGGCGATAAAGGTGACATTGATGACCCCTGCCTGCGTGAAATCAGGATTGAAGTTAAATGTGCCCGTGCCATTTCCATTGTTGATGAAAGTTGCGTTGGCCGGGACGCCCACTGCCGAGAGAACGGGGATTGTGCCATCGCCGTCAGTGGCGGTGGCGTTAAAGTTCAGATTTTGGCCCTCATTGACATTGCGCGGCCCGATCGCGGCAAGCACAGGTGTGGCGTTGCCGAGATAGGTGAAGCCGTTGGTCAACGTCGAAGCCATCCCCGAGGCGGTATTTGTCACTGCTACGTTGACGGCACCGGCGGCATGCGCCGGGATATTGCAGGTGATGGTTAGCGGACTGAGCACGGATATGTTCGTCGCCGGCAAGCCATCAAACGTCACGCTCGCACCCGCCACGTCGAAGTTGCTTCCGGTGATCGTGACCAGCGGATTGCCGACACCCGAACCGGTATTCGGTGTCACGGCGGAAACCGTGGGACCGACGATCGTGGATGCCAGGGTTGCCACTTCCACCGAATGTGCCGAGAAAATGCCTGCGGCGCTCTGACCGATTATGATATAAGTGTAGTCGGAGGCTCCATCGGAAGTCGCATCGACAAAGAACGAATCGACCGTGCCGAGATTGGCGAGATTTCCGGTCGGATCATCGAGACGGCGGAAGGCGCCGTTGTTTGCGGTGGCGCGGCGGTAGACGTGATAGGTGATGCCCGCCGCCTTGTTCCATGTCAAATTGACACGGGTGGTCGAGACGGCGCTTGCCGTCAAACCCGTGGGGCGCGCCGGAACAGTAGCGGCGGCGAGAATGATATCTTCCTGCTGGAACGAGTTACCCGGTATCGGTTTCTCGAGACGGAAATACTGGCCGTTGGCTGTGTTCACGAAGATGAAGTCGTAGGGATTGCCTGCGACCTCGGTCGCGTAGTTCTGGAAGTCATCGAACCAGAATGCGCCATCGTATCCCGCGCCCGTGTTGGACTCAATGCGGATTTCTTCGTCGGTGTTATCAAGAAAACCCACCCAGAGCAGTTGCCCCACGGCCGGGTTAGTCAGGTTCGAATTCTGGACGTTGCCGAATATGCTTCCCTGGGCATGGGCCAGCGCCGGAGCGACCGCTGCGATACACACAGCCATGATGACGGCACGAGTGCGTGCTGCCCATCCTTGAAAAACGGCGGTCGTTGTCTTGGCCAATTGTTTCCTCACGATCGAACCTCCAGATCGGGAATCCCCATATTCCTTGGGTCGGACGAATCCGCCCATCTCCTTACGGTGCAGGGAACGCTCCTGTGGTGGCGGCGTTCGCCTGATACACCCGTCCCGCCTTGACCGGGAAATTCGGACCAAATCCGGCGGCGAAACGGGACTCGTAACTTTGTGACGACGGGATGAACCGGTTGAGCGTGTTCAGCACACCCGGAATCGAGTTGATCAGACTCTGGGCGGTAGTGAAGTCGAGTTCATGCTCGAACGGGATCCCGATGAACGAGAAATCGGTGGTTGAGGTCGTCCCGATCGGGTACGAGATCGTGCCCGAATCAGGGACGCGACCAGCGGTAGTCCAAACGGTCGGCGTCTTAGCGTTGACCTGGTAAATACCACCCGGCACAACTGCGAAATTCGGACCGAATCCGGCTGCAAAGCGTGCCTCGTAACTTTGCGAGGCGGCGATGAACCGGTTCACGGTGTTCACATTCGCTACGCCAATGGACTGGATGAGATCGGAGGCCGTCGTAATGCCAGTGTTGGCGAATGGGACCATGATAAACGTGAAATCGGTCGAAGTGGTCGTGTAGATCTGGTAGTCGTATTCGCCGACGCGATTGGATACCGCCGACCGTCCACCGCCGGCATCAACTGCTTGCAGGCAGTAGAAGTAGTTTGTTCCGGTATCGCCAACGACATCAGCTCCTCCCAGATTATTATCCGTGAATGAGACCGCGGCGGGTACGGCGACGCCGATCGATTCAGCCGGGGTCGGATCGAAATAGGCGCGAGTCCCGCGGTAGACCACATAGCGCGCCAAGGTTGTCGACGATCCTGAGGTATCGGTCGTGACGGGGCTCCATGAGACCTGAATCGAGTTTCCGGAGACCGTGGCCATTAGGTCCGTGATTGCCGAAGGCTGGGAGACTGCGGTGACGTCGACGGTGTCAGGGGCGGAAACCACCTGCGCATCATCGACGATCAACCGGAAGCGATACAAACCAGCGATGGCCGGAGTGAAACTCGCTTGCTGATTCGTGGAGTCAATCACGGTGACCGCGGGGCCGGAGATCTGTCGCCAGTGATAGCCGAGCGAATCGCCATCGAGATCGGATGAACCTGAACCATCAAGTGCGACTGAGAACCCGATCGCAACCGGACCTTGATCGAAACCGGCATTCGCCACCGGCTGACGGTTGTTTTCCGTCACTGTGATCTGGACGACTTCGCTGTCGGCCAGTGAACCATCTGAGGCGATGAAGGTGATGTTGTAGATGCCCGATTGCGTGAAATTGGGAGTGAAATCGAATGTCCCGGTGCCATTCAGGTTGTCGGTGAACGTGGCATTGGCTGGCACACCAAGCGCCGAAAGCGCCGGAATCGTTGCGTCGATATCTGTCGCGGAGATGCCGAAATTCAGATTGGCGGCTTCAGCGACAGACTTCGGGCCGATTGCGGCGAGAACCGGCGGGGCATTCACCTCGCTGACGGTGATCGCAACAAGTTCGGTGTCGGCCAACGATCCGTCGGAAGCGATGAAGCGAATATTGTAGACACCCGCCTGTGTGAAGTCCGGATTGAAGTTGAATGTGCCCGTTCCGTTGCCCTGATCGGTAAACGTCGCGTTCACCGGGACGTTCTCGGCAACCAGCGCGGGAATCGAGGCGTCGGGGTCGGTGGCCGAGACGCCAAAGTTCAGATTGGCACTCTCATCGACCGAACGCGGCCCGATTGAAGCGAGTATCGGAGCACGATTCACTTCGGAAACTGTGATCGCAACGATCTCAGTATCCGCCAGGGCGCCATCGCTGGCGATGAAACGGACGTTGTAGACGCCTGCCTGAGTGAAATCGGGCGAGAATACGAGTTGTCCGGTTCCGTCGCCATTATCCGTAAACGACGCATTCGTCGGAGTGTTCTGCGCGACCAGCGTGGGAATCGTGGCATCGAAGTCGGTGGCGCTGACATTTACATTCAGCGTCTGCCCTTCACTGACAGATTGCGCGCCAATCGCCGCGAGAACGGGGGCGAGATTGGTGTTGTTGACCGTGATGGCAACCACTTCGGTGTCCGCGAGAGAACCGTCACCGGTGATGAAGCGCACGTTGTATACGCCCGCCTGAGTGAAATCCGGGTTGAAGGCAAATGACCCTGTGCCGTTGCCGTTGTCCGTGAAGGAGGCGTTGGTGGGCACATTCTCGGCGGCCAATGTCGGGATATTCAGGTCGGGATCGGTCGCACTCACGGCGAAATTGAGAGCTAGACCCTCGTTGACAGAACGCGGACCAATGCTTGCTAAGACCGGCGCGCGATTCACATTGTTGATCGTGATGGCAACCAGCTCTGTATCTGCCAGGGAACCGTCCGTCGCGATGAAGCGGACGTTGTAGACACCTGCCTGGGTGAAGGACGGCGTCCAATCAAATGTCCCCGTGCCGTCGCCGTTGTTGCTGAAGGTGGCTCCCGACGGCAGGAGTTGCGCGATCAGCGTGGGGGTCGTCGAATCGGCGTCGTTGGCCGTTATGTCAAAGTTCAGATTCTGATTCTCGCTGCCCGAGCGCGGGCCGATTATCGCGAGCACGGGGCGTTGATTTCCGGCGGTGTTCACCGTGATGGCGACAATCTCAGTGTCAGACAAGGAGCCATCGCTGGTGATAAAGCGCACGTTGTAGACACCAGCTTGCGTGAAGTCGGGATTGAAGTTGAACGTGCCTGTTCCATCGCCGTTGTCGACAACGGTCGAGTTCGCCGGCGTGTTCTCGGCGACAAATGTCGGAGTGGTTGCGTCCGGATCGGTCGCGCTGATATTGAAATTGAGATTCTGACCTTCGGTCACAGCACGTGGACCAATCGCCGCCAGGACTGGCGCCTGGTTACCGGCTTCGTTGACGGTGATTGCAACAAGCTCCGTGTCGGCCAGGGCACCGTCCGACGCGATGAAGCGGACGTTGTAGACACCGGCCTGAATGAAGTTCGGGGCAAAGTTGAATGTGCCCGTTCCATTGCCATTATTTGTGAACGTCGCATTCGTTGGGACATCCTGCGCCGCAAGCGACGGCGTCGTCGCGTCGGGATCGCTGGACGAGATGTTGAAATTGAGAACTAGTCCCTCAGTCACCGAACGAGGGCCGATTGTCGCCAGAACAGGAGCTTGGTTGCCCGATTCGTTGATCGTGATCGTCACGAGCTCGGTGTCGGCCAGCGAACCATCAGACACGATGAATCGGACATTGGGATAGACTCCGGCTTGGACAAACGTCGGAGTGAAGTTGAAAATGCCTGTCCCGTTGCCATTGTCGGTGTATGTCGCGCCGGCTGGTGTGTTCTGCGCGATCATCGTCAGCGATGTCGCGTCGATGTCACTGGCCGACGTGCCAAAGGTCAAGAGTACGCCCTCGGTACCTGCCTGAGGACCAATGGCGGCCATGACAGGCACTTGATTCACGTTGTTCACCGTAATCGCAACAATCTCGGTGTCTGCGAGTGAGCCGTCGGACACGATAAACCGAACATTGTAGACGCCAGATTGCAGGAACGTCGGGGTGAAAGCGAATGACGCCGTGCCATTGCCATTGTCCGTGTAGGAGGCGCCGGCTGGCGCGTTTTCGGCAGTCATCGTCAACGGTGTCGCATCGAAATCTGAAGCCGAAGTGCCAAAACTTAGGAGCACTCCCTCATTCACCGATTTCGGACCGATGGCGGCAAGCACCGGAGCTTGATTCGTGTTGTTCACCGTAATCGCAACGAGCTCGGTATCCGCGAGACTGCCGTCAGACACGATAAAGCGGACGTTGTAGACTCCCGACTGGCTGAATGTCGGTGTAAAACTGAAAGTCGCTGTGCCGTTGCCATTGTCGGTATAGCTGGAGCCCACCGGAGTGTTCTCGGCAGTCATTGTCAACGGCGTGGCATCCGGGTCGGAGGCGGATGTTCCGAAGGTCAAGAGCACGCCTTCGTTCACTGACTTCGGACCAATGGCAGTCAGGATCGGATCGCGGTTCACGTTGGTGACCGTGATCGCGACGATCTCGGTATCAGCGAGACCGCCGTCGGTAGCGATGAAGCGGACATTGTAGACACCCGCTTGCGCAAATGTCGGCGTCCAATCGAAGACACCCGTGCCGTTGGCGTTGTCGTCGAATGTGGCTCCGGAGGGGAGAAGCTGCGCGAACAGCACCGGCGCCGTGGCGTCCGGGTCCGTCGCGGAGATGCTGAAGTTCAGGTCTTGATTCTCGTTGGTCGAACGAGGGCCGATTGACGTCAACACTGGTCGCTGATTGCCGGCAGTGCTAACCGTGATGGCGACGATTTCCGTATCGGCGAGTGCTCCGTCGGTGGCGATGAAGCGGACGTTGTAGACTCCGGCCTGCGTGAAATCCGGATTGAAGTTGAATGTGCCGGTGCCGTCGCCATTATCGATAAAGGTCGAATTCACCGGCGTGTTCTGTGCGACGAGAGCCGGGATCGTGGAGTCCGCATCGCTGGCACTGATTCCGAAGTTCAAGTTCTGGCCCTCGGCGACGGACTTCGGACCAATGGCGGCAAGGACGGGACGCTGGTTGCCGGCTTCATTGACCGTGATCGCGACGAGTTCGGTGTCGCTCAGAGATCCATCCGTGGCGATGAAGCGAACATTGTAGACACCCGCTTGCACGAAGTTCGGTGCAAAGTTGAACGTGCCGGTGCCGTTGCCGTTATCTGTAAACGTCGCATTCGTCGGAACACTCTGCGCCACAAACGACGGTGTCGTCGCATCAGGATCGCTGGCTGAGATATTGAAGTTGAGGACAAGCCCTTCGGTCGCTGATTGCGGACCGATGGCAGCGAGCACCGGCGCCTGGTTGCCGGCTTCATTGACAGTGATCGCGACGACTTCGGTATCGGCGAGAGAACCGTCAGAGGTAATGAAGCGGACATTGTAGACACCGGCTTGCACGAAGTTGGGATTGAAGTTAAGTGTACCGGAGCCGTTGCCGTTGTCGACAAAGGTGGCATTGGCCGGGACGTTTTCGGCAAGCAACGACGGCACGGTGCCGTCGGGATCTGTCGCCGTGGCATTGAAGTTGAGGTTCTGGCCCTCGGTGACCGAACGCGGGCCGATCGCCGCGATAACTGGCGAGAGATTCGTGCCTGTGACGGTGATTGCGACGACTTCGCTATCGGCCAGCGCGCCATCAGAAGCGATAAACGTCACATTGTAGACACCGGCTTGCGTGAAATCGGGACTGAAATCAAACGTGCCTGTGCCATTACCATTATCGATGAAACTCGCGTTCACGGGAACGTTGACCGTGGTGAGAACTGGAGTCGTCGCATCGGGGTCGGTCGCGGACGCACCAAAATTCAGATTCGCACCCTCTGCAACCGTTTTCGACCCGATGGCCGCAAGCACCGGAGCGCGGTTAGCCTCATTGACCGTGATCGCCACGATCTCCGTGTCGGCCAACCCGCCATCCGAGGCGATGAAGGTGACGTTGTACACTCCGGACTGGGTGAAGTCAGGATCAAAGTCAAATGTGCCCGTGCCGTTGCCATTGTCGGCAAACGTGGCATTGACGGGGACGTTCTGCGCGGTCAGCGCCGGGGTTGTCGCATCGGGGTCGGAGGCCGATGCATTGAACGTCAGATTCTGACCTTCACTCACCGAACGCGGGCCGATTGATGCAAGCACCGGGGCACGATTGACATTGTTGACCGTGATCGCGACGATCTCGGTGTCAGCAAGCGCGCCGTCGGTTGCGATGAAACGCACATTGTAGACACCCGCTTGTGTGAATGTCGGCGTCCAGGCAAAATCGCCCGTGCCGTTGGCATTGTCGTCAAACGTCGCTCCGGAGGGAAGTAGTTGAGCGAAGAGCACCGGTGTGGTCGCATCAGGGTCGGACGCGGAGACGCTGAAATTGAGCGGCTGCGCTTCGTCTATCGACCGCGGTCCAATCGTCGCGAGGATCGGACGCTGGTTGCCGGCCGTGTTCACGGTGATGGCGACGATCTCGGTGTCTGCCAGCGAACCATCCGTGGCGATGAAGCGAACATTGTGTACACCGGCCTGTGTGAAGTCAGGATTGAAATTGAATGTGCCGGTGCCATTGCCATTGTCGATGAACGTGGCATTCACCGGAAGATTCTCGGCGGCAAGCGACGGCGTGGTCGCGTCGGGATCGGTTGCGCTGGCGTTGAAGTTGAGATTCTGTCCTTCGGTCACCAGCTTCGGGCCGATCGGTGCGAGAACCGGGCGCTGATTTCCGGATTCGTTGACCGTGATCGCGACCAGCTCGGTATCAGCAAGTGAGCCATCGGAAGCGATGAAGCGGACATTGTATACACCGGCCTGGGTGAAATCCGGGCTGAACGCGAATGATCCCGTGCCGTCGCCGTTATCAGTAAACGTCGCGTTGGTCGGAACACCCTGTGCCACTAACGACGGTGTGGTCGCGTCGGGATCGCTGGATGAGATGTTGAAATTGAGGACCAGTCCCTCGGTCACCGAGCGTGGACCGATCGTCGCCAGAACCGGTGATTGATTACCGGCTTCGTCGACAGTGATAACCACCAGTTCGGTATCTGAGAGGAGTCCATCGGCCGCTATGAAGCGAACGTTGTAGACACCGGCTTGAACAAAGTCTGGATTGAAGTTGAATGTGCCGGTGCCGTTGCCATTATCAGTGAACGTGGCATTCGCCGGGACGTTTTGAGCGAGCAGCGACGGCGTCACACCATCCGGATCAGTCGCTGAGATCGGAACGTTCAGATTCTGTCCTTCGGTGACCGCCTGTGGGCCGATGGCGTTTAGGATCGGGGCCAGGTTGGTACCAGTAACGGTGATGGCCACAATCTCGCTGTCAGCCAGGGGACCATCCGAGGCAATGAAAGTGACGTTGTAGACCCCGGCTTGGGTGAAGTCGGGATTGAAGTTGAACGTCGCGGTGCCATTGGCGTTGTCTGTGAAAGTCGCGTTCAATGGAACATTGACAGCCGTGAGCGCTGGAATTGCCGCGTCCGGATCGGTCGCCGACGTGCCAAAATTCAGATTCGCGCCTTCCGCAACAGTCTGCGGACCGATGGCAGCAAGAACGGGGGCGCGATTCGTGTTGTTAACAGTGATCGCGACGAGTTCGCTGTCAGCCAATGAGCCATCGGAGGCGATAAAGGTGACATTGAAGACACCGGCTTGCGTGAAATCGGGATCGAACTCAAATGTGCCTGTGCCGTTTCCATTGTCCGTGAACGTGGCGTTGACCGGCACGCCGACCGCGGCGAGCGCGGGAGTCGTCGCATCAGGATCAGAAGCTGACGCGTTAAACGTCAAGTTCTGGCCCTCGTTCACCGACTGTGGGCCGATTGGGGCGAGCACCGGCGTCAGGTTTACATTGATGACGGTGATCGCGACTATCTCGGTGTCGGCGAGGGCGCCATCGGTGGCGATGAAGCGAACGTTGTAGACACCCGCCTGCGCAAACGTCGGTGTGAAACTAAACGAGCCAGTGCCATTGCCATTGTCCGTGAATGTGGCGCCCGACGGAGTATTCTGTGCAAGGAGCGATGGCGCCGAGGCATCGGGATCAGTCGCGGACACGCCGAAGGTCAGCGGTACTCCTTCGTTGACCGACTTCGGACCGATCGCAGCGAGTACGGGCGGCAAGTTGGACTCGGTGACAGTCAGCACAACAATTTCGGTGTCGGCGAGCGACCCATCGGATGCGATAAAGCGGACGTTGTAGATGCCCGATTGAGCGAAGGTTGGTGTGAAGCTAAACGTCGCAGTGCCGTTGCCGTTATCGGTGTATGTCGCGCCGACCGGAGCGTTTTCCGCTGTCATCGCGGGGAACGTGCCATCGGCATCCGTGGCAGAAGTACCAAAACTCAGCAGCACACCTTCATCAACCGTTTTCGGTCCGATCGCAGCGAGGACCGGAGCCAGATTCACATTGTTCACCGTAATCGTGACACTCTCGGTATCGGCCAAGGCACCGTCGCTGGCGATGAATCGAACGTTGTAGACGCCGGCCTGCGTGAATGTCGGAGTAAACGAGAATGTGGCTGTGCCGTTGCCGTTGTCCGTGTACGTTGCACCGACAGGAGCGTTTTCCGCGGTCATCGCCGGGCTGGTTGCGTCGGGATCACTCGCCGATGTGCCAAAGGTCAGAAGTACACCCTCGTTGACAGCCTTGGGACCGATTGCCGCCAAGACTGGCGCGCGATTTACATTATTAACCGTGATCGCCACGATCTCGGTATCAGCCAGCGATCCGTCGCTGGCGATGATACGGACATTGTAGACGCCCGCTTGCGTGAAGTCGGGGTTGAACACGAAGGAACCAGTTCCATTCCCGTTGTCCGTAAAGATGGCATTGACCGGTGCATTCTGAGCGACCAGAGTCGGCGTCGTCGCATCAGGGTCGGTCGCCGAGACCCCGAAACTGAGATTCTGATTCTCGTTAACCGAACGCGGGCCGATGGCGGCCAGGATCGGCGCCTCGTTGACGTTGCCCACGGTAATAGCAACAGCCTCGGAGTCTGCGAGCGTTCCATCGGTGGCGATAAACGTCACGATGTAGACACCCGCCTGCCCAAAAGCCGCATTGAAATTGAAGGTCCCCGTGCCGTTGCCATTGTTAACGAATGTGGCATTGGCCGGTAGATTCACAGCAGAGAGAGTCGGAGTCGTGCCGTCGACGTCGGTCGCCGAGGTGTTGAAATTGAGATTGGCGCCCTCCTGCACGGACTTGGGACCGATTGCCGCTAGGACAGGACGTTGATTGCCTGCTTCGATGACATCGATACGCACGAGCTCGTTGTCGGTGGCGCCGGGCGGATCTTCCACGGCAAACGTGATGAAGTACGATCCCGCCTGCGTGAAACTCGGCGTCCACGTGAGCGATCCCGCGCCATTTCCCGAGTCGACGAACACCGCGCCGGACGGCAGCACCGTGGTGAACAGAGTGAGCGCTGCGAACTCGGGATCGGTCGCGCTAACGCGGAATGAGAGCAGGACACCCTCGGTCACGGTCTTCGTACCGATGGGGGCGAGAACCGGCGACTGATTGCCCGCTTCGTTTACCGTAATGGCGACGACCTCGCTGTCGGCGAGAGCTCCATCGGAGGCAATGAAGCGGACATTGTAGACGCCTGCCTGGATGAAATTCGGGTTGAACGAGAATGAGCCTGTGCCGTTGCCGTTGTCCGTGAAGGTCACATTCGCGGGGACATTCTCGGCGGTCAATGCGGGGATCGTCGCATCGGCGTCAGTAGCGCTGATGCCGAAGCTGAGCGCTTGACCTTCAGTGACTGACTTTGGCCCGATCGCAGCCAGCACGGGTGCGAGATTCACATGATTGACCGTAATCGTAACAGACTCGGAATCCGCATGGACTCCATCCGACGCGATAAAGAGCACATTGTAGACACCGGACTGGGTGAAATCGGGGCTGAAATTAAACGTTGCCGTCCCGTTGCCATGATCCGTGTACGATGCATTCAACGGCACACTTTGGGCGGTCATGATCGGGACTGACCCGTCGGGATCCACCGCAGAAGTGCCAAAGTTTAGATTCTGCCCCTCATTAATAATCCTTGGCCCAATTGACGCGAGAACGGGCGCGAGATTCACATCGTTGACGGTGATCGCCACGATTTCAGAATCAGCCAGCGACCCGTCACTGGCGATAAAGCGGACGTTGTAGACTCCCGCTTGAACGAAATTCGGATCGAACACAAACGAACCGGTACCATTGCCGTTGTCGGTGAAGCCGGCGTTCGCCGGAGCGTTTTCGATGCTCAACACGGGAACGGTCGCATCGGCGTCCGAGGCCGAAACGCCGAAAGTAAGGTTGTCTCCCTCATCGACCGTCTGCGCGCCAATGGTGGCGAGGACCGGCGCGAGATTCACATTGTTGACAGTGATCGCGACAACTTCGGTATCGGCCAGAGAACCGTCGCTGGCGATGAAGCGAACATCGTAAACGCCTGACTGCGTGAAATCGGGATCGAATACGAAGGAGCCTGTGCCATTGCCGTTGTCCGTAAACGTGGCATTGGCCGGAGTGTTTTCGGCCGTCAAAGTCGGAATCGTTGCATCCGGGTCGGTGGCGGATACTCCGAAGGTCAGATTCTGCCCCTCGTTTACGTTACGTGGCCCGATGGCGGCAAGGGCGGGAGCGAGATTCACTTGGGTCACGGTGATCGCGACAACTTCGGAATCAGCAAGCGCGCCATCCGACGCGATGAACGTGACATTGTAGACACCAGACTGCGTGAAGTCGGGACTGAAGTTGAATGTGCCGGTGCCGTTGCCATTATCAGTAAACGTCGCGTTGGTCAAAACTCCAACCGCCGAAAGCACTGGGGTCGTGGCATCGGGGTCGCTCGCTGAAATGGCGAAGTCGAGATTGCTGCCTTCCGCCACATTCCGAGGGCCGATCGCATTCAAGACGGGGGACAGGTTGACATTGTTGACCGTGATCGCCACGATTTCTGTGTCAGCCAGACTGCCGTCGGAAGTAAGGAACCGTACGTTGTAGACGCCGGATTGAGCAAACGTCGGCGTGAAATCAAAACTCGCCGTGCCATTGCCGTTGTCGGTGTACGTCGCACCCGCGGGCGCGTCTTGAACCGTCATCGTCAATGGTGTCGCATCGAAGTCAGAAGCAGATGTGCCAAAGGTCAGAAGCACACCCTCATTTACACTCTTCGGACCAATCGCCGCGAGGACCGGCGCTTGATTCACATTGTTGACCGTTATGGTCACCAGTTCAGTGTCGGCCAGCGAACCATCGGACGCGATAAATCGAACATTCGAATACACACCCGACTGATTCAGAGTCGGTGTGAAGCTAAACGTCGCCGTGCCGTCACCGTTGTCGGTGTAGGTGGCACCCACCGGAGCATTCTCTGCCGTCATCGTGAGCGGAGTCGCATCGAAGTCTGACGCGGACGTCCCGAAGGTCAAGAGCACTCCCTCGTTCACGGATTTCGGACCAATAGCAGCAAGAATCGGCGCTTGATTCACATTATTGACTGTGATCGCAACGATCTCAGTATCTGCCAACGAGCCGTCTGACACGATGAAACGAACGTTGTAGACACCCGCCTGGCTCAGAGTCGGCGTGAAGTTGAATGTCGCCGTGCCGTTGCCGTTGTCAGTGTAGGTGGCACCCACCGGAGCATTCTCTGCCGTCATCGTGAGCGGCGTCGCATCAAAAATGTCGGTGGCCGAAGTTCCGAATGTCAGGAGCACTCCCTCGTTGACCGACTTCGGACCGAGGGAAGCAAGAACCGGCGGTTGATTGACGTTGTTGACCGTGATCGCCACGATCTCAGTATCTGCCGCCGAGCCGTCTGACACGATAAAACGAATGTTGTAGACACCCGCCTGGCTCAGAGTCGGCGTGAAGTTGAATGTCGCGGTTCCGTTGCCGTTGTCAGTGTAGGTGGCACCCACCGGAGCATTCTCTGCCATCATCGTGAGCGGCGTCGCGTCGAAGTCTGTGGCCGAAGTCCCGAACGTCAGGAGCACTCCCTCGTTGACCGACTTCGGACCGATGGCGGCAAGAACCGGGGTCTGGTTCACATTATTGACTGTGATCGCCACGAGTTCAGTGTCAGCGAGACTGCCGTCACTCACGACGAAACGGACGTTATAGACGCCCGCCTGGCTCAGAGTCGGCGTGAAGTCGAAGGTCGCGGTGCCGTTGCCGTTGTCAGTGTAGGTGGCACCCACCGGAGCATTCTCTGCCGTCATCGTGAGCGGAGTCGCATCGAAGTCTGACGCGGACGTCCCGAAGGTCAGGAGGACTCCCTCGTTCACGGACTTCGGACCGATAGCAGCAAGGACCGGCGCTTGATTCACATTATTGACCGTGATCGCAACGATCTCGGTATCCGCCAGGCTGCCGTCGGAAGCGATGAACCGTACGTTGTAGACTCCCGCCTGTGTGAAGTCGGGATCGAAATCGAATGTACCTGTGCCATTGCCGTTGTCGGTGAACGTCGCGTTCGCCGGGGCGTTCTCTGCGGTCAGTGCCGGCGTCGTAAGATCGGGATCGGAGCCCGACACACCGAACGTCAGATTCTGACCTTCGTCGACCGAGCGCGCCCCAATGGGGTCGAGGACCGGCGGCAGATTGGTGCCGGTGACTGTAATCGCAACAACCTCGCTGTCAGCGAGGCCGCCATCCGAGGCGATGAAGGTGATATTGTATATGCCGGCTTGTGTAAAATCGGGACTGAAATTGAAACTGCCCGAGCCGGTTCCGTTGTCGGTGAAGATCGCGTTGGCTGGCACATTCACGGCCGTCAGTGTCGGAATCGCACCGTCCGGATCGGCTGCAGAGACACCAAAGTTGAGATTGGCGCCCTCGGCGACATTCTGGGCGCCGATCGCCGTAAGAACTGGAGCGCGGTTGGTGTTGTTGACCGTAACCGCGACCAGCTCGCTATCAGCCAACGCGCCATCCGAAGCGATAAAGAGAACATTGTAAACGCCCGCCTGGGTAAAGTCAGGATTGAACGCGAAGGAGCCGGTGCCATTCCCATTATCCGTAAACGTGGCATTGATCGGTACGTTTTCGGCGGTGAGTGCGGGGGTGGTGGCATCGGGATCACTCGCCGACGCGACGAAGTTCAGCGCCTGTCCCTCATCCACACTCTTCGGACCGATGGCGGCAAGGACCGGGGCGAGATTCACATTATTGACTGTGATAGCAACGATTTCGGTATCGGCTGATGATGCATCGGTGGCGATGAACCGGACGTTGTATACCCCGGACTGCGTAAAGTCCGGATCAAAGCCGAACGTGCCCGTGCCGTTTCCGTTGTCGGTAAAGGTCGCGTTGGTCGGCACATTCTCGGCGATGAGAGTTGGAACTGTCGCATCGGGATCCGAAGCGCTAGCACCAAATGTGAGGTTCTGACCCTCATTGACGGACTGCGGGCCAATCGCCGTGAGGATCGGGGCGCGGTTGGTGTTGTTCACCGTGACGGCAACGAGCTCGGTGTCGGCTAATGCGCCATCCGAGGCGATGAATCGAACGTTGTACACACCCGCTTGAGAGAAGTCAGGGTTGAAATCGAATGTGCCCGTGCCATTGCCGTTGTCGGTGAACGTCGCGTTGAGCGGCACAATCTCAGCCGCGAGAGTCGGGGTCGTACCGTCAGCGTCGCTGGCTGTGGCGTTGAAGTTGAGGTTGGCGCCCTCGCTCACACTCTGCGCACCGATTGCGGTGAGCACTGGCGCAAGGTTCACATTATTGACCGTTATCGCGACGAGCTCGGTATCAGCCAGAGTTCCATCGCTGGCGATGAAGCGGATACTATAGACTCCCGCCTGAGTAAAATCGGGATCAAAATCGAATATGCCAGTACCGTTGCCGTTGTCGACAAACGTCGCGTTGGCCGGTGCATTCTCAGCAAACAGCGACAGTGTCGTCAGATCGGGATCGGAGGCGGTTGCGCCAAAGGTGAGATTCTGGCCCTCACTGACGGACTGCGGGCCGATTGCGGCAAGCACAGGCGCCCGGTTCACATTGTTGACTGTAATCGCGACGAGTTCCGTGTCGGCGAGCGCTCCGTCTCCGGCGATGAAGCGGACATTGTAGACTCCGGCCTGCGTGAAGTCAGGATTGAAAACGAAGGAGCCGGTGCCATTGCCGTTGTCCGTGAACGTGGCATTGACCGGAACACTCTCGGCGGTCAGGACAGGGGTCGTCGCATCAGGATCAGATGCGGAGACTCCAAAGCTGAGATTCTGGTTCTCGTCAACCGATCGCGATCCAATCGCGGCCAGGACGGGGGCACGATTGGTGTTGTTGACAGTGACTGCCACCAGTTCGGTATCCGCCAAAGCGCCATCCGAAGCGATAAAGCGAACATTGGAGAGTCCTGCCTGCGTGAAATCTGGACCGAAGGCGAACGAACCGGTTCCATTTCCGTTGTCCGTAAAGGTGGCATTGGCCGGGACGTTTTCGGCGGTCAGTACCGGACTGGTGGCGTCGGGGTCACTTGCCGAAACGCCAAAGTTCAACACCTGTCCCTCATCGACACTCTTTGCACCAATGGCGGCAAGCACCGGGGCCAGATTCACATTGGCGACAGTGATGGCAACGATCTCTGTATCGGCCAACGATCCATCGCTGGTGATGAACGTGACGTTGTAGACACCGGATTGCGAGAAGGTTGGAGTAAAATTGAATGTCGCCGTGCCATTCCCGTTGTCCGTGTACGTCGCGCCCGCGGGGGCACTCTGCGCGACCATGGTGAGCGGTGTCGCGTCGGGGTCGGTCGCCGAAGTGCCGAAGGTCAGGAGAACGCCTTCGTTCACGCTCTTCGGGCCGATCGTGGCCAGCACTGGCGGCCGGTTCACGTTGTTGACGGTGATCGCGACGATCTCTGTATCCGACAGGGCACCATCGGACGCAATGAATCGGACATTGTAGACGCCGGCTTGAGTGAAATCCGGATTGAAGACGAAAGAACCGGTGCCGTTGCCGTTGTCCGTGAAGTTGGCGTTGGTGGGAACACTCTCAGCGGCCAAAGTCGGGGTCGTGCCGTCAGCATCACTGGCCGAGACTCCGACGTTGAGATTGGCGTTCTCGTTGACCGATTGAGGACCGATGGCCGTGAGGACCGGCCCCTGGTTCACGTTGTTGACCGTGATCGCGACGATTTCGGTGTCCGCGAGCGCGCCGTCGCTGGCAATGAATGTCACATTGTAGACACCCGATTGGGAGAAACTCGGTGTGAAGTCGAACGTCCCGGTGCCGTTGGCATTGTCAACAAACGTGGCTGTCGCGGGCAGATTCACCGCAGAGAGCGTGGGCGTGGAGGCATCCGGGTCGGACGCCGTTGCGATGAAACTGAGATTGACGCCTTCGTTCACCGACTTCGGACCAATGGCCGCGAGGACCGGCGCGAGGTTCACGTTGTTCACCGTGATCGCGACGATCTCGGTATCGGCCAAGGATCCATCACTCGCGATGAACCGAACATTGTAAACGCCGGATTGGCTGAAGGTCGGTGTGAAGTTGAATGTCGCCGTGCCATTCCCGTTGTCCGTGTACGTCGCGCCCGCGGGCGCATTCTGCGCGACCATGGTCAGCGGCGTCGCGTCGGGATCGGTTGCCGAAGTCCCGAAGGTGAGAAGTACGCCCTCGTTGACGCTCTTGGGACCAATCGCGGCCAGCACTGGCGGCCGGTTCACGTTATTGACGGTGATCGCGACAACTTCAGAATCGGCCAGGGATCCGTCGCTAGCGATGAAGGTCACATTGTAGACACCCGCTTGAGAATAATCCGGCGTCCAGGTGAATGTCGCCGTGCCATTGCCATTGTCGGTGTAGGTCGCGCCCGACGGAGCATTCACAGCGGTCATCGCGGGTGTGGTCGCGTCGGGATCGGTCGCCGAGGTGCCGAAGGACAGCAACACATTCTCGTTAACGCTCTTCGGGCCAATAGCGGCGAGCACTGGACGTTGGTTGACGTTGTTGACCGTGATCGCGACGATCTCGGTGTCGGCCAACGATCCATCGCTGGCGATAAAGCGGACATTGTAGACGCCCGACTGGTTGAAGCTCGGCGTGAAATTGAAAGTCGCCGTGCCATTCCCGTTGTCCGTGTACGTCGCGCCGGCGGGTGTGTTCTGAGCGACCATCGTGAGCGGAGTCGCGTCGGGATCGCTGGCCGAAGTACCGAAGGTGAGAAGCACGCCCTCGTTGACGCTCTTGGGACCAATCGCGGCCAGCACCGGCGGGCGATTCACATTGTTCACCGTAATCGCGACGACTTCTGAGTCTGCGAGTGAGCCATCGGAGGCGATGAACGTGACGTTGTAGACGCCTGACTGCGAAAAACTTGGAGTGAAGTTGAAAGTGCCGGTGCCGTTAGCGTTGTCGACGAATGTCGCGGTCGCCGGCAAATTGACGGCCGACAAGGTCGGAGTGGTCGCATCGGGATCGGAGGCGGCCGCGTTGAAATTGAGATTGACGCCTTCGTTCACCGATTTGGGACCAATCGCGGCCAGCACAGGACGCTGGTTTGCATTATTGACCGTGATCACGACCAGTTCGGAATCGGCGAGTGATCCGTCGCTGGCTATGAAGGTCACGTTGTAGACACCGGATTGGCTAAAGGTCGGCGTGAAGTTGAATGTGGCCGTGCCATTGCCGTTGTCAGTGTACGTCGCACCCGCGGGGGCATTGACCGCGGTCATCGTTGGCGTGGTCGCGTCGGGGTCACTCGCCGATGTCCCGAAGGTCAGAAGCACGTTTTCGTCGACACTCTTGGGACCAATCGCGGCCAGAACCGGAGGCTGATTCACATCACTGACAGTGATCGCAACGATCTCTGTGTCGGCGAGTGAACCATCACTGGCGATGAAGCGAACATTGTAGACACCGGCCTGCGTGAAATTCGGATTGAAGTTGAATGTGCCGGTACCATTGCCATTGTCGTTGAAAGTGGCATTGATCGGGGTATTCTCAGCGGTCAAGCTCGGCGTCGTACCATTGGGATCGGTCGCGCTGACACCGAAGTTGAGATTTGAGCCCTCGTTGGCGCCCCGCGGGCCGATCGAAGCCAGAACGGGGGCGGAATTCGGCTGGGCGAATTGGACCACAAACGATGTGACATTCGCCGCGGCGGCGGTGCTGTTGCGCTGTAACCGCAGTGTCGTGCTGTTCAGAAGATTGTATGTCCACGAAGCCACGCCGGGATTGTCATCGGCGCTGTAGGATGTGCGCCCCCAGCTAAGTCCGCCCATCGATTGGTTGCCTGAAAAGGCAACCGACCGGCCAAGATTGACGGAAGAAATCGCAACGTCGGTTTGACCGGTTCCCGCAGCGACCGAGTGCAAACGTTCCTGCACGAGGTCCCCGGCCGGGAGTTGGACAACTTCCCAGGCGATATTGACAGTCGTGCCGGTGTTGGTGCGCTGGAAGTTGATCTGTGTCGGCGAGGACAGCCAGGCCTGCAGCATCTTCTGGCCGATATTCGCAGCAGTCCCGGAGGCAGAGTTGTAACTGAACAACACGAAGGAGCGAGTCGTATCGACGCTGGTAATCGCCTGAGTGGTTGACGCCGAACCCGAGGCCAAAGATAGAATACCGCGCTGGACTGAGGTGCCCGACATCGAAACGACCTGCCAGTCATTGCTGGCCCCGGTGCCGCTGTTGAGCGTCATCTCCAGATTTGTCGTCGAAGTGAGGCGCGAGCGGAGGAATTCGTCACTGCTATATGCGTTGTCGTTTCCCGACGACGAGACCAAGACAAAGCTCTCTGACAGGGTCACCGGGCTGATGGTGGCGTTGGTGGTGAGCGCCGATTGCGTCGCAGTTCCACGCTGTACCGCCACGCCTGCGGCGAATTCGGCCACCGTCCAACGTACGGTGACAGAGCCTGTCGAGGATCCCTTGGTGAACCGTAGCGTCGAACCATTCAGAATCGTACCGCGCACCATCGACTGCGAAGGCGAACTGGCGCTGAATCGCTCGGTAAACCAAAGGATTGTGCGCGAACTGTCGGTCAACGCCGGCGTCAATGTCACGTCTTGCGATGAGGCGGTAAACGTCACCTCACCGGTGCGAACGGTGTCGATCGTTGCCGAATACGACACGGCCGTCAGCATGCCGACGAGGCACACCACGGCCAACGCGGTGAAGGTGCAGAGTCGTGAGGTCTTCATGAGTTGCATCGGCCGAGCTGTTAGATCAACCGTACGGTTTGCGATGATTACCGCCAACCTTTGGGTTGGCGGGCACTCTGCGATGGTCAGCTCTTGGGCTGACCGTTCTTTACTTCAATAGCACCATCTTCCTGGTTTCGTTCTTGTCGCCCAACGAGAGGCGATAGAAGTAGACGCCGCTGGCGACGTTGTTGCCGTCGTCCATGGTACCGTCCCATGTGAACGAGTACGAACCCTGCGACGGCAACTCACCCTCGTGAAGAGTCTTGATCTTCTGACCGAGGACATTAAAGACATCCAGACGCGCATCGGTCGATGCGGCGCCAGCGCTTTCAATCGAGAACGTGATCACGGTCGAGGCGTTGAATGGGTTCGGGTAATTCTGTTGGAGCGCGAACGAACGCGGCACTGAACTGATGCCGGAGACTTCGATCTTGTTGGCGTTCGGATCTGAGAGTTTGGCGTCGTCGATGCGAGCGGCGGGCGTGGCGCCGGCGGCAATCGACGAGACCGGAATGCGCAGCAACGAGCTATTTCCAGACGGGATCTTCGAGCCTTCTTCAAACGGATTGCGGAGCAGGATCGCGCTCACCTGACCGTTACTGCCGCTGCGGTAGTAGAGGTTCACGCCCGCTGCAGAGCCGACGCGCTCGGGGGCACCCAGTATCATTTTCGATTTGTCGTACCGGATCTCGATCTGCGCGCCGGCAACTTCGTCGGGCAGATCGGCTGAGAGGACATAAGAACCACTCGGACCGTCGTAAGGATCATAGGCCAGAGACAGGACAGCGGGAATTCCCGAAGGCACGTTGTTAAACGGCGGCTGGCCGAAGATGATGTTGATGATCTCCACCAAGTCGAACACGTCCACCAGCGCGTCGGTGACGACGTCAGCGGCGCTAAACTGACGGAACGTGAGCGGGTGGTCTCCCAGGATGTATCCGACGACATTGACCACGTCGGCCACGTCGATGCGTCCATCGAGGTTTACGTCGCCGTGATAGTCGACGAAGACGAAACCGCCCTCGGTCGCGAGATCGACCCCAGACACATTCGGATCCGGATTGACAGACTCGAAGGCGTTCTCAAACACGATCTCGTAGGCGCCTGGTGTGGCCCCTGGAGGGATGTTGCCAATGATGTTAAACAGGACGCTCGTCGTTCCAACGCCGATGGGGTCGGCGGAAAGATTGAACGCGACGATGCGGATTCGCCCCGCAACTTCACCATGGTTTTCGTAGATGCTGAATCCGTCGAGCCGGTCGGACGCTTGCACCTGTGTCGGCGTGAATGATGTCGGATCATAGACGAAGTCGAACTGGACTCCGTAGCTCGTCTGGACCTGGACGAAATTGACCGGAATGACGACCCCGATCGCCCCGGGGACACCGCCTTGTGGCAGTTGATCATGAATCGAGGTGGTAAATAACAAGTCGCGCGGCACTTCGACTACGTCAATCGTAACTGCACGGATCGGACTGGTCAGACCGGCGCTGTCAGTGGCCTGGAAATTCACAACAAAAGTCCCTGATTGCGAAAACGATGGCGTCCAGCGGAATGTCCCTTGGACGGCCGCATCCCCCTTCACGGGGTTGTTCGGCGTGAAGGTCGCGCCCGTTGGGAGATTGAAAGCTATAAGGCTGAGTGAGTCGCCGTCAGGATCGGTCGCCGTAACATTGAAGGTGAGAAGGTCACCCTGCCCAGCGGTCACTGGTGATGCCGGCGGCGGTAACGTTGGGGGGTTGTTTCCGCCGGGATCGGTGCCACTGAAGAGTGTGATGGCTCCGTCGATCAGAACCGGACGCTTGAAGATAAGTAGCCGCCAGTCTGTTACCGTGTTGTGTGAGGTTGGATTCTGCGGATCCTCTTCCAAGTTGATCGACGTCGTTTGCGGAGTTGCATACGGCTTAGACAGCCACTTCATACGCATGAGGTTTCCGCCACCGGGACGGAGCACCGAAGCGGGAGGGGGATCGATGTATGGCGTACCAGCACCGCCAGTTCGCGTGATGGTCTGATCGAGTGCCACGAAGGTCACGACGCCCGGATCTGGCACACCGCCAGAAAACGTTTCCCATGTGTAGATTGAATCCAGTGGGTCGACATCACCACCGGGAGGCGGGAGTGTGCCCCGCAAACAGGTCGCGAGTTCGACGTTTACACCCAATCCAGCCGTGTCGGTCAGTGGCTCGATCAGCGATGTATCGTATTCAACACGCCAAGTCCAGCCACCGAGTGTATCGACGTTCCTCAGGTAAAACGTGACGTCGAACGTATCCCCGATCACGACGCTCGTGTTGACAACCCGGATGGTGTCGACATCGGAAGGCGTCTGCGCGTCCGCGCAAGGTGCCCAACCCAGCACAACCGCACCCACCGTCAGAGCAAAAAGCAATGCTCCCACGGCGCGAGAAATTCCCGGATGCTGATTGATTGAGGATATTCGATGCATTTTCCTGACCCCTTTCGAAGACACTTTTTGCGAATTCGCCGCTTGCGCCTGCTCAAAACGACCGAGACGGCAAAACATCCCGGCCGGAGCAAAGCCATGTGTGCGTTGTGCAACCGCTTGCATAGTTTCCCTTGTCCGGCACGTCCGCCGGGTTACCCAGGTTTGCCGTTGATCCGCCTTCCCGATGCGGGTCACTGAGCGGTGAGGGCCGGTTCAGTGTTGGCGGGCAACGCCTTCTTCTACTTCTGTCGGTCCATTCCCCCACCTCTTGTGGGGGACCTTCGGCCGATCTCGTTGTGGTTCAAATCGCAAACCCAGTGCCCGACTCGATGCTGTCGAGTGGGCGTCCCTCGACTTCGCTCGGGATAAAGCGGTACGAACCAATCGCGGTAGGACGAATTGCTTTTTGCGGCAGGTACAGTAATGGCAGATCAAGTTCCGTTTGAGCCGTCAAGCGCCGCTTGAATGTCCTCGCTTTCCTTTCTACTGTGTCGCGTGAAATCGGTGGGCGGAGCCCACCGCCGTTCAACCTCGCTCAATTGGTAACGACCACTTATCCACAATCTCTAAACTGGACAATTCTGCACTTTGTTGGGGCATGCCAAGAGCTTCAAACTGGATTGACTTTGACCAAAAACCTGCGGTACAAAAGGGTCCCTAACTGCCCACACAATATAGCGATTTACCGGGATTTTTGCCTCGTAAAACTGACACTTTTCCGGGGGTAAGCTCACAGGCTGCCACCGGAATGCGACTTCAGGAGGACAGGCATTCCTGCCTGTCCATCGCCTCGGACGCACCAGTCGCTCTTTGACCGGTCGTCCGAGGCGAGTCATGGGGCGAATTTTGGTGTCACAAATCGAGGACAAAGAGCCGTCCTCAATTCGTGACGCCATGACAGGCAGGAATGCCTGTCCTCCTGAAGAGCCGATTCCAACCTTCGAATGCGGACTACAGCCTGCGGTACCAAGAGCTTTTTCGTTTGAGAATACGTCCGAACCCTCTTCGGTGGCACGGACTTCAGTCTGTGCCCCCAAAAACAAAAATCCCAGCCGGGTGGATACCGTCGGTGCGACGGAACTCGGGCTGGGTATACGCACTGCTATTTCTCCTCTGTCGTTATTGGCGATCCGAACCACTAACCGTTCGCTGTAGAGCGCTCACGGTAAACCGTTCTCTATCGCTTCTGTGTTGACCTCCGTAGGGGTTCTGGTAGGCTAAGCCCACCCTGCTACTATCTACTAATAACTTGCTGCGAGCGTCTTGTCAATCGAATTGCGAAAATCACCGGGGGAGGGCGCGATGCCCTCCCCCGATGTGTGGGAACTACCGGTTACTTCAGCAGCACCATCTTCTTGGTGGCGACGAAGTTGTTCGCATTCACGCGGTAGAAGTACATACCGGTGGCGGCTTCAACGCCATCCGCGGTACGGCCGTTCCACTCAACGCGATTGATACCGGAGACGCCCTCACCAGCGAAGGTGCGGACGACCTGGCCAGCCACGTTGTAAATGGTCAGCTCGTAACGGGAGCCCTCAACCAACGAGAACGGAATGACCGTGCCCGCGTTGAAGGGGTTCGGATAGTTCTGCAAGAGAGCGTATTCGGTCGGGAGCGTGCGCGAAGCCGCGTTCACCGAGAGAAGTCCGCCGCTGTAATCGGAGAACTGCGATTCGACCAGCTCGATCGTGCCGTTCACCGGGACGGTGACCAGCGAGTTGGAGCCGGCGGTCAGGCGCGAAGCGGCCGCTTCGACCGACTGCGAAACCAACACACGAAGCTCGCCATTGGCGGCGTTCGAGCGGATTTCGAGGCCGGAGTTGTTGGCGAGCACGGGCGCGCCAACTGAACCGCTATAGCGGAAGACCAACAACGCCGCACCGATGTCAACCGACGAATTGGTGCGAACCGTGACGGCGCCATTGGCGACATCGCTGCTCACGTCAACCGAGTTGGCATACGGGGACACCTTCGGCGAACCAGTGCCGGTTCCCGGCGGGAACGGCTGCTCGTCACCGGTGATGACGCGGATGAGGTAGATAAGGTCGGCAACGGTCAGCACGATACCGTCATCATTGATGTCGGAGGCGAGGATCTGGACGGCTTCCCATGTCGGATCCCACACGCCCGAACCATAGATGAAGTAGTTCGTGTACAGAACCGCATCACCGATCTCATTGGCGATACCGTTGAGGTTCAGGTCACCACGATCATCCGGGGGCTCGCAGACGCAAATGGCGCCCGGGCAATAGGAGATCGCCTCTTCGATATCATAGCCTGGCTTCGGATTGCCAACGCAATCGTAGTAGGCGCCGAGATTAACGCCATCACGCGGAACCCAGAGGATATTACCGGATTTGTCGGAGATGGAGTTGTCGCCGCAATTAAACGAGCAGAAGCCGACGTGCAGGCAGCTGTTGATGAAATTGCGGTCGGAGGTAACGTTGAACGTCATGCAGGCCAGGGTCTTGCCGTCGAGGTTGAAGTCGGCCGGATCGACCGGGATGCCATTGTTCATTTCTGCGACCGCGATCAGCTTGATGTAGCCATCTGGGCAGCCACCGCCGCAGTTACCACCGAACGGACCAGTACGATAGGTGAAGTACTCCCAACCTTCCGGACCGCCGGAGGCGCCCAGGAAGGACAGACCGCTCTGATCGTAGCAAATCAAGAAATCAAAACCGCCTGCGTCGCCAGGAACGGCGCCGCCTTCGGCCACGATGCAAACGGTCGCCTGCTGGCCGTTAAACCAGCAGCCGTAGGAGGAATCGGTGCCCTGCTTCACGATCGTGACGCAGGGATTCTCGAAGATAACGTCGAACTGGCAGGTGATGGTGGCACAACCGTCGGAAACGGTGTAGGTCACGGTGTAGGAAGCGCCATCGCCACCCGGACGGGTCGCGGACCAGACACCGGCGGCCGTCATGTCTTCATCGGCCCAGCCAGTTCCGGTCACGAGCGTGTAGGTGTTAACATCGGCATCGCCTGAGGCAAGGCCGGCATCAATCACGGTTTCGACACCCTGCGGGGCCAGCGTCGGCGCGATAACTGCACAAACCGGCGCGACGTTGTTAACCGTCAGGTTGAAGGTGCACTCGACGAAGTCATTGTTGATGTCGGTCGCGCGCACGGTGATTGAGGATGTGCCGACGTCCGAGCAACCTTGGTTGTATGACCAGAGGCCGTTCGCATCGGTCGAACCAACACCCGACTGCTGGGCGAAGGTGTACGGCGGGCAACCGCCGGACACATTGATCTGCTGCGACGCATCCGCGCCAGCCCAATGGACCGACACGTTGCCGCAGGAGATGTTCAACTGCGCGGACTGAACGTCGAAGTGAACGGTGGTGAAGGAACCGGCGCTAGCTTCGCAGGTAGCGCTGGGGCCACGGTCGCTGGCATAGACGGTAACATTGATGCCATTAGCAACGTCAGCGCAAGTCGGCGTAACGCAAACCGAGTTGCCGACGATGGCGGCTGTGACAGGAGCTCCGGTAGCCAGGTGGAAGGTAATCGGATCGCCAGGGGTCGGCGGGCCATCAGAATCCTGCGCCGAAAGGGGCACGCAAGACTGGGCACCAACAGTGGCGCTGCCAGGGCCGGCCGGAGCGATGATCGGGCACGCGTTCGGCGGCTGGAAGATCGTCACGACGCCAGCGGTGAAGGCCAGCGGAACAAACTGCGTCTGGCGGTTCACATAGCCGAGGTGCGAGGCCGGAGCGGTGCACATCGTATCAACGATGAACTGGCCCTGCACGCCGGTGACGTTAAAGGTGTACTGGTAGGAAGGAACACCAGCCGGATCGGTTCCCGCCGCGAGGGCGATGTTCTGACCGATGCTCTCGTCGCCGGTCGACACAGTGGCGTGGAGAGTCGCGTCAGGAGTGGTGAAACCAATCTGACCAGCGGCGACGGCCCAAGTGCTCGAAACGGGGCCCGAGCAGGAGTTGACTCCTGACGGAACGTCATACCGTCTCGTGGTGATACTGGCACCCGGCCAGCCGCCTGGATCGTTTTCGTTGAAGGCCGGGCCCAGCGGGCTATTCTGCAAGCGGCCAGCCGGGTTCGGACCAGGTGAGAACGATGTCATAACATACGATCCTGCGTTGATCTCGCGAAGTTCGAAGGGCATCACCAATCCGGTGGCGTCTTCGTCATTCGAAAGATAGAAACCCAGGACTACTCCTGTGGCGTTTGGTGCTACGGTGGGTGAATCGATGATGAGGGTATTCGCCGCCATCACGGTCACACCGCACAGGAAGACCAAACACGCTGCCAGGCTAATGGTCATTGCAAAACGCTTCATTGTGTTTTGCTCCTTAGTTCATTCTCAAGTTACAGATTCGAATTCCCCAACGAGAGACACTTTCGTTTTAGGGAACCCACACGATAGAAAGTCCCCCTGATTACCGTGCCAAGCGATTTGCTGCTGTGCCTCAATCATTCGACTATTCCTTTAAACCTCACCTCCGTACTGCATGGACCTGTAAATCGATCACGGTTAATGTTGACTGGAGTGAGCGTTTAAAGAACGACTCTTCGTCCGCAACACCTCCTTTCACCGTGTTGTCTGGTTTGGGTTGGGTGGTTGGTTGACTTTGTGGTTAGCATTTCAATCATCCAGAGAAAAACCCCGCACCGGATGGCGTACGGGGTCGATCAACATGCAAAAATGGACAAACCCCGCCGGCAGCTTGCCGATTTCGTGGCGGCAGCGGCGGTGAGAGTTTGGTTTTGACAATCCTGTGCGAACAAGTTGCGAGTGGAGCGAGACATTGGTGAAGACCCTTTTTTGAGCCATCCTGATGAGTTGAGGTGAAGTGCTCTCTCAGAACTTTGGTACTGCCTTCGGATCTCCTCCCCCGTAGACCTTGGTCACGGCCACCGTGGGTGCGGCGCCGTTACAGCTTGTTTCGTGTTTTCGCCTTCTTACGGTTGCGGTACTGTGTCGCGCCGAGGTGGTTGTGCAAGCGGACTCGCACTTGCCCCGACGCGATGCCTGTCACTTGGTCAGCGTTGCAACCCCAATACTGTGGTAAACTGTTTTACTAGAGTGCCGTTTATCATGCGGTAACGTCATTCGGCGAAGTCAATATAGAAGCACCTCCCAAATCTGTCAACCCACTTTCTGCGTTTTTTCCCGGAGTGGGGGATTGATCCAATTCTTTGTCAGGATTGGGCATAAGCGGGTTTCCAGCGCCCCTCAAGTAAATCAGCCGAGGTCATCGCCCAATCAGAGGCCGCTCTGTAACATACTGAAATACACGAAGTTGAAAGCCCGATAGTTCTCTGCAAAATCTGATTCCCCGGGAGCCGCCACCACACCCGATACGCGAGACGGCGGCCCACCGGAGGCATTCCTACGTCAGAGGATCGACACCGATGAATGAAATCACTGCCGAGCACAGGGCGGTGCTGCATGGCGAAACACGTAATTGTAGAGCTTCATGTAGTCAATGATATCAACCCAGCCGTTGCAGTCTATGTCCCCTTTCTCTACCGGATCAGGAGCCTCGCCCGCCTGGAAAATGTATGCGTTGAGAAGGCTCACATCGATCACGTCGATGATGTGATTATCGTCGATGTCCCCCCTGACCCAGAAGTAGCCGTTTGTGAAGTAGTAATCTTCGACCTCACCGTACACTGCCGCGCCAACAGGGCCGTCTAGACCGGCGTCGGAATACCGTCGAATGTACTGGCCACAGTCTTCCCCGTAGTCCAACCGGAACCGCACCCAAAAGGTATCCGCGTACCCTGAGGGAGGAGTCACGGTGAAAAGGATCGTGTCTGAAAGGTCGTCGTTATTGGCGGGGATGAGAGAAAAGCTTGAGATGACCTGCTCCCCGGCATCATTCCAATCCCGGTCGCCGTTCCAGTCAAACCATGCATTCAGATAAAGCTTGCCGGTGTCAGCATCGAAGTACCGATGGGAGCCCGTCCCGTGGTTGGAGATCACCACTCTGAAACTGTCAAGCGCTCCATCGTTTAGCTGCCCGGTGAAATAGACACCATTGTCGAGTTTGTCTCCGTCCTTAATTGCCAAGTTTCTCCGGCCATCCTGATCGAGGAATTGAGGCGACACACTGTCTGCATCATTCTCAAATGAAACGGATCCATACCCGTTATAGGGCACGCTCCCGCCGAGCCACTCAAAGCCTCCGATTTTGTGGTAGGCTCCGTTTTCTGAGAGCTCGGTCGGGTAGGGTGGCCATGCATCTCCAAAGTCATGCCCCCACCAGCCAATCTGTCGCGCCGTCGATGGGCACATCGGGGGAGACCCTAAACCGCAGACAAAAGTGAAATTCGGGAATGGGCAACTCGAGCCAGCGTCCCAGACGTTGTAATTCATATTCTTCATGGGGTAGTAGACAATCGGGTTGACGCCGATTATCCACGCGGCATCCCCGCCGGGGTAGCAGTCTTGAGCGCCTTCATCCCACGAGCCCCATATATGTGAGTTCTCGTGGACAGCGCCCCCCCACTTCAGGCCCGAGGTTTCGCTCCAGCTATAATTGGAACAGGGGTTCGAGGGCCATGTACTGCGACGGAATTTGTACCAAGCTGCACGAGAGAACATCGCCGTCGGGAAAAACTCACTCGTCACGGCTGGGACGCTGCCGCACGTATCCGGCAAATGCTGAATGAAGTGATGAACTCCCTGGTGCACGACCATACTATCTCGACGCGTGGCGGAGTCCGCAAGAAACTGGTTGCATGCCCAAGACCGGTTATTCCACGTGCCGCCCGTTTGGTATCCTGCCCCCCAACTTGAGTCGCCGGGAAGCCCAAAGTTATTGTAAATATGTGCCGGGAGGGTATCGAATTGGAATTTCTGTAACCCGGGAGATGAACCGGCATGGTACTGCGATTGCCAAGGGACTTGCATGAGTGAATCCGTCGGTCCGAACACGATGATATGCCACGTGAGTCGCTGCGCATAGAGAATGGCTGCATCGACTGCCTGCTTACTCATGGCATCGGTAACCCATTTAGCAACTGAATCCACCTCGAAGGACTGCCAGTCCCACCGATCTGGGTCTATCGTGCCATCGCTCTCGAACAGGAATAGGCCCAGAGCAATGTGGCCAGTCATGGTGTCTGCTTTGCCTTCGTATGTCTGGACGTCAGCTCTGCCATTTACCTGCTCAGATCTATCTCTCAAGTCCGCTGCGCTGAGATCCGAGGTGCTGGACATTGAAACAAGCTCTTCCTGCAATTCGATGAAATGGCATTGGTTGCGAGGATCTTCAGGTTGACCGTAATCTGCAACGCGCGTATCGAATCCCTCAGTTGCAACATTAATCACTGCGAGTTCGGAAGGCGAGAAAGTGGCACCAGCAGTGAGGCTCGTCCTGATATCGTAATTTCCGATTGAAATCCCCGCTGATCGGATCCGGACGAGCTGCTCTTCGCTGCAATACACTAGCAGAATTCTGGGAGAGGCGACAACTGTCACGAGCGCGCCAGTCGCCTCGATTCGCGAGACCCAATCATGCGTCCCATCGTAAGAACTGGCCGGAAGAACTGCGACCTGATATCCTCCGTTGTCAACGGACAGAGTGCGGTTGGCATCGGAAGCCTGGACCTCTCCTGCATTTCCTCCGTGAACAAATAGGGTCATGGCGATCGCTGAAACGAACCCCCCTAAGAATGCGTTACGCGTGATCACGGTGGCTCCTCTCTGAAAGTCACTTGAGATGAATGCGTTGTCCCGCTGCAAGAAGAATCTCAATCAACTTCTTCGCCCGGGTCAAGCGGCGTCGCAACACGAAAATGCAAATTGACAGCCTCGTGAGCGGCGTGATACGCGATCGACTCCTTACGTAAGTCTATACAGGGACGCGAGTTTATGCCCCATACATCTCAATGACCTCATTCTTCGACTTGCCGAGAATGTTGTACTTCTTCCCTACATTGATGAAGGCGGCAAGCGCCTTGTCGAGGTGGTGGATTTCGTGGCCGGCCGAGATCTGGGTACGGATCCGGGCCTGCCCCTGGGCTACCACCGGGAAGAAGAAACCGACGGCGTAGATCCCTTCTGCGAACAGATCGCGCGAGAAATCCTGTGACAGCTTGGCGTTGAAGAACATCACGGGCACAATCGGGGTGTCCCCTTCTTTCAGTACAAAGCCCGCCTCGGAAAGACCCTTGCGCCAGTAGGCAGTGTTGCGCTCGAGTTTGTCGCGCCTCTCGGTGCTCTTGGTCAGAATCTCAAGCACTTTCAGAACGCCCGAGACAACAACCGGGGCAATCGTGTTGGAGAACAGGTACGGCCGGGCGCGTTGACGGCACATTTCGACCAGTTCGCGCCTGCCGGAGACACAACCTCCGGACGCGCCGCCCAATGCCTTGCCGAAGGTCGTCGTAATGATGTCGATCTCCCCCACGACGCCGCACTTCTCATGGGTTCCTCTCCCCGTCTTGCCGATGAAGCCGGAGGCATGGGAGTCATCGACGAAGAGCATGGCGTCATAGCGGCGACACAATGCCACCATCGCGTCGAGCCGGGCGGTGTCGCCGTCCATCGAGAAGACGCCATCGGTGATGACAATCCGCATGCGCTTGTCGGCGTGCATGGCGAGCTTCTCTTCGAGGTGCTCCATGTTCGAGTGCTTGAAGGTATCCTGCATGGCGCTACAGAGGCGGATGCCGTCGATGATTGACGCATGCACGAGGCGGTCGGAGATCATGACATCGTCTTTGGTCAGGATCGCTTCGAAGACGCCGGCGTTGGCGTCCATGCAGGAGGGGAACAGGATCGTGGCCTCTGTCCCGAGGAACTGGGTGACCTTTTCTTCCAATTCGCGGTGAATGTCCTGTGTGCCGCAGATGAAGCGCACCGAAGACATGCCATAGCCGCGGCGGTCGAGTCCTTCATGCGCTGCCTTCACGACATCCGGGTGGCTGGACAGTCCCAGATAGTTGTTGGCGCACATGTTGATGACTTTCTTCGTGGCGGCCCCGGCGGGGAATTCGACTTCGACGTCCGCCGCTTGCGGCGAGTGAATGAAACGCTCCTGTTTGAATAGCCCTGCATCGAGAATGCCTTTGAGTGTATCCTGATAGGCGCCGCGGGCGCGATCTGAGAAACTCATGGGGAACTCCTAATGTTGACAGCCGGCGACTCTAGTCTCCCGGCACTGAGACGGCTCGGCCCGTGTCCGGCCTCGCCCTCCCGGGTGAACTGAAATGCGAGGCCGGTTCTACTTCGTAAAACGTTTGACCAACGTGACGATCTTGTTGACGGAATCGAATGCCTCCGGCGTCGCCTGGTCGTCGGGTATCGAAATCTTGTATTTGTTCTCGAGGAAGCGTTTGAGCGAGACCATCGAGAAAGAATCAACGATACCGGAGGAGATCAGCGGCGCATCCACGGTCAGATCGTCGTCCTCCTCCATGTATTCCTTCTTGACGTAATCGAGCACGACTTTCTGCATGTCATCCATTCAGACACTCCTTTATCAATCATTCTCCAATGTCGACGTATCGCCGATCTCTTCGCCCCACTCCTTGGCGTGGAGAACACGCCTCATAATCTTACCGCTACGGGTCTTCGGCAGGGAGTCTACGTATTCGATCTCTTGCGGCATGGCCAACGGTGAGAGCTTCTTGCGGATATAATTCATGATGTCCAGCTCGAGATCGGTGGTGGCTTGGAAACCGGGCTTGAGCGTGACGAACGCTTTCACGACTTCGAGGTTGATCGGGTCGGGCTTGGCGACCACTGCCGATTCGGCTACGGCCTGATGCTCAAGCAGCGCTGATTCGACTTCGAAAGGACTCACCAGATGGCCGCCGGTGTTGATGATGTCGTCATCGCGTCCGGTGAACCAAAAATACCCCTCATCGTCGATCTTGGCGCGGTCACCGGAGAGATACCAGCCGTTCTTGAACTTCTTCTGATAGGTGGCTTCGTTGTTCCAGTAGGTGCGCATCATCGCCGGCCAACCGGGCTTGAACCCAATCAATCCAATCCTGCCATGACCGGGAAGCGGCTCATGAGTTTTCGGATCGAGCACGGCCGCGGTGATGCCGGGAAACGGCTTGCCCATCGACCCCGCCTTGACCGCCAGATCCGGAAAGTTCGTGATCATGATCGAACCGGTCTCGGTCTGCCAATAGGAGTCGTGGAACGGCAAACCAAAAACACGCTGCGACCAGACCACCGCCTCGGCGTTGAGCGGCTCGCCGACACTGCACAAATGACGCAACGATGAATGATCATACTTCTTGATGATCTCATCCCCCGCCTTCATGAGGGAGCGAATCGCGGTGGGCGCGGAATACCACATCGTGACCTTGTGTTTTTCGATGAACTTGTACCACGCTTCCGCGGAGAATCCCTGATCGAGCACACATTGGGTCACGCCGAGCGCGAACGGCGCGATGATGCCATAGGAAGTGCCGGTCACCCAGCCGGGATCGGCGGTGCACCAGTAGATGTCATCGTCCTTGAGATCAAGCACCCACTTACCGGTCAAGTATTGCGAGACAAGCGAGTAGTGGACATGTTTGACGCCCTTGGGTTGCCCGGTCGTGCCGGAAGTGTAATGCAGCACGGAGGGGGATTCGGCGGAAGTCGGAAATGTCTCAAACTGCTCGACCGGCTTCGCCGTCTCGAGCGAGAACGCAGTCTCACGCTCCTGGAGCGGCTTCACGCCATCGTGATCGACGACAATGATGAATTCAAGTGAAGGAAGCTGGGCGAGAATCTTGCGCACTTTCGCAACATGCTTGCGTTGCGTGATGATCGCGCGTGTCCCGGCATCGTTCAAACGCACGAAGAGCGATTCGTCGCCGAAAGCGGAAAAGAGCGGCTGTGCAATCGCGCCAGTTTTGAGAATGCCGAGGAAACCCAAGTACAATTCGGGGATACGATCCATGAAGAGACAAACACGATCGCCGTCCTTGATGCCGAGTCCACGCAGAAAATTGCCGATCGTGTTGCTGGCGAGCCGAATATCGTTGTAGGTATAGGTCTTTTGCCGTCCGGCCGAATCCTCCCAAACCAAGGCCTTCTTTGCGGACTTCCCCTGTTGGCACACCCGGTCGGTGCAATACCAGGCAATGTTGAGCGAGTCGCCGGGTTTGTAGCCCAATTCCTTTTCGGCGATGGACCAGTCGAACCCTTTGACGCGTTTTTCATACGAACCAATGTTCGAAGGCACGGATGTTTCTCCTCAATCTTCGAGAACAACGACAGCCACAGCGTGTGTCTTTTCGTGGGAGAAAGACAGATGGATGGCGCGGGTGTGACGTGCGTCGGCGGCCTCCCTGGCTTTCCCTGTCAGATTCATACCCGGTTTACCCAATTCGTCGGATGAAATCGCGATCTGCCGAAACGCGATGCCATCACGCCAGCCGGTCCCAAGGGCTTTCAAGAATGCCTCTTTGGCGGCGAAACGAGCGGCCAGGCACTCGGCGCTCCGCATTTTGCCTCCGCAGTGTGCGATTTCGCCTTCGGTGAACAAGTCCTCCTTTAGGCCGGGCTCGGACGGGAGACGCCTTGCGAAGCGTTCCACATCGACAATATCGATTCCGATACCGATGATCACATCAACGTCGCCAGGCGGGAGTCTCGGCGCGTTCCGGCAGTTTGTCGGTCACGCGCTCGATCATCTCGTTGGTCATGCGTTTAAGATCGAACTCCGGTCTCCATCCCCATTCTGCGCGCGCCGCCGAATCATCGAGCAGGTCGGGCCAGGAATCGGCGATGTCCTGCCGCACCGGGTCGATCGAATACTCCATCAAGAAATCCGGTATGTGAATCATGATTTCGCGCGCCAAATCTTCGGGAGTGAATGCCATCGCCGTGAGATTGAAGGCATTGCGGTGCTCCAGACGCGAGGCATCGGCTTCCATCAACTCCATCACGGCCCGCAGGGCATCGGGCATGTACATCATGTCCATGGATGTGTTGGCGCGAAGATAGCAAGTGTAGCGGCGATGCTTGATCGCCTCGTAGAAGATTTGGACGGCATAATCCGTGGTGCCGCCGCCCGGCTCAGTCTGGTAGGAGATGAGGCCGGGAAACCGCAGGCCGCGGGTGTCGACCGCAAAGCGCTTGTAATAGTAGTCACACAGAAGCTCCCCGGTGACCTTCGTGACACCGTACATCGTGTCCGGCCGCTGGATCGTGTCCTGTGGCGTCTTGTACTTCGGGGTCAAATGACCGAACGCTCCGATAGAACTCGGAAAGAACAGTGCACATTTGTACTGGCGCGCCGCCTCCAGCATGTTGTAGAGGCCATTGACGTTGATCTGCCAGGCCTGATTCGGCCGGGTCTCCGCGACGGCCGATAGCAGCGATGCCAGATGAATGACGGTGTCGATCTTGTAGATCTGCATCACCCGAGTGATATGATTCGGGTCGGTGCAGTCGAGGAATTCAAAGGGGCCGGAGTCACGTAGCGTGACATCGGAAGGCATGCGAATGTCGGTCGCGATGACATCGCTGGCGCCGTACTGGTGACGCAAGGTGGCGACCAATTCCGAACCGATCTGACCCAACGCTCCAGTCACGAGTATTCGTTTCATTGTGGCCTCTCTGACGAATCAGGTCAGTGCCGCACTATCGCGGTCGCAGCGTGAATCAACGTCAAAGGACTGATACCGGACAAGGGGATTTGGCGAGCTGAGTGTTTTTCTGTCAATCGCGGTTTAGGATCATGGGCCGCATTGTCATAGGCGAGAGTCGCCGGCTCTGACAGTCCCGGTTGTCAGAAGTTGCGGTTGAACTCGGATTCGATGTCGGGCGCCGAAGTCGTCGGGTCGAGGTATCGCGACTTCTCAAAGTTCTCCCAGCGGGGATTGGGGCGACGGCGGGTGACGCGGTGGATGTTGAGCAGATGCCGGATCGTGATGTTGTCGGTCGTGGTGTTGCTGGCGCCGGAACCGCAACTCAGGGTGAACGACGGGTGCAGTGTGTTGTAGATGCCGCCGAGCGCGCCTTGGGCAGCCGGCATGTTGACCAGGATGCGGCTGGCCTGAATCATGCGCGAGAAATACTCGATGCGTTCATCGGTGTTGGAATAGATGACAGCGGTGTGTCCGATTCCGCCGAAGCGCGTGATCTCCGAGCAGCGGTAGATGCCGGCCTCGAAATCCTCCTCTATATAGAAGGCGAGGATCGGGGCGAGGATCTCGGCCGAAAGAGGATGCTCCGGGCCCACGGCATCGAGTTTGCCGATCAGCAAGACGGCATCATCGGGGACTGTGATACCGGCACTGCGTGCGATTGCCTGGACACTCTGGCCGACCACGGTCGGCCGCATCATGCGGCGTTCGGGATCGTAGGCGATGCGCTCGACTTTCTCGATCTCCTCGGGAGTCATGAAGTGGGCTTTTTGGCGCTTGAACTCCGCCATGACCTCTTCGCTGACCTGCCGTTTTACGACAATGGCTTGTTCGCTGGCGCAAATGGTGCCGTAATCGAATGTCTTGGACTCGATGATACAGCGAACCGCGAAAGGAATGTCGGCGGTACGACCGATGTAGACGGGGACATTACCGGGGCCGACGCCGATATTGGGCGTTCCGGATTTTGAGGCCTTCTGGACAATCGAATTGGTCCCCGTCGCCAGAATCATCGCCAGACGCTTGTGGACCATCAGTTCTTGCAGAATGTCTTCTGAGGCGCGCCCAAGCCACTGGATACAGTGCTCTGGCGCACCAGCCGCCAGCGCCGCCTGATAGCAGATCTCGGCCGCGGCCGCAGTGCACTTGCGCGCTCCCCCGGGAGGGCTGAAAATAATCGGGTTACGGGTCTTGAGTGCGATCAGGCATTTGAAAATGGTCGTCGACGTCGGATTCGTAACCGGAATGAAGGCGAGGATCGGACCGATTGATTGCGCAACTTCGACAACACCGTTGCGGTCGTCCCGGCCAACGACGCCGACGGTTCGCTGATTCTTGATGTCATCATAAACAAGCTGCGTGGCGATGACATTCTTGACGACTTTGTCTTCCCAAGTCCCGATCCCCGTCTCCTCATGCGCCATCTTCGCCAGATCGACGCGATGGTCGAGCGCGGCGAGATAGACCGAACGGACAATGGCGTCGGTCCGGGTCTGATCGAGGTCGCGGAACGCCATCGCTGCAATCGTGGCGTTTTGGATGAACTCGGGGGCGGTGGGCATGGGGATTCGTGGTTGGCGCTCGAGCCAAGTCGAGTGTTGGGGAATCTCAAAGTATGTCCGAGCGATACTCGATGGCATATTGGACCCACATCGCCACGTTGTCTCCGTTTTGAAGTGCCGGGCTGTACCTGTATTGCATGGCTGCTTCCAGTGCGGCTCGCTCAATCCCGAAATTGGTGCCCGAGTTTCTTACCACTTTCGCGGCGCCCACCGACCCATCCTTCAGCACAAGCGCCGTAATCCAGATTGTTGCTACCAGTCCTGCAGTTGTCTGGGGGTACCGCGGTGCGACTTCGGAGATCGCGTGTGGCAACTCCTGAACGGCAACAAAATCGTCAGGGATCAAAAATCCTTCTTCCGTAGGGCTCTGTCCCGGTTGAGTTGGACCTGGATTCTGTGCCACATAGACGTCGAGCCGTTGTACTGACTCCTGCGATATCCACACAGCCCAAGTCTCGGTACCGGGAATCAGCGTCGTCTCATATCCGGGGGCAGTAGTGTAAGGGACCGTCCCACCGCATCCACTAATCAGGGCAGTGCTCAAGAGCAGGCTCGCCAGTTGCCCTGCCCTCCCCAAAACCTCAATTCCCACAATCGGGACCCTCATACTCGCTGAATTGCCCTGACCTAGCCACCCGCCTCACGCAACAGGCGAATCAACAGTTCCTTGTCCGCATGCGCGATTTCACGTCCAGAGATGGGCAGATCGCCGCGGCGTCGTGCCAGGCGGCGCAACGCGGAGACGGTCATGGATTCGTAGTCCTGCGAACCCAGATTGGCGCGCGGCACTGCTGGCCGAGTCTGAGTCGTGCGCGGCTGAGTAGCGGTCGCACGCGTCTTCGTCATCGCCGGAACTGCCGTGCGCCCCTTCCACTTCTGATTTGGCCGGTCAACCAGGATTCCAAGGTCGTCGTGAGGGCGCGCGATCACAGTGTGAGTGTGGACTTTACCAAGGCGCTTGCAGGCGTTGACCCCGGCTTCAACGGCGGCCTGCACAGCGGCCAGATCGCCTTCGATGTAGATGGTTACGAGTGCGTTTTCGGTCACTTCGGTGCGGATAACGACAATCGAGGATGCTTTCGCGGCGGCATCGGTGGCTTCCATCGCGCCGACCAAGCCGATTGTTTCGATCAACCCCAAAGCCTGACGTTCCATGCGCGGTGCGATCCTCTCTCCCCTGACGAACTTCGGAAGTATAGTGGAGGTGTGAGGGTGTGTCCAGCGCTCAGACGCAGGGGCCCAGCCGAAGCTCTACCACGCGGTCGAAGCCCGCCATGCTGCGATGAAAGACGGGATCGTTCCAAACTGGATACTTCGAGACGATGCCACGAATCGCTTTGGCCTGCGAGTAGCCGATTTCGCAGACCAGCACGCCCCCGGACTTCAGCACGCGCGGCGCACTCGCGATCAGGTCAGCGAGTTTTTCGGTGCCATCGCTCCCGGCATACAGCGCCAAGTGCGGCTCAAAGTCATGCACTGACTCATGGACTTCAGGATCTCCGTGCGGGATGTACGGCGGATTGCTGACAATGAGATCGGCGTCTGTGCCTTGAGGGAAGGCATTCAGCGCGTCTTGAACTATGAGATCAACTCGGCCAGTCAGCTGGTGCCGTTCGCGGTTGGCGCGCGCCAGATCGAGCGCGTCGGGGGAAACATCGGTCGCGATGATGCGCACATCCGGCCGCTCATGCGCGATCGCCAGCGCGATATTACCGGAGCCGGTTCCCACATCAATAGCCAACGGTCGGGCACCCGGAAGGGGCGCTGGTAGGGCGCGCAATGCTACGCTGACGACCTCTTCGGTTTCCGGACGAGGGATGAGCGCTCGTTCATCGCAGAGCAGATCGAGACCGTAGAATTCAATGTGTCCGAGGACATAGGCGAGCGGTGCCCCGGAAAGACGCTTCACTAACAGCGCCTGCAGATGCGATTCCTGCGTGGGAGTTACCGGCTCCTGAAAGCGCAATGTGAGTTGGGTCGGCTTGGCCGCAATGACTTCTCCCAAAATCGCGTCGGCATCGGTGGCAGCATAATCGCCGGACACCTCCGACAATTCCTGTCGGAGACGGGTTCGCCACTCTCCAATTGAAGCCATAAGGGTCGGATTATTGCGGAGTGAGGTCGGAACCGGGCAAATGCGCGCATCCGGTGCGAGTTGAACCAGAGAGCCATTGACGGGCAGGTCTGACCGGCGGTCTTGTCTCGGATCGAGCCGACAGAGTGGGCCGGAACACCGTCAAGCCCGCAGCCGTGATCGATACGATCTTCATGAAATCACGACGGATCACGATTCGGTGTCCTCCACAAACGGAAACGCGGCAATCTTGAGCGCCGGAACGAACATCATTGCCGAGTACTGCGGGTAGAGCGTGCGATCTTTCCCCATCATTTCGACGCGTGATAACACATCCAACACTGCCGGAGTCGCGCGCATGTTGCGAATCGACTTGGTGATCTTTCCGTTTTCGATCAGGAAAGTGCCATCGCGCGTCGATCCGGTGAGTTGCGCGTTCATCGGGTTCAAATAGTTGAGATACCAGAAGTGCGTGATCAGGATGCCCCGCTCAGTGGAAGCGAGCATCTCGTCCATGGTCGCGGTGCCGGCATTCATGACCAGGTTTTTCGGATAGGGCCCGCGCGCATTGTCCGGGGGCAGCGCGTGTCCGGTCGATTCGGTCTTGGCCATCGAGGCGCTGCGGCGGTCATGCACGACACCGCGGGCGACCCCGTTCTCGATCAGCGTAACACGTTGTTTGGGCGTGCCTTCGTAGTCGAATGGCATGCCGGGGTAGTCGGGAAGAAACGGATCATCAGAGATCGTAATGTTCTCACCGGTGACCTTCTCGCCAATCTTGCCTGAGAGCACACCTCTCCCCTGCGCGAAAGACTTACCGGAGAAGGCAAGGAACCCGAGAAACAGGAGCATCTGACCGACGGCGGCCGGTTCGAGGATGACGGTGTAATCACCGGCGGGAACGGCTTCGGGATTGCGGGAGCGCACTGCCTTGTCGACGGCGACTGTGCCAAGTTTGGCTGCGTCAATGCTGACCGCATCGCGGCTAGCGCCAGTCGACCATCCTTGACCCAGTGTCGGATCATCAGACGTGGAGATCGACAGCTCGGCGCGGGTTTCAACATGCCATTGGCGGACACCAAGCGAATTTGCAAATGCGATTGCCTGAGACTCGGTCTGATACAAGCCGGATGTCTGCAGATTTTCCGGTTTGGCCCTCTGCACAATCTGCGCGATCGCATCGGCGCGCGACTCCGGCGAACTTGAAGCCGTCGATTCGTGGTAGGCGGCTACGGTCTGAGTTGGAGCCGGGCTCGCCAATCCGGGGAACGATTCATCCGACTGTAAGAGTGAGGCTATTTGGGCGGCATCGGCCAGCATGCGATCGAGGCCGGGGTCTGTCAGATCATTCGTGGAGGAAATCGCCACCCGCCCATCCTTGACCAGGCGTACGATGACACGCGCGTCGGTAGAATCCATGTTCTGATGAATGATGTTCTCGGCAAACCGTGTGGTCGCCTCACGGTTTTCGAGATAGACCAATTCGGTCGCGTCGGCTGAAGAACGCTTCAGCGCGGCTTCGAGCAATGTGAGGACTTGGTCTTTGGTGCGCAGCATCAGAGAGATTTCCCCCGAATTCCACCGTGCACGCAGGAGGCAATCTGGGCGGCTCGGCGGGAGCCTCGCCCTCCCAGGAACAATATCGCTTCGTGGGAGGGCGAGGCTCCCGCCGAGCCGTGTCCGGGGTCACACTGACACATCATTGTCATGCCGCCTGCCCTACTTTCACATTCACAAATCGTGCCGGAGCTGCACCCTGCCCGGTGCGCATGTTCTGCCCCGGCTGTCCCTTACCGCAATTGGGTGTTCCCCAGATTCGGTATTCACTTTCGCCGGCGATGCGGTCGCAGGAATTCCAGAATTCGACAGTGCTGCCGGAATAGACAGGGTTCTTGTAGATCTGCCCGAGTTTGCCGCCCACGATCTCATAAGCGATTTCGCCGCCGAGCTGGAAGTTCTCGCGACGGTCATCGATCGACCAACTAGCGGGTGTCATGATGAGAATGCCGCGGTCAGTCTCGGCGATCAACTCTGCCAGAGTCCCTTTTCCGGGAGTGAGATTCATGTTGGTCATGCGCACCAACGGCAGATTGATCCACGACTCGGCGCGCATCGCGCCCGAAGAGGCTGTTCCGAGACGCGCCCCCGATTCGCGCGACGAGAGATAATCGACCAGGATGCCGTCTTTGATGAGTGCCACCGGCGCCGCCGGTACACCTTCATCATCGTATCCATATGTGCCCAACCCACCGGGGGCCGAGGGATCGGATGTCACGGTCACGATATCCGAGGCGTACTTGAGCGTGCCACGTTTCTCTGGCGTGGCAAAGCTCGTCCCTGAGAAATTGCGCTCGGAGCCATAGACGCGATCCAATTCGAGTGGATGACCGATGGATTCATGGATTTGCAGAGACACCAAGTCACCGGAGAGAATAAGATTGGTGGTCTGTTCGGTCAGCACGGGCGCATCCAGGAGTGCCAGTGCTTCTTCGGCGGTCTTCTGGCAGTGGCTGGGAAGATCCATCTGTTCGATGACTTCGTATCCGCCGCTTTGATGCTGGCCGCCGGATGTCGGGTATGAGCGTTCGCCGACTTCGCGGCGTGAACGCATTGCGGTGGCGGTCATGCCGCCGCCGGAGTGCACGATGTTCTGGGTCAATACCGAGCCTTCTGTCGAATAGAACCACTTCTCCTCGCGACGGAAACTCATGAAGGCGTCGGTTCCGGTGATGCCCGTCGTCTTGCGGAGGGCTTCATCAAGAGTTGCCAGCCAGCCGACTTTTTCGGCGAGGGAGCCGGCGAATGGGTCTTTCGCGACTGAAGTCTTGTAGTCGCCGCGGAGCGATTTCATCGGAGCAAGCTGCACTGGAGTGACAGTCAGTTTCGCGGCGGCGCGGGCAAGGCCAATGGCCGAATCGAGCGCCTGTTTCGCGAGATTCTCGTCGCAGCCAGGCAAGGCGGCGAATCCCCAGGCGCCATCAACGAGCACACGGACTCCAAAGCCAAACGACACCTTGCGGTCGATCTTGTCGGGCTTGCCGTCAATCAGGGAAACGTCTTCGGTGGTCAGGCGGACGGCGCGGAAGTCAGCGTAACTCACACCGGCTGACTTGGCATTGGCGATGCGTTCGCCGGCTTTCTCGATGTCGCGCAGGTCGGGCATGGTCTTGGAATCTCGTGCACTTTCCCGCGATGTTCAACAAGTTTTCGTGAAGAACCGGCGGACAAGGCTCGCCCTGTATCATGCGGAGACGGCTTGGCTGCTCTGGGCCAATCGTTCCTTACGGTCCTCGGCTTTGAGGGCGTCGATGATTTCGTCGAGATCGCCGTTGATGACCCGGTCGAGCGACTGTAGTGTCAGGCCGATGCGGTGATCGGTGACGCGGTTTTGCGGGAAATTGTACGTACGGATTTTGGCCGAACGGTCGCCGGTCGAGACCATCTGTTTGCGTTCGGCGGCCATCTTGGCATTGCTCTCTTCTTCGGCCACGGCCAGCAGACGAGCGCGGAGGACTTTGAGCGCCTTGTTCTTGTTTTTGAGCTGCGATTTCTCGTCCTGGCACTGAACGACCGTGCCGGTCGGGATGTGGGTGATACGTACCGCCGAATCGGTGGTGTTAACGGATTGCCCACCCGGACCGGAGGAACGGAAGACATCGATTCGGAGGTCCTCCGGGCGAATCTGAATGTCGACTTCCTCAGCTTCGGGCAAGACTGCCACGGTGGCGGCCGAGGTGTGGATGCGTCCGGAGGCCTCGGTGGCCGGGACGCGTTGCACACGATGTACGCCCGATTCGAACTTGAGTGAGCCGTAGGCATCTTCGCCGTCAATTGAGAAGGCGACTTCCTTGAACCCACCGACGCCGGTCTCACTGGAGCCAAGCATTTCAGTCTTCCAGCCCTTACGCTCGACATAGCGCAGGTACATGCGCATAAGGTCGGCGGCGAAGAGCGCTGCCTCCTCCCCACCAGTGCCCGCGCGGATTTCGATGATGGCGGCCTTGCTGTCGTTGGGATCGCGCGGTGTCAACAAATCGCGCAGCTGCTCTTCGAGCCGTCCCCGATCGGTTTCGAGACGGACCAGGTCTTCACGGGCCATCTCGACCAGTTCCTCATCTTCGCCCGCGCGTACGATTTCTTCATTCCCGTCAATCTCCGTGACCGCACGCCGATAGGCCGTTCCCACCGCGAAGATTTCGGAGAGACGGCGATGCTCACGGCCGAGATCGCGCATTTTGGCCTGATTCGAGGCCGTCGCGGGATCGGAGAGTTGAGTCTCAAGATCGGCGAACCGCTTCTCGAGTGTGTCGAGGATATCGAGCATGTGGCTGGCACTGTCCATGATTTTACGGTCGGTGGCGCTTGAGCCGCCGGTAGTGGTGCACCGCACCAAGGCGGGTCAAGCCCCGCCGCTACCATTCACTTTGGCCCGGCTCTATCTGCAATAGAAACGCGACGGGATGGATAGCTCCCGTCGCGCGAAGCCCCAAGTCGGGGCACAATCTCGACGCTACGATTCTGCCGGGGCCGCTTGGTCCGCGGGCTTCTGTCCGGCCGGAGCGGTCATGCCGTACTTGCGGAGGAACTTCTCCACGCGTCCGGCGGTGTCGACCAGCTTCTGTTTGCCCGTGAAGAACGGGTGGCAGTTCGAACAGATTTCGACGTGCAGATCCTTGACTGTCGAGCGGGTCATGATTTCGTTACCGCACGCACAGTGGATCACCGTATTGAAGTACTTGGGATGGATTCCCTCTTTCATCGCAATCTCCAGTCATCCCGGCTTTACCGAGTCACATATTATACGAAAACGCGTTGGCGATGACAATTCTTTTCCTTTAACTCTCCGGTGTACGTTGACTTAAGGTTCTGCCCAAGAGGATATTCCCCGTCCGTTTTGAGGGCCTAAGAAGCATGGCGCGACTTCACGAATACCAAGGCAAGGAACTGCTGAAGAAAGCAGGATTCGCGATCCCCAAGGGGGCGGTCGTGCGGTCGGCTTCCGAGGTCGATGCCGCCATCGCCCAGAGCGGACTACCAGCGGTCATCAAAGCCCAGGCATGGACGACATCGAGGGCTGCACAGGGCGCCATCGCGTTTGCGGAGACCGCCACTGAAGCAAAGGCGACCGTCGAGAAGATGCTGGCGCTCAAGATCGCCGGTTTCGATGTGACCGAAGTCCTCGTCGAGGAGAAGGTTGACATTTCGCGTGAGTTTTATGCCGGGATCATCGTCGACGATTCGAACAAAACCCCAGCGCTCATCTTCTCCTCTGTTGGCGGGTCGGGCATCGAGGAATTGGCGCGCAAGCACCCCAAAAACGTTTCGCGCACATCAATCGATGTACGTCTTGGTCTGCGCGAGTTCGAGGCACGCGATGCGGTGCGTCGGACCGGCGTGTCCGGGACCCTCCAGTCGGATTTGGCCAAAGCGCTGGTGACGCTCTGGAAAGTCGCACGGCAGTGGGAGGCGCGTTCGGCGGAAATCAATCCGCTGGTTCTGCGCGGCGACGGCAAGCTGGTCGCCTGCGACAGTCGCATCACGGTTGACGACAACAGTGTGTTCCGTCATCCAGAATTGGGAATCGAGATCGCGCGCGAATTTGGACGTCCCCCGACCGAACTTGACAAGATCGCCTGGTCGGTCGAACGCGACGATTATCGCGGCACTTTCTATTTCATCGAAATGGCGCGCGGTTACGGACGCGGCGAAGGGTACATCGGCTTTCATGGCGCCGGTGGCGGCGGATCGATGATGTCGATGGATGCGTTGGTCAAACGCGGGTATAAGATCGCGAACTTTACCGACACCTCCGGGAATCCGCCGGCCTCAAAAGTCTACCGCGCCGCCAAGATTATTCTCTCGCAGCCGAATATTGATGGCTACTTCGGTTCGGGGTCAGGCGTCGCCTCGCAGGAGCAGTTTCACTCCGCGCGCGGACTGGTCAAGGCCTTCTGGGAAGAAGGGCTTTCGATTCCCGCAGTGGTCCGTCTCGGCGGTAACGGCGAAGACGAAGCGGTCAGAATACTGACTGAGTACACGAAGGATCTGCCGGCCAAAGTCGAGGGATACAAGAAGGATGACACGGCCGACTTCTGCGCCGAACGCTTGAAGGCGCTTTTGGGGGAAGAGAAGCGCGACGCAATGAAGCGAGTTCTGGCCATTCCTTCGGCGCCTAAAGCGCACGCTAAAGAACCCTATCAATTCGACACGCCGACCGGCTCGATCACGTTCGATCATGCGGTCTGCCGAACCTGCAATTCCAAGGCCTGCATACATACCTGCGTGCCGCAAATCCTGAAAGAGGAGAACGGCGTTGCTGTCCTCAACATTTCGCGTGAAGATGCCAAGGCTGGTAAATGCATTGAGTGCCTCGCCTGCGAAGTGGAATGCAAGATCGGCGGCGCAGGGGGTGGGCAAGTCCACCTGCCGATTGCCGGATTGGATGAGTTCCGCAAGAAGGTGATGTCTGGGACATGAGCATCCTCGTCGACGAAACCAAGAAAGTCATCGTGCAGGGCATCACCGGACGCGAAGGCATGGCGCGTACCAAGCTCATGCAACGCTACGGCACTCGTGTCGTCGCCGGATGCACTCCCGGTAAAGGCGGCGAGGATGTCCTGGGAGTGCCGGTTTACGACACAGTCATGGAGGGTGTCGAGAAGACCGGCGGGATCGATGTGTCCGTGATCTTCGTTCCGGCGCCACTGGTCAAGAATGCGGCTCTCGAAGCCATCGCAGCCGGAATCAAGCTCCTCGTTATTGTCCCAGACCGTGTGCCGATCTACGATGTGCTCGAGATCGCGGCGGCGGCGAAAGATGCGGGCGCGCGTTTCACCGGACCGAATACGCTCGGCCTGCTCTCTCCCGGTAAAGCGGTCTTCGGGATGATGGGTGGATCGGCATCAGCGGCGAAGGACTGGTTTATGCCGGGACGCGTGGGAGTGGCATCGCGCTCGGGCGGCATGACGTCCTCAATCGCCTACTATCTCTCACGCGCCGGTGTCGGGCTCTCAACTATTGTGCATGTGGGCGGAGACGCGATCGTGGGAACGGACCTCCCTGCGGTGATGGAGCTGTTCCAGGATGATCCGGAAACCGATGCCATGGCCATGTTTGGCGAGATCGGATCGTCGCAGGAAGAGCGAGTCGCCGATCTCATCGCTTCGGGACGTGTGACCAAGCCTCTCGTCGCCTATATCGGCGGCCGCGGCGCACAGTCGGGAACGAGGTTTTCGCATGCGGGCGCCATCATCGAGGGCGACCGCGGAACATATGAAGGCAAAGTGAAGCGGTTGCGGGAAGTTGGGGCGACCGTGGTCGAGAACTTTGGCGACATCGCCGACGGGGTCAAAGCGGTGATTCGCCCGATGGAAACCGGCAAGATCCCGGTCAGTTAGGATGTGACGCATGGGTGACAATCATTGGACATCAGCCATCACCGAGATCGGGCCGAATGTGATTCGGCTGCGCGGCTACCCGGTCGAAGAGTTGATGGGGAAAGTCGGGTTCGCCGAGGCGATCTACCTCGCGTTACAAGGGGAACTGCCGGATGCGGCCACGGGGAGATTGCTGAATGCAATATTCGTCTCCTCCATCGACCATGGGACTTCTCCCCCGTCGGTGCTGACAACACTGACGGTCGCATCCACCGGCGCGCCGCTGGGATCGGCGGTCGCGGCCGGAATCCTGGCGATTTCGAAGTTTCATGGTGGCGCAATCGAAGACTGCATGAAGACTCTTGAGCATGCGATCGAGCATGCGCGACATAAGAATGCGCCGTTCGTCGATTCGGCGTCAACGATCGTCGACGCTTTCAAATCCAAAGGCACGCGCATTTCGGGATTCGGGCACCGCTTGCACACGAAAGATCCGCGGACGACGCGACTTCTGGGACTATGCGACGAAGTGGGCAAGACCGGCGATGGTGTGACAATGGCTCGCGCCTTCGAAGAAGTCTTCGCAAAGAGTGGAAAGCCGCTACCTCTCAATGTCGACGGCGCGATTGCGGCGGTGCTCATTGACTTGGGCATCGCACCGGGGATGGCGAATGCGTTTTTCATGATCGCACGTTTGCCGGGGCTGGTCGCCCACGCGCACGAAGAGAGGACGCGGTACAAACCGATGCGCGTGGTCGATCCGAAGGACACGAGTTACGATGGGCCGGCGTTGAGACATTTGGCATGATGTCATTCCCTGGAGGCATGAATTCAGATGCGTGACGATATTCTGAAGATCTTTCCCGAGATCAACGAGATCAAGAACGCCGAGCTGCGCGACAAGACTGTAAACTCATGGGTGGCGGCCATGAAAAAAAGTACGCTGTCACTTGACGATCTGCGTTCCATGCCCTTTACGCTCCTTGTGTCCGGCGTCAATGTGACCTTTGTCGAGCATGTGCGCACAGTGACGAAGATGTGCATCGCCTGCTGGGATGTCTTGAAAACCGCCTACGGCGATCGTTGCAAGGTCGACCGTGATGTGATGATCGCTGGCGCGATGCTGGCCGATGTCGGCAAGGTGCTCGAGTTCACGAAGAAAGACGGACAATTTGTGAAAAGCGAGCACGGCAAGCTCTTGCGTCATCCGTTCAGCGGTGTCGGTATCGCCTGGGAGCAAGGTCTTCCGGAATCCGTCATGCACGTGATTGCGATGCACTCGAAAGAAGCCGCGGGCGGCAAGCGGACCCCGGAAGGCATCGTGCTTCATCACGCCGATTTCATTGACTTCGAATTGGTCGGTGGCTAACTCCGGCCGATACGCCCTGCCAGTAATCCCCTCCGGTTATGCCTTGTGATCGTTTTACGTTGGGAGAGTAGTTCATGGGACAGACACTTGTAGAGAAGATTGCCATGGCGCACGCGGTCGGGCTGAAACCCGGGCAGTTGGTCCATGCCGGCGATTTCATCACGATTCGGCCCAAGCATATCATGACGCACGACAACACCAGTGCGGTCATGGGCAAGTTCAAGTCGATTGGCGCGACGAAGATAGCCGATCCGCGGCAGCCGGTCTTTGCCATCGATCATGACATTCAGAACATGTCGCCGGAGAATCTGGGCAAATACGCCAAGATCGCGGACTTCGCCAAGACGTACGGAATCGACTTCTACCCCGCTGGGACCGGGATCAGTCACCAAGTTATGGTCGAAGAGGGATATGTCACGCCGGGATCTATGGTAGTCGGCTCGGATTCGCATTCGAATTTGTACGGATCAGCGGCGGCGCTGGGGACCCCGGTGGTGCGTACCGACGCGGCATCGATCTGGGCAACCGGTGTCACATGGTGGCAGGTGCCGCCGATCGCGAAAGTGAATCTGATCGGCAAGTTGCAGCCGGGCGTGGTCGGCAAGGATGTGATCATCGCCCTATGCGGGCTCTTCAATCACGATGAAGTGCTGAACTATGCCTGCGAATTCGTCGGCGATGGCGTGCAGACACTCTCGATGGACCAGCGGATGAGCATCGCGAACATGACGACCGAATGGGGCGCGTTGGCGGGGGTGTTTCCATTTGATTCCGTCCTGCGCGATTACCTCTTCGGGCGGGCGGACTATCTGGCAAAGAAGGGGTCACAACGGATTACCCGCGAGCGGGTCGAGCACTGGTACGAGCACCGTCTCGAAGCCGATCACGACGCGCACTATGATGTCGAGTTGACCCTCGATATTAGCAGCGTGATACCGCATGTCTCCGGGCCTAATCATGTGAAGACGATGGCGGCGCTTCCCGAGATCGAGAAGAAGCGTGTGAAGATCGACAAGGCGTATCTGCTCAGTTGCGTGAATGCGCGTTTGGAGGACTTGGGTGAAGCGGCAAAGGTCCTAAGCGGTCGAAAAGTCGCGGACAGTGTGAAGTTCTATGTCGCTGCGGCCTCAGCCAATGTGCAGGCCGAGGCTGAACGACGTGGCTATTGGCAGACGTTGGTGGATGCCGGCGCGATCACGCTTCCATCGGGTTGCGGACCCTGCATCGGGCTGGGAACGGGCACACTTGAGGCCGGCGAGGTTGGGATCTCGGCGACAAATCGCAACTTTCAGGGACGCATGGGGCATCGTGACGCGCAGGTTTATCTCGGCAGTCCGGCGGTGGTGGCGGCGTCAGCAGCGGCGGGGTACATCGCTGCGCCGATGAAGTTCGAAAATGTGAATGAGAGATTTAGCATCGTCAATCATGGGCGCGCCAAACGCGAGACAAAGCGACTTGAGATTGTCGCGGGTTTTCCATCGCGCGTGGCCGGACGTCTCCTCTGGCTGCCAGTCGACAATTTGAACACGGACGGCATCTATTCCGGCAAGTTGACCTATCGCGACGATGTCACCCCGGAAGAAATGGCGATGGCTTCATTCGAGAACTACGACCCGAATTTCAAGACGATCGGACTAAAGGGTGACGTGGTTGTCGCGGGACAGAACTTTGGCACCGGCTCGTCGCGCGAACAAGCCGCCACTTGCCTTATCCATCGCGGGATTCCCTGCGTGATCGCGCATTCATTCTCCGAGACTTACAAACGGAACGCTTTCAATAACGGCTTCGTCGTTTTCGAATGCCCGGAGTTGGTGTCCTATCTGCGGAACAAGTTTGCCGGACCCACGGAGAAGACGCTTGTCGCGGGCGACATCGACATCGACTATCAGGCTTCGATCATCAAGTACGACGGCAAATCCTTCCCGTTCCCGTCACTTTCGACAGTGGCCCAGGAGTTGGTCGTGGCGGGTGGTGCGGAAGAGCTAGTCAAGCGACGCCTGCGCGAGTGATTAGGAGCGACATTCGTTCAAAATGCCAAACGCCAAGCGAGGACGCTTGGCGTCCACATTATAGGGAATTCACGAACCGGGACATCCTGTCACCCCCGGGCTTATTCCACTTGAAAGTGGGTGGGCGAGTCGGCATACTGGCCGCTCCCAACGAGGATAAGGAGATTTGAAATGGCCAAATACAAGATCGCGTGGATGCCCGGCGACGGAGTCGGCAAGGACGTTATGGACGCCTGCAAGATCGTGCTCGACGAGCTGCGGCTCGACGCCGAGTACATTCCCGCCGACATCGGCTGGGAGTTCTGGTGCAAAGAGGGCAATGCCCTGCCCGACCGCACGCTCAAGATTCTGGGCGAGACCAAGTGCGCCCTCTTCGGCGCGATCACATCGAAGCCGAAGGAAGAAGCCGAAGCAGAACTTGATCCATCATTGCGCGGCAAAGGACTTGTCTATCAGTCACCGATCGTGAAACTGCGTCAGACGCTCAACCTCAAGACCAATTTGCGCCCGTGCAAGGCCTACGACGGGAACCCGCTCAACTTCCGCGACGGCATCGATCTGGTAGTCTTCCGCGAGAACACAGAGGACCTGTACTCCGGAGTCGAATTTCATCCGGTGCCGGACGAGGTTCGTCTGGCTCTGGCGAAGTACAGCAAGGGCATGAAGAAGTTCGAGTCTGTCCCCGCCGCTGATATTGCGATTTCCTGCCGCATCAACACGCGCGAGGCGTGTCGTTCAATCGTCGCCGCCGCGTTTGATCATGCCAGGCAATTCGGCTACAAGTCGGTAACCGTTGTCGAAAAACCGAATGTCTTGCGCGAGACGTCGGGCCTCTTTGTACGCACCGCGCGCGAAGTCGCCAAGAAATACCCCGGGGTCGAGTTGATCGAGGCCAACATCGACGCGATGTGCATGTGGTTGATCAAGAACCCGCAGTCGTACGGCGTGCTGGTCGCTTCAAATATGTTCGGGGATATCATCTCCGACTTGTGTGCGCAATTGGTCGGGGGTTTGGGATTCGCGTCATCGGGCAACATCGGCGACGACTACGCTGTCTTCGAGCCGACCCACGGTTCGGCGCCGAAGTACGCCGGTCAATACAAGGTCAATCCGATGGCCACGCTGCTCACGGCCAAGCTCATGCTCGACTGGCTGGGCGAGAAGCAAATGGCCGGGAAGCTTGAGAGCGCGGTTGCGGTCGTCATCAAAGAGGGCAAAGTGCGCACATATGATATGGGCGGGAATGCCTCGACTTTGGACATCGCGAAAGCGGTTGCGGGAAAGCTGTAGGCAGGGAATGCAGAGCAGGCTCGGCAGGAGCCTGCTCTTATTGCCTGTTCGGTGCGTTTACGACGCGGACTTGAAGAGACCGACTAGGTTACCGTCGGGATCGGTAAACATCGCGAAGGATCCCACGTTTGGAATCGGACTCGGAGGAACAATGGTCTTGGCGCCCATTGACTCGGCCGTTTTGAGAGACGCGGCCAGATCATCGACCTGCACATAGAAAGTGATGTACGGGGGCGCGTCACCCATCGGGCCACCCACTCCGCCGCCGATCGAGGAACCTGCGACAGCCGGTTGCACCAGGCCGTAGTCCATGCCCCCCATTTCCTGGTACTGCCAGCCGAACAGCTTGCCGTAAAACTCGCGGGTCTTCTTGCCGTCTTTGCCCGAAATCTCGAAGTGCACTACCGGTTGAGCCATTGCCTGTTCCTTTCCTTCGGGTGATTGGGTATTGGTGACTGGTTCCGAGGCCGAGAAGAGCGTGCCGGACCCGACAACCGCTCCCACAATCAGCCCAAGTGTAATACTGAGAATCGACTTCGTTGTTGCGATGTCCTCCGTCAAAGTGATGCCGGGTCAGCTCATCTGACCAGCCGGGCGCCGTCCAAACTTCTGGGTGGCGTAGCCGAGGATCAATCCCACGAGCGTCCCGGGGATCATAATCTCGACATAGTAATGTTTGCCGGATTCATCCGGCATGACCGCCACCAGAAACGCGAGGATCAGCCCGACGATGCCGCCGACGAGAATCCCAAGCGGCAGTGAGTTGTACTTGCGGGCAACGAAACCGATGATGATACCGGCGATGATACCTTTAATGGTGGAACTGATCACGATAATGCCGATCTGGGCGGCGACCTCCGGACCGGCAAATAGCGCGGTCAGACCGTCGATGGCCCCCAGAATCGCACCGAGAATGATACCCAGAAGGGGTTTGGACATAGTTCGCTCCTTTAGTTTTTCAGCCTGCAGGGCTGCTCCGGCCTTCTATTACGCTTTTTCCTGAGTTCCTTTAAAGTCCGCGCCATAAAAGAAAGAAAAAACGCACGATGATGTAGACGAGGGCAATGATAACGATGAACTGGTTGCGGGCGATCCAGCGTCCGGCCACTTCCCAGAGCATTTCCCGACGCGCGCTCACCGGCTGACCATCGAGAAAGCGGCTGATGTCAGCCGAGAGCGAATCGACCGACGGATAACGGTCCTCCGGATTCAAGGCCATGGCCTTGAGGCAGATCGCTTCTAATCGCCGTGGAACCTCGGAGCGGATCGAACGCGGTGCGACGAAATCACCCCGGATGGTCCGGTCGATCGCCACCGCGATAGCGTGATCCGGTATCGGCGATTGTCCGGTGAGGATGAAATAAAGAACTGCGCCGAGGCCATAAATGTCGGAGTACTGATCAATGCGGTCCACCGCCCCAGACGCCTGCTCTGGCGAGAGATAACCGGGCGTTCCGACAATCACCCCATTCTGAGTAATCGGGGAGGGAATCTCGCCAGGCGCATCAGTTGCGGGCGCAGTGCCAGCTTGCTGCTCGCGGATTCGTGCCGCGATTCCCCAATCCATGACCAACGCCTCACCGAATGCGCCTACCATGATGTTCGAGGGCTTGAGATCGCGGTGCAGGACACCGCGCGAATGCGCAAAGGCCACGGCATCGCAAATGCGCAGAAAGAGACGCAGCCGGTCGTTGAGATTTGCGGATGATCTTTGCTGGCGGTCGAGTGTCTGCCCTTGCACGAGCTTCATCGTGTAGTAGACTCGCCCATCCGGCAAGGTTCCGACATCGTGAATCGGAACGATGCCGGGATGCTCCAATTGCGCGACAATCCGGGCTTCGCGGAGCATGCGCGAGGCGAGGTCGCCGTGAACGTCCGGCAAAGTCAGGATTTTGAGTGCAACACTTCGGTCCAGCTCTTGATCGTGGGCACGATAGACGGTTGCCATGCCGCCCATCGCTAACCGAGATTCAATACTATACCGTGTACCGGTCAGGTCAGGGGCGTCAATAAGTTCGCGCAACCGTCGGACTTGATCGTCGGAGAGATTCGTCATTTCACATCGATGCCAAGCAGGGCCCGGGCCTCGTCGCGGAATTCCTCATCGGAAGCGGTCATCTCGCGCAACAGTCCCAGGACAATCGCTCGGAACTCACCGCGGGCATAGGCGAGTTGATTGGTGATGTCGACGACGGTTGTACCCAGCTCCTCCGCCAATTCCGCATAACTTGGCCGCTCGCCGGATTCGGCGGGGTCCAGATCGTATCGCTGAAACGCCTGATGTGCCTTCTCATGTCCATTTGCGAGGCAATGATCGCGGAGGCGCCTGGTCGCCAACGACAACAACGAGCGTGTCCATTCGATATCGAAACTATCGTCGGGAGCAGTGCCTTGGGAACTCACGGAGATGAACTCCTCGACATCCCCAATGTCTAGCGGTACAAACTCGATCCCGCCGCCCCGCTTCTGGCGTGATGCCGACGCGTCTTCGCGTTGTACGAATCGGTCAAGACACAGGCGAAGGAATGTCCGAAAACGGGCGCGCTGCGGGTCGAAGCTGGCGAGAAATCCCTTCTCCAGGACTTCCAGGAAAAATCCCTGCACAAGATCGCGCGCGTCCTCGGCGTTGCGATTCCAGCACAGGCGAAGGTGGGTGTAGACAGGACGCCAATAGATGGTGGCAATGGTCTCGAGTGCCCGTTGCCTTTCTTCTGCGTCGTCGCCTCGCAGCGCCAGAATGGCGGAGTGGCGAGTGGCCGGGAACCGTCCGCCTTCACCACCAGTGGGCATGTCTTGATTGGAACCCATGTCGAAGTGGCAGATTAGAGGGAGTCCTCGATCTCTTCCGTGTCAGTGATGCGGCCGCTCACCTGACGGCTCAATCGAATCCGGGTCAATTCGGGGTCGGAGGAAAAACCATATCCTCTCATGACGTCCTGATCACGTGTAATCGTTACCAGGCTATCTGTGGTGATCATGCGGGAGGCGTCATTCCAAGCCAAGTGCGGTGATTCCAATGTGCGGCCGTCATCGGTGACGATGCGCACATTGCCAAAACCTTCGAGCAGTCGCGCCTTCTCCCTCACCAGCGCGGAATCGGCGCGAAGGGTCGAGGTATGCTTGCCGAGATGGTTGTAGAAATCGACATCAAGGGAATAGGCCCAAGCGGAATCCTGATCGGCATACGAGATGATCCGACCGCTGTGAATTTTCGTGGTGACAATCGATTCGGTCAGGAAGAGTGTTGTCGCATTCGTGGCTTCCGATGTCGGAAAGACTTGGATCGTAGTGGTCGAAGGTGCCGGTGTTTCCGGCTCCGCACAGGCGAGGATTGTCATCAGGGCGCTGCCCACGAGCATTCCGGTCAGGAGTGCCTTCACGTCAGACGGCCCCTGCGGAGAGAATATCATGCATGTGGAGCACACCCTCGAGGCACCCGGTATCGTTGACGACCAGGAGGACGGTGATCTTGGCGTCTTCCATTTGCGCCAAGGCGGTGACGGCCAACTCATCTGATTTCACCGTTTTGGGATTGCGAGTCATCACGTCATCGGCATGCAAGGCGAAGAGATCACGCCGGGATTCGATCTGACGGCGCAGATCGCCGTCCGTGAAGACGCCCAGCACGCATCGGTTATCATCGGCGATTGCGGCACAGCCCAGGCGCTTGCGGGTCATCTCAACCAAGAGGTCCTTGAAGGTCGCCTTCTCAGCAACGGACGGGACTTGATCGCCGGTGTGCATGACATCGGCCACGGTCAGCAGAAGACGCCGCCCCAAGGCGCCACGCGGGTGGAAGCGAGCAAAATCGTCGGGCGTGATTCCGCGTTCTGACATCAGGACAACTGCCAGCGCATCGCCGAATGCCAATGCCGCGGTCGTCGAACTCGTGGGCACCAGATCGTGCGGCTCGGCCTCGTGCTTCACCGACGCATCGAGGACGACATCGGCACGTCTTGCCAATTCGCCTGACTTATTCCCGGTGATCAGGATGATCGGTGTCCCAAGGCGTTTAAACGCTGGAAGCAGGCCGTCGATCTCTTCGGATTCTGCTGATCGGGAAATCGCCAACACGACGTCGTCGCCGCTAACGACGCCCAGATCGCCGTGCCCCGCTTCGACCGGATGCAGGAAGAAGGCCGGTGTGCCGGTCGAGGAAAGGGTGGCAGCAACTTTTTGCCCGATCAGTCCCGACTTCCCCATGCCGGTGACGATCACGCGTCCGCGCGCTTTAAGAATGAGATCGATCGCCTGCTCGAAACCGCGATCGAGTCGCGGGATCAACGCAGTGACCGCCTCCGCCTCTTGCCGGAAAACGTCGGCGGCCAGTGACAAGCGTTTCGATTGCTTTTCCGTGAGTGCGCTCATCAATTATTGTCTTCGAATGACTGCCGACCGCTATCGGCCGTCCAGTCGAATCCGTGGGCATCCATCAAGGCATCAACGACTTCGCGAACGAATCCCTGCCCGCCCGGTTTGCTCGCGACCCAGCTGGCCAGCTTCTTGATTTCGGGATCGGCATCGGGCGGCGCCACGGTCAGACACTTTGTGCGGAATACCGGGCGATCGGGGAGATCGTCACCCAAATACATGATCTGATCGTCGTTGAGATCGTATTTCGACTTCAGGAGCTGGTAAACTTCTCCCTTGTCGCGCACGCCCATGTGAATTTCATCGATACGCAAGTAGTCTGCTCGATGGCGCGTCGAGGCATCATCGTTACCGGTGATGATGGCAAACTTCAAACCCAATTTGTGGGCCATGAAAAGTCCGACACCGTCGGGGACCCAGAAGCACTTCATCCGTTCGCCCTTTTCGGACACCCAGACACGGTTATCGGTGAGCACGCCATCGAAATCGAAGACCACCATCTTGATCTTCATCAGTAGCGCGCGGGACGGTTTGCGAGTCTGGTTAGTCATGTGTTCCCACTTGCGTTGCTCCGCTACTCGATGAAACTGCATCCAGCGAACGAAAGAGTTCGTCGAGTTGGGCCAAGGGCCATTGGGTTTCTCTGTCGCTCATCGCCTTGGCAGGATCGGGATGGACCTCGCAGAAAACGGCATCGACGCCAACCGCAAGCGCCGCGCGCAATAGCGGCAAGAGAAACTCGCGTTTTCCGCCGGATGATCCTCCGGCGGACCCGGGCGATTGCACCGAGTGAGATGCATCGTAACAAACAGGAAATCCGGCGGCCCGCATAATTGGCAGGGAACGAAAATCGACGATCAGATCCCCGTAACCGTGCGAGGTCCCGCGTTCGGTCAGCATCACTTTCTCGTTCCCAGCACTGACGGCCTTGTCGGCAATATGTGCCATGTCCGACGGGGCGAGAAACTGTCCCTTCTTGATATTTATGGGCTTACCAGTCTTCGCCGCCGCGACAACGAGGTCGGTCTGACGGCAGAGAAACGCGGGAATCTGGATGAGATCCACGACCTGCGACGCGGCGCGTGCCTCGCCGACAGTGTGGACATCGGTCGTCACCGGCAGGCCGCTGGTCTTCTTGATTTTCTCGAGGATTCGCAATCCTTCATCGAGTCCCGGCCCCTGATAAGAATCCCCTCGCAACCGGTTCGCCTTGAGGTATGATCCTTTGAAGATGATGGCACGTCGGTCACGGGTGGCTGCCTCGGACAAACGCCCGGCGACACGGAGCGCCATGTCCTCAGACTCAATCACGCAAGGCCCGAGAATCCACGTAAGATGACCGCCGCCGATGGTCGCTTTGCCGACCATGAACTGGCGCACTTTCTGGCTCTGTGAGGGCGTCGTGTTCTGTCTACCCATGAGAGGCACAATATAAACGAAACGGGGCGATGGAAGTATGACATCCATCGCCCCGAAAACGGTCAGTCCGAGTCAGGCGGAGTTCAGTAGGGTGCGTGCGCTCTTTGCACGCACCGTTTCTTGTCCGACCGCAAGGAAAACGCGGACAGTAAATCCTTCCATGATGTTTGGGAGCAGAAGACGGTGCGTGCAAAGAGCGCACGCACCCTACACGCCTGCATTTGGGTCAGAAAAGTTACAGGCAGAGCTTCTGTCACCTCGGCGCGATCGCCAAGTCATAGAGTGGCCCCAGTTGCAACATCGATTCGACGTCATGCGATTCTGTGTTAATGATGAGAAGGGATGGGTAAGGGTACCCCGTCGAGAGATAAGCCTTCGGGCTCGATGGATGGAATACCAGAGGCCCAAGCGGGAGCGGCTCATCTCGGTTAGTCCTCAGGCCGGGCATGGGAATCGTGTCGAGGGGCACGCCGGTAGCCGCGTCCAAGATGAGTACATAGCCGGAATCAGGAGAGACCGGCCCTTGCACGACCCAGATTTCCTGAGCATCGGGACTCAGCGCGAAGCCGCGGTTGGAGACAAGAGGTGTACGGAACACGCAAGCGTGAGAGCCCAGGTCGAATAGGAACAGATCAGCGCTCGCCAAGACGATTAGCCTGTTCCCGTCCGGTGTCAATACCGCTTGTTCGACGAACACAGGCGCGCTGGTCGCAGGTGAGATAAGTTGGAAGGAATCGACCACGGCCCACGAGTCCGTCGACAAGCGGGCAATCCCGTGGTTGGGATGATACACATTGTACGTGCTTGTTATAGCAACGATTTCTTGCCGTGTGGGAGAGGGTGCAGCGAGCCAGTATCGTCCCGGCAAGACCGTATCAATACTCAACGTAGGGAGACTATACACAGTGTTGGGCCCATAAGCCTTGATAGCCAAGATTTGTGAAGCATCAGGGGTGAAACTCAATGACGCCATGCCCTGTAGAGGGGCCTGCCCAATGAGTGCAAGAGTCTGTGCATCGAAGAGATGCAGCCCCTCACCGACGTCCATGGTCGCAAAGTACTTGCCGTCGGGCGAAACCCGGATTTCAATCGCGCGGGACGTACCGACGTCAGGGATCTCTCCGACTAACGTATCTGCTTCTGTGTCGAGTGCACCGATCCACGATCGTCCAGGCGACACCCTCCACCCGAGCACCACCAGAGCGCTCTGTTCCGGCTGCGGCCCACCCACGCGTTCGGATGCGCACCCTCCGCACGCCGACGCCAGTCCCGCCATCGCAAGCACAACGAAAACGCGATGGACCGCCGATGACACTCTATCGATCAGACAATTGAATGACATCACATTTCGGTGGCAGACGCATTCTACGCCGACCTGCACACATGACCTCTAGTGTGTTGTGAAGGGGGTGAGGTTCTGCTGTAATGCGCTTGCTTCACGATCCGCACGCCTCTCTTGAATCCGGGCACGGATAACAGCAGTCAGCCAGCCAAATGAATGGCCCAATTGACTGCTCATAAACTACGGGCTCACGGGATCATCCGCGAACCTTTTTTCATGCCATCGGGGTATTTGAGAAACCTACGAAGGGGCGCTTCAAAAGTGACTGGCCACGATCACGTTACGAAGGGTTCCAGGAGAGAATCTATCAGCATTGAGCGGAAAGCAGTGCGTGCCATTCGGGCGAGCGTGCACACTTCGAGATCGGTTGCCGAGGCGAGAGTGTGGCTCGCCTGTCTCTATCGGACCGGGCGCTGCTCGACTATCGAGTTGGGTTCGCGCGATTGGCGAAATCGCACCGCCGCGCCCACGAAGTCGCGGTAGAGCGGGTGCGGGTTGGTCGGACGCGATTTCAGCTCCGGATGGAACTGCACGCCGACATACCACGGGTGTGAAGGAATTTCGACGATCTCGACTAAGGTGCCGTCAGGAGACAGTCCGGCCGGGATCATGCCAGCGCCGAATATCTGTTCGCGGTACTGATTGTTGAACTCATAACGGTGGCGATGCCGTTCAGAAATCTGCGTGGCGCCGTAGGCGCGTTGCGAGAAGGTCCCGTCCTTGATTACGCACGGATAGGCGCCCAAGCGCATCGTGCCCCCCATGTTAGTAACCTCACGCTGCTCGGAGAGGAGCGTGATCACCGGGTGCTTCGCCTCGCGGTTGAACTCGCTTGATTGGGCGTCATCCAGACCGCAGACGTTGCGGGCGAATTCGATCACGGCGCATTGCATGCCAAGGCAGATACCCAGGAATGGAATTCCGTGCATGCGCACGAACTTAATCGACTCGATTTTTCCTTCGACGCCGCGTTCACCGAATCCCCCGGGAATTAGCAGGCCATCGACATTGTCGAGATATGGTTCGGCGCCCTGTTTTTTTATGTTTTCCGATGAGACCCAAACGAGTTCGACTTTGCAGTCATTGGCGACGCCAGCATGAGCAAACGATTCAATGATCGATTTGTAGGCATCTTTCAGCGAGACGTACTTCCCGCAAATTGCGATCCGGACGTGGTGTTTGGGATTGGAAATCGTATGGCAGATCTTGTGCCAGTCCTCCAATTCGGGCTTGCCGAGAGTCAGTCCTAGAGTCCGGCAGACAAGATCGTCCACTCCCTGCTCATGATAGATGAGCGGCACTTTGTAGACCGAATCGACATCGACGGCAGAGAATACGGAACTGGCGGCCATGTTACAGAACAGACCAATCTTGGCGCGTGTCTCTTCGCTGAGCTCCTGCTGGGTACGGCACAGCAGAATGTGCGGTTGGATACCGATCTCGCGCAGCGCTTTCACCGAATGCTGGGTTGGCTTGGTTTTCGGCTCGCCAGCGGTCTCGATGTACGGAACCAACGTCAGATGTATGTAGAGCGTGTGTCCCGGAGGACTCTCAAGACCCATCTGCCGGATGGCTTCGAGGAAAGGTTGGGATTCGATATCGCCAACCGTGCCGCCGATCTCGGTGATCACGACATCGAGCTGTCCGTTGCGCTTTTCGATCCGGCGAATGCGCGACTTGATTTCGTTGGTGACATGGGGAATGACCTGCACCGTGGCGCCGAGATAATCACCGCGCCGTTCACGGGAGATGATGGTCTCGTACACTTGTCCGGTGGTGACGTTGCTTTGGCGGGTGAGGTTCTCATCGAGGAAGCGTTCGTAATGCCCCAGATCGAGATCGGTCTCGGCGCCATCATCGAGAACAAAAACTTCGCCGTGTTGAAACGGATTCATCGTGCCGGGGTCAACATTCAGGTAGGGGTCGAACTTCTGCATGCCGACACGCAGGCCGCGCCGTTTCAGTAGCAGGCCGATCGAGGCCGCCGCGATCCCTTTGCCCAGCGAGGAAACCACGCCGCCGGTAACAAAGATGTGCCGTGTCTGGTTTACTTCCGCGTCCATCATCCCCTCCTATTGTTAGATCGGCCGCGTCCGATCAATCTTTCAAGTTTCCGGGCGTCATCAGGAGTATCGACTCCATGAGTTTTAACCCGGCAAAGCCCCACGGCAATGGGAATGTCATGATCCAAGAGCCGCAGTTGCTCGAGCCGTTCACGCCGTTCCAACAGCGTGGGGGGCCATTTCGCAAAACACAGCAACATCGAGCGCTCAAAGGCATAAGCGCCCAAGTGCAGCAAGAAGGGCTCGGTCCCGGAAATTGCGTGGGGGATCGGTGCCCGCGAAAAGTACAAAGCACGTCCTGATAGTGAAAGCACAACTTTGACGCGATTGGGATTTTGCGCAGTTTCACTGTCCATCGGATGAGCCAAGGTTGCGACGGGGCATTCGGGGTTCTTTTCGAGCGCAGTTATCAACATGTCGATGGGGCGGCCGCTCGGCGTCCACTCGTCGCCTTGCCAATTGACAATCCACTTCGCGCGTATTCGCCGTGAAACATAAGCGGCGCGATCCGACCCGGACTTGAGCGTTTTTGGAGTCATAACTGCTTCGACGCCGCATGCTTCGGCGCATTGGGCGATCCGAGAATCATCGGTCGCGACGATCCAACGTTTCACGCGGCGTGATTTCTTGCAGCCCCCGATGATCCATTCTAGGAGGGGCTGCCCACTGATGGGAGTGAGGATCTTGCCGGGGAATCGCGATGAGGCCCATCGCGCCGGGATGATGCCGACACAATCACCGGGCGCGATGATGCGAGATTTTGCCAAGAGAGAGTTCGCGGGTTAGCCGATGACCTTCGGCACGCGGAAAAAGCCGTCTTCCGGTTCGGGGGCGCCGGAGAGGGCATCCTCCCGCGAGAGGCTGGGCTGGATGATGTCCTCGCGCAGGGCTTCCGCGTCCGGGATCAGCGGCAGCACGGGCGCGGCTTCAGATGCCGAGTCGCGGACCTCGGACAATTGGTCGACGTACGCAGAGATGCGCGCCAAATCACGACCGAAGCGTTCCAACTCCTCTTCGGTCAATTCCAGCCTCGCCAACTTGGCAGTATATGCCACCTCTTCGCGCGTGATCGCCATCGCATTTGCCCTTCTGAGATTAAGCCGCGTTCTGAGAGGTAATAAAAGTGATTCCAACGGGGTGTTGTCAATTTGGAAAAGGTCCGGAAAAAGCAGATTGGGTGTTGTCTGCCTGCCCCGCTGACGTTTACTTGTATGGATGGTAACCACTTTCGCAAAGCCGACCTTGCGCGACCGTGTGCGTCGCGTCCTATCCACATCCGAGCATGGTGTCCGATTGGCGGAGTCCGCCGATGCGGCTCAAATCAGCAAACTGCTGCTCACGGTCGCCGCGGGCGATCAGGCAAGCAATCCCGAGGACCTCGCCGATTCGGTTGAGGGGGCATTGGCCAAACCCAGTGACATCATGTTCGTCATCCGCGATGACAGTTCTGGCGCCGCCAAGGCGATGGCGGTCATTCACGTGCTGCCGGCTCTGGCCGAAGGGGGCCGTCAGATTTACATCGACGATCTGGTCGTGGCCGCCGAAGCGCGGGGGCAGGGAATCGGTTCGCGGATCATGAAAGCGATTGTCGATGTCGGCGCCGCGGTCGACGCCAACCTGATCTTTTTGCATGCCGGTCCAGCCAATGCCGAGGCGCGCCAGTTGTATGACAGTGCCGGGTTCAAAGCCAGTGAGGATGTCGTTTACCTGCTAGAAGACTGACCAGCAATGCGTTCCATCCTGACGCAACAATTGACCGCGATCCAAGCGTTCCTGCGCACAGAGGGGCTGGAAGGGTGGCTTCTCTATGACTCCCACGGCCTCAACCCCATCGCTCATCAGATCGCGGGACTTGAGGGCGTGGTGACGCGCCGGTGGTTCGCGTTGATCCCCGCCCAAGGGACACCCCGGTTTCTCTTCCATCGCATCGAGAATCTCGCCTTCGCTCCCATGCAGGGAGAAAAGCGAATGTACCGGACGTGGCAAGAATTGGATGCGGGAATCGATTGGGTGCTCAACGGGACACGCCACGTCGCCATGGAGTACTCGCCCGACAACGCGATTCCCTATGTCGCCCGTGTCGATGCTGCCACGATCGAGAAGGTGCGCGCCCGCGGCGTCAAGGTGGAGTCGTCGGCCGACTTGATCTCGCGCTTCCTGGCAACATGGTCTCCAGCGCAGATTGAATCGCACCATCGCGCGGCCAAGGCCCTGCTTGAAATCAAAGACTCGGCGTTCGCCTTTGTCGCAGAGAAAGTGCGAGGGAAGCCGCCTCTGTCGGAGTACGATGTCGCGGAATTCATCCGAGGAGAGTTTGCGCGTCGGGGCATGGTGAATGATGGCGAGGGCCCGATCTGCGCGGTCGACGCCAACGCCGGCAATCCGCATTACGATCCGACGGCCAAAAATTGCGCGGGTGTAGGCCCCAATCAGCTCGTTTTGCTCGATCTCTGGGCGAAGTTCGATGAACCGGATGCCGTGTACGCCGACATCACCTGGACGGGTTACACCGGAACATCGGTCCCGGCTGAGATTGCCAAGGTGTTCTCGATCGTGGCTCTGGGGCGCGACCGGGCGATTTCATTCGCCAATGAGAAACTCGCACAGGGCGAGACTGTGCATGGATTCGAAATCGACCGGGCGGTGCGCCAGGTAATCACTGACGCCGGGTACGGGGAATTCTTTATTCATCGGACCGGGCACTCGCTCGGGCGCTCGGTGCACGATGTCGGCCCCAACATTGATGATCTCGAAACGCAGGACCGCCGCCGCCTGCAAGAGGGAATTGCGTTCACGGTGGAGCCGGGGATCTACCTTCCCCATTTTGGCATTCGCTCCGAAATCAACGTACTGATTCAGAACAACCGCGCTGTCGTGACCACACTTCCGTTGCAGACGGAGGTTGCGTGCCTCGTGTGACGGCTCTACCCCGCAAACGTAAACAATCAAGAGAACTCGCGAAGAACTGGACGCCGAAACGGCGTCGAATGTTGGCTGAGCGATTTCGCGTGGTGCCATATCCAAACTGGCTTGGGATAAGGATCGTCAAGCTTGCAGCCGGGCACGCTGATCTGTCGTTGGCCATTTTGAAGGCTCATCAGCAGTATCAGGGAATCGCGCACGGCGGGGTCCTGGCATCGTTGGCCGACACCGCGGCGACATTTGCGGCCTTGTCCGTGATTCCGGATGGGACCGACGTCGTGACGATTGAGTTCAAGGTGAATTTCCTCGCCGCGATGCCGGCGGGGACACTGCGCGCGCAGGGCCGTACGGTATGGGTCGGATCGCGCGTCGCGGTCGCGGAAGTGCAGGTCTCTGGCCCCCAGAACGACCGGCTGGTGATGACTGGGACATTCACAATGCTGGTATTCCCGAAGGAGCTCTAACCTCTCCCTTTTAGGGGGAGGTTAAGAATAAAAGCTGAGATGAAAAGCGACATCGCGGACGAGGTCGTCGAGGAATGGGAGGCGCAGTATGGCCGGCCCGTGGTGTGGGAACATTATCAACCCATTTCCAGCTACGACTACGACGGCATCAAGTCGAGTCAGAAGAGCGGCCGCGCGCACGATATCACCCTGTACATCGAGAACCGCGGACGGTTCGCGGTCATCGCCAAGCCCATCTACCCACCGGGAATGTTTCGAGCGCCCTCAGGGGGACTGCACGCCGGCGAATCTCTCAAAGATGGCGCATTGCGCGAGGCGCATGAAGAAACCGGTCTGCGAATCGAACTTGGCCGCTATCTCCTGCGCGCCCATGTCGTCTTCGATGACTGTGGACGGGAAATCCACTGGTGGACGCATGTCTTCAGCGCCACCACGCACGATGAACTGATCGCCCCGATCGATACCCACGAGATCCGCGAAGCCCGCTGGGCGGCTCCGTCGGAGTTCTCGCAGTTCAGCGCAATGATGGTCAAGGCCGACCGTGGCGGATTGCGATACCGCGCCGCACTTCACACGCAAATCAGCCTCATCCATTCCAGTTTCAAATCCTGATCAGACAGCCTGAGTAGTCGCTCCATAACCTGTGGGATGACAGCCATTACCCCGGATTGGCACGAGTCGATTCGAATCTGACCATACCAATCGGCTGCCGCCCCGCCCCTCGCTAATTGCTTGTTGTACAAGAGATTGGAAGTGCCAGCGTCAGAGCCCTCCTGCCGCATTCGCTTCCGGCATCGCTATTGCGTTTGGCGCACCCAGAAGCGGGGCCGTAGCCCAGCCGCAAGGAGCGATGATGATGAAGGTTCGCTACATCCTCACCATGGAAGATCTGGTCGTGCACGGCGAGCGCATCAACAGCTTGACAGTGGACTGGCAGGACGACGCGACGCGCGAAGAGGTGATGGGGTTTTCGCAGAAGTGGATCACATCGCGCAATTTCCTGACGTCACGCATGAATGGACTTTCGGAAGTCGGTGAATCTTCTCTGACCATTGAACCGGTTGAAAGCGACGCGTTGCAGATCGATTGAGGTGGACCGTGGGCGGGGCGACCGGGCTTGTGATGACAGTTCTTGCATCGGTGTCGGAGTTCGTCGGTCGGCTGGCCGATCGCTGGAGCGACCTCTCCCAGTTCGTCGCTTCCCATCTCGGTCAGGCCGGGCAGTACGCCTTCTGGGCATTCTCGGCGCTTGTCATTTTGATCATCGTTACATACGCAACACGGCTGGTTTACAATCTCGCCAAATGGGTGCTCGTACCTTCCGCCCTGTTGTCCATCGCGGGACTGACTCTGGCGCCCTCGATCTCTCCCATGCAGACATTTCCCGTCTTCATCGGTGTGACAACGCTGGTGATGATAGCGAAGGCCCGGTGAGCATCATGTGGTTCCGACGTCGCGCCAACAGCAAACGCATGCGGTCGTGTCCGCGTTGTCAGGAGAAACTGCAAGCGCGAGATCGCGTTTGGGTCTGCACACATTGTCTGCTGATTTGGCACGGCGACACATTCGAGCCCTTAACGAAGGACGACTTCGGCTCGCATTACGACGACTATTTCTTCAGGACGTGATCACCTCAAAAGTGCATTTGTCGGTCAGGAGCCTGCTCTTTAGGCTCCTGACTTGCGTTTGGATTGTCTCGATGCAGGAGGACAGACATTTCTGTCTGTTATTCGAATTTCACGCGCCAATCGCTCTTGGCTTGGCCGCTCTCCGGCGAATCGAATTGGGCCGCGCCGAGAGCGTTATCGTCACCAATCGGGGGCAAAGAACGCCCCCCAATTGTCAACGATTGACAGGCAAGAATGCCTGTCCTCCCGCACGATTTGTGTCGCCTACAGCAGCCAGAAGAGCGCGCTGCCTGCCAGATCGAGGAAGGGCTGGGGATAGATCCCAGGGATGAGTGTCACCAATGTTGCCAGCCATAGAGCTGGACGCAACGACGAGGGCGGATCGACGGCGAGTGATTCGGGAGTCGGGTCCCACATCCACATCGCGACAACGACACGTAGGTAGTAGTAGACCGAAAGCGCCGAGAAGAGTACGGCCCAAATAACGAGGCCGACGAGATCGGCGCGTACTGCCTCGGAAAAGACAACGAACTTCCCCGCAAATCCGACTGTCGGCGGAATACCCGCCAGCGCAAACATGAAGATGGTCAGCGCCGCTGCGATGAACGGGTGGCGTTTGCCGAGACCGGAAACGGAATCGAGCGTCGCTGGGCCACCATTGTGGCCGACCGCGCAGAGCACGGCGAAGCCGCCGACCGACATGCCGGCGTATCCCAAGAGATAGAAGCTCACCGCGCCAACCGCGCTGGACCCTCCAGCAGCGAGGCCGACCAAGGCATAACCCATGTGGGCGATACCGGAATACGCGAGAAGACGCTTGAGGTCGCGTTGACGCAGCGCCAACAGATTGCCGACCAGCATCGAAAGCCAGGCGATTCCCCAGAGGAATGACTCAAGCGGGATATCGGCAAAGACTGTCAGTGACAGACGCAAGAGCAGACCGAGAGCCGCAGCTTTGGGCGCGGCAGAGAAGAATGCGACAGTCGGAGTCGGCGCGCCGGAATAGACGTCCGGAGCCCAGGAATGAAACGGCGCCGCCGCAATCTTGAAAAGGAAGCCGATGGCGATCATGATGCCACCGACCCAGACAAAAAGGCCGTGGGCGTCGCCGCGTGAAATCGCCGCGCCGATCTGCTCGAAACCGAGCGTGCCGGTGCCGCCATAGACCAGCGCGATCCCGAACAGGAGAATGCCCGAGGCAAAAGCGCCGTTCATGAAGTACTTGGCGCCTGCTTCGACATTCTCATCGGAGTGCGCCGGACCGGTCGCCATCGCGTAGAGCGGCAGCGAGAGAATCTCAAGCCCGAGGAACAGGACTGCCATGTGCGAGCCGATGACCAACAAATCCATGCCGACCACGGCCAAGAGCAGCAGCGCGAAGTAGTCGACACCGAAAATCTCGACTGCCCCTCTTCCATTCCACGAACCTGCGGCGGTAAGCGCGGCGAGAAGCGCACCGACGTAGATCACCAGGCGAAACATGTGCGCGAAACGATCGGCGAGGATCATGCCGGAGAATCCAGCTTCGATCTGTTCGAATTGGGAGATAACGATGCCGCCCGCGACGAGGATGACAAGCGCCGAGAGCCAGCCGGCGTTGTATTTCCCCTTGGACGCGATATCGAGCACCATGATGACAAAGGCGCCGAGCGTCAGCACGATTTCGGGGGCGATGGCGCTCCAGTTCATCTCGTCGCCTCCGACTCAGACAAAACAGGCGTGATCGTCTGCGAAGTGTCTAAGTCCGAGAGGCGCGAACCCTGAACTTGCTCAACCCAGGCTTTCAGATCAGGTTCGATACGCGAGAGGAACGGCTTGGGATAGACTCCGATCCAGACTATCAGCACAATTAACGGAACGAGGATTGCCAACTCGCGGCGATCGAGATCGCGGATTGACTCGTTTTCGGATTTCGTGACCGGACCGAAGAAGACGCGTCGTACCAGCCAGAGCATGTATCCGGCGGCAAGAATCACCGCAGTGGTCGAGATGATCGCCGCCCACGGGCTCGACTGGAAGGCGCCGAGCAGGATCAGGAATTCTCCGATGAATCCGTTAGTACCCGGCAAGCCGATCGATGAGAGCGCGACAATCAGAAAGAAGATCGTGAAGATGGGCACGACGGCGAAGATGCCGCCGTAGTCGTTGATCTGTCGCGTGTGACGCCGCTCGTAGATCATGCCAATGAGCAAGAAGAGCGCGCCGGTCGAGATACCGTGATTGATCTGCTGCAGCAATGCCCCTGAGGCGCCAATGAGATTGATCGAGACCAGGCCGAGCATGACGAATCCGAGGTGCGAGACCGACGAATAAGCTACCAGGCTCTTGACGTCGCTTTGGATCAACGTCATGGCCGCGCCATAGACGATGCCGATCACGGCGAGGATCATGATCGTGTCGGCAAGCGCAGCGAATCCTTCGGGGAAAAGCGGCATCGCGAACCTCATGAAGCCATAGGTACCGAGCTTCAAAAGCACGCCAGCCAGCATGACCGATCCGGCGGCCGGCGCTTGGACATGCGCATCGGGCAGCCAGGTGTGGAACGGAAACATTGGCACTTTGATCGCAAAGGCGAGCGCAAAGGCGGCAAAGAGCCAGAACTGTGTACGCGCCGGAATCTCGAGCGTGTACCAGGCGAAAAGATCGAACGTCCCATGCCCGGCCGCATTGGTGTACTGGTAAGTCCAGAGGATCGCCGCCAGCATGAGAAGCGAACCGGCCATGGTATAGAGGACAAATTTGATTGTGGCGTAAATGCGCCGTTCGCCACCCCAAATGCCGATCAGGAAATACATCGGGATCAGCATCGCTTCCCAGAAAACGTAGAACAGGAACACATCGGTCGCGCAGAATGCGCCGATGACGCCGGTCTCGAGGAACAGCAGGCAGGCATAGTAACCGCGCTTGCCGGCTTTGATGCTATTGAAGGACGAAACGACCGCGATTATGGTCAGAAGCGTCGTGAGTAAGACCAGCAATAGCGAGATGCCGTCGACGCCGAGCGAGTAGCTGATTCCAAATCGCGGAATCCAAGCCATCTTCTCCGCGAATTGGAATCCGGCGCCGGGGCTAAATCCGAACCACAGCCAGAGTGACGCGGCAAACTCGACGATCGATGCGACTGCGGCAATGATGCCGAGGGATCGTCCCTCGTCACGCGACCAGAAAAGCAACGCCAAGCCGACGATGGCGGGCCAGAAGATGAGGAAAGAGAGAATCCCCATCTACGCTCCCACCATTCCTTCGAGAAACATCCAGAATGCCCAGCCAAGCGCCACAACACAGCCAAACACGAACGTGACGATCCCCCAACGGAATCGTCCGGTCGACAGCTTGCTGCCGCCTGCGGACGCAGCCTGCGCCGATGTCGCAAGACCATTGGCCGCGCCATCGATAACAGCCAAGTCGAAGTAGCGATAGACGGCAGTCGAGATCTTCACTAGAGGCGTGACGATGACGGCGTCGTACAATTCGTCGATCCAGTATTTGTTCAGCAGGAGATTATAGGCGCCCACAAATCTTGTCTTCAGCGCTTCGGCTTTCGCCGGCGACTTCACATACCAGTTGTAGGCCCAACCGATGCCGATGAGCGCGATCACAACCGAGAAGGCCATCAGGCCATATTCAAGCGCATGCGAGGCGTGCGTCTCGAGGTGGAGCGTCTCCTCGGCATGAGTGAACACAGGCGCCAGGAAATGCTCGAACCAGGCACCGCCGCCCAGGATTGCCGGCCAGCCAATCCAGCCACCGATGATCGAAAGCACACCAAGGATCGAAAGCGGCAGGGCCATCGAGCGTGGCGATTCATGCGGATGGGTATCATGCCCAAAGCGTGGCGCGCCATGGAAGGCCAGAAACACCAAACGGAACATGTAGAATGCGGTCAGAAGCGCGGTGAGCGACCCAACCGCCCAGAGCAGCCAGTGGCCAATGGGTGATGAGAACGATTTCCAGAGAATCTCGTCCTTCGAAACAAAACCCGCCAATGGAGGCACACCCGCAATGGCGAGCGCCGCGACCAGGAATGTCCAATAGGTGGTCGGCATGAATTTCTTCAAGCCGCCCATCTTGCGGAGGTCCTGCTCATTGGCCATAGCATGAATGACACTGCCAGCGCCGAGAAAGAGAAGCGCCTTGAAGAAGGCGTGCGTCATGAGATGGAAAATCCCGGCGGCGAAGGCGCCTACGCCAAGCGCGAGGAACATGTAGCCGAGTTGGGATATGGTCGAGTAGGCGAGGACTTTCTTGATGTCATTCTGCACCAGTGCCATCGATGCCGCAAAGATCGCGGTGGCGGCGCCGATGATGGCAACCACCATGAGAGTTACTGGTGCGAGGGCGAAGAGTGTCGAGCAACGCGCCACCATGTAGACGCCGGCCGTGACCATCGTGGCGGCATGGATGAGCGCCGAGACGGGAGTCGGGCCCTCCATCGCATCGGGGAGCCAGACATATAGCGGTATCTGCGCCGATTTTCCGGTCGCGCCGAGGAAAAGCAACAAACCGATGGCCGTCAGTGTCCCTCCGAGGGCGGCGGCCATCTCCGGAGCACGGGCGAAGACCTCGAGATAGTTGACCGTGCCGAAATTCTTGAAGATCAGAAATATCGCGATCGCGAAACCAAAATCGCCGATGCGGTTGACCACGAACGCCTTCATCCCCGCCTTGGCCGCCGAGGGACGTTTGTACCAGAATCCGATCAAGAGATACGAGCAGAGCCCCACGCCCTCCCAACCCACATACAAGAGCAGAAAGTTGCCTGCCAAGACGAGTGTGAGCATGAAGAAGACAAATAGATTCAGAAAGGCGAAGTAGCGCGGCTGATCGGGGTCATGCGCCATGTAGCCGATCGAGTACACATGGATGAGGAAGCTCACCCCCGAGACAACCAGGGCCATGACGGCCGATAGTGGATCGAAGAGAAATCCGAAGGCGGCCGAGAAACCATCGACGCCAATCCACTCAAACGGAGCGACCTGGAATTGACGTCCGGGAAAGGACAGAAGTGACAAAAAGGACGTGAGCGAGAAGGCGAATGCAATGAGCACTGTCGCGCAAGCAACAAAAGCAGATGTCCCCTTCCCCCACCGACGGCCGAAGAAACCATTGAGCAGGAAGCCCAAGAGCGGCAGGAGTGGTATTGTCCAGACAAGTTCCAACATAGAAACGTATTTGTGCCCTAAAGCTCGGGTGCCCTCACCCCTTCAGCATGTTCAATCCGTCCACATCAATAGAACCTTTGCGACGATACACGGCGACGAGTATCGCCAAACCCACCGCCGCTTCGGCCGCGGCCACGGTCAGTACGAGAAACACCATGATCTGACCGCCGATGTCGTTGTGCACTCGCGCGAAAACGATGAGGAGCAAATTGGCGGCATTGAGCATGAGTTCGATGCTCATAAGCGTCACGATGGCGTTGCGGCGCACAATCACACCGACCACGCCGAGGACAAAGAGAATCCCGGCAAGAACCAGGTAATGTTCGAGTGGCACTGGCAGCATTTGTTCCTATACCGGCGGAAGGTGCGGTGCCCGCGGCCGGGCGATCACAACTGCCGCGAGAGCCGCAGCCAACAACAAGATCGACGTCAATTCGAACGCAAACAGGTAATCACCGAACAACGCATACCCTACCGCCTGCACACTGCCGAATCCAGTGGCAGCGGGCTCTAGTGGCGCATCAACGCCGGTGAAAATGACCATAAACTCCGCCAGGAATGCCGCACCGAGCGCTGCGCCGAGCAGGCGGATGCCCTTGAGCGGATTGGCGCCGAACTCATCGCGCTTGAGATTAAGCAACATCACGATGAACAGGAAGAGCACCATGATAGCGCCGGCGTAGATGATGACCTGCAAAACGGCGACAAACTCGGCGGAGAGTTGCAAGAATAGAATCGCGAGCGCAATGAGTGTGACGATCAGGTGCAGTACACAAGTAATGGGATTGCGGATCGTGATCACCCGAATTGCGGCGACGACGGCCACTAGGGCACAGACCCAGAAGACAATCAGGTTCAGCATCAATTCGTTCGGCGCGATAAAGGGAATCTTTTCACAATTCCCCATAAAACAAAACGCCCCAAGGGCGTCCTGTTTCGCCCGGAAGTATCAAACAGACAAGGGGATCAGTCAACCCTGTTTTGGTAGGATTTGACAGAGGATCTAATTAGCGGAGCAATACGATCTTGGCCGTGACGGCTTGATCGCGCGTCGTCAGTCGAGCAAAATAAATGCCGGATGCCACTGGTCGACCATTGGCGTCGCGCCCGTCCCAAGTCAGCCCGGATGTGCCGTCAAGCTCTGCGACATCAAAGCGCTGCACCGTCTGGCCGAGGATGTTGTGGACTGTTAGCGAAGTGACCGGCACCGAGGTGGACCAAGCGAGCGTGACAGCGGCATTGAATGGATTCGGGTATGCGGTGAGCGTCATGGGGACCGCTTCAGACTGCTGAGTTCTGGGATCATCGAAGATTCCGGACGGAATGTCTGGTTCATAGAGATACAGGGTAGAGTCAGCTATATAGAAAAGGTCAACTTCGGATGGGGAAAGCAGTGGGCCAGTGCTCAGAGGAACATTGGCCGGCCCAGGGACAGTGTCGATTACTGCGGCATTAAGCAGTGAACGGCGCTCCCAACCAGCAGTTGTGAGCGGGAACAACCAAGACGGCTGACCAACACCGAATAAGTCGTACGCAACCGCTGATGACGCGGGACCATTCCAGTGGCGGATTTGCTCGTAGCCGCCTGAAGACGCGAGCAAGCGATCAAGCCACCAATCCTCGGTAAAGAAAATGTGGTTACGGGAGAAATGCAGAGCAAGTACCGCGCCGCTCCCGGAATCCTGTGCGATTTGCGCGTACAGAAGCTGCGGACCAAAGAGATTTGGCTCGTGAGACCCAAAGTAGTTCCAGTAAACCAGCCGGTCGAGCCAGTTACCCTCAAGATCAAAGAGGTCAAAGCCGTGCCACTCATCCTGGATACTAATGGCGGGGCCATGATAGGTGTAACGATAACTGTCTTCTGCGACTAAGACGGGCTGCGTGCCTCCTAAGTACCCCGAAAGCACAAATCGCCCCAAGGCGCTCCCGCTCCCGGAGTAGATTGGGGCGCCTGTCAGAAGATCATGCGTATGTCGTGTGGTGGGAGGTTGACCGCCAGAGTGCCCATCTGAAGTTACCACGAAAACCAACGGAGTTCCATCCTGGCTCCTTCCCCAGAAAGACGTCTGGAGAACTGCCTGGTATGGGATTTCCCAGAGCATGCTATCAATACCTGTCGCAGGAACGAAGACCCGCACCTCATGACCCAGGACATAGGCGTATTCGAAACCGCCATCTCCTTCCAGATCCACGGGCGTCCATGAACTCGGTCCAATTGGAGTAGAGTCGGGCCCTGCCAGCCAATCGCCTCGTTTAGGATCGAAGACACCGAATCGTTCCGGCGTGGAGAGTGTCTTGGCAGCTATCTCCCACCTGCCGTCACCGTCGCCATCAAAGAGAAACCACGATGCTAATTGGTATCCCAGTGGGACTTCCAAGAACCCGTACTCATTGACTACGAGTTTCTGTTCCAGTCCACTGGAGACACACAGCGAGCGTGCTGGCGGACTATTCGCATGAGCCGTTCCGAGACAAAGGAATGCCATGGCCGCTGAAGCGGCCGCAAACGAACGAGGGAAACATCCACCAAGCATCTCGTACCTCGAACGAGAATACGTCTGTGCGGTGAGGGCCGTATACCCTAATCAGCGAGATTCAGCCATTTTGTCAAGTAGCAAGTTGGATCTAAGCAGGACTCTATTAATCTTGATAGTATCACGAGAAGACTGATCAGTCGATCCCGCCCTCTTCCCCGTCCAGCTCAGCCACGGCTTGAGCGACACGCGGACGGGTTTCCAGTGTGGCGGACTTGGCGGCGAAGGCGAGCAGGTCGGCGGCGCCCTTCTTCCCTATCGCGCCGATTTCCATTTCCGGGCCGACGCAGGCCGGACAACCACTCTGGCAGGGGCATTCGCGAATGAGCTTGGCGGTTTCCGCGAAGAGGTCGGAGGACATTTCGAAGATTTTCTGCGAGAAGCCGACACCGCCGGGAATGTTGTCATAGAGGTAGATCGTGGGCAGGCCCGAGTGCGGGGCGCGCACCTGCGAGAGCGAGCCAAGATCGCGCGGGTCAGACATGACCCACAACGGGGCCATCTGGCCGAGAGCGTTGGAAGCAGCTCGCAGAATCTCGCCGACACCGCCGATCGGATAACCCAGCCGGGCCGCAATGTCGGCGGGGAAATCGGCCCAGAACGCGGTCGTGTGCATCTCAAGCTCGGGCAGGCTGATCTTCCCAGAACCGACGTTTTCGTGGGTGTGGAATCGTATCTTCTTGAAGAGAACCGCGACCGTCGTCAGTGACACTTCGCCGTGCCCAAGACGCATGTCGGGGGTGACTTGGTCCTTTTCGACCGTGAGGATCTTGAGATCGGTCTTGGTTTCGGCGTCGGTGAAATAATCGACATTGACCTCATCGACATAGGCGCGTCGTCCATCCCAATCCAACTCCATCACCTGGTATTGCCCGGCGCCGTGGAGGTAAATGGCATCGGGATGCAGGAAGACTGGGGCCGAGAACAGATCGGTCTCGCCGATGATGCGATTCTTGTCGGAGCGATTGTGAATCGTAAAGTTCTCCGGCGAAGCGGCGCGCAGCGAGACTTCTCCCGCCGGATAAATATCCGAAGCCCAGAAGTACTTCCCACCCGATTGGGTGAGCACACGGTTTTCGCGGAGATATTCCAGCATCGGCTGGGTCATGTCGACGCCGAACTTGGCATCGGAGCCGAACGGCAATTCAAAGGCGGCGCATTTCAGATGCGACATCAGGACGACAAGATTGTTGGGATCGACAATTCCCGATTCGACTGCCCGATCGAAGATGTACTCGGGATGGCGAATGAGAAACTGATCGACGGGGGAGGAATTGGCGACCATGATCGCGGCCGAGACCCCCTGCCGCCGGCCGGCGCGTCCGATTTGCTGACGCATCGATGCGAGCGTGCCCGGATAGCCGCAGAGGATCGCGACATCGAGTGAGCCGACATCGATCCCCAGCTCGAGCGCATTAGTCGAAATGACCCCGCGCAATGTGCCGCGACGCAGTCCTTCCTCGATGGAGCGTCGCTCGTTGGGCAGATAGCCGCCCCGATACCCAACAACCAAGTTGGGATTGCGCTTGATCATCGCCAGATGTTCGCGGAGATACGTCAGGATCACCTCGACCGAGCGGCGCATACGGGCGAAGACGATGGTCGTAATGTTGTGCGTGAGGAATTCAGCGGCCAGCTTGTTTGACACAGACAGGGACGAACGGCGGATGCCCAACGCCTCGTTGACGATCGGCGGATTGTAGAGAATCACGTGCTTTTCGGCGGTTGGGGCGCCGTTGCGGTCGATGACGACGAATTTCTTGCCAACGATCCGTTCGGCCAGTTCCTCAGGGTTGTGGATGGTCGCGGAGCAGGTGATGAACTGCGGGTCGGAATTGTAGAACTCCGCGACACGCAGGAGACGGCGGATCACATTGCCGAGATGCGAGCCGAAAACGCCGCGATAATGATGCAATTCATCGATCACGACAAAACGCAGGTTCTCAAACAGCTTCACCCACTTGGTATGATGCGGCAGGATGCCGGAATGCAGCATGTCGGGATTGGTGATAACGATCTGCCCGGCGATGCGCACGGCTCGACGTGCCGTCGAGGGCGTGTCACCGTCGAATGTGTGCATCTTGATATCGAGACCGGCATCTCCGGTCAATTCGAGCAGCTCCGAGCGCTGATCCTGCGAAAGCGCCTTCGTGGGAAACAGGTAAAGCGCGCGGGCTGAGGGGTCGTGGAGAATCGTATTGAGAACGGGGAGATTGTAACACAGCGTCTTCCCCGATGCGGTCGGGGTAACCACGACGACGTTTTCGTGTCGTTCGACAGCCTCGACGGCTTCGGCCTGATGCCGGTAGAGCTTGTGCACGCCGCGCTGTTTGTAGGCGTCGATCAGACGGCGGTCGATAATGTCCGGGTACTCGCGGTAGTCTCCCGAGCGCGCCGAGATCGTGTGCCAATGCTCAACGTGCTTGTCTTTGCGGAGTTTATCGAGAACTTGTTCGAGTGTCATGGTTTGATCCAATGATCAACTATGGTGATCGTTTGTTGGGAGGGCGAGGCTCCTGCCGAGTCGTGGTGTCATGACCCAGCGGCTCGGCAGGAGCCTCGCCCTCCCAAATCAAGGGTTGCAGGACAGACTGTACGCGGCCGTCCCTTGCGATTCTTAGAGACAACCGCAAGCCCTGTCCATCACTTTTTCTTGTGGTCTGCCGGGGTAAAGCGACGTGCGAGGTACCAACCGAGGTAAAAGACCGCCACGGCGGCGGCGGTGACATAGATCATCGGCCCTTCGCTCGGCTCGGCGCCGTAGACAAGCAGACCCTCCAACCCAATGACCAGACCGAGGATCTGAAGAATCCGGCCCAGGCGATAACCCCAGAGCTGGCGGGCGGAAGGCAGAGAGTTGACCATGGGGAAGTTGATTCGGAGTGACAGGACTCAGGCGCCGTGCCGGACAAGACTTCGCTGACAGTTATCACAGAACTTGTCGGCCTTGGCGTCGGTGTCGCTCATCGTGGTAGAGCGGTACATGACGCAGCGCGGATTGTTGCAAACATTGAGCCGAAAGAGTTGGCCGACCAGATGAATCGCCTCCTTGACCGCGCGCGAGAATATCTGTTTGTCGTCTTCGGCCATGCCGAAGAACTCCAGGCGCATCCGGTAGAATGACATCACCGCACATCCGGATATGGGATCGGCCTCACCGTAGACAAATGGCGTGGTGGGGATATACAAGTCTTCTTCGGTAAGCCCGATAATCCGCTCATTTTCGTTTTGCCGCATCATCTCCAGTTTAGCGAGAATCACAGTCGCGTAGAACTGGCCGCGTTCCTGATTCTCGGCTTCATCCGGCATATCGACACCCTGCAGAATGTCGACGCCCGCGGAAAAAGCGATCGAGAGATTGGCGGCGAGCTTGTTGACCTGATAGAAGTCGAGATCGCCCAGCGGAACGATGATGATTTTGCCGCGTGATTTCATGCCGAAGTCTCACACAAAACAAGCGCCGTCCTTGATCCACTGCGGCGCCTTCGGTATGACGTTATAAGCGATTTACCTGCGAATCAATCGCTCTTTGCTTGAGAGCAATTGTCCCAGCGCAGCGGCGCCGATGAAGCCGGCATCGTTGCCGAGCGCGGCTTTGCCCACTCGCAATTCCCTCCCGCCGGCAGAGAAGGCGTGTGCGCGGATTCGCTCGCCGACTTGTCGCAACCAAAGCCCGTCGGAATCAGCGTCCGCCATGCCGCCGCCGATGATGACCGCCTCCGGATCGAAGAGATTGACCGCACTTAGAATTCCCATGGCCAGTTGTTGGGCGGACTCGATGAGGATTCGTTTTGCTTCGCCGTCACCGGCCGCGAATGCCATGAACAGAATATCCAGCGTCATAGCACTACCGGAATTCGTTCGCAAGCTCGCCAAGATTCCGTCTGGCGCGAGATCAGCGCTCTCCCCTGCTCTGCGCATAACCGCATTCGCCGAGGTGTAGAGTTCCAGGCAGCCATGATTGCCGCAGGGGCAACGTGGCCCCTTCCAATCAACCGTTACATGACCCATCTCTCCACCAGAGCCGTTGGCCCCGGAGAAGATTGCCCCGTCGACAATGAAGCCGCTGCCGATCCCGGAGCCTACCGTGACGCAGATTAGGTTGTCGATGCCGCGTGCGGAGCCATAGCAATGCTCCGCCCAAGCGGCGCAATTGGCATCGTTGTCGACCACTGTCGGCAGACCAGTGTCGCTTTCAACAAGAGCGGCGAGATTTACGCCAATGATGGTCGTGAGGTTCGGTGTGGGCGGCTGAACTTCCTTGGTGACCGGGTTGATTGTGCCCGGCGACCCGATTCCAACCGAGACGGGAGTGTGTCCGGCCTTCTTCGCCCAAGCCACCATCGTGCGAGGGCATTCGACAATCCCATCAAGGGTCGCCTTTTGCCCTTCACTGCCGCGGGTCTTGGCGCGGTCCGCGAACAGCACATGCCCTTCGCTGTCGATGGCGCCATATTTGATCCAGGTGCCGCCGATATCGATGCCGAGATGGATTTTCATGGGCTATTGAAGCGCGATCCTAGGGGCGTGACGCCGGATGGAATCACATCGGATAAGACTTTAGGCCGGCTTCGAGCGCGTCCATGGCCTTTTCAAGGGCGGAGTTTTCCAGCACATAGGCGATTCGCACTTCCTTCTTGCCGCGTCCGGGTGTCGCATAGAAACCACCGCCCGGTGCCAGCATCACTGTTTCGCCATTGTGACTGAAGTCCGTCAGCATCCACTGGCAGAAACGGTCGGCGTCGTCGATGGGCAGACCGGCCATAAGATAGAATGCCCCGGCCGGAGTTTCACAGTGCACACCCGGCATCTGATTCAGTCGGGCGATCACAAGGTCGCGCCGCGATTGGTACTCGCGTGCGATAGCGGCATAATACTCGTCGTCGAGATCCATCAAGTGAACGGCGGCGAGCTGTTCGACGGTGGCCGTGCACAGCCGTGCTTGACCCAATCGCAGGGCGCCATCCATGATGGCCTCGTTGCGTGAAACCAGGGCGCCGACGCGGGCGCCACAGGCCGAGAAACGCTTGGAAATCGAATCAAGTAGGATGGCGCGGTGGGCCGCCTGCGGATACTGCCAGATTGAAACATGCGTCTGGCCATAACAGAATTCGCGATAGACCTCGTCGGAGAGGATGAACAGATTGTGCTCATCGGCGATCTGAACGATCAACGCGATCTCGTCGCGCGTCAGCACGGTGCCAGTCGGGTTGTTCGGTGAGCAGATCATGATCGCGCGGGTGCGATCGTTGATCGCCTTTTCGATCACTTCGCGCGCGGGCAGGCAGTATCCCAGCGACGGCTCCGCGGCAAAAGGACGGACTTCCACCGCCGCTGCCTTGGCCAGCGAGTAGTAGTTCGTATAGAAGGGCTCTGACATGACGATGTTGTCGCCCGCATCGCAGGTAAGCAGGAACGCGAAAAGAATCGCCTCCGAACCGCCGGTGGTGATTTGGATCTGCTCCGGACGGACATCGAGTCCGCGTTGCATGTAGTAACCCGACCACGCTTTGAGCAGATTGGCATGCCCCTTCGAGTGGCCATAGGAAAGGACTTTCTCGTCGAACGAACGTAGCACTTCGAAAAACTGGGGCGGAGTCGGAATATCGGGCTGCCCGATATTCAGATTGTAGACTTTGACGCCGCGACTTCGCGCCTCATCAGCAAAGCCGACGAGCTTGCGGATCGGCGATGGTGGGACGCTCAGCGCACGTAACGAAATAGCGGGGCGTGAAACGCCGGCGGCGATACTGGTTGTCGAGACGCTCATTGAAGAAATGTAGCGATTGGCTCCGATGGAGTCAATCAACGGACGGAATCAATCCCGTTGCATGGGGCTTCCTAACGACGTCTGCTCTACCCACCAGCGCACGGCGTCGAGCAGAGATTCGGCCACGTGATCTGGCTGTCGAGTCCCGGTCCAAGCGGCAATCTCCTCGCAACCGTACCCCGTGAGGACAAGAACGCCGGGGGCTCCGATCTCCCATCCCAACTGGACATCGCAGAGCCGATCACCGATGACGATGGAGCGATGCAGGTCGATCGCAAAATCGCCCGTCGCTTGGTCAATCATGCCGCGTTTGGGTTTGCGGCAGTCGCACTCGGCCATCCCCGGCTGCGGGTAATGCGGACAGTAGTAGATCGCATCGATACGGGCGCCATACCGGGCGAAGTCCTCGATTACGCGACTGTTAACGGCGCGAACGATCTCCTCGCCGTAGTACCCGCGCGCTACGCCGGACTGGTTGCTCACGCCAATGACGATCGACCCCCATTTGTTGAGTTCGCTTACAGCCTCGACGGCGCTGGGAAGCGGCTCGACTCCATCCGGATCGGACAGGAAACCATGGTCTACGATCAACGTGCCATCGCGGTCGAGAAAAGCAGCGGGACGTGGCGCTTGAGGATTCATTGCCTTCCGGTCACCTTCAGTGTCGCCGCGATTGCGGCGGCAATTCTCTCGACGTTCAGTTCGTCAAAGCAGAAGCGGCGCTCGCGGAAACAGGGGGCGCTGCCATGACGGTGACAGGGCGAGCACCAGGTACCTGCGTGGAATGCCTGAGACTTCTCCCCCGCTGGCGCAAACCCGAGCGCAGGATGGGTCGGACCGAAGAGTCCGAAGGTGGGAACGTCAAGTGCATCGGCGACATGCATCAGACCCGAATCCGACGAGACGAAGGCGTCACAGGATGCGAGACGAATCATCACCTCGCGGAGCGGCAAGCTAATGAAGGATTCCATCGTGATCCCGACCCGTCCGCTCACTTCGTTACGAGCGAACGTATCGATTTCAGTTTTGTCACGCTCCATCCCGAAAACCAAGAGACTTATCGGGCCGCTTTTCTGTAGAGCGGAGATGAGTTCCCGCCATGTCGACAGGGGAACGGATTTCGTTGGATGTTTGGCGCCCCAACCAATACCGATGGTGATCGGGCATCCCTGTTTGAGTTCACGAACTCTTGTCTGCTCGGCCGCGGAGAGGAATAACCGTGGACGGTGGCTGCCTTCGGGAGCATCAATCGCCTCTAAGTACGATCGTACAATGGAGAGGGGCTGATCGAGTCCATTCTTGCTCCAGACCATGCGCCAGCGACGAAGAGGCCATTTGCGCACTCGTTTCACCACGACTCCCTTCAGGCGACGGGTGATCGCGCGTGAACGAAGTGAACCATGAAGGTCCACGATCAGATCGAATGACGGATCGCCGAGCGAAGCAACGTAGTCAGAAATCGATTGGGTCGACTCGTAGGGGACAATCGTCAACCGCGAAGGAAATGAATCAAAAAGGGGCGCATACCCCTTTTTTGTGGCGAGTGCGATTTCTGCCTCGGGGTGAAGACTCGCGAGGGCCAGAATTGGCGCCGAGGCAAGTGTGACATCACCCAAGGATGAGAAGCGGAGGACAAGGATGCGCATGTTGATCCACGCGCCCCGTGTCTATCGAAGGAGGATCGCAGCGAGGGCGCCAACGATGATGCAATAAACACCAAAGAAGGCAAAGCGGCCACCACGCAGGAGGGTGAACACCAGTTTCAGAGCGGCATAGCCGCTCACGGCGGCCACAATGGCGCCGAGCAGATGCGGCATTCCGAGCCGTCCACTCCCCCATGCTTCGGGAAGAGTCAGTAGAATCGCCCCTGCGACCGCGGGAATCGAGAGTATGAAAGAGAATTCAGCGACGCGGGCCGGCCGGATACCGGCCCATAGCCCCGTGGCAATGGTCGACCCGGAACGCGAGATCCCGGGAATAATCGCCACCGCCTGTGCGACGCCAATCCACCACGAGCTGGGAATCGTCACATCCTTTACACCGGGTCGACGCAAGAGCGTGGACAGCAAGATCACGCCGGTTATAACCAATTGAATTGCCGTGGCCACCGGGTCGTTGAACATCGCCTCAAGCTCGTCTTTGAACAGGACACCAATGATCCCGGCCGGGATCGAGCCGATCACGATCAAGAGGAGCTCTCGCCGCGCGGTGCTGATCTCCGCTTGAGACTGTCCGCGTCCAAACAGTGCTGTCGTGTATTCCCAGAGGTACTTTCGAAAATAGATCAGAATGGACAGAAGAGTCCCAGCATGCACTCCGATTTCGAAGACAAGATCGGCGGATCCAATCCCGAGCCACTCTTCGAATAAGACCAGATGAGCACTGCTGGATATGGGGAGGAACTCGGATAGTCCCTGCACAACTCCCAAAATAGCCGCCTCGCCGAGAGTCATTTGCCCCCAGCTCTCGACGAGGCCGTCATCCGATCTCCCTGCCCGCTCAGTCGGTTACTCAAAGCTTGAAGTTCATCCCGATTGTAAACCCGATGTCCCTGTCGAAGACGATCTCTCCCAGGATATCCAGTAGCTCGGTGATGTCCCATCGTGCGCCGGCGATTCCGGACATTTCGAAGTCGCTGTCTGAGCCATCGGAGAGACCCGGGGCGGCTGATTCATCCCAGTTGGAATTCTCCAAGCGCATGTTGAAGGCACCATAGGGGGCGAGACTTCCGGACTCGAGTGCGTAATCACGCGAAATCACAACCGACCCGCCGATGCTGACCAATGAATATGCATCGAGATTCAGATAGGAAAATCGGGGATCCAAGGCGAGATCGAAAGGCGTGTCTGCTCCGGTGCGCATGAGGAGAAACTTGACGTCGGCACCGAGCGCCAGTCCCATGTCACCGACTTCCGGATCGACAAAGCCGGCTTGCACGCCGAAATCAGCATTGGACATAATCCCGCGCCGATACTGCCCGAACGCGAGCGCGGAACTCTCGAAGACGCTCACAAATCCGCCCACATCCATCGTTCCCGGTTCTAACGTGTATGCGGTGGAAACCTGGCCAAAGATTGTGGCGAAGCTGTTGGATGGAATCGCGAAGACAATGACTGCCATCAGGGCGGGCAGGATTGTCCGCGACATACGCTGTTTCACACAGACCCCCTCAGAAGTTGCGTCAGTTGCTCACATGTCCCGCTTCTACGCGCCATCGACACTGCGAGTTCCACAGCAACTGGGCGACTCAGTTTACGGCGTCAATGCCCCGCGAGCAAGTGCGTGATGTAATAGATACCAGCACCTACGATGACCGCCAAAGGCGCTGCAACTGTCCGCTTCTTGTTCACTTCGGGAAGCAAGTCCGTCGCGGCAACATAGATGAGCGAGCCGCACGAAAGCGCCAACGCCGGGCCAACCCAGAGATCACTTTGCACCGCAAAATAGACCAAACCGCCGGCCAGAGAAGCGAATCCGAGAGTCAACGCAGCAATCAGCACAGCGCGTCGGGAGCCGCCGGTGGCGTTGATGATGGAGGCGAGCGTAAACCCGCCGGGCACCTTGTGCCAGACCATCGCGGTGAAGACCAGAAGGCCAAGATGGGCGCTTGTCTGCAAAGCAACCACGATCGCGATGCCGTCGATGAGCGAATGCACGGTCAGGCCGAAGGTCGCGGCGACACCCACATGCGCGCCAAGGCCGGTGTGTGTCTCATGCCCGTAATGGAAATGCGGTGTGAGGACATGCTCAGCGAGATGCACGACCAGAAACCCGGCGATCGCCCAGACTCCCGCCGACGGCACATGCTCGAGCGCTTCCGGCAGCATTTCGACAAAAGCCACTGCCAACATGAATCCCGCGCCCGTCGCGACCAAGACGCGCAGGGCTTCATCCTCCCACCGTCGGCGCAGAAGAAAGAGCGCCGCGCCGACAACGTCGGCCACCGCCGCGATTACCAGGAAGAGGACGATCTGCCAGTTCATTCTGACGGAGAGGATAGGGACGATCGTGGGAGAGTGCAATTACAGATGCGCAAGCCCTTCATTTGACGGGCTGTGCAAACGATCGGTCGTGATAACAAAAACGCGCCCCGGGACGGAGCGCGTCGGCGATTCGATAGTCAAGAGAATCACTTGTTGACGGAAAGCAGGACGATCTTCACGATGTCGAGCAGACGTTCGCAGGAAAACGGCTTTTTCACGAACAGGTTTCCTCCGGACTTGAAGCTGCGCCCCTGATCGTCACGCGCATCCTTGCCGGTGAGAAAGACGACCGGAATGTCCGATGTGCGCGCATCTTTCTTGAGGGCCGCGCAGACATCGTAGCCATCCATGACCGGCATCATGATATCGAGCAGAATGATGTCCGGTACCCACTCCTTGGCCCGTTTCAACGCACCCTCGGAGGTGTTTTCCACGGCCACTTCATAACCGGCCGTGGTCAGGAAGGCATCGACAATTTCGGTAATGCCTTGCTCGTCATCGACGACCATGATCTTTGCGCTATTGTCCCTGAACATGCACTCTCCTTAGGTGAGACGTACCACTTTGGCCTCATTTGGATTGTCGGCCAATCTGTCCAACCCCTTGACTGGCAAGGCCCAATCTGAGACATCGACGCGCCTGCGCCAAGCGGGCAATCACTTAACAGATTGCATTACAATACGATACGTGGATCGGGCCGGGACGAGCGCTCGCCCTAAAACGGGACATCTCCGCTCCGCTTTACATGCGACTGAGCGTCTGCGCGCGACTTCCCGTATTGTAGTGGCATGTCTGAGTCCACACAATTGAACCAAACAGCAGCCCGCTCGATGTTGGGGATGGGAATCGCTGATGTACGGCATGAGATGAGCGCTTTGGGGCAGCCACGTCATCGGGCCGAACAAATCGCCCGCTGGATCTACCGTCGTGAGGTCTTGGATTTTTCGCGCATGACAAACCTCCCGGCTACGCTGCGCGAGCAATTGGAGCAACTCTACACGCTCGACCCGGGCACGCCGGTCACGCTTCAGTCATCACCTGATGGTACGGAAAAGCTGCTCTTTCGGGCGGGGACCGATGTTTGGGAATCGGTGCTTATGCGGGACCGTGATCGAAGGACTGTGTGTGTCTCGACCCAGTCGGGGTGCGCGCTGGGCTGTTTGTTCTGCGCCACGGCCAAGCTGGGCTTGCTGCGAAACCTGACCTCCGGAGAGATCATCGCGCAAATCATCGCCGCCGGTCGACTGCTTCCCGCGGATGAGAAGGTCACCAATGTCGTGTTCATGGGCATGGGTGAGCCCTTGCACAACTTTGAGAATGTGAAGACAGCCTTGGAGATCATCGGCTCCGATTGGGGATTGGACATTTCTCATCACCGAACCACGGTTTCGACAGTGGGGCTGGTTCCGGAGATTCGCCGTTGGGCCGAGGAGAAACTCAAGGCGAAGCTGGCCATCTCTCTCACCGCTCCGAACGATGAGTTGCGTTCAGAGTTGATGCCGATCAACCGACGCTACCCGTTGGCGGAACTTAAAGAGGCCGCGATGCACGTCGCCAAAGCAACAAATCGCCGGATCACCTTTGAGTACATTCTGATGGATGGCATCAACGACTCAATCGCTCACGCCAAGCAGTTGGTCCACTTCATCCATGAAATCCCCTGCAAGATCAACCTCATTCGCTTTCATCCCAACGAAGGCTCCCCGTACAAACGCCCCTCGGAAGAGCGCGTGATGGCCTTCCGCGACTACCTCTATCCGCGCTGCCCTGCGGTCAGCATTCGCAAGTCGTTCGGCGTCGATATCGATGCGGCGTGCGGGCAGTTGGCGGGGCGGCAGGGATCTGAATGAGCTTAACCCCGCTCTGCCACACTACTGCCCCGTAATTCGGAATGACGGCGCCTGCATCGTCTCGATGCACGATGCATCAAGTGAGTCGGCCGTGCCCGTGAGGAAGAAGCGATTGATGAGATCGGTGATGCACTCCTCGTTCGTCATCCCGGCGGGGATGTGCGCCATGGACGAGATCGTCAGGAGTCGGCTGTTCGGCAGGAGGCGACGCACTTCCTCGGCGAAGCCCGGCGGCGTGATCGGATCGTAGTACCCCGAGATGATCAAGGTGGGCACGTCGGAAGTGAACGAATCCTGATACCCAGCGGGAAGTATCCCGCGTGGCCAATGACGGGCGGCATTGGTTTGCTGGGTCACGCGGTAGTCGCCGAAGTACGTGCCACCATACGATTCACGAGCCTCCGCGGTATCGATAAACGGAATGTCCTCGGCACACGTGATTGACAGGTAGAGTCCTTCAGCGAGCCACGGCGGCTCGTTGAAATCCTCCGGGATCATGAGTTCCAAAAACGGCGCAAAGTCGCCCTGTGCGGCGCGCGTCACAATCCACGGAATTTCGCGTGCGCCGGTGATCATGTACATTTTGCTGCGCAGCCGTTCGAAGAAGATGTCTTTATGAATGACGAGCGATGTTTCGTCACCCGATACCGGGTGCTTGATCGTTACGCTGATTCCGCTCTCGCCAAACGACCGGCTCAACTGATCCAGATCCTGTCGCAAGTGTGGGAAGGCTCGGGCACAGGCAGTATCACCCTCGCAATCATCGAGCACGAGGTCCAGCGCGCGTTGACCGGCCGCAGCATGGAGCGATGGCACGTGCACACTGGGAGCCAATGGGCCGATGAGCACGGCACTCCGAATCCGATCGGGGTGCAGCTTCATGTAGACCAGTGCCAATCGTGTGCCGTAGGACAACCCCATGACGTCGATTCGGTCGTACCCAAGCCATCGGCAGACATCTTCCAAGTCTTGGACGATGATTGGCGTTGTGTATTGCGTCAGATCGGCAATCTGTTCGAGCTGATGCCGGCAGGCTGCCACCAGAGTTTCAGGGTACATTTCATTGAAGTAATTCTGCAGTTCGAGCCGCTTACCGAGCAGGTCGCAGTGCAAAGGGTTCGACTTGCCTGTACCGCGGACGTCCACAAGCACGACATCTCTAGTCCGGCGATAAGTGGAATCCTCGACGAACATCCATACGGCGTCGGTCGCCGCGACCCCGGGTCCACCTTCAAGAAAGAAGAGCGGCGCGTCAGTGGGGGCGGATTCAAGGCTGGGGACCACGACGACATTGAGAGTGATCTTCCGGCCCGTTTGGGTGTCGCGGTTCTCGTACACTTCGAGCGAACCGCAGAGCAAATCTTCCTCTATTCCTTCGATCGTGCACGGAGTCAGCGGGAGTCGGGAAGCTGCCTTACCGGCAGTCGTCGACTTAGCGGGTTGTGCAAAACCGACTGTTGCTCCGACGGCTGTCAACAGGAGGCTGAGGGCGAGTCCGAAAATTCGCATGTGTGATCCTACTGCGCCGAGGGCTTCTGTGAATTCAGTTTTAAGGACAGGTCGCAAAGTTCACAATTTGGGTCACTTGTCGAAGAACATCTTGATGGCAACTGCGACGAGGAATAAAGCAAAGCCGCGTCGAAGCATGACCTCATTGACCAGATTGGCACCGACCGCGCCGAGGTAGGCGCCACCGAAAAATCCCAGAGCAATAAACCCCGCCACGCGCAAGTCAACATTCCCAGCCTGGTAATAACGCCAGACCGCCAACAGCCCGATGGGGAGCAGTAAGATGGCCAGCGACGTGCCCTGCGCCTTCTGCTGGGACATGCCAAAGAAGTAAACAAGTGGTGGGATGAGTATGAGCCCTCCCCCAATGCCCAGAAGCCCAGATAGAATGCCTGCTGCAAGACCAATTCCAATGAGCAGTATCTCTGACATTATCCACCTCGGAGATTGTTCGTTTATGCCCCGCTGTTGGCGGCGACGACGTCGATCTGGCCGTGACCGAGAAAGGCCTCGATGAAGAGATCAATGTCACCGTCCATCACGGCTTGCACGTTGGATGTTTCGGCGCTCGTGCGGTGGTCTTTGACCATTTGGTACGGCTGGAAGACATAAGAGCGAATCTGCGAGCCCCATTCGATTTTCTTTTTGTCTTTGGCGAACTCGGCCACACGCGCCTCTTCCTTTTCGCGTTCGATCTGGTACAGTCGGGCCCGGAGGACCTTCATCGCCGAATCGCGGTTCTTGTGCTGTGAGCGCTCGCTCTGACACTGCACGACAATCCCGGTCGGAATGTGCGTAATGCGTATCGCGGAGGACGTCTTGTTCACGTGCTGGCCGCCGGCGCCTGAAGCGCGGAACGTGTCCACGCGGAGATCTTCATCCTTGATGTCGATCACGACATCGGCTTCGGCTTCGGGAATAACAAACACGGACGCAAACGAGGTATGCCGGCGCTTGTTGGCGTCGAAGGGCGAGATGCGCACCAACCGGTGGACCCCGATTTCGGCTTTCAGGAAACCATAAGCGAATTCGCCTGTCACTTCGAGGGTCGCCGACTTGATGCCCGCAGTTTCGCCGGGGCTGTAATCCAGTTCCTCGTAGGCGAACCCGCGCCGCTCCATCCACCGTGTGTACATGCGCAGGAGCATCTCGGCCCAGTCGCAGGACTCGGTGCCGCCCGCGCCGGAATGGATGGTCAGGATGCAGTCGTTGTGATCGTCCTGGCCAGTCAGGTGGGACTTCAATTCAAATGCCTCAACGTCGTGCAACAACGCCTGCGCCTCAGTCTCACTCTCGGTCAGAGACTCAGGATCGTTTTCGTCCGTGGCGAGCTGGAAGAGGGCGGCGGTATCGTCGTGGCGGCGCGCCAGATCGTTGTAGCCGTTGACCCATGACTTTGCGAGGGAAATCTCTTTCAGGATGCGACGCGCACCTTCATTGTCGTTCCAAAATCCATCGGCCGCCGTCTTGGCCTCGAGCGCGGCGATTCGTTCGTTCAAACCTTCCAGGTCAAAGGAACCTCCGAAGACGGGTCAGTTTGTCTTGGATTGTATCAAGTGTTTCCATTTGGGTAGATCTCCTCTTGTTGCCACCGGTTGTCAGAGACATTTAGCCGATTCGGCCAACCGACGTTCCCAGAAGGGCTTGCCGAAGATAGTCGTGGCCTCGCGGGGGGCCAACATCTTTCTTGGTATCCGAGTCAGGTCAGCCCGGCTTTTCCCTTGATCAGCTTGAAGTTAGAGGCAAGGTTTGGAAGGTTGCGACCCGGATTCGTCTTTGCTGGCCTCAAAGGGTACAATTCGGCGCAGGACACACTATGACAGCTTGGGAACGGCCAGAAGATCAGTCACAGTTTCGTGAAGAACTGCCCAACACTCCATCGTTGGCGGCAAGAGTGAAGCGGGCCCTGCGCTGGTCGACGTTTTATGTAGCCCTTCCTATGCTGATTATCGCGGTCGGCTGGGGGGCATCAGTCCTTTGGCGATACACGCAGGAACTACCGTCCATTGAAGAAGTCTACAACATCAAGCCCCGGCTCTCGACCCGCCTGTACGATAGGAACGACAAGCCGTTCTATGAGTATTTCACCGAGCGTCGTGTCCTGACACCGTTGGACTCGCTGCCGCCGCAGCTGGTGCGGTCGCTGATTGCGACGGAAGATCGCGAGTTCTACAATCACTGGGGCGTGCGCTGGACCGCCATTCTCCGCGCGGTGATCGTGAATTTCCAGGAGGGCCGACGCGCCCAGGGCGGGTCCACGATCACGCAACAACTGGCGCGCAAACTGTTCCTGACACCCGAACGAACACTCGAGCGCAAGATCAAGGAGTGGCTGATGTCGATTAAGCTTGAGCGCAGCTACTCCAAGAATGAGATCCTCGAGATGTACTTCAACATCAACTACTACGGGGCCGGCGCCTATGGCATCGGGGCTGCGGCGCAGACATACTTCGGCAAGGCACCGATGGAACTGGACCTGATGGAATCGGCAGTATTGGTCGGCGTCCTCCCGGCGCCCTCGGCCTACTCCCCCATGCGCAATCCCGATCTTGCGCGGCAACGACGCAATACGGTCTTGCGATCGCTCGTTGCCGTTGGCGAGTTGGACGATGAGGCGTACGATTCACTTGCGCCCGCCGAGATTGTCCTGCATGAGCCCGACCAGGGAGCCTATGGCGCTTTTGGAGATTATTTCGCCGAGGAAGTCCGTCGCTATGTGATGAAACAGTACGGCGAAGACGCCCTCTATACCGAAGGTCTGCATATCTACACGACTCTGGATCCGGAGTTGGAGAAATACGCCGAGCAGGTTGTGAGCGACCGGCTCGACTCACTGCGGGGAGTCGCCGAGAAGCACCATGGTCCCAACGATCCCGTCTACACCTATGCGGCCTTCGACTCCTCGCTGGGGCGGACGGTCCGCGTGCGCAAGAAGATGCAGGCCGCGATGATGATCATGGACAACCGCACCGGCGGTGTGATGGCCATGGTCGGCGGTCATGATTATGAGGAAAGTGAATTCAACCGTGTCACGCAGGCACTGCGCCAGCCGGGCTCGGCATTCAAGCCGTTTGTGTTGACCGCGGCGATCGAGGCGGGATTCACGCCTGCGGACACGATACTCGATGCGCCTGTCTGGATTCCGATTCCCGGTGCGCCCGATTACTCGCCCGGCAATTTCGACGGCAAGTTCGAGGGGCCGGTTTCGATCCGCTACGGCATACGCGAATCGCGCAATCTTGTCTCGGTGCGACTGATGCAGAAGCTCAATGCCCAGCACATCGTCGATCTGGCCGAAAGAATGGGTATCTCGACCAAGCTGCTCCCCTATCCATCGCTGGCAATCGGCAGCTCAGAGGTCACACTCTTTGACATGGTCACGGCGTATTCATGTTTCCCCAACCATGGGATTCGTACCGATCCATCTCTGATTCGCCGGATCACCGACCGTAACGGCAAGATTATCGAGGACAATCCGACGCCGCGCCGCCAGGAAGTGCTCCCTGCCAACGTGGCATTCGTGGTATTGCACACATTGGAATCGGTTGTCGATTCGGGAACGGCGGCCAGTGTGCGCAGGCGGGGGTTCACCCGACCCTGCGCCGGTAAGACGGGAACGTCCAACGAGTATATGGACAACTGGTTTGTCGGATTTACGCCGCAGTTCACCTGCGCTGTCTGGGTGGGCTATGATCTCAAGACACCGATTGGCGGCTACCATACTGGAACCGGAGCGGCGACGGCGTTGCCGATTTGGACCGCGGTGATGAAGGAGGCTTCGAAGAACCTTCCGGTCGAAGATTTCGAAGTCCCCGAAGACGTCTACCTCATCACGGTCTGCCAGGATTCGAACAAACGGGCCTCGGATCGTTGTTCGGCAGTCCGTCAGGAAGTTTTCATCGAAGAAGCAGACACGTTGGAAGTCTGCCCGATTCATGCGTCGCGGTACTTGAGCCCGAGGCGGGCGAGGTGAATTTCGCTTTCTGCTTCGGAGCGGATGAAGGCCCGCTACTTCTTCGACTCCCAGACAATCGCAACTGAATTAGACGTGCCGATTCGGTCGGCTCCGGCGCCGATCAACGCGACGGCTTGTGCGGCGGTGCGAATGCCGCCTGCGGACTTGATTTTCACGCGCTCCGGCACGGCGCGCCGAATCAGCTGAACGTCCTCAATGCGGGCCTGCGCGTACACGCCGGTCGAGGTCTTGACATAGTCGCAGCCAGCATGTGCAGCGAGTGTCGCGGCGCGGATGATTTGCTCAGGCGTCAGCAGCGGCGCTTCGATGATCACTTTGAGAACGATGCCCGCGCCGATGCGTTGGCGCACAGCGGCGATATCGGCGGCGTAGTCGGCGACTCGTCCGTCTTTGAGCCAGCCGGAGTTGGCGACCATGTCAATTTCCTGCGCCCCGGCGTCAACACAATGACCCGCCTCGACGACTTTCAATGATGTCGCATGCGCACCGGTCGGGAATCCGACAACGGCGCACACGTGTACAGCGCCGCCTTGCAATGCCCGTGATGCGGCGGCGACCCAAGGGGGATTGATGCAGACCGCAGCAAATCCATGCTCCTGTGCTTCCGCACACAGTCCAAGTATATCGGCTTCGACAGCGGCTGGATGCAAGAGAGTGTGATCGATGCGGGTGGCGAGTCTGACGGTCGAGGAAGTCGGCGTGGAGGTCTTCCGATCTGCCGCACCCGACGTGTCGACGAAGATGATCTTGATGCCTCTGCTGTCGGCATGATCGCGTGCCGCAGGAGTCACAATAGCCCCTGCGGGAAGACGCAATTCGCCTGAAACGTTTCGGAGGTCGGAGATGGTGATTACGCGCGGGGGCATGATTCAGGGCCGGTCAAGACACCTCTGGTCCATTTCGACAAAGATTGCTTCGTCGGCCACGGAGCGGCCTCCTCGCAATGACAGGGGCCGACTATGTTCCGTTTTGCTTCCCATAGAGATCAATGCGATCCACTATGCCGATGATCGTCTCATCGGCGGCGGCGTGTTCGGTCACGTCGGTCAAACGCGCCGATGATCCAGCGACCGTGATGACCCACTCGCCCTCGCCCGCACCCACGGCATCAATACAGACCGCGTAATCCTCGACCGGGTCGAGCTTGCGATTCACGCGCCGCACAATCAAGAGCTTACGACCGTCGAGGTCTCTGTGCTGGCGGCCATTCCAGAGCGTACCGGCGACGAATCCAAGTTTCACTGGCCCGCCTCCCCTCCGTTTACCGAAAACGGCAGCGATGCCACAGTTCCGAGGCTATCGATGTGCAGGCGCCCGGAGCGGCTCGAGAGAATCACCCGGGGGTTATCCGCAAATTCCTCGATCACGAAGCGACACAGCTCGCAAGGGGGCCAAAAGCGCTCGTCCGGGGCAACCACGACCACCGCGACAATGTTGCGCTTGCCGGCGGCGATCGCCTGCGCCACGGCGTTGCGCTCCGCGCAGACTCGCAGTGACGAGTCGGCATTCTCGACATTGCAGGCCGAGAACACCTGCCCATCCGCCGTGACGACGGCGGCGCCAACATGCTTGCCGGAATAGGGGGCGTGGGCACGCGATTGACAGAGGCGTGCGGCCTCCAGGGCGAGCTTCTCGTGCGTGGTCAAAGTGGTCATCGGATCTCGCTAAGGAAACTCTTGCCGCCCGTCCCGGCAATGGCCTCCTCTGATAAACCGAAAAACTCGCAGAGTGTTGCGGCGAGGTCGGCATAGGACCCGCGTATCCCAAGATCGACACCATGGCGCAGAGCCGAACCGAACACCAACAGCGGGATCAATTCGCGCGAATGGTCGGTCGACGGAGTGGTGGGATCAATGCCATGATCGGCGACCAGGAAAAGTGCGTCGGTCTCTCCGAGCGACCTGAGGAGTTCCGTGAGCCTCCGGTCGAATTCGGCGAGGCCCTGTGCGAATCCTTGTGGGTCGTTGCGGTGCCCCCAGACCATGTCAAACTCTACCAGATTCGTAAAAATCAGCCCCCGTGGATGAGCGGCCATTGCCTCAATCGTCTTGTTCGCGCCATCTTCATTGTTCTCGGTGTGAATCTTGACCGACAGTCCCCGGCCCGCAAACAGATCATCAATTTTGCCAATGCCCACAGTGGGAATTCCGGCACGCATCAGATGGTCCAGGACGGTGGTTCCGGTCGGCTCCAAGGAGAAGTCGCGGCGACGCGGAGTGCGAACAAATGATCCGGGTTTGCCGATAAACGGGCGCGCGATGACGCGACCGACGGCATCCGCTCCGGTGAGAATCTGGCGGGCGATCCGGCAGGCACGATACAGTTCTTCGAGGGGTATCAGCTCCTCATGCGCGGCGATTTGGAACACCGAATCGGCAGAAGTGTAGACGATCCATTTGCCGGTGCGAAGCTGTTCTTCCCCTAATTCGTCAATGATCGCTGTCCCGGATGCCGGCTTGTTGCCGAGGGCGTCACGGCCCGTCAGCGAGACAAAGGGCTTGAGGATTTCTGGACCGAACCCATTTGGGTACACGGGAAGCGGTTGTCTGAGAGTCACTCCCATGAGCTCCCAATGGCCCGAAGTTGAGTCTTTGCCGGCCGCCCGTTCGCGCATTTTTCCAAAGCAGCCGATGGGGCTCGGATCGGGAGCCACGCCTGGGATTTCCCCAAGGTGGCCCAAGCCCATGCGGCCCAAATTGGGGCAATTGAGCCCGCCGACGGCGCGGGCAGTGTTTACAATCGTGTTCGAGCCTGAATCACCGTATGCGGCCGAATCTGGAGCTTCCCCTATGCCGCAGCCATCGAGGACGATGACGATCGCTCGTTCGAGTTTGGTCGGGGTCATTGGCTTTGGCTGGTTGGGGGCAAACCGAGAAATTCGCCCAGATCGGCAACATCGCCGCTATCCCAGCGACCATCACGCATCCATCTGGAGTAGGCCTGATAGAATGACCGCACCGAATCCACCGGCAATGCACCGCTTGCCACTTGGCGGGCGAACTCATCACGGCGCTGTGTGAAGCTCTCGGGCGCATATAGAGTTGACGCCAGACTGTCGGGGAGGGTGCTCAGATTCTGCGCGGCCGCCACGATCGCGGGTGTGAGTTGCCTGTTGCGGTTCGCGAAGCGGACAACGCCAATCGAGCCAAAGATGATAATCGCCGAGACCACACCGGCGAGAGCCAGTGTTCTCAGCTTCGATTCACCCGCTTCTCTGTCTGACATAAAAGAAAAAAGGGCAATCCTTGCGGGATTGCCCATAGGAATCTTTGGATTTCCCTACTCGGCCGCGGCGGCCTTCTTGGACTTCTTTGCTTTCTCCTCCGTAGCAGCGGCAGCGCCTTTGGGTTTGCCCTTGGCGGCCTTCTTCGTTCCCGTTTCGGCCTGGACCACGGCCTTCGGAATCAAGAGTTCCACGCGTGCGGTTTCAGCGCCGTCGCCCTGCCGTTGGCCGATCTTGATGATACGGGTGTATCCGCCGTTGCGAGTCGAGAACTGCGGCGCGATCTCATCAAAGAGCTTTTTCAAGATGACACGGTCGCGGATCCGTCGCGAGGCCATACGGCGGGCATGCAGGTCACCGCGTTTCCCGAGTGTGATCAGCTTTTCGGCCACAGAACGAAGGACGCGGGCGCGAGCGCGGGTCGTGGTGATCGCGTGCGACCGGAACAATGACGTGGCCATGTTGGCCAGCATCGCGGTCCGATGTGACGCGGTGCGTCCGAGCTTTTTGACTGTACGTTGGTGTCGCATATGAGAACCCTATTCTCGCAAGAGGACTTAGCCGAGCGATTCGACCGACGACTCACGCGCCGGTTCCTTATACTTCTCGACATCCATACCAAAGTGCAATCCAAGCTCCGAGAGGATACCATTGAGCTCGGTTAACGACTTTCGGCCGAAATTTCGATATTTGAGCATTTCCGACTCCGTGCGTTTGACCAGATCCTCGAGGCTGACGATGTTGGCCGCCCGGAGGCAATTCGACGAGCGGACGGAAAGCTCCAGCTCATCGACACGCATCTGCAGCAATTGGCGGATGCGCATGGTCTCTTCGTCGATCTCGGAATGCGACTCTTCGACAAACTCCTCGTCGACCGTGACGAACAACTGGAAGTGATCGCGAAGAATTTTCGCCGCATACGACATCGCATCGATCGGTACGAGCGTGCCGTCGGTCCAGACATCGACGATCAGGCGGTCGTAGTCGGTGCGCTGGCCGACTCTGGTGTTCTCGACCGAGTAGTTGACTTTGGTGACCGGAGAGAAAAGCGCATCGACGGGGATGGTGCCAACCGGCTGATCCGGACGCTTGTTCTGCTCGGCGATCACGTACCCACGACCGGCGGCCACATCCAATTCGATGCGGACACGCGCATCCTTCGTCAGCTCAAGCATGTGCATGTCGGGGTTTTGGATACGGACATTCGCGTGTTCTTCAATCTTCGCGGCGGAATAACGCCCGACCTGATCCACATCGAGAACGATCATCTCGGGGCCGTCGGAGAAGAGCTGTGGGCGAAGCTGCTTGATGTTCAGAATGATGTCGGTGACATCCTCGAAGACGCCGGGAATCGTCGAAAACTCATGCACGACTCCTTCGATCCGCACACCGACGACAGCCGCGCCCTGGATCGATGAAATCAGCGTGCGCCGCAATGCGTTGCCGATGGTGCTGCCGAAACCGCGTTCCAAGGGTTCAATGTAGAACCGCGCATAGGTCGGAGTCTTCGACTGCTCGTCGATGACGATTTCCTTCGGCATTGTGAGTGCGCGCCACTTCATATGGTATAAGCCTCCGCCACGATTAACGTGAATACAACTCGACGATCAACTGTTCCTGGGCCGGTGTCGGGATCTCGGCGCGCTGCGGCAAGGCCAGCATTTCACCTTCCAAATGCGCCTTGTCGAGACGGAACCACGGCAAATCAGCCGAGCGCCCCGAGTCGCGCAGCGCCATGTGGATGATTTCAAGCCGTTTCGATTTGTCGCGGACTTTGATCACATCGCCGGGACCGACAAGGAACGAAGGAATATCAACCACCCGTTCATTGACCGTGAAATGCCGATGGCGCACCAACTGGCGCGCGGCCTTCCGGGACGGGGCAAAACCCAAACGGTACACGACGTTGTCCAGACGGCGCTCCAGGAGGATGAGCAAGTTCTCGCCCGTCACGCCGCGCGTTTGCACAGCCGTGTGGTAATAGTGGCGGAACTGCTTTTCCAGCACGCCATAGAGGCGGCGGACCTTCTGCTTCTCGCGAAGCTGAACGCCATACTCGGACACTTTGCGCCGTGTGTTCGCACCGTGCTGGCCGGGCGCCGCGGCGCCCTTTTCGATCGGGCATTTCTCGGAAAAGCACCGAGAGCCTTTGAGAAACAGCTTTTCGCCCTCGCGGCGACACAGTCGGCAATTGGGATCTCGATAACGCGCCATGCGATTTTTCTACTCCACTCTTTCTTAAGAGCCCACGACCATCGCGGGCCAGTTCAGAACCAGAAATTGCTCATCAAACTCTGCGGCGCTTGGGTGGCCGGCACCCGTTGTGCGGAATTGGAGTCACGTCTTTGATTGCGACGACTTCCAGTCCGGCGGCGGACAGCGACCGTATGGCCGCCTCACGTCCCGATCCGGGTCCCTTCACGCTGATCTCGACTTTGCGCAGACCCAACTCCATGGCTTCGCGCGCCGCGGTGGCCGCAGCCTGCTGGGCGGCGAAGGGCGTGCTCTTTTTCGAGCCCTTGAACCCCTGCCGTCCGGCCGACGACCACGACAACACTTCACCGTTGATATCGGTGAGTGTGACGATCGTGTTGTTGAAGGTGGCCTGAATGAAGGCCTTGCCCATCGGTTCAACACGGCCGCGTTTGCGACGGCCCTTCTTCTTTTTTGGTGTTGCTTCAGCCACGTTTAACCCCTATTCGCATTCATCAGTAGCAGTAGACAGCGGTCGCTCTTACTTGCGACCGATCCCCTTGCGCGGGCCCTTGCGCGTGCGCGCGTTGGTCCGCGTGCGTTGACCGCGCGACGGCAGATTACGCCGGTGGCGCAGGCCGCGGTACGATCCAATGTCGATCAGGCGTTTGATGTTCATCTGCACTTCGCTGCGCAGCGCACCCTCCACGCGGTAGTTCGATTCGATCTCCTCACGCAGACGCGCGACTTCATCGTCGGTGAGCGCGTTAACACGCGTGTCGGGACTGACACGCGTGCTAGCAATGATCTTGTCCGCCGCCGTGGTGCCAATGCCGTAGATATAGGTCAACGCGATGACAACCCGTTTATCCTTCGGCAAATCGATTCCTGCAATACGAGCCATGCTCTATCTCCGTACGCGTCGCCGGTTGACGACCGCGTTTGTGATCCTACCCCTGGCGTTGTTTGTGTCGCGGATTGGTGCAAATGATGCGCATCACGCCTTTCCGGCGGATGATCTTGCACTTTTCGCAACGCGGCTTGATCGATGAACGGACCTTCATATGGTATTCCCAACTTTCGATGTACTGCGTGACTATTTATACCGGTACACGATTCGTCCCCGCGACAGATCATAAGGCGACAATTCCAGAGTGACGCGGTCGCCGGGGAGAATCTTGATAAAATGCATCCTCATCTTTCCTGATACGTGAGCCAGCACCCGGTGACCGTTCTCCAGTTCAACTTCGAACATGGCATTCGGCAGCGGTTCAATCACCTTTCCTTCGACGGTGATCGCCTGCTCTTTGGCCATTCAGTTTGCTCCCTTGGCGGTGGTCAGGATTTCCGGCCCCGCTTCGGTGATTGCCACCGTGTGTTCGAAATGCGCCGAGAGCGAACCGTCGGCGGTCCGAACTGTCCATTTATCCGCATCGAAATTCACTTCGCATCCGCCAACATTCAACATGGGCTCAATCGCCAGTACCATCCCGGCCTTGAGTTCGGGACCGGTATGTGGGCGTCCGAAATTCGGGACCTGCGGTTCTTCATGCATCCGCTGGCCAATTCCGTGCCCCACCAGTTCCCGCACAACTGAATACCCGTGTTCCTCAGCGTATGTTTGCACCGCGGCAGAAATATCTCCCAGGCGGTTCCCCGAACGGGCCTGTGCGATTCCCCGGCTAAGAGCTTCCCGCGTCACAGCCAAAAGGCGCTTCGCTTCATCGGTTACGTCGCCGATGCATAGGGTCCGGGCAGCATCGCCATACCAGCCTTCGTAATTGACCCCGACATCGACCGAGACAATCTGGCCCTCTTCGAGGCGGCGGTCGCCGGGGATGCCGTGCACAACCTCGTCATTAATCGAAACGCAGAGCGTGGCCGGATAGCCCATATAGCCTTTGAACGCCGGAACCGCCCCTTGGGACAGGATGAACTCCTCGGCGGCGGCATCGAGATCAATCGTGCGGATGCCCGGTTTGGCCAAACGCGCCATGAGGTCGAGAGTCTGGCCAACCAGATGTCCCGCCTGTCGCATCTTATCGATTTGCGCGCGTGTCTTGACCACGATCATCCGTTCCCCGAAGCCACCTTCTCGGCGGCCAACTTCTCCATCGCCACGAAGACCTGATCGATGGACTGTTCACCATTCAAACGGACCAGCAACCCTCGTCCCGCGTAATAGGCGACCAAGGGCTCGGTCTGCTTGCGAAAGACCTCGAGGCGGTGAGTGATAACGTCCCCGCTGTCGTCGGAGCGATTCTCCAGACGAGCCCGGCCGATCAACCGCTTCTTGATCTCGCTATCTGAAACCTCGACCAGAACCACACGGTCGAGTGTCAATCCCAAGTCATCGAGCATTCGCGCCAAGGCATCGGCTTGCGCCGTGTTGCGGGGGAATCCATCGAGAATGAACTCCGCCTTCTCTCCCATCGCCTGCAGCCGGAGGCGAATCATGTCGAGGATCAACTGGTCAGGAACCAAGTCCCCGGAATCCATGTACCCTTTGGCTTTGCGTCCGAGTTCGGTGCCGCCACTGACCTCGGCCCGTAGAATGTCTCCGGTCGACAGGTGCGCGGCGTGATGCTCTTCGGCCAGTTTCTTGGCCTGTGTTCCCTTGCCCGAGCCGGGAGGTCCGAGAAGTATCCAGCGCATAGTCGCTCGATATCCGCGTACAAATCCCGCCTACATCGAGCGGCCGCGAATCCTTCCGCGTTTCATAAATCCTTCATAGTGCCGCATGATCAAATGCGACTCGATCTGCTGCAAGGTATCAAGGGCCACACCGACCACAATCAAGAGTCCCGTGCCGCCGAAGTAGTGCTGAACATTAAACTCCCGAATCATGATGTACGGCAGGATGGCCACCGCGGCAAAGAAGATGGCGCCCGGGAGCGTGATCCGGGTCAGCACTTTGTCGATGTAGTCAGACGTGCGCTTGCCTGGACGAATCCCCGGGATATAGCCACCATACTTCTTCATGTTGTCAGCCAGGTCGATCGGGTTAAACACAATCGCCGTATAGAAGAAGGCGAAGAAGATGATAATGATCGCATACACGATCGAATACACGGGGGCGCCGGGGTTGAGATAGGTGCCCATGTCCTGCAACCACTGCACATTCGGGAAAAAGGAGATCAAAGTCTGCGGCGCGAACATAATCGATTGAGCAAAGATGATCGGAATCACGCCCGCCGTGTTCACCGAAAGCGGAATGTGTGTCGTCTGCCCGCCGTAGACCTTGCGGCCAACAACGCGTTTGGGATACTGAACCGGGATCCGACGCTGACCGCGCGTCACCACCACGACTGCAGCAACCACGCCAACCATGAGCGCCACCAAGAAGAGCTCGGTGAATATGCCGCGCCGTCCGGCCATGAGCTCACGGACTTCATCGAAGATGGCCTGCGGGAAAGTCGCGATGATACCGGCAAAGATGATGAGCGAGATACCATTGCCGATGCCGCGTTCTGTGATCTGCTCACCGAGCCACATAATGAAGATTGTGCCCGACGTGAAGGTCACCATCGTCAGAAACTTGAATCCCCAACCAGGATTGGGCACAACCGCCGCCCCACCACCCGAGCTGATCGATTCCAGAAAGACTGCCGTGCCGAGCGCCTGCAGAGCCGCAAGGACCACGGTTCCATAACGGGTGTACTGGGTGATCTTCCGGCGTCCCTCTTCGCCCTCTTTTTGCAGGCGTTGGAAGAACGGAATGACGGTGCCCAACAATTGGATGATGATCGATGCGGAGATGTAGGGCATGATTCCCAAAGCGAAGATGGTCGCTTTGTAGAACGCTCCGCCTACGAACATGTCGTAAAGACCGAACAGCGTATTGCCCGCACCGGCAAAAAACGCGCCCAAGGCTTGGGTGTCGATCCCGGGTGTCGGGATGTGACCGCCAACTCTATAAACGACCAAAAGCCCCAGCGTGAACAGAACCCGCCGCCGGAGCTCCTCGATCTTGAAGATGTTTTGAAAGGCGTTTAGCACATTGCGCTCGTTTGCTTCTCCCGCTTAGGCCTGTTTGGCCGGTTGGGATTTCAAAGGCACGATTTCGCATCGTCCGCCCGCGGCGCCGATCTTTTCCTTGGCGCTCTCCGAGAAGGCGTTGGCATGAACTGTCACCGCGCGTGAAATGGCGCCATTACCGAGTACCTTGACCGGGCGGCCGGCGTGACGAACCAGGCCGAGACGCTTTAACGTGACCAAATCAAACGTCGCGCCGCTGGCCTTTTCCAAGTCGGAGAGGTTCAGCACTTGGTACTCAACGCGAAACGGATTCCAGAACCCGACCTTCGGCAACCGGCGGATGAGAGGCATCTGGCCGCCTTCTTTGCCGGGCCGGCGTGTGGCGCCGGAACGCGCGAAGTAGCCCTTGTGCCCGCGGGTCGAGGTCTTTCCGTGACCCGAACCGATCCCGCGTCCGATGCGTTTGCGGTTCTTGGTCGCCCCGGCCGGCGGCTTCAGCGATGATAGGTCTTTGGCGTTTTCTTCCGTCATATTCGAATCCTAACTGACCTTTTCAACTTTGACCAAGTGTGCGACGGCGCGAATCATCCCGCGAATCATGGGAGAGTCGTCGTGCTCCACCGTTTGATATAGCTTCCGAAAACCCAGCGCGCGGACATTGCGGTGGTGTTGCTGGATACCGCGAATCGCCGAGCGGACATATGTAATGCGAAGACGTCCCGCCATGATTCACCCGTTCAGTTTCCGTTCGTTTCAGCGGCAGCGACGGCCACGGCTGCCGCCGCCTCAGCGGCGCGCCCTGCCATCTTGTGGCGGAATTCCGCGAGAATGTTCGCCTGGCGTAGCTGACGCAGGCCGTCCATCGTCGCTTTGACAACATTCTGAGGATTCGACGATCCCAGGGATTTCGATAAGATGTCTTGCACGCCGGCCGACTCCAGGACCGCACGGACCGCGCCGCCGGCGATCACGCCGGTTCCCGCCGAGGCGGGGCGCATAATCACGCGCGCCGCGCCGGCGCGGCCGATGACTGGATGCGGGATGGTCCCATTCTTCAGAATAACCGGCTCCAAATTCTTCTTGGCCGACTCCAGGCCCTTGCGAATGGCTTCCGACACTTCGCCGGCCTTGCCAAGCCCGATGCCAACTCTTCCCTTACGATCGCCGGTCGCTACCAGCGCCGTAAACGAGAAGCGCCGGCCGCCCTTGACCACCTTGGCGACGCGGTTGACAAAGACAACCTTCTCCAAAAACTCGCCGGCATCCGGTGCACCGCGCTTTGAACTGTCTCTTCCTGATCGTCCTGAATGGCTTGCCAAATTCTGCCTGCTTCTTTCCGACTAAATGGTCAATCCGGCTTCACGAGCGCCATCGGCGACCGCCTTAATGCGCCCGTGATAGCGGAAACGGTTACGATCAAACACGACTTTGGTGATGCCTTTGGCCTTGGCAAGCTCAGCGATCTTCTTGCCGACTTCCTTGGCCACCTGCGTTTTGGTTCCCTTGGCCGCCTCTTTGGCATTGACGGTCGACCAGTACGCGATGGTCTGGCCGTTCGCGTCGTCGATTAACTGCGCGGTGATGTTGCGCAGCGATTTCGCGACGGTCAAACGCGGGCGCTCCAGGGTACCGACCACGCGGTGGCGTACATGCAGACGGCGTCGTTCGCCGCGGGCCTGTTTCAGTTCGTAGAAGTGTGATCCCATATTGTCTCACCGGACGCTAAGCCGCGGTCTTGCCGGCCTTGCGACGGATATGCTCGCCTTCGTAACGAATTCCCTTGCCCTTATAGGGCTCCGGCGGACGCAACTTGCGCACGCGCGCCGCCATTTCCCCGACCAATTCTTTGTTGATACCCTCAATCGCAAACCGTGTCGGATTCTCCACGACGAACGTGATGCCCGGTGGCGGCGTAATGAGAATCGGATGAGAAAATCCCACGGTCAGATTCAACCGCTTGCCCATCAATTCCGCCTTGTAACCGACGCCGACCATCTCAAGCACCCGACGGAAACCGCTCGATGTGCCGGTCACCATATTGGCGATCAACGCGCGGGTAAGACCATGCAAAGCACGGACGCGTCCAAGGTCGCCTTCACGACGGACGACAACGTGCCCGTCCTCCATCGCGATTCCTATCTCGGGACTGAACGTGCGCGAAAGCTCCCCCTTGGGGCCCTTCACCGTCACCGCTGAACCGTCGATCTTGACGGTCACGCCCTTGGGCACGGGCACCGGGTTTTTGCCGACTCGTGACATATCGTTAGCTCGGAGTCACGCCTACCAGACGTGACAGAGAAGCTCTCCTCCCACGCCTTCCTCGAGCGCCTGCTTGACGGTCATGATGCCGCGCGAGGTAGAAACCACAGTAACACCCAACTGACGATTGATAATTCTCAACTGATCCTTGTCGGCGTAACGGCGCAGTCCCGGACGTGACAAACGTCGCAGTCCCGTAATGACCGGCTCCTGGTCGGGCGTGTAGCGCAAACGAATCACCAGACTGTTTTGCTTAGTGTCCGCCTGTTCGGTGAATCCCTTGATGTAGTGATTCTCCTGCAGGATGCGCGTGACTTCGCGCTTCATGCGCGAACCCGGCACCGTCAACCGCTTATGGCCGGCGCCGGAGGCGTTACGGATGCGCGTCAAGAGATCAGAGATTGGATCGGTCATCGACATTGCGAAATTCCCACCTTGATGATTACCAGCTGGCCTTCACGACGCCCGGGATATCACCCTGCAGCGCGAGTTGGCGGAAGCACAAACGGCACACGCCGAACTTGCGCAGAAACGCGCGCGGCCGGCCGCAGAGACGACAACGGTTGTATCCCCGTACCGCAAACTTCGGGGTTCTTTTCTGTTTTACGACCAAGCATTTCTTCGCCATAGAATCCTAATCCGTCAGCAATTGGAGCCTCACGTCCCGCGCTTGCGGAACGGCATTCCCATGAGTCTTAAGAGTTCAACGCCTTCTTCATCGGTACGGGCGCTGGTGCAAATCGTAATGTTCATTCCACGGATCTTGTCGACCTTGTCGTAGTCAATCTCCGGAAAGATGATCTGTTCTTTGATTCCCAGCGTGTAGTTCCCCTGCCCGTCAAACGACTTGGTCGGCACGCCGCGGAAATCGCGGACACGGGGCAGCGCCACGCTGGTCAGCCGATCGAAGAATTCATACATCTTCGCGCCGCGCAGCGTCACCGAGCATCCAATCGCAATACCCTGGCGCAGCTTGAAATTCGAGATCGCCTTGCGGGACCGACGAATAACAGCCTTCTGCCCGGTGATCATGCCCAGCTCGGTCGCGGCCAACTCCACGACTTTGGGATTGGCAATCGCCTCACCCAATCCCTGATTGACGACGATTTTATCGATCCGGGGCGCGCGCATCGGGCTTTTGAAACCGAATTGCTCCATCAGCTTCGGCACAACGTCACTGTGGTAGCGTTCTTTCAAGCGAGGCGGCACTGCAGTCTCTTTGACTGCCGGCTCCTTGTCAGCCTTAGCCTTCGGCTCTTTAGCCTTGGCCTCTTTGGCCTTAGCTTCTTTTGCCGGCTGGCTTTTCTTTTCTGTTGTCTTCTCGCCCTTGGCCACGTGTCAGTCCAAATCTGTGTTTACGTTGTCTGCTTTTTCACATTGGAAATGTGAATCGGCGCTTCCTTTTCGACGATGCCGCCCTTGGGATTGCGCTGGGTGGGACGCGAGTGTTTCTTGATCATATTCACACCCTCGACCACACAACGGTCTTTGCCGGGATTGACCTGCAAGACACGTCCGGTCTTGCCTTTGTCCGCGCCCGCGAGGACCACGACGACATCACCTTTTTTCACATGCGGCATAGTATGTCACTCACTCCACAATTGCTTAGAGTACTTCCGGCGCCAGCGAGACGATCTTCATGAAGTTCTTCTCGCGCAATTCGCGCGCGACCGGACCAAAGATGCGGGTCCCGCGCGGTTCGCCGGCATCGTTGATGATCACCGCGGCGTTGTCCGAGAATCGGATGTACGAGCCATCACGCCGGCGGACGGGACGCGTCGTACGCACGACCACCGCCCGGCATTTTTCTTTCTTCTTAACGGTCCCCCCGGGAACCGCTTCCTTCACGGAACAAATCACCAAGTCGCCGACACGCGCATAGCGCCGCTTGGTCCCGCCGAGCACGCGGAAGCACATGATGATCTTCGCGCCCGAGTTGTCGGCAACATTGAGTCGGCTGTATTCTTGTATCATCGCATCACACTCTCATAAATTCAAGGACGCCTACTTCGCACGCTCTAGCACTTCCACAAGACGCCAGCGTTTCATTTTCGAGAGAGGGCGCGTCTCCATCACCAGCACCCGATCGCCAACGTGCGCGTCTCCCTTTTCGTCATGCGCCATCAGCCGCGACGATACGCGCACAACGCGGCCGTAGGTCGGATGCGCGATTGTGCGGTCGATCTTCACGGTGATCGACTTGTTCATCTTGTCGGACACCACGATCCCGATACGGGTCTTGCGTGCTCCTGTGCGCTTGACGACTGGCATTGTCTCGACCAAACCTCTCCTTAAGCCTCTCTGCGGCGTTGGGTCATCACGGTCTGAACCCGGGCAATCTGACGCCTGAGGTAGCGAAGTATGACGGGGTTGGCCGGCGGTTGCAGCGAGCGGCGCACCCGAATATTAAAAAGTTCTTCCTGCAATTCGCGCAGATGCCGGCCCAACTCTTCCGGAGCCATTTCGCGCAGACGATCGTTGCCAAGCTTTTCCATGACGCTATCCCTGTGCGGCCCCGACCGCGTGCGACTTTACAAACTTCGTTTTGAGCGGAAGCTTACCGGCCGCCAGCCGCAACGCCGTCTCAGCCAACTTCTCCTCGATACCATCGATCTCAAACATGATCCGTCCGGGCTTTACCACTGCGACCCAGTACTCCGGGTTGCCTTTTCCCTTGCCCATACGAGTCTCCGCCGGCTTGACGGTGACGGGCTTGTCGGGAAACACCCGGATCCAGACCTTGCCGCCGCGCTTGATGTGGCGGGTGAGCGCGACACGTGCGGCCTCGATCTGCTTGTTGGTCAACCACGCCGGCTCCAGCGCCTTCAGGCCGAACTGACCAAAGGCAATCGTGCTACCGAGGTAAGCCTTCCCGGTGCGACGGCCGCGTTGCTGCTTGCGATGTTTGACTCGTTTAGGTGACAGCACTGGACAATCAATCCTTCAGTCGAATTCCGTTTATTCTTCCGTCGCTTCTCCGCCTTCGGCGGCAAGCTCTTCCGGACGTTTGCGGCGCGAACGCGCGCCGGCGGGCTTCTTCGAGCGGGGGCCGCGGCCACGATCCCGTTCACGTTCCCTGCCAAATGATGGCAATTCCTCTTCCTTGTCCGTCTGGTCGGTTGGCCCGAGCACTTCGCCTTTGAAGATCCACACCTTGACGCCAATCGTGCCGAAGGCCGTGTGCGCAGTCGAACGCGCAAAGTCAATGTCGGCCCTCAGAGTGTGAAGCGGCACGCGTCCTTCCATGTACTTTTCCGAGCGGGCGATTTCCGCGCCACCCAAACGTCCGCTGCATTGAATGCGCATGCCCAAAGCGCCCATCTTCATGGTCGCCGCCAGCGACTTCTTCATCGCGCGACGGAAAGAGATGCGGCCCTCGAGCTGACGGGCGATGGAATCCCCCACCAACTGCGCCCGCAATTCCGGACGCTTCACTTCGATAATATTCAACGTGATGTCTTTTTTCGTCAGAAGCTGAAGCTCTTCACGCAGCTTGTCGACCTCCGCGCCCTTGCGTCCAATCACGATCCCAGGACGTGACGTGTGGATGTCGACGGTAATGCGCTTCGGCTGGCGGACGATTTCGATCTTGGCTATACCGGCATTCTCCAAACGGCGGCCGATGTACTTCTTGATCGTCTGATCCTCGATAAGCAGATCAGCAAAGTTGCGCTGGGCAAACCAACGCGACGACCAGCCGCGAATCACGCCAACTCGAAAGCCAACCGGATGTGTCTTCTGACCCAAAGCGATCCTCCAGAAACTTCAGCTAACTACGATTTCTTCTCCGGCGATTTCTTCACCGCCGGTTTTTTGACGGGAGCCGGTTTCTTCGTCTCCGTGGTTGCGGCCGACGCCGTCTTGACCGTGACCGTCTTCTTCGCGGGCCGCGCTTGCTGAGCCTGGTCGGAGACAACGACGTTCACATGGCAGTAACGCTTGCGGATCCGATATGCACGGCCCATGCCGGTGGCTCGAAAGCGACGGGCAATGGGACCGCCATCAATGCTCACTTCCGAAACGACGAAGTCGCCGCTTTTGTGATGCGCAGTGCCTTCGATCGCCAGCGCGTTCGCCGTAGCCGAAGCGATCGTTTTGGCCAACGGGGTGGCCGCCGCCTTGGGCAGCGCCTTCAGAACCGCTGCCGCGCGATCGACCGGCATTCCCTTGACCAACGCCGCGACCCGGCGCATTTTCCGCGCCGATCCACGACAGAACCTCGAGTGTGCTTTACCTTCCATAGCGTATCGTCTTCGGAGTTACTTCTTGTGTCCTGGGCCGGTGGCTTTCTCGGTTTTCTTCTCGCCGTGCCCGCGGAATGTCCGCGTGGGGGCAAACTCGCCCAGTTTGTGGCCAACCATGTTTTCGGTCACATAGACCGGGATGAACTTGTTGCCGTTGTGGATCGCGATCGTGTGCCCGACGAAGTCCGGCGGGATTGTCGAACGGCGCGACCACGTCTTGACGACGCGCTTTTCGCCTTCCTCATTGAGCTTCTGAACGACATTCAGAACACTCTCGGCGACGTAAGGTCCCTTTTTCAACGAACGTGGCACGCGTTATCTCCTCACAACCGGCTGACGGTATTCGCTAACGATCCCGACGCTTGACGATATACTTGCTCGACGGGTTTTTCTTCTTTCGTGTTTTCAGGCCCTTCGATTTCAGTCCCCACGGCGAACAGGGGTGGCGTCCACCCGAGGAACGTCCTTCTCCGCCGCCCATCGGGTGATCGACGGGATTCATCACCACGCCGCGCACGCTGGGACGCCGTCCGAGCCAGCGACTGGCGCCGGCCTTCCCCAAACTCACGTTTTCATGGTCGAGGTTGCCGACTTGCCCGACCGTGGCAAAACACTGTTCGCGCACGAGACGCACTTCGCCCGAGGGCAGCTTCAAGTGCGCCATACCGTTTTCTTTGGCGGCAACAATGACTTGCGCGCCGGCGGCACGCGCCATCTGCCCACCTTTGCCCTGCTTCAACTCGACATTGTGAACCGTCACGCCCAGCGGAATATTCGCCAGAGCGAGAGCGTTGCCGACCTTCACCTCGACATCCGGCCCGGAGAGAATCGTCTCGCCGACATTGAGGCCATCAGGCGCCAGGATGTACCGCTTCTCGCCATCGGCATAAAACAAGAGCGCGATTCGGGCCGAACGATTGGGATCGTACTCGATCGCGGCGACGCGCGCGGGAACGCCGTACTTGTCACGACGGAAGTCGACCAAACGATAGAACCGCTTGTGGCCGCCGCCGCGACAAAACGCCGTCACGCGCCCCTTGTTGTTGCGACCGCCCGACTTGCGCAGCGCCTCGGTCAGGGACTTTTCCGGCGTTGTCTTGGTGATCTCGTCAAAGGTCGGAATGGTGCGATGACGGATCCCCGCAGACGTCGGCTTGAATGATTTGATTCCCATAGTCTCTATCTCTATACCAGAACGACCGTCTTAGGTCTTCTCAAAGAGCTCGATATGCCCTTCCGGGGCGATAGTGACGTACGCCTTCTTCCACGCGGGCCGCTTTCCCACGAAGCGTCCGAGCCGCTTGAGCTTTCCCCGGACATTGATCGTGCGCACCGCGGTGACTTTCACTTTGAACAGCTCTTCGACCGCGCGGCTGATATCCATCCGGTTGGCATCAGAGGCGACTTCAAACGCATAGCAGTGCATTCCCTCGCGAAGATTGAGACTCTTCTCGGTGGTTAGTGCACGCTTGACGATGGTGTGGGCGTCGATCTTCATGACGCGAACAACTCCTTCATGCGATCCAGCGCCTGCGGTGACACGACCAACTCCTGCGCCTTCATGATTTGGTAGGCATTGGTCAACTCGGCGCGTGTGTGATCGAGCCAGGCAATGTTGCGGCACGACTTCGAGAGATTGGGTGCGATACCCTCATCGAGAAAGAGTGTCTTGCGGCCGCCGATACCGATTCTCCCCAGCGCATCCGAAACCATCTTGGTCTTGGGAGCATCCAACTCGCGGCGATCCCAAATCTTCACTGCCCCATTCTGCGCCTTCAGGGAGAGTGCCGAGATCAGAGCGAGTCGCTTCACCTTGCGCGGCATATCCTCTTGATGGTCGCGCGGACGCGGCCCAAAGGCCCGTCCACCACCGACCCATACCGGCGAGGTAATCGAACCAGAGCGAGCCCGGCCAGTGCCCTTCTGGCGCCAAGGCTTGATGCCGCCACCGGACACTTCACGGCGCGTCTTTGTCTTCGCTGTGCCCTGCCGCTGGTTGGTCAGGTACATCTTGACGTACGCATGCAGCGCCGCGGCATGAGGTTCGTGCCCGAACAACTCATCGGGCAGATCGACCGAACCGATGGCCGCACCGCTTGCATCGTATTTTGAGGCCTTCACAGACATATCTCAGGATTCCACTCTTATATATCGCGCTGTTTGCGCGACTGACGAATCATCACCAAGGCATTCTTCTTACCGGGAACGGCTCCACGGACAAAAATCAAATTCTCTTCGGGTCGCACCGCTGCGACCTGCAAATTCGTTTCCGTAACTGTCGCAGTGCCCATACGGCCCGCCATCCGCTGACCGCGGAACGTGCGCGAGGGATACGAGGACGCGCCCACTGATCCCGGGGCGCGGGTGCGATCCGACTGTCCGTGACTCACCGGACCGCCGCCAAACTTGTGGCGGCGCACCACACCCTGAAACCCCAGACCGCGCGAGATGCCGATGACGTCGACGTGCTCGCCGGTCTTGAATTGATCAACGGTCACCACATCACCGACTTTCAACTCGGAGGCGCTGGACAGATCCAGTTCGCGGAGATAACGCATCGGAGTCAGCGTCTTGTAATGCCCGGTAACCGGCTTGTTCACGAGGCTCTTTCGGATTGAGCCGAAGCCGACCTGAACCGCCGAATAGCCGTCTTTCTCCTTGGTCTTGACCTGCACGACCGGACACGGACCTGCCTCGATCACCGTGACGCCGACCATGTCGCCGTTCTCGAGGAACAGCGTAGCCATACCGCGCTTTATGCCTAATATCTGACGCATGGTTTCATCCCTGATCGCCAAGACGATCAGACTTTGATCTCCACATCCACACCCGCCGGAAGCTCCAACTTCATGAGCGCATCGACTGTCTGCGGGCTGGATTCGATAATGTCGATCAGGCGTTTATGAATGCGCGTTTCGAACTGCTCGCGCGATTTCTTGTCGACGTGGGGCGAACGCAGTACGGTATAAACGCTGCGCTTTGTCGGGAGCGGAATCGGCCCAACGATGCGCGCCCCGGTCCGCATGGCGGTTCGGGCGATTTCCTGCGTCGACTTATCGAGCGCGCGGTGATCGTACGCCTTCAGGCGGATTCGTATTTTCGGACCAATATCCAAGTTCAGACCCCATTCAACTCAACAAACCGTCTCAGTTTGTGCTTTCACGCCGCGAAAGCGAAAAGAATGCTCAAAATACGCCTTTCGTGCCTAACTGCAAGTCCTTTTTTGGCAATCTCTCATCCGACCGTCACTTAGGTAGTTATAGCCGGACTTTCAGAGTCAGGCTTTGCCTTTACCCGCGCCAACCATGATGGTCTCTGCCATCTTGGCCGGCACTTCTTCATAATGACTGAACTCCATCGTCGAAGTCGCGCGTCCCTGCGAGAGCGAGCGAAGGCGCGTGGCATAGCCAAACATCTCGGTTAGCGGCACGGTGGCCGACACGAGCTTAGCGGCGCCACGGGAGCCGATCCCATGGATCTTGCCCCGGCGGGAACTGAGATCGCCGATGACATCGCCCATGTACTCCTCAGGCGAGACAACCTCGACGTTCATTTGCGGCTCTAACAGAACCGGCTTGGCCTTCTTGGCCGCTTCCTGAAGTGCCATCGAGCCGGCAATACGAAATGCCATATCGGACGAATCGACCTCGTGGTAGGACCCATCAAGAAGCGTCGCCTTGATATCGACCAATGTGTAGCCGGCCAGCACGCCACGTTCGAGTGCGTCTTTCACACCCTTTTCCACGGCGGGGACGTATTCGCGCGGGATGTTTCCGCCGACCACGTCGTTTTCGAAGATGAAGCCTTTGCCGCCCGAGGGTTCGAACTTCATGATGACGTGCGCGAACTGACCGCGTCCGCCGGTCTGACGTACAAACTTCATATTCACATCGGCGGGCTGCGTGATCGTCTCTTTGTATGCCACCTGAGGACGTCCGACATTCGCCTGCACCGTGAATTCGCGCTTCATGCGGTCGATCAGGATTTCCAGGTGAAGCTCGCCCATTCCAGAGATGATGGTTTGACCAGTCTCGTCGTCCACGCGTATCCGGAACGTGGGATCTTCTTCCGCGAGTTTCGAGAGCGCTGAAGTCAGGCGGTCTTGATCGGCTTTCGATTTTGGTTCGATAGCCACCGAGATGACCGGCTCGGGGAAGACCATGCGCTCAAGCTCAATCGGATGCTTCTGATCCGAGAGCGTATGTCCTGTCGATGTGTCTTTCAGGCCCACCGCAGCCACGATCATTCCCGCGGTCGCTTCCTGAATTTCCTCGCGCTTATTGGCGTGCATCACCATGAGCCGGCCGATGCGCTCGCGTTTCCCTGTCGTGCTGTTGAGCACGCTTTCCCCAACGGCGACTTTTCCGGAGTACACGCGGAAATAGGTGAGACGTCCGACGTAGGCGTCGGTCATGATCTTGAAGGCGAGCGCCGAGAACGGCTCGCTCACTTCCGCTTTGCGGGTCAGGGTCGGCTCGATATCCCCCGGCACGTAGCCAATGACCGGCGGCAGATCATTTGGCGCCGGCAGGAATTCGATCACGGAATCAAGCAGTTTCTGCACGCCCTTATTCTTGAAAGACGAGCCACAGAGCACGGGCATGATCTTGGTATCAATAGTCGCACGGCGCAACGCGTTCACCACTTCATCGTGCGGCAACGGCTGGTCATGCAGGAACTTATCAAGGAGGTGATCGTCGTAATCGGCTACGGCCTCGAGCATCTTTTCACGATGCTCCTTGGCATAGGCGGCCAGAGAATCGGGGATCGGCATGTCATCGAAGGTGGCGCCGTTGGTCTCTTCATGATATACCCGCATGGTCATGTCGATGAGATCAATGATCCCCGTAAAAAGTTCGCCCTCCCCCGCGGGCAGCTGGACCGGGATGGCATTAGCGCCTAAGCGTTCACGCATCATCGATACCGCGCCCAGAAAGTCGGCGCCGACGCGGTCCATCTTGTTCACGTACGCGATGCGTGGAACATGGTATCGGTCGGCTTGACGCCAGACTGTCTCGGATTGCGGCTCGACGCCGCCGACACTACAGAAAAGCGCGACGACGCCATCCAGCACGCGCAGGGACCGTTCCACTTCGACGGTGAAGTCGACGTGGCCGGGCGTATCGATGATATTGATATCGTAACCGTCCCATTCGCAGGAGGTGGCCGCGGAAGTGATCGTGATGCCGCGCTCTTTCTCCTGCTCCATCCAGTCCATGGTGGCCGCGCCGTCATGAACCTCGCCCAACCGGTGCGTTTTGCCCGTGTAATACAGGATACGCTCGGTGGTCGTGGTCTTACCGGCGTCGATGTGAGCCGCGATGCCGATGTTGCGTATTTTTTGAATATCGGTTGTTGCCACAAAAACTCCCCGCCGACCGAGGTGCGCCGTGCGGGGATTGAAAGGGTCCGGTGAGTAGCCACCGGCCCAGTCTCCCTGGGTCTAAGGCGCGCGTTTCCGTCGGTACGGCATGCGGTTGATTCAAAAACGGCGTCGACTCACGACGCCGCCATCGTCATACGCGTTTCTTGTGCCGATTTTCGCCCCGCGGCACGTCGGGATGATCAAACTGTCTTCAAGACTCTATCTCGTTACTAAACCGCTATTCCTATCTCAGGCAACTACCAACGGAAGTGCGCGAACGCCTTGTTGGCTTCAGCCATGCGGTGCGTGTCTTCGCGCTTCTTAATCGCCGAGCCCTCACGTTTCGAGGCGGCAATCAGTTCGGCGGCCAGCTTCTCGGACATCGAATGCTCTTTGCGATCACGCGCAAACCCGATGATCCAGCGAATGGCCAGTGCCGTGCGACGCGCCGGACGAACTTCGACCGGGACCTGATAGTTGGCGCCGCCCACGCGACGCGACTTCACTTCCAAAATGGGCCGGACATTGTCCATCGCCTTCTTGAACACATCCAAGGCGGGTTGCTGAGTCTCCTTCTCGATGATCGAGAAGGAATCATAGAGAATATTCTCGGCCAGCGACTTCTTGCCCCGCTGCATGAGACCGTTAACGAACTGCGTCACGGTCACATCCTGAAACTTCGGGTCGGGCAAAACTTCGCGCTTGGCGACGGACTTACGGCGTGGCATGTCGTCTCCTGGTCCTTACTTCGCTTTCGGTCTCTTGGTTCCGTATTTCGAGCGGCTGCGCTTACGGTCGTTCACACCCGCCGAGTCCAGCGTGCCGCGAATGATGTGATAGCGAACACCCGGGAGATCTTTGACGCGGCCCCCACGAATGAGGACGATCGAGTGCTCCTGCAGGTTGTGCCCCTCGCCGGGGATGTAGGCAGTGACATCGATGCGGTTGGTCAGGCGCACACGAGCCACCTTCCGGAGAGCCGAGTTCGGCTTCTTGGGAGTGGACGTGTAAACGCGCGTGCACACACCGCGTTTCTGCGGGCTGCCCTTCAGGGCGGGCGTCTTCGGATTCTCTTCGAGGCGCTTGCGCCCCTTGCGGATCAGCTGACTAATCGTTGGCAAAACTAACTCCGTGGTTGTCGAAATACCGCCTAACCGTAAGGCGGCAAATGGCCATTATACTGCTTCTTGCGCCAAAGTCAACGGCTCAAAGCAAGTTCCTACGCGTTCTCCTCGAAGAGACTCATCTCTGATTCTGATGATTCCGGCTCCTGGTAAGGCATCTCCTCTGGCGGAATCTCGATCGAACGGTAAACCTCAAGCCCTGTCCCCGCAGGAATCAGGTGTCCAATGATGACGTTTTCTTTGAGCCCCTTGAGGTGGTCGATCTTGCCTGAGACCGCGGCCTCGGTCAGAACCTTCGTCGTCTCCTGGAACGAGGCGGCCGAGATGAACGACTCTGTGGAGAGCGATGCCTTCGTGATTCCCAAGAGCAGGGGCTCGAAGGTCGCTGGCTCGCCGCCTTCCATCATCACAGACTGGTTTTCATCCTGGAATGCGTGCTTGTCGACGACTTCGCCTTCAAGGAAGCTGGTGTCGCCCGGCGAGTCGATACGGACTTTCTGCAGCATCTGGCGGACGATGGTCTCGATATGCTTGTCGTTGATCTTCACGCCCTGCAGACGGTAGACCTCCTGGATCTCATTGACCAGGTATTCCTGCACATCATTGGACCCCATAATGCGGAGAATATCGTGGGGATCAATCGAACCTTCGCAAAGCCGGTCGCCAGCCTTAACGCGGTCGTTGCTGTGCACGTGCATGTGTTTGCCGTGTGGAATCAGGTATTCGTGCACTTCTTCGTGTTCGCCGTGAACGAGAATCTGCTGTTGGCCACGGACGATTTTGCCGAATTCCACAGTGCCGTCGATCTCCGTGACGACCGCAGGGTCACGGGGACGGCGGGCCTCAAACAGCTCGGCGACGCGTGGCAAACCGCCCGTGATGTCGCGAGTCTTGGCCATCTCGCGCGGGATCTTAGCGAGGACCGAACCCGCGGGGAGATTGTCGCCATCGCGCACCACCAAATGTGCACCGGTCGGAATCGAAATCGCGCTGATGACTTCGGTCGGATTGCGCGGATTGAGGATCTTGATTTTGGGCAACGCGATGCGGTCGCCACGTTCGCGCGGCTCGACAATCACGCGCTGCGAAAGACCGGTGGTCTCGTCGATTTCTTCACGCAGGGTCGAGCCTTCGATAATATCCTCAAAACGCAGGATACCGCCGCGTTCGGCCAGAATCGTCGAGGTGTATGGATCCCATTCGAACAGAGTCTGGTCTTTCTCGACAGCCGACCCTTCGGCCACGTGCATTAGCGACGCGTATGGAACATTGTAACGGGAGCGCGTGCGTCCCTGCGCGTCCTGCACCAGCAACTCCGTGTCACGGTTGAGCACAACCGGACGGCCCTCCGGGCCATCGACAGAACGGAGATTGAGGATCTTGACGGTGCCCGTCGTCTTCGCCGTCACTTGCGACTGCTCGGCGATACGCGCGGCGGTGCCGCCGATGTGGAATGTGCGCAGTGTCAGCTGCGTACCCGGCTCGCCGATCGACTGAGCGGCAATGACGCCCACCGCTTCACCCAGATCAACCATGCCACCTGTCGCCAAGTTACGCCCATAGCATTTCGCGCAAACACCCTGACGCGACTCGCACGTCAACACCGAACGGATGCGCACCGTTTCGATTCCAGAATCCTCAATCGCCTCGGCTTCGGCTTCGCGGATTTCTTCGCCCGCCTTCGCCAATACGTTGCCGCTGATCGGGTCAACGATATCTTCAAGCGTCACGCGACCAAGAATACGGTCCTGCAGTGATTCGATGATTTCTTCGCCCTCTTTAAGAGCAGCAACTTCGAGACCGAGAATCGTTCCGCAATCAGGCTCGTTGATGATCACATCCTGGGCCACATCGACGAGACGGCGGGTCAGGTAGCCGGCATCGGCTGTCTTGAGTGCGGTATCGGCCAGCCCCTTGCGGGCGCCGTGTGTGGAAATGAAGTACTCCATCACGGTCAGCCCCTCGCGGAAGTTAGAGAGAATCGGCGACTCAATGATTTCGCCAACCTGCCCGGTGATCTTCTTCTGCGGTTTGGCCATCAGACCGCGCAGACCGGCCAACTGGCGGATCTGCTCTTTCGAACCGCGCGCGCCAGAGTCCGCCATCATGTAGACGGGATTGAACCCCTCACGATCATCACGTAGACCCTCGAAGAGCACCTCGGAGATCTCGTTGGTCGTGTGTGTCCACAAATCGATTATCTTGTTGTAGCGCTCGCCGTTGGTAATGACGCCGCGCTCGTATTGCTTTTGGACCTTGTTGACTTCCTTCTGTGAGGCCTCGATCAGTTCGTGCTTCTCTTGCGGAATGATCATGTCGGAAATGGCGACCGTCACACCGGCCTTGGTCGCGTAGAGGAATCCCATGTTTTTCAGGTCATCGAGGAACTCCGCGCAACGATGTGTCCCGGACATACGGAACACTTTGAGGACGAGCGACTCGAGCTTTGACTTGGTCGCGACTTCATTGAAGTAGCCGATCTCCTTGGGAATGATCTCATTGAAGATCACGCGTCCGCAGGTGGTCTTGATTCGTTGACCATCGAGGCGAATCTCGATCGGTGCGTGCAGGCTGAGCTCGCCAAAGCTCTCGGCCATGATGGCCTCTTCGCGCGATGTAAAGACCATCCCTTTGCCCTTTCCGCTGGCTCGGTCCTTGGTCAGATAGTAGCACCCAAGGACAATATCCTGCGATGGCGTGGCAATCGGGCGTCCGGAAGCAGGCGACAGCAGGTTGTTGCTGGCAAACATCAGCATCCGCGCTTCCAGTTGCGCTTCAAAGGACAGGGGGATGTGCACGGCCATCTGATCGCCGTCGAAGTCGGCGTTGAATGCCGCGCAGACCAAAGGATGCAGACGGATCGCCTTGCCCTCAACCAGAACCGGATAGAAGGCTTGGACACCAAGTCGGTGCAGCGTAGGCGCACGGTTAAGCAGTACTGGATGCTCGTCGATGATCTCTTCGAGAATGTCCCAAACCTCGGGGCGCTCGCGCTCGACAAGTCGCTTGGCCGATTTGACCGTCTGAACGTACCCCTTCTCTTCAAGCTTCATAATAATGAACGGCTTGAAGAGCTCGAGAGCCATATTCTTGGGAAGGCCGCACTGATGCAGTTTCAACTCGGGGCCGACGACGATCACCGAACGGCCGGAGTAGTCCACGCGCTTGCCGAGCAAGTTCTGACGGAAGCGGCCCTGCTTGCCTTTGAGCAAATCAGACAGTGACTTTAGTGGGCGACGTGAATCGCCGCGCACGGACTGAGTGCGGCGGCCATTGTCGAGGAGCGCATCAACAGCTTCCTGCAGCATGCGCTTTTCATTGCGCAGAATGACATCCGGCGCCTTGATTTCGATCAGCTTCTTCAACCGATTATTACGATTGATCACGCGGCGATACAGGTCATTCAGATCTGACGTCGCGAAGCGTCCACCTTCCAACGGAACGAGCGGACGCAAGTCGGGTGGGATTACCGGCAGTGTCTTCAGGATCATCCACGCCGGACGGTTGGTTGACTGGCGGAAAGCCTCGATGACGCGGAGTCTCTTAAGTGTGTCCTTCTTGCGCTGGGCGGATGTTTCGACCTTCACCTGCGCGCGCAACGACAGCGACAGCTCTTCGATGTCGATTCGATGCAGGACAGCTTCGACCGCCGGCGCGCCCATGGCCGCGACAAACTTGTGGCCCTCGGCGATAAGCTCCTGGTATTTCTCCTCGTCCAGCAACTCGCCTTCATGCATCGGCGTATCGCCAGGATCCACCATAAGGTAGTGCTCATAGTAGATGACACGTTCAAGATCGCGAATCGACAGGTCAAGAAGATAGCCGATCCGGGAGGGGGTCGACTTGACATACCAGATGTGTGTTACGGGCACGGCGAGATCGATGTGGCCCATGCGTTCGCGGCGCACCTTCGACTGCGTGACTTCGACGCCGCAGCGATCGCAGACGATGCCGCGGAAGCGGATGCGTTTGTATTTGCCGCAATTGCATTCCCAGTCCTTGACCGGACCGAAGATACGCTCGCAGAAAAGCCCATCGCGTTCCGGCTTGAATGACCGATAGTTGATGGTCTCTGGCTTGGTCACTTCGCCGTACGACCACGAACGGATCGTCTCGGGCGAGGCCAGCTGAATACGGATCGCCGCAAAATCAGACGGCTTTTTTTGTGCTCTTGCCGGGAAAGCCACATGTCCTCCCTGTTTCCCGTACCAATCGTCGCACCGTAGGCGGCGCGGCTCTCATTGGGTCAATCGATCGCCATCATGGCGGACTTCATCGCGATCAGCTTGCGATCGCGCCCCCTCAGGTCTTCTCCACTAATTCTATGTCCAGCCCCAGAGCCTGGAGTTCCTTCACGAGCACGTTGAACGACTCTGGAATCCCTGGTTCCGGCGGATTCTCACCTTTGACGATGGCCTCATAGATGCGCGAGCGCCCGGCGACGTCATCGGACTTGACCGTGAGCATCTCCTGCAGTGTATAGGCCGCGCCGTAGGCTTCCAGCGCCCACACTTCCATTTCTCCGAAACGCTGGCCGCCGAACTGCGCCTTGCCACCCAGCGGTTGCTGAGTGACGAGCGAGTACGGCCCGATGGACCGCGCGTGAATCTTGTCATCAACCAAGTGAGACAGCTTCATCATGTAGATGATGCCGACGGTAATATCCTCGGCGAATCGCTCACCGGTCACGCCGTCAATGAGCGGGGTCTTGCCGCTGACCGGCAGTCCCGCTTTTTCGAGCAGCTTGGTGATGTCTTCCGGCCTGGCGCCATCGAACACAGGGCAGGACACTTTGAAGCCGAGTTTCCATGCCGCCCAACCCAAGTGCGTTTCGAGGATCTGCCCGACGTTCATGCGTGACGGCACACCCAGCGGGTTGAGGATGATGTCGATCGGCGTGCCATCGACCATGTACGGCATGTCCTCGACCGGAACAATGCGCGCAACCACGCCCTTGTTACCGTGCCGACCGGCCATCTTGTCGCCGACGGCGAGCTTGCGTTTGACCGCAACCGCGACCTTGACCAGCTGCTTGACGCCGGGCGACAACTCCGCCCCACGGATGACTTTTTCGATTTCGATATTCAGTTGTTCGTTCAGGCGATTGGTCAGCTCGCCGGCCTCGAGCAGAAGCTTGTCGACGCGGTTGTTGAGACGCGCGTCTTCCGTCCAACCTTCCGGCGCGATGCACTGCGAAAAATCTATGCTGGCGAACGTATCTTCTTTGTACTTCAGACCCGCCTTGATCACGACCGCGTCATCTTCGGCCGCGCGGATCGTGAGAGCCGGTTGCCCCTCCAGCAACTCGACCAGCCGCTGATCGCGCAACTTCTTGATCGCGTCGATTTCCTTGCCGAAGCGACGCCTAAGGCCAGTGATCTCCTGCTTCTCGCGCTTCTTGGCCTGATCGGTACGCTCCTTCCGCGAAAAGACGCGGGTGTTGATGACGACGCCCTTCATGCCCGGCGGCGCTTTCAGCGAAGCATCCTTGACGTCTCCGGCCTTCTCGCCGAAGATCGCGCGCAGAAGGCGCTCTTCCGGTGAAAGCTCCGTCTCGCCCTTCGGCGTCACTTTGCCCACGAGGATGTCACCGGCTTCGACTTCCGCACCGATGCGCACAACACCCTGTTCGTCGAGATTGAGCAGGACTTCCTCGGAAACGTTCGGGATCTCACGCGTGATTTCTTCGGAGCCGCGCTTGGTATCGCGGACCTGCAGTTCGAATTGCTCGATATGGATCGACGTGAAAATGTCGGTCTGAATCAGACGCTCGGAGATGATGATGGCGTCCTCGAAGTTGAAGCCGCGCCACGGCATGAACGCCACCATGACGTTGGCTCCAAGCGCGATTTCGCCGTCTTGGACAGCAGGGCCGTCGGCGATGACTTCCCCAGCTTCGATCTTTTGGCCCAACGCGACGCGCGGCTTATAGTGAATGCACGTGTCCTGGTTGGACCGCTCGAACTTGGGCATGATGTAGACATCGGGCCCTTCGAAGCCCAGCTCGCCGGAAGTGGACTTGCGCGTCGGGCGGATAACAATCTGTTCGGCGTCGACGTCTTCGACCGTGCCGGAGTGGAGCGCGAGAATTGCGACACCCGCATCGCGGGCGATTCGTCCCTCAATGCCCGTCCCAACAACTGGAGACTCGGCCTTGAGCAATGGAACCGCCTGCCTCTGCATGTTCGAGCCCATCAGAGCGCGGTTGGCGTCATCGTGCTCCAAGAACGGGATCAGCGAGGCTGCCACCGAGACAAGCTGCTCCGGCGCAACGTCCATGTAGTCAACTTCCTGTGGCTTCACCATGGGAAAATCGCTGCGTTGACGCGCGCGGATCATCTCGTTATGAAAGCGCCCCTTCTCATCGATCATCTCGTTGGCCTGAGCGATCTGGTACTTGTCCTCTTCGTCGGCGGTCAAGAACGCGATGTCATTGGAGACGATTCCGTTGACGACTTTGCGATAAGGCGTTTCGAGAAATCCATACCGGTTGATTCGTGCAAATGTGGCCAGCGAGGCAATGAGTCCGATGTTCGGACCTTCCGGAGTCTCGACCGGGCACAGTCGGCCATAATGTGTGTGATGAACGTCGCGCACTTCGAAGGCGGCACGTTCGCGTGTCAGGCCACCCGGTCCGAGCGCCGAAAGACGGCGTTTGTGGGTCAGCTCCGAAAGCGGGTTTGTCTGATCCATGAATTGCGACAACTGCGAAGAACCAAAGAATGTATCGATCACGGCGGAGACGGTCCGCGCGTTGACGAGGTCATGCGGTGTGATCGCCTCGGTGTCTTTCAGGCTCAAACGCTCGCGAATCGTGCGGGCCACACGTGAAAGGCCGACAGAGAACAAGTTCGAGAGCAGTTCGCCGACCGAACGCGCGCGGCGATTGCCCAGATGATCGATGTCATCGACGAAGCCGTCCCCGTTGCGCAAGCGCACGAGATAGGCAACAATGGCCTCGAAATCCTCCGGCGCCAGCACAGTACGGGTCAAAGGCACATCGCGCCCGAGGCGGGCATTGATCATGTAGCGCCCGACTTCTCCCAGATCGTACCGTTTTGTATTGAAGAACAATCTCTCCAGGAGCCCTTCGGCGGCCTCGATGGACGGCGGCTCGCCCGGACGGAGAAGACTGTAGATCTTCGTCAGCGCCTCTTCACGCGACTTGGTCGGGTCTTTCTTCAGCGTATTCGGAATGACGAGCGCGTTGGTCTGCGGATCGACATCCAGAATCTTCAGATCGCCAAGATCGTATTCTTTAAGTTTCTTGATTTGCTCTTCGCCGATCTCGTCTCCGGCCTGCAGGAGCACTTCGCCCGTCGATTCATCGATGATGCTCTCGGCGGCGATTTTGCCCTGCGCTTTCGCCCATTTGCGATTGATGCCTTCGATGGTCTCAATCGGATAGAAGCGTGAAAGTAGTTCCTCGTCTGTGGAAATTCCCAACGCGCGAAGCAGCGTGGTGACGGGAATCTTGCGACGCGAATCGATGTGAACAAAGAGCACGTCGTTAATGTCGAGATTGAATTCCACCCACGAGCCGCGGAAGGGGATAATGCGTCCCTGGAAGAGCCGCTTGCCGTTTGGATGGATGACTTCGTCGAAGAACACGCCGGGCGAACGATGCAATTGGCTGACGATCACGCGCTCGGCGCCATTGATGATGAAAGTGCCGCGGGGAGTGATGAGGGGCAGTTCGCCGAGAAACACGTCCTGCTCAAGTACGTCTTTGACCTTCTTGTTGCCGGAGGCATCGGCTTCTTTCGAAATGAGGCGCAACGTCGCCTTGAGTGGCGCCGCAAACGTCATATTCCGTTCTTTGCACTCCGTTATCGAATATCGCGGGTGCCCGACCGAATAGGAGACGAATTCGAGCTCGAAATTTTGATGTACATCTTCAATCGGAAACACCTGCGTGAAAATCTCATGCAGGCCCTCAACCTTGCGCTTTTCGGGCGATACGTTGGGCTGGAGAAACGCATCATACGACGCCAACTGCACGTCGAGAAGGTTGGGCATCTCGCCGCCGCGGCGCATGCGCGCATAACTCACACGGCCATTGGATCCATTAGTGCTCACAGGACGCCTCCCTTAAATGACACAACGCACACCCGCCCTCCCGCGTTTTGCGGGGACGGATATGCCTGCGCCCGACCAACGCGCACCGCGTTCGGTGCGCCATGGTCGTTACTTGATCTCGACAGTAGCGCCGACCTCAGTCAACTTCGTGCGAATTGATTCGGCTTCTTCCTTGGAGACGCCCTCTTTGACAGGGTTGGGCGCATTGTCGACCAGGTCTTTGGCTTCCTTCAGCCCGAGGCCGGTGAGTTCACGTACGACCTTGATGACGTTGATCTTCTTTTCTCCGGCGGCGACGAGGACGACGTTGAACTCAGTCTTCTCTTCGACAGCGGCTGCGGCTCCGCCGCCGCCTGCTGCTGCTGCCACGGGGGCCGCGGCCGTCACGCCGAACTTCTCCTGCAGAGTCTTCGACAACTGCGAGAGTTCCATCACCGACATGTTTTCGATGATGCCAACCACTTGATCAATGGTGCTGGACACGATACGAATCCTTTCCTGCCGGTACTCTTCGCCATACCGGGCTGACATGAAACCAGATAAGAGCTGCTAATATCTCAGACAATGCTTCGCCGCCAGGCGTCTACTGTTTCTTCTCCGCGATGGCGTCGACGGTGCCGACCAGTTCACGAATGATTGCGTCCAAAGTCCCGACGAATCCGGAAATCGGCCCCTCGATCGCACTGACCAACTGCGAGAGGATGACAATCCTCGGCGGCAGACTGGCAATCGCCTTGAGATCAGCGTTTCCGTAAGCCCGTTTCTCAAAAACAAACCGTCGGATCGAAGGTTTTTCCAGTCGGCTGTAGAATTCATGAAAGATTTTTGCGGTTTCGACCGGATCGGCGGGTCCGAAGGCGACCGCGGTCGGCCCTTTGAAGTCCGGGTTTATGTCGCCCAGACCGGCCTCGCTGGCAGCGCGGCGCAACAGCGTGTTCTTCACGACGCGGAACGACACGCCAGCATTGCGCAGTTGTTTGCGCAACTCGGTCATGTCGCCGACACGTAACCCGGCGTAGTCAGCAACAAATACCGACCCCGCATTCTGGAACTCGCGCGTGATATCCTCTACGACCTGAATCTTCTCTGCTGTTGGCATTCTTCGCCTCGTCGAATCGTCCCGACCGACCACCGCGCTCGCGCACGATGATTAGTGCAGAACCTCAGTCATCATCTTTGTGTGGTCAACGTGGATGCCCGGCCCCATCGTTGTGGAGAGGGCGATACGCTTGACATATGTTCCCTTAGCGGCGGCGGGACGCGCCCGGACAACCGCGTCGATCAGGACCTTTGCGTTTTCAATGAGGTTCGGGACCGGGAACGAAGACTTGCCGACGATCGAGTGGATATTGCCGGCACGGTCGACACGGTACTCGACTTTTCCGGCCTTGAGATCGCTCACGGCCTTCCCAATGTCCATTGTGACACTGCCAGTCTTTGGCGACGGCATGAGACCGCGTGGACCCAGGACCTTACCCAAACGACCGACCAAACCCATCGTGTCAGGCGTAGCGACCAGCGCATCAAAGTCGAGCCAACCGCCCTGGATCTTCTCAACCATGTCTTCGGCTCCGACAAAGTCTGCGCCCGCCGCCCGCGCTTCCGCTTCTTTCTCGCCCTTGGCGATCGCCAGCACGCGGACCGTCTTGCCTGTGCCGTGAGGAAGCACAACCGACCCGCGCACCATCTGGTCGGCATGCTTGGGGTCGACACCCAGGCGCATGGCCAGATCGACGGTCTCGTCGAACTTGGTATGCTTGAGCTTCACAGCCATGGCCACCGCTTCGTCAAGGCCGTACATCTTCTGGCTATCGACCTTCTCTTTGGCGGCGCGGTGCTTTTTGCCTTCCTTCATCGTCTCTTCGCTTTCTAACTGAATCGTTTTTTCAAATTGGCCGACTACCCGACGTCAATACCCATGCTGCGCGCCGTCCCGGCAACCATACTCATGGCCGCCTCGACACTGGCCGCATTGAGATCCGGCATCTTCAGCTTGGCGATTTCACGCACCTGATCCATCGTGACGCGAGCCACCTTGATTCGGTTCGGCTCACCGGAGGCCTTCTCGATCTTGGCGGCCTTCTTAAGCAGGATCGCGGCCGGCGGAGTCTTCGTGATAAACGTGATCGACTTGTCTTTATAGACTGTGATCTCGACCGGAATAATCATCCCGGCTTCTTTTTGTGTCCGCGCGTTAAACGCCTTGCAGAATTCCATAATGTTCACGCCATGCTGGCCGAGTGCCGGGCCGACAGGCGGGGCCGGCGTTGCCTGGCCCGCGGGAATCTGCAATTTTACGAATCCGGTTTTTTGCTTTTTGGGTGGCGCCATTTGTTCCTCTCAACACTTCGCCCAGCAACTTAGGTGGGCACAACCTGCAGGAAATCGAGCTCAACGGGCGTGGGCCGTCCGAAAATCGACACCATCACCTTGATCTTCTTGCGCTCTAAATTCACTTCCGAAACGAAACCCGAGAAGTCGGCGAATGGACCGTCTGTCACTTTGACCGGATCGCCGACCTTGTAGGGAATCTCTGTAATCTCTTTTTCCCGGCTCGTGTCCATCTGGCCGAGGACGTGCTGCACCTCTTCCGCGCGCAAAGGAACCGGCTTGCCGGCGGCGCCGACGAAATTGGTGATCCCGGGCGTGCTGGTCACGAGATGCTGAGTCTCTTTGGTCAGGTGCATCTCGATTAAGACATAGCCCGGCAGAAACTTCTTCATTGAAGACGAACGTTTGCCCTGCCGCATTTCGACCACTTCCTGTTGCGGCATAACGACCCGCCCCAGGTATTGTTCCATACCAGCATTGGCAAACGCGCTCTGCAAGTACTTCAGTGCTTTCCGCTCATGACCCGAATATGTATGGGCCACATACCATTGCATTTCGACGCTCATCCGATTCCCAGAAGCATCGACACGCCCTGAGCCAAAAGCAGGTCGACTCCAAAGATGAAAAAGCCCACGACGGTCGAGACAACGACGACTACCACCGTCGAACCGGCCACCTCGTCGCGGCTGGGCCAGGTCACTTTGCCCAGCTCCGCCACGGTCTCATTCCAGTATGTCTTGATCTTCTCGACCATGTCATCTCACCTTCATCTCGACCAGCAGGCCTGGAGGGACTCGAACCCCCAACCCCCGGTTTTGGAGACCGGTGCTCTAGCCACTTGAGCTACAGGCCTGTCAAGCGATACAGGCCTCGCGTCGCGCCATGATCCGTCTCTGGCAAAACGAGAGGGCTCGTCCTACCGTGCCCGCCGAAAATCGGCGTCAAACCTAGTTCATCACTTCGGCTACGACACCGGCGCCGACAGTGCGTCCACCCTCACGAATCGCGAACCGGAGACCTTTCTCCATCGCGATCGGTGCGATCAATTCCCCTTCGATCGTCACGCGATCGCCCGGCATGACCATTTCGACGCCCTCGGGCAACTTGGCGATACCGGTAACGTCGGTCGTGCGGAAATAGAACTGGGGACGGTAACCATTGAAGAACGGCGTATGACGCCCGCCTTCTTCCTTGGTCAGGATGTACACTTCGCCCTTGAACTTGGTATGAGGGGTGATCGAGCCGGGCTTGGCCAACACCATGCCTCGCTCGAGTTCTTCCTTTTCAATGCCGCGCAGGAGCAAGCCAACGTTGTCGCCGGCTTGCGCCTCGTCGAGGATCTTGCGGAACATCTCGACGCCTGTCACCACGCATTTGCGGTTTTCTTTCAAACCGACGCGCTCGACTTCCTCACCGACTTTCACTTTGCCGCGCTCGACACGCCCCGTGCCCACGGTGCCACGGCCGGTGATAGAGAACACGTCTTCGACCGGCATGAGGAACGGCTTGTCGGTTTCGCGCTGCGGGACTGGAACGTAGTCATCGACGGCCTTGACCAATTCGATGATGCACGCGTATGCGGGATCATCCTTGGTGCCGGTTACGCCCGCCTCCATGGCTTTCAACGCTGAGCCACGAATGATCGGAATATCGTCACCGGGGAAATCATATTTCTTGAGCAGGTCGCGTACTTCGAGTTCCACGAGATCAAGCAGTTCCGGATCGTCGACCATATCGACTTTGTTGAGGAAGACGACGATGTAGGGGACGCCGACCTGGCGGGCCAAAAGAATATGCTCGCGCGTCTGCGGCATCGGACCATCGGCGGCCGACACTACAAGGATTGCGCCATCCATCTGAGCCGCGCCGGTGATCATATTCTTCACGTAGTCCGCGTGACCCGGGCAGTCAACGTGGGCGTAATGACGCTTTTCCGATTCGTATTCGACGTGCGCTGTGGCAATCGTGATGCCGCGCTCGCGCTCTTCGGGCGCGTTGTCGATCGAATCAAACGTGCGTACCTGCGCCAAGCCCAAGCGATTGGCCATCACCATCGTGATTGCCGCGGTCAGCGTGGTCTTGCCGTGGTCAACGTGACCAATCGTGCCCACGTTTACGTGGGGCTTTGTGCGTGCAAATTTCGCCTTCCCCATTGCCGAAGGTCTCCCTCCTCAAAACAAAAATGTAGTGTGCCCGCCGACCCTCTTCGCGACTGCATGGCCGCGAAACATCTTCAGGCACTGCCTCTGAATTTTATGACTCTCCCAAGCGGCGCCTTTTGGGGACACCGCGATTACAGCCCACGACCGGGATTGAACCGGTGACCTCGTCCTTACCAAGGACGTGCTCTACCAACTGAGCTACATGGGCGCCAATTCGCAATGCGCAAACTCGGACATTCAGTCCAAAAACCAGCAAACGGCTTTTGGACATAAATGCCCAAGTTATAAGCCTTGCATTATAGGAAAAGTGATACGAGAGTCAAGCAAAAATCTTTGGGGGAGAAAGCCATCCGAGCTCCAAGTGCGCGGAAAGCGAGGCGATCTCCGCCATTCGCCCTTGGCGGTAGGCCCGCCAAACTCCGGCTCGCCAAGCCGCCCTCCGGCAGCCACTCGGATCCGAAACTGGATTGGCCAGCCAGATTCCGACCAAGCACGAATCCCCGTCGACTTCCCAAGCCGCACCCGGAGCAAAAGTCCAGCACTCGACCGGGTTTCTCCGCGATAAAACGATGTGGCATAAGCTGTTCAGAGGGCTAACCATGATCCTGGGCGACCGGTGCAGGACGGGGAAATCCAGGAATCTATGACGCTGGAGGCGATGTACCCGCGGCGGGGTTAATCCATCATCATAAGAGAGGTAAGGCGAACCGAGGTCGACCTCCAGGAAGACTGGACAGCCCGCAGCATCGACGTCGATTCGAAGCGCGTCCGCATCTATATATGATTGATACCGATCGTGGGGGACAACGTGGTACTCCAACACTCGTGCATGCGAGTCGCTGAATACTTGCCCGCATCGCAATCCGTTGTGCCACAATGGTCTAACGCGTAGGCGCTGGCGGGTCGTCAGTACAGGAGTCTCCACGACACCGGCTGGGACAAGACCAGAGCTGTTACTCATTGAAGCTGATCCAATCGGCTCCTTGCCGGTTTGGCTTCCAGAGATTTCGCGTGCTCATCGACCACCCGTTGGTACATGGTCCGGGCACGGCTGGGCTGGCCAAGCTCCTCGTAGCAGCGTCCCAGCTTGTAGAGAGCCGTGGGGATGCGGTCGGATTGCGTGAAGTTCTCAGTCAGATAGGTGAACTCGACAACGGCCGAGTCATAGAAATGACGTCCTTCGTCGCCGGCGCCTGTACCCGCCATCGAATAGAAGCACTCTCCAATCCAGTAGTGAGCATCGGGGGTGAATTCTGACTCGCCGTAATAGGTGAGGAGATCGCGGAACTGTCCGATCGCCAATTCATAGTTGCCTTTGCGTACATCGTAAAAAGCGTTCTCGTACATCTGGCGAGGATCGGCCTCCGGTGTGCCTCCGCCGGTAGTGCCGGCGGTCTCCGTCGGCGTCGGCGCCTGATACACGATTTGCGGGGGCTTGCGATCGACCGAGCGGCGTAGTTCTTCAACGGTCTCGCGCATCGATTGCACGTCGGTGCGGAAGTCCTCGAGCGTGGTCGTCACGTCGGCGCGGACCATGCGCGAATTCTCCGACGACTCAACCGTGAGTGAGTCGATGCGAATGATATCTCGCTCCATGCGTTTGTTGGATGCTTCGATGTAATCGAGTTGCTCCTGCATTCGTTGCATTGCGGCGCGCGACACGCAACCGGCCGCCAAGAACCCTGCCAGAAGCAGTATGGCGGTACGCTGTAAGTGGATTCTCATGTTCATCGTTTGCAGCCCCCCTGTCCGTCGACCGTATGAATGATTATACGCAGAGGCTCCCGGCACCACCACAAAACAAAACGGGGCGGAACACAAGTTCCGCCCCGTGAAACACCACGCGTGGATCAACGGTCAACGGGGAACGAACTCGCCGCGACGGTTGAGTGCCCAAGACTCCTCGTCATGCCCCGGAGCAACAGGGCGTTCTTCGCCGTACGAAATCACATTGATGCGTGCAGCGTCAATCCCGAGACGAACCAAGTACTCCCTGGCCGCCTGCGCGCGCCGCTCGCCCAGCGCGAGATTGTATTCATCGGTGCCACGCTCGTCGCAATGTCCCTCGATCATGATGTTCATGTCGGAGTGATTGCGCAGAATGTCGGCGTTGGCGTCGAGTTGACGACGGGCATCATCGCGCAGGTTGTACTTGTCGAAGTCGAAGTAAATCGTCTTCAACCCGCGGGCGTCGCCTGATTCCACCGTGCCGCGATCTGTAGTTCCCTCACCACCGGCCCCACCTTGCTCACCGCCTGCGGCTCCCGATCCCTCGCGCCCTGCTGCGGCGTCGCCGGTGACCGGCTTCTTCGGACACCCCAGCCCAACACTGAGCGCCAGAAGCAGAACCGCCAATAGCGAGAGTTTCTTCATCTCCCCTCCTATCCTAAAGGTATCAATTCCATGCTCTTACGAGCAATTTCCTCATGCCATATACATGCAAAGGAGGAAAACGTCAATACTAATCGGAAAGAATTGTCGAAAACGACTTTCGAACGCTACACTCCCGAAAGGCGTTCCCAGGGTCTACGGTGACCAAGATGGATTCGAGTTGTTTCCGGTCTGCGTCACGCGTCGGACCCCAGACCCGTCATAGTTCATCGTGTAGATCTCGTAGGTCCCGCTTCGGTTTGACGAAAACACGATATGCAAGCCGTCGGGCGACCAGTGGGGATTTTCATTGGAGCCTACTTCGGTTAACTGACGAAATCCGCTGCCATCCGGATTGACCGCGCAGACCTGAAAGAGCCCCTCGGAACGAGAGACCAGGCAAATCATGTCAAGGGTCGGGGACCAATCAGGAGAGTCGTTGTACTTTCCCTCAAAAGTCAGCCGTTCGACATTGGCCCCGTCGGCGTCCATGACATACACCTGTGGCGTGCTGCTGCGGTCGGATGTAAACACGATCTTCTTGCCGTCGGGCGAAATCGAAGGTGAAGTGTCGATACCGCGGTTGAAAGTCAAACGTTGAGGCGATTTCGAATTCCGGTTTCCGATATACACCTCGGGGTCGCCGTCCATGGAGAGAGACAACACATATTGCTTGCCATCGCGGGTCCAGGAACAACCGGTATTAAGCCCGTTGAACGACGACATCTTCGTGGCCCTGTCCTTGACCAGATCGAAGAGCCAGACATCAGGATTACCGTCACGAAACGACGTGTAGCTCACCGCATCCCGGCCAGCCCAGCGCGGTGAGAGCACAACCGCCTTGTCGGCGGTCAGACGGTAGTCATTGGCGCCATCGTAGTCGCAGATGTGCACTTCCTTTTGGCCATCTGCCTCGCGGATATAGACCAGTTGGGTTCGGAAAATGCCGTCGGCCTTGGCCAGCTCATGATAGACCTCGTCGGAAAGCGTATGCGCCAGCAACCGCACGGAAGTTCGCGCCGCGCGTAGTTCGCGCTGGTAGTACTCTTTCCCGGTCTCTACGTCTGTGAGCGAATACGTGACGACGAGATTGTCGCCGTCGATGCCGACCTCACCGGATATGATGTCGCTGGCTCCGAGGTGGTGCCAGCCGCGGCGATCCACTGATGAGAGGCCCATGATCCGCAGGTAGAGTGTGTCGGGCCGGACAGACTCAAAGAGGAATGAGAAGTCCAGATCCGCAAAGACCACGTCCGTAATGGTCTGCAGCGCCGCCCAATCGTCTGCAGTGGCGCGATCGGGATTTTTCATGCGGAATTCTTCGACGCCAATCCGGAATGGCTCGAATTCGCCTCCCGATTTGAAGACTCGGCCGAAGATCTCAGGCACCGGGCGGGCAACAGCCACCCCCGTAGTCACCGTCGCCAGCGACAACAACCAGAGCGCTCCGGTGATGATTTTCAGGTTAGGGACGATACTCGAATTCCAGGTGAATGATCTGTTCATCTTCCTCCCAGTGACTTGGAAAGGGCGGCCATGACGCCGTGACCTGGACTGCCCGGAGGGCGGCACGGTCGAATAAGTCAAAACCGGACTTCTTCTCGATTTCAATATCCACGATTTCACCAGAACGTTTGACCCGGAATTTCAAAACACACATGCGGGGTTCGCGTCCTGCAGCGGGGTTTCGCCAATTCCCCCGGATGGCCGCGAATCCCTGTCGATGATAGGGATTGGCTCCTGCGCCCGACTCGACTCCCCAGACATCTCCCCCGCCCGCGCCCTCGGAGAGCGAGCCCGACACGCCGCCAGTGTCGTTTAGGGCCAGTTCCGGCGAACCAGTTTTCGTCGTGTCTTTCTTGGCAGGTTTGTCTGCGGTCTTTTTGGTGGACGATTCCTTGGGTTTGGTCTCGGGTTTCTTCGGTTTCGCGGGGACCTTGACTTCGGCAAGCTCCTCTTTGACAATAGGATTCCTGGCGATCAACTCGTCTTCGGCAGGTTCAGGCGTGGGAGGTGCCTGGGGACCGCCCTTTACTCTGCCGGGGTCGGCAAAATCGACCAAGCCGACGCTAACGACGACTGACGAGGCAGAGCTCCCAGTCAAGCCGCGCAAGGGGGCGATCACCGCCCCGAGAAACAGGAAGACGGCGTGGAAGGCTAGCGACCAGACGAGATACCGTCGCAAATCTCGCCCCTATCCCCACTTGACGGGAGGGATTTCCTTGCTCGATGGTTGGGTGACCAGGCCAACGTCGTTGATGCCGAGCCGTTTCATCGTGCTGATTAGTTGCACAACGACACCGTAATCAACTTCACTGTCGGCCCGAATGTAGGCCTTAGAATCCGGTTTGCTGCGGATCAGACGGCTCAGTTCGTCTTCCCACTGCGCCGGCGTGCGGTAGACATCGTTGACAAACACGCCGCCTTCTTTGGTGATCGTGACGACGATTCCTTCGGAGGGTTCATCGGCTGCTGTGGCCGTTTGCGGCAGTCGGACATCGATGCCACTTTGCAGAAGCGGCGCGGTCACCATGAAGATGATGAGCAACACGAGGACAACGTCCACCAAGTTGGTGACATTGATCTCAGAGAGCGCGTGATAGGTCCGACGTTTCACGGACATTCTCCCGGGTCAATTCAGTTAAGAATTCCAGCGACAGATTGGACAGGTCATCGCCAAAAACACGCAGGCGACGTACGCACCAGTTATAGGCAATGACTGCAGGGATGGCCGCGGCCAGCCCGACGACCGTGGCGATCAGCGCTTCGGCGATGCCCGGCGCAACAACGATGAGCGATGCCGAGCCTGTTGCGCCGATGCTCATAAACGAGTTCATGATCCCCCAGCAGGTGCCGAGCAGGCCCAGAAACGGCGAGGCATTCGCGGTCGTGGCGAGGAGGATTGTCCATTCCTCCAGTTTGCCGATCTCCTCCTGCGAGACTCGTTCAAGCGTGTCGGAAACGGCCTTCTTCTGTTCGGGCGTGAGCTCAAAGCCAGCGTCGGCGCCAATGCGTCCACCACGATTTTGCTCGGTGAAAGCGACGACTTCGGCGTATCCGGCGTCAATGACGCGCCAGTGCGGCATATGCTGGAGAGCCGATAGTGCTGTCATGCGGTCTGAGAGGCGGCGCCCTTTTCGGAAAAGCAGGCGGAAACGGGCGCTGTCGGCGGTGATCCGCCTGAATGAGCGCCACTTCAGAAAGATGACGGCCCAACTAATCACCGACAGTACAAGCAGTACCGTGAGAATCAGGAGTGAGAAACCGGTGGATCCGGCAAGGATATCCCACAGACTACCACCCAGAACGGCGGGTGGAAACAAGCCTACAGTTGATAGAAGTCCGTGCAAAGCCGCCCTCCCTTTGGCTGGCCAAACGAATCAGGGCGTCCCGTTTCGCAGCGGGCGCCCACATAATCAGGGTTATATCTTCACCGATTCAGGATCAGTCAAGACTAATAACTCTGCTCCGAGCGACAGAAATGATGCCGAACACCAGCTCGCGTCTTGACCGTATGCCCCCCCACGGCGTTTTTACCGACAGAACTGGTAATCGTTCAACACATTCGCGAGCACTGGGTAATCCGCCGTCATGACGCCCTCTTCGAAGAGATACACCGAGATCCCGTTGGGAGTCTCCAAGGAGATAGCCAAGCTGCGTGAGGAGCTGCGCTACCATTCCCACCGGTACTATGTCCTCGACTCTCCGGAGATTTCCGATGCGGAGTACGACCGCCTGATGGACCGGCTTGCGGAACTTGAATCTGAGTATCCACAAGCGATAGCGCCCGACTCACCTACCCAGAAAGTCGGAGGAGAACCGTCGGCGGGATTCCGGCAGATACGTCATCATGTCCCCATGATGTCACTCCAAAAGGTCACGACTGAAGAGGAGTTCCGAGAGTTCGACGCGCGGATCGTGAGATTGCTTGATGGGGCAAGGCCGGACTACATCATCGAGCCCAAGCTCGACGGCTTGGCAGTCGAGCTAACGTATGAGGATGGAATCTTGACTGTCGGCTCCACTCGCGGCGATGGGACGGTCGGCGAAGAAGTGACCGCAAATCTCCGTACGGTGAAGTCTGTGCCTTTGAGACTCATGGGGGAATTCCCCAAGCTGATCGACGTGCGCGGCGAGGTCATCCTTCGCCGCGGCGATTTCGAACGCCTGAATAAGACGCGCTTGGCCGCCGGCGAAGAGCCAATGGCCAATCCGCGAAACGGCGCCGCCGGATCGTTGCGGCAACTCGATCCAAGAGTCACAGCCGCACGGCCCCTCGTGTTCTACGCCTATGGGATAGGACGATGCGAGGGGAAAAGTGTTGCGTCGCAGGGGGAGGCACTCGGCTTGCTCCGTGCGATGGGATTCCGGGTTCATCAACTCATTGAGCCCTGCTCAACCGTTGATGCGGTGTTCGCAGTGCATGGCCGAATCGGCGAACAGCGCGACCGTCTTGATATGGACACTGATGGCACGGTAATCAAGGTCAGTGATTTCGCCATGCAGAAAGCGTTGGGGGCTGTTTCGCATCATCCGCGATGGGCCGTTGCCTGGAAGTTCCCGGCACAAGAGGAGACGACAATCGTCGAAGACATCCTGTTGCAGGTCGGCCGGACGGGAATCATCAGCCCGGTGGCTTCGCTGCGTCCCGTGCGCGTGGGCGGTGTCGAAGTACGACGCGCAACGCTGCACAACGAGGATGAGCTGAAGCGCAAGGATGTCCGCATCGGCGACAAAGTCATCATCCGCCGGGCCGGCGATGTGATCCCGGAGATTGTCAAGGTCGTGCCCGGCGGCAAGAGCCCACGGTCGAAATCGTTCTGCTTTCCGGATCGCTGTCCGGTCTGCGGTGCGAAGTCGGTCCGTGAAGAGGGGTCCGCATTCTACCGGTGCACCAATCTGGGTTGCCCGGCGCAAATCAAAGAGCGGCTGGCCCATTTTGTCTCCAACGGCGGCGTGGATGTCGAAGGTATGGGGTACCGGTACATCGAGCAATTGGTCGACAAACAGATTATTCGGGATGTCGCGGATATCTACTTTCTCGACAACGACAAGTTGAAGCACATGGACCGTATGGGGCCCAAGCTGGCGGAGAACTTGTTGGCCGCGATTGACCGTGCCCGCCACCCCGATCTCCCGCATCTGATTGCTGCATTGGGAATAAATGGCGTTGGAGAACACATCGCACGGATCCTAGCGAAATCGTTCGGTTCGATCGAGCGACTCATGGAAGTCTCGGAGGAAGAGTTGCAGGAGACACGTGAGATCGGGCCAATTGTGGCCTCGGCCATCCACCAGTTCTTCAGCCTGCCCGAGACTCGTAAGCTCGCGAAGAAGCTTAAAGATGGTGGCGTCAGATTCCCCACGCTAAAGAGTGAATCGAGCGGTCCGCTCCCGTTCGACGGACTCACTTTCGTGCTGACGGGGACGCTGGCATCCATGAAGCGTGAAGAGGCGCAAGCAAAGATCGAATCACTCGGTGGGCGGGTAGCCGGATCGGTGTCGAAGAAGACCAGCTATGTGGTGGCCGGATCGGACGCCGGATCAAAACTCGAGAAGGCGCGCGGATTGGGGATTGCTGTCTGGGATGAAGATGAGTTTATCCGACAGTTGGTGAAAACCACCAAGTGACAGAGACAGCCCGGTTTCCCGAGCGGGCCCCAAAAGCAACAAGCCCCGCCATATGGCAGGGCTTGCGAGATTCAGCGGGATTGTCCGCTACAGGACCAAGCCGCGTTTGTCGAGAGTCTTGAGCGCCTTGGTGGAAATACGGACTCGGACCCAGCGCCGCTTCTCGGGATCCCACAGCTTCTTGGTGATCAAATTCGGATTGAAACGCCGTCTTGCCTTCTTGTTGGCGTGGGACACGGTGTTGCCCGAACTGGGCCGCTTTCCTGTAATCGCGCAGACTTTCGACATGATCCGGTTTCCCCTTTAAGCCCCTCTGGGCAGATGGATATTATAACACATCTTCGATGAAGTCCAAGCAAAAGAGCGCTCCAGCCGTTTCCCCAAGCACCAGAACTAAGAGGATCGGCTTGACATCTTCTGGCAGGACAACGAGTTTGCCGTTGATGAAGACATTCCGTGCCCTGATCATCATCCCCGCGCTCCTTGGCTTGGCGCTCAATCTTAGCTGTGGTAAGACGGAGACTGTCACAGAGGATGGCCGCGAGATCATCCGATTCTGGCAGTTCTGGACCGAACCCCGCGTGAAGGCCGTGCTGACGAACGCCATTGCGGAATTCGAGCAACAGAACCCGCTCTACAAAGTCGAAGTGACCGACCTGACGTGGGATAATGGATACCAGAAGATCGTGGCGGCTTTCGCGACCGACGAGGTACCCGATCTCATCGAGCTCGGTTCAGATTGGATTGCCGAGTTCGCCGATCGTGGCGCTCTGCTGCAGATGACCGACGAATGCCGGCGGATGCAGGGCTCCATGGCCGGCTGGCCGCCGGCCATCTTTAATGAGAACTGCTATGCCCTTCCGTGGTACCTCTCGACCCGGGTCTTCTATCAAAACGATGAGGCGGCATCCCTCATCTTGGGGAAGGCGAGACCGCAACCCCTGGTCTGGGACAATCTCTTGGAGAATGTCCAAAGCTCCACTGTGGAGAAGCCGAAGATGTGGGGTTTCGGCGTAAATTCGGCTGAACCGCATCGTCTCTACAAACGGTTCCTGCCGTTCTTGTGGGCGGCCGGGGGCGAAGTGCTGACTGAAGATATGTCCGTATGCGCGATGGAAACCGAAGCCGCACGCCGTGCCCTGCAGTTCATGGTCAATCTGAGCCAAAATCAATACGTCGATAAGCAGTCGGCGCTCGACGATATGTTTATGGACGGCAAGCTCATGTACCACTTCTCAGGCGACTGGTTAAGTGAGCGAATCAAGCAGACCGGTTCGTCGGTCAAGTACTCGGCGTTTCTCACGCCATTCCCCTCGCCGGGGGAAGGCACCCAGGCGGGGTTTGCCGGAGGGGAGTATCTGGCCGTTCCACGCAAGGCGACTCAGCCGGTGGCCGCTCTCAACCTGGCGCGCCATCTCCTCCTGCCCAAACACATCTTCAATCTCTGCATCGCGACCGGATGCGCGACGCCCGTGCATGTCGAAGTGGCCAAGAACGCCTACTTCCTTGAGGATTCGGTCCGAAGTGTCTTCATCAGGCAACTGAACTTTGCTAAAATGCCGCCGGCACATCCGCGCTGGCTCGAGATCGAGGCGGCGATGGAACGCGGGATCGAGAAGGCGCTGTTTCAACAGACACAGGTTGATGGCGTCCTGGCTGAAATGTGCGCCGAGATCAACAAAGTCATCGAAGATTACGAGAAACAGAAGCAACGTTGAACGGTTCGATGCGCCGCGAGGAGCGACATCACGGCTGGCTCTTGTCATCGCCGTGGACGCTCACGCTCGCGGCGTTTTGGATATATCCATTTGGATATGCCCTCGTCCTCGCGTTCGCTGACTTCGACATCTTTTCCGGCCGCTGGACCTGGATCGGTTTTCAGAATTTCCAGGACGTGTTCGCGAGCGGCCCCTTCTGGTCGGCGATCTGGCACACCTTCATCTTCACGGTCGGCACCGTTCCCGCAACGACATTCCTCGCGATCCTGCTGGCACTGGCGCTCAATCGCCATTTGGTCGGGAGAGCTCTCTTTCGGGCGGGATTCTTCGCTCCGACATTGACGGCCACGGTCGTCATCGCGCTGGTCTTCATGCATCTGTATGGGCAGGGGGGCTACTTGTACCGGTTGGCCGATTTCATCGGTCTACCGGTCCCTGACAGCGGCTTTCTCTTTGCCGAGTCGACGGCTCTGGCTTCAGTCATGTTCATGGATGTATGGGTGTCGGTCGGATACTACGCCCTTCTGTTCCTCGCCGGACTGCAGTCGATCCCGACCGAACTTGTCGAGGACGCAACGATGCACGGCGCCTCGTCCTGGCAGCGATTCTGGGCCATTACCTGGCCGTACCTGCGCCCAACCCTTCTCTATGCGGTGGTAATCAACCTGATCAAGAGTTTCCAGGTGTTCACGGAGATCTTTGTCATGACCCAGGGCGGACCACTGGGATCGACGACGACCGCGGTCTACCACGTGTACATGATGGGATTCGAGCGATTCGAAATGGGGTACGCCTCGGCGGCGGCGTTCGTGGTCTTCGCGATGATCGCGATCTTCGCCCTCATTCAGTTTCGACTTCTGGCTTTCGGACGGGGTGCGGAGGAATGACCCAGGCCATGGTCACAACCCAGACTCCGCGCTCGGGCCGCGACTGGGCAATGTCGGCCCTTCTGTTCGTCATCCTGGCGGGAATGCTCTTCCCTTTGGTGTGGATGGTGGTTGGCTCGGTATCGCCGCACTTTGATGCGCGTTGGTTCAATCCCTTTGCCGCGAAGGCGACGTGGACAAACTACACCGATCTGTTCAATTCGATGCCGTTTGGGTTCTATCTATGGAACTCGGCCTTGGTAGCCGTCGTCGTCACGCTTGGGAACGTGCTCTTGTGCTTCCCCGTCGGGTACGCGTTGGCGCGACGCCGGTTTTGGGGACGTGGTTTTCTGCATTGGTCGGCAGTTGTCGTGCTCATGGTGCCGCCGTACGTGCTCATAGTACCCATGTTCGCGCTAATTCACAGCCTGGGATGGTACGACACGCTATGGGCAATCACTGTACCGGCCCTCGTGCATCCTCTGGGTGTACTCCTGGTCAAAAGTGCGGTTTCGGGAGTTCCGATTGAGCTGGAGGAGGCAGCGCGGCTGGATGGCGCCGGACCGTGGCGAATTGTCTATCGGATTGTTATGCCGCTTTGCCGTCCCACTCTGGCGGTCTTGGCAGTGCAGGTCTTTTGGCTCACCTGGAATTCATTCCTCTTCCCCTTCATCTTGACCGGGGACAAGGCACGAACGCTTCCAGTCGCGCTGGCGATGTTTCGCGGTTATCAGGGCGTGGATCGCCCTCACCTCTTTGCCGCCGCCACTCTGGCAACGATCCCGGTCATCCTAGTCTTTCTCTTCTTTCAGAGGCAGATCATTGCCGGTCTGACGGCGGGCGCAGTGAAGCGGTAGGGCGACGCGATTAACGCTCGCGTGAGCGTTCTCTGACAAAGTCGGCTATGCCATCAGCGATGCCGTGCGCGGTTCGAGCAACGAAGGCGTCGTTGTCGAGCATTTCTTCCTGCTCGGGAAGAATTATAAATGCGCATTCCACAAGTACCGCAGGGTATTGCGGCGGGCGAATAACGGCGAAATTGGCCTGAGTAATGCCATAGTCACCGAGGCGTGTCGCTTCTCTTGTTTTCTTGTGAATCGCCCGGGCCAGATCGCGACTCTGCGGATGGTGGTAGTAGGTCCCGGTGCCATTGCGTTGACGCGGGTCGACTCCGTCACCGACCGCATTGTTGTGGACTGAGACATAGAGATTCGTGCCTCCGGCCCGGGCGATCCCCGGCCGGTCCGCCAAGGGCACGTCTTCACTTCCCGACCGCGTCATGACGACTCGCGCGCCCAGGCCTTCGAGTTGAGCTTTCAGTGCCAATGCGATTCGAAGGTTTGCGTCCTTCTCTACCAAGCCGGTCGGGCCGACCGACCCCGGATCGGCGGAATGGCCGGGATCGACGCAGACGACCAGACCGGACATAGTCGAGTCGAGAAGAGGGGAGCGGTAGACTTCGAGAATGAAGCGGCTATCCTCATAGCGGGCGTCATAGCCCCAGAGTGGGCGTGTGAATTCCATGTCGATCCGGTAGACGTGTGGCCCGTCCTGCGACCAGACGATGTTGGAGAAAACATCGTCGGCGGAATCCTGCTCGATCCAATCGGTGTTCGAGATCGCACCATAGATGAGCACTGTCGCACTCATCAAGTCGTCGTCGACCGCAACCTTGAACGGCAGCCGTTCTGACATTCCAATACCGAGCCGAACTGAATTGTCGGACGCCGACGTTGTGAGGCGTGGAATGACCGCCTCCGGCATTGGTGTGCCATCCGGCAGAAGTCGAGTCTTCTCAGTTTCAATCCATGCTTCGACGCCGTCAGAGGGCTGAACGATAGTCCAAGGTCCATTCTCTCCCCACCACCGAACGCGGATACCGAATGGCTGATTGATCGCGAAGTACCCCATGCGTGGTCCGGTGCGGAGAATTTGGATCGAGTCGGTCAGTTCAACTACCCGAGGCGGCCAACTGTCGACGGGAATGAGTCGTCCCGGCGGCGTGGCGCGCGCCAGGCGTGGGCTTCCTGCAGGAAAGCGCAATTCCACTCGGACAACCAGCGTGTCGGCGCTGATGGTCTCGGGAACGGCCCAGATTCCATGGTAGCGCCCACGAGAGGGTGTCGCGCCACTTGCCAGAACTGAATCCGGGGCGAGCATCTCGTCGCGGCGATAGGCCTCGTAGTTTGAGAGTGAACGAGCGCGCAGTTCCGTCATCGGGAATGGCCCAAGTGAGTCTCTGACCCCGATGATCCAGAAGCTTGCGATTCCGCCCACTGTGCCATCGAAACTCACGGAGACTTCATCGCCGGCACGGATGGTGCGATTCCATTGCGGCCGCGTGGTCCCCTCACGAATTCGCGCTCCCGAGTCGCTGGGGATGGGACGGTTGTCAGTGATCTTCACGGGCACGCTTAGTGAATCCGTGCCGTGGTCGTTCTTGGCGCGGAGTCGAAAATCGAACTCACCCGGCTTCAGCCCGACCCAACCGATGAATCCGCCGGTCCGGTAGACGTCGACCGTCTGACCATTAATCGTCAGGCGTGAGCCAGGCGTCACCGAACCCAGGATGAAGGTAGAGTCCACGGCGGGGATTGCCTGACCGGGATGTGGATAGATCACGTTGATGATCGGCGCCGAATCGCGTGGCGGACGAGCGCGGGGAGGGTCCTGGGCATGTGATGGGACAGCAATGATGCTTACGAGACCCAAGAGCAGGCTCGCGAGTACGCTCGCCCTCCATGCGATCAACTTGTGGAGGGCGAGCGTACTCGCTAGCCTGTGCTTTCTCGGTGCGATCAATTGTGAGTCCATTCTACTTCTATGATCGTCCCCTCCCGGGCGGTCCACAATAAGAAAACGCCGGTCCCGGGGAGGAAACCGGGACCGGCGCTTGAACCACTAACCCCCCAAATCAGAACCCGACTTGGAATGTAAGATACTGATTGTCGTCGAAGAACTCGCTCTGCGACCAAGCGTAGTCGAACTGCCAGCGCGAGTCACCCACATTGAACGCAAGCCCGGCGCCGAATGAAGCGCCAAACAAGTAGTCTTCCTGGTTGGACGCCGTGTAGCCTCCGCGAAGGTAGAGCATATCGTTGTAGGAATACTCACCGCCGAAGCGCCATTCATCTTCGGAGAAGTTGTTCGACTGGAATGCGCCGGTTACGTTAACAGCGTTCTTCTGCTGCTCGAGGAGCTTGTACGCCGCCCCGAGCTGCACATACGACGGGATTTCGAACGACGACGAACGCGAGCGCGTCGTGTGCGGCAGACTGTTGGGATCGTCGCCGGTTTCGGTGTCGAGATCAAAGCCCGGTCCATCGTAGTTCATCTTGGGACCGAGGTTTTTGATGACGGCGCCGAATGTCAGGTTCTGCCAACCCGGATTGTAGTGGAACCCGATGTCAAAGGCAGCACCGGTGGCGGTTTGCTCGGCGATTTTCTCGTAGATCATGTTGCCATTGATTCCCATCGACACACGATCGGTCAGCGTCCGGGCAAATGTCAATCCGACGACCGCGAATGACGACGAATAGGTCGCGCCAGTCCCGGCCGGGAAATCGACGGTGCGGATGATCTCATCATCCATGGATGTGATCTTTGCCGTAACGCCCAAAACGCCAAAATCACCAACCCGGCGCGCGCCAGCAAAATAGTTGATGTCGATGTCAGCAATGTACTGACGGTTCGACCACATGACGTCGGTTCCTTCGATCGTGGACGCACCGGCTGGATTCCAATAGATCGCATCAAGTCCGAAGGAATTCGCGACAGTGGAACCGCCCATCGCGGTGCCGCGCGAACCCACCGGGATGCGCAACTGCTGGCCACCGGCGCTCCCGATTTTCAAATCGCCACCCGCATGCGCGGCCGAGGCGGCAAGCAGCATCACCAAAGCCGCTGCAATGATCATTCTGAGTTTCATCGTTCCTGCCTCCATGGAAAGGCCCAGTCCGTGGGCCGTCGCATGATCAATAGGTATTGAGCTGCTCCACCTCGGTGAACACTGCCAACTTGCCGATCTTAGTGCCGATACCTTCCGCTTCAACGTGGTAGATATACAGACCCGAAGCGACCGGCAGGCCTGTCTCGGTCAAGACATCCCAAACCAGTTCCGCGCTGCCCGCATTGTCTTTCGTCAGCACCCGCACACAGTCTCCTGCGAGATTGAAGATGCGAATGGTGGTCATCGCAGGCGGCAGATTGACGAACTTGATCTGGCGGCGGAACTGATCCAACTCCAGCGAGGTCAGGTTGTAGTACGGATTCGGAACCGGGTAAATATCATCGACCGAGTTGGCGATGACGGTGCCGTCTCCGTCTCCGGGTTTCACAGTTGTGAATTCCCAGACGACACCTGGCAGATTCGGCTTGTTCGTGGTAATTCGAACGACCGTACCCGGTCTTGGCTGGGTCGGCAATTCTGTCGTGGGATCGAGCTTGAAGAACCAGAACCTGCCGTAGTGCAGACCCGCGTAGTCGGGATCGTAAACTCCCGTATGCACTCCCGCCTGATTCCAATCGATCTCGTCGTATGGAATGTCCCAGAAATACACCCCATCACCCCAGCTCCAGCCGCCACTGACATCATCATCAATCAACATGAAGGACATCTTGTAATTGTCGGTGACGTCCCACACCTCGATCGGAACCAGGAAGGGAGCCGCGAATGAGTAGTCACCCTGCCCGAAGAAATCCCAGCAGTGAGTCTCGGCAGCCGCGGTCCACCTGATTTCATAATCGTGATTGGTTGCACCGTTCCAAGAATAACGGCTCAGCCCTCCGGACGGATCGATGTACCATTCACTGGTAGAGTTGCGCGAGACGTGTACATTGTCCGGCGGATCCACCGGCCCGTCGCCGTTATGGATCTCCCGAACAGTCTTCACACCAAGCTGCGGGCCAAGCACCCTGACCACGAACCCATCGACTGCTTGCTCACCAATCGCTGCGGTCTGGTTCGACAGAAGGACTTCGTCTGTGGTGATGTCGGTCAAGTTCCAGGAGAAATCTTCATCGTCATTAAACGTGACCTGGTAAGTGTCCCCTGTGATCGCGTTTTGATCGATGAAATCGACCAATACGTTTCCGTCAGAACCGCCCTCTTTGAGCGTCGCCGTGTCGGAGAGCACGCCCGTCATGGAGAGAGGCGTAACTCCATCGCGCGGGGCACTGGGAAGCGTTTCGAAGGATTCTGTAATGATCCCAAATGCGTTCCCGAGTTCATCCGTGAACTCAACCGCATTCAGAACGTCATAATTGTAGGCAGTGACAGCATAGTAATACGGTCGATTATTGACCAAGCCACCACCGCGGATTCGGTCCTGAGCAACGACCAATTCGTGAGCGACACCGTTGTCGGAGCCGCGCTGAACTACCACCCTCTCCTTGCCGTTTGGATTGTCGACGTCGGAGTACAACCGACGCACACCGTTGGACTCGTCGAAAGTGGCGATTTTCGTCCACGGACCGGAGCTTGAAGCGCCTTGATAGACATTGTATCCCTCGAAGACGAACCGCTGCAGCAGTGGACGCTCGCCAGTCTCCGGGTCTGGTGGGCCGAATCCTTCCTGAATGTCGCCGTCTGACTCTGTCCCCCATAGCAATTGGATCGAGTTGTCTTTGGGTACTGCCCAGACAGTGGGGGGCGGTGGTGGGCCGGGAATATCAAAGTTCGCATCGAATACGTTCTGCGCAATTCGGTCGTTGTCACGAAGGCGCTCGACCGAAGACAGGTTATTGTCACCCTGCGCAACCAGAACGGCGGCAACGACCACTTGGGTATCACCGGGGCTCATCGTGAACGGTCCCGACGTCATCATGTAACGGCGGTCGGCGGCGTTGTTATCCAACTCACCGGTGCCCGCGACAGGATCGCCACTCATGAAGAATTTGCTTGCCTCTCCAGTGCTGGAGTTGATGTGCGGCGTGCCATCGACCTCAAGACCCTGCATGTAGTTGTATGTCTCGATATTGTTCGATGGGTCAGTGCCGTTGATGTACTTGTTAAAAGATGTCATCGGCAATTCTTCATAACCCACAACCTCGATGGACTTCCCGTCAACAAGAATGGTATCCGTCACCCCTGGAGCCGGCACGATCGGCCCCTGGAAGAAGTCGAATCCGGTTGCCGGTGGCTTGTCACCATAGGTGGCATCGTCGGCGTCCGCGTTGTAGCAGAAACCAATGGACAGCGTCGTGTCGCAACCAACGAAGTCGTCACCAGCGTCACCCAAATCGGGGTCTGCCCACAATGAGATGTAAGTATCCTCAAGGAGGTTCTCGCCCTTGTTAATGATCTTGAACTGCATGAAGACGGTGTTGCCGAGTGCTCCGGCACGGGCGTATCCGAACACATAGTGCTGGATTTCAACGCCCATCGGTCCGGCAGAACCACTACCAGGATCGGACTCGCGGCCGGCAACGCTTGCGTCGTTGTACACGCTCCACAACGCCTGGTCACCAAGCAAGAACGGGATGCGGTTTCCTTCCGAGTCCAACGAGTCTGAGCCGTCGGCGGCTTTCAGCGCCGGGGCACCGTCGTCGAATGGCCATGTGCGGTAGTCCTCACTGGTCGCGCGTGTGTCCCCCTTGTTGATGACGTACACGCGATAACTGCCGCGGTCACCCTGAAACGTGCCATTCGCCATCGGCCCTGGGACATAGTCATTGGCGTACTCAGCGGCGGCGGTTCGTACGGCGCCGTCGACTTTGGCGCCCATCCATACGCCGGCAGCGTAGATCACCGAAGTGTTAGTACCCTTCGGATAATAGAGACCGTCGTTTTTGCCCAGGAGCGCGGTGCGGTCATAGGCGAACGAGCCGGTGTTGCTGACAAACATCAATAGATTGTTCGCGTCAAAAAACGTGGTGTTATCAATGAGTTGGGGTGAAGCCGGGGCCGGCGAATGCCGCGGACCAGCCGCAATGATGAACACGGCCGCCAACGGCATTACCAGTCCTGAAGCCACCCAAGTCCAGCGTTTCATCCATGTCCTCCTTCGTGCGTCCCGACGGTCGTCGTAGCGATCCGCAGGCGCCTACACATCCTGTGTCAACGCTCTCCTAGAATGTCCACCGCGCGCCAATGCGGATTTGCCTCGGCGTGTCATAATTGCGCGGATCGGCCTGCTTGATCTCGTATTTCTCTTCTCCTGTCAGCAACGATGAATCGTGGATCTCGGCATTGTCGGCGATGAACTGCTGGCCGTCGGGCGTGACAAGCCAGCCAGTCGAATTCGGCAGGCCGGTCGATTCGTACGTATCGACTACATTGTCACGATCGAGCAGATTGATAACCCAGACAAAGAGGTCGAGCTTCATCTTGCCGGCAACTGCGATCTCGCGATTCGCCTTCATGTCCACACGATACTGCCACGGCTGACGACGGGAATTGATCGCACCCGACGGCCGCGGCGAAATCGCGCCGAGTGTAACTTCGTTGTAGACAAATACCGGCGAATACGGGAAGCCCGATCCCGCGCCGAGAATGAAGTTTACACCCGCGTTCTCGAGAGGATAGAACTCGCCGAGCTTTGGGCCTTCGTTTTCGCCGGCCCGAATGTCGAGCACACCGGTTATCTTGTGGCGCTGATCGAACTCGAGCGACGATGCATGCTTCGGCGGCTCGGCGACTGTCCACGCGATATTGGAGTTCGTGTTCGCAAACGACCCGGTGCCGTCGGCGTAGGCCAAAGCGTAGTTGAACTGCATCGAGATATTGCGATTGCGGCGCATGTCGAGTGAGAATTCGATTCCCTTCACGGTGCCGTAGTCGACGTTGCGATAGGTCGAGAACGAGTTCGGAACGGCGGGCTGCGTCACGACTTCAGTCAGATTCTTCACGTCTTTATAGAATGCGGTGAGGTCGATCGACGCATTGTCGCTGATACTCCGCTGCCATCCCGCTTCATAGGCAGTGGTTTCTTCCGGCTCAAGATTCGGGTTACCAAAGGCGAAGAAGTAGCCGCCGGTACGGATCTTGTATGCGAGGTAGTCGTAGTTCACGTACAGGTTCTGCAGATCCGGGCGCTGGAAGAATTTGCCGTACGAGAAGTGGAAGACTGATCCTTCCGCCACGGGGAATGCCACGCCGAGACGCGGCGAGAAGCGCGAGACGGATTCGGACGCCGTAAGCTCGTCTTCAGACAATTCCTGCGAACTCTGCCGCAGTTCGTTGCGTTCGTCGTCACTCAAGCCAGACGCCGTGTCGGCATATGTGGCCCAGTCATATGGATCGAGTGGTTGCTCGGGAGAAACCAGGCGTTCGGTCTTGTAATCGAAGTAGTCGAAGCGAAGACCCGCGTTCACAACCAGACCTTCCCATTCGAACTTATCTTGCAGGTAGGCAGCCATGTTGACGGGATTCTTAACGCCGTTGAGTCCTTCGCTATCCGATTCCTCGCCAAACTCGTCGTAGCCGAAATGGTCGATATCGTCGAATCCACCATTGGCTCCCTGGTAGATATTCACCGGGAACAGGTGCTGGTAACGGCGCAGTGCATGGCGCTGGAATTCAAGTCCCGCCTTCACTTCGTGGTTGGGATGGACTTGGCTGACCAAATCGAGGTCGGCACCGACATACGACGACTTGCGTTTTAGCAGGTCATCCCAGACCGTGGCTTCGTCGCCACGGATCACAAATGCCTGCTCTCGTGTGCTGCCGTCAGGCATCAGAACCTGAAACACGCTGTCCTCGTGCGGCGTGATCAATTGGTATATCACACCCTCTTCGAGGCTGTCGGCATCGAGCTCCATATCATCCCAAGCATTGTAGAGCTGCGTTTCGTCGAAGTTCGGGTTGCCGCTGGGGCGGCCATATGCCCAAATGTCGTCGAAGTGGACTCCGTCGCCGCGTATGCGCTCGGTGGAGAACCAATTCGCCTTCAGGGTATAGAAGGTCTTGGGGCTGACAGTGTGGGTCAACTCGCCGAACACACTGTAGTTCTGGTCATCGTATCTGGGAGCGTGCTCGAGATCGAAGCGCCAGTCGTTGCGGAATTCACTCCACTTCTCGACTGAGCCGTTGGTGCCGATGAGAGCGGAGACGCTGCCCGCCGGGCGCCAGTTGATCTTGCCCTGCCAGTTCCAGAGACCCGACTCGTTGTGATCGAGCGGGCCGCCGGCCGTCGCATGCGGTTCGCGATCGCCGGACCAGCGACGTTCGCCAGCGACATAGAATGTCAGCTTGTCGGAACCCGGAGTGAGCGGACCGGACAACACACCCGAGTACACGTTGTTGTCGTAGCTGTCGCCGTGGAAGTTGTCGGTGATCGCCTCAAGTGAGCCATGGAACTTGTCGCCGCCGGCGCGGGTGATGACGTTGACTGCGCCCGACATGATAAGACCGTACTCGGCATTGAAACCGCCGGTCACGATCGAGACTTCCTGAATGGAGTTGTTATTGATCTGCGTCGTAGAGAGGCCAGTCAGCGGATCCTGCTGTGAGAAGCCGTCTACGTAGTAGGCAACCTCTGACGATCGGCCGCCGCGAATGTTGACCGATCCGGTCGTCGACGCCTCGCGACCGCTGCGTTGGCGTAGGCCAACGTTGTCGGAGAACCGGACTGAGCCTGCCTGCAGGCCAACGATGTCCTGATAGCCGCGGGTTGGCATGTTCTGCACTTCTTCCGCGTCGACGATGCGCAACGACGATGTACGGTCCTGTTTGACCAGGGGGCGTTCGGCTGTGACCGAGACGATGCCCAATTCCACGGCTTCCGTGCCCAGCGCAAAGTCCTGGACCGTGGTCAGGTCGACGTTGACACCGACGTTTGTCACTTCGACCGCGGTGAACCCGACGATCGACGCTTTGAGCATGTAGGTTCCAACCGGGATATTGAGGATGACATAGCGCCCTTCTTCATCCGTGAGAGCGCCCCATGTCGTTCCGGCGATGGAGATGGCCGCCCCCGGAATGGGCTGGCCCGTAGACTTGTCGGTCACCACACCGGCGATTTTGCCCGTGGTGCCGGCCCATGCTGTAACGGCGATCAAGAGCGCCGTAACGCTGAGCATCCAGAAAGCATTTACGAATTTGCGCAAGGGATCCCTCCTTGTGTGCGCGCCAATATTCGTTCGTGTTATCGTCACTTTTGCCGGATTCCATAGGGCTGTGCAAAAAGTGCACAACCCGATACGCCCGTATCCGGCTGGGCCCCAATTACTTATTCCGGCCGAATCCGGCCTGATTTTCAGTTGATTCTGTTGCCACGCCACCCCCTTTGGGGGCGTCGGTTCCGCTTGTTCGCCGGCGCCGGTTGCTGTCAATACAAACCATCATGTCCGCTTTCGTGACGGACTCGACTATTCGTTATGACGCGACTGGGGGCGCTGCTTGCGGCAACGAGTGTGAGGATCAGGTCGCCTGTTTCGGCGACCACCCACCCGACCTATCCCCCTCGGTGAGCGATCTCCGAAAAAGCAGACCTCCACCGTACTTAACTCAAGGTCGGGCAATCCGGTTCCCTGTCAAGAAGAAAATACGAGAGCATGACGACATGCGTGAGGTCTGCCTTAGTGCGCCAACGGTCTACCCAATTGTTCACCCTGATAAGGCATGAGGGTCAGCCCGATGGCACACGCACTCGGGGCTGACCCTCTCGATTACACCTGGCTATCGAACTGAGATCACTGCTTGGAGACCCAATCGGCGATCCGACGGAGCCCTTCACGGAGATTCTCCTGAGAGTTCGCGTACGAGAGACGGAGGAATCCTTCGCCGGAGGAGCCAAAGGAAGTGCCTGCCAGGGCCGCCACCCCGGCTTCCTCAAGGAGCCCCTTCTCGATCTCTTTGGAAATCTTGCCCAGTCGAGTGACATTGGGGAATACATAGAAGGCGCCTGCCGGGTTCAGGCATGAGATACCGGGGATCTGGTTGAGGCCATCCACCACCAGGTCCCGCCGAAGGCGGAATTCTCGATTCATCGCGTGCACCTCCTCGCGCGGGCCAAAGAGGGCCGGGCCGATCACTTTCTGCGAGAATGAAGCCGTGCAGGAGTTGCTGTTGGTCTGCAACCGCGCAACCGCCGCCGACAATCGAGCGGGCATCACACCCCAGCCCAGTCGCCAGCCGGTCATGGCAAACGTCTTCGACATGCCATCGAGGAGGATGACCTGATCGAGCACGTCGGGATTGGCATGCAGGATACTCTGGAATTTTCCGTCGTAGACGAGTTCGGAGTATATCTCATCGGCTAAGACATAGATGCCATGTTCCATCGCCAACTGCGCTACGATCTCAAGATCCTCGCGCGTGAGAATTGCGCCGGTGGGATTGTGCGGGGAATTGATGATGATCAGTTTGGTCTTGTTCGTGACCTTGGAACGCAACTCGTCCATATCAATGCGGAAGGAGTTTTCTTCTCGCAATCCGATCGGAACTGGCTTTCCCCCAACGAATCGAATGACTGACTCATAGATTGGGAAGCCGGGATTCGGATAGATGACCTCGTCACCGGGGTCCACGAGGGCGAAAATCGTGAAAAACATGATCGGCTTGGCGCCGGGAGTGACAACGACATTGTCGGGGCCCACCTGAACGCCGCGGGTCTCGCGGACGTAGCGGGCAATCGCTTCTCTAGTCTCGGGAAGACCCGCCGAAGGTCCATAGTGCGTTGCCCCCTCTCGCATGGCCTTGACGGCTTCGTCAATGATGTGGGCTGGGGTGTCGAAATCCGGCTCGCCGATTTCAAGGTGAATGACGCTTTTACCTTTGCGTTCCAGTTCGCGGGCACGCGCCAAGACTTCGAAGGCGGACTCAGTCCCGAGATTGTCCATACGGGCAGCGAGGTTTTTCGGCGTCGCGATTGTTGGCATGTCGGTAATCATAGAGACCTTACCTCTTGGGTAAACGAGACCATTTAGTAGACGCGGGCCAACTTCCGTTTGAGGACTCGGTCGGCAGCCGCAACAATATCACGTGATTTCAGACCGAAAGCGGCCATGAGTTCATCCGGCGACCCCGATTGCCCGAAGCGATCATCGACGGCGACGAATTCCATGGGAGCGGGAATGCCGCGGACGACGACTTCGGCGACAGCGCCCCCCAGACCCCCGTTGATTTGATGCTCCTCGGCGGTCACAAGGGCGCCGCATTCTTCGGCGGCTTGCAGGATAATCTCACGATCGATCGGCTTGATCGTATGAAGATTGATCACCCGCGCTTCGACGCCCTGCTTGGCGAGGGACTCGGCGGCTTCAAGGGCCTCGTAGACCATGACGCCGCAGGCGATGATCGCGAGATCGCCACCTTCGCGCAGTTGGAGCCCCTTGCCAAAGACAAACGGCGTCTCCGTGTTGGTCACCACCGGGACATTTTCGCGTCCGAACCGGATATAGACCGGTCCCCAGACTTCGGCGGCCGCGTGCGTCGCCTTCCGCGTTTCTTCAAAATCACAGGGCACGATCACCTTCATCCGAGGTAAGGCGCGCAACATCGAGATTTCTTCCATGGCCTGGTGCGTGGCGCCATCGGGTCCGACCGAGATGCCACCATGCGCCCCACCGATTTTGACGTTGAGATCCGAGTAGCAGATGGTGACGCGGATTTGATCGAGGCAACGGCAGGTGGCGAAGGCACCATAGGTTGACAGAAAAGGAATCTTCCCGACGAGCGAGAGTCCGGCCGCGGCGTTCATCATATTCTGCTCGGCGACTCCCATCTGGATGAACCGATCAGGGAATTCCTTGGCAAAAAAACTCACCATGGTCGATTCCGAAAGATCACCGACCAGCGCAACGACATCGGGATTGACGCGGCCCAATTCGACCAGGGCCCGACCAAATCCTTCACGTGTTTTCTTCATTTCTGGCATGACTGCGCTCACCACCGCGTCTTAGTTGTTCAACAGCCGCGCCGACCATTCCGGCAGAGTTGTCCCGAGTTCCACCAACGCTTTTTCACCCTGTTCTTTTGTCGGCGGCTTGCCATGCCATTCGTAATTGTCATTCATGAAACTGACAGGACATCCCATCTTCGTGCGTGCCAGGATGACGGTAGGCTTCCCCTTGGTGCTGCGCGCCTCGGCAAAGGCGCTCAGCAGTTGATTGAAATCATGACCATCGATTTCGATCACATGCCACCGGAACGCGCGATACTTGTCGCCCAAAGGAGCGATACCCATGATGTCTTCAACGCAGCCGTCGATCTGGATGTTGTTGTAGTCAATCACCGCGCAGAGGTTGTCAAGTTTGTAGTGCCCCGCCGACATTGCCGCTTCCCAGATCGAGCCTTCCTGTTGTTCGCCATCGGAGAGCAGCGCATACACGCGCCGGGGATGCCCATTCATTCGTGAGCCATAGGCCGCGCCAAACGCGATCGATAGCCCCTGCCCAAGTGAGCCCGACGAGACCTCGATCCCCGGAGAATCGAGATTGGATGGGTGACCCTGCAAGTGCCCATCGAACTTACGGAACTTCATCAAGTCCTTCAGAGGGAAAAAGCCGGCCTCCGCCAAAGCGCTGTAGTGGATGGGTGTCACATGGCCAAACGAATAGAACCACATGTCACGATCGGGCCACTTCGGATTCTTCGGGTCGAAGACCAATTCGTGAAAAAAGAGCGCCGTCGCGACATCGGCGAATCCCATCGGGCCCCCGGTGTGTCCCGACTTGGCCTCAACAAGCATGGTGATGATGTCCCGGCGAATCTCCAGCGCCTTATGGGTCAGTTGGTCGACGCTGAACCAGTATGGATTTTGTCTCGTCGTGGGCATGATGTGGATTGGAAACTCCTCCGAGGTTTATCCCTGTGACCCTTGTGTGGATGATAATAGTTTCTCCCAACAAAGTCTCGCTCGCTTCCGCAAAATCGACAGCGACGAATCGTTTTTGACAAGGAAGTCGCAGTGTTTTTGCTTATCCCGCCACGGCATCTGCGCCCTCGCAAACCGGCTTATCTGTGCATGAGTCAACCGGCGTCGTCGGAGGCGCCGCACGCGGAGATCATAGGGCGCGTACACACCGACGAGATGATCCCAGTGGATGTGACCGATCCCCCATTCGACCAGGAGTGCAGCGTCGATCACAACGACCTTGGCTCGACGGAGTTTCTGATACTGGCGGACTTCGCGAACAAGCTCACGGACCAGAGCCGGATGGACGATTCGATTCAGGGCCCGTACGCCTGCCGGGCTGGCGAACGCCCTGCTCGCGAGGATGGATCGGTCTATGGAACCCGACTTGACGATGTCCCTGCCAAACTCCCGGGCCAGCCGGCGGCGAATCCTCGGGGATTCATCGACAACCCGGTGCCCGATCTCATCTCCCGACACCACAACTGCCCCCCAGTTGGCGAAAAGGCGCGCGACCGAACTTTTGCCGGAGCCGATAGCTCCGGTCACACCGATCACAGGTATGTGGCGTTGGGAACGAGTTGCAGGCACGACGACTAACAACGGATGAGAAGGTGACGCCGGAAAGCGAAAAATGCGGGCAGACGCCTACTCCTCGGGCATCTGCGGCCAGACCGCGGCACCCGGTGAATACTGGTCAGCACCCAGCGCCAGTAGGAACTTCTGCGCCGGCGTGACTTCACCGGTGGGGACGATCACCGACATACTGGCTAAGGGCATCGACCGAACCATGCGAGTAAACTGTTCCGTGACTGCCAGACTACTTACGGACGCACAGAATACGTCTTTTGCCACGCGCACGGACTCCCCGCGTAGTGCAAAGCCGGAAATCAGCAAGCTCGCCGGACGGTTTCCCTGAGTGAGTGTGTCCGGAACTCTGTTCCAGACACCCAGATTGAATTGCAGCTTTCCATTGGCCGCGATGAGCCAGGCCTGGTCGGCGATTTGCTTGTCACCCATGAGAACACCCAGTTGAAAATGCTCAACACCGGCCAAATCTAACGCGGCAGACATCGCGAGTGCCTGCGAGGAACTGGAACCGGCCCGCGTACGAGCATTGTCATCAATCAGCGAGAGCATCAGATCGTAAGACCAAAGGCATCCCCACGCCTCGACCCGAAGGTCGGAGGTGTCTTGCGGGTTGACGCGTCGGCCGACCCAGTCGAGGTAAGTAGAGTCCACGGTTTTTGCTGCGGCCAAGATCTCGGTTCGGGATAGCTGGACGGCCAACTTTGCTGCGTAGGTGCTGAGCCGGTTGGCCCAAAAATAGACTTGATCCAAACAGAGCACCGCACAGGCGAGACTTGCACTATCTGCACCGAGATACTCCTGCCAGGCCGCCGCCACGCGGGGGTGGTGATAGTCCGTGAGCCCTGCGGCAGCAAGAACTGACAGCCGTCGAGACTCCACGGTCGGAAGCGATGTGGCGCGTCTCAGTCGAGCCAAGCGCGCTGATTCCTTGGAGCCGAATCCGATTTCTGCAGGCTTCCCGAGTCGGTCCATGAGACTTGCCAGGAGTGAATCGCCCGAGCGATCATCGCGTCCGACCAACGAGGAGAACACTGCCCGCTCGTTAAAGACGAGCACAGGTGAAACATCTTTCCAATCTGCGACCCGACGCTGAGACAGGCCTGCCACCCAAAGGCCGCTGTCCGTGGCGAGGTATCCGACCCCCTTTTTGTCGAGTACGATAAACGAACCCTCATATGGCCTCGTCCGGGAAAACTGAGTGAAACGCAGAAGCGCAGATTCGAGTGTCGAAAGTCGGGGTGAATCGGCCTTGAGCAATATGGCCACGGATGGCGCACGCAGTTCGAGCCAATCCGACGACGAACGTACGGGCGACTCGTCGTAGACGCTATCGGTCACCATGGACATCATTCCCCAGGTGAACGAACCGCTCTTCAATTCGCGCCTCGCCAGGCGCAGATAGAGTTCGATATCACGAAGGTCACGGGATCGATACGCCAGTCGGCCACCAGGAAGGTCCTCGAGCACTTCGGAGACAAGTCGATCCGCCGCCAGATAGACCTCAGGGTGCTGCACCGCCAACGACCGGTAGGCATAGAACGCGTAACGTGCCGCCGGCACGGCTCCGATGGAATCGAGGTTTTGATCCCAAGCCCGCCAGTGGAGTTCGTCGGCTTCGACTGCCAGTACGGATGATGGGAGAACAAATGCGACAGTTGCCAGAATGAGCCAGATCAAGATGAGGAGTCGTGTTGTCTTCTGTTGAATGGGTCTCATCGACTTCGATCCCTATTTCGCTTCAAGCCAGTTGTCACCTGTTCCAATGTCGACAATCAACGGAACCTGCAGTCTTACGACATCTTCCATGCTCGATTTGACGAGCGTCTTCAGCCAGTCAATTTCCGACTTGTGGGCATCAAAAACCAGTTCATCGTGCACCTGTAAGGTCATGGTCGAGAGCCTGCCATCCTGATACAGTTGCCGATCGATTTCGATCATCGCCTTCTTGATGATATCGGCAGCCGTACCCTGCATGGGAGTGTTGACCGCATTGCGCTCGGCGAATTCCCTCCGCTGGCGATTCGAAGAGTTCAGGTCGGGCAGGAACCGGCGGCGCCCGAAGAGTGTACGAACCACTCCATCCTGACGAGCCCGCGCAATGGTCTGATCAATGAACTTTCTAACCCCCGGATACTTCTTGAAATAGGTCTCAATAAACGTCTTGGCTTCGCCGACGCTCATGTCGGATTGCTGAGACAAGCCGAACGCTGAAACCCCGTAGATGATGCCGAAGTTGGCGGTCTTGGCGAGCCGGCGCTGGGCAGGTGACACCTCGTGCTCGGGAATCCCGAAAATCTCGGCCGCGGTCCGGGCGTGGACATCGGCGGCATCGCGGAAGGCCGCCACGAGGGCAGGGTCCCCGGAAAAATGGGCCATGAGCCGCAGCTCGATCTGCGAGTAGTCCGCGACAAGCAACACATGATCCGCGTCACGGGGGACAAACGCCTTGCGAATCTGGCGGCCTTCATCCGTGCGGATCGGGATATTCTGCAGATTCGGATCAGTCGATGACAACCGTCCCGTCGCCGCGACTGTCTGCTGGAACGATGTGTGAACCCTTCCCGTTTTCGGATGAACCAACTCGACGAGCGCGTCAATGTATGTCGATTTGAGTTTGGCGAGCTGGCGATAGTCCAGCATCAATCGCGGCAAGGGGTGCTCGGACGAGAGCTTCTCGAGCACACCGACATCGGTGGCTCGCTGGGCGGTCTTCGATGTCTTGCGTACCGGTGCAAGCTTAAGAATGTCGAAGAGGATGTGTCCGAGCTGCGCAGGCGAGTTGAGGTTGAACTCCTCGCCGGCCGCCTCATATATCTGACCCACCAGCGCATTGATCTTCCCTTCCATTGTACCAGACAACTGGCGCAAGTACTCGGAGTCGATCTTGACACCGGCATGCTCCATACGTCCCAGGACCGGGGCGAGTGGTAGCTCTATGTCCTCAAACAGACGATCGACGCCCGCGGGTTTTAGTCTGGGCGACAGGATCTGGAAGAGTCGGTATGTGTAATCTGCATCTTCTGCAGAATAGTGAGTCGCCGCTGCCGCATCCACGACGCTGAAGCTCTGCTGCTTGGCCCCGCTCCCGATGAGTTCCGAAATCGGCTGCATCGTGTGGCCACAGTACTGCTGCGCGAGAGCATCGAGGCCATGAGCGCGTCCGCCGGGGTCCAGACAATAGGATGCCAGCATCGGATCAAAGCCGATGCCATCGAGCATGAGTCCGTACCGCGCGAAGACCATCGCGTCGTACTTAACGTTTTGCGCTACCAGTCGTGGACGCTCGCCGGTGAGAATCGGACGCAGGATTTCGAGAACGTCCTTGAGCGGCAAATTCGCGGCGGTGTCGGCGTGACCGATGGGTATGTAGCAGGCCTCCGCTTCCTTGAACGACAGCGAGATTCCGACCAATTCCGCATCGAGAATGCACAGCGAAGTCGTCTCAGTATCAACCGCGAGCCATTCAGACTTCGCCATCACCACTGCCAGGGACCGTAATTCCTCGAGACTTTGGACTTGATGGTAGTGGCCAGGTTTATCGACGATCGAACTCGATATCTCCTCGACGGGAACGGATTCGGCAACTGATGGTGTCGATACATCGGGCGACAACCATTTCACCAGCGACTTGAACTCCAATTCTGCGAACAGCCGGGCTGCGGCTTTTTCGTCCAGGGTCGTGGCCTTCCAGTCCTCGGGCGTCCAATCCACCGGGCAGTCTTCGTGCAGAGTGACCAGACGCATCGACAAACGCGCCTGATCAGCATAGGTCTCAAGCTTTTCCTTCAGGGAGGCACGCTTGATAGTCGAAGCAGCCTTGAGAACCGACTCGAGGTCGCCGTACTGGGAGATAAGTTCAACGGCCGTCTTCGGACCAATTCCGGGGATGCCGGGTACGTTATCGGAGCTGTCGCCCATGAGGGCCAACCAGTCGCGCACTTGCCCGGGCGTGACACCGCATTTCGCTTTTACTCCAGTGGGATCAAGCCACTCGATTTCGGCTCCGGCTTTGCGGGGATTGTAGATCGAGACCCGATCATTGACCAGCTGCATCAGATCCTTGTCACCGGATGCGATGACAACATCGAAGTCATGGGAGATTGCTTTCTTTGCCAATGTCGCGATGAGATCGTCGGCCTCAAAACCGGGCATTTCGATCAGCTTACAGCCGAGCGCCTGGGCTAGGGCCTTGACTTTGGGAAGCTGCTCAATCAAGTCGTCCGGGGTCGGTTCCCGCGTGGCCTTGTATTCCGCATACAGTTCATCCCGAAACGTCGGCTCCGGCCGATCGAAGACGAAGAGCCAATAGTCAGGCTTTTCCTCGCGACGCATTTTCAGCAGGGAGTTTGCCACGCCGAAGACAGCCGAGGTGTTCTCGCCTTTGGAATTTCGCAGTGGGTTGCGGATGAACGCGAAGTAACCGCGATACGCCAGCGCCGTACCGTCGATCAGGAAAATGCGCGGGCGAATAAGCTCAGACATAGGGAGATAGTGGGTTCCGGCAAGGCAAAAATGAAACAGTTACGTTGCCTGTCTCATGTGACCGAGCGCATCCGCGCCAGCATCTCTTCGGGTCCGACATAACCGAAGATAATGTCGTGGACGCGTCCGCCGGAATCCATGAGGATAATGGTCGGAAGCGAGTACTGCTTCAGGGCGAAGAGCGCGAGGAAATCCTGCGTCTTGGGAGCGTCGTTGGTCTCAAGCTGAAGTTTGATCGGGACAAATCGCCCGGCCTCGGCCGCGACCGCATCGTCGGACCAGGTCCGCTCGTCAAGTTTCCGGCAATTGGCGCACCACGTCGCCCAAGTGTCAATCACGACCGGTTTGCCCTGCGAGCGCGCGCTGGAGAGCGATGCATTGAGGTCGGTGTTCCAGGGGATCTTCTCGATGTGTTCGGTGCTGGCTCCCAGCCCGCCGCCCAGCTGGACCGGCGGCCAGATCAGACCTGTCGCGACGAAATAGCCGATCAACAGGTAGACACCGATGACCGTGCAGAGTACTCCGAAGGCCTTCTTCAACCTTGGGAAGAAACCTGACTCCGCCGTCAATCGGTCGAACCCTCCGCCGAAAACCCCCGCACCCAGAAGTAGAAGCCCCGTCAGCAACGCGAGTAGTTCGGTTGAAACGAGCGTGCGAAGGAAGTAGAGCGCCATCAGCAACAAGACAAATCCGAAGAACTTCTTGACCGACTCCATCCACGTGCCGGCACGCGGCAATGCTTGGATCGACGAAGAGAATGTGCCAATGAGAACGAAGAGAGTGCCGAGTCCGAGAGCAAACGTGAAAAGAATGGCGAAGCCCATGACCGCGGAACCGGCCGTGGCAACATACAGCATGATGCCGGCAACGAACGGCCCCACACAGGGCGAGACAACCAGAGCCGCGATCGCGCCAAGGACAATGACGCCGCCGATGCCCTCTCCCCCGCCCTTGCTCGCCAGTTTATTGCGCATGCCTTCCGGCACCTGCAATTCATAGAGGCCAAACATGGAGAGCGAAAAGATGACGAAAATCGCAACGATGACGGCGACGACGACAGGGTGAGCCAGCCACGCACCAAACACCCCACCCACTGTCGCGACGATGACTCCCATGATCCCATAGATCACAGCCATGGTGAGCACATAGATGAGCGAGAGAAAGAAACCTCGTCCCGGCCCTCGCGCCTGACCGGCAAAGATCGAGACGGTGATCGGGATCATCGGGTAGGTGCAGGGTGAGAACGACAGCAGAAAACCGGTGCCGAAAGCCAGCCCGAATGCGAGGATATATCCCCAGAATCCGTACTGATCCACCAATTGCTCGAGTTCAGACTTCTCCTGTGCCGAGGATAGATCCGGCGTCGCCGAGCTTTGGCCAGAAACCACGGCCGAATGGATCACTTCGGAGAAGATTTCGGGATGTTTGAGTGAACTGTTATTCGATCCAACGTTTGTGCGCCACGTCAGCGCGGCCTCATCGGGCGCTACGCAAGAATTATCGTCGCAGCCTTGATAATGAAGGGTCCCGGTTATTGATACCGGGCCCACACTGGTGTTTGCATCTGACGTCAACGGAACCAGAATCGTCGCGCCCGATTCGTACACAGACATGGTGTCGCCAAGCAGGAGAACATCGTGACCCTTTGGATAAACAACGGGGCCGGCAGCCCGCCAACCGGTTGGAGCCACATAGTCCAGTCGTGTGGGGATCAGGAATTCTTCACGCGGATTAGCGGAATTCACGTGCCACGTCGGAGCGAGTTCGAGACGAACCGCCAACCAGAGTGTATCGGCGGCCCGAATGGTGTCGTTCGACGTGTATGTCAGCGCTGTCAGGATAGGACCCGACTCAGAACCGAAGGGGTCTTCCTGGATGGCAGCGTGACCGATGCCGACGAGGGCTAAGCAGAGTCCGAGTGTGGCAATGAGGTTTATGGCGAAAGTGGCTGGTCTGCGGTCCATAGGCGCGACGTCCTTCGGCTGGGCCATGGATTGGATACCATGAAGTCTAAGTCTGAGTTCCCGCCCGTCTTATATGCCAATCCCCTTACCCGAACAGGTCAAGAGTGCAACCCGTTACGAGGGAGCGCAACTCTTTTGTTAAGATTGCCCGCGAGCTCAGTTATGGGATTCGGTGGAGAGGCGTCTTGATGCCCGCTCAAGGACATCACGCTCCTCTGGGGTGAGGCCTTCGTAGCCAACTTGATTAATTCGATCCAGTACACGATCGACTTCTTCCATGAGTTCGCGGTGCTCGTCCCAGCGGCGGCGCAATTCGCGCCCTTTCTGCTGGGCGCGCCAACGTCCCATCCAAGCCAAGGGTGCTGGGAGTCGCATGCGACTATCGGAGAACTTCAAGTAGATAAACCCGACGGCCAAACCGCCGAGATGTGTGAGATGCGCCACGCCATCGGGTGTACTCGACAGCGAGGCAAAAACCTCAAGTGCACCGAACAGTATCACAAAGTACTTGGCTTTGATCGGGATCACAAACCAGAGGTAGATATACCGGTTCGGATAGGCCATTCCGAAGGCCAAGAGTATCCCATAGATCGCTCCGGATGCCCCTATGGTGTACGTGACGTGACCCCAAAGCGCCAAAAGTGTGACGAGCCCGGCACCAATTCCGCAGATGAAGTAGTATTTGAGAAACTCCCGTGATCCCCAATCGTGCTCCAGTTCACGGCCAAACATCCAAAGACCGAGCATGTTGAATAACAGATGGAAGGAGAGCAAGCGCGAGGCATCGTGCAGAAACATGTACGTAACGAGTTGCCAGACGGCTCCGTGCGATACCATAAGCGGCGAGAGGCCAGCATAGCTGACCAGCGAGAAATTCGCGAATAGCTGAAGCAGGATCTGCGCAACGAAGACGCCACCGTTGGCGATCAAGAGAAACTTGATCGCAGGTGGGAGCGCGCTGGGTGAAGCTGTCCCCCGTGGTTCCCATTCTCGTTGGATGTACGATGTCATCGCTTTCCTTCGGCCCTCAGAGGTCTTATCGGTCTTTATTGCCCTTGGTTCCAGCGGCAATGGTTGGTACGTGCCATTTCCGCGTCTGTTCAATTACCTTTCGTGAAATTCTCGCATGAAAAAACGCGGCAGCCGGGAATTGGTTCCGGCCGCCGCGCGCTGTGTCCAGACAGTAACAGCAAGGCTAGTTGAGAATCGTCTCAATCTTGTTGACGAGGCTCTGCTTGGGCACTGCGCCGATCACCTGGTCAACCTTTTCGCCGCCCTTGAAGAAGAGCAGACTGGGGATGCTCATGATCCGGTACTGCATGGCAATGGCGTTATTCTTGTCCACGTCGACCTTGGCAACCTTCAGTCGCCCCTGATAGTCAGTTGCCAATTCCGCCACCACCGGCGCAATCATCTTACAGGGGCCGCACCACTCGGCCCAGAAATCGACCAGGACCGGGACATTGGAATCGAGAACTTCGGTCTGAAATGTTGCGTCGGTTACTTCAACGAGGTTTTGCATGTCCTTCTGCGCTCCTTGGTAATAGGTACCGGGCGAGATTATACGTAGCGCCGGGTCCAGTCAACAATTCTTTGGCATCGCCAAGTGTCCTAACGTCAAGATCGGAGAATCGTTCCCGATTCGTGATCTTTAGTATGAGGCAACTGTCAAAAAGCAGCCCCCCGATCTTGCGCCGCGGCAAGGAGTTGAGAACGCGAGACCCTATGAAGCTTCTGCGGGCTCGATCGGGAGCTTATGAGTCTTGCCGGAATGACAGCGCCGACCAAGTAGTGCGAACCCGTGACAAGGATGCCGTCGTGCGCATCTGCGTCCTGGCGTGCCGCACTCATTGCTTCTGTCGGGGAATCCGCCCATCGGGATGGCTGATAATGCTGCGCTGCCAATTGCATGAGGGTGTCGCGCTCGATGTAGGGCGAATCAGGCATCGGGCAAAAGACCCAGCGGGAGACGATCTCCGAGAGGATTGCGACGATCTCCACGTGATTCTTATCGGGGCGGGCGTTGAAGATGCAGATGCCCCGACGGGTCCTGAACTCCCGCTTCCAGGTTGCGACGATGGCGTGCGCTCCATCGGGGTTGTGCCCGGCGTCGTAGACGATTGTCGGCTTCCCGGGCTCGATTTGGAACCGCGCAGGCCATCGCGCGGCTGCGACACCACGGCGAATCGATTGCGGCGAAATCGGGATTCCCTGTGCACCGATTAGACGAGCGGCGGCGATCGCAATGGCAAGATTAGACACTTGGTGCGCGCCGGAAAGCGGAGTTCGCAACTCATGGTCCGGCTCGAGACCCGCGAGGAGCTCGTTCGACGTCCACACAGGCGCAGACCGCTCATCGGCAATCTCCCGAATTCGTACTTCGGCCTCGGCGACCATTGGCCCGATAACGACCGGAGTGTCCGTTTTGATAATTCCGGCTTTCTCAAAGGCAATTTCTCGGGCTGTGTGTCCCAACACATGCTCATGGTCGCGGGCAATGCGAGTGATGACTGAGGCAATCGGCTCGATGATGTTGGTCGCATCAAAGCGTCCACCCAGACCGACCTCGACCACGGCAAGTTCGACCTTGGCGCGCGCGAAGGCCGCGAAGGCGAGCGCAGTCGCCACTTCGAAGTATGAGTAGCGTCTCTCAATGATCGTGTCCCAATAACGGCCGACGAAGTCCGTGACCCAGGACTTCGGGACGGGAGCGCCATCGATGTGGATGCGCTCGCAAAAATCGCGCAGGTGCGGGGAGGTGTATCGTCCGACTCGGTACCCTGCCGCGCAGAGGATGGAATCGAGGAAGGCACTGGTGGAACCCTTGCCGTTAGTTCCGGCAATGTGAATTGAAAGGAATCGTTCTTGGGGATTGCCCAGCAATGCGCAGAATTCGCGAATATTGTCCAAGCCGAGCTTGATTCCCCAGTGCTCCAGGGAATACAGCCGCGCTCTGGCTTCGCGGTATGTCAGTCGATTACGAGAGGCGGACGTAGGCACACGATCGAATCAGCGCGGCTCGGCGCCATCGGCAAGCGGTTGCGCCACCGTGACGCCAGTTCGATCCTCGACGCCGGATCCCGGGCCGCAGAAGAATGTCAGAAGAGATTGGACGGTGGGTCGAAGATCACGGCGTTTCACGATTCTGTCGAGAAAGCCATGCTCAAGGAAGAATTCGGAGCTCTGGAAGCCCTCGGGCAATTCCTGCCGAATCGTATCCTTAATGACGCGCGGACCTGCGAATCCAAGTTGAGCGCGCGGTTCGGCAATAATGACATCACCCAGCGACGCGTAGGAAGCCATTACGCCTGCCGTGGTCGGATTGGTCAACACTGTGATATAAGGGATTCTTGCCTCATGAAGCTCCGCCAGGAGAAAGCTCGTCTTGGCCATCTGAAAAAGTGAGAGTATCCCCTCCTGCATGCGCGCTCCGCCCGAGCAGCAGACCAGGACAAGCGGAATGCGCTTGACGAGGGCGCGCTCGATGGCGCGTGCCACCTTCTCGCCTACGACCGAGCCCATGCTTCCGCCGATGAAGGCAAACTCCATAACCCCAAAGGAGACAGTCCGCCCACCGATCTTGCCGATGCCGCAGACGATCGCATCCGCCAAACCGGTCTTCTTCTGGGAATCGGCGATACGGTCGGGATACCGTTTCTTGTCGCGAAATTTCAACGGGTCGCGGGAAACCAAACCGCGGTCGTACTCTTCGAGCACACCATCATCGAGCAGCAGGCGGATATAGTCGGAGTGTCGGATGCGAAAATGGTAGTCGCACGATGGACACACCCAGAACAGCCGTTCGAGCTCGCGTGCGTAGATAATCTCGCCGCAGCCGCCGCACTTGGTCCAGAGTCCGTCGGGGATCTCGCGTTTGTCTTTGCCGGTTAGGCCGGCCTTGGCTTTACGAAACCATTCCATTGTCTGGTTCCCGCTTCACGCCGTCGGCTGAAACTGAATCCAGCCGCCGGAAAAGGACTAAAGCATCACACACCGGCTGTCGGTAGTAGTTCTTCCGGCGCCCAATCATACGATAGCCAAAGCTATGATACAAGCCCAAGGCCGCTTCGTTGGAGGTGCGCACATCGAGGACCGAGCATATGGCGCCGCGTCGACACCCCTCGTCTTCGGCGCGCTGAAGCAGCCGGGTTCCCAGCTGCTGGCGACGCTGTTCCGGCGCAACGGCGATGTTTTGAATCTGAAGTTCGTCGCCGGCGATCTGGGCGAGAATGTACCCGCCAATCCGGCCATCGGGCATCTCCAGAACCAGGTTGATGCGATTACTTTCGGGAAGCATCTCGCGAAACGCGCTTTTCGGCCAGGGATCAGAGAATACGGATTTTTCGATTTCGGCGATTGGATCGATATCCGCGCGAGTCATCGTCCTGGTGGCAGGAGTCTCGATCATTTGGCCGCGATCTTCTTGAAATCCGGGGGCAGGCCGTAATCCAAGAGCGAATCTTGAACTCTCAGGAAGTGACCTGCCCCTAAGTCCACCTCTCCCCAAATTGCGAGGAGGTCCGCGCCGATGAAGGCGTCGGCATCATCCACGATTCGGGTAGCACCGTGATAGTAGGCGGCCCAACGGTCGCGGTTTCCGAAAACCCCCGGTCCGGTGAGCATTTTGGGCGGATGTTCAGAGAATGTGCCTGCCTGCAAGTTCACAGCGGTGGGGCGAGTCTCGGTCGCTCCGAGATCGTAAACGAGGAATGTGTCTGCCCGAAAATGAACACAGCATGCAGCTGCTCTGGCATCGTCGCCCAACGCGCGGCGATGAGCGCTGGCAAGCGACCAACCGGTGAGTGGGATACCCATCGCTTGTGCCCAGCCAGTAGCCGTTGCCCAGCCGATTCGAGTCGCCGTGAGTGAGCCGGGACCGGTCAGGAGCGCGAGCCCCTCAACATCCGAGCGCAACCAGCCGACATGCCGCAAGACGTCCTCAATCATGACATCAAGTAGGTTCCCTTTGCCACGTTCGGAGAGACGATCGAGACGCCAGAGCGACCTGGAATCCGCTGCGGCGCCGACCGAGATGATCGGGCCGGTCGTATCGAAGGCGAGGACTCTCATTGCTCGCTCTTGAATCGACGGATCAGGACTCTTCTTGCGCCCCGGTCCCCCAACACCATGATGACTTCCCAGCCGATTCGTGGCCAGACGTCGCGAGCGCGGTCGGCCCACTCCACAAGACAAATGCCATCGCTCTGGAAGTAATTCTGGAGACCCGCCATCTCAAGTTCACCTTGGGAGCCGACCCGGTAAAGATCCATATGATAGATAGGAAGCCTGCCCTGATGGATCGTCATGATCGTGTAAGTCGGCGACGGCATGGGTGTGCCGACACCCCACGCCGCGCCGATGGCACGAGCCACGACGGACTTGCCGGCCCCCAACGGGCCGAGGAGGGCGACGAATGAGCCCGCAGACAGGAGCGTCGCAAACGAAGCAGCCAGCCGCTCGGTGTCTCCGACGGTTCGGCAAATCGCGTACCGCTCGTACGAAGGCAACGGGTCATCTTGGGCTGCAGTCATCACTTGGGACGCAGGGTCACGACCGGCAGGACCATCTCGGCCAGAGAAATGCCGCCGTGTTGGAAGGTGTTGGCGAACTTGCGCTGATATTCATTGAAATTCGACGGGTACACGAAGAAGAAATCTTCTTTGGCCAAGAGGTACGTCGTGCTCATCGAGAAACTGGGCAGGCGCCAGACTTTGGGGTCGGGTACGAGCACGGCCTCCTTCGGATCAGCATTAAGATTGTCGCCGAATTTGTAGCGAAGGCTGGCGGACGTGTCCCTGCGGCCATGCGCCACCGTACCACGCATCCCCATAATGCTGCCGTGGTCGGTCGTGATGACACACACCGCGTTCGGATCGCGCGCGATCTTGCGAAGGATCTTCGACCAAGAGGAGTTCACAAACCAGGTTTTCATGAGTCCCCGAAAGGCCGCCTCATCAACCGCGAGCTCGTGGAGGATTTCATCCTCGGAGCGTCCGTGAGAAACGTGGTCGATAAAATTGTAAACTACCGAGAGCAACGGGGTCGTCTTGTAGCTCGAGAACTTCTTGGCGAGATTGTCACCCTCGGCGTAATCGAGGACCTTGATGTACTTCGCTTCCGCCGGAAGACGAACACCAATCCGTGCGAGCTGCTGATCCAGCAGTTGACGTTCAAGCCGATTTCGTGAGAACTCGTCCTTGTCGCCGATCTGCCAGAGCTCGGGGTACAGGCGCTGGATTTCGTCGGCAAACAGCCCCGAGAAAATCGCGTTGCGCGAGAAGGGGGTCGCTGAGGGCAATGTTGAAAAATAGTGCTCTCGTTCGATCTGGAACAACTCCGCCAATTCCGGCTCGATATTGATCCAGTGATCTAGGCGCATGCAGTCGATCACAAAGAAGTACACCTTGCGCCCCTCCCGCAGATGCGGAGCCAGCCAGCGCGGAACTATGTCGATGGACAGCGGCGGACGATTGGGATCGTCGAGAGAGGCCAGCCAGCGCGGATATTCGCGCTCCACCCACTTGCCGAAACCGGCATTGAGCTCCCGCTTGTGCTCGCGATGGGCTTCGTCCAATCCCAACGACGGAAAACGATCCAGCTCGATGTCCCAGCGCGACATGACGTGATGGGCTTCGAGCCACTGCGACCAGCTCACGACGCGGGAGAGCTCGTCTTGCAGGCGGCGGAAATCCTCGACGTACTGCTTGGCCAGATGCTCTGCCTGGATCTTGCGTTTCTCGAGATGCTTCTTAACCACGAGCAGAACTTGCGAAGGATTGACCGGCTTGGTCAGGTAGTCATCGATCTTCTTGCCGATGGCCTCATCCATCAGCCGGTCTTCCTCACTCTTGGTTACCATCACGACGGGCAGATTGGGATCCAGAGCCTTGAGTTCGACCAGTGTGCTTAGGCCGTCACGGCCGGGCATCTGTTCATCGAGAAGCACGAGATCGAAGCGCCGATCACGAACCTGCTCCAAGGCATCATCCCCGGAGTGCACGCCAGTGACTTCGTAACCACGTTCCTGCAAAACGAGGAAGTGAGGCTTGAGCAGTTCGATCTCATCGTCGACCCAGAGGATTTGTTTGGCGGCAGGCGGCATCGTTCTCCTTGGTATCGTGTCAGGTACGCGGTCCGGGGACTATTCCTTTGCGGCGGGAAGATGGAGAACGAAGCGTGTCGCTTGGTTGGGAATCGACATGTCCAGGTACAAATCGCCGTCGTGATATTCCATAACAATACGCCTGGCGAGAGTCAGCCCCAACCCCCACCCGCGTTTCTTGGTCGTGAAACCCGCTTGGAAGATCTTCCGCGCCTGTGCGGGAGTAATGCCACGGCCGTTGTCTGTAACCGTGATTTTGGCTCCGGACTCAGGGTGCGGGCCAACCCAGACTTCCACCTTCCCAGTCTTCGGATCCACAGAATCGAGGGCGTTCTTGATCAAGTTTTCCAGGACCCAGGAGACCAACTCGGCGTTGATGGGGACATCGGCAATGGGCTGGTATTCATCGACGAGCGCCACTCCGCGCCCGCTGTGGGGCAGACGGGTGCGAAAGTATGAGACGACTTCCCGCACGACGGATTCGAGCGATTGCAACTTTCGATCGGGTTCCGAACCGATCTGGCTAAATCTCTGCGCGACGCGACTCAGTCGCACGATGTCGGCGCGCATGTATTCGAGCGTCTCTTGGACCTTCGCGCGATCCAATGCCGCGCTGGGTTCGCCTTCTGCCGACCCTTCGAGCCTCTCGAGCCAACCCATCAGAGACATGAGCGGTGTGCCCAACTGGTGGGCCGTCTCCTTGGCCATCCCCACCCATATGTATCGTTGTTCGGCCCGCTTGATATTCCGAAAGCCGATGTAGGCAACCAGGAGAAAGAGGACCATGACCGCCACACCAACGTACGGCAGCCGCTCCACCTGATCGACCAGGGCGATATTGCCGTAGTAGAGGTTCTGTAGCAAATGCCCTTCATAGGTGATGGGGACGGGTGGGTACTCGCGTCCCATGCGTCGCATCAATTCCATGACTTTAGTTCGCGTGACCGTCGACGTGTCGTTATCACTGAGACCAGGCAGACTCCGCCAGTAGAGCAGCTGATCATTGGGATCAGCCACGACCATAGGGAAGTCACCCTTGCTAATGATCTGATCGAATAGGAACGCAAGTTCGCCGGGATCGGAAGTCTCGGCCGCGCGCGTCCAATTACCAGCATACGCGTTGGCGAGCCGCGCTTCCGAGGCCTTCAGCTTATCGACCATTGTCTGAGTGGTGTAAATCAGGATTGCCGCGATCGTAGCCAGACCGAGGATCATGAGCCCCTTGAACGCCAAGGGCAGGCCGGAGTATCCGGCCCGGTCGTGTATCATTCGCGAGAGCCGACGTTTCATGCCGTGTGCTTTCTGCGGGGAATAATGCCCCCTCATCCGATTTCGGATTGGCCACCCAAGTAGGGTTTCAAGACATCGGGCACCCTGATGCCGCCACGTTCAGTCTGGTAGTTTTCCATGATAGCAATCATAGTACGCGGTAGTGCCAGCGCCGATCCATTCAGTGTGTGGGGGAAGTACACCTTACCCCCGCCTGTCGGCCGAGCTTTCAGATCCATCCTGCGGGCTTGGAAGTCTTCGAAATTGGAGCAGGAAGAGACCTCGAGCCAATTGTCGATGCCCGCGCTGTACACTTCCAGGTCGTAGCATTTCGCGGCGGCGAATGAAAGGTCGCCAGAGGCCAACATGCGAACTCGGTATGGCAAGCCGAGCAGTTGGAGAATGGCCTCGGCATCGGCGGTCAGCGCTTCGAGTTCGTCGTAGGAAATCTCGGGTTCAACCACTTTCACGAGTTCGACTTTGTCGAATTGGTGAACCCGGATCATGCCGCGCGTGTCCTTACCCGCCGCCCCGGCCTCACGTCGAAAGCAGGGCGTGTAGGCGCACCATTTTCGCGGAAGTGTCGCCTGAGGGATAATGGCGCCAGCCTCGAGGTTGGTCAGCGGCACTTCGGCCGTGGGGATGAGCCACAGGTCGTCGGATTCGATCCGGTACATATCATCGGCCAGCTTGGGAAGCTGACCGGTGCCCTGCATGGTTTTCCTGGTGACGAGATACGGGAGGCGATGCTCGATGTAGCCGTTTTGGGCATGGTGGTCGAGCATGAAGTTAATCAACGCCCGCTGCAGCCTCGCCCCATCGCCACGGAGAACAAAGAAACCCGAGCCAGACACGTTTGCCCCGGCCTCGCCGTCATAGATGCCGAGTTTCTCGCCAATCTCCCAATGCGGGAGCGGCTTAAACGCAAATGAGGGTCGATCACCCCAAAATCGGACATCGCGATTGTGTGATTCATCCCCGATGGGAACGCTGCTGTGCGGGGCATTCGGGATGCGTAACTGGACCTGGTGCAGATGTTCTTCGACATCTCGGAGTTCGACATCAAGGGTCTGGGCCTTGTCGGAGACGGCCTTTCCCTGCGCGATGATGTCTGCGGCATCGCGTCCAGCCTTCTTCTCATCGGCGATTCTCTGGGACAGCTGATTGCGCTCGTGCTTGAGTCCTTCCACTTCAGCGATGATGGTCCGGCGACGGGCCTCAAGCGCAAGGAAATTGTCGATGAGTGTGCCCGAGGTGTTCTTGGCGGCAAGCGCCTCCCGGATGCGGTCCGGATTCTCGCGAATGTACTTAAGATCCAGCATGACTCTCCACCGTCCTGGGGATATTACGGTCTTGGGAATGTAATCGGGAAATCGTGTGGGTCAAGCGTGTGTATGACGGGACGATTTAGGACAGAGTTCCCACAGTTTCTATTGTGACCGCATCCGTCTGGATATTGGGCCGCAATACGGATACAGGCTGATACCCAGGCACGATCCGCAACAGCATCTGCAGGGTCTTGGCACGATCCCCACCACGGGCCGTTGTGAGCAATTCCGTCACTTGGGACTCGAAATCGCCTGCGGCATCGTCGATGGCATCAATGACCCAGATCTTATCGTGGCCCGATGGCTTCGGAACCACTCCCGGATCGAAGAGGTTCTCGGACAGTTTTTCTCCGGGCCGCAGGCCGATGATCTTGATCGCGATATCTATCTCAGGACGCAGTCCACTCAGAAGGATCAGGTCGCGCGCCAAATCATAAATGCGCACCGGCTCGCCCATATCCAGCGCAAGCAACTGACCATTTTCACCGATGGTGGCGGCATGGAGAACAAGCGAAGCCGCCTCGCCGGCAGTCATGAAATAGCGGATGACATTCGGGTCAGTGACTGTCACCGGTCCTCCCGAACGTATTTGCCGTTCAAAGAGCGGTACCACGGAACCATCGGAACCCAATACGTTTCCAAATCGAACAGAAACAAACTTCGTCTGCCGTTCCGAGGCGCGGCGCAGAGCGAGGAGTTCAGCAACGCGCTTGGTCGCACCCATGACACTGCAGGGCCGTACGGCCTTGTCAGTGGAGATGTTGACAAATGTATCGACGCCGCGTTCGAGCGCCCAATCCATCATGAAACGTGAACCGGCAACATTGTTGAGTACGGCGGCATCGGGATATGCCTCCGCCAGTGGGACTTGCTTGTAGGCAGCCGCATGGAAGATGACATCCGGAGGTCGGTGCCCAAACAGATGATGGAAACGCTGGCGGTCGGTTATGTCGACCAGCGCCCCTTCCACGTGAGCCCGCTTCGGCACGCGGGAGAGTTCATCGAGCAGATCATGCAGAGCATTCTCGGCGCGGTCGACGAGGATCACTTCGTCTGGTGCAAATCGGAGAATCCGGCGGACCAACTCCGAACCGATCGAGCCTGCCCCACCCGTCACCATGACGCGCCGTCCCGACAGCCATTCCGAAACTTGAATCGGGGCTGTGTCGATCGGGGTACGGCGGAGGATATCCTCTACTTTGACAGCGCGCATCTGCCGTACGCTGGCGTGGCCCTCGATCATTTCGCGGAGGGCCGGGACAGTCTTAAATGGAACTCCGGTTTCACTGCAGGCGGAGACGATCCGACGCATCTGTTCGCCGGTTGCCGACGGAATCGCGATGAGGATCTCGGCGATGTTTTGCTTCTTGACAGATGCATCGAGTAGATTCAAATCTCCGAGAACGGGTACGCCGTGCAGGCGGGCGCCATGTTTTTTGCTGTCGCTGTCGATAAAGGCGACCGGTACCATGGGACCGCTGGGATCCTTTCCGAACTCACGCGCCAGCATTTCACCGGCATCACCAGCGCCGATGATGAGAATCCGACGTCCACGGCGTAGAAACCGCGGTGTCGCCTCGCGGATCGCGCGCAGAGCGAATCGGGATCCCCCCAAGAACGACACCATCAGAAACCAATCGATGATGAGCACAGACCGTGGATAACCCGGCACACCGAAGAAGAAGAATGGCAAAACCAGTAAGGTTGTCCCTACCGAAACGGCTTTTAATATCGACATCAAGTCATTGATTGACGCATAACGCCAAACGCCAGAGTAAAGTTGGAAATAAGTAAATGATGCCAGACGGATCAGGAAAACCAGTGGCAGGGTGTTCCAGAAGGCAGACATTGCCTCATACGGGATTGTCCCGTCGAAACGCAGCCAAAAAGCCAGATAATACGCCGCCGCCACGGCGAGAGCATCGGCAGCGAATATCGCCATCCGGCGACTGTTGATGCCGCCGCCCTCCCCTTCAGAATTGGCTTCGGTCTTGAGCGTGGGGAGTAGGCGTCCGCCACCCACCAAGACCATCAGTGCGGCCCAGTAGCCGACTAAGGCTGTCCGGTCGGTCAGTGGTCGCGCCGGGTCAAACGTGATGATTGCCAGGACCAGGGTCCCAAAAGTCGCGGCAAAGGTCACCCGGCTAAGCTCAGCGCTCCGGGAAGAGAAGCCGTCCTTGCGATACAACCCGAAAACAAGAAAGAGAGCCAGCCAGCCAATCGATATCCACCAAGCCGGACCCAAATACTCGACAGGAGTGACAAGCGAGTCAGCCCCGGAGATGTCCAAGCGGAAGCGCAGCCAAAAGACGATTGCGAAGGCTCCCTGCAACGCGATGAGATCCCAGATGATCCACCGCCATCGTCCAACGAGTCGTGTCATGAAGTTTGCTGCGTGTCGGACCAACGTGTGCCCCCAGAACGATGATAGTCAATTGGATACAAAGAATCTACCGCAAATCCAGCCGCCAATCCGGGCTTCTGGTGGGGTTGTTTTCCGATGCGGAAGGGCCGAGGAGTATAACTGTAATTGCGAAGACCGTCGGCCTGCTTCTCCCTTCTTCGTATCGGAAGGGGGTGGGGGTAACTGGAATACGTGGGAGCTTCGAGGAATTGGAGAGATTATCTTTGGGTGGCTATGGTCGTAATCAGCCCTATCAGGCTCTGGCGCCGACGTTCGATGCCGTAGTGGTCCACGATATGCTGGCGAGCCAGCTCTCTATCTGATACCGATGTTGCCAATGCGTCCGTGATGGCTCGCCGGCATTCCTCGACGGAGGTGTTCGACAAGATGCGTGCCACGGGACCGCCGACTTCCGGCAGCGCACCATTGGCCGAGATAACAGGCACACAACCGCATGACATAGCTTCGGCCAGCGCCAAAGAGAAACTCTCGTGCCGCGATGCGAGGAAGAAGACAGACGCCTCCCGATAGGCAGCAATCAGCGATTCACCCGAGAGTTGGCCCCGCCAGCGGACATTGGTCGGCAAAGACGCAACAAACTGTCTCCCCGCCGAATCGACCGCTGGACCGACAAGTGTAAAGGCCGTGTCGGGCATCGCCCCCGCCGCCGCCCGGAAAACGCTCAGGGCTTTGACGTTGATCGCAGATCTCGAGAGGGTGGAAACACAGAGCACGCCTGAACGAACGGTGGTCGCAGATGGAGTGAACCTGTCCGTGTCCACTGCATTGGGAATGAGAATGACACGATCCGCAAGTCCGGGAAACCGCGCGGACGTGAGGTCGTGACTGAACCGGGAAACGGTGACGATGGCCCTTGTTCGGCACAAGACCCACTCCAACATCCGGGCGCTCACGGAACCAGGCCGGACTCCATAGCCAATGTCTTTCTCCCAGGCGACTTCAAATCCACCAATCACCGCTATGACTGGGATATGGCGCGCCCGCGCCAGCAGAACGGTGGGAAGTGCATGACGCCCAATGAACCAAAGAAGGGCACAGTCGGCGTCCTTCATTGCGCGCCACATTTGTACGACAGAGTCCAGACCTGCGACACTGATGAGCACTACGTTGCACCTCGTGGACAGGATTCTCTCATCCTGCCGTACAAAGGTGGCGACGATTCGAGGGCAAGTCAGGACAACAGTCAGTGGCTTTTCCATCATCGGGATATGGAGCGTAATGGTGTTCGGACGAATCTCACCAGTTCGTCCATCTGCGTAATTCCCCAAAGTCGACCGAACACTGTCAAGCCAATCATACCCGCCAAAACGCCAAGGGCCGCGACTCCGGCGCGAGCATAGATCTGATCCACACTAAAGGTCGACAAAACCGCCCATGACACGAGCGTGGGCACACCGACAAGGATGAGGATCTTTACAGAGTACGCGCTCCACATACGCACTTCACCGCCAAGCCGCTTCCGTTGAAGGATACCGGTTGATGCGGCGGCGATTGCGTAGGCACACGAAGTTGCCAAAGCCAAGCCGGTGAATCCCAGGATTGAACTGAACTGACTCGAAAGAACCGCCTTTCCCGCCAGCGCAACTGACGTGGACAGCACAATCGGAAGCCAGTTTCGCGAAGCATAGAATGAACGTGACCACACTGCCGCCAGCGCCAAGGGGACGATGCCGAGGGCGCTCATCTTGAGTGCCATTGAAGTCATTTGTCTCGCCGTCGCGTCAAACGCCCCTCGCTGGAAGAACACACCCACGATCTCGACGCGGAAAGCAATCATCCAGACGGATGCCGGAATGGCGAATAGGAGAGACCATCGTACGGCTCTATCGATTATCGATACCATACGACTCTCATCACGGTCTGCCGCCGCGTCACTCAGGAATGGCAGGATGGCTGTCGACAGGGCCAACCCAATGACGGCCGAAGGCAGGCCGGAGATCAGATACGCGTAGTTGAGTGCCGCAATCGAGCCCGATTGCAGGAATGAACCATAGTGTCGATCCACAACAGCGTACAGCTGTGAGAGTGAATCGACCACAAGTACCAACGATACCCAAACCCAGACACGGCCATCGCTTCCGATCTGCGAGTTTGCCGCACCTTCGCCGCGCAGGTCGAGCCGCATACTCGTGACCAACACCAAATCCCAGAGGACAGCACCACCGGTCCCGATGACATACCCCCACATGATCGCCGCGGCGCCCTGTTCATGCCATCCGAGAACAGCGACGACCACTCCCACTCCTTGCCAGACATAGGAAAGCGCGGGCAACCCAAAGCTCTTCGCGGCCAGGAGACGGCTGCGGATCAGCGCCTCCAATACGGCCAGAACGACCGCGGCGGAGCCAATCCGGAGGAGTCCGGCGACACGTGCCTGTGCCCCCGGGCCGAATCCCGCGGCGATTAGCCGAACAATTGGGCTCGCGAAAACTGCGATCCCCAGCGCGATACAAAACGATCCGAGCACGACGATGGCCGCGGCTGAGAGCGCGCGGCGATGACCCGTGGGGCCGGAAGCCCAAAGTGGCACGAACGCGTTGGGAATGGCGTAGTAGGCGGTCCCAATGAGAATCGCAGGCACCGTCAGGGCGGCGAGGAACAAGTCCACTTCGAGGGTGACCCCAAATGCTTGCGCGACGACGACCTCACGCACGTAGCCAAAGCCTCGGGCAAGGACCGTGGCTCCAATCAACGTAATACCGGCGCGCCGCAGAGACGGGACTGTCATCGGGCGGGAATGTACTGCATCGTACACGATTGTGCCGCTTGATTACGCACTGCGCAAATCGAGTGCGAGGCGTCGAGTGATCGCCCGGGCAGGATGACGCTTCTTGAATACTGAATCGCGGGCATCACGTTTACATTCCGGACGGTATAGCGCGGATTTTACTCGTGCCAGATCCAATCCGACCAAGGCTGCCTTCGACGCCAACAGCTCGGGCCACTCCGTCACGCCCCTCAGTACCAGACACGGGACGCCGCTCCAAAAGGCCTCGCGCTGGACACCACCTGAGTCAGTCAGAACCGCTTTGGCTCCCGCGATCAGCGCCAGTGAGGTCGAGTAGTTCACCGGGGAAAGCAGACACAATCGTGACTGACGACGCAGTTTGCCCCACAGTCCGAGTCGACTCAGATTTCGCCGTGTGCGCGGGTGAACCGGGTAGATAACGGGACGATCAAGAGTCTCTAAGATCCGGATGAGTTGCTCAAGTCGCGCCGGATGGTCGACATTCTCTGCACGATGAGCGGTCAGATAGTAATACTCTCCAAAGCGGAAACCTTCGGGAAGCGAAACTGAGCGCGATCGTGGATGCTGTTCCAACCAGTGTTCGTACATGAGATCCCCGACACCGTAGATACCGCTTCGTACGCCTTCGTTACGCAGGTTTCTCATGGCGGATGCTGTGGGGCAAAGACGCCACGTCGAGAGGTGGTCCGCAATAATGCGATTTTTTTCTTCCGGGGCCGTCCGATCGAAAGATCGTAAACCTGCCTCGATGTGCGCGACAGGTATGCCGCGGTACGCGGCAGCAGTGGCGCCGCCGGCCGTCGTGCTGGTGTCTCCGATTACAACTACAGCCTGGGGATTGAGACGAGACAAATGCCGATCGAGCCGCTCGGCAACACGACCTATCTGAATTCCTGCAGCGGCAGAACCGACACCAAGGTGAACATCGGGCGGACGCAGACCGGTGTCCTGCTGAAGGGCGCCGGACATCTCCCAGTCATAGTGCTGGCCGGAGTCAATCAATACTGAGCGAAAGGCCGTCTCCAACTCACGCCAGAGTACGGCCAGTTTTATGTATTGGGGACGGGTGCCAAAGACCGTGACGATAAGAGGGCGGGTTTTGGTCTTCGTCCGAGTTCCCATTATGACCGCAGCGCCGAATTAGGCGAAAAACTGCTTGATGGCTAATAGAACTTCGCCCTGCTCGCTTTCAGTCATCTCCGGGAAGATCGGCAGGGACAACGCCATGTTCGCCGCCCGTTCGGCTCGCGGCAACTGACCGGCCTTCCCTCCGAGATACGAGTAGCATTCCTGTAAGTGCAGGGGTAACGGATAGTAGATCTCGGTCCCGATTTTGGCCGCCTGGAGATGAGCGCGCAATGCATCCCGTTTCGCTGTCAAGATGGTATATTGATGAAAGATGTGGTAACTGTCGGCGCGGCGCACCGGGACTTGAATGTCGCCTATCCCTGACAATTCACGATCATATACGTCGGCATGCTTGCGCCTCATCTCGGTCCATCGATCCAGATGCGGCAGCTTCGCCTTGAGGATGGCCGCTTGCAGACCATCGAGCCGGGAATTATAACCGACAATCTTGTGATAGTACTTGGGATGGGCGCCGTGCTGTCTGAGCAGACGGACGTTCTCAGCCAATTGCGGGTCGTCGGTTGTGACCATGCCGCCATCGCCGGCGGCGCCGAGGTTCTTGGTGGGGAAAAACGAGAAGCATCCGGCATCGCCACAGGCGCCGGCGGGCGTTCCGGCAAAACTCGACCCGATTGATTGGGCGGAGTCCTCGATCAGATCAATACCGCGGTCGAAGGTCAACTCGCGTAGCGCCGCCATGTCTGCCATCTGACCATAGAGCTCGACAACGATCATGGCGCGCGTGCGAGGCGTGATACGCTTGGCGGCATCGGTTGAGTCGAGATTGAAGTCGGCACCGATGTCACAAAAGACGGGTTTGGCTCCGAGCCGACTCACGCAACTGGCCGTGGCAAAAAAAGTAAACGTCGGAAGGAGAACCTCGTCTCCCGGTCCGATTCCGAGGGCATGCATCGTGAGTAGCAGAGCGTCAGATCCTGATGCGACGCCGACAGCGTGACTGGTGCCGCATTTCTGCATCGCCAATTCTTCGAATTCTTTGACTTCCCGGCCCAACACGAACTGGCCGTGATTCCACACACGCGACACCGCGCCATCGATCTCATCTTTAATCGTGTTGTACTGCCGAACTAAGTCTATCAGCGGGACAGCCATTGATCACTCCGGGTGAAAGGATCCTACTTGTTCTTGACATCTGGCCAATTCTGTGCTTCGAGTAACTGATCAGGTGGAACATCGCGAAACGTCTTGGCCGGAACTCCGGCGACGATCTTGCGGGCCGGAGCGTCGCTGGTCAACACCGATCCGGCGGCCACGAGGGCGTCATCGCCGACGTTCTTCCCCGGCAAAATCACGGCGCCCACACCGATTCTACCACCGCGGCCGACCGTCACGCCCTTGAAATGCTTGAATCGCTCCTCGGTACGGCCCACGAAGTTGTCATTCGAGGTCAGAACACCGGGCGCGACAAACACACGGTCACCAACCGCCGAGTACGCGGTGATGTACACATTCGTTTCGAGTTTGCAGTACTTGCCGATCGTGCAGAAGTTCTCGATGGCAACCCCGCGTCCGACGATGGTGAAGTCACCGACCGTGACATTCTCCCGCACCGTCGACAAATCCGCGACGAGCACCTTCTTGCCCAGGGTGGCGCCGCGATAAATGACGACATTCGTGCCAATGATGCAGGTGTCACCGATTACGGCCGACGGTAGTTCTTGCTCCTTGGTGACGGCGGTGTTCGCTGCGCGCATGGGCCGCTTGCCGATCACGGCGCCATCATCGATGCGGACCCCGGCGCCGATTTTGGTACCGGCATGCAGGATTACATGATGACCAATTTCGCAATCGGGACCGATCTCGACGTCTGGGCCAACAACACAGAATTCTCCCCAACGCGTATTCGAACCAACATGGGCCGACGGATCAATGAAAATACTCATCGCAGGAACTCCTCCTCCCCCATGGCTAAGCGGGGTGGGGAATCTCCACCGGAAGCCCGCCGGAATCCAGCGATTGTTGTGCGGCGTCGAGAACGCGCAGGACCCGAAGACCGTCTTGTCCATCCGAGCGAGGGGTCCGACGATCTCGGACGCAGTCGACAAAATGCCGGCACTCCAACGCCAGAGGCTGGGCATTGTCTACCAAGGGGATGTAGACTTCGCCGGTGCGCAAAGTCATGTATTCTGCGTAGGTTTCGAAATTCAATGACACGTCCACGCCCTTGTCAAAAACTTTGATCTTCTCTTGTGGCTCGGTGTCGGAGAACACGGCCATGCGTTTTTGGCCGACAATCGTGAGCGAACGGACCTTGTGCGGGTCGAGCCAAGACGTATGGATGTGCGCCATGCGGTTGTTGGCGAATTCGAGCGTCATGAAGACAACGTCCTCAATCCCTTTGCGGACGTAGCAATTACCCAGCGCCGCCGCGCGGAGAGGATAGTCGTCGAGGAGATAGGAAATCATTGAGATGTCGTGCGGCGCAAGCGACCACATCGCATTCTCATTGTCACGCACCTGACCTAAGTTGACGCGGGTCGCGTATACGTAGTAAACGTTGCCCAATCCGCCTTCCGCGATATACCGCTTCAGCCAGTCGATGGCAGGGTTGTACTCCATGATGTGCCCCACCATAAGCGTGCGTTTGGCCTTGCCGGCCTGGGCCACGAGCTTCTCGCCATCAGCCACGTTGAGTACGAGTGGTTTCTCTACGAACACGTCTTTGCCGGCGGAGAGAGCGCGTGACGCGATTTCGAAATGCGAGACCGGAGGAGTCGCAATGACTACGGCATCGACGTCGCTCGAGAGTACGTCGTCGATACTGCCCGTCAGTTGGATCTCAGGATGATTCTCATGTGCCCGCGCGCGGGCCGCTTCGGATGGGTCGCAGGCAATGGGGACGTTAGCGCCCGGTGTGCCGGCAAACTCGCGGAGCAAGTTCTTTCCCCACGCTCCGAGCCCAATGCAGCCAATCTTAATGGGACGGTCAATGCGATCTGCACTCAATGAGACATCTCCCCTGCGTGTTTGGATTTTGATCGAAACGTGGCCCGCCAGAGCGAGAGTATCGCTCGGTGCTGCTCCGGATCGACGCCCTCCAACCGTGTCAGCCAATTTCGAGTGATCACAAGTAATGTCATAAGACAGAACGCAACGAAGATCGTCCCGAGCCCCAGATACAGCCGTTTAGGGCGCACCTTAACGCCGCCACCCGAAGCGGGATCGAGCACCGAAAACGTGGGCGTGTCGCGCCGCTCCTGGATGCGGGCGTGCTCGTATTGTTGCGTGAGTAGTTCAAACAGCGCTTCCGACACTTTTACGTTACGTAGTCGCACCGCAAGCTCTTGCGCGAGGCGTGGAAGCTCGTCCAGCCCCGCGCTGAGATAGACGCGCGTGCTGTCGTCAGCCGCCGGGGTCTCCAGTCCCATCAGTTTCTGATTCGTCCGAGCTATTCTCGTAGTCAAGGTCCGGATTTGGGGGTGATCAGGCGAAAGCGATTCGCGCAAGATCGACAGTTCGATTTCGTCGGCGGTCTGCTGCGCGCGAAGCGTTGCCGCGCCCTCGATCATCGCCTTCACTTCCACATCCAGCGCAATGGTGCGATGCTGTTGCTGGAACCGTTCCAATTCGGTCGAGGCGCTGTCCAGTTGATGGCGTGTCTCTTGCAGTCGATCTTCGACAAACTGACGGGTGCGCGATGCTTTCGTATTGACGATAGATTGATTCAGCTGATCGGAAATTCTAACAATTGTGTTCGCCAATGTATCAGCAAACCAGCGATCTTTGTATTCAACCCAAAACGAGATAACTCCCGATGGCGCGACTTTGACGGCACTTGTGCCTTTCAGCAGGTCAATTATGTCGGATTTCTCCATGCTCCAGCGCTTCGGCAGGTTCAGTTCCACCAAAGTGCTTTCACGCACAGTGCGTGACTCCAAAACGGCCGCGAGGACATCAGAAGGTGTCGCCATGACGGGCAGAGCCATCCCGCTGGAGAACAATGTTCTCATGTCCCCAGTCGGCTGTGACATACTCTGGAAATCACGTTCGGGAGGCAGGATGACGACGGTCGATCGATATATATTCGGAAAGAGGAACGAGATGGCGACAACTATGACTCCGAGCGCAAGCGGGTATTTCCAGAGCAACCCCCGATTCTCGACCAACAGCCGAATCAGGCCCAGCATACCCCCCTCGACCATGGGAATCGATGTGCCTTTTCCCCCAGAAGGGTAGGATGCTGGATTCGGGGATCCTGATGTCATTGCGTCACCTGGTCAATGACCAGGTAGAGTGTCGCCAAGCCAGTTGTCACAGTAAGGGTCTCACGAAACGCCGCCCACCACCGTCTCCCGCGTTTCGTCGGTACCACAATTGTATCTCCGGCGCTAATGTCGCTTACGTTCTTCTTCTTCACAGCGACACCGGTCGCGCCTTTGACGAGGAATGTTCTGCCTCTGTCCGCCTGCCAGGCATAGCCGCCAGCCCTCCCGATGTAGTACTGAAGGTCGGCCCCTGACGTTACCGGAACCAGGCCCGGCTGAATCACACGTCCTATAATGTTGATACTCTCTGTCTTTCTAGGGACGACGATTTCATCACCATCGAGCAACATGATATTGTGAGTTTCATCGCCTTCCACAAAGAGCCGTCCGAAATCCACAGCAACCCTTCCTTGGACTGTCAGGGCATCTGCAGTAATGATGTCGGTTTCGGTCTGAGACCGCAGCTCGGGTGGGACCAAGGCGACACGGTTGCGGCTTTCTTTCACCCATTGCGGCTGCTGGGATCGAAAGACGAGGGCTTGCCCGAGGTCGGCGTACGAAGTAAACCCACCGGCGGAGTCGATGACATCGCGAAGGCGCACACTCTCACCCGGGAAGGCATAATATCCTGGACGCTGCACTTCGCCGGTGACGCGAACCGCGTGCTTTTTCCTATAACCCTCAATCGCGCGAAGATAGAGTCGATCGTCCGGTTGCAGGGAGAACTTGCGCCAGTCGGAGTAGGTGCTCCCCGGAGGCCATTCGAAGTTTGCTGCTTCATCGCTTCCTGGGGGGAATCGCCATAATTCCAGTCGCGCGGTATCGGCATCGGATGCAGTCCCATAAGCTAAATCGATTAGATCTCCCACGAGATCACCGGGAGAATACCCGAACTCGCCGGGGAGGTTGACGGCGCCGTCGATTCGCACGGTCCCCCATCTCCTATCGATCGGCGGTGCGACCAACACATCGCCTTCGTAGAGGTAGGGATTAGCTTCACGTAAACCGAGCCGCTCGAATGCTGCAAGGTCGACCAGGAGCGTGGTATCGCGGCGCTCCAGTCTCACCTGACGCCGGGCGGCATCATCATTCAGACCCGCCATATCCAACACCTCAGAAGCACGGGTGTTGGCAGTCACCACATGGAGGCCGGGTCGTGTGACCGCTCCGGTCACCGTGACGCGGAAACGACGGACCTTTCCGAGAGTGACTGAGATCGGAGTCCGGGGGTAGAATTCCCGCAGGTGGGCAATTGCGGTTGCCTTCAGTTCTGTCAGGGTTATGCCCTTGACGCTTAAGTCCCCGACGCCTGGAATGATCAGCGTGGCTTCAGGCGTGATCTCGATCTCGTACTGCTCCGGGCGAGCCGACCAGATATTCACCAAAATGACGTCACCGGGACCGACTTTGTATTCGTCGGGATCGATCACCTGATCCAGATACGCCGGCGCGAGCCCGGCCGCGATCGCCTCCTGATTCGGCACCGCACCGCTGGTTGAAACGTTTGTCACGGGCGGCAATTGAGGGTTCGGTTGGGCCGACACCTCAACGCTCGTCGCCAGAAACATGAGAGCAACGGTCAGGCTGCAAGCTCTGAGGTAATCAGGGAATTGATGTCTGTTTCTATTCATCACGAATCAGTAGACGCGAGCCACATCGCCCGCGACGGACGCATTTTCCAACTCACTTCGCCAAGCCGCGATGTGACCACCCCACTCGGCGAGGATCTCGCTAGCCCGATCCCGATCCTCTGATTCCACTTGGAGACGGAACAGAGCATTGCGTCGATCGGGGGCGATCCATATCCAAGCGTTCTCGACCTTGAATCGTACTCCATCAACCATCTGCCTCGACAGATCGGAAGTCTCTTCCAAGATTCGGCGCATCAGAGCACCTTTGTGGCGCCACTGACAGGGTACAGCCGCTTCAGCTATTGCCCCAGGGCCGACTTTGTCGGCAATTAAATCTACCTCAGAGTCAGACCGCGCCAAAAGCTCCAGAAGATTCGCCAGAGCGGCGGCAGCATCAGCCCCCCGTTGCCAGCCAGGGAATATAAAGCCTCCGCGCGTCCCCGCCACCAGAACTACTTGGCCGGAAGCGGCGGCTTGCATCATTGACAGGTGGTCGCTTTTGACACGCTCGACCTTTCCGCCGTGCCGACTCGCCAATTCCTCGAGCTTGGCCGTCGCGGTGATCGGGGTCGCCACGGCAGAGTTCGGGTGGACGCGCCACGCAAGTTCTGCCATCACGAGCAGCAGTTGCTGCGCCCCAAGAATCTGGCCGCCGCGGGTCACGACTGTGATCTTCTCTCCCGCCGGATGGATGTGAACGCCGAAGTCGCAGTCCATGGCCGGAACGATACGAGACATGGATCGGAAAGCGGTCTCGTGCGTGTTGGCCGCGGTCCCGACGTTTGAGCTATTAAGCGAAATCGAGTCGACGCCCATTCCTTCCAGAAGTGACGGCAAGATGTGCGACATGAGGCCGCTCGCATAGTCCACGACAATGCGGAATTGCCGGCTCCGTATCTCGCCGACGCGGAGCTGTGTCAGGAACGCGTCCCGATAGCGGCTCATGAACCTCTCGGAGTACCGAATCGACCCAATCTCATCGGGTTCTGCCCGTCGGAAATCCTCACGGAAGAACACTCTCTCCACGGATCTCGCCGATCCACCGGACAGATCGAATCCGGATCTATCAAAGAAGATCGCGTCGGTGATCTGGCGATTATCAGGGGAGCGCCTGACGAACAACCCGCCGTTAACTTGCGGCTCCGCTTTGTTCTGGGAGAGTTCAAAACGCAATAGTGGCACGACCGTGTCACGGAGATCGCGGACGTTGATGCCGGACGACGTGATGCCCGACTTGAGTGCCTCGGTGACGGCGCGCGCTTCCAAAGATGAATCCCGCGCCACGACCAGAACAGACCCATGCGGGAACTGCGAGGCAAATGCCGCTCCGAGACGCGCCGCGAACTCCGGCGTGATCTCGCGGTTGGTCAGACCGGAGACCTTGGCGTCGGTAAACAACTCACGATTGTAATGTTCTCCCCAGACGATGCTCGACGAGACATGGGCACCATCTTCCACACTTTTGTGCGGCCAGATCCTGCAACCCGGTTGGACGGAGACTCGTTCGCCGAGACGGCACAATTCCGAGACGATACTGCGTTCGCGCAGTATACAGTCACTTCCAAGGCGTGTACCCGATTGAACAATCGTTTCGTTGAGATCGGATCGCACACCGACACCGACCGCGGACCAGAGAACCGAACGGCGGACGCGCGCACCCTGCCCGATGGCCGAGCCCGAACCGACGAATGAATCGGCAATGAGCGCCTTGGGGCCGACAGAGACTCGGTCGCCGAGTACGACCGTGCCGGAGAGCTTGGCGCTCGGATCGATAATACAATCGGCGCCCCGCACTACGCGTGCGCCATCAATTGTCTGAGGAGGATTCGGCCAGTGAACCTTGACTCGATCCGCAAGAAGATCCAGATGGGCCTGGGCATAGTCATCGACGTGGCCCACATCGCGCCAGTACCCTTCGGCGATCGGGCCCATTAGGGTTTTCCCTTGCGACAACGCTTTGGGGAATACGTCCTGCGAAAAGTCGACGGAACGCTCGGTGGTCCATGGTTCCAGAAGTGACTTCTCAAGAAAATAAATGCCGGTGTTCACCGTATCGCTGAAGACTTCGCCCCATGTCGGCTTCTCAAGAAATCTCGTGATGCGCGATTCAGCATCCGTCAGGACAATTCCATACGGCAGCGGATTGGCATGCCGGGTCAGCACGATCGTGGCATCGGCTTTCTGCTTGATATGAAAGTCGCGCGCAGCGGAGAGATCGATGTCTGTCAGCACATCTCCGGCGATCACGAGAAAACGGTCCGCCAATTGAGGCAGCGCATGGCGAACACTGCCGGCCGTGCCAAAGTCCCCATTCGGACGATAGTAACGCATGCGCACGCCGAACTGGGATCCGTCATCGAAATGGGCGGTGATCCGTTCGGCTTGGAAGAACAGCAGAACGAGAATGTCCTTGAAACCATGATCCGCGAGTAATCCGACAACATGCTCCATCAGCGGACGATTGCCGACCGGAACCATCGGTTTGGGCAGCGACGCGGTCAGGGGTTTTAGGCGAGTGCCGAAACCGCCGGCCAACACCACAGCATCACAGAGATGACTCTTCGATTTGGTGTTCACTTCAGAAACCATAATGATGAAAGAAACACACCGATCCCGATCGCAGTCCAGCCCGTCCAGTCCAAACGGTTGCGCACAACCCTGACCGAGCCCGCAATAGTGAGCGAAAACACCGGAACTGTCCACAAACTTATGAGGGCAAGCCCGGGCCAGAACTCCGCCAGCCGACGAACACTGTCGTGATCGCCGCCCAAGAGTAGGCGGGAAAACTGAAACACGACTCCGACGAGGAGTATTACGCCCGTGGCTCGAGCGCCCCAACGGTACAGCGAAGCAATTGTGACATTTGGATCAGGACTTTCGGAGATTGGCGAGTTCATTCGGTATCAGGTCCCACTCTACCCGAGGGCACGAATCACGACCCGCGCCGTAAGGGCAACTAAGATAAGGGCAAACGCGCGCCGAAGAATCAACGAAGGCAGTCGATGCTGAATTCCCGATCCAATCATCGCGCCCAAGAACACTCCTCCGGCCAAAAGGCTGGCCGCCTCCAATGGGACATCGCGGTGCAAAAAGTAGACGCTGCCCGCCGCCGCGGCATTCATACCAACCATAAAGACAGACGTTCCAACGGCACGACGGATGGGAAGATGCATCAATTCCGTTAGAATCGGTACGATGAAGACCCCACCCCCCAGCCCGAGGATTCCAGAGATGGCTCCCACGATGAACATCGAGGGAAGTCCGACAGCATACTGCCGTCTGGATAATTCTGCCGGGGGACCATCTTGGTGGTCGACGGCCTTCGAGGGCCTCCACATTCGGTAGGACGACCACAAGGCAACGGCTGCGAAAGCCACAGCGACGGCGTCGACTGGTACCCAGCGGGCACTCCAAGCGCTGACGGCTGCGCCGGCCACGGCGGCAACCTCCATGATGATCCCCAGCCGCCAATCAATCAGACCGGCGCCCGAGTAGTTCCCGGTCGCAGAAGCAGAAACGGCCAGCCCGCAAAAATGACTGGTGGCGACAGCCGCGATCATGGGCCAACTCAGCCATGAGAACAGGATCGGGACCAGCAAGAAACCGCCGCCGACACCCAAAGTGCCCCCGGCAAAACCGACGACAAGTCCGATTCCAAGCAATGTGACGAATTCGGCCATTGTATCAAGTCCGGCGAACAAACTTGGACTTGTCAAGGAAACGAAGGTCTTTGGCCACGGCAACAACGAGACGCGTGGGCACTGACAAGATTTTAGTGAGGCGGGATTGCCGTTGAGATGCCTTCCGGAGTCTCCCGATGCAGAAGGACCTCGTAGCGGTCGGGTTGCTCCAGAAGGTCACGTGCGACGGAAAGGTCGGGATCCAGGGAGAAGTACTCCTCCAGCTCCTCGACATCTGGACGCTCCACCGCGATCATTCTCTGCTCCCACAGACAGAGAGCAAGTGCGGGTGCTTCTCTCTCGAAGAGCAACGCCCTGTCTACAACATGGGCAGAGTCGAGGCCGAGGACGATCTGTTCCCAGTCCGCGCGTGGGGGAGCGTGCGACAGGTGCGTCGAAGTCAGTTTCTTCTCCTCCGTCAGCTTCGCACCCAGGGCTTCGGGCACGATGTCCAGCGAATCGCACCAGTACGCGAGTATCTCCAACAACTCATCGGCGGGCCAATCTTCGAGATACGCCACAGCGAAATCGGCGAACAAACCCCGTTGGGCCAACGCCTCTTCCCAGGGACCGACCGGCAATGAGGCCACAACGGAGTCTGGCTCAAGACCAGTTGGTTCGAACCAGAGACTGTCGATTTCAAAACCCTCGGACGGGATTTTCACCGTGGGATCGCCAAATGTGCGTCCGGTAGGAGTGTAGTACCGTGCGGTCGACAACCGTAGGGCGCTGCCGTCGTCGAATGGGAAGACATTCTGGACCCAGCCCTTGCCGAAACTGCGTCGTCCGACCACGACCGCGCGTCCGCTCTCCTGCAATGCTGCGGCCAAGACTTCTGACGCCGATGCGGAGTTTTCGTCCATCACTACGACCAACGGCCCGGCAAACTCGGCCGGTGACTCAGCGGTCTTGTATTCGATGGGGTCCAGCCCGAGACGGTCGATCACTCGGCAGACGAGCGTATTGGGCGGAAGGAATACGCCGGCGGCGCTGACCGCTTCTTCAAGAAGGCCGCCCGGATTGCCGCGCAAATCGAGAATCAGGCCAATCGGGGCTTCGACCGCGAGCGCTTCGACAATGGCGGCGAGACGGTCGGCAGACCCCTCGGTGAAGTCGGTCCAGCGAATGTACGCCGAGCCGGAACGCGAGACCCCCTGCACAGGGAAGGGAGACACCTGGACCGCGCGGCGCTCAAGGACAAGCTCCCGTTCCTGACCCATGGGCGATTGGATGACAACGGTGACGGTGGAGCCTTCGGGTCCGCGCATCAACTCGATCGCGCGCAGTAATGTGAATCCGGCGGTCGGCGTATTATCGATTGAGACAATGCGATCCCCGGGTTGAATCAGCGCGTCGGCGGCCGAGGTCTGGGGAAGCACGCGGACGACGGCGATGATTCCGCCAGTGATCTTGATTTCAACGCCGATACCAATGTACTCGCCTTCTGTCTCTTCTTCGAAATAGCTCAGTTCCTCCGCGGGCATGTAGGCGGAGAATGGATCCAGCGTCGCCGTGAGGCCGGTCGCCGCGGCTTGGAAGACTGCCTGCGGCGAGGCATCGATTGCCCCCTCGCTTAAAACGTAACGCAATGCCGCAGTCAGCTCGACTGCGCCGGAGAACTTGGGATCGCTCCTCAGCCAGGAGGCCGAGAAGTAGAGCAGAGCGAGGATAACTGCCAAAAACAGCACCCCCTGCGGCCCCGGTGACTTGGGGTCGTGGGGTTCACGAGATCGTAGACGCCAGCTGGAAAACATTATGATCTTATACCGGAGATGGATACCAAGTGGCGCATGTCAGTTGGCACGACGTCTCCGTCGAAGCCCGCGTTCAACAGACCGCAAAGCTGCTTCGAGCACCGCATCGACGCCGAGCGAAGAATCGATGATGACATGGTATGTCTTGCGCTCTGCCCAATCCGCATAGAATCGCCGTACACGACGGTGGAATGGGCGCGACTCGCTCTCGATGCGATCGGGCGCGTTCCCCATCAGCTTCAGTCGCCCCTCGGCATCTTTCTCGGATACGGCCAATACAATGGTCAGATCGGGAGCGATCCCATCCCGCGCGAACTGATCGGATCCCGCGACCTGAAACAATGGCAAACCGCGACCTGCCGACTGGTACGCGTAGGTCGAAAGACTGAATCGGTCGGCGATGACGATCTCGCCTCGTTTCAGAGCCGGTCGGATGACCTCATCGATCAACTGCGCGCGCGAAGCGAGATATAAGAATAACTCGGCGCGCGGTGAAATGGTCTCGCGCACATACAGCAAGACGTGCCGGACTCGTTCGGAGAGCTTCGTACCTCCGGGTTCGCGAACGGCACAAATCGAGTGGCCGCTCTTCTTAAGTTCCGAAGCCAGTCGTCGGGCTAATGTGCTCTTGCCGGAGCCATCGGAACCTTCGATGACGATGAAGAAGCCGGGGTGGTCTAGATGTGGCTTGGTAGGTTTGCTCACTACATCTTCTCCAGATGTGTACCTATAAACGAAAAGGTCAGGATGGCTTGCAAGGACGATCCGTGCCCACTCATCACTTTCTCGAATAGATAAAGCACTGGGTGCTTCGCGGCTTGCCGTGGGTCAACCAAGGATGTGACAACTCCTCGTGAAGGCAAGCCACATGCGTCTCATCACCACGCTTGCTGGGCCGAACATTCCCGACGCAAGCGGTGGGACACCCGGCTGTCGAGTGGCCGGCACGGCCGAGATTCAGTCCTCTTTCATCTTCTTGGGGGCAGCCCTACCGAATTGACGGCAAACAAAGTGCTACGCACTCTGCTGGCACATTCTGTTACGTAGGCCCAGAAGGATACTCTCTTATGCTATTGCTTTGGAGGTAGCATGCTTGCCAACAGGATTTTGGACACTCTTCTGACTGGATTGTCATGGGTCGTTTTCCCAGTTCAACTTTTGACAACTCTTGTATTCGGATTGCTGGTTACAATGACTTTTGGGCTGTTACTCTTACCAATCAGTCTCGTTTGGGCGATACTGATATATCCGATGATCGGCGCTTCTTGGCTCTCAGGTCGAACGAATTGGCTACGCAATACTATCCGGCTCCTTGGGATTCCGTGGGCTATAATCGCGAACACGTACGTTGCGCTGATGCCATCTATGGGGGAGTTTGAGAGCCGGGCAGCAAGACTAATGATTACTGACGTCTGGCCGTATTCATGGGAGTTCTGGCAATTTCAGCATGGACGAATGAAACTCAATGATCCGGAAATGTACGAGGCTGAAGTTATCTTATCTCGACTGACAATGAAGGATTTGCTAAAACGACAGACACTTGACCGACTTTCACAAGGAGAGGAATTGGACGCAGATCGAAGCAGTTGAGGTAGCACCCCCTCACAATTGTGAAACAAGTCTGCAATCAAGCTTGGAATTCGTTCCCACAGGATAGCCCGCGGTTTCACTCACTAACGCCAGCCAGCCGTATACATGTGAATCCGTACATCCCAAAATCCAACTCTCCACCTGGCGCTTGACCATATCCATTCGCAAGGGTTCTCCACCAAATCCCGACGCACAGGATTCGATTCGATGTACTCGACGGCACGACGTAGCACTATAGGCTTTCATACTTGAATCGTCACTTCATCACGATCTGAGTCGGAGTACCTGCCCTGATCTCTACCATCCACGTAAACTTCGACCTCTCCTTCATCGTAACCACTGAATTCCGCTCTTCCGTCTCGACCTGTATGCTCCGTGACTGACATGCCACGTGGTCCACAAAAGGCCAGCTTAATCCGTGCGCCGGATACCTCATCTCCATCGGCATTCACGATCCGAATCGTGAACGATGCAGTTGCCATTGCTACCTCCCCGACAAGGTTGAAGCGTGCTCAGTTCGACCACATTCTGTCGACAACACAGATGGTTCACACAAACCGCCGTGCACCTGCGGAACCAACCTCCATTCATGCAATACTGCTACCTCAGTCTCCATCGGGCAATCTTATCGCGCAAGTCCCTGAGAGATGCGGGCGCATCGCCCGGTCCCGCGTTCGCCCAAAACAGATTCCCTATTATGGAAATCAGCAGGATAACAAGCGCTGTCGCCCACTGACCTTGACTTAACAAGATAAGGAACGCCAGAAGTCCGCCGAGAATCGGCCAATACATCCAGATTAGGATATACCCGAAAAAGAGTAGATACACCAATGCGGCGAGCCCAGCAAGACCCAGCAGCCCTAAGAGTATGTACTTAGAGAATCGTTCGATCACGGGCAGACTCACATAACGAACGACGGTCAACCGCGACGATCGCGCATAATCCTACGCGGATCAGACTTTCACTCAACGAGCCGCGAGATCAGATGCGCGTCATCGATCACCTTCAATGCCTATTGCACGCCAGCGGTCACCGGCACGGCCGTGGTCACCGGCGCGGTGCGCGGGGTTGCGCGGGGGGCATCGGGACGGCGATACTTCTCGATGAACTCCTCGGTCAGACGGCGGGCTTCGTCGTCGGAGAACTGCACCGGGGGTGACTTCTTGAAATAGGCCGACGGACCGATCAACGCGCCGGAGAGCTTGTGGTCCATCGCCAGTTTGCAGCAACGGACCGCATCGATCACGACGCCAGCGGAGTTCGGCGAGTCCCAGACTTCCATTTTCATCTCGATATTGAGCGGCACGCCGCCGAAGGTCTCCCCTTCCATACGGATGTACGCCCACTTGCGGTCGGTCAGCCAGGCGACATAGTCGGACGGGCCGATGTGGATGTTGTCCTCGCCGAGATCGTAATCGAGCTGCGAGGTGACTGCGTTGGTCTTCGAGATCTTCTTGGATTCAAGACGACGGCGTTCGAGCATGTTGTAGAAGTCGGTGTTGCCGCCAACGTTGAGCTGGGAGGTGCGCAGGAGCTTCACGCCACGGTCGCGGAATAAGCGAGTCAGCACACGATGGGCAATGGTCGCGCCAACCTGCGACTTGATGTCATCGCCGATCACCGGCAGGCCCTTCTCCTCGAACCGCTTTTGCCAGTACTTCTCACGGGCGATGAAAACCGGGATGCAGTTGACCAATCCGCAACCCGCCATCAGGATCTGCTCAACATACCACTTGGTCGCCTCTTCGGAGCCGACCGGGAGGTAGTTGATCACCACGTCGGTCTTGGTGTCTTTAAGCAGCTTGACGATATCGACGGTGTCGCCGGGGGCCTTCTCGATGATCTTGGAGAGGTATTCGCCCAAGCCATCGTGCGTCATGCCACGTTGGACGGTAATGCCGAGTTTGGGGACATCGCAAAACTTGAATGTGTTGTTCGGCTTGGTGTAGATCGCTTCGCCGAGATCTTTACCGACCTTGTTTTTGTCAATGTCGATGGCGGCGGAAAACTCGATGTCGGAAATGTGATAGCCGCCGAGGTTGACATGCATCAGGCCCGGCACAAACTCGTCATCGTGGGCATTCTTATAATGGTGCACGCCCTGCACAAACGAGGAGGCGCAATTTCCGACTCCGATGATCGCCACCCGCACTTTTGAAGCCATGGTCTCTCCCTTACCTATCGTGATTCATTCGTTGCTATTTGTCGCCGCGCGCGGCTGTTGCACCAAATCCGACTTTGTATTGTAACGAACTTGCCCGGTCTAATCCTCAAGAATTACACACGCCAGCGACATTCACGCGGGCATGCGCGCGGCCGAAGCCGCGTGCCGGAATGGCGTGACTCCGACAGTCCCGGCTCGCATTTTTGCGTCGGCCAACGTCAGAACAAAATCAGGACCACAGTTCGAGATCATCGTCGAGGAACAGGCGGTTGCGAGTTTTGCCGCATCGGGCCAGGAGTATCCCTGCGAACGGGCAAACATCAGCCCTCCGGCAAATGTATCGCCCGCTCCGGTCGAGTCAATGGCGTGCGTTGGGATAGCGTCGATACGGTACCAGGTATCGTCGGTGACAACTAATGCGCCGAGTTCAGCCAGGGTGATCACCACGGTACGAATCCCCCAGCTTTTGAGAATATTCGCCGCACCTTCGAGGTCTTCACGCGGGTCGATGCCGGTCAGAATCTGGGTTTCCAATTCGTTGGGTTTGACGACATCGCAGAGCGCGCAAACTTCCTCGATCCCTTCCGGTTTGAAGTGATCGATCTTCCCATTCGCGCCGATGCGGCGCAGGAGACCCTGCGGATCAAGGAAGATGGGCGCCTGAGTGCGTTCGCGGATTTCGCGCAGGAGATTGAGCGGCGTTTCCTGCATCACGGGACCGATGAAGATCAAGTCGGCCCGTTCGACTTCGGCTGGGACGCGACGAATCGCCTCGGCGCGCCCGAGAACCGTCAACTCGCGCCGTCCGCGGTCATCGTAATCGAGACCGAAACCGCCTGTTTCGGCGCAGGGGTCGGTGATTTCATCGATTCGATTCAACTTCAGGTAGTTTCGATACTGATCCAGGCGATCCGGTCCCACCCGGCCAATGACCGTGACTTCACCACCCAGGCGACGGTACACAAATGCCGCATTGGTCGCGCACCCCGAGAGCACGCGCCCGATTGTGCACACCCAAGGCGTGCGGATGTCGTCGTAGACAGGATTGCCGAAGGCGAGCAGATTCATGCAGCACCTCCGGACCGTCCGGTCAGTTCTTTGTGCGCGAAAACAAGCCGTTGAACGGTGGTGATAAACGAGATGGTGCCCACGACAACCATGGCGATTTGCAGCGCCTTCATCGGAAAGAAGGCTTCGAACACGGCTCCGGCGAGGATAATGACGAACTTTTCCAGGCGACCAACAAAGCCGACCGCGCATGTCTTCATCTTGCCGATCGATTCGGCCGCAGCCCGCGCGTAGGACGCCGACCACATGCCAAACAGAGCGAACATACCCCAGCCGGGATGAACATGTCCCGAGAGCACGATCCCCAGGATGATGAGAAATTCCCCGAATCGGTCGACGTTATGATCGAGCACACCGCCGAAGACAGTCCCGAGATTTCCCGCACGTGCGGTTGCGCCATCGAGCATATCCAGAAGTGACGTCACGAGCATCAGGAAGACGCCCAGGAAGAACCTCTCCTGCCAAAACGCCGCCGCCGCGCCGGCCGCAGTGACAAGTCCCAGAACGGTGAGGATGTTGGGAGTCAGGCCGAGCTTGACGCAGACCCGTCCATAAGGGATAGAAAATGCCTCGTATGATGCGCGGCGATCGTGGTGCATAGCGATTAGCCCGGAACTGTCAGGTAACGCTTGTCGTTGTGGCACAATGCGTTCGCACCCGATCACGCCGGAAGCTGCAAATATAGCCGCCACAGACGAGAGGGGTCAAGCCGTTTTACCACGTGCCGGCTTGACCAGAAACAGGAAGTATAGTCCGATCAAAAACAGGATCACCCCGGCTACCACATTATACGTGATGCCAACTCCACCGACCTCAAACCACATCGCCTCCTCATAATAACGAAGCGGCTCAATCAGGAGCCGAAACGCGGATTCGGCGACAAAAAAGAATCCAACGGTTCGTCCAACACGGTACCAACGCCGGTTGACCAACATGAGCACGAGAAAAAGCAGTAATCCGTACGCGGATGAGTAGAGCTGAGTCGGATGAACGGCATCAGTGCCGAAGATGGCATGCGCGGGAGACGATGGCGGAAAGTGCACGCCGAACGGACCGTCGGTCGGAGTCCCGAAACAGCATCCGTTGAAAAAGCAACCGATGCGCGAGAGGAAAATCCCAAACCCCACCGCAGGAACCACGGCATCAAGCGATGCGGCCAGAGGCATCGACTTCAGCCTCAGGTAGATCAATCCCGCAATAAAGCCGCCGATCAGACCACCCTGCAGATTGAGTCCGGCGATGCCGAACTGACCCGACTGAAAGGGGTTGATAATATCGAGCGGACGATCGACGTAATCGGACAAGTGATAGAGAACGTAGCCCAGCCGGCCGCCGAGAACTCCGAAGATGATGAGCACGAACCCCAGATTGACCAGCGTCTCGGGATCGAGTTTGAGAATCCGCGCCTCCCGTCGAATCAGGGAGAGACCAATCAAGAACGAGAGCGCGAGCGCGAGCCCATAGGCACGCACGGCGAAATCGCCAATGTGGAAGAGTTCAGGACACATCTGGTCGGTTCATCCTCGTTTCAGGCTCGTTCATGCAACACTTCGCCCTCTCTCATGCCTCGCTCGGCGACCGCCGGATTGTGCACGCGGGAGGCGGACTCACGCCAAAATCCGGTCAACGCCAAGGCGGCGGCTCCCACGATGATACCCGCAAAGATGTCGGTGACATAATGGAATCGTCCCCACGCGGTGCCGAGAATCAGCACAAACACGATCGGGATCAAAGCCGCGCCCAGGCGCGGGAGGCTGCGTCGTGCCCAAAAAAGCGTTACGAGCGCGACGGCAACATGTGACGACGGCATACACCCGCCATGGATGGCGCCGTTATCGATGACAAAACGTACCAGCGGCACGAAGAACCATCCGGCGAGCGGAGACGGGAACTGATCGGCCAGGAAGTAGCGCGGCCCTTCGACGGGGAAGAGCACAAAGCCGAGATACGAGATCACAAATGCGGCGGTGATGGCATACAGCATGCCCTGCAACTGGTCGATCTGCCTGCGCAAGAAGAGCACGAGACAGACAACCGGCATGAGCAGGTAGTAGCTGAAGTATCCAGCCATCATGATCTCGTTAGCCCAAGTAGTCTGCGCCGGTATGATCCAGATGTTGGGAACTACGCCAAAGAGAGACTGCTCAAAGGCGACCAATTGCTGATCCTGGAACGCGGAGCGCACCCAGAAGTCCGCAGTCTCCAGTTCACTGTAGAAGAGTGAATAAAGAATGAGTGGATAGAGATTTCGAATAAACCCGGCGAAACCGTTGCGGCGATCATGCCAAAACCAGACAACGCAAACGAGCAGCACAAAAATGCCGAGATGCACGGCCGGCAGTGCGGGCCAGAGGTCACTCGCCCTACCGAAGATTGTCAGCGCAAGAGCGAATGCGAGAACGTAACCGGCGGTCAGCCGATCCAGCGCCGTCGCACGCCGCCACAATTCCCCCCAAAATGAGTCTTTGGCCACAGGCATTGCGCGCGAAGGTAAGCATGCGGCAGATCATCATCAACCGCGTTCAGCGTGCATCGGCTCCGTGGACTGCGATCACGATCTCCCCCTTGATTGTCTTCGCGGCGGCCCAAGCCGCCAGCTCTGAGAGTGTGCCGCGACGGACCTCTTCGAATTTCTTGGTCAGCTCGCGCCCCACGCACCCTTGGCGTTCGCCCCAGGCGTTGCGCAATTCAGCCAGTGTCCTTGTGGTACGGTACGGTGATTCAAAAAAGACAATGGTCCGTGTCTCGCCGGCCAATTCGGCGATCCGTCGCGCCCGCTGGCCGCTCTTGTTCGGCAGGAAGCCCTCAAACACAAACCGGTCTGCGGCGAAACCGGACACCGACAGCAGCGCCGTTACCGAGGAGGGGCCGGGAATCGGAATGACCTCGAATCCCGCTGCCGCCACCGAATCAACCAAACGCGCGCCCGGATCCGAAATTCCCGGCGTTCCGGCGTCGCTGACATACGCAAGCGATGCCCCGTCTGCCAATCGCTCGATCATGGATTCCGCGCGTGATCGTTCGTTGTGTTCGCGGACTGACAACAACCGGGCATTGATGCCAAGATGCTGGACGAGCGTGCGGGTGCGGCGAGTGTCCTCGCAGAGGATCACATCGACGATTCGCAGAGTCTCGATGGCGCGTTGCGTGATATCGGAGAGATTGCCGATGGGGGTCGCGACGACGTAGAGGACACCGCGTCGATCCGAGTGTTCTTCAGTGGACTTGGAGATCATCGCTTCGTCGCCGGCTTCGCTTTCCATTCGCGGCTGAAATGGAAATCGATTCCGACTGTCTTCATGGAGATCTTGGGAATGGCAGGCAGTGAGCGCTTGAATTGGGATTTTGCGATCATGTCAAGAGTGCGTTCGATGAACGCCGGGGCAAATCCCAGTTCCTCCAGCGCTGGCTCCGAGTAATCGCGATCAATAAGGAGATAGAGAAGCCGGTCGACATCCTCATAGCGGCAACCCAGGTCTGCCTCATCGGTCTGTCCCTTCCACAAATCTGCGGTCGGCGGCTTGCAGACGACATCGTCCGGCACGCCGAGCCAGTCGGCCAGAGCCCAGACTTGAGTCTTGTAAAGATCACCCAGCGGGTTGATGGAACAGGCCAGATCGCCATACCAGGTTCCGTAGCCGAGCAGCAATTCAGTCTTGTTCGAAGTGCCGACGACCAGCGCCCGATGTTTGTGAGAATAATCGAACAATCGCATCATCCGAAATCGCGCGGCGGCATTGCCGAGGCGGACACGGTCGATGTTACGTTCGTCGGCATAGAACTCCCGAATCATGCCGCCGATCGGTTTCTCGATCAGTTTGATGCCAAATGTCGAAGCGACGAGGCGGGCATCGAAAAGACTTTGCGGATCCGACTGCGCGGCGGGCATGGCCAGTCCAGTCACGTGCTCCGGGCCGAGCGCAGTCACCAGAAGCGCCACACCGAGCGCGGAATCGACCCCCCCGGAAACGCCGAGCACCGCGTCGGTGAAACCTTTCGATTCGAATTGATTGCAGATAAAGGTCGTCAGCAGGCCGACGGTGACCGGCGGATCAAGCGACAGATCGATATCGGCGATCTTGGAAATCATGGCTGGGGGACCTGCCCGTGACGAATCCGCCACATCTCCTGCAAGATGAAATCGGGGCGTCCCTCTTTGAGGTGAGGATAGAGCGAGCGGGCGCGTGAAACGGACTCCATGTCAATCTCGCAGATCGCCTGTGCTTCTTCGTACATCGGCAGTTCGCAGAGTGTCTTGCCGAAGGGATCGATGACTTGTGATCCGCCCCAGAATGTGAGCCCTTCCTCAGTGCCGACGCGGTTCACATAAACGGTCATGATGCCCAAGAGGCGCGCGATCGATTCCTGTGCCAAGCGGAAGACGATTTCGCCGGCCATGTCGCCTTCGGCGCTGATGCCGCGGGCGGGAGAAGCGGAGATCGTGATCAGAAGACGAACACCGGATTGCTCATGCAGATATCCCGCGGCGGGATGCAGGAGATCGAAGCAGATCAGCATCCCGGCTTTCCCCCAAGGAGTTTCAAAGGATTCCAAGCGCTCGCCGGCTGCGAAGAAGCGACGTTCGTCGAACATGCCGTAATTGGGAAGGAACAGCTTATGCTGAACGGCCAAAACTGTGCCATTCTGGATGTATGCGGCGGAGTTGAAAAACTGGCCATCGGCTGACTGCTCGACGAAGCCGAGCACAACCGCCATCGGTCCGGCCGCGCGCGCGAGTTTCAGGAGGCGCGCGTCATCGCGGCTGATCGCGACATGATGCACCATGCCGCGCACGAGGTAACCGGTTAGCGATAACTCAGGGAAGACCAGAAGGTCGGCCCTCTCGCGCCGGGCCTGTTTGATCGCGGCAAGGTGCCGTTCGAGATTGGCGTCAAGATCGCCGAGGATGGGGGCCATCTGGTTCATGGCCAAACGTAGGCGCTTCATCGGGTTCAATCTGGCCTATTTGGGTTGGTTGGTCAAGTGGCAGGACTGGTGTGGATAACCCGGCATCACTTAATTTGCGGCCCGGCAAAAGGTGATTGACCCGGATTGGTCGATTTGCGGATGATGGAAGCGAGCGTTAGGTATGGTTCGGCACGCTCACCATGAAAGGACTGGCGAAACACAATCCCGCCTCAGGCGGGCAAGCTCTGGAGGCTCTATGGCGTCGCTCAACAAAGTCATGCTCATCGGCAATCTCGGCAAAGACCCCGAACTGAAGTACACGCCCAGCGGTCAGGGAGTCGCGACTTTTTCGCTGGCCACCACCCGCAAGTGGAAGGACAAAGAGGGCAACGACAAAGAAGACACACAGTGGCACAACATCAAAGTCTGGGGCCGTACCGCGGAGGTCGCCAATCAATACCTCAAGAAGGGACGCCAGGTCTTCATCGAGGGCCGATTGGAGCATCGCCAGTACGAGCAGGACGGCCAGAAGAAGTACTTCACCGAGGTGGTCTGCGAGCAGATGGTCATGTTGGGCGGCAAGCGTGACGACAGCGGTGGCGGGCCTGAGCCGTCGTTCGATGAGAATCAGACTGCCTCAAAGGGATATTCGGCCGCTCCGAAAGGCGGAGTCGGCGGGGACGAAGAGGATCTGCCGTTTTAGAACTGTGTCGCGAATGACATAGATGTGCCTTAAGAGCAGGCTCGCGAGGACGCTCTCCCTCCATGGACGCGGTTGTGGAGGGCGAGGCTCCCGCCGAGCCTGCTCTTGTAACATCCCTAAAGTAGAATCCCCTCTTGCCTTTCTTCCGATAAACTATCTATGTCAGGCGGTATGAATGCCTTTGCCACCGATATGGATAGACCTGTGCGCACCACATTCCTGCCTTTTGCCGCCCCGTCGATCGGCGAAGAAGAAATCGCCGAGGTGCTCGATACACTGCGTTCCGGGTGGCTGACATCCGGTCCAAAGGTGAAGCGCTTTGAGGAGGAGTTCGCCGCGCGCGTGGGCGCCAAGCATGCGGTGGCGGTCAATTCGTGCACCGCCGCCCTCCATCTGGCGCTCGAAGCGGGCGGTGTGGGCGAGGGCGATGAAGTGCTGACGACGCCGATGACGTTTGCCGCCACCGGCGAGGTGATCCGCTATTTGGGCGCGACACCGGTCTTGGTTGACATCGACCCCGTCACAATGAATATCGATCCCGCGAAACTTGCCGAGGCGGCGAAGAAAGCATGGCGAGCGAAATCAGTCATCCCGGTTCATATCGGCGGGCTCATGTGCGACATGGACCCGATCTTGGCGATCGCGCGTGAACACGGAATTTCTGTGGTCGAAGATGCCGCTCACACATTTCCCTCGACCTACAAAGGTCGCATGGTCGGCACGATCGGCAATGTCACCTGTTTCTCCTTCTACTCGACCAAGACAATCACGACCGGCGAAGGCGGCATGGCGACAACGGATGACGAAACGTTGGCCGACCGCATGCGCATGATGAGCCTGCACGGGATCAGCAAGAACGCTTGGACACGATACACCGCCGCGGGAACGTGGAAATACGAGATCCTCTTCCCCGGCTTCAAATACAACATGCCGGACATGGCGGCCGCGTTGGGGCTGGCCCAACTCAGGAAAGCGGATCAGTTTCACCAGCGGCGCACAGCGATTGCCCGCCGATACACGGAGGCGTTTAACACGCTCGCCGAGTTTCTCGAAGCGCCGCCAGATGCTCCGGCCGGCGATGTGCACTCCTGGCACTTGTATGTGTTGCGTCTGAGATTAAGTCGGCTCGCGATCGGGCGCGACGAGTTTATCGAGGAATTGAAACGGGCCAATATCGGCGTATCGGTGCATTTTATTCCGCTGCACCTTCATCCCTATTATCAGCAGACATTCGGTTACGTCCCTGATGATTTCCCGAATGCCAATCAGAGTTTCCTGCGTTCGATCAGTCTGCCCATTTACCCGAAGATGACTGACGACGATGTCGAGTCGGTCATTGCGGCGGTTCGCGCGATCTGCCGCGCCCATGCGAAATAGCGATGGGCAAACGCGCTTTCGATTTCGTCGGCGCCTCATTGGGACTGCTCGTTGTCTCGCCTATCCTGTTGCTCATCGCCGTCGCGGTGAAACTGTCGAGTCCGGGGCCAGTTTTCTTCCGGCAGGAACGAATCGGGCGGGGCTTCCGCCCGTTCCGGATCATCAAGTTTCGCACGATGTGGGAAGGCATTCCCGGCCCGCGCATTACGGCGCGTGGTGATCAGCGAATCACGCCGCTGGGCCGTCTCTTGCGACGGACAAAGATGGACGAGTTGCCGCAACTCTGGAATGTAGTGAAAGGCGAAATGAGCCTCGTTGGCCCCCGGCCGGAAATCCCGGAGTACGTCGAGCGCTTTCGTGAAGACTACGCCGAGATTCTCAAGGTGCGTCCGGGGATCACCGACGAGGCCAGTATCGTCTTTCGGCGGGAAGAACTGCTTTTAGCGGCAAGCGCTAACCCGGAAACAAAGTACATAGACGAAATCCTGCCAAAGAAGATCGCGATGGCGAAAGCCTATGTGCGTTCGCACAGCCTCCATGCGGATTTTGGCATCATCGTGCGGACGATTGCGCATGTGTGATCCCCAGAAATCACGGTTGGAACCATCTTCTCGTCATCGGCAGGCTGTAAGAAGATCGTCATTCCAAGTCGGCGCTCTCTGCCGACTTGGAATCCTTTTTGCTCCTTTGTGATGCGCCGCAAAGAGCAACAAAGATTCCCGGTCTGACGATGGAGCCGTCAGACCGGGAATGACGATCTGTTCACACAATAACGGAAGTCGTCTACGATTTTTTCAACATCGCGATGAGATTGTCGAAATGCGGCTGGATCTCTTCCATCGCCGCCGCCGGCCCGGTCAACTTGAAGAAGAGCGGTCCCTCGGGCGCTTCGACGATGGCGCCGAGCAGACGGAATCCGGACTTCGGAACTGCGGGCTGCCCCATCATGCCACCCGACATGTAGGTGCCGGTCAGGTCGATCGTGGTGACTTGGAGCCCGTTGACCTCACGGTGTCCGGTTTGCGCCTCGGATTTTGAGTCGGAGCCATCGGGCTGGACGAACTGGCCGATCCAACGCGTGATGTTCGATTGCACATCTCCGCCTTGCCCGGTGCCGAAAAAGAAGACCGCGCACTCGGATTCGCTTTCACCCTCGCCGATCAGATAGGTCGCCGCCCGCATCGGCCGCGGCCCCATGAGGGTCCATCCCTCGGGGATTGTCCAGGAGACGCCCGCAGCGCTGGCCGTGGTCCCAGCGGCACTGTTGCTCGCGGGAGCTTTGGTCGCCGGTTGCGCCGGGGTGGAGGTCGATTGCTGATTCTTCTGTACGGTCTCGACATTGGAGTCGCCGCAGGATGAGAATGTGGCGGTCACGATTATCGCCGTGGCCGACAGAAACAGGGGTTTCGAATTAAGCACTGGGACGTCTCCGTGGAAAATGTGAGTGATTAGGAATCTACGAAAGAAAAAGCGGGAGACGGGACTCGAACCCGCGACCAACAGCTTGGAAGGCTGTGACTCTAGCCAGCTGAGTTACTCCCGCACGGTCAGGCGGAGGGATTATACACCGTTTCTGAAGGTCGAAGCAATGGCGTTCATAGGGCAGACTCAATTCTCCGGCAACCAGGCGAGCTTGACGACCTCGTTGACATTCTCGGTCGTGACATGGACCAGGTACACTCCGGGCGCGACTATCGATTTGGCATCATTCCTGCCATCCCACTCAGCGCGTCCGGCAACGAGGTTTCCCTCGTGGACGAGCGCTCCGGCTACGGTGAAGATTCGATATGAGCCATCGCTCTTCGTGCCATTGACGAGTGTGATCGCCGTATGAGTCGTCGCGGGATTGGGCCACAATTCGACGCGGGCCACCACGCGTTCGCAGAAGTAAGTACGATTCGGCACGATGGTATTGGAATCGAGACCGGCCGCATCGAGCGGCTGGATCAAACCCCAGCCGTAGGTCGGAAGGGGTTTAATCGCGCGGTCAGCCGTGTTGCGCAAATTCGTGATCAGGTCGTATGGGGTCAGGGTCGGGTCCTTTTCCAACAGCAGCGCACAGACTCCGCTGACCAAAGGCGTTGCAAATGACGTCCCGTTTTGCTGGGGCACGTAGACGCCGGTGTTCGGTAGCGCCGTCCAGACACCTTGCCCCGGTGCCAGGACATCGGGCTTGATCCGTCCATCAGCGGTTGGTCCGCATGACGAAAACAAGGCGCGATCACCATCGAAATCTGAGGCCCCAACCGCGAGCACAGAATCGCCATCGGCAGGGGCAATCAAACGGTTGTCGCCGTTTCCGCACCCTTCATTTCCGGCGGCGTTGACGACCAGGATGCCGCGCGCGGCGGCCAGATCGGCGGCGGTGGTGGAGAGAGCAGTGTTGCCGTCGAAATCTGCATCGTCGTACCAGTCAACATAGCCAAGCGAACTCGAGACAATGTCGCACCCCATCGAATCGAGCCACTCGAGTCCCGCGATCCAGTTGTCTTCCTCGGTCTGAATCTCCTCGTCGGTCAATTCGGTCTTTGCGAGGACAAACTCACCTTCCATCGCCACACCGACGTACGCGCCTTCATCGAATGCGGCACAGAGCGACAGCGTCTGAGTGCCATGGCGCGCGTCGCCGAGTAACCCATCGCCGACATCGGCGTCGCCGTTGATGAAGTCGCGTGTGCCCAGCACTTTGAGGCAATCGAAGGCGCGGATCCCCAGAGAGAAACCAGTGTCCATAAATCCGAGACGAACGCCTTTGCCGGTCAGGCCCGCAGCATGGAGGTGATTGACGCCGATGAGTACAAGTTGCTCACGAGAGTCACCGTAATCGAAGACATCTTCAGCTGCCTGCGACAAGCGCCGCAGCGGTGTCAGACCAAGGACGGGCTCAGGTTCGGAGCGCCGGAATATCACTACCGGGTTGAGCGAATCAACAAATGGCAATGACGCGATCGACTCGAGGTCATCAGGATGTATCCATCCCGTCACGGCATTGAGCCAGCGCGACTCGTTCTTGATGACCATGCCAGAATTCTCCAACTCGCGGCGATACTCGCCGAGGATCGGTAGGTCGATAGCAGCGTCGAATTCGGAGCCGCGTAGTTGGATGCGGGAGGCCGTTCGTTCGGGGAGGGCTACCGTCTTGGCCAATCCCGTCGCATCCGGTCCCTTATCACTCAGAAAGACCCAAACCCTTGCTTCAGCAGCCGAGGCATGTCGCACAGCGTCAGTTATGACGACACCTGAGTTGGCAGATACGGTTCCATCGGAGGCGAGAATCCAGGCGAAAACGGTGATGGCGATGAAACGGGATATGGCGGTGAGCGCACGGATCATGGCAGCCAGAACCTCTTTTGTTCGGTGCGCGTTCCCGAGCGTTCAAAGGACACGCTTGAAGAACTCCCGGGCGCGTGGATCGGCCGCACCATTAAGCATTTTGTGCGGCGTGTCGCATTCGACGATGCGCCCATTCTCAAAGAACGCCACGCGACCGGCGACTTCACGGACGAAGCCCAATTCGTGGGACACCACGATCATGGTCATGCCCGAGGCGGCCAAATCACGCATGACCGCCAGGACTTCGCCGATCATTTCCGAATCGAGCGCCGAGGTGGGCTCGTCGAAGAGCATCACCTTCGGCTGCATGGCCAGTGAGCGGGCGATGGCCACGCGCTGTTGCTGGCCGCCGGACAACTCAGCCGGGTAAGCGCCGAATCGATGCGAGAGCCCGACCCGGGCAAGCTTTTCCTCGGCAAGTCGCTCGGCGTCCGACTGCATCAGTCCGCGTACGACGCGCGGCGCCAGCGCGACGTTCTCGCGCGCGGTCAGGTGTGGAAAGAGATTGAATTGCTGAAACACCATGCCAATCTGCGCGCGAATCGTGTGGATTGACTCCTGGTGCGTGTCGACAATCTGACCTGCGACGATGATCGTTCCCGAGTCCAACGTCTCAAGCCCGTTCAGACAGCGTAGAAACGTCGATTTTCCGGCGCCCGATGGACCGACTAGGGCGACGACCTCGGAGGTTTCCACCTCCAGCGTCACATGATCCAGGGCGACAAACTCGCCGAACCGCTTGCACAGATCGTGCGCCTGGACCGCGGGTTTGGGAGTCATGTTCATTGGCGCAACCCCCCGGTCCCGAATCCTTTGACGGCGAAGCGACGTTCGAGGTGACGTGTAAGTTTGGTGAGAGCCAAAGTCATCACCAGATAGATCAATCCGACCAAGAGCCACGTTTGAAAATCAACAAAATACTGCGAATAGTATTCACGCCCGGCGCGGGTGAGTTCGCGCAATCCGATAATCGATACGAGCGAGGAGTCCTTCAGGCAGGCGATGAACTCGTTGGCGGTCGGCGGGATAATTGTCCGTGTGGCTTGCGGGAGAATCACATGCCGGAGGGCTTGGCCGCGTGACATTCCCAACGCGGCCGCAGCCTCGTGCTGTCCATGCGCAATCGAGAGCACCCCGGCCCGGATGATCTCGGCGAGGTAGGCCGAGTACCCGATGCCGACGGCGACAATGCCCGCCGTGAACCGGTTGAGATTCAGAACCGAGCCGAGTCCGAAGTAGATGAAGAATATTTGGACGAGAAGCGGAATGCCCCTGAGCACGTCAACGTAGATCCGACAAACCGCATCCAAGAATCGGTTTCGTGCCAGAGGTGAAAGACCTACCAGAGTCCCCAACACAACAGCGAGCGCGAAGGACGCGAGCGTGATGCCGATGGTCGCCGGAACCGCCGGCAACAAGAACTTGAGGATGCGCAGTGCGAGCGCGCCTTGTTCGGCGAGGTAGTCGATGATGCCTCCCGGTGGGCTGATACCCATCCAGACGGTATAAGGTAGCGGCGCGAACGAAGCGGTTCAACTGCTTTTGTCAGAAGGAATTACACTTGCGGGCGAGAAGGCGGACGTGGCAGGCGGGCCGAACCATTTTGTGCGAATCGACTCGAATCGACCGTCGGTCTTGATTTTGGCGAGAGCGCGATTAATGGCCTTGAGCAGGTCCTTATCTTTGTGCGCAACAGCCAACCCATACTCTTCGGCTGTGAGCGTCGGCCCGACAATCTTGGCGGCGCCGCGCTGACGAATGATCAGCTCTGTCGTGGGCTTGTCGTTGATGACCGCATCGACGCGTCCGTTTTCCATATCAATGAACGCGGCGCCAATGTTTTCGAACGCGATGATTTCGGCCCCAGGAATCTGTGAGGCACGACGCTCGCCGGTCGTTCCCAACTGAACCGCGATCGTCTTGCCTTGGAGATCGTCCACCTTGTTCGTGGTCGTATCATAAACCGGCACGGCAATGGCCTGCCCGCCATCGTAGTAGGGATCCGAAAACGCAACTTGTTTGGCGCGCTCGGGAGTGATCGTGAAAGTCGAGGCAATCATATCGTACTTCTCGGACACGAGCCCGGCAATTATCCCATCGAATGGCACGACGACAAATTCGGCTCGGCAGCCGAGCTCCCGGCAGACCTCGCGCACCAAGTCGACATCAAACCCCTCCACCTGCCCGGTTGCCGTATCGATCCATTCAAACGGTGGATAGGTGGCATCTGTACCAACGCGCAATACACCCGACTTCTGGATCTTGGCGAGGCTGTCTTCGGTGCTCACACCACAACCCCAAAGTGATAACGCGCCGATTCCGATCACCAACGCTGTCGCGAGGCGATTGATCACGTGTCGGGATCGGGAGACTCGAGCATTCACGCAACTAAAATCGTCTGGTAAGCTCCGTCATTCAAGAGAAAACCCCGCGCCGATGGGCGCGGGGCGAAGGAATCTGAAACGGCGATAGAGGGTCAGATGGATTCCGGCGATGCGGCTCCTGACGCCCGATGCAAGCGCAACGATGACAGCGCCGACTTGATGTGCATCTCGATTCGGACCGCGCTGTCAGAATACCCCTCCGTCTCGCTGAACTCACCACGATCGATCAGTTCGAGGTTGTTGTCGGAGAGCCGGCTGACCACGCCTTCACGATAGAGCCGCAATCCGGCCATGATCGGAATCGTGATATCGGCGGCAGCGGCCCCGCAATTGATGTCGCATTTCATGGCGGGAACGAGCGAACCGATGACGATATCGACATCGGCCGCACCGGCATCCAGGTCAAGCGATTCTACTTTGAGCGCCGACAGGTCAAGGCGCATGCGGGAAGCCCCACCCTCGATCTGAAGATCAACGGGCAGACTGTCGGTCACTTTCATGATCCATTGGTCGCGTCCACGATGATCGGGCTTGTCGCGTTGCACGACTTCGATTTCGTAGACGCCGTCGGCAGACAGCACAGACGAAGTCTTGGGCTTGTCCCCTCGGCTGCTGGCCCGCGCCACGAGAACATTTCCGGCATCGCTGCCGGCACGGACGGTAAGCCGCCCCCCGGACATATCCAGGGAGAGCCGAACACGTTTCGCTTCAGAATTGAATGGCTCCGACCACGAATGAGTGCTGGTTGGCTCATCGCCGGAGTCCTCCCAATTCCACTGCCACCCATCGGACCACATGTTCGAATTGTCGTCTCGCTGCCCGGCGACGACAGCATACGACACGACGCCGACGATGATGATCGGCGAGAGCCAGGCAAGATTGCGAACATTGGATGATTGCGACGACGAAAAGATCTTTTCCACACCGATGGCAATCAGGATGACCGGCCAGAGTTTCCCGATCCAACGCCAAAACCCAAAATCAACGGCCCCGGTCGTGTTGAGCAGAAGCAAAACGCCAATAGAAATCAGAATGACCCCAGTGCGAACCTTACCGACTGCCATTGTGCACCTCCGCCACATCACCGGCATGTTCCCGCTCGTCCGCGCGAGAGGGCTTCACCGAGTGGTAGATCATGAGGACTCCCGCCCCGACAAGGAGAAGCGGCCAGACATAGTCCCAATCGAACCAGAAGAATAAATTGTCGAACAGGAAGATCATGCCCAGCAGAATCAGAATGATGCCGGGAATGAATGCGACTCCTCGCCCGGTAGCCGACTGCGCTCGCACTTGCTGATCGGGTTGTGCAACGAGCGGGCCGGCTGGATTTGCCAACGGGCCGCGTGGGATCACGATCCATGCCACGATATAGGCAACGAGCCCAAACCCGCTGGCGAAGATGAGTAGAACAGCCAATAATCGAATCCAAGTAGGATCGATTTTGAAGTAATCGGCGATGCCGGCGCAGACTCCGCCGATCATCGCTGTGTCGGGTTTCCGTTGAAGCCGTCTATCCACAACACCTCCCCGTGCAACGTGGTCCACAGACCGCCGATTCACAGCACACCACAGATTACGAGATGCGTCGGGCGAAGTTTCGGAAATCGACGGTGAGATCGGGAGCCAGGATGCCACTAAGGCATCAAGGATGGCGGCGGTTGAGTGCCTTCGGCTTCGCCGGTCATGGGTACGAATCGGACCGAAATGAGGGTGCGCTGCTCAATTCGGTCGGCGCTTTTGACCAGCAAAACCAGATTCTGGTCCTCGTCTCCCAATGGCAAGATCATGCGGCCGCCAACGGCGAGCTGGTCGATTAAGGGCTGAGGAATGTGATCGGGAGCGGCCGCGAGCGTGATCGCATCAAACGGGGCTTTCTCCGGCCAGCCGCGGTATCCATCGCCTAGCTTTACAAAAACGTTGCGATAACCGAGCGTGGAAAGTGTCGACTGCGCTGATTTTGCCAGCGCTTCGATGATCTCGAAAGTGTAGACCTCATCGACGATTTCCGCCAGTACCGCCGCCTGGTAGCCAGAGCCGGTGCCGATCTCCAGCACGCGATCGCGCGGCTTTAGCTGTAGGGCGGCTGTCATCACAGCCACAATGTACGGCTGAGAAATCGTCTGGCCGTGACCAATCGGAAGAGGCGAATCGTCGTAGGCGTCCCGTTCGAATTGGGGAGGGACAAATCGATGGCGGGGAACAACCCGCATCGCATCAAGGACCACCGAGTCGCTGATCCCACGTGCTTCGAGCTGCTGCCAGACCATGGAGGCGCGGTACCCGGCAAACCGCTCGTCGGCATCCGGATCTGGGGCCGGCGGTTCCCAGGAAGACGCGCGCGGTCCAGAGGATGCGGTCAAGGCAACCCCCCGCCACAGTCCGTACGACTCGTCCGTCTATCTGTCACAAATGAAAACTAAGTACACCCTCGGCGTTCAGCAATGCCTTTCGACGAAAACGGAACCACCCCGCCGGCTGCGTTGCCAACGGGGTGGTATTTGAGTCACACCACGAACGGGCCCTTTATACTAATGAGAGATTCATTGCTGGATGACGGCGCGCCGGTTTTCCAAGTGCGTCCGTCGGACTTGCCACTCGGCAGCGGTGACGGAATCGACCGGCACGGTGGTTTGGAAAAACCCAACAGCTGTGATCGCTGAATCGAGAACCAGAGATTGCTCTGAGAGCATGCCAAGTCGGTACCATGCGGTCGTCCACTGAGTCCACTGAGACATTGCCCGACTGGAGGCTGGAACGCCCTCGAGTCTGGCGATGAGCTCGTGGAGCTCAGCGATTTCATCGAATCGCCGCATTTGTTCGGCCGGGGTCAGCCGCTCCGATCCGCGCGACAAGAGGGCCGGAGGCGCTTCCATCAGTCGTCCCGGGGTCGCGAATGTGCTGACACTTTCAAGCCCCTGTTCTTGAAGGGCCATTTGACGCTCGTAGGCGCCAAATGGATCCTGCACGGCCAAACGGCGCTCGTCGATGGAGGGCTCATTGGGAGAATTCGAATCGACTTCACCCATGATCGTTACCTGGCGCTCCGGCCAGAGGGACTCAGGTTCCGTGGACTTCGGTTGGTCGAGGACGGCATCGGAATACCGCGATTGGGGCACGGTGATACCGGAGAGTGCTGACGATTCCGACTTCGCGAGCTCCTGCGAAGTTGGGGCGGCGGCACGCGCGTGAGTCGCTGGCTTGGAAATTGAACGAGCCCGCTCCCCTGCCGTCAATCCACCTGAGCCTGACGGGGTGGATGGCTGAAATGTCGAACTCTCCTCTGGACGCGCCACACCCTGATGAGCGGCAAAGCTCGAAGAGCTTTTCTTCGAGACCTGATCGGTCAGTTCGTCAGTGTCACCCGACTGTACCGGTGGCGCCACAAGTGTCCGTTGGCTGGCAATGACCGCCAATAGCACCACGGCCATTGTCGGTGCCCAAGCGTGAGCGAGGATTCGACGCCATCCTACGACTCGGGGAACCAATTCGACTACGTGATCGACGGGTTGATCCAGACGACGCGAAATCCGTTCACGCATTGCTTCCCAGTACACATCGCCGGGGTCGGGTACAAAACTCGCCCCGACCGAGCGGTCAAGCAGACGCACCTGTTCGATCAGTGTGCGGCAATCCGGACAGCCGGAAGCGTGCTCGATAGCGGCCGAGGGGAGATTACCCGCGCCTTCCTGCCAGATCCATTTTTCAACATTTCGACAGTTCAAGTTTCTATGCCTTTCAATGACTCGGCCACATGGCCGAACTCCTGCCCGACCCTATTACCTTCGACTGGGCAGATTATTCCCGGAGATCGTCAATCATATTACCCAATGACTCCTTAAGTCGTTGGCGTGCACGCGCTAAACGCGACATTACGGTACCCATCGAAATTCCTAATACTTGAGAAATCTCCTCGTAACTCATGTCATTGCGGAGCCGCAGTAAGATAATCGTACGGTAAATCACTGGCAGTTCATCGATTGCGGCTTCGAGCCGTTCCAAGACCCGGCGACGACGGAATCCGGCGTCGGGCTGGGACGATTCCCGCTCATAGTCGGTCGGTTCGGGGCGGTGATCCTGCGCCCACTGGGTCCGAAACTGTTGCTTACGAATAGCATTCAGGGCGATGTTGACGGCGCTACGGCAGAGCCAGGCGCCGAAGGGCCGGTCGGGATCAATCCGATCTATCGCTTGATACGTGCGCACGAAGACATCCTGAGTCACTTCGTCGGCAAGATCATGAGTACGTACCACATGGAATGCCCAACGGTAAACCTGTTTTTGATAGATGCGGACGAGCCCGTCGTAGGCTCGACGATCACCCTTCTGGGCCAGACGCATCAGCTCAGACTCCGAGAGATTGGCGTACTCTTGATCTCCGCCCGTACCCATAGGTGATACCGTTGACCGGCGGTGCTATTCCCTGACCCGGGGAGATTCAAGACTGAAAAATGAAGCCGAACCGCGCTTCATGCCCCGAGAGATACGCCAGACGAAGAGCTCCCAAGCCATCTGTGGCGGGAGTGTGGAAGTCTTAATTGCCCAATCCGTTTCAAAGGCGGCGTTGAGCGCATTGAGAAGTCTGTCTTCACCGAATCCCGCCGCCTGCGTTCTGAGTTTCTCCACCACGTACGGATGCAGTGGCGGCCGTTGCATCTGACCGATCTGCTCATTGCTTTTGCCGGAGTATTCGAGGAATTGCAGGAAACGCAGGCATTGACCATGTATCATCCCGAGCCAAAACGAGATCTCGGAACCGCTCTGCATCGAGGCGGCCAGTGACCTGGCAATCGCGAGCGAGCGGGCGAAATTCTCGCCCGACGCGGCTTCGAGTAATTGAAAAACATCGTACTCGCCTTCCCCAGCCATGACGGCCTCGGCGTCGGCGAGCTCAATGCGGCGTTTGCGGCCGATGAACAGGACGGCCCGTTCAATCGTCTGCCGGACGCCGAACAGGTCGCTGCCATGCACGGAGACGATCAGCTCTGCGGCGGGCGGTGAAAGGGTTGCATCAAGATCTCCAGCGATCCGCTGGACCCATCCCCCGAGCTTCTCCGCGTAGATTCTCGGGAAGGCCTCGACCGGCCCCAATGCCGCAAGCGCTTTGTAGGATGCCGTGCGCTTGTCCATGGCTTCGGATGTCAAAAGCCACTTGGTCGAGGATGAGGACTGCTTAACAATGCGAAGAAACTCATCCAGTTTCTTGCCGGTCAAGCGATCGACATCGTGAACGACAATCGGCTGAATGGTCTCGAACATCGGCAGCGTCGCTCCCGCGCCGAGCAATTGATCGAAGTCGATTTGGGGAGCAGTGAATGATTGGACTCGGATGGACGCGCCTGCCTTCTCTTTCCAAACGCTTTTCCACTGTTCGACCGCATCCCACAGGACATAGGGATTCTCGGCTACCAAGAGGTAGTAAGGGCCGAATTTGCCTTGGGCGCGATCCTCGGAGAAGGCCATAGTAGTGTCGTGTTGCGGACCTGATGCCCGCGATCCGGGCGTACGCAACATAAGACACGACCACCGCCACGTCCAAGCGATAAGGGAATCTGATTAGAGTTTATGACTTCCGGAGAAGGTTCTCAAATTGAGAGTGATGACGGCCCCGCCGGGTTTTCCGCCTGGGGAATCCAGTCAATTGTGTAGGGAATGTGTTCGCGCAGCAGCAAGGCGATATTGCGGTAACTCTCCAGGTCCTTACGGCAAACGAGGCGGTGATTGAGCTGATTGACCACCGTAAACGAGTCGCCGAACAACTCGAGGGCTTTGCCTTCGAAGACGGCGGGATTGATCTCGACAAACTCCAGCAGGGCAAGCAGACTCGCGTACTCGCAGGCCGCCGCAGTGCCGTGGCAACGGGCGCGGAAAGTAATCTTCAACTCGGGGATGACGAAAGACACATACCCGGAACCGGACTCATCGGGTGGACCTGTTTTTTCAGACGAAAAATAACAGCGCATCGGCACTCCGGTAGAGTTTTCAAACCGCCCTCTCCAGACGATGCAAAGTGGATGCCGTCGGGTGCTGTCCACCGGCTCGTTTTCCAGGTTCGCGAAGGAGCACGGGGCTTCAGCCTGCTGTAGCTGCGCAGGCTCAAGGCCTAATCTCCCCGAATGTATCCGGGCGAAAAAACCTGAATTGTCAGGAAGTGGCGCCAAGCCGGGTTAAGGAACTGTGCAACGAATTGCGATGAATCTGCGCGGACGAGACTGTGGAACTACACCTTTTCGAACGGATCGAAAAGTTTGCGATACTCCAGCATGGCGTAGCGGTCGGTCATGCCTGCGATGTAATCACAGACCACTTGGCGTGTGTAAGCCGGATCGCCACTCTCGTTAGGATTGAGCTTGGCCAGATACTGGGGGGCAAGCTGACGCGGTTCGGAAACGTATGCATCAAAGAGCGCGTACACCATGCGCTCCGCCTTGAGCTTCATTCGTACCAGACGGTAATGGCGGTACATCCGATCGTACAGAAATCGTTTGAATGGATCGATCTGGGATTGAAATGCGGGCGAGAACTTCATGAATATCGTCTTGGCGGCGCGCACGTCGTCCAGCGACTCGATCTTTTCGGCTTCGAGCAGCTGATGCGCATGATCGACGAGATCCGTGACTTGGCGATTGATGAGGAGGCGCACGACATGATGGCGCCGTAGCCGCCGATCAATGCTGGGGTGCTGACGGCGTGACTCGTCATTGAGTTCATCCCAGAGCGGGATTCCCGCCAGATCATCCCAAGAAAACAGATCCGCCCGCAAGCCGTCGTCGAGATCATGGGAGTTGTAGGCAATTTCGTCGGCGAAATTAACCAACTGCGCTTCAAGTGTGGGCTTCCATTCGGGATGGAACTCGACGATCTGGGGTTCGGGGCGATCATAGACCGTCTCATGCTTGACAATCCCCTCGCGCGTTTCGAAGCTGAGATTTAGACCGTTGTAATTCGGATAACGCTCCTCGAGAACATCGACCACGCGCAGTGACTGGCGATTGTGCGAGAAGCCGCCATCGTCAGACATCTTCACCGCCAACGCATCTTCGCCGGCGTGTCCGAAGGGGGTGTGCCCAAGATCATGTGCCAATGCCACCGCCTCGGCCAGGTCTTCATTCAGCGCCATCGCGCGTGCGACCGAGCGCGCGATTTGAGCGACTTCAATGGTGTGAGTGAGACGGGTGCGGTAGTTGTCACCTTCATGGTTGACGAAGACTTGCGTCTTGTACTCGAGACGACGAAACGCCGCCGAATGGATGATGCGTTCACGATCACGCTGGAACTCGGTTCGGTATGGGTGCGCGTTCTCGGGGAAACAACGCCCCAGAGATTTGCCGCTCCGCGCCGCGTAGGGGGCGAGAATCTGGTCCTCCAATTCCACGAGGTTGCGACGTGTCATAATTCGACATCCAAGATACGGTACTATCGCGTCCAACAGAAACCGAAAGCGTGTGTGGCGCCCAGATCGGGGTGGCCCAGATAGGCATAGCTGAGCGATATGCCGTTGTAGGTGGCTCTCCCTCCGAGCGAGTAGCGAATCGGGTCGAATCTCAGACCCGCGAGAAAATCGAGATTCTTGCCGAGGTTGAGGATCTGTCCCAGAGCAAACCGGTGGTCGCCGTTGGGTTCGCGAGTCCAGATGCCGCCCAAGGCGATTTCAGATGGCGATGTCCAGGCAAGTCCGGCCTCAAGAGTCGGGTCGCTTTGGTCCTCCTCGTAGACACGATCGAGCGTGATGCCCTGTACCGCTCCCGATAACAAAAGTGAGGGTACCGCACGATAGGCGGCGGAGACGCCGAGATACCCGCCGGCGTAACGTGATTGCCCATCACCGAATTCGACGCTCGTGTACGTCACGCCTGCTCCGAACGCCAGTGACTTCCCTGCGGAAAGCGAACCGGCGGCAGTGATTGAGTAGTCCTGATAGAGGCCGGACTCACCGAAGCGATTGAAGGCAAGCCCGCCGGCAACAGCATGAAACTTGCGCCATGATCCTGCCGCGAGATCTTCCAATTGGCCCAGTCCGTAGAGTTCGCGATAGGAGATTTCAACTGACATCCTCTCTTCGGCAAATGACATGAGTGCAGGATGGGACGAGATTACAGAAGGAGACGACGGCAGAAGCGGAGCGACGCCCGCGACCGCCTGCGAAAGTGCCGATCCGAACTCGTACTCCTGCGCCAGGGCTGTGGCATTCCACATACCTACAATGAGACCTATGGCAACAATGAGTTGCTTCATGGCGCGATGACGACAACGAGCTTTTTCATTGATCCTGCCGGTTCCGATTTGGCCAGTAATACATAGGGCCCCGGACGCAAGTTCGAGCCATCATCATCAGTCCCATCCCACTCGATGAAGCCGGTCGCGCTGGGGACCTGATTGGCAATTGCCCGTACAAGCCGTCCGGCGCGATCGAATATCTTCAATGTCAGGTTTTCCCCTATCTCGAGGCGATAATCGATACGCGCGATCTGGCCCGCCGAGCGGAAGACCGGATTCGGACTCACGGACACTTCGAGTGAGCCAGCCGAAGCGGCGTTGACGGAATTCGCGCGTCCGGGTGTGGCCCCGGAGTGGTCGACCGACATGGTCCAACCATCGGGCGATGAGTGCGTCGCTGATAGGAGCAAGCGTTCGCGGGAGCGGTTATTCCCAGATCCTCCGTCGAACGTCAACGAGTCGATCAGTTCTCCGGCGGCCCCGCGCAGGCGAATTCCGTCGCCGGTGTTGTTCAATTCACGCCATGGATCGACTTCCAGCAACGTGCCATCGAAATCCGGATACCATGCACGAAAGGCTTCAGAATCCTGACAGGCGACTTGATACTCACTAGGCGGGAGTTTTGCCCCGGAGGGTGGCACGAGATCGGCATAGGACGTGGCGTCGCCGATCGCGCAACTCGCCAATGTCAAAGGCAGATCGGAGGCGTTATACAACTCGATCCACTCACCCGGGCCAGTCGTTTCCGGATCGGCGAGGAATTCGGTTATGATGATCGCGGGAAACGAATGCTCGATGAGGGTGCTCTTCAGGGCAACGTTATTCCCGCCGAATTCATCCTGCTCCAGCACGAAGTAGACCGCATGCCTTCCCGGCGGGAGTGGCCCGATCTCATACGCGATCGCCGCCGAACCGTACGATTCGAGATACGGAGTGGAGTAATGAGCCAGTTCGTTTCCGTCTGCACCATCGGTAATCCGAAGCGTGGATTCGTCCGTTTCCATGAAGCCGGTGTTTGTCACCCACACAGTACCCGTGATTGACTCGGGCCAGGCAACCTGAGTTTGCGCCATCGACACGGAATCGACCGCGAGATCGTGCAACTGCCTCCGAATCGAGTTGGAATTCCCGGGGGTTCCTCTGGCCAGCGCGATACAAGCTCCCCAATCTCGCGGGTCGGCGAACTCGGGGACAAGTAGCCTGCGCTCGACCGAACGATTGCCGCCGGGAACGGCTGCATAGGTGACAGAGTCAATGATCTCATCGCTTGGCCCAAGCAAGCGGATTCGGTCACCACTGTCACCGAGAGTGCGCCAGCCGGCCGGGACGAGCAGGTCGCCGTCGAAGTCCGTATAGAAAGCGCGAAACTGGTCCTCATCTTGCGCAACAACTAGGAACGACCCGGGTGAAAGAGTCGCGAGTTGCGCCGGAAGCGCGACGACGCCATTGCTATCACCGATACGAATCCCGCGAAGTGAGAGCGGAATCTCCGAAGCGTTATAAAGTTCGATCCATTCGCCGGGACCGTTGGGGCCGGGAACGGGCATGTATTCGGAGACGATCAGGAGTGGCCGCGTGAACGGTACGGTCGTAAACGCGATGCCCGGCGGCTCGGTCGGCGAGCCGTCGTCGTTGGTTGTCCAAACGACCACGCGGTAGATTCCCGGTGGCGGCGAGTCCCATGCGGACGGGATAATGACAGTTTGCGACTCGTCCAGTGCGGGGAATGCCACAACAGCGATTGTGTCATTCACGACGTCCGGCACACCGGGATCAAGCGAGAGGCCGATGTAGAGGTCACGTGCGAAGGTTGGGCCGAATCCCACATTTGTAATCGACGAGTAGATCGTCAACACATCTGGATGTCCCGCAAGTATCCACACAGAATCGAGCGCGAGCGCGCCCGGCTGACCGCGCACGACTGAGTTTGCCGCGCCGGGAGTCGCGCCGTGTGCTGCGACCGAGCCGGTCCAGTCTCCGGTAGGAGCCAGCGCTGGCAAGAGCTCGACACGCTCAACCGACCGGTTGTCGGGATAAACATCTCGAAATGAGAGCGAATCGATAATTTCGCCTGACGGGCCGATCAGGCGGATGCCATCGCCGGAGTTGTTGAGCGCGCGCCAGCCTGCGATCTGCAGGACTGTCCCGTCGAATGCCGGGTAGAAACCGCGGAACGCTGTCTCGTTCTCGGCGAGAATCCAGTAGGCGCTGGACGGTATCTCGCCCGCTGAAAGCGGGATCGGCTCTGTGTTGAGCGAATCGCCGACTCGTAATCCCTCGAGGCTGATCGCACTGCCGGAGAGGTTGACGATTTCGATCCATTCCTCCGGGCCACCGGGCTCGGGATTGGCCAAGTACTCGGAAACGACGATGTAAGGTCGGTCGAATCGCGTCGTCAGCGGGATTGCGCAGGAGTTGTTCGACGAATCTGAATCTTCGCTGATCCGGAGGAGCAATTGGTTGACACCGGGCCGGGGATCAGGCCAGACGAGCAGCGCTACAGCTTCACCGCCTTCGGGAATGGCAGCAAACTCTGCTGTGGCGATTAGCTGCGAACCAAGACCCAGGATTATACTTCCAGTCGAGGCGTCGCCAAAACCGACATTCCGAATGCGTACGGCGAAGTGAATCGCGTCTGATGCCCTGGGCGAGAGCGGGCCGACAACGACCGTGTCGATCGCCAGATCACCAGGCGGAGGCAGAACTGAATTCGCACGGCCGGGGGTTGAGCCGGATGGGTCACGAGCGGAGGCGAAGTTGGATTCAGCGTCGTTCACGCCCGGACGGATTCGCTCGACAGAGACGCCGTCGCCGGGGTCGAACTGCCAGATGATTGTTGACGTGTCACCGGACGGTGAGACGAGGCGAAGCGTGTCAGTGGAATTGCGCAGTGACATCTGCGCAACCATGATCAGAGGGTAGGATTCCGTTGCGACATCGCCCCAAACTCCTGAGGCATTGCCCCATCTTTCCTCAAAACTGGCTGGGCCGGTCGCCTTGCGAGCGAGTACCGCGAAGCCGCCTGCGGGAATCTCGACATCAGCAATCAGGGTGACTGACTCGCCCCCGTCGATGAACTTGTAGCCGGACGGCGATAGCGCCTGCCCGGTATCTGGCCAGTTGAGGATTTCGACCCATTCAAGAGTTGTGGCTGAACCGGGCTCGTTGGCAAGGATTTCGTTGAGAATCAGCCCCGCAGAAACGCCTGAGGGCAATAGGCAAATCAGCAGCAACAAGACTGATGTCAGAATTAGTCGCATACTCAATCGCCCAGTTGCACGGTCTTATCTGACGAACGCTCGCACGCGCATTTCAACCGGATCGTCCTTCCCGCTCGCTTCATATTTCTTCCAGACTAAAGCCAGTTCGAGTCGCGCCGTCGAGAGCGGAATGATTGCTTCGGTCAAATAGAAATACCAGTAGCCATCCGCCGGAATGTCCAAATCTGGATCGTTCCAGCGAATCGCAGGCGCCAGTCGGACGATACGGTTGATTTGGATTTTCGCGCCTAATCCCACTCGCGCGAATTGGACTTCATCTTGGTAGTGCGTTCCGAATTCAAGGCGGAGATTTAGCTCGCGTTCTTTGGGACCAAACCAGAGATAGTTGCCGAGCGAAAACGATTCGGTCTGGTCTTCGTCGATTCGCGCGCGTACGAAGGGTGTTGTGCGAAATGACGGGCGTTTGATTTCAGCGCGAAAGACACCGCTGTGTTCCAGATCCGCGCCGGGTTCTTCGCGATGTGTCATCCAATCCCAGCGCAAGTTGACGGTTGGTGAGGCGGCAATGCGTGTCGAGAAGTCGAATCCGCGTTCGCCGATTGTGCGCGATGAATATGTGCGGTCGATGATGTCCATTGGGATTGAGCGGGTATCGCCGTGCCCCGGCCCGCCGCCCCAGGGATTCGTGAAGCCAGTTCCGTAAGACCAGGCGCGAGTGTGGAACCGCCCCTTGGTGAGCGGCCAGAGCACTTCAATCGCCTTCGCGGTCGCCCCGCCGGTCTGGACGGCAAACTCGGCGAGCAGTTCTCGCCTGCCTGATCGTAGATGCAAATCAGTTCCCGCCGCAGTTGAATAGTTGGACCAGCAGTCTTCCCTCTTGCCCGCATCGTCAAGGTCGTGGCGGAAACCGCCGGATGAGATGGTACCTCCTATCTCATGCCGGCCCAAACGCGATTCCACCCTAACAGCGCCGAAGCTCTCGACTAAGCTGTCACCATGCACGTTGGAGTAAACGCCTTGAACGGAAACCGCCCGTCGCGAACTTGTGGCAAGCCACACGCCATTGAATCTCCCGCGCGTCGGCTGCCAGAAACTGCCTGTTACGTCGCCTGCGCCGATCACCCGCGAACGCCGTCCGACGACGAGACCGCGTCCCCATCGCGGCTCGATGCTGCCGAGTTGTGCCGTTGCGTATTGGCCGTCGTACGCGAGAGTGCGCCGCCGCCACTCTCCGCCATCTTCATTATCTCGCGACCAATCGAGATTCGCACGCCAGCGCCCGCGTTGAAAGCGAACCACGGTGTATCCCTGTCCGCTCGTCGGTTCACTGAGATCGGCATCGACGCCACCACGGACGGACCATTTGATCGGCGCACGCGAAGTCCGAACTGGAGACAGCAAGGCGCCACTGCTGGGAATTTCGCTCGTATCCGGCGAAGCAAGATAGCCGGCGTCCGAACCCGGGAGGGCTTCCCAATCAGATTGCGGAACAATCAGGCTGTCATCGCCGGAACGTGAGAGATCGAGCAGCTCGAGAAACTCGTCGAAGGAGATTTCGCCTTCGTTCAGGGCTTCCCAGAGATCCTCTTCGGATTCGTAGGGTCGGATCGAGGGTTGCTGGGCTTCCGCCTTGCAGAATAGGACCAATAGGACAAATAGGACGGATAGGCCAAATACCCTCGCACCTGCGGAATCGATATGTCGGTCAGAGTCCATACTCGCGGATTTTGCGGTAGAGCGTCCTCTCCCCGATGCCGAGCATCTTCGCGGCCTGGGCGCGGTTGCCACGGGTCTGTTTCAGGGCCAGCGCGATCCTCTCGCGTTCGACTTCATGCATCGGCGCGAATCGTTCGGCCGAGATCGTCGACTCGGCCGGGATGTCATCAGTGGAGCCGCCGATCCGGTCGACACGTCGCTTGAGATAATCGAGATCGCGTTTCAGTTCTGAGAGGGCAGCGAAAATCATCTCGCGCTCGACGTTGTCGGCGCGGCGTCCTGTTGCTACCGGGAGATTGATGCCCGGGCGGACCGTCTCCAAGAGCGAGCCGACCAGATCGGAGTCCAACTTCCGATTTGGAAACCGCACCCGGGCACGTTCGATGAGGTTTCGCAACTCGCGAATGTTGCCCGGCCAATCGTATGACACCAGACGCGAGAGGGCGTCTTCATCGATGAATGAAATCAGGCCCGGATCTTTCCCATTGAGATGATGCAGGAGCAGGGCGGGGATATCGCCGCGACGTTCGCGGAGCGGTGCGAGTTCGAGCTGTACCACGGCGAGGCGAAAATAGAGATCGCGGCGGAATAAACCATCGGCCACGGCCTGGTGCAGATTGCGATTGGTGGCGGCGACGATCCGGAAGTCGACAGCCAGCGCTTTCGTTGCGCCGATCGGACGGACTTGACGTTCCTCGAGCACGCGGAGCAGGCGAGACTGCACCGCCGGAGTGGTCTCGCCGATTTCATCGAGAAAGATTGTGCCGCCCTCGACCGCCTCAAAGATTCCCTTCTTGCGGCCGAAGGCATCGGTAAACGCGCCCTTTTCGTGGCCGAAAAGCTCGCTTTCGAGGAGCGTCTCCGGAAAGGCCGAGCAATTGAGCGCGAGGAACGGCTTGGCTGCGCGGTTGCTGTTACGATGCACGGCGCGCGCCGCGAGTTCTTTGCCGGTTCCTGATTCCCCTTCGATGAGGACCGTCGCATCGGAGTTTGCTGCCGCGAGAAGTAGAGTCGATGCGGCGCGAATCTCCGGCGTGATGCCAACCCATCCACACGTCTCAACCTGTTCGCGGTCTTTCAGAATCGCCTGGAGACGCGAGCGCAGTTGCGTGGAATCCGACTCGCGCGGAATCGTGATCATGCTCCATTGTGTGGCTTGTGAAGGTGTTGCCGGGGTAGAATCGCCGACCACCAACAGGTCGGCTCTGGGTGCTCGATGGCGAATCTTTAGCGCGAGATGTTCGCCGCTAATCCCGGCCGAAGCGAGATCGACGAGAATGATGTCCGGAACGTGCTCGCCAAGACGGCGGAGCGCCGTGACTAGACCGTCGAACGCGGTGTGCGAGCCGCCGAGCGGCTCAATTGCATCCCGCCAGACCCCGGCAACAGCGCTGTCGGCTGTGATGGTGCAGATGTGGTGCGGCCGCGAGACCATATCTCGACCTGGAAATCTCTGCCATAATAGCAGTTTTCAGGCCGAAATGACAAGGGGTCGCGGAGAAGGATTCCCACTTTTCGAAGATCCCGAACGAAGTCGAGGGACGCGGGAATGACGATCGCGGACTAGTCAGAAGGCTAACGGCGGCGGCCGGCTTTGCGCTGGCGACCCTGACGATTCTTCGGAGTCTTGCCAGTGGATTTGGGCGCATCGGCGCCGACGATGTCGAGATCGATTTCGCGGCGTTCGGCGTCTGTGCGAATTAGCCGGACGCGGACTGCCTCGCCTAGTTTAAACGTTCGTCCGCGGCGCCGACCGCGAATCTGCCAGCGTTCCCGATCCCACACATAGAAATCATCATCGATGCCAGAAAACCGCACGAGACCATCGGCGCCAATGTCATCGAGCGAGACAAACATCCCGAACTCGAGGAAGCCCGAGATTTTCCCCGAGAATTCATCGCCGAGATGCGACGACAAGTATTCGAGTTGCTTGATACGGACGGACTCGCGTTCGGCTTCCTCCGCCTGGCGTTCGCGGTCGGAGGTCTGCCGCCCAATAGCAGGCAGCGTGCCGCGCATCTTGTTTTGTTGGGCGACTTTCCAGGTGTTCGCCTCGATCTCTTTGATATGGCGGTGAATCCACAGGTCAGGATAGCGACGGATCGGCGAGGTGAAATGGGTGTAATGCGGAAACGCCAGCCCAAAATGTCCCACGTTGTCCGGCTGATAAACCGCCTTCATGAGCGACCGCAATAGCATCTGGTGAATCATGTCTTTGCGAGGGTCGTCACGGATTTGATCGAGGAACTGCGAGACTTTCTTAGGTGTGACGCCGCCATCGACGGAGAAGCGAAATCCGAGAGTCTCCGCGAAGCCGGCGAATTCTTCCATTTTCTCCGGTGATGGCGGCGCATGCACGCGGTAGAGACAGGGCAGGTTTTTCCGCAGATAAATGTGCGCAGCGCACTGATTGGCCACCAACATGAACTCTTCGATCAACTGGTGCGACTCATTGGAGTGGCGTAAACGAATCTCGACCGGGTGCCCTTCCTCATCGAGGATCACCTTCGCCTCGGGGACATCGAGATCGAGACTGCCGAGGTGGAACCGTCGTTTGCGCAATGTGCGTGCCAAGCCACGCATGCCATCAAGGGTCAATGCCAAAGGCGAGATTGTGGTCGTCTTCTCCCCGGTGTTGAAATAGTCCATGACCATTTCATAACTGAGTTTGGCGCGCGAACGGATGATTCCATTCGTGAAATAGTACTTCATGACTTCACCGGATTCCGCGATGTCCATGACACAACTGAGCGTGAGCCGATCGACGTTTTGACGCAGGCTGCACAGATCGTTGGAGAGCCGTTCCGGCAACATGGGAATCACTCGGTCGACCAGGTAAACCGAGGTGCCGCGCTCGTAAGCCTCCCGATCCAGCGCGCTCCCCTCCGTCACGTAGTGGCTGACATCGGCGATGTGCACACCCAGCCGCCAGTGATGGCCGACTTTTTCGATGGAGACCGCATCATCGTGGTCCTTGGCATCGGCGGGATCGATCGTGAAGATGGTCAGCCCGCGAAAATCCTCTCGCCCCTTGAGTTCCTCCACGGTCAGCGTTTCGGGATAGGCCTTCGCTTCACGGAGGGCCTCGGGCGGGAATCGCCGCGGGAGATTGAACGCCCCAATGACGCGTTCGATATCGACACCCGGCTCGTCGGGGAATCCCAGCACCTCGATAATCTTGCCGGATGGCGTGGCATCGGGTGAATCCCAGTCCGTAATCTGGACCACGACCTGCTGGCCAACTTCAGCCTTCTTGGTGGATTGCGCCGGAACATAGACTTCGCGAAGCGGATGTGGCGAGTCCGGGACGACGTACGAGAAGTGCTTGGCTTTGTGATAGATCCCGACGATCGGTTTGAGAGCGCGTTCGAGGATCCGGATGATCGCGCCCTCCTCGGAGGGGCCATCCTTCTCCGAGTGACGACGCACCATCACGCGGTCGCCATCGAGTGCAGTCATCCGGTCGCGCGGACGGATGAAGATTTCCTGACGCGGCGCGCTCGGGTCATCCTCCGGTGGGTCAATGCGCACGAAGAAGTGCTGGCCGCGACGCAGAAAGACAGTCCCGATGATCAGGTTCAGCGGATCGGGCGGCGCAATGCGTCCGCGCTTGAGCGTGACCAGCCGTCCCGATGCCAGCATGGCTTTGACTTCACCGCGGAGCTTCGGGTACTCGCGCTCCGGCAGTCGCATCAGGTGCGCCAATTCGCGCAGTTTGACCGGCCGTCCTACGTCATGGACGAGAAAGCGGATAATGCTTTCGGGGGTGAGGATCATATCGGAATAACAGCGCTCTGGCCCTATAGGTCCTATAGGACGTATAGGACTGCTAATCCCTGCGGCTCTTGATCAGCACCTTGCTGTACATCGGCATGTTCTCGAGGACACGTCCAGTCCCACGCACGACGCAGGTGAGCGGGTCATCCGCGACATTGACCGGTAGATTGGTCTCCTGGCGCAGACGGCGATCCAAGCCGCGAATCAGCGCGCCGCCGCCGGTGAGGATGATGCCGCGATCGAGAATGTCGGACGACAATTCGGGCGGCGTGCGTTCGAGAGACTGCCGCACTGCTTCGACAATCGCATCGATCGGTTCCGACAGTGCCTCGCGCACCTGCACGGAGGACAGCTTCATCGTCTTGGGGACGCCGGCGATGAGGTCGCGTCCCTTGATCTCGATTGACTCCTCGCGATCCAGCGGCGCCGCGGAGCCGATCTTGATTTTGATTTCTTCGGCGGTGAGCTCGCCGATGAGCAGATTGTAGTTCTTCTTCAGATACAGGACGATGGCTTCATTCATTTCGTCGCCGGCGATACGGATCGACATGTTATTGACGATGCCGGAGAGCGCAATCACCGCGATTTCCGATGTGCCGCCACCGATGTCGATCACCATGTTGCCAGACGGTTGATCGACCGGCAGCCCCACGCCAATGGCCGCGGCCATGGGTTCCTGCAGGAGGAACACTTCGCGGGCGCCGGCGCTCTGCGCCGAATCGCGCACCGCGCGTTTCTCCACCTCGGTGATCCCCGATGGCACCGAAACAACGACCTTGGGCTTCATCAAATAGCGATGGCGAATGACACGGCGAATGAAGTCCGAGAGAAGTTTCTCGGTAATCTCGAAATCCGCGATGACACCGTCTTTCAGCGGGCGCACGGCGCGGATTTCATCGGGAGTGCGGCCGAGCATTTCCTTGGCGGCGGTACCAACCGCGAGAATGCGTCCACTGGACACCTCGGTGGCGACCACCGAAGGTTCGTTGAGGACAATCCCCACCCCGCGTACCCAGACCAGCGTGTTGGCGGTGCCAAGGTCTATTCCAATGTCTGACGATAAGAGATCAAAGAGTCCCACTGCCCCATCCTATCCGTGATCGGCATCGATGCCGTTGTCCCGTCGACCGAAGTAAATGTACCGTCCAATCAAATTCACGTAATCGCTCCACGGCCGGTCGCCGGTCTTTTCGGCGACATGGCGCAGCGCCCCCATCTTCGAGTCGATTTCATCCGCATAGTAGAGAATGAACGCTTCGCGCGTCTGCGGGACAACTGGTGATCCGGTGTCCATCTGTCCCTGGTGCGAGACGATCAAATGCCGCAAGAGTTGCTCGGACTTCAGCGGGAAGCCCTCGATGGCCCGCATGGCGGTGGTGACGCGAAAATCACCGCTGTTGATGTGGCCGACCAAACGGCCTTCATCGGAATAATCGATCATCGAACTGAGCTGATACTGCTCAATCTTGCCAATGTCATGGAGCAGCGCGCCGCAAATGAGCAGATCGCGGTCAAGGTCGGGATACACCTGGCACATAAGATCGACGATGCGCGCCATGTTGAGTGAATGCTCGGCCAGTCCACCGAGTGAATCATGATGCCAACGTTTGCCGCCGGCGGCGCGAAGATACGCATCGCGCGTCGGCCCCTCACCCAACAAGTTCTTGAGGAGAAGCGATAGGTAGTTGTCGGACAGCGAGGCAATGAAACGATCCAGCTCTGAGGCGAGCGTCTCCGGCTCGACCGGAGCGCGCGGAATGAAAGCGGCCAGATCAACGACATCCTCTTCCGATGCGGGGCGAATTCGTTCGACTTTTATCTGCGGTTTCTCGCGGAAGACTCCAACTTGTCCGCGCACCTTGACGATGACGCCGGGGGACAGCTGATCCAAGACCTCATCGTACCCTTCCCACATCACGCCTTCGATGCGGCCGGAGGCATCGCCGAATTCCAGCGTCAGGCGCTCGCCACCGGGATGATCTCGGCGTTCGAATTTCTGTAACGCAAAGAATGCTTCGACCCGGTCGCCGGGCACAAGATCGCGGATCGCCATCTCTCCTCTTAAACTCGCTGGACCCCAATGGGTTCCGTAACCGGAGAAAATCCCTGTGGCTGGAGGCAAAGTCAAGCACAAAGCCCCGCCGCGGGCGATTTGCGCCGCTGGTTATGACCTATCCGTATGAAGGACGGGGGTCTATATTCACGCACCATGTCGCGACTCGACCGTTACATACTGCGCGAACACTACGGACCCTTTGTCTTTGCGCTCATCGTCGTCACACTGGTACTGGTCGTCGACTTCGTGCCCGATGTCGTGAAGATGGTGGTCTCCAAGGGGCTGCCGGCGTGGGTGATCACGCAAGTTTTTGTGCTGAACCTTGCATGGATGTTCGCGCTGGCGGTGCCGATGGCGGTCTTATCCGGGACGCTGATGGCTTTTGGCCGCATGGCCGGCGACTCGGAGACAGTCGCGATGAAAGCAGCGGGGGTCTCACTCTACCGGATGATTGCCCCGGTTCTTGTGGTCGCTGGGCTGATGGCCGCCGGGCTGGTGGTGTTCAATAACGAGGTCCTGCCCGATGCGAATCACCAGGCTCGCAAGCTTATGTCGGACATTCGTCGCAAACGCCCGACACTCGATTTGAAGGCCAATGTCCTCGAAGACCGGATTGCAGGATATCACCTGCTCATCAAGTCGTTGGATGAGCGTTCCTCGGATATTGCCGACGTGACGATCTACGACCACAAGAACCGTACCGAACCCCGTACGGTCACGGCCAAGACCGGGACGATGCGGAACTCCGAGGACGGCAATACCCTTATCCTCGACCTTCACGATGGTGAGATCCATGAACCAGACCCCGAAGACCCGGTGAAGTATCGTCGCACCAAATTCGAACATCAGACGTTCTATCTCGGCGGAGTCGGGGACGAATGGACGCGGACGGATTCGGAGTATCGCACCGACCGCGAGAAGTCTTCGGCCCAGATGCGGGTTGACATCGCTTCATGGCAGGCTTCGATCGATGCACGCTGGCGCACAATCGGCAACACGTGCTCATCTTGGGTGGCGGCGGTCTTCTTGAATCCGCCGGACTCACAGAATGCGGCGTACCCGATGCCGATCGATGCGCCGGGATTCGAACCGACCGGGGATTCGATCACGGCGACGCAGCGCGCCGCCGAACGCGTGGGACGGGTCGTGGCGATGATCAACCGCGAACGCACCGCGATGAACAATCAGCATCGCCTGATCAATCAGTACCTGATCGAGATCTATAAGAAGTACTCGATCCCGGCGGCCTGTGTCGTCTTTGCCTTGATCGGATGCCCACTGGCCGTGCGCGCGCGTCGTGGCGGAATCGCCACGGCCATCGGGGTATCGATTGGACTTTTCCTGTTGTATTGGGCGTTTTTGATCGGCGGCGAAGACCTTGCCGACAGAGGGTTTGTCACGCCGTTTTGGGCGATGTGGAGCGCGGATATGCTTATTGGGGCGATGGGACTCCTGCTTTTGTGGACAGGGACCAATGAGGTCGCACTCTCGCCTCGGGCGATTTGGACTTGGTTGCGGAAATGAACCAGATGAGGACTGACTGGCCGTGTTGAACCGCATCGACCGCTATCTGATCGGGAAATTCCTCTTCAATTTCTTCTGGTCGATGCTGGCATTCTGGGTGGTCTTCATCATCGTTGATCTGGTCGAGAACCTCGACAAGTTTATCGACAAAGGCGTGCCATTCACCTATGTGTCCCTTTACTATGTCTATTACACGCCTTACGTGCTCATCCTTGTAGCACCGGTCGGGGTGTTGCTCGCGACCCTATTTGCCGTCGGATTTCTGGCCAAGACAAACGAGCTGCTCGCGATGCGGGCCGCGGGCCTGTCGCTGTGGCGGTTGTCGGCTCCGTTCCTGATCCTGGGCTTGATCATCTCCGCCTCGGTTTTTGCGGCCGGAGAGACAGTGTATCCGCAGTTCGAACGGAAACGTGTCGAGTTGCGCGAGCAATCGGTCCGAGGTACGGTCGAGCCGGCGCGCCTGCTCCTGCAGAATGTCTTTGTCGCCGGAGCGGACGGACGCGTCTATCACTTCCGCACGTTTAACACGAAGCAGAATCTCGGCACCGATGTCACAGTCCAGACAATCGCCGGCGGTCAACTCTCGGAGACAGTCGAGATGAAGCGACTCTGGTATCAGGATACGATCTGGGTCGCCGAGGAAGGTGGAATCCGGACGTTTGACCCGAGCGGCGACAGTGCGATTGGGTACGAGTCGTTTCACAAGACGTTTTTCCCGGCGTGGAGTGAAACGCCGGAGGATGTCGTCCGCAAACGGGTCAATCCCCAGCAGATGACTTATCGCGAATTGAGTCAAAGCGTCAAGCGTTTGCGCAGTACCGGCGGCGACCCCACAACGGAAGAGACGGAGCTCGCGCTCAAGATCGCCTTTCCCTTCATCAACCTGATCGTGGTCATGATCGGTTTCCCGATCGCTGCCCGGACCAAGCACGCGGGCATGGCGCTCAACTTCGGCATCGCGATGATGGTCACATTTGTCGTTCGGGTCCTCTACGAGATCTTCCGCTCGCTGGGGCACAGCGGCGCGTTGCGGCCACTCCTGAACGACATTGCACCATCGCTGGTTCAGCACTCATCGTTGGTCGCGGCTTGGACGCCGAACGCGATCTGTCTCCTCGCCGGACTGATCGCGTTGTCGCGCGTCCGGAAGTAGAAACCCGACCGGGAGCCATTGGGCTTAGGGTACTTCAACGACAATGAACCGTGAAGGCTGCAGTGACTTGATTGTTAGTGCAGATTCCCCTTCGACCCGTCCCTGGTCGTGTTCTTCGAGACGGGTACCGTTTGCTTCGATTGCGCCTGAGGTGACATGGAAGAAGAGACGGCGGTTTGCGGCGTTCTCAAAACGATGCTCATGCCCCTTGTCCATGTCGGAGAGGTAGATCGTGGCATCGGTGTTGAGTGAGACCACATCCTGATGCGACGGGTCGATTGAGGCCACGGCGCGCAACTGGTTCTTCAGGTCTGCGATGCGGATCGTCTTCTGCTCATAGCTCGGCGCAAGTCCGCGCTTGTCGGGCATGATCCAGATCTGATACAGGTGCAGTGGCTCGGTTTCGAAATTGAATTCTGAATGCCGCACGCCGGTCCCCGCGGTCATGCGTTGGACATCGCCGGCGCGGATGACTGTTTTGTTGCCCATGCTGTCAGAATGAGCCACGGCGCCGGAGAGCACAATCGTAATGATCTCCATTTCGGCATGCGCGTGCGGCGGAAATCCGCCCTGCGGATCGACGACATCGTCGTTGAAGACGCGCAACGATCCGAAGTTCATGTTCTGCGGATCGTGGTAGGTGTCGAACGAGAACAACCAATACGTCTTCAGCCAGCCAAAATCATTGAAATGACGGTCTTTGGCGGGGATGACCTTGATCATTGCTCCTCCCGAGTGTGAAGTTCTTCGGTTTTGTTTAGCGCTGTTGCTTGTCAGGAGGATGAAACACCGGCCAAGTCCGCAAGTTCCCGAAGACTCGTAACCGTGTAATCTGGCTGCACATCGGTCGCGGGCAAGACAGTCGCGCCAGTACCATGTTTGCCGCGATAACGGTCCACCCAGACCGTGGTCAACCCGAGCGCTTTCGCCGGGACATGGTCGTGATAGAGACTCTGAGCGACATGGACGATTCGTTCCTTCGGAATCCCCAGTTCGCCGATGACTTCGAAAGCGCGCTCGAACATGCGCTGGTCGGGCTTGTAAGCGCCAACATCCTCGGCGATGACAACGGCGTCGAATTTGATCCCGAGACGTTGTCGCGTTTTCGCAAACGAAGCATGATCGGTGTTGGAGACAATGACGAGCTTGTAGCGTGCTTGAAGGTTATGCAGAGCCTCGATCGTATCAGGAAAGGGCGGCCAGTCACCTATCGATTCGGCGAAGTTCCCCGCTGCATCGATATCCTCGGGCAAACCGAACTGACGCGCCAAGGCATGGTGCACATGGCGCAAGACATCCGTGTAAGGAACCGACGGATTGTCGCGTTCGATCCGGGATTCGGCCCTTCCGAATTCCTCCAACAGCCGTTCGTTATCAATCAGGAGTCCGTGGTGATGGATCCATGGACGCAGCACGGCCAGCAGGCCAGCCTCCCAATCGATCAGCGTGCCGTAGCAATCGAAGGACAGCGCTTGAGCCTGAGACAGTTCCATCAAACGATGACCGAGTAGATTTCCCGGTGCCCGGATTCGACCAAAGGCAGGAGCTTAGAATACCATTCCTGCCACTGCTTGTTGGCGCCCATGTCCGCGAGAGCGCGTTCGAATGCGGCCATGTCATCCCAGGTGTTTTCGAGCACGAGTGTGTAGAACGGTCCAGTGAGATCGATATATGCGCGGTTTTCAATCAAACCGAGCGCAGTGAGCGCGGTGAGTCCATCCTTCACAACGGCCTTGGCATCTTTGGCCTTGCCGAACTTCAACTGAAATGAGTTGCGGACCAGTATCATGGCAATCTCCTCCTGTATGAGTGAACGGTGAGAAGTCTTGTCCGATTATATGCAGGAACGGCGCCGCATTCAAGATGCGGCGCCGTCAGGATTCCGGTCATTTAAAAGAGCAGGCTCGGCCCTAAGTCCCCATCGTCCACTCGGCGAGGTACTTCTTTTGCGCCGGTGTGAGTGTATCGATCTTGACACCCATCGATTTGAGTTTCAGCCGCGCGATTTCGCGGTCAATCTTCTCGGGCAGCGGGTGTACACCCAGTGGGAGGCGTCCGCGGTTTTTGACGATGAACTCGACGCCCAGCGCCTGATTGGCGAAAGACATGTCCATGACCATGGCAGGATGACCTTCAGCGGCGGCGAGATTGATCAGGCGCCCTTCACCGAGCAGGTGAATGCGCCGTCCGTCTTTGAGAGTGTACTCTTCGACCTCGTGGCGAACCTTGCGTTTGCCTTTCGACATCTTCTCGAGCGCGTCGATGTCGATCTCGACGTTGAAGTGTCCGGAATTGGCGATCACTGCGTTGTCCTTCATCTTCGCGATATGCTCTTTGCGGACAACAGCGAGATTGCCGGTAAGTGTTATGAAAACGTCGCCCTCTTTGGCCGCCTGGGCCATCGGCATGACACGGAACCCGTCCATCACCGCTTCAATCGCCTTGACCGGCTCGACCTCGCAGACGATCACGTCGGAGCCCATTCCGCGCGCACGCACCGCCACGCCGCGTCCACACCATCCGTAGCCGATGATGACGACCTTGGAGCCGGCCAACAGATGATTGGTACAGCGGAGAATTCCATCAATGGTGGATTGGCCGGTGCCGTAACGATTATCGAAGAAGTGTTTGGTCTGCGAGTCGTTGATTGCGACCATCGGGAACTTCAGGACACCTTCCTTGGCCATGGCGCGCAGACGGATCACGCCCGTGGTCGTCTCTTCCAAACCGCCCCAGATCCCGGCAGTGACGTCGCTTTTGCTTTCGTGGTGCAAGGCACTGACGAGGTCGGCGCCATCATCGATAGTGATTTGTGGTTTCATCGCGAGCACGGCGTCGATGTGCTTGTAGTAGGTCTTATTGTCTTCGCCGCGGGTGGCATAGATGCCGATGTTTGTATTCTTGGCCAAGGATGCGGCAACATCGTCCTGCGTTGAAAGCGGATTGGACGCGCAGAGCCGGACATCGGCGCCGCCTGACTTCAAAGTCTCCATCAAGTTCGCGGTCTCGGTCGTCACGTGCAGGCAACAACCGACCTTGACCCCCTTGAGGGGTTTCTCCTTCGCAAAGCGTTGACGGATGAGCCGAAGGACGGGCATGTTTTTTTCGGCCCACTCAATACGAAGCTGGCCCTTGGCCGCCAGAGATAAGTCGGAAACGTGGTAGTCCATCGAGTGATTTGCTCCTCTGTGTCGTCGAGAAAGGCGACTATGCTTGCTTGGCCAGCGACGCGGCCATGTTTGTCAGTTCCCAGGTAAACGATTCTTCGGTGCGGCCGAAATGCCCATAGGCGGCTGTCGCCTTGTAAACGGGACGTCGCAATTGCAGATATTCGATGAGACCTTTGGGGGTCAGGTCCCAGGTCTTGCGGACCAATTCCGCCAGACGCTTTGAATCGACCTTTTCAGTTCCGCCGCAATCGAGCATGACAGAGACTGGTTCAGCGACACCGATCGCATAGGCTAACTGCACAGTGCATTTGTCCGCCAATTCGGCGGCGACAATGTTTTTGGCGATGTGGCGGGCCATGTACGCGGCGGAGCGGTCGACCTTGGTCGGATCTTTGCCGGAAAACGCGCCGCCGCCGTGAGGCGCCATGCCGCCGTACGTGTCGACGATGATCTTGCGGCCGGTCATGCCCGTGTCCGATTGCGGTCCGCCGACCACGAATTTGCCGGTCGGATTCACGTGGAAGATCGTCTTGTCGTCGAGCAGCCGCTTCGGAATCACCGGGCGCACCACTTCGTTGATTAGTTCATCGCGCGACTTCTGCGTGATCTGTTTGCCGCTGGAATCGAGAATCGACTCGTTATGCTGTGCCGCCAAGACCACGGTATGGACGCGAGCCGGAACGCCGCCTTCGTACTGCACTGTAACCTGCGACTTGCCATCCGGCCCAAGATAGGGCAGAATCTTCTTCTTTCGTACCTCCGCCAGCCGACGGGTCAGATGGTGCGCGAGCATGATCGGCATCGGCATGAGTTCGGGAGTCTCGCGACATGCGTAGCCGACCATGAGCCCCTGATCCCCGGCGCCACCCGTGTCTACGCCTTGGGCGATGTCGGGTGACTGCGGGCCGATGGCGTTGAGGATTGCGCACGTATCGTAACTAAATCCGCAATCCGTGTAGCCAATCTCTTTCAATGTGCCGCGGACAAGTTTGTGAATGTCGATGTAGGCGGACGTGGTGATCTCGCCGCCTACGATGACGAGGCCGACGGTGACAAAGGTCTCGCACGCCACCCGTCCGGTCTTGTCTGTTCTGAGGACTTCGTCTAAGACCGCATCGGAAATCTGGTCGCAGACTTTATCCGGATGGCCTTCGGTGACAGACTCTGATGTGAATAGAAAATCGCCGTTCATTCAACCTCCCGCCGCGGGTCATATCGACCGTCGTCGCAGCGTTGTTGCTATGGCCAGTTTGTGGTTATAAGGACAAACCCACGAATGATGAGTCGCCAACATTGAGTCGCTTCGCATTGCCTTCCACGACCGCCCGCGCGCCGATGAGTGAATCCTCCATGATACACCGGCTGACCTGAGCGTCGTCGGCGATGATCGAATTCGTCACTACCGAGTCAGTGACCCGAGCCCGGTGACCGACTGACACATACGGTCCGAGCACGGAGCGTTCGACCAGAGCCGAAGGGGCAATATACACAGGCGGAATCACAATGGAACCGTCCAATTCATAACGGACCGAGTGTTTGCCCAAGAGGTAGCGATTGGTTTCAAGCAGTGTCTCCACCTTGCCGCAGTCGAACCAGCCGTCGACGGGCACGACTCGTGTCTTGCTGCCCCGTTCGACCATCAGCTGCAAAGCATCAGTCATTTGAATCTCACCTGCCGATGTCTTGGCGGCGGCAATGATATCCTTGAGGCACTGGCGAAGCAGTTTTGTCGAGTGTATGCCGTAGAGACCGACCACTGCCAAATCCGACGCGGGATGCTCCGGTTTCTCCACGAGCTTGCTAACATATACGCCGTCGGTCTCGACCACGCCAAAACGGCGAGGGTCCGAGACAGCCTTGACTCCGATAGCATCGTCGGGCCCCGCGACAAATGCGGCCAGATCGACATCGAGAATCGTATCGCCGAGTATGATCAATACGGGATTGTCATCGAGTGTATCCGCCAAGGCAAGATGCACCGCGTATCCGAGCCCGAGCAGTTCCTCCTGACGGACAAAACGGACAGGCAGATGGAACTCTCTCTTGACGAATTCTTCGATCTGGTCACCAAGAAACCCGACAACAATGCGGATCGTGCCGATGTCCTTCAATCCCGATAGCCGCTCGAGAATGTGGCCCAGGATCGGTTGTCCGGCCACCGGGAGTAATGCCTTGGGAGCAGTGTGGGTGTGTGGCCTGAGCCGGGTGCCCACACCGGCGGCGGGGATGATCACGTTAATCATGGGTCTGCCCGGCCACGAGAATCGTGTGCCGGGCAGACAGATTGCGGAAACCAGCGGTCGATAACAAGCGGATTATGTGCTTCCTGCCTTGGGCGTCCTTAGGCCATTTCAGGTCTTTGAATGCTCAGACGCCGCATAAGATGGCGGATACCGCCTTCCGTGATCCCCAACACCCGCGCGGTCGCGCGCTGATTCCATTGATTGCGCCCCAGGGCTTCGACCAGAGTATCTCTCGAGACACGGGCACCAATGTTTGGCTCGGCGATCACATCCATCTGCTCGAGCAAACGAGCACCCCATCCCGGGAACTCAGGATCAGATGGGCGTTCGGCAATCGCGACCAACTGGCGCACAAATGAGCGCAGGCGCCGGACGTTGCCATCCCAGTGTCCATTGTGGGCACGGTCAACCCAAAGCTGGCGATCCAAGAGAGCCGACTCGGAAGCTGGCATACCGAGCTCCATCAGAAAATGCCGGATCAGTGGAATGATATCGGCGCGTCGCTCTCGTAATGGAAGCAGATGCAGCGGCGCTTCGGCAAACCGGTAGTACAAGTCGGAGCGGAATCTCCCGGCGTTTACGGCGTCGGCCAAATCCGCGTTTGTCGCGGCGATAAAACGAATATCCAGCGCGACCGGCTTGGTCTCTCCCAAGCGCCGCACTTGACGCGTGTCGAGAACTTCAAGCAGCCGCGCCTGAAATGCGGGCGGGAGGTTTCCGATCTCGTTGAAGAACACCGTGCCGCCATTGGCCGACTCCAGCAGTCCGATTCGCTCACCCGCCGCCCCCGTAAACGACCCCTTCCGATGCCCGAAAAGTGTGCTTTCGAGCAGTGTCTCAGGAATCGTGTTCAGATCGATGGCGACAAATGGCCGTTCCCGACGCGGACTGATCGAATGGATGTACCGTGCCAGCTGATCCTTGCCAACCCCGGTCTCTCCCGTGATGAGGACGCCGATGTCAGTCCGCGCATAGCAGTCGGCAAGATGCAGGGTCTGCAACGTGGTCCGATCGGCGGTGATGAACAATGTCGATGAGGTGACAGGTTCGACCGCGGCGTGCGCCTGCAACTCCACCTCACGATCGCTGAGTACTTGCTTGAGCGATTCGCGTGTTTGCTCAGTCCAATACTCGACCCCGATTTCGCCGAAGAGGCGTTCGGCCTCGACGAGATAGGCCAGGCGCTCGCGACGCGAGAAGGCGTGGGCGCTTCCAGCGGCGAGGCAGGACTTCGCCAACTCGAACCGGGCGCCAATGTCTCGGAGGATGCCGACGGATTGCTTGTAGTCGGCGCGAGGTTCGGCCTCCCGCCCCAATTCGAGACGGGCTTGGGCGAGTACGCGATAGACGACGCCTTCTTCGAAGCGCTCGCCGACTTTCATGATCGACTGGAGCGCGCGCTCGGATTCGGCAATGGCTTCTGCGGGATTGCCTTGAGCCAAGCGAACTTCGGCGAGGAGGCGTCGGGACTGCCCAATGACAGATTCGTCGTGGGAGTCGCCGGAAGCGATGCTGATTCCGTGAAGCAGATGTTTTTCGGCTTCACTGAGATTGCCTTCGGCGAGTTCAAGTTCGCCCATGTATTCGCACCAGGCACCTTGCTCACGTACGTGACGGGAAGGCATCACTTGCTCTTGAAGTGACGTCAGTCCTGTTCGAGCGAGTGCGTACCTGCGGTACTGTATATCCACGAAACAGGTCAGCAGGTCACTACGAAGGATGTTTAGGGTATCGGAAGACTCGACGAGCTCCGGGCGGTTCTCCTCGAGAGCATTGCTTGACTCGACGATCGCTCCGCATAGCGCTAGTGCCTTCGCCAGATTGTAGCGCCCCACGGCCTGCCAGCGTCGCAAACCAGACTGAGCGGCTTGAGCGATGCACTCCTGATAAGCGCGGCATGAGAGACCGAGGTCCGAGCTCTCAAACGCGATATTTCCGATCCAATTCAAACAACGAACGACGCCCTCAATTGCATTTGCTCGTTTGTACGAATACATCGCGGCATGCACCGCCTCGAGCGCAACGGGCAGATGTCCCAGATAGTACTCGGCGATACCGAAGATTAGGCTGCAACGGGCGAAAAGGGAGTGTTGATTGGAGACACTCAGACTCTCCCGCAACTTTCCGCATGACTGTGCCGCTTCCTCTTGGCGTCCGAGAAAGGCAAGACACTCACTTCTGAGAATGATCAGGTGGGCAGCGTCAGACTCCGAGCAACTCGACAGGTCACCACATCTGTTGTCGATAAGCGCTAGAGCCGCCTCATACTCGCGCTTGCCAAGGAGTCTCTCCGCCGCATCGAATAACGACAACGAGTCGGCGTGCATTATCGGGTCCTTGTGATGCGGCCGGCCTTATTGTCATGACCCGAGCCTGATGTGATTGTCATGTTGAGTGAGTTAGCGACGGTGACGAGGCTCGGATGGATGAAGCCGGATGGCGTACGAACTGGACCGTTCGCGAGCAAGCTGACCACCCTCGTCGCCATCATAGCCCAGTCGCCCGCTGGATGCCCGCGTCTCATATCTATCCAGTTCCTGCTTCTCGCCGACGCTGTCGAGCTGATGGCGAGCACACACAACACGACCGCGAGGGCGGCCCGGATAAGCGACCTCTTCATGACGTACCTCATTGTGAAAAGTGGATAGACGACTGCACCTCCCACGTGGCGCAGATGATTTGCTTGCGAATAGAACCGTGCGATTCCGTCATAACCCCTTGAGGCGGGGGGCGTTGGTATGCACTGCACGAGTAGCACGATAAGTCTGTTTTTGTCAAGCGGAATCTGCCGGAGACGGATGAACGGCGGAGTGCGGGCGCGAAGCGCTACGCAGTCAGGTGCGAAGTGCATCGCGGGCGAAACCAATCTCGAGCGATTCGACCGGGTCACATGCGGGCGACAGCTAAACGTAAACAGGACGCAATTCGCACCGGTTCAGCCTCTTCGTGGGAAGCGCTCAGTTGTCACTTTATCTCCTCGATGCAGAACCTGCTTCGGCACGGAAGTTGATATGATCGCGGCGGGAGCCCGTTTAGGGGCGTGTCCTTCTCGGGGGAGGAGGGACTCCCTCACACCCTGCCGCCGGCCTCCCACGTCTTTCCCGTCGCCGGCGGCGGGGAAATTCAAGGAGGAGTCGTGAGCAACAAGCTTACTGCCTTCCGCCGTTGGACCTTCCGAATCATTATGGCCCTCATGATTGTCTGGGGGACCTTCGCCGCGGTCGTTGCGTTCGCCGTGCGATACGAATTTGGTCCCTTTGCCCTTCCCAACGAGGACATCGGGTTGCTTGATGATCAGTCAAACCGTGGCCCAATTGAGCGACCCCGGCTCCTGCCCGGGGATTGGGGACACCTGATGCCTCCGGCTGAAATTAGCAAGCGATTCGAATCCGTCCTGGCGTCGCGGGACGGAACAACGGCTCGCGATGAGCCGGACTTGACAAAGATCAATCTTGTCCTTGATTGGCGGCCCTCCGATTCGACGGCCATTTGGACCGGGACATACATAGTCGGTTGTGATTGTCCTTACACCAGTTCTGAAGATGCTCCCAAGATTGTGGCTCTCATTAACCCTCTCAGCGGTAGGGTTATCGATCTGACCGCCTACGGGGTCGCTCTCCTCCCCACCATCAGTGAACCTACTACAGCATCCCCCGGAAAGGAGGCGCGGCAGTAAATCGACGGAGTTGCTGCGAAGTTGCACACAAGGGGTGAATTGACCTTTACAGATGGAGGAGAAAGATGGGTAGATTACGCAATGCTCTGGTGTCACTGGCGGTGACAATCATGATCACAGACTTAGTCCTGGTGGGGTTGGCGTGCGTGCCGGAGGCGCAGCAGGCTCAGAATGTCGCGACTTCGGGGTTCGCTGTGCAGACCGGTACCTCCGCGGGGCCCGCAGTTTCGCTGGCTGGCGGCGGGGGTGTGAGCATGGTACAGCCAGCGTTCTTGGGCGGGTTCTTCAAATGGGTAAGGAACTGCGCCCGCGGCTATATCGGTGGCAATCAAAACTGCCGGCGTAAGTGCAGGAATTTTCAAAGTCGAGATTGCAACGCAGCGGATGACTAAGGCAATTGCGGAAGCGGGGCGCCGTCTGACGCCCCGCTTCCATTTCGTGCTATGTGACTTGAATCAATAACGGGCGCGTGGGTCCTATGGTATGCGGCGTATCGACTCGGATGGCTATAGTCTCGCTCGTGGCCCTGACGAGTCACCCCGCAATAGGTCTTCCACAGGTTGGCGCGAGCGACTCAGTGAGATCGGCCCCCACTGAACAACTATCAGTCCCGGCTTCAGATGATTCGGCGGGATTAAGTGTTCGGGATTACTTCGATTCCAAACAGGTGGCGACCCAGACATGTAAACCCGGGCAAGGGTTCTGGGAGGCAGGCCCATTTGGATTTGGAGCCCTCCCTTGGCCCGTTTATCGGGAAGGATTCGGGTGGGACTTGGGCGCGGATAGCTATGTGAGTTTTGGAGTTCACCGCGCGAGAGGAGCCCTCCTGGTCCTAAATGTGAATGCGGCGCACAACCAACGAGAAGACCGCGGAAAACTCGCCGCTGACCTGACACCGATCTGGCACTACGGGACTGAATGGACATTCACCACTCCAGCAGGACTCATCGATGCGCCCGGCCGGAGGGGATTCGGCGTCATGGCCAGTCTTGGTTACTCGCGGTCAGAAGAAAGAGGATGGGCTGGCGGTTCTGTGAGAATCGTCTCCGAAGAATATAGGCGACTGCGCATTCTGAATGACAACCTCTGGACAAGGGGTGATCATCGCTGGTTCGAATTTCACTTCACGATGCATGGCTTCGGCGACAGGGCTTCGAAAACAGTGCTGCTTTCAACATCGATCCGCATCGCCTCGGACTGGATGGGTGGCGACTTTGACTATCGCCGCGTTGCCTTAGACATTGCCTGGGCCAAGCCCCAGTTCACTGCTTGGGCCGCAGGCGGAACCTCAACGGGCAACCTGCCGATTCAGGAGCGATTCGATATCGCGGTGGAGGGACAAGTCAGAGGAATTCCCATCTGGCAAGCTCGCCCAGATCGTTTTGCGTCGATGGGTTGCCAAGCGAGGATCCACCTCCTGCAAGAGGTATTCGCCGGGGTTTTCGGTACGGCTGCCGGTGGCAATGATATGGCGCATCCCATATTTGAAGGCGGACTCAGCCTGGTCGCAGCGTCAGATGATGAGAATTCCGAGCCTCATGAATGGTTTATCCAACTCGATCTTCCCGTCTATTCGTCCGAGGCGCAGCGCTACAGCGGCAGACCCAAATGGGACCTCGGACGATTCATGATCAAGGTCAACATCCCGCTCTCGGAAATCACCGGCAGCGACATCATTCGCTACCGCTATCCCAACCGGTGATTCGCGCGTACCGCCGCTTCGCGCATCTGCGTAGTACTTCGCAATCATCCCCTGCAGCATAGCCATTGTCCACTGGGAATCCGTACCTTTCCATCAAAGCAACCCCCGCCTTCCTGCACCTGGGACTTTCGTGTCGGCCTTTCATTGTCGATCGACAATTCCTTCGACAAGCTCTCCCCGAATTCGAGCCTCCGGCATGACAGTTGATGCACATCTGATTGTGCCCGTCAGGGCGTGTCTATTGGGGGGGAAGGCGTTCCCTCACAACCATTGTTGAGGCGGTTGCTGCCGCCTCGACGAAATCAGCCCGTCGCCCCGTGGTGCATGCCGGGGCGGCGGGATATCCGGAAGGAGGATTGTGATGACACAAGCAGTAGCAGCGAAAATCGCGGTGACATCCACGCTGTGCCTTGCCTTGGTCTGCAGTCTCCCTGGCTGCGGCGATGACAAGAAGGTAACCGGGCCGGAAAAAGCGGATGTCATCACCAATGAGTTGACGGATTTCAGCGGTCTCTTCAGGGTGGTGATCGAGTACGGCATCCGATCGGGCCCGGCCATCTTCTATACCGACACTCTCGCCGTGGACACGGCCAATATCTGCCCGGGGCCCTTCCCTCTCGTCGGCGAGAGCCGTCCCGAGAATGGCTACACGATTACCTCAGAATCGGGGATCATCACCGATACGCTGGTAGAATTCAATCAGGCAGGGTCGATGCGGTTGCGTATTTGCAACGATCAGGCGTGCGAGGACTTCGACACTTGCACGGTCCCCTTCAATACGAAGATCTCCAGCCGTCGGACAGGACGGCACCCGACCTCTCAAGGCTTCCAAGTGATCATCACGACGAACTTCAAGAATTGCGAAGGCGATAACTGGGAGAGTATCGAACGGTGCACGTTTGAGCGGATTGGTGACGCTGATTGCGCGACAATCACTCAAGGCACGGCGCGGGTCACTCTCCCTGCGAATGGTCGGTCAGGCGTTATATTTCTCATTCCGCCAGAAGCAAGTTTGCTGGAGTAGCAGGTAACGGGATCGGGATTGCACTTGTCGTCCCGTAAGCGCAGATTGGGCACGTGGACCCCAATCGGCAACTCATTGTTCGCTACTACGAAGAGATGTGGAACCACTGGCGATTCGAGTTGATCCCCGCACTGATCGCCGATGACATCGTCTTTCGGGGGTCTCTCGGCATCGATGTCTCGGGGCATGCAGGATTTCGAGAGTACATGGGGACCGTGCGCGGCGCATTCCCGGATTTTCGGAACTACATTGAGGAGATGATCGTCGAAGGAGACCGCCTTGCCGCGCTCCTGACATACCGTGGAACGCATTCGGGAACGTTGCTGGGAGTGCCAGCCTCAGGGCAAGAAGTCGAGTACTCCGGAGTCGCGATCTTCAGGATCCGTGAGGCACGGGTCGTCTCGGGTTGGGTTTTGGGCGATACGGTCTCATTGTGGAAGCAGATCGGCTCAACACCCACACATTGGCCTCGGTAAGGCTAAGGGGCATAGCTCGTTCCCAGTCTCCGTTTTTGGACATCTTGGTCTGTCCGCCATCTTGACATCCACTCCTCTGTGGGCATACTTGCCCCTCCCGATTGTCGCTGCGTCCGGGAGAGGGATGGGTAACTGACTTGGAATCCAAACACATAGGCATACTGACCTCCGGCGGCGATGCGCCCGGCCTGAACGCCGTCATCCGCGCCATCGTCGTCAAAGCCATCAAACACAACCGCTGGCAGGTCACTGGCATCTTGGAGGGCTGGAAAGGGCTGCTCAAAGAGGGCAAGACCCGTCCGATCGTGCTCCACGAAGTCTCAGGAATCCTGGGACTTGGCGGCACGATCCTGAAGACCTCCCGCACCAATCCCGTGAAGAAGGAAGGCGGGATCGAGCAGGCGAAACATACGGTCAAGAACCTGGGTTTGGATGGAATCGTGGCCATAGGAGGCGAAGACACCCAAGGCGTGGCCAACGCCCTGTTCGAGAACGGCATTCCGATCGTCGGCGTTCCAAAGACGATCGACAACGATCTGTTCGGTACGGATTATTGCTTCGGCTTTGATACGGCGGTCAATACGGTGGTTGAAGCTATCGACCGGGTACGGACCACGACCGAGTCGCACAAACGCGTCATGGTTGTAGAAGTGATGGGGCGACATGCGGGATGGATTGCGCTCCAGGGTGGAATATCCGGCGGCGCGGACGCGATTCTCATTCCGGAGCGCCCGACCAACATCGACGAGCTTTGCGCGCTGATCACGCGTCGCCATGAAGGCGGCAAAGACTGGTCCATCGTTGTGGCAGCCGAAGGAGCGACGTTGACGATTGCCAACGGCAAGGGTGGCGAAGGCAATATGGTACTGCAGGATTCTGAGAAGGATGAGTTCGGTCATGTTCGATTGGGTGGAATCGGACAGGTGCTGGCCCGCGAGATCGAAAACCGTACCGGATATGAGACGCGCGAGGTTATTCTCGGGCATGTCCAGCGCGGAGGCTCGCCGACAGCATTTGACCGGTATATGTGCACACGTTTTGGCCTGCATGCGGTCCGGCTGATCGAGCAGGGGCAATTCGGTCGCATGGTCACATACAAGGGCAGTCAGATCACATCGATTCCTCTCGCCGATGTGGCTGGTAAGACAAGGACAGTCCCACCCGAACTGTTCGAAGAAGCGGCATACTTCTTCGGCTAAGAGAGAAGGTCATTGTGCACCGATCCCGATGCGCCCAATTCGGCGCGGCTCTGATTCTCGTGTCTTTGGTGATCTTATCCTCAGCCGTCGAGTCGGCGGCGGCGAGCCGGCAAGGCGACCGTTTTGGAATACGGGTTGGTGCGTGGCCCCAAAGTGATGTCGCCGGGACACTGGCGCGAATCAGCCTGTTGGGGGGAGATACACTTGTCTATGATGCGGTTGTCGAAGAGAAGGGGCACATGCTCCCCTTTCTCGAATTGTATGGGTTGTTCAATCTTCACAGCATGTGGTGGGTGGAGCTTTCCGCCGGGTTCTCGCAGAGGCGCGATGTCGAAGTAACCGGTTATCGATTGAACCCTCCCCCAGCCGATACCGCTCCGCAGATCCTCCTGGGACAGGGCCGGGTGGATTTCATTCCGTTGTTCCTCGGCATCAGGGCGGTCAAGGAATTGGGGGGAGTGAGTCACCCTCACAATCTCTATGCGCGCGGGGGGGCCTCGGTGCTGATTGCGGCCGATCAGCCCAGCCTCGTCAGTCCTGACGTCCGCGGCGTATACACAGAGGGAACAAAAGCTGCGTTCGGGTTCTTGATAGGTGGGGGCGGAGAGTACTATCTCACGGACAAGTTCGGGCTTGTGGGCGATGTGGCCTATCGCTTGAGTGATTTGAACTATACTGACCAAGGGGAATTCGATTTGTCGGGTGTCTGGATTTCCGCAGGAGTTACACTCCGAGTTCGTTAAGATTGGAGAGGTTATGTGCTGTAAGAAAATTTCGATTCTAATCACCGCGGCGCTGATACTCGTGTCGGTATCCTCGAGTCTCGCCCAGCCCTTGGCGGGCATTCCCGAACAGGCGCGCAAGGAGCCGACCCCGGGGCAGTGGCGCAAAGCGCTGGTCGGAGGTCAGCTTGGCCCGTGGTTCATCAGTGACCTCGGCAACGACATTTCGACGCCAGATACCCGGCTCGATGCTTCCGGCACCGCGTTCCATTTGGAATTATTCTACCAGCCGAATCTCATCGGAATTCTCAATCTTGACTTCAATGTGGGCGCCATCAATCGCGGCGATTTGCGCATTCGCACTCAGGACTTCGACGCATTCGGCAACGCGACGCTCTACCCGCTTTCCGCGGGAGTGATTGTCTATCCCATGGCCAAACGTGCTGGTCAAAAACTCCAGCCGTTGCTGAAGGCCGGCGGATCGGTCATTGTTGGAACCGAGGTTGTCGAAGTCACAACGGCCGGGTATTACGGCTATTCATCGGAATCCCGCACCGCGCTTGGGTATTACTTCGGCGGCGGGGCCAACCTGGTGCTTTCGCCATCGTTTGCGTTGACCGGCATGGTCAAGTATCAGCACGCAAAGTTTGACAAGGAGTTGTTCGAAGCCAAGGACTACTCAGGAACTCAGATTCTCTTTGGAGCCGCGTACATGTACCGTTAGATGGACGCGGTGCTTCACCAGGTCAGCCAGTTGATCTGGCGCACATCATTGCATCTGCGACAATTCGAGGAGGGAGTAATGGCTATAAAGATTGGGATCAACGGCTTCGGCCGCATTGGACGTCTGGTGTACCGCGCGGCGATGGGAAATCCGCAATTGGACATCGTCGGCATTAACGACATTTGCGACGCGCCGACTATGGCCCATCTGCTGAAGTACGACTCAATTCACGGTCGTCTGGACATGCCCATTAAGGCGGAAGGCGATCTTCTCAACATCAACGGCAAGAAAGTGCGCGTCACCGCCGAAAAAGACCCTTCCAAGTTGCCGTGGAAAGAACTCGGCGCCGAGGTGGTACTGGAGTCCACCGGGCTGTTCACCGATCGCGAGAAAGCAGCGGCGCATCTGACCGCGGGCGCCAAGCGCGTCCTGATCTCGGCGCCGGCCAAGAAGGCCGACGGAACATTCGTCATTGGCGTTAACGATCAAGGGTACGACCCCAAGAAGCACATCATCATCTCGATCGGCTCATGCACGACAAACTGCCTGGCGCCAGTCGCCAAAGTCCTGGACGATGAATATGGAATCGTTTCCGGATACATGACGACGATTCACGCTTACACGAACGATCAGCGCATTCTCGATCTGCCGCACAAGGACCTGCGGCGCGCCCGCTCGGCTGCCATGTCACTGATCCCAACTTCAACGGGCGCGGCCAAAGCAATCGGGCAAGTCTTGCCTCAGTTGGAGGGCAAACTGGACGGTGTGGCCGTGCGCGCCCCAGTTCCCGATGGATCCCTGGTCGATCTGACCTGCATCACGGCCAAGCCGACCACAGCCGAAGAAATCAACGCCGCCATGAAGAAGGCCGCCTTCGGACCAATGAAGGGGATCCTGGCCTACTGCGATGAACCGATCGTGTCGATAGACATCGTCCACGACGCACATTCGTCGATCTTCGACTCGCTGGAAACCCGGGCCAAGGGAACCTTGGTGAAGATCTTCTCGTGGTACGACAACGAATGGGGATTCTCGAATCGTGTTGTCGACATGATGTTGCGAATGCACGACTGAACGATTGGCGATTGCGGATTGAAGAGCGTTACATGAACAAGAAGACTATCGATGACATCATTGACCGCGTGCGCGGCAAGCGTGTGTTTGTGCGGGTGGATTTCAATGTGCCTCTTGCCGATGGCAAGGTGACGGATGACACGAGGCTGCAGGCGGCGATTCCGACAGTTCGCAAACTGTCAGAAGCGGGTGCGCGGGTAATCCTGGCTTCTCACCTGGGCCGGCCCAAGGCTGGACCGGAGCCGAAGTACTCGCTACGGCCGGTAGCGGAGCATTTTAGCCGCTTGCTCGGACGTCCGGTCGCGTTCTCTGAGGACTGCATCGGGCTTAAGCCCGAGAATACGGTTCGATCGCTCTCCGATGGCGAAGTCTGCCTGCTGGAAAACGTGCGATTTCACGCCGCGGAAGAGAAGAATGACCCCGAATTCGCTCGGCGTATGGCGGCGCTCGCCGACCTCTATGTCAATGATGCTTTCGGCAGCGCGCACCGCGCGCACGCCTCGACGGAAGGCATCACGAAATTCCTGCGCACCGCGGTGGCGGGCTACTTGATGGAGAAAGAGCTCGATTTCCTCGGACGCCTGCTCGGCAATCCCAAACGCCCGCTGGTTGCGATTCTGGGCGGCGCAAAGGTCTCTGGAAAGTTGGAAGTCCTCACCCACCTGATGAAAACGGTCGACCTCTTCCTCATCGGCGGGGGGATGGCGTTTACGTTTCTGAAAGCCCAAGGCAAGCCGATCGGTAAGTCGCTTTGCGAGGAAGACCTCGTCGACACGGCGCGTCGGATTATCCACGACGCCGAACGCAACGGCAAGCGGATCATCCTGCCCTGGGATTGCGTGGTCGCCAAGGACCTTTCGCCCGACTCGCATCCGCAGATCGTCGCAGTCGAGTCGATTCCAGACGACATGGCCGGTTACGATATCGGACCGCACACGTTCAAAGATTTCGACGATGCTCTGCAGGGCGCCGGGACAGTGTTCTGGAATGGTCCGATGGGGGTCTTCGAGACGCCGCCGTACGATGAAGGCACCAAAGCGGTGGCGCAGTCTGTTGCCAATGCGAGCGATCTGGGGGCGATTTCGGTTGTCGGCGGTGGTGATTCGGTGGCGGCAGTTCACCAGGCGGGAGTCGAGACACACATCTCGCACATCTCGACCGGCGGCGGAGCATCGCTGGAGTTTCTCGAAGGCAAGACGCTGCCCGGAGTGGCAGCATTGAATGACAGGTAAACGGAAGGCAATAACGGGCGGGCACGGCGGACCGTGCCGCTAAGCCAGATCACCCAACTCAGCTTGTAGTGGCACGGCTCCGCCGTGCCCTTTCGATTATGCCCAGACGACCTTTCATCGCCGGAAATTGGAAGATGAACGGGGACGTGCCCCGTACTCTTGAGCTCTGCTCGGCTCTGCAGGCAAAGGAATCTGGCTGGCGGCATGCCGACGTGGCTATTTTCCCTCCCTATGTCTCCCTTTACCCGGCGGCAGATTTCCTGAAAAGCAGTCGCATCATGTTGGGAGCGCAGAACATGCATGCAGCGGCATCGGGAGCGTTTACCGGGGAGGTATCCGCCGGCATGTTGTTGACGGTTGGCTGCCAATTGGTTATCTTGGGACACTCCGAACGGCGGCAGTTGTTCGGCGAAACCGACGCAGGGGTCAATGGTAAGGCTCAGGCGGCTTTAGCGGCTGGGCTTATGGCAATTGTCTGTGTCGGTGAGACTTTGGAAGAGCGCGAATCGGGCAAGACCGAACAGGTGATCGAGCGACAGCTCTCCGGTGGCCTGCAAGATCTGACCGAATCGCATCTCGATAAAGTCACGATCGCATACGAACCGGTCTGGGCGATTGGCACCGGCAAAGTTGCCACGGTCGAGCAGGCAGGTGAGGTTCATCGCTTCATCCGTAATTGGCTGGTGAAGAAGTTCAGCCAGACAGCCGGTGAGCGGATGCGGATTCAGTACGGCGGCTCGGTGAAAGCCGACAACGCGAAGGGACTTTTGGCCGACCCGGACATCGATGGCGCGCTTGTAGGTGGCGCATCACTCAACCCCGATGAGTTCGACGCCATCGTCCGCGCGAGCAGTTGAAGCACTTGTCATTCTGAGCGAAGCGAAGAATCTGCTTTTGCTCTTTCGTTCGTGAATAGAACCAGCGGAGGTCTTGTGTACGGAGTCTTCATTGCAATCCACCTCATGATCTGCCTCGGACTGATCGTCTCCGTCCTTTTGCAGTCATCGAAGGGTGAAGGTCTGGCCGGCGCCTTTGGCGGCGGCGGCATGACGGGCACAGTATTCGGCGGACGCGGCGCGGCGACATTCCTGGCGAAGGCCACGACGGTCCTGGCGATATCGTTTTTTGCCTCGGCGCTGGTTCTGTCATTCATGAATCCCTCGACCAGTGTGTCGGCGACGGGTCAGATGCAGGGTGAGAGCGCGGTGCAGGAGGCGGCGGGACAGTTGCCGCCGGCGGCCCCGGCCTCGACGCCAGCCGAGACCCAACCGGCGCAGCAACAATCGCCGGATCAGGCCACGCCAATCGACCAGTTGGATCCAAACGCGACGCCGCAGCAGCAGCCGGCGGGGCAGCCCGCGCAGCAGCCGTCCGATTCGCCACGGTAGAGACCCTGATGGATCGAAAGAATATTCGTTTCGCTGCGTTCCTGACTCTCGCGGTGGTGTTCTCAGTCACCGCGTGGCTAGGTGATCCCGGTCAAAAGGCGGTGTGGTTGGGACTGTCGACCGTATTTTTGGTCCTCGCCATCATGGCTCGTCGTCGCTCGACGAAATGCGGGCCCAGCGAAACGCCCTGAAATGACATTGAGTGCGCGAGTGGTGGAATTGGCAGACACGCCATCTTGAGGGGGTGGTGGGGCAACCCGTGGGGGTTCAAATCCCCCCTCGCGCACCATAAAGAAGATGATGGACAGGGCCGCAAGGCCCTGTTTTGTTTTGGTAGCGGCGGGGCTTGACCCGCCTACGTTCTGCAGCAAGGCGGCTCAAGCGCCGCCGCTACCGAGCGCCATATGACAGAATTAGTCCGCTGCCCTTGGCCGTCCGACGATCGCCTCATGATCGAGTATCATGATCGCGAGTGGGGCGTGCCGCTGCACGACGACCGCAGGTTGTTCGAGTTTCTCATTCTCGAAGGTGTTCAGGCAGGACTGTCATGGCGGACGGTGCTCTATAAGCGCGAGAACTACCGCAAGGCATTCGACGGATTCGATCCGGAGAAGATCGCGCGGTACAACAAGCGGAAGATCGAATCGCTGCTGAAAAACGAAGGCATCATCCGCAATCGCCTCAAGGTCGAGGCAGCGATCAAGAATGCGAAGGCATTCCTGAAGACCGTCGAGGAATTCGGCACATTCGACGCCTACATGTGGCGTTTCACCGATGGTAAGCAAATCGTCAATCGTTGGAAGACCCACAAGAATGTCCCACCCACCACTCCGATCTCCGATGCCATGTCAAAGGATCTGAAGACGCGTGGATTCACGTTTGTCGGGTCGACAATCATGTACGCGCACATGCAGGCGACCGGGATGGTGAATGATCACGTGGTGACATGCTGGCGGCATGGGGAGTGCTGCCGCTAAGGAGTGGACCCCAGTCGTCCCGCCTGGGGCGAGATCAGACTTGCCCACACTCTTCGCTTAGGACAAGCGGGCAGGATCGCTTTCCACACTTATCAAATCATCACGCGCTTCTCGAAATACTCGGCCAGGTGCGCCATGTTCATCCGCTCCTGCTCCATCGAGTCGCGATGGCGGATCGTGACCGTCTGGTCTTCGAGGGTTCGCGTGTCGACGGTGACACAGAAGGGCGTGCCGATTTCGTCCATCCGGCGGTAGCGGCGGCCGACCGCGCCTTTGTCGTCGTAGAAGACTTTGAACTTGGTACGCAGATCGTTGGTGATGTTCATCGCGACTTCAGGCATGCCGTCGCGATTGACCAGCGGGAAGATCGCCACTTTGACCGGCGCGATGCGCGGGTCGAGTGAGATTGAGACGCGCTTCTCCCCTTTCACCTCTTCCTCTTTGTAGCCGTCAACAAGGCAGACCAGCGTGGTGCGGTCGGCGCCGGCCGAGGTCTCGATGATATAGGGTATGAAGCGCTGTTTTGATTCCTCATCGAAATACGACAGGTCGACGCCCGAGGCCTCTTTGTGGCGCGAGAGATCGAAGTCGGTGCGGTTGTGAATGCCCTCAAATTCCTTCCAGCCGAAGGGGAATTCGTATTCGATGTCGTAGGCGTCCTTGGCGTAATGCGCCAACTCTCCGGGGCCGTGCTGGTGGAAGCGGAGCTTCTCTTTGCGAATGCCGAGATCGAGATAGAATTCCAGACGAACCTGCTTCCAATAGTCGAACCATTTCTGATCTTCCTTCGGATCGACGAAATATTGCATCTCCATCTGCTCGAATTCGCGTGAACGGAAAATGAAGTTGCCCGGCGAGATTTCGTTGCGAAACGCCTTGCCGATTTGCGCGATGCCGAACGGCGGCTTGCGTCGCATCGGGCCCATGACATTGAGGAAATTCACATAGATGCCCTGCGCGGTCTCGGGACGCATGAAGATCACTGAGGCATCTTCCTCGACCGGACCCATGAAAGTCCTGAACATGAGATTGAAATTGCGCGGTTCGGTGAACTTGCCTTCGGCGTGGCACTTCTCGGCTTTGCGTCCCTTGTAGGCCGGGCTGCCGCACATCGCTTCTTCGATCTGATCGAGGCGGAAGCGCGCTTTGCATTCTTTGCAATCCACCAATGGATCGGTGAATCCGGCGACGTGGCCGGAAGTGTGCCAAACCTGTGGATGCATGAGGATCGCGGCATCGAGACCTTCGATGTCGTCGCGGCGGTGGGTCATCGACTTCCACCAATGATCCTTGATGTTGCGTTTGAGCTCTACGCCCAAGGGGCCGAAGTCCCAGCAGGAGTTCAAGCCACCGTAGATTTCGGAGGATTGAAAGACGAAGCCGCGCCGTTTGCACAGCGAGACGATTTTTTCCATCAAGGGGTCGGTCTTGGGTGATGCCACATGTCCTCCGGTTGGCGAGCCTGCGAGTCGATTCAAGAACATCGGCCCCGCAAAAGCGCGGTGCCGGGACAGACAGGAATGTCTGTCCTCCTAATAATGCCTTTGTTCAGGAGGACAGGCATTCTTGCCTGTCCCGCGCTCGAAGAGCGCGTTCTGCTTGAGCAATACTCTCTGGTTATTCCACATACTCTACACTTCTAAATTGCGCCCATGCGCCGGGCGAAATCGAGCGACTTGATCTTTGAGCCGCCGAGATGGTAGCGGGCGAAATCCTCGACCGCCGCGGCAATCTCATCGAGCGCGCCGTTCTCCAAAACTGGCTCGCTTTCCTCCAATATCGGCTTATTCTGGCGGCGGCGCAACTCGGCCAGCGCCGGCGGCGAAAGTCGATGCGGACGCGCCCCTTCGGTTCGTGTCTCTCGGCATTCGCGGCAGATGACGCGTCCGGCGGCCGCATCAAATACAACCATTTGATCCGACGACGGCGATTTGTCGCACGAGGTACAATGATCCAATTCCGGCCGAAAACCCATGCAGTCCAGAGCACCCAGAAGATAACCCCAGTACTGTCGGGCCAAGTCACGATCAGACAGATGCGAAAGCGAGATCAACGTCGCGCGCGACAGGTCATACAGGTCCGGGTCGCGCTCCTCGAAGCTGAATCGGTACATGAACTCGGCGACGCCGAAAGCGTAACCCGCCTGCGCCAGCGATGTCGTCAATGGAACCCATGGGACCAGAGCGCGGCATGAGGAGAGCAGGTAGATCTGCTCTTTCGGCTTCTTGTATACCACACATTCGGAAATCGAGAGTGGCTCGAGGTGACCCCAGAATTGCGACTTGGGGCGGAACGCGCCCTTGGCGATGACGGAGATTCGTCCCCAGGCGCGGGTGTAGAGAACGGCGATCTTCGAGGTCTCGGAGAACTTCTGGACGGTCAGGCAGATCGCTTCGGTAACATCGGGTGCGGCCATTGAGGACGGGAGCTTTCGACGGATCGTGAGTCTATTTCTGATTGTGGGCGGGTTTCGGCACTAATTCATACACTGTCTCACCGGGACGCGACATCTGGAGTTCGGTCCGTGCGACCTGCTCGATATACAGTGTGTCGAATTCAAGGAGACGTTTTCTCGTATCGAGGTCGACGACTTCGGTCGCGATTGCCAACTCCTCGGCCTGCAGTTCGTCGTGGAGGTCGTCAAGTGACATCAGACGCAAAACTCCCAAGTCGCCGGAGACGAGAAAGTAAAGAAAGGCTGCCGAGGCAACGATGACGAAGCTGGCTTTGGCTTTGCGCGACCATTTCGGCGACGGCTTCGGCATGCTGGAGTAGGTGTACTCCCGGATGGTGACGAAGCTGGCACGGCGTGTGTATTTTTTGCGGTTAAACCATGCGGTCATGCGTTTTTCTCTTCTAACCTCTCCCTCTTAGGGAGAGGTTAAGAACTACATCTGCCGAAAGGCGGCGCGTCCGAGATAGACGGCGCGGCTGCCCAATTGCTCCTCAATACGTAGGAGCTGATTGTATTTCGCAATGCGATCGGTCCGGCAGGCCGAACCGGTTTTGATCTGCCCGCATCCGGCTGCGACCACGAGATCGGCAATAGTCGTATCCTCGGTTTCGCCCGAACGATGCGAAACCACTGAGGCGTAGCCGGCGCGTGTGGCCAGCGCAATCGTGTCCAGAGTCTCGGTCAATGTGCCAATCTGATTCAGCTTGATCAAAATAGCGTTCGCGCAGCCGGTTTCGATGCCGCGGCGCAGGCGTTTGGGATTGGTAACGAACAAATCATCGCCGACCAACTGCAGTTCGCCGCCGATACGCTCGGTGACCATCTGCCAACCCTCCCAATCATCCTCGGCGAACCCGTCTTCGATGGAGATGATTGGGTAGCGCGAGACCCAATCGGCCCAAAAGTCGACCATTTCTTTCGCCGTGAGCGAGCGTCCCTCGCCTTTCAATTCGTAACGACTCGTCTTTTTGTCGAATATCTCGGTGGCCGCCGGATCCAGCGCGAAAACAATGTCCTCACCAGCGGTATAGCCGGCATTGTCCACGGCTTCCATGAGAACTGAGAGCGCCTCCTCATTCGATTTCAGATCCGGAGCGAAGCCGCCCTCGTCGCCGACTGCGGTTGACATCTTCTTCTGATTCAAAACGCGCTTGAGCGAATGGAAAACCTCAACACCGGCGCGCAGAGCATCGGAGAAGCGGTCGAATCCGACGGGGACAACCATGAACTCCTGAAAATCGACATTGTTGTCGGCGTGCTTGCCGCCATTCAGGACATTCATCATCGGCACCGGCAGGATTTTCGCATTGGCGCCGCCGAGGTAGGAATAGAACGGCAACCCCGTTGACTCCGCCGCCGCTTTCGCGACCGCCAGCGAGACACCCAAGACCGCATTGGCTCCGAGTTTGGACTTGTCGGATGTCCCGTCGAGATCAATCAAGAACGCATCGATGTCGGCCTGATTGAGCGCATCCAAGCCAGATTCGCTTAACTCCGGGCTGATCGTTTCATTCACGGCTTCAACGGCGCGCAGCACTCCCTTGCCGTTGAATCTGTCTTCGTCGCCATCGCGCAACTCGAGCGCTTCATGAGCGCCGGTCGAGGCACCCGATGGCACGGCCGCGCGACCGAGAGAACCATCTTCCAAACCGACTTCGACCTCAACAGTCGGATTGCCGCGGCTGTCGAGAATCTCGCGTGCGATACAAAGGTCTATAGCTGGCATAGATGACCCCGATTGGTAGTGGCGGTCCGCCGTAGCGGACCGCCTCGCGGAAGTTCCCTGCCCCCGCTCCCGGGTAGGGCGGGAAGATTGGTCAATGTCTTGAGGTCGTCAATGATTTTTAGTAGGGTGGGCTGTGCCCACCGGAATCGCATGACCGGCGACGGGCTCAGCCGCCCTACGCGAGTCGAATTCTTACAGTAGTTGGCGGCGACGGCGGATAAACCACTCGGCAGACAGCGCAACAACGAAGATTGTCAGCACCAACCAGTGATTCCCCAATGAGAATTCGACCGCGCGCTCGCGGGTCACCGGAGTGAAATCGATGGAGTCGAGGATGGCTGGCCCGTCGTTTTCAGAGTAATAACGGCCGCCGGATTCGAGGGCAATGGCGCGCAGCATCCCCTCATCGAGCGAGGAATAGCGTTGCTCCAGCCCATATGGTTCGATGCGGAACATGCCGCCTGAGAGCGGAAGTGTCTGCCCTTCAACCTTGGCAAAGCCGTCGTAGCGGTAGGTGCCCGAGGTCAACGCGGTCACTTGGCCTTGGAAGCGGTCGCCAGTACCGGGATTGAGGACCAAACGGATCGTGTCCCCACCGTCCTCTGGCCAGACACGCGCCGTGACTTCGGCGCGATCGATGAACCGATAAGCTTCATCGTAGACCAACCCCTCAAGCTGAACCGGCTCGCCAGAATGATAGACATCGAGATCGGTCCGGACGGCCAGGCGATCGGCATCATCGGTCAAGGTCAGCCAGCGCAGGGCATTCCCCCAGAAATGCTCGTATTCATCGGGCGCCAAGCCCGAGGCGACGTTTTCCATTGCCCAGCGCCACATCGGCGACCCCGCGACCACCAGCGCCCGACCACGTTTGAGTGGCCGTGTGAAAATGACCGGCGTGTCTCGACCCGGTGAGACCGAAGCGCGCACCAGGACGTCGGCATCCGGCGGCAGCGTGTCGAAGAGCACCAAGCTCGACCACGGTGGTCGAGTGGTCCATTCTCGGCGGATCTCATCCCATGTGTTGTCCGGATCGAGGCGCACCAACGGATGATTCTGACGGGTGGCAACCGGCTCGGAAGCGTACTCACCCAACGGCACACCGGGCCGGCGATGGACGAAATCAAAAGGAGCAGGCAGGGACGGGCTGCCTTTGGCAAACTGCGCATCCAGCAGAAAGACCATCCCCTTCGCCGGTTGCGACATGGCCTCGACATGCGGCGCCCACTCATTATTCAGTTGGTCGCGCGTCGGATGGACCATGATCGCGATATCGATGCCCTGCCATTCGGACGCAGTTGGCATCGAGCCAGTACCTGATTGTCCGGGAATAAACTCAATCAGCTCAACTCTCTCCTGTCGAGCCAGCCAGCGGCGTAACGCGCTGTATTCCCAATCCAGGCGGAATCCGACGAGCAAGACGCGGAGCTTCCCCTTCATCGCGTTGACAAACGTGGTCTTCCCGGCCGCCGGAATTACCTGCCCGTCGGCACCCAGCAGATCGACGCGCACGTCATGCATGCCGGGTGTATCAAGTTGCCCGGATAACGTCACCGGCAAGCGCTGCCCCTGTCCAGTGAGCGCGACTTGCTTCTGCTCGAGTGTGTGTCCCTTGGTCGAGAGTCTAACGGTCACGTTTCCACCGCTAGCGCCGCCCTGTAACTCGACACCGACATCGAAGGCACGACCAGTGAAGACAGCTTCAGGGGCTTCGAGTGAAGCGACTTGTGCCTGGGCAGCACCCGGAACTCCGAACCCAACGGTGATAATCGGATAACCGAGCCGTCCAGAAACACTGGCCGGGCTGATGCCGCGATTCGAGGCGCCATCGGAAAGCACGATTGCGGCGCGCGGTGGTTCGTAGCCTACGGGCCGACGCCTCAATTGCTCGAAGGCATCGCCAATCGCTGTTGCGGCCCCGAGAGAATCAGGAAGCGGTTCGGCGGGATCATGAATATGATCATCGAAATAAAGCGACGTCAGTTCGACACGATCTTTCAAACGGCCTTGAATTTGATTCGCGAGATATGAGGAGGCGCGCTTCAGGCGATCGTCAGATTCACCATCGGATTGCGACATGCTGGCCGAGCGATCAAAGAGAACGATGACTTCCTGGCGGTCCTGATCAACACGGATGGCTGACCAAAGCGCTTCGGCCAGGGCCAAAAACAGAGCGAGAGCGGCGATGATCCGCAGAGCCATCAGCGGCGCGCGCACCGGCATATGCAGCGGCGGCATCGTCCGCCGGTAATAGAAGTACACGGCAATCGCCGCCAGGACGAATACCGCCAGCCCCCAGTACCAGTAGGAGGCGGTGAGCGAAATCATGGCGGGGAGGATTTGCATCGAGGTGTGACGATACCTGCTGCTTACGGCCTCTTTCTACACACAAGCGGGGATTGTGACGAGTTGAAATCCGGGAAAATCACCGCCCGTGACGATGGCTCAGGATTGGCGGCTGACGGAGTGATTCACGACCTCGACCAAGGCGCGTTTGTAGACCGAATCGGACAAGTCGGAGATCTGTTCCAGTGCCAGGTTGCGGAATCCTTCGGCCTTCGCCTGGGCATAGTCGAATCCGCCCCGTTCGCGAACAAAGGCGACGACTTCGCCGATCCCATTATCCGATTCCCCTGCCAGTACCCGGGCAATATTGCGGCGATCGGTCTCCTGGGCATCGCGCAGGGCATGGATCAGCGGCAGCGTGACCTTGCCGGCCTGTAGGTCATTTCCCTTCGGTTTGCCGGTCTGAGCTGTGTCTCCCCAGTAGTCGAGCAAATCATCGGCAATCTGAAAACCCAGCCCGACATACTCGCCAAATGACCGGAATCTCTCACCCCATTCGTCGTTGCCATGCGTGAGCGCGCCGGCCTGGCAGGCCGCGGAGAAAAGCGATGCCGTCTTGTCGCCGATGATCCGCAAGTAGCTCGACTCAGTGGCAGCGATGTTTCCGGTTTCCTGCAATTGCAGGAGCTCTCCAACGGCAACACGCTCGCTGGCGATGGAGATGGTGCGAAGAATCTTCGGATTGCCAGTATCGACCATGACGCGAAATGCTTTGGCGAATAAATGGTCGCCCATCAAGACAGCGGCCAGATTGCCCCAGATGCGATTGGCCGAAGGCCGTCCGCGCCGTTGATCCGCGCCATCATTGACATCATCGTGAAGCAGGGTGGCGGTGTGGATGAGTTCAATAGCCACGGCGCCGTCGATCAGAACCTGGTGGTCCGGCGTGTGAACATAGGAAGAGAGCAGGTACATCGCCGGGCGGATGCGTTTCCCCGGCGAAGCCAGTATGTGCGAGGCCATCGCCCCGATTAATCCGGCATGTCCGCCCAATTCCTCGGCAAAACGAACCTCGAACTCGGCGAGGCCATCAGAAATCAGCGTCAGTGTCTCGTGAAGTGATTTATCCATGAATCCGTCCAGCAAAGCATATAAGTCGTTGGTAGAGCGGGAGTCAACGGGAAAGGGCGACCGCAGTTGAGCTGGCTCGCATTCGCCCACCCTGTTCGTCATACCCTCCCGCGACAATCTGATAAAGAGTCCACTGACTGTCTGATTTCCACAATCCACCGCACCTGATGAACCAACGCCTGCTTTTGACGGTATTTTTTGGGCAAATAGGCGTATCTATCCCTATGTGAACAATTTCACCACTCAAATGGGAGGGGTTACATGAGCAGCGGACGCGATTGCGATCGACCGATTTGGGAGCTGGTCAAGCATCCAACATGGATCGTCATGCCCATCTTGATATTGGCAGGGCTGGTTGTGGTTGGGAGCAGGATACAAGCCGCGGACCTCGCGAGCCGCAGCTATGAAGACTACGATACCCCTGAATTCTGTGGCGCTTCGTGCCATGTGGACTTCTATCGTCAATGGAAACAGGCGATGATGTCGCAGGCGTACACGCATCACTGGGACGAAATCGAGTACTTCAAGCTGGCGGTGCCTCACGCGGAGAAGGACGCCGTGGTGGCAGAAGTCAAGGCCGGGTGCAACATCTGCCACACACCTCTCGCTTTCATGGCTGGAGATGTGCCTCCTCCGACCCCCGACAAGCAGAGCCGCGCGAATGAAAGCGTTTCATGCGAGGTCTGTCATTCGATCACGGGCTTTGCCGGGGATGTGCCCTTCAACGGGAACTACACCTCGGAACCAGGGACCAAGAAATTCGGCCCTCGAAGCACGGGGGAATCGCCCGCGCATGAGATGGTGAAATCCGAGTTCCTCGCAACCGCCGAATTCTGCGGCACGTGCCACAACGAGAAGAGCCCCTACGGAGTCTGGGTTAAGTCCACGCACTTGGAATGGAAGGAAGGCCCCTATGCTGCCCAAGGGGTTCTTTGCCATGATTGTCATATGACGTATGCCCCATCGCAGACAGCATCCATGGGACCCATCTACCCGGACGCGAGTCAGCATCTGTTTCATGGCGCACATGATAACGGGAAAGTCAAAGGCACTGTGGAGCTGCGCATCTACCCCGACATCGTGGAAGCAGAACCGGGTGAGACGGTCAAATTCACCTGCGCACTCTTCAATCAGAAGACAGGACACAAATTCCCCAGTGGCTCGGTCGAGGACCGGATTGTCTGGCTACACGTCGAGGCCAAAGACGCATCGGGCGCTGTCCATCATCTCAAGGTCGATCCTAAGGGGTTCACCGGCGAAGAGTTCACGATTGGCGCAGACGTGCTCGCGTACCAGGACATGGGGATCGCGCTGGGCATCGCGGACTTTCCCGGCGTGCAACGGGATGGCATACCGATTGGCGATCGAATCTTCCGTATGGCGTACTTTGATCCCCAGGGCCGGATGACGATTCAACAGTGGAACACGAAGTCACTCGGGGTCGACTACAGACTAGGCCCCCGCGAGACCAAGCTCGAGACATTTACATTTGCACTTCCGGATAACGTCCCGCCCGGACCACTCACGATCACGGCACGTTTGAATTATCAAAAGCTGGTCGCACCGGTCGCTCAATACCTCGGTGTGCCTGCGGAAGAAGCGGAAATCGTTGTGGTCAACGAGCACACGACGAAGATCACCGTGCTACCATGAGGAACCGATTATGAGAAAAAATCAAATGCGACTCATCACATGGTTATCCATGGGTCTCGTCCTCGTGGCCATCGCCATATTTGCATATTCCGACGCTTCTGCAATTCCCGCGTTTGCCCGCAAGTACTCGATGTCATGCACCACATGCCACGCACCGATCCCCCGTTTGAAGGAGTATGGCGACGAATTCGCGGGGAATGGTTTCGTGCTCGAGGATAAGGACGCCCCGCGGTATTTCATGGAGACCGGCGATGAACGGCTGGATCTAATCCGGGATCTGCCGATTGCCGTCCGATTTGAAGGGTATCTCAAGCACGACACCCGTACCGACAAGGAATTCGACTTCACGAGCCCGTACAATGTGAAGTTTCTCTCGGGCGGCTCGCTGACCCGCAATATCGCGTACTACTTCTATTTCTTCTTCAGCGAGCGCGGTGAGGTTGCCGGGATCGAAGATGCCTACCTCATGTTCAACAATCTTGCCGGCGAAGACCTCGATCTATACGTGGGGCAATTCCAAGTCTCCGATCCGCTTTTCAAGCGCGAAGTCCGGCTGACCTACGAGGACTATCAGATTTACAAAACGTTCATTGGATCGTCGCAAATCGCGCTCACCTACGATCGGGGTATCATGGTGACGTACGGGCATCCCAGCGGGTTTGACGCGGTGATCGAGGTGATCAACGGCAACGGTATTGGTGAGGCGGACGCCAATCGTGTGTACGACGATGATAAGTACAAGAACTTCGCGGGCCGACTGTCACAGAGCATCGGGGACCAACTGCGAGTCGGCGGGTTTGGATACTACGGCAAGGAGGGTGATCCGTCTCCCAATAAGGTGTGGATGGCCGGAGCCGACGCCTCGGTGACGCTCCCCAAGTTCCAACTCAATTTGCAGTATCTCGAGCGTCGGGACGATAATCCACACTTCACGAACGACCCCGGGGAAGAAATCGCGACACGCGGCGGTTTCGCGGAATTAGTCTTCATGCCACAGGGAGACCGGAGCCGCTGGTACGGCGTGGCGCTGTACAACCGTGTCGAATCTGATTTGTCCTTGCACAATCAAGAGAGCATCTCTGGCCACATCGGTCATGTACTGAGGACCAACATCCGCTTGATGCTTGAGGACACATATGACACAATCGCCGAGGAGAACAAGTTCGTCCTAGGCACAGTCGTTGCCTTCTGACGAGAGGTTTTAGCACGGGCGAAAAGGGCAGCCATCGGGGTTGCCCTTTTCTGCATGTATCAGAGCGCTTTTCGCGGAGGCACAAGTGTATTCGCGACCAGGAGGCCGGTCACCAAGGCAATCGCAATCATCGCCACCAGGAAAATGGTCTCCACTCCCGAGACCACATCTCCACGGAGCAAGGCGGAGAGTCCTTTAAACCCGATGCCACCGGGGACGAGCATAATCATGCCGGGGATCAACACGATCGCGGATGGCCGGCGGGTGACCCGCGAGAAGACATTGCTCCCGATCCCGAGAATTATCGCTCCCGCGAATACGCCGAGGTCGGTTCCGAGCAGATTGGCGCCGAATCGTGCCGTGGCGAAAGCCAGCACACACCCCGCAATGATGGCCGGTATGAAGCGACGTTCGGCACGCATGTTTACTGCGAGGGCGATCGGGGCGATGCCAAGTGCGATAAGCTCTGTCCAAGCCGGTAACATGACGGGTTCGATGAACACTGGAGTGCCGAAGAAAAACGCTCCAACCCGTGTGCCGAACGCCACACCGAACCCCATCGTCGCGAAGAGGACAAAAGCGCCTGCAAGTCTCGCAGTGCCAGAGGCAAGATGTCGTGTGGCCAGCTCTTTCATGGCCACCGTCAGCGTGAGGCCGGGCACCATGACGATCAGACTGCCCAGTGTGATGACATAGGCGGAGGCGGGAGGCCAATAGGTTGTGATCGCGGTCGCGAGAAGCGCCGCCATGGTCGCCGCGAGAGGAGCAAACAGCGCCGAGAGCCGACGTGAGAACGGCACGGCCAATTCACCCAATCCAATAAGTAAGCCGATCAGGAGCGCTGCAGACACCTCGTGCAATCCGCCTCCGAAAAACCGCGCGGCGCATGCACAAGTGAGCGCATAGCAGGTCGTCGTCAGGAACGGGCTGTACGGCGCTCGCTCGCTCAGGATTTCATCGATCCGGCGGGCCGCATCGGAAATAGTGATGCTCGACCGTGCCAATTCTTCAATCAAGCTGTCCAAGGCAGACAACTTCCCAAGATCCAGTTCAGAGGAGTCGACCCGTAACATGCGAGTCTCGTTCACGCCGCTTGTTTCGAACGATGCGAAAATCGCCGTCGGCGTGACGAAGAACTGACCCTTGATCCGCAGGATGTTCGAAAGCACCGTCATGGCGTCTTCCAGACGGTGCGCGGGGGCGCCGTAACGGTGCAACGCCTCGGCAAACTTGAGCGTGAATCCGATGGCCGAATCGGCCGTTGGTGTCTGGCCCATTGATCGTCAAGTAAGAGGAATGAGATTCGAATGGCGAGCGGAATCAGTGTAGCGGGCCTGTCCGGCTTACATAGTCAGCGAGCGGGTGAGGCGGTCGGGATGGGGCGCATCGACGGGGCAACGGCGCACGTAGACCGTAAACGTCGTTCCTTCCCCCAACTTCGTCTCGACATGGAGGCGGCCGCCGCAATTGTCAACCAGTCGTTTGACGACCGCCAACCCTAAGCCTGTACCATTGGTCTTGGTTGAAACGAAGGGCTCATAGAGACGTTCGAGGATGCTTTCGGGAATCCCACCGCCGAGGTCGCAGATAGCTATAGAGGCCCATTCGCCCTCTTGCAGTAATCCTCGCGCTGCGTCCGAACGGGTCACGGTGTGCGACCGTACGCGGGCAATGACGCGACGATCTCCGCCTTCGCAAGCCTCGACACCATTGAAAATGAGGTTGATCAGGATCTGCTTAAGATGATCGGGGTCGGCTTCAACCATCATCGTGCGGTCAACGACTTCTGCCGTCAGATCCAACGAATCGATACCCGTCTGCTGGAAGTGGCGTTTCGAGATCTCGTAGACCTCGTGCAAGACAGTTGCCACGCAAACCCGGCCGGTGACGACTGGTGACATGCGGGCATAGAGAAGGAAGTCGCTTAGGATCTTGTTGAGTCTCGCCGACTCCTTCACGATCAGCTCGAGCAGGCGGGCGTTTTCGCCGGAGAGGTCGAGCTCATTGCGGAGCACCTCGACGGAACCGGAAATCGCCGCGAGCGGATTACGAATTTCATGAGCGATACCCGCCGAGAGTTCGCCAATGGCGGCCAGCCTGTCCTGTCGCCTAAGTTTCTCCTCGATCTGTTTCACCTCGGTCAGATCGGCAAACACCGCAATCACACCTCGCGGCCGGCCGTTGCCGCCGGAGAGCACCGAAGTAGAGATTCCGACGGGTAGTGTCTTTCCATCGGGACGACGAATACTCAACTCAATGCGGCTGTCCATCTGCTGAGTGGCCAGGACCCAGTCCAATCGGTCAGCCAGTTCGGGGTAATCGGCTCCCAGCGCTTCCCGCAACGAACGCCCTCGCACCTTCTTCTCGGGTAGCGACAGAATCTCCTCTGCTGCTCGATTGAAATAGACAATGTTTCCGCCGAGATCGAGCGTGAGCACTCCGGAACGAAGATGTTTGAGAATGTCGCCCGTCTCGAGCTTGGCGAGCTTGAGCGCCTCCGACGTGTGAGCGAGTGCCTCGTCTTTCGAATAGAGGCGCTCTGCCAAATACCCGCCCGCAAACGCACAGAGGAAGAAGATGCAGAGGCGCAGGAAGATTGTGTAGAAGTCCTCGTCCGGCATGTGGCGTAACGCCCCCCACACTTCGGGGGACCACAATCGACTTGCTTGACGTCCCGCCTCGATCCAGACGACCATGAAAAACGATGACGCCGCGCAGGCCGCGACAAACAGCGTCCCCACCAACCGGTATGACAACGCCGCTGAGATAATGGTCATGAGGTAAAGCGAATTGTAGGGTGAGCGCATACCGCCGGTGAAGTGCACCACCATCGAGATCACCGCAAGTTCGGCTGCGATCTGCAGGGATAGCGAACTCGAAACGATCAGTTTCAGTCGCCAGCGCCGGAGGAGCAGAAGCGACAGGATCGCCAGGGCGGTAAAGAAGCCATAGATGAGGACGCCGGTCCCAAGCACCGGCGAAGCGCCCAGATGTGGCCAGGCGAGTGCCGCGGTTACGGCAAACGTCACCGTGCGCGTGCCAATCACCCACGAAGAACGCGCGCCATAGTTGTGGTGTCGAGAATAGACGAGCATGCTTCCTTGTCCGTCAACACCAACGGCGGCGCGAGCACCCTCCGCACGCGCCGCCGTCGGTTCGAGTCGTTGGGTCCTACTTGATCTTGCCGATGATATCGAACATCGGCAGATACATGGCAATCAGAATACCGCCGATAACGACGCCCATGAAAACGATGATCACCGGTTCGATGATCGACGTCAGAGCGCTGACCGCGGCATCGACTTCTTCATCATAGAAGTCGGCGATCTTGGAGAGCATCTCATCCAAGCCGCCGGTCTTTTCACCGACCGAGATCATTTGCGTGACCATGGGCGGGAACACGCCGGTATCGCGCAGTGGTCCGGTGATCGTATCACCCTCGGCGATCGAAACCACCGACCGGCGAATGGCGTCGGAGACAACGCGGTTTCCAGCTGTTTTGGCGGTAATCTCGAGTGCATCGAGAATCGAGACGCCTGACGACAGCAGCGTTCCGAGCGTCCGAGTGAACCGTGAAATGGCGCTTTTGCGTATCAGATTGCCGATCAGGGGCGCGCGCAACATCATCTTGTCGAAGCGCAGGCGCCCTTTGTCGGTTTTGACCCAATAACGAAACGCAATCCCCGCCACGATGAACCCGGCAATGATGTAGAGAATGTTGCTGCGCAAAAAGTATGAGATGTCGAGCACGACTTGTGTGGGTTTGGGGAGTTCGGCTCCCAAGCCCGAGAACATCTTGGCAAAGACCGGCACGATGTAAGTCAACATCGCGAACGTGACACCGGCTGCGACAATGACGATGACCGACGGGTATACCATCGCGCCACGGACCTTGCGGACCAGCGCATCTGCCTTCTCACGATAGTTGGCGAGTCGGACCAGGATGGTGTCGAGGGCGCCGCCGATTTCACCGGCGTCGACCATGTTCACATAGAGGTCGTCGAACACCTTCTTGTGGCGTCCGAGCGCCTCGGCCAGTGTCGATCCCGATGAGACGGACTCTTTGACCTGCGCGACAACTTCGCGCATTTCGGCCGACTCCATCTGTTTCGAGAGGATGTCGAGGCACTGCACCATCGGCAGACCAGCGCCGATCATCGTCGCAAATTGCCGGGTGAACCGCGAGATGTGGATCTTCTTGATGCCCGAGCCAAACTTGATATGGATCTCGGAGGATTTGCGGTTGACCGTCTCGACGTTGATCTTCTTGCGACGCAGCAGGCGATCCAACTCCGCCTTGTTGCGCGCTTTCATCTGCCCAGCGACGGCGGTCCCGGCGGCCGTCTTCCCTTTGTACTCAAACAGCGGCACGTTCCCCTCCTAACCCGGCGCGGACGCGGACGGAGCCGGCTTCCTTGGCGCGGGCAATGATGTCGTCGAGTTCCTGCGGATTCGAGGAACGCGCAACGGCGTCACCGTATGTGACCTTACGCTGGAGGTAAAGTTCCGCCAGCGATTGATTCATCGTCCGCATGCCGTACTTCTGTCCGGCCTGTATCAAGCTGTATATCTGGTGGATCTTGTCATCGCGAATGGTGGCGCGTATGGCGGGAGTACACATCAGGATCTCCATCGCCATGACGCGACCGCCGCCGATCTTCGGAATCAACTGCTGTGAGACGATCGCCTGCAGCACGAACGAGAGAGCGACTCGAACCTGTTCTTGCTGATTGACTGGGAAGACGTCGATGATGCGGTTAATCGATTCGGCGGCCGAGTTCGTATGCAGCGTTGCAAACGCCAAGTGTCCGGTTTCGGAGATGGAGAGCGCTGCCTCGACGGTCTCCAAGTCGCGCATTTCCCCGACGAGCACGACATCGGGGTCTTCACGCAACGCATACTTGAGCGCTGATGCGAAGGAAATCGTGTCGGTATTGACCTCGCGCTGGTTGACGATCGACGACTGATGCCGATGCAGGTATTCAATCGGGTCCTCGACTGTAATGATATGAGAATAATGCTCACGATTGATGCGGTCGATCAACGCCGCCAGAGTCGTTGACTTTCCCGACCCGGTCGGACCGGTGATCAGGCACAATCCGCGTGGCTGGTCGGCCAAGTCAGCCACCACCTTCGGAATGCCCAACTCGTCAAATGTCGGAATGTTGAACGGAATCTGGCGGATGGCGATAGCGACGTTGCCGCGTTGGACGAATACATTACAGCGGAATCGGCTCAGGTTCTCGATGCCGAATGAAAGGTCAAGTTCCCAGGTCTCTTCGAAGCGCTTCCGTTGCTTCTCGTTCATGATGCTGTAAGCTAACTTCTTGGTCTGCTCCGGTGTGAGCATGTCACTGTCGAGAGACTGCAACCGTCCGTCGATCCGTAAACGCGGCGCCGACCCTACCGTGAGGTGAAGGTCAGAGGCACGGCGTTCGGCCATGAGTTCAAGCAGCTCGCGCAGAGTGGTCATATTGGTTTTTCTCTTCTCTTGTGTTCAGGCCCGCCCGCCGGTACCTCTTTACAAATATCGGCGGTTCGGGCTGCCCGCTTGAGACCGGTTTAAGCTGACTCCGCAAGTACCTGTTCGAGTGGGATTTCGCCCTTTTTCATCTTCTCAATCGCGGCCATGCGCAGGGTCTGCATTCCTTCCTTCATGGCTTGCTGGCGAATCTCCTCGGAGCCGGCCCCGTCGAGAATCATGCGCTCGATCATGCCGGTAATCGGCATGACCTCGAAAATACCTGTGCGTCCGGCCATGCCGGTATTGCCGCAGTCGCCGCACCCGCGGCCAACGAACATCTTGAGGGACTTGGCCTCCTCGGGCGTTACCCCCAGGGCGGTGACATGCTCAGGCAGAACGGGAACTTCCTCGCGACACGAACTGCAGAGTTTTCGCGTCATACGCTGGGCCATGATGAGTTTGGTGGCCGAGGCAACGAGGTATCCCGGCACCCCCATGTCGACCAGACGGTGGATTGTCGAGGCCGTGTCGTTGGTGTGCAACGTGGAGAAGACCAAGTGTCCGGTGAGAGCGGCGCGAATGGCGATTTCGGCCGTCTCGCCGTCGCGAATCTCGCCGACCATGACGATGTCAGGGTCCTGTCGCAGGAAGGATCGCAATGCCGCAGCAAACGTGAGCCCGATATCGGTGCGCACCAGAACCTGGTTGATACCTTCAAAATTGAATTCAACCGGATCCTCGGCCGTCATGATATTCACGTCCGGGCTGTTCAGCGTCTTCAACGCCGAATAAAGCGTCGTCGTTTTGCCCGAGCCTGTCGGTCCGGTGACGAGGATCATGCCGTAAGGCAATTCGATGGCGTGTTGAAAGTTGTGGAGCGCCTTCTCCGGGAACCCCAGTTTTGTCAAGTCCGTGCGGAGGGATTCTGGGTCGAGAATTCGCATCACGACTTTCTCGCCGTAGATCGTGGGGAGGACCGAGACGCGCAAATCGATGGCGCGCTTGGCGATCTTGATCTTGATGCGACCGTCCTGAGGCAGGCGCCGCTCGGAGATGTCCAGGTCCGCCATGATCTTCAGACGCGACACAATGGCGGCGCGGTACTTGAACGGCAACGGTGGCGTTTCGCGCAAGTCGCCGTCGACGCGGTACCGCACCCGGAGAATCTTCTCGTAAGTTTCAATATGAATATCTGATGCCCCGCGCGTGATCGCGTCGAGAATGATCTTGTCGACCAGCTTGACGAGGGGCTTGTCCTGAACCTGCGACTGCAGGTCCATTTCGTTGACTTGTTCCTCGGTATCAATGACTTCGAGCGCGCTGCCCTCTTCAAGCCCTTTGATCAGGTCACCGATCCCCGCGGCATCGGCGTAGTATTGCTCGATCGAACGGGCGATGGCGCGTTCGGGGGAGATAACCGGCTGGATCGAGCAACCCGTAATGAATTTGATCGCGTCGAGAACGTAGATATTGTGCGGATCGGAGATGGCGACAACGAGCGTCTTGGCCACTTTGGAGACGGCAATGACATTAAACCGTCGCGCGATGTCCAAGGGGATAAGCTTAACGACTTCGGGATCCAGCTCGACATCGGACAGGCGCAGGGCGCCGATGTTGAGTTGGCGTCCGATAAAATGCGTCAGCTCGTCCTCGTCGGCGATCGCGCCGATGCGAACAAGAATGTCGGAAAACTTCTCGTTGCTTTCACGCTGTTGCTTGACGGCGGATTCGAGTTGCTCGGGAGTGATCCGCCCCGCCTGCACCAGCATGTGTCCGAGTTCCTGCGACACGTTATTTACCGTCCGTGGTGATCCGGGTCATGTTTGGATGCGTTTGTACTCGTGCGCCTCTCCGGGGCGCTGTCTGGTGCTATTCCTTGAACATGCTGTCGATCTGGGCGCCGGCGCTGGCGGTGAAATCCTCCGACAAATCGGCGCGGGCATCGGACTCCATCATCGTCAGTTCCTTCAGACGGTCCGCCGTTTCTTTGGCGTACAGCCGTACCATTCCGATCGTAGTGCGATCATCAAACACAATCGCGAGGATGCATCGTTCACCAACGAGACAGATATGAATGTGATCCCGCACGCCTTGGTGGAAGAGAACCGAGAACTCCGGCTCACCGACCAAACGGGCGATTTCTCTTGTCGAGGCGAAACTGCCCGCCAAGAGGGCGGCCAACGCGGTCGTATCAAGTGACTGCGTGAATCCCTGACGTGTGATCAAGTGACCATCCTTATCGGCCAGGATCGCGCACTTGGCTTCCGCCTTTTTCAGCAGGCGCAACAGAGCCGCATTGATGCGGTCAATTTGCTCTTCATAGAGAACGAAGGCTCCCGACGACATCCAAGACCTCCTCTAACGTCCGAACAGCCAGCCAAAGAGGCGATCGAACAGTGATCGTTGACGACGGCGAATACGTGTGCTCTTCTGGGCCGACATAACTGAGGCGCCGGATGAGCGAGGCGCGCCCGGACGGGCAAACCCCGCCATATCGGTATTCACCGGACCAGAAGCAGCGGCTGAATTGCTGATTGGGCCAGACGACGAGCGCCCGGCGATCTGAGGTTCTTCGACGGCCACGGCGCCCGCGCCGTGCCGACCGGTATTCCAACTGTCACCGCCGGCTGGCGGAACGGCCTGCGACAATTGCGAGACCGGTCCTGATGACATCAACATGTCATCGAGTGGCGCCGTCGCGCCCGCCGGTTGACCGCTCTTGGTCGTCGCGGGCTGCTGTCCGGATGTGCGTCTCTTGGTATCTTCGAGCACAAGTTTCGTGATGCGCTTCATCGTGTCGAAGACGCCGAGGCCCTTGACCGCGCTGGCTTCCGCGTAAGGACGGCCCTCGGGGTTCAGTGTCTTCTCTAATTCCTCGATCGTGGCAATGCCCGGAAGGTCTCGCTTGTTGTATTGGTAGACCAGCGGCATGGCCTGGGGATCGATGTCGTTCTCGCGGAGATTCTCGTACATATTCGCCAGAGACTCGATATTTTCGTCCATCTTCGCCGTCTGCGAATCTGCCACGAAAACGATGCCGTCAACTCCGCGCAGAACGAGTTTCCGCGTGGCGTTGTAGAACACCTGTCCGGGGACGGTGTAGAGTTGAAACTTGGTTGAGAACCCACCGATATCGCCCACATGGATCGGGAGGAAATCGAAATACAGTGTTCGATCGGCCTCGGTGGCAAGGCTGATGAGATCGCCGCGCGATTTGGCCGGGACACGGTCATGCACATACTGCAGATTCGTCGTCTTGCCTGAAAGACCCGGGCCATAGTAGACGATCTTGCAGCTGATTTCGCGGAAGGCGTAATTGATCGAGACCATAGTCTTGTCGCTTCTCCGGATGATGTCAGCGTGTCGAGATTAGACGCGCGCGAGTGCTCCAATAGTGTTGCGAATCTCCAAACGCACCAAACCGATGTTGACGCGCGGCTCCGTGGTCACCACGAGTGTTCCAATGCCGGCGTCCGTCAGAAAGATCTTCTGATTGTCGGCCTCGACCGTGATCTGGGCAAACTCCTGCGCGCCGAGTTCGGTCATGGAACGGCGCACGGTGGCGGCGATGGATGACGCCAGCGCGCCCAGCGTGTCGTCGTCGGTTTTCTCATCGAGATCGGCGGCGATGACGATGCCATCGTGTCCGACCAGCATGCTGCCGGTGACTCCGGTTGTCTTGTTCAACTGAGCCAGTTGTTCATACATATTGAACCTCCCCGGCGGCCACAATCTGACCGCCCTCCGCGTGCAGGTGTTTAGCTATCATGTCATGAGCGCGGGTGATCCGAACGCTGATCAGATCGTCCGCATCAGGATCCGTCAGCACGCCCAACCAGAGATCGCGGACGGCTTCGACCACCAAGCGGCCCTGGTTTGTGCGCACTTCCACTCGTTCCGGTTCGCAGTTATCCCCGCCGGACGAGAGACGACGCCGATGGAAATCAATCATCTCAATGGAGACCGGCGCCCAGAAATCGGCATCGCCTGTGTAGTGCTGGCGTTGCCAAACGGCAACCGGCAGTCCGTCGCGGTCCACAACCCAGCAGAGCCGGACGCCGGAGTACTCCCCGACGTAGGACACGGCGTCATCGAAGGAGGGCTCGTGCGTGAGCGCATTGGCCGACGAAGCCACACGCGACGCCGAAGCTCCCAGCTTCGAGGAGAATACCATCTTCGGACTTACCGCCGTGGTCGCAAAGGTGGTACGGCCGCCGCGACGACTCGCAGTCCGACTGGGACGAACTGACATCAGCTGCTCCCACACGGGACTTGTGATCACCGCCGCCGCAAGCACTTGTGGGATCAGCGCAGTTGGATACGACCACGTCATTTCGACAACCGTCTGTGAATACGGCAGATTCTGGACCCAACCGACCATGCATCCCGTGACCGCACCGAGCACCAGACGGAAGACGACGGTGAAGCCCGCGGCGACGATGCGCGTCGAAAACGGCAAGTGTCCTGCGGACAAGCTGAGAACGGCGACGTAGAATGCCCACTCAAACACCCCGACCGCCGGATTCAGGTCAAACGATGGGAACCCGAACCGTCTCGGATAGAGAACGAGTGGCACGAGGATCAAGAGAGCTGAGTAGATCCACAACCGCTTCCACATCGACCCGTCTGACGTATTTCGCGAACTCTTCCCTGTCATCGCGTCCTCACTGATTTGAATCCGAGTTGGCTACGCGTGTCGCGCCATCCAATGCCCGTTGACGTAGAGCGCCGTACGAGAAACCACTTTCTCCGGCGAGACCGATTACACATCCCTCGAGGCGACGGCACCAGATCTCGCCGTCCGACCGCTCAATCCGTAATTCCTCGATCACTCCGAAGCCGTGCGCCCGACACTCCGCATCAACGGCGGCGAACAGCGCGGCACAGATGCTCACGGCGTCGGCCCCGGCCACGCCTTTCCCCTGCTCGGCGAGAACGGCGAATGGTGTTGTCGCGTTGTCACTAAGCGAGACGGCAAACGCCTTGATCACATGCGGACTGGCGGCAAGCCCGGTCGCCCACGATGTCCAGTCGATCGCATCGACGCTCGCTTCGGCTTCGGCAAGCTCCCGAGAAGTTTCTTCAGTTCGGCGGTTTTCCAAATCGACCGCGTGGGTCGACTTGACCGGAGCGGCCTGAGCCGACTTTAGTTGCGCCATCAGATCACGAATTTCGATGCTGGCATGGTCGATGGCGCGCAGGCGGTCGATTAACACCCGTGCCTGAGCGAACTCTCGCATGCCAATGAGAATTTCTGCCTGCAGATACTCCGAGGCGCGGGTCACGCCGTCCTGGCTTTCGGCCAGCTTCAGAGATTGCATCGCATCGTCATACATTCCCTGATGCAGATAGAGTTTGGCCATGACGATGTGGGCTGGAGCATAATCAGGGTGATGCTTGAGACCGCTCTTGCACACAGCAAAAGCGCGTCCAAACTCACCCCGTTTGCGGTAGGCATCGGCCAAGGCGGCAAACACTTGCGAATGTGGATTATCCGCGAGAATCGCCAAGCACTTCTCGATGCGTTCGTCCAATTGCGCCACGCTGAGCATGATCGCCCTCGTTTAGAAACAGTCGGGCAGTACCCCCGCTCTGTGCGCCCTGCGGAGTTATCTGCCTGGGACAATTATTGATATCGACCCGGAGAGCGATTGTCTTAACCCCGCCATTTCACAGGATCTGACACGTGTTGCGATAGCCGAATAGAAACGCCGATGCAGGCGGTATGGGAGAAACCCCATACCCCGATCGGAGAGACCGTTGATGGAAATTGGCACGTCAGCGAGACTACGCCATGATCTTGCGCAACTGATTGATGCCTACAAAAAACAGCAGGAGCGACACGACCCGCAAGGCATCGACCCAGATGATCAGCAAAGGCAGGACTCCGAGCTGCCCGCCGAACAGGAGCAACTGTGCGCCGGCAAACACCAGGAACCCGCAGAACACCCACATCCAGCCGCGTCCCACACGCCCACCGCGAATGGAGGAATAGAACTTCATCGAGGCAAGGACGCAGGCAATGACAATCAATAGCGCGATGGCCTGCAGCAGGAATGAGCCGGGAGGAAACGTCGAACTATCGGTGTTGGGAGTGCCAGGTGTGTCGGCAAGCGCTGTAGCAATAGAAGCCAATGTGAACAGGAGCGCCGACAGGCCGCGATGAATGAACTTCATGGTTATCTCCCCCTCAGAGCTGCGAAGAACTCGTTGTGAACGTCATACTTATCACCCAGTCCACGTTTTTGTGCAAGCAGCACCGCAAGTTCCTGCTTGATCGCCTCGGCCATGTGCTTGACCACCACATCGCCCAATGTGTCCCGAACGGTGCGGATTCCTTCACGGACCATTGACTGTGCCGTGGCGACGGCCCGGTGGAGGCGAACCGGCCCGGGAATGTGCGAGACTCGATCTCGAAAACGGCCATGAGATTCGCTGCCGTCGGCGTCGATCAGCGGGGCGGCGAGATCCCACGGGTCATCGTAACACGCCGCCGGAATCCGAAAGTACAGGCGGTCTCCGGCAGGACCCAAGTAGTCGCTCAACGTGGCGTGAATTGTGTGCATGGCGTGCGCATGGAGTTTGAAGACAAACGAGATCAACTCATCCTCATCGGCGCGCTGCTTGACCGCCCCGGCGACTTCCGGACACGGCTCGATCAAGTGCGAGGTCAACAGCCGGTGAATGGACTTGGAAGCGGCGTACTCACCATAGGAGGAAGTCGCGACGATTTCAGCGACCGACCGTTGTCCGTTGACGCCGGAAAGGGCATCGACATCTTCCGCGGACAAGACGATTTCCGATTCTTTGAGATGGGGAGAAGGAACCAGGCGCAGGACGGTCTCTTCGGTCGGCAAAGTGTTCGCAATGCCAACGTATTCATCGAAACGGCGCGCGCCCTCCATCATAACCGAGAGAGTGCTCAATTCGACGAGTATTTGCGAGGCCTCCGGCTTCTCTCCTTCGGCGAATTGGAAATCGCCGTCGGTCCAGCCGAAGACGCCATACACGACTTCTTCTACCTGCGACCGGAGGGCGCTGGTAATGTCATCCTTGTTCATCGTGCCGAGTTCCACAAGTATCTGACCGAGTCGGCGACCGGTGGACTTTTGACGTTTTAGCGCCTTCTCGAGTTCCTCGACGCTGACCATCCCTTTCCGGAGGAGCAATTGACCGAGACGCTCTTCATCGGTCGGCGGGTCCGAGGCCGCGGCAATGATATCACCGGTGCGGAAGAAGATCTTCTTCCCACGATGCGGGCGCTTGAGGATCAACGCGCCGGTCCGTCGACCGGTCGAAATCAGTTGTAGGACATCCCCAAACCCGACAGTTTTCAGATTTCCTGCGAAACTCATGCGGCGCTCCTGCCCAATGGAAACCCCTCCCCTGCTTTTCCTCAGGGGCCTTTCATCTTATCGGGGGATTGCCGGGATACCTTTATCCGCCGGGCAGGAACAGTTCCTTCACCGTGGGCCAGACAGCAATTGTGTCCGCCTGGAGACTTACGATGACGCCGCCGTGGACTCCGGACGAGTAGAACTCGATCTCTGGATAGCGGAGACGCCAGAAGTCCAGGATTTCTACCGGGGGCCGTGACAGTCGTGAGCGGCCATAGAGGACAACGGTGGCCGGGTTGGTGGCGTCGATGGCCTCCCGTATCCAACTCTGACGGGCTTGGGCCGGGAGAACCAGGATCGGATCTCGCAGAGGGCGATCCAGCGCCGAAAGGAAATCCTGAACTGGCTGCTCGGGCGCGTCGCGAAACATCAGGACATCGGAATTCGACCACGACCAATGATCGGCCCAGACACGTGGTCTGCCGAGGCTGTCAGAATCTTGTTCTGAACACACCCTGCGCCAGACATGATCGCTCGATTCTTGGTCATGCAGCGATTCCGGCGGAGTGGTGAGTCGACGCCACGGTTCCCAGCCACCGAGAGACGGTTCTCCGAACTGGCGACGTAGGAAAGGCCGAACCACCCACTGATCGAGATCGTCGTCGATGCCGGGATCGTCGACGAGTCCAATCACAGAATGATTGGAAGCTGCCACCACGGCGACCCGTTGGCGACCTGTGTCGAGGAATGAAAGCGAGGCAGGTGGTGTTGAGTCGGTTCGCAGTCGGATGACCGCAAGCACGATGAGGGCGGACGCGACATAGTAAACCACCGGGCGAAACCAGCGATAACGGTGCCGCCATGACAGCAGAAGGATCACAGCACCGACGATGTGGATGAGCGCAATCGGCGATGGCTCGGGCCAGGAGATCACGGCGGATGGTACAGCAGCGAAGAATTCTGCAATTTGAGTGGAGACTCCCAAGAGGTGTCCGACTGGCCAGGCGATCAAGCCTGCCAGTGTCGTGGAGAAAATCCGAAACGCGAGGATGAGAAGGCCCAGATGCGCGGTCAATCCGGCCAGCGGTACCATGAGCAAATTGGAAACGATGCCCGCGACCGGGACCGTGCCGAAGTGCCAGGCCGAGATGGGTGCTGTCGCTATCGTTGCGGCGACAGACGCCACGACAAACATGACTGCGGCATAAACCCACTTCCGCCGCCAGAACCCGTGAAGCCGGGGACTGATGCGGCCAACAGCAACGAGAATCCCAATGACGGCCGCAAACGATAGTTGGAACCCCGGTCGAAACAGGTGCGACGGCGCGAACAGCATGATGACCAGCGCGGCGGCGCCGACGGCGTTGAGCGGCGCTGCCGGACGCCAGAGTAACTGTCCCGCAAGTATCAGGCCCACCATGAGCGAGGCACGAACGACCGAGGGCTCGTTGCGAGTGAGGAAACTGAACAGGATGATGACGACGAGCGCAATCAGTGTGCGTGGCCAACGAGGAACCGAGAAGTAATACAAGGGCCACAGGATCATCCCGACAACCAACCAGACATTGGCGCCGGAAACGGCCAGAAGATGCGATGTGCCCGACTCGCGGAACGCGTCGTAAATCGATCTGGGCAGCCGATCAGTGTCTCCGAGGAGCAGTCCGACCAGAAGCGATCGCGGTGTTTCCTCAAGATGCTGCGCAAAAGTCGAACGAATCCACTGGCGGGCGGGTTCGACCAGATTGTGCAACGACCATGTGCGGCCTTGCGGCCAGTGCATCAGTGGTGAGTCTGGATGGATGGTCGCATCGAATCCCTGCCGGTGCAGGTACTCGGCGTAGTCGAATCCGCCGGGATTGCGTTGGACCGTGGGAGAAAAGACACGTCCCTCGAAGCGTACGTAATCACCGTGGCGGAGTCCCTGAAGTGAGGGAATCGAGGTTAGTAATACACGTCCGTCCGCGGGGAGGTCGCCAGTTTGCCCTTTGATCGAGATGAGTTCCAGCGGCACCCGCCAACCGCTCGATTTCTGAAAAGGCACTCCGTCGACTCTTGCGAAGAGTTCTGCGCGACGTCCCGAGCTGGTCAGTTCCCGCAACGACGGCGATGGCCGACCGGAATTTTCTACGGCAATCCGCCAACTTCCCAATCCCACCAAGGCGAGTGCGATAGTGATGTTGCCGACGAGACGCCAGGAGGGAGCAGATAGTCGTGCAAGCGCCACTCCCGATGCTGCCAGGATCAGTGTGAAAGCAATCAAGGATGAGGAGTCGAAATCTCCTGCATCCCCGAGGAGGACACCCGCGCTGACGAACACTGCCGCGATCAGAGCCGGGTGACGTGCGCCTGAGTGTGGCGCCCAAACCTGCGGTGCCTGAGCAGATGGCATAGGGACCATTGCCGCTTGCCGAAGTCGTCCGTTTCAACCACTCCGCGATGCGGATCGTCGGATACCGAGACTACGATAGCCCAGCAGCCACGTCAGGAAAAGATAGATGAGAGCCGCAAAGGCGATGGCGATGACCGTCTGCCCCAGGATCCCAAATGGAATGGAACTCATCCACCCCTTGGACAAGGCGACCCAAGGCGGAATGACTGCAAACGCAGCCATTACCAAGAAGGCGATCCAATGCCAGAAGATGCCGGCGTATCCCATCGGGCCATAACGCCGGGATGCGACGATTGCGAGGATACCGACCTGGATCACGGCGGACAGCGCTACCGATAACGCAAGTCCGGCGAAACCGAGCATCGGTGTGAGAACTTGGATCCCGATCAGGTTCGAGACAACCGCCGCGACGCCGCACAGGGTTGGAGTTCTCGTGTCTTTGTGGGCAAAGAAGATCGGCGCAACAGCGCGAATCGCGGCCATTGCGGGCAGACCGATCGTATAGTATCCCAATGCCCGCGCCGTGTTGGCTGTGGCGCCCGCGTCGAACTCGCCACGTTGATAGAGGGCGGCGCAAATAGGCCCGCCCAGAAAAAGGAATGCCACAGCGGTCGGGGTGACGAGATACAACACGGTCTGCAATGCCTGCCGGTATGTCTGTCGCGCCTGTTCTTCGTTGCCTTCGGCCACATACTGCGACAGGCGCGCCAAACCAACTGTCGATGCCGCGACGGCAAATACTCCGAGCGGGACGAAGAGGATACGAAACGCAAAATTCAGATACGCAACAGGACCATCCCCCAATTCCCACGCCGAGCGGGTGATGGCAAGTATGTTGATCTGCACCGCCGCCTGCCCAAGGAGCGCTGGCACGAGCAGGCGTCCGATCTGATGAACACGCGTGTCGCGCCACCCCGCGATCAATCGAATTCGATGGTCGAATCCTTCGCGCGAAATGACGACGGCCTGAACCGCCCACTGCAAGAACCCACCGAGAAGGACACCCCACGCGAGAGCCAGAACCGGTGGGTCAACACGACTCGAGAGCAGAACCGCGCACGCAATCATGCCGACGTTGAATCCAGCAGGCGCAAGCGCCGGAATCCCAAACTTGCCAAGCGCGTTAAGCGCACCCATCAGCACGGCGGCCAGTGCGATCAAGAGCAGAAATGGAAACATCCAACGGGCCAGATGAATCAGGAGCGCGATTTTGCCGGGAGTCTCTTCGGTACCGCCGGACAGCAGGTGGGCGATTTGTGGGGTAAAGACGATTCCCAGTATGCAGAGGACTGCCAGGGCAGGGACAAATACACCGAGCACCCGGCGAAGCAATTCCATCGCTGCAGGTCGACCCTCTTTGCTCAGGACCTCGGAGAATGTTGGGACGAACGCGGCAGAGAATGCGCCCTCGGCGAGGAAGTCCCTCAGCAGGTTGGGAATGCGAAAGGCAGCAACGAACGCGTCGGTGACGGCCCCCGCGCCAAAGTAGTAGGCGATAACCTGTTCTCGGACAACGCCCAGAATTCGAGAGGCGAATGTCGCGATGGAGACGACCCGGGTCTGGCGGGCAAAACGGCGGGCTCCCTGTTCGGCGCTGGAGGTCCCGGAGTCGTCTTTGGTCATTGTCTTTTCTGCCCGTTGGGGTTATACTATCGGCTTGTAGGATAGCCGTCCTGGGTAGGTCGGCCAATGACTAAAACACTGTACCGGTAAGGATTCAACGTGCCCAAGAAACATCTGTCAGTTCGCAAGCGTCATCGTCAGAGCCTGGTGCGCCGCGCCCGCAACCGCACCGTCAAATCGCTGGTCCGTGGGACGGTCAAGACCGCGTTGACGGCCAGCACTCCGGAGACCAAGGTTACTTCGCTTCGCGAAGTGTCTTCCGTGGTCGACAAGGCTGCCGCGAAAAAAGTGATCCACAAGAACAAGGCCGCCCGCATCAAATCGCGCTTGGCGCGCAAGGCGAATGCCGCCAAGTAGCCGACCGTGCGATAATCTGATGATGACCCCGGGCTTGCCCGGGGTTTTTGCTTTGTGGGCTACCAGACAATATGGCGAGCGAGTCGCAAGAGGGACGGGCGGCGGCGAAGCGCCTTCTTGATCACATCGATCGGATCAATCGCGGTCATCGTGGTCCCGTGGTGCACTTCGGCCATGGCGCCAATCACGGCATCGAGATCGTCGTTGGTCATGCGCAGGAAGATCTGCCGCGCCCACAAGAAGTAACGCATCTGGCGTCCACGTACGGCCATCCAGCGCTCCGGGTAGCGTCTGAGAATCGAGAGATCGCGCGCGCCCTCGTCGAAATACTCGATCGCGGTTTCGGCTGCGAGCCGCCCTGACCAGAGCGCATTGGCGATCCCCGCGCCGGTGATCGAATCAAGCAGTCGCGCCGCATCGCCGGTCACCATGACATTCTTTCTTAGCATGAACCGCCGCCCGCAGAATTCGGGGATGCCTCCTACCGTCTTCTTCAGGGGTTTGGGGTCGGTCTGACCAAACCTATGCTTCATGAACTCGCGGAGCATCGGCAGTGCTTTCCTCGATCCGGCGACTGCCGGCGCCAAAGCGATGCCGACATTCGCGAGATTGTTTCCTTTCGGAAACACCCAGGCATAGCCGCCAGGCGCGATCGCTGTGTCGAAATAGAACTCCATCCGCGTGGGATCGAGCCCAGGGACCCCGTCGAAGAGAAATTGGGCGGCGGAGTCAAGATGATCGACCGGCAGCGTGGTGTCGATCCCGGCCCAACGCGCGATCATTGATTCGATTCCATCGGCAGCAATGATGATTCCACAGCCGACCGAGTATTCCCTGCCCCGTTCGAGGAGCCGGACTCCTGTGATTCGGTTGCCGTCTCTATTGACCAAGCCGACAGCTTCCGTTTGGGTGACGATCTCGCATCCATGCGATGCCGCGATGTCCGCCAAGCCTTGCTCGAATCGCCGGCGCGAGAGGACGTAGCCCGCATCGGGATGATTAAACTGAAGGATCTTGCCGCCCGGGGAGTGCAAGTAACAGCGCTCGATGTCGGCATCGACCCAGCGGCGATCGACTGGGATGTTGTCGTTGAGGCCGCAGAAGGAAATCCCCTCGGCGCAACAGAGCGGTTCTCCAATCTGCGGATGTTTTTCGATCAGGAGTGTGCGCAACCCCGCTTTTGCGGCCGTCACGGCCGCCAGTCCGCCCGCCGGTCCGGCTCCGACAATTACGACATCGAATGTGCGGTCATATGAGGTCATTGATTGAGCCATTGGCTTCGGGAGGGCGAGCGTACTCGCGAGCTTGCTCTTGCTTGGTACTTGTTATTCAATTGCCAGTGCCTCAGTGGGGCAAGCGATTACGCACGCGTCGCAGAGCACACACTCACTTTGAATCACTTCAAGCTCGGTGGGCCGGAGAATTAGAGCGTCATAACCGCAGACGGCGACACAGAGTCCGCACTCGGCGCAGGCCGCTTTATCAAGAATGAGTTCCTTAACAGGCATAGGCTCAATACCGGACTGAACAGGTCTTACAGGCTAAGCGATTGCGCATCCCAAGACAAGCTGGGATCGACGGCGCAATCTGCTTGGAACCGTGGAGGTCTTGTTGAGAGATGGCGCGTGAAGAGCGATCAGGCTATGGCTTCGACCGACGAGGCGGTGAGGCGGGCGCCTTCCTGAGAGGCGGGGTATGTTCGATCGAAATCTTGGCCTTGAGTGGCGGCAGGTCGAGGATGCCTTCGATTGCACGGTTTTGATCCGGCGGCACCCACGAGAGTTCGAATCTGATCTTCTCGCGGAGGGCTTTGATCATGAGGAGTGGCTTGACCTGCAAGGAGTCGATGGACATGCGTCCGTTCAATTGCTCGACGAGTAACGAGGCATCGGATAGCACTTCAAGTAGCTGCCCCTCGAAGAGCTTGGGGTTGTTCTCAGCGAATCGCAGGAGCGCAATGAGTGCCGCGGCTTCGCAGGTCGCCGCGGTTCCGTCTTGAACTACCCGGAACTGTAATCCCCAATCCGGAATGGCAAAGCAGGCCACTCCCTTGCCTTCTTCGGTGCGGTCTTCCCGGTTGTTCGTGCCCCAGATATAGCAGCGCATAAGATGACCAAAGTCGAACCTGTTTGATTGGGGCAAACCCGATGCCGTGGCAACGTTATATCATGACGGAGAGTATCGTTACCGTAATCCACTGTGTTGCAATATGTTGATCCGACTCCAACGACCCTCGCCGCGGTTACCTGGTCGGCAATGCATCGATACATTGCGCAGGGGAATGCAGAGTGTGGGCAGACTCAGCAGAAATTCAGAGTTGCCAACCTGATGACACCGTCTTGATCGAGTTGGTAGCGACGTTTCATCGAGATGACTTTGAATCCAACAGACTCATAGAGGCGTTCGGCGCCTGTCGGGTTTTCGGTGTCAACGGTAAGTTCCACGCGCGTGGCGCCATGTTCAGCCAGTGTCTTGACGGCATGACTGAGCAGAATCCGGCCAAGCCCGGCGCCGCGGTAGCCGCGACGCACTCCGATTACCATGACTTCTCCCAAGCCGGGATCGGCTGGCTCGATGCGGCAGAACGCGAATCCGATGAACTTGCCGTTACGTTGCACCACGATGTCAAGCGACGGATCGTATTCGGGATCGTCCTCGATGTCGTGGATGAAGAGCTCGGCAGTCAATGGGATGAAGCCGTAGTGATCAATCCAGGTGTCATTGAACATGGCCACGTATTCTGTGGCGCCCGCGCGACCCGGCCCATGGATATAAGTGTCACCTGCAGGGAGTGGCAGCTCCAACAGGCCGACGGCGTTTTCCAACAGCATGATGCGATAATAGCGAATGGTGCGGAATCCAGCGTCTTCGAGGAATTCACGCCGCCCCAAGTCTTCTTCCTTCACCAGTTCGACCAGTGTCACAGGAAGGTTCGTCGCGTCAATCTCCTCCTGCATCCGTCGCGCCGACCACAGCAAGACCTCACGCGCGGCTTCGGGCAAAGTTGGCTCGGTCTTGGGAACACGAAAGCTCAGTCGGCCCTGACGGACATTCTTCACGTTATCCACCGACAACCAAGCGTAACCGATGATACGCCCGTCCGCCTCACAGACGGTGATGTCCCGAAGCTGGTTTATGCCGGGCATACTCAGATCGTAAGCGATCTTCTCCGGGGAAAACGGCTCGTCCACCACTTGCTGCGCGATCGCCGCGAGGGCGGCATCATCGCGATTTGGCTGATAGGGGCGCAATGTAACTGGCATGACTCTATGACCTCTTGCAGCAGTCTCGCGACCTTTGGCGCTCGCCCTCCAGGATGCAGAGGTGGAGGGCGAGCGCCAAAGGTCGCGAGACTGCTCTCAGGGGAAGGATTGCAGGAGATTCTCCACCTTCTTGGCGGCCTCCATGTACTTGCCGGTCGCGGACGAGTAAACAGTCCCGTCTTCGCCGGTGATCTCCCCGGCTGTTTCGAGGATGCGGCCCCGGTCGTTGGTCACGCGCCCGGTCAGCCGCAGCTTCGAACCGACTGGAATGGCCTTCTTGAACCGAATCTGCATCTCGACCGTCATGCAATAACGCTTCTGAGCCAGGACGGCCTTCGCCATGATTTCATCCAGCAGTGTAGCGACCAAACCGCCATGAAAGATGCCTTTGTATCCCTGGAATTTGGCGTCGGCGATGTACTCCCCCACCGCCTGATCGCGGTCATAGTAGAACGGGATGCGAAGCCCGTGGGGGTTCTCATCCCCGCAGACGAAACACCCGCTGTATTTCACGATTTCATCCATCGGGGACACACGATACTCCGCGGCCCGCGGTGGATCAAGGGCAGAGGGAATACGAACTTGTCTCGGAGAACTCCGCAGACGTTGCCGTTATTGTGGCGGCCCCATCGGTGATGGTGCCCACGAGATTCCAGATATAGGTTGCGTCGTGCCCGAGCAGGACATCGAATTCGGTAAACTTGACGGTTCCGCTGATTACTCCGGAAAGGGTTGAGGTGCTGAGCTCTCCCCCGGTCTTTCCGAATTGGCCTTCGGTGATCGTGATCTTGAGGCTGTCGCAGGGGCGTTTGGAGCAGTGTGCCCTCACCCTGTGAGTCGCTTGGAGGCCTGCCTCGAGCGTACCCACGTCGTCGTCCAAGTGTCCCAGCGACACATCCAAGGTCGCACCCCACTGCGAGGGATCATCGCCGAGTTCCTCGACAAGGACGTAGTTGATCCAATGTTCGATCCGTGTGGCGACGATGGGAGACGAAAAGTCGAGGACCCCAGTGTCAACGATGCGTCCCAAGTCCCAGACGGCCGCAAAACGCGTTGTATCGATGAGTTCATTGTAACCGACAAACCAACTGGTGTTGCTGTCAGGAAAATTCGTGGCGTTGGATCGTTTTCGCGGCGGCATTTCAAACGGCCAATCCAAGCCAGGAAGAGCGGATGTGTCAGTTTCATATCGGGCGGCCAGCGCAACACCGAATGCCGTACAGAACTGCGCGCAGGCGCTGTCCAGGTACTTCTGCAGTGTCGGGTAGCGCTCCGCCTCGAAGGGCGTGTCGCTGTCGGCCCCTCTGTCCGACATACACCCGCCCACCGTCACGATGATCGCTGCCGCCGCCACTCCGAGCCACTGTCGCATGATGTTCTCCATTGCCACCGGTCCCCACTCCCCTGGTTGTGCTATTACCGGCGGGCATGGAACATATTCCCGACAAAAAAAACAACCCCGCCGGCATCCTGGCCGGCGGGGTCGGTCTCATCGAGCAATCAGCAGGACTATTCAAGTGGAGTGCACACGTACGTGTCGTCCTGCGAGAAGTCAAAATCCCCGGAACTGGCATCGACATCCGCCATGCCCCCGCCGGTGAAGTCTACCGTGACAGACCAATCCCCATCTGCCTCGGCATGATCATCACCATTGTGCACATCGAACGCCATGGCGAAATCGAAAGAAATCGTGCCGTCTTCCGGACAAGCTTCGGGCGCATTAGCAGCAACAACATCGTCGACAGTGCCGACAAATTCCATGTCGACGATTGCGGACGCACTGTCACTGTCGAACAGGTAGTGTATCTCGGCGTCGGTCTGACCATTAACAGTCACCTGATCCCCGCTGAGACCCGTTACGGTGAAGTCGTTTTCTCCGCCGAGTTCAATCCCGAACGAACCGAGACTATCTGCGTCAATGGTAACATCGAGCGTAATGGTGCCTTCGTGCAGGAAGGACTGAGTCAGGTCGTTGGGATCGAGCTGTGGCTCGTCAGTGGCCGTCTGGAATCTGACGGAATCATCGAGTGACAATGACACCGCGATCCCGAGAGTGTCGTCATCAAAGCTGTACTCGACATGGAACACCCACCAGCCATTGCTATTGTTGTATCCGAATACCACGGTGTCTGCTTCCAGTTGCACCGGCTTCGCAAGATAGTCGGGACTGATCTTGCCTAATCCCGGGGGAACCATTTTCCCAAGTCCAAAGAAGCTGAAGGTGAAATCGCTCTCATCGACCCCATCCCAGAATTGTGATCCGAAATTCTGGACCATCAGGCCCGGCGCCGCGGTCATCACTGGCGCGATCACAGCATACTGCTGTTCCTCGGTCAGATCGCCGGTATTCCCGTTGGTCCCCTTGTCATCGTCGCCGCAACCGACGGCGAAGACGGTCAAGGCGCCCACCATTACGAGGCCGAGTCCATTAAGCCACCATCTTTTCATTCCATCCTCCTGTTGGGTAACACGTGAGTACTTATTTACGTCGAGCCAATAGTTGCGCGATGATGGCACCTTGCGCCCAGAGCCGGTTTTCCGCCTCGTCGAAAACAACCGACTGGCGGCTGTCGATCACCTCATCGGTGATCTCGCGACCGCGTTCGGCGGGAAGGCAGTGCATAACGATGGCAGTCGGTTTGGCGCCCTTCATCAAATCGGAATTGACCTGGAACGGTTTGAGAAGTTTCTCGCGCTCCGACGCCAAGTCCTTCTGACCCATCGACGCCCAGACATCGGTGTAGACCACATCGACACCGGCGACGGCTTCGCGGGGGTCATGCGTAATGGTAATTTTGGAGAGACCTTCCCGACGGGCCATCTCGACCAATTGCATATCGGGTAATGTCTCTCGCGATGTGGCCAGGCGCAGATCCATCGGAATTCGCGCGGCCAGTTCAACCCACGAGTGGAAAACATTGTTTCCGTCGCCCATAAAAGCAAGAGCAAGATTGTCGATTTTTCCGAGGTGCTCTTTGGCGGTCAGGATGTCGCCCATGATCTGGCAGGGATGCGAGGCATCGGTGAGGGCATTGATCACGGGCACCGTCGCATGTTTCGCCAATTCATCAACATCGGATTGCTTGAATGTTCGGATGACGATGGCGCCGAGATAACGCGACATGACTTTGGCGACATCGTGGATCGATTCGCGCACGCCCAGCTTGATCTCGGCATCGGTGATGAACATCGGATGACCGCCGAGACGGAAGACTGCCGTTTCGAAACTCTGCCGCGTCCGCAGGGAGGGTTTGTGAAAGATGCAGCCGACGGTCTGATTGATGAGCGGGCGCGGGGCCACCTTGCCCTTCTTCCAGGCGACCGCCCAATCGAGCGTGGCCCGAATTTCGGCGCCGGTGAAATCGCTGACACGCAGGAAGTCTTTGACCCTCACGCCCGGAGGCATGCCGCTCTTTGTGCTCGCGGATGCGCGAGCGGAAGTTGTCTTAATCTTGGGGGCCGATTTGGACTTCGGCCCGTTCTTCTTGATGACCCTTTTCTTCGGGGGCATAGTTCATCTCCACATTATGTAGGGCGGGCTCTGCCCGCCGTTCTCTCCATCTGCAAAACTGAGGCCGCATCTATGGGCGTCTTAGGAAAACAGGCATTCAGCCGGCCGTAAGACGCGTAAGCTGAACTGGCCTGTAGAAAAAGACTGCTCCGCCTCCGGCGGAGCGGGGACAGGCAGGAATGCCTGTCCTCCTGTTTCCCACGACCTTTCCTCGCCACTTTGGTCGTAGCGGCACGGCCTGCCGTGCCTCTGCAGGCGGGACGCCTGCAACTTGAGTCAGCCGATTACAGGATGTACCTGCTTAAATCTTCATCTTCTACGATATCGCGCAATGTCTTCTGGACGTCCCGGCGATCAAAGACCACCTTCTTGACTTTCTGGCCGGGAGCGCGAAACATCAATTCCTCAAGCAGGGTCGTCATGATCGTGTGCAGCCGGCGCGCCCCGATGTTTTCGGTGCGATCATTGACAACCTGTGCGGTCTGGGCGATTTCGTCGATCGCCTCGGGCGTGAACTCGATCTCTATCTTCTCGGTAGCCAGAAGCGCCTTGTATTGTTTCGAAAGCGCATTCTGTGGCTCGGTCAGGATGCGGACAAAATCCGCCGCCGTGAGACTGTCCAGTTCCACGCGGATCGGGAATCGCCCCTGCAATTCCGGAATCAGATCCGACGGCTTGGCGATGTGAAAAGCGCCCGCGGCAATGAAGAGAATATGATCCGTCTTCACCATCCCATAGCGCGTCATGATGCTGGTGCCTTCGATAATGGGCAGGATGTCGCGCTGCACACCCTCGCGCGAGACATCGGGTCCGGTCGAAGACTTCGACCGGTCCGCGGCAATCTTGTCGAGCTCATCAATGAAGATGATGCCGGAGTTCTCGACACGCGCGATCGCCGAGGTGATGCAGTCATCCATATCGACCAGTTTATCGATCTCTTCGGCGGTCAGGATCCGGCGCGCATCGGCGACCGACACCTTGCGACGCTTCGGTTTCTTGGGCATCATCGAGGAAAACATCTCCTGCACATTGACGCCGAGATCCTCGATTCCCGCCGGCGAGAGGACTTCCACGATGGGGAAACGCGATGTGGCCGCATCCAACTCGACTTGCTTTTCGTCGAGGAGGTTCTGCTTGAGTTGCGCCCGCAGTTTCTCACGAGTCCGTTCCCACTTGGCGAGCGCCTCTTGATCGGATCCTTCGGACGCGGCGCCACGGGCCGTCCGTCGCGAGAGCGGCGGGAGGAGCAGATCCAGCAGACGTTCGTCGGCCAACTCGGCGGCTTTGTCGGCGATCTTGCCGGCGCGTTCGCGCTTGACCATGGCGACCGACAGGTCAATCAGATCGCGCACCATCGACTCGACGTCGCGTCCTACGTATCCGACTTCGGTGTACTTCGATGCCTCAACTTTGAGAAACGGCGCCCCGGCAAGCGCGGCAAGCCGTCGGGCGATCTCGGTCTTGCCAACTCCGGTCGGGCCGATCATGATGATGTTGTTGGGCATGATCTCTTCGCGCAAAGGACCCTGCACGCGCTGTCGACGCCAACGATTGCGCAGGGCGATAGCGACCGAGCGTTTGGCGCGATCCTGCCCGACGATGAATCGGTCCAACTCCGTCACGATCTGTTGAGGAGTCAGCTCCTCTTCCAGCTTCGGCTCGACCGAATCTGATGTCGATGTGGTAAGCAGAGATTCAGCCATTGGGCAGAAACCTATAAGACTTCAACGCTGATGTCCTTATTGGTGAAGATGCAAATATCGGCCGTGATTTCCAATGCCGACCGGACGATTTGATCGGCATTCAATTTCGTGTGACGCACCATGGCGCGGGCCGCGGACAGAGCATAGGGCGCACCCGATCCGATGGCGATAATGCCGTCGTCGGGTTCGATGACATCGCCATTACCGGAGATGATCAAGCCATGTTCGGCGTCGATCACGGCCAGCATCGCTTCCAGACGACGAAGATACTTGTCGAGTCGCCAATCTTTGGCCAGTTCAACGGCGGCGCGCGGGAGGTTGCCGTTGAAATCCTCCAACTTCATTTCAAAACGCTCGAACAGCGTAAACGCATCGGCCGAGGCGCCGGCGAACCCGGCCAAAATCGGCCACTCGCCGAGCCTCCGGACTTTCTGGGCGGTGTGTTTCATGATCGTGTCGTCGAATGTCACCTGCCCATCGCCGGCCATCGCCGTCTTGCCGCGCAGGGTCAGTCCGAGGATCGTTGTCGATCGCCACTGGTGCTCAAGCGTCATGGTTCATTCCGCCTTCTCGCCGGGAAAGTGCTTCTTGTACACTTCGGCGAGCCTGTGAGGTGTGGTGTGAGTGTAGATCTGCGTTGTGGCGATACTCTGATGCCCGAGCAACTGCTGGAGTGACAGGAGGTCCGCGCCGTGATCGAGCAGATGCGTCGCGCACGTATGACGGAGCCGATGTGGCGAGGTGTGCCCCCCGGTCGCCAGCGCAAATGAATCGGCAACAATGTTCGAGACGGCGCGTGTGCTCAGGCGTCCTTCGCGGCGGTTGACAAAAACTGGGGATCCAGGCACCGTCGCACCCGACGGGCTCGACTTGATGAGCAGTTGTAGCGTGGACGTTACTTGCTCACCCAGTGGGGCGACGCGTTCACGGCTGCGCTTGCCGAAGAGCCGGACGGTACGGTTTTCGAACTCGAGATCGCGCCAATCGAGCCCGACAACTTCGGCGACCCGTGCTCCGGTCGCGTACATGAGTTCAATCAACGCCCGGTTGCGGAGATCCCAGCGTGTTGCGGTCGGGAGAGCATCAAGCCAGGATCGCATCTGCGATTCGCCGACAAAGCGCGGCAGCGAGGCGGCGAATTTCACCGATGGAACCCGCTCGGCCCAATCCGCGTCCGTGGCGCCGCGTCGATAGAGAAAAGACAGAAACGAACGCAACACGGCGGCGGCACGCGCAATCGAACGGTTCGAGAGACCGTCGGCCGCCAGCGACGCGAGATGATTCTGAAATCGCTGAGGTGAAAACGTGCGGTCACCAGGCTGGGAATCCCCCAACTTCTGCGTTTGCAGGAAACGAGTGAGATCCCGGTGATATGCCGTCACCGTGAGCGGCGAATACCGTCGCACTGCCCCTAGATCGTCGGTAAATCGTTTGGCCCAGATTGACAGAGTGTCCGCCATGAACTCGCCCCCGCATTCACTCGACAGCGTCAATCAGTTCCGACCGACGGCATCCATAATCCGAGCGAACGCGAGGTGTCAAGGTATGACAGCCGCGGGGTTCATGCAACCCCGCGGCTGGGAATTTCATTTTCTGAATAATCCGAGGATGGGAACGAAGATCAGACTTCGACCGGCTCCGGCTGTTCGACTTTTGCTTCAGCCAGAATCACGTGCTTGCAGGTCGGACACTCCATGTGCTCGCCCTTTGCCTTCGTCGATTTTGCGAGCATGAATTTCGAACCACACTGTGGGCAGGGCTGCGGCACCGGACGATTCCAGACCGCATACTTGCAGGTCGGATAATTCGAACACGAATAAAAGGTGCGTCCAAAACGCGTGCGGCGCGGCACCAGATCGCCGTCGCAGCCATCTTCGGGACAACTCACGCCGGTTGGAATCGGCTTGGTATTCTTACATCCGGGGTACCCCGAGCAGGCCATGAAGCGCCCGAATCTTCCGGTCTTGATCACCATCGGCAAACCGCACTTTTCGCAGACCTGGTCGGTGGCCTCGGTGGGAAGCGGATCGGCCTTGCCCACATCGCTGGTGTACCGGCATTTCGGGTAGGCCGAGCAAGCGACAAACTTCCCGGTCCGCGACCAGCGCGTAATCAACTGCGAGCCGCATTCGGGACACGGGTCGGGCAATACCTCACGGTGAGACTGCTTGATTTCTTCGATCCGTCCCGAGGCATGCTCCAGGGATCCCGACAGCGGCCCATAGAACGCGTGCATGATCTCAGTCCAAGTCTCCGTGCCTTCCTCAATCCGGTCCAACTCCAATTCCATTTCGGCGGTGAACTCAACATTGAACAGTTCAGAGAAAGCATCAACGAGAATCGAATTCACCGTCTCGCCAAGGTCGGTCGTGTAGAGTCGACGTTCCTCGAGCTTGACGTAGTTGCGCCCGATGATGGTAGAGATAATCTGCGCGTAGGTCGATGGCCGTCCGATGCCGTTGGCCTCAAGCTCCTTGACGAGTGACGCTTCTGTGTAACGCGCCGGGGGCTTGGTAAAGTGCTGTTCGGGCTTCACATCGACCATGACAAGGGGATCGTTTTCGGCCAGAGTTGGCAACGCCACGATCTTCTTGCCATTGCCATTGCCGTTTTCTTCCGCGACATCTTCATAGACTTTGAGGAATCCGAGGAAGACGACTTTCTCGGCGCCGGTCTTCAGCGTGTACTGCACCGCCTTCTTTGATTTCGCGTTGCTGACCAGGGCGGTGATCTCAACGGAGGTGCGCTCGATTTCGGCGGGAGCCATTTGCGAGGCGACGAACCGGTTCCAGATCAGCGTATAGAGTTTGAATTGATCCGGCGAGAGGTACTTCTTCACCTTAGCCGGCGGCAGGTCGAAATAGGTCGGACGAATCGCCTCATGGGCGTCTTGGGTGCGTTTCTTCGACGTGTAGACCGGAGGTTTTTCCGGGCAGTACTTTTCGCCATATTCAGAGACGATCAGTTCCTTGGCCGCGACCTGTGCTTCCTGCGCGACGCGTGTCGAATCGGTACGCATGTATGTGATGAGGCCGATCGGTCCCTGGTCGCCAATTTCCACTCCTTCATACAATCCCTGGGCGACCGACATGGTCTTTTTTGGCGAGAACCGCACACGGGCCGCGGCATCCTGCTGGAGGGTCGATGTCACATAGGGCGGGTACGGTTGGCGCTTGCGATCGGTTGTCTTCACCGAGGCGACACTGTAGTCCGCTTCGCGCAGTTCAGCTTCGAACTTTTTTGCGCCGGCGCCTTCAAGAATGTCGAGCTTTTCGCCATCGCGTTCGGCAACCGCGGCGGAAAACGTCGTCTTGGCCTTGTCACCTTTCTTGAATAGATCGACATCGATGGTCCAATATTCCTGCGGAACAAAGGCGCGGATTTCCGCCTCGCGTTCGCAAACCAGACGAAGGGCGACGGACTGGACACGTCCCGCCGACAATCCACGGCAGACGGTCTTCCATAGGAACGGGCTGATTTGATAACCGACCAGGCGGTCGAGGACGCGGCGGGCCTGTTGAGCGTCGACCTTGTTCTGGTCGATCTCCCCGGCATTCTTGAGCGCTTCGCTCACCGCACTCTTAGTGATCTCATTGAATGTGGCGCGCCGCAGTTTGACCTTCGAACCCTTGAGAATCCCGGCTACATGCCAGGCGATGGCCTCCCCTTCGCGATCAGGGTCGGGAGCCAGATAGACCACATCCGCCTTCTTGGCCGCTTCTTTGAGGGCCTTGATGACTTTCTCTTTGCCTTCGATTTGTTCGTACTCGGGACGGAAATCGTTTTCGACATCGACGCCGAGCCGGCTCCCGGGCAGGTCAATAATGTGGCCCATAGTCGCCTCGACATCATATCCTGCGCCGAGGAACTTCTTCAGGGTCTTGGTCTTGGTTGGCGATTCGACAATTACTAAGTTCTTGGCCATGATAACCTTAGGTTTTGTGGTGCGTCCTGAACCCGAACCGTTCCAACACCACGGGTCGGTTTTCTGTTCCCCCAGCCGGAATCTGTTCCGGCGCCAATCACGCTCTGATTATCGGGCCATTAGATGTGGGGTTTAGCCCATATCTCCAGAAAACGGTCTCGGAACCCCACCTGCAGGCCCCTGCAAAGGGGCGCCAATCTGTGGTATTCTCTCTACCCCTGACAAGCGAAATCGACCAGCGCCCTAGAAGCGCTGGTCGACTTGTCGTGCTAACTCGTTTTGTTACAAAGAATTACTCAACCGGCTTCTCGAAACCGCCGTTAGGCCGTTCCACTTTGATTTTACCCTCAACCAGTTCAGTCATGGCAAAGGTCGTCATTTTCAGCCGTTTGAGCTCCACGGCCTCTTCCATTCCTCTTTCTTCCATGGCAATCTTCTTGGCATTCAGTTGCCGGGCTCGGGCCGACGCGATCAGGACTCCCTCGTAGCGGTTTTTGGCGTGGTCGCGGAGATTCTCAAGGGAAACGAGGCGCCCGTGGCGTCCGCCGCGTGACACGGGGCGGGCCTTCTCCACCCGTGCCGGAGAGAATGTCTGTTCATCATGTTCATCGTCCATTGGGAGTTTCTCATCCATGTCGAATTTCGCCATTTGCGTCGCCTTTCATCAGGATACGTTAATCAACACTCAGAGATCACCGCGCGCCGCTGCCTGGGTGGCGTTCGCGCCGCAAAAGCTCGGCACGGATAATCGACTCGCAGTCCCCGACACACTCATCAAGATCATCGTTTGTAACCAGGTATTCATACTCGTTGGCGCGCAAGAGCTCGGTCTGCGCGGTCTCGATGCGCCGGATGATAGCCTCCCGGTCATCGGAGCGGCGACCCTTGAGACGGCGGCGCAGGGAGGTCATCGACGGCGGTAAGAGAAAGATACTCACAACGCCGGGCATGGCTTCGCGCAGCGACGCCGCGCCCTGAACGTCGAGATCGAAGAGCATGACGCTTCTTTTGCGGAAAGCGCGATCGATGTTGGCGCGGGGCGTGCCATACGATTGCCCGTGTACTGTCGCCCATTCGATCAACTTGTCTTCCCTCTTCATCTGTTCAAACTCGGCAACGGTGGCGAAGTAGTAATGTACTCCCGATCGTTCTCCGGCTCGCTTGGGACGGGTTGTCATCGAGATCGAATAAAGGAACTCCGAGTGACGGCGTCGCAAGGCATTGATGACAGTGGTCTTTCCGCCACCCGAAGGAGCGGAAATGACAACCAGAAGCGCCGTGCCGGTCCAATGCCCCTTGCTCATCTGCCTTTGATGCTACTCGATATTCTGCACCTGCTCACGAATCCGTTCGAGCTCCTCTTTCAGTTGAACCGCATAAGTAGATATCTCCGAGGACGCCGATTTGGATCCGATGGTATTCGCCTCGCGGTTCATTTCCTGCATGAGAAAATTCAGGCGCCGTCCGGCGGCCTCGCCGGCCTCTAATGTTTCCAGGAAGTGCTTGGTGTGAACCAGCAGACGCACGCACTCTTCAGTGATATCGGCGCGTTCGGCCATATAGGCGACTTCCTGCGACAGACGTTGCGGGTCATACCCTGCCTGTCCAAACAGCTCCTGGATGCGGGCGCTTAGTTTATCGCGCATCGCCGCCGGGACGATGTCGGCCAGCGCCTTGATCTTGCCGACGTAGTCTTCGACTGTTCCAATTCGTTGAGCCAGGTCGCGGGCAAGCGCCTGTCCTTCGCGGTTGCGCGCTTCGACCAGTTGGTCCAAGGCCGCCGCGAGCGCATCGTTGAGGACTGACTCAATTGTGGCATCGATGTTTTCGGCCTGTGATCCCCAGAGGTCGGGGATACGGACGAGATCGCCGAGCGTCAGCGCACCCAGCGATTTGTGTTTGGATGCGAACCGTTCGAGCGCTTCGATATACCATTCGGCCAGCGGCTCATTAAACGATTGGGTGGGCGTCAGATCAGTTCGTTCCCAGCTAAGTTGCCCGAAGATCTTACCGCGCGATAGCCGCTTGTCGATCACGGCGCGAAGCGGCGCCTCCATGCCCATAAGCCATCGAGGCAGGCGCAAAGACACTTCGAGGAACCGGCTATTGACCGACGACAACTCGAAAACCGCACGGCAACCGTCGCGAACGACTTCGCCGCGGCCGAAGCCGGTCATACTTGAGATGATCGCATCTTTTGTTGGCATGGGACAATCTTGTATTATCACCAACGGGACGGGGTAAGTCAATCGTATTATCACCCTTGTAAGTTGATGGTGAACAACAAATGAAGATCATTGGCTGGCAATTGGCGCGTTTGGTGGCAGAAGCGCAAGCAAGTCTGGTGGGCGGAGTTATCGAACAAATTCGCCGCGCCCCGGATCGGAGCCGACTTGCATTCACGATCGAGGTACATCGGCAGAAGGCCCACCTGATTGTTGGAGTCCGTGGCGAGTCGACAGCCTTGTACTGGACATCGCGGCGCGACACCATCCCGGCGTGGGCGCAGTACGAGCGCACGGAGGTTTTCAATCGACTTCGGTCCGTGCGCATCATCGGTATTGGCATGCTGCCCACGGACCGGGTGGTTCGGATTGAACTGGAAAAGTCATCTGATGATGAAACGGCGCGGCGATTCGCACTTGTACTGGGGTGGATCGGAAGCCAATCGAATATATGGATGCTCGATCCAGAGACAGACACGATCCTGGAGCGCTTCCACGCCGACACGCATGGAGACGGGGCGCAAGTCGGTTCAAAAGTAGCAAAGCTGCAGTTGCCCGCGCCGCCGGAACTGAGCAACTGGATTGACATGTCCATTGCTCAGTATCGCGCCCTGCGACAGAGTCATTCCGATCTTCTATTCGCGGAATTCCTGCGTCGGCACCTGTGGGGAATCGATGCGGGCCTAGCGCGCCAGATCGCCGAACGCCGTCGAGAGCTTGCCGCGGAGAATGCCGGCGACGATTCAACGCCGTCGGTCTCGCTCTGGCAGGAGTTTCAGGCGCTGAGTGAAATCGGCCATGCCGCGATTTCACCGGATACGCGTCTCACACTTCCGGAGGATCAGTGTAATCCCGAGAGCATTCGACTCTCCGCGGATTCGGCGCGCGCAACCGCCAGCCTGGCAGAGTTGTCTGCTACATGCGATGCACGTCAGCCACGCGAAGGCACAGATTCGGATGAGCGCGGAAGACTCTACGCTGCGATTGAAACGGCGATCAAGAAAACCGAGCGCCGGCTATCGTCGCTTGCTCGGACACTGGCGGAGGCCGGTCGAGCGGAGGATTACAAACGGCAGGGCGATCTTCTCGGGGCAAATCGACATCTGCTGACAAAGGGGCTGGCTGAAATAAGAGTCGCCGATTGGGAATCAGGGGGTGAACTGGTCATCCCACTGAATCCGGCGCGTTCGCCGCAGCAGAACATCGATGACTACTACCGTAAATCCCGCAAAGCCGCCGATGCGATCAAAGCGGCACGTGCGGAGCAGCCGCACCTTATGCGCGAACGAGAACGGCTCCGGGCCGCCTTGCAGCGCCTGGACTCAGCGATCGAGGATCCGAACTTGACGGACGAGATCGCCACAGCACTGGGCTGGAACATGGAGAGTGTCGGATCGAAAAAGGACCAGACGACACCGCGTCTACCTTATCGGGAATTCATGCTGGGCAAGGAACGCCTCTGGGTCGGACGATCTTCTCGTGACAACGATGAACTCACACTCCGCTTCGCGCGACCGCAGGATATCTTCTTTCATGTACATGGCTCGCCCGGCTCGCACGTGATTCTCAAACGCGACTCAAAGGACGGGCCAGTCGAAAAGGACACGATCACACAGGCTGCCCAAATCGCTGCGTTCTTCTCCCGGGCCAAGCATGCGGGCCTGGTCCCGGTCGTGTACGCCGAAGCGCGATTTGTCCACAAGCCACGCAAGGCTCCGGCGGGCACGGTCAGCGTTGAGAGGGAAAAAACGGTGATGGTGCGCCCCCTCCCACCCCCCGGCTATCACGAGAAGAACCCGCCAAAATGACCGCGCCGGATGGCGCGATTCCGGGTTTTGTGTGTATATTGTTCTGCCTGACGGTTCTGGCGCCCAACTCTGTTCATGAAAATAAAGATCGCCATCATCACGCTTTTGGTCCTCGCGGCAGTCGCTGTCGTTTGGCTCTATCAGACCGGCGAATTGGGGATTGTGAACCCCGACAACCGCAAGGTCGAACAGCCGATCGACGACGAGACATTTGTCAAAGCTTATGTCGAGCTGGCGGTTCTGGCGGAGAAGATGCCAATCGGCACTCTGGAATACGAGCAGGAGAAAAAGCGTGTGCTTGAGGGCGTCGGGGTAACCCCCGAAGCCGTTGAGAAGCAATTGGCATCCTACAACGAGCGCCCCGACCTCTGGCATCCCCTTTGGGAAAAAATCCAAGCTGAGCTGCAGAAACGAGCCGAAGCCGCCGGCACATCGGGCGGCTGAGCTGCTTGTCGACCTAGCATGCCGACAGTCCTCTTTACCCGGACCACTGTTCGTGACGCGCGTTTCATTCTTCCTACAACTCAAGATAACATAAACGCAGCAATCGTGTGCACGAGCGGGGATTCTTTGGATCCTATGGGGGCGCTAATCGTGATGGCGTCGAAGCGGAAGCTTCCGTGTGTTGGGTTACAAACACCGAGATAGCTCTGCGCTGCCTTGATGATCGCGGCTTGCTTGCGGGGAGTAATCCACGTGATCGGATCGCCATAGTTCATGGTGCGGGCAGTCTTGACCTCGACGAAGACGAGGCAGTCTCCATCTTCGACAATCAGATCCAGTTCATTGCCGGTGTCAGGGGATCGCCAATTGCGGGCGACAATCTTGTAGCCCAGACTCTGCAGATGATCGGCGGCGCGTTGTTCGCCGCGACGCGCCAGATCCTGACGCGCGGACGGTTTCTTGGGTCGTTTCTTCTTAGTGTTTTTCTTAATGGGCATTTCACAGTTCTAGCGACTTCTGCCGCCACTCGCGCACCGGCGCAAACGACCGCCGATGAATCGGCGATGGGCCGAGGCGCTCGAGCGCTTCGTGGTGCTCCGGCGTCGCATATCCCTTGTGATGCGAGAAGCCATAGCCGGGATAGGCAGAATCGTATTCTTCCATGATCCGGTCGCGAATTTCCTTGGCGAGGATGGAAGCGGCCCCGATGGAGATGCTCTCGCTGTCGCCGCGAACAATTGCACGTTGCGGGCAGAGCAGCTCGGGAATGTGCGCTTTGCCATCGACCAGTACGGCTTCCGCCGGAATCGACAACTGCTCCAGCGCCCGTCGCATCGCCAGAAATGTCGCCTGCAGGATATTGATGGAGTCGATTTCGGCCGGGGCGACTAAACCAACTCCCCAGGAAAGCGACTGCGAGGCGATCGATGGAAAGAGAGTCAGACGTTCGGCATGCGTGAGAACCTTGGAGTCATTGACGCCGGGGTCTTCGAATGCTTCATCGAGGATGATGGCCACGGCCACGACGGGCCCGGCCAGCGGGCCACGGCCGACCTCGTCGATGCCCGCGACCCGGCGCAGCCCGTCTTCCCAGAACCGCCGTTCATGAATCCAACGGTCGGCCCGAATCGGGTCAGGGGACTGGCCATGCTGTACGAGACGCATCGCGGGTGAATGCTACTTCGAGGGTTTGACCTTCTTCAAATACTGACCCGAGTCAACATACGGCTTGAATCGCTCAATCAGGAAGTGCTTCCAGACTTCGTCGACCGCCGGCGGGACCCACTCCTTGATATGCCCGGCGCCGCTGGTGGTCAGCTTGATGTGCGTGCTGTCGGCGCCGCGCGTCGCAAACTCGAGAGTGTGCACCATCGCAATGGGCTCGCCGGCGAGACCGAGAGGTCCGTCCATCCGAAGAAGTCTGCCGCGCCAGGCGGTTATGACCGTTGCATGAAGGGCGCCGTTGCCGGAATCGTCGAATATCTCATAGAAACCGCCGCCGGGCTTTGGCTCGATGTAGAGTGCCTTGGGGTTTTCCGACCAGGTATGATCCCACCAGTCTTTGACATCGCCGGTGAAGGCGTCGAAGATTAACTCTGGAGTTCCTGGCACGACGACCTCGTGAGTCACAGTGAAACCACCGGATGTCAGCGGGGCGACTTCGGGCTGCCCGACCGAAAACGGTAAGGCCACGAATGTGGCCGCATGAAATGCGGTCAGCAGGATGAAGCCAGCCCGGCGCAGGAGGCGAGTGTACACGCTTGACTATGCCCCGGCTTGGGAAATGTCGGTCTTCTTTTCCTTCACGCGCGCGGCGCGGCCGGTCAATTCGCGCATGTAGAAGAGTTTGGCGCGTCGCACTTTCCCCTGCTTGATGACCTCGATCTTGTCGACATTGGGCGAAAAAGTCGGGAAGATACGCTCGACAAAGACGCCGTGCTCGGAGAGCTTGCGCACGGTGAATGATGCGCCGGCACCCGTGCCGCGTTTCTGGATCACAGTTCCCTGGAAGACCTGGATGCGCTCTTTGTCGCCTTCCTTGATCTTGACGTGCACGCGCACAATGTCGCCGGGATTAAACGGCGTCACCGTCGCCTGCGGGTTAAGAAGTCCAATGGTGTTCAAGTTGATCATGTCCCAACTCCTTCAAGAGAGATTGTTTTTTATCCTTCACCGCCGATGTCATGATCGGCATTGAATACGTCGGGAGAACTCGGCTGACGTCGGGGGCGCGTGAGAAGCTCAGGCCGGTAGGCCTCGGTGTAATCGTGCGCCTGCCCGGCGCGCCAATCAGATACTTGCGCGTGATGGCCCGACATGAGCACCGCCGGGACTTTCAGACCACGCCACTCCGCCGGTCGTGTGTATTGTGGCGCTCCAAGCCCGCCATCCGTCCGCACAAACGAATCATTGCGCGCGGCCTCGTCGTTTCCGAGAAATCCGGGCACGCGACGGGCAATTGCCTCGATCATCACCATGGTGGGGAGTTCGCCGCCCGAGAGCACATAATCTCCGATGCAGCGGCGAAGCGGACGAAGGTACTCATAGACCCGCTCATCCATCCCAGTATAGTGGCCGCAGACAAACAGAAGCCGATTCTTGAGCGCCAAGCGGTCCGCATCATCCTGATCGAAAAGAGCGCCGTGAGGGGTAGGAATAATCGTTGTAACTTCACTCGCATTTGGACCGCCGCCCAGAGCTTCCACGGCGCGGGCGATCGGTTCAGCTTTCAGGATCATGCCGCCGCCGCCGCCAAACGGTGTATCGTCGATGGAGTGATGCAGGGGATCATCGGACCAGTCGCGCAGATCATAAACTCGCACATCGAGAAGCCCCTGAGAGATCCCGCGGGCCATAAGCGACTCGCCGACAAACCCGGTGAACATCGCCGGAAACGCGGTCACAATATCGATGGTCAGTCCGCTCTCGCTCATCACTTGTTTCGCTCGTTTTAGTCGAGCAACCCCGGTATGGGGTCAATCACGATTCGTCCACCTCTTATGTCGATCGACTTGATGAATACATCGACCGCCGGGATCATGAATTCGTGATCGCCGTCCTCGCAGACATAGACATCGTTGCCCGGGCCATCGATGATGCCAACTACTTTGCCGACTTGCTTGCCGTCAACGGTCTCAACCGTCAGGCCCACGATCTGATCGTGGAAGTACTTTCCTTCCGGCAATTTGACGCGTTCGGTCGCGTCGATCTCAATATCGCCGCCGAGCCAGATTCGCACATCCTCCGGCGTGTGGAGGATGTCGGTCTGTATGATAGCGAATCCCGGTGCGATACGAACCGACTGCACATTCGCCGTGACACTTTTCGCTCCTCGTGAGAGAACAACGGTCTTCAAATCGGCGAAGCGATCGAGATCATCGGCGTAGGGCCAGACACGAAAGGCGCCGCTAATTCCGTGGGCCTTGCCGATCTTGCCCAATGCGACACGGTCGGCCGTCACGCGACTGCTCCTTCCGCAGAAATCCGCCGCGGCGAATTACGCTTCCGTTGTCTTGGCGCCGGCGGCTTCGGCCATGCGCGCCCGTTTGCGCGCTTTGACCTTGCCAGTCTTCTCGGTCACCGTGTCTTTCAGAACGAGATTCGAATAGTCCTCGCCCTTTTGCGCCTTCTCCCAGATATCCTCCAGACCGGTGTGCTGGAAGAGGGTGCGCACGGTGTCCGATGGCTCCGCGCCGAGCTTGAGCCACTTGATCGTCTTCTCGATATCGAATGAGATCTTTCCGGGCTTCTCGGTTGGACGGTACCAGCCGATGATCTCGAGAAAACGACCGTCGCGCGGCATGCGCGAATCGGCCGCGACCACGCGATAGATCGGCGCGTTGCGACGCCCGCCGCGGCGTAAACGAATTGTTGCTGCCAATCAAAACCTCCGGTGAATTAGTGAATCAGTACATGAACTCTCAAGTTTCAAAACGATCAACCCATCGGCATGCCGAACGGCAGATTCTTCATCGCCTTCGGCCCCGCCTTTGTGAATTGCTTCATCATCTTCTGCATAGCCGAGAACTGCTTGATGAGTCGGTTAACATCCTGAATTGAATTGCCCGACCCTTTCGCGATCCGCAGGCGGCGCGAGCCATTGATGATTTCGGGACGGCGTCTTTCGGCCTGCGTCATGGACAAGATCATCGCCTCCATGCGTGCCTGCGCTTTGGGATCAAGCGTCATCCCCTTCATTTGCCGCCCAACACCGGGGAGCATTCCAAGGATCGAGTCCAACGGTCCCATCTTCTTGATCTGCTGCATCTGGTCGAGGAAGTCTTCGAAGTTAAACTGCGCTTTGCGGAGCTTTTCTTCCATTTCCTTGGCGCGGGAAAGATCGATCGACTGCTGAGCCTTCTCGACCAGCGAGACTACATCGCCCATGCCGAGAATGCGGGAGGCCATGCGGTCGGGATAAAACGGTTCGAGATCTTCGATCTTCTCGCCGACGCCGGAAAACAGAATCGGAACACCGGTCACTTTCGCAATTGAGAGGGCCGCGCCGCCGCGCGCATCACCGTCGATCTTGGTAAAGATGACGCCGTCGATGCCAACCTTAGTCGCGAAAGCACCCGCGGAACTCACCGCATCCTGACCGGTCATCGCATCGGCGACAAAGAAGGTCTCGGTGGGAACGATGTGCGACTTGATCGCCGTAACTTCATCCATGAGCTCGTCGTTGACGTGCAGCCGGCCCGCGGTGTCGACGATGACCAAATCGCGATGCGCCTTCGCCGCGGCATCGAGTCCGGCCATGGCAACATCGAGAGGTGATCCCGTGCCGGTATGCACCGGGATTCCCAGTTGCTTGCCCAAGCGCTGGAGTTGCTCGATGGCGGCCGGGCGCTGCAGGTCGCAGGCGACCAGCATCGGCTTGCGGCCCGCCTTGGCGAACCGCGCCGCCAGCTTGGCGCATGTGGTGGTCTTACCGGAACCCTGGAGACCGACAAGCATCCATATAGTCGGATGCGGCGATTTGGCGAAGCGAACCGGGCGGTGCTCGCCGCCGAGCAACCCAACCAGCTTATCGTGAATGATCTTAATGATCAGCTGGCCGGGCGTGACCGAGTTGAGCACCTCGGCGCCAAGAGACTCCCTCTGCACATCATCGAGGAACTCTTTGACGACTTTATAATGGACGTCCGCCTCGAGGAACGCGCGTCGCACATGCTTGAGCGCTTCCTCAATATTCTTCTCCGAGACCTTGCCGTGACCACGCAGTGTCTTGAAGACCCGTTCGAGACGTTCGCCGAGTTGATCAAACATGGTTTAGCACACTCACCATAGATAGTCTATTCCATCTGCCGTCGAACAGCTTGCCCGCCGTGTCGGGACGGCACAAAACACGGATACAGATCGGGCCGGTATCCGTTTACGGTGGAACCGTTGAGGCCGAACAAACCTGTCCGCCGGAGGCGGATTGGTTCGGCGCAAACTTCAAATATACGATAGGCTTAGGGCAATTTCAACAGGTGGGACGCAAGTTTCTCAGGAAGCTGCGGACCGCTCGGAGGCGACAGATAACGCCAATTCGATCATGGCCTTACAGACGACTACCTCTCTCGGGAGATGACCAAGTCGATCTCAGTGCCAAGAGGGAGCTCCTCGCCAGGGGTCAATGACTGCTCGATCACGGCTCCTGGTTCGATGTCGGGATTGTAGCGGCGGTCGACGCGCCCGACCAGGAGACCGCGTTCGCGCAGGAGGATGCGCGCCTCTTCGATGTTCATCCCGGCGAGATTCGGGCACCATGTGTAGTCTTCGCGGACTTGCGTGTTCACGAGCAGATTTACAATGGCGCGTCGCGGCAGACGGCTGCCCGAGCCGGGGATCGTGCCAACGACCGTTCCCTTGGGAAGTGAGACATCATCCGACATGGCGCGCCCGCCGACGATGAACCCAGCTTCCTGCAGGATCAGTTCGGCTTGACGAATCGTCTGGCCGCGCACCCGGGGCACATCAATGAGCTGCGAGCCCCGCGATACAACCAGGCGAAACACGCGCCCCTGTTTGATCGGTGAATTGGGACCAGGGCGTTGCTCGATAATCACGCCATCGGGAAAATCGGGCGAGAATCGCCGCTCGACGATCTCCATGGTGCCGTCGATCTCCCCAAGGATGTCCTGCGCCTCTTCCAGTGTGTGCGAGACAAGACGCGGCGCCGGGATTTCCTCGCCGTGACGCGTGACGATCGGCATGATGATTTTGTCGACGAGGAAGATCATCGCCGCGACAACCAGCAGGGGGATTCCGACGATCTTCACGGATCGTCTGAACCACGTCTTTTGCCAGAGGCTTTGCGGGGAGGCGAGTTCGTTCACGATGTCGCGCGTCGCATGCGTGCCGCAAAGACACCATCGAGGCCGTCTTCGGGCGGTCGCGTGGAAAGGTGGCCGGCTTCGGTCACGTACTTATGATTGATCCATTCGCCGGCCGCTTCACGTGTAAACTCGGGATGCTCGGACAAGAAGGCTTCCACAATGTGTTCGTTTTCCTGTACGGGAATCGTGCAGGTCGAGTAAACAAGCACGCCACCGGGCTTGACGTGCGTCGAAGCCGCTGACAGCCAGATGCGCTGCGAGCGCGCCAGACGCGTGATGTCGGCGGGCGATTTTGTCCAGCGCACTTCGGGATTCTTGGGCAATGTCCCCAGCGCCGAACAAGGCACATCGGCAAGGACGCGCTCTGCCTGCCGCTCCCCGAGACCGGTAACATCGGCAACGATCGGGAGGATGTTTTCATAGCCGAGCCGGAGTTTGTTCTCAACGATTCTTTCCACACGCTTTTCACTTTTGTCCACTGCGAGTACTTGTCCGGTCGGTCCGACGCGTTCGGAAATGGCCAGCGTCTTCCCGCCCGGAGCGGAGAACAAATCGAGTATGGTCTCGCCGGGCTGCGGGTCAAGAAGCTGGACAACCAAACCGGCGGCCGGGTTTTGCACCCAGCCGTACGCGCCGGAAAACAGTGGCGAGCCGACGGTGAGCGCGGAAGTGGCGACCGAGATGTAGTTGTGGAATTCCGGGTGAACGCGGGCCGATCCCAATTCATGCTCGGCAATCATCTTCAGCACGGCTTCGGCTTCGATGCCTTTCGAAATGCGAAAGAAATACGACGGTGGGCTGTTGGCCCAGCGCTCGATCTTTTCGGGGCGTTCGCTGCCATAACGGGCGAACAACATCTCAACGAGCCAATCCGGCATCGAGAGCCGTTCACCCCAATGCGCCAGCTCACTTCCTTCGGGCGACGGCGCGGTTTCGGCGGCACGAAGCTCGTCCTTTTCGCGCGAGGCGCGGCGCAACACCGCATTCACCAAGCCGGCGATGCCCTGATGCGCAACAGTTTTGGCGGCATCGACCGCGGTCGAAACAGCGGCGTGCGGCGGGATGCGATCGCAATCAATCACTTGGAACAGGCCGAGCCGCAGGATCCACTTTATCGGATCCTTGAGATCGTCATACTTCCCATCGGTCAGGTGGCGGGCCTGGGCATCGAGACGGCGAAGACGCCGCAATACGCCGGCCGCGAGATGGATCGCTAACGCCCGATCACGCTGCGACAGACGCGACAGCGCCGGATCGGAATGCCAGATTTCGTCGAAGTCCTCCGAGCCGCGAATCGAACGAGTCGTCAAATCATAGGCAACGGCGCGCGGATTATCGACACCATAGGGATTGGCTGCCACTTGCTGTGTCTGTGGAGGTCTTGAAGTGCGTCGTCGGTCGGAGCGCCGTTCCATCGCGGGCCAAGGTCCTTACCACGTCTATCCCATACTGATACTGAAAAGAACGGAGAATGATCCCTGTCTAACAAGGTTATTTGTAACAAGGGATTGGACTGAGTCGTAGGGGCGTATTGCATCCGACCTTTTGCAACCAGGCATCAGGGCGGATGCAATACGCCCCTACGACATTTGGCGCAGCCCGTTACAGACCCAGCCCGGGGAGCTTGATGCCGTGATCGTGGGCGAAGTCGGTTGCCTTCTGGTATCCCGCCTCAGCATGACGCATAACGCCTGTCCCGGGATCATTGGTCAGGACACGTTGGAGACGTCCTGCGGCATCCTCGGAGCCATCAGCCACCACGACCATCCCCGCGTGTTGGGACAATCCCATACCCACACCTCCGCCATGATGGATCGAGACCCAGCTTGCGCCTGAGACGGCATTGAGAAGGCCATTGAGCAAAGGCCAGTCGGCAACGGCATCGGAGGTGTCAGCCATGGCTTCAGTTTCGCGGAAGGGGGATGCGACCGAGCCGCAGTCGAGATGATCACGACCAATCACAATGGGAGCGGAGATCTTGCCTTTGGCGACCAGATCGTTAATGATCAAGCCGAACTTGTCGCGTTCGCCATAGCCAAGCCAGCAGATACGCGCGGGGAGTCCTTGGAATTTCACTTTCTCGCGCGCCATGCGGATCCAGCGACAAAGCGGCTCATTCTTCGAGAACTCTCTCAGCACGACTTCGTCAGTTACGGCGATGTCGGCCGGATCGCCCGATAACGCCACCCAGCGGAACGGCCCTTTGCCTTCGCAGAAGAGCGGCCTAATGTAGGCGGGCACGAATCCAGGGAAATCGAACGCGTTCGCCAGGCCGGCTTTCTGAGCCTGTCCACGGAGATTGTTGCCATAGTCGAAGGCAATGGCGCCCGCCTTTTGCATGGCGACCATGGCGTCACAGTGCCTTGCCATCGCGGTCATTGAGCGTTTGATATAGCTCTCAGGATCGCTCTTGCGAAGACTGATCGCCGCTGCGAGCGTGAGACCCTCGGGGATGTACCCGTTTAGCTCGTCGTGGGCTGATGTCTGATCGGTGACAACGTCGGGGACTTCGTTCCGTCGGACCAACTCCGGCAAAACCTCGGCGCAGTTTCCTACAAGACCGATGGAGAGCGGTTTCCGCGCCGCGACGGCCTCTTTGACCCACTTCAGCGCTTCATCAAGTGATGAGGTCTTGCGATCACAATAGGCCTTCTCGATGCGCCGGTCGATGCGCGACTCATCGACTTCGACCACCAAGGCGACGCCGCCATTGAGCGCGACTGACAGTGGCTGGGCCCCACCCATCCCACCCATACCGCCGGTGACAACCCAACGTCCGGAGAGATCCCCGCCAAAGTGTTGTGAGGCGACCGCCGCAAAAGTCTCATACGTGCCTTGTAGAATCCCCTGGGTGCCAATGTAGATCCAGGAACCAGCGGTCATCTGCCCAAACATCATCAGGCCGAGAGCGTCAAGGCGGCGGAATTCCTCCCAGTTCGCCCAGCGCCCAACCAGATTCGAGTTGGCGATCAGGACACGCGGCGCCGACGGCTGTGTCTTGAAGACACCAACCGGTTTGCCGGATTGCACCAGAAGGGTTTCATCGTTTTCGAGTGAACGCAGAGATGCAACAATCTGATGGAAGCAGTTCCAATTGCGCGCGGCTTTGCCGGAGCCGCCATAGACGATGAGTTCCTGCGGATGTTCGGCAACCTCGGGATCGAGGTTGTTGTGAATCATGCGCAGCGCGGCTTCCTGGACCCAGCCTATGCAGGTGCGCGTGTTGCCGCGCGGGGCGCGGACGGGCGTGTACGCGTGAGCGGCCGCTGGCTGCTTCGTGGTTGTGGTGGACATGGGATTACCGCCTGTAATCTGGGCTGCCTTTGTGGCACAGGCTGAAAGCCTGCGCTACCGAAAACATCCGAAGCTGTCATTCCAAACCTCGCAGCTTTATCGCGAGGTTTGGAATCCTTGTTGCTCTTACGCCACTGCCGCGGTCGTGACTTCTTCCATAATCGACGTGAGCGCGTTACGATGCAAGTCACGCAGCGCTATCAATGACTCATCGACAAGTGGCTTGATCGCAAATCGGTCATTCGCAGTGACATGGCCGAGGAATTGATATGGGGCGCCGGCGTCCTTCGCCGCTTTCTCGATCGCGACACGGTCGTCCATCGCAAACGAGATCACGATGCGCGACTGGCTCTCGCCGAACAGCAGCGCATCGGGCCGGATCCCCGAAAACGAGAGATCGCCGTCGAATCCACGCACGCGGTCATCGGGACCGAGGCACATTTCAAATAGCGCGATGGCCAGTCCGCCATCGGCGCAGTCATGCGCCGCACTGATCCAACCTTCACGAATTGCCCGTGCCACAAAGTGCTGAACCTTCAACTCCAAATCGAAATCAAGCACTGGCGGCACACCGGCAATCCGGCCGTGAATGGTCTTTAAGTACTCGCTTGCGCCAAGCTCATCGAGCGTGGCGCCAATCAGGGCCACGCCATCGTCAGTCTCTTTGAAGTACCCGGTCGTGATCAGATTCAGGTCTTCGATCTTGCCAATCATGCCAATGGTCGGCGTCGGAAAGACGGCGCGTGTCGGGTCTTCGTTATAGAAGCTGACATTACCGCCCGTGACCGGTGTCTCGAAGACGCGGCACGCCTCGCCCATGCCGCGCACACATTCGGCAAACTGGTAGTACATCTCCGGTTTGTAGGGATTGCCGAAATTGAGACAGTTGGTGATCGCCAGGGGCTTGGCGCCGACACAGACAAGATTGCGCGCCGCCTCGGCCACGGAGATCTGCGCTCCCTTGCGCGGGCTCAGATAACAGTAACGGGCATTGCAGTCGGTCGTGGCAGCCAACGCCGTGTTAGTCTTGCGAATGCGGACCACGCCCGCATCCATTCCCGGGCCCATCGCCGTGCCGGTCCGGACGCTCTGATCGTATTGGCGATAGACCCATGACTTGTCGGCGAGATTCGGCGTCGCGACCATCTGCCGCAGCACAGGATTGAAGTCCTTCGGGATTGGCAATGAGGCTGCATCGAAGGCATTCAGTTCGTCGAGGTACTCGGGTTTCTTTTCAGCGCGTTTGTACTGCGGGGTCGAACCGCCCAGCGAGAGCGCAACCGCGGGGATGTCGGCTTTGCGTTCGCCGTGATGATCGACGATAAAATGTCCACCGGGGATGACTTCGCCGATCTGCGCGCAATCCAATTGCCATTTGTCGCAGATGCGTTTGATCTGTTCGTCCCTGCCCATCTTGCCAATGACCAGCATACGCTCCTGCGATTCGGAGAGCAGAATCTCGTATGGGGTCATGCCCGACTCGCGCACGGGGACACGTGCGGTGTCGATGTGAATGCCCTGTTCCCCGCGAAAGGCGGTCTCGGAGCAGGAGCATGTGATTCCGGCGGCACCCATGTCCTGGATACCCACGAGCAAATCGCAGTCGATCATCTCGAGCGTGGCTTCAAGGAGGAGTTTCTCCGTGAACGGGTCGCCGATCTGAACTTGTGGCCGCTTGGCTTCGGATTTCTTGGAAATCTCTTCGGATGCAAAGGTGGCGCCGTGGATGCCATCCCGTCCGGTCTTTGAGCCGACGACAAACACCGGCGCCCCCACAACTGACGCCCCCGCTTTGGCAATCTTGTTGGTGTTCACGATCCCGACTGCCATCGGATTCACCAGCGGATTGCTGGTGTATGAGTCTTCGAAGACAATCTCGCCGCCGATATTCGGTACGCCAAAACAGTTGCCATAATCTCCGACCCCGCGCACGACACCATCGACGAGATAACGCACACGCGCGTTGCTGGGATCGCCAAATCGTAGTGAGTCGAGCACCGCAATCGGACGCGCGCCCATCGTGAAGACATCACGCAGGATGCCGCCCACGCCGGTGGCCGCGCCCTGATAGGGCTCGACCGCCGAAGGGTGATTGTGCGATTCGATCTTGAAGACAATCGCCATGCCATCGCCCCAATCCACAACGCCAGCGTTCTCCTCTCCGGCTTTGGCGAGCATGGCTTCGCCTTCGCGCGGCAGGGTCTTAAGCAGGATGATGGAGTTCTTGTAGCTGCAATGCTCCGACCACATGACCGAGAAGATGCCCAGCTCGGTCCAGGACGGTTCGCGCCCGAGGATGGACTTGATCTTGTCGTACTCTTCCGGCGTCAGGCCATGGTCGGCGACCAACGCGGAAGTGACTATCGGTTCCTGCATCGCTTTTTCCAGAGCCATGCAGAAATCTACAGCAACGCGTCGCGTGGATCAAGCGTTGCCAAGTGTGGCTCGTCGGGGGTGTGGCGCCGATGGATCATCAATCCGGCGCAATTGATGGTCGAGTCTTAATGGCCTGCGATCAATCGAAACGCGACAATCGTTCCCGCTCCGGCCCCGATCAACACCACTTCCCAAACGAGATTGCGAAGAGTTCCGGTATCTCGCCGTCCGGGTACCAGATCTGCCAGGGCGATGTAGATGAAACTCGCCGCAGAGAGAGACAGCATGTATGGGACTGCCCCGCGAACAAAGGGCAGCAGGTAATACGCACCCACCGCGCCAACGAGCGCCGTCATGCTCGACAGTGTATTAAAGAATAGAGCACGGGAACGCGTGTAGCCACTCTCCAACAGGATCGCGAAATCGCCGATCTCCTGCGGGACCTCATGGGCAATGACCGCCAATGATGTGGCGATTCCCAGTGGGATCGAGCCAAGGAAAGCTGCCGCAATCGCGACGCCGTCGACGAAATTGTGCAGTGCATCACCCAGCAGAATCAATTCGCCGGCGCGCGAGTGAATCTCGCATGGTTGTTCGTGGCAGTGCCGCCAAAGCGCGAACTTTTCGAGCAGAAAAAAGAGCATGATACCGACCACCACGCTCGCCATGACCGAGTGACCGGATAAATGCTCCAATGCGTGTGGAATCATCCCAAGAAAGGCCGCCGCCAACAGTGTCCCGATCGCATAAGGAATGAGGAGTGCCGTGACTCTCATCAGCCGCCGCGGATCGAGCAGCAGGATTAGCGCGGCCAACCCGACTGAGAATATGGACCCCAGGAAGCAGAATCCGACGATGAGGAGAAGCACCATTCTATCTTCGCGACGGCGACTCGTGGAGGATTGATGAATAGAAGACGTGATTCTCGACGATCGAACGCCGCACCTTCCCGCCGATCAATAATGCGGTTAGTCCCTTAATCGCTTCCGTGACGTGAATCCCGAGTCCGCGTGCGACATCTTTTGCCGTGCAGGGACGCCGTTCGAGCAATGCAAGAACAGTCTCAAGACGATGCGCGCCACTGCCTATCTGTTCACGTGTTTCTGTGGCAGGCTCGCTGATGACCTCAACATGGCCCGGGAAAAGGGATTTAAGCTCAAGCAGGCGATCCCACGGAACGGGCAGGGCGAATTGCTCAGCAGCCGGACGAGCAACTGTATTGAGTTGAACTCGAGCTGGACTGATGCGTTCCGTCAAGTCGGCGATCCGTTGCACCTCGGACTCCGAGGCCGTCAAATCGGCCAGTAAGAAGACTTCCAGCCAGACTTCCCCAGGGAAGCGGCTGGTAAACGAGACCAAGCCGCCTACCACTGTCTCGAAGCGGATGTCTCTGTGTGGACGGTTGATGCGCCGGAAGAGTCGTTCGCATCCGGCGTCCAACGACGGCAGTACGAGATCGGCAGCCATGAGATCATCCTGGACCACCGTCATCCAGAGAAACGAGCCATTGGTCAGCACTGCGACGGGTATTTGGGTCATCGCCTTGACTTGGCGAATCACCTCTCCGATGCCGGTATTCAAGGTGGGCTCTCCCGATCCGGCGATCGTAATGTAGTCGGGCAACCCTTCGGCCTGCAGCCGGGCCTCCAATTCCTGCAGGATCTTCCGTACAGGAACGTACTCGCGGCGCTTCGTTACCTTTCTTGGAGTTCTTCCAAGCTGGCAATAAACGCAGTTGTAGTTGCACGTCTTGAGGGGAACCAAGTCGAGCCCCAGTGAACGGCCGAGTCGTCGCGATGGAACCGGACCGTAAACGTGTAGCGTGGATGGGTCATTCATCTCCCCTCCACCTTTCGTCGGCTGGTTACATGGCCTTGCCTTTGTGGCGTTCGGCGATGTACCGCAGCGGAATGAATTTCGCTGTCGCTCGCGCCAGCGCCGTCCCGTCTTTCTGCAACACGGATTCAACGTGATAGAGCCGACCTTTGTCTTCGATCACCCGTGCTCGCACGCAGAGAGACTCGCCGGCAGGCACCGGCTTTCGGTATCGAACATCGATGGCCGCAGTCACGGCTATCACTCCATGGGCAAACAGGCAATTGGTCATCGCACTGTCGAGGATTGTTGCGACTATGCCACCGTGGCAGATGCCGCAGTATCCCTCCCATTCATGGCCAACGGTAAGTTGCGATTCAATCCACCCATCCTCGCAGTTCGAGAACTTCATCTTAAGGCCGTGTCGCCGTGACGGCTCACACGCAAAGCAATGAGGGTGCAGGGTGTTCCGTACAAGATCCCATGCCGCGGGGATGACGCTGCCTATTGTCTGGTGCCGAGACAAGGTCGGCCGTTGCCGTGGGCGATGTGCCTGAGCGTCAGTGCCGGCCACAATTGGCCTCCGGAGATGGGATCAATGTGCCGGCGGAGAACATTCTCACGACCCGTCGTATTTCAATCTCGTCGGTGGTGATCGCCCGTACTCCCCGCGCACTGAGATCATTGCGCAGTCGCTGCCCCATCCCCCGGCTGATCACAACCTGACATCCACTCACCAACTCAAGTATGTGATCGTGATTGTGCCCTAATGCGCCTTCGTGAGTGTGCGGTTGGCCGACAGGCGAATCTTCACAGTGACTCTCCGGCAGCGGAACAAACTCACCGGGGCGGGTGAGATCGTCCACATCAAACAACATACAGCCGTTCGCCCGGCCACCATGCTGTGCCACGGTGACACTATCATCCGACAAAACCGCGATCTTCATAGCGACTCTCCTTCACACCGGGTTCTTGGTGCGAACCTGTCCCATCGGTTCACGACTCTTGATTTGCGAACGGCCTTGCCGGCGGCGGCGTTGATAACCTCCCCCGGCATTCTGACCTTGACGAAGATCATCTTGAAATCGCCCTATGTTCACCGACTTACACTCGGGGCATGATCTGGGGCGCCCCGTGCCGAACGGCAACTCCCACCTTTGAGCGCAGGCGTTGCAGACGAATGTCCTGGAATTCGGCAATTCAACCTCTCGCCCTTCCAGACGAAGCGCATGACCACGCACAAGCGCCGCGGCAATCTTCTGCCGGGCAGAATCGAGGATTCGACCGAATGTTGCCCGCGATACCCGCATGCGCGCCGCTGCAGTCTCGTGGTATAGCCTCTCCAAGTCCGCCAAGCGTACCGCCTCCATTTCATCCAGACCCAGGGCGACCTCCTCCATCGCAGTCAGCGGTATGCCCCGCGGCTTGAAGTAGTAGGCCGTCGGCTTCCCCTGAATACGTCTCTGGCACTTCGGTCTGGCCATAACCTCCCCGATTCGACTCTTATACGTTATGAGCATATGCTTATAACGGAGAAATTTCTCGCCGAGTGACAAAAATGGAAACGGGGCGGGTCGCACATAACCCGCCCCTTCGATGACTGAACTTGCAGAATCAAATCAGCGCTGCAGCGCGTGGCCCGGCAATCAGGCACCAACGCGAGGCACGCAACGCAATGCGGCCTACTTCACGAAATCCAGCAGTGCCCGGTTGACCTCGTCGGCATGTGTCCAATTGATGCCGTGCGGCCCACCCTTGATCACAACAAGCTTGCTCCCTTTGACCGCCTCATGTGTTCGCTGACCTGTACCGGCGATTGGCAGGATCCGGTCGGAGTCACCGTGGACAACCAATGTGGGAATCTTGATTCCGGCAAGATCGGCGCGGAAATCGGTCAGCCATGAGTGCACACAATCATGCGTGCCTTTCGGCGAGGCGCCCGCCGCAATGTTCCAGCTCAGGCGAATCGCTTCGTCGCTGATCTGTTTTCCCTTCAGGACATCGACATTGTAGAACGTTGAGAAGAATCCGGTCAGGAATGCCGGACGATCGGCGGCTATGGATTTTTGGGTGCCTTCGAATTGGCTTGCATCCGAACCACCCGGATTGTCGGAGGTCTTCAAGAGGAAGGGTGTGATCGCGGCCATGAAGACCGCCTTTTCCACTCGCTCATCGCCATACTTGCCGAGATAGCGTGCCACTTCCCCACCGCCCATGGAGAAACCCACCAAGGTTGCATCGCGCAGCTCCAGCTTTGCCAAGATCGTATGCAAGTCCTCGGCGAGTGTGTCATAGTCATACCCGTCCAGCGGCTGACTCGATTTGCCGAAGCCGCGACGGTCATAGGTGATGACACGGTGCCCTGCCGCGACCAGGACAGGCACCTGTCTTTCCCACGATGCCCCGCTGAGTGGCCAACCGTGAATCAGAACAACCGGTTTGCCGGAGCCGTGGTCCTCATAGTAGAGGTCAATGTTGGTGGAGTTCTCTTTGCCGACGGTGATAAAGCTCATGGGACTTCTCCTTTCGTATAGGAGGAGGAGGATCAAGCCGATGGACCCAAGTGATTCTACCGAGAAACGTGGTCGAAGAAGCAGAGGATTGTTGGACTATCCAGAGAAGGTAGGGTGGGCGCGCTCTTTGTCGAAGACCCTGAGCGAAGACGAAAGGGCGCCCACCGTCCCGCCGTGTGAGTGGTCGAAGGCGGTGGGCACAAAAAACGTGCCCACCCTACGAACTTCAATTCGCAAGTTATGTCAATCGGATCAGGCCACTAGCTCGAGGGTGTGAGCTCGATCACCACACTATCGATGCTGCGACACCTGTAGCTAGTCACGGTCGTGTCATAAGTCTTGTACCCCGGAGCCCCAAAGAACAAATCTCTCGTTCCACAGCCCCATGTCGCAATGGAAAAGATGCCCGTGGAATCGACTTCCCGGTGCAACCCCGGAATCGTGTCGTCGAACGCGGCCCACGCGTTGATAATCGGCTCGTGTGTGGATGCAGACAAGACCACACCTGAGACACCGAATCCAACGTCACCAGTGTCTCCAGCACATGCGATTAAGCTAATCGCCAACGCGATCGAGCATATTCTGCAAAGTTGCATGCGCACCTCCAGCTCTTGTGTGTATTACCGACGAATCGAATTCCTATTCCCTTCAATAACGAACAAAACGGGGCGGGTCACAAGACCCGCCCCTTCGAGCACAAGACCTGTAAGGTCGAATTACCGCTGCGGGGTGGAAGTCGATGTAGAAGCCGGTGCGAGCGCTGGGGCCGGAGTTGTATTGCTGCGCGACTCGGCCAACGCACGGAAGTAGGCTTTGATCGTCTCTTCGTATTCCTTCGGATAGCCCTCTTCTTGGTAGCGCGTCAAGAGCCGTTCGTACTCCTCGTCGGTCAGGCCCGCGGCATCGGGGAGATTGCCCGGAGACACCCGGCCGAATTCGCCCTCAGGCTGCTGGGCTTGGCGGTCATCCTTGAAGTCCTGCTTCTGCAGAGCGTGCTGGAAATCCAGCATGCGCGTGTAGATGCGTTTTTGCCGCTCGCGGGTCTCTTCGGAGATATTGCCCTTCTCCATGTCTTCGATGACCTTCTGCATTTCCTCGGCGAGTTTGTCGAGCCGTCCGAGTTGCTGGTCTTTGCCGATGTCGGAATTCAGCTCATCGACGCCCTGCTTGATCGCCTGTTGTTCGCCTTTGAGACGCTGGAGCAGTTCGCGTTCGGCTTGGGACATTTCGCCCTGGCCCTGCCCGCCTTCACCCGGCATTTCCTGATTCAGTCGTCCCTGCTTTTGCGAGAGCCCGCCCATCTTCTGCCCGGCCGCGCCCGGATTCTGGCAATTCGGATTCGGCTTGGGGTTGTTGCACTGGCTCGGATTCGGGTTCGGGTTGTTGCACTGGCTGTTTTTCTCCATGCTCTCGGTCAAGTCCTGCGCCACTTGATTGAGTCCAAAGAGAGCTTCTTTCTGACTGTTGCCGGCGTTTGGCCCGCGGCGGTCGGTCAGGCACTGCGATGACTGATTCATATCTTCCATCGCCTTGCCAAGTTTCTGCGAGGTCTCGGAGGAGATGGACGGGGATTGCTTGGCCATCTCCATCAGTTCTTGCGCGACGCTTTCAGTCGCAGCGCGCAGTGCCTCTTGCTTGGCGGCCATTTCACGCAGGGAGAGCGAGTTCGGATCCAATTGCGCAGTCTCGTTCAGCACGTTCTCCTGCTCTTCGGACAAATACATCGTCTTATCGAGCGCCTGCCGCAGTTCCTTGGCCATCTTTTCCTGCTGTTGAGAGTCCAACTGTTCCTGGTACTCTTTCATCTGGGCCAGGAGCGATTTCATCGACTCGGCCGCTTCGCTACTTTTCTGCTCGGAGCCTTTCTTGTTCTGCGACTTCATATTCTGCGCGGCTTCCTGCATCTGCTGGGGTGCGGGAGAATTCTTGGGCGACTGCGCAAACTCCGCGGTCTTCTCTTCGGGGGCCAGATTCGCCTCCTTGAGCATCTCCTCCAATCCCGCCATTTCCGCAGCGAACTCCTCGAATCGCTCCTGCAAACGTTCCTGCGACGGGGCGAGATTGGGCTGCTCTTCCTTCGGCGACTCCGCTGATTGCTTGTTGATCGCCTCTTCCTGCGCGGTCATTTCCTCGAGGCGACGAATCATCGCGTCGACCTTCTGTTCGGCTTGCAGTTTTTTCAAATACTCGATCGTGCGGTCGAGGCGCTTGATCATCTCTTCCTGCGAGAGGTTCATCTCCTGCATGGCCCGCTTCATTTCTTCCGGGTCCATCTTCTCGAGTGCTTCCTGCAGACGCTTCTGTGCCTCGCGCATTTCGGGAGTGGCGACTTCCTCGAAGAGCTTCTGTGCTTCCATCATCTTTTGCAGCATCTCGACCGAGGCGAGTTTCTTCTCCTGCGCATCGGTGACCTGCTGCTGCATGTTTTCAGCCAGCCGGTTGAGTTCTTTTTCGAGCTGTTCGGCGCGGGCGGCAACGTCGGTCACTTTCTTCTGATCATCCCAGTTCATTTCCTGCTGGGGCGCCAGTTCGCGGCGAAGAGTCTCAAGCTGCTTGGAAAGCTCGCGTTCGGAGCCGAGCAGTCGATCCATCGCGGAAAGGTCGGCCTCGCGCTCGTCCTCGAACTCGGCCATCATCTCATCCAGCGACGGGAGCCGCACGGTGAATGTCTTGCTCACGGCCTTCTTGGCGCCGCTGATGGCATCATTGTCGGAGATCTCGACATAGTACTCGACGACATCTTCCGGCATCATGCCCCACCCGGCCAAATCGAAGAAGTATGCCTTCTCGAGCCGTTCGCCCTGAATCCGGCTTTCGGGGATGGCAATGTCACGGGAGGCACGCTCGCGTCCCTCGGAGATCCATTTTGTCTTCAGAGTCAGGCTTGAAAAACCATAGTCGTCGCGCCCAATGATCTTGAGATCGACCGACATGTTGTCATCGAGATCGACATTGTGGCCGGGCAACGCGATTTCCACCGACGGCTCGCGGTCGGGAATGGCGGTGATCGCGTATTCGATGGGATTGGGATTGGAGCGCCCCGACGCATCGACCATGGCGAGGTGGTAAGAGCGATTATCCCTTACGGTGAGCTCGACGGTCGCAACTTGCCCTTTGATTTCCATGGCGAGTGACTGCCCGTCGGAGAAGGCCAACGATGCCTGCGCAAGATCGCGATTGGATTCGACACGCATCGAAACCTTGCTGCCAACCGGAGCAGTCAGCGTGCCATCATTGGCATCGAGCACCACCGGCTGCAAGCCGGTGTATGAAGGCGGGAACACTTCAAGTCGAAGCGAATTCACGCGCGGACGGTCGACGGCGCTGACCGTGTAAACTTCCGAGGTCAAGTCACCGGCAACGACATAATATTCAAAGTCACGTTTGATTTGAGGCAGGAGCTGGTGAAACTCGCGCGACAGACCGGTCGATTGGCCGGGAGTCGATGACGCCACCACAGGTTGAATGTCGCCGAGCGAACGCCACTGCCCGCCCTCGGAACGGTGGAAGACGTTCACAGTGCGTGGAAAGTCCGAGCCTTCGAGCCGCGCGGTAATGCGGAAATCATCAAACTTCACCGCTTCGACCGAGCCGGGTTCGACTGTCAGCGAGTACGGCACCGGCGCGGAGTAGTCGGCCAGGGGACGCGAGTACGCATCCCAGGACTTGCGCGCCAGACCCGGGAAAAGCAATGTCATTAGAAGAACCGCGCCAAAGGCGACACCGGCCCAGCGCGCCGAACGCCGCAGACGCGAGCGGTCGAGCGCAGCCATGAAATCGATGGCATCGCTCATCTGGGTCGCCTGACGTATGGTCAGATCAACCAGGGCCAGCGAATATTGCTCGGGATTCGTTTGCGCCTTTCCGGCCAATTGCAGCGAAGCGATGAGGCGATTCTTGAGTTCGGGATACTTGGCTTCAACGGTCAAGGCCAGCCGTTCGTGACCCGGCGACCAGATCGTCGAACGCGCGATTGCCAACACAAAGATCCCTGCGAGAGTCGCGAGGATCGTGCCAACCGCAATGACCCGAATGGTGGAAACCGGAATGGTGAAAGCGGCGATCAGGGCCAACAGGACAAAGGCGGCGGAGGCCAAGGCAACCATCCAGCCCATCTGTGTGAGCCATTCGAAAGCGATGGCACGTTTGCGCATTTGACGGAGCCGGGCGAGGAGCTGTTCGAGGTTGGGCATCGGTGTCATGTCTTGTGCTTCCTGACTGATTTGGGGCTTTTATCCTGATTGTCGGCGCTCTTGGAAACTGTCGCCATCTTCAGTTTTACGTAGGTGAAGTCCATTCGGTGACGCTAATCTGCAGAACCACTACAGAAAGGGTCCTTGTTCCCCGGTGCGCGGAATGATTAGGCTTCGGTATCGGGCTCGGCAACGAGCGCGTACGGTCACTAATGCGTCAAGGCGTAGTAAGCGAGATTGGCACCCATCCTCAAGGCTTCCAAGCGCTTGGCAGGAGAGTCCTTGTGGACCTGCGGATCTTCCCAGCCATCCCCGATATCGCTTTCGACATCATAAAAGACGACGACGCGATCGCCATCGAGGATCGCGTACCCCCGCGGCAATTGACCGTCGTGCTGGTGAATTTTGGGCAAACCACCGGGGAATTGGTAAGGACTCTGATAAATCGAGTGGGAAAACGGCAATTCAACCAATTCGCGGTCGGGGAAGATACGCTTCAATTCACGCCGGACTGACGCATCCATACCATAGGAATCGTTGATCAACCAGAAACCGCCCCCGGTGAGATAGCGGCGCACGGCGATGACTTCGTCGTCGGTGAAGCGGATATTCCCATGACCCGTGGCGAAGATAAAGGGGTAGGAGAAGAGCTTCGGGTCCGAGGGTTTGACACGGACTTCGGCTTTGTTCACTTCGATTCCGGCTTCATCTTCGAGAAAAGTGAGAAAATTCGGAATCGCGGATGATCCCCAGTACCAATCTCCGCCGCCGGAATATTGCAGGCGGGCAACGGTGAACACCGAAGGATCAATCGGTGTGGTCACTGTCACCGCCGGGTTAGGGCGAAGCCTTTGAAGCGCCCGATCAAGCGCCGATTGCCCATAGGCGGTCGCCACAAACATCAGGCAAGCCGCAAGCAGCATCCACTTGGTTAATCCGAGCTTAGAAATCATCGATTACTTTCCCGTCTTGTCTTCGTAGATGCGGTCTTTGCTGTCAAATCCCGGCGAGAACACCGAAATCACGACCGCCGGATTCGAACCCATGTTGTGAAAAGCGTGCGATGTGCCGCGCGGAATGTGGATGACCTGCCCGGCCTTGACCTTGAGTTTCTGATCGCCCATGGTCAGCCGCCCAGCACCGCGAATAATCCAGACATTTTCATCATGGGCGGCATGGTGATGGGACTCTACGGCCGTCTCGACCTGCGTCAGGTGGACACTCGAACTTGAATCCCAGGCAATGACATCGCTGCGCGATGCCTGGCCCTTGGCCAACGGGTGTTCTTGGAGCAGAGAATCGATGTCGTAGACACCCGGCCCGGCGGTCTGGGCACAGACTACGCCGGCGAGTGCGAAGACCAGGATAGTCGCAATTGAGAATGCTGAACGAGTCATAGTTGTTTCCCCCCATGCGCAGTCTCAGACAGACTGACGCCCGCCGTGGTTATACTCACGACGGGCGAAAGTGACAAGCAGAATGTCGTCTGCGACTAAGATGACCGGAAACGCTTCGGGCTGCGAGTCTCCCAGCCGACATAGATTGGCGATGCGACGAAAATCGACGAGTAAGTGCCGATCAGAATTCCCAAAAGCAGCGCGAGGGCAAAATCGCGCAGGACCGGTCCGCCGACCAGCACAAGGATGACCAGGCACGCCAACACGGTCACTCCGGTCATCACGGTGCGCGACAACACTTCGTTGATCGAGCGATTGACCGCCGGGACGAAGTCGGCTTTGCGGTGATACTTCTTCAGGTTTTCGCGGATACGGTCGTAGACCGTGACTTTATCGGTCAGCGAGTACCCGGCAAGCGTCAGGATCGCCGAGATGAGCAGGATATTAATCTCGACGTTCATCAGGTAGAAAATCGCGACCACGGCCAAAACGTCATGGAAAGTGGCGATGGTCGCGCTGACGCCGAAACGCAGATCGAATCGGATCGCGATGTAAATCAGGATCCCCAGGAGCGAGAGGGCAACCGCAATCAGCGTGTCCGTTTTCAGATCCTTGCCGACGGCCGAGCCGACCTCGTGCACGGAATCGAGCGTAAAGTTGTTGTTCGGAAAGTATTGCCTGACCAAGTCGACGACAGACTGTGCCTTCTGCGTCTCCCCTTCGACAACCTTGACGCGGATAAAGAAGGTGTAGGGCTGAGGGCGTCCGGAAATCTGCACGATCTCGGCGTCGTCGAACCCGCCGCGCGCGAGGGCATCGCGCAACTGGCCGATTTCGACCGGCTGGTCGAAGTACCCCTCGACCATGGTCCCGCCGGTAAACTGGATGCCCAGATTAGCCTTGCCGAACATGATCATCGAACTGGCAAAGAGTCCCAGCAATACCACGATAACGGAAATAATCAGGGCCGGCTTGCTCTTGCCGATGAAGTCGATATTGGTGTCACCGATCAGGCGAAACTGCATGATGAAATCCCCGTCTGGCTCTTGGCCATCAGATCGACAGTGTCTTGTATGCCTTCCGGAAATCGAAAACAACGCGGGTCACAACCACCGCGGTGAACAGACTGATTGCCACACCCCAGAATAGAGTCACGGCGAATCCCTTGATGGGGCCCGTTCCGAACATGAACAGTGCCAGCGCGGTGATGAGCGTAGTCACGTGCGAATCGACAATCGCCGACATGGCGTGCTGGTAACCGGCATCGATGGAATTGCGAATCGACTTGCCGGCCCGCATCTCTTCGCGGATACGCTCGAAGATCAGCACATTGGCGTCGACCGACATGCCCAGTGACAGGATGAAACCAGCGATGCCAGGCATGGTCAGAGTGGCGTGGAGCACTGCCATCACACCGAGTAGAAAGATGCCGTTAAACAACAGTCCGAGATTGGCAATCAACCCGGAGAGCTTGTAGAAAACGAGCATGATAACGAAAACAGCCGCCAGACCCAGAAGCGAGGCCGTGATGCCGCGGTTGATCGAGTCGTGTCCAAGCGACGGCCCAATCACATTGTTTTCAATCACGTTGACCGGGGCCGGCAACGCTCCGGCACGGAGGACGATGGAGAGGTCATTGGCATCTTCGTACGTGGCAGTTCCACCCATTGTGATCTGTCCACGGTCCTGAATCCGTCCCTGAATTTCCGGCGCCGATTCGACACGGCCATCCAGGACGATCGCCAGCGGTTTGTTAATGTTGGCACCGGTTAGGCGGGCAAACTTCCGGCCACCTTCGCGGGTCAACTGAAAACTCACGATCGGCTTGCGGAACTGATCGAACGAGGGCTTGGCGTCGGTCAGGTACTTGCCTTCCAGTTCCACCTGTTTTTTCACAAGGTAGAAGCGTTCGACCTCGGAGCCGCCGACGAATTCGCCGCGGGTTCCCCAGGAAAATTCGACATCCGGAGGAATCAGTTTTTGCACATCTGGCCGGGCGAGAATCGTGCGCACCAGCGGCACTTCATCCTTGATCACCAGCCAGCCGTATCCCCCTGACGGGTCGAGCAAAGAGGAGAGCGGGCTCTCTTTGGGAATCTGCGGCGGAAGGACGGCGCCCGTGTCGGTCGCGTCTGACGGTTTGGCATCGGCGACTGTGGTGGCCGGAGACGAAGTATCGGCTTTGGTCGTATCCGAGCCAAACAGTGACTCCAACTCCCCACGCTCGGTCGGTGTGGCGGCTGTGTCGCTTGTTCCCGCCGTGTCGAGGCCGGCCGCCGCTTCGAGGGTGCGGTCAATCCGATCAACGAGGAGTGAGGATGCCTCCGGGCCATCGAGGAGTTTAAACTCCAGCAAGGCTGTGCGCCCGATCAGTTCGCGGGCGCGATCAGGATCGCTGATGCCGGGAAGCTCAACGACAATGCGGTCGCCTCCCTGGACAGCGATCACCGGCTCGGCCACGCCGAATTGGTCGACACGATTGCGCAGGATTTCCTTGGCGCGATCGACGGCATCACGTGATTCGTCGGGATTGAGATTGGTCTTGTCGACTTGCAGAACCAGGCGCATGCCGCCGCGGAGGTCAAGGCCGAGCTTCATTGCCTGCTGTTGCGATTTGATCCACCCTTGCGGGTCATTCTTGGCCATCTCCTCCCGTTCGGCGGGCGACATCATATAGAGGTCGATGGTGGGGTACAGATACCAAAGCGACCCCGCCAGGAGGAAGACGATCAGACCTATTTTCCAGCCTTGTCCCTGCATGTGCTTTAACGTCCTGGTTGGTTGACAGGCACACCGGCAACAACGACCATCGAGGTGCCGGAAAAAACAGACCGCCAATATAGGGGCAGGCGCTTGATTGTCAAATGATTATCCCGGCTCTTCTGGTCGAGAGCGATTCGAGCTACGGCCCGCTATGCGCTTGGACACCAAACGATTATGATCGGCGCGACTCACGTCAAATCGTTGAATGCTTGGTGCGCAAACCGTGAATTCACCTTGAATGACAGACCATTCGGGACGTTTTTTGAAGAGAGAAATTGAATTCTATGAACTGACCAGAGAGGGACGACCAATGAGAGAATCAAGAGACTGTAAATCAAAGAGTTATGCCATGATCTTTAGGTGGGCCGCGGCTTTGAGTATGTCGCTGGCAACCTTGGCCACAACCGCGGCGTTCGCGCAGTCGTCACCCACGACTGTTTTCAAAGCGCCAAATGGCATGGATGTCGTGCTTAAGGAGAATCACTCCAGCCCGATGATCGCATCAATCGTGTTCGTGCGGTCTGGTTCGAAATTCGAGACCGACTTCAACAATGGCGCGACTCACTTTCTCGAGCATTTGCTCTTTAACGGAACGGCATCAAGGACTCAGGAGCAAATTTCGGATCGGATCAAGAATTTGGGCGGTTACATCAACGCCTTCACGCGCAAGGAAGTGACGGGGTACTTGTCGTTGGTACCGCGTGAGCACATCGGCGAAGCGCTCGATATTCAGCAGGACATGCTCTTCAATTCGATCTTTCCGGAGGATCGGTTCCCCAAAGAGCGGAAGATCGTCATCGAGGAAATTCGCAAGGACTCAGATTCGCCCGACTACGTTGCCGAATTGTTCCACGATCGCTGGGCATATCAGGGCAGCCCGTACGAGCGTCCGGTGCTCGGATACGAGAACTTGATTTCGACGATCCCACGCGAAGAGGTCATCGACTACTACCACACCTTCTATCAGCCGAACAACATGATCCTTTTGGTGATCGGCGACTTTGATACGGACGGCATCAAGGCAGAAATCGAACGGACCTTTGGCCAACATCCGGCCCGTCCCTTGCCCGCCCGTCCGGCGATCACGGTGCCGGAGATCACGTCGGCGCTCACCCAAGAGACGACGGCGGATATCGGCGAGACGCGTGTTGATCTGCATTTGCGTCTCCCCTCTTTCCGTGACCCGGCCTACATCCCCCTGTCGCTCTGGTCTGAACTCTTAAATGATGAGGCGGTTTCGCCGCTGATCAAAAACCTGACCAAGGGTGAGAACGCTCTTGCGACACGCGTCAGTGTTTCGCTTGAGACTCAAGATGAGTTCAGCGCGTATCGGATCTCGGCAGCAACTGACAATCCTGCCAACGCCGAACAGATCTTGAGCACGATCCTTGCGACGGTCCACGGACTCGCGTCGGCAGAGATCGCCGAAAACGACATCAGCACCATTGCGACACGCCTTCGCGTGGAGGACATCTTCCTGCGCGAGAAACTCCATTACTACGCCATCATGAAGGGGCCGCTTCTTGCGGTGACCGGCTACCAGTTTGTTGACCAATTGGCCGATCGCATGGCGACCGTCACACCGCAACAGCTTCAGAAGGCAGCGGCCACGCACTTGAAAGCGGATGCGTATGTGGCCACGATTGTGCGACCGCCGGACACCACCGCATCGACGGCCGCGGGCGCCTCATCGTCGGCACGGACGGAGTATCTGAAACACACTTTCGCCAATGGCATGAATGTGATAATCAAGAGCAATCCCGACTCGCGGGTCTTCGCCATCAATGTGTTGGGTAAGAATCGTTCGGCCCTCGAAGCGGATGGGCAGGACGGCATCAACGATTTTGTCAACCGGATGCTTGTCTCAGGGACGGCGACACGCAATTCGGAACAAGTCAGCAGGGAGTTGGCCGCGATCGGCGCCGAGCTGACGACCAATGATAACCCGTACATCCCGTACGACGATCATTACACGACGCCGCAGTATACGTTTATCAAGTTCGCCACGATCGATGAGTACGCCAACAAGGGCGCGGCTCTATTGGCTGACTTGGTCGCCAACTCCTCTTTCCCGGCGACCGAGGTCGAAAACGAGCGTCGCGCGGTCATGGGGATTCTCGGCATGGCCTCCGGCTCAACCAATCAGGTCTGCCGCGAACTGTTCAATCGGGCCATGTTTGGGTCCGGCCCCTATGCGAAGCCGATTACAGGATCGATGGCCTCGGTCCCGCAATTCTCAACTGAATCGCTGCAGGCACATCGCGCGAAGCTGTACGCGCCGGGGAATATCATTCTGACCTGCGTCACCGGCATGCCCGCCGACTCGGCGTTGGCGATCCTCGGGAAGTCGTTTGGCACGATGACCGGGCCGCAGCCACCTGCGGTAACGATTCCGACTCCGGCCACGCCGACGACCGTGCAGACCGAACACAAGGCGATGCAGAAAGAGCAGGTCTACATCTTCCTCGGCAATGCAATTGCCGGCGCGGGGTCAGCGGACATGGCCGCGTTGATGGTGGCCAACAACATCCTCTCGGCGCGGCTTGGCAACGAACTGCGGGAAAAGCAGGGTCTTGCCTATTCGGTCGGCTCTTCGGTCCAGTTCGACCGTGAGTTTGGCTGGTTCGCCTGCAAGATGGGTACGGGCAAAGCCAACTACACCAGGGCGCGCGACGGTATCCTCGATCAGATCCGTCTGCTCCACGAAACCCCGGTTGCGACCGAGGAGCTGGAGACGGCGCAGAACACTCTGTGGGGTTCATCTCTGACGTCGCGTCTTTCGCGTGTGAATCAGGCATTCTACATGGGCGTGGATGAATTCCTTGGCTTGGGATACGATTTCAGCGACCGGATGATCGAGGCGGTGCGCGCGGTCACTCCTGCTGACGTTCAGCGCGTGGCCAAGCAGTATTTCCATGCGGACAGTTACATCGTCGCGACGGTGGGCGAGGTCGAGTAGATCGCTCGGGCAGATCATGGAGATATGCCATAGCGTAAGCAAGGCCATTGGGAGTTCATCACGATTGGAGCAATTGTGACCGGGCTGGAATTCAAGGGCAAGCTCGTGCTTGTAACAGGCGCATCGTCGGGATTCGGCGAAGCCACCGCGCGCGAGTTTGCGAAGTTGGGGGCGCGCCTGATTCTGGTCGCGCGGCGAAAGGAACGACTGCAAAAGCTGGCCGACGAGCTTCGGAAGGAGTACGGGACCGAATCGTATTGCCTCCCACTTGATTTGCGCGACGTGGCCAAGACTACGGCGGGGTTGAATGGAATGCCGACGCAGTGGAAAGATGTCGATGTTCTCGTCAACAACGCCGGGCTCTCGCGCGGATTGGGTAAGCTCCATGAGGGGAGCATGGAGGACTGGGAGGAGATGATCGACGTCAACATCCGGGGCCTTCTGGCAGTGAGCCGCGCTGTCATCCCATGGATGCTTGAGCGTGGACGAGGGCATGTCATCAATATTGGCTCGATCGCGGGACGAGATGTGTACCCAGGCGGCAACGTGTATTGTGCCACAAAATATGCCGAACGCGCCTTGAGCCGCGGGATGTCGATTGATCTTCTGGGCACGCCGATTCGCGTCTCCACGGTGGATCCGGGTCTGGCGGAGACCGAGTTTAGTTTGGTGCGGTTTCGCGGCGATGCCGAACGTGCCGCCGTACCGTACCAGGGATTAAGGGCACTCAGCGCCGACGATGTCGCCGCCGCCATCGTCTGGACCGCATCGCGGCCGGAACACGTCAACGTCGCTGAACTGGTCATCACGCCGACGGCCCAACGCTCGCCAATGTTCGTGCACCGCGAACCGTAATGCAGTAACGACGAATATCCAGTCAGCGAAGGTGATGAAGGATCCGAAGGGGGCTATCATGCCGAATAAGATTTCGATCAAGTACTGCGCCGAATGAAACTATCTACCCGAAGCCGCCAGTCTGGCGGAGGCGCTAAAGAAATCGCTCGGCATCGAGGCGGAGTTGATTCCCGGGAGTGGCGGGATCTTTGATGTCAAGGCGGACGGACAAATGGTGTTTTCAAAGAAAGTCGCAGGCCGGTTTCCCGAATCAGAGGAAGTCATTAACGCGTTAAGAGGATAGCCGCTATTCGCTTGGAAACGAATCTGTCAACTCCACTCACCGCTGCCTACGCCGAATGCGAACGGCTCGCCGGGCGGGACAAGCCGCATCTGTACGCGGCGGCACGCTTGTTTGAACGACCGGAGGTCAAACGGGCGTTTGTTGCGACCTACGCATCGATGCGACTGATCGATGATGCGATTGACGGTATTCCGCATCGAGCCTCGCTATCGGCGAGCAAACGGGAGCTGGAATTGGGGCGCGTGGCAGGCTGGCTTGGACAAGTTCAGGCGGCACGGCGTGGGACCAACCATACCGGAGGCACGTGGATGGCTCTGGCCGATACATTCTCGCGCTTTGATATCCCACTAGATCCCTGGATCAATCTCGCGGCAGCAATGTCCTCGGATGTCAACTCGACATCGTTTCGCACTTGGGATGAACTCCGGCAGTACATGCAAGGCGCATCGGTCGCGCCCGCGGTTGTCTTCATGTACCTGGTGCTCATGCGGCCCGATGCCTCCGGCACGTTCCGAACCAATTGGTCGTATCGAGACGTGCATGCGGCGACTGAAGACTTGGCGGTATTCTGCTATTCGGTTCACATACTCCGGGATGTGGCCGTGGACCTCTCACTGGGCGAGTCAGGATTGGTCTATCTGCCACAGGATGACCTAGCAGAGTTCGGACTTCAGGCGCCCGACTTGTATGCGATGCGCGACCGGCAACGCGCCGAAAAGCCCTACCGCGAGCTTGCCCTCTTTCATGCGACCCGCGCGCGCGAACATCTTCGACGCGGAAGGGAAAGCATGAAGCGCGTGATGGACGAGGCGGAACCCGCGCATGGCCGCGCGTTACTCCTTCTCGTTGACACCTATGAGCGAATACTCAACGAGTTGCAGGACTGCGACTTCGACGTGTTCGCGACGCCGCAGCCGTCTGCGACGCAATGATTTCGATTGACGTAAACCGGACACCGACCGGACATTTCCATTTAGATGAGATGTCTGCCATTCGGCAGACTGAAGGAGGGTCAATGGTGAGACGGATCAGTATCGCTGCGTTGTTTGTATTGGCAATGACTCTGATTGCCGGCAGCGCCCACGCAGCGGGGTGGGGAATCGGCGCATTTGGTGGCGTGAGTATCCCGGCTGTGCAGGAAGATGCGGCGAACGGCGTTGTATTCGGTGGACATTTGAAGCTCTCGCTGGGAATGCTGGGGATCGAACCGAATTTCACGTATTTCAAGGGTGGCGATTGGGAATTCGACGATCTCCCGGGGCAGACTTTTGAAGGCTCGAAGATAACGTCGATCGGCGTCAATGTGCTTCTCGGAGGCGGAGCCCCGACCGGCTTCCGTTTCTTCCCGTTTGTCGGCGCCAAGTACTACAACTACAAACAGGACATTCCCGATTTCAGCGACAGCCAGCTCGGCTTCAATGGAGGTCTTGGGATCGAAATTGGCTCAGGACCAATCGGTATTGAGGCGCGCGGATCCCTGGAAGTGCTTCCCCTTGATCCGGAGGGTTCCCGCAAGTGGGTGCACGTGCTGGGCGGTCTCAACTACTATTTCGGCGGCATGTAAACAGGAGGCGTCTCACATATGAAAAACAGGAAACTCCGTTTTGCGTTTCTGGCGGTGGCGTTGGCCCTGGGACTGGTCGCAACCGGGTGCCTTCTCTCCGGTCAGTTCATCATACTCTACAACGTTGACGCGAACATCCATTCCGCCGACGATGTCCTGGGAAGTGCGCATATTGATCTGACCACCGAGGATATCTGGGAAGAACACAGCGATAAGATCCAGGGAATTACCGACGTCAAGTTCGAAGCCAAGTTCGTGAATAACATATCGACCGAGGCGAGCGGCGAAGTCTGGGTGTCGCTCGAAGAATACGCCGACGTCGACCAAGTCGAGACCAATGCCACTCGCATCCTCAGTGGCATTACCGTGCCGGGGAACGGCGAGACAGACATCTCCTTTGCCGAATCATCGGCGAAAATTGAAAACCTGGAGACATTTCTCGACCTCATCGAAGGAGGGGAATTCTGGGTTTATGGAATCGCCGCGGATGTCCCCTTCGATATCACCATCACCGGTATCGATGATTCCGATCCCGACACGGAGCACGCGCGTCTCCTCGTGACGATAACAGCCGGCCCATAGAGCCGTTGTCGTTCCTGCTGATTTCGACGAAAAAAGGCCGGCTCACACGAGCCGGCCTTTTGCATTCTTGTTGCCCTACTTATTAGACCGGGACGGCTCTCGAAATTGCGGCAAGCAGGTCACTTGACTTAAATGGCTTTTTCAAGATTCCGTCTATGCCGATCTCAGTGGCGCTGCCATTGGAGTATTCCGACAAGTAACCCGTCATGAGAATGATCGGAATCTTGGGATAATCCCGGCGAACCAAACGGGCCAACTCCAGGCCATCCATGCCCGGCATGCGAATGTCGGAGACAATAATGTCGGCCGCAGCATCGGCAAGCACGTCGAGTGCGGCCGATCCATCGCCGGCCGTGCGCGAAGTGTGGCCAGCATGGCGGACCATCAGATCAACGACCGTGAGTATCAGCGGATCGTCATCGACGATAAGAATGTCGAGGGCTCGTGTGGTTTTCCCTGTGGTCGAACTTACTTGGGTCATCGCGTTGGACTATCCCCTCTCCATACCTCAGATCGGCAGGAAAGCCAGAGGGGTTAAGTGTCCGAGCCGGAAGCTGTTGTAAATCCCCAGTGCGGAGAGGAAGTATGGCGACAACCCCATACATATCAGGCCCTTAGTGTTTGACAATTGGGGCAGAAATGAGCGCTGCGGCCGGACAGGACGGTTCGTTCAATCGTCGTCCCACAACTCAAGCACGGAAGTCCCGTGCGCGAATAGACTCTCAGTTGCGGCGCGAAGCCCCCCGCCTCGCCAGCGAGATCGGAAAATGTGTCGAATGTTGTGCCGCACGCTTCGATCGCCGCGGTCAATACGCCTCTGATGGAAACTCGTAGACGTCGTGCCTCACCGCGATCGATCATGTCGCTGGGCAAAAGCGGATGGATGCCGGCGCCGTGTAGTGCTTCGTCGGCGTAGATATTGCCCAATCCCGCCAATGCGGATTGATCCAGGAGGAGGGATTTGATCGGACGATGCGAACGCGCCAGGACTCGGCGCAGTTCGGTCTCGGAGATCTGATCGGCTTCCACACCCAGTTTGGCGATTCCGGGATGCTTTGTCTCATATCCAGTCGGCAGAAAGTCAGCTCGGGCAAATTGCCGCGTGTCAATCAGTGTCAGTCTGCCAGGTCCCTTAAGATTTCCGCCGTCGATCTCGAGCACCAGGCGGTCATGTCTCCCCCTCTTGGCATCGGGTGATTGCAGGCGAAAACGACCGGTCATTCGCAAGTGCACGACCAAGTGGCCACTCTTGTTGAAGGAGATGACAATGTACTTCCCGTGTCGGGAGACGACCGCGATCTCACGACCGGCCAACGCGGTCTTCCAGCCGCGTGGATTCGGACGCGAAATGCGCGAGGACGCGTAATGAACGCGTGCGATACGCGCCCCGAGGATTGTAACCCGCAACGCGCGTACGACTGTTTCAACTTCGGGTAATTCCGGCATGATTCAGAGAGATTGAGAGATTCTCGCTCCGGACTGCAAATCAAACAGCATCAGCCGCTGCAGAATCGGTTCGGCATCAACCCACGCGCCTTGATTGAACGGGGCGTGCGAATCGGAGAGAACAGTGAGTTGGTCTGAGCCTCTTTGTAGGCCATAGCATATCTTATCACCTAGGAACTCTCGCGAGACGATGCGCCATCCGGCATCGGTCTGCGTTTCACGCAGGCGCACATGCTCGGGGCGGATGCCAATCTCAATTTTCAGCGAGTTTCGAAGATCAAGACCATCAAGCACCGCCGGCGCTCGCCAGCCATGTGGCTGAAGGGTCGGCGCCCCGCCTGCCTCGCCGACTTGCCCCGCGATGAGGTTGATCGGCGGGCGCCCGAGAAAGTGCGCCACAAAGCGATTGGGAGGATTGTCGTAGAGATCCTGCGGCGTGCCGACACCCATGACCCTGCCTGCGTCGAGAACCACGATACGATCGGCCATCGTCAGCGCTTCGGTCTGATCGTGGGTGACATAGAGCGATGTCTTGGCCATCTGTTTCTGACGGGACACGATTTCACGCCGCATCTCAGCGCGCAGCGGCGCATCGAGATTGGAGAGCGGCTCATCGAAGAGAAATATCTTGGGATCAGCGGCCACCGCCCGTCCCAATGCCACACGTTGCCGCTGTCCGCCGGAAAGTTCTTTGGGGCGTTTCTGTAACTTGTCCGTCAATTGCAGCGAATCGGCTATCGCGCACACACGCTCATTGATCGTGCTTTTGGCGACGCGACGGATCTTCAGAGGAAATGCGATATTGTCGTAGACTGTCCAGTGCGGATAGAGTGCATATGACTGGAACACCATGGCAACACCACGGTTCTTCGGCGATTTCTCGGTGACATCGATTCCATCGAAGCGGATTCGCCCTGAATCCGGCGTATCGAGGCCCGCCACGAGTCGCAGCAATGTCGATTTGCCGCAGCCCGATGGCCCAACAATGACGAGGAATTCTCCCTCGGCGATCCGGATGTTGATGTCTCTCAGCGCCGCGGTCGGCCCGAATGACTTGCTGATGTTCTCGAATTCAACGATGGCCATCTGATGCTCACGTCTTGTTTCGCCGGGTCAATTTCGTCGCGCTTTGCATCACGGTCAAGAGTCACTGTGGCGTTTTCCTGACCAAGCGGTTGACTCGAGAGGAAAAAGTGCCGTCCTTGGGGAAAAGGCATGTTCTGCCTTAGGAGAGTATTCGCATGCGTGGAGTGACGAAACGGATTCCAACCGGCCCCAGAATTGATCCCGACATCTTCAAAAGCTACGATATACGCGGAGTAGTACCCACTCAACTCAACAAAGAAGTGGCCCGCCTGATCGGCATGGCCTTCCGGACGGAGATTACCGGAACGCGGGTCGCCGTTGGGCGCGACATGCGTTCCCACTCGCCAGAAATTGCCGAGGCGCTCTGTCAGGGGTTGATGGAGAGCGGTTGTTCAGTGGTCGACGTGGGCAAGGTCTCGACCGATGCCCTCTACTTTGCCGTGGGCCATTTGGGACTCGACGGCGGCATCATGGTCACGGCCTCGCACAACCCACCCGAGTACAACGGGTTCAAGATGTGCCGTCGCGACGCCGAGCCGCTCTCAGGCAAAGATGGAATCAACCGGATTCAAGAGTTAATCTCACTGGGCGACCTCGATGAACCGGTCGGCGGTGGGACGATCACCAAGCAGGACATTCTCCCGGCGTTCGCGGAACACGTGCTGTCCTTCATCGATCAGTCGCGGATTAGGCCATTCAAAGTCGTGATCGACGCTGGGAACGGGATGGCCGGTGTGACGGTACCGCTGGTCTTCAAGCATCTCCCCTGCAAGGTCATTCCCATGTACTTCGATTTGGACGGCAGCTTTCCCAACCATCCTGCCAATCCGATCGAACCGGAAAACATCAGAGATCTGCAGGAGCGAGTCCTTGCGGAGAAAGCTGACTTTGGCGTCGCTTTCGATGGGGACGCCGATCGCATGTTCTTGATCGATGAGAAGGGCCAGCCGATGGGCGGTGATATTGTCACGCTGTTGGTGGCCAAGAGCCTTCTGGCCAAGAACCCCGGCGCGACGATTCTCTACAACATCATCTGCTCGCGGGCCGTGTCCGAAGGCATCGTCTCCGCCGGTGGGCGAGCGATTCGCACTCCTGTTGGCCATGCGCTCATCAAGCCACTTATGAAGCGAGAGAGCGCGATCTTCGGAGGTGAGCACTCCGGCCATTTCTACTTCCAGAAGAATTGGTACGCCGACTCGGGCCTGATTGCCCTGCTGGTGGCGATGGAGGTCATCTCGGGATCCGACAAATCCCTGTCCGAACTGATTCATTCACTGGATCCGTATGTGCGTTCCGGCGAACTGAACAGCAAAGTCACCAGTATTCCCAAGACGCTGGGGCGGATTGTCGAGGCGTTCCCCGAACGGATGGTGGAACGGATGGACGGCATCTCCATTCAGGCGGAGGATTGGTGGTTTAACGTCCGGCCATCCAACACCGAACCGCTGCTGCGTCTCAACGTCGAGGCTAAATCCTCTGAGCTGTTGGAAGAGAAAACAGCCGAATTGTTGCAGATCATTCGCGGTCGCAAGCGCGCCCCAGCCGAGAAGCCCGCACCCAAAACGAAGGCCAAAGCCAAGGCAAAATCCCCCGCCAAGGCAAAAGCCAAAGCATGACGCCCGGGGCGCCACGTCATTGCGCCCCCTAAGGTTATCACCGAATTGTCCGATCTAATCCTGAGAAGGCGGAGTCTCGACTCCGCTCGTTCCAGGGATGGACGAGCGCCACAGACGCCCGTATTCGGCTGATCGAATCAGGTGTTGCAAGGGCGCGGATTCCGTGGGGGAGATCGCCGGTGACAACAACATCAAAGCACCTTCTGGTGGTGGACGATGACCCGCGCATTCGTGGGTTGCTGACCGAAGCCTTGGCAGCACTGGGCTACACGACGTCTCAGGCCAGCAATGGTCGCGAGGCGCTCGAATTAGCCTACGATCAGGAATTCGATTGCGTGATCACCGACATTCGCATGCCCGAAATCGATGGCCTGACATTGCTGCAGACATTGAAGGCAGAGAAGCCCAAGCTGCCCGTGGTCATGATCACGGCGTTTGCGATTCCACAGCATAAGGCCGAGGCCGTCGAATCGGGCGCTGACGGCTTCTTGATGAAGCCGTTTCGGCTGTCAAAAATCGAAGACGTCCTGGCGCGGGTGTTGTCTGAGGGAAATGGTCATGGCAAGAACCGCCATCCGATTCATTCGGTGCTGGTGGTCGACGATGATCCCCATTTCCGCATCCTGCTCATGGAAGTGCTGGAAGCCATGCGGTACAACGCAGACAGTGTCAGTTCGGCGGAGGAAGCGTTGACGCGTATTGAGCACCACTGCCCCGATGCCATCATCTCAGACTACAAGCTCCCAGGCATGAGTGGCGAGACGCTCGTCAAGACCGTCAAGTCGATGCATCCGGAGCTGCCGATCATACTAATTTCCGGATACGCTCCATCGCTGACGGGACGTGAATTTGCCGACGGCGCCGCCGATGCCTTCCTCATGAAGCCATTCCGCATTGATCGAATCGGCGAGATTCTCAAGTCACTGGAAGAGGCGCAGCACTAAGCGGAACCCAGTCCCTCATTCTCCACATCGTTGCGCCGTGTCCTGATACGCGCGCGCTCATCGGTCACGATTTCCACATCGGCGCCGCACGCCAAAAGCACTCGTGAGGTCACTTCGACCGCGGCTTCCAGCTCGGCGGGCACCACATCGGTCGCACCGGCCTTAAACAGGGGGTCGACCGAAGCGACGAAGCGCGCGCGCACGAGAATGGGGAGCGTCGGCGCCATGCGGCGCGCGGTGCGGACGGCACGCTCGGCAGCATCCGGGTCATTGATGACCATAACCAGCATCCGGGCGCGATGAATGCCGAGATGGTCCAGCACGTCCGCGGTTGTAACATCCCCGTACACCATCGGCTCACCCTCAGCAGAGGCTGCCTGCACGGTGTAGGGGTTTAGGTCCACGACCACATACGAGACTCCCGCGGCCCGGAGGGCGTGCCCGAGTTCGATTCCAGCGACTCCCCAACCCGCGATGATGACGTGATCGTGGAGTCGCTTGACGCGGTCGTCCTCCTCGGGGGTCGGGGCCGCTGTGAAGAGCCGGGAGAGCCAGCGGACACGCCCGGCAGCCTCGGCCAGTCGGGGACCTTGGGCGATGATGAGCGGCGTGAAGATCATGCTCATGATGATCGAGACAAGCAGGGTGTCGCGGAATGGCACGTTTAAGAGCGATGTCCCGTCGGCGGCGGTAAACAGCACGAAGGAAAACTCACCGACCTGCGCAAGTGAGACGCCGGCCAGAATCGAAACTCGCAACGGCAACCGCATGATCCGCGCAACGGCAATCACGATCAGAGCCTTCCCAACGATGAGCAGCAATACCCACAGCGAGATCGGACCGATATTCCGAATCATGAGAAGTGGGTCGAGAAGCATCCCGACCGATACGAAAAAGAGACTCGTGAGCACTTCGCGGAAGGGGATGAGATCGGCCATCGCCTGATGGCGGTATTCGCTCCCGGAAATGATCAGCCCGGAGAGGAAGGCTCCCAGCGCCAAAGAGACTCCGGCACGGGTGGCGACCCACGCAGTGCCAATGCAGACCACGAGCGCAGTCAGGATAAACAGGTCGCGCTGGCGTGTCCCCGCGACCCAATGAAGCAGCCGCGGGACGATGAGGTATGCCATGAGGACGACAATCCCCAAGGCGGCGATGGTCACCGACACGGCAAGCCAGACCCAGCCGTTCATAGCCGATCCTGCGGCCAGAAGCGGAATCACCAGCATCATGGGCACAACGCAGAGGTCCTGAAAGACCAGAATCCCGAGAGTCAGACGCCCATGGGGCGCATCCAGATCGCCGCGGCTCTCGAGCGCCCTGAGTACAATCGCCGTGCTGGATGCCGCGATGATAAAACCGAGGAATGCCGCCTGCGGCAGTGAGATACCCAGCGTCGGAGAAATGAGCAGGACAGCGGCGACTGTGATTGCCACTTGGAGCGCGCCACCGATCAAGACCGATCGCCACAGACGCCGCAGTCGTTCGAGAGACAACTCCAGCCCAATGCCAAACAACAACAGCGCCACGCCGACCTCGGCGAGCAGTGCAACTTCATCGACATCCGCGATCAGGCCGAATGCCTTTGGGCCGACGAGGATCCCGGCCACGATGAACCCGGCAATGGTTGGTATGCCGACCCGACGCAACAGCGCCACGACGAGGACGCCGGTAGCGAAGATGACCGCAAGGTCGCGTAGAATGACGAGATCGTGCATTGGCTGCGTCTAACGGGGAAAACGGCCTTGGCTAATGACCGCGAGCAACTGCGCATGGAGGTCTGGGTTGGCCACAACGGCCTCACCCCGCGTCAGCGTGAACGGATTTCCCGTGAAGTCGGTGATCTGTGCGCCGGCCTCCAGGCAGAGGATTGTTGCGGCGGCAAAATCCCAAGGAGAGAGCTTCATCTCCCAGAATCCATCGAATCGACCCGCTGCGGTCCACGCCAGGTCAAGCGCGGCCGCGCCCATTCGACGAATCGCGCGCGCGGACTTCGCAAATCGGGCGAAATGATCGAGATTGTCGAATTCGCTCTCGCGGATGTCATAGGGGAAGCCCGTCGCCAAGATCGCGTCGCCAAGCCGGGAGGCATTCGAGACTTTGAGCCGCTGATCACCCAGGTATGCTCCCATCCCGGTCACGGCCGTAAAGAGCTCGTGACCCATAGGGTGGTAGACAATACCGCAAATCGGCTCCGGCCCTTTCCACAATCCCATCGAAACGCAGAAGATAGGCAGCCCGTGGGCATAATTCGTGGTGCCATCAAGCGGGTCGACGTACCAAGCGAACTCGCCTGAGGCACTTTTGCCAGAGCCTTCCTCGGCCACAATTGCAGTATCTGGAAATTCTCTGGCAAGCGCTGTGACGATGATGTCTTCGGCGCGGCGGTCCATTTCGGTCACCAGATTGATCGCGCCCTTGAGTTCGACCGTTCTGGCGCCGCCAAGGTTATGGGCCAGCATGTCGCCGGCCGAGCGGGCAATGGGGATTGCGGCACGGAGATATTCGCTCCAGACGGGGTCAGGAGACTTTTTCGCGGCGATTCCGGTCAAGCTTGGACCTCAATTCAGATTGGGATCTTGTCGGTCCCAGGAGCGTCGATCTCCTGATCGACCTCTTCCTGCAATCGGTAGAGGCGGGCATAGATGCCATCATGAGTCATCAACTCGTCGTGACGTCCCATCTCGCGGATCCGCCCCTTGTGCAGGACGATAATGCGATCAGCCGACCTGATAGTCGAGAGACGATGGGCGATTACAATGTTGGTGCGGCCAGCGAACACCTCGGCCAGCGCCGCCTGGATTTGCTGTTCTGTCCGATGATCGACCGATGATGTCGCTTCATCGAGGATAAGAATCCCGGGATCAAATGCCACTGCCCTGGCGAAGGCGACCAACTGCTTCTCGCCGACAGACAGACCCGACCCTCGCTCCCCAATCCGTCGCGTCAATGAGTCACCATCACCTTCGACCAATCGTGACAGCCCGACACGATCGGACGCGCGTCGCAATGCCTCGGCCGGCACTGTCTCGTCGTCCAACCGTAAGTTGTCGATGATTTGACCGGAGAACAAGAAAACATCCTGCGAGATCATCCCGACGCGACGGCGGAGCGTATGTGGCTCCCAGCGGCGAATATCGATCCCGTCAACCGCGATCGTGCCCTGTTGGAATTCATAGAGCCGGGTGATCAGGTTGGCAATCGATGTCTTCCCGGAGCCGGTCGCACCCACGATCGCGACTGTCTCCCCGGGATTGACACGAAAACTCACATCCTGCAAAACCCAATCCTCGCCGTGGTAGGCAAACCAGACATGATCGAATTCAACTGCACCCGCGACGGTGACAGTAGGTTTGGTATCAGTCGAATCAACCGGCGCCACCAGTGTGGGAGGAGTATCCAGAAGTTTGAAGATACGCTCCGATGAGGCCATCGCCCCCTGGAGAACATTGTACTTCTCCGCGAGATCGCGAATTGGAGCGTAGAAACGCTCCGCGTATTGGATGAACGCCGCCAGTGCGCCGAAGGTCATGACGCCGATCACAACTTGGCCGCCGCCATACCAGACAATCAGCGCCAGCGAGATCGCGCCGATGAGTTCCACCACTGGATAGAAGACCGCATAGTGCAGGACTGAACGGAAATGCGCGCCGCGCAATTCGGCGTTTCGTTCCTGATGCTGACTCAGCGTCTCGGCTTCCCGGTTGAACCCCTGGACGATGGCGATGCCAGTGACATGTTCCTGCCAGTACGAATTCACGCGCGCAACGAAACGGCGCACTTCACGATACGCATCGCGAACTCGCCGTTTGAAGATCCAGGTGGCGAGTGCCAAGAGCGGCAGAACAGCGAACGTGACCAGCGCCATCTTGGCATTGAGGGAAACCATCGCAATGACAATGGCCGTCAGAGTCAAAATGTCCCCGAAGATCGTGACAACTCCGGAGGCGAACAGCTCGTTAAGTTGATTGACGTCGCCGGTCACGCGTGTCAGAAGCCGCCCGACTGGATTGCGATCGTAGAATTTCATATCCAGCTTCAGCAGATGGTCGAACAGCTGCGTGCGCATGTCGAGCATCGCCTTCTGGCCGATCCACTGCGTTGTCATCATGTGCAGGAACTGAATGACGAATTGCAGCAGGAGAATGCCAATATAGACGACCGCCCAATAGGTTAGCCCGGAGACATCGCGCTGTGCGATCGGTCCATCGATGATACGCGCGATGACCCAGGGTCCGGCGATGGTTAAACCCGACGCCAGGAACAATAAGAGGAGAGCCCCTGCGACCGCCCAACGGTAGGGGCGCAGGTAACCGACCAGGCGGCGCATTAGCCGATGATCGTATGCCTTGCCCAGAGCTTCGTCTTCAAAAAACTGGTCGGTCATCCCAGTTACATCTCCTCGAGCTCTTCACGGATGGCTTCCCTCTCCACCCACTTCGCGTATGCGCCCCCGCGCGCCACCAAATCGTCATGCGGCCCGGAATCCACGAGGCGTCCCTCTTCGATAAATAGAATGCGATCGACTCGCTTGAGCGTAGCTATGCGGTGTGTGATGAGGATGATGATACGCCGACCGAAGTGATCGGCGAGCCGATCCGTGATTTCACGTTCAGTCTGCGCATCGACAGCGCTGAAGGCATCGTCCAGAACAAGCACATCGGCATCCCCAGCCAGCGCCCTCGCCAGGGTCAGGCGCTGCTTCTGACCACCGGAGAGAGTAATGCCCCGCTCGCCGACGATCGTCTCGTATCCTCTGGGAAAATCTTCGACATCCTTCGCCAATGCCGCATCGGCGGCCAGGCGGGCGATGTCAGCTTCGGCCCCGGCGTGTCCGGTCAGATTCATGTTGGCGCGCAGTGTGTCCGAGAACAGGAATGGCTCTTGGGGAACCATGGCAATGTGCGAGCGCCACTCGCTCCGCGTGGTCGCGTTGGCATCGACTCCGCCCAGAAACAGCGTGTGATCCGGGACCGGGTAGCGCCGCCAAAGCAACTGGGCGATGGTCGATTTGCCTGCACCCGTTGGCCCAGCAATCGCAACAGTTTCACCGGGGTTGATCGAGAATGACACATCGAATAATGCCCAATCACGACCACGGCCGTAACCGTCCGTGGCTTGGGAATTGACCGCACCGTACGCGAATGACATGTGACGAAGTTCCAAGGCTCCACGCGGCACGGCGACGGCGCGGCTCTCAGGAGGATCGACGATGGCCGATTGAGTCTTGAAGATCGATGTCAATCGTTCGACGGAGACGAGACCGCGTTGATAGAGCGAGACGACCCAGCCGAGGGCAATCATCGGCCAGATCAACATCCCCAGGTAGAGGGAGAATGCGACCAGCGTTCCCAGATCGATCCGCCCTTCGATCACACCCTTGCCGCCGACATACAAGACCAGGACAACGGCGGCGCTGGAGAGAAGTGTAAGAAGCGGCATATAGGCACCGTACATTTTGATCAAGCGCATGTTCAACGTGAAGTACCTGTGATTGTCGCGGACAAACCGTCTGCTGCGATCATTCTCCCGAGAAAAAGCCCGCAGTACGCGAATGCCGGCGAACGACTCTTGGACCGAAGCTGACAGCTCGGAAAACATCTCTTGAATCGCCATTAGCCGCTTGTGCGCCACTCCTCCCAGAAGATTTGTGATGATGGCGAGAATTGGCAGCGGGGTCAGGGCCCAGAGAGCCATTTGCCAGTCGAGGTAGAACATCAGCGGGACGGCAACCAGCGCCACGACGAGTGTGTTCACACCCTGCATGATTCCCGGGCCGATCATCATGCGAATCTGCTCGATGTCCGATGACGCACGCGTGATGATATCGCCCGTGGGCGTGCGATCGTAGAACGAGCCGTCGAGGGTTAAGATGTGCGCGAACAGATCGCCTCGCAGATCGTACTCGATTTTTCGAGACGCCCAGATCACGGTGCGTCGCACCAGAAAGCGGAATATCCCCGAAACAAGGACCAGGATCACAATCAGCGAGGCATCCCACCAGAGCAGGGAGACATCGCCACCATGTTCGAGTCGATTGATGGCGCGACGCAACACGAGCGGCGAGAGCAACTCGAGCGCGTTGGTGATGATGATCGCGGCAAGACCCCACCAGAAATACTGACGGTAGCGCTTCAGGTAGGGACCGACGAGACGTATGCGTTCAAACATAGGGGATTGGTCTGCTCAACCGGCACATCCGCATGCCGGAATCAATCTAACGATCAACTTGGAACGATGTTGGCCTTTTTCTTCACTCGCCTGCGGATGTGCGGGGGCGATGGAGAGCCCGGGGAGGAGACTCGATCCGAAAATACTGCCCCCATGCGGCAGAGCGGTGGCGGGCTCACACGGAGCCCGCCCGGCGACTCCGCGAACTTTTGACTCAATCGCGGCGGTGCATTCCACCGCCTCTTATCACTCGGTGTCCGATTCGAGGTATTGCGCCGTGGCGTGTCGCCGCATCATCTCCTCGGTTAGGGCGCGGGAGAATTCGCGGGGCGTGTGGACGCCATAGATTTTGAGCATGTGATTCATGGCAATGACTTCGGAAATCACGGTGATGTTTTTACCAGGCGACAGCGGAATGGTAACCAAGGGGATCTCCGCACCGAGAATCGTGGTGTAGATGTCTTCAAGGCCCAATCGCTCGTACTCAACATCGCCTCGCCAGAATTCCAAGCGCACTTCGACTTCGATGCGTTTCTGCAATCGAACGGCGCGAATACCAAACAACTTCTCTACGTTGATGATCCCGACACCCCGGATTTCCATGTGGTGGCCCAAGTGCTCGCCGGCAGTACCGATGATGACTTGCGGGGCGCGGCGTGTGATCCGGACGACATCGTCGGCGACCAGCCGGTGGCCGCGCTCGATAAGGTCGAGAGCCACTTCGGACTTGCCAATGCCCGATTTTCCTGTGTACAGTAACCCGACGCCGTAGACATCCACCAGCGTGCCGTGAATTTGCGTTGTCGGGGCAAAGCGCACATCCAAATAGACGGAGAGGCGAGTGATGAACTCGGTGGTCGAAAGCCGTGTGCCGAGAAGTGGAGTTTGGTAGCGATCCGCCAATTCTTCCATCTCCGACGGGACTGGTTGGTTCTTGGTAATAATGACCAGCGGGATGCCGGTCTGGTACAGGGAATCGAGAACCGCAGAGCGCTGCTTGGAGTCGAGCGAAGACAGGTAGGCCATCTCGGTCTCGCCCAGCACTTGGGTGCGCGAACGCGGAAAGCGCTCGACATACCCCGAGAGCGCGAGACCGGGACGATGAATCTCGGCGTTGTTGATTTGCTTCTTGAGACCGGCCCGGCCGGCCAAAATGGTTAGATCGAATTGCTCGCGCCGGTCCTCGAGCAGACGTTCTATCGTCACTGCCGCCACAGCAGCCCCCTTTGTTGCCCTGCCATCACACGCCCGCGCCACCGCCATTGCGGATCGCTGCGGACTTCGCCTCGGAAATGGCGCGCGGGTCTTTCTCTTTCAGGCGATCCTTGTGTTTCTTCAACTGCGCTTCCATTTTTTCGGCGGCGAGGTCGATCGCGCTACGCATGTCTGCGGCCTCCGCATGTCCGGTCAATGTCGTGCCGTGGACCAACGCGGAGGTATCGGCGATATGCCGGTGCTTATCAACTTCAAGTGTCCAGTGCAGGTCGACGATATTCTGGAAGAATCGTTCAAAATGGCGGGATCGGTTCTCAACGAGTTGCTTGGTCTCTTCGGTAAGCTCGAAATGACGCGCTGTCACTCTGACTGGCATGGCCGTCTCCTTTCTCGCCGCGTGCTGCGATGAGCCCGCGGGAAATGTGTGGATCGGTCCCAAAATCCCAACAACATGACAAGCTCGGAGCGCGGAATCGCGCTCTCTAATCCTCCTTGTAGTGCGAAAACGCGGTCCCGCGTTGGGCGGAATGGCGCGTCTCGATAATGCGAATGCTCCGCGTCAAGGACCGCATGACGATCGAATGGGTTGTGGCGCCATCGGGAGTAAACTGCACGCCGCGCAACATGTCGCCGTTGGTGACACCGGTGGCGGCGAACATGATGTTCTCACCACGCGCGAGCTCGTCCTCGGTGTAGATCTTGTTGATGTCCTCGACGCCCATCGCCGTGGCCCGCTCGATTTCCTTTTGGTTGCGTGGTTTCAGTCGTCCCTGCAACGCACCGCCGACACAGCGCAAGGCCGCGGCAGCCAGTACGCCCTCCGGGGCGCCGCCGGTCCCCATGAGGACGTTGACGCCCGTTTCCGGAAGCGCCGTGGCAATCGCGGCGGAGACGTCGCCATCGGGGATCAACTGAATCCGGCACCCCACCTTGCGAACTTCGGCAATCAGGTCGCTGTGGCGCTCCCGGTCAAGAATGACAACCGTCAGATTGGCGACAGGCATTCCGAGCGCATCGGCGACATCGTGGAGGTTCTGGGCGGTCGATTTGCGAAGGTCAATCGCCCCGCGCGCCTCTTCGCCGACCGCGATCTTCTCCATGTACGTGTCCGGCGCATGCAGAAAGTGACCCTTGTCGGCCATCGCGACCACGGCGAGGGCGTTGGGGCGGGCATAAGCGACCGAATTGGTGCACTCGAGCGGATCGAGGGCGATGTCCACGGCTGGCCCCTTGCCGGTCCCGACCCGTTCACCGATATAGAGCATCGGCGCTTCGTCACGCTCTCCCTCGCCGATTACGACCGTGCCATCAAAGTCGATCTCATTGAAGACAGACCGCATGGCTTTGACCGCGGCCTGATCCGCGGCGTTGTTGTCACCCTTGCCCAACCAATGCGCGCAAGCCAGCGCGGCCGCCTCGGTCACACGCACCATTTCAAGTCCTAAGTGGCGATCCATCGTTCTCCAATGAGTGGCGGGTCCCAATCCATGATGCACGATTCTTCAATGTCGTGTCCGCTCATGATCGCCATGGGATCGGCAAAACAGAAGGGACAAGCACATAATACGCCTGTCCCCTCTGACAATCAATTCGAGTCGGCACTACCGAGAGCAGGTCCAAGGAAATCTCACTCCCACATTTCAGAGGTCGCCGATTTAACGGCCGACACTTCCTGTGCCGGCGGTGTTACCCGGACTTCATCGGCCGCTGGCTTCGCCGGCTTCTCAAAGTTGGTGCGTCGGAAGCGTGCTGCCTGTATATGCAGTTCCTCACGGTACTTGGTGACCGTGCGCCGCGCCATTTTCACGCCCTCCGCCTGCAATTTCTGATAAATGTCCTGATCGGAGAGAGGGTTGGATGGGTCTTCGGCACTGATGATGGCGGCAATGCGCTGCTTGACCGACGTTTTCGTAACTGATTCTCCGCCATCGGAGCGTTCGACACCCGAGTTGAAGAAATACTTGATCTCATAGACGCCCTGCGGCGTCTGGACATACTTGTCGTTGGCTACGCGCGAAATGGTGGCCACATTGACACTCACTTTGCGCGCAATGTCTTCCATGATCAGCGGCTTGAGGAAGGCCGGACCTTTCTCGAAGAAATCCTTCTGCTCATCCACGATGGCTTCCATGACTCTGACCATCGTTGAACGGCGTTGATTGATGGCATTGAGCAGCCAACGGGCCTGTTCAAGCTTTTCGCGCACATACTGCTTGGTCTCGGAGGGAACATTTTGGCCGCGTTTGAGCAGGTCCTTGTAGGAGCTGTTGATGCGCAGGCGCGGCACATTACGGTCATTGTGATAGACTATATACTGCTCTTGGATACGCTCGACCATCAAATCGGGGACAACCGGACGGGCGGCGACAGTAAAACGTCCCTGTGCCGGTCGTGGCGAGAGCGTACGCAACTCATCCATCGCGAGCTGGATCTTCTCAAACGGCACGCCCAACGACTGCGCCAGCTGCATGTGGGTCTTGCGGTCGAGCTCGTGAAAATGCTCCGCCACAATGCGCGCGGCCAGGGAATCGCCCATGTTCTTTTGCGACAACTGGATGAGCAGTGACTCGCGCAAATCTCGAGCGCCGACTCCGGGCGGATCGAAGCTCTGGATGAGTTTGAGGACCTTTTCTACTTTCGCCACTTCAACCTTCAGGTCGGCGGCAAGTTCCTCAACGGACATATTGAGCAAGCCATCGTCGTCGATGTTCCCGATGATGTACTCGCCGATTTCGAGATCTTCATCGACATTCTTGGCCAACTGCAGTTGCTCGATCAGGTGGTCGTAGAGAGTGTCTTCCGCGATCGGTGTGTGTTCGAGCATCTCTTCCGATTGTTCGGAAACCCGACGCGGGACGAATTCCGATCCTTCCTCGAAATATGACGCCCAATCGAAATCGGTTTCCGGCCCGGATTCGGTCGGCTTCACCTCGGGCTCAGCCGGCTCGGCGATGAGCTGCTCTTCCTTGATTTCTTCCTGTTGTTCCGATTCGAGGGCTTCGATCTCTTCGAGTAGCGGGTTAGTAGCCAGCTCTTGGCGGAGTGTCTGTTCCAACTTCAAAATCGGCATCTGCAGCATCTTCAGCGACTGAATCAGCTGCGGCGCCATGACTTGGCGCAGACCCAAGCGAAGTTCAAGTTTCACGCGGTTACATCCTCCCGGCGGACAGTGTCAGACTCCGATATGACTCCGGCCAGCCCGGTCAATATCAAGGAGACCTCATCCAAGGCTCCAGCAACGAATATACGGCTCATAACAAAAGCGACAAGGGCAAACCCATTGTGTCACAACTTGATGACACGATCGGCGGGAGACCGAAGAGTGGAACCGAACAACTCCGTAACCCCCCTACCCCTGCTATAAGTGTTATCGGCCAAAAGGCAGAATTGTTTGATCAGAATGTAGGGTCCGGCAATCATCCTGCCAGACTCCGCGTGCTACCGTCGCGGTCTTGACTTCTGATCGGCGATCACTTCGGTCGGTGGCGGCTCGAGTGCGAGATCGCATGTAAGACATCGCAAGGTGCCGTCGGAGTAATCGATCACGTAAATGTTGCTTGAGGGCCAGTTTCCACCGATGTAAGCGATGCGCTTGCCATCAGGAGAATAGGCGGAATAAAACGCGGACAACGGCAAAAGCTTGTCATTCTTAGAGCCATCGAGCGTGGCCGAATACACCCAGCGCTCGCCTTCGGCCGGCGAGGAGCAGTACACAATGGCGCTGCCATCGGCCGACCAAGATGGGTTAGTGTTTGACGTCGTTTCTCCCGCAATCGTAGTTCCTTCGCCAGTTGCGGCGTCAATGACGACAACCCTGTCTTTCTTTCCCTCTTCTTCAACATAGCAAACAATCTGTTGGCCGTTCGGCGACCAGTGAGGATTGAATTCGCGTGCCGGAGAGTTCGTCAAACGCTCGGTTGAAGCGCCATCGACCGACATGATGTAGATGTCCGGGTCGCCATCGCGGTCGGAAACAAAGGCGATTTCAGTGCCATCGGGCGAGAGAGATGGTGCGACATCGCGCGCGGTGTTCTCGGTCAACCGCTTGGCGCCACCACCGTCGGATTTCATGACGTAGATTTCGTCGTTTCCGTCGCGCTTGGAGGTAAAATAGATCCGTGATCCGTCTATCGACCAGCAGGTCCATCCATCGGAGACGTCATTGCTTGTCAGCTTCGTGACCACTTTGCCACGAAGCAGCATCGTATAGATCTCCGCGGGTTTTTGGTTGATCATAGCTGTGAAAGCAATCTTGGTGCCATCAGGGGACCAGGAAACCTCCTGGTAGAAGACGGTCTGGGTCTGCAAGGTGTCACACAGGGCCGGGGTGCCCCAAAACACCACGCACACGGCGGCGAAGATTGCCCACGGACGGCTCATGCGATTCTCTCAGCTTTGAGGTTTGACCACAGACGACAGTTCGATACAAGCAACCGACCAAGACAATTTCTGTCAATGTTCATTTCCCTCATACTTCGGCCGCCAATGCTCCTTCTTCTATTATTATCGCCCGGAATCGCCGGACTTTGAGGCCGCCGGAATTGAAGCGGCTGAGAACGTGCGGGGATTGACTGGCCTCTTCGAGATCAGGGTCGTTTCTTCACGATGGCCGTCCGACGAACGGACCCTTCATGACACTTATACGCACCATTCTCCTCACGGCGCTGGCTTTAGTTGCATTCGCATCCAATTCCCTCCTGTGTCGAGTCGCACTCAGAGGGGGGGCAATCGATCCGGCATCCTTTACGACGATTCGGATGTCCTCGGGGGCACTAGCGTTGGTGCTCATCCTGCTCGTTACTAAGAGGGGTAGGGTGCCGCTGACGGGCGGTTGGGCATCCGCCGCGTTATTGGCCCTCTATGCAATCTCGTTTTCATTCGCCTACCTGAGCTTGAGCGCCGGGACGGGAGCACTCGTGCTCTTCGCTGGAGTCCAGGCGACCATGATGGGAGTGGCGCTTCTCTCGGGAGAAAGACTCCGGCGGGTTGAGTGGATTGGATTTGTGGTCGCGTTGGCTGGGTTTGCGGCACTTGTCGCGCCAGGTGTTCAAGCGCCGTCGCCTATTGCCGCGGGATTGATGGCGATGGCGGGGATTGCCTGGGGTGTCTACTCACTTCGGGGACGCGGCAATTCCGATTCTTTGGCGGAGACCGCCGGCAACTTTGTCCGCGCGGTACCCATTGCAGTTTCGGTGAGCCTCCTGGCTCTTCCGGTGGCGCGGGCCACGGGAACAGGTGTATTGCTCGCCACTCTCTCCGGGGCGATTGCTTCGGGGATCGGCTATGTAATCTGGTACCAAGCGCTCCGCGGACTCACAGCCGCGACGGCTTCAATGGTTCAACTCATCGTGCCAGTCCTCACCGCAATCGGCGGAATCGTGCTCTTGTCGGAGAGTCTCTCCTTGAGGATGGCGCTCTCATCTATCCTGATCCTCGGGGGCGTGGGGCTGGCGCTCTTCGAGCGGACAAAAAGAAGGGGCGTTCGGCAAGAGACCGCTAGTGTTTAGGTGTGGGAGCGACTCCGGCCGACCCGAGCGAATGAATACGCCGGATTTCGTCATTCTGAGCCTCGCCGCTCTTTGGCGGGGCTCAGAATCTTTGTTGTTCTTGAACGGTGCAAAAAAAGATCCTAAGCCGCCTGGCGAAGAACGCCAGGCAGCTTAGGATGACGGACTTAGTATTGTCCACCTGAATTAGCGGGCGCTCACGCGCCTTTGCTGAGCGCCAATTCGACCGACTTGGCGAGATCTTCGCCGCGGCATTTGTCACCTGAAGCCACAAGCGAACCATCGCGTCCGATCAAGAACGGGCTGGGAATTCCGGAGCCGTCGACCAGATAGGCTTTGACCAGCGGCCCAGTCCAGTCTTTCTGGTCGTAGATGTGCCGCCAATTCATACCCTTTTCGGCAATCCAACTCTTGTACGCTTCGACCGTGGTCTTGTCGGCGTAGTCCAGCGACACGGAGAGAATCTCGAATCCCTGCGCCTTGTACCTTTCGTAGGCGGCGAGGATGCCAGGCAACTCCGCGCGGCATGGACCGCACCATGTCGCCCAGAAGTCGAGCAGGACGACCTTGCCCTTGTAGTCGTTCAATGACACCATCTTGCCATCAAGATCGGTGCCTTCGGTCGGAATCGGCCAGAGTGAGGCGACGACATCTTCACGGAAAAACGCTCCGGCAATGTCCATCGCCGGTTCATCGTCGCGGTACTTCGTGGTGAACGATTTGATCTGGTCCTTCAATGTGGCGCGGTTTTCGCCAGCTTCATCGATTGCAAAGGCCAACTGCCAGGCATCAGCGGCGCCGGCATACTTCGTGCCCGGCTCCACTTTGGCGAAGTGGGTGCGAGCGGCTGCGGTTCCTGCCGCCCAATTCGGGTCGGAGGATTTCTGCGGAAGGTTTTCACAAATGGCGGCGACACCGGCGCGGTAGTTCGCCTCGTTGCGCCCCTCTACGCTAGGATTGGTGGACAGATAGTTCTGAATCTCTGCCAACGCACCTTTCGAGACCGCTCCCCAAGGGCTAAAGATATTGCGGACACGGGTGATGGCGCGGACACGTTCGAGGCCATAGTCGAATTCGGGGTTGGCCTTCTCGAGATCGCGCATGGCCACCAGCTTGCGGGCTTCGAAATCCATCCGCGCCAGGTCATTCTGCCAGGCAAAACGCACCGAGCGGTGTTTGCGAAGCATCGCTTCTTCGGCGACGGCCCAGCGATCGAGCGAATCCTTGTCCGGGAAGTTGACCGTTGAGAACTCGTACTTGGGCAACCCATTCACGAAGTTCGCCTGCACTTTGTCACGCGTAGCTTTCGCCTTTTCGACGAGCGGGGCAAAACGCGGATCGGTGCGAAGTGCTTCAATATCACCGTCGCTGGCAAGGTGGTCGGGATCGTCCCAACCGTTCTCAACGGCCTTGGTCAGCCACTCAAATGCCGGTTCAATCTGCTTGTTGCGGCCGTAGGCGCAGGCAAGGTTGTAATAGCCCCACTTCGCCTCGGGAATGAGCTTGGCTTGACGCTCAAACGCGCCGACCGCCATCTCCAGTTTGCCGTCATCGAGATATTGATAACCAGAATCGCCGACGGCGTTGTAGGCATCGATGAGGCCGATTTCGTAGGTCGGCAATCCGGCGCTTTTGCCGGCGGTGGTTTCGCTGGTGGCCGTCTGCTGTCCGCATCCCCAACCGGTCAATGCAATCCCGGCCAATGCGGCGACTATCGAAATGCGCTTTATCATCCTGATTTCCTCCGTGTGATTAGTATCAAATCGGTCGCGAGAATATACTGCGTGAAACGTCAGAGTGGCGCGTTTGTTTCCCGCTGAGACATGCTTATTCAGTCAATCCGTTGCGGGTTGCGCCAGCGGAATCGATTGGCGCCCTTCTCGGTGCCGAGCCAGAGATAGTCGCCGTCGACTTTGATGGTCTGGACAAACGTGCTCAGAAGCCCATCATCCGTTGTGAAGACACGATTCTCTTGGGTTGCTGGAACATAACGAATGAGCCCACTCCGCGTGGCCGCCCAGACGATGCTGTCGGTCACGGCAATGTCGAAGATGTTGTCGTCGGGAATTCCGTTCACTGACTCGTACACTCTGGCCAGATCGTTGTAATTCAGATCGATCACGCCGATGCCGCCGTCCATGCCGACATAAAGATGGTCATCCTTGATGACGAGCGATCTGACACTGCGGGAAAACGCACCGTTGGGGCGGTCGTAGCGAACCCATTCTGCTTCGGGCTTGACCAAGCGGAAAAGGCCGCGATCGGTCCCCAACCAGACAACTTCGCGGGTTGCGGCGATGGCGCGCACGCGCGCAAGGCCAACGTCCTCCGAGTTTGCCGTGAAGACGGAATCCTCCGGGATGTAGATGGCATCGACGCCGCTTTCGGTTCCGATCCAGAGCAGATCGCCATCGAGGCATAATGAGTTGACGCGATCATCGGTCAGCCCCGCAGACTTGCCATAAGTGCGGAATCGACCTGTCTTCCGATCGTAGCGGATTACACCAAGGTCAGTCGCCATCCATAATGTGCGTCCGCCGGGTGTTCCGGCGAACTGGTAGACGGCATCGGTCGCGAAGCCATCGGTGAAACGGGCCTCGATGTACTGCCAACTGGCCTGCGTGGTGTCGTAGATCGTCAGAGCGCCCTCGCCCTGGTAGAGACTAGGGCCAGCGAAGTAGACACGCGAACTGTCGAGGAATATCGCCGCAACGTTGTCGTTGTAGAGCCCCCACTCCTGCGGCTCAAGATCGAAGGCGCTGTACGGCTGCTTCCAGACGAAATCGCCCCATGTCCCGATCCATGAGTTGCCGTAAGTATCTTCGATCGACCCTTGCAGGCGATAGGATCGCAAATGTGGGTCGGTGAAATAACCTTCGGTCAATGCATCGTATCCGAAGGGCAAATACCACCCTTCGACGCGCGCTGGTCGCCAAGTCTGGACGAGTGATTCCGGAAAATTGGGAGTGTAACGCCACTCATCCCAGACCCGGCGGTAGAGTGAAGGTCCCAGATCGGTTTCGGCATAGAGCTCATCGGAGTTGGGATTGTAGGCAAGGCGGAGGATCAGATTCGAGGGCAATCCCTCAGCGGTCGTGAGCGGCGTGACCCATGTGCGAGCCAACCGGTCATAACGCGCTACTCCCCCACGCGTGCCGAAGTACAAATAGTCGGGCGATTCGACGGCGGAGGTGACGTAGCGAACTGAAGTGAACGCGCGCCAATCTCCCGGTTTGTAGCGGGGATTCGGGTCAGCGAGCAAAGCTGTCGCCAAGCAGATCATTGCAGCACAGGCGAGAAAGGGCGCCCATTTGAAATTAATGGTCAGAGACATCTCACTTTCGCCGGCGTAGGCGCTCGAACTGTACGACTGCGCGGATCAGGCGGTCGATTTCGCCTTCGGTGTTATAGAAGTGCGGTGAGACCCGGATGTTCCCTTCGCGAAGTGAGACGAATATCCGCTTTGCGTCCAAATATCGGTGCAAATCGTCAGTACGCGGGCCTGAAAATGAGAGTATCGCCGACTGGTTACGCGGATCGGGAAACATGATTGGTCTGTACTCCGTCGATGCGAGACCGTCGATGAGGCGTGACAATAAGCCGCGAATCAAAGCGTAGACGTTTTTGATTCCGCATTCAGTGAGGATAGACAGTCCCGCGTGCGCGAGTCTTACGGAATAGAATGGATAGGTCCCGACTTCCCAGAATCGGCCATCGTGAAATGGCGGACGATCCCACCTCTGCAAGTTTCCCCAGGTGTAACCCCAGTCATAACCCAGCCACCCGGCATAGGGCGGAGCAACCGGACGGATCGGGTTCGGTGAAACCGCGAAAAATCCACCACCTGTCTGACCCAGAAGCCATTTTTGCGTTCCGGCAGAAATTGCGTCGGCACCATTCTTCTTCATGTCAAATGGCACTGCTCCTGCTCCCTGGGTCACATCGACAAACAAGAAACATCCACGATCATGACAGAGACGGTTGATCTGTGAGATGTCGTTTCGATAACCATTGAAATACTGGATCCACGACATGACGAGCGCTGCGGCGCCAGACTCCAATTCGTCTCGGAGCGCATCGAGATCAGGCATTCCGGACGGACACGGAATCGGGATCATTCGTGCATCGAGGCGTTCGGCGATGTTGCGCACGGAGTAGACGACCGCCGGAAACTCATTCGCGGGAACCAGAATCCGGTCACCCTTCTTCAGGGCCAGACCATGCAACACGGCGTTGAGACCGTACGATGCATTGGGAACGAATGCCACACGCCGTGAGTTTGCGCCGGTCAGTTGGGCAAACATCTGCCGGGATTCACCGAGCAAGGCGAATGTCTCGTCATCGACATCAGGGTTCCCCTTAAACTCCGCCTGACGGCGAAACAACGCCTCGACCGCCTTGCGTCCACGTCGCGCGACCGGCCCGAACGATGCATGATTCAGAAATGTTGTTCCCGCCGGGATCTGAAATTCTCTCCGCCAGCGATGTGCTGTTCGGTTGTTGGAGTCTGCTGATTTTCGAAGCATGATCATGCGACCAGGAAGCCAACGATCGCCATGGCGCCGCCGACTCGAAGCAGATCGACAAGAAGCACCCACAACGTCCGATCCCATCCCACGTCGTGGGCGTCGAGCAACCGCGCTGGCACACAACCCAACAAGAATGCCAGGAGCCCGAGTGAGAGGCCCGCACGCGCGCCGTTAAATGGGAGAAGCACTCCGATGGCCGCCAGAAGCGAAGTGGGGACAAGCGAGAGGAAGACGAGATTCGTGATGAGCAAGGCGCCCCCATTGTCCGGCCAGAATCCGTGGCTCCCGCTCGACTCTTCATCGGCAGGTCGGCGCAACCACTTCGCTTCCCCCCACCTCCCGATGAGGGACACAAGAACAGCGTAGACCCAGGGCGGGATGACGATCCAGATTCCGGTCACAGCCAGCCTCGTGCACGGTACCATTGCGCGGTCATCTTTGCTCCTTCTACGAATGCGATCTGCGACTTGTACCCTAATAAGCGGTGGGCTCTTTCAGTGGAGCACGTCCAATTCCGCGCCAGAAAATCGCGGGCCTTGTCTCGGTTGAGGCGTGGCACAAAACCAAATGCCTTGCCGATCGTGTCGTTCGTCCAGGCAATCGACATCAGGAGGGGCGCAGGGAATCTGATGAAGACGGCCCAAGTCCTAAGCGCCTGCTGGATGAGGTTGTCCATTTCGGCCAGAGTGTAAGGACGATCCTCGGCGATAAAGAATGTCTGGCCGCTTGCCGCATCCGATTCCATGGCGAGCATAATGCCCGAGACAAGATCTTGTACATGCACAACCGAGATATGTTGCGGCTGCGGGCCGAACAACGGCTTGATGTGCCAGCCGACAGTCTGAAAGACCGCGAGGATCGCGGTGTCCTCTGGGCCGTACACGGCCGGGGGCCGGACAATGACAACCGGCAGCTTCGGTGCGCGAGCCAAAACCGCCTGTTCACCCGCCAACTTGCTCGTACCGTAGGGCGTATGCGGGCAGTTAGGATCATCTTCGGTCTTGGGACGGCCCTGCGGGCCAGGGCCACCGGCGGCCTGTGACGAAATGTAGACAAACCGCCTAATCTTCGGCGCTGCTTCCACAACCGCATCGAGCAATTTGACCGTCCCGATGCAATTCGCATGATAATAGGCTTCAGCGCTGGGGGCGCGGACCCGTCCCGCATTGTGGATTATGTAGTCTGCTCCCTGCACGCCTTCACGTAAAGCACGAACGTCATCGAGATCACCGATGACACGCTCAACATCAAGACCATCTATTCGCGAACAGTCAGCCTTTGGACGTGTCAGTGCCCGGACACGATACTTGCGGTCGAGCAACGCGCGCACGATATGCGAACCCACAAACCCATTTGCGCCGGTTAAGAAGACGATTGAACGTTCGGATTCAGTGTCGCCGGTGTTCATTCGGACTGGCGGGGAAATCGGCTTGACTCCGCTGGAGCGGAGCCGTTTGTTATGGCGGACTTTTTTCGCAACGGGTTGACCGTCAAGTGAATGGTCCGATTTCGTGTTTCTCGGGATGCGGGTGGGATCACTGTCGGACCGCGCCTCTATCCCGGTCGGCAAATCAACGAAGAGCAAACGACTTTGGCAATGTTGAAGACTGAGACCGCCGTGGCGCCGGGCGATTTGTTCGAAAAGTGCCGCCAGTTCACCGCCGCCCGTGAAGTCATGGCGATGGGGATTTACCCGTATTTTCGGGTCATCTCTTCGGCTCCGGGCACCGTCGTCACGGTGGACGGCAAAGAACTGCTCATGATCGGGTCCAACAACTACCTGGGCCTGACCAATCACCCCAAGGTCGTCGAAGCCGCCGCCGAAGCTTCTCGCAAGTTCGGCTCCGGCTGCACCGGCTCACGCTTCCTCAACGGCACGCTTGACATTCATGTCGAATTGGAAGAGCGCCTCGCGAAATTCATGAAGCGCCCCGCGGCGCTCATGTTCTCCACCGGTTTCCAGACCAATCTCGGCACCATTTCCTGCATCGTTGGCCGCAACGACACGATTTACGCTGACCGTTCCAATCATGCGTCGCTTGTCGATGGATGCCGTTTGTCGTTCGGACGCACGGTCAAGTTTTCACACAACGATATGGCCGATTTGGAGCGCGTGTTGCGCACGTCCGTCAACGGCGGCGGACGTCTGATCGTCGTCGATGGCGTCTTCTCAATGGAAGGCGACATCACGAGACTCCCGGAGATCATCCGCCTGGCGCGTGAATACGGCGCACGGGTGATGGTCGACGATGCCCATTCAATCGGTGTGCTCGGCGAGGGCGGACGCGGCACCGCGGAGCACTTCGGGCTGATCGATGAGACCGATCTGGTGATGGGGACGTTCTCGAAATCGTTCGCCTCGCTGGGCGGATTCATTGCCGGTGAAGAGGATGTCATTCATTTCATCAAGCACTTCTCGCGCGAGCTAATCTTTTCGGCCTCGATGACACCGGCGTCGGTGGCCTCATGCTTGGCCGCGCTCGACATCATAGAAACCGAGCCGGAGCGCCGAATCCGGCTCTGGGACATCACGCACCGCATGCACCGCGAATTCAAGAGCCTCGGCTTTAACATCGGCGTTACCGAGACGCCGATTATTCCTATCTACATTGGTGAAGACATCCTGACCTTTCAATTCTGGCGCGATCTGACCGATGCCGGCATCTTTGCCAACCCGATCGTCTCTCCGGCTGTCCCGCCAGGGCACGCGCTCATCCGGACGTCGTATACAGCGACGCACACGGACGAGCAGTTGGATTTCGTGCTGGAAACGTTTGCCAAGGTCGGAAAAAAGCTGGGCGTGATTCGCTAATGGCTCTTGAGATTGTCCACGTCAGCTCGGCAGCCCTGCAACGACAGTTCCTCGTTTATCCCGAAAAACTCTACTCGAACTCTCCCCACTGGGTCTGTCCGTTGCGCATCGAACGGCGTGATTTCTTTGACCCGAAAAAGAACCCGTTCTTCGCCAACGCCGATGTCCAGCTCTTCCTCGCCAAGCGAGATGGGCAAATTGTCGGACGCATCAGCGCCCACATCTATCATCCGCATAACACGACACACCATGAGAAGACAGGTTTCTTTGGATTCTTCGAGTGCGAGAACGATTACGAAACCGCCAGGGCGCTTTGGGATGCCGCTCGTGACTGGTTACAATCGCGCGGCATGGATCGCATGCGCGGTCCTGCCAACTTCACCACCAATCATGAAATTGGTTTCCTCGTTGAGGGCTTCGATTCGCCACCGGTGGTCATGATGACCTACACGATGCCGTATTATCTCGAATTCGCCGAGCGGTACGGCATGATCAAAGCGATGGATATCTATGCTTACCATGGGTACTCGGCGAAAGGTTTCGACCCTCGCGCCGAACACCTGATCGACCGCATCAAGTCCCGCGCCAACGCCACGGTGCGCACGATCGACATGGCGCACTTCGCGGATGAGGTTGCCACGGTGAAGCAGGTTTACGATGCAGCCTGGTCGCCGAATTGGGGCTTCGTGCCCATGGATGCTGCCGAAATCGAGCACATGGCCAAAGACCTCAAGCAGATCATCGACCCGCGCATCGTGCTCTTTGTCGAAGTCGAGGGCCGGCCGGTCGGCTTTTCCCTCGCCCTGCCGGACATCAACCAGGCACTCATCCAACTGCGCGGCCGGCTCTTTCCTTTCGGGCTTATTAAGCTCCTCTGGCTCCTAAAGGTGAAGAAGGTCTGCACACGAGCGCGCATCATGGTGATGGGAATTCTGCCCGAATACCAGAAGCGCGGGATCGACACAATATTGAATTTCGAAACCTACCGCCGGGCTCGTGAAGTCGGTTACGCGGAGGGCGAAATGTCGTGGGTGCTTGAAACAAATGAGCAGATGATCGCAGTTGCTGAGAACCTCGGTTACACACGGTACAAGACATACCGAATGTATGAGATTCCACTGTAAGCCTCCCCGACCCGTTCTCCCAGACGGCAGGAGTCTACAGGTTTTGTCGATGGACTGTATGGGATGAAGATAATGACCAACAAATCACTTCTCCGGGCGGCACAGATCGCCCATGCCGCGTGCTTCTTCCTATGTTGTCTTTTCGTTTTCGGGTGCTCGAAGCGACGGGCTACGGGTGATCGACTCGTTATCGTCCCGGATCCAAGCTCAGACACAATCGCCGCGCGCATGCTTTTCGGACTCGATCACAAATCGCCGGCCGGCACGGAGTGGATGACGGCGGCGGTGATGTCTGGGATGCTCCCAGAAACAGGCGGGGAAAATCTGGCACGCTTGCGCGCATTGGGAGTGAGCTTCAACGCCGCAGCTGGCAGGGAGACGCTTACGATCGATGTGCGCTGTCCAAAAACAGCTTGGGTTGAAGCGGGTCAACTCATCGTTAAACAGATGACTGAGTCCGCGATCCAGAACCCTTCGTTGGATGAATTGCGGCTCCGCCAACACGTCTCACTTGATTCGCTACGGCAGGAGTCGATCGGCCTCGCACAGGCGATCTTCTGGACAGAACAGTGCGGCGTCGCCATGCGTTCGGCGCCCGTGATGGGCACAGATTCATCGATTGAGACGATCACAATAGCCGACCTTCGCGACTTCACACATCGTTGCCTGACCTCCGACAATTGCGTTCTCGGAATCTCCGGCCCAATCACCGAAGCGATGGCGCGTGAATTCAGAGACATCGTCGAGGACATACTCCCCGGCGGGAGACGGGTCGATCCCGCACCGGCCTGTCCCCGTCCGTCCGGTCTCAATGTCCGGATCATTCAGTCGCCTTATGCGGAACTTAGCACCATCCTGATTGGCACGGTGTCTGCGCACTTGACCAGCGACACGGCCGGGGCAGTGATGGCGATGGCCGCGGCCCTGCATGGGATTCCGAGCGCGTCCCCATTGGGGCTTGAGCGCGCTTTGCATGCCCAGCGCGGCCTGACCGAAGAGGTCACTGTCGAATCTGGACGGCTTCGCTTGTCCGGAAATGCAGTGGAGCTTCCCGCCGACGACCCCTGTGGCCGGGACTTTTTCACGATCTGCACTAAAGTGGACTCGTACAATGCCCTCTACGTCGCGCACATTATCCACAAGGAGCTTTCGGATTTGAACACGGCAGGACTGTCGGAACCCGAGATGGTCACCATGGGTAAATTGGTCCCGGCATCCTCATCGGACTCAGCAGGAACTGTCGCGCGCATGCGAGCTGAGGCGGCTCGTCGGTGGCTGGGAATCACTCCGGACATGCAGGCCGACAGTATTGCGGGAAGACTGACGCCGGCGGCAGCTCGACGACTGCTCCGTGAGGCGCTTGATCCGCACGACTTATGGGTTGTCGCCATCGTCCCCGATGCGAACCGGTTCTACTCAGATATTCTGGGTGGGGCGATTTCCTATCGGTACCAGCTGTGGGCCAACACGCCAGAGACACGTAAGCTCGATCGCGAATACGTAGGAGTTCGTCCTTTCTGGCAGGCAGAGAAAATCCGGTCGATCACAGCCGACAAGTTATTCCGCCGATAAGTCGGCGATGATGCGTCGGTTGGCCGCCGGGAAAGCAAGCTCGCTGAGATCGACAACCTTCGTCCAACGAAACCTCTGGCATCCGATGGCGCGCGCCTTCCCGGAACGATACCGGCATTCGAAGACATGCAATCGCACGGCATAGTGACTGTAACCGTGCTCAATGACCATCCTGCGCGACTCAACGTCAACATTGATACCGAGTTCTTCTCTGATTTCGCGAGCACAGGTTTCGGCCAGCGACTCCCGACCTTCGCGTTTCCCCCCAGGGAATTCCCAGAGATTCGGCAAGAGTCCTGTTTCCGGGCGTTGAGCGATCAGGATGCGACCGTCGGCGCGACGGATAATGCCACAGGCAACATTGACGACTTCTCGTGCCGGTTTGGTGCCGGGTAGACCGTAACGCAGTTCGCGTCCCTGTTCATGGGCAAGACAGGCGCTGCTTAAGGGACAGATTTCACATTGCGGCTTGCGTGGCAGGCAGAGCGTAGCGCCCAGATCAATCAACGCATTGGTCCACAGCGCTCCGTTGCCGACCTTCATCCACTCTGACAGGCGGTCTTGAATCACTCGTCGCGTTGATGTGGCCCGGACATCGCCAGTCGCAGCGAATACGCGCGCGCCGACACGGGCAACATTGGCATCGAGGGGCGGACGATGGCCATTGAAACAGAGATTGAGGATGGCCGCAGCGCAGTAATCACCGACACCGGGGAGGGCACGGATCGCTTCGTACTCGCGAGGAAAGCGCCCGCCGTGTTCTGAGGCAATCATCTGCGCGGCACGGTGCAGATGACGGGCGCGATGATAGTACCCGAGACCCTCCCACTCCTTCATCACATCGTCAACCGAAGCATGGATGAGTGACCGTAAGGTCGGGAATCGCTTGAGGAATCGACGGTAGCGACCAGTTCCCACGGCCGTCGTGGTCTGAACCAGCAATATCTCAGAGACCCAAACGCGGTAAGGATCGGTTTCACCACGCCACGGAAACGGCCGCGCGCTCCTGGCAAACCAGCGCGAGAGTTTGCGGTAGACAAGCGCGGAGTCGAGGGATTTGGACGGAATGCGGCGTGGCATTTTGGACTGGTGTCTGGGCGTGGATGATAGACGAAATTCCGCTGGCAGGCCACGGGAAATCGCGCTATGCTCGTTACATTATGGACTCAGAATCGCGTTACCCGGAGCATACGGCCGAACTACTGGCGGCTCAGAATGATCGCCGCATTGTCTTCTTGATTCTCGATGGCCTCGGCGACCTGCCATTTGGTGACCGCAAAGAAACTCCCCTGGAGGCGGCAAAGAAGCCGAACATAGATGCCTTACTACCGCAGTCGTGCTGCGGATTGTTCGATCCGGTTGAGCCGGGAATCACTCCCGGGTCGGGACCGGGACATCTGGGACTGTTTGGGTACGACCCTCGTCGCTATGTGATCGGCCGGGGGGTACTCGAAGCGCTGGGAATTGACTTTCCGCTCGGCCCCGATGATGTCGCCGCGCGATTCAATTTCTGCACACTTGATAAGAATCGGATGATCACAGACCGTCGCGCGGGACGCATCGGTGACGACGAGAACCGTCGTGTGGTCGAGAAACTGAACGCCGGAATCAAGATCCCCGGACCCGTAGAGGTCATTGTCCGCAGCGTGTCGGAACATCGCGGTTTGGTCGTACTACGGGGCAAAGACCTCGGCGGTCATGTTGCCGATACCGACCCGCAAACGACTGGCGTAATTCCACTGATGGCAAAGGCAATCGATCAGTCCTCAGAGAAGTCCGCTCAGATACTGGATCAGTTTGTTGCTGAAGCGGAACGGGTGTTGAAAGATGAACCGCGTGCCAACGGTCTGCTATTGCGCGGAATCGACAAGCGGCCGCAGATTCCGTCACTTCACGATCGGTTTAAGCTCAATCCCATCGCGATTGCTACTTATCCCATGTACCGCGGGCTGGCCCGTCTGGTCGGTATGACAGTGCTTGATCCACCGAAGGATTTGGCCGCGACCATGTCCACACCGGCCAACGTGTCGAAGGAATACGACTTTCTCTTCGTGCACGTGAAATACACCGACAAGGCGGGGGAAGATGGCGACTACGACCGCAAAGTCGCAGTCATTGAAGAGGTGGACCGCCGGCTCCCCGACCTTATGAAGTGTCGCCCTGACGTCCTGGTCATCACCGGCGACCATTCGACACCGGCGGCATTGAAGGAGCATTCGTGGCATCCGGTGCCGGTGCTGCTGTATGCACCGGGCAAGGCGCGCCCGGATGGTCTGAAGAGCTTTGGGGAACGTGAATGCCAGCATGGCGGATTGGGACATTATCAGATGCGGCACTTGCTGCCGTTGGCGATGGCGCACGCGGGGAAATTGGCGAAATTCGGAGCGTGATGATCAAATGAGAACGATGCACAAATGCGTGTTGTGGAGGGCGAGCGTCCTCGCGAGCCTGCTCTTTTTCCGCGCCGTAGGCTACTCCGCGACGATGCCGATCAACTCCGATCTCCAATCTGCAATTAGCAACGCCAGTTTCGGCGACACGATTGTGCTGGCTCCCGGAACGTATCCCGCGACGCCGGTGGAATTCGTCGACACACTTTGCGGCAACTGTCAGGAGCACAAGACGCGGCATCATGCCACGTATGGGTTCCACGTCGCCGACAAGAACCTGTGGATCGTCGGGTCGGGGGATGAAACGATCCTCGTGACGAATGCAGGGTATGGAATCTTCTTCGACAACTGTCGCGAGGGCGGCATTCGCAATCTGGCGATCACCGGCGGCATCCGTGACACGTCGGGGATGGCGACTGATGCGGCGATTGTCGTGAGGAATGGGCGCATCACGGTTCAGGACTGCCTGATTCATGACAACACCAATTATCCCGAGTCGATCATCGTCGGTGTCGGTGGAATCATGGGACGCGAGGGCGCGGACCTAATCGTTACGAACAACCGCATCATCAACAACACCTGGGACGGTGTGGCGCTGTATCGCGGCGCGACAGCCTACATTGCCGACAACATCATGCACAAAGGACGCGGCGCCGGTGTTGGCATCACCTGGGATGCGACCGCGACGGTCATTCGCAATCAGGTCTCGAATTACTGGAAGGGAATCGGATCGTTTGGATCGACGCGCGTCTTGTGCTACAACAACGTCGTCTACAATCTGCTGGGTTGGGGGATCATCGCAACAGGCACGTCATACATGGATTGTGCTAACAACATCATCTACCAAAATGGCAATTGCGGCTTCGGCTTGTGGGGATTGGATGTCCACGGACGATTCACGAACAACGTGATCGTCAAGAATGGTTGGCGCGAGCAATGGGTATGCGGGCGCGTGGGCGTACAGAATTACGGACACCCCATCCAGTTTCCGATGTCTTACAACATCCAGTGGGAGAACGTCGAGGGCGATTGGCGCGACATGCCAGATTTCACCGACATTGACAGCAACTTGCACATCGATCCGCTCTGGGACACACTCACATTCAGACCGCTGGCCGGCTCGCCGTTAATCGATAGCGGAAATCCGGAATTTTCTGATCCCGATGGTACTCCGGGGGATATTGGCATTTACGGCGGGCCGCATGCGTTCTTGCGAACGGTCGAGGTCCGGCGCGAGGCGCCTGTGGATACGAGGAAGAAGAAGTAGCGGCACCGCACGGCCGTACCTGACGGCCCTCACCCGTCCAGTCTGCGACTGGACGACCTCTCCCTGAGGGAGAGGTGAACATACTCGTCGATTGAGATGGTCGAGACGAATCCGGAGACGGACGAGGTCCCCTGCGACATTTGTGGGGCGATCATGTTGGAATGGAATTGCGAACTGATCTGCCCGAATTGCGGATACCGGCGGGATTGCTCGGACCCGTAGCTCCTGTCACAATCTCCCAAAACCCCGCGTTTTCGTCTCCGATTTTTCCTATCTTGGCCGCCCTCAGAAACAGCATGACGAAGACACCGCTTTGTTGAACGAAAAGGAGTGGTCAGAATGGCGATTAGGAAAGTTGGGATAGTGGGCTGCGGTCTGATGGGCTCCGGGATCGCACAGGTCTCCGCGCAGGCCGGGTATGACGTGACCGTGCGCGAGGTGACTAAGGAGTTCTTTGATCGCGGCTACAAACGCATCGAAGGATCGCTCGCCAAGTTTGTCGAGAAGGGCAAGATGCAGGCGGCCGACCGCGACGCGGCGCTCGCACGCATCAAGGGCACAACAAGTCTCGCGGATCTCAAGGACTGCGACATCGTTATCGAAGCGATCATCGAGAACATGGATGAGAAGACGAAGATCTACCGCGAACTCGATGGGTTTTGCGGTCCGCACACGATCTTCGCTTCCAACACCTCATCTCTGCCGATCGGCGACATGTCGGCGGTGACCAAGCGTCGCGACAAGTTCTGCGGAATGCACTTTTTCAATCCTGTGCCACTTATGAAGCTGGTCGAAGTGGTGCGCGCGATTGACACATCGGAAGAGACCTATCAGGCGGCCAAGTCGTATGCCGAATCAGTCGGCAAGACCGTGGTCACGGCGAAGGACACTCCGGGATTTGTCGTCAATGTTCTCCTTGTCCCCTATCTGCTTGATGCGGTCCGTCTATTGGAACGTGGCGTGGCATCGAAAGAGGACATCGATCAGGGCATGGTTCTCGGCTGCGGACATCCGATGGGACCATTGACGCTGCTCGACTATGTCGGTCTCGACACGACCTATTACATCGCCGAGATCATGTTCCACGAATTCAAGGATTCGCATTACGCCGCGCCGCCGCTTCTGCGCCGTCTGGTGGAAGCTGGATACCATGGGCGGAAGGCCGGACGCGGGATCTACACATACGAGCAGAAAGCGTAGGAGACCGATACCATGGCACAGTATCAAAACATATTGGTCGAGACGCAGGCCCCGATCGCGATTCTCACGGTCAACCGGCCATCGGTCTTGAATGCCCTCAACGATCAGACCATTGCCGAGTTGGATGCGGCGTTTTCCGCGTTGGAATCGGACGTGAAGCTCCGGGTTGTCATCCTGACCGGCACGGGTGAAAAAGCCTTCATCGCCGGGGCCGACATCAACGAACTGAAGGTCTGCGATGTCCCCGGCGGCATCGCGAAATCACTGCGCGGGCAGGCATTCTGCAACAAGATGGAGCAGTCACGCTTGGTCGTGATCGCGGCGATCAATGGATTCGCGCTGGGCGGCGGTTGCGAGCTGGCCTGCGCCTGTGACATCCGTCTCGCCGCCGATACCGCGCGGATGGGCCAGCCCGAAGTCAGTCTTGGCATCATACCCGGCTATGGCGGCACACAACGGTTTGCACGGCTGGTTGGCAAAGGCAAGGCCAAGCAATTGGTGATGACCGGCGACATGATTAACGCCGCCGAGGCCCATCGGATCGGGCTTGTCGATGAAATCTTCCCTGCGGCTGACTTATTGACAAAAGCCAGGGAAATGGCGGCGAAAATCGCCTCCAAGGGTCCGGTTGCGATTGCCACGTCAAAAAGATGCATCAACTTCGGCCTCGAGGTTGACCTTGCATCCGGTCTTGAGTATGAAGCCACACAATTCGGCGTGATTTGCGCGACCGAAGACAAGACCGAAGGTTGCGCGGCGTTTCTGGAGAAACGCCCGGCGCAATTCAAAGGCAAGTAACAGGGTTGGTGCCATGGACTTTTCGCTTTCTGAAACACGCGAAGCCATTCGTGATGTGGCGCGCGAATTCACTGAGAAGAAGCTCATTCCCCGAGCGGCCGAATTCGATGAAACCGGCAAGATGGACTTCGGTCTCGCCAAAGAAATGGGCGACTCTGGGTTCATGGGCGTAGTGGTGCCCGAGGAATACGGCGGCGCCGGACTCGATACGCTCTCTTACATCATCGTTCTGGAAGAACTCGGGCATGGCTGCGCTTCGCATTGCACCATGGTCGCCGCGCACAACTCGCTTTTTGCCCACCCGATTTTGAAATTCGGGACTGAGGAGCAAAAACGCTTCTACTTGCCGCCGGTCTGCGCCGGTGAGAAATTCGCCGCATTCTCGCTTTCGGAGCCCGGCGCCGGTTCAGACGCGGCCGCAATCGACTCAACCGCGGTCGTTGATGGTGATGACTACATCCTGAATGGCACGAAGATCTTTGTCACCAACGGCGCATTTGCCGATTTCATTATCATCATGGCCAAGACCGACCGCAACGCCGGTTGGCGCGGCGTGACGGCGTTCATCGTGCATAAGGATACGCCGGGGCTTTCGATCGGGCACATCGAAGAGAAGATGGGACTGCACGCTTCGCCGACGACCGAGTTGATTATGCAGGACCTGCGGGTGCCGAAGACCAATGTCCTTGGACGCCCGGGTGAAGGATTCAAGATCGCGATGGAGTCCCTCAACTCGGGACGAATGTCGGTGGCGGCCAATGCGCTGGGGCTGGGGTCGCGAGCGCTCCAGGTTGCGGTTAAGTACGCCAAGGAGCGCAAGCAGTTCGGCCAACCGATCAGTTCGTTCCAAATGATCCAGGCACACCTGGCCGATATGCACTGCCGGGTCGAGCAGGCGCGATGGATCGTCTACAACGCGGCCTGGCGCAAGGATCAGGGGCTCGACTACGCCGATCAGGCGGCTATGGCCAAACTTGTTTGCTCGGAAATGGCGACGTTCGTGACCCATCGGGCGATTCAAGTACTCGGTGGATACGGATACTTGCGAGAATACGAAGTCGAACGACTCTATCGCGAGGCACGTGTAACCGAACTGTTCGAGGGCACCTCGGAGATTCAGCGGATGGTAATCGCGCGCGGGGTGATTAAAGGGAAATTGTAGCTCGTTCGAACAGGCTGTGATTCGGGGCCGGTCTTTGAGACCGGCCCTTTTTTGTTTCCTGAAGGCGGACCACGCGTGTTGGGGAGGGCGAGGCTCCTGCCGAGCCGCCGTAGTGGCAGGTGCACACTGATTTCAAAATTGGAAAGAGTCTTTGAGGAGTTCCCGCACCGGAGTCAGTTGAGCGTAGGAAGTAGAGCGGCTCGGCAGGAGCCTCGCCCTCCCAGAGATGGTTCCAGCCCCCATTGACCCGGCGGAATAGTCGCCGGTATATTCCTTTGACCGCACAGGAGGCCTCATGACAATCCCGCGAGAAGAAGATCTCATCTACGACTGGAACACGCATGTCGGCGTGATCGCCGACCGTACCGGCACGATCGAACTCGATGATGAGACTTTGCGCGACGGCCTGCAGAATCCTTCCGTGACCGATCCACCGGTCGAGAAGAAGTTTGAGCTTTTGCGCCTGATGTCCAAACTCAAGATCGATGCGGTCAACCTGGGGTTGCCGGGCGCGGGACCGCGGGCGCGCGGCGACATCACCCGCATGGCCGAAGTGATCCGCGACGAGAAGCTCGGCCTCTTCCCGAACGCCGCCTGCCGTACAGTGCTCGCCGACATTACCCCGCTGATTGAAATCGTGCAGAAGACCGGTGTGCAAATCGAAGCCGCCTGCTTCATCGGCTCGTCGCCGATTCGCCAGTACGCGGAAGACTGGACGATCGACCACATTCAAAAACTCTCGACCGATGCGATTTCCTACGCCGTGAAAAATGGCCTGCCGGTCATGTATGTTACCGAGGACACGACACGCTCGCGTCCGGAAGACATCCGCCGTCTCTACGAGGCCGCGATTGAAGCGGGTGCTCGGCGCATTTGCATCGCCGACACAACCGGACATGCGATGCCGTATGGTGTGCGCAATATTGTCCGATTTGTCCGTCAGATCGTGGCCGACACTGGAGTCGACGTAAAAGTCGACTGGCATGGTCACTCGGACCGCGGTCTGTCTGTCATCAATGCACTCGCCGCGATCAAGGCGGGCGTGGACCGAGTTCATGCGACAGGGTTAGGGATCGGCGAACGCGTGGGCAACACGCCGATGGATATCATGCTGGTCAATCTGAAATTGGACGGCTTCATCGATCGCGATTTGACGCCGCTTTCCAACTACACGCGCATGGTCGCCGATATTTGCGAGGTGCCGTTGCCGCACAACTATCCGATTTTCGGCAGCGACGCATTTCGCACGGCCACGGGCGTGCATGCGGCGGCGATCATCAAGGCGAAAAACAAGGGGGCCGACTGGCTGGCGGACCGTGTGTATTCAGGAGTGCCGGCCGGGATGGTCGGCCTGAGCCAGAAGATCGAAATCGGATTCATGTCCGGTGTTTCGAATATTGTCTTCTGGCTCAAAGAGCACGGCATCGAGCCAGAGAAGCAGTTGGTCGATGAAATCTTCACCGCCGCCAAACAGCACTCGCGCATCCTCACCGACGACGATGTCTGGAACATCGTGAAGTATCACCGCTTCGAGAACGGCACGCTGCCGACCGACACGCTCGAGGAATGGAAGCGGCAGGTGGCGAAGAAGTAGTACTAGCGGACATCATCCCGCACTTTGACTTGGGGCGGGGAAGTCACTCCGCCCCTGTCTCTCATGCCATTCCGAATTGGATGCCGGTCTATGCCCGCTTGCGACGCAGACCAATCCCCGTGACAATCAACCCCGCCACGAGAACAACTCCGCCGATGGCGGGATGAATCTGCAATCGCTCCTTCTCCGTGAAGGTCACTTCGGCCACGCCAAGATCGACTGTGTCCTTGTCTTTCGTATATGTTATCCCGCCGTAGATCAGCCCGATCAGGCCAATGGCGACGAGCACAATGCCCACGGGAATGAGAGATTTCATGTGGCCTCCTACGAGATGGGGTTTCGTCCCTGGATGATCCGAATGAGCACCACGACGACCGCGACAACAAGCAGAATGTGAATGAAGCCGCTGAGCACGTAGCCGGACGTCAGCCCGAGCGCCCAGAGCAAAATCAGGACAACGGCGATGGTCCAGAGCATAAGTACCTCCTTGGGCAGAGACACGGTTCAGAAGAATTCTGGTGCGGCTGCGAGGAGACGGGCGCGACAATCTGTTATACAACGCGAGCGGGCGAGCCGACGACTCGCCCTTCTACGACCCGCTTTATTCTCAGACTGACGTGATCCAAGGGACTCGATTCGTTATATTCCCCGCCCTATGCCCTACCACATTGCCACCATCGGCGGAGATGGAATCGGACCCGAAGTAACCGCGGAGGCGGTCAAGGTCCTGAAGGCCGTCTGCGACCGGGAAAAGATCACCATCGATTTCACGGACTACCCGTTCGGAACTGACCACTATCTCGCAACCGGAGAGCTCTTCCCCGAGGCGATCAGTAACGACATCCGCGCGACCAAGAGCGCCGTGCTTCTCGGCGCCATTGGCGACCCGCGAGTCGAACCCGGGTTGGTCGAACGGCCGATCATCATGGGGATGCGTTTCGGGTGGGATCTGTATGTCAATCTCCGTCCGATCAAGCTTTACGCCGAACATCTTTGCCCGATCAAGAACAAGAAACCGTCAGACATCGACATTCTTGTCATCCGCGAGAACACCGAAGATTTGTACGCCGGGATCGGCGGTATCCTGAAAAAGGGAACCCCGGACGAGGTCGCCATTGCCGACATGGTGTTTACACGCAAAGGTTGCGAGCGGGTGATTCGCTACGCCTTCGAACAGGCACGGGCTCGCAATGGGAAGAAGAAAGTCACGCTGGTCGACAAAGCGAACGCGATCCGGGCGATGGACATCTGGACACGTTGTTTCGCCGAGGTCGGCGAGGAGTATCCCGATATCGAGCGTGACCACGCGTATATCGATGCCGCCTGTATGTGGATGGTGAAGAACCCGGAATGGTTCGATGTGGTCGTAGTCTCGAATATCTTCGGCGACATTCTCACCGACCTGGGTGCGGTAATCCAGGGGGGAATGGGGATCGCCGCCTCGGGTAACATCCACCCCGGCGCGACCTCGATGTTCGAACCCATTCATGGCTCGGCGCCGAAATACAAAGGCAAGAATGTCGCCAGTCCGGTCGGCGCGATTTGCGCGGCGGCGATGATGATGGACTATCTGGGCGAAAAGCGCGCGGCGTCGCGGATTGAGGATGCCGTGTCGCGTCTGCTGGTGACAACGAAGATTCCCTCGCTGGGAGCAGACTCGGGGTTATCGACGTCGCAGGTCGGAGATCTCGTGGCCGAGGAAGTTGGTCGATAGACCGACTGACTGGAGCAGGGTGGCGTCAGCAACGCAAGACTGTAGTTTCCGGTCCAGCCACATGTCCAAACGGGATCTCCTCGTTTGGTTCATTCCCGCCGTGATGGCCGTCGCATTATCCCTCCTGTCGACGAGTTGGTACGGTGTTGGAGTAACGCCAGATTCGGTCGCATATATATCTTCGGCAAGGAGCCTCGTCGCGGGAAATGGGGCAGTCATCTATGACGGTGAGCCGCTCGTTTCGTGGCCGCCGGCGTTCCCCACTCTCATCGCGATTCCTGGCCTTGCCGGGGTTGATGCGTTGCCGGCTGCCCGATTTCTCAACGCCCTCTTCTTCGGGCTGATCGTTCTCGGTGGCACTCTCCTGCTCGACAAATCTCTCGCTGATCGCCGGTTGGTGTTTGTCGGCGCCATGATGCTTCTGCTTTCGGAACCGCTCCAGATTGTGAGCACCCGTGCATGGAGCGAACCATTATTCATCGTGCTGGTCGTCGGGTTCATCTTTTCGATGCAGAAGTTTGTCGACTCGGGAGCCCCCACTTGGCTTGCCTTGGCAATTCTTATCGCAGCGCTCTCACCGATGACGCGGTACGTTGGCGTGACCATCATCGCCACCGGATGCCTGATCCTGTTGATGCGCCACGGGCGGCGATTTCGTGTGCGTGTGCTTCAATCAACTCTGTTTCTAGTGCTTGCGTCATTGCCGGTCATGTTCTGGCTCGTGCGGAATTACCAGCTCAGCGGTTCGTTGACCGGCCCTCGCACCCCTCCAGAGGTTACACTCATTCGCGACGTGGGAGTGGCGATCGGGACTCTCTCGGAGTGGTTTCTCCCGTGTGCTCTCGGCATCATTCTCTTCGCGTGGCGGGCGAGCGGAGAGAAGACGGCTCAAGCTGAGGAGCCGCGCAGCGGTCATCCGGAATTCGTTCCCGCGGTATTCACGATTGTGTATGCCGTCGTTCTCGTAGTCACGGCGGGGCTGACGAGAGCCGATGCATTCGACCATCGGATGCTCTCACCGATTTATGTGCCCTTACTGTTCTTGTTTCTGCTCTGGCTCGATCGACGTTGGGGCCGATCATCGAGCCTGTCGATCAAACGCGCCCACCCATGGACGATCCTCGCCATCATTCTCTGGCTCATATGGCCATGCGTTGACACAGGCCTTCGTCTGCGCGGGTACCAGCGCGATGGGATTCGGACCTTTTCGACGCGTGCTTGGGTAGAGTCCGAATTGATGAAGCAGGTTTCCGAACTCCCGGCAGACTCGCACCTGTATTCCAACGCGCCTGACGCCATCTACATTCACACCCGGCAGATGGCCGTGTTCTCACCTTTCAAGCGTGAGGAATCTGCCTTAGAGGGTTCTTATCGACAGCTGGACAAATTCCTGGGCCGATTGCGAGCGGATACGGCATCTGGTTTGGTTTGGTTTACCCGCGTTGACAGGCCGTACCTCTTCACAGTCGAGGAATTGCGAAGCAAGTGCGAGGTACAGCTTGTCACGGAGCTCGCGGATGGGGCGCTCTATAGTCTGCGGGCGTCGAGGTAACTCCTGTCGCCACCTCCGGCGCTGAAACTATCGAGCCGCTCAGACGTGTAATGGAATATCCCGAGTCGCCTCACGCGGGACCTTCGGCCAATGATAGTCTCCGTCGCAGCACTGCAGTACCCATTGGGCGGGCCCATCACGCTGGAAGATCAATTGCATCTTTTCCGGCGGAAGCCGGATTTCCTGTGTCTTCCCGAGTATTTCCCTATCCGTCCCGGCGACCACGCGCATCGCGATGTCGCCGACCACATCGGGCCGTTGCGGCGCGCCTTGGCCAAACTGTCGTACGATCTGGCCTGCACTGTTATCGGCGGCACGATGCCGCATCCGATCGACGGAGGATACGCAAACATGTCCACCGTCTATCACAAAGGATCAATCATCGGCACCTACCAAAAAGTCAATCCGGTCGGGCGTGAGGAAGAGCGCGGCATTATCCCGGGTACGGAGTACCGGGTCTTTGATGTAAACGGAGTGCGAATCGGAATCCTCATCTGTGCTGACGTGCTCAAGCCGCAATCCTTCGTGGAGATGCGCCGGTTGGGCGCCGAGATCATCTTCGCACCTACGGTCTCCCCTTTTCTCGAGAACGACACGGTGTTTGAAAAAACCAAACGCGATCACGAAATCTACATTGCCGGCGCGCAGTCGGCGCGCGCCTACATCGTCAAGACCTGCGGTGTTGGCACGATCTTCGGCCACCCGCTACAGGGACGCTCGGGAATCTTCGCGCCATGGGGTGTCCTATCGCTTGTGCCTCCGGACGGCGAAAAACAAAAACGGATTCTCACAGAGTACCTCGACATAGAAGAGATCCGCGAATTCAAAACACAGATGGAGTGGGCGGAACACGAACCCGCGAGCACTGTCGGAAATTTGACCAATGACAAATGACAAGTGACAAATGCCCCCCCGTGGGCTCTTCACTTGTCATTCGTCATTTGTCACTTGTCATTCGTCCCCTGTCATTTGTCATTGCCTTCGGTGGCGCATGGCAATCTCAAGAGACAACACAGCTGGACTGATACTGATCGGCGGCAAATCCGAACGCATGGGTCACCCCAAAGCGCTGATCGAATTGTGCGGAGGACCCCTATGGCGGCGTGCGGCAGACATTTTGACACCGCATGTCGATAGAGTCTTCTACCTGGGCGCAGTACCGGGATTCATGATCCCGAAAGACCAGCGGGTGATCCTGGATGACCCTCCGGGCATTGGGCCTTTGGGGGGGCTCGTCGCGGGAATTGAGCAATCTGGATACCAGCATCATTTACTTATCGCCGTCGATTACCCGCTTGTCCCTGCGGCGTTCTTGCAGGCGCTTATCGAGCAAAGCGATTCGTTCATGGCTGTCTGCGGGCAAGGTTCTGACTTCCTGGAGCCATTGGTGGCGTACTACCACCGCGACTGTGCCCCAGTGATTCGCCAAATGATCGCCCAGGGGGAAATCCGGACTCATAAGCTTTACGATCGCGTCCCATGTCACATCATGGGGCCCGCGGAATTGCTGAAAATTGACCCTGCGAAATGGGCGCATTTCAACGTAAATACCCCTGCTGACTTGCGTGAGGCGGAATCACGGTTGCGAGCCGGCTACCCGAAATGAGTAAAATCCTCGAAATCTCCTTCGAAGAGATGCGCCGGCGTGTGATGGCGTCCGCTAAGCCCCTGCCCGGAGAGGTGGTCCGCATTCTCGACGCCCGCGGAAGAGTGCTCAAGGAGCGCATCCGGGCAGCCAATCCGGTACCTGCATTGGACAAGTCGGCCATGGATGGTTTCGCGGTCCGCGAAGCCGACATCGCTCCGGCTTGTTGCGAACGGCCTGTCACACTGCGGGTGATTGAGACCATCGCCGCGGGGGCATACTCGAATAAACGTCTGGCACGCGGTTCAGCTGCACGCATTATGACCGGCGCACCTCTGCCCCGCGGCGCCGATTGTGTGGTGCCGGTCGAGTACACGCGCGCCAACAACGGATTCGTCACCCTGCGCACCGGGTTTCGTTGTGGCGATCATGTGCTACATCGCGGCACGGACATGCGTAAAGGGCAGACCATCCTGGAGCGCGGTACGATCATTGGGCCGTCTCAGATGGCCATGTTCGCGATGCTCGACCGCCCCAAGGTCTCTGTGTACCGACGCCCCAGGGTCGGGATACTCACTACCGGGGACGAGCTCGGGGAGGTCGGCAAGAAACGTGCCCCAGGTCACATTCCTGACTCGAACCGCTATGGGTTGATCGGGCTGGTTGAGTCCGCTGGTTGCATCCCCGTCGACGGCGGTCGTTGCGGTGATGACACGCGCGAGCTTAAGCGCGCTCTGACGTCTCTGGCCAGGCGCTGCGATTTTGTGATTTCTTCCGGTGGCGTTTCGGCCGGCGACTTTGATGTCGTGAAGATCCTTTTCTGTGCAATCGGCGGGGTCAAACTCTATCGCTTGCCGATTAAGCCGGGCAAGCCGCAGGCTTTTGGGCGCCTGCAGGGAGTGCCATATTTCGGACTGCCGGGCAATCCTGTTTCAGCGATGGTGGTCTTCGATTTCATCGTGCGCCCGGCGTTGCTCAAGATGACGGGCCGTGTCGAAATTGAGCCGCCTGGCTGGAGTTCGCAGGCCGAAGTCGACTTCCCGCGTAAGTCGCGCGCCTGGGAGTTCCCACGTGTGTCCGCCAGACGGCAGGATCGACAGTGGCTGGTCGAACCAGTGAAATCGCAACGGTCCTCTGACCTCAAATCGATGACTGACGCGACCGGATATGTGGCGCTGCCCCCCTCCCAAGGCTCCCCCAGGGCCGGGGACAATGTTTGGTACATCCCCTTCGTGCGCTGATTCTCGAACGTAATCCCTCTTGCCGAATTTGCCTTTCCGGGCTACCCTAAAGCAGGAACGCCGGGGGGCGTCGTTTTGGAAACATCTACGCCAAAATTACGATCGGACTTGGTCATCCGTGCCGAAGCGGATGGCGAACAGCCGGTCTATGTCATCAAAGATCCGCTGACCGGGCGTTTCTTCCGCCTGCGCGGCCCGGAGTACTACCTGATTTCACGCGCAGACGGCGCGACAAATCCAGTGCAGGCGGCGCTACAGACCAACGAACGGTTCGGCATCAACATCCCCCCGACGATGGCGGTCGCGTTTTTCGAAAAGATGGAGCGTATGCTCTTTTTCGAGAATCCCGCGACCGAGCAGATCCTCAGCCGGCTGGGATCGCGTTCGACGCTGGGGCGAAATTCGATCTGGCTGATACCCTTGAAGGCATTCGATCCCGACAGAGTGGTCGCCAATTGGGCACGTCGACTGCGGTTTGTCTTCAATCCCTATGCGGTGGGTTTGTGTCTGTTGTTCATGGGATGGGGCGGAGTGATTGCTGCGACTCAATCGCGGGTCTGGGGCGCAGGGTTGGCTGAGATCTTCAGTCTAACATCCATACCGCTCCTGGCAGCCGCCATCATGGCACTTGCGCTGGTGCATGAATTCGGCCACGCGCTGACGCTCAAATCCTACGGCGGCTCGGTTCATGAGATGGGGTTTCTCTTGCTGTACTTTCAACCGGCCTTCTATTGTAACATCTCGGACACCTACCTGCTGCCCGGACGCAGACCGCGAATCCTCGTCGGTCTCGCTGGGTTGTTTTTTCAGGGAGTGGCGACAGCGTTGGCTGTGCTGGCGTGGCGCGTGCTCGAACCGGAGTCGCTGCTCGCCAATTTCTTCTGGGTGTTCGTCGCGGTGTCGCTGGCGATCTTCCTCTTCAATCTTAATCCACTGATCAAGCTCGATGGGTATTACATCCTGGTAGATTGGCTTCGTCTGCCCAACTTGCGCGCCAAAGCGTTCGCCTATTGGCGCGGCCTGTTGAGACGTTGGCTGTGGGGGATGCCGGTGGATTCGCGGCAGTTGTCCGTGCGTGAGCGGCGGGTGTTCCGCTGGTACGGCGTACTGGCTGCGCTCTACACCAGCGCGTTTTTCGGGCTGTTTGCCTACTGGATCACCCGTTGGCTGATCGGGCAATGGGGATTGGGAGGCGCTGTTGTCGGATGGGGTCTCGTCGTGGCGTTCGCCATATCGACCCGGAAGTCGGAGATTTCTTCGGCCAAAGTAGCGGACTCGTCGACGACGGCAGACGACGTAGAACAACCACGATCTCGGCGGTGGCTCAAGCCGCTCCTCTTCTGGGGAATTCTCGGAGTCGTCATCCTGTTGCTGGCAATGGTCAGTGCGGAGCGTCGCGTCGGGTCGCCCTGTGAGGTTGAAGCGGGTTCGCGTTTTGTGGTGAGTTCGCCGATCGGTGGAACGATCGAGACAATGCTCATGCAGGGCGCCGGGGCACCCGGTGAGGACCAAGTGGAACGGCGCGAGCGATCAGTGCTTCAGGCTACGGCCTCCGACTTCTCGGTGGTCGCGTATGGTTTGCGAGTGAAGGAAGGCGATAGCGTGAGCGTCGGTGATACGCTCGTCGTACTGTCTTCCAATCGTTACCTCGCAACGCTGGCCGCCACGGAGGCGAAGCGCGATCGAGTCGCGGCAGAGAGGAATCTCCTCCTCTCGGGGCCGAAACAGGACGCGATCAAGGAGCTGCGCGCCGAGATTCAAGAGGCGGCCGCAACGGTGCAGAACCGTGAGGCGGAGCTACAACGGACCAAGATGATGTATGAGCGCAACCTGATTGCGGAGAAAGACTACGAAAAGGCGCGTACCGAACTCGAAGTCGCCAAGGCCCAGCGACAAGGAAAGAACTCCAGACTCGCGCTCCTCATTTCCCAGCCCAAGGCCGAGGAACTGGCGATCAAAGAGGCTGAACTGGCCTCTCTCGAAGCTGAAATCGAGTTCTTGCGCACGCAGATCACCGCTTCAACCGTCCTCTCTCCAATCGCCGGCGAAGCCGCACGAGTCGAGCGTTCCGGCGTTCTGATCGAGGTCGCGGACCTGGATCCGGTACGACTGCATCTCCTCGTCCACGAGAACGACATCGCAGATATCCGGGTTGATGCCCCGGTTTCGCTCAAGGTCCGGTCTCTGCCATTTGAGGAATTCCGGGGACGTGTTGCCAAGATCGCCGACTTGGCAGACACAGTCGGCGATGGACGAAGGTTCCTCGTTACAACTGAGATCGCGAATACTCAAGGTTTGCTTAAGCCCGGTATGAGCGGGTTCGCCAGGGTGGAATGCGGACCGCGTCCCGTGCTGTCACTTCTGATGAGAAGGGCTATTCAGTTCTTCCGGGTCGAATTCTGGTCCTGGCTGTAGTTAGCCTCCTGCGCAGACCGTCCTTCACGACAAAATATATCTGGATTTAGGTATGGGATTAGCCCAATACTTAGTGCCTGTAAACAGGTGAGTAACAAGATAATGTGGGCCGTATCCCATATGCTTGGCATATCCTGCTGGTAGGCAAAGGGTTTCGCTTGACGAAATTAAGGTATCACTTTAAGTTGTCCACAGGCCGGGGTATGAGCATGGGCGTTCGCCCCCGGCAATCAGATGGGTCGATCGCTGCGCCCTCGATCATTACTCCCCTTTCGAGACGGACAACGGCCGCCAGGCCGTGCGTTGATAGGAATCGGACGAAGCCTCATCGCAGGATGAGGCGATGGTCCTTTGACTGTGGCGGCCAAGCCGCGTGATGCAGGGGGAATTAGATGGCGGATTTGAACTGGAGATAAAGAAACCGGGCCGGGTTGGTGCCCGGCCCAGTCAACACACCCTTTACCCGGAGAAGGGAGGTGAGTTGATGGAGATCTATACCTTGGAGGTTGAGGTCCTGGAGGACAAGCTTGCGCCGATTGGTGGTAGCTCAGGCGGCAACTAAGCTCAACCGTCCGTCACCAGCGGCCGTCCCGCCCCAACGGGACGGCCGTAGTCTTTTTGCCCCCTCCTCCGGAATTCATCATGCAACCAATTCAGAAATTCTCTCTTTGACTCGCTCAAGAACTCGGGCGTCTTCACATCTGAGGTACTCTGCGCGCTCACTCTCATCATCGACGGTCGACAGTACAACCTTGAGCATGTGCGCAGCTTCGTCGAGAGCGCGCATGGCAGGTTCGTAATCGGCTTGGGCGTGGCAGATTTCTCCCTGCAGAACCAAGGCTCTCCATAGCTGCTCCCAACAACCGTCACGCCGAAGTTGCACGATGGTCGCCTTGACCACTTCCAGTGCCGCATCAAGACTCCCAGCCAATAGCAGCCGACGCGCCTTCCACACGCGAAAAGCCGACGTCCAATGCCACCGTGGCCTGCCGGTCAAGAAAGTGTCGACCAGTTCCGTGAGTTCCTCGGAAGGATTGTCGCCCGGCGTCGACCCAAGTCTCGATGCCGCCAGTTGTGCTGCCTTGTGCGGCGCGCTGATCGTCCTCGCCTCGGATAGACCAGAAGTCAATAAGTGCGCGATTAAGGCCGAATCATCCCTGGCGGCCGCGATTCTCATATTGAGGAGAATTACATCCAAAAGTTGATAGCGGTTCGCGATACGTGGTTCGGCAGAGTTGATCTCATCCAGAATGGCGAGTGCCTCTGCGTCATGATGGAAGCTTTGCAGGTGTGACGCGAACTGTATGGAAAGATAGATGCGCAATTCATCGTTTCTGAGGGAAGCCGAAAGCTGTGTCGCGTGCGCGTGCATTCGCTGAGCCGAGCGGTAGTCGCCCGCACGAAAGTAGGCGTCGGCCAGAAGCGCCCCAACTTCGGCCTGAGTGGAAACATCTCCCAGTTCACCACAAGCGTGATGGACCTGCTGTCCGAGCGTCACGGCGGCACGAAGATCTCCCTGCTCCAAAGCGACTTCCACCAGATTCCGGCGGTTGTACAATTCCTCGCTCTGCGCGCCGGCGGAAGCATTGAGTGCCGCGGCCCGCGTGAAGTACTGCGCTGATTCATCCATGCGACCCTGGACAAAGTTGATCGCGCCGAGATTGTTGAGCACACGCGCGATTTCAACCGGCACATTCAGGCTTTCTTGAATTGCCAGGGCATCTCGAAAGTATGAGTCAGCTTCCGCAAAATTGTATTCGAGCCAATGCGTGATTCCAATGTTGTTAAGGTTGGTAGCGGCGTACTGCTCGAGGCCAAGCTCCTTCTGGATGGCGATGGCGGCTGTGTAATAGTTGCGGGCCTCGGGATAATCGCAAGCGATCCGACAGAAATTCCCCAGACTGTTGAGAGTGCGTGACAGCTGCGCCCGATCCCCCAACGATTCCCAGATACGGCGCGCGCGGCGCTCGGCGCGTATGCCCTTATCATATCTCCTGGTCATGCGGTAGAGATCACCAAGGTCATGGAGGGTTTCGCCGAGCAGTCGCTGATCTCCATGGACTCGGCAGAGCGCCAGAAGACTGCGGTACGTGTTTCGTGCCTGTTCAAGCTGACCGATCGCCTTCTGCAAATCGGCCTCGACCATGCGCGCCTGACCCATCCAGTGATTGCGCGATGTTGCATCGGCGATCTGACGCGCCGACTCCTGGGCCATCGAGATGTAACGCATGGCGCGATCGCGGTCCTCCGCCTTGATGGCGAAGGTCGCGGTTTGGAGACATTCACGAGCCGACCGATCCCACATACCAGCCCGTGCGTAGCCGTGACCCAGGACCTCCGCTCGTGTCGATTCGGGAACTGGGTGAGCGCGTTCGATTGCTTCCGCCAAGAGGTGGGAGCGGTCCCGCACTTCCTCGGCCATCATGCCCGCGCGCATTATGGAATCGTGACCTGTCAATCTGAGACGCAGATCGAATGACGGGACCGATTCAGGCTCGCTGCGAACGATGACCCCTCGCGATACCATTTGCGTCAGAGTTGTTTCAAAATCGCCATCGGACTCGTTCCAGAGGTCGCCCAGGGCATTCGACATGCCTCTACCTTCCCCGAGCGCGAGCCACTGGCAGAGCGTCAGCCCGGCACGGTCAAAGTGTCCAAACACGCCATCGATGTGTTCATTGGCATGTGAGTCACGCCAAGAAGCTATCACAGATTCATCGAGACCCCATCCATCGGCATCGACTGAGAGGGCGCCAGTCCCGACTAAATGCTGAAGGAGTTCACCGACGGCGGCTGGTAGCCCGCAGGTTGCCGTGTGGATTGTCTCGGTCCATGCGGAGGCGACATCGTCATCACCTATGATCCCATTCAGGTACGAGTGAATCTCGATCCGATCCCAGGGGAGTTGAGATACTGCTCTTCCCTGTGGAATCTCGGGCTCAATTGCGGAAGCAGCTTCATGGTTAAGAACACGGATTGCGATACGAGATTCGCCATGGGCCGCGGCCACTGCATCGTGAAGCATGAAGCCGGATTCCCCCTCACCCACAACTGCAACTTGATAGCCCATTGAGGAGCACAGTGCTGCCGCACGATTGAGCCAGGGCTCGATCGGCGTATCGTTCGCTTGAATGGACCAATAAGCAGGCAGGCCACACATGAGTTCGTCGGCCAGAGAGACAAGAAGTTCGGCCCCATTCGGCCTGAGTCTCCGACGCTCGCTCTGGGCATGCCACGTCAATTGCTGATTGAGCAGTTGAGTCGGGTCCAGATCGTGATCAAATTCGGCGATCCAGGCGAGCAGAGACATCTCATCCTCGGCGCGGCCCTCAGGGGATTTGGCGAGCAGACGACCAATCACCTCAATCGCCCACTCGGGCGCCTGCCGGCGACGCGGCAATCCGAGATCGGGGGCCGTTTCCAAATGTCCGGCAATCTCGATGGCGGGTTCATCGGAGGCAAACGGCCTCACGCCAAATATCCACTCGTAGAGTATGATCCCGATCGAATACCAATCGGCCCGCCCATCGGCCGGGAGATTGTTCAGGAATTCCGGCGCGCAGTAACCGACTGTTCCGGCGCCACGAGGCCGGTCGGCATCTCCGATGGTACGCGCAAGTCCAAAGTCGAGGAGACAGAGCTCTGACGATGCTGCGCTCTCGGTCGATGCTCGCCATCTGAAGTTCTCGGGCTTCAAGTCTCCATGCACCCAACCGCGGTGATGGATGAACAGCAGAACGCGGGCGATCTGCCGGAGCATGACCACGAAATCGTCCGATGTCGAATCCGCGAAGTGCTCGAACAATGATGCGCCATCGACCCAGTCGAGGACAATGTAAGGACGCGAGTTATGCAGCCCGAAATGATGTGCGTGGACGACTTGCGGGAAGATCAATTCCGATTGAACCGTGAACTCATGATAGAGCGAAGCGCGGATCGCCTCGTCGGCCTCGGGATCGGCGAGCTTGAGAGCGAAGATGCGGCGATCGTTGTCCGAGACGCGATAGACGGTTGCAAAGCCGCCCTGGCCGACCGGCTCGCCTCGGTAGGCGCCGATGGTGATTTCTGGCGTTGGCATCACGAGATGAATCTATCCTACTGCTCTGACCGCCTGCTCGAGACTGGTCGCCCGGCTCAGCTCTCGAACGATTCGTAAGTGTGGTGTACCGGCAACTTGATGGTAAACGTCGTCCCTTCGACGGGAGTGCTCTGTACTTGGATGGTGCCGCCATGATTTTCGATAATGGTCCGGCAGTTCAGGAGGCCAAGTCCGTGTCCATCCGGTTTCGTTGTCTTGGCTGTCTCGAAGATCCCGGCCATGACATCGGCGGGAATGCCGGGCCCATTGTCGCGTACTGTCAGCGCAATCATGTTCTCCTGTGCTTTGTAACGAGCTGCGATGTGGATCTCGCAAGGACGTGCGCCGGCGGCTTCGACGGAGTTCTTGTAGAGGTTGTAGAGGACGGACTTCAGGTGCCCGGCGTCGAGACGAACAGGCGGCAGTCCGGGTTCGAATTCCGCTTTGAATTGCACCGCTTTGAAGATGCGATTCGGACGCACGGTGAAGAGATGTTCCTCAATGACATCCTTGATATGACACTCAACCAACTTGGTCTCAAACTTGGCGTCCTCCATGAGCGACTCGGTGTAGCGTCGCATGTCGTCAATTCCCCGGAGGATGCGATCGCATGCCGCGCCGACGTCAGCCACGCGATTACTCTTAAGGTGAATCGGCATGAGTTCGGCTGAGACCGACATCGTCTGAAGGTGGTTGTTCATCTCGTGCGCAATGTTGCGAACCGCCTGCGCCTTCTCAACCATCTGCTCCGAACGAATCAGGTACTCCTCGATTGTGGTGCGCTCGGTGCGGTCTTCGACCACGATGATGATCTTCGGAGTCTCGCCGGTCATGCCATTGAGCGGAGAAACCTTGAGTGAGAGCACGGTCTTGCGTCCGGCGATCGTGAGGAAGTACTTGTCCTTCGATAACGGTTTACGCGTCGAAAGGACCTCGGCCAACATATCTTGCCAAACGATGCGTTCTTCAAATGGCAGAATTTCGGTGAAAGCGGAGTGCGTGGTGATGAGTCCCGCGCCAGTCCATGAGGCATCGGGGCTGTGGAAGATCGCTTCCGCCGCCAAGTTAAACGTAATCACGCGGAATTGGTCATCGACGACGCAGATGCCGACCGGCGTCTTGTTGACGACGTTTTCATTGTACCGCGTGAGCGAGAGGAGCCGACCATAGAGCTTCGCGTTTTCGATCGCGATAGCCGCCTGCTCGGCGAAAAGCTCGAAGAGACGAAGGTCGCTTTTGCCGAACAGCCCGGCGCGGGTCTGATTGTCGAGATAGCAGACACCGATGACCTTCTCTTTGATCTTAAGTGGGACACAAATGATGAAGCGCAGATTGAGCGCCACGACCGACTTCTGATGGGCGTAACGCGGGTCCTCCTGCGCATTCGATGTGTACTCGGATTGCCCCTTGGTGGCGACACGATCTGCGACGGAACGGGAAATCGCCAGGTCCTCGGCGGTTTCGAGCGATTCCTTGTTTATGTTGTGCGCGATCCGAATCTTGAGCTGGCTCTCTTCGTCAAGCAGCATCAGGAATCCGCGCTCGGCGTTGAGCAGCTCGATCGCGTGCTTCATCACGCGTTTGAGAATTTCATCCAGATCGAGGGTCGAGTTGATCGCTTTGGAGACATCCAAGAGCGCTTCGAGGTTGCGCGCGCGCATCACGCCGCCGGAGTCAGTATCGGAGACTCCCTCCGACCGCGGCGGCGTTATGGATGGCATCATGTCGAAGATCGAAGGCGAAGTATCATCAAGATTCGGCTTGGAACCGAGCAGGCCTTTTGTCTTGATCTTGCCGGACTTGTCTTTGATGTCGCCCATAATGTACAGCTCCCCTTGTCTCGACTGACCCTAACAGATCATATCGACACCGGCATTCGGCGACTTAAGCGCCTTAAGCTCCGTTGTGACAATGAGTACTCGACGAGAGTTCAGCCGATGCTCAGGTGTGCAAATCGGGGACAGGGCGAGATTGCACAACCGACAGTGGCTGCTTGCCGAAATTCAGCAACTTCAAGTGCGATGGAGTGTTAGGCGAGACGAGGATCTACCACTTACGTTTGAATCCCAAGGTGAGGCGGATATCGCGGTCCGTCCGGTCGAGGCCCTTAGCGACATCGAGGCGAAGTCCGTCGCCCAGACCGAAACCCACACCCACATCGGATTTGAATTCCGCGAGTTCAAAGAAGTCATCGTCGAAGGTCGCGCGACCGAGATCAAAGAAAAGCATGATCGCGCCACCGTACGGCTGATCGGGCCAGCAGTCAAAACGGTATTCCAACGACGCCAAGAATGCCTGGCTCCCCACGAAGATCTTCTGAGGGTATCCGGGGAGAGAGCCGATCCCGCCGAGATAGAAGAACTTGTTGGGCGGCAGGTCACGACGGCCCTTCCCATACCAAAGCCGGGCCGAGATCCGGTGCAGTTTTTCCCGATTCCAAACCCCCGTGGCGTCCAGTTGCCAGCGGTCATAATCGCGTTCACCGCCGAACACGCCACCCGCGATTTCCCCATGCGCCTTCACCCCGCCGTCAAACTTCGCAGGATGTTCTGTCGATTCACGTCGCTCGACGCCGACGATCAAGTGAAGTGCGCTTGTCCGCTCCTCGAAGCGATCTATCCACGGCACGAGAATCTCCATGGGAACCGTCGAGAAGTTCTCCCGAAACAAGTGATTGGGGCGAAACAGGTGCCATAATCCTCGTTCGGCATCCAGCCAGCGATAGTCGGTGTTGCTGTAGACCGCCGAGAGCGTGCCGCGCTCCCGGTATTTGTATGTGACACCGAACTCACCGCCGTCGGCACCGAAGTAGTCGCGGTAATCGGATCCGGTGAGCAGCGCGTACGCGGTGTTGGCGTTTCGCCCGACCCACTTCTCATCCTCAGTCTCAGTCAGGCGGAATATGGACGCGTGCAGCTCAAGCTCCGCGGAGCGAAGTACTTGTTGCTGCAACTTGAATCGATACTGCCAAGTCTCGGAAGCAATAGCGTACCCGGCAAAAAAGAGGAAACGCGGGGAATACGGCGATTTCTGATAGGCAAGATGTCCGCCCATCCGGGCGCCATCCACTCGATCGAACGAGAACGATGGGCCCCATTGCACTCCCTCATTCTCAAACTGCCAGGCACGTGTGACCGAAAGGCGCGGGCGACGATGTCCCGCCGGAGAGAAGACCTGACCGTAGATCTTACCATCACCACGCTGCCGGAGAATTCCGCCGATGACCACGACGCCGCCCCGGACCGTGGCCGCTTCACGCACAACTGCGTCGCCACCGAACACCAGGACATTCCCACCCACTTCTCCGCCGATCGTCGCTGAACCACCGAACACGACGATGTCACCGGGCCAGAATTCGCCGACCGGCTGGTCATAAGATGTGTCTGCAACCCAAGCGACCTCCGAGGGAGACGCTGCAGAGTCCGATGTGGAAAAACCCATCTCAACCTGATCCGGTTTGATGGTCTTGAAGGTCAACACAAGTTGCGCACTCGGGACCAATTGATCGCGAATGAGCAGCCCCTCGGGCCGGAAGATCTCGGAGAGCGCATCCTGTTCTTTGGGGCGAAGACCAAGTTCGTCATGCCGTCCCCTCATTGCCGGTTCAGTAACCGAATCGATGGGGGCTATCGTCCAAGTGAATCGCTCTTTGCCTGCTGACAACGTGGCCAGGTCCCGATGCGTCTGGGCGACCGCCACGCTCAAAGGAACCAGGCACAGAGCGAGCGAACTCAGGAGGAGCCGGCGGATGTCACTCATGAGAGGCATGTGTCCTCATCGCGCTTCATGCAGGAATCGTGGATTCACAAAAGCATCACGGATCGCGTTGCGATGCGCACGAAACGCGATATTCTCGGGAATGTCTTCGGCACGGAAAAACACCACTTCCTCGGCATCGTCTCCGGCGATCGGTTCGCGCACTTCAGTTTCGTCCATCCAGTACATGATGAGAACCGCGTGTTGGCGGGGATCATCAAAGCCGGAATAGACTCCGAGGACCTCTCCCGCGTGCGCCGCAAGTCCGGTTTCTTCACTCACCTCGCGCTCGGCACACTGCCGGGCGGACTCATCGTACTCCATGAAACCAGCCGGCAGCGACCAGTAGCCTTTGCGGGGCTCGAACGCCCGTCGTACCAGACACAGGGCAGTGTCGCGCTGGATGATGCCCCCGGCAGCCGGGACGGGATTTCTATAGTGAATAAAACCACATTGCGAACACCGGCGGCGCGCAAACTGCCCCTCGTGGTGATCCTCGAGAGGGGTGGCGCAACGCGGACAAAACTGGTACAGGCTCGTCATCGTCAGTCTCGCTCAACTTCCCCATGATTATAACCCGCAACCGGGTTGCGAACACCTGAAAAGCGACCGGGCGCGATCAAGTGGCCTTGAAGACCACCATCGTCAGGTCGTCGAAGCCGAGATCCCCGGCCGAGAACTCCGTCGCTTCACGGACGATTTCGCGAGCAAGGGCATCCGCATTTAGGCCCCGGTGCTGGACGACCAATTCCAAAGCCCGCTCCTCGCCGAAATCTGCACCCGCCGGCGACTCGAGGTCGGAGAGCCCGTCGGTGAAGAAGAAGATGGTGTCGCCAGGCTCGAGCCTAATCGTCGCGACCTCGTAGGAGACGGACGGCATGACACCCAGGACCAGTCCGCCGCGGTCCAACCGCTCGTGACGGCCATCGTGACGCACCAACATCGGCTGATTGTGGCCGGCATTTGTGTAGGTTAGCTCGCGGGTCGCGCTATTGTACTCGGCGTACACCATGGTTGCGAATTGCTCGGCCGCCGTGATCTCCGAAACAAACGCGTTGGTGTTTGCGATTGCCTGCGCCATCAGCCGCTGGTGCCGCACTTCGGCTTTGAGGATCGCTTGAATCTGCGAGACCAGGAGAGCGGCCCCGAGCCCCTTGCCCGAGACGTCGGCGATTACCATTCCCAGACAGCCATCGGGCAGAAGGAAGAAGTCATAGTAATCGCCCCCCACTTGCCGTGAAGGTTGGGTAAAGGCGGCTATCTCGAAGTGGGGGCTGTGCGGCAGCGTGCGCGGCAGCAGATTCCGTTGAATCTGCCGGGCGACATTGAGCTCCTCTTCGAGTTTCTGTCTTTCGATGGCCTCCTGGTAGAGTCGCGCATTCGTGATCGCCACCGCCAACTGATTGGACAGCGTCGCAAGGAGATTGACATCCTCAACGGTGAATTTGTACCCGGAGACTTTTTCGCCGAGGAGCATCACCGCAGTCAGTTCCCCTCTGTCAATCACGGGAACAACGAGACGGCATGACCAGCGGCTGAGGATCTCGGTCATGGGTGTAAGGGGCCGGTCGATGACAAAGTCCTCGAACGCCGTCGGCCGGCCGCGACGCAATCCCTCTTCAAAGAACCAGTCATTGGCGTCGATACCTTCGCCGGCCAGCCCGGCCAGCTCCAGGGTGTATTTCTGCCGCGAGGCGTCACGCATCACGAAAAACGCTCGTTCGACAAATAGCTGCTCAGTCATGACTGACAGCATGTGAGTTTTCAGGCTCTCAATATCGAAGATCGAGGCGACCCTTCGCGAGAAGGTCTCGAGAATCGCCCGCGGATCGGAACGGTCGCGGAGAAACAGCCGGGCGATCAGATCATCGACACGATCCTTCATCGGCTGGAAAAAGATCAGCACCACAAGAATAAAGGCCGCATCGATCAGAGGGGTCTGAATCTCCAGGACATTGCGGACGAAGGCCGCGACCTGAGTCACCACCAGCAAGTACAGCCCAACCAACAGGGCGGAGGAAATCGTGAATACAACCGACTGACGCACGATCAATCGGACATCGAGGAACTGGTGACGGATGATGGACCACGCAATACTTCCCGCGCCGACCAGCAGCGCGACGATGATGAGGGCGTCGCGTAGAGGCTCGTAGACTTTAATGATCCCCAAGGTCGGCAAGATAAAGGCTACCGCATACAGGCCAACGGCGAGCTGAACACCACGCAGAATGATGCCGACCTGGTCTTTCAGCCTCTTGTTCGTGACGGCGTTATGCCCCTGGCGCAGCGCCCAGATGGTGAGTCCGATATAGAACAGGTTTACGACTGAGAAGAACTTTAGGTGGAAATCGAAAAGGAAAGTCAGGCCATATGCCCCGAAACGAAGCGCGATATCCAACGGAGCCAGAAGCGTCTGTAGAATGGTCGACTCAGTGTCAAATCCCGTCCAGCGCACCTGGGGACGCGCCAAGAAGGCCATCCAAAGGAAGTGAAAGATGTGTGGAGCAAAGATCAGATACTTGGCGCGGGGGAATCGCGCGACGATGGGTTGCTCCGTCGGAAAGACGAAAGCGAACAGCAGCAATTGTGGAAAAAACAATTCCCACAGGAAGAAGATATTATAGGGAAATGTGGTGGGTAGGGCCGCGCCTGCCTGGCTCTGCTCGATGGTCGCGCCGATGGCCGCGAAGACAGGCCCCAGTCCGGCAAAAAGCAACATCAACGCCGTGATGCGATTGACGCGATTCCGGGGATTCTCGCGCAGAATAACGGTCCCGAGCCATATCAGGACCGCTCCCAACGCCAAGTAGAGGACCGCTACAACGATCTGCCAGTTCACTCGCTGGCCCCCGCCCAGAGCGCCGGTTGCCCGGCCTCACCGCTACTTCAGCCTGAAGATAGATTCTTGCGCGCCACAACCACCGTCCCGCCGTCCGCCCCCGGCTCGTACCGCAGTTCATCCATGAGTGAGCGAACGATGAAAACCCCGCGTCCGACTTCGCGGAGAAGATTCTCCTCAGCCAGGGGATCGGGAATCTCTTGAGGATTAAATCCCTCGCCCTGATCGGCGACACGCACAGTCAGATCGGTGCTCGTGAAGAGGATCTCAATCGTGACCGTCTTGCCCGGATTGCTCTTGTTGCCGTGGACGATGGCATTGTTGACCAATTCCGTCGAGGCGATGGCCACATCCGTGACCAACGATTCGGGCACACCGTGACGCCGCAACGTGTGCTCGAGGAACTCGTCGGCCTCGGCAATACGGTGAGGATCGCTGGGGATGACCAGCCGTGCGGAATTCGATGAGGCTGGGGTCATTGCAGGAAGGTGTCACTCCCGCCGCAAGAGCGGGAGGGGCTCCATCAGAAGCTGGCCACCGCCAGATCGACCGTGTCGTAAGCTTCAAACACCGTCACCAGCTTGGTAATTGTCAACAGACTCTGAATCTTGTCGGTGACGCAGGCCAATTTCAAGTCGCCCTTGTTATCGCGCAATGTGGTCAGGCCAGCGATCAGGATACCCAACCCGGTCGAGTTCATCCAATCGACGTCGGCCAGGTTGATCACGACCCGGAGTTTCTTCTGCGAAATCAGTTCATGGATCTTGTCGTGCAACAAAGTGGCATCCGGTCCGCCCATGATCTTCCCTTTTGGTTCCAGGATGACCACACCGCCTTGTTCACGTTCACTCAGTTTCATGCTAATGTCCCCTGTTTGCGGGCCCGACAACTGGCGTGTCTCCAAATCCGAGTCGGAACTTGGAGACCAGAATAGGCGGTCAATATATCGCTTCGCTTTGTCCCCGGCCACGTTTTTTACCGGGCCGGAGAGGGAAAGACTCTCCTCGATTTTCCATCAAGATACAATGAGCCGGGAGGAAAACTGGTCAGCGACTGAAAAGATGTCGAAGCTTCTCGATCGTCGATGCGCCCGCCAATGGTGAAATGCTGCTCTTGGGGCCGGACGATGCCTGATTCAGGGAGGTCAGGGCCGAGCGCTCGGGGGCCAGCACTTCGCCGACCGGGATGACAGGCAAGATTCCCACGATCAGGGCAGTGGTGATAAGGATGAGGCCGATCCGTGCGGTGCGCCGTTCCATGATGGTACAACTTCCCCCGATTTCAATGTATGCTATCGATTGCGTTTTGGAAAGCGCCTTGCTTAGGCCGTCACCCGTTCCCGGGGCACCCGATTCGATAGTTGAAACGACAGAAATTCCAGCTCCATCGCCATATTCTCGGTCCGCACGACCACATCGGGGGGGACTTTGAGGCTGACGGGGGCGAAGTTAAGAATGGCCTTGATGCCGGCCTGGACGGCCAGATCGCAGACCGGCTGGGCCACTGACGCCGGGACCGCAATGATGACCATCGAGAGTTTCCTCTTCTTGATCTCCGTTGCCAGTTCCTTGACGTCCGCGATCACGACGCCCTTGTGATTGGAACCGATCTTTCGTTGATCATTATCGAACAACGCCCGGATGGCGAAGCCCTGCTTCTGGAATTCCTTGTATGAGACAAGTGCGGAGCCAAGATGCCCGATACCCACCAGGCCGACATTCCACTCACGGTCAATGCCGAGGATCTTGCCGATGCGGGCACGCAACTCATGGGCGGGATATCCGAGCCCACGTGTACCAAAGGAACCGAAGGCGGAGAGATCTTTGCGCACCTGGGCCGGCGTCAGCTTCTCGCGTTCCGCCAAATCGCGCGAACTGACCGTGTGATAGCCTTCGACTTCGAGCGCACCGAGCGCGCGATAGTAGACGGACAGGCGACGGATCGTGGAATCCGAGATACGCCGCTTTGAAAAGGCAGCAACGGCTTGTTCGATTCCCGGCGTCGCTCGCTTTGAAGTCATGAGATTGGGCCGCTTGCTGGATTTACCGGTACGATCCTATAACTCCATATCAGTGTCAATCTCCCGCTGCCTCGCCCTTCGTGTCAGCGGGTGCCACTCTCGGCCGACGTCTTGAAGGTCGCCTGCGCGGCCGCGAGTCGAGCAATCGGCACGCGGTACGGCGAACAACTCACGTAGGACAGACCGAGTGCATGGCAGAAGGCAATGGTCTTCGGGTCGCCGCCGTGCTCGCCGCAGATTCCGATTGATATCGTCGGCTTGGTGGACCGTCCACGCTCGACGGCGATGCGGACGAGCTGCCCGACCCCCTTCTCGTCGATCGAGACAAATGGATCCTGTGCGTAGATTCCCTTTTCAAGATAAAGGCCCATGAACTTGCCGGCGTCATCGCGCGACAACCCCAACGTCATCTGCGTCAAGTCGTTTGTGCCGAAGCTGAAGAAGTCGGCGGCCGTCGCGATTTCGTCGGCCAGCAAAGCCGCGCGCGGAATCTCGATCATCGTGCCGACTTTGTAGTCGATGCGCTGTTTGCGCTTCTTGAACACATCTTCGGCGACCCGGTCAATAATGTCGCGCTGGTGACGTAGTTCCTCGAGGGTACCGACCAGCGGTACCATGACCTCGGGACGGACAGGAATGTCTTCTTTCTGCAGATCGCAAGCGGCGGTGAAGATGGCGCGGGCCTGCATCTCGGTGATCTCGGGATAGGCGATTCCCAATCGACATCCGCGATGCCCCAGCATCGGATTGACTTCCGCCAAATAATCGATGCGCTGCAGGATTTTCTCCTTCAGGGCGATTTGGTCACGAATCTGCAACGACTCCTCGTACGATACCTCGTCCTCTTTGGCTTTCAGCGCGGCGATATCTGTCTTGAGTTCGTCCTTGGACGGCAGGAATTCGTGCAGCGGCGGATCGAGGGTGCGAATGGTCACGGGTCGCCCGGCCATCGCCCGGAAGATTCCCTTGAAGTCATTGCGCTGGAATGGGAGCAGCTTGTTCAGTGCAAGCTGGCGTTCTTCAGCCGAGTCGGCCAGGATCATGCGTTGGATGTGCGCGAGGCGGTCGGGAGCAAAAAACATGTGCTCAGTGCGGCAAAGACCAATGCCCTCAGCCCCGAATTTGACTGCCTGCTCCGCGTCGGCCGGTGTGTCGGCGTTGGTACGGACACCGAGTTTGCGGACCGCATCGGCCCACGACATCAAGGTGACGAATTCTGCGGTCGGCTCCGGCTCGATCGTCGGCACTTGTCCCAAGAGGACTGTGCCGGTCGTCCCATCGAGAGTGATGACTTGACGTTCACGAATCGTGACGCCTGCCGCAGTAAAGGTCTTGCGTTCTTCATTGACACGGACCGTCTCGGCGCCCGCGACACAGACTTTACCCATGCCGCGTGCGACGACGGCGGCGTGGGACGTCATGCCTCCCCGCGTGGTCAGGATCCCAGCGGCGGCAGCCATACCCTGAATGTCGTCGGGGTTTGTTTCCGGGCGAACCAGGATGACGCGCTCTCCCTTGCCCGCCATGACAGCGGCATCATGCGCGTTGAAGACGACTTTCCCGGACGCGGCGCCGGGCGACGCGGCCAACCCCTTGGCGATCACGGTCACTTCGGCGGATGGGTCGAGGCGCGGGTGAAGGAGCTGATCCAGATCCATCGGCTGGATGCGCAGGAGCGCTTCCTCTTTGGTGATCAACTTCTCCCCGACCATGTCGACGGCGAACTTGACGGCCGCCGCCGCGGTGCGCTTGCCGATCCGCGTCTGGAGCATATACAGTTCACCATTTTGGATCGTGAACTCAAAATCCTGCACATCGCGGTAATGCTGCTCAAGCCGGGTCGTGATCTCGCGCAGTTTGGCGTACGCCTGTGGGAGAACATCTTTCAGTTCGGTGATCGGGCGCGGTGTGCGCGTGCCCGCCACAACATCCTCGCCCTGTGCGTTCGTCAGGAACTCACCGTAGAATTCTTTCGTGCCGTTGGAAGGGTTGCGGGTGAATCCGACGCCGGTGGCGCAGTCTTCGCCCATGTTGCCAAAGACCATCGTCTGTACGTTGACTGCCGTCCCTAAGTCCGACGAGATCCCGTTCAGCTTGCGGTAAGTGATGGCACGCGGATTGTTCCACGACTTGAAAACTGCCTCGACAGCCAATTGCAGTTGCGTCCAGGGATCTTCTGGGAATGGCTCACGCGTGTGCTTCTGAACGATCTTCTTGAAAGCTGAGACGATTTCCTTCAGGTGTTCTGCGGTCAGAGAGGAATCCCGTTTGACTCGGCTGGCCTTCTTGCGTTCCTCGATGACGGACTCAAAGACATCCTTGTCGATACCCAAGACGACGTTGCTGAACATCGCGATGAAGCGGCGATAGGAGTCGTAGGCGAACCGGGGATTGTCGGTTTCATCGATCAGCGATTTCAGTGTCTTGTCATTCAGACCCAGGTTCAGAATGGTATCCATCATGCCGGGCATGGAGAATTTCGCGCCCGAGCGCACAGACACGAGAAGCGGCTTTTCAGCGCCACCAAACTTGCGTCCCATCGCCTTCTCGAGACGATGCATGTATTCCTTAATCGCCGGCTTGAGCGGCTGTGGCATGCGCATGCGATTCGCATAGAATTGATTGCACATGTAAGTCGGGATCGTGAAACCCGGGGGCACGGGCAATCCTGCCTTCGCCATGCCCGCCAGACCCGCGCCCTTTCCACCTAGGATGTCTTTCGCTGTGGGGTCGCCCTCTGCTTCACCGGGAGCAAAAAAGTAAACCAATTGACCGCCGGGGGGAATCTGCGCGGCCTCTGCCGAGATTCGCTCCTCGGGAGGAGGGATGGACACGCGCGTCCGCGGACGCACACCTGGACTCATGAGTGGTTCGTCACCGGCATCGAGAACGGGAACGGAAGCGGTTGTCTTCGGAGCCTTCGTCGTACCCTTGGATTTCGATTCTGATTTCATGGTTTTGCTCGATGCGCGCGCCGCATGGACATCCGAACCGCGCGTCTTGGTCTTGGCCTTTGTGGCAGACTCGCTCTTGGCCCTCTTTGCCATCTCATCCTCCCCACAGGGGACTTCCTAAAAAGCGCATGGCCCGGTCCTACTGCCTCGGTAAGTCATTGGTCAACAATGAGCTTGCCCCTTGGCCACGACCGGGTCGCCGTACATATTACGCTCTAACTTGCCTGCTGGCAAGGAGTTTTACAAAAACGAAAGCAGGCCCTGACGGGGCCTGCTTCGGCAAATTGGGCTCTGTCAAATGCGATGGATTACATTGTGAAGAGACGTTCCCCGGAGAGAATCTTGTCGATCATGTGAATCGTCTTTTCCACCGGCGAGTGCATGATGTCATGCGTGTTAAACGTGCTCTTGAAGAAGTACTTCTTCGGGAGTCCGTCGGGAATCTCCGTCGGTTTTATCCCTTTGGGCGGGGCATTCATTGTGATTCGTACAACCGGTGGCTTGCCTGCTGATCGCGCTGGTTTCTCCTTCGCGCCATTCTTGATCGTGACCTTGGCCAGCTTTGGTTTTGGTACTTGCGGTGGCGCGTCCTGCTTGACATTCCCTGTGGACATAGATCTGACCCTTCCTTTGTCCACGCTCCACCTCCATGGGGCGTGGCACCGGGACCCTTACGACCCCCCCGGTCGTTGTGAGGTAAGTAGACTGCAGACAACTGGTGATTTGGTTCGCATAAGTTCGGGACTGCAAAGATGAATCCAGATTAAAGCACATGGACTTAGGTTGTCAACAGAAATCAACAGGTCTGATTTCAGATTATTGAATTTCTCGACTTATGTTATCCACTTTGGGACAATGATTTACAAGCGTGACTCTCGGAGCGTAGACGATACCCCTCCGCGCAGCTCGCGCGCACGATCAAAGATATAAGCCATTTGGGCTGAACCACTTACGGTAGTGAATCCACAGGACTTGCCGCGGTATCCACACGAGCGGTAGATCAGCCCCCCTGTGCGTATATACTTGGTTGCGGTACAAAAGGTTGGCGTTTTCCTGCCTCAGGCGTGAAGTTTTCTGCATAATTACCCGCCAATGGACATTCAAGACACAATCCTCGATTTGGTCGGCGATACTCCGATGGTTCGCCTGCATCGAACCAATCCAAACCCGAATGTCGACTTGGTCGCCAAACTCGAATGGTATAACCCGTTCGGCAGCGTCAAGGAACGCATCGCACTCACGATGATTCGTCGCGCCATCGCCGACGGACGACTGACCAAGGACAAGACGATTCTCGAGTCGTCATCGGGCAACACGGGCATTGGTCTGGCGATGGTCGGCGCCGTGCTCGGCTACAAAGTCGCGATCACGATGTCGGAAGGAACTTCGGTCGAGCGTCGACAAGTGCTCAAGGCGCTCGGCGCCGAGATCATCTTCACCTCGAAAGAGGGCGGGTCGGATGAAGCGTGGGACAAAGCGGATGAGTTGTATGCGAAGCATCCGGAAAAGTATGTCCGTCTCCATCAATACTTGAGCCCCGACAATGCCGCGACGCACGAGGAAATCACAGCAGAAGAAATCTGGGAGCAGATCGATGGTCAACTCGACGCGGTCGTCGCCACGCTTGGCACGACGGGCACGGTTGTCGGCTTGTCGCGTCGTTTGAAGAAGAAAAATCCGCAAATCCGCATTGTTTCCGTCGAGCCGCAGCCCGGCAAACACAAGCAACAGGGCATTCGCAATGTCGATTACTCCCGCACACCAATGATCTGGGATCCTTCGTGCGTCGACGAGCGGCTTTACGTCTCCGATGACGAAGCATACCAATGCGCTCGTGATCTGATGCGTCATGAGGGGCTGTTCGGCGGCATTTCGTGCGGCAGCGCGTTGGCCGGGGCGCTGAAAGTCGTCAACGGAATGACCAGCGGGCGTGTCGTTGTGATCTTCCCCGATCATGGGTTCAAATACCTGTCGACTGATTTATACCCGGCCTAACGATGCCTCGGCTTTGCGGTGGACTCCCCCCTCTCCTCCCTGCATCTTTGTCGCTTCACGTGCGAACGAGGCCGCATGCAGGGAGACTAATGACGAGATTTCCGGAAAAGTGGATGTTCATCCCAGGGCCGGTGAATGTGCGCCCGGATATTCTGAAGGCAGTGGCGACACCGCCGATAAATCATCGCGGCAAGGAATTCGCCGCGTTGTATCAATCGCTTGTCCCCAAAGTGCAGTGGCTGATGAAGACACAGAATTCCGTGTACTTCAGCACATCCTCGGCGATTGGCCTTATGGAAGCCTGCTCACGAAATTTGATCGCCAAACGCGCCCTGCACCTGACCTGCGGATCGTTTTCGGAACAGTGGCACACGGTCTCGCTCTCCTGCGGCAAAGAGGCCGATCCGGTCAGCGTCGACTGGGGCAAAGCGAACAAACCGGAAGAGTTGAAGAAGGCGCTCGATACCGGGAAGTATGACACTGTGTGCATGGTATTCTCGGAGACATCGACCTCGGTGCTCAATCCCCTCCCGGAATTGGCTGCCGTTGTGAGGCAGTACCCGGATGTCGTCTTCTGCCTCGATACTGTGAGCGCATTGGCCGTGACACCGGTCCTGGTTGATGAGTGGGGCGTCGACGTCTGCTTCGCGTCCGTGCAGAAGGGTTTGGCGCTGCCGCCGGGATTCACCGTGTTTTCTGCATCGCAGAAGGCGATGGATCGTGCGAAGGCGGTGCCGAATCGCGGCTTCTATTTCGATTTCCTCGTCTTCGAACAATTCGGACTGAAATCGCAAACTCCGACGACACCTTCGACCGCGCATCTGTTCGGGCTGGATGCGCAGTTGGACCGGATCAAAACCGAGGGATTGGAGAATCGCTGGAGGCGTCACCGTCAACTTTCGACACGCACGCAGGAGTGGGCCAATGCGGGATGGGCGTGTTTTGCCGAGCCCGGCTACCGCTCCGACGCCACCACCGCAGTGGTGAACACGCGCAAGATCGATGTGTCGGCACTGAATAAACACCTGAGCGAGGCGATCAACGCCGTCATATCGTCCGGCTATGGGAAGTTGAAGGACACGACATTCAGGATCGGCCATGTCGGCGAAACGACATTGGAGCAACTGAACGCCTGCCTGGAGGAGATTGATCGCTTTGCCCAATCGCGCTAAGCCATCTGGATTATCGAAGTGGCGAATTTTGATTCCCACGGCGTTATCGGCCGAGGGGGTTGACATCCTCAAAGCCGAACCGCATTTCGAGATCGACTCGCGACCGGGCCTGAAGGGGGATGAACTTCTCAGGGCACTTGAGACCGCCGACGCGGTCGTCATCCGCAGTGAGCACCAGATTGACACCAGGACAATCGCATCGGCCCCAAACTTGCGTCTCGTGGCACGCGCGGGAGTCGGTGTCGAGAACGTCGATTTGGATGCCTGCACCGCGCGTGGCATTGTCGTGCTCAATACGCCGTCGGCCAACTCCATCGCCGTGGCTGAATTGACAATGGCCATGATGCTGGCGCTCTCGCGCAAGATTGTTGCGGCCGACAACTCCGTAAAATCGGGCAAGTGGGAGAAGGGACGCTTCGGCGGGCACGAGTTGTTTGGAAAGACATTGGGGCTGGTGGGGTTTGGACGTATCGGACGTGAAGTCGCCTTGCGCGCGCAATCGTTCGGAATGAAGGTGATCGCCTATGACCCCTTCGTAACCGAAGCGGCAGCCAAAGCCTCAAGCGTAATATTGCAGGAGTTGAGCGATGTCGTGAAGACTGCCGATGTCATCAGCTTGCATCTTCCGCTCAACGACAAGACCCGTAACTTGATCGACGCGACGATGATCAGGAGGATGAAAAAGAACGCGCTCCTCGTCAATGCGGCACGGGGCGGGATCATCGACGAAAAGGCACTGGCAGTCGCTATGGCCGAAGGACAGATCGCCGGATGCGCTTTGGACGTCTTCGAGAAGGAACCACCGGAGAATCACTGGTTCGACTCGCATGAGAATGTTGTCGTCACGCCCCACCTTGGTGCCTCGACCGCCGAGAGCCAGACCAAGGTGGCCATCGAGATCGCTCAGGCGGTCCGCCGCGCGTTTGTCGAGGGCGTGTATGTCAACGCGGTCAATCTCCCGATAGCCGATCCGTCAGATCTGCCGCGCCTGCTTCCCTACCTCAAGCTGGCTGAACGGATCGGACTGCTCTTACGAATGATGGAAATAGGCGCCTGCGACTCGATTACACTTGAGCTTGGTTCACAGACTCAGCCCGAAGCGAGGCTCGTGACCGCAGCAACATTGAAGGGGTTCCTCTCCCCGCAAACCGACTCCTCGATCACCGTGGTCAACGCGATGACCATTGCGGCCGAACGACATGTCAAGGTGGCTGTAATCGACCAATCGGCCAACGAGGGGCATGCGAATGTCATCACCTGTGAGGCGCGGATCGGCAAGCAGACACACCGGGTGGCGGGCGTGGTCGAGAACGGGTCGACACTCCGGCTCCATCAGATCGACGAGTTTCCGCTCGACATCGCTCCGACCGGGCGCGTGCTGATCTTCACAAACCAGGACCGTCCCGGGGTGATCGGCGCCGTTGGCGCACTGTTGGGATCGGCAAAGGTGAATATCGCCTCATGGAATCTTGGCCGTCGTCAGCGGGGCGGCACGGCGCTGGGAATCGTCGCGGTCGATGATCCGGTGCCGCAGTCAGTCATCGACGAATTGGGTAAACTGCCCCATCTTGGGCACATCGTACAGGTGGACTGGGGTGAGTAACAATAGAACGATTTTGCCGTTCGCCGGGTATCCGCCGCGCATAGGACGGTACCTGACGCAGATGGAGGATGTCCGCCGGCAATTGAAGAAGTACGTCGAGGGACTGACCGCCGAGCAATTGGCCTGGCACCCGAACGAGAAAGTCGAATCGATCGGGACACTCCTCCTGCACATCGCCGCAGTCGAATGCTCGTGGATCGGCGAAGATATACTGCGGCGACCAATGGACGACGAATGGAAGATCGCCTTTCCCATCCGCTTCGGGATTCCACAGATCAAGGATCAACCGTTGGAGTATTATCTCAAGACGCTTGATGCGGTTCGCGAACAGACCAAAGCGGATCTGAAGACACTGGAAGACGAAGACATGGATCGGCTGATTACGCCGCTTGACCCCGGAGATCCGTCGAACACGGCGCAATTCTCCATTGAGTGGATCCTGTACCACGTGGTCGACCATGAGGCGCATCACAAGGGCCAAGTTGCTGTCATGAAACGTCTCCTGCCATTCTGAGCGCACCAATGCCGATCAGCATCGAGAATAGCCCGGTCCTAAACTCACTGCGTTCGCACCGATCGATTCGACGATTCACGTCAGAGCCGCTTGCGGACGAAACCCTGAACTCCTTGATCGGGACAGCGCAACGATCGTCGACCTCGTCGAACCTGCAGTGCTATTCGGTCATCGTGGTGCGCGATCCCGAAAAGAAGCGGACAATCGCGGAGCTGTGCGGAAACCAGCAGCAGATCATCGATTGCCCGGTGTTTCTCGCGCATTGTGCCGACTTGAACCGTGCCAAGTTTGTCTGCGAGCAGGCGGGATATGAATTCGAAGCGAAGTTCATCGAGTTGTTCCTGTTGGCGGTCATCGACTCCACGATATTCGCGCAGACCCTTCTCTCGGCTGCGGAAGGTGTTGGATTGGGCGGATGTTTCATCGGCGCGGCGCGCAACCATCCCATTGAAATCGCAGAATTACTCGGACTGCCGCCTTTGGTCTTCCTTGTATTTGGCATGACACTGGGGCATCCAGACATGTCGCATCGACCTATTCTGAGACCACGGCTCCCGCTTCCGGCGATCAGGCACGATGAGGCATACGACTCAACGGCGTGGGAAGAGGCGCACCGGGATTACGACGCCGCCATGCAGGAGACGGGCATCTACACTGGCCGGCAAGTTGATCTATCCAAGCGGGTACCGGGATGGAAGCGCGAGATGACCGATGCCGAGTACGGCTGGATCGAACACTCGGCACGTCGATGGATTGATCCGGCGGCGTTTCGTCGCGACATCCGGCGATTCCTTGACAAACAGGACATCGGCTTGGAATGACGGTGGTGAAGATATCCTTCGACGAAACCACGGCCCGAATCCTGCTTGAGACTCAGGAGGACATCTGGTTTTGGGAGCGGCGATTCAACGTGTTCGATTTTCTCGAACTGTTCCCGGCCGAATCCATCACCGAATCTGTGCCGGAATCTCACGTTCCGTCTCCCGCCAACACACAACTGACGATTGAAACCGATGCGGGATTCTCGTTCCGGACCGACATCATTCGTGGGGGATTCTACCTGAGGAACCAGACTCAGGGCACGCGCAAGTGGATGGCCGCAGTCAAACCGAAACCAGGTGACGCGATCGAGATCGTGCGCCTGCGCCCCGATCAGTTCAAACTGACAAAGATCGCCGGATGAGCCAGACGCAGATCATCGCCCACCGCGGCAACTCTGCGGCGTTTCACGAAAACACGATGCCAGCGTTTGAGCGCGCCGTCGCGGACGGCGCCGATGGGATTGAGTTTGATCTGCGGATCACACGCGATCGACAATGGGTCGTACATCATGACGCAGTCGTGGAATCGGAAGAACAACGCGCGCCGATCGCAACACTGTCCGCCGAGCAGATTGCACGGCTGCGGGTCGGGCCGAATGGCGAGCCCATTCCCCGGCTCGACGACTTTCTCGCCTGGGCGCGCGACCGACGAATCCAACTGGTGTTCGACATCAAAGATCGCGGCGGCGTGCCGGAGTTGGTCCAGACGGTGGAGCGGGTTGGGCATTCAGCCCCTGCGATCTATTCATCGTTCCATCGCACTGTTCTCAAGGACCTCGAAGCTCTTCGGCCTGATTGGCCGCGCGGACTTATTGTGGGAAATCCGCGATCGGCTCTGGCACGTCAGTTTCTCATGGGCTCCATGCTTCGTTGGTCCGCGCGCCACCACCTGACCTCGCTCCATCTTGATGAACACTGGATTGTCCCATCGGGATTGGCGAGGATGCACGAGGCGGGATTGCGGTTGGCGGTTTGGACCGTCGACGATCCAATGCGCATGACTCTGCTGTCTGCACTCGGCATCGATGCCATTATCACTAATCGGCCCGACCTTGCCTGTCAGACACTTCGTGCCAGACAAGACGGGGCCACGAATTGAACGACCGGGGCGATTGGGAATTCGCGCTGGACGTGCGAATCAGCGAAACCGATACTGTGGGCGGCCCGCGCAGGGGTCCTATGGGCTGGTATCCTTTGGCCCGTTCTCACCGACGGAGGAAGATCACATGCAGGATCGTCCTTCAGTCATTTTCGTCGCGTTCTTACTACTGCCGGCAAGAAGTGTTCCGGGGACAGAAGAAACTCTTGCCAAAGGCTTCGATCGGGTGAATGATTGTGACGGATTGCGGGATCGCGAGGGCGCGAAGATGGTTAAGTACCTCAGGCGATTTGTCGCGGCCGAAGAATAGGAAACATCGAGAGGGGGCTCTCTTAGAGGCGGCGGAGATTTATCTCCGCCGTTTCTTTCTTGCGCTCACGAGCGGAGTTTCATCAACCGATTGCGGGCATCGGCGACTTCTTTCTGGTCCGGAGGAGCCTTATGCCACATCCCGAGAAACTTCTCGAACTGTTCCGCGGCACGGTCGTTCCAACCGGATTTCTCGTAGGCGATACCAAGGTAATAGTGGATGAGGACGCTTGAAACCGGGTCGTATAATCGACTCTCGGGATAGCTCGCCGCCGCTTTCTCCAACCGGGCTACCGCTTTGTCGATTTGGCCGGCCTCGATATAGGCTCTGGCCAGCGCGATACTGGCGAAGTACTCATCGTTGAGCAGGGAGTCTGCCGTCAGATACTGCGGGATGGCCTTGAGGGGATCACCTCTGAAGAAGTCGAAGTCAGCTTCCGCGACAGTCAGCCAGCCTCGGTCCTCAATGCTCGTTGAGCGCCTGATGTCCTTGCGAACCTCTGTCAATACGCTTTCAGCGCGCACGAAATCTCCCGACTCGGCGTAGACTGACGCAAGGAAATCGCGCCAGTAGACAGTCCCTGTCGAGTCGACTCGATGCTCAATTGTCGAGGCGCGCTTGATACATGCGATTGCCTCATCGAATCGACCGGTCGTCAGGAGAATCACGGCCTTGGCGCCGAGTTTATCCCTGAATCCCGGCCCTTCATTCTTCTCGAGTTCATCGGCGGCGATTCCATCATCGATCGTATTCAGTGCAGTGTCGAAGTCTCCCTCAATCGCCGGGCGAAGTGCCAGACTGGTTCGGGCATAGGATCGCTGCTGCTGGTCTTTATGGACAAGCTGCGCGCGGATAAGGCTGTCGGCTTCTTCGTAACGTCCCAATTGAACATAGAGAGCGGCGAGCTTGATGCCGCTCATGAAATCCGGTTTGATCGCCAGGGCTTTCCGATAAGAGGCGATTGCCAGATCGATCTGACCGTTGTTGGCGTACAAGTCACCGCGCGTGTCGTATGGGTTGGGTTCATCTGGTGCGATTTCGATGTACTTATCGATGGCCCAGAGAGATTTCTCGAGATTCCCGATATTGTCGTAGGCATACGCCAGCAGATTGTACGCGTTCTTTTCCTGTGAGTCGAGCGCGACGGTGCTAAGAAAATCCTCAATGGCCAAATCGTAGTTTCTCATCTCCCGATGAATCAAGCCTCGCTGAAAGTACGCAGCCTTGTAGTTCTTGTCTCTCGCGAGGACATTCTGCAATTCGCGTATTGCCGTCGCATAATCGCCCCGATGCTGTGCCACAGACGATCGGATCAGATGCTGTTCGTCCCAGGATGCATTGGTCGAGTGGCGTAGCGCCCGCTCAAGCCACTCCAGCTGACGGTCGCCTGCAGCCGAGTTCGATAAGTAGTAGTAGGCCATGGCCATGGTTGAGTCGAGGGCGATGGCTTTGAGAAAGTGCTCCCGGGCTTCGACACGGTAGAACCGTTCAAATGCATCAAATCCTGCCAGGTACTCCTTGTATGCCTCTTCAGAACTCGAAGTGACATTTGCCACCGGCCGGTCCTCTTCCTGTCTGGCTTCGGCGCTGGTCGCCAAGTCGGTGCGAACAGCAGCACTCAGCTTGTCGACAACACTAAAGATGTCCTCGCTTGTTTCCCCGGCGACTTTCTGAGTCGATTTCACTTTTCCAGTCGAAGCGTCGGCCACTTCGGAAGTGATGACGAAGCGGGGCGAGGATTGTAGAATCTGGCCGGTAAGCATCCACTTGACACCCGCTCTGGTCGCGATCTCGGTCGCCGTATTGCGATCGATCGATGTCTGTCCCTCCTTGCCAAGAGCTTTCAAGAGATCATAGAGACGCTGCCGACTTACGACTTGCAGGTGCTGGGATTCGGACAAATCGGTGATCAAGAGACTCGTGATCATCTGGGAATGCTTGTCGGAATCGGCCGGGTCGGGCACGTTGTCGAAGTACATGATCGCAAGCGAGTTTTCCGACGCCGTCGCGGACTGCTCGGAACCCACATCAAACGTGAATGGCTTGAGGACGAAAACGACCAAAGCGATGACAGCCACGGCGGCAGCGCCGATCACGTACTTGAGATAGCTCGTCTTGGGCTGTGCCGCCATAGAGCGGGACAGCATCGATGGCTGCGAGCCCTCGACCTCGCGGCGGATGCGCTTCAACTCCGCCAACATATCGGTCGCGTGCTGGTATCGTGTCGCCGGGTCCTTCTCGAGGGCGCGTGCGACCAGTTGCTCCAGGGCCGGATTCACGCCGGACTTGAAACGTGCCAGCGGCTCGGGCACATCATTCATGATCGCGTAGGAGATCGCCGCATCGTGCTCGCCGCCAAATGGCCTGCGGCCGGCAATCATCTCGTAGAGCATGACACCCAGGGAGAACAAGTCCGAACGGGGGTCGACTTTCTTCCCCTGAATCTGCTCCGGCGACATGTAGGCGGCGGTACCGACTGTCGTTCCTTCCTTTGTCAGCTGGACGGCACCACGCCAGGTCGCCAATCCGAAGTCCGTGATCTTGACCTGTCCTTTGGAAGTCAGAAGGATGTTGGCGGGCTTGATGTCGCGATGGACGATTCCATGCTCGTGGGCCGCAGACAAACCATCGCATACTTGCAGACCGATGCGCAGAACCTGATCAAGCGGGATCAGCTCATGCGCGTCCATCAAGTCCTTGAGGGACCGGCCGTCGATGTACTCCATGACGATGAAGTCACGTCCGTCGACCGATTCGACGGCGTAAATCGTCAGGATGTTTTTGTGATTGAGTTTGGATGCTGATTTGGCTTCGCGAACCAAGCGCTCCCGCGACTCCCGATCCTTCTGGAGCATGGCCGGCAGGAACTTGAGCGCCACTTGGCGATCAAGTTTGGTGTCTGTGGCAAGAAACACCTCACCCATGCCACCTTCGCCGAGCTTCGCGGTTATCCTGTAGTGTGCGATGGTCTGATCGATCATTGAGCTCTCAGGTCGAGTCTGGAATGCAGAGTAAGTTACTCTTCAACAGCGGGACATGAAATGAAAAAGCCCGCCACGGGCGGGCTTTGGTTGCACTGAGATTCGTTCGTTACATTGTCCCGACTTGCGTGGAGCGGACTTCAGTGACGGATTTGGCTTCGGGAGCTGATTCAGCCGCCGGGTGACGTTCACCTGGTCCATCATCCAGTTGCCCGGCGCGCTTGCGCAAAGCCAAAAGCCCGCCGAAAACCATGAGCGTCGTCCCCGCCCAGAACAGATTGATGAGCGGCTTCTCAGAAATCTCGACCCAGAAGACGCTCTTGGCCGCCTGCGGGTTGTCCCGGTCAGTGACTTGCAGTTCGACTGCGCCCGTGTTCGCGTCGATGCGGCCCACGGCGAAGGTGAAACGTCCATCATCGGACACGGCAGGACGGTCGGTCATGCCCTGCGGCGTGCTCTCAACCGTCGGCGTGATCGTGTCGATTAGCATGTCCGCTGTCAGTTGAAACGCACAGCCGACCTGGCCGACATTCCCTTCCTCGTGTCCGCCCATCTCGAAGCCGAGAAAGGTCAACTCATGTCCCGCCAGTGTCTGCGTCTGGCCCTTGGTGAAGACGAGAGTCTCGCCTGCCGATCCTCCGACTTCATCCACCGGGGAGAGATAGAGATCCTTATTCCAGAACTTCTTCACGGCGGGCTTGCGCATCATCCCTTTGCCATAGGGAAGCTCGAACTGGCGCGGCGACATGCGGTAGGCCGTCTCCGAATTCACCCTCGAAACCAGGACATGGAACGGAGTCTGATCGTGCTCCACATCCTTGCCCTCGTAGGTAAACTGCCAGCCGAATCGCTCGACGGTTTCGCCGAGCGGCAGGGGGACCTGCTCTTTGCGTTCGTATGCGCTCGAAACGGCGGCGCCAATGATGAGCATCGCGAGCCCCACGTGAGCGATGTAGGCCCCGGGCAAACGGCGATTCTTGCGGAAGCGGTCAAACACCAACCAGGCATTGGACGAGACCGCAAAGGCTCCCAAGACAAGGAGAGTGATATACAGCGCCTCATGGACGCCAGACAAAATGGCCACGGCCCCCACGATCATCGCAATCGTAAACGGAATCGCGGCCTCATGCGAAATGAAAGGTTTCGAGGGCTTGATCCAGCGCATGAAGGGGAAAACCGAAAGGGCAAAGAGCAGGATCAGGGCAATGGGTGTCGTCGCCAGGAAGTAATAGCGCAACGTGACATTCGAGGGTGGTCCGCCCAGTCGGGTCCAGAGTGGTGTCGACATGCCCACGAGGACCAATGCACCAGCAACTAGGAAGGACAGTACTCCGACTGAAACGAGGAAATCCACCGTGCCCATCGAGCCATACGCGATAGTCGCACGGACTTTGTTGAATCGCCAGAAGAGAATGCCGAACCCGATGGCGGTGAAAACACTGAGCGACGCCACCAAGTATGAATTTATGCCCAGATCTAGGAACGAGTGTACCGAGAAATCTCCGAGCACGCCGGAGCGGGTCAGAAATGACCCGAACAGAATCGCGACAAACGGCAGAATCGAGAATAGATAGGCCGACCGTCCGAGAGCGTTCTTTTTCTTGAACATCACAAGCGCGTGAATGCCCCCAGTGGCGAAAATCCACGGGATCAACGAGGAGTTCTCAACGGGATCCCACGCCCAATAACCACCCCACCCAAGGACCTTGTAGGCCCAGTAGCCGCCCATGACAAGCGCGGTGCCGAGTGTACACCAGGTCGCCAACAGCCAGACCCAGGCGTGCGATGCCCAAGCCTTGTATTCCTGACGCACCCAGCCGGCGATGGCTATGGCAAATGGGAAAATCGAGAGCGCAAAGCCGAAAAACATAATCGGTGGATGGATGGTCATCCAGAAGTCCTGCAAGAGCGGATTGAGACCCGCCCCCTCCATCGGCGCCTCGGCGGTCGCGGCGAAGGGGCTGCGCTTGAGGAGAATAAGCAAGACGGAGAGGATGAACAAGTTGACGACGGCCATCGAGTAGCGTTCGAACCGCCCAATCGTGCGCATGAGGACCAGAGACAAGAGACTGACGTAGAAAATCCAGAGAAGGAGTGTCCCCTCCTGCCCGCCCCACAACGTCGCGATCAGATAGTAGAGCGGCAGATCACTCGATGAGTAATTCCGGACATAGACGAAATCAAAACGGTGCAGAAGTATGAGCGTCAGCAGCAGTCCCAGCGACACCGTGATGAGCAAGGTGACACCGCGGAAGGTCCAGCGCGCCTGCTTCACCCATTGCTCGCCGCGCAGATACATGACCAGCGATGCAATCACGCCTGCCGTGGCCAGCCAAATCAGCGTTTTTCCGAATACATCCACCCTGCCCTCGCTTCCGTGAGACTTCCCTATGCAACCGGAACGGCGACTGTCTGTTCCCGCTCACCATCGAGCAGGACACGTGTGAGCGCGGCCTTGGCCTCTTCACGGTTGGTGTAGCGCTGGACGATTTCACCGTGCCGGGTCAGGAGGTATACACCTTTGCCGCCGAAGATTCCCCAGTCGGCGTCGCGCGCCTCACCGGGTCCGTTTACGACACAGCCCATCACCGCGACTTTGACTGGCGAGGACACACTCTTCAGGGTGGTCTGAACCTCTTCAACCAAGGACATGAGATCGATTTCGATGCGTCCGCACGAGGGGCAGGACACAAGCTCGGGACCGCGCCGCCGCAGGCCCAGCGCCTGAAGGATACCGAAGCACGCTTCCATCTCTTCGACCTTGGGTCCGGTCAATGAAACACGGATGGTGTCGCCGATGCCTTCGGCGAGCAGGGTTCCCATCGCGACGGCCGACTTGAGCGACCCGGTCTTCACCGGTCCGGCCTCGGTCACGCCGAGATGCAGCGGGTAGTCGCAGCGTTTGGCAATGAGACGATATGCATGAATCGCTTCGCCGGGATTCGAAGACTTAAGCGAGAGAATGATATCGTGAAAGTCATGTTCGGCCAGTATCTCGACATTGCGCAGAGCCGATTCGACCAGCGACTCGGGGTTGTTGCCGCCGTATTTGTCGAGTAGGTCCTTTTCGATGGAGCCCTGATTGACGCCAACACGGATCGGCAAGTGATGATCTTTCGCACACTGCACGACCTCGGCGATCTTTGTCTTGCCGCCGATGTTGCCGGGATTAATGCGCAGTTTGTCGGCGCCCTTTCTGGCCGCCAGGATCGCCAACCGCCAATCGAAGTGGATGTCAGCAACGAGGGGGATATGAATCTGTGGCCGAATCTTGCCGAGTGCTTCTCCGGCTTCCTCGTCGGGGACGGCCACGCGCACGATTTCGCAGCCCGCCGCTTCCATTTCGAGGATTTGCGCGACCGTGGTCGCAACGTCGCGCGTATCGGTGTCGCACATTGACTGCACAGCCACCGGCGCATCGCCGCCTACCGCGACATCGCCGACCATGACTTTGCGGGTGCGATGACGCTCCATCACGCCCCACATCGGCTTCGGCGTCTCGGCAGGTCGTTCATTCGCAACGATCGGAAGTTCTTTAATGGCCATCAGCTGCTATTTCTCAGGCGGGCTTCCATTTTCTGCACTTGGTCGAAGGCGTGATAGGAGGAACGGACCAAAGGTCCCGCCTCGACATGGGCCAGACCGGCGACGTCCTCGCCGAAACGCTTCAAATCTTCATACTCCTCAGGCTCGTAGTAGCGGACAACCGGAAGGTGATCGGAGGATGGCGAGAGGTACTGGCCGATTGTCAGAATCTGGCAGCCAGTCGCGGCAATCGTCTGCATGACGTCGTGGATCTCATCGATGGTCTCGCCCAATCCGACCATGATCCCTGATTTCACAATCGGCGGATCGGGCCGCGATCCTGAGCGTCGGAGAATTTCCAGCGAACGCTCAAGTGTCGCGCGTGGACGTACCACTGGATACAATCGCGGCACCGTCTCGGTGTTGTGATTGAGCACATCGGGGCGGGCGTCGAGCACAATCCCAAGCGCCTCGAAGTTGCCATCAAAATCGGGAATCAGGACTTCAATTTTCACATGGGGGTCGCGTTCACGCAGAAGCCGGATTGTCTCGGCATATACCCAGGAGCCGCCGTCAGGAAGGTCGTCGCGATTGACCGAGGTGATGACGACCTGTCTCAGATTCATCTGAGCCACGCCATCGGCCAGACGGCGGGGTTCGTCGAGATCATAGCCGAGCGGCTTTCCTTTGATGACATCGCAAAACCGGCAGCCGCGTGTGCAGATATTGCCCAGAATCATGAACGTCGCGGTGCCGTGCGAGAAGCACTCGCGAATGTTGGGGCAGTTGGCCTCTTCGCAAACGGAGTGAAGCCGATTCTCCCGCAGTGCGCCTTTGACCTTGACGTATTCCGGCGTAAAGGTCGCCTTGGTCTTAAGCCAAGTTGGCTTGGGAGCGCCATGCGGACGAGTTTGGGCCAGTGGCAGCGTCATGTTAGATACAGTACGTGAATTCTCTTGTTTCCGCGACCGAATTCAGTGCGATTGCGCTCGAATGAAAGTCCTACGCGGCCTTTGACTTGCCCTGCGCCACTTTCGGTCTGGCCATGCTCTCGATAAAGAATGCGTGAATGTCGGGATCCCCGGTCAACTCCGGATGAAAGGTCAATGCCAAGACGTTGCCCTGTCTAACAATCGTTGGCAGTCCCTGGTTCTCCCCGAGTTTTGCGACATCCGGGCCGATGCGGACAATTTGCGGCGCGCGAATGAAGACCATCTCGCGTGAGTGAGGATTCCCGTTCAGAGTGACTTCACCGACGGAGCGGAAAGAATGGTACTGGCTTCCGTACGCATTTCGATCAACATCAATGTCGATGAGACCGAGCGTGTCTTCCCATTCCTTACCACCGATGATCATACGGCCCAGCAGGATCAACCCCGCGCAAGTTCCCATGACGGCGTGATCGCGGGCAAACCGGGGTATCGCTTCCCACAAACCATCGAGCTTCATGATCTTGCGCATCGCGGTCGACTCGCCTCCGGGCATGATCAGGCAATCGACGTGGCGGAGTTCCTCAACAGTGCGGACCTCGGCTGTCTCAAAACCGAGGGACTCGACCGCCTGACGGTGCATGGCAAAATCACCCTGAATCGCCAACAACCCAACAATCGGCTTTCGATGTATGAGATTGACAGTTCCAGTCATAAGAGTAGGCTCGTCTGCCTTTACAAACTCACACTCCACGGGAGATTCAGACTCCCACGCTTCGTCCACAATTCAAAATCAACGGACCTGCAGCAACTGCTCCTCGGGAATGGAAGAAATCTCCAAGCCGCGCATCGGCTCACCCAGTCCCCGCGAGACTTCCGCCAGTTTTTTGGGGTCATTGAAGTACGTCACCGCGAGGACGATCGCGCGGGCGCGCGGCGCTGGATCATCGGACTTGAAGATTCCTGAGCCGACGAATACCGACTCGGCTCCCAGTTGCATCATCAGAGCCGCGTCAGCCGGAGTCGCCACGCCACCAGCGGCAAAGTTCGGAACCGGCAGTTTGCCGTGCTCCGCCACCCAACAGACCAGATCATATGGCGCGCCAAGGTTCTTGGCCTCGGACATCAGTTCTTCTTTGGGAAGCACTGTCAGTCGACGGATTCCGTCCTGCACGGTCCGCATATGCCGGACCGCTTCGACGATGTTCCCTGTCCCCGCCTCTCCCTTGGTGCGCAACATGGCCGCGCCTTCACCGATACGTCTCAGGGCTTCCCCGAGATCGCGGCAACCGCAGACCACCGGGATCCGAAAGAGATCCTTGTTCACATGAAAGGCCTCATCGGCCGGAGTCAGAACTTCGGATTCATCGATGAAATCGACTTCGAGAGCCTCGAGGATCTGCGCCTCGACAAAGTGCCCGATGCGGCACTTGGCCATAACGGGAATCGAAACGGTCTCTTTGATCTCAATGATCTTGTTTGGATCGGCCATGCGCGCGACACCACCCTGCGCGCGGATGTCGGCGGGAACACGTTCCAGTGCCATGACCGCCACGGCGCCGGCGTCTTCGGCAATGCGCGCCTGTGCGGCCGTGGTGACATCCATGATGACCCCGCCCTTGAGCATTTCGGCGAGACCAATCTTAATTTTGCGTTTGTCCTCTGCGTTCATAAAGTGCTCCTTAGGCAGTCGTAGCTGTCCGGAATTTCCGGCGGCGATTTAAGGCCAGATGCCGATGGCCCAAACAGTTAAATTAGCCCGAAAGCCCCCGAAAATCAACGACTTCACCGCGAGTCGGAGGTTCTGTCATGGCTATAATACGTGCCCTTGACCCATTTCGCCGACACCTCTTCAAACTGTTTTTTTGGGTCGTGCTCGTAGGGACAAGCGGTTGCGAGCGGACCACTCCCCCCTCTCAAAACACGGCAATCGACAGCGCCGCTGTTGCGCTCCCGAAGCCTGTGGAACGACCGGTCGTCATTCTGTATTCGTATTCGCCGATTGGAACTGAACTCAAGCAGATGGCGCAAGTTCAGTCGGACACTATCTGGGCCGGTCGGGAGATCGTCTACGCGAACGCCCCGCATCCCGTTGTGCTGGCCAATAGCGGCGTGGGATTGGCCAATGCTGCGGCGACGACCCAATACCTCATCGATCGATACGACCCGACGGCAATCATCTTCACCGGTATCGCCTCGGCAGTGAATCCGGCGCACATGATTGGCGACCTCGTGATTCCAGAACGCTACATCACATTTGATTATGGTTACTGGGGCGACCAGGGCTTCAGCACCGATTCGGTTTCAGTCGGTCGATCAGATTCGGCGGGATTCGATCGCATGCTGGAAATCCCCGTAGACCGAGACCTCTACGACGCTCTAGGACAGGCGGCCAATGACGCCGCGTATCTCCTGCGCATTGTCGGTCGCCGCCTTCCCGAAATCCACCAGGGGGGTGTTGCGATCTCGGGGAATGCTTTTCTCGATCAGAAGGCGAAGCGCGATCAGCTATACAAGCAATTGAAAGCGCAGATCACCGACACGGAATCGGCAGCGGTGGTACAAACGGCGTATGCCGCGGGCGTTCCGGTCGCCGTGATGCGCGCCTGCGCCGCACCCGCGGGCGAATCGGCTACGCCTCAGGCACAAGCACTCTTGAGCGACTTCTTCAAGACCGCTGCCCACAATGTGGCCCTGGTCCTGCAGCAGTTTCTCGCCCCGGCCGAACAATGAGAAAGGGTGGGAGCATGGCACCCACCCTTCAATCCTTGATCGCTGCAGTAGAGGCGGCTCTCGAGCCGCGTGGATCAGAACCGCTTCGTGTATGTGTGGCAATATGGTTCCTTGCCAGTCTTGTCGTAGTAGTCTTGATGATAATCCTCGGCCGGCCAGAATGTGTCTGCCTTCGAGAGTTTTGTGGCGACCTTGAGACCTTTGCCTTGAAGGATTCCGATCAACTTCTCGGTTGTCGCCTTCTGGTTGTCGTCGACAAAGAACACTTCGGAACGATACTGATCGCCGACATCGGGTCCCTGACGGTCAACCTGAGTGGGATCATGGATCTCGAAGAAGAGCTTAGCCAGAGTCTCGAAGTTCGTCTTTGTCGGATCGAAGACCACTTCGACCGCCTCGGCGTGGCCGGTTCCATGTTCACAGACATCGCGGTATGTCGGCTTCTGAGTTTGTCCGCCCATGTATCCGACTTGTGTTGACACCACGCCCGGCGCCTGTTGCAGCAGATGCTCGGTACCCCAGAAACAACCACCCGCGAAATAGGCCTTCTCTGTTTTCACTTCTGCCTCCGCGCTGGCCGGAACGAACTTGAGAGAAATCGAATTCACGCAGTGCCGAGTATCCTTAGCCGTGAGCCGTTCGCCTTCGAAGACATGTCCGAGATGGCCGCCGCAACGCGCACAAGTAATTTCCGTGCGGTATCCATCGGCATCGACCGTGCGCTTGACCGCGCCGGGAATTTCATCATCGAAACTGGGCCAACCGCAGCCCGATTCAAATTTGTCGGCCGAACGATAAAGTGGCGCATCGCACTGACGGCACGTATAGGTCCCCGGTTCTTTCTTTTTCTCAAACTCGCCGGTGAAGGGCATTTCGGTGCCCTTGTGGACGATGACCCGCGCCTCCTCGGGCGTGAGCGGATTGAGCTTCACATTGGTCTCCTTGGCGATCGTGGTCTCGGTGGCGCGCATATTCTGGGCGGGAAGAAACGCTCGCACCAGCACCACGGCAACAGCGATGACACCAACCCACAGCCAGATGGTTCGATTCGACATTTTGGGTCCCTCCGACATCCATGTTGGCAGAACGGATGCAAGAGTACAAACAATTCGGCCAATCCCGGAGTTCCTGCAAAAGAAAGCGCGGAGCGAAGAACTACTTGACCCCGCCCAGCTCTTTCAACCGCGCCAGCCTCTCGGGCTCGTCGCGCTGGAGCCAGGGATCACCGGAGAGCAGCTCGTGGGCCCGCGCAAAATACGGCGCAGCATCGTTTGCGCGATTCAATGCCAGCAAGCACTCGGCGATTTCCTCAAAAGCATAACCATCCGGGCCATCATCCGAGTCTCGCCACTCGATTTCGAGCGTCTGTTGCATCAGTAACGCCGATTCGACTTGCCCCATCATTCGTAGAGTCTTGGCGACACACCATTTCGCCACGCGCACTTCGGTTTGCTGTTCCTGTTCAATCCGCGCCCGCACGGCTTTCTCGAACATGGCCAGAGCGGAATCGTACTTGGCCTGACCGAAATAGTCCCAGCCAATGTTGTTATAGAGCGAGCCACGCCACTTGCGCGCTTTCGGCTCCGACGATTTCTCGGCGAGCGCCAGCGCCTTCTGATTCAATTCCATCACCTGTTCAGGCGGCGCGGCAATCGCCATCATGTGCGCGGCATCAACGGCGTAGGAATCCAGACCCGCTCCCAACGAGACATTCCACGCCTCTTCAAACAACGGCAGAGCACTGTCCTTCTGCTTCGATGAATTAAACGTCCTCCCCCGTTCGAGCAAATACCTCACATGCACTCTTGCCCAAGCCGCGGAGTCCGTCATCGCGAGGCCGGCTCGACGCTCTTTGTCGAGCAGGCTGTGGCGATCTTTTTTCACCGCCTCCAGGGTGCTTGCGATTTCATCCAACACCGCATGCGCTTCGTCGAACTTCTGCTGCAGACTCAGGGTCCGCGCAATCTGGGTCTGTAATTCCGTCAAGTAGCCTGTATCGCCGGACTTCTCCGCCACCGGGAGGAGATCACGAAACTTCGCCTCGCTCTGGGCGGGGTTGTTGTAGTCCCAAAGCGAATCGAAATCGGGCAAATTGTCAGCTCTGGCGCTGCTCATAATTAGAACTACTCCCAAGACCGGGATCAGGTCTTTCAATCACTCCTCCATCACTCGCTTTGTCCCCTTGAATTTAGCGAATGAGGACTACACGACACAAGTTTTCATACCGGACCAACCGACTCTGATTACGCGAAAAAGTCTGTCAAGAAACCGCCGTTTCACTCGCTTCGACTACCTCGACTGCCGATAGAAAACGAAGAGGGCATCACTGCGGAGGCGCTTATGCCGGAACACGAATTCGACAGCTCATTCTACCGTTCGATCCTCGATGCGATGCCCGCACCGGTGTTCATCGTCGATGAGGACGTGCGCATCGTTGACCTGAATCGCATGGCGACCATCGTGTTCGGATTGGACCTGCCGGCAGCCTATCGTCGACGCGGCGGGCAGGCGCTGCAATGCCTCCATTCCACCGATGTCCCGGCGGGATGCGGTCGCGGGCCATTCTGCAAGACGTGCGTCATGCGCAACTCCGTCAACGAGTCGATGAGGGGCGCCTATGTCTCGCGCCGTCGCACCAGGATGGAACTTCAACTGGGTGACACGACGCGCAAGCTCGACTTGCTGGTCACCGCCAGCCCGATGCCCGGCCCGGAACGGCTGACACTCCTGATTATTGAAGACATCTCGGAGATCGTGCATCTGCGCGATCTCATTCCCATCTGCCCGCGTTGCAAAGACACGCGCAAGGATGAAGAATACTGGATGACGGTGAAGTCGTATTTCATCGAGAACAGCGGGGCGCGTCGCGGCGAGAGTGTCTGTCCCGATTGTCGCAAGGAACTGTACCCCGGATTGGCCCGGATACGCACCGTCGAGCCGGATTTGGTCTGAACCAAACCTCCAACGTCATTCCGGCCCCTGATTTTGGCATCGTCAGATGCCAGAGTCAGGGGCCGGAATCTTTTTTTCTACTCCCGATCCTGATACATATGCCGCAACATCATGACTTGGCCGCCATGATGCGGGCCGTGCAGGTGGATGTGGTGCATGACCCAACGCGGTGTGTAGATCCGGTAGGTTCCATCCCAGACCAGCTCCCTAATCTCGGTCTTCATCTGCTCGCAGGTAATCTTGGACGCCGCCTCACGCCAATAGGCACGAGCGCGGTTCATGCGCTCCACGAAAAACGCCAAGTCCTTCCCCTTCTGATACTCGGGCGGTCCATCCCCGTGCTGGAAGCCGTTGCCATCATCGGGAAAACCGATATCCTCGATACGCTGGATGAACGCGTCGATATCGCTCGCCTGATATCCTTCGAATCCGCGCATCGCCCAGCCGACTTCTGATCCTGCCAGGTGCGCCAGCAGCATGCCAATTGTGTTCATCTTCGGGGCGGGCTGCCATTCGAGTTCCTCCGGCGTGATGTCGGCGATGGCGTCGAGCAGACGGTGTGTCTGGTCTTCCATCATCGTGAAGTATGTGCCGGCGTCGCTGCACGCGAAGCCGGGTGTCGAGCTGATCTTTGGGCGGGTGATGTCGGGCATATTGTCTCCTTCTTATTGCGGATTGCGGATTGCGGAATGCGGAATGAAAAGAGCCTCCGCCTATCCAATATTATGATGACGGCTGGCGCATTCAATGCGGAATGCGGATTGAAAAGAGCATCCGCTTCTCGAATGTCATGACGGCCTCCGGCGGGCTGTCTTGATTGAGGTGACGGTGATGGACAGGAGTTCATTGGCTTCGCGCACCAGTTCTGAGAGGCGTTGTTGCTTAACTAAACCAGCATCGACCAACAAATCCATCCAATACAGGCATTCATCACATTCCTCTTCGACGATTCCCATCTTCGCAACAAAGTCGGCCTTCGATTTGGCACGGCACGCTGCCCTGTAATTAGCACCCACTGATGTAGCGCATCGCAGCAACTGCCGCCCGATCACGTCGGCAGTGCGCCCCTTTGGAAGTGCCTCGCACATCTTGATGACGCGTAACGCAAACGCCCGTGTCCTCTTCTTTAGTTCATCTCCGGTCATATCGACTCTTCATTCCGCGTTCTTTGCTTTCATTCCGCAATCCGCAATCCGCATTCCGCGTTACTCTGCTTCCACCCTCGGCTCACTATGGACCGGGAAATTGACGGAATTTGCAATGAAGCACACCTCATGTGCCTTCTCGTGTAATGCGGTTGCCGCCGCCAGGTCTTTCGCATCGGCGATGGTGACATGCGGATGCAACGTTACCTCGGTGAAATGCCCGCCTCCCGATGCATCGCTGACCATCGTGCCGGTCGCCTTGTCGGTGTAGGCGGTCACGACGATCCCGCGCAGGGCGCACAACGCCAGGTACGACAGCATGTGACACGACGACAGCGCCGCCACGAGCAGTTCCTCGGGATTGTGAATCGCCGCGTCGCCGCGAAAGGCGGCATCGGCGGTCAGTGTGATCTCCGGCTTGCCGGGGATCACCAGACGATGCCCGCGTCCGTATCCGGCGTACGTCTTGGTGCCTTCGCCGTGATTGCCGGTCCAGAACGTCTCGAGTTCGTAGTGGTGAACTTTGTCAGCCATCATCCTTACTCTATAGGCCGGTTGCTCTTCAATCGTCAATCGTCAATTGTAAATTGTCAATCATTTCACCTGCTTCTGACACCACGCATACAACGCGTCGTACACGATAAACTCAGCGTCAAGGATCGCGTGATCATCTTTCAGCCCGAGGAGCGAAAATCCGACCGCGATGGCCTTCAGCCCCGGGCCCTCGAGCTGGCGATAGGGCGAGTCCTGCGTGTCGGCTTCGTTGACGATGCGAGAGAGGAGCATGAGCGCGGCATTGCCGGTCAGGTTGTATTTCTTCAGGATCGCCTCGAATGAGCACTCATGGCCGTGATGCCCCAACTCGACACCCTCGACATCATAAGGAATCGCTCCCACACGAGCGGCGACTTCCATCACTTGCTCCGGCGGCGCAAACAGAAACTCAGGACTCATGTCGATGAACCGCGTGATCAGCCACGGACAGGCAACGCGGTCAACTTTGACGTGATGGCGGGTGATCCATTTCATGAGTTCCTTCAGTTCTCGTGTGTGGCCCTGACGAGGGCTCTATCTCGTCAGGGGTTTGCAATGATGCGTCATGAATAAACGAGGAGTATCGCTTTGTGAGGTCTTCCGCGTTCGAACTTGCGTGTGCCTTCGAAGGTGAGTTGAGCGAGCCCTGACGGCAAAGAGCGCTCGTCAGGGCCACCAGCCCAAGAGAGCGGTTACTCCTTGATTGGATTGACAACTCGTTTGGAAGCCTCATCAATTATGAACTCGAGAAAGTAGGAGCGTTTTAGATCAATCAGTCCAATGAAGATCGCGATGGCCCCAAGAGCAGCAGCGAAGATCGTCAGCGTTTCGGGCCCGCCCTTGACGTCTCCGAATAACGCCAAGGCCCAAAAAACGAGGCCGAGGAACAAAAATCGTGTCGCTCTGAGCTGTGAGGAGATTGCTCGATATGAGTATAAGATCATCTGTCGAGGCTCTCTTAAGAGCGATTCGATCTCATCTTCTCGGCGCTTGCTCACAATGGCACTCCTATGGCGATAAAGCACTGAGAAACGCGCAAGTAGCTTGTCGATCCACTTCCTCAAGTATGCCGAGACGAGATTGATCAGAATACCTACTGCAACGACTCCTATCCACCAAGTCGGTGACCGTAATTGCTCGATGAGCGCATCCATGTCTCCCCCTGAATCCGGCCCAAATGCCGAGTGGCCATGAGTTCTATCATGGCGTGCCAGTCCGCTTCGTTTGTGTTGCGTGGCCCTGACGCGGTTGTTGCGTCAGGGTTTACAAAGACGCGTCACGAATAAGCGAGAAGTATCATTTTGTGAGGCGTTCCGCAAACGCATTTGTGTCTGCCCTCGAAGGTGAGTTATGCGAGCCCTGGCGAATAGAGCGCTCGTCAGGGCCGCCCGTCCTTGAGACTTGGGTCTAAGAGTAAAGGTGTTAATAGCCCTGTAAGGGCGATACAAAAGCGGTAAGTGCAAAGAACGCACGCACCTACGAACTAGTCTCCAGCCAGCGAGTTTGCTTCCAGTCTGCTGCTGGAACCGTTACCTTGGACCGCCTTCCAATCTTGTCCGGATCTTCTACTCGGTAAAGAACCGGATACTCGGGAATTTGAGCAACGATGCAGAGCCAGTACGAGGAGCCATGGGCATGCGCCGCTTGTGCCTCATTCGGGGTGAGGTCAACGTCTGTCTCGATGGACTGGCCCTTGATCTCTAGATAGACCTTCTCACCCGAATTGTCGTCTGCCACAAAGTCATATCCAAGATTCTGTTTGTCCACAGGAGTGATATTGTTTACTCGCGATTCCAGCTTGTGTTTGACGAAATTCTCGGCAAAAATCTCAACCTCAACGGTACCTGGCGTTCGAACGCCGTTCAGTCGAAAGAAGTCGAACCAAGAGTGAATCTCGTCGGGCGTACAAACTGGCTGAATGTAAAGAGCTGAGAGAAATTCAATCTCTGGCAGGTATGCTTCGTGACGTTCCCAGTTTTTTTCCGGTGCAAATTCGGTCGAGAAGAATGTCTCGCGAGCCCGACGAATGGAGTTCGACTTTGTTACTACCCAAATCTCTTTCCCTTTTAACTCAGCTGCTGGAAGATATTTCATGCAGAGCTGAGTGAAGGAGACCAACTCCGAAATGGCAGGAGCCTGTCCCCTTGTCTCAATCATCGGTAGAATAGACGTCCTGCAAATCGCGGTGGCATTTCTCAATTGAACACCTAGGTGCCCGGTCAAGAAGCCTTTAATTGCTGTACGCTCCTTCTCATCGAGCACAGAGCTGATTATTTCTGGATGCAGCAATGCGCGTTGATGATCTAGCTTGGACGCTATCTCGGAAATTTTCAATTCTTGCTGGTCGACATCAAGTATGTCGACTTCCCCTCCAACGACGACACGCCCCTCTGATGTCAGTACGATCGCATTATCGTGATATCGCAAGACTCGCGTTCGAGTCTTGTAATAGAAATACTCTTCATAAATTGGATAAAGACGCAGCCATTCATAAAGTCGCCGAAACCAACTCGGAGCATCGAGGGCTCCTGATTGAGCTACGATATACTCGCTGTTGGCGAGAAAAGACCATCGATCGGCTTTGGGAAAAGCTCCGGCCTGAGCCGCTGCCGCCTTCGGATGAACGAATCGGAGACCTGGGCGTCCTCCCAACACATCCGCTAATTCGCCACGAGCGACGAGTTGCATATCTACAAGCGCATCTGTCGCTTCCTGCGTTTCTGCTAGTTGGACTACATCCGATCGTTTCATCCACTCGAGGTCAACTGACATCACGCACGGCGCCGAATCCATCCAAGCATTAATCTTGTTGATTAGCCCGGGAAGAAAGAGCTTTTCGTACGCCTCATTGCCACTGACAGCGTTGTCGAACTCGAAAACGGTCAAGTACTGAAATTTCCAGAGTTCATGACTTCTAAAAATCTCGATGGCCTCGAAACAAAGGGCGGTAATCTCATCAACTAGCCAGCGATTCCACACAGCACTTGCATTTATTGCATCGCGTCCGGGTTGCACCAAGAAGTCAGCCTGAATTGGGAATTTCACACCGCTCCGCTCTTCGCCTAGCGGTACGAAGGAATAAACTCCACCGTACATCGCGCCACTAGGAGATGCAAAAAGGTTGCCCCACTTATCCACTGAAAATGCAATTGCAATCTCGCGCTTCGTTACATTCTCGCGATGGGACTGCGACAATCGATCCGACGCGACCGCCTTCGGAACCGAGACCTCTTTCCGGAAGAATCTATACCTTTCAGTCTCGCCGTTTCGTGCCAAAGTAGTAGTCTCGTTATCGTCTTCGCCAAGATTCTCAAGCGTGAAGACAGTATTGTCCATTTCGTTTTCTATCCTGATGGTCTTTAGCCACTTCAGGAATAGGAAAAGTTGAGCGCTCAACAGTCGAAGATCGGATGCAACACGCGCTCGTGCCTCGTCATCTCTAAACCGTACGATTATTGTTGTCGCATCCGGTGAGACTGATTCGCTTGGCGTGTCGATCCAAACAGGAATTACGTGCCAAGGCGTCTCCTGCGCCGAGGTGATCCATTCGTGATGAGTCCGATCAAACTTGAAACTATAGTGACCAGAGTACACTTCTACTCTGTCAGCTGCATTAAACGTCGACTTGAACCCAATTCCGAGATAACCAAGAGTTCCACGCTCTGGCTTCTTGGACGACCTGATTCCACAAATGGCTTCAAGGTCGCCAACTGTGAACAATCTGCCATTGTGCTCGAACTTCAAGCGAGTATGGGAGACTGAAATGGTGACTGCTCCTTGAGTATCTAGGTCTCTGCCAGCGTCCTCCGCATTCTGGACTAGCTCGAGAATGAACCCTGATGCGCGAGTGAATACCACATCTGCGATGAGTCGCAAGGCATTCACATAGTCCTTCCACACCCACGTACCCCGGGACTGCTCGATCTCATGCCGCACACGTTCAACATTTTGTCTGGCTTCGATCGAATCCAATTCAGGCCCTCCGGTCGAACGGACTACGTTCTCGATCTGTAAGAAAGGATGAGCACGATTGCTCGCATTAGGTCACTTCGCCACGTGCACAGCCCCGCCCGTGACGTCCGCGGCGGCTTCCATGGTCGCTTCTGAGAATGTCGGGTGGACGTGGATGGTGGCGGCCCAGTCTTCGGAGCAGGCGTCCATCTCGATGGCGAGCGCCGCTTCGGCGATCATGTCGCCGGCGGTCGGGGCAACAATGTGCACGCCGAGGATGCGGTCGGTCTTTTTGTCGACGACCATCTTCACCAGTCCCTCGTTGGTGCCGGTCGCGACCGAACGTCCGAGGACCGAGACCGGGAAGCGGCCGATGGCGAGTTCGTGCCCCGCCGACTTGGCCTCTTCCTCACTTAGCCCCACGGTCGAGACTTCCGGATGGAGGAAGACGGTGCCCGGCAGGGCGCGGTAGTCCATCGCCAGGTTGTGCCCGGCGGCGTTTTCGGCGGCGATATGCCCCTCGCGCGAGGCCTTGTGCGCCAACAGCTTTTTGCCCACGACATCGCCGATGGCGAAGATGTTTTTGGCGCTGGTGCGCATGGTGTCGTCGGTGACGATAAATCCCTTGGGATCAAGCTTCACGCCCGCTTTGTCCAAACCGATGTTCTCGGTATTCGGCCGCAGTCCGATCGAGACGAGGACTTTGTCGGCTTCGACCGTCTCGCCTTTTTTGCCGTCAGCAGTCTCGAGACCGAGCGACCAGCGGCCATCCTTGGTCTTCTGTGCTGATGAGACTTTTGTGCCGGCAAGGACCTTGATCCCCGATTTGCGCAAGTTTTCCGCCGCCGACTTGCACAAGTCGGCATCGAACCCGGGGAGAATGGTCGGCATCATTTCGATCACGGTGACATTGGAACCGAACGCCGCGTACACCTCGGCCATCTCCAATCCAATCGCGCCGCCGCCAATTACAACGAAATCCTTGGGCGGGCCATCGATCTCGAGCGCTTCGACATAGGTGAGCACGGTCTTGCCGTCGGGTTTCAGGTGCGGCAGTTCGATGGCGCGCGCTCCGGTGGCGATGATGAAGTGTTTCGCCTTGATCGATTTCGCCCCGCCTTCTTTCATCTTCACGCTGACTTCGTTGGCGTTCACGAAGGTCGCTTCGCCGCCGACCCATTCGACGCCGTTTTTCTTGAGCAACAACTCAACGCCGCCGACCAAGCGACCGATGACGCGGTCCTTTTTGGCGCGCAGTTGCGACAGATCGACTTTGATATCGCCGACGGTGATGCCGAAATCCTTGGCGTGTTTGAGTGTGTGCATGATCCCGGCGCCATGCAGAAGCGTCTTCGACGGGATGCAGCCCCAATTGGTGCAGATGCCGCCGGCCTTGGCGCGTTCGACGATCACGACTTTCTGTTTCAGTTGCGCGGCGCGAATCGCGGCGACATAGCCGCCCGGCCCGGCGCCGATGACACAGACATCATAGTCCATCTAACGTATCCTCTCGTCGTTGTTGATACGATCAGAATGGGAAAGAACGGGGAGGTCGTGTGGATGTCAAGATGGGGAGGGGGCGAGAAATGCGGAATGCGGATTGCGGATTGCGGAATAAAGAGCAACAAAGATTCCCGGTCGTCACGATGGAGCTGTGCCGACCGGGAATGACGGGTTTGTCCTGACGTGCGTTTTGAGATGCGTTTGACTCGGAGAGAAATGGATGCGTATACTGAACCGCGACTGGGGGCGTAGCTCAGTGGTAGAGCATCTGACTTTTAATCAGGTGGTCGCAGGTTCGATCCCTGCCGCCCTCATTCTTGCCCCGGACACCACGACGCCAATAGGAGGATAGGCATTCTTGCCTGTCCTATCGTCTCGTGTGTGCCGACCGTTGTTGGGTCGGCCACACAAGACGATAATTCCCGGCAGCGCGATCGTTTTCGTCGCCGATCGATGGCCCACCCTTTCGGCTCCGCTCAGGGCGCAAGCGAGAACGGCCATCAATCGACGCAGAAATGACAGGCAAGAATGCCTGTCCTCCTAGGAGCTATGACAAAACCACGCCAGACAGATCAACGCGGCAAGCTCGATGCTGCCCCATTCTCCTATCGCGCGACGAAAGACGGCCGGGTCCTCATCTCTTGGCATGGCAAAGCGGTGACAACCCTCTCGGGCAAGGATGCCGAGCGGTTTCTGAGCCGGATCGAGGGCGCCGAAGTCAAGCAGGCGCAGCTCATCATGGCCAAGGCGACCGGGCATTTCAAGCACGGCAATGAATAGAAAAGGGCGGCCGATCTGGCCGCCCGATCTAACAGCGTCTCCCCACGAGCATTCGAAGTGCAGGCTCGGCAAAAGCCTCATCCTACCGGAATTAGGACTTCCACATCTTGGCAGTCTCATTCACGAATGCTTCATAGCTTCGCGGCGCGTGGCCAAGCAGCTTCGTGAGGCGTTCGATCGCTTGAGGAGTCGCGAGCAATCCTTCCTTCTGGAAGAATTCGTACATCAAGCGGTAATCGAATGCGAGAAACGCCGGGAACCACTGCGCGTTCATTTTCTCCCAGGCATCCATGTCTTCGCCGCCATAGTTGATCGGCTTGCCCAACGCCTTGCTCCAGAGTTCGGCGGCGCCGGGACCGGTCGTCGCGGCGGGACCGACGAGATCGTAGGTCTGTCCGGCATGCCCGGATTGCGTCAGGGCGATGACGGACGCCTCGGCGATGTCGCGCACATCGACGCGGTGCAGCCCTTTGCTGCCGAGTGGCTGGGGATAGACGTTGTATTGGAGCAGCGCGTCTTTGAACCAGAGGTCATTCTGGTAGAAGTTGTTCGGACGGATGATCGTCCACTCCATCTTCGATTTCTTGAGGGACTCTTCGACCGCGAGCTTGGCGCCAAAGTGCGGCAGGTAGAGGGCTTTCTCGAGATGGTGGATGGTCATGTAGACGAACCGCTTCACGCCATTGAGCATGGCGCCGTCGAGGGCCATGAGCGCTTCATGAGTCTCGGTGGGCACGGTATGGTTGAGCATAAAGACCGTGTTATATCCCTTGAAGATGTCACGTACGGTCGCCGGCTCCACCAGATCGCCCGTGTGGAAGGATGCCTTGGGATGAATCGTTTTTGCCTTGGCGATGTCGCGTGTGTGCACGCCGACGTCGACGCCTTTGGCCTGTAAACCGTGAACGATTTGCGATCCGACCGTACCGGTGCCGCCGATGACGAGAACCTTCATTGTTCAGTCTCCTCTGATGGTGAGTCCGTGCGCCGGTCGTGCTTGCCAGCGCAGGTCAGTTATACGTAATAAACCGGAATCCGCAGAAAAAAAGCGGCGCCGTAACGGCGCCGCCTGAAAGTATCTGGACCAATCTTCTATTGGGAAAAGACGTCGATGTTGCCGTAGGCGGTCGGAAAATACATAACGTTTACATGGACTTCCTCGACGCGCGGGACCGGGCCGGTGCTGACAGCATCGCCGAGGAAGAAGACCTTCGTTACCCCCGGGCCGACCTGGAGGACTTCCGAGACCATGAAATTCTCAACGTACGTGCCGGTTGGCTGGGCAGATACCACCGAGAAACGCGCCGAGTAATAGACCGTGTGCGTCATCCTTGAACCCGACAGCGACACGGTGGCGGCGCAAGCACCACCGTTGGCAATGTGATCGCGCACAAACTTTCCGTTGGCCTGAATCAGCAGCCAACCGCCCTTGGGAACAGTGATGACGGCCGAATCAATGACTTCTATTTGACTCGGGAGCAGGTAGTATGATGTGTGAGCGTGTGCGATGCCCGGTTCATCGGCGAGGCGATTGGCCGCGATCGATTCGACTTCAATCTCGGTGGAGTCGATCGCGCCCTGCGGAAGCCGCCCTTCGCTGAGTGTCCCGATGATCAGCTCTGAAGCGCTGATCGTCTTCTCATGATGGGCATTGGGGATGGCGGTGTGAGCCGCGACCGCTGACTGAATCTCCCCGGACTCCTCCAACTCAGGGCCGCTGAGCCCGCCAAGCAGATCGGCGTTCCGGGAACGCCACGAATACGGCACAACCGAAAGCAGCGACCGGGGAAGCACCGGGTCGGATCCCTGCGGCTGGATCTCCAGAAACGAAGTGTCCTGGTACCAGATGTATTCAGGTATTGTGTCTATCGATCCCAGCAAGACGGAAAACACGCCATCGACCGTGGTCACGCTCTGTGTCTCGGACCATAGGGCCGAGCCGCCGGATGAGGCATTGAAGAGTCGAAAGGTGACCGAGTAGTTGCCATCGGCCAAGGGATCGCCGCTCGCGTCATCGAGACGTCCCTGATAGTTCATGAGGTGCGGAAAGTTGGCGTAGACAGTCGTGCCGATCAGGCACACGAAGAGCAAGAGGGCCCACTTCATTAAAATCTTCATCGTTGCAGCTCCACGTCAGGCGGGTAACAGAAAGGCCACCACCGACAACTAATACGAAACAAGTGGCCAAACTGGGATATTGTCAACCCCCGCGCCCGTCAACTTTCTCTGTAAGGCCCGACGGACTCCGGCCTGCTGATGCCGTGGTATTCCGCCTAACCTCTTGACTGTTATCGGCATTTCCGATACGATCCGTACCTCACGGTCGATCGAGACGGAGGCGGTATAATGGCAGATAGTCCGCAACATGATTGGACGCAGTTCGAGTTGGGGATCTATGTGAAGAGCCGCCCTGATGAGATTTTCAATCTCTGGTCGACCGGCGAAGGGCTGGCCAAGTGGTTCTTGCGTAACGCCGACTTCGCCCCATCGGACGGCCGCCCCGCCAAAAGCAAGAAATCCAAACCTGCTCCCTTTCCAACGCAGTCCGCGCGGGCCGAGAGCGAACAATGCCGGGCCAACGACCGTTATCTCTGGGAATGGTACTACGACGGAGGCACCAGCGGCGAAGGATGGATATTGGACGTACGACCACCGACACGTCTGCACTTCACGTTCGGACAGGAAATGGAAGTCGACGTGTCCATCCGTAAACAGGGCGCCTGGTGTGCGGTGGAGTTGCGCCAGTTCGGCATCCCCGACACGCCCCGCGGTCGCTGGGAGATGCACTTGGGTTGCCGGGTTGCATGGACGTTTTTCCTGGCCAACTTGAAGTCCGTGGCCGAACGAGGCATCGACCTGCGTGAGATCGAGCGCTCGCGGACACGACAATTACACTTGGTGAACATCTGAATTGCGGCAAACAAACGGGTTTGCGGCCTTGGATGAGGGTCGTATCATGGTCGCGAGTCTGGGCGATTATTGGATGTCGCCCTTAGTCCGGGTCATCGTTCGGGAAAGGGGACGCTCTTGAGAACACGAGGATTAGTAGTAATGGCCGCTCTCCTGTTGGTCATTGGATGCGGCACGAAAAGCTTGGACAGCGACGGCGACGGCATCGCGGACGACAAAGATAAGTGTCCAAGCACTCCGGCGGGCTGTCAGGTGACTACGGATGGCTGCCCGACAGAAGCGGAGCTGGCAAGAATGGAAAAGGAGAAGCAGCAAATGGCTCAGCCCCAATCGTCAACCGAAGGCATACCGCAGGTTCCCGGTGACACGATCACCACGGCATCGGGGCTGAAGTATGTGGAAATGACAGTCGGGACCGGGGCCGCGCCGCAAACCGGTCAGGTTGTCCAAGCCCATTACACGGGCTGGCTCACCGACGGCAAGAAGTTCGATTCCTCGCGCGATCGCGGCCAGACGTTCGCCTTCCCGCTCGGTCAGGGACGCGTGATTAAGGGGTGGGATGAAGGCATTGCTTCAATGAAAGTCGGCGGGCGCCGTCTGCTCATTATTCCGCCAACTTTGGGGTACGGCGAACGTGGCGCCGGTGGGGTCATCCCGCCCAACGCGACGTTGGTCTTCGATGTCGAGTTGGTCGGCATTCAGGCTGCCAGTCCACAGTAGTCCAATTCGGACATAGTTGCATAAAACTGCCCCGTGCCGTGTTGGCATGGGGCGGTTTCTTTTATTATCTTGCGACAAGTGGTCGAACGCCCTCCAAGGTCTCCAGGAAAGGTGAACCCGATGAATCAGAAGATGTGGCAGCTGAACAGCCGGCTCGGATTGTTGACGGCCGCGTTCGTGGCTTTGTCGCTTGCGAGTTGCGGTGATGATAAGAACGGCGATGGCGAGCATTTTGGGCGTGTCGACGGCATCGTCTATCTCCCCTTTGCGTTGGTTGCCGCACCTGCGCCCGCAGTCGGCGTGACTGTGAATCTGGCGGGGGGCGACTTTAACGAGAGCACGACCACCGGCGCCGATGGACGATTCGGTTTCGATGATGTCCCGGTGCGGGGCATGACGCTTTTGATTACGCCTGCCGCTTGCCTGGCGGACACGCAATTGGCCGTCACTGTCCTCGAGAATGACACGGTCAGTGTCAGCGTCACGTTAACTGGTGACGCCTCGGGTGATTGCCTGTCGCTTCCCTTTGCGGGAGCGGCGCGGATGGAGATCGACGCGGCAACGAACACCGCGGTCCTCCTGTATGACACGTCGCAGCGGCCGAAACCCGCCATCGCGGTCGTAGACCTGACAACCGCCGCCGTCGAGACATTGGAGTTCGACGACATTGCGAATGTCTTCGATTTGGCGTTCGTCTCAACGAATCTGGTCGTCTTCAACTGCTTTAAGACGGGAGACGGATACTATCTCCGATTCTTCGACATTGGCACGATGGGCGTCTCGGGGGACGATGTTTTCTACACCACGAATCAGGGAACCTTTGCCGGCAGACTCGCTGTGACGCCAACTGGCACCGATGTGTTTGTCACGCACCGGACACAGTCGGGCTTCAATTTCGACGGACAGATCTATTGTGCCAACGTAGCGCAACGCCAACTGCAGGACGCCGACAATGACATTGAGATTCCGAACCCCAACTTCGCCTTCGATCACAGCCTTGTGAGTGGTTCCATCAACTGGCCCTATGACATCGCGATCGATCCCGCGCGGAATGAACTCCTCGTGGGCAACTATCGGGACACACTCGTGATCGCAATCGACTACACCCTGTGGGGCACGTTTGACCGGAGCGCGAATCTCGTCGCGCCCATTCCGGGAGTACGAAAAATCGTCATGGCCACGGGCACCCCGGGGTTTGCACCCTGGTTCTGGAATTTCGCGGACGGCCATGGAGTTGCAGGCTGGCCGGGATCCGGCGAGGCGCCATTGCTTACCTATGAATCGGGAAGTGCGGCGTTTGGTTTGAAACTGGTCGACCCGGGTGTTGCCTTGTCGTCAGCAGCACATCATTTGACGATCCATGCCTCGCGGGGAACCTGGTACACGCTGGTTACGGACCCCAGCCGTCCGCAGTCGGTTCGCGAAGCTGTCGAGGAGCGGTCGTTGACGACGTTGACCAAGTCGGCGCGTTTCGAGACGCGCTTCTTCGAGACTCCCGCGCTTGATCCGCGCGCCTTCGCCGTGAACACGCGGACCAACAAGCTCTACGTCGCGTACACGAATAAGGCAATACTCGAGATTTTCCAGCTGCAGTAGGTCAGGGAACGAGCAGTAGCGAGAATGCAGTGATGCCCGGAGAGAGTGGAAAGTCGATGGCTCTCCGGATCGTCACCCGTAAGGGCGGCATTGTATTTCGCAGCACCGATCCGCCGGCCCTGGAGCCGCGCCGGAGTTGGCGGTGCAGGCGAATGAGTCTAGCTCGAAGCCGTGAGTTCATGTTGTCAGCCTACTCGGCAACTTGCTCCGAGGCGACCCGTCTCTCGCGGAGTGCCCGCAGTCTCCCTGATATCGAATCGGCTCGCTCGTATGCACCGGCATCTCTAAGATGTGACTCGAATCCCAGTAAACACGAATCGGCTTCCGGCGTGAATGCAACAAGCGTGTCCTCTTCGTACTCCCGTGCAGCGGTTTCAAACAACGAGTCGCTCAACTCCGGCCGCTCAAGTTCGCTTGCGTAAAGCGACGCGAGCTTGTACTGGCTCTCGGCGATAGTTGAATGCAGACTCTGATCGGCCTCCCCAGGCCGATTTCGGAGAACTCGGGTCGCGGTCTCGGCAGCCGAGAGTAACAGGGGTTCGGCCTCCCAGAACTTCTTATTAGCGATATAGGCATCCGCCAAGTCGATTGATGCCCGCGGCACGAACCCGTTACTGTCCGAAGGAAGACTGGCATCGAACATCGCAAGCGCCTTCCTCAGAATCGGCTCAGCCTGTTTAGACCTGCCGAGTTTCAGGTTCGCCATTCCAAGTGCGCGAAGTGAGTAAGCGACTGCAGGATTGACAGGATCTCCGTACGATTTCTCGAACAGATGGTATCGCCAGCCGGGCCAGTGAATCCGACTCATCGACGCATCCCTTTTCAACGCAGACAGTCGCTTGATTGGCATATGCTGCACCCAGACCATGGCTCAGAAACCTCATCCAACTGTTGTTCTCCGGGTCCTCCGTAAATCGCAACGAGGGCTTCCCTGGTCCGGAGCGCTTCGCCTCTTCGATTGCCTTCTGCAAATACTCTGCCGCTTGAAGCCAGTCTTGCTTTTCGAATGCCTTGAGGCCCTTTCTGTAGAGCGTCTCCCACGACTCGCAGAGGGCGACTTCTTGCCACCCCACCAATGACACAACTGCCAACAGGCACACGGCAATGCGCCCACGCAGCCCCTTTCGGGTCATCGTTTCAGACATCGGATCGTCTCCCGATAATCCCCCGTCCCAAACAACCCCGACCCCACAACCAGCACGTCTGCCCCGGCCTCGACGACGGGGCGATATGTGGACAAATTAATCCCGCCGTCGACTTCGAGGAGACAGTTGTGCCGGCCGGTGTCAATTTCCTTGCGGATGGCAGCGATTCTGGATGTAGACGATTCGATGTACTTCTGGCCGCCAAAACCCGGGAAGACAGACATGATCAAGAGCAAGTCGATCTCTCCGAGGTAGGGGGTGACCTTCTCAAGGGGAGTATCCGGGTTCAGCGTCAACCCCACCCTCGTCCCCATCGCGCGGAGTGTCGAAATGAAGGGATGGGGGTCGGGCACTGCCTCAATGTGAAAGGTTATCGAATCGGCCCCATTCTTAACGAACGCTTCGGCATAGCGCCCGGGATCGGTCAGCATCAGATGCACATCGAGGTAGGTGTCCGTCACCCGGTTGAACGCCCCGGCGATGTCGGGACCGAAGGAGATATTGGGCACGAAATGACCGTCCATAATATCCAAGTGCAGCCAGTCTGCCCCGGCAGCGACGACGGCTTGGGTATCCTCGGCGAGACGGGTGAAATCGCAGGCAAGCACAGAAGCGGCGACCTTGACCATCGAATGATCTCCTCGGTTGCCGGGTAATCTGGGGGATTTCCGACGAAACTGCCAGCCCGAACCGGTGCCCTCTCCTATGGAAATTGGCTGTGTTTTGCGGGCCGCTTGGGGTCTTGCCCCCTCCGCAACCTGGGTACCTGCAGGCGCGACGCCTGTGTCTCCCTATGAGATTTTTTCGATCTCATAGGTGAAAATGCGTTTTTTCTCTTGCGCACTTCCTGCAACTGGATGATGCTTCCCTCGAATTCAGTGGTGACGCCCTCTGAAATGGGGCGATTTTCATAGGGAGAGATCGAGGTTTAGACAGACCGAAGAGAGCAGACGACGCCAGGGACGAGCGAAGAATGCTCTCGGGTGACAACAGAAAACGTGTTCCCAAGTCGTAACCGTACAAACCCACCATCCACACGGAGGCAGGTATGCCGATGAAGAAAAAGGCCAAGAAGACGGCCAAGAAGTCGACGAAGAAGACCGCGAAGAAAGCGGCCCCGAAGAAGAAAGTCGCGAAGAAAGCGGCGGCGCCCAAGAAGAAGACCGCCCGCAAGCCCAATGCGGCATTCATGAAGCCCATGATGCCGTCCGAGACTCTCAGTGCCGTGATCGGCGCCAAGCCGATGCCGCGCACCGAAGTCACCAAGAAGCTGTGGGCCTACATCAAGAAGAACGGCCTGCAGGATGCGAAGAAGCGCACGATGATCAACGCCGACTCGGCGTTGCGCGCCATCTTCGGCGGCCGCTCGCAGGTGTCGATGTTTGAGATGACCAAGCTGGTCTCCAAGCATCTCAAAGACGCATGAGCCTCCCGCTTCGATGATTCTCGGCCCCGGGCAATCCACTGCCCGGGGCTTTTGTTTTGTGCCCCACAATGCGGTCCGGGGACGCGATCTGACCGTATAACCACTGATAACCCCTAACGGAGGTGGCGCTATGGGTGATTTCTATCAGGGTGGAGTAGTTGCGACCTTCCACCGCCTCGGAAAAACTGATCTACCTCGGATGGAGCGCGAACTGGAGACCATCTCGCGATTGCGAGGTGTGACGCTGGTTTTGCCGTCGCTCTTTTCAGAATTGGAGCAGCCGGCACTCCGGAATATCGTCGAGGAGCTGCGCGGCGCCCGGTACATCCGCGAGGTCGTGGTCACGCTGGGTCCCTGTAATGAAGAGGAATTCCGTTTTGCCCAAGAGTACTTCTCGATCTTGCCCCAAAAGACGACCCTGATGTGGGTGCACGGCCCGCGTCTCAAGGAACTTCTTGAGCTGATTGTCGCGACCGGGCTGAGTCCGGGTCCGGACGGCAAGGGTAAGCAGGCGTGGCTTGCCTTCGGTTATGTCATCGCAGAAGGAAACAGCGATGTGTTGGCCCTGCATGACTGCGACATCACGACGTACACACGGGAGCTGGTCGCCAGACTTATATACCCTGTCGCTTCGCCGCAGCTTGATTTCGAATTCTGCAAGGGATACTACTCGCGGGTGACCGAGCGGATGCACGGCCGTGTTTCAAGACTCTTTGTCACTCCCCTCTTACGCGCCTTGACAATCATGGTCGGGCATCGGCCCAGCCTCGAGTACTTTGACAGTTTTCGCTATCCGCTGGCCGGGGAATTCTCCATGATGACCAATCTGGCGCGGCTCAACCGAATTCCATCCGATTGGGGCCTGGAAGTCGGCGTTCTGGCTGAGATCTACAGAAACTGCTCGCGAAAGCGAATCTGCCAGGCGGAGCTTTGTGAGAATTACGATCACAAGCATCAGGAGATGTCGCTGGAAGACGCCACCACCGGCCTCCACAAAATGGCGGTCGATATCGCCAATTGCCTCTTTGCTACCCTGGCTTCCGAGGATGTCGTGTACACTCAAGGATTCTTCAATTCATTGCGGGCCACCTACCGGCGCATCGCCCAGGACATGACGGTCCGTTACCATGGGGATGCGATGATCAACGGCCTGGAGTACGACCGCCACATTGAAGGAATGGCGGTTGAGATGTTTACCGAGGCGATCCGGAAAGCGGGCGACATTATGGAGCGCGATCCGCTTGGCGCGCCCCAGATTCCGAGTTGGAACCGCGTCTTTGCCGCCATTCCCGATTTCGGGGACCGTCTCCTGACAGCGGTTACTGCCGACAATACGAGAGCTACATGAGTCGTTACGACACATCTCTTCGACCATGGCTAATCCAACGGCTCGAACAGATCGGCCACGCCGACATCGTGGCCGGTATTCCTTGCCTCAACAACCAGGACACCATCGAACACGTGGTCAGAATGGTCTCCGGTGGTCTGCACAACCACTTTCCCGATAAACGGGCAGTGCTGATCGTGTCCGATGGCGGCTCGACTGATGACACACGGGAATTGGCGCGTGCGACGGCCGTCATACCCGCTCAGGAGCGTCTCGTTACCATCTATCGCGGGCTGCCGGGCAAAGGCTCGGCGTTGCGGACGATCTTTGAGGCGGCAGACCGTCTTGACGCCAGGGCCTGCATGGTCGTGGATTCCGATCTGCGGTCGATTACGGATGAATGGGTCAAACACCTTCTTGCGCCGGTCATCGTGAATGATTACGACTTTGTCGCCCCAATCTACTCCCGCTACAAGTACGACGGTACGATTACGAACAATATTGTCTACAACTTGACGCGCTCTCTCTATGGTCGCAGGATCCGCCAACCGATTGGGGGCGATTTTGCGTTCTCAGGACAGATGGCGCGCTACTACATGGCCCAAGACGTCTGGGACACTGATATTGCCCGATTCGGTATCGATGTCTGGATGACCACGAGCGCGCTGGCCACGGGGTATCGTGTCTGCCAATCGCGTCTTGGGGTCAAGGTCCACGACGCCAAGGACCCAGCGGCCAATCTCGGCCCCATGTTCCGGCAGGTGCTATTCACGCTGTTTTCCATGATGGAGCAGAACGAGATGTTCTGGAAGACGGTGCAGGGATCAGAGCCGACCGAGATTTTCGGGGCATCCAACAGCGAAGAACCGGAGGCGATTACAGTCGACCAAGCGGCGCTCTGTCGGGTTTTCCGTGAGGGGTTCGACAAGTTCGGGGTCATGTGGCAGACCATCTTCACCGCGCACACATTCGAGACAATCAAACGGGCGACGGAACGCTCCGATGACGAATTTAGATTCGAGACGACGGATTGGGTTGAGACTCTGTACGAGTTGGCCGCGACGTTTCATCACTGGCCCGCCAATCGCTTCAAGCTGCTGGAAATTGCGACACCACTCTACAATGGCCGTGTGGCCTCTTTCGTCAACGAGACTCTCCACATGACATCGCAAGAAGCAGAGGCCGTGGTGGAACATCAAGCGGAGGCGTTTGAGCGCGGGAAACCAATACTGCTCCAGCGCTGGGAGCAGGCTGAGGCATCAAAGCAGATGGAAGACTGGGCTCGGAGCTGAAATAGAAACGGGGCGCGAAAACGTGACGCCCCGTTCGGAGATCAAGCCGGGATGATGCCAGCTACTTCGCCAGCCTTGCCTTCAGTGTTATCTGAGGAACTGCCGCGAGAGCCTTTGAGATCGGGCATCCCTTTTTGGCGGCTTCGGCTTGTTCCATGAATGTCTTCTCGTCGATTCCGGGTACGCTGGCCACGGTGTCGAGATCAATCTTGACCACACCCATACCGTCACCCAACGGACCGAGATGGACTGTTGCTGTAGTCTGCACGCTGGTTGGGGTGAATCCCGCCTTCCCCAGACCACCCGATAACGCCATGGAGAAACAGCCGGCATGGGCGGCCGCAATCAGTTCTTCTGGATTCGTTCCGGTTCCCGACTCAAAGCGCGATGCGAAACTGTACGGTCCCTCGTAGGCGCCACTTACCATCTTCATGACGCCCTTTCCTTCTTTGAGACTGCCTTTCCATTCTGCCGATGCGGCACGTGCTGGCATTTCAACCCTCCAACGGATGATGGACTAAGCCCAGAGCCGGTTGCGCAATTCAGAAGACGCACCGGGGTTGTACGCGAATGTAGCGTATTCCGCGGATTGAATGCAAAGGGCGACTTAGAACTTCAACTGTAACCCGACTCTTGATGGTCCGGCGACCAGTTGTAGTCCGCCGCGATCGGCGTGTTTATGCGGTGTGACGAGTTGCCCGACAGCCACCCCAAGCGCGGCCCCAGCAACAACATCGGACAGGTAGTGACGCTTGTCCTCCATGCGGGCGATCGCGGTGAATGTGGCCAGCCCGATTGCGGGAAGCCCGATTACCCAGCCATGCCGGCGGACGAGAATACTCGAGATCGTGAAGGCCGCCGTCGTGTGACCAGAGGGAAAAGAACGGTTATCGGACCCATCGGGACGAGTGCGACCAATTGCGGTCTTGAGCGTGTTTACGACAATGGCGTCGAGCAGCAACCCTTCCATCATCGTATGCCCGGTCTGACGCAGTTCATTGCGTCCGCTCAGTGATCCATACCCCCAGACAAGCGCAGTGAATCCCGCCAGATAGAGCCCGTTGCCATAGGAGTCGCCGATGTCGACGGTTTCGGCCCAACTCCGCGCGGCGTCGAGCCCGGCGGGGTCGTCGTAATACCGCGCTATCCGCGTCAGGGCAATTCCGGCCACGAGCGTCCGCGTATAGTCCAGCTTCCAGATTCGTCCGGCGAGTGACAGACGGGACGGCGCCGGGGCCGGTGTTTCGAATGCCGGTTGCTGGATTGTGTTGCCAGCGATCGACGTGGTAACAGAAAGACACAGGGGGATACAGGCAAGAACAGTAGTACGGATGAGGAGATGCATCGGCCGACCTCTAAGGTTGACGTTTCGGACGTCTCACTTAATCATTCAGGAAGATCGGCTTGGCGCTCCTTCGAGTTGATTTAAGCGTCGGAATGCGGGATCGATACTGCTAAGACACTTCAAGTCGTGGGAAGATCCCCACTTTTTGGATTAGCACGCCGGCGGCGGCCCATCGCGGAACACATGATTGACCGCGGTGACAACATCAAGGATTGTCGTTTCCCCGTCGCAGTTCATATCTGTCTCCCCGGGGCCACAGGGCGGGCAGTCATTGCGGAAGACGCAATTGACGACCAGAATGATGTCCACAATGTCGATCGCGCCCGATGCGTCCAAGTCACCGAAAGCGCCATTGATGACCCGGATATCTCCCCCAGAGGTGGAGACCGGAAGGATAAGATCGCCATTCGGATCGGAGAACTCCGGCAAGGCGGTCGGGATCACTCTGACGATGGAGCCTGAGAATAAGTCGGGGTCGCAATAGACCCGCGCCCGTAGCGTGACCAGCGTCGCTTCCAGCGTGAGTGGAGGGATGGGCCCGGGCGAGCCATCCAGGTTCAAATCGGCGATGGCGGTAATGCGGGCACCTGTCTCCGAGATCGGGGTCTCAGCGAAATACTCCCACCCTTGCGAGAGGGTTCCGGATTGGTCGGCAATAACAACACTGTCAAAAGAAACGAGTCCCGGACGGTCGAGGGTGAAGAGCAGCGAATACCCGGCGATCGGGTAAGTGTAATTGGCAATCCAGATCGGCATCTCGACAATCTCGCCCCGCTGGACCGTGACATCGGGGAGGTCGATGTAGATGGTCGTATCCTGAGCGTGAGTAACCTGTGTAACTGAAGTAGACGCCATCAGGATGGCGCAACTGACGGCAAAGCGGCTGATCGGAGTCGGAAGGCGGTACTGCATGGTCACCCCTGGTTACAGCGGAGGGATCGGGAGCGAAACTGAGACTAACTATAAGTCGCCGTGGGACTTTTGTCAAGTCGCGAAAACCCACGGAGGCGACGCGGAAATGGGCTACGAGTCTTTGACACACATTGTCTTACAAATACCCTTTGAAAGTCGAATAGACTTGACTCCCATCGGCAAGTTTGGCTAAGAATCGCCTGACATGTACGTTTGGGGCACAGGTGAGGAACAATGTTCAACGTGACGCGAAAAGTCGAGTACGCACTCATCGGAATCTCACATATCGCTGCTCAGCCGGCAGGGACAATTGTGACAGTCCGTGAAGTCGCCGAATTGTACAACATCCCGTCGAAACTCCTCGCGAAGATCTTCCATGAATTGAAAAGCGCTCGTTTACTGCGCTCGCATCAGGGGAAAAATGGCGGGTATTCGCTGGCGCATCTCCCGACCGACGTGACGCTGGCGCAGGTTGTGGACGTCATTGAAGGCCAGCCCAACGTTGTAATCTGTTTTGACAGTGAAGGATACCGCTGTCCACAGTATGACAACTGCAATATTGTCAAACCGATGGATCAGCTCAATGCACGCCTGCGCGGTTTTTTGGAGTCTGTCACTTTGCAGGACTTTGTTGCCAACAAAAACCCGGCGTGGGCGTCACACAATTGACGTGTTGATACGACGTCTACAGGTAAGTTTTGCTTGCCTGTAGACTCGGCGAAATGTATACCGGTGGGGCGCTGGTCTCAGACGACCCCGGCGCCAGGGAGGAACTGAAGAACATGACGTATGTCATCTGCGAGCCATGCATCGGAACCAAAGACACCGCGTGTGTCGAGGCGTGTCCGGTCGACTGTATCCATCCGACGAAGGAAGAGCCGGAGTTCGAGGAATCCGAACTGCTCTATATCGATCCGGCCGAATGCATCGACTGCGGTGCCTGTGTTCCCGCTTGCCCCGTTGAGGCCATCTTCGAGGAGAGCGAAGTTCCGGAGAAGTGGGCCGAGTTCACGGCAAAGAACGCTGAGTACTATCAAAAGTAGAGACGAGCAGGCGGCTGCTTCGGCGGCCGCCTTTGCTTTGGGATGCACGAATAAGAACGGCTTTGCCGTTCTTATTTTTGCGGAGGTTTGAGAAATAAATCACTACTGGCCGATACTGGTCATTGCGACCCTGGTGGGAACCATCGTCGCGGTCATGTATTTCCTTGGCGAATGGCTTGGCCCGAAAGTTCATAGCGCGGTCAAGCAAGAGCCTTTTGAATGCGGCGTAACGGCGTTCGAGACGCCCGGTCGCCCTTTCAGCGTGAAATTCTACCTGATTGCCATCCTGTTCGTCATCTTTGACATCGATCTGGCTTTCCTCTTCCCTTGGGCCGTGGTTTTCCGAGACATCGGTGTGACCGCCTTTCTCTCGATGGTGGTCTTTATTGGGATCCTGGCTCTGGCCCTGTGGTACATCTGGAAGAAGGGGGCGTTGCAGTGGGAGTAGGCGGGGATCAGGAAGGGTTCGTCACCTCGCGCCTCTCGGATGGGATTGCGTGGGCGCGCAAGTGGTCGCTATTCCCGTATCCCTTCGTGACCGCCTGCTGCGGTATGGAATACATGTCGGTTTCTTCGGCGCATTATGACCTGGACCGGTTCGGAGCCGCCTGGCCCCGGTTTTCACCGCGTCAGGCCGACATGCTCCTCGTGGTCGGCACGATTTCTCAAAAGATGGCGCCGGTGCTGAAGAAGGTTTATGACCAGATGTGCGAGCCGAAATGGGTGGTCGCCTTCGGAGTGTGCACCTGCACCGGCGGGTTCTACGACAACTACGCGACCGTGCAGGGCATCGACCGAATCATCCCGGTCGACTGTTACATCCCTGGCTGCCCGCCGCGTCCCGAAACCGTGCTGGACGCCTTGATGAAACTGCAGGCGAAGATTCAGTCCGAACGCCACCCGCTAGCTGGCCCGGTGACCGACCCGAGGCAGAAGTAGTCTCCCCTTGACAGACGTTCAGACCAGCGCACATCCCGCGATCGCGAAATTGCGCGAGCGGTTCGGCGATGCCCTGATCGAAACTCATGCGCACCGCGGCGATCAGACGGCCGTGGTTGCCCCGGAACGGTACCACGAAGTCATGGAGTTCCTGCGAACCGATCCCGAATGCGACTATGATTTCTTGACCGACCTCTCGGGCTTGGACCGTCTGCGGCTCAACGTCGATGAGTCGCCACGCTTTGAGGTCATCGTGCATCTCTACTCGCGCAGCCGCAACGATCGGCTGCGTATCAAGACGCGCCCGATCAGTGACTCCGAACCCGAATTGATGTCCATCATGGACATTTACCCGGCGGCAAACTGGCCGGAACGGGAAGTGTGGGACATGTTCGGCGTCCGATTTACCGGGCACCCGAATTTGAAGCGCATGCTGTTGTACGAAGAGTTTGTCGGCCATCCCTTACGCAAGGACTACCCGGTCAACAAGCGGCAACCACTGGTCAAAGAGCGGCCCGTTCACGATGATCATCCATCGGAGCTTTTCTACACATGACCGATGTCCTGACCAAGCCTGATGCGCCAGTCGCGCCCGCTGCGCCGGCGCTGACGATGAAGGACATGCTCCTCAACATGGGGCCATCGCACCCGGCGATGCATGGGGTCATTCGCATTATCCTGGCATTGGATGGAGAACGAGTCAAGAAAGCCGACATCGAGATCGGTTATCTGCACCGCGGATTTGAAAAGGACAGCGAAGTGGTCGGCTGGGGGCAGGTCTTTCCCTATACCGACCGTTTGAATTACGTCTCCCCTCTCATCAACAATGTTTGCTACGCCATGGGGGTTGAGAAACTCCTCGACCTGGAAATTACAGAGCGGTGCAAGTACATTCGGGTGATCATCTCCGAAGTTTCGCGCATCACCGACCATTTAACGTGCATCGCCGCCTGCTCGATGGAGTTGGGTGCGATGACGGGATTCATCTACCTGATGAAGGCGCGTGAATACCTTTACGGGCTGGTCGAGGAATTGACTGGGGCACGGCTGACTGTGTCGTATGTGAAAGTCGGCGGCGTGAAGGCGGATCTCCCCGAAGGCTGGCTGGAACGGCTCGAAGTGGCGCTCAAGCAGACCGAGAAGGAAATCAGCGAGATTGACAAGCTGCTCACGCGCAATCGCATCTTCATCGACCGCGTCAAGGATGTGGGAAGGATTTCGAAGGAAGACGCCTGGTCATTCGGATTTACCGGCCCGGTACTCCGCTCGACTGGGATGGCGCGTGATATCCGCAAGGATGAGCCGTACCTCGTCTATGACCGCGTTGACTTCGATGTACCGGTCGGGGCAGTGGGTGACAACTACGACCGCTATCTCGTCCGCATGGAGGAAATGCATCAGTCGATTCGGATTCTGCGGCAATGCATCAAGCAGATTCCCGGAGGTTCTGTGCGCGTTGACCTCACCGGACGCCCTCTGACCGGCGCGGAGATGGTCGATTCGGCCAAGATGGGAATGACCGCCGATCTGCTCCTGCGGACTGTCCGCCCCGACCCGACACTTGAGGGCGGCGACCGATTGCACGCGCGCGCAATCAATGCCAACGCAAAGACGGTGGTTCTACCGCCCAAAGAGGACACATACGGCAACATCGAAGGCCTGATGAACCACTTCATGCTCATCATGGAGGGTGAGGGCCTGAAACCTCCTCCCGGTGAAATCTACATCGCCAACGAAGCGGCCAACGGGGAGCTGGGGTTCCACATGGTTTCAAACGGCGATGGGCGCGCCTATCGTGTGCGCTGCCGTCCGCCGTGCTTCTATCTCATGCAGGGGCTTCATTGCATGATCGAGGGTGACATGATTGCCGACGTGATCGCGACGTTTGGGACGATTAACATGATCGCCGGAGAGCTGGATCGCTAATGTCGGATGCCGCCCACCAGCATGATCTCAGCACGATCGATTACGGCATGGTTGATCATCCGGAGCCGGTCGCATGGTCAGATGCCGCCAAGACGGAGATTGAGGCGATCTTTGCGAAGTACCCGGATAAGCGCTCGGCAACGCTTCCCGTGCTCTGGCTGGCGGTGCGCGAGTTTGGCTGGATATCCTATCAGGTCGAATTGATTGCCGCCGCAGTCCTGGAACGGCCCCTCAACGAGATTCACCAGGTCGTAACGTTCTACACGATGTACCCGCGCCGGCCGATGGGAAAGCACCATATCCAATTATGTCGCAACCTGTCGTGCTGGCTGGCGGGAGCTGAGGATCTGCGTGAGCACATCAAGCAGGTTCTTGGCATCGGCGTCGGCGAAACGACTCCTGATGGGAAGTTTACGTTGTCGGAAGTCGAATGCCTGGCTTATTGCGAGTGCGCCCCGGCGATGCGTTTTGATGACAAGTATGTCGGAAATCTGACGAAGGAATCGATCAGTTCTCTTGTGAAAGAAACGATGTAAGAGATGCTGAAGCTGGTCACCAAGAACGTCGGAGTTGAAAACTCGCACACGCTGGATGTGGCGCGGGCGCGCGGGGCGTATTCGCGTGTCGAGAAGGCGTTTGCGATGACACCTGAGCAGTTGACGCAGGAAGTGATTAATTCCAATCTGCGAGGGCTAGGCGGCGCCGGTTTTCCGGCCGGACGCAAATGGAGCTTTTTGCCAAAGGATTCGCCGAAGCCGCGCTACCTGGTGGTCAATGCCGACGAGGGCGAACCGGGGACCTGCAAAGACAAGTACATCATGATCCACGATCCTCACCTGTTGATCGAGGGGATCGTCATCGCCTGCTGGGCGATCAAGGCGCATAGAGCCTACGTCTATGTGCGCGGCGAGTACGATCTGCCGATCGCGCGCCTGGAACAGGCGATCGCCGAAGCCAGACGCGTCGGCGTTTTGGGCGATAAGGTCTTCGGACATGATTTTGCCTTGGACATTGTGGTGCATCGCGGCGCGGGGGCCTACATCTGCGGCGAAGAAACTGCCCTGCTTGAATCGCTCGAAGGGAAGCGCGGTTGGCCGCGTCTCAAGCCGCCCTTCCCCGCCGTTGAAGGGTATATGCGCTGTCCCACGGTCGTAAATAACGTCGAGACCCTGGCGTACGTGCCATTCATCGTCGAGGTGGGCGCGGCGGCATTCGCGGCGCTCGGTTCAGAGCGCAACGGCGGCCTGCGTATGTATTCGATCTCCGGGCGTGTCAACAAGCCCGGAGTGTATGAATTGCCGATGGGCACGCCACTGCGTCAGATGATCTACGAGACAGCCGGCGGCATTTCCGGAGGACGGCAACTCAAGGCGGTCATTCCCGGGGGTTCCTCATCGCCGATACTACGTGCCGACGAGATCGACGTGCCGATGGATTTTGATTCGCTGGCGAAAATCGGTTCGATGTTGGGATCGGCCGGTGTTGTTGTTCTGGATGAGACGGTCTCGATTCCGGAAGCTCTGCTGGTGCTGAGCCGTTTTTATGCCCACGAATCATGCGGGCAATGTACGCCCTGCCGCGAAGGGACGGCTTGGATGGAACAGATCGTTCAGCGAATCCTTGAAAATAAAGGGCGCCCGGGTGATGTAGACAACTTGGTCCGTGTGGCGAAGAACATCATCGGCAACACGATCTGCCCGCTCGGCGATGCGGCGGCGTTGCCGGTCATTAGCTATGTGACAAAATTCCGCGGTGAATTTGAGGAATGGGTTAAGCGGGCCCGGCCGGTCGAGGCGTTTCCTCTGCGTCCGACTCATATTGGCGAACCGGCAGTGGCGTAAAACAGTATCTGGAAGCGAACACGGTCAGATTGACTTACTCGACTAGAACCGGGAAGCGATAGGCGGATTATGGCGGAAGCAGCAACCACACCGAAAGTCAAAGAGAAGAAACGCCCGAAGTTGATGGCGGTGATCGTCGAAGAAGGGTGCACCGGGTGCGAGGTGTGCATCGATTTTTGTCCGGTGCCCAATTGCATTGTGCCAATCGCCGGCCCCGACGAGAACAATCCGAAGTTTGCGCAGACTGTGCGTGTCGTCGACGATCTCTGCATCGGCTGCCGGCTGTGCGAGAAGAATTGCCCGTGGGAGACCATCGATATGGTTCCGATCGAAGAGTATGACCGTAATTATGTGAAGTTTGAGGGACTGGGCACGCCGGCGAATTACAGCGCGTAGTATTGGTAAACGATGCCAACAATCACCATCGATGGCCGTTCGATTGAAGTCGCCTCAGGCACGACCATTATCCAGGCGGCCGAGAAGCTCGGCATGTTCATACCCCACTACTGCTACCATCCCGGTCTTCCGATTGCAGGGTCCTGCCGGATGTGTTTGGTCGAGGTCGAAAAAGCGCCGAAGCTGCAGATCGCATGTTACACCTTTATCACCGACGGTATGGTGGTCCATACCACGACCGATCAGGTGAAGGTGGCCCGTCAGGCGATCCTCGAGTTCCTCCTGGCCAACCATCCGCTCGATTGTCCGGTCTGCGATCAGGCCGGTGAATGCAAATTGCAGGAATTCTACATGCAGTTTGGTCGCTACGATTCGACATTCCTGGAAGACAAACTTAAGAAACACAAAGCCATTCCCGTTGGCCCCCATATCATTCTCGATTCCGAACGTTGTATTCTCTGCTCGCGTTGCACGCGCTTTGTCGACGAGATAACGCACACGCATGAATTGAGTATTTTCAATCGCGGCCATTACGCGGAGTTGCTGCCAACCGAAGGCAAGGTTGTAGACAATGCCTATTCGGGATGCTTGGCCGACATCTGCCCGGTCGGCGCACTCACGGACCGCGATTTTCGCTTCAAGGTCCGTGTCTGGTACCTGTCGAAGACCGAGTCGGTCTGCCAGGGTTGCGCGCGCGGATGCGCCATCGAGATTCACACCAACCGGCGCCGTTCGCACCATAACGAGGGCAAGCTGATCGCCCGTTACAAACCGCGATTCAACCCCGATGTTAATGGCTACTGGATGTGCGATGCCGGACGCTACTCATACAAAAACGTCGAATCGGACGATCGATTGTTGGAACCGACCGTAGATGGCAAGGCGGCCAACTGGAGCGCGGCACTGGCACGAGTTGATGAAGAGATCAGCCGCGTTGTCACGGCACACGGAGCCGGCGCGATTGCCGTCATTGCTCCGCCGACGTTGTCCAACGAGGAGTATTGGGCACTGCATCGGTTATTCCATGATGGGATGAAGATCAGCGTGCTTGCACACCGCACACCCACCGATCCCCAGGGTGTCGAAGATGACCTGCTACGGAAGGCCGACCTCTATCCGAACACTTTCGGAGCTGAGCGGATCATCAAATCAGCGGCGACTTCGGAATCGGTGCTTGCCGCTTGCGAAAAGGGATCCGTGAAGTTGCTCTTCATTATCGGCGGCGGATTTGCCATGAGTATGTCGGAGCCTCAGTTTGCGGAGGCCGTTAAAAAAGTCGGTTGTCTCATCGCCATCCGCACGCACCGTTCCGTCGTGACCGACGTGGCCCAGGTTGCACTGCCCATGTCCACGTACGCAGAGACATCGGGAACGGTGACGAACTTCGGCGGGCACGTTCAGCGCTTCCGGTCAGCGATGGAGCCGCTGGGGCAATCTCGTCCTCTCTTGGCGATCACGGCAGACCTCGCGGCGCGTTTGGAAATCTCGGGCGCTCCAACGAATCCCGAAGCATGTTTTGAAGAACTGAGCCGGACCGTCGGGTATTTCAACGGGCTCTCGTACCGGGCACTGGGCAAGAACGGGGTCAATCCCTCCAAAGAGCGAGCCGAAGCGGCGGCCGTTTAGCCGGACTGTGAATCGATGCTGACTACAGTTGCCATCAGCGCCGCCATCGCGACCTCGATTTTCGTCGTGCTCTTTGTGCTCACGTTGGCCGGGATCTTGACTTGGGTTGAGCGGAAGCAATCGGCCATCATGCAGGACCGCATTGGCGCGAATCGCGCCAAGATCTTCGGCCTGCGTCTGTGGGGACTGTTCCACATCATCGCCGACGCGGTGAAGATGTTTACGAAGGAAGACTTCATCCCGACCACCCAGCACCGTTTCCTGTTCTCGCTGGCTCCGGTGCTATCGATCTTTTTCGCTCTGATGACATTCGCCGTCATTCCCTTTGGAAACCAGATCACGATCGCGGGTCACTTGATTCCGTTGCAGGTCGCCAACGTCAATGTCGGCCTGCTCTACATCTTTGCCATGATATCAGTGGCCGTCTATGGTGTTGTGTTGGCCGGATGGTCTTCGAACAACAATTACGCACTCCTGGGCGGAATTCGCGCCTCGGCGCAGATGATCTCCTATGAGATCACGATCGGCCTGACCCTTGTTGGTGTGATCATGATCTACCAGAGCCTTTCGCTGATGGACATTGTCCGGGCGCAGGGCGGCTTGGTGTTCGGTTTCATTCCGGCATGGGGCATTATCTACCAGCCGCTGGGATTTCTCCTCTTCCTGGTCGCCGGAATCGCCGAGGCCAAGCGCATACCATTCGACATTCCCGAAGGTGAATCGGAGATCATTGGGTTCTTCCTGGAGTATTCGTCGATGAAGTTCGGGATGTTCATGTTCACGGACTTCATCGAGACAATCCTCATCTCTTCCCTGCTGACGACCTTCTTTTTCGGCGGCTGGCAGGTGCCTTACCTGGCCGATACGGGCTTTGTGTTTCCGTGGGGATCGACTTGGGACCTGAGCATGTGGCTCGTTGAGGGCATGCGGGTGATTTCCTTCATTGTGAAGGTCTGTTTCTTCTGCTGGCTTTTAATGCTCGTTCGCTGGACCTTGCCGCGCTTCCGGTTCGATCAGTTGATGAACCTGGGATGGAAAGTCCTTCTGCCGCTGTCGTTGGTGAATACGCTGGTGACGGCGGCCCTGGTGTTGTGGCTGAGTTAGACGTTGACGTTTGAGTGGACGTGCGGAGTATAACGGTCGAATAATATGACGACGCGAACTGTCACCATTGTCAATGTTTCGGCACGACGGCGGGAGCTCAACTTTCTCGAGCGGATTTACCTGCCGGAGGTGTTGCGTGGTCTCTGGGTCACGGCGCGCCACTTTTGGGTCAATATGTGGCGGCACACGTTGCGGGCCGTGGGCATCAAGTCCTCGCCGCCGGGCGCGGTGACTTTTCAGTATCCCGATGCGCGTCGCCCACAGGCGTCCCGCTTGCGCAGTTTGCATCGCTTGGCGCGCCATCCCGACGGAACGCCGCGCTGTGTTGCTTGTATGATGTGCGAGACGGTCTGTCCGGCGTTTTGTATTAAGATCGTGGCGGAGGAAGTGCCCGACCCGAACATCGAAAAGCGTCCGAAGTCATTCGACATCGATATTGGACGCTGCGTTTTCTGCGGTTACTGCGTCGAGGCCTGTCCGGAAGATGCGATCCGCATGGATACGGGAATCACGGAAATCGGATCGTATTCACGCCGTTCGATGATTCTGGATATCAACACGCTGTTGGCGCTCAGATCAGCCGAGGAGAATCAGGGCAAACCGGTTGATTTCCTGCAGAAACGTCTTGTATCATAAGGACTTCCGGTTTCGACAATGATCGGAGCCGAAGCACCGTATTAGCATCGAACCAGACACCGAAGAGGTACTCCGCATATGGCGCTAACACAAACTGAGAAGGCAATCGTCAAGAAGGCCGAGGAGTCGGATGCGCTCGAGGGACGTCACGGCAACAACGTGATCGTCACCTCGGTCGACAAGATCTTCGCCTGGGCGCGTCAGTCATCAGTGTGGCCGATGACGTTTGGTTTGGCCTGCTGTGCGATCGAGATGATGGCGACGGCGGCGGCCCGCTACGATCTCGACCGATTCGGCATGGGCGTCATGCGCGCCTCGCCGCGTCAGACCGACCTTATGATCGTGGCCGGGACAGTCACTATGAAGATGGCCTTGCGGGTGAAGCGGCTCTACGATCAGATGCCGGAGCCAAAATATGTTGTCTCGATGGGCTCGTGTGCGACCTGCGGCGGTCCGTATTGGCAGCACGGCTATCACGTGCTCAAGGGCGTCGATCAGATTGTCCCGGTGGACATCTACGTCGCGGGGTGCCCCCCCCGTCCGGAAGCGCTCATCGAGGGCCTGATGATGCTCCAGGAAAAGATCAAGCATGAGGCGTTGCTGGGAAAGAAACTCGCCCCGATGATGTCGGCGTAATTCACATACTCTGGTGCGCAAATGACGATTCAAGACATTCACGCGAAGTTGCAGGCGAAGTTCGGTGATAAAGTCGGCGCTCTCTCCGAGGGAGTCGAACCGGCTAGTGTTGTTGAGACCGCATCCATAGCCGATGTCTGCCAGTTTCTGGCCACCGAGCCAGGACCGGAGTTGACGTCGCTCATGTGCCTCTCGGCGACCGACGACAAGACCAATCTCGGCGTCGTGTACCATCTCTGCTCGATGACGCATAAGCACAAGTTTACGCTCAAAGTGTCTCTGAGCGATCGCGAGAATCCGCGCGTGCCCACAGTCTCGCACATCTGGGGAACCGCGAACTGGCATGAGCGCGAAGCCTACGATATGATGGGGATCGTTTTCGAAGGACACCCCGACCTGCGCCGGATTCTTTGTCCGGATGACTGGGAAGGCTGGCCGCTTCGTAAGGATTACAAAGTTCAGGAGTTCTACCGGGGACTGAAGGTCCCGTACCCGGTCGGCAAGCAGCCCGACCGCGGACACTGGGTGACGCAGGATATTCCGGATGACAAAGTCGCACCGCCGGAAATTCGCACACCGGATCTTTCAGGAATGTAAGGGGAGGCAATACTTCGATGTCAGCCGTCGCATATCATCTCAAGGGATTTTGGTCGCTCTTGGTCGGGCTGCGAGTGACTTGGCAGCACCTCTGGAAGAAGCCCGTCACAATGCAGTATCCCGACGAAACATGGGATCTGCCGATTGGCGCCAAAGGGCAGCTTTTCAACAAGATCGAAGACTGCATCGGCTGTCTGCAATGCGCCCGTGTCTGCCCGGTCGATTGCATCGCCATCGAGACAGCCAAGGCGGGCAAGGATGAAGACTTGGGCACGACCTCGGACGGACAGAAAAAGAAGCTCCACGTGCTCCGCTTCGACATCGACTTCGCAAAGTGTTGCTACTGCGCCCTCTGCACGGACCCTTGTCCGACCGAATGTCTCTACATGACCAAGGAGTATGAGAACTCCGTGTACAACCGCGACAACTTGATCTATCACTATGCCACGCTCAACCCCGAGGAGATCGAGCGCATCCGTACCTCGGTTGAAGGCAAGACACTGACCGTGGGCATTCATCCATAACAAGTAACCGCGCGAGGATCGTTTCCATGCATCGTACTTCCCGACACGTCTTGCTGACTCTTCTTGGCGCGGCGCTCTGCGCCACAATGACCGCCTGCGGCGGCGGGGACTCGGGGTCAGGCGCCCGGGTTGCCAATCCATCATCGAGTGAGCTGTTTGATCGATCTTATGGCTACCTCGTTCGCGGCGATGCGGACTTTGCCCGATTCGCTCCGAACTACTCCGCGCTGCGGCCGTTCACGCGCGATTCAGCGATGGTCGTGCAGACCAAGTCTGATCGCGAGCAGGAGGCAAATCCGTCGGCGGAGTACCTTGAACACTTCTATATTCGCATTCACCGTTCGATGACCGTGCGCATGATCGTTGCAGATTCCGCCGGGCAGGGTCTGATCAGCTATGAATTCCCGGGGCTCGGCGAGGGTGAGTATACGCTCGGGACCAAGGGCTGGCCAAAGCCTCAAGTCGATCTGGTCAAGAGCAATCCATTCGTCTACGTCTATTTCGTCGGCGACCAGCGCTTCCGCACACGATTCAAATTGGGGCTCGACGAAAAGCACCATCTGACCTATATGCCGCAACCAAAGTTGCCGAGCTAAACATTCGAAACGAATAGGCGGTTGGAAATCATGTCGGATATATTCGCGCCAAAGACTCCTTCGCGTTACGAATGGGATGACGATGACCTCCTCATCAACGTTGGTGGTGAACCGGCTGAGGTGAAACATTCAGGCGCCTACCTCACTGACCACTACCGGCTCAATATGGGCCCCCAGCACCCGTCCACGCACGGTGTGCTGCGGTTGGAACTGGAGATGGACGGCGAGGCGATCATCTCGGTCAGACCGCATATCGGCTATCTCCACCGCTGCTTCGAGAAACACGCCGAGAATCTTCCCTACCCCGAAATCGTGCCCTTCTGCGATCGCATGGACTACATCGCCGCCCTCTCGCAGGACATGGGCTATGCAGTGGCCGTCGAGAAGTTGATGGGACTGAAAGTCAATGACCGGGTGGAACACATCCGCGTGCTCACCTGCGAATTGCAGCGCATCGCCAGTCACTTGGTCGCCCTCGGAACTTACGGGCTCGACATGGGCGCCTTCACGCCGTTCCTCTGGGCGTTTCGTGACCGCGAAATGATTCTCGATCTCTTCGAGTGGCTGACCGGCGCGCGCATGCTTTACAACTATGTCTGGGTGGGCGGCGTGGCCCGCGATCTGCCTGAAGGTTGGGCAGACAAGTGCCGTCAGTTTCTGCGATACTTCGAGCCGAAGCTGAAAGACTTCAACGACCTTCTATCCTACAATCACATCTTCATCGCGCGCACGAGCAATGTCGGCGTCTTGTCCAAAGAGATTGCCATATCGTACGGTGTCACCGGGCCGAATCTGCGCGGCTCCGGCGTCGATTGGGATCTGCGGCGCGACGATCCGTATTCGATCTACGATCGCTTCGACTGGAAAGTGATCGTCGGGACGGGCGAGCATGGTCAATTGGGATCATGCTGGGATCGTTACATGGTCCGCATCTACGAAATGGCCGAATCGATCAAGCTCTGCCATCAGGCGCTCGATGGCATGCCGGCAGGCGATGTGCGCGAATCAGTTCCGAAGAGAGTCCGCCCGCCCAAGGGCGATGCCTATACCCGCACCGAGACACCGCGCGGCGAATTGGGATTCTACATCATCTCTGATGGCACTGATGTCCCGATGCGTTGCAAGGTGCGCTCCCCTTGCTTTACAGTGATTTCGTCGGTCGACGCCATCGTACAGGCTTCCCCGAACCCGGTGCTCATTGCAGATGCGGTGGCGACGGTCGGGTCGATTGATATTGTGTTGGGAGAGATTGATCGGTAAGCGAAAGAGCAAAGCATGAGAGACGGCCCCGGATCGGTGATCCGGGGCCGTTTGTGTTTACGCAGACATGCGCGGGAGTAATCAATACGCCCCTACGCCTCGTTCTTCTTCACGCGCGCGCGGATGAGTTTCCGGATGAGCGCCGCGGGAAGTTTCTTGTCGAGCGGGAATTGGATTGTCGCCTTGGCAGTCTTGTAGCCCTCGAGTTCCTTTTTGTGCTCTGCGATCACCGGCGGCGGAATGTACAGTCCAATGTGCTTCTTTGCCGCGGCGAAATAGGCCAGCGGTCCCTCATAGGCATAATGCGGCAGGCCATAACTGATGCGTTCATCCGCATCCGGCGCAGCCTTCCTGATGATCGCGCGCAGCTCGCGGAGTTTGCCCTGCACTTCCTTGGGGGCGGATTTGATGTAGGCGTCAACGGTCATGCGTTCTTGCATCGATTCGCGATTCCCCGATGGTCGCAGAAGGCGTACAGAACACGCCCCAACGCAATTCCGTTGATTATTCCACCGTCACGCTCTTCGCCAGATTCCGCGGCTGATCGACATCGCATCCGCGCAGGACCGCCATGTGATAAGCGAGCAGCTGCAACGGGATGATCGATAGAAGCGGGGTCAGGCATTCGAGCGTCTCAGGCACATAGAAGACGTGATCGACTTCACGCTGGATGCGGTCGTCGCCTTCGGTGGCAATCGCAATCACGGTGCCGCGACGGGCTTTGACCTGCTGAATATTGTTGATGACTTTGTCGTAGACCGAGTCGCGAATGGCCAGTACCACGACCGGCATACGCTCATCGATGAGCGCGATGGGACCGTGCTTCATTTCGGCAGCCGGATATCCCTCGGCGTGGATATAGGAAATCTCCTTTAATTTAAGCGCGCCCTCGAGCGCGACCGGGAAATTGTAGCCGCGTCCCAAGTAGAGGGCATTGTCGTAGTGGTGGTAACCGTTCGCCAACGCCTGAATCTCATCCTCGCGCGCGAGGATGGACTGAATTTGACCGGGGATCTTCTCCAGGGCCTTGATCATCTGCGCCCCACGCTCGGCCGACATCCCGCGTTGTCGTCCCAGCAAGAGCGCGATCAACGCCAGAACTGTCACCTGCGATGTGAAAGCTTTGGTCGAGGCGACGCCGATCTCCGGCCCAGCGTGGATGTAGACTCCGCCGTTGGATTCGCGGGCAATGGTTGAACCGACAACATTCACGATTCCCAGTGCGATCGCGCCGTTGCGCTTGGCTTCATCCATCGCCGCGAGTGTGTCGATCGTCTCTCCTGATTGCGAGATGGCGAACACCGCGGTCCCGGGGTGGATGACCGGCGACCGGTAGCGGAACTCGGAGGCGTATTCGACTTCGACTGGGATGCGGGCCAAATCCTCGATCATGTATTCGCCGATCAACGCCGCATGCCACGAGGTCCCGCAGGCCGTGAAGATGACTCGGTCGATCTTCCCCAGTTGATCGAGGTGTTTCTTGATGCCATTGAGACGGGCTGTGTGGTCCTCGAGATTGAACCGGCCACGCATGGCATTGCGAACGGTCGTCGGCTGTTCGTGGATCTCCTTCAGCATGAAATGGGCGTAGCCGCCCTTTTCGATCTCATCCAGGGACCACTCGATTTCTTCGATTGCGCGCGAGACGTGCGTGCGGTCAATCTTGGTAATCTCAAATCCGTCGCGCGTGATCGAGGCCATCTCGAGATCATCAAGGTAGGCGACTTCCTTCGTGTACTTGATCAGCGCCGCGGCGTCGGAGGCGACGAAATTCTCGCCTTTCCCCTGCCCGATGATGAGTGGCGACCCATGGCGAGCGGCCACAATCAGGCCGGGGTTGTTTGTGCTGGCCACTGCGATCCCGTAGGTGCCTTCGACCTGGCTCAGAGCTTCACGCGTAGCCTCGACCAAGTCCCCATTGTAGAAATAGGCGACCAGTTCGGTCAAAACTTCGGTGTCTGTCTCTGTGTGAAACGAATGCCCTTTTTGCAGGAGGAATGCCTTCAAACTGAGATAGTTTTCGATGATGCCGTTATGAACCAGGGCAATCGTGCCCGTGCCGTCGACATGCGGGTGGGCGTTATGATCGAGCGGCTCGCCATGGGTTGCCCAGCGCGTGTGCGCCACACCCCAGGTTCCGGGGTACTGCTTTCCGTTAATCTCCTCTTCGAGGCGCGCGATTTTGCCGGCGTACTTTTCGGCGACAAGTCCACGGTCGCCGATGATGGCGAACCCGGCGGAGTCGTAGCCGCGGTATTCCATCCGCTTGAGGCCGTCGATCAGGATGGGGAGGGCCTGCTGCTTACCGACGTAGCCTATGATGCCGCACATAGTCTCTCCCTGCCGTCGAAGATCAACAAAGATTGCCTCGTCGTCGCAAAGGGCGCTCCTCCTCGCAATGACGATCTCTTGAATTAAGCTACAGACCTAAGCTTCCAATTGCCTCGGCCAAGAGCGCCTTCGCTCGTTCCGGAGAACGCGCCTCAGCGGTTATACGGATGATATCCTCGGTATTCGAGCCGCGCGCCAGGATCCAGCCCTCGGGGAAGGCGACCTTGAGCCCATCGCGGTCATCATAGTGCTCTTTTATGTACTGGCGCTTCATTTGTTCAAGACGTCTTTTCCAATCCGCGGGTTTCGGCAGAGTTTTCTTGGCGAAATAGTACATCGGCAACCGGGCATTGAGGGCGGAAACCGGCTCGCGGCTGTGCGCCAGAAGCGAGAGGACCAATGCCATCCCAAGGAGGGCGTCGCGACCGGGGTGAAGGGCCGGGAGAATCACCCCGCCGTTTCCCTCGCCGCCGATGACGGCGCGGCGTTTGCGCATCATCTCGCCGACATTGATCTCGCCCACTTTCGAGGTGTATCCGTTCACGCCGAACCCCGAGGCGACATCCATCACGGCTTGCGAAGTCGACAGATTGGTCACAACCGGTCCCGGTTTCCGCGACAGCACCCAGTAAGTGGCCAGCACCAAAGTGCGTTCTTCGCCCAAGGGCTGCCCCGTCTCGTCAACGATGGCGAGCCGGTCAGAGTCGGGATCGACGGCAAATCCGATGTCGGCCCGGGCGCGACGCACGGCGGCGCCGAGCGCCTTCAGATTCTTGGGCACTGGTTCGGCGCCGCGCGGGAATCGTGGATATTGCTGACAGAAGACAGGGATCACGCGACAGCCAAGCGACTCCAGCATCGCCGGGCCGTAGCGAAATGCCGCCCCTCCCCCGGCATCGAAAACGACTCTCGGACGTTTTCGACGGATGAGAGAACTATCAACGAGATCGAGATTTCGAATCTGACGCACGTGGATGTCAATCATCTCGTCAGTTTGGACACGTTGACCGATGCGATTCCATTTCTGGAAAGACGGCCGCTTGGTATCTGCAGTGTGATACAACCGGGTAAGAAACTCCGGAGGCAGGACTCGCTTTGAAGAGCCAATGAACTTGAGCGCATTCCATTCGACCGGGTTGTGCGAGGCGGTGATGGCGATTCCGGCTTTGGCTTTGAAGTGAGTCACGGCAAGAGGCACGGTCGGTGTCGGGGCGATGCCGATATCGACGACATCGCAGCCAACCGACAGCAGCCCGGCGATCGCCGCCTCCTTGATCATCGGGCCGGTCGGACGGGTGTCCGATGAGACCACAACCTTCCCCCCCGAGAGCATCGTCCCGAACGTGGCCGCATGGTGCATGGCAATCTCGGGTGTTAGATCAGTCCCGACGATTCCGCGAATTCCTGATACCGAGCGTAGAAGCATGGTTGACCCTCAATTGCGACTTCAAGAACTATCAAGTTAACACGAAGAGGAGTTCCGGAAAAGCCGGGCTTTGGGGGTGTTCGATCACCCGCGAAAATGCCTGTGGCCAGGATGGAGGAGGCGTATACTGTGCGATTCAGAGGGATTCCCAAGATGACACGTCCACGCATTAACATCATGATTATGACCGAAGGGGAGACCAATGCCCCGATTCGGTCGTATTCGGTTCCCTGGTACGCCCCGCGTCTGGCGGTCCTGATCGGTCTGGTCGTGCTGATTCTCCTGGTCATCACGAGCACGCTGGCGGTCTATTTCTACAGCGCGTCACGCGAGGTCGCCCAGTTACGTGTCCAGGTGGAGTCCATGGGGGCGGCGGTGGAGAAGATCGAGGAGCTGCAGACAGAGCTGAGCTATCATCGCGAGTTCACGCGTCGGATCGCGGGACTGGTGGGGATTTCCGTTCCGAACTTCGCAGACTCCGCACAGCGAGCTGTAACGGCGGCGGGCGGATTGGCATCTTCATTTGCCGACACAAACGCAGTTGCCGACGCTGATCTCGAGGGCGAAATGGAGATCAGGGGAATCGGACTGCTTGTCACCGCCTGCCCGCCGGATCCGAACAACCGGCCACGGGGGATGCCATTGGCTGGGCGCGTCTCGCGGAGTTTCGCGCCACATCAGAACAATCCCTCACTGCATCACACCGGAATCGACCTTGCGGCGCGTGAAGGCACGCCGGTGCTGGTCACGGCAAACGGGACGGTCGAGTTCGCCGGTGAGGACGACATTTATGGGTTTCTCATTGTCGTGGATCATGGCAACGGGTTTCGCACGACATACGGACACAACTCGTTGCTCCTGTTCAAGCGCGGCGAACCGGTTCAACGCGGGGACCGAATTGCCTTCTCCGGCAACACGGGTATCTCGAGCGCACCGCACCTGCATTACGAGATTACGGAGAGTGGGAAGCCGATCGACCCGATGGGATTTCTGGGGAAATAGGACCTATGGGTCTTATAGGACTTATCAACAAGAAGCCCCCGATCACTTGATCGGGGGCTTCTGATTTCAACTGAGATCGACTTCTTACTTGGTGCCACCAGTGCTGACCGTAGCGGTCGTCGCCGGTGTGGTCTCTTCGACCTTGGCGGTGTTCGCCGAGGCCTTGGAGGCGCAACAGGCGCCGCCGGTCGCGGAGGCCTTGGAGGCCGAGCAACCTGACGCGCTGGCAGTCACAAACTTCACTTCGCCCGACGCTTCGGCTTTGGCAGCTGCCACTTCGGCTTCCGGACGAGTCATACCGCCGGCAACCTTGGCATCAATCCACGAATCGCGGGTGAATTCAGAACCGGTGATGACATTGGCCTGGGTGGCCTTGGCCGACTGGCACTTCGCATAGCACTCTTCAGCCTGAGCGCGGCTATAGCCCTTTTCGGCCATGCACTTGGCGATGCAAGCTTCTTTGTCGCCACAAGTCTTGCTCTCGGTCGCATTGGCGAACGAGGCAGTGGTCTTGGCTTCGCTGGCGCAACCGGAAGCGCTAGCAGTCGTGGCGTTGCCCTTCGAGGCGCAAGCCGCAGCCTGAGCGGCGGTGCATCCCGAAGCGCTGGCGGTTTGGGCGGAAGCCTTGGAAGCCGAGCAGCCGGAGGCGCTGGCAGTCTCGGTGGAAGCCTTCGACGCCGAGCAACCCGAAGCGTTCGCGAACGACGCCTGAGTCGCTGAAGTGCCGTGGCAGGAGCCATCGGCGGCCATCTTGGCATAGATCGCTTCGGCTTCAACCTGGCTGACCTTCTTCTCAGCCATGATTGCCTTCACGCATTCTTCTTTGGTGCAGTGCTTGGCTTCGGTGGAGGTCGCCGAAGCGGCAGTGGCGTTGGTCTTGGTGGAGGCGTCGCAGGCCTTGCTGCATCCAGCGCCGGCGTACGCGGTCGTGGCCGTGAACATCGAACTGATAGCACAGGAGCCACCACCACAACAGGCCATCCCACTGAAATGCGCCGCACCGCCGACCAACGCAACCACGGCGACGAGCGCGACCGCAACCTTGTGATTCTTTAGAAACGACATTAGGACTTCCTCCCTGGGTTTGCGTGCCTATGCTTTAATTTCGACTTATCGGGATTCAAACTGGAGGCCCTTTTTGACAGGCCACTGAACTAATACAACAGGTACGTTGTTTTTGATCCCACAAATCGACCAATCTTGTCCGATTTTATGGTCAAAAGAACAATACCAACTTAAGAATACGGCGGCGGATGTCAACCCTTTTGCATAGATTAGCGGGCGAGACGCCATGTAGGACGACATCGGGAGATTCCAGTGTTGGACAGTGAGTTACTCGTGTTGCTCGGGACATCCGTCGCTATCGGCACGGTACACACCATTCTCGGACCGGACCATTACCTTCCCTTCGCAGCACTCGCGAAAGCGCGTGGCTGGAATACTCGCAAGACATTGGCTATCACAATCTTCTGCGGACTGGGGCATGTCGGTTCTTCGGTCGCCCTCGGCCTGCTTGGGATCGCGCTCGGGTGGACGATCGGATCCATGGAGCTATTTGAGGAAGCACGGGGAGCTTGGGCAGCTTGGGCGTTGATGGGTGTCGGACTGGCCTACGGAATTTGGGGAGTCAGGCAGGGCATCCGCAAGCGGTCGCACTCCCACGTCCATCATCACCCCAACGGGGCAGTCCACTCGCACGGGCATGGGCACCTTCACGACCACGCGCATGTCCATGAATCTGAATCTGGCTCATCGGTTACGCCTTGGATGCTCTTCATTGTATTCGTCCTTGGCCCATGCGAACCGCTGATCCCGATTCTTATGGTTCCGGCCTCGCAACACAGTTGGGCGGGCTTGGGACTTGTGACGGGTGTCTTTGCGGTCGCGACGATTACCACCATGTGTGCGATGGTCATGGCGCTCGTGGCTGGAATGAGTTTTTTACGTGTTGGGAGCCTGGAGCGCTGGGCTCATGCGCTCGCGGGATTCTCGCTGTTCATTTGCGGCGGCGCGATCCAGTGGTTGGGTCTGTAATCACTGAAGCTGCCGCCTCGCAAGACCGATCTTAGCATCAGACAAGGCTTGATGCACATTCGGTCCAGACACAAAGGAGGAGCGCCCACGGCTCGACATTTGATCGCAGATCGACTTTGAAGATTGTCAGTTCAGGTATTGTGGAATTCCAGATTTGAACTTCTTGAAATTGGAGTGATTAGATGGCGAAGATCATGCTCTTTATCGATGGTACCTGGCTTTACTCCAACATGCCCCGTCTCGCGGAGAACTACTTCCGCCCCGACTTTCACATCGATTTTGGCAAACTTCCCAAGGTCCTGTCCACGGCTCTCGCTGAAGAGATGGGGGATGAAGCGCAGGTCGGGCTGGATGTGGTCCGCACCTATCTCTTCGGGAGTTTTGCCGCCAACTACGACCTGCGCGATGATGACACAGTGCAACGACGGCTCGATTTCTTCTCGATGTTGAAAGAGGACTTCCACTACGAAGTTGAGATCTTTCCGATCAATTTTCGCGGGCGGCGTTTGCGCGGGATCGACCGTGACGCCCAGGACAGTTTTGAACCGAAGGAAAAATGCGTCGATATCGCCCTGGCCACGACCATGGTCCACCTCGCCTCGATGGCGGGAGGATATGACATCGCCATTGCCGTTCTCGGCGATGAGGATTTCCGGCCGGCATTGCAGCTCATCCGGCGTTTGGGTAAACGCGTCGCGATCGCATCGATCAAGTCCAGTTGCAGCCCGACGTTGTCCGATCCGCGCGATGAAGCGCGGGTGAAGGATTTCGACATTATCTGGTTGGATGATCTGCGCGACAAACTCGAATTGCGTTACGAGCCGCACTTGCTGGAGTGCGAATCGCCGATTCACAAGGGCGACCGCAAAGTCTTGACGACTTTCTACCCGCGCCGTGGCAAGAAATTCTACTGCGACGTCTGCCGCGGCGAGTTCTCACGTCAGAAGGAAGAGCAACGCGATGTCGTTAGCTCCGGAGTCGAGAATGGCGACACCAACGGATCCGACAACGAGCCGGACATGCCCGCCATTGGCGCGACGATGACCGGGCGAGTCGCCCGACGGTTCGCCGACAAGGGCTACGGTTTCCTGCAAGGATCAGACGGACGCTCATACTTCTTTCACATCACGGACATGACCTCAGGTTTGGACTTCAATGCGCTCGAAGAGGGCTGGCAATTGGACTTCGACGTGAAGCGTCACCCGTCCGACGACAAAGCCGGCGCGGCAGCGAATGTGCGGCCGCATCTGGATGTGATGCCGCAAGAGGGTCAGCGGATGGTCATGTAGCGCCGCGGTGAACTCTCTGCGGTTCGCAGAATTATCGTAATCGACACGAAAGCTCAAATCTGTGCGCGTTGGCTACTGCACACTTCCCCACGTTGTATACGGAGGCAGCTCCCGTGAATTTAGAATCTCTCTTCGCGATCTACAAATCCACCAGCTTACTGACTTACGCTAAGTGCGCGGCTGGGCCAACATCTTGACATTCAATTCGTTAAATAGCGGTTGAATCGGTCCGTGGCAGGAGTTATCCTCGCCAATTCTCGCGGGATGCGTACCGTTTCCGTGCGAGTTGAACTCTGCTGAGGGACCGATGACCGAAAAGAAACTCGATCCAAATAAGATTAACATCATCCTCGCCACAGACTGTGGTTCCACCACAACAAAAGCCATCTTGATCGAAAATCGCGGCGGCGAGTACCGTTTGATCGTGCGCGGCGAGGCGCCAACCACGGTCGAAGCGCCGTTCGAAGATGTGACGATGGGAGTCTTAAACTCCGTCGGCGAAGTCGAAGAACTGGCCGGGCGCAAGCTCATCGACGAAAACGGCCGGATTATCACGCCGTCCGACGGCAATGTCGGCACCGACATCTACATCTCAACCTCATCGGCGGGCGGCGGATTGCAGATGATGGTGGCGGGCGTGGTACGCTCGATGACCGCCGAGTCGGCGGAACGCGCCGCGCTCGGCGCCGGATCGATCGTGATGGATGTAATCGCCTCCAACGACAAACGCCAGCCACATGAGCAGATCGAACGTATCCGCCGCTTGCGCCCCGACATGATCTTGCTCTCGGGCGGCATTGACGGTGGCACGACCACACACGTAGTCGAAATCGCCGAGTTGATCGCCGCCGCTGATCCGCGACCGCGCTTGGGAACCGGGTACAAGCTGCCCGTCATTTATGCCGGAAACAAAGATGCGGCAGAGGCCGTAAGGAAAACGCTTCAAGAGAAAACCGACCTCTCGGTCGTTGACAATCTGCGCCCGGTGCTCGAACGCGAAAACCTCCTTCCCGCCCGCGAGAAGATCCATGACCTGTTCATGGAACACGTCATGGCGCAGGCTCCGGGATACCGCAAGCTCATGGAGTGGGCCGATGCGCCGATCATGCCGACTCCCGGCGCGGTGGGATCGATCATCAAACGCGTTTCGGAGATGGAGAAGATCGAAGTGGTCGGCGTCGATATTGGCGGCGCCACAACGGACGTTTTCTCAGTTTTCCAGGGTGTATTCAATCGAACAGTATCTGCCAACCTCGGCATGTCGTATTCGATTTCAAACGTCTTCGCCGAGGCGGGTCTGCCCAATGTCATGCGCTGGGTTCCGTTCCATATGGATGAGCGCGATTTGCGCAATCGCGTGAAAAACAAGATGATCCGTCCGACGACGATTCCGCAGATGATGGAAGAGTTGATCTTTGAGCAGGCGATCGCCAAAGAAGCGCTGCGTCTCGCGTTTATTCAGCACAAGTCATTTGCGACAGTTCTGAAAGGTGTCCAGCAACAACGCACCATCGCTGACGCGTTTGATCAATCGGCATCGGGGCAGACTTTGGTCAACATGATGACGCTCGACATGCTGATCGGATCGGGCGGCGTGCTCTCGCACGCGCCACGCCGTCAGCAGTCGGCGCTGATGATGATTGATGCGTTTTTGCCCGAGGGCATTACCCGCCTGGCAGTCGATTCGATCTTCATGATGCCGCAGTTGGGCGTTCTCGCGGAAGTGCACCCCAAGGCGGCGACCGAGGTCTTCAACAAGGACTGCCTCATCCATCTCGGCACCTGCATTGCCCCGGCTGGCGAAATCAAAGGGAGCAAAGGCGGGGCCGTCATGAACTACACGATCGAATTTCCTGACGGCCGCATTGAGAAAGGCGCACTTGAATTCGGCACGATGAAACTTTTCAAGCTTGGTATGGACGAGAAGACGAGCCTCCCCTTGGAAGCCAAGGCCGTATTCGAGCCGCAACGCAATTTCGATCTCGGCGCGGGAAAAGGGAACAAAGTCGAACGCAATATTTCGGGCGGTGTCGTCGGGGTCATCCTGGATGGGCGGGGTCGGCCGTTTGCGGTCCCGACCGACGACAAACAGCGCGTCGCGAAATTGCGCGAATGGATGTTGGAATTGGATATCTACCCGCGCGAGGCGCTGGATCGGGCGTAAGAGATGGGCATCGAAATCCTCGATGACAAGAGGGCAGAGATCTTGCGGCTGGCTGAACTTCACGGGGCACGCAATGTCCGCGTGTTTGGCTCCGTGGCGCGGGGTGAGGCAGGTCCAGACAGTGACATTGATGTACTTGTCCACATGGAGGATGGACGCTCCTACTTTGATCTCGTGGACTTGCTAGACGCACTTGAAAAGCTGCTGGGCAGAACCGTGGATATCGTTGACGATGATGGTCTGAGCCCGTACCTGAGGGATAGAATCCTCGCAGAAGCCATACCTATATGAAGGATGATCTCGTCTATCTCGGACACATCCGGGACGCCATCGATGCGGTGCTCGGATACACCAAAGACGGGAAATCCGCCTTTCTCGCCGATAAGAGGACTCAAGATGCGGTTGTCCACAATATTCAGATCATGGGTGAGGCGACAAAGCGAATCTCAGACGCCTTCAAGTCCTCACACAATTCGATTCCGTGGAGACAAATCGCAGGGACGCGCGATCGCATCGTTCATGATTACATGGGAGTAAGTCTCAAGCTTGTCTGGGACATCGTGGAGTTTGAGTTGCCAGAGGTAAGGCTTGGAATCGAGGCGATCCTTCGGGACGGCCGATAACGACATTGACCGGAAATGGAATTGAGCAAATATGGCACACGCATACACCCCCGGACTTAAAGTCACCGACGAAATTCGCGTCGTTAAAGAGCGCATCCTTCCCCTCAAGGGCGAAGTGCTGGTCAACAAGGGCGACAGCGTCGAGCCCGACACGGTTGTGGCCCAGACGCATCTGCCCGGACCGGTCGAGCCGGTCAATGTTGCGAATCTGCTGGGTGTCCCGCCGGAAGATGTTCCAGAGTGCATGCTCAAGAAGGAAGGCGACAAGATTGTCAGCGGCGAAGTGATCGCGCGGACGTCATCGTTCTTCGGATTGTTCAAGTCGGAATGCAAATCGAAAACCGAAGGCACAATCGAGAATATCTCCAGCATTACAGGACAGGTCCTACTGCGCGGGACGCCAATTCCAGTTCAGGTGAAGGCCTATCTGAAGGGCGAAGTCATCGAGGTGCATCCGCGCGAAGGCGTCTCGGTGGCCTGCATAGGTTCATTCGTCCAAGGGATATTCGGGATTGGCGGGGAGACACACGGCCCGGTCAAGATTCTCTCCACAGATCACAATGCGGTTCTCGACGAGAAGGACATTACTCCGGAGTGCAAAGGGCACGTGGTGGTGGGCGGCTCGTTGGTCACCGCGGCTGCGTTGAAGAAAGCCATCGCCGTCGGCGCGGTGGGGATCGTGGTCGGTGGATTCGACGACCGCGATTTGCGCGATTTCCTCGGCAAGGATCTCGGAGTTGCCATTACCGGTAACGAAGATCTGGGCGTCACGCTGGTGGTGACCGAGGGATTCGGCAAGATTGCCATGGCCGAAAAGACATTCCAATTGCTGAAGCGCCATGCCGGTCAGATGGCCTGCATCAATGGCGCCACGCAGATTCGCGCCGGCGTCATCCGACCGGAGGTCGTGATTCCCAAAACGACCGCGGCCATCACGTCTGGCAAACAGGCGGAGATTCTGGGGTTGGCCATTGGTTCGCCGGTGCGAGTGATTCGCCAGCCGTACTTCGGTCGCTTGGGAACGGTTACCAATCTACCGGCGCCATTGCAGGCGCTTGAGTCGGAATCGCATGCACGGGTTCTCGAGGTTGAGTTCGAAGACAAGAAACGCGCGGTCGTCCCGCGGGCGAATGTTGAAATGATCGAGGAAGTATAGTTGATCGTGGCCTGAAACTGCTCTCGACAGCAGCGGGTCGCCCTCACCCAGTCCGCTCTCTCGGACTGACCTCCCCCTAAAGGGGAGGTGAAAACACTTTAATCACGCCTTGGCCATGCGTCGAGGTGAATCGCTGGGACTTATACTCGTTCGCCTCTCCCTCTGGGAGAGGCCGGAACGAGGCACCGGGTGAGAGCGCTCTTTGTCAGATCTGCAGACCAGTGTACTGCACGCGTGTATTCATGCTTGACACCGCTTCAAATCGACGGTTAGGTTAGACCTGTTGGCGCCCCGGGTGGATCGGGGCATCGGAACGAAACTCTCAGACACCGCGGCCTCACCAGCGTAAGCGGCCAATTGTCGGAACGGATCCACATACCAGCGTTGCATCTTTGCAGAGCCGTTCGGCGAGGCTGTCTTGCCGTGGCTATTCTCTTAGGTTGTTGGCTCACCCCGCAAGCGCAAACCGATACACCCGATATTTCTGCTCCAACAATCGCCCAGCCGCCACTTCCCAACCCGCCTTCTAATGTACGCGGGTCCGATGCACCGAATGATGACGGCGGCTCGATTCTCGTGAGTTGGAGCTTGTCGCCCGATGACGGCGCGGGCATGAAGAATGTCGATTCCTATCGGATTTTGCGAGGCACCACTCCCAGCGGCCCGTTTGACACAGTTGGGACCGCCGCGGCCGGACAGACAACGTTCACCGATGCGTTCGCCGAACCGGGAAAGCGCTTTTTCTACATCGTCACTGTGGTGACGATGGCGCCCCAGCCGGATGGAACGCGCAAGGCAATGTATGTCCAATCGGAACCATCACCTGAAATTCATGGGGTGGCGCAGTGGTTCCATATGGGACGCTTGAATGCGCTCATTGCCACACTCATCCTCTGCTCGGCCATCCTCTACTTCATCGCTCAGGCCAAGTCCGGAAAGGCGCTATTCATTCGCAAAATCGCCGGATTGGAAGCCGTCGATGAGGCGGTTGGGCGCGCGACCGAGATGGGACGCAAGATCTTCTACATCCCGGGCAGTCAGGATATGGATGAAGTGCAAACCTTGGCGGGAATCACGATTCTCGGGCGCGTGGCGAAAGTCGCGGCGGATTACGGCGCCGATCTTGAGGTGCCCGTGTCACGCTCGCTTGTGATGGTGACCTGCCGCGAAGTGGTCAAGGAGGCGTACAGCGACGCCGGTCACCCGGACGCATACAAGGAAGACAAGATCTATTACCTCACCGATGAGCAATTCGGATACGCCGCCGGCATCGATGGCTTGGTGGTTCGCCACAAGCCCGCGGCCATGTTCTTCATGGGCGCGTTTTATGCCGAATCGCTGATCCTCGCCGAAACTGGAAATTCAGTTGGCGCCATTCAGATTGCCGGGACCGCGATGCCGTCGCAGCTGCCATTCTTTGTAGCGGCCTGCGACTACACTCTGATCGGCGAGGAACTGTTTGCCGCCTCGGCCTATCTGTCGAAAGAGCCGAAACTGCTCGGCAGTCTCAAGGGGCAGGATCTCGGCAAGGCGATTATTCTGCTTGTCATTGCAATCAGCATCGTGGTCACAAGCATTGGCGCGATCACGCTGAAGACCAACGATCCGGCCAAGCTCGGAAACTACAATATGGAAAAACTCTTCGAGGTCGAGTAACAGCAAACCGCTATGCGCCGCGAAATCCCAACGTTCATCGCATTCTTTGTCGGGGTGATCTGCATCATCCAGTTCTTCATCCCGCATTGGCCGTTTGGGACGATGGTCGACACGTTTTCGGATTGGTTCACGATTCTGCAGGCAGTTGCCATCTGGCTCGGGGCGCTCAACCTCATCAAAATCAGCATCGAGCGAAGCGCATCGAAGACGGCGCATGACCGCTGGTATGGCGTCGTGGTCATCCTCTCGTTCCTGCTGATCGTGATTGTCGGTCTCTTCATGAGCGGCGGCCGTCAATTCCAGGTTCCCGGCACGCGATTCGACTGGCTGTATTTCAACATGTTTACACCGCTTGCATCGACCATGTTCGCGCTCCTGGCGTTTTTCGTCGCCTCCGCATCGTATCGCGCGTTCCGCGCGCGCAGTTGGGAAGCGGGACTCCTTCTGGTTGCAGCCGTGTTTGTCATGCTTGGTCGTGCACCAATCTTCGATTTGCTCATGACTCCATTCGCGGAAGGCTCCGCACCGGCCAGCTTCTTCGGATGGCTGGGGCACTGGGTGACTGAGATTTCGTCGTGGATCTTTAGTGTTCCGCAGGTAGCAGGACAACGCGCGATTATGATCGGCATCGCACTGGGCGTTGCCTCGGCCTCCCTGCGACTGATTCTCGGCTTGGAGCGCTCCTACCTTGGGGGCGAGAAGTAGGCGATGGACACAGTGCAGTCCAATGGCAAGAAGCCTCTATTTGAACGGCTGACGACGATCGACCGTCGGGTCATCTTCCTGCTCGTCGGTCTGGGGTTGATTGTCCCATTCTTCCTGAGTGTCAGGCAGAAGATCCCGGTCTCTCCGGAAGTGCAATTGATGGCGGATGCCATGAGGTCCGTGCCCGATGGGGCGCTGGTGTTGTTTTCCATGGACTACGACCCGCCTTCGGCGCCGGAGCTGCAACCGATGACGATAACGGCGCTCAAGTTTGCACTGCAGAAGAAGTGGCGCATCGTCATGATCGGATTGTGGCCCATGGGGCCGGTACAGGCCAACCTCGCCTGGGATGCCGCGATCGACGACGATCGATTCCGCGATCTGCCGCTGACGTACGGTGTCGACTATGTGAACCTGGGGTTCCAATCGGGGAATGAAGCGGTCATTCAGAAAATGGGATCGGACATTCCCTCGACGTTCACGCGTGACTACCGCGGCACCAAGGTCGAGGACATCCCAATCATGCGCGGGATCAAGAACCTCGGCAACTTCGACTTCATGATCAATATCTCCTCGGGGTACCCGGGGACACGTGAGTGGGTCCAGTTCGGAGCTGATCGATTCGGTTTGAAGATGGTTGCGGGCAATACGGCAGTCCAAACGACCGAAATGTCGCCATATGTCGGGCGGCAACTCTTGGGATTGGCGGGGGGAATGCGCGGCGCAGCCGAGTTGGAGGCATCGCTCGGTTACCCCGGTAAAGCGACCAAGTTCATGGTGGGACAATCCGTATCACATGCGATTGTGATCCTCTTCATCGTCATCGGGAACTTAGCCTACTTTATCACGAAGCGGAGAGGGCAGTAGCGCCATGTGGATGGAATCCCCCGGATGGCTCTTGTTCGGCACGTGGGTCGCTGCGCTCTTGACTCTGGGTATTATCTCATTCCTGTACCGGGACAATCCGGTCTACAAGTTCTGCGAAGCGCTCTTTGTCGGCCTGTCCGCGGGGTATTGGTTCGTCAGTTACTTCTGGCAGACCCTCCTTCCCCGACTGGTCGATCCCTTGTCCGAGGCAGTCGGAGCGGTGTTCTCCGGCGCGGCTGTAGTGCCGTGGGGGGAATTTATCCTGCTCATTCCCGCCGCCCTGGGAATCATGATGCTCATGCGTCTCATACCCAGCGTCGGCTGGATCTCGCGCTGGCCACTGGCATTCGTTGTCGGCTTTACCGCCGGACTGCGCCTCATCACATTCCTACAGTCGAACGCCATGACACAATTGCAGAACTCCGTCCAGCCCGTTCTTCGATACAATGAGGCCGGGAGCTTCTTGACCTGGAGTTCCTTCAACATGATGTTGATTACGCTGGGCACCTTTACGGGTCTCTTCTATTTCTTTTTCTCCAAGGAGCACAAAGGCGCCTTCGGAACTGTCTCCCGTTTAGGTACTTGGTTTCTTATGGTCACATTCGGCGCCGCGTTCGGTTACACGGTCATGGGACGCATGGCGCTCTTGATTGGTCGTATCGATTTTCTTTTGGCGGACTGGCTGCACTTGGTTCTCTGACGCCGGCCCAGTGGTCGTGTTCAGGATTGCGTACATCGATGAAACGCACTGCCCGCACCATCGCTCGACTTTTCCCGCTCCTTTTCGCGGTAATCACCATAGCAATCTCAAGATCGGACAGTTACGCACAAGTCCCCGGAGATAGCGTCGACGCTCCGGCAGTGACCGTGCGTCCGCCCCAGAATGTCGTGGCCATTGACACCAAGGGTGACGAGGGCGGCTCGATCACGATTGCGTGGGGCCTCTCCCCCGACGATCATGGTGAGGCGCTGGAAGCTGTGACGGTTATCGGATATGAAATTCTGCGCTCGGAATCATCCGCCGGCCCATTCCAATCGGTTGGCTTTGCCTCAAAGGGCGCAACCCGATTTGCCGACGCAGCCACACACGATGGAACCAACTACTATTACCAGGTCTTGACCAGCACCGCACGCGGAGGATCATCGTCGCCGGTGATTGGTCCAGCACGATCAAGCGCGCAGTGGTTCAATACCAACCGGACCAATGTGCTGATTATCGGACTTTTGATCTCCGCCGCGATCATCTACTACATCGCCTCCGCCCGCCGTGGAAAGAAGCTGTTCATCCGACGGATTGCGGGTCTCGAAGCAGTGCAGGAGGCCATCGGCCGCGCCACCGAGATGGGACGCCCAATACTCTACATTCCCGGCATTCAGGATATGGATGACGTTCAGACTGTCGCGGGTGTGACCATCCTGGGATATGTCGCGCGCACCATCGCCGAATACGACACCAAGATTGAAGTGCCCACGTCGCGATCGATCGTTATGTCGACCGCACGTGAAACCATCAAGGCGGCGTACATCGCCGCTGGCCGCCCTGATTCCTACTCGGATGACTCGGTGCATTATGTGACAGACGAGCAATTCGGCTACGTCGCGGCGGTTGACGGCATCATGGTGCGCGACAAACCGGCAACCTGCTTCTACATGGGCGCCTTTTTCGCGGAATCGCTGATCATGGCGGAGACCGGCAACTCGATCGGTGCAATTCAGATCGCGGGCACCGCCATGCCGGCGCAGCTGCCGTTTTTTGTCGCGGCCTGCGATTACACACTCATCGGCGAAGAACTCTTCGCCGCATCCGCGTACCTCTCCAACGAGCCCAAACAACTGGGCTCGCTCAAGGGGCAGGATGTGGGCAAGAGTATTGCCATGCTGGCGATTGCAGCCGGCGTCCTGTTGTTGACGCTTCATCAGGTGACACGTGTCGATTGGTTCTTGAAGGCCGGTAACTGGTTTAGAGATCTGTTCCTGCTCAACTGAGCGAAAACGTGATCGAGTAACGAAACAATGCGACGTCAAGTCCCGCTGATCATCACCTTCATTGTCGGCGCGGTGCTCATCATCTCCGCCTTCATCCCGCATCATCCGTTCGGGAGCTTAGGCGAGAATTTCTCTCTCTACTTCGATATCATCGCCGTCTTCGCCTTCCTGCTCGGCGGCGGAAACCTCGTACGCATTCATGGCGGACGCTTCCTGCGCGGGGTACGCACATCGATCCAGGAAGCCAAGAAGCAGGGCGGATTCTGGCCGCTCAAGTTCCTGATCGAATTTCCTTTTTTCGCATTTGGCGGACTGGAAGACAAGCGTGGCCGCGATTGGTTCTTTTCATTGATCACATTGGCGGGATTCTTCGCCATGCTCTACGCCGGCCTTTTCAAGATTGGCAATCCGGCTGGCTGGCAGGGAAACGTCACCGATCCGGGTGGCCTATTTCAGGAATTCTACCAGTCGATGTTCAACCCGCTGCAGGCGACGATGTATGCGCTCTTGGCATTCTTTGTGGCATCGGCATCGTTCCGGGCCTTCCGCGCGAAAAGTCTGGAAGCCACCATCCTGCTGGCGACAGCATTTGTGATTCTGCTCGGACGAACTCCCGCGGGCACCTATGCAACCGGCTGGCTGCCGTCGTGGCTGTCGTTTTTCCACATTCCCAACCTCGCTAATTGGATCATGGCCGTGCCGAATCTGGCGGGTCAGCGCGCAATCATGATCGGAATCTCGCTCGGCGTGATCGCCATGTCGCTGCGGGTCATTCTCGGGGTAGAGCGCACCTATCTCGGGGCGGATGAGAAGTGATCAAATGGCCGATGTAAGCCATCGAACATTCTTCGAGCGCGTGCAGACGCTGGACCGTCGCGTGATCTTTTTGTTCATCGCGCTGGCGGTATCTCTGCCGCTGTTGTTTCATGTCGTCTTTCCGGAGAAAATTTCGCCGATCGTCTCGTCGATGTTCGAGCGTGTCGAGGCGCTCCCCGAGGGTTCGCGTGTTCTGATCTCATTCGACTACTCGCCGTCGACCGTGCCGGAAGTGCAGCCCATGGTCAATGCGGTGCTCCGACATTGCGCGGCAAGGAATCAAAAACTCTACCTCATGGCACTGTGGGGCACCGGCCAGAATATCACCGACGAGACCATTCATCGCGTGATCGAAACGGAATTCCCGGACTATCGATACGGCATCGATTACCTCAACTTGGGCTTCAAGTCTGGAAACCAGGGTGTAATCAACGTCATCCTGACTGACATAAAGAAGATGTACACGACCGATGTTCACGGCACCGCCATCGATTCGATTCCCATGATGCGTGACATACGCAACCTCAAGAATTTCGACGTCATCTTCACCTTTGGCGGTGGTTTCCCGGGGACAAAAGAGTGGGTGCTGTTTGCCGGCGACCCGGGCAAGATCCCGGTCGCCAGCGGCGTGACGGCGGTGCAGGCGCCCCTGCTTTACCCGTACTATCCGAGTCAACTGCTGGGACTCATGGGTGGAATCAAAGGCGCAGCGGAGTACGAATCGGAGCTGATCCGCCGGTATCCGCGATTCGCCGAGCTACCGCACCCGGGCATCGACATGATGGGACCACAAGCGGTCGCCCACTTGGTCATCATGCTCTTCATCGTAATTGGCAATGTGGCCTATTTCATGACCCGCCGCAAAGCCGCCGCAGAGGGGACATCGTAGGCCATGGAACGTCGTCCCATCTTCTATCTCCTCGGCCTGATCGCGGTCGTTCTGGCGTTTGCCATCTCGACCAACCTGCAGGGCTTCTACATTACACTGGGCGCGTTTCTGACGCTTTCGATTTTGAGCTTCTTGTACAAAGACAACATCTTCTACAAGGCCGCGGAGCATCTATTTGTCGGCGTGTCTGCCGGCTACTGGATGGTCATGGGGTTCTGGACCGTGTTGATCCCGAATCTGATCGGCAAGATTCACCCGCCGTTGGTGCGCCCGTTCGTCCCGGCCATTGCCGACCAACCGCCGTCCTATTGGTATCTGATCCCCGCCGTACTCGGTGTGATGCTGTTGTGGCGCATGTCTCCCAAGGGGCCATGGATTTCGCGCTGGGCGCTGGCGTTTATCGTCGGCACGACCGCGGGTTTGAATTTCATCAGGTACATGGCCTCCGATCTTCTCGGGCAGGTCAACTCCACGATCATCCCATTGGTCGTCATCCAGAACGGCGCACTGGACACCTTGACCTCGATTTCCAACATCGTCGTGTTTCTCGGGGTGTTCTGCGGGTTGATCTACTTCTTCTTCTCCAAAGAGCATAAGGGTGCCTTCGGAGTGGGGTCGCGTGTGGGTATCTGGGTCCTGATGGTAACTTTCGGCGCCGGGTTCGGCTACACGGTCATGGCGCGCATTTCGCTCCTGGTCGGCCGATTCCAGTTCCTGCTCGGCGACTGGCTGGGCATCCTGAGCTAAGTGGAGCAGGCTCCTACAAGCGGATTAATTCCGCCAGCCGGGAACACGGCGTCGACATTGTTGTTTATTTAGGTGAAGTCTGAAACATCGGGATCTTGCCAGGAATACCCCTCGTAACATCTTCCTTGGAATCTTGAAGAAGACCGGATCGTTTCAACGGCCAAGACCGGCCAACGGACCAAGGACGCCGTTTCGTCCCAAGTAAGCAAAGGAAGTGAACCATGGCGGAAGGTACCGTCAAATGGTTCGACGACAGCAAGGGCTTCGGTTTCATCTCGCAGGAAGGCGGCAAGGACTTATTTGTCCATTATAGCGCCATCCAACGGGAGGGATTCCGATCGCTCGCCGAAGGTGACCACGTCAGCTTCGAAGTCGTCGAAGGCCCCAAGGGCCCCCAAGCGGCCAACGTAGTGAAGAACTAAATTCGACACTCCGGTAAGCCCACGAACCCCGGCGTCAATGACGCCGGGGTTTTTTTGTCAAATAGTCAAGGGCCTGGAGTATGGCGGGTGTTTCGCAAATGTTATGCGTTGCATCCCCTATTAAGGGTCGCTAAGTTGCAACCCTGTTGGGCCCGATCACCATGCTTCGGATCAAAACGCACACAGCAGTGGCCTCGACCTCGCGAATCCTCGTGTGCGTCTGCGCATGCCTGTTCGTTCTCACATCGCCCACCTGGTCGCAGAGCGCCGATGACTCCGTCGGGACGGCACCGATCACCGAAAGCCGACCGTCGGTCGTTCCCCCTGCGCCACCGACGAACATTCTAGCCTATAATTCACCTCACGATGGTGGGCACTCCATCACGGTTGAATGGACTGCCTCCCCCGATGATGGAGCGGGGCGCAAGAATGTCGTGATGTACCGCATACTCCGGACCCCCGGCATGCGCGGTCCGTTCAAGCCAGACTCGATCCCCCCCGGCAATTCCAATTACCGGATCTACGACAGCCGCGCCTATGGCACGGCGGCTTGGATGTTTACCGAGGGTTCCTGGGACACTTTAGGCGAAGTTCCGATGGGCACGGTCACCTACGAGAACCGAGGCGGAAAACAGCGCGAAGCGAACGACTTCATGCCGGACGAGACCGAGTTCCGATATAAGGTTCTCGCAATCTCCGCCGAAGGCGCCTTCTCTGAATCAACGCCTTCCGGGCCAGCTACCGCCTCCAGTGAATATCTCCACAACGACAAGTTGCTCCACATTGGTCTCCCGGTGCTCGTCTTCACCATCCTGGTCTTGGCCTTCATTTCCTTCGCGCAGAAAGGCAAGGACCTCTATATCCGGCCTCTGGGGGGGATCAATGCCGTCGATGAGGCGATCGGACGCGCGACCGAGATGAACCGCCCCATCCTCTATGTACTTGGGCTGGGGGCAGCGGATGAAATCGCTACAATTGCATCACTGACCATTCTCTCACGCGTTACCAAAAAAGTCGCCGAGCATCGCACCGAGCTCCTCGTGCCGTGTTACGATGCCGTGGTCATGTCGATCGCGCAGGAAACGGTGAAACAGGCATACCTTGATGCGGGCCGGCCCGATGAATACAAAGAGGACATTGTCTACTTCGTCACCCAGGAGCAGTTCGCCTACGTAGCCGCGGTAAACGGCACGATGCTGCGCCGTCAGACGGCGACCAATTTCTATCTCGGTGTGTTCTATGCGGAATCCCTGATTCTGGCAGAGACCGGCTCGATCGCCGGCTCGATTCAGATTTCGGGTACGGATCGGACTACGCAAATCCCATTTTTTGTGGTCGCTTGCGACTACACGTTGATCGGCGAGGAGTTGTTCGCGGCGTCGGCTTACCTCTCGCGCGAGCCGAAGCTGTTGGGTACACTCAAAGCACAGGACTATGCCAAGGCAACTTTCCTTGCGGTCATGATCGCCGGTTGTATCGGCGCGGCCCTGAAATGGCAGTGGATCGCCACTGCATTTCATTTGAATTTCTGATGACAGACTGAACCGATGAAGCGCCAACTACCACTTGCCATCATCTTCGTCTGCGGCATCTTCATGCTGTTTCAGTATTTCATTCCGCACGAGCAGTCGGAGTTCCTCTACGAATTCGTTGCGCTGGATTGGCCGCCGATCATCGGCGTGTTTGCGTTGACGTTGGGTATCTTCTCCCTCATTCGCGTCTCGATGAACAAAATCCGCCAGCGAACAGAGAATTGGCAGTATTCGCTGGTGACGCTGGCAGGGTTGTCGGCGATGGTGATCGTCGGCTTCCCGGGAATCGGCGACCATAATGCTCCGGCGGTGCGCTGGCAGTTCAACAACATCATCCTGCCCGTATCATCGACGATGTTCTCAATCTTGGCGTTCTTCATCGCCTCGGCCGCCTACCGTGCCTTCCGAGCGCGGTCGGTGCTGGCGTCGGTCCTGCTGGTCTCAGCGGTCATCGTGATGATTCGCTTCTTCCCGTTGGGTCCACTGACTGACCCCGTGGGGATGACAGCCGACTGGGTGCTCAATGTTCCGAATTTGGCAGCAAAGCGCGCCATCCTCATCGGTGTTGGTTTGGGGATCGTGTCCACGGCGTTGAAGATAGTCCTGGGAATCGAACGCTCGTACATGGGGCGCGATTAGACCGATGAACTTTTTCGAGAAAATGTTCGCAATTGACCGCCGGTGGGTCTATCTCATCCTCGGCCTTTCGGTCATCGTGTCGCTCTTGATCCATTTCTCGATCCCGATCCCGATCTCGAAGGAAGCTCGCAATATCTACAACTACGTCGATGGCTTGAAGGCCGGCGATGCCATCCACCTGGCTCTCGACTATGACCCATCGGTGTCAGCGGAACTGGATCCGATGACCCTGTCCATCCTCAAGCAGTGTTTTGCCAAGGATATCAAAGTCATCGTCACGGCCCTGCACCAGTTCGGACCGGCGCTGGCTGCCGAACGCCTCGACACGGCGGTGGCCCGGCATGAGGCATTGACGGGGAAGAAACCCCTGAACGGTGTCGATTATGTATTCCTGGGTTATAAGCCCTATCCAGTCCTGATCATCCTTGGCATGGGGCAGAATTACCGGATTCCCTTCCCGCGCGACTACTTCGGCACGCCGATCGACTCGCTGCCGATGATGGCCGGCATCCGCAATTACAGCAACGTCAAGGCAGTCATCAATGTCTCCGGGACGTCCGCCACCGACTGGTGGATATCCTATGGGAATGGACGCTATGGCGTGCCGCTGGCAATTGGTGTGACCGGTGTTATGGCGACCGAGTATTACCCGTACCTGCAGACCGACCAGATCTTCGGGCTCCTGGGAGGACTTAAGGGAGCGGCCGAGTATGAGACACTCGTGAACACGCCGGGACCGGCGGTGGAAGGGATGAAGGTGCAGATTGTCGCACATGCGATCATCATCATCTTCATCATCGTGGGCAACATCGGCTTTTTCGCCATCCGCCGCGCGCAGAAAAGGAACGCGGCTTAGGAGACGGGCCCAGAGCGTATGGAATTGAGCACTCTCATCGCCACCACTGTCGCAGCGTTCCTGACGCTGTCTATCTTTTCGTTCTTGTACAAGGACAACCCCTTCTACAAGTTCGCTGAACATCTGCTGGTGGGCGTCTCGGCCGGATACTGGGTGCTTATCCTCTATTACACAGCTTTCGTCCCCAAGGTGGTTCAGTCGCTTCAGGAAGGGAAATGGTGGTATATCATTCCCCTCTTTCTCGGCATCATGATGTGGACGCGCCTGACCAAGAGTTGGACTTGGATTTCACGCTATCCCTTGGCCATCTACATTGGTGTGACCGCGGGTGTCGCGATTACGCTGGAGATGAAGGCCAAAGTCATCGAGCAGTTGTACGGATCGATCGACCTTGTCACTCAGATGTACTTGGCGAACGCCAGCACCGCGCTCACGATCAACAACCTGCTCATCCTCATCGGTACGATCACGGCGCTGGTCTACTTCTTCTTCTCGAAGGAGCACAAGGGCGCAACGGGTTTCATGGCGAAGATCGGCATCGCCGTCCTCATGGTCGGATTCGGCGCGTCGTTCGGATTCACCGTGATGGCGCGCGTGTCGCTTCTGATTCAGCGCTTGCAGTTCTTGATGTTTGATTGGCTTCATCTTCCACGCGGATAGTCCCGCATGATGCAAACGACTCTGCCGTCTCGCAGGACTGTTCCTGCGGTGTGCCTGATCGCGTATCTCATCGTCTGGGCGATCATGGCGATCAACCCGGTCTACCCGGATGACTGGCTCCTGGAAAATGTTCTCGCGGTGCTCGGTGTCGGCTTCCTCGTTGTTACTTACCGATGGTTTCCACTTTCAAACCTCTCATATATCCCGATCACGATCTTCATGATTCTGCATGCCATCGGCGCGCATTACACATATGCGGAGACACCCATCGGCGACTGGATGGCGCCGATCTTTGGGTGGCAGAGAAATAACTTTGACCGGGTGGTGCATTTCCTCTTCGGACTGCTGCTCGCTTATCCGATGCGCGAGGTCTATTACCGCATCATCGGTTCACGGGGGATCTGGGGCATCTTGCTGCCGCTGGACGTGATGATATCGCTGTCGGCGATCTATGAGTTGGTGGAGTGGGGCGCGACGGTGGTGGTCGCCCCGGAGGCCGGCGTGGCGTTCCTGGGAGCGCAGGGCGATCCCTGGGATGCGCACAAGGACATGGCCTTGGCTTCGCTCGGCGCAGCCATCACGCTGGCGATTACGTTGATTGTGAATCTGAAATCAAATCCTGAGTTTCGCGCGGAAGTGCGCGAATCGCTGCGCATCAAACGGCGCCAGCCGCTGGGCGAGCGCAAAATCGCAGAATTCCACAAGAAGAAGTAAGACGACTCAGATCAACGCACTTCGCGTCGGGAGAAGAACGAGGCGATCTTTTTGGCCTTCTTCGGGCCGATGCCGTCGATCTTCGTGAGGTCCTGCACGTTGGCGGCGAAGACGCCGCGCAAGTTCCCGAAGCGCTTGAGGAGAGAGCGCGCTGTGGCGGGTCCGATCTCCGGAACCATCTGCACGATTTGCTCCGGCAAGTTGATCAACTGGGCCGCATCCGTTCCGTTGCCATTCCCGTTCTTGTGGCCATTACCATTCTCACCATCATGCCCGGCGGATTCTGCCACTTCTTCGACGGGCTCTTCGGCAGGTGATGTGGCGGCGGGAGCTTCCAGCGTCAGCCCCATCCCGTTTTGCACCTGATTGACCATGGCATAGATGAGATCGGCGGATTCCTTGGCGTCGACAGCAAACAGGACTGGCACGCGGTTGTGCACGGCGACAAAAGCCAGCGCGGCGCGCAATGCCGATGGCGACACGGTGCGTGTCTCGCCGGTATCGACGCCTTCAATGAGAAGAATCGGTTCTTTGACGGCGCGTTTGAAGTCGGTCACGCGACGAAAGATTGTCTTGTCGGTGATCCAGCGGGAAAATTCTGAAATCGTCAGATGCAGAATCGCGCACGTGCCGGTTACGAGGTAAGTGCCGGCCGGTAGATTGGTCGGCTGAACCTGCACGCCGCGTTCGATCAATTGCTGCGCCACCGGCGAACCCGCCGACAACGTCTCTGCCAGAATCGAGAGCTGTCTCACGACTTTCCCCTAACCTATGGACGGTTGTGCCCGGAGGGTCGCTGAGGAACGGCCCACCATTAGAACGCACAAAGACCGCGCTTGTTCCGGTCGTCTTGGGTTTACGTGTGCTGCCCCGTTACTCATGTCCGCTTGCGCGGCAATGATGGCGGGGCAAAAAAACGGGTCTCAATGGCAGTTTGCGCCGACTTCCCCCCGGAGGTCAACGCTGCATGAACACATACCGCAGACGGCTTTCAACGTCGCAATCCTCGTTACAATCGCCTCATTATGACACATTCAAGATAACGTAACCGCCCGAGAAATCAAGCGATTTCTCCAATGGCACGTCAGGTCTTGCGCTCCTTTTTGCGCGCGGCGGGAAATAGGACATTGTTGAGGATCAGGCGGTATCCCGCCGAGCTCTTGTGCAGGGCCAGCTCGGTGGCCGGGTCATAGATCAGGTGCTGATAATCTTCGGGGTCGTGCCCACCCAAAAACGTAAACGTGCCCTTGTCTAAATTCCCGTGTAGGTAGCGAACCTCTCCCTGTCCCTCTGCTTCGCCGAGCAGCGTCACATACTTTTTCACCAGACTCTTACGAAACGCCGTGGTCTGTCCCATGAAGCCGTAAACGGCATCGACATGGCATTGCACGAGCATGGTCGGCACCGGGTCGAGCTTGGCGGAAAACTCGAAGAGTGTGAAGAAATCGCCCTCAGGTCCGAGGCGTGAAGCGATACGGTCGGGCGACGTGTCGATGTCCGAATGCGAGTACTCGAACGGATCGAGCGACACGGTGAAATCGGTGAAGGCCATGCAGCGCGAATAATCAAGACGGGCCTGGCAATCGGGATCGGGCGGATCGCCATCGAACTGTTCGGGAACGATGTCGGTCTCGGAGGCGGCCAAGGCGATGTCCAAAGTCTCAGGGGCTGAACACATGGCAAAAAGGAACCCACCACGCGAGACATAGTCTTTGATTGCCAACGCCACCGCCTTCTTGCAGTCCGACACGCGACGGAACCCCAGCCGCAGCGCCGTTTCTTCGCACAGTTGTACATCTTGGCGGTACCACAACTCGTTGCGGTACGACCCGTAGAATTTCCCGTACTGGCCGGTGAAATCCTCGTGATGGAGATGCAGCCAGTCGTACTTGTCGAGATCGCCGCGCAGCACTTCTTCATCCCAGACCTTGTCGTACTCGATCTGCGCGTAATTCAGCACCAAGGTGACAGCGTCATCCCAGGGATCGTTAGTCGGCGGCACATAGATCGCGATCCGCGGCGCCTTTTCGAGAACCACCGCTTCCATGTTCTCCTGCTCGATCGTCGCGCGAATGTCGGCTTCTTTACCGCCGTCAATCAATTCGTAGGTGACACCGCGCACGTCGCACGTGTCGAGGATCTCGGGATAGACATTGGCGAGGAATGATCCGGCCCGGTAGTTCAACAACCATTCGACCTTGATGCCGCGAGTGAGGCAGTGGAACGCAACACCGTAAGCCTTGAGGTGATTGGCCTGCGTATCATCCATCGGGATGAGCATCATCTGCGCCGAGGCAGACGTCGAAACACCCAGGCCGACGACAAGGATCAGCAGGAGAGAAATCGACCACCGAATGGGGTCGGATTGGCGGCGATGGGCCCGAAGCATCAGATTCACAGCGCAATGTTGACGCGTTGAACTTCTTATACGCACAGGATCGGCAAAAGATGGTGGGCGGCGCTGAGAATAATTCGAGCCGTTGGACATGTCAGAACTTGATCGCCAGCGTTAACTGCCACCGTGAGTGAGCGTCAAAACCTTCTACGACTCCCCAGAAATCCCCGCCCTCGTCACGCGTACGTTCGAGCGTCAGCAGGTAGCGGTCGGCGTAGGCGTCGAACATCGAGACAAAGACTGTGATGCCGGTGAGCCAGTAGAAATAGTTGCGGCGGTCCTGAGCGTGGGAGAAATCCGCGAAATTGTCGGCGGTGCGGGCGCGGTGACGCCAGATCAGCGACTTGGTGATCCAGTACGATTCGACAGTGAAGTAGATAGCGGCCTTCTGCTTCTTGCCATTAGCCAGCTGCCCCCAGCCGGGAAAGGCCACTGACTTGAGAAGCGTGCCGGTCGGCGACGAGAAGAAATTCTCAGACTTGAGCGACCGGGTAACCGGAGTCTCAGGCTTCGGTATCGCCTGATCGCCTCCGAGTTGAAATGATCCCGTCGGCCCAATCGGCGGCGCAGTCGAATCCACGATCGGCGGGGAGTCTGCCGGGGGTGGATCGGGCGAGGTCTGGCCGAAGGCCGTCGTAAGGCTGAGTCCCGACAGGCAAATCACGATAGCGGTGGTCAGTCTGCTTCTCATTCGACTTCAGGGCCCCCAACCGTCGAGGGGGCAATGCTGCCAATCTCGGCCATCGAAGTCTGTCTGTCCATATTTGTTCGGGCTCTAAGCGCTGTATCCCTGACCGGAGTTCGATTATATTCTCCCGATGCCATATACAGCGCCTAGCCGCGAATTGCTTCAACAATTGAAGAAGGCGCAGTCTGTCGTTGTTCTCACCGGGGCGGGTGTTTCGGCCGAGAGCGGCATTCCGACATTTCGCGGTCAGGGTGGTCTCTGGAGGGAGTTTCGACCGGAGGAGTTGGCCACGGCCAGAGCCTTTGAGCAACGCCCCAAACTGGTCTGGGAGTGGTATATGTGGCGTCGGGAGCTTGTTGCCAAGGCACTGCCGAACCTCGGGCACATAGCACTGGCGGCACTCGAAACCAAATTCGCCGAGTTTACACTCGTGACCCAGAATGTCGATGGCCTGCATGCGCAGGCAGGATCGCGGAATATCATCGAACTCCACGGCAACATCATGCGGAGTCGATGCCATGACTGCGGCTCCCCGGCTGGTGAGGCCGCGCTGGATGAGGACGGCCAGTTGCCGGCCTGCGGCTGCGGTGGTTTGATCCGTCCCGATGTCGTTTGGTTCGGGGAACTTCTTCCCCCCGAAGCACTAAAACGAGCGTGGGAAGCATCCACTCGCGCGGAGGTCTTCCTCTCGGTAGGGACATCCTCGGCGGTTCAACCCGCCGCCGGATTGGCCGACATGGCCAAAAGGGCTGGGGCATATCTGGTTGAAGTCAATCCCGACACAACGGAAATGTCGGATCGCTTCGATGAAGTATTGCGCGGTCCATCGGGCGCCATCCTCCCGACGCTCTGCGACGAATTGGGGTTGAACATTTCCAGTACGGCGATGTTTGCAGTCTAAGGAAACGAATGACCAATAGAAGTCTCAGACAGTCTGCCCTTCGGATTGCGACCCTGGCTTTGGTTCTCAGCGCCTGCGCCCCTCTATCCGGCTGCGTGTACTGGAATACCATGTACAACGCCAGGAAGCATTTCAAGAACGCCGAGAAGCAGAACAATCCCGAATTCGGCGGCACGAAGATGACCGCGAATCGCCGCCTCTATGAGGATGCCATTGCCAAGGCGGCGAAGATTGTACAGAAACATCCGAAGAGCAAATACCACGACGACGCCCTCTTCCTGATTGGCGTGTCGTATTTCCGTATCGACAATTACGCAAAGTCCGAGAGCGCCTTCCGCGAACTCCTGGCAGTGCATCCCAAATCCGACTTCGTGGAGGAGTCGCAGCTCTACCTGGCGCGTTGCCGCATGCAGTCCGGTGACGAGCAGGCCGCCTATCGAACGTTTACCGAGTTGGCAGGCACGGCGCGCAAACCGGAGTGGCGGGCGGAAGCCACTTTTCAACGCGGCATCTATCTATCCGATATCGGATCGCATGATTCGGCAGTCGCGGCCTTTCAGGTCATCCTTGATGAGTATCCGAATTCGCCGCGAGCCAATGAAGCCCGGGTGCTGGCCGCCGACCAATTGCGAGCGCTGGAACAGCCCACCGAAGCCATCGCCGTGTACGAGCCCCTGACCGGGGACAAGGATCCACTCGTCCGCTACTCGGCGCTGGTTGGATTGGGCCAGGCATGCTACGAGGCGCAGTTGGTCGATTCGGGAATCGCCATCTTCACGGCCATGTCTGAGGATGAAGTCTACATCGATTCGATCGGGAACATTCGGCTCCTCCTAGGGGATGGCCTGGAGAGAAAAGGCGAGATCGACGAAGCTTGGCGGCAATATGAACAGGTCGCCGCGGCGCTCGAGCACACCCGCTGGTCGGCGGAAGCATACTTCAACATGGCAGAGATCAAACAGTACCAGCAGAATGATCTTGGGTCGGCGAAGGAATACTACGACAAAGTTCGCGAGGAATTCGCCTCGGGCGAAATCGCCAATGAGGCGCTGACGCGTTCAGCTAACATCAGCAAGCTCGAACAGTTCCGAAAATCGCTGGGCCGCGGCGAGCTTACGCGTGCGGGCGCCAACGATTCGACACAGACTTTTGATCCTGAGGATCTGCCGCGGCTTGAGCGCGCGCTGAAATCCTCACCGTTGGAGGCGCGCCCGTTTGATTTTGTCCACTCGACTCTCCGGGAAAACGACAGCACGGAAGCAGCACCACCGGCGGCCGTCGATCAGGGGAGCCCGGGCGCCTATGGCCCCGAGACGCCGGCAGAATTTCGGAATCCATGGGATGATTCGACACGTGTTGGTCCGCCAACTCCGCCGGAACTGATGTACTCGCTCGGAGGATCCGTCGATACTCTCCCATCGACGGGTGTTGAAGATACAACGACAACTGGAGCGCCGGTCGCGGAGCTGTACGGGCCGCCAGTGGACTCTTTACAGCTTATCATCAATGCGCGGGCAGTCGAACTCTTGAGGCACAGTTTCTGGGAACGGATTGTCGGTGAAGACTCCCTGCTTGGTCCTCCTTCGCCGGCTTCGATGTATGACTTTGGCGTGGGAGATGTCCTGGGGCCTGCCACGCCGGATGATGTACTGTACGCCAGAGTGGAGGAGCCCAAGGTCGACAGCACCGCGATCCGCGAACGTGAGGCACGGGCCGCTCAACGCAAGGAACGGCTATCCGCATTCGCTGAGATTGAGACGGCAGCAGAAACGCAGATGCAACTGGCAGAGCTGTATCGATTCGACTTGGAGTATCCCGATTCGGCGCTGGTTGAGTACAAAGAGATCGTGGAGCGATACAAGGGGACGCCCTACGGTGCTCAGGCTCTTCTGGCCACGGCCGACATCTACACGCACGAATTCGGTGATACTGCAGCCGCGCGTGACTATCTGGTCAAGATTTTGTCTGAATACCCCTACTCCGATTACGCCGGAGATGCGATTAACAGGCTTGGATGGAATGGATCGAGCGCGGACACCGCGCACCCGGCCGTGGCTTATGCGGCGGCCGAGGACAGATATCTGATCGACAACGATGCGAAGGGTGCGATCAAGCGCTTCCACGAGTTCATCGAGAAATATCCCTATTCACGGCTGGTTCCGCGCGCGGAGTACGCGATCGCCGTTCTGACTGACCGTTACCTGCCGAGTGATGATTCCGCCGTGGTTTGGGCCTATCAGGAAATCGCCGCGACGTACGCTCAGACCGACTTCGCGACCGCGGCCACGGCGCGGCTCACCGAGAAAGTCGCGAGGCCGAAGCCGCGGGCCATACCAGTCGGGGAAAAGAAAGACACTCAGGCGCTCGCGCAAAACCGACCGTCCGGACAGAATCAGGACTCCACCGAGGAGAACGAGTCGGCGCAGTTGCCTCGGGCACCACGACCGCAGTATCTTGGTCAGGTTGTTTTTCCGTCATCGGATGTGGGCGTGATCACGAAAGAAGTCGTAGTGGTCTACAAGATTCTGATCGATTTCTCTGGCAACGTCGCAGAGCAGGAGTTGATTCAAAGATCGCCGTCGGCGGATCTCGATGAAGCGACCCGTCGCGCGATGACGGAGACTAGATTCAATCCTGATTCGATCGCCCCCGAGTCTCTCATGATCTGGTACAAGTACGAGATGCGCGTAACTCCGCCAGCCCCGGATCCGTCGGAGTTGGACTGGTACAATCGTACCGGAGGCGTGCCGGTCGTACCGCTCGATCCTGGCCAGCAGCCCGTGGTGACACCGCCCCAGTGAGACGCCGCCTGACCTCGACACTTGTTTGGACCCGACGCCTCGGGCCGAACATATTTCATCAGCGATTCCATCAACCAGAAATCGCCCGGACGGCGAGGGCCGGTCAATTCGTCCACATCCTCCCGGCCCATGATCTTCTGTTTCGTCGTGCATTCTCGGTTTATGCCACCGATGCGGCCGCCGGGACTTACGATGTCCTCCATCAAATTCTCGGAGTTGGTACACGGTCATTAGCGACCGACCCAATCGGCTCCGAACTTGACACCTTGGGGCCGCTGGGGAATCGCTTCACCCATCCGCCGCGAGCATGTACGCCCGTGCTGGTCGGTGGCGGGCTGGGAATGGCGCCCCTGCGACTCTGGACTTTGGAGCTGCTCTCAAAATCAGAACGAAAGAAGAACCCAGCAGCGCCCGTGATGATTCTCGGCGTCCGCAGCGCACCATTGGCGGTTTCCCCTTACCAATTGAATCAATATGGTCTGCGCCCGAACTGGGCCAGTGATGATGGATCCAAGGGATACCACGGGACGGCAGTCGCACTGCTTGATCATATGATTAAGATGGGCAAACTCGATCCGGCGCGCATCTGCGTCTACGGATGCGGACCGGAGCCGATGATGAGCGCACTCGCGAAAGTGTGCGCCACCCATGGTTCATTCTGTGAAGTCTCGTTGGAGCGTTCAATGCCCTGCGGGTACGGGGTCTGCATGGGCTGCGTGGTTCAAGGCGCCGACAGCTCCGGTTACGACACATACAAACGGGTTTGCCGCGATGGCCCTGTCTTCAACGCGGCATCGATCATCTTCTGATGCGACCGAAATCTGTGACCACTCCATCGATTGATCTCACGGTTGAGATTGCGGGTATCCGCTTCGCAACCCCGATCTGGACCGCGTCCGGAACCGCGGGCACCGGTGAGGAAGTGGCGCAATGGTGCGAGACCGAGCGACTTGGCGCCATGGTGACAAAGTCAGTCTCCCTGGAGCCAAGGCCCGGCCATCCCTACCCGCGCACCTGCGAAACCGCCGGCGGGATGCTCAATGCCATCGGGCTTCAGAACAAGGGCGTGGAAGCGTTCATCACCGAAGAACTGCCGCGTCTGCGTGAAATGAAAACCCGCGTGATTGTGAATATCGTCGGACACAGTCAGGATGACTACCGGCGCATGGCCCAACGGCTCGCATCGGAATCCGGCATCGACATGCTTGAGATCAACCTCTCCTGCCCCAATGTCGAACGCGGAATCGATAATGGTTCGGATCCCGCATGGGTCGAAGAGTGCGTATCCAAAGTCCGCGCGGCGACAAAGACTCCGCTGATCGTCAAGGTCACTCCCAATACCAATGATATAGCGGCGCTGGCGCGCGCGGCCGAGCGCGGCGGGGCCGATGCGATCTCCGCGATCAACACGCTGGTCGGAATGTCGGTGAACTACAACACGTTCAAGCCGCGTCTCTCGAACACCACCGGGGGCTTGTCCGGCCCTGCAATCAAGCCGGTCGCGCTGGCCTGCGTCCATAAAGTCGTCAAAGCGGTACGCATCCCCGTTGTCGGCATCGGGGGAATATCCAATGGTACCGATGCCGCTGAATTCCTGATCGTCGGCGCGCGCGCCGTGCAAGTCGGCACTGCCAATTTCCGCATGCCCGATGCACCGATTCGGATCGCCGCCGAATTGTCCGACTACCTCGCTGCCAAGAGCATGGCCCGTGCGACCGATCTAATCGGCCGTCTCTCGATTTAGCTCGCACATCCTGGCTTTTCAGTCCCGAAACCTTTTGAAATGCTGGCCGTACTACGTGGTTGTTGGCCCACTGCCAGCTTGCGGCCGTGGTCATACCGAACAAACTGTCTGACCGGGAGTCACCCATGTTCAAGAAGATTGGTCTGGGCGTGGTGGGGATCATCGTCATCGCCGGCGTCATCTTCATCATCCAGAATCGTTCCGGGCACACCGACGCGTCATTCAAACTGGTCAAAGTTGATCGCGGTACAATCATCGACAAGGCGCTTGCCATTGGCCGGATCGAGCCCGACAACGAGATCGCAATCAAATCGAAAATCCCGGGTTTGGTGAAGAAGATCTATGTCGAGATCGGTGATTCCGTCAGCGTCGGCGACCCCTTGATTGAGGTTGCGCCTGATCCGACACCACTCGAGTATGCCGAGGCGAAACGCAATGTCGAGTTGTCGGCGGTCGAGTACGACAACGCACTGCGCGACTTCAACCGCAGTCAGGAGATGCTGGCGAAGAAACATATCTCCGATCAGGAATTCGAGAAGGCACGGCAGCGGCTCGACGAGGCAACCCTGCGCAGCAAACTCTCCGAAGAGAAGCTCTCACTTATTGAATCCGGGAAGATCACCATCGCCAACAAAGCGGTTGAGTCGATCCTGCGTTCGCCGGTTTCCGGGACTGTGCTTGCGCGACATGTCAATCAAGGCGACCCGGTTGTGCCACTGACATCATTCCAGGAAGGCACCGCCCTACTCACGCTCGCCTCGATGGAACGATTGCTTTTCAAGGGGACGGTCGATGAAATCGATGTCGGCAAGCTGACAGTGGGCATGCCGGTGGACATCAAGATCGGCGCGCTTCCAGATTCGAAAGTGACCGGCGAGCTGTACATGATTTCCCCTAAGGCCCGCAAGGAAGACAACACCGTCATGTTCGACGTTGAGATTCACCTTAAGGAGATTGCCCAGGGCACGCAGCTGCGCGCCGGGTACTCGGCCAATGCCGAGATCGTCATCAATCGCAAAGACTCGGTGCTCGTTCTTCCCGAACGGCTGGTGACATTCCGCGCCGATTCGGCCTATGTCGAAATTCCCAATTCCGAGAAGCCCACCGAGGCCAAAGAGATCCCGATCAAGACCGGCCTCTCGGACGGCTTGCAGGTTGAAATTCTCGCGGGCCTCGAGCAGGGTGTGGAAGTGATCGAACGCCCGCCAAAGGAAATCAAGTAGTTAACGGCTTTGTCCGACACCAGTCGACGCCATGGCCATCAGGGTCTTTCTCACTTCGCTCTTGCGTGACATCCGTTCGCAGAAGATGCGCACCGCTCTGACGGTATTTGGCATTCTCTGGGGGACCGCCTCGGTCGTGTTGCTTCTGGCCTTCGGCAAAGGCATCCATCAACGTCAACAGACGGCCGTGCGCGGGATGGGCGAGTACATCGTCATCATGTGGCCGGGACGAACCTCGAAAGTCTTCGAAGGACTCCCCAAGAACCGCATCATCAGGTTTCGCGAGGATGACGCCCGCCTGCTGAAAGAGAATGTTCAAGGGATCGGCGAGGTCTCACCGGAATACGGCCGCAGCGACGTCAAAGTCCGCGTCGGCAAAGTTGAGAAACTCATCCGCGTCGTCGGTTGCTGGCCCGAGTACGGCACTATGCGCAACATCATCGCCTCGGAAGGCTCGCGCTGGCTCAACGACCAAGACTTCGAAAACAAGCGGCGCGTAATCTTCATCGGACCGGAATTGAAGAAGGATCTCTTCGGTGAAGAGGAGGCGGTGGGGCGGATCATCTTCGTCAACAGCGTTCCCTTCACGGTCATCGGCGTGATGATCCCCAAGAACCAGGATTCATCTTATCAGGGCCGCGATGTCCGCATGGCCTTCATTCCCACGTCGACATTTCGCGCGATGTACGGTGTGGAGTACGTGAACAACATGGTCTTTCGTGCCGAGGACCCGCGTGAAACGGAGTCGGTAGTAAGCGGTGTCTATCGGGTGCTTGGAGCGAAATACAGCTTCGACAAAGACGACCGCGAAGCACTGGCCATGTGGGACACGACCGAGAATGAGAAGTTCTTCGGCGCCTTCTTCATCGCCTTCCGCACCTTCCTCGGCGTCATCGGGGCATTCACGCTCATCGTCGGCGGGATTTCCATCTCGAACATCATGAACGTGGTCGTCGAAGAACGCTCTAAGGAGATCGGGATCAAGATGGCTCTGGGCGCCAAGCCCCGCTTCATTATGAGCCAGTTTGTGTTTGAAACGCTGTTTCTCACGGCAATCGGCGGCATCCTCGGATTTGCGTTTGCCGCGACCGTGGTCGCGGTTGTGCCGAGTTTTGGCGTCGAGGACTACATCGGCGTGCCAACGATATCGGCGTCGGTGGCGGTCATCACGATTATCGTCCTGGGACTCATCGGCATGATCGCCGGTTTTTTTCCGGCCCGCCGCGCGTCGCGTTGCAACCCGATTGAGGCATTGAAGTTGTGAGCGAAAAAAGATTCTGAGACTTGCAGGAAACGCAAGTCTCAGAATGACGGGCAATTAAGCATGAGCTTCGTTCAATTTCTCAAGTATTTCTGGGCGGATTTCCGCAAGCAGAAGAAACGTGCGGCACTGACCGTGGCGGCTATCGTCTGGGGTACGATGTCGATTCTTCTGCTTCTGGCATTTGGCGAGGGCCTGAAGACCCAGTTGGACCGTAACCAACGCGGCATGGGCGAGAACATCATGGTTGTTTGGGGCGGCCAATCGTCGATGCCGTTCCAAGGTCTCCCGCGCGGTCGGAGAGTACGATTCCTCCCTGAAGATCTCGATCTGATCAAGAACAGCATTCCCGAGGTCGCGGAGGCCGGCGGCGAGTACTCGGACTGGGGCATCGATCTTGTCTATGGCCGCAAGGTGCTATCCGAACATGTTTGCGGGGAGTATCCGTCTTACCAGCAGATGCGCGCGCACTATCCACTCAATGGCGGGCGCTACATCAACCGCATCGACATGGAAGAAAAGCGCCGCGTTCTTTTTCTCGGCAACAAACTCGCCAAGCGACTCTTCGGTGAAGAAGTTCCGATCGGCAAGACGGTTCAGCTCTCGGGTATGCCGTTTACTGTAATCGGCGTCGGGACCGACAAACAGCAGATGGGCATGTATGGCGGACCAGATGTCGACAAAGGATCGATTCCGGCGACGACCTTCGCGGCCATCTTCGGCAACAAGTACTTAAGCAACATGGTCATCATGCCGCGCACCGATCAGCTCAACAAAGTGGTCGAACGCCGGCTCTATCAGGTACTGGGTTCCAAGTACAAGTTTGATCCCGCCGACGAGCAGGCGTTGTCGATTTGGGACACGATCGAGGGACGTCAGGAACTGATGAAGATGATGATCGGCATGCAAATCTTCATGGGAATCATCGGCGCGATGACGCTCCTCATCGCCGGTGTTGGTGTCGCGAATATCATGTATGTCGTGATCAGGGAGCGCACCAAGGAGATCGGCATCAAAATGGCCCTGGGCGCCAAACCCCGGGTCATTCACAACACGTTCCTCCTGGAAGCGCTCATCATCTGTTTTTCGGGAGGGGTGGTGGGGATATTTGTTTCCCAGCTTCTCTGCGACCTGATGTCGCTTATTCCCCGCGACACGGAATCGACCATGTCGTGGCTCGGCAATCCAACGATCTCATTGCCAATTGGCCTGATCACGGTCGCGATTTTAGGTGTGATCGGGATCATTTCCGGATATTTCCCGGCGCGCAAGGCGGCGGGACTGAATCCAGCGGAAACCTTACGCTACGAATGAACGATTGAGGCAAATGCAATGAATGCGAATGGCAACGGCAACATCATCGAACTACACAGCGTGCGCAAAGTCTATGATACCGGCAAGGTGAAGGTCGAGGCATTGCGCGGCGTCGATCTCAAAGTCCGCAAGGGCGAATTTCTGACGCTGGTCGGTCCGTCGGGATCGGGCAAGTCGACGATGATGAACATCCTCGGCTGCCTCGACGTCCCCAGTGACGGCAAGTACCTCTTCGGGCATGAAGAGGTCAACAAACTAACCATCAACCGTCTTGCCGAGATTCGCAATCATCACATCGGCTTCGTCTTTCAGAATTTCAACCTTCTTCCCTACATGTCATCTCTCGAGAATGTCGAATTGCCAATGGTGTTCAAGGGTGTCGGAACATCCGAACGTCGCAGGCGCGCCACCGAAGTGCTGAATCGGGTAGGCTTGGGTGACCGCATCCATCACAAACCGACGGAGCTCTCAGGCGGCCAGATGCAACGAGTCGCGATCGCACGGGCGTTGGTCAACAATCCCGACCTCATCCTCGCGGACGAGCCCACCGGCAATCTCGATACAGCCTCTGGGAGAGAGATTGTTGATCTCTTCGAGGAGTTGTGGAAGGCCGGCCACACGATCATGATCATCACCCACGACCCGAACCTGCCGATGCGTTCCGAACGCACGCTGCATATGCGCGACGGCCTGCTAGAAAACGGCAACGGGACGGGGCATTAGCCGAAAGCCGTAGGGGTGCACGGATGTGCGCCCGTTCGCGACGAAGAGTGGGCGCAAATCCGTGCGCCTCTATCCCCCTTCCCAGCATCTTGATTCCCACCGCTTTTTCTCGCATACTCGCATTCCTAAACTTCCTGAGGACTGCTGAGGAAATCGATGGTCGACGTCAAAAAGAGCATCTCCCGCACTTGGGCCGAATTTGCCGCCCAACTCAAGTTTGAGCAGATCGACACCGAATCGGTGGTGCATGCGAAACGGTTCCTGGTGGACTCCTGCGGATGCGCGCTGGGTGGATTCCACCACGAAGACGTGCAGATCATGCGCAAAGTCATCACGGATTTCGGCGGCAACAACAAGTGCACGATCTGGTCCTCGGGAGAGAAGACCAGCGCCTATTTCGCAACCTTGATCAATTCGCTGGCTATCCGCGTGATGGACTATAACGATATCTACTGGGAAGCCGATCCTTCGCACCCCTCCGACCTCATTCCGATCGCCACATCCATCGGCGAGCCGTACAACCGCACCGGCCAGGAAGTGATCGCGGGAATCGTTCTCGCCTATGAATTGGAGATGCGCCTCTGTGAGTTTGGCGTGCCGGGAATCCGTGAGCGTGGGTGGCATCACGCCTCACTAACGCAGATCGCTGCGCCGGTTGTCGCCAGCTTCATGATGGGGCTTGGTGTCGAGCAGACCGTGAATGCGGTCGGGATTTCGACCTGCCACAGCATGACCATGGGCGCGGTTGCGGCCGGCAAACTGACGATGATGAAGAACACTGTCGACCCAATGGCCGCATCCTCCGGTGTCTTCGCGGCACGGTTGGCGCATCATGGGTACATCGGGACAGAGTTGATCGTGGAGGGCAAAGAGGGATTCTGTCAATTGCTCGGCCCGGATTGGGATATGGCGAAGTTGACCGATGGACTGGGCAAATCCTGGAGGATTGGGCACTGTGCCTACAAGGCGTTTCCGACCGAGGCGCTGACGCATTCCCCGATTTCTGCCGCCCTTGATCTGGTCAAGACGCATGACATCAAGGCGGACAAAGTCAGTCACGTGAAAGTCCGCACGATCGCCCGTGCCAAGGACATTCTCGCCGACCCAACGAAATACCATCCGGAGACAAAGGAGACGGCCGATCACTCGCTTCCCTACGTGATCGGCGCGGCGATTATGGACCGCATGATCACACCGCTGCAGTTCACGCACGAGCGCATTCACGATCCCAAGTTGCGGGCTCTCCTGCTAAAAATCGAAGTGGTCGCCGATCCTGGTTTTGAGAAGCAGTTCCCCGCCAAGAAACTCTCCGGCGTGTCGATCACGACTTCCGATGGCAAGACTGTCGAGAAGGAAGTCGAGTTCCCGAAAGGGTATCCGGCCAACCCGATGACCAACGCCGATCTTGAGGAGAAATTCCGCGCCCTGACTTCCGAAGTGATGAATAAGTCACAACAGGATCGGGTGCTCGAAGCGATCGGGAACCTGGACCGCGCGCCGAATCTGAATGAGTTTTCCGCAGCCATGACGTCGAAGCACTAACAATGCCGACATAAAAAATAGCAGGCTCACCAGAAGCTTCGCCCTCCCCTAATCCGACGGGAGGGCGAAGCTTCTGCTGAGCCTGCTCTCATTCGCAACCCGGATCGATTCGCCAATGGACACTCTGTCGTGACACCTCGTCGCGCCATCATCGTTCTTGTCCTCATCATCGCGGCATGGGGCGCATTCGCATTCGGACAGACGATGCGGATGCCGGATTTCCAGGTCTATCACATCGCCGCAATACGCGCCGCATCTGCCGAACCTCTCTATCAGACAACCGACCAGCATTATCAGTACAAGTATCTCCCGGCCTTCGCCGTCCTGACTATCCCGCTCGGTTATTTGCCTCCCGCGACTGCGAGAGGGCTCTGGCTCATCGTGTCACTCGCCTTGATCGTGTTATTCATCGCCATGAGCATCAAGCTCCTCCCGGAAAAGAGGAGACCGAACACGTTCTTGACCGTCTGCGCCATCGTGGTCATGGGCAAGTTCTTCGTTCGCGAATTGACACTGGGTCAGGCGAATTTACTTTTCGCAACAGTCGCAGTGTGGGGACTCCTGGCGCTGAAAAGGAAACGCGAAGTGTTGGGCGGCGGATTGACAGCGGCGACGGTGGCGACAAAGCCGTATGGCATCATCCTCATGCCCTGGCTTATCGCGCGCAGGCAACTGCGGTCAGCGGTCGCTGCACTTCTGGGACTGTTTGCCATCGTGCTCTTGCCCGCCATCGTGTACGGATTCGCGGGCAATATTGTATTGCATCAGGCATGGTGGGAAACCGTGACGAGTACGACCGCGCCCAATCTCCTGAATCCTGATAATGTGTCGGTATCCGCCCTGTATGCTCGGTGGCTGGGACCGAACCCCGTCGCCACAGCCATGGCCGTGTTGACATTGTGCGGGCTTGTCGGGTTGGCCGCGTGGGTGTATTTGAAGCGCCGTGGGGTGACGTTTCCGGAGGGATTGGAGGGAGCCCTGCTCCTCATCCTAACCCCCCTCATCTCGCCTCAGGGATGGGATTTTGTGCTACTGGTAGGAACGCCTGCGATCATCTATCTCGCCAACGATTTCGATCGGCTGTCGACACCCTGGCGCATCGTCGCCGGAGCGGCCGCATTGACAATGGGGCTGAGCTTATTCGATCTGCTGGGCCGAGCCGCGTATGGCGCATTCATGAACGCGGGCGTTGTTACCATCTGCGCAATCGTCTTGATTGTGTCACTGTCCACGCTGCGCTTTCGAAAGCTGGCCTGACCCTACTCCACCCAATCGGCAATGAAGATGTTTGTCTCCCCGGGATTGACTTGATTCCGGTTGGAGGCAAACACGAGCTTGGTGGCTTCCTTGTTCCACATCGGGAAGCCATCGAAGGACTCATTGAAGGTCAATTGTTCGAGGCCGGTCCCGTCGAGATTGATCATGTAGAGATCGAAATTCCGCTTTTGCGGATCGTTCATGTTCGACGCAAAGATCAGGCGCTTGCCGTCCGGATGGAAGAACGGACAGAAGTTAGCGGCGCCATTGCTTGTAACCTGGCGCTTTCCAGTTCCATCCGCGTTCATCACCCACAATTCGAGCTTGCCCGGGCGAATCAGTCCCTGTTCGAGCAGGCCCGTATAATCTGCGACCTCAGCCGAATCGGTCGGATGGGACGCACGGTAGCAAATCATTTTGTCGTCCCATGAGAAGAAGGCGCCGCCGTCGTAGCCAAGTTCGTGGGTCAGCCGAACTGGGTTCGTGCCATCGGGGCTCATGGTGTAAAGCTCGAGGTCGCCATCACGCACTGAGGTAAAGAGGACTTTCGAGCCATCGTTTGAATACACAGCCTCCGCGTCGTATCCGGGCGTATCGGTCAGACGATTGAGATCGCTGCCGTCAGGTTTGCACGAGAAGATGTCGTAACCTTTGTACAGCGGCCAGACGTATCCTTGCGACATCGATGGCTTTGGCGGACAGGTGTCATCGACCAGGTGTGTGGAGCAATAGACGATCCGTTGGCCATCCGGCGCCCAAAACGAACACGTCGTCACACCGTGGCCAGTCGAAACCAATCGTGTATCGGTGCCGTCGATGTTCATCGTGTAAATACGGTCGCACGGGTAGCCTTCACGGGTCGATTGCATCGTGAGTTTCTGCCCATCCATGCTGAAGTAGGCTTCAGCGTTCTCGCCCCCGAACGACAGTTGGCGGATGTTGCGCAAGTGCTTTTCACCGGGCAGAATCAGCGTGGAGTCACCGTTTTGGCCAGCATCACTGGCCGCGGTGCCGGTCGCGGCGTGGGCCACGCCACTGCTTGCGCCGCCTTCCCCCCGCCACGATCGCGCGAAAGTCACACGATCGGACAGCGCCGGGTGATCGTACAGCCAGAATTCAATGAACGCCGATGGATTGGGATTCGAGAGATTGACGTTGGCCAGTTTCTCGAAGGCTCCGGCCGCTGACTCGCCATCGCCGGTTTTCTGCAAGCCGAAGATGTCGGCCTCGTGCTCAAAATAGCGAGAGATGCCATTCTGGATCGGCGAGAAGACGAATCCGATCACCGAGAAACTGAGCGCAATGAGTGGCATGCTCGCGAAGCTGGACAGCCGGTCAAAGCCGAACCGCGCCCGGTGCCGCTCGATCAGGCGGGCCATGATCAGATGAGCCAGATAGCCGGTGATGAAGATGAAGCCAACTGCAACTGCCAGTCCTATCCAGACGTGGTGAAGCAGGTAGTGCCCCATCTCATGCCCGACGACGAAGAGCACCTCGGTCGGTCCCATGGTGGCGATGAGATTATCGTAGAGAACGATGCGCTTGGTCTTGCCGAGGCCGGTGACATAGGCATTGAGCTTCTTGGTGTCCTTGGAGGCATTCATGACGAAAACGCGTGAATCAGGAATGCCGGATTGCTCGGCCAAACTGATGATCTGCGCCCTGAGCGGCGTGTCCTCCATCGGCTTGGTTTCATAGAAGATCGGCGTCAGAACAATCGGTGCGATGACAACAAAGAAAATGATGAGCGGCACTGAGACGACACCCAGCCACGCCCACCACGCACGTGGATTGCGACGAATGATGGCATAGACGATCGCCGCAAGCAGGGTCACGATCACAACGGCGACCGCGAGGCTCTTTAATAATTCCAGCCCCCAAGCGCTCAGGGTCTGATTCGAGAGACCATACTGATGCTCGAGATGGTATCCTGTGTAGTACTCCAAGGGTAGCGATAGGAGTTGGACGATTCCTATAAGCACAAGCAGATAGAGAACAAGTGTGAGAAAGCGTTTCTTGCTGACGCTCTCGGCCCAGGTGAGGATCCGGCTTGAGAGCCCGGTGAAGAGCAACGCAATCCAGATCAGCGCGCCGAAAACAAACTCTACGAAATAGAGGAGATTACGAGTGTTCGAGTATTCGATCGCTTCGGCGCGACGCTCGGGCGACATCTCACCCCAACCGGCATCGTCCTGCGCAGCAGGCGGAACGGCGGATGCAGGATCCTGGGCCATGGCGGGGGCATGACCGATGCACACCACGGTCGTGAATATCGTGAAAATCAATAAGGCCGTCCGGATCGCGAGTGGTGCACGCATGCTTGAGCTCCTTTGCTTGCACCGCGAATTTAGAGCAGAGGCGGGCATGCGGCAATCGCAAAGGCGGATCGAAATGCGATCCATTCGCTTCATTCGAAGAACTGGATCCGCATGGGTGAGGGACCATGCGGGACCGGCAGAGGGGCCGGTTTGGATCAAGACCCGACGGGAGGCGGGAGCTGGGGCGGTTCGCCGGACGCCGAGGCATCCTTCATGGTTCCGCGTAACAGCGAATACCGCCCGGCGAGGATCTTGTTGACCACCATGATGAATTCGTTGGTGGTCAACTGCTGCAACGACAACGGGTGCCAGATCGTCTTCCGAGGTCGGGCAGGTCGACTCATACGCACCTCTCCCTCTGGGGCAGATTGCCCCTATGAAGACCGCTCTTAACGTTGTCCAGAACTTAAGATTTCACAAGGAGGGCAATAAGTCGCGCGATCCCCTCTTCCTGACTCGAATACGTGACAAAAAGAATTTTCGTATATGAAAAGATGTGGCCGGCGCAATTTCCGGCATCATTTTTTCCGAATTGACTTGGACAGCGTGCGGGAGTCAGATTGATGAGTTAGAAAGAGCCGGGGTGTCGTTTGCAGGATCCCCCGGCGGCTTTTTTTGGATGATTCATTATGGGACTTACTTACCGAGTCACTGACTTCAAGCGCCTCGCCGGGATGGCCGACTTGTTGCCTGACGAAAGCGCCCAATGGGTGCGGGCGGAGGCAATAGTCCGCGACGTCATGCGCCGATTCGGGTTTGGTGAGATACGTTGTCCGGTTCTGGAGCCGACCGAGCTCTTTGAACGTGGGACCGGTGAATCCACCGACATCGTGCAGAAGGAGATGTACACCTTCACGGACCGTGGCGATCGCTCGGTCACGCTCAGGCCGGAAGGCACGCCGTCGGTTGTCAGGGCCTATCTGGAGGAGTCGCTGGGTATCAAACGCCCATCGTGGAAGTTCTTCTATATCGGGCCGATGTTCCGCGCTGAACGCCCGCAACAAGGACGCCTGCGTCAGTTTCACCAGTTTGGAGCAGAGTTGATCGGCCCGGCGGGTCCCGAAGCGGATGTGGAGACAATAGCGCTGGCGCAGGCAATCCTGACCGAGTTGGGTATGAAGGAATTCGGGCTGGTCATCAATTCCATCGGTGGACCCGACGCGCGGCGCGACCTGGATAAAGCACTGCGGGAATTCCTGCACGCACCCGAAGTTTTCAACGCGATCTGTTCCGACTGCAAGCGTCGCGCGACCACCAATCCGCTACGTATCTTCGACTGCAAGAACGAGAAGTGCCAGCGCATCTACGAAAACGCACCTGCGATCGATCTCTACCTGACAGACGCGGACCGGGTGCACTTTGATGCGGTCAAACGTGGCTTGGATCAGTTGAAAATCAGCTACTCAATCGAACTGCGGTTGGTACGAGGCCTGGACTACTACACGCGCACGACGTACGAGTTCAAGTCGACTGGGATTGGCGCGCAAGATTCGGTCTGTGGCGGCGGCCGTTATGACGGGCTTGTGGAGATTCTTGGTGGTCCGCCAACACCCGCGGTCGGGTTTGCGGCCGGTTTCGAACGCGTGCTGGCGGCTTTGCCCCAAGAGGCGGTCCCAGCGGTGGATCGTCTCGATGTCTTCGTCTGCGCCCTCGGTGAAAACGCATCACGTCGGGCCACCGAAGTCCTCGGACGTCTGCGCTCCATCGGTGTCTCGGCCGACCGCGATTTTCTCGGCAGGGGTTTGAAAGCGCAGATGAAGGAAGCAGATCGTGGGCGCGCCAAGTACGTGATCATTATCGGGGACGACGAGATTGCCAAAGGGAAGTACGCACTGCGAGTCATGGACAGCGCCGAACAACGGGAGATTTCCGGGGATCTTGACCAATGGACCCCGGAGATGTTTGAATACATCCCACATGAATGAAGTGAGCAGATCCTGATTGAGAAACTCTAACCGTAGGGGCGCATTGCATACGCCCTTCGCCCGCGTCAATGGCGTATTGCATACGCCCCTCCGGCCACGGGTCGGTTCAATGGCTGAGATTCACTTTCGAGCAACGACAGGAACAACATGCTGATCATCGATACCATCAAACGCACACATAACTGCGGCGAATTGCGCGCCGCACACGCCGGGCAGACAGTCCGATTGAATGGCTGGGTGGGCCAATGGCGTGACCTCGGCGGGCTCTCGTTCATTGACCTGCGCGACCGTTATGGCATCACGCAGATCGTGTTTCATCCAGAGACTGTGGATAAGGAAACGATGGAGATCGCCGCGGCGTTGCGCGCCGAGACCGTAATCGGCATCGAAGGCGCGGTGCAGAAACGTCCCGAGGGCACGGTCAACAAGAAGCTCCCGACCGGCGAGATCGAAGTCTCTGTCACCCGATTGGTCGTCCTGAACAAGTCGAAGACACCGCCCTTCGAGATCGTCGAGCACACCAATGCCTCAGAGGATCTGCGGCTGAAGTATCGCTATCTCGATCTGCGCCGTCCCCCACTCCAAAACAAACTACGAATTCGGCATCTGGCCTCCATCGCGGTGCGCAATTATCTAAACAGCCAGGGATTCTATGAAATCGAGACGCCGTTGCTCATGCGCTCGACTCCCGAAGGCGCGCGCGATTATGTCGTGCCCTCGCGGGTTCATAAGGGACGGTTCTATGCGCTGCCGCAATCGCCGCAGCTCATGAAGCAAATCCTCATGATTTCAGGTTTCGATCGATACTTCCAGTTGGCACGATGTCTGCGCGATGAAGATCTGCGCGCCGACCGTCAGCCGGAACACACGCAGATCGACATGGAGATGGCTTTCGTCACCCCCGATGACATCTTTGCCGTCGTCGAAGGCATGATGAAGCATCTCTTCAAAGAGGTCCTCAATGTAGAAGTCATCGCACCCTTCCAACGTCTGACTTATCGGCAGGCGATGGACACATACGGCTCCGACAAGCCGGATCTGCGCTATGATTTGCCGATCGTGAACATCTCCGAGGCGGTCAGGCAGTGCGGGTTTAAGGTCTTCGAGGAGACCGCCGCAAAGGGCGGACGTGTCTCGGCGTTGCGTGCGCCGGCTCTGGCATCGTTGTCCCGCAGTCAGATCGCCGAATTGGAGAAGATCGCCAAGGACCACGGCGCCGCCGGACTCGCCTACATTCTCTACGGCGAGGAAGGCGTGAAATCGCCGATCACGAAGTTTCTCGCACCTGAGGCGTTGGATCGCATCACAGGGGCGACGGAGTCACGGGTCGGCGACGCGGTCTTGATCGTCGCCGGGGATGTGAAGACCTGCTGGGCGGCGATGGGCAAGTTACGTATCGAAGTCGCCAACCGGCTCAATCTGGTGCACACTGGCAAGTATGCCTTCTCTTGGGTAACGGAGTTTCCGCTCTTCGAATACAACGCTGAGGCGAAGCGCTACGATGCCATGCACAATATCGTCACTCACCCATTCGACGATGATTTGCCCAAGCTCGACGCGGGCTTTACCACGACCGCGACTCCCGGCACGCCTGAGCATCCATGGGAGTTCATTCGGGCATACCAGTACGACCTCGTCCTCAACGGCACCGAGGTCGCATCGGGCGGCATCCGCAATCACCGACCGGAAATCCAACGTCGGGTCTTGAACGCCCTTGGGATCGACGATGAGCGCGCCAAGCGTATGTTCGGTTTTCTCCTGGAGGCGCTGGAATACGGAGCTCCGCCCCATGGCGGCATCGCGCCGGGGTTCGACCGAATTGTGGCTATTATGACCAATTCGGACTCATTGCGCGATGTCATCGCTTTCCCGAAGACAACGCAGGCGCAGTCGCTCATGGACTCCTGCCCTTCGGAAATAGAGCAATACCAACTCGACGAGTTGGGCATCCAAATCAAGAGCTAAACCCTAACCATTTGATTCCCAAGGGAATAGCAGGCGTTTCGGCCCGCGGCCAAGAATGCAGCCGCAAGTCCCGTTTGGGTCACGTATATTTGCAGATCGTCTGACCGATTAATAGAGGGCGTCCTTTGAGATGGTCCTTATCGGTCGCCAGAGTCCAGAGCATGCGAATTTGCACCCGACCTTCTCCTGATTGCGCCGACGGCGGTCTCCTTGAGGGGGACACCAACCAAACGCCGTTCCAGGCGCATCCGCTTTGAGTAGACCCGCCCAGCGCATCATCTCCATCGAAGGAACCGACCCGCGAGTCCTCTTCGGGCGGCACGGCGTCTTTCTGTCTCTGATCGAAGCACGGTTGGGGGTCAATCTCACGGCGCGAGGTGATGAAGTGGTCGCGGTCGGGCCGCCGGAGAAACTCGATCCAGTCTCGCGGCTGTTTGTCGACCTGCTTTCGCATATCGAGAAAACCGGTGAGTTGTCAGAGCGCTATCTGAATTACGCCATCACGGTTGTGGCAGACGGCAGCGAGGGGCCATCGGCGCAATTGGAGGCCGTGGGCGCCCCAGGGTCGCGCCAGAAGATCACGGCCAAGACGCTCGGCCAGAAGGAGTATCTCGAGACAATCGAGAACTTCGACATCACGATCTGCGTGGGCCCGGCGGGCACAGGAAAGACCTACCTCGCGGTTGCGATGGCGGTGGCCGAACTGAAAGCCAAGCTCGTCAGCCGCATTATCCTGGCACGCCCCGCAGTCGAGGCGGGCGAGTCGCTCGGCTTTCTACCCGGCGATATCCGCGCGAAGGTCGATCCTTACCTGCGCCCGGTCTACGATGCTCTCTACGACATGATGCCGATGGACAAGATGCACCGGCTCATGGAGAACGGCACAATCGAGATCGTGCCATTGGCCTTTATGCGCGGCCGAACGTTGAACAGCGCTTTTGTGATTCTCGATGAGGCCCAGAACTCCACCGTCGGCCAGATGAAGATGTTCCTGACGCGCTTGGGAGAAAGATCCAAGGCGGTTGTCACGGGAGACCTGACCCAGATTGACTTGGCCCACCCCACCGCATCGGGTCTCACGCTGGCCTGCCAGATCCTCAAAGGGATCAAAGGCATTGGTATGGTGTATCTAACCGAGAAGGACGTTGTGCGTCACAAATTGGTGGGGGCCATTATCCGGGCCTTCGAGCGATACGAGACCCGTGACGATGGCGCGCGTCACAACCACGATCTGCAATCCCCCAATGGCATCGCTTCACATGAGGATACCAAAGAGTAACGATCTGTTATGTTTCTGTTCCTTCTCCGAACCAAACGGGCGATTGCGGCGCGAGCCCGAGCCCGCCTGGAAGATGTCGCGGATACGCGGAAATACCGTCGTCTCCAGACGTCGTTCCATGTTGTTTTGGGGTTGACTGTCATTGCCTGTTCGATCGTTTTCTTTCCTCGCCCGCAACTTTTTGTTCCGCCAGATTTCCCGCGCGAAGGCGACATCGCCACCGCGGAAATTATCGCGCCGTTTGATTTCCCGGTCTTGAAATCGCTGGAAGAGTTGCACGCGGAAGAGGATGAGATCAGGCGGGATACGCCGCCGATCTTGAGTTATGATCGCGCAATTGCCGACTCAATCCAGCGCACGCTGGGTACCTTCTTTAATCGGGCCGAGCGGCTCGCCGCATCGCCGATCAGCCCCAGCCTCCGCAAGGAACGGCTGGCGCAGGAGTTCCCGTGGTGGGATCTCGACACTCTGACACCACCACGTCCCGGCGGCGGATGGCTGGCATTGCGCTTTACGGCGGAAGATGTGGTGCGCCGACTTTACACGACCGGCGTTTTTCCTGACAGCCGATTCCTCCCCTCAAGTGAGAGTCCGTTTGTGATGGTCGATCGCCCCGGTATCGGTGAGATGCCGCTCAAACGCGATCAAGTCCTGGACCGCTCCGCCGCCCGCGCGCGCATCGACGCCGAACTGGGTGAAATCCCCGGAGTGGATGATTCGGAAAGACAGCGCGTGGTTGTTGTGATTGGCGGCCTTTTGGCGCCAAACCTCGTCTATGATCATGAAACGACCGAACAACGCCGCCAGACAAGGCTCGACGAGATCCAGCCGTACAAGATTCGCATCTATCGCGGGGAACGAATCGTCTCCAAAAACGAGCGTGTAACACCGGCGCATGCTGAACGGCTTGCAGCTCTAGCACAATTGCGGGCGGAACGCCGCGACTCTGATAGTGCCACGGGCTACCTGTTGCCAATCGGCGGACGAGTCCTCTTTGCCCTCTTCTGCGTCGTCGGCATGGCATTGCACTTCTACCATTTTCGCCCGCGCTATCTCAAACGGACGGCCGTCATCCTGCTCGTTACCACTTTGTGGGTGTTCGTGTTGGCCGCCTCGCGGTTCGCGCTAATGTTGGGATGGCCATTCCTCTACCTCATTCCCATCCCGCTCATGGCGATCTTGATCACGGTCCTGGTGGATTTGGGGACCGCGCTGGTGTCGACTGTCTTCCTCTCAATCCTTGTCGGGGTCGTGACCGGTTTCAACTTTCCGGTATTCGTCGTGGGTCTCGCGGTGGGCATGGTCTCGGCGTACAGCGTGCGCACGGTTCGTCGCCGCTACGATTTCTACCGCCCGGCTCTCTATGGGTCCCTGGCCTATCTCATGGCCATCGTGGTCATTGAGTCGCTCCGCTACACCGAAACCGAAGGGATCCTCGTGGCCGCGGGGTACGGGATGATCAACGCGATCGCCTCGGCCATCGTGTGCGTCGGCTTCCTGCCGGTGTTCGAGTCGCTCTTTGGATTTACCACGGACTTGACGCTCCTGGAGCTATCGAACTTCAACCACCCGCTTCTCAAACGCATGTCGCTGGAAGCGCCGGGCACCTACCATCACTCCATCGTCATCGGGAATCTCGCGGAGTCAGCGGCGGAAGCGATTGGAGCCAATCCCCTCTTGGCGCGTGTCGGCGCCTACTACCACGACATCGGCAAGTTGGAAAAACCGGAATACTTCGTCGAGAACATGCGGCATACGAAAAGCAAGCACGACAAGCTTTCGCCCTCGATGAGCGCACTAATTCTCGAACGGCATGTGAAGGGCGGCAAAGAACTCGCTCTGGAACACAATTTGCCGGATGCGGTCATCGATTTTATCGAACAACACCATGGCACGACAGTCATGAGCTTCTTCTATCACAAGGCACAGAAGCAATCGCCGGATGAGGAAGTCCCGGAGGAAGAGTATCGCTACCCCGGCCCGAAGCCGCAGACGCGTGAGACGGCCATTCTCATGCTCGCCGACTCGGTCGAAGCGGTCACCCGGACGCTCGACGATCCCAAACCCGGCCGTGTCCAGGCCGTGATCGAAAAGGTCATTACCGACAAGTTCCTCGCGGGGCAACTGGAGGATTGCAGCCTCACGCTTCGCGACTTGCACAGAATTCAGGAAGCATTCGTGAAGATACTGATCGGCGTTTTCCATCAACGCATCGATTATCCTTCGGCCGTCGATTCCCTGGAAGATGACGTCGATGAAATCGAAGGGTCGTCCCCCGATGGAGCGACCCAGATCCGCTTTCCGTCTCCGACGACTCGTACCCAGGGAAAGCAGTATTGAGTTCGAATGACTGTTACGCTCCCCAAGACTCGTAAGCCACGTGATGGCAAACGCCCCTCCCGGCGTGACCCCGTACGCGTGCGTATTGTCCGTGATGTCGATAGCGCGCGCATTCCCACGACAGTGATTCGCAAGTTGTTGACGACGATCATTGCCAAGGAAGAAGGCGACGGAACAGTCCAAGTGATCGTCGTAGACGACGTCACCATGCGTCGCCTGAACCGCCGCTTCAAAGGCAAAGACAAGACGACGGACGTACTGTCATTCCCATTTGCTGAAGTGCTCCCCGGCACTGAATCTGAGAAGTTTGTCGGCGAGATCTATTGCAATTATGCCCACTGCAAGCGTTGGGTGGTTGAACACGGAGGCGCGATCGGTGACGAATTGACACGCCTGGCAGTGCATGGCTGCCTGCACTTGTTCGGATACGATCATCACCGTCCCGAGGACCATCGGCGCATGATCCGTGCGGAAAACCGCTATCTCGCGGCCGGCGGATTGATACGGGTCCGAGTGGCAGCAAGCGAGCACGATGATGATTGAGATGTTGATCGCGCTGGCCGCATCGGTCGTGCTGCTGACGGTGATGTATCTCACCAGTGCCGGCGCCCTGCAATTGAGCGCGCTGGTCGATCTGGCAGTCGATGTCGACACGGAGGAGAAGCGGCCGCAGGGGCGTTGGGCCAAGTTGGCACTGTCGTCGCGCGATGTGGTGTTGGCGGCGGACCTGTTCAAGTCGCTGGCTTTTGGAATCATGCTGGTTCTGGCCATGTGGGCGGTACCCAAGTGGTGCCAATCCACGGACTTTCCGCTTTTGCCATGCCTGGGCGTCATTCTCCTCTCCCTCTGGTTTCTGCATGTGATGGTCGGTGATGTCTTGCCGCGCCGGGTGGCATTGGCGGAGCCGGCGCCGCGACTTCTGTCATTGCGGCTGGCCGCGTTGTCGATGGTCTGGCGCGTGTTCCAACCGGTTTTGGCGCTCACGCGGTGGATCGCCGCGCTGCGGCCGACTCCGGTTCGCAGCGCCGAGCGCGACGACATTGTCGAGAGGGCCTTTGACTCGCTGGCTGATTCGGTTGGCATGGACGAGCCGGTGATTGAGCCGGAAGAACGCGAGATGATCCGTGGTGTCATCGGCCTCGAAGATACCGAGGTCCGCGAGGTCATGGTTCCGCGGATTAACATCGTCGCGGTCCCCGTTGACGCGTCGATTGACGATGTCCGCAAGAAGATCGTCGAATCGGGACACTCGCGGCTTCCGGTCTATGACGACACACTTGATACGGTGGTGGGCATCCTCTACATCAAGGACCTCTTTTGTGCCGAGGCCCAAGGCGAAGTCAATCTTTCGTCGCTTGCGCGCCGGGCCTTCGTCGTACCGGAAACCAAACGCGTCGATGCGCTCCTGGAAGAGTTCAAACTGCTCAAGACGCACATCGCCATCGTCGTCGATGAGTTCGGCGGGACCGCCGGGCTGGTGACGCTCGAGGACATCCTCGAAGAGATAGTCGGCGAGATCGAGGATGAACACGACGGGCACCGCCGCGCCATCGAGAAGCTCGCCCCCGATATCATCCAAGCCGACGGCGTGGTCTCGCTCTACGACATCGCCGAAGAACTGGGCATCGAAGTTCCCGATGAAGAATTCGAGACGATCGGCGGGCTGATCTATGACCGGGTCGGCGGAGTGCCGCGGATCGGGCAGTCGTTTGAGGAACATGGATTGCGAATCACGATCGAGAAAATGGATGGCCAGCGGATCCGGCGGGTCCGGGTCATGCGGCTCCCCGAATCGGCAAATACCTCTGACGATGCCTGAGAGTGAACAACTCTCTGGCGCCTTGCCCTCACCGCACTTAAATTCAGTTCGCGGACATTGATTGCCAGTGCTCTGGCGGATGATGTCCGAAAAACCAAAGGCCACGTCATATGCCGATTTACGTCTACCGATGCAACTCGTGCTCCCACACATTCGAAGAGTTGATACTCTCTCGCGACAATGCGGACTCGGTGAAGTGTCCCAATTGCCAGTCGTCGGAGCTCGTACGCCAACAGGCGGCATTTGCCACAGCATCCGGCGGCCACGACATAGAGCCCTCTTGCGGCCACGGCCGCTGTTCAGCATGCTCGTTTGATAACTGACAAGACGATTCTGAATGTCACAGCTTGAATTGCTCTCCGCGGCCCCCGTCTGCTTACCGGACGAAGCCGAGCTCAAGCGGCGCTTCGCACAGTTTAACGCCGAGTTTTTCCAGTCGAAACTTCCCGATGCAACAATCCGTTGGTCGACTCGGATGCGGATTGCCGGAACCTGCCAGCGGCACCGCGCTTTGATCACGTTGTCGCGGACATACCACGAGCGCTTCCCGGAGGATTTGGATGATACGCTCAAGCATGAGATGATCCACCTTCGCTACATGGGCCACGGCCCGGCGTTTCGTCGCGAAGCCCAGCGCGTCGGCGCCAGCATTCATTGTCGCGACTACGACGGGATTCATCCACGCGCCAAGTTTATTTATGCCTGCCCAACTTGTTGGCGGGAATTCCGGCGGACCAAGCCCGCAGAATTGTTTTGCGGACGCTGTTCCCGCGGGCGGCTGCTTCCCCAGTTCCGCTTGGTACTCAAACACAGGATAGATACTGTACCGGCGACACGCGCTCCCAACCGCGTAGCCGCCAAGTCGGCTCGCCGCGTAACACCCAAGCGCAGCGCCTCACGCCGGGTGATTCACGCACTCAGCTTCGGGCATTTCAATTGATTCTTCCCCAGAGTGAACGGCTTGACTCGGCAGCAGAATCGGCATAATCTTGATCGTCTAAGGGCGGCGTAGCTCAGCTGGTTAGAGCAGCGGAATCATAATCCGCGTGTCCGGGGTTCGAATCCCTGCGCCGCTACTCCTGGCCCCGTGACCATTCCCACCTCCGAAAAGGCAGAGAATGACCAAGCCCATCAGTCCCGATGCTGAATTCACGTTGACGCAGATCGTCTTCCCCTTTCACGTCAACCACTACGGGACACTGTTCGGAGGATATGCCCTCCAATGGATGGATCAGGCGGCGTGGCTGTGCGCCACACGGTTCGCGCGCAAGACGATGGTCACAATCGCATCGGATCGTGTGGAGTTCAAACGCAGTGTGCCGGAAGGTACGATCGTCATGCTGCGCGCCAAGATCGTGAAGATTGGGAACACCTCGGTCACGGTCGAAGTGGAGATGCAGGCCGAACGCCCACTAACGGCCGAGCGGTTCTTGGCGACCCGTGGACATTTCGTGATGGTGGCGCTGGATGAAACCGGTAAGCCAACCGCAGTGAAGGGCTGAATCCGGCGGACGGGCGTGTGAGGTTCTTCGTTCCTCAGGGCCTGTTGGTCCTATCTGTCATTGCCCGCGCACAGGTACAACATCCGGCCAAAACGCGAATACCACGGCTGCGACGATCAACATGAAAGCGACGAGGTGATTCCACCGGGGGATTTCGCCGAGATAGAAAATGGCAAACCCGGCAAACACGGTGAGCGAAATCACCTCCTGGATGATCTTCAGCTGGCTGGCTGAGAACTGCCCATACCCCCAGCGGTTGGCAGGCACCTGAAGGCAATACTCAAAGAAGGCGATTCCCCAGCTGATGAGAATCACCCTCCCGATACCGACATGCCGGTACTTGAGATGGCCGTACCAGGCAAACGTCATGAACAGGTTGCTAAGAAACAACAAGCCGATCGTGGTCACAGATATCCCCCCAAGCCCGCGATGCAAACGGATTGATCTCCAAGTCCACCGAACGTAACATTCGGTGGCCGGCGGAAGTATTGCTTCCAGCAACGCAGGGCACAAGCATGCGAACGTGGCGGAACTGGCAGACGCGCTGGACTTAGGATCCAGTGGGGTGACCCGTGGGGGTTCAACTCCCCCCGTTCGCAAACTCCGGCAGTATTCGCGTCCGACTGGTCGGCTGGCGATTCCTCTACTTAGCCAGAACTACCGCGCAATGCCCGCACCGAGTCGCCTTGATCGGGATATCCATCAGGCATTCGGGGCAGGGCTTAGTCGTCGGCTGCGCCGGCGCCGCCTCTTTGCGTTTGGCCTTGTTCATCGCCTTCACCAGGATGAAGATGGCAAAAGCCACAATCACAAAATCGATCACGGTGTTGATGAACACACCGTAGTTGATCGTCGCGGCGCCTGCGGCTTTCGCCGCGTCGAGCGAAGCGTGTTGACCGCCGGACAGCGAGATGAAGAGATTGCTGAAATCGACCCCGCCCATCAGTTTGCCAATCGGCGGCATGATGACGTCTGACACGAGCGAGGAAATGATCTTTCCAAACGCCGCGCCAATGATGATGCCTACGGCCATGTCCATGACATTACCGCGCATGGCGAATTCCTTGAATTCTTTCAACATGTGACCTCCTTCACTGCTTCGATTAGAGGTTCTTCCACGAAAACCCTAAAGACAATGTTTGTTTGAATTGGCCCGCCAGATCGACCTCTTTATCGTAAAGCCACTGCAGGTACAGCGCGACGCCGATGTACTTCGAGACTTGGGCCGAGAAGGTGTTCTCCCAATTGACATCTATCGCCTTCCAGTAATCCTCACTCTCGAGCCCCTTGAAGTCATCGGACTTGGAATAGTACAACGCCTTGAATGCTCCCAGACGGCTCTTGTAGCCGATGCTTGATCCCGGGATCTTGTAGACGATGTCGGTCACCCACTCAAGGCCGCCATCAGTGGAAGTTTCTGTGGTTTTGATGTCGTCAACATACTTGCGCTCGATAAATTGACGCAACGCAAACCCGGAGCGGGTAAGGATCTCATCTGCGTTCTTCTTATAGATCTGGCGAGAGAGTCCTGCCGCCTCGGTGAGGAGGATTGGGGTGAGGTACAACTTCCGGTTCGGATCACTCGCGTTTTCAAACTGGGACTGGGCGCGGAATGACGCATAGGGCGGCAGCGTGGTCCACTTCACATAACGAAGCAGACTCTCGAAGTCGATCTTGTCGGTCGACTTGGTGGGTCTGCGCCAGTCTTTTGTCTCCGGATCCTGAGAGTGTGTCTGTCCGTACGCCAGGTTGAGTGTATTCCGCCAGTGCCACGTCTCTTCATGGTAAATCTGTCGTCCCACGTTGAGAATCGCGATCCAGGCCAGGTTGCCGGCATCTCCTCCGGACCAGTTGTCGGAATACGTGCTCTGTGAAAGCGTCAGGCTCGCATCGATCGACGTCTTTGAAGCAAGTGAGTCAGTCGACTCGGCTTGACAGATTGAGAATCCTGCCAAGACAGCGAGCGCCGTAAACCTGAGTAATCGCATACTTCCTCCCCTATCCATGGGTATCTAGGCGCAAGATACAGACTATCCTGTAATTTGCCTGTACGGAGCGTTGCCTGTCAATTGTCACTGTGGCCGCGTACGCCGGTCGGAAGGATAATTGCCAGATGTCGCCTTTCAATCGAGAACGGGCGTGCCCGCTGCACAGGGCACGCCCGCGTTGGGTTGGTTCGGTACCTGCTTCAGGCCGCCAATTCGATCGAGACGGGTTGGTTAGTCGCGGCAGGATCGGTCACAAGGAATGCTGCCGCACTGCGGATGTCGGCTGCACCCATCAGGTACTGAACGACACGATCGATCCCGATACCGAATCCAAAATGCTCACCGATCAGGTGGCCATCACGCTCCATCTGATCCAGGTAATCCGCAAACTGTGCCACCCCAAGCCCTCGCTTCTTCAGCGTGGCGAACATGCCGGAGCGCTGGAGCCGTTGTTCAAGAACCGAGCGGTCGTGGATACGGACGGCCCCGCCCAGCGATTCCCCAGCAATCGGCAGGAGCAAGTCGCAGGACTGGACAGTGGCGCGATTTCCGTTCGCGGATGGCGTGGGTTTCATATTGAAGAACTTTTCCAGCTTGGGGAGCGGCCCAAATGGAGGCTGAGGGTCGGGATGGTGGGTCAGGAGGACGGGGCCATTTTGGCATAACTCGATTTCCTGGGCGTGAGAAAAATCTTCACCCCAGTGGTCGCGTCCGAGCCCGAGGATTTCCAGTGCCTCGATATAGGGGATAATTGATATCTGCGAGGCAATCGGTTCGGCGCCCCAAGTGGCGGACACGCGGTCAATCGCAGAGAAGACCGATTTGATGGTGCCCACCAAATCGTCGAATCCACCGCGTGCTTCGACTTCAAGAAGAGTGAATTCCCGCAGATGCCGGTGGTCGATTTCGGTTTCGGCGCGCCCGGAAGAGCCGACCGTGAAGGCGCGCGGAACTTCCGCCAGCCCCATTTCGAGGTAGAGCTGCCCGGTCTGCGCGAAGAAATACTCACCGGGGACATTGTCGGAGCCGACCGCCCAGAGGGTGTCGACATTCTCGCAGGCGCCGGTCGCGGTGACAATGCGTGGGGTCGGGCGAAACTGGAAGTCGTTCTCGGCTGCCCACTGCCAAAGTGCCTTGAGAACACGGTCGTAGATCTGGTGCTTGTTCATGAAACCTCCGATGCAGAGCCCCCTGTGTCACAGCACAGAGGGACGGTTGGGGGTGGCCCTCATGCCTGAGGGATGAGCAAAAAAAATCCGCCAATCGGCGGATGCTAAGTCAATGAACTTGTCGCCCTCCCTTGGGGAGGGGCATTTGGGCATACTCTCCACGATGGGCTTTCATGTGTTACTCTAACCCTGCTTTCGTTTCGACGGTCGTCGACCGCCAAGTCCCTGCCCCGCTCTCGGAATCTCTTCTACTTCACGCCGACTGCCAGAAAGGTGTTCGCAGTAGCGAAAGCACGACCACTAAGGCCCGCTTGAAAGCCCTATGTGCTGCACCGACGTGTCATTGTCAACGATAAATTCTCTCGCCCGCAAAAAAAACGACCCGGCACCATCCTCCGGGTCGTTTGAAATCCGTGTGAGTACCGCGCTATTCCGTTTGCACGACAAGAGTGTCGGCATCGGCGACGACAATTGCGGCGATCGCGCCATCGATATCGTCTTCTTGAATCGGAGACGGGACGTCTTCAGAGAGTGGCGTCTTGTATGGCCGACTGGCGACCGGGATGATGAAGTTGGGCGAATAGGCAATAACTGTCAGGTCATAGACGTCTTCGATGACGTTGTTGAACTGATCCTGGAACGCGGTCGGCGGAATCACATGGGTCAAACCTGCCTGGGACTCGCTGTACTCCGCCAAACCCCGCGAAGTGGAGTTCGTCGTGCGCGCCTTCACCGAGACGACGTAGTTGCTCGCGCCGATGGAGGTCGTCCAAGACACCAGGGCGTTGTTATCGACCGGTCGCCAGATGCGATTGGCCGGCGTCACATTCTCGATTGAAACATCGCCCGGAATGACCACGGAATCGCGGTAGACAAAAGACTCGGAGGCATCGATTGCCGCGATCTGAATCTTCTCGCCGTGCTGCCATCGCGGTGTCGTGTAAGTCCTGTTCCCCTGCCCGGAGCCGGAACCGGTCGTGATGGTGTCGCCGTCGACGACCACGACTCCACCGGGAATCCCGTCATCGTCGCGCGTGAAGCTGATGTCGACGATGTCGTATCCCGAATCCAAGTTCTTTTCGAGTACGACTCTCAGGTTGTATTCGGCACCGCTTCCGCCCCCGTCATTGGGGGTCGAACTGCAGCCCAGAAGGCATAAACCACAAACCGCCAGCGCTGAAGCGCCGGTCGTCCACCACAAGATCCGCTTGATCTGCCCCATCGTAATTCTCTCCCTGTCTTTCGATTATCGGCATTTTCCCGCCAGAAAGTTACCACAATCCGTAGGACCAAAAAACGGCCCATGGTATGACATCACAAACACTTCCGGATGTCTGTCCCTTACATTACGGCTGTTGGCTGTTGGTTCCCGGGATACTGTAATCATGTGGCTGATCTGGCTCGCAGCTTTTGCACTGATCATCGTCGCCCTGCTCCTGGCGCCGATGCGAGTTGTCATTGGCTGGTCGGGGTGGCTGGTGCAAGTACGCCTGCGATACCTGGGGATGTCGCTTCAGGTATGGACCCGCAACCTGCTCGAACGATCCCCGAAGCACACCAAGCGGCGAGAGCGCGCTCCGGATCGAGATTTCGGCTCGATGATCGAGAAGCTGATCGACGGACTGGACACCTTGGTCTCGAACCGCGAGACGCTGGAGGAGTCCGCGCGGAGTGCGTTGCGACTCCTACACAGATTCGGGCGCATGCTTCAACTCGAACGCGGGCAGATCGACATCAAGATCGGAATGGCCAATCCCGCCTATACTGGTGTAGCAAATGGCATGCTCTGGGCGTTGTCGGGAATGGTGCAGGCGCGGTGGCCTCAATTGTTCATTCGCAGCCTGCCGGATTTCGATTCTACGGCACTGGACTGTAGCGGCGAGATCGTCGTTCGATTCCGGGTTTGGCAACCGGTTTGGGAGTCGTTACGGTTTCTGGCGACCCTGCCTTGGCGCGGATTGAGAAAGATGAAGAAAGACTTGGCATACTCATAGAGGAGGGAGTCGTGGCTTCAGGGAATCTTGTGGAGGTGTTGCAAGCGATTGTCGGTGAGTTAAAACACATCGCGCGTTCTGAGAGTGTGGTCGGCCAGCCAGTGACGGTCGGCGAGCGGACCATCGTACCGATCACCAAGCTCTCGGTGGGATTCGGCGCCGGCGGCGCCGAAGGGAGCCGTCCGGAGAAAGGATCCGGGGTCGGCGGTGGGGGTGGCGGCGGCGCGATGATCGAACCCATCGCCTTCCTCGTCATCGACAAGGACCGTGTGCAGTTGCTCACGACACGCAAACACGGCGCAGTCGAGGCGGTCTTGGACGCTGCCCCCGATCTGATCGCATCAATTAAGAACTGGTCGGAGAAGAAACGGCCGACTGGCGAAGGGGGAGCAGACGCCTAAACGATCTAGAGTGGATTACTTCAGCCGGCGGCGGCGATTGTGGATGAAGTCCCAGAAGATGTAGCCGCCGAGACGGTCGGGGGGCGTGAAGTAGGCGCGGCCACGATTGAGTTCGGTCAATTTGCGGACGAATTGCTGCAGATACGGGTCTGAGGTCACCATAAAGGTAGTAATCGTGATCTTCTTCTTGCGGCAGATCACAGCTTCATCGAGCGTCCGATTGACGATCATCGGATCGAGGCCGACCGGATTCTTGTAGAGCATGCCATTGGAGCGTCGGATGACCGAGGGCTTCCCATCGGTGATCATGAAGATTTGTTTGTTCAGGTGCTTGCGATGCATGAGAATCTGCCGCGCCGTGCGCAGACCCGCCTGCGTATTCGTGTGGTAAGGTCCCACCCCGACATAGGCCAGCTCAGCCACTGGAATCAATTCCGCGTCATCGCCGAATACGACAACGTCGAGCGCATCTTTGGGATAGCGCGTCAGGATCATCTCGGCGAACGCCATGGCCACCTGCTTGGCGGGCGTGATTCGGTCTTCGCCATAGAGGACCATCGAATGCGAGATGTCGAGAAGCAGAACAGTGGCGCAGGCGGTTGAAGATTCGGTCTGACGGACCGACAGGTCGGGCTCCTCCAGGCCGAGATCATCGACGGCGCCTCGACGCATCGCATTCGAAAATGACTCGTTGAAATCGATATCGGCGGGGGAATCACCGAACGAGTACGGCCGCTGTTCCGGCAGGGGCTCGTTGGTCATGCTGCCTTCGCGCGGGATGGCGTGATCGCCGCGCGCGCCGGGCTTAAGCGATGAGAAGATTCGGTCCAACGAATCCTGGCGAATCTGCTTCTCCCCTTTCGGCGTGAGTTGATTGCGGTCGCCGACTTTCTGGATGATGCGATCTTGACGGAGCCGCTGCTCGAATTCATCCAGATCGACATCCTCGGAGAGAATGCCCCGCTCCTGGAGGTAGCGCATCCAACGCAGGGCTTCATCGACGTCGCCGTTGGTCTGGAGCAGGATGTAATTGAACAGGCGCATAAGATCGCGTTCGGCCAAAAGCCGCCGGATCAGGTCTTCGTCCCATTCGGAATAACGGTAGCGCATCAGTCGTCACGGCGGACGTTGTGTAACATTGTCGCCAGCATGTCAGTGTACTTGTAAATCGAGCCGACCGCGGTTTTCGCAATCAGGTTCTGCTGGTGCAACCCCTCGAGAATAAACTCCATGCCGAGTGCGGTCTCCTGCGGTGTCGACGTTTTCAGAAACTGCTCCGCCACTTTCTTGAGCGTCGGGACTTTTGAAAGCGAAGTATCGTAGTCGGAGTAAGTTGAATCATCGGTAACATCGACCGAGGTCTCTCCGGAAAAATGCGCGATGATCTTGCCGAAGATCGGATCGGCCTTGGTCGGCAGGCCGCCGTCCTTCTCGATCGCCGGAAAATGGCGCTCAAAGACTTTCGCGACCGCGCGTCCGAGGATATTGACCGCAATCATTCGCGGCCCCTCGCGCTCACCCTCGTAGACAAGCTCCACTTTGCCGGTGATCGACGGGATCGCGGCGCTCAGATCGGCAATGCGCGGAATGACCGAGGTCTCTTTGGTGCGCAGGTTGCGCCGCTCGGTGTTGGAGATCACGTTTTCCAGGACCGAAATCGGCACACGCGCCGAGACGCCGGAAGACTGGTCGATAAATTCCGACTCACGCGCGGCAAAGGCGATCTCTTCGATGATCTCGCGGTAGAATGCCGGTATCTGCGGACGGCCGTTGTCGCGGCCAATCCACGCTTCCTGGTCGGTGATCGTTTGCGCGTCGACAATCGAGGTCGGATAATGCGTAATGATCTGCGAGTCGATCCGGTCCTTGAGCGGCGTGATGATGTTGCCGCGATTGGTGTAATCTTCCGGGTTCGCCGTGAAGACCAGGACCATGTCGAGCGGAATCCGAATGGGAAATCCACGAATTTGCAAATCGTTCTCTTCAAGGATGTTCAGAAGCCCGACCTGAATGCGTGGCTGCAAGTCGGGGAGCTCGTTGATCGCGAAGATGCCGCGGTTGGTACGCGGAATGATGCCGTAGTGAATCACTTCCTCATCGGAGAGGTCGCGTTTCTCACGCGCCGCCTTGATCGGGTCGAGGTCGCCGATCAGGTCGGCGATCGTCACGTCTGGGGTGGCGAGCTTCTCCTGATACCGTTTTTCGCGCGCGATCCACTCAATTTCGGTCGCATCGCCATGCTCGGCGATCATGCGCAGCGAGTAAGCGCAACTGGGGCGCAGCGGGTGGCAGTTGAGAGGCGAGCCCTTGATGACCGGCGATTCCTCGTCGAGCAATTCGGCCAGCGCGCGGATGATGCGCGTCTTCCCTTGCCCGCGCAGACCGAGAAGGATGAAGTTGTGCTTGGAGAGGATCGCGTTCTCGATCGCCGGGATGACCGTGTTGTCGTATCCCACGATGCCCGGAAACAATGTCTGTCCGGATTGGATGCGGCGGATCAGGTTGCGGCGGAGTTCGTCTTTGACGGTCTCGTAGCCAAGACCGGCTTTCTTGAAAGCGCCGAGAGTTGCGGGGCGCTGGCTCTTCATGGAGAGTAGTCCTTTCTGGCGGAACGGATACAGGACTTAAACGCGCCGGGATTGGGGCCGTCTGCCGGCCCGGAGATCCCCAAGCCTTGGACCTTAGTCGTTCGGGCCGGCTTCGATACGGTGAACAGTCAAACCGGTCAGGAGTTTCGGGAAAAAGAACGTCGATTTGCGCGGCAGGTTCTGATGCAGCCGTGCCACTTCGAAGATGGCATCCAACGGTGTCGGCGGGAGCAGAAATCCCAGCTGTGCCCGCCCCGGTCGCACCGAATCCAACACGGTGCCGGCGTCCTTGGGATACTCAATACGGGCGCTGTTGTCGATCTCGTCATCGGAGAACCCCAGCGCGGCCCGTAGCACACCGGTCTCAAAGACCGCCGTCGGTAGGGATCTATACGCATCGGCGATCCCGGCCGGCCAGGGCCAGCTGTTCATCTGGCTCCGCCCTGCCTCGATGAGGAATCCGATCTCGCTGGGGGAGCCGACCATCGCGAAAGCGACACGGTCGTACTTGGCGCGTTCGGTCACCAGTCCCAGCAGGAATGAGGCACGTTCGTCGTAGGGCACATCTGGCATGGGGATGAGTGCGACATCAAAATACTCGGCGATCTTCTCAATGATCTCGTCGATGCCGCCATGCGCGGCGTTGGTGATGACACGGTGGATGGGCAGGACAGTCATACCGGGAGCGTCGGCGTTGAAGAACGCCATCATCGCGCCGGCCCAGCGCTCATCCTGCTTGAGTTCCCATGTCTGCTTTGCGGCCGCGGTCCGATGATGACCGTCGGCAATGACGCATTCTTTCTTGTCCATCACTTCGAGGATGCGGGCGATCAGTTTCGGATCGCCGCAGCGGTAGAGTCGGTGAAGTGAACCATCGGGCTGATGGGCTTCAGCGATCGGGCCGCCCTCTTCGCAATCGCGCAGGATGCGATCGATCGCCTGCGCCGTGTCGGAGTAGATCATGAAGATCAGGCCAAAATCCGACGCGGTCGCGAGTCGCAGGCGAGCGCGGTCCTCGCGCACATGCGAGTGTGTCTCCTCGTGCGTGAAGAGACCGGCATCGCGGACATCGCCGAGCGCGATGAAACCACGCCGAGTCATCTTGCGACCCGCGATCGTATACGTCTGGGAGTAGGGATACAGGGCCGGCCCGCGATCGGGCGTGATCACGCCCTGAGAAACCCAGGATTCCAGCGTTTCGTTGGCCCGGCGATAATGCTCGCCAGTCGGATCGGGGCCGCCTCCAGCCGGGGCGACAACAACGCGGGCGACGTTGTACGGGCTTTGCGCGAGCAAGCGCGCCACCATCACGTCATCGAACTGGTCATAGGGCGGGCTGAAGCAATCGGCGGGCGTGCCGACAACGGCGGGATTGTACCGCCAGGCGGCGAATGGACGAATACGGATGGCCAAGCTCCTTATCGGGGCAGTGTCAATTCACTCACCCGACTCATGGTAGATGATCGCATTGATGGATTCAACAATCGGATGAGCGCTAAGGACGAATTTCAAGATGTGGTTCGGCGGCGGCAAAGGTCTCGCCGCAGATCGCCGCGTCGGGAATCCCCGCATCATGGAGCCGGCGGAGCATTTCGTTGGCTTTCGCCGGATCGACGGTGATCAACAGTCCGCCCGACGTCTGCGGATCGAAAAAGAGCGTCCGTTGCCAGTCCAGCAGCCATTGATCAAACTGAATGCGCCCTTCCAGAGATTCGGCGTTGGAGACGGTCACGCCCGTCTTGACTCCCTGCGCGATCAGCTTCTCGCTCACCGGCCATCGGGGAATCCGATCGTAAAAGAGCCGTATTCCCAGCTTGCTGGCCGCCGCGACCTCCCATGAATGACCGCCGAGGCCGAACCCGGTAATGTCGGTAACACCGTGCGCGCCGCCGACGGACAGCATGACTTCACAGGCCGTCTTGTTCAATTCCGCCATGCGATTGAGAATGGGAAGCGCCTCCGCAAGCGCGATTCGGCCCGCCGGCAGTGCATTGACGACGACACCGGTACCGACCGGTTTGGTGAGGATGATCAAATCTCCGACCTTGGCGCCGGCATTGGCCTTGATGTCGGCGTCGCGGACCAGCCCGGTCACGGAGAGACCATACTTGAGCTCGTCGTCGCGGACTGTGTGACCGCCGACCAGGGCCGCGCCGGATTCTTTTATAGTCTCGAGCCCACCTTTGAGAATCTCGCTCAGTTGATGTCGCGGAATCCCCTTGGTCGGAAAACAGCAAAGATTCAGAACCGCCTTGGGCGTACCGCCCATGGCGTAAACATCGGATAGAGAATTGGCCGCCGCGATCCGTCCGAAGAGAAACGCATCGTCGCAGGGCGGCGTAATGAAGTCGGCAGTCATGACCAGATTCAGATCCGGCCCGATTCGATAGACTCCGGCATCATCCGCCGTCCCGACACCCACGATGACCTCGGGCGGAACGGGGATTTCCAATTCATGAACGATGGCAGACAGGTCCACCGGACCCACTTTACCCGCTCACCCACCGGAGCGCGCAAATTGGGTGATTGGCACACCCACTGGCACCGAGCACTGCGACATGCAAACTTCCTCTCGTTATCCGGAAACGCTCCGGAGTGCGTCCATCATACGGAGATGCTCAACCTTCGCAAAATCCAATCTTTCGGGTCCCGCTGCCGCGCCACCTCCCGTCATCGTAACTGCCACGAAGACAGGAGGCCGTCTGACTTTGCAGGGTTCAGGCGAAATTTGGCGCGTACAGAACGGTTCAGTGCTGATCGAAGGCCTCCTCTCGGATGTCACAGGAATCATGACGGAAACAGGGCGGCGACTGCGGTTCATCCGCAACGCCAAGGCACTGGATTATTGTTCGGAGGGACGCGGGTTCAGGTTATGGAGACGCGATGGTGCGCCGTCACCTGACCCGCGGAATACAGATACACGGCGTCTGACATTGATCAGAGGCTGTTTGAAGCGAGTGCGGAACTGTGGAAACGAATCTGTGCATACTGGTCGCCAACTGGCTCTCGATCAAATACGCATACACAGCCCGAAGATCGAACTATTTTTGTCCTCTTGTGACCCCATCGCAAGTTCTGTGCACTGACTTCCGGACTTCAATGGCCGAACCGACTCTGAATCAATGGGAATAACATGCTGTGCCATAATAGCTTGACATTATAATTAGGAGTCCTTAGTATCTAATCGTGGGCGACAATAGCTGCGAATCTGAAAGAATAAGCGACGGATTGCTCCGCTTTTCTCAGGTCCTGGGAGGCGCGCTCAACACCTTGGCCGGATCGCGGGGGCTGTCGGCACTCCAGCTTCAGATACTCTGGTTGTTGGCACAGCGTGACGGCACAGAGACGGTCGGCGACCTCGCCCGACGATTCTTGATCAGCGCGGCGACAGTCTCAGATTCACTCAGGGTAATGGCCGAAAAGGGACTGATTACGAAGTCACGTCAGAGTCGCGACTCGCGAACCGTCGATGTCGCGATCACGGCTCTCGGTCATGAGTCGGTCGCGGCGGCCGCGGCTTTGCACGAGCGCTTGAACCGGATCATCGCCGAATGGGACGAGTCACGTCGAATCGAAGTCCTGGCCGCGCTCTTCGCGCTCATCAGTGGCTTGCAAGCTGGCAGTCCAGCCCTCCATGACCGGATGTGTATCACATGCCGCCACTTCGCGATCAACTGCGATCTCGACTCCGGCTCCGCTCCCTACTACTGCCGCTCGCTCTCTGGTCCGTTGCGCCCGACCGATCTGAGGCTCGATTGCTCACTGCACCAGTTATAGGCGTGGAAATTGTTTCAACGTGGCTGTCAATTTCCCCGACTCCGCGATATTCCGCTGCGAATTATGTCAGTCGCCATCGTCACATTCTGAACGAATTTCTGGAATAGAATCGCATCACATACGTAGAGATAGGACGACGGCGAGGATCGATAGTCGAGCTCGCGTCTTTGTGCAGTCATGTGTGCCAACGCTGTAACGACTCCCTCGACGATCCATCGACCTCACGACAAAGCCCCGACGCGCGAGAGAGTTCAAGTTCACATTCCGAGTCCGTCGGGGCCAGATTCCTGGCCCTGGTTGGTTGTCTTGGCAACGGTCGCAATTCTTGCGTCGATCGTTGGTCTGGCGATCTGGAACATGACGAGTGCGACCAACGGCATGGCGATCTTCTCGTTGGATGACGGCTACATTCATCTGGCGATGGCGCGGACACTGGCGGAGAGTGGCACGTGGGGGATTTCACCCGGCGTGTTCTCAGCCACCTCCTCTTCTCCACTCTATGTTGCCTTGCTGGCTCTGGCGTTCCTCCTCGGGACCCCATCAGCATTCTGGGCGTGGTTCCTTGCCATTGGAGGCGGCCTGATTGGTGCGACACTGGTCGCCTCGCGGGTCGGCCGAATGATCCCGGCGCGCAAGACCGCCGTATTCGTCAGCATCCTCCTGTTGATCGGCATCGGCCTGCCCGAGATCATGATGACGGGCATGGAACACACGCTCCACATCGGCGCCGTGCTGACTTTGTTGACCCTGCTGGAAAAACGGCTGGAGAGCACATCGGCCGAGTGGCCCGCGGATCTGCCGGTGGCCGCGTGCCTGTTTGTCGCGGCGGGGATCCGTTACGAAACACTCCTGCTCATCCCTCCGGTCGCGTGGGTACTGTGGCAGAGAGGGATGCGTCGCTCTGCCATTATCGGAACTGTCGCTGGAGTACTGCCCGCCCTGATACTGGGCATCTTTCAACTCTCCCACGGGGCTATGCTCCTCCCGAATTCGATTGCGCTCAAGGGCGTCATGGTTAACGGCGAGTACTTCACCCATCTCACGAGTTTTCGTTCCCTCGTTACCACTCCCGAGATCCTGATGATGCTGATTGCCACTACCGTGTGGTGGTTTAGCACCTTCAGGGAAGGTCAGTCGGAGCCAACGACAGGTCAGTTACTTTCGTTTGTCTTTTTCGCCACCGTCCTCTTGCACGGCACTTTCGCGAGAATGGAGCGCCGCTATATCGGCTACCTTTTGGCGATGGGGTTTTGGACACTTCTCCCGGCGTTCATTGATTGGTTCAAAGACGGCATCGAGGTGGTCTCGCGTTCGAAGCGAACAGGCGCGCTCCGGGCGCGACGGCTCGCGGCGGTGCTTGTCGTGATTGTGCTCGTCTTCCCGTTTCTGAATCGGACGTGGGAACTGAGACGTCTGGCGCTCATCGGACAAGACATCTATGCGCAGCAGATTCAGGTCGCACACTTTCTTAGTGCATTCTATCGCGATCAGCCCGTCGGGCTTAATGACATCGGCACGACTTCTTGGGCGGGCGAGAATCGGATCCTCGATTTCTGGGGGCTCGCTGACAATGACATCGCCCGAATGCGCATGCATGAGGAACTGACTCCAGATCAGATGAGCCGGCTGGCGCGAGAACGCGGGGTGAACGTGGTCGCAATCTACTCGCACTGGTTCCTCCGCGAGAAAGGTCTGCCGAATCAGTGGGAGTTGGTGGGGCGCTGGCAGATCCCATCGGGGCTCATGACCAACGCCGCCTCGAACGCCGTCGATTTTTATGCCACCTCGCCAGAGGCTGCCGGGACACTGAGAGCAAACCTACAGAGATTCGCGCCAGAACTGCCTGCGGTCGTCCGGTCGATACTCTAACGATTCCTGGTCTGATGCCAATTCACATCGAATTGTCAAGGTTGACCCTTGACGGCGAATGTGTTGAATTAGACTGCCTCCGAGATCGAGGCAAATGGACATTTCATGACCAATCCCACTCGCACATACGCGCCATATGTTGTTGCGGGCGTTCTCTTGCTCGTCATGCTCTTCACGGAGCTTCACACCGCGTCGGTCTGCAACGGCACCTGGGTATTCGCCCTGGATGATTCATACATCCATCTGGCAATGGGTCGTAACCTCGCCGAGCATGGTACGTGGGGCGCGACCCCGGATCAGTTCTCCGCCACATCGTCGGCGCCGCTTTACACATTGCTTCTGGCGGGCGCGTTTCTCACCGGAATGCAATCAGAAATCTGGGCGTGGATTTTCGCCGCTCTCGGTGGAGTGATCGCCGCGTTTCTACTCACGCGCCGGATCGAAGCGTACTTTCCGCGGACCGCGACCGCGGTTGCACTGGGTTTGGGCGCGGCCATTGCAATCTGGCTGCCCGAGATTATGGCCACCGGGATGGAGCACACGCTGCACATTAGCGCCATCCTCATCGTCATGATATTGCTTGAGAGCATTCTCTCCGGTCAAGGTGGGGGGCGGACGTCGCTCTGGTTTGTGATTGCCGTCTTTGTTGCGGCCGGACTTCGCTATGAGACCATGTTTCTTCTGCCACCGATCTGCTGGCTACTTTGGCGCTTGAACAATCGGCGATTGGCGATTATGGTACTTGTTGCCGGAGTTCTCCCCGCGATCGTGCTGGGGATCATGTACGCATCAAATGGCGCGATGTTCTTGCCGAATTCCGTACTGCTCAAGGGCGTCGACATCGAAGGCGGCTTGGCAGGACACATCACGCGTCTGCTTCGCCAGCTCGATGAACCCTCGCGACTGATACTCCTGGTAATCGCCGCATTCAACATTTTCGACATTGCGAGACGTAAAGAGAAGTCGGGAGCTGCTGGATGGGGAACCTCGGCCGTGTTCATTGTCGTGCTGGTTGCGCATGCCGCGTTGGCGCGTCCGGACCGCCGCTACCTCGGCTACTTGCTCGCCTTGGGGATCTGGGCGGCAATCCCGGCATTGCAGCGCTGGTATTCGCAGGGCCGGACGCTCATGCAGCAATCATCGGCGCATAACCGCTCACTCGGAATCGCGTTCGCCGCGTTGGTCGTTGTCGCGATCATTCCCTTCACCGATCAAGTCCTCGATCTGGGTCGCCTGCCGAAACTGGGGCAGGACATTTATGCCCAGCAATATCAGACAGCCCGGTTCTTGAGCACGGCATATTCGGGGCAACGGGTCGGACTCAACGACATCGGTACGACTGCGTGGGCCGGGAAGAACCCGATCCTCGATTTTTGGGGACTGGGAGACAACGAAGTCGCCCGCTTGCGTCTTTCTGGCGAGTTGACCCCGGAACGGATGAACCGGTTGGCACGCGACCGGGATGTCAAGGTGGTGGCGATCTACTCACACTGGTTCTTGCGCGACAAGGGCCTCCCGGAGCAGTGGGAGCTGGTCGGACGCTGGCAGATTCCGGGGGAAATTCAGGTGAATGCCGCTTCGAACTCGGTCGACTTTTTCGCGACATCCCCGGATGCGATCGAACCTCTCAGGCGCAATCTGCAGGCCTTTAGTTCGCAACTTCCGGCGAATGTCAAAGTCATCATGTGATGGGACCGCCCTTAAGGCGGACAGGCATTCCTGCCTGTCCCGCACTCGGAGAGCGCGTGCTCCTTCAATGCCCCAGAACAGTGTCATAATCCTCACCTCGGTTTTGCTTCTCTGCTGCTGCTCTGCTTATCTTTCCGGCCCAACACCATAGCACTCAAACCGAGGTTAGCGAATATGCTGAATGCCATCATCAACGTCCCTGCTCCCAAGAATGAACCGATCAAGTCGTACGCTCCCGGCACGCCCGAACGCGCCGAATTGCAGAAAGAGATTGCGCGTCAACGCGCGACCCATATCGAAATCCCGCTGATCATCGGCGGCGAGGAAGTCAAGAGCGGCGATCTGGCCGATTGCCGCATGCCACACCAGCATGGGCATGTGCTCGCGAAATACCATAAGGCGAAGAAGGAACATGTCCAGCGCGCCATTGACGCGGCGGTGAAAGCACAACCGGCATGGGCCGCAATGGATTGGGAACAACGTGCCGCGATCTTCCTGAAAGCGGCGGACTTGTTGGCAGGACCGTATCGCCAGATCGTGAATGCCGCCACCATGAACGGCCAGAGCAAGAATCCGTTTCAGGCCGAGATCGATTCGGCCTGCGAGCTGATCGACTTTTATCGATTCAATGTGCATTACGCGCGCCAGATCTACACGCAGCAGCCCGAGTCATCTGCGGGGATGTGGAACTACATGGAGCATCGTCCGCTCGAGGGGTTCATCCTCGCGGTGACGCCGTTCAACTTTACGTCGATTGCCGGCAACCTCCCCACTGCTCCAGCGATCATGGGAAATGTCGCGCTCTGGAAACCGGCATCGAGCGCGGTTTATTCCGCCTACTACCTGATGAAGATGCTGATTGAGGCAGGCGTGCCTCCCGGCGTGATCAACTTTGTGCCGGGATCGGGCGGCGAAGTCGGCGATCCCGCAGTCGATTCCGAACATTTCGCCGGGATTCACTTCACTGGATCGACATCGGTCTTCCAGGCGATGTGGCAGCGAGTCGGCAACAACATCGCGCGTTATCGGTCGTATCCGCGTCTGGTCGGCGAAACTGGCGGCAAGGACTTCGTCTTCGCGCATCCGTCGGCGGATGCCGACGCGTTAGCAATCGCCCTGCTGCGAGGAGCATTCGAGTATCAGGGGCAGAAATGCTCGGCGGCCTCGCGCGCCTACATTCCCGAATCGCTCTGGCCGCGAGTGAAAGAGCGGATGGGGGATGAACTGAAGCAGATGAAAATGGGCGACCCGTCCGACTTCGGCAACTTCATCAACGCCGTGATCGATAAGAATGCCTTCAAGACAATCAAGGAGTACATCGACTACGCCAAGACTGGCACCGGGAATGCCAAGATCCTTTTGGGAGGCAAGTGCGATGATTCGGTCGGCTACTTCATCGAGCCGACAGTGGTCACCACCGACGACCCGAAGTACCGCCTGATCTGCGAGGAAATCTTCGGGCCAGTCCTGACGATCTTTGTCTATCCCGACAACAGACTCGAAGAGACTCTCGCGCAGTGCGACATCGCCTCGCCCTATGCTCTCACCGGCGCGATCTTCGCGCAGGACCGTTTCGCGATCGCGCACATGATGCGCGCTCTGGTCAACACCGCCGGAAATTTCTACATCAACGACAAACCCACCGGCGCGGTGGTCGGCCAGCAACCCTTCGGCGGCGCCAGAGCCTCAGGCACCAACGACAAAGCGGGCAGTCTCTTGAATCTCATCCGCTGGGTATCGCCGCGCTCGATCAAAGAGACCTTCGTCCCGCCGAAGGATTGGCGGTATCCGTTTTTGGGGTGAGTGTTCTGCTCGACGCACACTTGCGGTGCTCTAGGGAGATCGGTGGCGGACACGCCCTTGTATGCGCAAATCGAGGCCAATAAAGTGTTTTATCGCAATGCGTTTCGGTGACGACGAATGCGACCGCTTTTATGATTTGCAGATTGAACCGGTGCTGAAAAAGCTGAAATTATCCAAGATGAGAGTAGATCGCGCGCAACACCGAGACGACCTCAACCTCTTCATCATACAGCAGATTCGCGACGCTGACATCATGATCGCAGATCTCACACATTCTAGACCTTCGGTCTATTACGAATCCGGGTATGCCGAAAGGCAGATCCCCGTAGTTTACACTGTCAGAAAGGACCATTTAGGGCGCGGACAGTCAGACGAGACGCTGAGAGTACACTTTGATCTTCAGATGAAGAAGATCATCGGATGGAAAAGTGCGAACGACTCAGCATTCAAAGGAAAGCTTGAAGCAAGACTGCAGTATTTCTTGCGTGATATCAGAAAGCGGTTGGAAGCTGATGAACACAAAGCTCAAGAAGAGACAAGGTTCAGATCGCTTTCACTCGTTACGAGAAAGAACTCTGCGCAGTCATTTGTTCAAACCGCGATACGGAAATCGGGATTCAACGTAAGGGAGCTGAGTGAACTATCGAGAACCCGGGCATTTCAATTGGCGGGATCAAGTGTCTCCATTGGCGTCAAGAAGATTCAGAGAGAATCCCACTTTTGCTGTGTATCGGTCTCCGAGTCATTCTCTAAGCGGTATCTGATCGATCTGATTTCGAGCGTCCAAACGCGATCGGTTCTCGATAACATGGACGGCATTGACCAAGTTCATGAAACGTACGTGCTGTGTTCCCTAGCAAACACTCCATTGAAGAGGCTCGCTTCAGCACTTCCGAGCGCGACTCCAGATCCAAAGAACGGTAGGTTGGTCCTTGAGGTTAAGGGATACGCGGACCCACCCCGACAACTCTCGATATTTCTGCTGAATTCAATCAAGTCTATTTCAGATCTGGATTCACAACTAAGCGGTTTGCGACAGTATCTTCCCCTCCGCAAAACCAATCACGGAATTCGATTAACCAAAGCCCGCGACCGCTCCAGGTGGAGTGATTCCACGATCATATGGGTTTCGAAGGGATGACGAAGCCGCGTGCCCCGTCGCTTGCGGTGGGTGACGATGATTCGAGGACAGATGCTTGATCCGCTAACGGACTTCCCCACAGCAAGCTGTGGGGCACCCGCGAAAGCACATAAATGACATGACCCTCCGCAACGTCTACTCAGATCGACGCCGCGCTGAGGCGTACGCCAAGCTGGAGTTCCCCGGCACGTACTACCTCGCCTATCGCGACCTGCCGGAGATTATCGCCACGCATGTAACCGGCGGGAAACGCGCCATCGATTTCGGCTGCGGGGCTGGACGGTCGACGCGGTTTCTGGCGAAATTGGGATTCGGTGTGACCGGCGTCGACATCTCGGCGGAAATGATCGCCAAAGCCAAAGAGCTCGACCCGCCCGGCGACTACCGCCTGCTCGGGACCGAAGGACTGACGGAGTTGGGACAGGGAACGCACGACCTGATTCTCTCTTGCTTCACCTTCGATAATGTTCCGAAGCGCGAAGAGAAGGTCCGGCTCTTCAGCCAACTGGGCAAGCTGCTCAAACCCAGCGGAAGAATCGTGAATCTGGTGTCGTCGCCAGAAATCTACACGCACGAATGGGCATCGTTTTCGACCAAGGACTATCCTGAAAACCGCAACGCCAAATGCGGCGATGTCGTACGCATCATCATGACCGATGTCGAGGATCGGCGTCCGGTCGAGGATGTGATCTTTCCCGAAGCGGATTACCGGCGTCTCTATCAAGAGTCAGGTCTGGACGTTGTGGAAGTGTACCGTCCGCTCGGACGCGCAAATGAGCCATATCGGTGGGTGAACGAGACGACGATTGCGCCGTGGACGATTTATGTGTTGAAGCACGCGGAGGCGGCACAGTGAATCCTCAGGCGCGAGGGGTGTTGAAAAAGTCCAAAAAGAGCAACAAAGATTGCTTCGTCGGCTCGGCAAAGAGCAGCCGCGCCTCCTCGCAATGACGATGCCTGGGTTGGAGTTGGAGAATCCTGTCATTGCGAGGAAGAGCGCTCTTTGCGACGACGAAGCAATCTTTGTTTGACCGCAAGCACCCACAGGTAGCCTAACAAGCCCGTGGGCTAAGTTGTGTCGCGCCTACGGCGCTTGGAAACGCAGACAATTACATCTGCTCCGAAATCTCCGCGCCAGAGGCCTGCAGCCACTGGAATCGCAGTTCCGCCATACCAACTTGATTGGTATCGAGAACCGGCGCGCCGCAGTGCGTGTCGGCGCGATATCCCTCGACTACCGCAAAGCCGACCGGCCGCTCGAGCAGGTCTTCGCCGGGATCCTGAATGAATGACATCTCCGGCGGTTCGGCCGGGATCATCCAGCAGCCCGGCAGGTGATAAAGGAAATCACCGACATAAACCGGGAAGTATGGATCGGTCGTGATGGGCAGCGATTGCCGGTTGATCTCATCGAGAACCGGCGTCGTTGAAGTCGGATCGTTCCGCAGGATCTCATCACGGATCGTCAGCACGCCCGGGTTGGCCCAGAGGCCGCGCAGATTGCGCCGCGCATCGAGTTCGAGCGCGATGTACTCATCCATCTTCTCATGCGAGTCGCGGGTGTTGGCACGCGCGTAGCCGTCATCGATCATGCGGGCGCCGACATCGCGTCCATCGCGGTCGGCGATATAGACATACCAACGTCCCCACTGATCATAGTCCTCGTTGCCCAGAACCGTGACCGCACTGCCGCCGATCAGCTCTTCCAGATGTTGACGCGCTTCCTCGGCCGGGGGAGCGTCAATGCCTTTGATGCGGACGGTGTGATCGACGGAGATAAAGGTCTCGCCGGTGACAACTTCGGTCACAATCCAATCGATGGCAAAGCTGCTTCCGTAAACGAGGGCCGCCAGCGCCGCTGCGAGAACAACTCGTTTCGCCATGGTCTGCCTCCTTCTGAAAGCTCCATCTATTGGTACCCCGGAGATGAGACAAAGGGCTTAATTTGTCCTGATTTGCGGACGGCGGGCAACTGTCTGTATTTCAGCAGCTTGAGAAGTCGCTTTTCGCTCCTGACCTGACCTATCCCACTACTTCAAGCGAAAGCTAACCGGATAAGTGACCCACACGGCGACTGACTTGCCGTCTTTCGTCGCCGGCTCAAATGTGTTCCTCATGGCGGCATCGAGCGCACAAATCTCGAAACCGGGCTCCAATCCATGGGTCGACTGTTTGGTAACCCTGGCATGATGGACCGCGCCATCGGTGCCCACCAATGCCTGAATCCAGACATCAGCTTCAAGCCCCTTTTCCTTCGCGGCTTCGGGATATGCCGTGGGCGCCTGGTCTTTCATGATTGGCATCTGGTCAAGCGCCTGCCAGGCGGTGTCCACAATCAGCGGATCGCCACCAAGCCTTATCTCGGTCGCCGAGACCCAGACCAATGCCGACGGGGCGACGCTCGGAGTCTTGGCTGCCTCATCGGCCACAGCCGGCGATGCAAGCGCGAGTGCGACACAGAACAGGGCGGCGGCGGTGCAAGTCAGTAACTTCCCCATGGAAAATCCTCCTTCGCAGGGTGGGTTTGTCACTCTATCGATCGTGAGTTCCAATGCTCCTACCTGTCTGTTCGGCGATTATTCCCGTCAACGCGCCTCAATAAGCAAGAATCTAAACTTGTGCAATCCCACCCACTCCTGTAGCGTTATCGCATGGGAATCGACATCGCATTGGGGTTGTTCATCGCGTTTCTAGCCTGGCGGGGATGGCGTAAGGGACTGATTGGCGAAATCGTCGAGACAATCGGCGTGTTTGTCGCTGTCATCGCGACTGTCCGCATCTACCCGAGGCTTGAAGGCATGTTCGGCCTCACATCGCCGTGGAGCCGCATCATCATTGCCGCGATTGTCTTTGTCGCGATCATGATAGTGCTGACTCTGATCGGCAAAGGTATCCGCAAGTTGTTGGAGAAAGCCAGCCTCGGCACAATCGAGAAAGTCCTGGGACTGGTGTTCGGCATCTTCAAGGCCGGGTTGATTATTGCGGTCCTGAGCGCCGTCCTTCTGCGCGCCGGACGCGATGGCCAGACTATCGTCTCGCAGTCGCGTGTGGCCAGCATCAACATTCAGTTGTTTGCCTGGATCGGCAATTTCCTTCCCGATGAGTGGGAGGAGAAGGTCGATGAGGCGCTGAAGACGTCTTAACCAACTCAATTGAAGTGTTGCCCCCCAGGCGAGGACGCCTGGGGTCCACCTGCTGTGGCCCTGCACCGTTGTTGCGGACGCCAGAACGAGCTGCCAACAAAGTGATGTGACTCGCCACTTGCACGCGAGGAATCTGCTTTTTCTCTCCGTATGTGAAGGAGTAGACTGGGCCTGATCACAGTTGCTCAACAAGGAGAATGAAATGGCTGATCCAGTGCGCACGGCAATTATCGAGTCGATTGAAGGGATGGGGTCGTATCTCGAACCCATGAAGCTCTTGGCAGGAATTTCCGCGGCGCAGGCGCGGAAGCGCCCGAAGCGTGGCGTTGCCACCATCTGGGAGCAGGTAGCCCACATGGTTTTTTGGCAGGACATCTTCCTGACTCGCATGAAGGGGCAGGCGCCGCCCGATGTCCCTCATGATCAGGATGGCTGGCCGAAGATGCCGCCAGTTGTCGGCCAGGATGACGCCTGGGCCGATCTGGTCGCGCATTTCGGCGCGGGTCTGAAAGAGGCCGATCGGATCGCCAAACGCGCCAAGCTCGGTGACAAAATGATCCGCAAGGGCAAGCGCACCTTCGCGCAGCAGATCCTCTCGTTGGCAACGCACAACGGCTACCATTTGGGTCAGATTGTCACGGCCCGACGGATGGTCGGAAGCTGGCCGCCGCCCGCAGGCGGGTATACGTGGTGACAGGATCGGCACTCGCGAAATCTCACTCTCACCCGCCCCGGAACCCTTCGCATCCCGGGACGAGCTCTTCTTGAGAGGGAGAGATGAATGAAGTCACTTATTCTGGTTTGTAACGGGAGGGCGAGGCTCCTGCCGAGCCGCCATGGCCGCCAGACGGCTCGGCAGGAGCCTCGCCCTCCCAGTCTCTCGGCACTGGAGACTATTCATATCTCTGATGCAATTGGTCCAGGGATCTATGCAAGGATAGCAGAGAGATAGGTCCGCGACCGAACGTCCTCTTTCTCCCCCCCTGTAACCTTCTCCCCGGCCGCCCGTTCTTAGATGTGTGCGCGGACCGACCATACTGGCCACAACCCGATTTGAACAGGTCGTCAGGAACCACCAAGACCGGGTCTTCAGCTACGCCCGGTATGCGCTGGGATCGCACGAAGAGGCCCAGGATGTCGCGCAGGACGTGTTCATCCGGCTTTGGGATCACTGGGCCGAAATCGATCAGGAATCGGTCACGGGATGGATCATCCGGGTGGCACGGAATGCCTGTTTTGACAAGCTACGGCAACGGCAGACACGGACCGCGTTGCTTCAAGAGCATTTCCATGACGAGGAGAAGTTTCAATCGCCCGACGACACCTTCGGCGACGATGGCGGCGAACTGCGCCGTCAGATCGAATCGGCGATCCGGGAATTGGATGAGCCATACAAGACGATCGTCATCCTGCGCGAGATCGACGAACTGGCCTACGACCAGATCGCCTCGGCGTTGACGATGCCGCTCAACACGGTGAAGGTGTACCTGCACCGGGCGCGGCGGATGTTGCGAGAGAAACTGAAAGGTGTCAATGAATCGGTTTGAAACAACCATGACCTGCGAAAACGCCCTCGATATGATCGACAGCTACGTCGATGGCGACTTGGGCAACATGGAGCAGACAGCTCTTGAGTCGCACATTGTCTCCTGCTCCGTGTGCGCGGCGGAATTGGAGCTCGCCCGGAGAGTTAATGCGGGAATCGATTCACTCGCGCTCCACAAATGCCCGCCTGCCGTCATAGATGCAGCACTCGCTCACGCCGCGGCTCATCCTCTGCCCCGGTTCAGACAACCGTGGTGGTGGCTGGTCTGGCGTCCGGCGTTGGCGGGCGCGGTCGCGGTGGTCTTACTCTTCGCAACGGCGTATGTCGGTCAGAACGGCAAACAAACATCGCCCCAGTATACGCGCGCTGAACTCGAGCAGGCGCGTGCCGAGGCGAAATGGACCCTGGTCTTTATCAATCAACTCACGCGCAAGACTGCGGCGACTCTGAAACATGAAGTCATGAAACCCCACATGACTGAGACCCTGCGGCGCGTCATCGATCCAAACAGCGGCACGACTCCGAAGGAGAATGGACATGCGAGTTAAGTGGATTCTAACGATGGCCTGCTGTCTCTTCATGACCGGCACCGTGTTTGCCGGGATGGAACAGCACCCCGGCTATGTCGACTTTGCCAAATTCGGCCTAGGCTCAGGCGAAGAAGCCACGGTCGAGATCAACCTGCGCGGCCCGATGTTGAGATTGGCGGCCGCGGCCACCGACGACGACGATCCCGAACTGGGCGCGATGCTCTCCGGCCTCGAGGGAATCTTCGTGCGCACCTATGAACTCGATGATCGGTCGCCATCCGGATTCGACAAGGCAATTGCCTCCATCAGCCAGCATCTTCAATCCAGCGGCTGGGAGACCATCATCAAAGTGCGCGAGCCCGACGAGCGCGCCCACATCGCGATCAAGATGGACGGCGACAAGATTGTGGGGATGACGGTCGTGGCGATTGACGAGAAAGACCGCGATGAAGGCGTGGTCTTCATCAACATCGTCGGCAACCTCGATCTGACAAAGGTCGGACGCATGGGGAAACACTTCGATTTCGACGTTGACGCTCTCGACAGCCTGGAGCGCGAATCCAAGAAGAAAGAAAAGGCCGACGACGAGTAGACGGGCGGGAGGTGGATGATGAACAAATCACGAATCGGAATCGCGCTGGCCGTTCTCGCGCTCGCACTGCTCAACTCAGGATGTTACCGCGCGGTGCGCTTGGAGCGAATGGGGCATGAGATCGCCGACGCCTGTGAAGGCGCGCATTTCAAGAAGGACGTCTCGCTTTCCCTCGGTGGTTTGAGTTGGGGAATCTTGAAGAGCATCGCAATGGCCGCCGAGAAGGATGATCCGGAAGTGCGGGCATATGTCGGCAGCCTCGACAAGATCGAGATCGTTGTCTACAAAGCGCAGGGTATCTCGAAGGACGATGCGCGTCCGATCGGTGAAGTTGTGAAAAGCTGGCTGGATGACGATTGGAGCTTGATGGTTAAGACCCTCGAGGCCGACGACATGGCCTGGATCCATTACCGCGAGGACAAAGGCGGCATTCGCGAGATGCAGATCGCCGCGTACGACGGCGACGAATTCGTGATCGTGCGTCTCTCCGGTCGACTCGATGAGATGATGGAGATAGCGGTCGAAGACCACGGCGGTTTCACCGACAAGTTCGTGCACAAGGCCCGAGATTCGCAGTAGTGGCGCACTGCACTTACCTGTCCCGCCTCAAGAACGTGCTCTTGGTAGGTCAGGAGCCTGCTCTCCGGAGGCCCTGAGCGAAGTCGAATGGGATAGGCTCCTGACTTGCTATTCCATATGCGACCTGAAAGTCAGCAGCCCAAGAGCAAGAGCGGGCTCCTGACCTACTCTTTCTTCCGGAACCTTTCCTTTGTATCGTCACGATGGGAGGTACCTGACCGTGACGATATACCAGGTCGATTCGTTTACCGACAAGCCGTTCGCTGGAAACCCTGCCGGTGTCTGCATTCTCGACAAGGCCGCCGACGAACAGTGGATGCAAAATGTCGCGATGGAGATGAATCTCGCCGAGACCGCGTTTCTGTACCCGTTGACCGACAGCTACAATCTGCGCTGGTTCACCCCAGTTCTCGAAGTCGACCTGTGCGGCCATGCGACATTGGCCAGCGCGCACATGCTCTATGAATTGGGAAAGCTGAGATCCGACGAGGAAGCGCGATTCCATACCAAAAGCGGCATGCTCACGGCCAAGAAACAGGGCGATTGGATCGAGATGGATTTCCCCGCAACACCGGCGGTGCAGTTGCCGGCGCCGGAAGGGCTGATTGCGGCGCTCGGCGTTGAGGCGATTTGGGTCGGGCAGAGCAAGTTCGATCTCCTGGTGGAGGTCGCATCGGAAGCGGAAGTGCGGGGACTCGATCCCAACACGAGCGCCCTCAAATCGCTGGGAGGACGGGGCGTGATCGTGACATCGCAGGCATCAACGCCGCCTTACGATTTCGTTTCGCGTTTCTTTGCCCCCTGCGCCGGAGTCGAAGAAGACCCGGTCACCGGCTCGGCGCATTGCACACTCGCCCCCTACTGGGAGCCCAAACTCGGCAAGTCGGAGATGGTCGGCTATCAGGCGTCGCGCCGGGGCGGAGTGGTGCGCGTGCGACGTGTCGGTGATCGAGTGATGCTGGGCGGGCAGGCGGTGACGGTGATGAAGGGGGAGATGGCCTCCTAGATTGAATTTACTTCTCCTGATTTTCTTCCAGCCGTTTCAATCGCTGCAAGAGACCGCGTTCATCGATGTGATCCTCTCGTTTGCCAAGGACGAGATTCCCCCAAGTGCTCGGCTTGTCCCGATTGAAACCATCAGGGCCGTGTTCGAAGTCATTCGAAAACTCGCCAGGCGTGTCGCCCTCCCACCAGAGAGACTGCATGCCAAACCCGCAGACCGCCAGACTGTCGATTGTCTGAAACCCGATTCGGGACCTTGCTATCCTGATTGTGACTTCTAATCCCGTATTAGACCAGCGAAATCGGCCCTCTCCAGAGTCAACGAGCTCGAACGCCAGACCGTTTGATCCATGATACGCACGGAACCCTTCGACTCGGAAGGGACTTGATCTCTCATGCGGATGCACGACGTAAACGAGCTCTTCGCCGGATATGATGGAATCGCCGTATTCCTGTCGCAGATCTGGATCGAACCAAAATGCGACTTTGCGCTCGTCGGGCATACAAAAAGACAGCGCGAGGGAGTCCCCTTCTATCCAGCCATTGACGGTCGGAGCGATGGGGCCCTTTAGTGCTTCGCGGAGGCTGTAGCTCATCCTTCCAGTCACCGAGTATGGGGACAGCAACGGTTCTCCGAATCCAGATTGTGCAAAAAGCGGCACGACTGCGATGTCTGTCGGACAGGAAATATCTTTGGGGTCGACGAACCTCCGCTCGGCAACCAACATTGGCAGGGAATTGCGTAGCGGCAAGATTGAATCGGCGTTTATCTTCAACCCGATCGTGTGTATGCTCATGCTGTCGACACCTAGGACGGTTGGGTATAAGTCATACAGGTCGCCCGACCAGAGTTCTTCCTGCGCACCCCATCGACGTGAATAATCCAATCGAACCGTACCGCTCATCTGCGAGTGCACAACTGGATCCGCGAGGAATGTGCGGGCAGAGCGTGCTCCCGAGACGGTATAGATATTTCGCCAAGTCGATCCGATCCAATGGAGCGAATCCCCATTCCACCACCAGTATCCTTGTCTGACATCATGATGTGGATGATTCCCCATTGATTCATCCTTGATCGTCAATGAGAGAATGCCCGCAGAATCCTGTATGGAAAGAAACTCGAATGATTCTACTGTTGGCATATTGTGGCCGCTCTGGTGAGATCCGCGAGGAAAGACTAAGGAATCGAGGTCAAGCATTACTGGAGTCCCGGATCCCATGCCTCTGGCTCGGAAGAGAACGAGGCGGAAATCCACCTGCCCAACCGGTATATAGCAATGGGGGCAACGGCGTTCTTCGGCTGTATCGCACCGAGCGAAAAGCCAAACCTCAAGGGTATCGCCAGCCGGACATTGGATGTGACCGCATTGGCAGCGCCAACTACTCAGACAACCCACCTTGTCCCCAACGAGGACAGTAATCGATCCTCCATCGACCTCATTTGTCAAAACCGTCGACTTCAACACGTCTCGAAAGACTGACTGTACGTTTCGAGCCAGGGAGATTGAATCACAGCCATGCAATTGCGCAATATTGGTACTAATTTGGCAGTGCGAGTCAGAAGGAGCGAGGATCAGGATGAGAAACCCGATCACCGTCGATCCGAGAACTCGGGCTACCGAGACAAAGCGCGCGCACATTCTCACCCCTCAGGTGTTTCCCCGACCCAGTGGCTGCCATCTGTGAAGTATTCCCTCTTCCAGATTGGCACCGTCTTCTTCAATCGGTCAATCCCGGCGCGAGCGGCTTGGAAGGCGGCGTCGCGGTGAGCCGCGCCCGCGGAGACTACCACTACCAACTCGCCGACTTGCATCTGGCCGATGCGATGGACCATGGCCAGTCGGTTGATTAGGAATTCGTGGCCGATTTGGTCGGCGATTGCGCGCATGAGCGTTTCCGCCATGGGAATATAGGCGTCGTATTCGAGGGCGGTGACAATCTTGCCGTGAGAATTGTCACGGACGAGGCCCGAGAAAGAGCAGATGGCGCCGTTTTTGGGGTCGGCGACCAGGGCTTCGATCTCGGCGACGGTGAAGGCGTCGGTTCGGATGGCGATGTGAGGGGCGGCGGCCATTTGTGTGTGAATCCCCTCATCCGTCCAGTTTTCGACTGGACGACCTCTCCCCCTTCGGGGGCGAGGTGAAAGAGCAACAAAGATTCCAACCCTCAATTTCACTCGCCGTTGGCGAATGAAATTGAGGGTTGGAATGACGGGGAATAGGTTTCATTGAGCGTTTGATCATCCACCAGAAACCGGCGGGATAAAAGCGACACGGTCGCCGTCGTTCACCACGGTCTCCGCGGACACATACGCTTCGTTCACGGCAAATATCGTCGACTTGCGCAATTCGGCATTCGCCCGATCACCGATCGTCTCTCGAAATACGTCCGCGACTGTGAGACCGGAACGTGAGGGAATCGTGACCTCCCGAGTTCCGATAAGGTCGCGGTAGTGCGCGAAGAGTTTGACGGTGATCGGCATAACTTGTCGCTCTGCATTGGGAGGGCGAGGCTCCTGCTGAGTCGTGTCCGGCTGCATCGGCTCGGCACGTGTCCGGCCGCGCCCTCCCAATAGTTCGTCTTAGTACCGCGGGATGCTGGGGTCGGCTTCGGCGGCCCAGCGGTCGATCCCGCCTTCGAGATTCTTCACATGTTTGAAGCCGTGATGCCGCAACCAGGTCGAAACCATCTGCGAACGGATCCCGTGATGACAGAGAACCACGACTTCGCCATCGCGTTGGCTGGCCAGTTCGTTGATGCGCGCCGGTACCTGACCCATGGGGATCAATGTGACATCGGCCAGATGCGACATGTCGTACTCGATCGGCTCGCGGACATCGAGAATGAACAACTTCTCACCGCGGTCCAGCCGCTTCTTGGCGGCGCGGGGCGAGATGCGTGTTTCGTCGTCGATCTCGGCTTCTCCCAGATCTTCCTCCCCGTGATACACGCATGTGTCGGAATAGGCGACCGGTGCGGTGATAGTCGGGAAATCGCCACAGAGGGCGCACTTGGGATTGCGGGTGATGGCGAATTCATCGAAGGACATTGCCAACATGTCGATTACGAGCAACCGTCCGATCATCGGTTCGCCGATGCCGCAGATCCACTTGATCGCCTCGGCCGCCTGCATTGAGCCAATCACACCGGGAAGCACACCCAGCACTCCCGCTTCCGCACAGTTCTGCACCGTGCCAGGTGGTGGCGGCTCGGCATGGAGGCAACGATAGCACGGGCCCCGTTTCGGCACGAACAACGACACGCGCCCCTCAAACTGGAGAACACTGCCATAGACGTTGGGAATGCCAAGGAGGACACAGGCGTCATTGACGGCGTACCGCGTCGGGAAGTTGTCGTTGCCGTCGATAACGATGTCGTAGCCATCCAGCAGCTCCATCGCATTACCGGCATCGAGTCGCGTCGCGTGCAGATTGATCTTCAAGCCGCTGTTGAGCGGCGCGAGACGTTCGGAGGCGACCTCCACCTTGCCGCGGCCCTTGTCGGATTCGTTGTAGAGGATCTGGCGCTGCAGATTCGACAAGTCGACGACGTCGTCGTCGATCAGCCCCAATGTCCCGACACCGGCGGCGGCCAGATACATCGCCGCCGGGCATCCCAGTCCGCCGACGCCGACAATGGCAATTTTCGCAGCCAAAAGCTTCGCTTGTCCTTCACTACCGATCTGCGGCAAACGAATCTGCCGCGACCAGCGTCGGACTTGATCGGGTGTCAGTGTCACGTCGGATATATACGCCGGAATGTGTCAAAAAGTAAACGCGCCAGAACCGGGAGGATCGGCCTTGCCGTACATGGGAGACGGGGATACCTTGAATGCCTCGAAACTCGGGGGATAGAGAATGCAGAATCGCATCGCCCGCTCCATCCAGCTGCCACTCACGACTCTGGTGGCCGTTCTCCTCATCAATTGCGCTCGTGACGGCCGGTTGATTCTCTCGGGCAACCTTGAGACCGATGATCACGACTTGATCGCCCCGATCACGGCCCAGATTCTGGCGATCCAGGTCACCGAGGGCCAGAATGTCGCCAAAGGCGACACCGTCGCGGTTCTTGATACAATCTCAGTCGCAGCGGCCTACCGTGGTGCCCAAGCCACCGAAGCCGAGGCACAGGCGCGGGTGTCGGATTTGGAATTCGGCACCGACCGTGAGAAGATCAAAGCGGCACGCTCCCAACTTGAGATTGCGAAGGCCAATCTGGCCCAAGCCGAGCGCGATTGGGCACGCAACGATTCGCTCTTTGCCCGCCAGCTCGTGGATGCGCGCACTATGGAACAATCGACGCTGGCGCGTGATAACGCCAAATCATCGCTTGAGACATCCCGTCAGAATCTCGCCGACCTCGAACGCGGCACCCGGACGCATCAATTGGAGGCGGCCCGTGCGGCTCTGGACCGAGCCGCGCAGGAACGCACCGCGCGTCAGCGCGATTTTGACCGGCTGATTTTGGTCGCGACACGCGAAGGTGTCATTCAATTCCTCCCCTATCAGGTCGGCGAGTATGTCCCGACCGGACGCCCGGTCGCGACCATCAACAATCCCGATGATCTCTGGGCAAAAGTTTATGTACCGGAAGAGCGATTGAAGGATGTCGCGATCGGTCAACAGGTGCGCTTCCGGGTCGACGCTGCACCCGAGAAGGACTACGCAGCCACAGTTGCATTTCTCGCCTCCGAATCTGAGTTCACGCCGCGCAATGTCCAGACACCCGACGAGCGGGTGAACCTCGTCTTCGCAGTTAAGCTTGCGGTCACGCCCGGCCAGGAAGGACTGCGCCCGGGTATGCCCGCCGACTTCTATTTCGAGCAGAAGTAACTGATGACCGACCCTCCCAGCCAGATCGCGGTTGATGTCCGTGGATTGTCCCGGTACTTCGGGCAGTTCAAGGCGGTCGATAATATCAGCTTTCAGATTGGGCGTGGCGAAGTCTTCGGCTTTCTCGGCCCCAATGGTGCAGGCAAGACCACGACCATTCGGGTCCTCTGCGGCATTCTGCCGGCGACATCGGGAAACGGCACCGTGCTCGGACTCGATGTCGTGCATGAGGCCGAGAAGATCAAAACAAAGATCGGCTACATGTCGCAGCGATTCTCACTCTACGATGACCTGACGGTGGTTGAGAACCTCGACTTCTATGCCGGCGTGCAGGGGCTCGATCCCCAGCGGCGCGAGACACGTCGCGATGCGATGCTGACGTTGGCGCAGATGCATGACCGGCGGGAACAACTCGCAGGGCAACTTTCCGGCGGTTGGAAACAGCGCCTCGCCCTGGCCTGCTCGCTGGTGCATGAACCGGAGATGGTCTTCCTCGACGAGCCGACATCCGGAGTCGATCCCGTTTCGCGGCGCCGGTTCTGGGACATGATCTACCGGATCGCCGATCATGGCACGACGGTCCTGGTCACGACCCATTACATGGACGAAGCCGAGCAATTCGATCATTTGGTGTTTATTGACAAAGGTCGCCTCATCGCCTCGGGCTCTCCCGCCGAATTGAAGAAGAACTTCTTTCATGCGCGTCTATGGGAAATCGACTGCGCCCCCGTGGCCATGGCTTCGGACGCCCTGCGTCGTCTGCCCTTTGTGCTCGACGTCTCGATTCCGGGGAACGTGCTGCATGTCACCACGCCAACTGACTTCGACGACACTGCACGATTACAGACTCCCCTGCTGGACGCCAATGTCAACGTCAAGTCGATCCGCGAAGCCATGCCATCACTGGAAGATGTGTTCGTTCACCTGACCGAATCGGGGCGGGCGCAGAGCGCGGAGGCGAAGAAATGAAGCTCCGCCGACTGCTCGCCGTTGCCAACAAGGAATTCATCCAGATGCGCCGTGATCGCGTGACGTTTGCGATCATGCTCGGTATCCCGGTCCTCCAGCTCATCCTATTCGGTTATGCGATCAATACCCAGGTCGATCACATCCCGCTGGTCGTCTGCGACATGTCAAACTCGGCGGTCGGGCGCGAGTTCACCCAGAGGCTCGTCAACACGTCGTATTTCGATTTGGTCGGAGAAACGGGAAGTTACGACGAGGCGAAGTCGTGGATCGACCATGAGCAGGCGAAGGCGGCATTGCTCATCCCGCCCGACTATCCCCGCGCCCGCAAGCGCGGCGATGCGCAGATCGGCTTGATCGTGGATGCCTCCGATCCGCTCTTGGCTTCCTCGGCCATGTCGACCGCCGCCCAACTCGGGCAGATCATGAATATCGAGATCATGCAGGGAGAACTGCTTGGCTCGGCGGTCGCGCAGCTGCCGATGGAGGTCCGCACTCGCGCGTTATACAACCCCAGCCTGCGCTCGGCGAATTACATCGTCCCTGGATTGATCGGCGTCATCCTCACCATGACGATGGTCCTGATTACCGCATCGGCGATCGTCCGTGAACGCGAACGCGGCACGCTCGAGAGTCTCATCACCACCCCGGTAACGAAGACCGAGCTGATGCTCGGCAAGATCGTCCCTTACATTGTCGTCGGCTATGTTCAGATGACTTTCGTGCTCCTGATTGCCTGGCTTATCTTTAATGTCACCATCCAGGGCAGTTGGTTTCTGCTCTATGCGGTGGCCTTTCTCTTTATTGTGGCCAGCCTAGGCGTCGGCATGGTGATTTCGACGTTCGGGAAGACCCAACTGCAGACGATGCAGATGGCGTTTTTCTTCTTTATGCCCAATATCCTCTTATCCGGCTTCATGTTCCCAATTGCGTCCATGCCATGGATAATACAAAAACTATCCAGTATACTCCCGCTCACTTACTTCCTCGTTGTCTTGCGCGGCATTGTCCTCAAAGGCACGGGGTTGTTTGACCTCTGGGGTAACATTTGGCCGCTTCTCGTGTTCGCCCCATTGATCGTGACTATCGGAATACTCAAGTTCTCCAAACGTCTCGGGTAGTTAGCCGCAAAACCTGAAAATCCGGGAATAATCGTGGCGTTACCGGGTAATCGCGTATAGTCTCGTGGTCATAGCATCACACGGTTCCAGGAAGGAGTCGTTTATGCGTAGAACTGCGATTACCCCGTGTCACGGACGCCTGTCGCGCGGCTTGGCCGTTCTTTCCGTTTCGCTACTGGCTGTGATTTGGCTGTCGCCACTTGCGGTTCAAGCAGAGAACTTGGTCGAAATTGAATCCAAGTGGGTCGAGGCGGGAGCAAGCAACGTCATGCTTGGGATCTACTTGACCAACGATGTCCAGACCTATGGCGTCCTTATGACCTACGAGATCCGATCGATTCACGTCGGCTCGTTTATCAGGCGGACACTCGATATCAGGCCCCAAGGGCGACTGTTGGAATGGACGGGTACGGAACCGCCGTTCACCGTGAAGAACTTCTACCCGTACCGCACACGACCCAATAGCTACACTCAATGTCCAACCGACAGTGAAGGAAACGTCTGGCAGTGGATGGAATCGGACTCACTGCCGGACTTCGTGGGAGAGGAGGCACTACTTTACTACTTCGTCGGCATGGATTTTGAGCGTCCCACCATGCTAGCCGGGACGGATGGCAATCCTCGAGAAGGACAACCGTCAGCCAAGTTGGTGTTTGACGTGACCGAAGTCGGGGGCGCGTTTATCATCGACACGACCTGCATGGGACCAGCCAATCATCTAAGCTATATTGTCGATGACCCAGTAGCTGAGTTTGCGATCCTCGCGCCCGCGTTCGAGAAAGGTATCGTCCTCATCGGCTGCAACGCCGAGTGCCATGGCGATCCGAATTGCGACGGGCAATGCAACTTGATCGACTTGATTAAGTCAGTCGATGTGGCATTCAACAATGCCCCGCCGGTCATTGACCCCGATCCGCGTTGCCCGGTGGAGAACACCGACGTCAATTGCGATCTGGTCACCAATGTTCTCGACGTCGTGCACATGGTGAATGTCCAATACCGCTTTTCGCCGATGGCGATAGAGTTCTGTGTGGCGTGCGAACACATCCCGCGAACCGGGTGGCCCAAGGAGGATGTCCGGACGCCATACTTCCGGAACAGCGAGAACTGATCGTGTCGTTGTCGTGTGAATTGACTAGAACCGAAATGGTTCGAAGGCCTCGGAGAGTTGATCCACCAGGTCCGAGGCAATAACCGACCGTTCGCCCTGCATGTCCGCGGCCAAGTCGCCTGCAAGACCATGCAGGTAGACGCCGGATAGTGCGGCTGCTAACGGATCACACCCCTGCGCAAGTAGAGAGAGAATAATCCCCGTCAGGACATCCCCGACTCCGCCAGTGGCCATGCCCGAGTTGCCGGTCGGATTGAGATAGATGTCGCCTGCATGACTAGCGACGAATGTCGGCGCGCCTTTCATCACGACAATACAATGAAATCGTCTCGCCGCCTCACCAGCGGCCGCTTGACGATCATGGGCAATTGTGGCGACGTCGCTTTGGAGTAGGCGGGCCATTTCGCCGACGTGCGGAGTGATCACAAGCGGTGTATCCCTTGCCACCTGTAGACACGCGCTGTCCTTGGCGCAGGCATTCAGTCCATCAGCGTCGAGCACGGTTGGCTTTGCGCGCCGCACGATGAGTCGTCGCACCAACTCCTGCGTCTCGTGATGCGTCGACAACCCCGGGCCGATGGCGACCGCATCGGCATCATGCCAAAGCCGGGCGATTTCTCCCAGGGCGCGTCGGGCAATGACCCGCTTGCCGCCGACTTCAGGCAATGCACGAACTACCGTCTCGATGGCGCCACCGTCCACGACATCGACAAGTGATTCGGGAACAGCCGCGTATGTCAGCCCGACACCGGAGCGCATGCAGGCATTGGCGGCCAACACGACGGCGCCAGACATTCCTGCCGAGCCTCCGACGATGAGCGCTTTCCCGAATGTGCCCTTGTGGGCATCGGGCGCGCGATCGGGCAGACTCATGCGGACAAAGTCATCAGCGATGAGCCGCAGCCGCGGATTCTGACTGGCAATGGCCTCCTCGGGAATTCCGATATCAACAACTTCCAGTTGCCCGACCGCGGTGCGTCCCGGCCACAACCACTGGCCGAGCTTCGATACCGCGAGTGCAAAGGTGTACTGGGCTCGGATCGCCGGGATCGACATCACGCCTGTGTCGTTGTCCAAACCCGACGGGGTGTCGATAGCCACGATCGGAACACCCGAGCGATTCGCAGCATCAATCAGGTTGGCCGCGGCGCCTTCGACGTTTCCATGAAATCCGGTGCCGAAGATGGCATCGATAATGAGATCCTGTCCGGCGAACCCCGGAACCGAACTTGACTCACCAATCGCGATAGGCTCAATACCCGCCTTTCTTGCCAAATCGGCGCTGGCGCGTGCATCTCCTTTCAGTGCGGAAACCGCACCGACAAGATTCACGGAGACCGCTGCCCCGGCATCGGCGAGATGCCTCGCCACCACAAAGCCGTCCCCCCCGTTGTTTCCCGGGCCGCATAGAATCGCAACATGCTTACCGTTGGGAGCACCGGCGAAGATAGCCTCGATGATCCTCCCTGCGATTCCGGCCCCGGCGTTTTCCATCAGTATCGAACCCGCAATCCCGAGCCGGGAAATCGCGAATTCATCGATGGCGCGCATCTGCGCCGACGTCACGATCGGTGGGAGGTCGTGGGGATTCATCGCTTAAGAATGCAGGATTGGTTTCATGGCGTCCACATACCACTTGGCTTTGCCAGCGGCGGCCTCAGCGAAGTCATCCCCTGCGGAGGCGTAGAGGATATCGCGCGACACATTGATGACAGCCGGCGCGTTGTTCGCGGCGGCCGCGCGCAGTGTGGCTTCCAGATCGCCCCCCTGCGTGCCGATTCCGGGAATGAGGAGCGCGGCGTGCGGCGCATGCCGGCGGACATCCTCAATGAGCGAGACGTGCCGTGCGCCGACCACAAGACCAAAAGGCCCCGGCATCCGTTCGAGTAGGTGGATGACACGGTGGTACACACGCTCGTTGGTGTCGGTCGCGGTCACTGTCTGTATATCGACCGATCCGGGGTTGGAGGTCAGGCAGAGCACGAACGGCACACGTCCGGGGAAGTCGAAGAACGGCTCCAGAGCATCGCGGCCGAGGTACGGATTTACCGTTGCGGCGTCTCCGTGAAGATGCTCAAAGAGAAACCGCGCATAGAGCCGGGACGTGTTGCCGATGTCGCCGCGCTTGCCATCGAGAATGATGGGAATATCGGAGGGTATTTCCGGGAGCAGTCTTTCCAGTTGGACGATGCCCTTCGAACCATAGGCCTCGAAGAATGCCAGGTTAGGCTTGAAGGCGGCCGCGTATTGACTCGTTGCTTTGACGATTGCCGCGCAGAAATCGAAGAGGGGATCGATGGATCCTCGAGATGATTCAGGAAGCTTGGAAATGTCTGGGTCGAGCCCAACGCAGAGCAGGGCTCCAGTGGCCTGGCGACGCGCGTGCAGTTTTTCGAGAAATCCCACCGGCTTGGCTCCTTGTGTTGGCCGGAAAGTTACGGACTGGAAAGTGGATAGACCATCAAATCGTGGGCGGGCACAACAACTTGAACTGTCTGCCCTATCGACGATGGGATCTGCCCAGTCATAGAGACGGTCCACTGCCGAGCCTGCGGCGTCTCGATCGTAATGATCGCCGAGTCCGCTAAAGCGTGGACCGAAATAACATGTGCCGTCATAGAGTTCGTTCCCGCCCGTCCGCTGGCGTCAAGCTGCGTTCGCTCCGGACGGCAGACGACGCGCGCACGGGCATTGGCCTGAGGCGATTCGATTGGCGGGCGACCGCACCATGCGGCCTCGATTCCATCCAACTGAATTTCGATCTCATCGCTGCCCATCCCTACGACATGGCCGTCGAGGGAGTTTGAAAAACCGAGAAGCCGGGCCACCTGGAGACTTGCAGGCGAGGATAACAGATCGGCGGCACGACCCTCCTGCACGAGCCTGCCTTCGATCATAACCCCGACTCGATCGCACAACTCAAATGCTTCGCGGTAATCGTGCGTGACGAGAAGTACCGGAATCGAGGTTTGCTGGAGAAAGCGGACCAGATCGAGTCGTAGTTCATCACGCAGCGGCGGATCCAAATGTGAAAAGGGCTCGTCCAAAAGCAACAGGCGGGGACCGAACACCATTGCCCGAGCCAATGCGACACGTTGACGTTCACCCCCGGAAAGATCGCGCACCAATCGGACCGACGGTACGCCCAGCCCCACCCGATCAAGCGCCTCTGCTACGGCGGACTTGATATCGGTTGTGGTCCAGCCAAGCGCGCGACAGGGAAAGGCGACGTTGTCCCAGATACTCATCCAATCGAAGAGCCGGAACTCCTGATAGACATGGCCAATGCGCCGTTGCCGTGCCGAGAGGCGGGAAATCTCGGTGTCGCCGCAGCAAATGACACCGAGCGCCGAAACCACGCCGTTGAGCGCTGCCAGTACGCTCGATTTCCCTGCCCCCGACGGACCCAGAAGTCCATACACCTCACCGGCAGGTACGTCGAATGTCAGCCCTCTCACCACCTGCTCCCCAGCGTAGGATACTCTAAGGTCATGGACCACGAGGCGTTCGGGTGCAACGGGGCCAGTGTTCGCACTCATCGACATATCAATTCAGGGGACAATGCCTCTCTGGTTGTGTATAATTCCGAACCACACAGGAGATGGTCCATGACAATCAAGCTCTGCATTATGCTGACGGCACTCTTCACGGCGATGGCATCGGGTGTCATGGCGCAATCGGAACAGGAAAAGAACTCTCGCACCGCGGTCTTGGAAACACGCGTGGCACGCGACTCCTCGGGATGTCCGACGGCCATCGATTTGTGGCTGGTTTCCACGAGTGACACGATACAGGGGTTTGAAGTCATACTGCAATGGGATCGTCCAGACCACCCGCAGTTTGTTCGCGGGAAGGCGGGCGCAGCAAAGAAGCCATCCAAATCCGACTCGCTGACGTCGTTGCTCAAGCCACCAGACCCGGCCACGCAGATTACGCTTGACCGCCGTGAGACGCTGATTTCCGGCTGGGAATTCGTGGAGGCGCGATCGACGGACGGCAACTCTGCCAAGATCATGGGGGTCGCAAAACTGTTCGGCCAGGATGAGCCGGCACCCATTCCCCCGGGAGCCTCGGGGTCGCTGATGCGATTGCCGCTCTCCACCGCGACAAGTACTCCTGTTTTGGTGGATTCCACTTCAGCCCAGTTGAACTTCGTTCTTGCCGGCACCCGCCTGTCGACCCCGCAGGGAGTCCTATTTGGACCGTTGACTTTGAGGTCGACCACGGTTGACGGATGCGCCAAGGGCGGAAAAAGCAAATAGGGCAAGCTTCGAAGAGCCCACACCGCGCTTGACATTTTCGCTTCCCTGAGTTAGTATGGTAGCAACGTGGGCGATCAGAAGCTCGCCCGCAGCGACTGAATTACGTTTACCTGCAAGGGTCTGCACCGTACAGAAAAACGAAACTGGGTCTACACAGATGTATTGCAGCGGTGCAAAGCCGCTATTCTACCAGCCTAACAGGAGACGACCAGAGACTCACAGCGCACGGTTTGTCGGACTAAAATGCTTCAGCTTGGACGCTTACGGGCTGAAGGCCATTGGAAGATCGTTCGATAAACGTACATAGCGCTGGTCGGCAAGGCGCGGGACCGCCTTGCTGGAGCCATATCGGCACGGCATTTGAGGATGTCGACCGGATGGCCTCGGATGGTCAAGTCGTCACCGTCAGAACCGGATCCATTTGGGTAGTCCCGAAACTGTTCAAGGAGTTGTCCATGACCCGTAGTCGCGCTCTCAGGACGCTCATGGCGTTGGCATTGGTCGCGGTGGTGGCGGTCGCTTGGTTGAGCTCACCTGACCCGGCAATGGGGTTTGTTGATTATGACACCGTATCGGTGACGTATGACACCCTGGCTCTTGTCGACGTCGGCGACACACTCGGCTCACCCGGCACGGGAGTGCCTGTCTCGCTCTACCTGCAGAACCTCTCGGATTCGATCCAGGGCTTCACGGTATCGATCACCCTGTCGCGCCCGGATTTGATGCAATTCATCTCCCAGACCATCATCGACACCTGCTATCCCTGCATTGACTCGGCCTGCACGCAGTACGACACGGCTCTTTGCACCATCGACGTTGTGCCGTCAACCGTGCAGAACACACTCATCCAGAACTGGGATCACGCTCAGGCGCGCACGACAGGCGGCACGAACATTCTGGTGTCGGGTATCGCCGATGTGGATTTCGATCAGTCGCCGCTCCCGATTCTGCCCTTTACGAATGGTGTCCTGATCAAAGTCGTCGCCCAGGTCAACTGCAACGTTCCGGACACACTATCTGATCGCGTCGTACTTCTGGATGTCAACGCGCCGCAGACGTTCTTGACAAATCCGGCGGGACGAACCATTCCCAGTTACATCATCCTGGACGCGGATTCGACGTTTAATGGGCAGGACACGACCGTCCACTTGACGCTCTATCGCACGGCGATGAAGATTCAGAACGGCTCGATCACGGTGCCATTTACGCTCAAGGGCGATTTGAACAAGGACGGTGAGTTCGACGTCCTGGATGTCGTGACGATGGTAGGCGTCGCATTCCGAAATCAGTCGGAGCCGTGTCCGCCGGGAATCGGCGATCTCAACTGCGACGGATTTGTCGACATCCTTGACGTAGTAATCCTGGTGTCACATGTGTTCCGCAACGGCCCGCAGCCCTTCTGTTAGGGCGTGGGATTGACATTGACACGGCTCGAGTTCAGTGGCATGTTTGAGTCAGACGATGGAGAATTATTCGCGGGACCGACCGGTTGGACGGCCGACCCCGCATAGAAAGCCCTCGGGAGAACAGCCCTCTATGGCCCAGGTAGTGTCTTCACACTAACTCTACAAATGCAGTACGGATGGTTGTTCTCCCCTAAGTAGAGCGAAGGCCCCTCGGAATCCCGAGGGGCCTTTGACTTATTGGTCGATTCGTGCACCAGCTCCGTCGCTCACGCAGAGATCAGACTCCCAGCACGATGCGGGCGTCGATGGCGCGTGAAGATCTTGAATCGGGGCAGAGCACGAACGGGTTGATGTCGAGTTCGCGGATGTGCGGCGCGTCGGTCACCAACTGCGACACACGGACCAGCGCATCGACCAATGGCTCGACATCGACAGGCGGCGCGCCGCGGTATCCCGCCAGGAGCTTCTGGCCTTTCAGAAGCGAGATCATCTCACGGGCGTCATCACGTGAGAGCGGCGGCAACTTGAAGGTGATGTCTTTGACGATCTCGACAAAGACTCCCCCAAGGCCGCACATGACCATTGGCCCGAACTTTGGGTCGCGTACCATGCCAAGCACCATCTCGACTCCGCCCTTGACCATGGGTTGAATCACGACCCGGGCGCCGGCGATCCCGGCGGCGCGCGCCTTTTCGATCAACGCGCTGTAATGCCGTAACGCTTCTTCCTCATTGCGTATGTCAATGATGACACCGCCGACATCGGTCTTGTGCGTCAATTCCGTAGCGTCGAGCTTAAGAACGATTGGGAAGCCGACTTCGCCAGCCTTCTGACGCAACGCCGCGGCATCGTTGACGGGGACGAGCGGGGCGACGGGCACTCCGCATTGCTCAAGCAGCGAGAGCGCCTCCTGACCCAGGACTTGGGTCTGTCCGGAACGGGATTTGAGCAACAGGTCTTGGCGTGCCTGCGTGACGCCGGGAGTGGCCAGCTCTGCTTTGTGGGCAGGGCGATTCTTGTACGAAGCGTAGCGGGACATGCGCTCGTACACGGTCGCCATCTCCTCCGGGAACGTGTACACGGGTATTCCTGCATGTTTCAGGATTGCTTCACCTGCTCCTTTGCCGGAACCGGCAAAGGATACGAAAAGAGGCTTATTCGAACTGTCCCTGGCGGCCACGATGGAGGTGGCGACTGCCAACTCATCAATCATGACAGGCGGAACAAACAGGCAGATTACGCCATCGACATTGGGATCGGCGAAGAGCGCCTCGAGAGACCGAGCGTAATCATCCGCTGTCGCGGAGGCAATCATGTCCACCGGGTTTCCAGTGGCCGCCGCCGGAGGTAAGAACGACTTAAGATACGATACCGTTCCGGGGTCCAGCTCCACAATGTTCAAGCCCGAACTGGCGGCGGCATCGGTCGCCAAAATCCCCGGACCGCCGGCATTGGTCAGGATGGCCACTCGGTTTCCTCTGGGGATGGGCAACCGGTCGAATGCTTCGGCAACATCGAAAAGCTCTTCCATCGACTGCACACGTATCACGCCACACTGGTCAAACAGAGCGTCGACACCGATGTCGTGCCCGGCCAATGCTCCCGTGTGGGAAATCGTGGCACGGGCGCCGGCGGTCGTCTTGCCCGCTTTGACCGCAATGATCGGTTTGGTCGTGCTGATCTCGCGGGCGATCTTGGTGAACGTCTCGGCGTCACCAAAACTTTCAAGATACAAGAGGATGATCTGCGTCTTCGGGTCATCCTTCCAGTAGTTCAGAAGCGCGTTACCGGAGATGTCCGCCTTGTTGCCAACCGATGCAAACATGGAGAACCCGAGACCCAGGTGATTGGCATGATTGAGAATCGCCTCGCCCAACGCACCGGACTGGGACATGAAGCCGATTCGTCCGGGCAACGGCTGTGTGCGCGAAAATGTGGCATTCATCGCCACGTCAGGGTCGGTGTTGATGACGCCGAAACAATTGGGACCGATCATGCGCATGTTGTAGTGGAATACGCGATCCAGCAGTTCTCTCTCCTCACGGGCGCCGTCGGCTCCCACCTCCTTGAAGCCGGCGGTGATGACCACCACGCCGCCGACTCCCTTTTTGCCGCACTGTTCAATCGACTCCATCACCAAGTCTTTGCGCACGACGATGACCGCCATCTCAACGGGATCCGGGATGTCCAAGATCGTCGGGTAGCACTTGATAGAGTGAATCTGGTCGGCTTTCGGATTGACCGGGAAAACTTGACCTTTGAAATCGTATGCAATCAGGTTGTTCACGATTTCACGTCCGATGGTTCCGGGACGGCTCGTGGCGCCAATGACGGCGATTGATTTTGGACGGAAGATTTTGTCCAGTCCAGCGGCTGTGTTCATGCGTCAGAAGCTCCCATGATGATGGAGAGCATGATACGAAACGAAAGAAAAGGGCAGATCAATGATCTGCCCTCGGCTGACAATTTCTACCGCTCGCCGCCCGCACAGGCTAAAGCCCTTGCTGCCAATGAGCGGCCTTCGTGAAGCGCAGACTTCACAGTAGCACAAGCTTTAGGGTAGCACAGACTTTAGTCTGTGCTTATCCAACACGCTCGTAAATGGCGGCGATTCCCTGCCCCCCACCGATACACAACGAGGCGACGCCGTATCGGGCACTTCGGCGCTTCATTTCATAGAGAAGAGTGAGAGTCAGCCGCGCTCCCGAGGCGCCCAAGGGGTGGCCGATCGCAATCGCGCCGCCATTCACATTGGCCTTTTCGCGTGACAATCCGAGAGCTTTCTCGCAGGCGAGATACTGCGCGGAGAAGGCCTCGTTTATTTCGACAAGGTCCATGTCATCGAGTGTCAACTTCGCCTTGGCCAGGGCCAGCTTGATTGAATCGACGGGACCGATTCCCATAATCTCCGGCTGGACTCCGGCGATGCCGTAGGAGACCAATCTCCCCAAAACGTTTAGTCCATGTTCCCTGACGGCTTTCTCCGAAGCCAACACGACCGCGGCGGCGCCGTCGTTGATTCCCGACGCGTTGCCGGCGGTGACTACACCGTCCGCCTTGAAGACGGGGCGTAATTTCGCCAGTTGTTCAAGTGATGTGTCGCGGATGTGTTCATCATGTTCGAGCCTGCGAGTTTCGCCTTTACGCATCGGGATTTCGATCGGCTCGATTTCGGCGGTGAGCCAGCATTTCTCTTTGGCATTCTTCGCGGCAGTGAATGAACGCAGCGCAAACGCATCCACCTCCTGGCGCGTGATACCGTAGAGCTCGGCCAATCTTTCGGCGGTCATCGCCATATTCATTCCGCAGAAGGGATCAGTCAGAGCAGCCCAGAGCGCATCTTCCATGGGCGCCTGACCGAGACCGAGCCCCCAGCGGGCGCCGCGGATGACGTGTGGAGTCTGCGACATGTTCTCCATGCCACCCGCCACCACGATTTCGGCCTCGCCGAGCTGGATGAACTGTGCGCCCGACACAATTGCCTGGAGTCCGGAGCCACAGATCCGATTGACTGTCAGGGCCGGCGTTTTGATCGGCATGCCAGCTTTCAAAGCGACATGACGCGCGCCATAGAGCGCATCGGCCGACGTTTGGGTGGCATTACCCATGACGACATGGTCGATGTTCTCGGGTTTGACGCCGGATTTGCGCATCGCCCCTTTGGCGGCAATCACGCCCAAGTCGATCGCAGTAATGTCTTTAAGAGATTGCCCAAACTCGCCAAAAGGCGTTCTGGCGCCTTCGCATACAAAAACCGGAACCGACATTAATCCTCCAAGCTCAGAGTCAGCACGTGACTTCGGGTTGCTTTATACCAGCTAGCGCATGCCGTAAACAAGTGGATTGACATCATGGTTCTGCGCCACCTAAACGCAGTCCTTGCGCTCCGGCTAACCAATTGAATTCAAGTGCCTTAAGAGTAGTTTCTTCGATTCCACGGGTTGGATGCGCAGCTGTTGCGAAATATGATGTTGCTGGGGGATGATTGCGAAATCACTCGCCAATAGTTAACATTCTGCAATCCAATGAGTTACTCGAGTATCGGATGAATCCCATACTTTGGCATGTCGTTTGTTTATGTGGAGCTTGGTTCCGAGAGGGACCGTCAGCTCAAAGCGGTGAAGGGGCGCTGACGAAGTGGGGTGGAAGGAGTTCCGAGGTGAGGGCGGAACTCCTTCTGTGTTTTTGGTCTAAGTCTACTTCTTGAGTTTGAGTTGGAGTGCTCGGGCTTCCACAACATCCGCCTCGCCGTTCTTCCCGACCCCTCTAAGAATCAGCCCGAAGTTCGACAGGACCGTTATAAGTCGAGGATCCGTTGTGCCGAGATTCTTCTCCAAAACCGCGAGCGCGTGCCGCTCGACTGGTTCAGCTTCTTCCAGCCTCCCCTGCTCGGCGAGGAACATGGCCTTGGAATTCAAGACGCCTCCCATCTGAAGGCAGTCCGGCCCATGCGACGACTTCAATGACGCAAGGATGCTGTCGAACATTGCATCAGCCAGAGCGTACTTTCCTCGCGAGCCATAGAGTGTTGCAAGTCGTTGTGATACACCCTCGATCATTTCGGGAATTCTCGGTGTTGATGGCTCCATCGAGAGGATTTCCGCATAGCAGCTCTCAGCCTGGTCAAACTTACGTTCATACTGATAAAGCTCACCCAAGGGCCAGAGCGTCAACGCCAAGTCCGCTGTCGCCTGATTGGGCAGAGATCGCTGGATACTGGCAGCACGGTTTAACACCTCAATGGCGTCCTCCCTCTTGTTCATGTCCTGGTACACACCGGCCAAAGCGCGAAGCGTGAACGCTACCTCAGCAGTGTGTTCGCCGAGAGAATCCATGCGTCGTGCGAGGGCCAGATGGTAATACCGCTCTGCCTCTAGATACTTCCTTTGCGCCCTGTACGACCCCGCAAGGTTGGTTTCGAGCATTGCCAACTGACGCCAGTCTCCGTCCGTCTGCTGTGAACAGATAGCCAGAGCGCGCTCATAGCACAGCGCGGCGTCGCTTTGTCTACCGGAGACCGCGTATACGACCGCGAGATTGTTGAGGGTGACAGCAACGAGGGGATCGTCCGCGCCACGGGTGTTCTCGCGTAAAGTGATAAGCCGTTTATGGACTGGTTCGGCATTGTCATAGCGCCTGAGTTGATGAAGTAGCGCGGCCCATTGCTCCAACGCATTCTCAATCCACGTGCCGCTTTCACCAGCCGCATCCGCCTCGGAGAGAGCTCGTTGAAACAGATTGACTGCCCCCTCGACGTCCCCGGCCTCGATCGCAGCAAGAGCAAGATCGTAGGAATCGATTCCAGCAGTTGGAAAGTGATCGAGAGTTAACGGCTGTTCGTCAGAAGCCTCGCTGGAGGGGGCGTGAGCGCTATCGAGCGCGCTCTCAATTGACTCGGCTCTTTCGAAGAGAGATCTCGCGAGCGCGGGCCGACCGGTCTGCAGATACACTTCAGCCAAGTTATGTAGATCTTCCGCCACGGCAGGGTGACTGGGGCCGTGCACTGCTTCATCAATCTCCAATGCCCTGCGGATGCATTCTTCCGACTTTGCAAACCATCCCTGGTAGTAATAAAGAGTTCCCAAATTGTTCAGATAAGTCGCCAAGGCAGGATGGCCGTCAGAAAGCAGTTTGTCACAAGCCTTGATCGCCGAGTTGAGAAGATCCTCCGCGTCTGAATAACGATGCTTGACCAGAAACCTGGCAACCTCGGAGGTCACGAAGTTGGACACGACGGAATCTTGCGGCCCCAACGAGGAAACCAGGAATGCCCATGCTGATTTGCGAAGATCTTCACACTTGTCCGCCTGCCCCGTCTGATTGTGGACTTCGCACAAAGCATCAACAGCACCTAAGTAGCGTCCATCAGCAGGGTTAGTGCGCGAAACCGACTCGAGCGCAGCCCTGAAGAGTGCCTCCGCTTGCCTATAATCGGCTTTCGACAGTGCCTCGCGTCCCTGCTCCATCCGCACGGCATAGTCGGGCGCACTGGCTGATCCTATACCCTGGCCCAAAACCGCAACTGAATGAGTCGCAAGAGCGAGAACAAGAATCCATGAGGACCGAGTTCGCATGGGGTGATCTCGATTTTGACGGACCTGAATCGAACCCATGTCAACTTAACGAGAATGAAGTTGCCTGTCAGTAACTTAAGGTATATGAGCGGATACAACGTGTCAAAAAACGCCAGCAGGAACGGGCCAGTCTGGGAGCCCGGCGGACGTGGAGCATTCGATGTGCGCTGGGTGCGACATCCGAAAGCGATAACTTACTCGGCTATGTTAAACGGGCTCCCTTGAGCGATCCTTCACGTCAACGTTATATCAATGCCATGAAGATCGCGGCCACACAAGTTGGTCACTCGGGCCACCTCTCCTGGCTAGCGGGACGGAGAGGCGGTTGACGACCCTTCTCCCCACTTGCCCGACGCGGGAATCACCGCAATGTGCGAGCCAATCTGAATCCAACCGTTCAATCTGCGCTCATAAATGTCAACCGACCGCAGCGGAATCGAATGGACATTTTCGTCCGAGTCCGAGTAGTCGTAGCGTGCCACGTAGTAGACAACAGCCACGTCAGTGAACATCCGAATCTCCGTGTCGAGCAGTTGGAAGCCAATTCCAGTGAAATTCTGGAGAGACTTGTCGGCGTTTACCATATAGGCATCGATTCCGCGCTCGATACCCGTACTCGGCCCCATGAATCCGATCCAGTCGTTAGCGTGGGAGTCACGGATGACCTCACGATCCCGAGCGATGAATGCTTGGAAGATCGAATGGATGTGCTCGAGAATCTCTTTTTCGTCGTTTGTCTGATTTTGACTCATGGCTGGCCTCTTGGATGCTATGACGATTCCCCCCACTCGGAAGTTTCGCCATGACGCGGAGTTATGATGTGTACGAGTCGCTCCGACTGCCTCGCCGGGTGCCACCCAGCCTGCGGACCCATTTCAGGTGAACCAGAACACCCAGGCATGCATTCTTAGCCCCACAGGTCTCCTCCCTCATCGACCTAATCCGCCCACGCCCGAACACCGACGGCACCAACTCTCGGCGCCCAGAATTGTATTTAGGGTGAATGAAGACGGAAACCAGATGCCGGGAGGAGCCATGTCAAAGATCATCGGAATCATCGGAGTGGCGCTGATAGTGACAGTCGCCCAGCCTGTGGTATCGGCGGCATCGAGGAGTGCTATGAACAACGCTCAATTCGGGGTGCGGACAGCGCCTGTACAGGTGGTCTCTAACCGGACAGTGACCACGGGACCCACAGGGTCCGATCAGGCGTTCCTCCGTTGGGTACCGCACGCGAGACTGTTCCTCTTCAGAGTGGCGCCACACGTGCCACGTTGAGCAGAACCGTCGCGGGGGCGATCCTCGAGCCAGCGAGGATCGCCTATTGCGACGTTGACTCGGTGTATTGAAGTTGCCGCGCAAAATACGTATGATGAAATCGAACGGACGCTAAAACATGTCCATGACTCGCCGCAAAAGACTGCAGTACGCCGAGAAGTTCTTCGTGATGGCGCACGACTTCCAGAACATGGGGTATTACTCCGACGCGGCGCATTATTACACGAAGTCAATCCGTATGTACCCGACGCCGGAAGCGTACACTCACCTCGGCTGGGCTCACTCGTTTCTGGGAGATTTCGACCGCGCGATCGAGTTTTGCAAAGTCGCGATCTCGCTGGATCCCGATTACGGCAATCCCTACAACGACATCGGCGCCTACTTGATCGAAAAGGGCGACATCGACCAGGCGATTCCGTATCTGCGACGTGCGTCACGGGCGCGACGATACGACCAGCATCATTACGCTCATTTCAATCTTGGACGCGCCTGGGAACGAAAACACCAGTACGACAAAGCGATCTCGGAATACAAGCGCTCACTTGAGATGTCCCCCGAGTACGAACCCGCGAAGTCCGCGTACTACCGTCTTGTCCGCATGCAGAATTAGTGCATCACTTCATCTCGCAGCATCGAACCTCATCAGGAGGACAGACATTCCTGTCTGTCGTATCGTCACCAATTGAGGCGCTCTCTGCCCCCGATTCGTGACGATAACTTCCCCGGCGTGAGCCGATTCGAGTCGAGCGGCCAATCAGAGAGCGATTGGCACGCCCGAATCGAACGACAGACAAGAATGTCTGTCCCCCTGCCAAAGTGTTGAATTACGAGTACATTGATCTATGTCATTACTGCAGACAGGGATTGCAGCGCGTGTCGTTGTTGCGGAAGGCGGCGCTGACGATTACGACGATATCAAGAATGTCGACTGTTGTATCGCAGTTCAGATCGGCGCGTGAAACGAGCGGGCAGAGTGGGTCGCTTGGTGGGATTTCACCGTTGCGGAACGCCACATTCACCATTCCAACCACATCGAAGACATCGATCAAGCTATCGGTGTTGAGGTCGCCGATGAAGGGGCAATCGCAACTTCCAACGGTGTTCCAAAACCCCTCGGCGAGCCGATGGGACGCGGATTGTGCCCGGGATGAGGCCACCTGGCCCACCGATCCAGAGACGCGATTTGTTGCCGACTGCGCGGCTACAGTGCCGCCGGAAGAAATCACGGCCGGAGTCGGATTTTGGCCGGCGACGATCGTGACTGAACTTCCCAACAGACTCACAGCGATGACCGCGCGGATGACAACGATCATCCGTTCCCACGCTGCACCACGCTCGCCTCTGATTTCACTCATCTTTAGAACAGATCGGCAGGACAGGTCGGTAAGACCAACGGTCTGACTCCGGTAAGTTACGGGAATTCGCGCCAAGATCAAGCGGTCTGCGGGATTCCCCCGGCCAATTACTCGACCTTGGTTCGGACAGTTTTCATCACTATTTTCCTCCCATGCCCACCTCGAAAGCGAAGCGGAAAGGGACCGTTGACACCGCTCCCTACGATATTCTCACGATCGGCGCGCACCCGGATGACGTCGAAGTCGGCACAGGGGGAGTGCTCATCCGATTGCACGAACTTGGATACCGCGTCGGCATAGTCTACCTGACGAAGGGTGAAATGGGCACCGGCGGGACGCCTAAGATCCGCGAGCGTGAAGCCCAAACGGCCGCTAAAATCATGGGCGCGGACATAGTCAAGTGTTTCGACTGGGGCGACACCAAGTTGTCCGACTCCTATGAAAACCGCGTCGAAGTTGCCCGGATCATTCGTCGCTGCCGTCCACGGATCATCTTTGCCCCACATTGGGATGGATACACCGGACGCCGTCAATCGCACCCCGATCATCTGGCGACAGGACGGATCGTGATGAACGCGGCCAACCTCGCCTCGTTGATCAAGCTGGGCGGCGAGTACACGGCGCATCGGACGGGCGCGATCTATCATTATTTCCTGCCGTCCGGGGTCAATCCGTCGTTTGTCATCGATATCTCGCCGCAATTCGACCGCTGGATGCAGGCGCTCTCGGCGCACAAATCGCAGTTTCTCAATCCCAGGAAATCGCGTGACTATCTCTGGTCCCTTGAGACAATGGCTCGGACCAATGGGGCCCGAATTGGTGTCAAGTATGGCCAGGGATTCCTTTCCGCCGAACCCCTTCATATCGATGATCCCATGAAACTTGTGCAGGGGGATCAGGTTACCTAGAGAGGACATGCGATGGAATCTCACCGCATTTCCGGGATTTTGACACGTCATCGTCTAGCGCCGCAACAAATTACCCTAACGACCGTCGAATCTCATCTGTCGGTGGTATACGACTGGAACGGATTAGGTTGGCGCTGGGGCTGAAGCCGGAGGACTTGTGAAGAAACTGTGGTATGGATTGGCTTTGTTGGTGGTCGCTGCCGGGGGGTACTGGTGGTACGCCTCGCGGCCGGATGCGGATCCAGGCGAGGAGATGTTCCGCCGCACGGCAGTCGCCCGTCGCGGCGAGTTGGTCGTTTCGATTTCGGCGACCGGCCGCATCGATCCGATCGAGCAAGTCGAAGTGAAATCGAAAGCCTCCGGTGAAATCATCGAATTGCCAATCGAAGAAGGAGACATCGTTGCCCGCGGCGATCTGATCGCCCGGCTCGACCGTCGCACCGCCCAGAACGATTACGATCAGGTGCAGGCGGACTATGCCGTCGCCGAGGTGACCGTTCGTCAGCGTGAGCGCGAATTGAAACGCCTGCAGACGCTTTTTGAAAACAAGCTGGTCTCGGAAAGTGAATTGGACAATGCCAAGCTGGCATTCGAACAGGCCAACTCGAATATGGTACGCGCCAAGGCTGCACTCTCGACAGTGGATGAGCGCTTGCGCGACACGGAGATTCGGTCCCCCATCAATGGCATTGTCATCGACCGTCCGGTCGAGATTGGCCAGATCATCTCATCGGGCACAACCACGGTGACCGGTGGGACGCTTCTGTGCACGGTCGCCAACATGAAGGAGGTGTATGTGGTCGCCTCGGTGGATGAGACTGACATCGGCAAAGTCACGCAGGGTATGCCAGCCTTCATCACACCGGATGCCTACCCCGACAATCGTCTCAGAGGAACTGTCGAGCGCATCGCGCCAAAAGCCATGGTTGAGCAAAACGTCACGGTTTTCGAGGTTACTTCGCTGGTCGACAATGGTGATGAACTCCTCAAATCGGGCATGAACGCGACCGTTGAAGTGGTCACCGATCAAGCCGAAGATGCCATTCTCGTTCCAATCCGTGCGGTCGAATGGCGCGCACCGGAGCGGCCGGTCACCGGGGACACCGCACGTGGAGGATTGCGCGCGGAAGGAAAGCGTGAGGGCGTAGACACCACCTCGGCGGGGAGACAGGGCCAGGGACGCCGTGAAGGCGGCGGACAACGACCTACGGCCTCGGGTGGCAATCAGATGGTCATCATGCAATCTGGCCCTGGTGCTTCGAGTACGGGGACAGGCGCAGGGAGTCAACGCGGCGCCGGTATTCCGATGGTGCAGATTCGCAAGGATGGCGTCGAGACTTGGGTTCGCGTGAAAACGGGTCTGTCAAACGTGGACGAAATCCAAATCGTCGAAGGCGTCGCTGAAGGTGACACGGTGGCGTACTCGCTCTCCTCGGGCGCCATGCAGGCGCGGACGCAGTTTATTGATCGCATGCGCACGAACAACCAGCTGTCGGGCATGCGGCGCACGAATTAGATGGACGGCAATCGAATCCTATGAGCGGTCGTGGGAATATTTCAGTCGGCGAGGGCGTCAATGTCGCGTTCGCGGCGCTGCGTGCCAATAAGATGCGTTCCGGCCTCACGATGCTGGGAATCATTATCGGCGTGGGTGCCATGATCACAATGGTGGCAATGGGGTCAGGCGCGCGTAAGGCGGTGGATGACCGGATTCAGGCGCTGGGCGCCGGACTGTTGTTCGTGCGTCCCGGCGCAGCTCAGCAGGGATTCGTTCGTCTGCAAGCCGGCGCGGTCGAGACTCTCGATGAGGGGGATGTCGAGGCGATTCGCGCCGAATGTCCCTCCGTCACAGCGGTGATCCCAGAGGCGACCGGGTTCGCCCAGATCAAATTCGAAAGCAAGAACTGGAACACGCGCGTCACGGGCACAGTGCCGGATTACGAATGGGTCCGCAATGCAACGACCAGCCAGGGCAGCTATTTCACGAACGCGGAAAACCAGCGACGCGAGCGCGTCTGCGTGATCGGCCAGGAGGTCGCGACCAACCTCTTTGCTGACGGCGATCCGACCGGAAAGACCATCCGCATTAACGGCATGAGTTTTGTCGTTAAGGGTCTCCTGAAATCGAAAGGGATCTCGGGGTGGATGAACCAGGACGATCTCATTCTTGTCCCGATTCAAACGGCCCTGCACAGACTATTCGGACGGGAGACGTTTGGCTCGCTGACGTTGAAAGTCGCGGATGAATCGCTGCTCGACCGCGCCATTCTCGAGGTCGAGTCGGTCCTACGGCGCACACACAAACTCACAGTGGGACAGGAAAACGACTTCAATATTCGCTCCATGTCCGATGTCGGCACGGCCCAAGCCGAGACAGCGGACACGTTCACCATGCTGCTGGCGTCGATCGCGCTCGTCTCGTTGATCGTCGGCGGGATCGGCATCATGAATATCATGCTCGTCTCTGTAACCGAGCGGACCCGCGAAATCGGCGTTCGCATGGCGCTCGGGGCGCGACGCCGCGACATCCTGCTGCAGTTTCTCATGGAGTCGATTACGCTTTCTATCCTTGGCGGCGTGGTCGGCATAGCGGCCGGAGTTGGAGCGGCGGTGGTACTCTCGAACTTCTATGGCTGGAACACGCTCATCGTCCCTGAAGCCATCTTCGTTTCCTTTGGATTTGCCGCGCTGGTGGGAGTCTTCTTCGGACTCTACCCCGCCCGGAAGGCGGCCAGTCTCGATCCGATCGACGCACTCCGTTACGAGTGACGATCATCTCTTCACGACAATCGGCTTGCAACACCCTTCCGCTCGACCTATGATCGGCTTCGGATCGAGGAGGCCATCATGCGTGTGATTCGCAAATCGTCGCTGTCGCCATTGCGAGGGAAGAAAATCGCCGTCATTGGTTATGGCTCGCAGGGGCGGGCTCAAGCCCTGAATCTGCGTGATAGCGGGTATCAACCGGTCATCGGTCTGCCCGTCAAGAGCCGGACTCGTGCGCTTGCCCGACGCGATGGGATGATTGTTCAAACACCGGGTCCCGCGGCTCGGGAAGTCGACGTAATCTTCATGCTGGCACCCGATCACCTCCATGGAGAAATCTTCGAGAGAGAACTCAAGACCGAATTGCACTCGGGCCAGATGCTGGTTTTCGCGCATGCCTCATCGATCCATTTCGGCATCGTGAAGCCCTCGAAGAACGTGGACGTTGTTCTTCTGGCTCCACTCGGTCCCGGCAAACGCCTGCGCGAACTTCGCGGTGAGAGAAATGGGCTGGCTTGCTTTGTTGCCGTTCACCAAGATCACTCAAGACGCGCGCGCACGATTGCGTTGGCATTGGCGAAAGCCATCGGCTGCATTCCCGCCGGCGCCATCGAGACAACATTTGCCGAAGAAGCGGTGGGGGACCTCTTCGGCGAACAGGCGGTGCTGTGCGGCGGACTGTCATCTCTTCTGCAGGCAGGCGTGGACACGTTGGTTCGTCACGGCGCCAAACCGGAGAATGCATATCTCGAATGTGTCTATCAACTGGACTTGATTGTGGGTTTGATCAAATCCGAAGGCCTGCGCGGTATGTTCGATCAGATTTCGCCGACGGCCGCCTATGGGGCGAAGATCGCGGGACCGAAGATCATCTCCCCTGCGGTGCGCAAGACTATGGACGGCCTGCATCGTGATGTCACATCCGGGGCCTTCATGAATCGCTGGATCACCGCATCCAAACGGAACTCAAAGCATCATCCGAAACTCTCGAGGGGATTCACCCGCGGTGAGACTGTGGTGCGCAAAGTACTGGGAAGTTAGCGCCCGCTTCGCAGCGGGCTTGCAAGGAAAGCTAGACTTACCGCGAGAGCGAATCCTACGACTCGTCGATCTGTACTTCGACGTCATCCCAGCCATTTGACTGACGCAGCGCCTCGCGAATATAGGCGCCATCAAAGGCGCCGTACGCTTTGGACGCTCCCCAAAGCAGAATACGGCGAGTTGTCTTGTCCAATCGGAATCGCCCGCCGCCCTTGATGCTCCATCCGGGTGTCCCGAAACGGACCTCCTGCCCCGAAGGGAGCGAGATGCTTGAGATCTCCGCGCGGCGGCGGCTGAACCGCTGCACGATATGCGCGTGATACTCGGTCAGCTCGACCGGCGACAGAACGAGGTATTCCTCTTTAGGTCCGGTGATGTGGACGAACTTCCCTTCATAGACTTCCGGAAGTCGCCCGCCCAACCGTGACTCGAAGTAGTAAGGGCTATAATCTTCAACAACCATGAGTCGATTCTCCGCTGACAGGCCCTGTCACAATTCGATTATAACGATTTTGGAGGTACATGTCCCGTCTGAGCTGACCGAATCTTTCGTCGGGCTGAGGCCGACAGGAAAACGGCGCCGGTCGAATGACGGGCGCCGTCCTATTCTGCATTGACTCTGTTCAATCAATTCACGGTCGGAATCTGCGATCCGCAGACATGAACCGACGGCGACTTCGCGAAGACTTCGGGAGAAACCGATGGACCTGATGCGGTGCAGTGCGCGTTAAAAGCATGGATCAAATCCACGGCGACGGCGCGGGCATCCCTGCCCTCGATCATGTGACGGGGCATCGTGTAGACCAACTGGCCATCTTTGAACAGAAAGAAAGAAGGAGATGAAGGCATCTCCTGCGGCACAAACTCGCGCGCCCGGGCCGTGGCCGCCGGGTCCTGACCGGCGAACACAGTGTAGAGGCGATCCGGAATGACTTTGTTCTGCAAAGCAAGCGCCGCACCCGGGCGGGCGTTGCCGGCCGCACAGCCACAGACCGAGTTGACGATCAATAGCGTGGTGCCACTTGCCTTGCCAAGCGCATCATCGACTTCCGTGGGCGTCGTCAGTTCTTTGACTCCGACGAAGGTCAGTTCTTCGCGCATGGCTTGCAGGAATCGCTGTATGTCTTGTGGCGTGTATAGGGGTGTCATCGACATGGCATCCTCTTCTCTAACTGAATGGCTGGTGAAAGTGCAGCGGGTTACACTGATTCCTTCAACCGATCGAGCAAGGCGCGAATTTGCAACACGGCCGCTTCCGGATTGTCGATCGACAGCTCTTTTTCAATCGATGCTTTTATGCCCTCACTGACTTCGCCAATCATGGCCGTCAGCTCATCAGACGAGAGCGCTCCGCTACCCTGCGCGGATCCAGCGGCCAAAACACGGGTGATCAACCTCTGCGCCTTGCCACCGTCGATCTCGACGTTCGATTTTGCTTCGTGCAATAGTCCCTGAATCTCACTTAGGATGGCACTGACGTTTTCGCCTTCAACTCGCATGCGTCTCCTCGCTTCTACCAGATACCGAGTTTGTCTTTGATTTCGTCGGAGGCCATCTTGCGCGGGTCCCAGGGCGGATCCCAGACGACGCGAACGTCGGCTGTCTCGACACCCGGTAGGTTGGTGACAGTGAACCTAACATCGTTGACCATCTGCGGACCGTAGGGGCATCCAGGGCTGGTCAGACTCATGCGAACCTCGACGTGTTTCCCGCCCTCTTCGACGTCGACGCCGTAAATCAGGCCCAGGTCGACGATGCCGAGATGCAATTCCGGATCCTGCACTTCTTTAAGTGCTTCCATCACGATATCCTGCGTTATCAGCATCTTTTCTCCGGCTTCGTCGGTCACTGCCTCAGTCCTCCGTGACTGTTACACCCTTACTGTCGCCTGCACCTGAGAGCGCGTCCAGGAGAGTCATCCATCCGAGCAGCGCACACTTAACGCGGACGGGGAAGTTTCTTACACCCTCGAGCGCATCGAGATCTCCGATATCAAGACCTTTGGGCGCGGGCTGGCCGTGCATCATGGCGCGGAACGATTCCGCGAGATGCTTGGCCTCCGCCTTAGTCAGTCCCGGGAGCAACTCGGCCATCATTGACGCTGACGCCACTGAGATGGCACATCCCTTGGTTTCAACCGCGACATCCTCGATCTTGTCGCCATTCAACTTGATGGACATTGAGAGCCGGTCGCCGCAGACTGGATTGTGTCCCAATCGCGTCAGATCAGCCCGGTCGAGCGGCTTATGACCACGCGGTGAGCGGAAATGGTCGAGCACGGTATCGCGGTAAAGCGACCCAAGCTCGACATCATCACGCTTTGTTGAATCCGGCATTTTCAATCAGCTTTCTTCGTGCTGCTAGTTCGGATGCACGTTTAGCCGCGCCCCATGAACTTACGGGCGGCCAGAATGCCTTCGATCAGCGCGTCGACATCTTCGCGGCCATTGTAGATGTAGAAGCTCGCCCTGGCCGTCGCCGTCTGCCCCAGTCTCTCGAGGAGCGGTTGACAGCAGTGATGTCCGGCGCGAATCGCGATGCCGCGACGATCGAGAATCGTCGCCAAATCATGCGGGTGGATGTCAGTGTCATTGAACGATATCACACCGGCACGTTTCGCAGGATCCATCGGGCCGTAGATCTCCAGCCCCTTGATGTTCGACATCTGAGAAAACGCATATTCGGTCAATTCGATTTCATGACGACGCACCGCATCCATGCCTAAATTGGCGAGATAGTCGAGTGCCGCACCGAATCCGACAACATCGGCAATGTTCGGCGTGCCTGCCTCGAACTTCCACGGCAGATCATTCCAGGTTGCGCCGGTAAACTTCACCGAGCGTATCATGTCCCCGCCACCCAATACTGGCTCCATCTTTTCCAGCAACTCCCGACGGCCGAAGAGCACGCCAACACCGGTCGGGCCGAGCATCTTGTGCGCCGACAGCGCGAGGAAGTCGACATCAAGCGCCTGCACATCGATCGCACAATGCGGTGCGCCTTGTGCGGCATCGACCAAGACGAGCGCGCCGGCGCGATGCGCCAGTGAAGCGATATCGGCAATGGGATTGATCGTTCCGAGGACATTTGACGTGTGCGTGACCGCAACCAGTTTGGTCCGAACGGTAAACCGTTCTTCCCACTGCTCCATCGCCAGCGTGCCATCGGGTCGTATCGGCAGATAGCGAATGACCGCGCCGGTACGCCGGGCGAGCAGAAACCACGGTACGAGGTTGCTGTGGTGTTCCATTTCCGACAGCAGAATCTCGTCGCCTGCCTTGAGATTGGCTTCGCCCCATGACAATGCGACCAGGTTAATGGATTCGGTTGCGTTCCGGGTGAAGATGATCTCCTCGGCAGATTCGTTGCCGATGAACCGGGAGACCTTGTTGCGCACGCCTTCGTACAGATCGGTCGCCTGCGCCGATAGGGCGTAGACACCGCGGTGGACATTGGCGTTGGTGTGGCGATAGAAATTCACCAGCGTATCAATGACCGCCTGCGGCTTCTGGGAAGTCGCGGCGCTATCCAAATAGACCAAAGGACTGCCGTGAATCTCACGACCGAGAATCGGGAAGTCGGCTCGGACACGCGCAAGATCGAGGCTGTCTACCGACGTTGCGGCCATTTTTGCCGATTGGGCGATAGCGGGATTCATCGGGCTCTCTTCAGATTTCGACCTGGATCTGATCGCCCTCAATGCGGGACTTGTATGCCCGGACGGGAAACGCCGCCGGCATCTGCAGGACGGCGCCGGTGCGCACATCGAATCGCGCTCCGTGACGCGGGCACTCAATCGCGAAACCGTGCAACTTGCCTTCGCCCAAGGGTCCATCATCGTGCGTGCAGGTGTCATCGATGACGTGGATAACGCCATCAACATTACAGAGCGCTAGCCGCTTGTTCTGGACTACAACCACGCGCGCTTCGCCGACGGGCACATCGGAGGCCTTGCCGACGGTGATGTAATTAGCCAACGGATACCTTCCCTTCCAAACGGCGGACGACCATGTCCTCGATGCGGTCATGCGTCACCTTGGGCAGGTGACTCAGTATTGGTCCGACGAACCCGGCAACGATGAGATGAATGGCATCATCTTCTTCGATGCCGCGCGACATCAGATAGAAGACTTCCTGCGGGTCGATTTTGCCGACGGTAGCGCCATGCGTGCAACGAACTTCGTTGTTCATGATCTCCAGCTCGGGGATAGACTCGGCCCGAGCGCCGGGCGAGAGCACCAGATTGCGATTCTCCTGGTAGGCCTCGCAGAAGTCGGACTTTTCTTCAATGCGGATCAGACCGGTATAAACCGAATCGGCCTGATCGCGCAACGCGACCTTGAAATGCAAATCGGAATGGGTGTGACCTGACTCGTGCAAGTGAACCGTATGGTGATCAAAATGTTGGGATTGATCTCCGATCGCCAGGCCGAACATGTTGCTTTCAGCGCCCTTGCCAGCCAGGATCGCCCCGGCGTCGATTTTCGCGGTTCCCGAGCCAACCGTCGTCAAGACTGTCTCCAGATTCGCATCGGCAAGCAGCCGCGCGCGTTGGGTAAAATACGAGGTGGTGCCGCGATTCCAATTCTGGATGGAGGAGTAATGAAGCCGTCCTCCCGGACCGACAAACTGTTCGACAATATTGGTCGTGTGCGAAGCCGCATCGTCGGTCGCCATTCCCTCGCCGTATTCATCGATCAAAGTCAGTGACGCCGTCTCTTCGACGATGACCATCAAGCGCCCAGCTCGGTATGAACCGGCCGCTGGTTGCGCAGTCACGATGTGGAGCGGGCGATCGACTTCGACGCCGCGTGGGACATAAACCAGGAGCCCGCCGGTCCACGCGGCGTTGATGTACGCCTCGAACTTGCCGAAATCCGATCCAACAAGCTTACCCAGGTGCTTCTCAATCAGTTCGGAATGTGAGAGTGCCGCCTCGTGGAGATCCATCACGAGGACACCAAGCGCCGCAATCTTGTCGTCAATCGCAGTCTTCCATACCAGTCCGTCGCGCACATAGACTGCCGCCGAGAGTGACTCGGTGGAAAGCCCCGCCTCGATGACAGCGGGAAATGTGCGGCGTGTCCCGGCTGTTGGCGGCGCCGGAATCGACCGGCCGTTGTTGTTTTCGAACTGTACCGGATCGGTGTAACGCCACAGATGCGTCACGCGGTCCGGTCGGGGAGTCTCACGGTAGCTCTCAAGCGCTTCGCGCCGCCGGGCAGATAGCCACGCCGGCTCGCGATACAGATCGGCGATGCCGTCAAGCACGGACTGCGGCGAAAGTGTGTTGCTGTGGTTGGTTTTCGTCATAGGCAATGATGTCGTAGGCATCAACCGACCGATCCTTCCATTTCGAGTTCGATCAAGCGGTTCATCTCCACGGCGTACTCCATGGGGAGTTCTTTCACAAACGGCTCGAAGAAGCCGTTGACGATGAGCATGCGCGCCTGGTCTTCGCTCAGGCCGCGGCTCTGGAGGTAGAATATCTGTTCCTCGGCAATCTTGGAGACCCGCGCCTCATGTTCGACACGCACGTCCTCGCCGACGATTTCCATTGTCGGATAAGTGTCGGAGCGCGAGCTTTCATCCAGAAGCAGGGCGTCGCACTCGACCGAGACCTTGCAATTGGTGGCGTTGGGATACGCTTTCACCAGACCGCGATACGAAGCGCGGCCACCGCCTTTCGAGATCGACTTCGAAGTAATACGGGAGGTCGTGTTCGGCGCGGCGTGGACGACCTTGGCACCGGCGTCTTGGTGCTGGCCATCACCGGCAAAAGCCACTGAGAGAATCTCCGCCTTGGCCCGCTCGCCCATCAGATAGACGCACGGGAATTTCATCGTGAGCTTCGAGCCCAGGTTCGCATCAACCCATTCCACCGTCGCATCGGTATAGGCCATCGCGCGCTTGGTGACCAGGTTGAAGACATTGTTCGACCAATTCTGAATCGTCGTGTAGCGAATGTATGACCCTTCAAGCGCGATCAACTCCACGACCGCCGAATGAAGCGAATCCGAGGAGTATGTCGGCGCCGTGCATCCTTCGATGTAGTGGACGCGCGAGCCCTTGTCAGCGATGATCAGCGTGCGCTCGAACTGGCCCATGTTCTTGGCGTTGATGCGGAAGTATGCCTGAAGCGGGATTTTCACATCTACGCCCGGCGGCACATAGATAAATGAACCGCCTGACCAGACCGCCGAATTGAGCGCGGCGAATTTGTTGTCGGCAAACGGTATGACGGTTGCGAAATACTGGCGCACCAACTCCGGGTATTCACGTAACCCGGAATCCATGTCGAGGAAGATCACACCGAGTTTTGTCAGGTCCTCACGCAGCGAATGGTACACGACCTCTGACTCGTATTGCGCCGATACGCCGCCGAGGAACTTCTGCTCGGCTTCGGGAATCCCAAGGCGGTCGAAGGTCTTCTTCACGTTCGCCGGCACATCATCCCACGAGCGCCCTTGCTTCTCCTGTGAACTCACGTAGTAATGAATGTCATCGAACTTGATGGAATTCAGAAGCTCAGTGTCGCCCCATTTTGGCATCGGCTTGGCAAGGAACGCGTCAAATGCCGCGTGACGGAATTCTCGCATCCAATCGGGTTCATTCTTGAGACGCGAAATGCGCTCGACCACATCGTGGCTGACACCCTTGGGAAACTTCACGAAGTTGTCCTCAGTGTCGGAGAACCCGTAACGGGTCGCGTAGTCCTCGCGGAGATTCAACTCCGGCTTCGGCTCATCACGAACTGGTATCTTGGATAGATCAGACATGTCGACTCCTTAGACTGCGGCCGCAGCGGCGGCGTGAACTTCGTTTTCGATCCACTCGTAGCCCTTTTCTTCCAGCATGTGCGCCAATTCGGGCCCGCCCGAACGCACAATGCGTCCTTCCATGAACACGTGCACGAAATGGGGCTTCACGTAGTTCAGAATGCGTTGGTAGTGCGTGACCAGGAGCACACCAACTTTGTCTTCGACGACGCGGTTGATTCCGCGCGAGACGACCTGCAGCGCGTCGATATCGAGACCGGAATCGGTTTCGTCGAGCAAGGCAATCCTCGGCTTGAGCATGGCCATTTGCAGAATCTCAAGGCGCTTCTTTTCGCCACCGGAGAAACCATCGTTCACATAACGAGTGGCAAAGGCCTGATCGATGTCGAGCTTCTCGAATTCGGCAATCAGGTCCTTGCGGAAACTCTTCATCGCGGCTTCATCTCCCGCATGGCGGGCTTTGACCGCCGCCCGGAGGAAGTTAGCCACGGTTACGCCGGGAACGGCGACCGGATATTGGAACGCGAGGAACATCCCCTTGCGCGATTTTTCGTCGGCTTGAGCCTCAGTAACATCCTCACCATCCACCCAGATTTTGCCTTTGGTGAGTGTGTAGGCCGGATGGCCCATGAGCGCGTTGGCAAACGTGCTCTTGCCGGAGCCGTTCGGTCCCATCAGCGCATGAATCTCGCCGGCTTTGATCGTCAGGGTTACACCCTTGACGACTTCCTTCTCGCCGATGGCGACGTGAATGTCTTCACAATGAAATCCTGTGTTCTTCTCAGACATAACAGACTATTTCTCCTTTAGGGTCATTACAGAATTGTGCACGCTCAACACATCGGCCAGAGGCAGCAGCTTGCGCACATCCGGCGAATCGGGCTTCAGTAGATCGTCAACAGCCGCTTCAATGTGTGTTTTCAAACTCAAAGAGACCGGTGCGCCCGATCCGATCAGATCGGACAGGCGAATCCGATGGAGCACCCCGGAGATGAGTCCATCGAGTACCCCCCAGAGCGATTTCACCGAACAAGCGCCAGTATTGATGCAAAGCTGCAATTCACCGGTGTGCTTGCCGCAGAAAGAGTCGTCGAAAATTCGGCCACCGAGAGCTTCCACCACTCTCCCGACGGTGATCTGGTCGGTTCGGCCACGAATCGCATAACCGCCGGACCGTCCGCGGACGCTTTGGACAAACCCTGCCTCGCGCAGAAGCATCATGAGCTTGCGTACGTTGGCCGACGACATACCCTCTCCCTCAGCGATCTCATTGATCGTGAGTGATCCGCCATCCGGGCAACGCCCGAGGCGGATGAGGCATCTGAGGCCATACTCGTCTAACGCACTGATCTTCATCGTCTTAATCCGAGCAGACAAGATTCGGTTCTCGTCTGCTCATCTCTTATGTATACGAAAAAGTAAACATTAAGATCAAGTGGTTTGATCCCAGGAAAGAGAATCTCCGTAACTCGCTGGGATACAAAAAGAAAGGGGCCGAAGCTCGGCCCCAATTTGTTCGATTGTCAGAGGTGTAATTGAGAAAAATCCACCCGACGGTGACCTTGAAATCCGGAGCGTCACTGCCGGAGCTTTGGCCGAGTTACTTTGCGGCCTGGAGTCGCATGGCCACTTCGTCCCAATTTACCACATTCCACCAAGCCGTAATATAATCCGGCCGGCGGTTCTGGTATTTCAGATAGTAGGCATGCTCCCACACATCGAGACCGAGTATCGGAGTGCCGACAACCTCAGCCACGCCCTTCATAAGCGGCGAATCCTGATTCGGGGTCGATGTGATCGCCAGTTTCCCCCCGGTGACGACCAACCAGGCCCATCCTGATCCGAAACGCCCGACAGCAGCGGCGGCGAACTTCTCTTTGAATCCGGCGAGCGAGTCGAAGGCCGAGTTGATCGCGGAAGCCAGTTCACCGGACGGTTCCTTTGCTCCTCCCGGCGTGAGCAGTTCCCAGAAGAACGAGTGATTGGCGTGTCCGCCGCCATTGTTGCGCACCGCGGTCCGCTTGGCGTCGGGGACCTTCGACAGGTCCGCAATCAGCGTAGCCACGGACGTCTCTTCCATTCCTGTCCCGGCGAGAGCGTTGTTCAAGTTGTTGACGTACGCCTGATGATGCTTCGAATGGTGGATCTCCATCGTTGGGGCGTCGATGTGCGGCTCTAACGCGTTGTAGGCGTAGGGTAGCTTAGGCAGTGAGTGAGGCATTATCGCATCTCCTTCATTGTGAACGTCAAGAACGTACACCGAACTGCAATGTCTATCAGGGCCGTCGCAAAGTTGAGGAACCGTGATAAGAAATTGAACGGTCGGAATCAAGTTTCGTTCCAATGGATTTCAGGATTTGGAATTCCGCTCGCCGAATCACAGACATTAGATACCATTGAGGATCTCCCGGAAAACTTGGGCAAAAAGTATACGTTCGGGTTTTGTGCCAACAGTCACTCGGATGCAGCGATGAAGCGGCGCCTCCCCCGGCATGCGGACGAATACGCCTCGCTTGAGCAATTCGGTCACCACTAAGCGGGCGCGATCCGGGCCCCCGACGTCGATGCAGACGAAGTTGGTCGCAGAGGGAATCGTTTCGAGCCCGAGGTTGGCGGCAAGTTCAGTATAGTCGGAGCGTCCCTCATCAACTGCCCCGATCACGGCCTGGACAAAGTCCGGGTCGCCAAGCGAAGCGACGGCGCCGGCCTGCGAAATCCGCGATACCTCGAACTGGTTGCGGAATTTGCCGAATGCGGCGATCACATCGGCGTGGGCGATGGCATACCCAATACGCGCTCCGGCCATTCCATGTGCCTTCGAAAAAGTGCGCATGCGAATGATGTTTGGCTGGTCTACCGAGAGAGCCGGAAGGGTGTCGTCGGCACCGAATTCAAAGTACGCTTCGTCGAGGATGAGCATGCAGTCCTGCGGCAAATCGGAGATGAAACGGGAAACGTCATCACGATGGTGCCAAGTCCCCGACGGATTATCGGGATTGGCCAAGTAGACCATCCGCGCACGCCGGGCACGCGCTGTTTCACTCAGAGCCTGCAAGTCGACGCGATCATCGCGGTATGGAACGCGATGGATGACTCCGCCATGCGCGGCCACGTGGTAGTTGAATGTCGGATAAGTTCCCAGCGAGGTCACGACATAGACACCCTCCTCGACAAAAGCCCGGACGGCGTAACCGAGTAAACCATCGATCCCGTTTCCCACAACGAGATTCTGAATGGGCACCTTCAGCATGCTTGAGATCGCCGATCGCAAATCGTGGCTCTCGGGATCACCATACAGGTTGGCACGACCGGCCGCGGCACGCATGGCCGCGATGGCAACCGGGGAGGTGCCGAAGTTGCTTTCGTTGGCGCCGAGCCGCAATCGCAGACCGATTCCCCGCTGGCGCTCAAGTGCTTCCGGAGCCACAAATGGCGTCGTGACGGGGAGCTTGGAGATGACGCTTGTAAAGTTTGGTGCGTTCTCCCACGGCGGCTCAGACATGTCGGGAAAGTAAGGTATCCGGGACGCAAATTGGCGAGTATTGTCTTCCGGAGGTACCTCTTGGCCCCAACTCAGAATGCAGCTACGCCGCAATTGACAGATTGGGCAAACTTGTTATATTGCAATGGCATGAGGGTTGGTTTTAACGACCCGTCACGAATGCGCACCTTACCCCGTGGTCTTGGTTTTTCATTCGTTCATATGTTAGACATCTGAAGAAAGTTACTTAACGGCGCGATTCCTTGTGAATGGGCGGAGTATGCGAAGTGCGACCCTTGGCAGTCTTCTCGGTGCTGTAGTCTCCCTCATTGCGATCGTGGCATTCCTTGCCGCAGGCGAAACGCGGGCCGCGCGTGACACTCGCGGCTATGCTCCATTGCGGGCAGTGAAGCGTCCGGGGCCCGCGGCAATCAGCGCAATGGCTTCTCCCGGACATGTCGTGATGAAGTTCCGCGAGGGAATGACGGTTCATACCGCGAAGTCACGCCTGGGCGATGCGAGCGCGGCGCGAGTGGTCAATGCATTCACGCGCCGTGGCCTGCCGGAACCTGAAGCCGTTGTGACGGTGGATCCCGAGATCTTGCGTCAGAAGCGCATCATTGCGGAGGATCGCGTTAAGACTTTCCTACCCGACCTGTCACTCTATTTTCGAATGCCGGTCAGCGACCCGGTGTTGGCAGCATCGCTCATCGACGAATTGAATCGGCTCGACGAAATTGAACTCGCCTATTTTGCTCCGCGCCCAGAAGTTGCCTCGAGGCCCCAAGAGCCCGGTTCAGGCTATCAAGAGTGGTTGCAGGCATCGACAACGCCGAATTTCGAAGGGGGACAACTCTACTTGAACGCAGCGCCGGACGGTGTCGGCGCCGCCTCCGCGTGGACGTTAGCCGGTGGGACAGGAGCGGGAGTCCAGGTCATGGACGTTGAGTATGGCTGGCAGTTGACCCATGAGGACTTGCCGGGCGGGGCAACGGCCGTCGTCATCGGGGTCAATCCGCTGGATGATACCGACCACGGTACCGCCGTGTTGGGCGAGATGGCTTCCGGTCGTAACGGCTACGGCATGACCGGCATCGCCTACGAGGCCGACCTCGGGGTTTCCTCAGTTCTCACCATGTCGACAGCGGACGCCATTACGCAGGCGGCCAATGCCTCGGATCCCGGGGACGCCATACTGATCGAACTTCACGCCCCCGGGCCACACTATGACACGGCACGTGACGATCAGCTCGGCTACGTTGCCATGGAATACTGGCAGGACAATTTCGATGCCATACTAAATGCCTGGGGGCAAGGCGTGATCGTTTGTGAGGCGGCGGGAAACGGCAGCGAGAATTTCGATGACCCGATGTACGAGGGCCGATTCGATCCCGCTTTTCGGTACTCGCACGCCATCATTTGCGGGGCCGGCAATCCTCCCAACGCATTCGATAATGATCGCTCAAAACTGGGGTTCTCAAACTGGGGTCAGCGGGTCGATCTCCAGGGTTACGGTACATTGGTCTACACTACAGGGTACGGCGATCTCTACAGTACCGGGGGACAGAACTTCTGGTACACCGAGAGCTTCGGCGGTACATCCTCCGCTTCGCCGATCGTGACGGGAGCGGTGCTTTGTATGTCCGGCGCTTTCCAGCAGCAATTCGGTTTTGTCCCTGATGCTGACACCATTCGCAATCTATTGATCAGCACCGGTTCACCCCAGCAAACGCCGTTCGTCACGCGTCACATTGGTCCCCGTCCAAACCTGCATGCGGCGCTCGAAGGGCTTTTCGATCCGGTCGACTCGGTCTGGTACGGCGACATCGTGGTGCCGACAGGACAGACAGGCGCTGTCCCGGTGAGAATGGCCAATAGCCACCCGGTGACGGAGTTCTACTTGCCTTTTGCCCTGAGCGGCTCTGCGCCAATTGCGATCGATTCTATCACGCGTGGCCCGCGCACGATCACGTTCGAACATATTCAGATGCTGATCAATAATCAGGGGACTGGCAAAGCCGGCGCGATACTCCGGGCAGACAACGGTGGCAGGACGATGCCGCTGCCGACTGGCGATGGAATCGTCGCCTTCCTATGGGTGCATGCTGACAGTGGTCCCGGAAACGAAGTTGACGTACTCGACTCAACAACCGTTGGGATTTCGCAGATTCACTTGCGTCTGATCAGTGCCTTCGATGACGGGTACCCCGATTTCTTCGACGCCGGCAGCATCACAACCGACGGCTCGTGTAACTGCCTCTCCCACGGCGACGTCTCGGATAATGGCAGTCTGGAGATTACAGACGTCGTGGGTGTGGTCGGCGTCGCCTTCAGAAACGAGCCTCCGGCCATCACCGACCCGGCTTGCCCGCACGCCACTCGTGCCGATTATACATGTGATGGGGTAATCAACGTCCAGGATGTGGTGCGGGCAGTGGATGTGATCTTTCGTTCGGGATTGCCAATCTGCAATCCCTGTGTGCCTTGATTGTGACTCAACCAAGCTTCACCGCACGAACTGACCTTACGCGCAGAGAGGCTTCCCGTGATCAGAATGACCATGAAACTGAGTTTGCTCGTGCTCCTTGGGACTCTCTACGCGGCATCGGCGTACGGGACGGAATTCGATCGGTCGCGCGTCGTAGTGCGCCTGAGCCCGTCGATATCGGGACCACGAGAAATCACGAAGGCTTCAAGCGGCCGCGCCAATTTCGACAGGCTCATGGGCACGCTCCGGGTCGAGCGGGTCGACCAATTGTTGTCCCCTCGACACACACCGGCCCGTGGCCGCGAACATGCGCAACGTTTGCGCATGCATGACTACGTAATCGTCAGAGTTCCGGCTCCCGCCGACCCAGAACATTTTCTCGCAGAACTGCGGAAATCGCCGGATGTTGAACGCGCCGAATTCGACGTTATCGTCCGCGCCGTCGGCGCAAACGTCACTCCCAACGACCCCTATTTTGCGACGCATCAGTACGCTTTGCGCAACACCAGCACACAACCGCCGTTTGACCCCGGCACGTCAGATGCTGACATCGATATGGACGAAGGCTGGGAATACACGACGGGCGATTCCTCAATCGTGTTGGCGATCATCGATACGGGCCTCGATATCGGTCATCCGGAATTTACGGATCGCATCTGGCTCAATCCGCTCGAAGAGTTCGATGATCTTGACAACGACAGTAATTCCTTCGTCGATGACGGCTTCGGTTGGAATTTCAACGACAACAACAACATCAACGCTGACAATCACGGGCACGGGACCCATGTGGCGGGGATCGCGGCCGGTTCAGGCAACAACGGCGTCGGCATCGCCGGCGTAAACTGGCAATGCAAGATTATGGCGGTGAAAGTACTGGGAGCCGATGGCTCCGGACCGTCTTCGGCCGTATCGAACGGAATCATCTACGCCGCCAACGAGGGCGCCGACGTCATCAGCATGTCGCTGGGGCACTTGGGCGCCTCTGCTCCCGCGGAGTCTATTGCGGTTGCCTACGCCGAATCTCTGGGAGTCATCGTCGTCGCCGCGATGGGCAACGACGATGTCGGAGCCGCGCACTGGCCGTCGGCCTATCCTGGAGTGATTTCTGTCGGAGCCACCGACTCCGATGACCAACGCGCAGATCCATTCTGCTACTCGGTGACATCCGGTTCGAACTATGGGGCATGGATTGATGTCTGCGCTCCCGGCGACAATGTGTGGAGCACTTACGCGTTCGGCAGCGGCTACGCGAATCTCTGTGGCACATCGATGGCAACACCGCATGTCTCGGGGCTGATCTCCCTCATGCTGACTTTGCGTCCGGGTTGGCCAACCGATTCGGTATTGCACATCCTGAAGAACACATCCGAAGATCAAGTTGGACGCCCCACCGAGGACACCCCTGGCTTCGATATCTACCATGGTTGGGGGCGCATCAACGCCGGTCGAGCGCTTCGATCTCTGGCTGTGGAGTTCAGACCGGACATCACAGCACCGGGATCGGTCAATGGAACCGAAGCCAGCCTGATATCCTTTGGGATCTCGGCTATGGATTCAAACTTCACGACGCTGGCATTCAGCATGCCGCCACTCACCAACGCCGCACTGACGGATCATGGCGATGGCGCGGCGACATTCGACTTCACTCCGGACTACTCGCAAGCCGGAGAATACACTGTACAATTTGTCGTTACGGACGGTGTGTTGGCCGACACCTCGAGTGTCGTGGTTACGGTCGCCGAGGGCTGCCTGTGCGATTGCCACGCCGACCCCGGCTGCAATGGCTTTACTGATATCGTAGACGTCGTCGGCACAATTGGCGTGGCATTTCGCAGTGAGCCGCCCATGATCGATCAGAGCTGTGTTCCCAACCCGGGCGGACGAACCGATGTGGATTGCTCGGGCAGCACGGACATTATCGATGTCGTGAAAATGGTCGAGGTGGCCTTCCGCAATCAGACACCGACGTTCTGCGACCCCTGCTCACCCTGACGCCAAGATGGAGAAATTCGCGGGTTCGAAGGCCGGGGCGTTCCCCGGCCTTTCTGCTTGATTCCCTTCGTTGGCGATCACTCTTTGAAACACGCGCCGTGAATCTGCGTACGATTCAGGCGTTGGTGCGTGGCCCATCCCAATGCGGGCTCCGTTCGCATTCAAACGAATTCATTTCAAACTCTTGGTCCGAGGAGCAACAATGCATCATGATTGTATCGCGCTGTTCGGGGCGGTGGCTATCGCGGCCGTGATAGCCGTGGCCCCGGCGCATGCCGACGAGGCATTCGATAAGCTCGTGCAGAATCAGCGAGTGGCCGATTTTGCGGTTGAGAACATTTACGACAACGGCATGGGGGCGACCATGGGGGCGCGGTTTCGCCATGTCCCCACCGGGTTCGTCATGGATGTCTTGCGAATCCAAACGGTGCCGCAAGCCTTCATGTGGGTGAACTCGCTACCGCCATCGGATCAGGGCGAGCCTCACACCTGTGAACATCTCCTGCTCGGCAAAGGGACCCGCGGGCGCTTCGTCGCATCGCTGGAAGACATGTCGTTGGGCAACTCCAGCGCTTTTACGATGCAGTTGGAAACCTGCTACCATTACCACACTGCCGCCGGAGCCGATGTCTTCTTTGAGTTGATGGAAAAGAAACTCGAAGCGATGCTCTCGCCGACATTCTCCGACGAGGAGATCCGCCGTGAAGTCTGCCACATGGGCTTGAAATTCAATTCTGCCGACTCGACATATACGTTGGAAGAGAAGGGAACTGTCTACAACGAGATGGTCTCGACGTATGAGCGCCCGTGGTCGCCGATTTTCCGCAAAATGGGACACCTGCAATATGGCGAAGGTCACCCGATGTCCTTGGATGCGGGCGGGTATCCCGATGCGATTCGCACCATGACGCCGGCGGACATGCGCCGTTTTATCGCAGCGACCCATCACCTCAACAACATGTCGATGGTCGTGGCGATTCCCGATGAGATCACGATTGAGGACTGTCTTGGACGAACCAGCGCGATCTTCGCACGACTGGAACCGAATCCAACCGCCGGGGCCGATCCGGCGACATCGCGCGACCGGGTGCCGCCGGCCGTGCCGGCGCCGGGAGGATCGATCTCGCTGGTTACCTTCCCGCATCAGAATGCCGGCGAGCCCGGTGTGCTTGTCTTCGGCTGGCAGCCAACCCGCAAGCTCTCGAATAACGAGATGTACTTGCTCGAGCTCTTCTGGGCCAACCTTGGGGGCGATGAGACATCTCTGCTTTATCAGAAGTTCATTGATTCTCAGAAGCGCGAAATGGACATCGGCGCCAGCTCGGTCTTTGCCTGGACTTCGTTGGATCCCGGCCAGCCGTTGTACCTGGGCTTCGAGAACGCCCGGCGGGACGCGCTGCAGGACACTGTCATCACGAAAGTCCGCGACATCGTCATGTCAGAGATCGCTCGCGTCGCGGCATTTGCGGACGGCTCTCCGGAGTTGGCGGCGTTCAATGGACAGGCGAAAGCCCGCGTCCTCGAGAGACGCCGCGAGATGAGACGGTTCCTGAACTCTCCTCCCCAGTTCGGGTACCGAGGAACAGGATCACGATGGATGGAGCACCTCAAGAGACTCCAGCGCGAACCCGGCTTCCGCAAGTCGCTGGCATTGAATTCCGAAATGGACAATGCGGAACTGGTACTCTCCGCGACCCAGAACCCGTGGAAAACCATCGTCGACGATGCGCAGTTGCTGACACCGCTTCCCTATGCCGTGGCGGCCGTCGCCGATCCAGGAATGATCGAGCAGTCGGAAAAAGACCGTCAAGCCCGCGTCACCGCTTACATCCAAGAGCTGAAGCAGAAGTACGGGGTCACAACTGACAAAGAGGCCATCGACAAGTTTCGCGCCGATTACGATGCACAGACTGCGGTGATCGAAGCCGAGGCCGCGACGATTCCGATGCCCAAGTTCATCAGCAATCCGCCGATGACGCTCGACGATCAACTGCGCTTCGGCGTGCTCAAACTGTCGGGGGGCGGGAATCTGGTGAACTCGACCTTCGACAACATGACCGGCGCCACTGTCGGCCTCGCGTTCAATATGAATGTTGTCCCTGAAGGCCTGCTGCCCTATACCGCAGCGCTTCCAACACTGCTCTCCGACGTCGGTATTGTCCGCGACGGTCGACCTGTTCCATTTGACGAAATGCGTGAGCAGATGCGCCGGGAGATTCTCGATTTGAATGTGTATTACGATGCCAACGCGCGGACGGAACGCGTTGAACTGGTCGTTCGCGGCTCGGGAAGTGATCGTCCGGAATCAGAGCGGGCCGTTGACTGGATGGGCGACGTTATCTTCTCGCCGGACTGGCGGGTAGAGAATCTGCCGCGCATCCGTGACGCGGTCGATCAGGCTCTGGCCAACACGCGGAACACCATGAGGAACGCCGAGGAAGCCTGGGTCGATGATCCGGCCAACGCGTATTGGCGCCAGACGAATCCGCTATTCCTCCACACCAATTCGTTTCTGACCCAGACCCATGCCCTGCACCGTTTGCGCTGGCGTCTGAAGGACCCGGGACCAGACGCCTCATTACGTCAATTCTCCGAGTTCATGTCGGGGCTGGCCGACTACGGAAGCACGGCATCGCGCGAGAATCTCACCGAGCTGACAACTGTTCTCGCTCCCGAGGGCACAAGCGAGGGCTCGCTCTCGCCCCGGGGACAAAACCTGGTTTCCGCGCTGACCAAGCTCCCCGAACCGGCGCGTACCTTAGCCTATGACGCTGTCAAAGATCTGAGAACGACCATGTCGGACATTCCCGATGCGACGCTGGGGACCGACTGGGTGTACTTGTGCCGCGAGATCGTCACTGATTTGACCGTCCCGCCTGCGCAGGCGCTGGAAGATCTGAAGAAGATCATGTCCTTGGTCCTCGCCTCCGACAATGTGCGCGCCTTCGTCGTCGGGTCCGAAGCGAATCAGAAGGCCCTGGCCGTCAGACTCGACAATATCACACGACGCCTGAGTCTGGACACATCGGCGCACCAGTCATACTCATCGGCGGCGCGGATTGTCCAGAGACTGCAGGAACACGCGGGCGATGCCAGCCGTCCGGTCTATGTCGGACTCGTCAATGAAAACACGCGCTCCGGCGTGCACATCAACACGGCGCCCTGTGCCAGCTACACTGATCATGACAAAGATCGCCTCCTCGACTTTCTCGCCGCCCGGCTTTACGGCGGCGGCGGCGCCCACAGTATGTTCATGAAGACCTGGGGCGCGGGACTGGCATATTCCAACGGCCTGCGATCGAATGAATCAAGCGGTCGCATCATCTATTACGCGGAGCGGTGTCCCGATCTGGCGCAGACGATGCAGTTTGTGGTCAATGAGTTGAAGAACGCGCCTTATGACACGACGCTGGCCGAGTACGCGATCGCACAAGCCTTTGGCGCGTATCGCTCTGGATCGCGCTACGAAGCACGCGGTGAAGCGATGGCCGACGACTTGGCGGATGGCGTGACTCCGGATGCCGTTCGTTCATTCCGTCAGGGTATTCTGTCGTTGCGCGACTCGCGCGACCTATATGGTGAACTGCATGCACGGATGCCGTACGTCTACGGCGGAGTCCTGCCCGGCTACGGGCCCTCGGAGGCTGAAGTTCCCGGAGCTCTCCCATTCGTCATTGGGCCGGAAAAGCAATTCGAGTCGTATGAGAAACACCTGAAGTCCGTCGAAGGACAGGAAACGAAACTGTACCGTCTCTATCCACGCGACTACTGGATCGTGGCGCCGGTCGCCAATTGAAGAGGCGTCAGTGATCGCACGACTTGCACTCGTCGGTTTTGGCGGCATGATCGGCGCGCTCATGCGATACGGCGCCGGCGGACTTGTGCATCGTCTATACTCGGGAAGATTCCCTTTGGGCACCTTGCTCGTTAACACGGCGGGGTGCCTGGCCATCGGCTTTTTGTTCACCATGGCCGAAGACCGGGGCGTCATGTCGGCTTACGCGCGTCTGTTCGTTTTCGTCGGTGTTCTCGGCGGATTTACGACGTTTTCGTCATTCGGCTTTGAGACTTTCACGTTGTGGCGCGATGGGCTCGCCGCCCGAGCCCTCCTCAATGTGGCCGCCAACGTGACCCTCGGGCTGGCCGCCGTGTGGCTCGGGCATGTCCTGGCAAGATTGATTCCCGGAGGATAAGCCATGAATATTCCATCAGATGGATACTTACTGCGGATTTTCATCGGCGAAAGCGATCGCTGGCAGGGCCTGCCTTTGTACGAAGCGATCGTGCGGAAAGCCAAGCAGGATGGACTGGCTGGCGCGACTGTGTTGCGTGGCATTATGGGTTATGGCGCAAACAGCCGTATTCATACAGCCGGTATCCTGCGTCTCTCGGAGGATCTTCCTATTGTGATCGAGATTGTCGATGCCCGCGAGAAGATCGACCGTTTCACCTCCGAGATCGATGCCATGCTCGGCGATGGCATGGTCACGCTCGAGAAAGCCCAGGTTCTCCACTACCGGCATCGAAAACCATCCTGATTGCTTCTTCGTTTCTTTCAACTCGCGCTTGTCTTCCCGGTCGATTTTGGTATTCTGCATCCGAACGAGTGATCCCGCGTTCGTGATTCAAGGAGGATAATGTGAACAGGTTAATGAAATGGCGGCCCGTTGTGCTGGCCGCAGTGATTGCTTTGGGAGGCGGAGCCTTCACTGGATGCAGCGACGATGAACCGAAGGGGCCGCGCAATGACCTGGCAAAGTACGATTCCGAAGTGGTGACATCGTGGTTTGAATTAGCCCTGGCGATTACCAAAGCAGAGGGATTGACGCCGCCAGTGGCGTCACGCGCATTCGCGTACCAAAGTGTGGCGCTTTACGAGGCGGTCGTTCCCGGACTCGAAACACATCAGTCGTTGGCCGGGCAGTTACGCGGGCTGGCATCGGTGCCGCAGCCACAGCCCGGAGCTGGGTATCACTGGCCCAGCGTGGCGAACGCGGCGCTGGCCACTGTGTCACGGCACCTCTACAGTGAGGCGTCGTCCGAGTCACTCGATGACATCAACGAACTCGAAGCCAGCTTTGAGGCGGAGTACGCCCCGATTGCCGGCGCTTCAGTCTTCGCGCGGTCGGTGGCGCATGGCGAGGCCATCGGTGAGGCGATCTACGATTGGGCATTTGCCGATGGATACAGCCAGCATCACAACTGCGACTATGTCGTCCCGGAGGGATCCGGCTTTTGGGAACCAACCCCGCCAGCAAATGTCGAGAATCCGCTTGAGCCGTGCTGGGGACAGATACGGAACTTCGTTCTCACGCCACCCAGCACTTGCGAACCGGTCGGGCCGCCGCCATTTGATGACCATAACCCCGACTCGCCATTCTACATTGAGATGACGGAAGTTTATGAGACCTGCGCCGATTTGAGCCCGGAGCAACTGAACATCGCGCAGTTCTGGGCAGACGGCGCCGGGACCATCACCCCATCCGGACACTGGTTTTCAATCCTGAATCAACTGACAACTGAAAACGAGTGGACTCTCGACATCACGTGCGAGGCTTACGCCAAACTCGGCGTTGCCGTGGGCGAGTCGTTCATCTCGTGCTGGCGGGCAAAGTACCTTCACAACTTTATCCGCCCGATAAGCACCATCCGAGTCGTGTTTGACAACGACTGGCTTTCCCCCATCACCACGCCGCCATTCCCCGAGTACCCTTCAGGTCACTCGACTCAGTCTTTCGCGGCCGCGCAAGTCTTGACCGACCTGTTTGGACATCTCCCGTTCGAAGATCACACGTATGACGCCTCCGGGGCGCGCTCCTACTCGTCCTTCTTCGCCGCGGCCGAGGAGGCTGCCATCTCGCGCCTTTATGGCGGAATCCACTTCCGCTCGGCGATTCTTGACGGCAAATTGCAGGGTGTCTGCATTGGCCAGAAGATCAGCGCCCTAAACTTCCTGAAGTAATCTCGCAACGATGCGCAGTGGAGAAGCCCTCGATTAATATCGGGGGCTTCTTCATTTTTACCAACTGCGGGCTATGCTGATTCGAGTGAGAGAATACGGTGGGAGCAATATTGTTGGAGCCCGGAGCACTCCGAGGGGCGGCGTACGAGTATCCGAATCTGGGCGGATGGAATGGCGGCGAGATCGAGATCTCCCGACAGCCTCCATTCCCGCTCCGAGGGCCAGACATCCGCATTCTTGCCCCGATGATGCGCGAACGACTTCTCTGCATCCGTGAGAAGTGACCACTCCCTCTCATCGACATAGCGAACCGGCTGCGCGCCGAGTTGCATGGCAGTTTCGGTGCGAATCGCGATGCCATACGGCTCAAACGACCAGCGAGACCAGCGCGGACGCCAACGCATCAGCTTGAGTGAATCACTCGGAGACAATTCCGTGAAAGCAACCATCGGCGCGCCCGCGCCGATGCGCCATGCCGACGCACGGATGCGGGATTCACAGAGGATTCGCCCGAGTGTGCGCCGAGCGGAATGACAGTATTCATCCTCGGATTGAATCAAATCAGAATAGAACTCGGCTTCGCGCTCGCCGGGCCACGGCCCATGACAGGCGCGTGTCCAGTGAATCAACCAGCCGGTCGGCCAAGACAGGAGCTCGGGATTGAGATTGGCTGCCGTAATTGTTGAATGTGCATGATGCGCAATCGCCGAATAGGAAATGCGGAACTTCTCGTCGACGGCAGACTGCCTCGCCTGAAGCAGTTCCTTCATCCGTCCACCATTGCGAACACTGACTGGTAGCAAAACGTCCGCCGCAGCGATGATCGTGGCATCGCGCTTAAGCCACCAGTCTTTCGATGCAGATTGCCCCAAGCGTCGGATAACCGGAGACCATTCGACCAACTCCGCGATCAAGCCGAACCGCTGGAATATAGCGGTCTTCTCATCGTCGGTGAAATCGCCGGGACAGAAGAGTCTCAAAGGCATCCGCTTCTGACCCGCGGCCCACGTTACCAACTCCCAAGTGTTCAAACCGATGCTGGATGCGATCGTCCAGCCGTTACGGGCGGCATGATCGACCGCCGCAAGTGTCCCCTTCACCCAGGGATCATTGCCCGCGGGTGTCTTACTTTGGCGCGAGTTGAGAATCGCGACGCAGGTCATAACGCCTATGTGATGCGGTGTCTAAGCCCTGAGTAGCAACACCGGAATGCGCGCCTTGTGACGCACCGCGTCGGCAACACTTCCGAACATGAGATCGGCGAGGAAACGGTGCCCATGGGTCGCCATGGCGATCAAATCACAGTTTTCGCGCTCGGCGGTTGCGAGTACCTCGGCCGGCGGATCGCCCCAGGCGAGCACATGGTGGACATCGAATCCCTCGGCCCGCAGTTCGGCCTCTCGCCGTTCGAGATACATCCGGTCCACGCGCATTTCTTCGGACTCGCCGAACCGCTCCTGGTTGCGCGCTTGGAATCCATCCGCCACATGAATCAAGATCAGCCGCGCCTTGGTCTCGCGCGCCAAGAGGCGAATGTGCTCCAGAATCACATCGTCGGTCGGCGAATTCTCGAGTGGGATGAGGATGTTCTTGTACATGCGTCTCCCTTAGGCGCCAAACCAATCGCCGAATGTCTGATAAAGCAGGAACCCATTCAGCGCAACAATGATGACAGTTACGACCCAGGCCAGCGCAGAGAGCCAGCGCGCATTGGTGAACTGACCCATCTTGCGCCGTTCGCTGGTGAATTGGACCAGCGGAATGACGGCAAAACTGAGCTGCAATGACAGAATGACCTGGCTCAAAATGAGAAGTTCGCCCACGCCGTGTTCGCCGGAAATCGCCGCCACGATCACTGCCGGCACGATCGCGACCAGACGCGTCAGCAAGCGACGCAGCCAGGGACGTATCCTGATGTTGAGGAATCCCTCCATCACGATCTGCCCGGCCATCGTCCCCGTGAGCGTCGAATTCTGTCCGGAAGCAAGCAGGGCGACGGCAAACAGTGTGCTCGCAAACGCGGCGCCTAGCGTGGGAGTCAGGAGATTGTATGCATCGCCGATGTCGGCGACATGCTCGAAGCTGGTGCCATGAAACGCGGCGGCGGCGAGAATCAGAATCGCGGCGTTGATGAAGAATGCGAATAGAAGCGATACGGTCGAGTCGATCGTGGCGAACTTGATTGCCATCTTACGGCCCGCGTCGTCGCGGGCATAGGCGCGAGTCTGCACGATGCTCGAATGCAGATACAGATTGTGCGGCATGACCGTGGCGCCGAGAATCCCGACCGCGATGTAGAGGATGTTCGCGTCGGTGACGATTCGCGTCTCGGGAATCAGACCGCCGAGCACTGCCATGATCGGCGGCGAGGCGGCGATCAGTTCATAGGCGAAACAACCGCCGATGACGAAGATCAATCCGGCGACCAGCGATTCGACATAGCGAAAGCCGCGATATTGCAGGAAGAGGATGAGAAGCACGTCGGCGGCGGTGAGAACCACACCGACCACCAGCGGAATTCCGAACAGCAAATTGAGCGCGATCGCCGAGCCAATCACCTCGGCGAGATCGCAGGCCGCGATCGCGATTTCGCAGAGAATCCACAACCCGAGCGCCACCGGCTTGGTGTAATGGTCGCGGCAGGCCTGCGCCAGATCGCGTCCGGTGACCACACCGAGTTTCAGCGCCAGATGCTGAAGAACGATCGCCATGAAATTCGAGAGGAGAATGACGAAGAGCAGTGTGTAGCCGAACCGCGCGCCTCCCGCCAGATCGGTGGCCCAGTTCCCCGGGTCCATATAGCCGACCGCGACCATGAGACCAGGACCGGCGAATGCCCAGAGCTTGTGCCAGAAGTTCGCCGAGGTCGGCATCGGAATCGAGCCATGCACCTCGGGCAGCGACGGCATCCCTCGATCCCGCCGCCAGCCATCCTCGCGCATCGGCTCCCTGAGTTTCCCCACGCGCTCTTGTGGAGGGCGAGCGTCCTCGCGAGCCTGCTCGTTCGTGTCTTTCAACGGTTCATTCGAATCCATCAAGTAGATGCCCTATCCTGAATCGCGCTAAGTGAGCCAACCGTCATTGCGAGGCGTGTCGGCCCCAACCGTCATTGCGAAGCGCGCACTTTGCGCCGAAGCAATCTTTGTTGCTCTTTTTCATTCCGCATTTCGCAATCGACAATCGTCAATCATCCCCGCCACCCCGCCGTCCTTCCCGTGGGCAAGTGCGCAAAATCCGGCGTCGAATGCGATGCTCCTCGCGCAAATCGCGTGATCATCTCTCGACGGTCGGGCGGCAGTTGATTGACGTACTCGAGAAACTCGTGCAGGCGTTGCGCAGCCAGAGGCGAAAGACCATGCTCAACCTGGCAGGCGTCGATCTCTGCTTCCTTCTCGGTCAGCCCGAGCACATGCACGAGAAAGGTCACCGTGTCCGCATGACGATGGGCCAGGTTCTCGGCGGCCATGCGTCCCGCATCGGTCAGCCGAATGAGCCCGCGCGACTCATGCTCCACAAACCCCGCCGCCGCCATCCGCCGCACCGTGCGCGTCACCGTCGGCAGTTTGCATCCCAACCGCTCGGCGATATCCGTGGTGCGCACGCCCCCCGCATCGAGCGCGAGGCGATAGATGATTTCGAGGTAGTCTTCCTGGATTGGCGTAATGGTCATGAGTTACCTGATGGTAATTACCCTCAAGTAAACGATACGGAGCAAACGTCTTCGGGTTTGCGCGTTTCCTGAATTTTCTGTAAGGTGTTGTAGGGGAAAAGAATAGGACCGATAGGGCCTATCGGACCTATTCCTGCTTTTTCCGCTCTTCGCTTCGCACCCGGTAAAGTCTTTCGGTGAAGCCGCCCTCTTTCACAAAGGCAGCTTCAAGGCCACGAAGTTGCCGATCGAGCAGAAAGTTGGCTTGATGTATGAGGCAGATCACTGCGTTTGCCGCTGTCTCTGCATCTTGCTCTTCGATATAGGTCGAATAGGTCTTATAGGTCCTATCCTCTCGGTAAGCAAGCTTCCGCACTGTCTGGGCCATGGGATGCTCTTTGGCCCAGAGCGGAAGTCCACGTTGCCGCAGGAAATCTTTGTAGTCGAGCAAGAGTTCTTCCAAACTCGCCCGCGCGATCCCCACAAGTTTGAGTTCGATCTTCTTCGACGTCCCTGATGCTTGACTTCCTTCGGCGATGTTCTGGCGACCGCTGCGCGCCGCCTGCACCATCTGATCGTGCGTACGAGAACGCCTGTCGATGAATTGATCGCAAAACTTGACCGTGGCATCGTAGACAAGCTCCGCCTGCTGAAACGACTTCAGCTTCTGGTAGCCGCCATGGGGAGGCATTAGTGTCATACTCATAGGTCCAATTGGTCCGCTATGTCCTAATTGTCTCGCAAGGAGGTCTGCCGTTCGCCCGGGAGCTATCATTTTCGTGCCGCCAGAGGCATCAATTCAGGAGGAGCGGACTCGCCAGCGTGATCAAATCAGTACTTCGATCAACTCTGCGATAACTTGGAGTTGTCCCTCATCCGACTCAGCTAGCACAATGGGCTCGAAGTCGTGGTTGATCGGGCGGAGTTCGATCCTCTCATGCTGCCACGTATCGCCCTCTTCTCTTTTCTCACTGTGATATCGCTTCACTGTGTACCTCTCGCCGCTCTCTGGGTCGACAGAATCGCGAAGCTGAACGAGCACTGTCTTTCCCTCACGCGAACCAACGACCGGCGAAGCAAAGAGGCACCATGCCCCGTCTGGGATCAAAGGCTCCATAGATTTTCCGATGACCTGTGCCACGAACATTCCTGAGCGGAGCCGATGAGCAGTATCCACCACAGCCCAATCGAAATCTTGTTCTTCGATAGCCTGCGGGCTTCCAAACGCACCGGCAGCTATCCTGAGCGGCACAAGTGGGACAGTCTCAACGTATCTTTCACTCACTGATGGCCCAACCGGAAGCGGTCTGACTCTTGGCGGAGCCGTCGATACTTCCTCCATTATCTCCAAAGCGGCAGCAATTGGGGCCTCGATTCGGCTCCTGATAAATCGTTCAGTGTCGCGATCCATGAAATGGACGTAACATCCCTTCATACCACGGCTGAGCAGCACCCTGTAAGTGTTCCTGACGAGATCGACGAATTTTTCTTTCGCGCGCTTGACAGTGCCGTCGAACGACTTTGTCTTATCACCAACCCATTCTTGGCGATCAAGGTCGTAACGAAGATCGGGTCCCCAGATTACACCAACGTAATCAAGCTCGAATCCTTGCATGGTATATATGCACCCGATCTGGTCGATTCCCCGAGGGTCGGTCGCCCATAGGCTCGCAGGAGGAATCTTCGAAGATAGCTTTCCACCGTCTGGCTTAGCGTTCCATGGTCTCCGGAAGTCGCCAATCACAACATCGTAGTCCAATTCGCCATCTCGGGTCGGGGCCGACCATGGCCAGCAGAACCCAGCCGCGACTCGAGCAGTGAGGCCTTCCGATGAGCGCTCACGAATCAGCCTTTCCAATTCGTGAGGGCTATCCACGATTCGGAATTCGAACCCGTCATTTCCATCCCAAATGACATTGGCGGTCCGGCGCAAGCCAAGCGTGTTGTCAATCCAATTGACGAAGCCGTCAGAGCCTGCGCATCGGAATTGAACTTCGAGTTCGTACTCCGAAATCTCAGCATCGATCTCCCCTGCGTGTTTCCTGATGTGATCGGTGGATCCAATCTCATTCTGCCTAACAACCTGCTGATCATCAATGAAGAAAACAGAGACCTTTGAAGCTTCCAGCATCTCTCTTATCTGTGGTTTGTTGGTTCGATCCTTCTTCGTGGTGAATCGGTTGGCGCTAGTTTCTCGAATCCGGTGGGATTCGTCACAGATGAGCACATCCAGTTCATCCCGTTCCGCAGTACCATAGCTGTTGAAGTACTTGAATGATGCTTTCGAGCGATTACCTAGAATCTTCCAAAGCGTTTCAGTAAATGCCTTCGACCCGGTGGCATAGTGAGCGTTACGACCGTCTCTGAGGAGATCCGCAACTAGGTTGATGGCAAGCACTGACTTCCCGGTCCCAGGGCCGCCCCGTACCAACACCACTTGCTTCCTCCTACCAAAGAGGCCAGATTTTGTAGTAGCCCGGATTCGTTCGTACACCACCAATTGCTCATCGAGAAGAATCCATGGCGCATGCGAATTGATCGTCGCTGCAACGTGATCCATCAACTTGCGACTGGGTCGATGCTTGCTCCGTTCCACGCGATCAAGCACAACGCGCCCTTCGCCTCCGCCCATGTGCTGCTTGAGGTACTCACCTAATCGATCGGCTGCATCTGCGCCAAACAGAGGGTTTTCTAGTATGACCTGGCTGAATTTCGGTTCGAGGATGGGATCGTTCGGTGCGAGATAGTAATTGTGAAGGTAACTGCAAGAGGACAGACCAATGGGGTTTGGTTCCTCGTAGAATGCCGAGTCAGCATCTTCGAGGTATTGCCGATACTGCCCGACTTGTACGGAAGGATGAAGCGTCTCTCTGTGACGCCCACCGACCCAAGTTCTAACCAAATTCTCAGGCTCTGCGCTCTCGACTTTCTCCCACTGCTTGAGTTCAACGATAACAGCCTGATCTGCGGAAGCAGAGTCTCTCCCGCAGATAATGCAGTCGATCCGTTTAGATGTGAGCGGTAATTGATACTCGAGTATGACTCCATGATCAAATAGCCCAGCAATCTCCACGACATCTTTCATTGCACGTAGTGAATTTCGCCATGACGCAACTTCTCCAGAGCCCGGCATGTAGCGGTTGTGGGCAAAGAATGCGTCCTGAAGCCTGCCAGCTATCTGATTTCGGGCAGTCATCCGAACAAAGTCGGTGGACATTCCAGAGTAAAGTCGCATACTCTTTACAACTCGTTGTACTTACGGCTACTGCCGCGAGACTTTTCTATAGGATACTTCGCGTGGTTAGTTTCGATCTTCTTGTTAGCTACTTGCAGCAAATCGACATCGAGCTTATCAGCAAGTCGGATTAGGTAAAGAAGGACGTCTGCCAATTCCTCACTCACACGTCCGAGCTTTTCGGTCGACAGCGTACGAGACTCCTCATCCGTCAACCATTGGAACTGCTCAACCAATTCCCCGGCTTCGACGACCAACGCAGTCGCCAAATTCTTAGGGGAGTGAAACTGTTCCCAATCGCGCTCCTCGGCGAATTGCCTCAGGCTGTCTCGGAGTGCATAAAGACTTTTCTTAGTGTCCTCGGGCGACATCTACCGACGCTCCTTCCAGTGTAGCTGATGTATGATACGCCACAACGAGTGGGCCCGCAAATCTCCTCCCGGGTACCAGGCGCACAGACGAGTTACTAAAATGGCCCGCTCGCGAGGTCGCTCGCCCTCCCGATGCTCGCTTCGCTCGGTCACAGGCTGAAAGCCTGTGCTACCGAGGTGCCTATGCGACTGAAAGATCGTGAATGAGTGCTTTGGTAGCCCAAGCTTTCAGCTTGGGTTGTCTACTTCTTCAACCCCAGGCACAAAAACACCCACGGCCTCAGCATCGACCACCAGCCGGAGAAGGCAGGAATCTTGCTGTAGTTCTTTTTGGAGGCGGGGTAGGTCATGGCGACCGGGGCTTCGGTGACGCGGTAGCCGAGATGGATGGCGTAGTAGTGGATGTAGTATTCCATTTCGTACTTGTCGAGCCAGTCCTGCGTGATGTCCAGCTCCTTGCGGCGCACGATCCCCAGCCTGTAGGCGCGGAAACCGCAGGTGACATCGCTCGACGGAAATCCCGACAGGATGCCGATCAGCCACGACACCGCCGGAATCGCGACACGCCGGAAAAGCGGCAAGTTCTCGTGACGGCCGCCGGAGAGATAGCGCGAGCCCTGCACGTAATCGAACTGCCCGGACAAAATCGGATCGACCAACGCGGGAATGTCGGACGGGTGCATCTTGCCGTTGCCGGCCATCGGCACGAAGATCTCGTATCCCTTCTCGAACGCATACTCGAACGCCGTGCGAAAGGCCGCGCCGATGCCGCGGTTAGTCTCGTGGCGCAAATACGCGAAGGGAAACTGGGCGACGATCTCACCGGCGTTGTCGGAGGAGCCGTCATCGACGACGAGCACGTCGTAGTTGCGATCCGCCGGAAACCGCGCCAGCGTCTCGGGGAGTTTGTCGCCCTCGTTGTAGACGAAGACGCAAACCAAGATTGATTGCCGATTGTCGATTGCGGATTGCGGATTTGAAAGCGAAGGAGACAATAACTACCTCGAGATCATTCTATAAGCTTGCGGTCAAGGCCAATCTGCCATAATTCACACGCAATCCGCAATCCGCAATCCGCAATCCGCAATCCGCAATCCGCAATCCGCAATCCGTGTTCCGCTTCACCGGATGTTGACCAGTTGCCGCGCCCGCTGATCGTTCGGGTAATACGTCAGGTACTTCCGCGCGGCGCGCGCGGCCTCGGCCGACTTGCCACGCTGCTGTAGAAGCGCGACATAGTCGTTAAACGTCAGGCCGTCGTTGGGATTGAGCCAATAGGCGCGCGCCATGCACTCCTCGGCGAGTTCTTCCTGTCGGCACAATCCCGCCATCTGCCCGGTAAAATACCAGTACATGCGATTATCTGGCACGAGTTCGGCATAACGGCGGACCGTCGCCAGACCCTCATTCAGCAGTTGATCGGCCATGACGCTGTCGCCGCGCAAACGATGGAATGTCGCCACTTGCTCGTGGGCGCGGCTGTAGAATGGAAATGTGGTCTTGGCTTTTTGCAGCCAGTATTCCCATTTCGCTGTGTCGCCTTCGCGGCGAGCGAATTCAGCCAGGGCAAACATGCGCTCGGGGAATGCAACGGCCAGGCCGACAGCGTTGTCATCGAGACCAATCGTCGGGTCGTCATAAGAGCGGAACTTGTAGACGTTCGTCATCAGGCTGTCCATCGACGGCCAGTCGAAGTCCATGCGCACATCCTCGCGGAAGACCTCGAATGCCTGCCCGACAATGCGGGTGTGCTTGTCCAGCCCGAGGCGGGACTTGTCGGTGGGATTCGACGAGAAGAAGACCGGGCGCTCCCACTTGTTGTTCATGATGAGATGTTCGACGATCATCATGTTCGCCGGGACGAACCGGTCGCCGTCACGCGTGGCAAAGAGGAAGTGCCGGTTGCCCGAGACGGGATCCTTGAACGGCTCCTTCGGGCGCTTGACCCCCATGGTCGGGTCCATGACCGTCCAGAGAATCTGTTCGTCGGTAAACGTGACCGGCAGACCCCACATGTGTTTCATCTGGTAGATGTACCAGTCGGTGTTGGCCAACGAGAGGTTCACGATCGAGACATCCTTGCGCACTCCGTACACTTCCTGAATGCACCAGAGCGGGAAAGTGTCGTTGTCACCCGATGTGAACAGGATGGCGTTCGGCTTGCACGACTGCAGAAGATTCCACGCGTAATCATAGGGCGTGTAATTTCGCGAACGGTCGGCATCGATCCAGTTGGCTGACAGGGTCCGCAACGGCAAGAGGGCCGCGACGACCCCGATGGCCATGGCGAGCTTGGTGTTGCGTTCGCCCAACTTGGCGGCCAGCGCCGCCAGACCGAGACCGATCATCATCCCGAAAATGATGTATCCCGGCGTAAAGAAGTAGTCACGATGCCGGACTTCCATGTACGCGTCAGGCTGCAGTTTTTGATACTGAGTACCGTCGGCGAAATTCATATACAATATCAATCCCAGTGACCCGACGAGGAAAAGCAGAAGCATCATCGATCCCCAAGACGGCGCTTTGCGCCAGATCCACCATGTGCCATAGAATCCGAGGAATATCACGCCCAACATCGCCCAGCCACTGAAGCCATATTGGTTTTTCCAATAGCGGTAGAATCCCATGTGCGGATGATCGCCGAACTGGTTGGCCCAGGTCCCGCGACGGGTGAACATGCGCTTCACCATCGAAGTCTGGCCATACTGCTTGCGCTCGAGAAAGCCGCGGAACGATTCGAAAGTCTCGGGATTGTTTTCGTCGATCCAGGGATCCTGTGCCGAGCGGATCGGCAGGTACAGTTGATTCGAGTAGCCGATCCATCCTGCGACCATGAGGCCCGCGATCAATCCCCATCCGGCGGCGGCGCGTCGGGTGGTAATTGCCATGAGCACGCTCAGGGCTGCCCAGAGACCGGCGCCAATCAGGAACATCATCAGATCGACGGCCACGAGAAAGAGCACGGCCCCGGTGATCCAGAAGCGCCAATCGCTGCGCAGGCGTCTGTCTACGGAAATGAGAAAGAGAAACACCACGGGGACGGCTAGAAAGGTCGTCATGTGGATTCCCAGCGACAGCATCGATAGATACGATATGCCGATCAGGAATCGATCGTCGCCCGGTTGTCCGCGGCGGTCGGCCCAGACAAGCGCGAGCCAGATCAGAATCATGATCAGCACCATCGAGGCGCCGTAGACCTCCGCTTCGACAGCGTTATTCCAGTGCGTTGTGGAAAAGGCCATGAAGAGCGCGCCCGAGACGCCTCCGCCGAGCGCAACGACCGCCTGCCAGAGCGTCAGCGGGGTGCCCGGAGGCACGCCGAGCCCCTGACGGATCACACGGACCAGAATCAGGAATGCAAAAGCGGCGGCGAATGCCTCGGTGATGACCGACATGTAGTTGATGCGGACGGCGATATCGCCGGCAATGGGGATCAGACTGAAAATACGCCCGAGCTCAACAAACAGCGGTGTGCCGGGAGGATGAGGAACTCCCAAGATGTGCGAGCAGGCGATGAATTCGCCGCAATCCCAATATGACAAAGTGGGTGCGACAGTCATCGCGTAAACGATGAGCGTGAACAGCGTGATCACTCCGAAGAGAGCGTATTGCGCACGTCTGAAAAGGGCTTCATCCATTACAATGTCCTCGTGCGGAAAGAGCGATTTGGCGGCGTTTCTCCCGTGCTTGTATCCCCATCGCCCACTGCCGTTTCCTGTGTTAAGCCATCAAGTGGATATGCCGATAACTCAAGGGCGGATAAGGTAATGCCTGGCAAGGGCCGCGACAACCCCAAAGGGACGCCGTGGCCGGACCAGAACTGATCGTGTAAGACATCGACACGGGGAGGAAAGTATGTTGGGATGGTGCGCGTTATTGTTTGCGCTGGGTGTGCTGGCGTTTCTCGACAGCCTGTTTAACTACGGTGAGATTTTCCGCCAGATCAACTCGGTGCTGTTCATGCTGACCTCGTTGGGCCTTTTGGTCCGGACCACCACCAAGATGCGCCTGCGCACGTTCGAGCAGCAGGCGGCGCGTATCATGGCCCTGGAAGAGGAAGTTTTCGCGCTTCGTCAGAAACCCGCGACCCCGACTAAGACCGGCCACGAATCCCCATTGCGCACCAGCGTTTGAACAGACAGAACATCGCGTCGCTAAGATGGCCGTCTTATTCGAGACGGCCATTTTGTTTTTCTGTTCGAAATCGAGTAGGGCCGACAGTCTTGTCGGCCGTTCGCCTATGGCACGGGCAGTATCTGCAAGCGCCGACGGGCCTCCTCGACCACCGGTGAGGTCTTGTAATCACTCAGAATAACTTGGTAGGCGGCGCGGGCCTGGGCCGCATCGCCAAGTGAATCGGCGTAGACTTCCCCGATCCGTGCCCAGGCGCGCGGCACCATGAAACTCTCGGGGAACCGGGCAATCAGGACGCGGTAGGCTTCAATGGCGCTGTCGAAGGCACTGGACGACTCATGCACTTCGCCGATCGCGAATTGCGAAGCATCGGCGAGCCGATTGGCGGAGTCCGCCGACAATTGCGCAAATGTCACGAGCGCCGAATCGGTCATCTCGCGCCGCAGGAAGATCAGTCCCGCCGCATAGCGATTGAGCGACCAGTTCATCTCGTCGCGGCCGTCGGTGATCATGGCGGTGTACCTGATCGCGTCATTGACATACAGCCCGCGAGGGAACTGGAGCATGAACTCCTTCAGCTTCGTCGCGCAGGCCTCGTAGTCGCCTTTGAGAAAAAGCAGTTCTGCCTGGCGGAAGGCGATCTCTTCGCGCAGCGCGGGGGCGGGAGATTGTCCTGCCTGGATGAACGCGGAGTCGGCCTCGGCCAGTCGTCCGTGATATATCGCCAGCTCGCCCATTCGCAACCACGACGCGGTGCGCTCGGCGGAACGATTCGGGCTGGCGATGATCGTCTTGAAATACGTCGCCGCCGAGTCCTTGTCCGGCGTGTCCTTCCGATAGATTTCCGCGATCTCGTAAAAGATGCGAAGCCGCTCACTCTCGATAGGAATCTGGTAGGCCAGCGTCTTGAGCATCTGCACCGCCACGTCCGGATGACCCAGCGCCAACTCGGCCCGTGCCAGCGCCAGATTCACGCGCACGATGTCGGCATGCCTCGGGTAGTCCTTGATGAAGGACATGGCTTCCGAGCGCGCAGTGGTGAACTTGTGTGTCTCGATCGCGCGTTCGATTCCAAACAAGCGGTGCTGGCCGGGATTTTCAGCCAGGGCATCGGCGCGCCGGTACTCCGCAAAAGCGGAATCGGGCCGCCCGGATTCAAAAAGTAGATCGCCGTAGAGACGGTGGGCATACTCGTGCTTTGGATAGGCCTTGATGATGCGTTGCAGCGCCTCGGTGATCTGTGGCGCCGCCTCGGGGATCTTGATCAGGTTGGTAATGTACTTCTGGACGTTTCGTTGCGATTCGGGATGGGCGTTGAGCCAGCGGAAATACTCCTCAACGGCGTTTGCGTACTCGCGGCGCGCTTCGAAGAAACGGGCCAGGTCTTCGGCGAAGATGGTCGAGTCGCCGATGGTGGCGCGGGCGAGACGATAGACGTCGATTCCTTCGTTGTAGCGCCCGATCCGCATGTAGGTCTGCGCGGCCAGATGGTATCGCTCACGATCCTGCGGGTCCGACGTAACCATACGTTCGATCGTGGCCCGGCCCGAGTCGGACATGTTGTCGGAGAAAAACGCTTCGGCCAGATCGGCTTGCGTGATAGGGTTCTGTGGATTGAGCTCCAATTGCTGACGGATAATCGTGCGCATACCGCGGTAATCTTTGAGGGATCTGTAGGCGCGCTTGAGCGCCTGCGCGATCGCTTCATCCGGACGGGACTCCAGTTCCGAATTCCAGATGGGCAGAAGGAAATCGACGACATCCTGGAATCGGCCCTGTGCCGAGAGGCGGTCGGCCTCGATCAACTCCTGGCGAATCCCGGTGCGTCCGTACCACTCGACCGCCTGCGGCAGTTGCGACGGTGTGATCCAAACGGTCTCCGGTGGATTCACGAAAACGGGCGCCTTGCCCGTATCTGTCTCCAGAGCGGTCGTCTGGCTTTGCGCCGGTCCCGTGGAGCCAAGGCCGAGGAGAATTGTCGTAATGATGAGAACGTTGCGTGGTTTTGTCATATCCTTTTCATCGTCGTCGCGCGCGTGGTGCTCAAGCGCTGGTATGTGCTTCTTATAACCGTTGTCGTTAAGACGGTTCCGGCGGTCGCTTGGTTCCCAAGATAACGAAAAACTGTCCGTTTCCGCAGGCGAGTTTGGACATGCCGGATGGGCCGGTTGATTGACCGTAACGCACCCGGCCCGTATATTGTCTAAACCGTTATCGGGCAGTTGTGTATACGCTCAGACGGCAACGCTACTTCCCGTGGCCGGAAAGGACTCCAATGAAAAGGACGATACTCTCAACGCTCTTCGCCGCGACGGCGGTACTGCTGGTCTCGGCCGGCGCCATGGCGCAATCAAAGGTCGGAACGGTGGATGTCCAGCGCGTGCGTAAGGACAACGTCGAATTTAAGGCGGCGCTGAAAGAAATCGATGCCATGGTCGCCGATTTCGAACGGCGCCGCGACCAACGGCAACAGGAACTGCAGGACTTGGCTGCCGATATGCAAACGGCGCAGGAGCAGAATGTCTCGGCTTCAGTCGAGCGGATGCGCAGCGAATTGCAGACCAAGTCGCAGGAGTTTCAGACTTTTTTGGAGGAGACATTCGGCGAAGAGGGAATTATCGAGACAAAGTCCGCCGAACTCTTGGAACCGATTTACACGAAGCTGGCCGATGCCGCCAAGGCGGTGGCCGGCGCGCGCGGCCTCGACCTGATTCTGGATTTGGAACAGGTCAACCCGCTGTTCGTCAGTGATGGGCTCGATGTAACCGAAGATGTCCTGACCGAGATGGCCAAACTGAGGTAAACATGTCAACCACACAAACCGCCGCACTTTCGCCGCTTGAGACTAAACTGCAGAATCGGACCGCGACTGTCGCCATCATTGGCCTTGGGTATGTTGGATTGCCGTTGGCGGTCGAGGTTGCTCAGGCAGGCTTGAACGTCATCGGGTTCGAGATTTCCGAGAAGAAGGTCGCCAATGTCAATTCGGGGCATTCCGATATTGATGACATCGGCGATGGCGTCTTAGCGCCACTGGTCAAGTCCGGAAAGATCAAGGCGACGCTCGACCCGCGCGCCTTGGAAGCAGCCGATTGCGTCGCCATCTGTGTTCCCACGCCGCTCTCGAAGACGAAAGACCCCGATGTGTCTTTCATCGTTGCGGCGGTCGAGACTGTGTTGCCGCATCTGCATAAAGACATGCTGGTCGTCTTGGAATCGACCACCTATCCCGGCACAACCGAGGAGCTCATTCGACCCAAACTTGAATCCGGCGGCCTGAAAGCCGGAATCGACTTCTACCTCGCCTTTTCTCCCGAACGAGTCGACCCCGGCAATCCCAAGTACGGCACGCGCAACACACCGCGGATCGTTGGCGGGACAACGGCCCAGTGCACCAGAATCGCGAAGGCATTCTACAGCATCTTTCTCGACTCGGTCGTGACTGTCTCTTCGACTCAAGCGGCGGAGACCGTCAAGCTGCTCGAGAATACGTTCCGTTCGGTCAACATCGGTTTGGTCAATGAGGTCGCCCAGATGTGCGACCGCTTAAATCTTGATGTCTGGGAAATCATCGACGCCGCCGCGACAAAACCATTCGGCTTCATGCCCTTCTATCCTGGGCCGGGTCTGGGCGGTCACTGCATACCGATCGATCCGCACTACTGGTCGTGGAAACTGAAATCGCTCAACTACTACGCCCGCTTCATCGAACTGGCGGGCGACATAAATTCGCACATGCCCGAGTATGTCGTCGATCGGATTGCGCGCGCCCTCAATGAGGAAGGCAAAGCGTTGCGCGGCTCGAACATCATTGTGCTTGGCGTCGCCTACAAGCGTGACATCAGCGATGTGCGCGAGTCGCCGTCGCTGGATGTGATCCGTTTACTGCACGTGAGCGGAGCAAAAGTCACCTATGCCGATCCACATGTGCCGAGCTTGAAAATGGAAGATGGCTCGCTCATGCATGCGATCACCCCCACCGATGAGCTTCTGGTGAAATCCGACTGTGTCGCCATCCTCACCGATCACTCCGCCTTTGACTACAGCAACATCTGCGCCAAATCGCATCTTGTTTTCGATTCGCGCAACGCGACGAAGAACGTGCCGAGGGGTGTTGGGAGAGTGCGGAAGTTGTAATCGACTTCAGTTTTAAACGGGCCCGAGTGAAGACATTTGGACTGACAGTTCTCCTCACCCTCTTGCTGTGCATGCGGCACGAGGTGGCGGCACGGCAAGAGTCGCTGACCGGAGACAGTGTGGGGACATTATCTGCCCACCCACCCGTGCCAGCCTGGAAGTTCAAGACCTCCGCTCCCATCATCTCATCACCTGTCGTGAGCGCGGGAACCGTCTTCTTTAGCGGTTTGGACAGTGTGGTTTATGCGGTCGATCTGGATTCCGGAGCTCTCAAGTGGAAACTGCCAACGAGTGGGGAGATACGATCCACGCCACTGATCTCTGATGGTGTCGTGTACATTACGAGCGGTGATGGACGACTCCGCGCTATTGACGAGATGACCGGCGCGCTGAAATGGACATTCGCGACCGAAGGCGAGCACAAATACGACTTCGCGGACTATTATCAATCGTCGCCTGTGATCGACCGGGACAGGATCTATTTCGGGTCGGGTGATGGCTGCTTGTATGCGGTTCGGACTCTGGATGGTACACTAATCTGGAAATACCGCACCGGCGATGTCGTCCACGCGACACCGGCTTTCGATTCAACGCGGGTATACGTCGGGTCATTCGATGGGTACTTCTACGCTGTTGATCGAGACTCCGGTGAGCTTGCGTGGAGATTCAAATCCGTGGGTCACTACTACTTCCCCAAGGGAGAATTCCAGGGATCACCGACTGTGTCCGGCAGCCTTGTATACGTCGGAGCGCGCGACTTCAACTTTTACGCGCTGAATCGTGACAAGGGATTCTGCCACTGGAACAAGGCGTTCTCCCGCGGATGGGCATTGGCGAACGTGATCGATGACACAACGCTCTATATCGGTACGTCGGACGATCGAATGCTTATCGCGGCACGTCCATCATCCGGGCGGGAATACTGGAAGACAAGCCTCAACTTCAACATCTTTGGCAAGCTCGCTGTCGCCGATTCGGTTGGGTACGTTGGTACGCTGTTGGGGAAGGTCTACGGTGTCGATGTTCGATCCGGCGCCATCGTGAGGACATTCGCTACCGACGGGTACGAGCAAAACCACCTGAATTACTTCAAACCCGATGACTCCTTTCGTGATGACATATTCGAAATCGTGAAATCAGACGAGGCGTTCATCGACGTCGAATATGAGATGGGAGCAATCTTCTCCACTCCCGCGCTCACCGGGAATTATCTGATTGTCACCAGTGCGGACGGCACGGTCTACTGCCTGCGACGGTAGGAGCTAACGCATCGCGATGATAATTTTCGCGGGTGAGGTGAAGAGAGTGCGAAGATCATAGGTCAGTAGCGCAGCCCATTCGACTTCGCTCAGGGCCTTCGGAGAGAGCGCTCCTGACCTACAAGAACTTCCGCGATAGAACTCACGAGGAATACTCTACTTCAGATACAAGATCACACCGGCGCTGATCGCGTACCCATCTGCCTCCACCTTATCTACCAATTCGGGAATGTCCTCGAAATCATAATCGATGAACTGGTAGCGGATGTCGCCGGTCAACTTGAGGAGCGGGACGACGGGGACTTCGGCGCCGACGCCATAGTGGTAGCCGATCTTTGTGTCTGACGCCTCCGCACCGCTGGTCGTGGTGAGGGTGGAGCGGTAGAAACCGATTCCAGCGAGGGCATAGGCAACCGGCACGGGATAGAGCATCACGCTGGCAGTCAAAGGCGTCGATTTCAGTTCGTTGCCGTTGTTGAATTCTTCTTTGCGGTAATCGAGCGCGCCTTCCAAGCCAAAGAACATCATGTGGCGTAAGCGCACCATCGCGCCGAACATCGTGGAATTGTCTTCAAGGTCATTGTTGTGGACATAGCTGTAACGCGCGCCGATACCGAGTCCGGCCTGGGCGGCGGGCACGGTGCATAGAACAAGCAATCCTGCGAATACAACGATCAGTAATCGTGACATTGTGCCCCTCCTTGAGGTCGCGCCTAATCATGGGCCTGAAGGCCCATGCCACCAGCAAAATAATCTCCCCCCTACGGGAGAGGTTGGGATCAATCGAAGCGCACGAACCTCGATCATCCACCGATCCAATTCGCTCGCGGCAATCGGACCGTCCTCTCCCGAAAGGAGGAGATCAGAGCCGGCGTCCGGAGGCGAAGGCGGCACTGCCAGATGCACGGCCTGGCATGGCATGCGTCCGACGTCCATGTCGGCCCTCACCCCGGACGATCTGTCCCCCGCTCGGAATCACTAATGCTGGAATGTCCAGCCCACAGTCCACTTCAGATCAGGCGTGTCAATGAGTCCCAATCGCAGCTCAGTCAGGAACCGCCCCCCCGATGACAGATTGCGTTCGATGCCGCCGACCGCGTTGAGCCCGGCGTCGAGGTCGGAGTTGCCGCGATCGGTGATGTTGAGCGCCGGCCCGCCGCCCAGATATGGACTCCACGAACCCATGTCGGAGTTGAACAAGTAGAGCAAATCAAAGTTGAACGCCGCCAAGTCCATATTGTCGCCGAATCCCATTTCGAAGTTCGGCTGGAATCTCAATTGGTCGGCCAGGTAACCCGCATCCAAGTGCGCGCCAAAATGTACCTGGTCCGGATCCATCGTCAGACCCAGTCGCGGTCCCCATCCGGCCGCGGGTGTGCTCTTTGCCCATGCCAACGAAACTACCAAAACGAGTCCAGTGAGAATTATGAATCGTCGCATCTTGCCTCCTTCGCTGAGACGTGCCATCCGATCATCCGCCCATTGCCCGGCCCCCCCGAGGATCACGCGACCGTCCGTCCAGTTACGGTCTCAGTCGCCCCGGGAGGCCGCCGGGCTTGATGGACAGAACCTGCCCCACCTACAGCAACATTCTGATTCGTGACGCCGTCACCACACCGGTCTCCATGTTGATGGTGCCGACAACGTCAACCGAGGAGCCAACAGAGAGCGTTGAGAGCAGCAACGGCAGACCATTGGCAGCCACGATATCGGTTTCGATCGTGGTCACAATGCGGAGATCGGCGCTGGATTGATGATTGTCGGTCGAGATCGTGAAGGCGCCGGTGTTCACGTCCAGCGTCGTGATCGTCGCATTGTTGATGATAATACCTTCTTCGCCGCTCGCGTCGTTGTCGACGAGGATTTGCGGGCGGAGAATGTAGCGGCCGTTTCCGGTCTGGTTAATCTGTACAGAATTGTCGAGATCAACATCAAGGCTCACGACCGTGATGTCATCCGCGGCGATGAACACATCGCCTTGCGTGTTCAAGTCGACATGGCCATTAGCAACCAGTTGCACGTCGCCGCCGGTAAGGACGCTGTCGTCGTCGCGCACGAATTCCGGATCCGACACCTGCAGCCGGATTTTCGAATACGCGCCGGCGTCGATATCGGCCATGGCCAGCACAAGCGCGGCCGAATCGAGCGACAGAAGATCCATCCGCACGGCGTCTGAAAGTACGACCTCGCCAGAGGACCCCTCATTGGCGGCGCTGATCATCGTGACCGACTCGACTGTCACCCAGGCTTCCTTGAAATCGTCGACCGGCGCGTCATGCATCACCAGGACCATTGATCCTTCCCCGGAAATTCCACCGGTACCGTTGTCGTCATCATTGCACCCAGTGAGCGCGAGTGCAGGCACCGTGGCGATCACCACGGCAGTTCGTATCAAGTGATTTGACATCTTCATAATGTGATCTCCTCTAAATTCACATGCCGCGACCGGATCAGGAATACCCGACATTTGGCCGGACAACCCGACCGGTCCTTGGCATGTGAGTTATTGCGTTGAGTCTACCTGAGGCAGAAGATGATGCCGCCCCGAAGCGAGAGGGCGTCCGCCTTGTTACCGAAGCTGTCGGGAATCTCATCGAACTCGTAATCCACGAATTCGTAACGGAAATCGCCCGTCAGCCCGACACTGCTCGCGACCGGCACTTCCAAACCCGCGCCGAGGTGATATCCCAACTGCGTATCGGTCTGGTCCTCGAAGAGCGAACCATCGGGAAAATCGAGAGTGGTGTTATACCAGCCAAGTCCGGCCAACCCATACGCGAATGGAATCGGATAGATCATCAGGCTAGCGCTGACCGGCCACGACTTCAACTCGACGTCGCCGCCCAGTTCGTCGTTGCGATAGTCGATCGCGCCCTCGACGCCAACGATCTCGCCGCGCAAACGCACATTTGCGCCAAACATGTCGCTGCTTTCCTCGGTCTCCTGATCGCGAACCCAGCTATAATGCGCGCCAATTCCCAATCCGGAGTTTGGCGTCATCATGTTCTGTGCGCTCGCCGTCCCGGCGACGACCAATGTGAATACTCCAGCCAGCAGGATGTGCTTGGACCGTGACATAGTAATCCTCCCTTCACTTCAATTCGCTTGAGTTTGAGGCAGAGGCGTGGTGTTGGAACTTGATAACTGGTACAATCGGCGTGCGGCAGGGTTCGCGATTATGCGGCGTTGATCGGCCGCAATCGGCAATTGAAGCCTAAAGAACTTGAACTGCATGCGCTTGCATCATTCCGCGCCAAAGAAGAAAAGTGCGCGCGCGTACCGATCCATGCAGAAACCGCTGCACAAAGAAAACGGGGGGCGATTCACCTAAGAACCGCTCCCCGCAGACAATGATGAGAGAATCTACTTCGCCAATTCCGCCAGGAGATACGCTGACGTCTTGACCCCGCGCTGGAAATCTTCGAGCGAAAACTTTTCGTTCGGTGAATGCAGCGCATCATCAGGCAGACCGTAACCGACGAGCATTGCGGAGACGCCGAGAACATTCTTGAATGTCTCGACGACCGGGATCGATCCGCCGGAACGCATGAGCACGGTTTTGGCGCCGAAGGCTTTTTCCATCGCTGAGCGGACTTTAGCCAGCGCCGGCGAGTCGGTGGGGACAACAACGGGACGCGCCAAACCGTAGTTTTCACAGCGTACTTGCACCCCCGGTGGCGTGATCGATTTAATGTAGGCTTCGAAGGCGGCGCGGATCTTGGTTGGCTCCTGGTCGGGAACCAGTCGCATCGAGATTTTTGCCGACGCCTCGGCGCCGATGACGGTCTTGGCGCCGGGTCCGATGTAGCCAGCCTTCATCCCGTTGACGTCACAGGTTGGACGGGCGCCTTTGCGTTCGAGAATCGTGAAGCCTTTCTCGCCCGGCGTCGCATCGACATCGAGATGCTTCTTGTAATCCGCCTCGTCGAACGGGAGCTTGGCGAACTCAGCTCGTTCGGCCGGAGTCAAGTCGACAACGTCGTCATAGAAGCCGGGGATGGCCACCTTGCCCGTCGCGGGATCATGCAGCTTCGCGATCATCTGTGCGAGCGCGTTGGCCGGGTTGGTCACGGTGCCGCCGTACTCGCCGGAATGCAAATCCATCTTCGGACCACGAACAAACACCTCCATGTAACAGATGCCACGCAACCCGTAGCAGATCGCCGGATACCCTTTGGCGAATTGCGCCGTGTCCGAGACGACAATCTGATCACACTTCAGCAAGTCTTTGTGCTCTTTGATGAAGGTTTCCAGGTTGTGCGAAGTGACTTCCTCTTCGCCCTCGATCAGGAATTTCACATTGACCGGCGCCTGGCCATTCGCCTGCAACCATGCCTCGATTCCCAGAACATTGGCGAGGAACTGCCCCTTGTCGTCGGCCGAGCCGCGTGCATAGACGCTGCCGTTGCGGACGGTCGGCTCGAACGGTGGGCTTGCCCAAAGGTCGAGTGGATCGGGCGGCTGAACATCGTAATGCCCGTAAAACAGGACGGTCGGCTTCCCTGGCGCCTTGAGCCATTCGCCATACACCAGTGGGTGGCCGGGCACCTCGTAGATGCGCGCGGTCATCCCCATTGACTCCAACTTCTTCTGTGTCCATTCGGCGGCCTTACGGCAATCGCCCTTGTGATCGGGATCGGCTGAAACCGAAGGGATGCGCAGCAGTGTGAAAAGTTCGTCTTGATATCGCTGCTGATTCTGATCGATGTGCTTTATCACTTTGTCCATGACGCCTAACCTCTTTCGGTTAAAATCACCCCAACGATAACCAAGATTCCGCCGACGATCAACCGGGGTCCGATAGTTTCGCCAAGGAGAAAGTAGGACATGATTGCGGTGAAAATCGGCTGTAGGTTGTTAAAAACTGACACTTTTGTCGCCTCCAGCCGTCCCAAGGCCCAAAACCAGATCGAATAGGCAATGACCGAGGTGCCGATCGCGATGTACCCCAGCGAACTCCAACCGCGAAAGCTGATGGTTTCAGGATCGAATCGAGTAAACGTCACCAGCCCAATCGGCGCGAAGAGAACTGTACCAATGATGATCGACATCGCCGTCAGGTGAATCGCACCGTACTTGCCGACGAGCCGTTTTCCCAGAACCGTGTACAGTGCCCACGCGACGACGGCCAACAGGATCAGGATATCTCCGAAGAGCGCCTTGAATGACCACTCCATCCCGGCATGGATGATGACGGTCGCCACACCCAGAAACGTGACGGGCACGCCGATCTTTTTGAGCAATGTCGGCCTCTCACCCACGAGTGGAATCGCAAAGAGAAAGACGAGGACCGGCGTTGCACCATAGAGCAGTGCCGCGTGAGTTGGTGTGGTGAATTTCAGTCCGTATAGAAAGAATGCTTGGTTCGCGACAACGGCGAGAAAGCCCAACAAGATCAGCATCTTCCAATCTTGCCGATCCACGGCCCGCCGTCCCGGCCACAGGCGGTGAATGAGATAGAGTCCACCCGAAGCGATGAGGAAGCGCAGGAATGCAAGCGTCAGGGGCGGGAATTCAATCAGCGCCCACTTAGCCGCCAAGAATGTGCCGGACGCAATGACCTGCTCGAAGATGAGAATAATGTAGACCCAGCCCAACGACATCACCGCTCCGATGCTTGTCCGCCGGTGGCGGGAAGGGGGGTATATCGCGGACCGCGCGATCCGAATCAAGGACACAGGCCGATGGGCCAGCCCTATGTCATGGAGTATCCACCGTCGACAATAATAATCTGCCCTGTCACCCAGCGGGAGGCATCGGAGCAGAGGAAGACGACAACGTCCGCCACCTCATCGGGAGTGCCGACACGCCCGAACGGAGTGCGTCGTTCGACTTCCCGGAGCATTTCATCATAGTTGGGAAAGATCTTCAGAGCATCCGTGTCGATGAAGCCGCCCGAGACGCAGTTGACGTTGATGTGCTTCGACGCCAGCTCGTGAGCCAAGTAACGGGTCAGCGCCTCAATCGCCGCTTTCGAGATTCCGATGGCGGCGTAGCCCGGGATGTACCGGTGGGACCCCAATGAGGAAAGCGAGACAATCTTGCCGCCCTCGGGCATCATTGGCACAGCTCGCTGGGCGCAGAAGAGCAGGGCCTCGGCGTTGGTGTGAAGCGATAGATCCCAGGCCCGCTCATCGACTTCGAGGACGTTGGCATAAATCCCTAAAGCTGCATTGGAGACCAGAATATCGACTTTTCCGAATTCCCGACCCACCTCATCAAAAAGTTTCTGATGGAATTCCTTGTTGGCGATGTTGCCGCGAACCGAATGCGCGCGTACTCCATAGCTTTCCAATTCCGTGACGGTTTCGGCGGCGGCCGACCGGGAGCGGAAGTAGTTCACCACCACATCGGCGCCCCGTTGGGCCAGCTTTCTGGCCACCGAGCGGCCAATACCCTTGGTGCCGCCGGTCACGACCGCGGTCTTTCCCAAGAGATCGCGTGGAAACTGAGAAGTCGCAGTATCAGTCATATCTCACAATGAGAGGCAGCCGGGCGCTCGCCACAAGCCAAATCACTAACTATTTACAACTCTTGGTGTTACGGCGTCGAAATCAAGACCAAATCGATCCAACGTCACAAAAGCGGACATAGATTAAGATTTTTCTTGCAATTGAATCCCCGACATGTATCTAACGCCGTCCAGAAGGCTGTCCGAGGCCCTCTTTGGGTAGTTTGGCAGATTTAGTGTCAACGGACCGCCGGAAATGATGAACGGCTAAGCACCTTACTGCCCCGAACTCCCAGGTTTGACCAAGGCTCGCTGGAACAGCGGGTCTCTTTTTTTGGGAGAGGCGCTTCCCGTTAGGGAAAGGAGACGGATAGCGAAAAAAGACAAGTTGCCGAACTGGTCGGCAAATCGTTCGTTTGAGTGTAAAATGAGTAATCCACAACACGAAACGCGAGAGTAAACCTTTGGGGCCCATTAGGGGAAGCCCATGGAGGAGGCAATATGAAGAAATCGTTGCGAATGCTTTTGGTGCTGCCGCTGTTGGTGGCGCTGATTGCAGGCTGTTCCAAGCCGCCGGAAATGGAAATGGCCGCGGCTGACCAGGCAATGCAAGCCGCTCAGGCGACACAAGCATCGAAGTATGCCGCAGCCGATTGGCAGATGGCTAATGACACCCTGCAGGCCGCCAAGGCTGAGAAAGCCGCGCAAGATGGCCGTTTCGCCATGTTCCGCTCTTATGGTAAGTCGAAGGCCATGTTCGAGAAGGCCAGCGGCCTCATGAACACCGCCGCGACCAACGCCAAGGCCGAGATGGAACGCGTCAAGAAAGAGACCGAGGACATGCTCAACATGGTCCGGACCGAGCTGGATTCGACCGCGGCGATGGTTGCCACGGCCCCGGCCGGCAAGGACACCAAGGCGGAAATCGAGCTCATGAAGCAGGATCTGACCGCCTTGCAGCAGATGCTGTCCGAGGCCCAGGCCGATTGGAGCCGCAACAATTTTGATGCGGCCAAGGCCAAGGCACAGACCATCCGCGACCGCTCGAACGCGATGCGCACCCAACTCGAAGCAGCCAAGGCCAAACGCGGCGGTCGGTAGTTTAGATTTCAAGCGGATGAAATTCCGCTATATAATTGAACAAAGGGCGACGGCCGTCCGTCAGTGATCGCTGATGGGACGGCCGTCGACTTATAGTTAGTAATGGCGCGGCGACGCGTGCCAGAAGACATAGGCAAGTCCTTGAACGACATCGGTGGGGCAAAGGCAGGAACACACGGGAGCACGGTTCGGTACAAATGGTAAGTGAGAACATGAGAAACTTGGTGATCTGCGTTTGTTTACTGTTCATCGCGCTGATCGTGGGCGCCGGCTGCGAGAGCCCGCCGACACAACTTTCGACAGTGGCGTGGCAGGCAATTCAGAGTAGTGAGCGTGATGGCGCCGCCCAGAGCGCTCCGGATATCTTTGCTCTGGCTCAGGCCCGTTACGATTCGGCCTGGCTGATTATTGAGACACAGAACCGCTTTTGGTTTTTTGAACGCGACTTCGAGCAGGCGGAATCATTGCTCGTCCGGGCCAGCATCGCGGCTCGCGAAGCCGTGAAGACGGGCGTGGTGAATCGCGAGCAGCAGAATGAGATGATCGCGACGACGATCGACTCGCTCTCCCGGACGATTGCGGCACATAAGGCCGGCATCAACGGGCACATCGCCCGAATTCCATTGCGTCAGGCAATGACGTCCGCCGAACTGCAACTCAACGCGCTGAAAGAATCGTATGAATCAGGACTCACCGATCGGGCGCTGGCTGCCCTTCCCGTGGCGCAAACTGCGCTACGAGCATTCGAGGAACGACTCGATCATGATTGGATTGACCCCGGTGAGCTGCCCGGCTGGAACCGCATGGTGCATGAAACCGTGAGTTGGTCCAAACAGAACGGCGGCACCGCACTGGTCGTGGTTAAAATGGATCGACGCGCGTATCTGTTAAAGGGTGGGAAAATCGTCGAGGATTATCCCGTCGATTTCGGCTACCGCGCCTGGGCTCAGAAGATGCGTTCCGGTGACGGCGCCACACCAGAAGGAATCTACCAGGTCACGAAATGGCGCGATCGCGACACGCGATACTACAAGGCTCTCAACATCAACTATCCGAACGAACAAGATAAGAAGCGATTCAGCTTGAACAAGAAGGCCGGCAAGATTCCTCGCGGCTCCCGTATCGGCGGACTAATCGAGATTCACGGCGAAGGCGGCAAAGGCGAGGATTGGACGGAGGGGTGTGTCGCCCTGTCGAACAAGGACATGGACCGCCTCATGTCCCGGATGTCGGTCGGCGACCGTGTCACGATTGTGCGGGAGGTTACCGGATGGCCAAACTAAAGAAACTGCTGTTGATCCTGGTGCCGCCGTTGGTCCTGGTGTCTGGAATCGCCTACTCGGCGATCACCTCGCCCAAAGCCTTCAGTTGGAAGGAACCGCCGATCCCGGACAACTCACTGGCGATGCAGGCGCAGCGAAAGCTCTATCCCGAACCCGAGGATGAGCCCGTCGACAAGTCCGCCAAGATCACGAAGAAGAGCAAGAAGAAGGCGCAGCGGACTGCGAACTTCAAAGGCCCGTACATCGTGATTGACACGCACACCAATCGCATCTACTGGCGCACCCAGGACACGATCCTGTATGAGGCGCTCTGCTCGACGGGGACCGGATCGGAGCTTGTCGATACTGTCGGCGGACGCGTCTGGCGTTTTCACACTCCCCGTGGCGTCTTCGCGGTCGAATCGCGTGCCACCGAACCTTGGTGGCGTAAACCGGACTGGGCTTTCATCGAAGAAGGGGAACCGATCCCCAGCAAAGACAGCGACCGTCTCGACCCTGAAGTCATGGGCGATTATGCCATCGGTTTCGGCGATGGCTTCTTCATTCATGGCACTCTCTATGAACGTCTCATCGGTGTAGCGGCCACGCATGGATGCGTGCGCTTGGCAGCCTCCGATCTGGACGTCTTTTACAAGAAAGTCACCATGGGCACGCCGGTCGTGATTCTCTGATGCGCACACGCGGACGAAGTCAATATGGCTTGGGCTCGCTGTCAGCGTTGGTACTCACGCTGGCGGTCATGACGCTCTTGGTCCCGCAGGGCGCGAGCGCCCAGGAGCCGGTCGACACCGTGCTGATGGCTGCGTTGCAGCGGTTCAAGGCTGACACGATCTACCATGTGCGCGTGGACGTGATCGATTCGACATTCAAAGTCTTTCTCGGCCAAGTGCCCCTCTTGCGCTGCCGATTCAGCATCGTCGATCAGGATGACATGGACTCATACCGTGCCGTCTGGCGGGAAAAGCGCCGCACCGGCTGGCAGAATGTGCTCAACCGTAAAGTATGGTCCGGCCGTCCGGCCGTTTCCGACACCGTTGTTGAGGTCGTTGCCAGAGTATCGAAAGTGAATCCCGATCTCATCAGTCGGGTGATGCCGCGGAGATTCATTGTCGACTTGACCGACGAATTCGTGATTCGCGTCATGACGGTCGAGGGAGCGGGCGAAGAACGCAGTTTCGAAGAGAAAATGAAGTCGTTCACCCAGAATTGGATTCCCTTCATGCGGCAGCCGCATCTGGATGTCGTCGTGACCGAAAAAGACGCACAGACCCTCTACTATGCCCTCGAGCCCGGAACGCCGATCGTCTTAATCGAGAAATAATCGCAAGCTTGCTCTTATTGGTCCTTCTGGATCGCCTCCGCGAATCGCGATTTGACTTCAGCCGGAGAGATCTTCTTGCCTGTGAGTTGTTCCATCGAGGTCATAACTTCGGGGGAAAGACCGCAGGGATGGATTGCGCTGAAATAGCGCAGGTCGCTTGAGACATTCAGAGCGATGCCGTGATAGGAGATCCACTGGCGCACGGCGACGCCGATCGATGCGATCTTACGGCCCTGCACCCAGACGCCGGTGTGTTCGGGATGATGCTCTCCCACGAGATCCCAGTCTGCGATTGTCCGAATGATCACATCCTCAAGCCAGCGCAGAAATTTGTGCATGTCCCCCGTCTGCTTGCGCACATCAAGAATCGGGTACGCGACCAGTTGCCCCGGCCCGTGATAGGTAACACCGCCGCCTCGTTCGACCGGGACCAACTCTACCGGAGTGCGTGATTCAACCGGCGTGACCGGCATGAGCTCGCCGAACTTTGAGCCGCGTCCGTAGGTGTAGACATGCGGATGCTCGACCAGAAACACCGTGTCGCCAATCTCCCGCGCAATGCGCTGCGCCAGAGCGGCGAGTTGACGTTGATGCGCCTCGCCATACGCAAGATGTCCCCAGTCGACGATCGCTATCCGCTTTTCAACTTCAATTGAATTCATGCGCTCTAACCCGAGACGGAGTACGAAAAGGTGGGGCAGGCATGCAGCCTGCCCATATCATCGCAGTCAAGAATGCCTGTGCCCCAGATCAGATTGACAACTGAGAAGAGTTCTGGAGCGCATTCCGCAATCGTCAGATCGTCATCATCAACTCGTACGGGCTCTCGAGACGGCGGCAAACGTTGCGCAAGAACTTCACGGCGATGTGACCATCGATGAGTCTGTGGTCGAACGAGATGGTCAGGTACATCATGTCGCGGATGACAATGTCATTGTCCCGGACCACGGGCCGTTTCTGAATCATGTGCATGCCGATGATGGCGACCTCTGGCTGATTGATCACCGGCGTCGATGCCAAAGCGCCGTACATGCCGGCATTTGTGAGCGTGAAGGTGGAGCCAACAACTTCGTCAGGCTTCAATTGGTTATTTCGCGCGCGTTCGGCCAGGTCGGCGGCCTCGCGGGCGAGATGGATGATCGACTTCTGGTCAGCGAACTTGATGACCGGCACAATCAAACCTTCATCGCGCGCGACAGCGATACCGATGTGATAGTACTTCTTGTAGACAATCGTCTCGCCGTCGATCGAGGCATTCACCGTCGGGAATTCCCGCAGGGCGGCAACCACTGACTTGATGAAGAACGGCAGGTACGTGACATTCGCCCCCGCCATTTCGGACCATTCTTCCTTGTGTTTGTCACGCATGCGGACCAACTCGCTCAGATCGACTTCGTCCATCGACATGACGTGCGGGGAAATCTGCTTCGATTTCACCATATGATCGGCAATAAGCTTGCGGACTCCGACCAACGGTTGGCGCTCCACAGTCTCGGTGCCATGGACGACCGGCAAAGTCAGCGGCGACGCGGGTGAAACTGACTTTGTCTTCTGTGGCGTCATCGCGGGCGCCACAGGACGCTCCGGCATCGACTGACGGGTACGGACAAAACTGAGAACGTCTTCCTTGGTTACCCGTCCACCGCCACCCGAGCCGGGAATCTCATCAAGGCTGAGGTTATGCTCGCGCAGAAGCCGGCGGACTACGGGCGAGGATCGCTTTTCATCATTCGTGGATTCGCCGGGTCGCGTGATCGTGACGGCGGGCGCTGCCGCCGAGGCAGCCACTGTCGCGGTCGCGGCGGGGGCGCTCTGGGCGGCCCCGACGGGAGCTGTCTTCGCCCCCGCGCCGCCGGGCAGCGCTTCGCCCGCACCGAGGATGACGCCGATCTCGGTACCAATGCCGACAACCGTGCCTTCCGGCACCAGGATCTTTCCGAGTGTGCCGGCGCTGATGGCGGGAATCTCGACGTTGACCTTGTCGGTCATGATCTCAACGACTGTCTCGTCCTTTTGGACCGGATCGCCTTCAGCTTTCAGCCAGCGGCCGACGGTCCCTTCGACGACACTCTCACCCATTTGCGGAACAACGATTGAAACTGGCATAGTCAGTATCTCCTGAATCTCAAGTGCTGAACGAATTCGTTGCTGCGACTAATACGCGGCCAATTCCCGGGCCTTGGCTGCGATTTTTTCGGTATCGGGCATGTATTCCTTTTCCATCACCGGCGCAAATGGCATCGGCGGCACGTCCGGACCGGTTAGACGCCCCACCGGCGCATCAAGATAATCGAATGCTTCCTCCATGATCGTCGACGCGATTTCCCCGCCGACACCACCGGTCCGGGGAGACTCATGGACGACAAGTGCCTTGCCGGTCTTACGGACAGAGTCGAGCACGAGCTCCTTATCCCACGGGCGGAGCGTACGAAGGTCGATGACCTCAATGTCTATTCCCTCACCAGCCAGGACTTCAGCCGCCTCAAGCGCCCGATGCACCATGAGCTGGTAGGCAATGATCGTCAGTGTCGATCCGGTACGCTTAATATCGCCACGTCCGAGCGGGACAGTGTAGTCGTTGTCGGGGATTTGACCTTTGATCCACCGGTACAGGCGCTTGTGCTCAAGGAAGATGACCGGGTCCGCCCCACGAATCGCGGCCTTCAAGAGCCCCTTGGCGTCGTAGGGGGTGGCGGGAGCAATGACGACCAAACCCGGCGTCCCGAAAAACCAATTCTCATTGGTCTGCGAATGGTAAATGCCTCCGCCGATCTCGCCGCCGCAACAGATGCGCACAACCATCGGGCAAGTCCATGAACTCCCGGAACGATAGCGCAATCGCGCCATCTGCTGCACGATGGGATCAAAGCCGCATGAAGCAAAGTCAGAGAACTGTAATTCCGGCACAGGGCGCATGCCCATCGCGGCGGCGCCAACCGATGCCCCAATGATCAGTTCCTCGGCGATCGGCGTGTCGATGACGCGCATCGGACCGAATTCGTCGAGAAGGCCCCTGGTGGCCTTGAAAACGCCTCCGTAGACAGCCACATCCTCACCGAGCACAAAGACACTGTCGTCGCGGCGCATTTCTTCCGCCAAGGCTTCAGTAATTGCTTCGATGTAGCTAACTTCGCGCATGATCCCATCTACTCGGGGAAATTCGGGAGCGGCGAAAACGAATATACGTCATCGTAGGCTTCCTCAGCCTGTGGGTGTGGCGAGCATTCGGCCACAGCGATCGCCTCTTCCAATTCCGCGTCGATACTCTCCCTCACACTGTGCTGTTCTGCCACCGACATGATTCCCGACAATTCGAGATGCTTTTCGAGCAAGGCGACCGGGTCGCGTTTCTTCCATGCTTCGACTTCCTGGGGATCGCGGTAATTGGCCGGATCGATCTCGGAATGGCCGTACCAGCGGTAGGTCAGGCATTCGATCAGAGTCGGACCTCCGCCCACACGGGCCTTGTCCAACGCCGCTTTGACGGTCGTGTAGACCAAGAGCAGATCATTCCCGTCGATTGTCTGCCCGAGGAAACCGTATGCCTTGGCACGATCCGAATACTGCTCGATGCGGCTTTGGAGTCGGGCCGGGACCGACTCTGCCCAGAGATTGTTCATGCAGACAAACACGATCGGCAGATCATGGACACCGGCGAAGTTGAGCGCCTCATGGAAAGCGCCGCGCGACGTCCCACCTTCGCCGATAAATGCGAGGCAAACGCGTGGTTCTTTGCGGATCTTGAAGGCGAGCGCGATCCCGACGCCGACCGGCAATTGGCCAGCCATGGTTGATGCCGGGGTGTAGAGCCCATGTTCAATTGAGCCATAGTGGCACGGATGCGACTTCCCTTTGTCCGATGAATCGGCCCGCGCGAAAATCTGCTTCAGGAAGTGAACGAGCGGGATGCCCTTCGCGACGTAGGCGCCCAATTCACGATGCGAGGGGGCGATGACATCTTCCGGGCGCAATCCAAACGCCGAACCGACACCGGCAGCTTCCTGGCCAACCGCCGAGAAATAGGTGCCCGGAAAGCGTCCCTGCTTAAAAAGCCGGCGGCAACGCTCGTCAAAAAGGCGTGTTTTGACTAAAAAGTGGTAGAGCTTGCGCTGATCGTCGGCAGACACCTCGCGGGACGCAGTATCCGAAGTCGCCTTGTCGATAACGTCCTTTGTCATGGGCATTTGGGGATTCCAGAGCTGGGCCGATTCGGCACAAGTTGTGAACTTTGCGAGACTTACGGGCCAAAGTCAAGGAAAACGTCCGGGGAACTATGGAAGACGGGTGAGCCAGTTCCTGCGTCCAATTGGCAGCGATTCCAGTACTGACACGAAAAATCGCACTTGCAAAAGCACCCGTAACTGAGTTCGTATGCACTGTAACGGAGGGCCCGATGGCACACGATATCGAACATCTCAAACGCGAGATTGACGCGCTGGAAAAACAGATTTCTTCTCACCCGTTCGAAGGCCTGTTTGACCGGAAGCGATTGGATCAGTTGCAGGACAAGCTCAGGAAGAAACGGAAAGAGTTGGCTCGCCTGGAGGCCGGGGACGAGCACGAGGAGACTGTGCCCGGACTCGACCACATCGAAGTTCCTGAGTTCATCGCGGGGATCGAAGAAACACCCGACCTCGGCCCCGATTTCCCGATTGGCATCGAGCATGACGAAATGCCAAGGAAGACGGTGCCGACGCGACCTAGCTCCGCGGCCAAGCCCGTTTTGAAGCCGGCGGCCAAACCGGTCGCAAAAGCCGTGAAGAAGGCAACGCCAAAATCGAAGCCGGCGGCCAAGCCAAAGGCCAAGCCCAAGCCAACGGCCAAACCGACAGCCAAAAAGAAGACCGCAGCGAAACCTGCGAAAAAGAAATCGAAGCGCTAGGCCGTTGGATGCCCCATCTCCGGGTATGGTGATGGGGTTGACTGCGAGGTATCAGCAGTATTACTTTCAGAGGGGCCGCCCGAACAGGCGGCCCTTTTTGCCTGCCCACTGGGGGATCGTCCAACGGCAGGACATGCGGCTCTGGACCGTAGAATCGGGGTTCGAATCCCTGTCCCCCAGCCAAGAGGCGGCTCAAGCGCCGCCCCAACATCAGGAAGAATACCCAACGACGCGCAAGTAGCTTGATTGAGCTACCGTCAGGCTCTATCCTATCAGGGTAGCATATGTCCCGATTCACCACCCATCGTCCGCGCATTCCCGCCGCCCTTTTGGCCCTGGCGGCGATGGCGATCCTGCTGGGCTTGGCCATGCACGGACACCATGACGACTGTCATGGGTATTGCTGGGTCTGCCACTCGTCGTTGGGGGAAATTGGGCTTCCGGCTGTTGCCGTCATTATCGTCGTAGTCTGGTCGACTCGTATTCTCTCGCACGACACTGTTCTTGCGCTGAATAGTCTCGATGCCAATCTCCACTCCGCCCCACGGGCTCCACCCTGCTGATTCCCAACTGATCAATCGGTAAACGACATCCGCAGATGGAATTCGTCCATCCGCGTCAACTTGTTCATTTGGGGGTCACAGTGACTCGCAAGATTGTCTTGCTTTGCGCATGCACGGTCGCACTGGCGTGTGCCGGGACCGCGCAGGCGCAGACATCAATCAACCCCGACATCTCTCTCATCGGGGATATTCGGTCATCGTGGAACAACAACGATGCCGATGCAGAATCCGATCAATTAAATCTGAATCTGCATGAAGTCGAGCTGGCTCTGCAAGGGTATCTCAACCCCTATGCCCGCGCCGACGCCTTTTTCGCCTTTCACGAGGGGGAGGGTGCGGAAGTCGAAGAACTGTACGTCACATTCACGCGGGGTCTCCCCTTCGGACTATCGGTGCGTGCCGGGCAGTATCTGCTCGATTTCGGCAAGCTCAATCCGCTTCACCCGCATGCCTATTCGTTCATCGTGACGCCGCTTCCGAACAGCGAGTATTTCGGTGAGGAGGGACTGCGTGACGTCGGAATCCACGCCTCGCTCCCCATCCCAACCGGGGATGTCGCGACGACAGTTTCGGCAGATCTGCTAAAGGGCGATTTCATCTCGCCGCATGCTCACGGCGGCGAAACGGAAGTTGACGAGCCGGAACAACTGAATGAACGAGGATTTGCGGCACGATGGAACTCATTCGTCCCAATCAGTGAATTTACATCGCTCTCTTTGGGCGCGAGTGCCGTGACCGGAGTGCCGGCGGAAAACACAAGGCGCTGGCTCTGGGGCGGTGATATGAAGTTTCGCTGGAAACCCGACCGATACAGTTCGCTCACGCTTGTTTGCGAATACACCGGCAATCGCCGACGAATTGAAACGAGTGAAGATGCAGACTCCCTCGTCGCCCCGACAATGCACGGGGGCGAAGCGCACGACTACCTCTCACGGCACGGGCTCTTCGGATACGTTGATTATCAGTTCCGTCAGCGGTACAACCTCGGTGCGATCGGAGATTGGGTCCAGGGAGCAGAGGATGAGAACGAGGAACTCTGGCGGTTTGGCGGGTTCGTAGGGTTCGCCCCTGTCGAGGAGACCTCGCTTTTGCGTTTGCTGGTCGCCTATAACAAGGATGTCGCCCTGGACGAGGGATACTGGTCCGGCATCCTACAACTGGTTTTCTCGCTGGGGCCGCACAAGCCCCACGCATTTTAGGGGGATACATGCATCGGATTGTTCTCTTCTGCTCATTCCTCTTGGCTGTCATGGGATCGAGCGCCCATGCGGACAAGGTTCGCGTCGTGGCCGCCACATCCGACTTGGGGTACTTCGCCAACCAGATCGGCGGTGACCTGGTTGAAGTCGATGTTATCGCCGCGGGGAACCGCGATGTTCACTACATCGAGGTTCTTCCAAGTCACATGCTGAAAGTTCGCAAGGCGGATGTGTACTTGAAAGTCGGCCTAGAGCTCGACCTCTGGTCGCAGCCAATCATCGATGGATCTCGTAACGGTGACCTCAGAGTGGTTGACTGCTCACAGGGGATCTTGCCTCTGGAAGTGCCCACGTTCCAGGCGGACGCGCGCTATGGCGACTTGCACCGCTTCGGCAATCCCCACTATTGGTTGTCACCCGAAAACGTCCCTGCCATCTGCGCGAACATCGCCGAATCGTTCGTTCATGTCGATCCGCCCAACGCCGCAATCTACGAGGCCAACCGCGATGCCTATCTCGAGCGACTCAAGACGAAGCGGGCGGAGTGGGAGACACTCAAGCCAGATCTCGCACAGCTCGGCTTCGTCGCCTATCACAACAGTTGGCCGTACTTCTGCCAGTATTTCGGCTGTCGCGTCGTCGACTTTGTCGAGGAGTTCGCAGGAGTTGCGCCGTCGCCATCGCACGTCGCCCACCTGATTGAGCACATCAAAGCGGACAAGATCCCTGTCGTGACCTCCCAACCATTCCACGACAAGCGCCTGCCACAACTGGTGAGTCAAAAGTCAGGCTGCAAGGTGCTGATCCTTCCCACGTCGGTGGGCGGAGTCCCGGGGACTGAGCGCTACGAGGATTTGATTGAGTTCATAGCCAAGTCACTCCTCGACGTATCGAAGGGGGCGTAGGTGAACGAAGTACTCTCCCTCATGCTCTGGCCAATCCTGGCCTGCATCGTGCTCACAGGAATTCACGTCTACTTCGGCGCGCACGTCATCAAACGTGGAGTAATTTTCGTCGACTTGTCCCTGGCGCAAGTCGCCGCATTTGGCTCGACCCTGGCGTTCCTTTTTGGCGTCGAATTGGAGTCGTTTTCAGCCTATTTGTTAAGCCTGGGGTTCGCACTCGTCGGAGCCTTGATTTTTGCGATGACCCGCCGCCGTGACAACGAAATCCCGCAAGAAGCCATCATCGGAATCGTGTATGCTGTCGCCACTGCCGCCGCCATTCTGGCGGTGGCGCGGCAACCCGAGGGCGCCGAGCACATTAAGGCAATCCTCGTGGGGTCGGTCCTGACCGTAAGTCCGCTAGTGGTCCTGAAAACTGCGATTCTCTATGCGGTCATTGGATTGCTGCATTGGCTCTGGCGCAAACCCATCTGGGCGATTACGAACGATGCGGAGGCGGCGAGATGTGACGGGACACCGTTGCGGCTTTGGGATTTCTTGTTCTATGGCTCATTCGCATTCGTGGTCACATCGTCGGTGCATATCGTTGGGGTTCTCCTGGTGTTCGCGCTTCTTGTCGTGCCCGGAACCGCCGCGATCGCTGTCAGAATCAGGACTACATCGCGGCGTCTTGTCTTCGGGTGGATTTTCGGGGTCGTGGTATGCGTGGCGGGAATGGTGATTTCGTTCCTGGCTGATCTGCCGCCGGGAGCGACGATCGTGGCATTGTTCGGCGCTGCGTTGCTTGGAACTGGGGTCGTCGCTATGGCCCGAAGGTGAAACCTCTCCTCGGTTAATATCGTAGTCTGTTGGAGCCATGCGTGTGTAAACCACTGAGCGGACGACTATCGGGGGAGGTTCAACATGACGCAGAACGTTTGGCGGACTATAGCAGCGCTAGCCATCGCACTCGTATCGGTCGCGACTGCGAGCGGACGTGAGCATTTCCGCATGGAGAAGATTTCGGACCACGTCTACGCGTTCATCACACCGGACCCCACACTAGATTGGGTTGATGGCAACTCGTACGCGATACTCACAGATGATGGAGTGTTTGTCGTTGACGCCCATCAGTCGTCTCTGATCGCTGAGGCCAACATTGCCGAGATCCAAGAACTCACAGACAAACCGATTACGCGCCTCCTCAACACACACTGGCATGGTGACCACAACCTCGAAAACCCAGTCTACAAGCGCCACTTCCTTGGCATTCAGATCATCTCGCACTGGAAGACCCGTGAGATTCTTTCTCGGCGTTGCCCGGAGTGGGTCGAGGCCACCAAAGCGGGCGAATACGACACTTACCTGAAATACTATCAGGGGTTTCTCGACAGCGCCAGGGATGAGACGGGGCAACCATTGACCCAGCAATTCCGCAGCCGATACGAGAGGATTGTTGATGTCCTCAAGACATATGGGCCGTACGCGTCCCAAGATGAATGCCTGTTGCCGGATGTCACGTTTGACGATGAGATGACTCTGTTCATGGGCGGACGAGAGATCGAGATCCGTCATGACGGCCGTGCGAACACGCCGGGAGACGCCTTTGTGTGGCTGCCCCAGGATAGCATCTTGATCACCGGCGATATCCTCGTTCACCCAATTCCCTACTGTTTCGGGAGTTTCTACGAGGAATGGGTGGCAGTGCTCGATACGATGTTGGCTTTTAGGCCGAAGATCATTCTCCCCGGTCACGGCGAACCGATGTACGACACCACATACCTGAGGGATGTCCGCGACGCATTGGCGGCAATGGTTGAGCAGGGCAAGCGAGGTTACGCGCAGGGCATTCGAAGCGCCGATTCACTGCGGGCTTTCATCGATATGTCTCGCTTTCGGACAGCCTTTGCGGGAGACGACTTCGACCGCAACTGGGCGTTCGACAACTTCATGTTGAAACCTGCTGTCGGGCGGCTTTTGCGGCAATTGAACAACGAACTGGGCGACGACAAGAAGGCAAACTGACGGCTAAGCGCCGACCGTCTGACGCGGCACTTCCGGTGGCGCCACCGGTGGCATGACATGTACTTCGCGTTTCTTCGAGGCAATGTAAGTGTAGAGAGCTGGGATCACATAGAGCGTCAACCCCAGCGAGAACACCAACCCGCCGATGATGACAATCCCCATGGGTGAACGGCTCTTTGAGGCGGCGCCGATGGCAAGAGCGATCGGCAAAGCGCCGAAGACCGTCGCGAGGCTCGTCATCACAATCGGACGGAACCGCTGAGTGGCGGCATCGATCACGGCCTCGGGAATGGAAAGCCCCTGCTCGCGCCGCTGATTGGCAAACTCAACAATCAGAATGCCGTTCTTGGTCACGATGCCCACGAGGGCGATCATGCCGATCTGGCTGAAGATGTTGATGGTTTGCCCAAACATCCAAAGCGAGAGCGTCGCGCCGGCCAGTGCCAACGGCACCGTGAACATGATCGTGAGCGGGTCACGAAAACTCTCAAACTGGGCAGACAGGATCAGATAGACGAGTATGAGAGCAAGGAAGAATGCGAAGAGTAGTGTGTTCGAACTTTCCGCGTATTCCTTCGATGTGCCTGCCAAACTCGTCGTGAATGTCTCATCGAGGGTCTCTGAGGCGATCTTATCCATTTCGTCAATGGCGTCGCCCAACGTGTATCCTTCGGCCGGCGCGGCGGAGACTGTCGCGGCGACATAGCGATTGAACCGGTACAATTGCGGTGGCGTGCTGCGATATGAAATAGTCACCACGTTGTCGAGCTGGATCAACTCACCGCGGGTATTTCGCACATAGATCGAGCTCAAATCAAGCGGCTCATCGCGATTGACGCGATTGGCCTGCGCGATGACCTGGTATTGCTTGCCATTGTAGATAAAGAAGCCGTACCGCTGGCCGCTGAAATACAGTTGGAGTGTCTCGGCGATATCGCGCACCGTAATACCCAGCGCTCTCGCCCGGTCGCGGTCGATTTCAATGGTCATCTCGGGCTTGTTAAACTTGAGATCGAGATCGACGGTTTGAAAGACAGGATCGCTTTCGGCCCGGTCCATAAATTTGGGAATGGCTTCTTTGAGTTTTTCGAATGTCGGCGCCTGAACCACATATTGCACCGGCAGGCCGCGTCCACGCGAGGCGGCAATTGTCTGCTCCTGAGTCACATAAGTCCGGGCAAAGGTGTACTGCCGGAGGTCGCGAGTGAGCGAATTGGCGATCTCCTGCTGGCTCCGTTCGCGCTCGGACGGCGGCACCAAGCTGATACGCACGAAGCCAGAATTGACTCCGCCCGATCCGCCGCCAAATGCGGTAACGGACAGCACAGCGACACGCTCCGGCAGGGTGTCTGCCATCTTGATCAACTTCTCCATGTAGTCAGACATGGCCTCAAAGGACGTTCCTTCGGGAGCGGTTGCATTGATGACAAGACGACTCTTGTCCTCAAGCGGCGCCAGCTCGGACGGAATCACGAAACCGAGGCCGACGACGATAATGATCGAAACGATCATGATGACGGGAGCGAGCCAGCGACGCTGAATGAAGCCGCGCAGCGAACGGTGATAGGCCGAGATGGTGTTGTTGAGAGTCCGCTCGCTGGCGAGGAAGAGTTTGTTTTCGTGCGTGGACTTGTGGAGAATGCGCGCGCTCATCATCGCGGTCAGTGTCAGCGACACAAATGCGGAGATGAGGACGGCACCAGCCACAACGATGCCGAATTCACGGAACAGGCGACCGGTCAGGCCCTGCAAGAAGATAATCGGGAGAAAGACGGCGGCCAACGTGACCGTGGTGGAAATGATCGCGAAATAGATTTCCTTCGATCCCTCATGCCCCGCCTGCATCGGGTTCATGCCTTTTTCGATCTTGCCATAAATGTTCTCCAAGACTACGATGGCATCATCGACAACGATCCCGGTCGAGAGAACGATTCCGAGTAGCGTCAGGATATTGAGCGAGAAGTTGGCGAGGTACATGATGAAGAATGTCCCAATAAGTGAAATTGGGATAGCCAGCATCGGAATGATGGTCGTGCGCCAGTGGCGGAGAAAAACAAAGATGACTAGTACGACGAGCGCGAAGGCCAAAAGGATGGTCTCGAGGACTTCGGTGATGGCCTTGCGGATGTTCGCGGTGGTATCGAGGGCGAGCTGATAGCTCAAGTCATCGGGCAGGTCGCGCTTGATCTGTTCGATGCGTTTGTAAAACTCGTCGGCAATCGCCACATGGTTCGATCCGGGCTGGGGTGTGATCGCCACGGACACCATCGGTATTGCCCCGTTGCCGCGCAAAATGGAACGCTCGTTTTCCGGCGCCAGCACCGCCTCACCGACGTCGCGTAGTCGGACCACCGATCCTTCGGATTCCTTGATGATGAGATCGCTGAACTCTTCTGGAGTAGACAGGCGGCCGAAGGTGCGAATTGATAGCTCAGTGGCATATCCCTCGATACGGCCGGAGGGCAGTTCGACGTTCTCCCGGTTGAGCGCGTTGCGGACATCCAGAGGGGTCAGATTGTGAGCGGCCAAGCGCGCGGGATCAATCAGGAGCTTCATACTGTATTTCTTTTCGCCCCAGATGCGGATCTCGCTCACGCCGGGAATAGTCTGGAGCCGCTCCTTGAACACATCATTGGCAATTGCGGACAGCTCGAGAAGCGAACGCCGACTACTCTGAATTGTCATCGAGAGAATCGGGCTGGCATCGGCGTCCGATTTTGAGATGACAGGGACATCAATGTCGGGGGGCAAATTGCGGACGGCGCGAGAGACGCGGTCGCGGACATCATTGGCTGCGGTCTCCATATCAACGCCGAGTTCGAATTCGACGGTGATGTTGCTCCGCCCGTCGCTGCTGGTCGAGCTCAGCGAACGAATACCGGCGATGCCGTTGATCGATTCTTCGAGCGGCTCGGTGATCTGCGATTCGATGACATCCGCATTTGCCCCGGTGTACGAAGTGGAGACCGTCACGACCGGCGGATCGACACTCGGGTACTCACGCACACCGAGGAACATGTAACCGATGACCCCGAATAACACTATCAGGATCGACATGACCATCGCCAAAACGGGACGATTAATGCTGATCGAGGAAATATTCATACGTGTGCTTGTTTAATTGGCATTCGAATCGCGGATCTGGATCTTCTTGCCGTCAGACAACTGTAGCAGACCGGTGACGATGAGTGTGTCATTGGCCGAGAGTCCGGATGTGATCTGGATATCACGCTCTGTGCGCAGCCCGGTCTCAACCGGGACCGATTTCGCGGCGCCGTTCTCGCAAACATACACCTTTGCGCCGTTTAGCTCGGGAATCAGGGCGCTGGTCGGGATGACGATGGCGCCCTGGATTTCCTCGAGCGTGATGTCCACACGGGCAAAGGAGCCCGGAATGAGGCGTCCATCCGGATTCGGGATACGGGCGCGCGCCTTCATCGTGCGGGTGCCGGGGTCGATCTTCGATTCGATGGCGTAGATTGTGCCCTTGTATTCTTCGGATTCTTCGCCAATGTGAACAGCGATCTCGAGTCCATCCTTGAGTCTATGCGCATACTTCTCGGGAACCGAGAACTCGACCTTCATGGGATCAGTGTCCTGCATGGTCGCTGCCAGCAGACTCGGCGAGACATACCCGCCTTCGCTGACATAGCGCAAACCGATCACGCCGTCAAATGGGGCACGGATCTCCGTCTTGTCGATGAGCGACTTTGTCACTTCCATGTCGGCCTGAACGATGCGCAGGGCGTTGATACTCTTGTCATACTCTTCCTGGCTGATCGCCTTCGCTTCGAAGAGCGAGCGCTTGCGATGTTCATCGGAAGATGCCAGCTTCTCCTCGGATTCCTTGCGGGCCAACTGAGCGCGGAGTTCGCTGTCATTGATCTTGAGCAGTAAAGTGCCTCGCTGGACTCGGCTCCCCTCTTGAAAGTGGACACCGGTCACGCGTCCAGATATCTCGGGACGAAGTTCGACTTCTTCATTGGCCAACAACGTTCCAGTCGTGTTAATCTTGCTTTGCAGAAGTTGCGGTTGGAGGACTTGCACCTCGACCGCGATCGAGGAACCAGCCCCGGCTCCGGAGCGTGTATTGCCCGATGATCGCTCGCCGCAACCACTTAGCGCGAATAGAGGCGTGGTCAACAGTAAGAAGATCGATGTTGGATTGATTGGTCTCATGAGTCCGTGCACGGATTAACACCTCGCAGTCATCTAAGTTCCTCGCAAATATGGAGATCGGGCAGAAAATTAGCTATCGAACTCTGAAAGAATTCAGACAGCCGGATTCTCTGTTTCGTTGATCCAACCGCGGAAATCCACGCGGCGGCGGAAAGATGATTGACGACACCGCAATTGGCCCCCACTCTCCGGGTCTCTGGTCGGAAGTCGGGGAGGGTCAAACGTGGTCGATGCACTTCTGCCGGTGTTGCGCAAGTATTGGGGATACGACTCGTTTCGGCCCTTGCAAGTCGAGGCAATGACGGATGTTTTGGCTGGGCGGGATTCGATTGTTGTCCTGCCGACCGGCGGCGGGAAATCGCTCTGCTACCAAGTCCCAGCCGCTGCTAGGGATGGGGTTGCGGTTGTCGTCTCCCCCCTCCTCTCGCTGATGAAGGATCAGACTGATGCCCTGCGTCAATGCGGCGTGCCGGCTGGATGTCTTAACAGTATGCAGTCGGCCCGCGAGCAAGCGGAAGTCACGGCGCGGCTGAAGGCGAGTGAACTGAGACTCTTGTACGTTGCTCCCGAACGGCTGGCGTCATCGGGATTCATCAACTTCCTTCGGCAAATCAAACCCAGCTTCTTCGCGATCGATGAAGCCCACTGCATCAGCTCCTGGGGCCACGAGTTTCGTCCGGACTATCTGAAGCTCGCCATCCTGCGTGAAGTGTTTCCCAATGCCGCGATCACGGCGTTGACTGCGACGGCGACAAAACGGGTGCGGGAAGATATCGCCCGCCAATTGCGCCTCCGCGATCCGGATGTCCTCGTCGGCTCGTTTGATCGCCCCAATCTGACCTACCGCGTTCGGCGACGAACCAACGATTGGCGTCAAATTTGTGAGGTGATCGAGCGTCACAGAGGAGAGTCAGGGATCATCTATTGCATCAGCCGCAAGAAAGTAGACGATCTGAGCAGCGCGCTGGTGGAAGCCGGCTACAAGGCCCTCCCGTATCACGCCGGGATGGAACCCGATGAACGCCGGCGAAATCAGGACGCGTTCATTCATGAGAAGGTGGACATTGTTGTGGCCACCATTGCGTTCGGTATGGGTATCGACAAGTCGAATGTGCGATATGTCCTGCACGCGCAAGCGCCGAAGACACTGGAGAATTATCAACAGGAGGCGGGACGCGCCGGGCGCGATGATCTGCCCTCCGAGTGTCTCCTGTTTTGGGCTAAGGGTGATTTTGCTCTCTGGCGCAGAATCATAGGCGAACTGGAAGACGACGCCCGAAGGGTGGCTGAGGCCAAGCTGTCGCAGCTTTCCCGGTATTGTGAGGAGTCAGTCTGCCGACATCGTGCGCTCGTGCAGTACTTCGGCCAGCCGTTCGACAAACCTCAGTGCGGGGCCTGCGACCACTGCCTTGGCGAGAATCGGGAAATCTCTCGGGCCCAGATTGTCACTCGAATGGCCCCTGTCCATGATTCCCTGACGATCGCACAGAAGGTTCTTTCCTGCGTCGTGCGCATGGGAGGCGTCTTCCCCATCGGGTATGTCTCGCGAGTCCTCGTGGGATCTCGCGATGAGCGCATTGCCGAACGCGAGCATGAGAAGCTGAGCACCTATGGGATTCTGAGAAGCGAGGAACGAGGAAACGTGCGCGCCTGGGTGGGGCAGTTGGCGTCACAGGGGTACTTGCAGCTTTCAGACACCGGAGAAATCGCGCGCGTGTCCGACGATGGTTGGCAGGTGTTACGCGGAAAGACCATACCCCGGCTGGAATCGCTGGTCGCACGTAACGGCAAGCCCGCAGAACAAGAGCCCAACCCCGCCGAGTTGAAACTCTTTGAGGAACTCAGAGTACTCAGAAGGCAGATTGCTGATGAGCGCAATGTCGCCGCCTTTGTGGTCTTTAGTGATGCCACGCTGAAGGAGATGGCGGCGCGACGTCCCGGTTCAATCCGGGCGTTTCGTCAAGTCAGCGGAGTCGGAGAAACCAAGGCGATGCAGTACGGCGCCCGATTCGTCCGCTGCATCACGGTCGGGTGCAAGTCGATGGATTTACCCCTGGATGTTGCTGTCGAACCACGCTCAAGGAACGTGCAGATTCCGCCCGAACCTCTCCCGAATTTCGTGGAGAAGCGCGCATTTGAGATGTTCAGACGCGGTGATTCGATTGACGATGTGGTGGTGACGCTGAAACGCGCCCGGTCAACGGTGGTGCGCTACCTCACCGACTACATTCAGAGGGAGAGGATCGATTCGCCTGCTCCGTGGGTACCGGCGAACACAAGATCTGCCATCGAGCAGGCGGCGGAGAAGGCTGGCACAGAACAACTTCGACCAGTCTTCGATGCGCTTGCTGGCGCGGTCGATTATGAGTCCATTCGGATCGTCCTGTGCTGCATGAGGAATACCCCAAGCGGGGCACCCGTGCAGGAATGCGCTTGACAAAAAGGACTAAATTGGTAGCTTATTTGCGGAGTCAGTGTGTTCATGCCAAACTCAGCTCTCATCGCTTTTCCTTTGGCCGCCTATGCGCAGCGCTGTTGTTGTACTTGTACATGTAGTGCGAGCGGAAGGGCAATGAGGCGATCGCCAGTGGTTTAGATAAGAGCGACACAAGCGCAATCAACGAAGGGCCCTTCCATATGGAAGGGCCCTTTTTCGTTTTGTCCCACGGTCCACGAAGGAGGAATGATGAGTGCCACAGTCCAGGAAGTTGTAAGCGCCAACAAGGCGTACCAGCAGTCGTTTGGAAGCAAGTCGCAATTGCCGATGCCCCCCGGGCGGAGATTCGCGGTACTGACATGCATGGATGCCCGTCTCGATCCGGCGAAATTCGCCGGCCTGTCCGAGGGCGATGCCCATGTCATCCGCAACGCCGGTGGACGCGCCAGCGATGATGCGATCCGCTCTCTGGTTATCTCCTACAAACTCCTCGGCACGAAGGAGTGGTTTGTTATTCATCACTCCGATTGCGGGATGGAGACATTCACCGATGACGTGATCGCCGATCTTCTCGCCAGGAGTCTGGAGACCGCATCCATCGGCAATGGCGGCTGGGTTGACACTGGCAAAGGGCCGGGTGCGACCGACGGGCAGTTCATCAAATGGCTGACGATCAAGAATCAGAAGGACAGTGTCGTTGAAGATGTCCAGCGCATTCGCAATCATCCCCTGGTGCCGGATTCGATTCCTGTCTACGGGTACATCTATGATGTGCGTTCGGGTAGTCTGGTCGAAGTCACCGAGGCAACCAAAGCCGGGGCGGCGCGCTGACTATGGGTGTCGCGCATTCATTCCCCTACTTCTGCGTCCATAGGCTGCGAACTTCCTGAATTGGCCGTCGCGCCGCGACGCCACATCTCGAATTAGAGGGGGATTGCAGGCGGCCGGAGAATCGGTGGGACCATTCGTCGAACCTACTTGAACACATCAGTGCTCAGGTACTTAAGTCCAGAATCGACCATGAGGGTAGCGATGTTCGCATCCGGCCCTAACCGCTCCGCGATTCTGATCGCCGCGACGACATTGGCGCCGGAAGATGTTCCAGCGAACAGACCTTCTTCCCGCGCCAATCTCCGGGCCATACTCTTCGCGTCGTCGGTTTTGACCGCGACGATTTCATCGACGAGACGGGGCTCCCAGAGCGGCGGCATATAGCCGATGCCGACACCTTCAATCTTGTGCGGTCCCGGTTGGCCGCCTGATAGTACTGCCGATTCGGCCGGCTCGACGGCGATCATCTTGAGCTTGGGATTGTGTCGCTTCAGTACAGTTGCCACACCTCGCGATGAAGCCGCGGTGCCCACGCAGTGGACGAACGCATCCACCTTGCCATTCATTTGTGTCCAGATTTCCTCAGCCAGCGGATAGTAACCCGTGATGCTGTCTGCATTCTTGAGTTGATCTGCCCAGTAAGTGTGCGGCTGTCGGCTGAGTTCCTTGGCGGCTTCAATCATATCGAGAATCAACTTCTTAGTGGTAAGCCCTCCCTCACTGGGGACCATTGTCAGTTCGGCGCCGAACGCCTTCATGTGACTCAACTTCTCGCGGCTAAACGCATCGGAAGTCACGATGCGAAGTCGGTAGCCCTTCGCCACGCAGATCAACGCAAGTGAAATGCCCGTGCTGCCGCCTGTGTACTCGACGATGGTGTCGCCCGGTCTCAGGCGACCATCTTCCTCGGCTCGCGAAATCATCGCCTGCGCCGTGCGGTCTTTCATGCTGCCGGTCGGATTTTCCCATTCAAGCTTGGCGAAGATCTTCGCGCAGCCGGGCGGAGCAACGTGCCGCAGTTGCACCAGGGAGGTGCTTCCAATGGCTGCGATGATTGATGCACACGAATTCATGTTGGCAGACTCCTGTGTCTCGACTCGGATAACTCACCCAAACATCGAGGCAGAGCCCGGCAAGGTCAATCGATGCGTTGGTTCTTGTGGCAATTCCCGGAAGCCCATCAGCTGGGACTTGCGGTACAATAAGAACTCCCCGAAGTGTTTCCACTTCAGGGAGTTAAGTTTGGTAGCGGGGGCAGGATTTGAACCTGCGACCTTCGGGTTATGAGCCCGACGAGCTACCAGACTGCTCCACCCCGCGGCCAACACCAATCAACGCCGCGAGGCGATGCAAGTCAAGCGGTTGCGGCAGTTATTCTCTTTGCAGTCACGGCGCGCATGGAGCGCAAAACTCGGTCGCGGGGCTGAGCGAGCGAAACGCAACCCCGACGACCTTTACCACATCGACAATATCAGTCGTCCCCGAGCAATTGACATCGGTCGACTCGTTCGGGCAGAGCGGATTGGGATCAACAATGGCCGGCGCCGAACGAAAAGCGACTCCGATTGTGCTGACGACGTCGACAATGTCGCACCGAATACCATCACACGCCGGGTCGCCATGACAATCACAGGCGCACTCGCACGCGTCACCGATGCCATTCTCGTTTATATCGGTTTGGTCGGGATTGGAGAGAGTCGGGCAGTTGTCGCAGAGATCACCGACTTGATCGGCGTCCTGATCCGCGTGATCGAGATTGACAATCAACGGACAGTTGTCCGTCGCATCAGCCAGCCCATCGCCGTCGTCATCGGCGTCACATACATCCCCGAACCCGTCGCCATCCGTGTCAAGTTGTGTGGGGTTGGCGTTATCAGCGCAGTTGTCGAGAAAATCGAGAACACCATCGCCATCGACGTCGAAGAGATCCGGATCGTTGCCTCCATAGGCGCCCATATCATTGCGTACAGTTCCGCGCGCAGGATAAAGCGCGAACCCCGGATTACCCGAGTCTTCCACGTCATTGTAAGCTGCATCGGGATTCCCGGCATCAATGACGACAGAACCGATTGCGGGAACGAAGTCAATGAGATCATCGAATGCCGGGGCGGAGTTGAGGTTGCCATCCCCCGGCGGCAGACCGACCTGGTCGATATCCGTATATGTTGCGTTGAAAGTCCCGCCAAAAGACGTAGCTGCCGCGGCTGGGGTATTTGCCCAGACAATACAGTTGCGGACAAACATGACGCCGCCACTGCTAACTATTCCACCTGACGCCGAAGATGAGGAATTGCCGTAAATCGTGTTATTCTGGATCACCGTGGCGGCCGTGGCGTGGTTTACCCACACAGCCCCACCGCCGTACGCCCCGGCCGCAGTGTTTCCGACGATGACGTTGTTTCGGACCACGGCTGCGATCGGATAGTTGAGCACGATGCCCGACCCGTAGCGTCCGTAATTTCCTTCGAACCGATTGTCGAAGATTCGCGGGCTGCCATCGCCGGCACGGATCCCGCCGCCGCCGGTGTTGACGACATTCTCGAGGTCCGCGACTTGATTGAGCAAGATCTTGTTATGACGAATCGTCGGTGACGAGAACGCACAAAGAATGCCGCCACCTTCGCGGAAGAACCCAGCATTATGCTCATCCTCCCAGCGCGTGCCGGCGCCGCCCACGATCGAAAATCCCTGCACGACTGTTCTCGGGTCTTCTCCATCGATAATGAGAATGACACTGGCCGAATCACCGATGGCCGGTGCGCTGCCATCGATGACCGTGGAGCTAATGAGTGCCGTGTCTCCAGTTAAGGCGTAGTGACTGGTGAGTACGATACGCTTACCAAACAGCCGGACGTTCTCGAGGTAAGTACCCGGCGCAACCAGCACAGTGTCACCGTGCGTCGAGGCATTGATTCCCGCCTGGATCGTGGACTGGTCCGCAGGCACGTCAATCGTCGCTGCGAGGCTCTCTTGTGCGCAGATCCCGACGAGAAGCGCGACTGCGCACGCCCGCCGGATCGCGTAAGCCCGAATCCCAAATTGCATAGTCTCCTCCGCTTCCGTTTAACTGGCTGAACGACCGGCCGGGGTGTTGTGAGGGAGGTTCACGCAACCCACGGCATGACATCTACCGGGTCAATCTACGTGGAGCGGACGACATCGCTACGCCAGTGTGACATGTGTCACCTGGAGGGGATAAGCGGTCGAATTTACGGGGTGAGTGGAACGGGATATCAGAGAGCGGAGTCAAGATTCTGTCGGTACCGCCGGCTGACCGGGACCTTTGTGCCATCGGCCAACAGGAGCTCATACTCTCCCTGACCCCAGGAGCGGAGTTCTTTGATGCGATGAATGTTGACAATGATGTGGCGATGAACCCGGCGGAAATCGCGTGGGTTGAGTTCCACTTCCATGGCTTTCATCGTCTGACGCAGGAGATGTTGGCCGCCTTCGGCATGCAAGACAACATAGTTTCCACTCGACTCGATCCAGTTAAGAGTGTTCGTCGGGACAAAGACCGCGCGATCCCCGTCGCGAACTACGATTCGCGATTCGTAAGCCTGATTCGGCTGAAGACTTGCCAACAGGGCGATGAGTTTCTCGTCGGTTTGTTTAGTGGCGCCGTTCTGAAGATGTTGTCGGGCTCTTTTCAGGGTCTGCTCGAATCGGTCCTTATCGAAAGGTTTGAGCAAGTAATCAAGCGCATGGACTTCGAAGGCGCGTACAGCGTACTGGTCATAGGCGGTCACAAACACAATGGCGGGCCACTCGCTCTGATCGAGAGCCTGCAAGACCGCAAACCCATCCATGCCGGGCATTTGCACGTCGAGGAAAACCAAATCGGGGCGATGTTCGCGGATCGATGAAACCGCCTCCAACCCGTTTTGACATTCGCCAACCACTTTCACGCCGGCCGGTCCGGTGAGCAGTCGACGGATGCGCCGCCGCGCCAGTGGTTCATCATCGACGATCAATACACGGATGGCGCTACTTGTCACGACCGACCTCGCGATATGGGATTGCGATCGTCACGGTGACACCGCTATCGCTGGTGTTGAGCGAGAACGTGTGTGAATCGCCGTAAAGCCGCCAGAGCCGTTCACGCACGTTCGCAAGACCGATACCTCGTCCCGACGACTGGCTTTCCCCAGTCCCCAGGCCTTTGCCGTCATCGGCGATGGTGAGCCGCAGTTGCCCGTTGTCACGCAGCGCCGTGAATTGGACTTTGCCCCCCTCGGTTCGCGATGCAATCCCGTGGCGGATGGCATTCTCAACCAGCGGCTGCAGGAGCAGACTCGGAATCTCGGCGTCAAGGGTACCCGGATCGACGCTGACCTCCGCCCGCAAGCGATCGGAGAATCGAACGCGCTCGATCTCCAGGTAGGCCTCGAGGAATTCCACCTCCTGCCGCAGCGAAACAGTCTGACGTCCTTCATTGCTGAGAACTACACGCAACAGTTCACTCAACCGCGACAACATGCGGTCAGCGGCGCCAATGTCTTCGTGCATCAGGGATGAGATCGAGTGCAGGGTATTGAATAGGAAATGCGGGTGCAACTGCGCCTTGAGCACCTGCAGTTCGGCACTCGCCAACTGAGTCGATAGCTCGGCGGCATGCAGTTCTTTTTCTCGGTACTGGCGGTAATAGATAATAGCGTACGAGATCATAGCGATCAGCGCGTAGACCAGAACTGTGCTGTGAATCCGTGAGCGAATCACGAAGAAGTACGCCGGCCAGAAGAACTCCATTTCTGGAAACGTCTTCCCCTTCATGAAATAGGCGTCGATGGGGCGGTCGATAGCAATGTAGACAAACAGATGCACCAAGCTGACGGCAAGAGCCACGCCAAGGTGGATACCAAGCGGCTTCCACCAATTCGACCGTTGGAACGGAAGCCGGACGCATACCCAGAAGATGAACAGCGCGAGAATGCCCCAGAGATACCACTCAATGAGCCCCAGAATCATCGCCTGGGTCCAGCTCAGCGGAAACTCTGGATTGTCTTTCCAAATCCAATAACCCCGGGTGGCCCAGAATAGGCCCGCCAAGGTCCACACCGAGACATAGAGGAGCCAGTCGCGGGATTTGGGAGACGGTGATGTCATGTCGAATATACTAGGGTACTACTCATTCAGCCAGAAACCAGGACTGGCATCCACCCAGACCTAATACGTTATCTTCATCGGATTCTTGGCTCCGCCGATTACAGAGTTGATTGACGGGCCATCATGGAGAGTGCGAATGACCAGAGAAACCGCCTGGCAGATACTGAATGAGTTTACCTCCAACCCCTCGTTGATTAAGCACATGCTGGCGGTCGAGGCCGCCATGCGGTCTTATGCGCGCAAGCTCGGTGAGGATGAGGAGACTTGGGGCACAATCGGCCTGCTCCACGATTTCGACTACGAGAAATGGCCCTCGCGCGAAGATCATCCCTATCGCGGCGCGGAGATCCTGCGCGAACGCGGTGTCGCGGAGGATTGGATTACCACAATCCTCTCTCATGCCGACTACACGGGCGTGCCGCGACAGACCGTGCGCGATAAGGCGCTCTTTGCCGTAGATGAATTGTGCGGATTTCTGACGGCCTGCGCTTACGTCCGCCCCGACAAGAAGATCGCGACCGTAGAAGTCGAATCCGTAAAGAAGAAACTAAAGCAGAAATCGTTCGCGGCACAGGTCTCGCGCGAAGACATCATCAAGGGGGCCGAAGTGCTCGGAGTTCCTCTCGATGAGCACATCGCTTTTGTCCGCGATGCGATGGCGGGAATCGCCGCCGAGCTGGGGTTATAGGCAGTCACACTGGGGCGAATCTCAATGAAGAAACCCGATCGGCATCTCTTCGAACAATTAGGCGGGCTGACAACGGAGGCGCAGGATAGAAAATATCGGCGTCTAGACCGGGAGCCTTTGCGAAAAGTCCTGCAGCGCATCAATGATGCCGACGCATCCGTGCCACGCGCGATCCGACGGTGCCTGCCGGAGATCGAGAAGGCGACCAAACTGGTGATCACCGCGTGGTCCTCAGGCGGACGTCTCTTCTATGTCGGCGCCGGAACCTCGGGGCGACTTGGGGTACTCGATGCTTCGGAGCTCCCGCCGACTTTTGGACTGAATCATCGGCGCGCGATCGGCCTGATCGCCGGTGGCAAGCAGACGCTTATCCGTTCGAAAGAGGGCGTCGAGGATTCCGGCGCAGATGGGGCCGCCGTGGTCAACAAAGCACGGGTGGGGAAGAAAGACTGCCTGATCGCCATCGCCGCATCACGGAGGACACCCTACACGCTCGGCGCCCTGGCATGTGCGCAAGAGCGAGGAGCCCGGACGGTCTTCCTCGTTGCGAATCCGCGCCCTATCGGCAAGATGCGCGAACCCGTCGATGTCGTCATTCCTGTCGTCGTCGGGCCGGAAGTCATCGCCGGGTCGACTCGAATGAAGGCCGGCACGGCGCAGAAACTCGTGCTCAACATGATCACGACGGCAGCGATGGTGCAACTGGGGACGACCTATGAGAACTGGATGGTCGACTTGCGATCAACATCGGCGAAGCTCCGGGAAAGGTCCAAACGCATCCTCACAATCGTCGCCCGCATCGAGTACGACGAAGCCGACGCCCTTTTGAAATCCGCGGGTGGGTCGGTGAAGCGCGCGATCGTCATGTCCCGCCTTGGCGTTGACGCGAAAGAGGCAGACCGGAGGCTGCTTCGTGCCAGAGGGTTTGTTTACCGGGCACTGGGCGAGAAATGATCCCCGAACACTCAGCCACAGATTCGATTGGATGCCACGATCGCCTCGGAAAGCGGCCGACGGCCTGCTGAAATCCGCTACCGCTTGACTTCGCCATGGGAGGGGAAGTTACTTCCCCATAGGCTCGACCCATCGTCCCCGAAAGTAATCTGGGTCCGCAATCAAGGGAGTGCATTATGCCAGTTTGTCCGAGTTGTCATGCTGAGTACGCCGATGGACGGGTCGAGTGCATCGACTGCGGCGTCGCTCTGGTGGACGATCTCTTTGATCCCGATGTAGACCTCGACGACGATGAATTGGTGGAAAGCAAGTTCGTTGCTTTCCGCACATACCCTACGCGCGTTCATGCCGAGATGATCGTTGAGGCCCTTGCCCACGAAGGCATCCCTGCCATTATCAAATCGGATGAGTTGTTCGGTTCCGCAACGGGAGTTGGTACCGGCGCTTCACCTAAGATTGTCGTTTGGGTGCCTGTCGCCCAAAAAGAAGAAGCCGCCGATGTCGCCGACGGCACGCTCGATCACCTGTAGTTCCTCCCATGCCCGGTCAGCGCGAGTGCCCGTCCTGTGCATCGATGGTCCCTGAGGATGCCGAGCGCTGCTTCATCTGCGGCTATGAGTTTTCTGAGGGAAGTCCGCGCCGCAATTGGCGGGCGTGGGTCGCGGTGGGGCTACTGATCGTCTTCTTGTATCCGCTCGTCCGCTTCCTATTGCGAATGTTCAAATAGCCGAAGACTCGCAGGACTTCGCGGCTCTGCGATAGAGGCAGAACGTGCACGTCTTCGCGGGTTCCGGAGGTGTGTCCCGGCGGAGACAGTTGACGGCATCGTTGAGGCATTGTTCGACCCAAGAATCGTTTCCCTCGCAGGGGATTATCGTCAGATCAAACTCGAGTCTGCTCTCGAACGCGGGGCGGTCCTTGCGGCCGTTGGCATAAACCAGGTATGCTGTGTTCGAAACCGAGAAGCCGTTCCGGCGGAAAAGCCACTGGTAGATTTCCAATTGTCGTTTGTATCCCGCGCGGTAATTGAACGCCGGTGTGATGGCCTCCGCTGTGCTCGTCGCTTTGTAATCGACGACGAACAGATCTCCGGTCCGGTTGACCCAGAGATCGTCCACGGCCCCGGAGATAATGAGGTTGGTCGGCTCGTGATGAAATTGGACGCCGGTGAAGTTCGCGCGCCACTTTTCGAGATCGACATGAATGAAGGGGACCGCCTCAATGTTCGCCGCCGTCATCAAAGGATGCGCTTCGCCGCGGAGACGGTACGCATCGAATTCGCGCTTGAGCAGCGCATCGACGGCGAGGTTCAGGTTAAATGGCGGCCCGTCGGGGCGGTCGATTCCGAGACGACGGTCGAGATAGAAACAGCGCGCACACTCGAGGAAATTCTCGAGCCGCGAACGGCTCAGTTTGAACGGCTTGGACGATGTCGGGTCGAAGATGTTGCGGGACCGTACTCCGGTGTCTGCCATGGCCATTGAGTCTATTCCACCTTAAACGCAGCTCGCACTGTCACCGTGATGTCCTTCTGCTTGGTGCTGGTCGTGTACATGCCGTAATCGGAGACTTCGGTCGAGAATGGCTCCGTGATCTGAAAAACACCGACCGATGAATTCAGAATTTTTGTGATGTGGACTCCCCCCGCCTCCGCCAGCACATCCGCGCGCGCGCGCGCATCGATCATCGCATCCTTGAGCAACTCGCGTTTGATCGCCGCCAGATCCGAATGGAAGTACTCCAGGTTGGAATTCTGCAGGACGACCCCCTCGGCGATACTCTGTTGCGGATCGACCGCCAGTTTCTCGATGTCGGTGACTTTGGGCGAGATCACGAGGATGGATTGATTGATGTTATGACCATTGGTCGTGCCGCTTTGGGTATAGATAGGATAGGTACTGATGGCCTGCACCGTGATTTCATCATCGGCGACCCCGAATGACTTGAGCCGGGTGATCGTGGCTTGGACATCGTCATGCAACCGGCGGTATCCCTCACTGATGCCCGATTCGCTCGCGGTGCGCGCAATCGAGAGCCGCCACTTGACGATGTCAGACACGACGCGCTTGGACGCCGAGCCAACAACGCGAACATTGTCCTCGGTGGCGCGTGACGCTTTGAAGAACCATCCAAAAACAATGGCGGCAATCACAATGCCGGCCGCCAAGACCCAATGCCCGCCTGTGGTGAGCGCAGTCGAATCACGTGAATTCAAGATCCCTCCTCACTGCCGCCGTAGTGGCTTCGGATTTGTACAGCGAAATCGTCCTCGAGGCAATGGAGGATTGAGGATCTCTGGGACCTGGATCACCGCAGAGTCGGCCTGGCATTCCCCTCATCGCGGCAGTCAGATATGCGCTTGATTCGAAGGCGGAGATCCGCTAAAATGCAATTCTGAGCCCTTTCACTCCCCGGTAGCTCAGTTGGTAGAGCAGGCGGCTGTTAACCGCCTTGTCGCTGGTTCGAGTCCGGCCCGGGGAGCTTGCCTACTTCGGGCTTCCCTCCCATCCACCGGCCCAGCGCCTCCAGATCCCGCCTATACGCCGCCTGTGTGTGCCCCGACCGCCCATTCGCAGCCAGTTGGCGGGTGAACCGGTCGACTGCATTGGCGATATTCATCTCGTAATCCTTTGCCGCCCCGACGTGACAGTGCAGGACTACGCGAAGAAGTCAAGTCATTCAGGGCAGAAACATGCCCCGCGTATGTGATTTGACCGACGCTGCCTACGTGATATGCCAACGGCGACGCCAGAATCCTCTTGTCAGCATTTAATGCACCTAAGACGGTAATACCTAAGTAGTATTATTGCACTTTGTGAATTTAATCTCTTGACTACCCTGGGAGTATCGGATAAACTCTCTGCATATCGCTCGAAGCACTGCGCCGGTGCTCCGGAGTGCCTTTTTATTGCCATACGGGGAGATGTTCCGTGATGGTTAAAGGTGCGACGAGATCCACAGTCGGAAGCGCTCCCAAGCATTCTACGGGGTCATTTTACTCTGCGTGCCCTGCTAAGATTATCATACACTTGGTGATATCATTCACATGAGGCACTGCCAGTACTGTGCTGGAGGTGGCGTTCTATGGGTACACGACGTGAATTCCTAACAGGGGCGCTCAGTGCCGCCTCGGCAGGCGCTCTTCTTTCGCAGGCGAAGCCGGCGAGTGCGGCTCCACCAAAACGAAAAACAGATGGCACGGTTTCGACAACGTCGATCTGCCCCTATTGCGGTGTCGGTTGTGGCATTGTCGTCTCAGCCAAGGATGGAAAGGTCGTCAATATCGAAGGAGACCCCGATCACCCGATCAATGAGGGGTCGCTCTGTTCAAAAGGAATGGCCCTTTACCAGATAGCCACCAGCGACCGGCGGCTCACAAAAGTGCTTTATCGTCCCGCCGGCGGCGATCGTTGGGAAGAGCGCACTTGGGACTGGGCCATTCCTGAAATAGCCAAACGGATCAAGGCGACTCGCGCGAGCACCTTCGCGGAGACGGAAGGCGGAAAGACGGTCAATCGCACGACCGGCATTGCCTGCCTTGGCGGCGCCGCGCTCGACACCGAAGAATGCTATCTCTATTCAAAGCTGGCCCGCGCGCTCGGCGTTGTCTATCTCGAACATCAGGCCCGAATATGACACAGCTCCACCGTCGCCAGTTTGGCGGCATCAGTGGGTCGTGGAGCAATGACGAATCATTGGATCGACATGACGAATGCCGACGTCGTCATGGTCATGGGCTCCAATGTTGTTGAGAATCACCCGATCGGCAGCAAGTGGTTGACCCGGACCAAGGAAAAGGGCGCGATCATCATCAATGTCGATCCGCGCTACACACGCACATCATCCTTTGCCGATATCTACTGCAAGCTGCGTAGTGGCACCGACATCGCCTTCGTCAACGGCATGATCAACTATGCGTTGGAGAATGATCTCATCCACCGCGAGTACGTCGTCAACTACACCAACGCTCCCTGCCTCATTAGCGATAAGTACAACTTCGATGACGGACTATTTTCCGGCTATGACCCCGCCACACGCTCCTACGACAAGACGTCATGGATGTACGAATTGGATTCCGATGGGCTCGCCAAGCGGGATATGACTCTGCAACATCCGCGGTGTGTCTATCAGTTAATGCGAAAGCACTTCGGGCGCTACGACCGCGACACGGTCTGCCGGATCACGGGCGCGGCGCCGGATGCCTACGAAAAGGTCTGCCGCGTCTACACTTCAACATGGGCGCCGGACCGCGTGGGCACATGGCTCTATGCGATGGGCACCACGCAGCATACTCACGGAACGCAGAACATTCGCGCCTATACCATTCTGCAGTTGCTCCTCGGCAACATGGGGATGGCGGGCGGTGGCGTTAATGCGCTACGCGGCGAATCCAATGTTCAAGGCTCGACCGACATGGGATTGCTGTTCCATCTGCTTCCCGGTTACCTCGCGTCTCCGATCGATGCCGACCAATCACTCGCCGCTTATCTGGAACGCGTGACTCCGAAGTCGAAAGACCCCAAGTCCGCAAACTGGTGGGGGAATTATCCCAAGTACATCGTCTCGTTCCTCAAGACCATGTATGGGGATTACGCGACGAAGGACAACGACTTCGGATTCGGTTTCTTGCCCAAGTCGACCGGCAATTGCTCGCACATCCCTCTCTTCGAGACTATGTATGAAGGCAAGATCAAGGGCCTGATCCTCTTCGGTCAGAATCCTGCCGTCGGTGGTCCAAACAGCCTGAAGGAACGCGCGGCACTCGACCGTCTCGATTGGATGGTCGCCGCTGATCTGTTTGAAACCGACACATCGGTCTTTTGGAAGCGACCGGGTGTCATTCCATCGGACAACAAAACCGAAGTCTTCCTCCTTCCTGCCTGCTCGTCGGTTGAGAAGGAAGGAAGTGTCACCAACAGCGGCCGTTGGGCACAGTGGCGCTATCAAGCTGTCCCACCCAGAGGTGATGCGAGATCCGATCTTTGGATACTCGATGCCCTGGCCAAACAACTCAAGGAAGAATTCAAGAGTTCCACTCCATTCCCGGATCCGATGCGCCATCTCGTCTGGGATTACGGCAGCGGCCCGACGGTTGACATGCACAAAGAACCGGATGTGCACGTCGTGGCCAAGGAACTCAACGGCCGGTTCTTGCTGGACAAAACGGTCAACGACAAACCCTACAAGGCCGGCACTCAGGTGCCGGGGTTTGCACTCTTGCAAGATGATGGGTCGACCGCATGTGGCTCCTGGATCTATTGCGGTGGATACGCGGGGCCGGAGAAGAAGGACAACAAGCTGGCCCGACGCGACAAGACCGACGCGCCGAACAATCTCGGCATGTATCCGAATTGGGCGTGGGCCTGGCCCGTCAACCGGCGAATCATCTACAATCGCGCCTCGGTCGACCTGAATGGTGTTCCGTGGGACCCGAAACGCTGGGTGATCCGCTGGAATGGCGAGGCGAAGAAGTGGGAGGGCGATGTGCCCGATGGGCCGTGGCCGCCCGGGGAGAAACACCCCTTCATCATGAAACCTGACGGTGTCGCCTGGCTGTTCGCTGCGAATCTCGTCGATGGCCCGTTCCCCGAGCATTACGAGCCGCTGGAAAGCCCGGTGCTCAACCACATGTCCAGTGAGCAATTCAATCCGGCGATTACCCTCTGGCACATCAAGAAGCCTGAGATGAATCCGATCGGGAATGCAACAGACTTCCCGATTGTCGGCACCACGTATCGCGTGAGCGAGCACTGGCAGGCGGGAGCGATGACCCGCAATCTGCCATGGCTGTGCGAATTAATGCCGGATGTGTTCGTCGAGATCGGACCGGCGTTGGCGCGCGAACGCGGAATCAAGAATGGTGACCGGGTAATTGTTCGGACAGCACGCGGCGAGATGGAGGCCTACGCGTTGGTGACGCGCCGCTTCCAACGATTCCACTGCGGCGATCAGGTCGTGCATCAAGTCGGCGTCGTTTGGCATTTCGGCTATTCTGGCCTCGCAACCGGAGACTCTGCCAACATTCTCACACCTCACATCGGCGATGCCAACACGACCATACCGGAATTCAAAGCATTCCTCTGTGACGTCGTACGGAAGGAGGTGCTGCCAGCATGAAGGCAATGCTCATTGACACGTCGCGATGCGTCGGGTGCCGCGGATGCCAGGTAGCCTGCAAACAATGGAACGAATTGCCGGGCGAAAAGACGGAGTTCTTCGCTGGCGCCGGCTACCAAAACCCGAAAGACCTCTCGCCCAAGACCTGGACGCTGATCACCTATAATGAAGCCGCAACGGGCGATCACTTTGACTGGGTCTGCGGGAAGCTCCAATGCATGCACTGCCAAGACCCGGCGTGTGCCGCCAGTTGTCCGACCGGGGCCATGGAAAAGCTCCCCGAAGGACCGGTCGTGTATCATCGTTCGCGTTGTCTTGGTTGCCGCTATTGCATGCTCGCATGCCCCTTCCAGGTCATCCGTTTCCAGTGGGACTCAGCGAATCCCTATGTGAGCAAATGCACGATGTGCGCGGACCGTGTCTTGGCGGGAGAGGAACCCGCCTGTGTGGCGGCCTGTCCCACCGATGCGTTGATGTTCGGAGAGCGCGATGCGCTCCGCGCCGAAGCTCATCGAAGGATCGAGGACAATCCCACCGGCTATGTGAACCACGTCTACGGTGAACGCGAAGTCGGCGGCACGTGCGTCATGCACATTTCGAATGTCGAATTCGATGCACTCGGCTATCGGTCGGATCTTCCTGAACGGTCCTTGGCGCAATGGACGCGGCCGGCGATGCGTCCCATCCCCTACGTCGTCGCGGGACTCTCCATCACGCTTGGCATGGTCGCCTGGATCGTAAACCGCCGTCAGGGTGTGGCAGGGGCAGACAAGCCGAAACCCACAGGAGGGCAATCATGACTGCGCCTCTGGTTCCGCCGCGGGTGACGCGGCGCAATGCGATTCTCTATTTCCTCGCGGCGCTCGGGATCATTCTGGTGATCATTCGATTTGCCTTCGGGATCGGCAGTGTCTCGAATCTGAGCGATGGATATCCGTGGGGATTCTGGATTGGGATGGACATTCTCGCCGGTATCGCTCTCGCCGCGGGAGGTTTCATCGTGGCCGGTTTGGTCCACATCCTCGGACGGCAGCGGTATCACGCCCTGTCGCGTCCGGCCATTCTGACCGCGTTCCTCGGTTACATTCTGTTCATCGTGGGATTAGCGATCGATCTGGGTCGCCCTTGGATGATCTGGCAAGTTCTGTTCCACTGGAACCATGACTCACCGATGTTTGAAGTGTCGTGGTGCGTAACGATGTATACGACCGTCCTGCTGCTCGAATTCCTGCCCGTGGTATTCGAACGGTTCGCGCTCACCCGGCTGCACCGATTGTGGCACGACCTCGTGCCATGGTTGGTCATCGTTCTGATATCAGTCTTCACCTTCGCGATGAGCGGGTCGGTCCTCTGGACGATCGTGGCGCTCTTAGTCCTGGCGTTTTGGGAAACTGCGATGCGAACCGGCTTCATGCCACGCGACACGCAGATGCCCATCATCTTGATCATGGCGGGAGTCATCTTTAGCACCCTGCATCAGTCGTCGCTGGGATCACTGCTCCTTATCATCCCGCACAAGCTACACCCGTTGTGGTTCACCGCCTGGCTTCCGGTTCTATTTCTAATCTCTGCCGTCATGATGGGAGCCGGGATGGTGATCTTCGAGCACATCATCACGGCACGAATCAGAGGACACAAGCCGGATCTCGATCCGCTCCGTGGATTCGTCAAGGCGGTGCCATGGCTTCTTGCACTCTATCTCGTGATTAAGGTCTTGGACGTTTTCCGTACGGGGGCGGGCGTTTACCTGTTCGAATACAACCGCGCCTCGATCGGGATGTGGATTGAGCTTTCCATCGGCGTCCTCCTTCCGCTGGTCTGGTTTCTCACTCCGGACCTGGTCCGTACTGAGCGCGGCATCCTCTGGGGCGCGGTTCTGGTCGTGGCTGGGGGAATCATGAACCGCTTGAACACCGTCATCACAGCGGTCGTCGTCGAAAAGTGGGCACCCTACCAACCGGCGTGGTCTGAGGTGGCCATTTCCGTGGGCATTATCGCCGCCGGAATTATTGTGCTCGATTTCATCGCGGACAATTTCCCCGTACACGCGGACGAACACGCACCGGTCGCATCACTGATGCCGGAGGTCGAAAGTCATGAATGAAGACGATAAACGCCCCAGTCGCGTTCCCACCATCATCCTGTTCGTGGCGCTGATGAACGCCATCATTCTCCTGACGTTGGCCGGGGTCGTCAGCAATCTGCGTCACGAAGTCACCGCCATGCGCGAGGATGTTCTGACTCTGGAGGATCTGGCTCGCTACGTCGCTCCCGTCACAAGCCCCGGCGAATTCCTGGACGAAAAATGCACTTCGTGCCATGCCGACCGGCGGTTTCTGGCCGAGCACGGCGGACCCGCTGAAGTGGCCAGCGTTCTCCAGAGAATGGAAGCATTGCCGGATGCACACATTTCTGTCGGCGATCGCGACAAAATCCACAGTGCGCTCCTCCTGATGAAATGTCAGCGCTGTCACTCGGAGGACATTTTCAACCGCATGGCCGCACTCAACAAAAAGGAGCGCGAGTCTACCGCGCTGAAGATGTGGGAGAGTTCCGGCACGGCCATGTCGCGGCAGGAACTTCTCGAGATTCTCAAGGCCTACGATCAGATTCAAGGATTCTAACAATACAACGGAGGATGGCAATGAGAAGGATGTGGCTTGTTTGTGGCCTGCTCGGACTGGCAATTGCCGGTGTTGGGTCTTCCAATGCCTGCGCGCAGGATGTCACGGTGACACCCTATGGTTTCATACTCTTCAACGGCGGTTACAACGATCATCTCGCAACGGACATTCCTGTGCGCGCGTCGTTGGCCGATACAGGCGATGCGCGCGCGAGCCTTTTGTTCACCGCACGGCAGACACGCGTCGGCTTGAAAATAAAGAGCGAAGCTGAGGGCTGGATGATCGGCGGCACAACTGAACTCGATTTTTGGGGACAGAAAGGCAGCTTCGGAAACGGCGCTTCAATGCAGAGTGCCCCGCGGCTGCGCTTAGCCTTCCTGACACTCAAGAAGGACAAAGTGCAGTTCCTCTTTGGGCAGGACTGGACGATTTTCGCACCGCTGTCGCCGAATTCGTTGGTCCACGTCTCGATTCCCGCCTTCTCGAGTTCGGGTAATCTGTGGAACAGACTGCCGCAGATTCGATTTGATTATACGAACCCATTCGATACGACTGGCTCGCTTCTCCTCCAGTTGGCCGCGGTAAGGCCAATCGCCGCTGACATCACCAACGACAGCCAAGCAGAGCTCTTGGGGGCGGGAGAATACAGCGGACTGCCGTTCGTACAGGGACGTGTCGCGTATTCGCGTGGCAAGTCGTTGACGATCGGTGCATCCGCGCATGCCGGACAAGCCGACTGGCATAAAGCCTATCCCTCTGGTGGCTATGTCGATGAGAAGACTTCCACTTGGGGCGCGGCGGGCGATCTCAAGATCGCGGTCAGCCGGGTCACGATCTCCGGTGAGGGATTTGTCGGCAGCAATCTGCCCATGATGTTTTCGAACGCCGGCGTCCGTTTCGTGGATCAAGGCGGCGAGACGCCAGCTATACTGAAGGTTGAGAACATCGATGTCATGGGCGGCTGGGGTGAGATCGCGGTCAAGCCGGCCAACAGCAAAGTGTCGTTCAACGCGGGCGCCGGTATCGAAATGCTCGACGACGACCAGACTGATTCGATGGCGGTGGCGGCGCCGCAGCTCTCGCAGAACCTGACCATATTCGGCAATCTGATGTACGATCCTCTGCCGAAAGTCACGTTTGCCATCGAGGTCGGCTATATCAAGTCGACCTACAAGTACCGAGTCGGCGCCGACATCGTTGAAAACGACGGGACCAACTTGAATGCGGCGCTGAGCGCCCGGCTTTCATTCTGAGCCGAGGCACACGAAGTCCGTTCCGGCTGATCGCGAGCCTGAAGGGGAGGTTGAGTATGCCACACAAATTTGATCGGTTCTATGGGATTCTCCTGTTTGGGTCATTGTGGGGAGGAGCGGAAGCCCTGATCGGATCATCAATGGATGGGCTCTCCAGTATCATTCCCCGGTCAGTGGTATTGGCGTTCGTCGCTGTCTTGTTCCTTTCGCTGGCGCGGCGAATGATGCCAACGGTCGGGACGACACTGGCCATCGGAATCGTTGCCGCAGCGATGAAGCTGATATCGATGCCCTCCATCATCGCATGTCAGTTCGCCGCCGTCATCGGACAAGCCGTGATCCTCGAGGGATTCTTCACTGCCTCCGAGCGCCTCGATCTGAGCAGGCGAATTTTGCCCATGTCAGGCATGATGATCGCCGCAAGCTACCTGAACAGCCTCGCATTTGCGTTCTCGCAGGCCTATATGTTTCAAAATCATTGGTGGTTGGATCGCGGGGTCTCCGGGTTACTCGCATGGTCTTTCACGACGGGGACCGCCGCGGCCGCGGCAAGTTGGTTGAGCTTTATGGTGTCGGCACCAATCGCCGCTCGATTGCGGGGGCTGGCAGGAGTTGAGCCCTTGACGCGCGTCGTCTTGCGTGCCAGCTCCGTGGCCCTCTCAGGTGCCATCTGGCTCATGGTTGCGCTATGACAGACCGCTCTTCGACACCAGGGCACGCTCAAACATCGCGTGACATTTCCATTCGCGTGAATGATGAGGAGCTGCCGCTCAATCCCTTCGTGCGCGGCTTTATCGCCTGCACACTGCAGGGGATGATCTCCGCTCTGAAAACTCCGTCTGAGCCGCATACCATTGACATTCATCTGAAGGTCGAGAGAAAGGCGTAGCGTATGAGACACGGGGCACTTGTGGGGCTGCTTTCGTCCATCATGGCAATGGTCATGACGACGTTGTTAAACCCTCCTTTGGCTGTGGGGGAGGATGCAGTTGGTGATGACTCCCTTGCGGTTTATGAAATGGGCGAGGTGATCGTCACAGCGCCCCGTGTGAAATTGAGCGGCATCTCCGCCGCGGAGCGAACTGCAGGTGAGATCACCAAGACCGGAACGAACACCGTGACGGATGTTCTCGGTGAATTCTCTGGCACAATTGTGACCACTGGCAGCAAAGGCTGCTCGCAATTGAGCATTCGCGGGTTTCTCGCGGATGAGACTCTTGTCCTATTCGACGGCCGTCCGTTGAACTCACCTTACTATGGCGATGTCGATTTGAACTCGATTCCGTTCTCCGGGGTGGGAAAGTTCCAAGTTGTGAAGGGGCCGGCCCCCTCCGCGTATGGCGCCAACACGCTGGGCGGCATGGTCAACATTGTCACGGATCACTGGACGGCCGCCTCGACGATGCCGAGGGTCAACATAGCCGTCGGCGCCGATGGTCACCGTCATGCATCATTCGGGTACGGAAGATCAATGGGACGGTTCAATTTTTGGGCCTCCACAGGCTATTCGGCAGCCGACGGCTTTTCATTGCCCGGAGGATTTGAGGACAACAAACTCGAAGATGGTGAGACACGGGAAAACTCGGACTATCGTCACGCCAATCTGGACGCCAAAGTCGGCTACACGACCCCTGGAGGAACGCAGCTTTCGCTCGGTGTTGGCGCGTATGACGCCGAGCGTGCGGCGCCGCCCACGGCGGACACCACTGTCCCCGCCAAGCAACTGGCCTACGATCGATTTCCGGATTGGAAGAGGCAGTATGCATGTTTCAATGCGACAGGCGTTTGGCGTAAGCAGGCCGTTTGGCGGACGAATGTCTACTACGACACTGAGTACGATCGGCTCATTCGCTATTCGGAGTCGACTCTCGACCCTGAGAAGCAGAAGTTCGACAGTGAGCACGACATGCGCGCCAGCGGAGGCAGGGCGGACCTGACATATTCATTTTCAGATCGGTGGTCCAACTCGGCCGGAGTCATCGCCCGCCGTGATGGTATTGACCGACGCGAGGACGCGGGAGAGCCGTGGCTTTCAAACTCTTCCTGGACATGGTCCATTTTTGAGCAGGTCCGCCATTTAGTCATTCCTCGTGTCTCCGTAGAGGCCGGCGCGGCAGTGAGTGGTCTGAACTCCGACGAGGTCAACGCTTCGGTCACGACAGTGGATCCGACGGCCAAGATCATTATCGATGCCGGTCGGCGTACGACTTTGCATGCCGCCGTGGCCAAGGCTACGCGCTTTCCCACATTGCACCACCTGTACTCGACAACCTCGGGGAATCCCGACTTGAGTCCAGAGCGCGCGATCAAGTACGAGACGGGTGTCGCGGTCGCTCTGGGGACGCACGCCTACGTTTCGCAGGATGTGTTTTGGAATGACACGGACGGCCTGATCGATCGGGTCTCGAAGAATGACACGTTCTACAATGCGAGCACAGCGACCATGAGTGGAGCGGAGACCGGCCTGCGTTGGGGCGATTCCACGCTCCTCGGTGCCGTGGCGGTCACTTACTTGGATGCCAAGGCATCACTTCCTCCGGACGCTGGCGTAGCGACCCCTGAAGAACGGCGGCGTTGGCTGCCCCGCTGGAAGATCGATTACGAGGCAGAAATCCCACTTGTTGCAGGGGTCCGGCTCAACCACACTGGGCAGTACGTGGCCGATCGAATCAACTCGACCGGGTCACCGATGCCGGATTATCTGGTCGCCCATCTCCGCATCTCTCGGATGTTTGGTGATTTTATCAATGCCTACGTCACCGTTCGAAATGTCTTCGATCGCAGTTATGAGCAAGAGACCGGGTACCCGATGCCGGGGAGAACGATCCTACTGGGTTTCGAGACTCGACCGTAACTGAGGACTTTTCGGATCGAATGCGGAAGCAGGAGGACCGGCAAGAATGCCTGTCCTCCTGTTTGTTTGTGAAGTATCCACTCGGGCGTCAGCCGATTCGCGCGAGTTTCTCAATCTCGGCGACGACATAGTCGGAGAGTTGTGCTTCATTTCCGTACGCGAACAATGGAGATGGACGTGCGATGACCTCGTCGCCATAGGTGGCCAGGCAGGCTTCGTCCGAAATGACGGGGCGATCAGTGTATCCTCGCCGTTGCACTTCGATCTTCAATCCTGATGCTTGATTGAAACCCTCTGTCAGAACCAAGGCCACACCCGGATAATGCAGTCGAATCAGGTCGTCGATAGGCAAGATGCGTGCGTTTTCACGTGAAGTGACCGCAAACGCGTGGTCTCCCCAGATGCCTGTTGTGTGGCTGCCGGCGTGGGAATGACGTGAAGTATCGGTGCCGTCCTTTTCCCACGTAAAGTGGTCGCGCTCCGCGTACTTGAGTGTGCCGATGTGCCCTAGGCGAATCTCCAACAGAGGCAGTAGCAGCTCGATTAATCGCGTCTTGCCGGCATTCTTGCAGCCGTTAATGTGAAGGAGGTGGATCACGATGCTTGCAGACTTTCGAGTATGCGGGTGTCGGCTCCGTGGGTGACGGAATCGGCCCGATCGAATCGGGCAACGACGGCCATATTGGCCTTCTCGGCCATCCGCACGGCCAGTGCGGTTACAGCATGCTGGGAAATCACAACTGGGATTCCTGCCCGGTAAGCTTTCAGGAGCATATCAGAAGAGATTCGGCCGCTCGTCGCGAGGATCATCGTTGAAAAGTCGCACTCTTCCCGCAGACCGCGCCCAATCACCTTGTCGACGGCATTGTGACGCCCGATGTCCGTCATCATCAGTATTTCATCCAGCCGGTGAATGCCAGCGATCGCTGCACAATGGACGCCGCGATGTTCCGGCAAGGCATGGAACGACTCATACATGTCGCGCACAATCTCGCGTAGTCTTTGATGTCCAACCTCAAAGTTGGACTCAAGACGGCTTAGTGGTGACACATATTGCTCGGTGCCAACCAGCCCACCACCGCATCCTGAGGACACGACAGGCGTAAAGGTGCGGATGGTTTCGCCGACCTGTCCGCATAACTCGACTCGAATATCACCGGACTGGCGGCACGAGCGCATGCGTTGCACATCGGCCCGGCTTCTGATGATGCCCTGGGTGAACATCCATCCAAGTGCCAGATCACGCAAATCATGCGGAGAACAGAGAAACCGTGCGACTACGTCTCCATTGACTGAGATACGAACGAGGCTCTCTTCAGGTGCAAATGGTGGAAGTCGCGGATGCATCGATTCTCCCGCCTAGTGTGTGCACGTGCATCCTATAGATAACTGACCCGGCACAGACCGGCAACGGGGTCAACAGTCTTGTATGGCAAAAAGATGGGAGACGGAAGTCGGTGTACCTGCAGAGAAGATGGCGGTTATCCTAATCAATTCGTGACGACTTCTTTACAGGTGAGCACGATTCCTTCATTGGTTTGCCTTGGTTAAAGCGAGCAATGTATACATCGCCTCGGCTTACGGCAATCTCTCGCGGAGACCTGACTCACAATCACTTACAAGTTTGAACAGCGTCCCCTCCGGGGTAATTCATCAACCTGCCCCGGCGATGAGGGGTAGCTTAGTGCAGTTGGAATCACTGCGAGAATCGTGTTAGTCTGCGACTAGCTGAAGGAGACCAAATGGCAAGACCGCGCTCAAGAGTAGCCGGAGACAAACCTCTCCCATTCTCTTTGATGTTCCGGCCTGAGGAATTGAGATCGCTTCGCAGGATCGCACGCAAGGAGGGTGTTGCAGTCGGGACCATCATCCGCAGAGCGATCTATACGGTCATCTACCGGGTGCACCCCGAGCTTGTCAATCGTATGATGGCGACAGAGGTGGATGGAATCTTGGATCAACTGGCCCAGCGGTTTCCGGACTCGTTTCTTACTGGTGCAAAGCGCAGAGCATTCAAGGCACGCCTGGTCAAGGAACTTGTTTGAAATCCGCCCACGGCGACGAGGGGCGGCAGTGAGATCCGAGGCGTCGCACAGATCGTGCGGGGCAAATCAAGATTCCTCCTCATGTTGAGGCGCTGCGGACTGACATGCATCATAACGCCGTGACACCCTGCCACATCCGCACTCCCTTTGCCTTCGCATCCGATCGAGAGCAGGCAGAGTTGTCAGGTGCCTTGCGCTTTCACGCGTAGACTTTAATTATGACTCTTATGGTCATGCGTGAGTGAATCACTGGTGATTTCTTCTGCGGTGTAAGCCCTTCTGCACAACTGACTGGCCAATTGAACCAACCGTGTCAAAACCGAACGCGCGCAGCTCAATTCAAGACTCATGCACTTGACAGCGGGTCAACAGTGGTATACCAAGTTTCGGCAACGGCAAGAGCCTGAAGCAGTCGGAGGAGCCTCTGAGGACCTGGCCGGCAGCGCGATTTCCATTGATGACTTTGGAGGCGGCAATGTCACTCACTCGACTTCTGCAAGTCTTGCCGGTTGCACTCTTGATCGGCATCGGCACCGTACACGCGCAAGTTCAGGAAGAATGGTCTCACGTCTATCCCGGCCCCGGCGACAACGAGGAGGAGACCGTAGGGGTTGCGCTTGATGCCAACGGCAACTGTTACACTGCAGGCAGCAGCTATGGAACGACGCCCGGGGATTTCCTTGTCGCGAAGTATAACGTCTCCGGAGGCATAGAATGGCACGTTCCGATCAACGGCCCCGGTGACTCTGTTGATTATGCGACGGCGATGATCGTCGATGCTGCCGGAAACTGCTTCATCGCCGGATGGACGACGGCCAAGAGCGTCGCGGGGCAACAGATGCTTCTTGTGAAAGCGAATACCGGCGGAACTGTGGATTGGGCCCATTCCCACCAGATTGGCTTGGACGGCCAAGTGCGTGCCCTGATCCTCGACTCATCATCCAACATCGTCGCGGTCGGCATGAGCAACGACGGCGGGTACCACGCGTACGTTACCAAATACTCGCCCGGTGGTGACTCTCTCTGGACGCGATTCTACAAATGGATAGGGGCCTCGGGAGGCAACGGACAGAGGGTCGCTTGCGCGCCCGACGGCGCGATCTACTTTACTGGCACAACGGCAACGGCTACATTGGACGACATTCTGACAGTGAAACTGAGTGCCGATGGCGATACTCTGTGGGGACGTGTCTATGACGGCCCGGATCACCGGTATGACGAAGGACGCAATCTGGCAGTCGACGATGCCGGTAATGCTTACGTGGTCGGGAAAGTCAAAGACCTCAACGGCAACCCGGATATTGCCGTCCTGAAGTATGATCCCGACGGCAATCTCCTGTGGGACTGGATCTACAGCGGATCATCATACGCGGAGCCAGTCGGCGTCAAGCTCGACCCGGACGGAAACATCTGCATCGGAGGTACCACCATCCAGTTGGGCCAGTCGTACGACTTCACATTCATTAAGCTCTCGGCGGATGGTGATTCCCTCCTCTTTGCGCATGCGGGGACCTCGGCCACCGAAGAGGCCCACGACATGGCACTCGATGCCAGTGGGAATGTGTACATTACTGGAATGCGAGCCAGCGCCATAGGCACACTCCATGACTACCTGACGATGAAATTCGACGGCGCCACCGGCGCCTACATCTGGGAAAAGACCTGGGATGGAGGCGGTGGATACGACCGAGGGATTCGTATCTGTGTCGGAGAGGAAGATCACGTGTACGTCGCTGGCTATGTTGATCCCACCGGCGAGCCTGACACAAAGAACGATCTCGGCATTGTCGCGTATGAGCCCATCATTGCCGCGGTCTTCGAGCCCTCGATGAGTGAGCCACCACGCGGTTTCTCACTGCACCAGAACAGCCCGAATCCGTTCAATGCCGCAACGATCATCCGTTTCGATCTGGAAACGGGTGGCGCCGCGACGCTGTCCATCGTCAACATCCTCGGTCAGACCATACTGACCCATCGCGAGGATGATTTGTCTCCCGGGTCGTATTCGTTTGAGTGGGATGGTACCGATATGAGAGGTGCGCCGGTTGCCAGTGGAATCTACTTGTATCAAATGCGTGCCCACCGGCAGTTGCAGACACGCAAAATGGTGCTGTTGAAATAGGCGCCACCCGCTCCTTCGATGCTCGAGGATACGGGCGTGGAGACGGGCATTCGTCACCGGTGCGAGATGCCCCCTGCCCAGCCTTGCTCGGTCGGCTATGTAAGGAAAGGACTTACCAGTTTGAACAGCGTCCCCCCGGGGGAGCGTAGCTCCAAACCTTTGAACTAAGCCCACTTACAAATCACACGTTTTTCGATTTCGAGCTTTTGGACTTGTTGCGCGGAAGCAGCGACGTGCGCGCCGGTTACGCGGTGTCACGCGTCGGTCTAATCTGTGTTCTTCGCAGGTGCAATGGGGACGCATTTGCGAACTCAGAGGCGGGTGAAATGGCGATTCAGCGCAGAGTGTGCCTGAATACCTTGGAATCGGTGACCCAAGAAACGGCGCATGGAACTTTCTTACATTCAAGCGGATTTGCGGAACTTACTCATCTTCCAAAAAACTTTGGAACTTAATCACTCATCGGCATGGCGGAGCACAGAATTCGACGGCCGGATCGGCGTTTCGGAATGCCACGTTTACGATTTTGGTCACATCGAATATGTCTGTAACACCGTCACAATTCACATCAGTCGTCTGGTAGAGACAGTTTGTCTCAGTGAATGTCAGCCCATTGCGGAAAGCCACGTCGACAGCGATCGTCACATCGAAGATATCTGAAATGATCGAATCGCACTGTGGATCGGCATGACAGTCGCACTGACAGGCGACACCAAAGCCAATTAACGAGTCAACATGATGCCCAGAGTCATCGGCAATAACCACACGAACAGAATCACGGCCGAGTGCCCACGCAGAATCTGGCATCGGAATCAACCACAGGACTCCGTGACGCAAGTCATACAATTCAAACGAGACCGACAAGGAATCGCCGTGCACAATGCTGAGTGCATGATTCAGGTCAAGGCCAGATGACACTTGGCCAGTATCAGAAACCCAAACGCCGACAATCTGCCTGAAGAGAACTGTATCACCAGCACCCGTCCCTACTGAATCAATTGAGGGGGGAATCACGTCTGGTGGATATCCTGATATGCCGGAAAAGTACTGCCCCCCCCGATCAATATTGGCGAAAAGGCTGTCCCCAGAAGTTAAGGTAGCTAGGGACCGCGCATACGCAGAGTCCTGATCCCACATGAAGATTGCCAATTGGTTTCTATCCGATGTAGGATAACCGGCTGCCATCAGCTGAGAATCACTGACAACAATGGTCAGCTCCAGAGGAGGATCATAGAGTGAAATTGAAGAACCGCTCGAATCGACTACTCCCGCTTGGAACGCCTTGCCCACTGCTGTAACGACGACCTCTCCGGTATTGTCGCCGAATTTCTCAATTGTAGGTGGAAGTGGCGATCGCACTTTGTAGTTTCTCCGTTCGATTTTCCCATTCGCATTCATGAATGGCCAGTCAGGAAGGAATTCGGTAAGAGTGATTACTGCACCTGATGCATTGTTCCATGCGGACGCCGCCAGCCGCGCTCCCCCTTGGGCAATGTTATCCGCTGTTTGGACAATCGCCTCCCCCACCTCCGAAACAGTCTCCACAAATTCCCTTGTCGCGTTAGCCAGAGCATCGCCCAAGAGTGGAACTATTCCGGAGAGCATGCCTGAGATGATTGCCGCAAAGTCACGTCCGTCAACTTGAACGAATTGATCCTCCTCGTATTCCTCAAGGGGAAACACGCCGTCCCTCATCACTCCAGATTGCGAGACATACTCTTTCCCGTCAGTCACCGTCAGCCCTCCACCTACGCTGATGGGAGGGATAGGGACTTCGAATCGGATATCCGTGGCTTTGACAATTTCTTGATTACGAGAGTACTCCACGGTCTGGGAGAGGGATGGAGTCGCGTCCGATTCAGTCGCTTGGGTTGCAGTGTTTGCTGCATTGCCGTATGCCATCTCAACGATTGAGGTAACCGTGCTGACGTAATCATCCTCAATCGACGCGTTCCCGAGATGGATTGATGGTGCTGGACCATCAAGTCTTGCGAGATTACATGCGGGCAATTGAGCCAGGGTCTCGAGTTGCGGTCCCTGGAGATGCAATCTGAATTTGCTGAATGTATGAATCGTTGTAAGAGGGGAATATGTCAGATCGTCCGAAGCCCAAGTGACGTAACCTGTAAGAGGGTTCCAATTCGCATCAAAATCGCGCCCCATTTCGATGAATCCGCCAATTCGGTCTTCGGTGCTCGGCATTAGACTGAAGAATCTTGTCGCATCGTCTCCCGACAGCAGAGTGAGCCCAAACGCAATGCTGCTCTTAATTGTAGAAGCATCCAGCGTAAGTCCCATCTTGACTGAGCGTCCATATTCTGCACCCGGATGTTGATCCCCGAAACTTGAATGCTTGTAACTGTCTTGATTTACATGACAGAACAAGTCCCCTGCAGCCGACGGAAACACCATGTCCACGCGTCGTGAAATCGCCTCATTCAGTATGTCGCTTCTAAATCCGAGATTAAAGCTGCCTTCAAGCCCGCACATTGCGCCTCTAAGATCCTCAGAATCCCACACCAATTGTGAGGCTCCTGAGCTTGACAGGATTGACTCAGTTAGGACGGTCAGTACGACTCCCACGGCGGGAGAAAGCGGCATGGACCCGACTACCATAGTTTCGAGTAGCAGCGCGGTTTGCGCCTTCTTTTGATCGGGATCTAGATAGGGGTTGTCGAAAACGAATTCTTGTCGTTGGACGCCGACAAGCCTTCCCGACAAACTTCCGAGACTGCCAAGTCTCAGGCCGAGGGCGATTTTTCCAATGGAGAGTTCACCACCAGCGCTTTCTTCAATTCGTCGTGAGATGATTAGGATATCGGATGAGCCGTGGTTTTTCAGGAATTTTACCATTACCCCCATTCCCAAGGACCCGGTGACAGACATGCGGGGACCCGAAATCCCGATGGGCCCAGCTTGTGCGCCAGTGACCAAGCCTCCACTGACTGATAACTGAGTGAGGATGTCATAGGACTTTTCATACTGACGAGGGGTGACGCTTACGTCAAACTGCACGGGTTCTGCGAAGAGAGCAGTTTGCCCGCATGATGTCGCTGACTCTACCTCATCCCACAACTGGGCGGGCCCAACGATATTGCCAAACACGTCTGCTCGGATTGGTATCCTGTATAACCCCTTGTCATCGGAGACAATCTCTTCGGTTTCCAAATGGATCACAGCGCCAGTGATTTTCTGGTTATCGGACGCATCCCTTAACTCGATGTACCGGTACGCCACTCCACCTTGCATGACTTCGACAGTACCCGTTGCCGCCGGTACCACTTGCTCCCAGGTTAGCTCTGTGGCACATAGGCTAACCGTAATCAGCACCTCTTCCTGAACCGTCAGGTCGCCATCGGATGCGGCGAAAGTGACATTGTATGTTCCGGATTGAGTACTGGTTGGGGTCCAGGAGAATGTGCCCGTACCATTATTGTTATCGCTGAAAGTCGCACCTGCGGGCAGTTCTGTGGCGCTTATGGAGGGAATAGTCCCGTTCGGGTCACTTGCTGAAACTCCAAAGGTGAGAAGTTGATCCTCGGCGGCCTGCTGGAAGCCAATGGGGTCGAGTATCGGAGCATTCTGCAGTCCTATCTTGGCAACGAAGGCATCCAAGCCTCCATTGTAACTGGCGTCGAATGCGTGCGAAGTAGGAAAGTCCGAGGAACTGGTCCTCCCCGTCAGATACATGTCCCCGTTTGCATCCAGGGCGATGGCGTAGCCCTCATCGACCGAATTCCCTCCGAGAGTCGTGCTGTATTCACCGGTGCCCGTCGCCGACAGCCTGGTCACGACCACTGAGGAATTAGACCAACCGATAATGTGCGCCCGCCCGGCCGCGTCCACGGCGATTCCGTGGACGGGTACAGCTCCTTGGGGTATATTGTACCGAAGTGAATTCCCGCCTGGCGCGAGCTTGATCACGGAGCTGCCGGACCCCGTCACATATGCGTTTCGTTCCGAGTCAACGGCTATAGCAAAGCCTTCCGAGAGGAAATCCCCAAGCAACGTGCTATATTCGAGAGTATCTCCACTGCCATTCAACTTACAAGCAAAAGCATCAAAATCGCCATTATGGGTATTGTCCAGCGCATTTCGCGTTGGGAAGGAGTACAAATTCGGATCCCCTGATTTAAAGGTGCTACCTGTAACATAGATACTGCCTTCTTGGTCTATCGCGATACCGTAGCCAGCGTCATCTTCCTCTCCCCCCAGGAAGGTGCCATATTCAAGACCACCGCCTGCATTCAATCTGGTCACAAACACATCCGATCCACCGTTGTGCTCGCTGTCCCAGCCATCCATTTGAGGGAACAGCGGGGAGTAGGCGTACCCAGTCACGATGGCGTTATTAGCTTGGTCAAGAGCGACCGCATAACCTCCATCATTGAGGCTCCCTCCTAGATAAGTACTGTATTCAAGCGCATTCCCGTCTGGAGCCAATTTCGTGACGAATGCATCAGAGCTCCCGTTGAAACTACCATCGAATGCACTTTCCGTCGGGAAGTTTGTGGAACTGGTCCACCCGGTTATGTACGTGTACCCATCCGGATCGAGCGCAATGCCATAACAGACGTCTGCGGAGTTGCCTCCGATGAATGTACTGTATTCAGGAGCACTCCCCGACGCCGTTAGCTTCGTCACAAATACATCCGAGTTCCCATTAAAGCTGCCATCGTATGGATCCTGTGTCGGGAAGCTGATTGAACGTGTCGATCCAGCCACAAAAATCTTCCCGGCTCCATTTACCGCGATTCCGTACCCCTCGTCATTCGAACTGTGACCTAGAAACGAACTATACAGCAGTGAAGGGGCTACATCGATCTCCTTCGTAGCACCGGAGCCGGCCATGAACTCGCTTTCGGGTAGGGCATGTTTTGTCGAAAACTGTAGCCTGTCACCCCAAGGTGTTTCGATGAGCACCTGGTCGGTGCCCGTCGCGGTCACAACAGCATTACTTTCATAGCGGAACTTGATCTGAGAGTTGTCTGCGCCAGTCTTCGCGTCCCAATGTGCTACGAGTTGTCCGCCCGCACCCGTAAAGCGTGCATCGAGCCCGGGGTAAACGTCATGGTACACGATGCCTCCAAAGTTTGGGACATCGGTATGCCAATTCGCGGGGTCGCTGCCGAGGAAGTAGTTGCACTTGTATTCCAAAAGGTTTTGGCCGTCAGCTTCCACTGTGACGTTCGCATTTACAAACTTCGCACTAACTAGGATTGTCTGAGTGTTGCCCGGGATTGTGGCTTGGGCTGATGAGGCGTCCGGCGCTTGCGCTTTCGACAGGCCACCTACGTCTGAACCGCTATTAGCAGTTTGATGTGTAAATTGATAGTAGATACCGTCTCGGCAGAACCAAACTGTCACCCCGCCAGAGCTGGACCGAAACAACACGGTTTCATCCCACTGACCCACGTTCTTGGTAAAGGCAAGCGGCATGGATCCCATCTGCCTGAAGGCGAGATCGGGAGACGGAGGTGCCACTGCGGCGTGCGAAGTCGAAACACCCGGGCTTACCGACAAGAGTACGGCCAAACCGAAGAGCACGCCGGATGCCATGAAAAGAGACCGCAAAGGCATTATCCACCTCCAGATGGTGATGCGGACGCAAGGTCAGATTGAGAGGATCTGTCGTGAAGACGACTCGCGACTGAGCATAAAGTAGACAGTCCGATTCTAACAGTCAATGTACCGGGACGACATATTGACAGCCGAAACTAATGCACCCGACCATTAGTCTTGAGCTGGACGGAAATGTTACCCGATTTGTCGAAAGCAATGATTTCGATCAGCGACTGGATAATCGCCAGTTGCTCCGACGGACTCATTACTGACCACACGCCGTTAAAGTCTGCGAGCTTGTCCAGCACATCCCTCTCCGATAACCCGCTTGCCAATCCCGACACGTCCCGCTCGATCTCGCCAATCCGGCTCTCGATCCGCGCGACTGACGCCTCAGTCTCTGCCAACCGCCCCGTGATGGCCGAAAACGGCTTGTCCTTCACGCCAGTCGCCGATACAAGCCGCTTGGCTTCTTTCTTGAGGGACTGTAGCTGTGCCTGCAACCGCTTCTTCTCCACCTGGAGTTGAGCTACCACATCTTTCTGCTGGCGACAGGCTTCTTTGAAGACCGCCTTCGCCAACTCCGGGTACCTGGCCAGGCTCCGAATCTGCTCCACCACAAAGTCCTCGATCTCCTGCGCCGGGAGTGTCGGAGTCGGACACGCATCCTTGCCCCGCTTGACTCTGGTCGAACAGGTGTAGTAACGGTATAGCCGGTTTGGCGGCTTCTTGGCCCATGTGTGCGTCATAGCCGCTCCGCAGTTGCCGCATTTGAGCAAGCCGCGTAGCAGAGCATTGTGCTTGTTCTTTGAATCCGCCCCACCGTTCTGCGAGTTGTCCTGCAGAAGCTTCTGGGCTGCCTTGAAGGTGCGCTTGTCGATAATGGCGTCCTGCTCACCGGGGTACAACTTCCCCTTGTGCAGGACCTGCCCGATGTAGGTGACGTTGACCAGGATGTCGTACAGCCTAGCCTTGTTCCAAGCCACCCCATCCTTGCGCACCCCGTTCTTGTAGACCGTGGTCTTGGTGGTCCAGCCACGGTCGTTGACCACCCGGCAGACGTCGATCAGGGATCGGCCCTACCCATTGTGAATTAGGGACTTGCGAAGCACCCGGTGCATGGTTAGAATGAACGCGGGTTGAGAGCGGTTGAGATTACTACCGAGCGATTTGTCGAAAACACCTGCGCGCCTCGCCGAGCAGTATGACCTCCAGCAGTAAAGACATCCACCTCGAACGCATTATTGCCGGCTTCCTTCTGGGAGACTCTGAGCAATACCAAATCATCCGGAGGCAAATCGCCCGGCTTGTTGACTTTTGGTATTCGGGACGGGTGGCCGAGCGCGAGGACTTGGTCGCTGAAATCATCAAGACCCTGTTGGAGAACTTGCGTGCCGGACGGTTTCGCGGCGATACGATCAGGTCTTTCAACAGCTATGTCTACGGCACAACACGTTTCACTGTCATCCGGGCGGCCAAACGAGCGAAGTCAGGCGCAGAGTCGCGGGATCCGGACGCGCTTGATCAATTTCCTCTCGTTAACTCCGCTGACATACATGCTGAAGCAGCTCACCGGCAGTTGCTTGAGAAGATATACGCGGCTATTCAACCTCTTTGCCGGGAACTATTAGAGCTGAAATTTTCCCTCGGTTGGTCCGATCAGGAGATCGCCGACCAAAGGAAGATGACCAAGAATGCCGTGTCCACGGCAATCTCACGGTGCATTCGCCGTGCCCAAACACTCGAATTTGTCAAAGAGATCCTGTACCAAAAGCCACCCTACGGGCACTATGAAGGGTGAGGGGGCGCACGTGGAATGCAGTAACGAACAGATCGCAGCCCTCCTGTCAGACTATTTCAGCGGACACCTTGGCTCCACGGACGAGGAGAGGGTGCAGACGCACATCGTGACATGCACGGTGTGCCGCGATTCCTTGCGGATTATGACACTAATGGCATCTCAAGGAAATGCAGGGCGACACTCGCATCCATCGAAAGACACCCTCGGCCTGTACTATCACGACAGGGCGCGGCTGACACCGGTCATTGCCGAAATGGTGCGTGAGCATCTGGCTCGCTGCAAAGAATGCTCGGCGGAACTCGCGATCCTGAACGACCTGGAGTGCGAACTGCGCGATTCCGTATCCGATACCGCGCACGAGGGTGGCAAGATCGGACAGTTGGTGTCACGCTACGGTCGCTACGTCGCCTATGCCGCCGCCGCGTGTCTCCTACTTATGGTTGGCTACCGTGTCATGACAACGGAAGATCAGATGAGTCCAACGAGTGTTACATATCGCCTCAGCGAGTCGGTTCGCTCGGAAAGCACGCTCCCGGTTGTCGGCCGCACCACGGGTACTGAGATTATTGTGTTCGAGATCCCGTACTACCACGCACGATCCGAGAACAACTACTCCGTCGCTGTCACAGACGCGCAAGGTCGGGCGACGATCGCGAATGCATCGCGCGTCGATTTTCCGCAGCCGGGATTGCTGCTCGTGCACTTGCCGTCCGCCGCGTTGCGCGATGGAGAATACCGTCTCGTGCTAAAAGAAACAAAGAAGGGGACAAGCGGCGACTCGACGCAGGCGTACTTTCCGTTCCGTCTGATCTCAACAACTAATTGAGTGGATTCCATCCACCCACGGCAACGAACCCCGCCCAGTTGTAGGGATGGTCGGGTTGTCCACGTCTCCGCAATTCCCCAATCGCACCAAGTTGGCATAGGCGCATGACTTGGTACAATGGTTCGTGCGATTCCGAGTAGAGCGAACGCATAAACGAGGCGGTGGCCCGATCGGACACCGGCCATAGTGAGCTAATCACGGTGTGGGCTCCGGCCATCTGGAATGCACGCTGCAATCCGAAGACTCCCTCTCCGTGTCGTGTTGCGCCCAGTCGAGTGTCGCAGGCAGACAGTACCACCCATTCGGTGCCGTCTAATGAGAGCGAGGCGACCTCTTCAGCCGTCAAAATACCATCTTCCCCTGTCAGAGTCAGTGTGTCGCTGCCACGATTGGCTCCGGCAAGACATAGCCCGCTGAGCAGAAGTGGATTCTCACCGACTACAGCAGCCCGGGATTCATCTCGATCCGAAGACTCGCCTGGGGCACAATCCTGACCGAGAAAGAAACCGTGCGTGGCCAAATGTAGCAGCCGCCTGTTTCGGGCACACCGTTTCAGATTCTCTTCGGAGGCAGCGGCATCCGCCAGAACAGTGATGGGCCCGATGTCATGCTCAGACAACTGCGCGCGAACGGCTTCTCCTTCGTCACGCGTTCCCGGGAGCCGTAAGAAGTTGCGATCGACAAAGCGGTCACACGAGGCTCGCCGAGTCACGAATTCACCGACTGGCCCAAGGGCAGCGTCGGCGAGTAGATCCGATTGGATCGCGTGAGCACGCAACTCGGGCTCCGCTTCAAAGTCGGGATCGCAAAGAACGAGCGCGCCACCTCCCGGTGTCGCATCATGGACATCAGCAAGGCTCCTGCCGCATGAGAGGAAGTGAATCGGCCTCCCCTCAATCAAGTATCGTCCGCCGGAGTCCAGGAGACCCGCGAATGACAGGAGATAGATCTCCGCATCGGGCGCCACGATGACCGGTGCGTTCGTACGCAGCATTGGGGCGATCGGCTCCCAGATCTGTGCATAGAGACCCCGTGCGATCGGTCCGTAAGCCTCGGCGTCTAAACGACCCGGGGGGACGCCGCGGCCACTCACTGTTTCCATGTGCTCTTGGTAGACATCAATGAGTGAATCGATCGGCGCAGAATCGCCGAGATCGCGCAGAGTAATCTCGCCGGAGTCCGGAACAATGAGCGCGGCGTACCGATTACCATGGCCGAACCCGGCGTTTTGGTATCCAACATACTCGACCAGCGTGGAGCCAGCGGGCAGGCGTCGACGGATATCGTTCGCCGTTGTCACGAGGCTGTGATCCCGGCTGCGGGTTTGCCCCAGGCACTGCGCCAGTCGTTGTTCGAGATCGCCTTTGGACGATCGAATGCTATCGACCTTCAGGGCATACTCGGTTGAAGGCAGCTCGCCCGGACCATTCATGTAGATCGTGGCCAACTGGTGTCGGGCCGCATGGAGCGAGTCCCTTAGCGCGACGATTCCGGACGTGTTTGATTGACGGGACCTGCGTTCACGTTCAAAGATGTGGTTGGAAATCGCGCCTTTGCTTGTGATCAAGAGATCGTAGACAATTTCTGGATCATCATCGACCTCAGCGCGCGAGGCAAAGTACGCGGAAAGCATGATGTCGCGGGAGCGATGCATCGCCCGTTCAAACCGCAGCGCCTGACTCTCACTCAAAACCTCGCCTGCCTCGTCCAGGAATCCAACTCTCTGCCGCAGCGCCGCGACGGATGCGTCGAGTGCGGCCACCGATTCCCCTCGGTCAAGTAGGAATCGCGCGTACTGATCGCGAGCGTCGGCTATCGCGACCACATTGAGTCCGTGATAGAATGAGTCGATGGCGAAGATGTCGGAATACGTGGATCGCGCTTTGCTGTACAATCCTTGATCAGTTTGCGCGCGTGCCAGGAGCGCAAGCTCATCGATACTCTGGGGGTCACGAGTATTCCCGCCATTCATGTTCAGCACCACATGGAGGAGTGACTCCGCCTGTGCCGGGAGATTCGCGGCGAGAAGTACTCTCGCTTTGGTGGTGAGTATCGACACCTGTGGAATCGCCCCTGCGGCGACCGCGGCGCTGTCTATGTGCAGAGCGCGATCCAAGGCAGCCCCGGCTTCCTCGATGTGTCCAAGAAGCAATTCTGTGCGGGCAATCTCCTCCAAAGTTGAGGCCATGGCCGGATGTTGCTCACCCAGGAATTGTGAGTAAATCGAGAGGGCGTCATTAAGCGCACCGAGAGACTCCTCCGGACGGCCCCATGTTGTACACATTGCCGACAGGCTGCGGAGGCACGATGCGACCCACGAGTGTCGCTCGCCCAGAGCATCTTTCATCATGTTGATAGCGCTGCGGAAGTGCTCGTCGGCGAGCGCATACTGACCGTCATCATAATACAACTGGGCGAGCCGACGGTGGGAATCGGCAATGAGCGGCGTGGATCGTTCGATGGCGTCTTCACGGATGCGAAGCGCCGCGAGGTAGCAGTTTTCTGCCTCACGGTACTTCCCTGTCGATTGATAGGTATGGCCCAGGTTGGTGTACATCGACGCGACTTCCGGATGCCCTTCACCTCGCGTCTTCTTACGCAGTTCGAGCGCCTGTTTGGCGAGCGCTTCGGCCTCGAGAAAACGCCCTTGCGAGCGGCGTACGCTGGCCATGCGATCGAGATTGCCCTGCAGTTCGATGTGCTCGGGCGGCAAATGAATGCGGTTGGCGGCCCAGGCGGAATCCCAGAGCGCTACGGCATCGGCGTCCCGGCCCAGTCGGACGTAATAGTCGCCGAGACGATCGGCGACGTACGCGAACAGAGTGTCGGTCGTTCCAAAACGTGCGCGCGCCAGGCCGAGCGCTCGTTCCGCGAGCGCGACAGCGGAGTCTTGGAGTGTCGAGGGATTAGTCACGTGCGGAATGCCGAGACGTTTCGACGTAAATTCTCCGAGAGTCACCAGCGAACGGATCGCCCAACGGCAATCGGCCTCGGGATGCGCCTCCGCAATCGCCGCGACACGCTCGTGAAGAAACCGCGCTTCCCCGAATAGCCACATGTTCTCGCAAAGATGCGCGAGCATCCACAGTTGATTCAGCGAATCAGGGGGACACTCGTGCAGAAGATGGGTGTACAGATTCTGCGCCTCAACCAACTGCGCCGAATCCAACACGCTCCCATGTCCGGCAATCACAGGCAGCGCAAGGCGTAGCGTCAGGTCGAGCGCTTCATCTGTGCTTTTCTCTCGGGCTTGGCGCCAGTAATTGTATGCATCGCGATACTCACCGCCACGGAAAGAGAAATCCCCCAATGCCGCCCAGATCGCGATCCGGGCAGGAGTTTCAGATGGAACCAGGGAATCGGCCTTCGCAAGAAGGGCACTGGCCATCGAGATTGCGGAATCCTGCGCGCGATCTTCGAAACTCGAGTCGGCATACCCTTGATGGGAAACACTGATCGCCAATTGCAGTCGTTCCGGCCAGTCCGCTGGCAAAGCGGCTGCTGCCGGATGTCCGGCCAACGCCACAATGGCCGTTATTGCGGCAGAGATACATAGCCGACACACTATCGTGACCTGCGCGTTCAAATGGGTGATTCCCGGTGTCCGTCTCGGGGCTGGCAAAGCGGACAGCAATATAAAATACACCAAACGCGCGAAAATAGCGGAAGAATTACCACGACCATCATTGTATGGCAGAGGATAAAGAGGCGACGATCCGTTTAAGTAGACGCAATCGATTCGGGCTTCCGCTCTACGGAAAGCGCCGTCCTGACGATCCGCTTGAGTACTTCGATGCGGAACGGCTTCTGCAGCAATAGCGCGCCCTCCGTGAGGACCCCCCCGCGCGCAAGGACATCGTCGGTGTAACCCGACATATAGACGACGCGAAGGTGCGGAGAGACGCGCGATGCTCTAATCGCCAATTCGACGCCGGACATTCCCGGCATGATGACATCGGTGATCAATAGATCGATCTTGCAGTCTCTCGTCTCAAGCAACGCTACAGCTTCCTGACCGCCCGAACAGGAATGCACCTTGTAACCGGACATCGCGAGCATGCTGCTCATCATTTCGCGCACTCCGGGTTCATCCTCAACGATCAGGATTGTCTCCGATCCGCCACTGTCGGATACCTGCGATTTTTCGGGGTCCTGAGAATCGGGTTTGACGGTCGCGTCAGCCGGCGGCAGAAAGATGCGGAATGTCGTGCCTTCTCCAACCCGGCTTGAAACGTCCAAGTATCCGCGGCTTTGCTCGACGATCCCCAAGACAGTGGAGAGACCGAGACCGGTGCCCTTGCCGGCCTCCTTCGTCGTGTAGAACGGTTCGAAGATCCGGGTCATCGTCTCCCGATCCATGCCAACACCGGTATCTTGGACGGACAATGACACGTAGGGTCCCGCCACGACTCTTCCGGTGGTAAACGTGGTCTCCTTTGAGAGAACTGTATTAGTCGTTCGTATGATCAGCGTGCCGCCGGAAGGCATGGCATCGCGAGCGTTGATGACCAGGTTCATCACGACCTGTTGAATTTGTCCGGGATCTGCGAGCACCGGCCACAGGTCGGGCGCCGCCGACGCCACCAATTCGATATCTTCGCCAATGACACGTCGCAGCATCTTCTCGGTCGCTGAAACAATCTGGTTCAAGTCAATCACCTTGGGCGCCAGCACCTGTTTACGGCTGAACGCCAACAACTGCTGAGTCAGATCGGCAGCACGTTGCGCGGCCGTGTCGATGGCGGCGATGCTACCTGCCAGTGGATGACCATCGCCCATACGCACCTGAGCCAGTTCGGTCTGGCCAATAATGACAGCCAACAGATTGTTGAAGTCGTGAGCCACACCGCCGGCGAGACGGCCAACAGCTTCCATTTTCAGCGCCTGGCGCAATTGTTCTTCGCTTCGACGCAGAGCCTCCTCGGCCAATTTGTTCGCCGTGATATCGCGCTGGATCGCCAGGAACCCGATCATGCTTCCCTGATCATCGAGCACCGGGTTGGCAGTGCTGTCGATGGTGAGAATCCGGCCGTCCTTTGTCTTGTTGGCAATTTCTCCCGACACAACTTGCTTCGAGAGCAAGGCGCCCCAAAACGCGTCATAAGCCGCTTTGCCCGTCAGTCCGGATTTCAGGATCCTGGGTGTCTGGCCCAGGACTTCTTCGGCGGAGTAACCGTATGTCTTCTCAAAAGCCGGATTCACGTACACGATGTTGCCTTCAACATCGGTCATGAAGATGATCTCGCCCGATCGCTCGATTCCCAGCTTGAGCTTGCGAATTTCGAGTTCGGCCTCCTTGCGTGCCGTGATATCGGTGGCCACCCCCAGCAAGAGTTCCTGGTTGTTCGGGTCTTTGCCTAACGGGCGCTTGACCGTCTGCAGCCACCGCCGCCGCCCCTGTGAATCGGTAATTGGCTCCTCAGGGATGATCATCTCTTTCTGCAGATCGATGACTTCAAGATCGGCTTTTCGGAATCGCTCCACTTCATCCGCGTTGACATTGAAATCCGCGTCCCCTTTGCCAACCAGGTCCTCGACCGTGCTCCCATACAGCTCGGCCACGGCCTGGTTCACCATCGTGAATTTCCCCTCGCGGTTCTTGGCGAAGACCAGATTAGGATCCGTGTCGATGACGCGTCGCAAGAAGAGGCGCTGTGCCTCGATCGCCTCCTCAGCATGCTTGCGGGCGGTGATGTCGTGCACCGCGCCCACCAAGTGTGTGCACTTCCCGTTCTGATCAAAGATCGGAGCCACGCTGACTTCCCCAATGAGTCTCCCCTTGGGGTACAGAGAGGTTTCCTCCCAACGCACGATCGATCTCTGCCGTATCGCCCGCGCATATCGATCCAACACGAGTGTCAACGATGGCTCCGGAATGACTTCGCTGACCAGCTTACCGACCACCGCCTCAATAGGTAGTCCTGTCGTCGCACAGAACGCTGGATTGACGGAGACAAATCGGAACGCTCCACCCGTCTCCACTGCCAGCAGGAAGATCACGTCGCCAACGGTATCGTGGATGGAGCTGAGCTGTCGTTCACTCGCCCGAAGCGCCTCCTCGGCTGAGCACCGCTCGCTGATTTCTGCGCGAAGTTCTCGTGTCCGATCAATGACACGCGTCTCGAGTTCCTGATTGAGTTCTCCCAACTGATTCTGCACGTCGCGCAGACTATCGACCATCTGATTGAACGACGCGGCCAACATTCCGATCTCGTCCCGCGCATCCGTGGGGGCCCGTTTGTCAAGAGCGCCCCGCGCGATCTCCCCGGCCACATCGGAGATGCGCCGGAGCGGGTTTGTGAGGACCCGACTGAACCCAGCGGCGGCGGCGATCCCGAACAAGAAGATCAGCACACTGACCAGGCTCACCGCGTCCTTGGCGCTTCTGACTTCACTCTGCAGGCGATTAAGCGAATGCTCCAAAACGAGCGAGCCGACCAGATCTCCATCGAACTCCACATCTACCTTGACCGGGTAAACATTCCGGGCGTGTCGGTCGTGCTCGTTGGTTGGTTCCCACGTGCTGTCCGGGCGATTGTAGACCGCGAAGATGCGTCCGCCGGTGTCAGAGACGACGACGTACGTCACATCGTTAATGCTCTCGATCCCCGACTGCAGCAATTCCCTTCCGGCTTGCGCGTCGTCGAAGTACAAAGCCGGGGCGAGGGTGTAGGCCGTCATGCGCGCAATCATCATCGACTTGTCGATCAATGCCTGGCGCGCCTGACGTTCGAACTGCGCGGGAAAGTACAAGTAGATAAACGCGGACACGACGCCGACCAGCACCGCGATGCTCGCCGTGAACTTGGTGCGGACGGGCACATCGCGCCAACGCCACTTTTGGATCATGCTCTCACGCAACGGTTCAATCCTTGGCAAAGATGCGCGCCAGCTTCAGGACGCGCGAACTGAGTTCGATCTTTTCCGCGCGCGCGCCGATCAGGTTCACCAAAATCTGCGGGTGATCGGCCTTGACGCCGACGCCCACGGACACTCCTCGTTCCACATACTCCGGCACTCCCGTGCAAGTGGCCACTCCCGCAAGTCGGGTGATCGACAGTAGACTATCGAGGTTTGCTGCCCGCAACGGGGTGATATAACAGAGATCGACACTATCTCGCGAGAGTCTTAGACCCAGGCCGGCCATATCGTCGATGGCAAGCAGGCGTATGCGAACCAGCAATCCGGCGACAGGAGTGCCAGGATTGCCCTCTACCCACTCCTTGATGGCCTCGGCTGCACGGGCGGATTCGCGTACGCTCGTCTGGTAGATTACACCGATGACAAATTCACCGGTGCCCGAACGCTCCGTGAGACTGCGATCCGCGGAGAACACTTTCAGAAGCAACGGGAATTGGATATCGATCGGAACCGGCATCGATTGCGAGCGCGCCGGCGACCAGAGCAGCAGAACCGTCGCCATAGGTACAGTGAGCCGCGTGACCCAGGCAATCAGATGTTTGGTCAATCCCTGTAACATGAACTGTGCTCGTGCCCTTAAGTGTTGATCCCCTTATAAGCCAAGGCTCAGTTTCATAGACACTTGTCGCCCGTACTGGGGCAACGCGGTCTGAGTGTGCTCTGTCCCAGCAGGCAATTCGTACTCGGTATCAAACAGGTTGTTTATGGAAAGCGTCAATCGCAGGTTCTGCCAGACGGGCGCTGCTTCCGTCGACTGTCGCCGAGACGGTTGGAACGAGAGGGTCGCCGATGCCAAGAAGAAGGGATCGGTCTTCGTGTCGTGAACGGTGGTTCGCTCGCTCTCCCAGCGTCCGATGGCCGAGAGCCTGAAGAATCGCGCCAGCGGCGCCGATGCGCTTCCGTTGAAAATATGCCTAGGCGAGTTGGTCAGGTGGATATCGAGTTCCGGATCGTAGGCGTCCTGATATCCGTAGCTGATATAAGCATCCCAACCATGCGGGAGTTCCACATTCAGGTCCACCCCGACTCCGCTCGCGTAGGTCCGGGTGACATTCTCGAACATCGATATTCCCGAGAGCGTGTCTTCGACTTGGTCAATGAGATTATGCATCCGATAGTGGAAGATCGATGCCGATGCATAAAGCCTGCGACTGATCCGGCTTTCCCATACCGCTTCATACATCCTCAGATTCTCGGATTCGAGATCGGGGTTTTGCTGCACGTCCACGCCATTGCCGATCGCCCGTTCGGAAACGTTCGGAGTACGGAACGCCTCGCCGTAGAGCAGCTTTACAGTTCCGACTTTGTTGGGATACAGGAGCACGGCCAGCCGGGGAGACAAGGCCGATCCACCTTCCGAATAGTGATCATATCGCAGTCCGGCTGTGACTGCCACACGGCTGGCCAGCTGAGTCTCGTTTTGGAAATACGCGGACTGTACGTTATAGGGGAAGTCCCCGTCAAAATACACCGTGTCTTCGTCCCAGGATCGGTACGTGGCGTGGCGGTGACTCTGTATCTCAGCGCCCAGGACCATTCGGTTCGAAGGTATGACATCCCAGCGCCACTGCCCCTCCGCTCCCAGCCATTCGCCCCTCGAAGAGTCGCGTGAAGCGGCTTCGTACGCCCATGTGCCGTCGTAGAAATACTGGTCGTAATACCCCCGGAGCATCAGCCCCATTTTGTCGTTCACGCTGCCATCGTACTTCACATCGAGAAAACGTCTCTGGTCACGCGCCTGAGTCCGGGGATCCCCCATGATCGTCTCATACGACCCCGTTGGAATTCCTTTCCGACGTGATGTGGCCAGCGCATTGATTGTGACATCTCGATATCTCCCTTGTGCGCTCACCCCGCGGTAGCGGTCCCAATCGATGTCTTGGGTCAGCACGCTCCCGCCGGGTGCCGCAAAGCGGACATCCCCGCCGTCGATCCCCATCCACGTTCCATTCACTGCCAGGTTGAGCCCATTGGTGAAGTGCTTCCCAAATGCCGCGCTCCCGCCGAAACGGCCCTCGTTGCCGATTTCTACCGAACCTTTGGCGCCGTCGATTTGATTTCCATCCTCGGTGACCACATTGATCACCGCGAGCATCGCGCTTGTCCCATAAAGCGCCGAACCGGGCCCGCGCACGATCTCGATTCGCGTCACATTCTCAAGGCTGATCCCCAGATCCGTGCCGACCGCCGCACTTCCGTAGACATTTTCGTTGAGCGTGTGCCCGTTCCAAAGCAACAACACTCGATCGTTGAAGTCTCCCGGACGGCCAAAACCGCGGACGCCCAAGTAAGTGTAGTTGTAGTCATAGGCCGTGTAGAACCCGCGAACCGAGGCAAGGGCGTCGGCCAGAGTTCGATACCCATGACGTGCGATTTCTTCAGAGGTCAAGATGGTGACTGAGGCAGGCGCCTCGGTGGTGCTTTGCTCGTGTTTGGCCGCCGCCGAGACGCTTATGCTCAGGAGAGAGTCCAGTCCCAGATCGCCAAGGCCATCTTTCCCGGTCTCACTCCTTGCCAACTCTGCACCGTACAGCGTGCAACAGATTCCCAAGAATACGAGGGCGACTCTGACTCTCATGTGTTCCTCCAACCCGCATGTGACATGCGGTCTGCGCGTCGGATCGATAGGTGCTCGCGCCCGGGCAGTCTTCTTTAGAGTTATCGGCACAAGATCATAGCTCCCAAGCGACTAACTCCGAATTTTGACAGCCCGGAACGCCCAGTTCAGGGCCCCGTCAGGTCGGCTGGGTCTCGGGCCCTGAGGATTTTTGTCATAACTCCGCCCACCTCACTTGTCTCATCCCGAGAAATCGCCCAACGTGCACGAGATTCTAAGGGCGCTCGAGACCGAAGTCGGCTTGATGGATTGCCTGCCGCGAAAGGACTGGCATATGAATAGGCGAGGAGAGAATACGGCGCGTTTGAATGGTCTGGTGCAGGCGGCAAGTGTCAGTATATGGCTCGTGCTTTTCAGCGTTCTAGTCGGGTGTGGAGACGATAAGAAACCAAACACGCCGGGGACCGACTGGAGCCTGGGCGATGCCACGACTTACACGGTCGAATCATCGGACGAGATCACCGTTAGCGACAGTGTTACTGGTAAGAGCTTCTTGTTTCCTGAGGGCGGACATGGATTGCTGAAAGTTCGTCCAATCATCTCCGGACCTGAGGCGCCCCATGAGGGGAGCGGGTTCAATGTCGCCTTCGACGAGGAAGTCCCGGTGGCACTCATCGTCGATCCGACCGGCTCCGACCAGGTCATCGTGATGGGGTACGGCACTGCGCCGGGCCTGTATGATGACATCCCGGGTCCGTCTGAGCGATGGATCGCCATGCCCTGTGTCGATACTTTGGAATCCGGCCTCGCTTTCCAGCTGACACTTCCGTTCACGGGGACGGCCAAGATAGCAGCTCCCAATTCAGGCTTCAGCAACTACTGGATATCTTCCATTCCTGCGGGAAGTGATGATGCCACGCACCGGGTCGGACGCGAACTGCAATCGCGGGAGTTTATCGATAACATCCTGGATCGTCTCACTCCTTCGCGGGAGACTGCCGCGCGAGCCGAAGTCGATGGACGCCTGAACCCAAATTACGCCTGGGACGGCTTTCTGTATTCCGGTTTCTGGTGGCGCAGTCTTGGCTCCATGGGGCGGATCGTGCGTCCCACTATCCACCTGCGTCTGACGGCCGATGCCGGCAATGTGGCTCACGAAACCGGCCACTACCTCACGCATGTACTGGTCGGCGATGATGTCTATTCCACGCTTGAGGGGCAAGCGCCTCTATGGGACAACGGCCATGGGATCCGCGATGACGTCGGACGGGAAATGCTGGTAGAGGACTACGCGTATTTCATGGAGTGGCTCTCGGTCGGCAGTGTCAAGTCTTACAATCTGCTGGACCCGTATGTCATCTTCGGCGGCATAAGCTCGTTGACGAGAGATTTCCCCGGCACCGAAGGATTCGCGGCGGTGGCTCTGGCGAGCCTGACCCGGACTGACCCGACCACTCGCAATCTCATCAACGGCAATGCCGACGATGTCCCGGTCATCGCGATGTCGGAAGAAGATGTCTTCGAGATCATTGCCCAGGGGGCAACCGGCATCGAGGATTTGCAGGCGAGGATCACGACCGCAGTCGGGCCTGACGCCGACAAGCTCCCCGCCATGTTCCAGCGGATTGGCTGGCGACATTCCGTGAAAGGACGCCTGCTGACGCCCGAGGGCCAGCCGGTCGTTGGGGCAACGGTCTCATCGGTGAGCCTGGTCGGCGATCATGTCTATCGCGGCGGAAGTTCGTCAATCGCTACTGGCAGCGACGGCAAATTCATGATCACAGGAGAGGTCTTCCCCGGCGACAGCTACATCCGCGTCTGGGATGGCGAGGACTCGACTGACGTGCCAATCACGATCCCCTGGTCGCAGGTGACCAACCAGACGTATGACTTGGGGAATCTGGAAGTCCACCACTCCGTCGATTTGGCACCCCTGAAACTGTGCCGAATCGACCTGTTCACCAGCGTCATCACGTCGGGACACTACGGCTCCTACGAGGCGTACAACGGCCCGGACTTACCATGGTTGTCCGGCAGCTTCACTGGGGGACACTTCACCGGCGGTTTGGACACTACGTACGACGACCACCACCACGTTTACACGATTAATGCCGAAGTGGAAGTTCAATCCGGGAAATTGCTCTGGGTGTATCTCACAAAGTCGCGCACGGATATCTCGGGAAGCTCCGATCATGTGGAGTCCCTCCACCTGCGCCTCCACGACATTGACATGACGAGCTACAATGTCTACCCGGGGTATTATACCCATATGGAATGCTCGGCCTTCGAAGAAGCTTCGTGCAATCACATATCTGAGTACACATGGAGTGATGCAACGACGATTGAAGGAGAACTTCGAACCACCACGTTGACCGGATACAATTGCCAACCCGACCATGCGAACGGCTATGTGAGCAATGCGCGGGTATACTTTCGCAGCGCCCCGTGATTCTGACTGGCGCCGGGCGGGAGTATGGCCAGGCTTTACCCTGACATGCGCAACGGAACTGGGCAGTCACAGTACAAGTGGCTGGGCGGCATGGACGAGTGAATGTGCGGCCGCGACGAGGATCGCTGACTACGACTGTGTGCTCGACCCCCCAAACTCGTCGGAGGACAGTTTCCAAATAAGAGTGTATTTGTCACATTTACCGTGAGAAGCCGGGCGGTCCGCGGATCGCAATGCGTCATACAGAGCAGGCTCGCCCTCCTCTCCACTGACAAAGCAGGACCCCTTGTAAGTTGCCGCAATCTTTTGACATCCATTTGCCAGAAGTGGATACATCTTACGGGGAGCTAGGTGTGCCGCATGGCCATGGAAAGCGACATCAATCTTACCGACACGTCATCCGTCGCGGATTTGCGGCGCCTCCTAACGGAGCGGACAGCGGAGTTGGAACGACTTAAGTCAGCCGCGCAAATCGAAGTCGAGGAACACCGGCAAACAGCCCGCCAGCTGGCTGCTTACCAGGACCAACTGCGGCGGCTCTCCCTCGAACTCTCCCTCACCGAAGCCCGTGAACGGCGTGACATCGCCGAGGACCTCCACGACCATATCGGCCAGGCATTGGCTTTCGTCAAAATGAAAGTCTCGCAGTTTCGCGGCAACGCCGTCTTCTGTGGATTCGAGGATTCAATCGGTGACGTGATCAAACTACTCGATCAGACGATCGCCTACACCCGCGGGCTCACTTTGCAGCTCTGCCCTCCAGTGTTGTCGCAGGCGGGCTTGCTTCCCGCACTCGACTGGCTCGCCGAACAGACACAGAAGGACCACAATCTGCCCGTGCATATCGATCATGCACAATTTGACGGTTCGATTGACAAAGAACGTTCATTGGTCCTCTTCCGCTCTGTGAAAGAACTGCTGACTAACGCCGTACGTCATTCCGGCTGCCGCAACATTTCCGTCATGCTCTTCAATCGCGAGCGTGACCTGATGATCCGGATTGCCGACGACGGGCATGGCTTCGATGTTGAGCGCGCGTTGTCGATTGAGTCCTCGACAGGAAAGTTCGGCCTGTTTAGTGTGCGGGAGCGCATGCGGCTGCTCGGCGGCGACATGACTCTTAACTCCAATCCGTCGCATGGAACGCAAGTCGAACTTCGCGTTCCATCGCTGGCCACCGGGGACGACGCATGAATCGAATCCGGGTCATCCTGGCCGACGATCATCGGCTCTTCCGCGCGGGTCTGCGGTCGATTCTCGAAACCCAACCGGGATTTGAAATTGTAGGTGAAGCGATTGATGGACACGCGACACTCGCCCGCGTTGCCGCCACACCCGCGGACATTCTCCTCCTGGATATCTCCATGCCCGACCTCAACGGCATCGAGACGCTCCGACGGTTGGCGGCACAGGAGAATCCCATCAAAGTGATCGTCCTCTCGATGCACTCAGACCGTTACTTCATCGCGGAAGCTTTCAAGGCGGGAGCCAGAGGCTATCTGCTTAAGGACTCAGCCATTCAAGAGTTGGTACGAGGCATCCGGGCGGTCATGAGGGGCGAGGTTTATCTGAGTGCCGCGATCGCCGGGGTGCTGGTTAGCGATTACGCCGCCTTGGCAGCCGCATCCCCGAAATCCGCACATGACCTCACCAGCCGCGAACGGGAAGTGTTGCAGATGATCGCTGAGGGTCACTGCACCAAGACGGTCGCGTCGCGGCTATGCCTCAGCGCCAAGACGGTCGAGAGCCATCGAAAACACTTGATGGACAAACTCGACATCCACAACGTCGCTGAATTGACGCGCTACGCGATCCGTGCCAAGATCATTCCCGGTGAGTGATCAAGATCGGTGAACGAGCCCCCAAGTACTGTAAGGATTCCCGACACACCTTTTCAGGATTCTCCTGATTTCCCGCCTTGCTATCTCGCCGGTTTCTTGTGGTCGGTTCGGAGGGTGTACAGTCTCTCTCCGCGATTCGTGAGGAGGTTCCATGTTCGACACGGGAAACACAGGTTTCATGCTCGTTGCGACCAGCCTAGTGATGCTGATGACACCGGGGCTGGCCTTTTTCTACGGAGGACTGGTTGGACGTCGCAATGTGCTCACGATCATGATCCAGAGTTTCGTCTCAATGGGCGTGACCACCATCATCTGGTGGGCCTATGGTTACTCGCTGTGTTTTTCGGGAGGTGAAGGCGGGATCATCGGGAATTTCGACAAGGTCTTCATGCTCGGAGTCACCTTGAACACGCCATCGCCCTTCGGGACCGGGAATATCCCCGAGTTTGTGTTCATGGCCTACCAGATGATGTTCGCGATCATCACACCGGCTCTGATCACGGGAGCGTTCTCGAATCGCGTCCGCTTTGGCGCTTATTTGCTCTTCCTCATCGCTTGGCTGACATTTGTCTACTTCCCATTTGTTCACATGGTGTGGGGCAATGGGCTTCTGGCAAAGTGGGGCGTGTTGGATTTCGCCGGAGGCATCGTGGTTCACAACATCGCGGGCATGGCTGCGCTGGCCTCCATCTTGTATGTGGGGCGACGGCGCGTCGGCGATAGCGTGCCGCACAGCATTCCACTCGTCGCCCTGGGCACGGGGCTTCTGTGGTTTGGGTGGTATGGATTCAATGCCGGAAGCCAATTGAAAGTTGACGCGGTCACCGGCGTTGCCTTCCTCAATACCGACATCGCCGCATCATTCGCCGGCCCGGTTTGGATGCTCTTGGCCTGGATGTTTGAGAAGAAACCGAAGTTTCTCGGCTTGCTCACCGGTGCGGTAGCCGGTCTGGCAACCATCACGCCGTGCGCGGGCTACGTGACGCCAACAAGCGCGGCCCTGATCGGGATACTTGCCGGCATCGTCTGTTACTTCGCGGTAAACTTGAAGAACCGGCTGAAATGGGATGACGCGCTCGACGTCTGGGGCGTTCACGGCGTCGGCGGCGCGCTCGGAGTCGTTCTCCTGGGTATCCTGGCATCCACAGCCGTCAATCCCGCCGGGGCGGATGGATTGCTGCTTGGCGGGTCGGCCTTCTTCCTCAAACAACTGGCCACGGTTGTCGGGTCATCGATCTACGCGCTGGTCTTCACTTATGTCATGCTGGTCCTCATCAATCGAATCACCAAGGTGCGTACGAGTGAAGGCGAGGAGGAAGCTGGTCTCGACGATTCGTTGCACGGTGAAACCGCCTATCAGGGAGTCTGAGCCATGATCATACCTCGCAGATTCCTGGCATTGCTCGTTCTTTCAATCGTCGCCGCGACAAGTGTCGGGCCGGCAATGGCGCAAGAACTCTCGGTGAGTGTCGGCGGCGATGCGGTGACGCGTTACAATTGGCGCGGCCTCGATTTCGGCGATGCCGTCAGCGTGCAACCATATCTCAACGCCAAACTCAATGGTCTTGAAGGCGGCTTCTGGGGATCCTATTCCGCGGACTTCGAAGAAATCGACACGTGGATCAGTTACACTGCCGCGCCTTCGAGTTCATTCAGCATTACAGCCATAGTGACTGACTACTACCTGCCCAGTTCTGGGATTCGCCTCTTCAACTTTCATGACGCGGATCACCCTGAGGGTCCAGGTGGGCATCTGCTCGAATTGGGCCTGGCGGTCACCGGGCCGTCGCGGATTCCACTGACACTCTCGGCATATGTCAACGTGCACAACGATCCTGGCAACAATGCCTACCTGCAGCTCGAATGTGCAACCAGCCTTAACGAGGTCGAATTGGGATTCTTCGTCGGCGCTACACCAGGAAGCGCCGAAAACCCCGCCGCGTATGGCAGTGACGAATTCGCGGTGATCAATGTCGGAATGAAAGGGACTCGGAAAGCAAAATTCGGCGAGACCGAAATCGCGGTATCGACGGCCGCAATCGTCAATCCCCGGGAGGAGATCGCCTACCTGATTCTTGGTCTGGGGATTTGAATGCGAAGTTGTGATTCGGTTTGGTCTCGAAGGGCCGGCGAACTGCCGGCCCTTCTTGTCTTCGAGACACGAGCACGACTCCTCAACTTTGACTCTGGACAACTCCGGATTAAGCTATTGTCAGAAAGGGGAATCCGGGTTATATTCCCCGCGGTTTGATCAAAGGCACCGCAGACGTCACTCCCGGCTTGTCCTTTTCCGATCAAGACCTTGAAGAGATGACGGAACGATCCGGCTGCTCTTGCGTTCAGGGGGAGCGGTGGAGATGTCGACAGAGTTATAACAAAGACGGCAGGGCAAAAGAGACATGACAAGCGCCACACACATTCGCAATCTGGCCATTATTGCGCACATCGATCACGGTAAGACAACGCTGATCGACTCGATCTTCAAGGCCACCCACTTGTTTCGTGATAATGAGCAGGTGGTCAAGCGCCTGATGGACAACAATGACCTTGAGCGCGAGCGCGGGATTACAATTCGCGCGAAGCACTGCACCGTCCATTGGAACGACTACTTGGTCAACATTATCGATACCCCAGGTCATGCCGATTTCTCCGGCGAAGTCGAACGTGTACTGTCGATGGTCGATTCCGTGCTGCTTTTGGTTGACGCCAATGAAGGCCCGATGCCGCAGACGCGGTATGTGCTAATGCGCGCCTTGCGCTTGGGATTGCGTCCGATCGTTATCATCAACAAAGTGGACCGCCCCAACGCGACGCCGAATGTGGCATTGGACAAGACCTTTGATCTATTCATCGAATTGGGCGCCACTGACGAGCAAGCACACTTCCCCGTTCTGTATGGATCGGGTCTGGCGGGATGGCTCGTCCGCGATTTGGCGCATGACTCACATGAGCAGGGCATCGAAGCGCTTTTCGAGACCATCGTCGAGCATGTTCCCGCTCCTCAGGTTGATCCCAATGCGCCTTTCCTGATGCAAATCAGCACCCTGGCGTGGAGTGACTACATCGGCCAGATCGGCTGCGGACGAGTGCTTCATGGCTCGTTGGCCCTTGGCGGCGAATTCGTCCGCACCGTCACGCGTTGGCGCGACTCCGGCAATCAGGACGCGGGCTGGGATGTGATCAAATCGAGCACCGAACGCGGGGTTCATATGTGGGTGACACGCGGTTTGGGCCGTGTCGAAGTCGAAGAAGTCTCCGCCGGCGACATCGTTTGGATCGCGGGTCCCGAAGAAATTGGCATCGGCGACACATTCTCGGCGGTCGGCGTGGAAAATGCCGCGCTTAAGCCGCTTGAAATCGAAGAACCGACTGTCTCGATGTTCTTTCTTGTCAACAATGGCCCCTTCTCCGGAAAAGAGGGCAAGGCCATCATGCTCCGGCAGTTGAAGGAGCGTCTTCAACGCGAAGTGCGCACGAATGTCGCGCTTCGCTACGAGGACATTGGCCGCGCCGATGGCGTCAAGGTCTCGGGACGCGGTGAACTGCACTTGGCGATTCTCATTGAAGAAATGCGGCGTGAGGGTCTCGAACTGTGCGTCTCGCGTCCAGAAGTCATCACTCATGTCAGCGCCGATGGCTCCGTGCTCGAACCGATGGAGCAGTTGATCATCGATGTCCCGGAGAACTATCACGGTATCGTGATGGAAAAGATATCGCGCCGCAAAGGCGAGCTCGCCCACATGGAAAACACGGGCACCGGGCTGGTCCGTCTGGAATTCTCGATCCCAACCCGTGGCCTGATAGGCTACCGCACCGACTTTCTCTCCGACACCCGCGGCTTGGGAATCATGGCGTCGCGATTCTCGGGATACGGCCCCTGGAAAGGCGAGATTTCTTCGCGCTTCCGCGGTTCGCTGGTCAGCATGGAAACCGGCTCGGTCACGGCATATCAGATGGAAAAATTGCAGGAACGCGCCACGCTCTTTGTCGAGCCGATGCAGCCGGTTTATCTGGGCCAGATTGTCGGCGAGAACTCACGTCCCGATGATCTTCCCTGCAATCCCACAAAAAGCAAGGCCCTCACCAACCACCGGGCTTCCAGTAAAGATCAGAGCGTCGTTCTCGACACACCTCGGGTCATGACGTTGGATCAAGCGCTCGAGTGGATCGCGGACGATGAACTGGTCGAAGTCACGCCAAAATCCATCCGCATGCGCAAAGCCATCCTCGACGCCGACGAGCGCAAGCGCGTCGACAAGAGACGGCAGTCGCTGCAGAGCGCGTAAAGAATTCTCACACTTTCAGAGTCATCTCGTGCCGAGAGAACGTCATTTCTCGGCACGTTTCATATCGCGTCCGTGTGATAGCCACTCCTTGGGTACCGTCTGCTTGCGCACACCCGGACCATCGACGAGCAGATGAAGCCCTTCGTCGCCCTTCTTCTGGAACATGCGTATCTCGATCGCATGCGTTCCGGCTTTCAGACCAATTCCTCCCTCAAGATCGCCCATGCCGTGCAGACCATCGTTGTCGATGAGGAGCGTGTCGGCTACACGCAGGTCACTGCCGTCATCGGAGCCGAGGAAGAAATCGTAGAGGCCGTCACTTGGCACGGTGATATAGCCTGTCAGCACGACACCATAGTCCTCATCGCGCGCAAATGACGGCACGGTTACCGTGTCGAGCACCGTCGACTTCACGACTTTCAAGGCGTTGAAGTCGGGGAGGCTGTCCCACGAGCCCTCGTAGTAAGAGCACGCCAATCCGGGTACAGTTTTGGCGACGACAGTCGGCTCACGCATTCCGAGGAGACTGAATGATGCCGAGGCGACATACGAGTCATCCATGGCATCGCTCAATGCCCGTGCCTTAAGTGTGGTCGTCTGTTTGACCACGATCGGGCCGGCATACATCGGCGATGCCTCGGATGGCTCGCTTCCATCAATTGTGTAGTGCAAAGCCACGTCCGGTGTCGGCGTCGCCAACTCGACCGTGAGACTGTCGACAAACGACTTCCGCAGCGCGATGACGCGCGGCAGTGTCGCCGCGATTTCGTCATAGAGCGGCTGAGCGGCGTATGTCTCGTCGAGGCTTGATTCGACCGCGGTCGCGGCGAAAAGACGAATGCGCGGATTGATCGGAAGCGTCAATGTCTGCGCATTCGCGGCAAGCGGCAGGTCGATCCGGAAGAGATAGGTGAATTGATATGCCTCGTTTTCGCCGTGGGCGTTGTGACGGTGTGTACCATACCAGGCGACTGACTGCCTATTAATGTAGGCCGGTGCAATCTGATCAGGCGCATCGACAAACGATCCCGCCACCCGGCGGTTATTCCATTGCGCGATCGGCTCGGCGTAATCCTGAATCCAGATCGTGGTGTCATGGCCGTCGATGGTGAATGTGCCCTCTGCGGGACCACCGACAGCATTAACCAGTAGCGAAACGGAATTCATGGCGCCACCCGGAAGCGTCAGCGATTGCCCCTTGCATTCGACCACATTAAGAGCGCCCTCGGATTTCGGACCGGTCACAAAAACAACGTCTCGATCAAAAATCGTGTCTGGCAGCATTTCACCGGCGATGGTCCTGCCATTCTCAAAGTCTCCATCACGTCGATTTGCATCGAGGCTGACGCCGTCGAGATCGTAAGCGAGTGTCAGCGGATGCGAGATGGGCTTAGGCAGAGCTGGAGTGGCAGGCGTCTGCAACGTGATCGCAAACGCGCGCGGCTGATACGGTCCAAACGATGTGTGCAGTGCCCCATCGACGACAATCGCCTCACCCAAAGGCTCTTCTTGCCCATTCACCTCACGCGCCGAAACAATCGGTGTGGCAAAGCGAATCGTGGCCTCCGGAGTCGCGAGCCCCGCAGTCTCGCGCAGACGCACGATGATCTCATCGCCCTCTTCTGCCTTCTTGATCGAATTGACCAGGATTGACCCGGCATCGACCGAAACAAGCGAATGAGTCTTCCCTAGTTGTCCAGCATGCACGGGAGTTTGGAACGCAATCATCGGCTGATTGAACGCGGCTCCCTGGCGCACGACCTGTCCTTCGCGCCAATCGCCTTTGTGCCCGACGACGGCATAGGAAACCTTGTGGTGGCCATTGTCCTGCGAACTCTGATCACCCACCCATGACCAACTGTCGTAGACGCCGGGTGTGTGAACCAGCGACAACCGCAAGGTGTTCAAATTGGGATGATCCCACCCATAGCGGCAATCGTTGAGCACCGCAACGCCATACTCGCCATCGCGCGATGTCAAATCCGCCCATTGTTGACCGGGGACTTCATACAGTTTGGGATGATTTAGACCACGCTGGATCGTACCCAGCCCCAGGTCGTAGGTGACATGTTCGCTGGGATTGTCGAAGTGGAATCCTGCCTTAAGCAGCGTCTCGCGCTCGTACCAGTCGATCTCGGAGTCAAACGCCACACGATCAGCGGAGAGTCCGCTGGCCAGTGAGACTTTCGTCTTGAAGACTGACTTCTCGGTGCGTCGCGTGATCAAAAACGCGACACGCACCGGCCCATTCTCAACAATCTCGACTGACGCCGGACCAGTGACATAACGCTTTGGCGCTGCCTGCACTTCATCGTAATCGATCTCCCACGCCGGCCAGGCGTTGGGCTTGTCGAAGAGCATTTCCAATAGCACAGGTGATACCAGCATTTCGCGGCTATTCGCCTTGTCGAAGATCGATCCCACATCGCCGTTTTGGTCGATCTTGACCCGATAACGCGCGTTTTCCAGTGACTCGTTCGACACGGAGAGTCCCGGTGACGAATACGCCGATGACGCCGGCCGCACATCATACACTGTCCAGCCGACCGATGGCACTTTGGCGAGAAACAACACGGTCACACTGTCGTCACGCGCACCCAAGAGCTGCGACGGCACCTCTTTGCCGTCCGGACCATGAACACGAATCGCGGCAGGCTGTCCGCCGGGAATGCGGATGCTCGCCTCGATCACATCCTCGCGATCAAACGAGACAGGATTGAAGACGGCAACCGGGATTCCGCGCACACGCGTGTCGAGCGCGGAAGTGGTCGCCGACGCCGCGTGCTCGAGCATGCCCGCAAATCGATTCTGGCACAGCACTTCATCGTTCCAGGAAAATTCATACGCCTCGGGTATGCTCGTGCCGGTCACATCATCATGGAACTGATGCCAGAGGAAACGCTCCCATGTGTCGCGAAGTGCGACTGTCGGGTATTCGATTCCACCAAGCAGCGATGCCGTGACTGAGGCGCGTTCGGCAGCGTCGGCGAGAAGCTCGTTCTTGCGGTTCCAACGTTTCATCGCGGCTTGCGACGTGTAGCAACCCACGCCATGACGCGTCATCAGCAATTCGCCGCGGTACCGAGGCAACCGGGAACGCTCTTCCGGCGTAAAGACGTCGGTGATATCGTCGGCGCCGATGCTCTTGACTGTCAACGGCCCATCACTCTCGATGGATTTCTGCAGCCAGCCGACCGACGTCGAATCCGGCGCGCCGCCGACATCGCCGGTCCCGAAGTAGCGATAGGCAACTGCGGCCCCGGAAGACTTGCGCATCCGCTCAGCCGTGTTGAGCCACATTGTATCACGGGACAGGTCGCTTTCAATGCGTCCGACATACTCGCCAGGATTCACCCCCGCCACCAGCGATGAACCATCCACACCTTCCCACACGCCAATATCGAACGGCACACCGACCCACGATCCCCAGGTCAGCTTTTGCGTCGAGAAACTCTTCAGACCGCAATGAGCCGCGATCGACGGCAACGCATAACCGAAACCAAAACAATCCGGCAGGAATATATCGCGGCTGGTGACGCCGAATTCCTTCTTGTAGAATCCGTTTCCATACAGAGTGTGCCGGACCAATGACTCAAACGACGGCACATTGACATCGACAGCGTCCACCCAACTGCCGGTCACACGCCATCGCCCCGAGTCGATATACGGCTTGAGACGCGAGTAGAGATCGGGTCGATATTCCCTCAGCAGTTTGTATCGAAATGATCCCTCGAAGCTAAATGTGTAATCGGGGAATTGATCGAGCAGTTTGTAGTTGTCGGCAAAAGTGGCCGGGACATATTCGTTGATAGTCGTGCGAATATCCCACCGCCATTGAGTGTCAAGATGCGAGGTGCCGACGACATAGAGCATCGGCTTGACCTTCACGGTATCCGCTGACTGCGAATGGGCAACCACAAAGCTCGCGGCCACGAATACGGCGATCGCTGCGATCGTTAGTCTCATGTTGCTTCCCCTCCCCACTTCCTACGCGTTGGAATTCAAACGCAATTGCCTCCGCAAAAATCGCGTGAAGCCGCGGTGCTTCAGTTGATCGAGAAGCACCGCGCCAAGAATCACCAATCCGAGCACGACTTTCTGCGTGTAACTCTCCACATTCGTCAAGTTCATACCATTCTGAATCACACCGATGACCAACGCGCCGATGAGTGTGCCGAAGATCCGTCCCTCGCCGCCGCTCAAACTTGTCCCGCCCACCACAACGGCGGCAATGACGTTGAGTTCGTAACCTGCTCCGTAGGTGGGCGCGCCGCTCTTGAGTTGCGAGGCCATGATCACACCGCCCAAGCCGGCAAGTGCCGCGCAAATTGTGTACACCGCCAGTAGGATGAGACGGACGCGGATTCCCGCCAGGCGCGCCGCCTCGGCGTTGCCGCCGACGGCGTACACGTATCGCCCGAATGTCGTGCGGCTCATCGTGAGATGCGCCATTATGTAGAGCAGGAGCATCAGCAACACCGCGATCGGTATCCGAAACAGCGGATCCACGCCGCGTCCGAGCCAGACAAAGCTGTCCGGAATCTGGTAGATGGGCAGTCCCTGCGATATGATGTAGGCGATTCCCGCCGCGACCTGCATCACCGCCAGCGTGGCGATGAACGGCGGCACGCGAAACTTCGTAATCATAAACCCGCTGAAAGCCCCGGTGACGCCACAGAGAACAATGGCGATGAGTGATGCCAGCATAAGGATTGGGCCCGAAGCGCCGACTCCACCCAGCTTGCCGATTATCCAAGCCGTCAACACGGCGGACAAGGCAATCAAGCTTCCCACTGAGAGGTCGATCCCACCGGCAATGATGACCATGGTCATCCCGATCGCGATGATCGCAATCACGGCGATTTGATTGGCGACGTTTCGGATGTTGTCCGTCAGGAGAAATGTCGGCCAGCGTCGCGATGGCGGAGTGAGGATGTGAACACTCTCGAGTCCGAAAACCTGGCTGGCGACAGTTCGAAGGATTGTGGCCGACGACGGTGAAGCCAGAATCGCCCCAATCTCCTGGTTTGCAGCAGCCGTTGTGAGGGCCTCGCGGATCGCGACCGGGTCACCAGAGATTGTGGCCGCAACCATATATCCACCGCTTACAAGTTGATCCTGAAGCTGGCGCGTAAAGCCGGTATCGTCGGTCGAGGCGCGCGCTACGATGACAACGACAGTTCCCGGTTGCAGTTCGGTCTGTACCCGATCGTAAGTCGCCCGGGCGGCATCAGCCCCTTCTGGATGCTGGTCCGACAGGGTCATGACCGAGAAGAATACACAGAGGAGCAAGAGCGCCAGGAGCATGCCGTACTCGCTCAACCCACGGCGAAGCCAGTCTCCCGCTACCGCTTGCAGACTTCTTTTTGGTTCCATTGGATTCATTCCGCTTTCAAACCGCCATCTCCATCAGCGATTCCTGCGTCGCATCGGTCACGTCTTCAATCGCCCCGGCAACACGTCCGCGTCGCATGACGATAATGCGATCGCACAGGCCGAGCATCTCGCCGAATTCGGATGAGATCACGATGACGACTTTTCCGGAATCGGCCAGAGCGCGAATGAGGAAATACATCTCACGTTTCGCGCCGACGTCGATCCCGCGTGTCGGCTCATCGAAGATCAGGACCCGGCACTCCTTCTCAAGCCAGCGCGCAACAAGCAACTTTTGCTGATTGCCGCCAGACAATTGTAGCGCAAGCTGATCTGGTCCGGTCAGCCGCAGGCCCAGCGAGTCGGCCCGCGCGCGAAATCGTTCGTCTTCTCTCGACTGATCGATCCAACCGAATCGTGACCACGATTCGAGATTGGCCAAGGCAAAGTTGAATTGGGCGGAGGCGTTCAGCACCAACCCTTGCGACTTCCGATCCTCCGTGAGCAAACCAATGCCCGCCCGTACAGCATCATAGGGAGTAGAAATCGTGACCTGTCTTCCCTCGATTGAGATCGTTCCTCCACTGCGCTCGTCAGCGCCAAATATCAATCGAGCGATCTCCGAGCGTCCGGCCCCCACCAACCCGGCAAGCCCCAGAACTTCGCCGAAATTGGCGGCAAAAGACACATCCTCCACGTCCCGGCCCGACAGATGCGTGACTTCAAAAGTCGGAGCACCGGTGACGGAATGGCGATCGGGAAACTCCTGTTCCAGTGGGAAGCCGACCATCTGCTCGATCAGCCGGTCGCGTGTCACGCCAGCCGTCGGCACGGTGCCCATGGTCTGCCCGTCGCGCATCACTGTGATGCGTGACGCGATCGCGAATACCTCTTCCAGGCGATGACTAATAAACAGGATCGACATACCTTTCCCGGCCAACTCACGCAGGATGGGAAATAGCCTGTCGACCTCGCGGGGTGAAAGCGACGCCGTCGGTTCATCGAGAAGCAGGATGCGGGCATCGCGAAGCAGGGTGCGCGCAATCTCGATGAGCTGTTGGTTGGCGACACTCAGATCGCCCACGCGGGTCTCGGGTGATTGATTCAATCCAAGGCGTTCGAGAACCGCAAGCGACCGGAATCGTTCCTCGCGGTTGCTAATGAAACCGCCGCGTGTAGATTCACAGCCGAGGAACAAGTTGGCGCGGATGGACAACGACGGGACCAGCGAGAACTCCTGAAAGATCGCGGCGATCCCCACCTTAAGTGAATCGGTTGTGCGATCGAAGTCAACTTTTTTCCCATCGAGGAGAATCTCGCCGGTATCGGGACGGAGCACGCCGGTCAGTATCTTGATGAGTGTGCTCTTGCCGGCGCCGTTGGCTCCGACGAGGGCTTGAATCTCGCCGGCCCGAAGCTCCAATTGCGCCGACCGTACCGCTTGAACACCGGGGAACGCCTTGCTTACTGCCGCGATATGCAGAAGCGGCACGAGTGCTCGTTCGGAGCTGCCGTCTGTCACATCAGGAAGCATTGGCGTGTGAATACAAATCGCAGGGGACCAGAATCACCGGCTCGACACTCACTCCCGACATATAGGCCTTGACCGCCTCGACCGTTTTCTGGCCGATGATGCGCGGTTGCTGGATCACATCGGCGTGGATCTTTCCATCTTTGATCGCCTGCCGTGCTTCCGGGACCGCATCGAATCCAACAATCTTGATGCGATCGGCCTTCCCCGCTTTCTCGGCGGCCGCCAGCGCGCCAAGCGCCGAATCATCATTGATACCGAAGATGGCATCGAGATTGGGATTGGCTTGGATGACATCTTCGGTCGCACGAAATGCCTGATCCTTCATGCCGTGGCCGGAGAGCTTCGCGACGATCTTAATCCCCGGATGCTTCGCCAGCTCATCTTCGAATCCTTTGACCCGTTGGATGACCGATTCCACTTCCGGGTGGTCGATGATCGCCACTGTCCCGTTTCCGCCGAGCGCCTCGGCAAGCGCACGTGCGGCAAGCGCACCGCCGGCAACATTGTCAGAGGCGACATGGGAAACGACTTTGACTCCCTCCGCCAGACAGGCGATATCCGCCGTGAACACCGGAATACCGGCATCATTCGCCGACTTAATCGCGGTGCCGATGGACTTTGAATCGCAGGGAGCGACAATGATCGCGTCGACCTTGCGGACGATGAACTCATTGAGCTGGTCCTTCTGACGCGCCACATCAAACTCACCGGCCGTGACGATGAGCTTGTAACCGGCCGCGGTTGCGGCTTCAGTGAGTCCCGCTTCGAGATCCTGATAGAATGGGTGCGTACGCGTCAGCAGAGAAACACCGATGGTCAGGCCCGTCTTGCCGGAATTCGCATCGGATTGCTGTCGTTCGGACCCGCCGCAGGCCGAAATGAGAAACGCAACAATTGCACAGAGTGGAAGTGCGAAGCGACGACATGGCCGCATGGAAGTCCTCCTCGACTGAAGCGTGCGATGGAACAACCGACCTCAAGCTAACACATGTCCGCCGCCCCAACAAGCCCGGGCGGAGATGCCGAGATGGTCGATGTGAGTTTGTGACATGGCCAGGGGCGTGCCGCCGACGACTCCATATCTCGCGTATGATGGACCGATCGCTCATCATGACCGATGGGACCCGATGTCAATCCAGTTGAAAGTCCCTCGACCTGTCCGTAGTTTGAATCTATGCTGCACTTGCGGCTGAAGTCTATGACACGACAATTCGCCAAGAACATCGAATCGCTGGACGCGATCTTCGATTACATCACGCAGTTTGCGAAATCCCATGGGGTAAATCCCGAGATCACACGCGAATTGCACTTTGGCGTCGAAGAAGTCTTCACCAACATGGTGCGGTACAATCCGGAATCGGCCAATGACGTAACCATTGAGCTTGTGATCGACGAGGGCCAGTTCTCGATTTCGGTGGCGGATCGTGGGGTCCACTCGTACGACCCGACGAAACGCCCACCACCGGACATCAGCCAGCCGCTGCACGAACGCACACCCGGCGGGCTGGGAATCCATCTGGTGCGTGAAATGATGGACGATGTGCGGTATCACTATGACAACGGAACAGCCACCATAACCCTGGTCAAACGCCTTGGAGATAAATGATGCTTACGATCGAACTCGCTAACAAATCCACCATCGTCCTCACCGGGCGTTTCGATGCCTCGCAGGTCAGAGAGGCGGATCCGGTATTCGACAGCCTTGAAGGAAACAGCATTATCGACTGCAAGGGGCTGGAGTATGTTTCCAGCGCCGGGATCGGCGTCGTCCTGGGTACTTACAAACGGCTCCACGAAGGCGGATTCACGCTCAGGATGATCAATGTCAATGAGCACATCCGGCAGGTCTTCCGTTACGCGGGCCTCGATAAGATCATCAGTCTCGAACAGGGTTAAACGGTCCGGATGACGTTCGATTCCCCGGTTCGCTGACGGGTCCGCATCGTTCTTGTTCCTTGCCCTGCCCAATCAGAAATCGTATTTTGGCGTCCACAGTCAAGGCCGGATCGCCTTGTGGCCTATTCACGGGCCGATTCGTTACCTATTGCATTTCAACAGCTTAATTGTCCCACGCGCACGGCCTCGATGACGGGGCCCGCTGGCGCCGCGGTTCTTGCGGGTATCTGACCAACTTATTGCCGGGCCACTTGTACTTATGTCGACGCCAGACGATGCCACGTTGATCAGGCAGTGCCTCGATGGAGACAAGCAGGCGTTCGGCGTGTTGGTCGACCGATATCAGAAGCCACTCTACAACACGGCCCTGCGCATGACGGGAGATCAAGAAGAAGCCAGCGACATCACTCAGAACGCCTTCGTGAAAGCGTACGAGAGACTGAACGAATACAGACCCGAGCACAAGTTTTTTAGCTGGATATATCGGATTCTGGTAAACGACACACTCAACCTGTTGAACCAACGAAGGAAGACACAGGGCCTGGAATTCGAAATCACCGCCCCCGAGAAATTGCCGGATGAAGAGTACGACATCAAACGCCAGAATGCGCGGATCGAGCAGGCGATACGCGGACTGTCGTTTGAACACCGATTGGTCATCGTGCTGCGGTATTTCAACGATATGAGTTACCAGGAAATGAGTGGAATCTTGTCGCTCCCGGAGAAGACAGTAAAATCGCGTCTGTACAGCGCACGTCAAAACCTCGGGGCGTTGTTAGATGGAATTGGAGTGGCCGCACCGTGATCGAAGAAAAGTACAAACTTCTCCTCCATCGCGCGATCGACGGCGAACTCACCGCTCGGGAGCGCGCGGAATTGGATCAGCGTCTTTCGATCTCTGCCGAAGCCCGTCGTTTCCACCAGCAACTTGAGGCATTCGCGTCGATTTCGGCGCAGTTCCCGCAGGTCGATCCTCCGTCAGGGCTCAGGACCGAAGTGCTCCGCAGGATCGCTGGCACCGCCCAAAAAGCGACGTCCCGGAAACCGAACCCCAGGGCCATCGGCGCTTTGCTTGGCTCAATCCTGACGCCACGGCTGGTGTACGGGCTTGCCGCCGGTCTGGTCATCGGCATCGCCATCGGCGCGGTGAGCTTCAAGCACCCGGGCAGCCAATTGGACCCGTTGGATCTTTCAGGCACGATCACGAGCGGGACAGATTCCAGCGTGCTCAGACGTCTGGATGCCGACGCGTTTTCCAGCACCCAGGGAAGCGGACGACTGTCCGTGGAGACCAATGGTCGTCTTACCTACGTGCAGGTCGAATTGGAGTCCTCTCTCGAAGTATCGCTTGTCATCGACTACGACCCGAATGCATACGTCTTCAGGGCGTTTGAACAGCAATCGCCTCAGTCATCCGGTCTTGTAACCGGCCAGGGCCAAATCCGGGCCTCTCATCTGGGTGAAAACCGCTACCTGTTTGTGTTTGGCAAAGTGGGTGAATCCACTTCGCCCATGGTGCTCCGCGTGGAATCGAACGGAGCCATTTACCAACGTGAACTGAGATTCAATGATTCCGCAGGTCTGTGATGAGAAACAGAAAGCTGAGAAGTGCGCTCGTGAATGAGATGTAAACTGAGTAATCTAACATAACGCAGTACGAGAACCGAGGAGGTGCGAGGTGGCACAACAGCAAGCTAGTAAGACAAAGTTCATCGTCATTGGCGGTATCATCGCCGTCGGCCTGGTTGTCGCTGTCATGGCGATTACGGGTTATCCGCCGTCGCAGGACGAAGTCGCCGGAACAATTGGAGCGGCGAACCGCTATCGCTCCGAACAGATTACCGACAATGATGTGAAAATCGAAGACGCCGGCGTGCAGGCGTTGCTGCAGGATGACAAGGTCATCGCGATACTGCAGAGCCCCGAGTTCCAGGCGTTGGCGGCGAAGCCCAGCTTTATGGAACTCATGAAGAGCGCATCCTTCTTCGAGTTGGCGAAGATGCCGGCCATGGCCGAGTTGTCCGCGAACCCGCAGTTCGCCGAACTCGCCAAGAACCCGACCTACGCTGAGCTCATGAAGGCGCCGATCTATGTCGAGTTGGCCAATCGTCCGGAGATGCTGGAGTTGGCGAAGAGCCCGGCAATGGCAGAATTGGCCAAGACACCGGCGTTCATGGAGCTGGCCAAGACACCCAGCTTCATGGAATTGGCGAAACTCCCGTCGTTTGCCGAGCTCCTCAAGAGCCCGCAGTTTGCCGAATTGGCGAAGAAGCCGCAGGCGGTCGAACTCACCAAGAATCCGGAATTCGCCGAACTGATGAAGAAGCCCCAATTTGTTGAGTTGGCCAAGCGACCTGCAATGGCGGAGTTGGCCTCCAATCCGAAATTCGCCGAGTTGGCAAAGTCGCCCGCCCTCGCCGAATTGACCAAGACACCACAGATTCTCGAATTGGCCAGCAATCCGGGATTCGCCGAGTTGATCAAGAACCCATCGTTGGCCGAGTTGGCCAAGCAGCCGAGCTTCGTCGAACTGACCAGCAAGCCGCATCTGGCCGAGCTCATGAAGTCGCCTGCGTTCACCAATCTGGCCAAACAGCCCGCTTTCGCGGAGTTGGCTTCGAATCCAAAGTTCGCCGAGCTGATGAAGAAGCCGGCATTCGTTGAGTTGGCCAGCAATCCGAAGTTCGCTGAGTTGGCCAATAGCCCGAAATTCATGGAGCTGACGAAGACACCGGAGTAGGTTCTGTACATCCAGCAGTCTGAAGCACCCAAAATCGAGGCGCGGTCGATTTCGACCGCGCCTCTTTCGTTTCTTTTTGTTATCCTTGGAACCAACATGTCTTATCGTGCGCTCGCTTCCTTTGTCCTGATTGGACTTTCGATCTTCCTCTGCGTTCCCGCAGAAGCGGGTCTGCGCTATCTCGAGACTGCGCGACTGCGGCTGATCTACATTGACGGCCTGCATTCATTCCTTGCCCCGCACGCGGCGCGTTGCTTCGAGAACTCCAGCAACTTCCACACGACGCTGTGGGACTATCGGCTCGACGAGAAGGTCAATGTCTTCCTCCATGATCTCGGCGATCAGGCCAACGGCGGCGCCAAGAACATCCCCCGCGATATGATCATCGCCGCCATCGCGCCGTTCAATTACGCCTACGAGACCATGCCGGCGAATGAACGCATCAACACGATTATGAATCACGAAGTGGCGCACCTCTACACGATGGACCGGCCTGCGGCTTGGGACCGGTTCTTTCGCAGCATGATCGGAAAGCCCGAGCCGGTCGCCGAACAGCCGTTGACCATACTCTACGATTACCTGACTTCCCCCCGCCGCTCGGCACCGCGTTGGTATCAGGAAGGAATCGCCGTCTTCCTCGAAACCTGGATGGCCGGCGGCTACGGACGTGCACTCGGTGCCTATGATGAAATGGTCTTTCGAACCATGGTCCACGACAGCGCGAGATTCTACGATCCGGTCGGGCTTGAGTCGGAAGCGACCAGGAAAGACTTTCATGTCGGCGTCAATTCGTATCTGTACGGAACGCGGTTCATGAGCTATCTCGCGATTCGGTCCGGTCCGGAAAAAGTCATGGAATGGGTCAATCGCACCGATGGCTCGAAAGCCTATTTCATGTCGCAGTTCAAACGCGTCTATGGCATCTCAATGAATGAGGCCTGGCGCGATTGGGTCGCGATGGAAAAAGCGTTTCAGGATCTCAATCTTGAGTTGGTCCGGGAGTATCCCGTTACCCCTTCACGCGACCTGTCACGGATCGCCCTCGGATCGATGTCGCGCGCCTTCTACGACAGCGCATCCCAACGACTCTACGCGGCGGTGAACTATCCCGGACGAATTGCGCATATTGCCGCGATCAACACAACGGACGGGTCGATAGAGAAAGTCTGCGACATTTCCGGCGCCTCGCTCTACTACGCCAGCTCGACCGCCTACGATCCTCATACCAGCACGCTGTTTTTTACGTCCGACAACTACGGTTGGCGGGACATCCACGCTGTGGACACGAAGTCGCGGAAATGCCGCACGCTAATGAAAGATGCGCGCATCGGCGATTTGGCGTTTAATCGAGCCGACAGTTCGCTGTGGGGTGTCCGCCATTTCAATGGCATTTCGACCATCGTGCGCATCCCCTACCCATACATGGAATGGAACATGGTCTATGCCTGGCCGTACGGGAAAGACATCTATGATCTCGATCTTTCGCCCGACGGGCATTGGCTGGCCGCATCGTTGGCAGAAGTGTCGGGACGTCAGGTTCTAATCCACGCCAACACCGACTCGCTTCTGGCCGGGCAAACGGCATTCGCTGAGCTGTACGATTTCGGCAACACCATTCCGCAGAATTTCATTTTCTCTGATGATGGTAGGTATTTGTACGGATCATCCTACTTCACCGGTGTCTCGAACGTTTTCCGTTATGACCTCACACTTGATTCGATGGATGCGATGAGCAATGCCGAGACCGGTTTTTTCCGGCCAGTCCCAGTCGAAGCGGATTCCCTGATCGTGTTCCGGTACACGGCGCGCGGCTTCATCCCGGCAAAGATGAGAGGCGTTGCGCTCTCCGATGTCAATGCGATCCACTACTTCGGCCAGGCTATCGTCGAAAAGTACCCGGTGGTGACCGAATGGATCGCCGGCTCGCCCGGACAAATCGATCTCGATTCGCTCACCCTCAAAACCGGCAACTACCACACCTTCACGAATTGGCATGCGATGTCCATCTATCCGGTCGTCGAGGGATACAAGTCCTCGACCGCAGGAGGCATGCGTTTCAACTTCGCTGACTGGCTGGGGCTGCATCATGCCGATGTGACGGTATCGTACACGCCCGAAGAACGCCTGCCGTTGGACGAGCGCTGGCATGTCGGCACTCACTATTCTGAAGGCCCGTGGGATCTGGAATTCACCTACAATCGCGCCGACTTCTACGACCTCTTCGGACCGACCAAGACCAGCCGTCGTGGATACTCAGCGTCATTGGAGCGATCGGAGAATTTCATTTCCGATGACGGAAAGTCCATGGATTTGAAGCTCGGCGTGGCGGGGTATTGGGACTTGGAGCGTTTGCCGGACTACCAAAACGTCCCGACTGCGTTCGATGAATTCTATACTGCCTGGGCAGACCTCTCCTATGAGGACATGACGACTTCACTGGGGGCCGTGGAGCAGGAGAAGGGCGTCCAGTGGATGCTCTCACCAGGAGGAACATACGTTCAGGAAGATTTCTATCCGGCGATCATCGCGACGTTTTCCGGCGGTGTACCCTTGCCTCTGCACCACTCATCAATGTGGCTAAGAACCGCAGCCGGAGTCTCCGAAGATCTTAAGAGTGATCCATTCGCAAACTTCTATTTCGGCGGCTTCGGCAACAACTGGGTTGACCACGGCAAAGTGAAACGGTACCGCGAGTGGTATAGCTTTCCGGGACTGGAACTCAACGAAGTCGCGGGGACCAGCTTCACCAAGGGAATCCTCGAATGGAATCTCCCCCCCCTGCGGTTTCGACGACTGGGAGTGCCATCCCTCTATGCTTCATGGGCGCGCGCCTCGCTTTTCACTTCCGCTCTCATTACGAATCTCGACGAGAAGGCGCGGCGCGGCGAAGTTGGGAATTTCGGCGCCCAGCTTGACATCCAGATGCAGCTCCTCTCGAATCTCAAGCTCACTCTCTCGTTTGGATACGCACGCGCCGTGCGGAAAGACCAACGCCCCTCCGATGAGGGCATGGTGTCGCTTAAGGTGCTATAATGGAGTTGATCAAGGCGCTCATCAGTCTAACGCCTGTCCTGGTTTTCCTGATCGCCCTCATCTTCCTCGACAGTTATAAATTGGTTGCACCGCGGACGGTCATCATCACGATCCTCGCCGGCGCGGTGGCGGCGATCGTCAGCGCCTTCGGAAACTACTTTCTATCGTCCGCGGTCGGCTGGACTCCCACCAGCTATTCGCGGTACCTGGCCCCCCTGGTGGAGGAATCTGCAAAGGCCTCCTTCGTCGTAGCCCTCTTCCGGCTCAATCGTGTCGGTTTCATGGTGGATGCCGCGATCTATGGGTTCGCGATCGGCGCAGGTTTCTCGTTGGTCGAAAACGTCTTCTATCTCTTTCGACTGGATTCAGTCAACGTGCTCGTCTGGATCATTCGCGGATTCGGTACCGCCGCGATGCACGCATCCGTCATGGCCATGATGGCCGTCATTGCCAAGAACCTGGCCGATCAGCAGAATAGTGTGCGTTGGTGGATCTTTCTCCCCGGGTTATTTCTGGCTATTGTGACCCATTCGCTCTTCAACCACTTCATCTTCTCTCCCACGATGTCAACAGTCCTGCTTCTGGTCATTCTACCCCTACTTGTCATCCTGGTCTTTCAGCGCAGCGAACGGTCAACACAGGAGTGGCTGGGTGTCGGCTTCGACGCCGACCAAGAGCTCATTCGGCAGCTGTCTACCGGCGAGTTCGAGGAAACCAAGATCGGCCATTATCTCCAGATGTTACGCGAACGATTCCCCAGCACGGTTGTCGTCGATATGTTCTGTCTCCTGCGTATTCACACGGAATTGGCGTTGCGGGCGAAAGGAATGCTGATGCTGCGCCAGGCCGGGATCGAGGTCACGCCTGACCCTGAAGTTGAGGAGCAACTGGCCGAGTTGAAGTTTCTCGAAAAAAGCATCGGCCGCACTGGCAAGCTCGCGATTCTGCCTTTCATCCATACCTCGAGCCGCGACCTTTGGCAATTGACCACGATCAAGTGACGGTAGGTCGTGATTCCATTTAGAATTTATCCACATTTTCAACATGGCAGCCCATTCCGCGTCGATTCCGGCGCCTTGATTTCGATTCCACTGGAATAGAATCGCGGTCCGACCTATTCTCGTTCCTCTGACAAGCGGTTTTTGGTCATCCGATCTTCACGAGACAATGCGCAGGCGAAACGAAGCAATTCTCCTCTTGGCGGACGGTCGCCTGTTCCGCGGGTACAGTTTTGGTGCGTCCGGCACTACGGTCGGCGAGGTTGTCTTCAACACGGCAATGACCGGATATCAGGAAATCCTGACGGATCCATCGTATTGCGGTCAACTCGTTTGCATGACCCAGCCGCATATTGGCGTCTACGGTGTCAACCAGACCGATCACGAAAGCCGCGACGAGCGAATCTGGGCTTCCGGATTGATTGTTCGCGAGCTATCCGAGATTCACTCCAACCGGAGTGCGCATTCCACACTCTCAGATTACTTGAAGTCTCAGAATATCAGTGGGATTACCGGGATCGACACCCGCGCACTGACTCGACACATCCGCGATCAGGGAGCGATGATCGGTGTCATTGCGCCGGCGAATGCTTCGATTGACTCACTCCGGGAATCGATCCAAAACTGGGGATCGATGGAAGGGAAGTCACTGGTGGGCGCGGTGAGCTGCGACCTCCCGTACCCAATCGCTGCCAGTGGCACCGAGAGGTTCCGAGTCGCGGCGTACGACTTTGGGGCGAAGCAGAACATCTTTCGCGAAATGGCCAAGCGAGGCATCAGCGTCACGGTCTATCCCGATCATACCCCCCCGCAGACACTGGCGGCCTCGAAGCCGGACGGCTACTTCCTTTCGAATGGACCCGGCGACCCGGCCACTTGCGGCAACGCAATTGCCAGCATCCGGACTCTGCTGGGGACTAAGCCGATGATGGGTATCTGTCTCGGTCATCAACTGATGGGGCTGGCGATCGGGGTGAAGACTTATAAACTCCCTTTTGGTCATCACGGCGCCAATCATCCAGTCAAGGATATGACCACGGATCGCATCGAGATCACTTCGCAAAACCACGGCTTCGCCGTCGAGGAACAGTCGCTTTTGCAGGCGGGTGCCACAATCACGCACATCAACCTCAATGACGGATCGATCGAGGGATTCGAGATTCCTGACCGACGGGCATTCTGTGTGCAATACCATCCCGAGGCGGCACCCGGCCCTCACGATGCTCGCTATCTCTTTGACCGATTTGTCCGAATGTTGGAGTGCAGTTAGACTTCCATGCCGAAGCGCGCTGACATCGAATCGATTCTGATTCTCGGGTCCGGCCCGATTGTAATTGGCCAAGCCTGCGAGTTCGACTACTCCGGCGCGCAGGCGGTCAAGACGCTGCGGGCCGAAGGTTATCGGATTATCCTCGTCAATTCGAACCCGGCGACAATCATGACCGATCCGGAGTTGGCGGATCGCACGTATATCGAACCGCTCAATCTCCGCACACTGACACGGATCATCGAACGCGAACAGCCCGATGTCATCCTTCCTACGGTTGGAGGTCAGACCGCACTCAATCTCGCCATGCAATTGTCCGAAGCGCGGGTCTTGAAAGACTTCGGCGTCAAGTTAATCGGCGCTCGTCCGGAGACGATCAAAGTGGCCGAAGACCGTCGCATGTTCGCGTCGGCGATGCGGGAGATCGGTCTGGAAGTCCCGCGCGGTGTCACGATCAACTCGGTGACCGACGCCTTGGACGCTATCGATTCAATCGGATTCCCGGCGATTATCCGGCCATCTTTCACCTTGGGCGGCGCCGGGTCGGGGATTGCCTACAATCGGGAAGAAGTCGAACGCATTGTGCGCACCGGGATTGAGATTTCGCCGGTGCATGAGGTCCTGCTCGAGGAATCACTGCTCGGCTGGAAGGAATTTGAGCTCGAGGTTATGCGCGACCGCGCCGACAACTTTGTCGTCGTCTGCTCGATTGAGAATGTGGACCCGATGGGCGTGCACACCGGCGACTCGATCACCGTGGCCCCGGCCCTCACTCTTACCGACCAGGAATACCAGACACTTCGCGATCAGGCCCGCGCGGTGCTCACACGCGTCGGGGTCGAAACCGGCGGCGCCAATGTCCAGTTCGCCGTGAATCCGGAAGACGGTCGTGTCATAGTCATTGAGATGAACCCGCGCGTTTCGCGCTCATCGGCGCTGGCGTCGAAGGCCACCGGATTCCCAATTGCGAAGATGGCGGCCAAGCTCGCTGTTGGTTACACTCTTGATGAAATCCCCAACGACATAACCCGCAAGACCCCAGCCTGTTTCGAACCGACAATCGACTACCATGTGGTCAAGATTCCGCGTTTCGCCTTCGAGAAATTCCCTGGTAGCGAGGATGTGCTCGGTACACAGATGCAGAGCATCGGCGAGACTATGGCGATCGGACGGACCTTTAAGGAAGCTCTGCAGAAAGGTCTGCAGTCGCTGGAAACGGGTCGTTTCGGCTTGCGCAATGAAGCTTCGACACCACTCACTCCCGATGAAATTCACCAACGCCTAATTACACCCAACTCCGGTCGCATGGATGCGATCGTTGCCGGATTCGACAACGGCATGAGTATCGATGAAATCCACGCACTGAGCCGTATCGACCGCTGGTTTCTGTATGAGATCGCGGGGATCCTGGGAGCAGAACGCGCCATTCGCGCCGCCGGGCCCGTCATCGAGTCCGATAAGCTCCGCAACGCGAAGCGCATGGGCTTCAGCGATCGCCGCCTCGCACAGATCATCGGCGTCGAGGAAGACTGGGTGCGATCACGGCGCATCGCATTAGGCGTTCTTCCCGTTTACAAGACTGTCGACACATGCGGCGGCGAATTCCCGGCAGAGACTCCGTACCATTTCTCCACTTACGAAGAGGAAAACGAGTCGAAACGGTCCACACGTCGTCGCGTCCTGATTCTCGGAGGCGGTCCGAATCGTATCGGACAGGGAATTGAATTTGATTACTGCTGCGTGCATGCGGCGATGGCCCTTCGTGAAGAGGGCATTGAGACGATCATGCTCAACAATAACCCGGAAACCGTCTCGACCGATTACGATACCTCCGACAAACTCTACTTTGAACCGTTGACCCTCGAAGATGTCCTCAATGTTGTCGATCAGGAAGATCCAGAGGGAGTGATCATTCAATTCGGCGGCCAGACGCCGCTCAAACTGGCGCGCGCGCTTCACCAGCATGGTGTCCGCATATTGGGGACGTCCTTTGATGCCATCGATCTCGCCGAGGATCGCAAACGTTGCGGTCAACTCCTCGATGAATTGGGCGTGCACTGCCCGCCCAATGGAATCGCGAGTTCGCTGGATGAGGCGCGGCTGATCGCGCATCGGATCGGTTACCCGGTACTCGTGCGGCCTTCATATGTCCTCGGCGGACGCGCCATGATGGTCGTCTACGACGAAGAGGAAATGGATCGGTTCTTCGGCTTGGCGCTGGCGGCTTCCGATCAGGGCCCGGTATTGGTTGACCGCTATCTTGAAGATGCCTTCGAAGTCGACATCGATGCGCTCTGTGACAGCCGCGAGGTTGTGATCGGCGGTATCATGCAGCATATCGAAGAGGCCGGCGTGCATTCCGGCGATTCGAGCTGCGTCCTCCCCAGCTATCTCATCTCCGATGAAGCACTGGCAACGATGAGAAGGCAGACGCGCGAGATCGCACTGGCCATGGGCGTGCGTGGCTTGGTGAATATTCAGTTTGCCATTAAGGACGGCATCGTCTACGTGCTTGAAGTGAATCCGCGCGCATCGCGCACGGTGCCATTTGTCTCGAAGGCAACTGGAGTCCCATTGGCCAAGATCGCCGCGAAGATCGCCGTTGGCGCGACGCTGCAATCTTTGGGAATCACAGAAGAACCAGTACCGAACGGCTACTGTGTCAAAGCCAGCGTCTTCCCTTTCAAGAAGATTCCCGGCACCGACCCCTTGCTTGGTCCGGAGATGCGCTCGACTGGCGAGGTGATGGGAATCGCGCCAACTTTCGGCGCAGCCTTTGCCAAGGCGCAGCAGGGTGCGGGGTTTGCGGTGCCGACGCGCGGCAGCGTCTACATCACAGTCAACGATAACGACAAACCCACGGTCCTGCCGATTGCGCGTTCGTTTTCAGAACTCGGATTCCGGCTCTATGCCACCGGAGGCACGTCGACGTACTTGGAGCAACATGGTCTGACAGTTCGGCGGGTCAACAAGCTGAAAGAGGGACGTCCTCACGCGCTCGATCTTCTCAAGAATGGCGAGATTGACATCGTCATCAACACGCCGCTGGGCCGTCAGAGCTTCCGCGACGACATGCTCATGCGCCGTGAGTGTCACGCGTCAAGTGTGCTGCTTCTGACCACGATGTCGGCGGCGCGAGCGACAGTGGAAGCGATTAGATCGTTGCGGGAGAATACACTGGAGCCGGTGGCACTGCAGGATCTCTACATCCAATCTCAGGCGAGCAAGAATGAGACTCCGAAATCCCATGACGCGCCGGTCCCTGCCAGGCACGTAGATTAACCGAGCGGAGGGCCGGGGACTCGAACCCCGATGGGCTTTCGCCCGGCAGTTTTCAAGACTGCTGCCTTACCAGTTAGGTCTAGCCCTCCGGGACAATTATACGGAGGAATTCCGGGCGTTTCCAGCCGACTGTAGGGCGCATATTCTCGCGTCCCGACTCAAAACAGGAGGACAGGCATTCCTGCCTGTCAATCGATTCGCGCGCGCCGATCGCTCTTTGATTGGCCGCGTGAATCGAATGCGAAAGCGCCACTAGCGTTATCGTCACCAATCGAGGGCGAAAGAACCGCCCTCAATTGGTGACGATACGACAGGCAAGAATGCCTGTCCTCCTGACTGAAATACTCAGACTACGGAATTGGAAACAGTCGTTCGAGCAGGCGCAAATCGTCAGGTGAGTTCACCCCAAGTACTTCGCGGGGATCGAGGGCAATATAAGCCATGACTTTGTGGTCGTCGTGGCGAAGCAGACTGATCACATCGGTGATGTAGTATTCGCCTTGCGCGTTCTTGTTTTCAACGCGGTCTAGATTTGGCCAGAGCAACTCAGAACAAAAGGCGATCATGCCGGAGTTGATTTCGCGAATGGCCCGGGTCTTCTCATCGGCGTCGCGATGCTCGACTATCTGATCCACCGTCCCGTCAGCGGCGCGGACAATCCGTCCATAGCCTGACGGATCATCGACCTCAGCAGACAGCACGGTCGCGGCTGCACCCGACCGATCGTGCAGACCTAAGAGGTCGAGTATCGTCTTCGGTTTGACGCAGGGCGCATCGCCCAACAGAACCAGGACATGGCCATGATGCGCACGCAAGAACGGCTCGCACTGACGCACCGCATGGCCGGTGCCGAGACGTTCGTGCTGCCAGACGAATTCGACGCCACCGTGGGGATACAGCTTCTCGACTTCTTCGCCATGATGCCCGATGACAACGAGAGTGCGCTTGATACCGGCATCGCCAATCGCGTCGGTCACCCATTGCACCAGCGGACGGCCATGAAACTTTGCCATGACCTTGGCGTGTTCGGCGCCGAAACGTTTGCCGAGACCGGCAGCGAGAACCAGCGCCGCGGTTGTATTGATCGTCTTTGAGTTGTCGGTCAAAGGAACGCCCGTCATGGCGCTCAGGCAGGTTTGGGCCGGTTGTTGGAATCGACGTGCACGATCTTCGGCATCACTGACTCTTTCGTCGGGTCGATGTAACCGTAGGCGAGCACGATTACGATGTCTCCCGTCAAACCCAAGCGTGCCGCCGGACCATTGAGACACATTTCGCCCGGCTTGCCTTCAATGACATACGTCTCAAATCGTTCGCCATTGTTGAGGTTAACGACTTGCACGCGATCGTAAACGTTGATCCCCGTTGCTTTCAGGAGATCGGGGCTGATCGCAATCGACCCCTCATAATTGAGATTCGCATCGGTGATGCGGGCTCGATGGATCTTTGCTCGGAGTACAGGTATCAACATGATTGCTCAGCGGATCACGATGTTGTCGATAAAACGGCGGCCCTGCGCAGGCCCTTTCACGAGACATACCACCGCGACGAGTATGACCAGAGGGCGCGTTGCAGTCTTCTTCGACTCCAGACTCTCAAGGTCGCAGAAACCGATATCGGAAACTCGAAACCTCCCGCTCGATTCTATCGCTTTCGACATCTCACGTCTCAGCCGCGACACATTCTGAATTCCCCCGTGCACCTGCTTTTCCGCCCACTTCAGCGAACGGAAAATCGACTGCGCATCGGCCCGGCTCAGTCGATCAAGATACACATTTCGCGAGGACATTGCAAGCCCGCCGGGCTCACGCAGCGTGGGCGCAACCACAACTTTGACAGGCAGATTGAGATCTGCCACCATGCGTCGAATCACGACGGTCTGCTGAAAATCCTTCTGCCCGAAAATGGCTGTGTCGGGCTGCACGATATCGAAGAGCTTGGCTACGACCGTGGCGACACCATCGAAGTGCCCGGGACGCGCCGCGCCTTCCCAGAGCTCACCCAATCGACCGACTTTGATCGTCGTAGAGAAACCGTCGGGATACATCTCCTCCACGGTTGGCGCGAAGATCAGGTCCACCCCCTCGGCGTTGCAGGCCCGACGATCCATCGCCCAATTGCGCGGGTACTTGGAGAAATCCTCTCGCGGCCCGAATTGTGTCGGATTCACAAAGATTGAGACAATGGTGCGGTCACACAGACGCCGGGAGCGACGAATCAGTGCGAGATGCCCCGCGTGCAACGCGCCCATGGTCGGGACAAAACCAATGGTCTTGCCTTCACGTCGCCACTTCGCAACTTGGCGACGAGTCGACGCGATCGTGCGGGCAACTAACATCTCTGATGGAAACTACATGCGAGGGACAGTAATACCCTGCTGCTTCTGATACTTCCCCTTCTTGTCAGCGTAAGAGACTTCACAGTCCTCATCTGATTCGAAGAATAGCACCTGCGCGATGCCCTCGTTGGCGTAAATGCGCGCGGGCAACGGTGTGGTGTTCGAAATTTCCAGCGTCACAAATCCTTCCCACTCCGGTTCGAAAGGAGTCACGTTGGTGATGATGCCGCAACGGGCATAGGTGGACTTGCCGACACAGATGGTCAACACCCTGCGGGGAATCCGGAAATACTCGACCGACCGGGCCAACGCGAAGGAGTTGGGCGGGATGATGCAGACGTCCGCTTGAATCTCGACGAACGCGTTGGAATCGAAATCCTTGGGGTCAACGATCGTCGTGCGCACATTGGTGAACACCTTGAATTCGTTGGCCACTCGCATGTCGTATCCGTACGATGACACGCCGTACGAGATCACGCCCTGCCTCACCTGGCGGTCCGCGAACGGCTCGATCATGCCGTGCTTGGTCGCCATTTCTTTGATCCAACGGTCCGCTTTGATCGACATTCTATTCTCCCCTGCGAGGTGCAAAATTGCGGCGGCAAAGTTAATGGTTAACCATCTCCCAGTAAACAGCTGGATTCGGCTCTATCGCAGACCCGGCCGGCGGATCAATTCAAGAAATTCCGAGCGGGTCACTGCGCTGTCTTTGAAAACCCCGAGCATGGTCGATGTCAATGCCACCGAATTCTGTTTTTCAACGCCGCGCATCTGCATGCAAAGGTGCTCGGCTTCCATCACCACCGCGACACCCTGAGGATTGACCGCCGCCTGAATCGTATCGGCGATTTGCTTGGTCAGGCGCTCCTGCACCTGCAGACGTCGGGCATACATCTCGACAATGCGCGGGAGTTTTGAGAGTCCGATGATCTTGTGGTTGGGGATATAAGCCACGTGGCATTTGCCGAAAAACGGCAGGAGATGATGCTCGCAGAGACTGAAGAAGTCAATGTCGCGCACAACCACCATCTCCTGGTTTTCCTCGGTAAACAGGGCGCCGTTGAGAATCTCGTCGACATTCTGACCATAACCTCGCGTGAGGTAGGTCATCGATTCGGCTACGCGCGCCGGTGTCTTGAGTAATCCCTCGCGTGAGGGATCTTCACCGATTTCATGCAGCAATGTGCGAATTGTGTCTTCGAGGGCCATTTATCCTCCCGTCACTCGCCGCGATAGACGAATGAATTCTTCTCCGTCTCAATCAGCCGGACTTCCAGTCGGACCTCATCCGGGAGATGCGGTGCAACCAGCTCGAATGCCATGATCGCAAGATTCTCCCCGCTGCTGATGAAATCCGGACCGAGCGTGATGTTAACATTCTGCCGATCGAACCGCGGAGCAATGTGTTCTTCAATCAATTGATCGAGCCGGCCGTGCCCGAACACGACATCGACACTTAAGTGATCCGAAGACAACCGAAACTCCAGGACATAGTCGTGTCCGTGCCCGGATGGATTGGCGCATTTGCCGTAGACACGCAAGTTACCCGCGTCACCAAGATGCGGCGATCGCAAAGTATGCGCCGACGCGAATCGGTATGATTTCCCCATTACGAACACATTAACCTCGTCTCGCTGCCCAGAGGTCGTCGGCTTCATAGACGCGGACTTCCTCAAGCCGCCCCACTGGCAACTTGCCTGTCAGCGTGGTCCAGATGAAATCAGCCAACACCTCGGTTGTTGGGATTCTGCCTGCGAGCTCCGGTACGTCCAGGTTCAAGTTGCGATGATCGATGCGTTCGATCACAAACTCCTGAATCAATCGATCCAGTTCACTCAGATTGATCACCATGCCGGTCTCTGGATCGACCGGGCCGGACACCGTGACCTCAAGCGAGTAATTGTGGCCATGCCCGTTTTCGTTGGCGCATGCCCCAAAAACCTCGCGGTTTCTCTCCGCGGTCCACTCCGCCCGCCAGTAGCGGTGCCCAGCGCAGAAACGCGCCTTACGTGTGACCAAGACGTTCATATGGTTCTACGAAACACAACCAAACGCGCCAGAACAATAGCCAGCCAATAGAGATTCATGCCCACGACAACCGCCGGCAGAAACAAGAATGGAGACCGGAAGAACAGGCAAATTGCCAAGACAAACGCATAGGTGCCAAAACAGAGCACGGAATTGGCAATCATGAACGTCCGGCGGCCATACCAGTCATTATTGCGGAGATCGGCGGAGTCGGCGGGGAGGCCAGCCAGCTCACGCTGCCAGGAATCCCACGTGGAGATGAGCCGATCCTGCCAGCCGAACCACAGGTCATAAGTCGCCGCCAGGAATGCCACGCCTCCTCTGGCTGGCTCCGACCGCTCGTCGAATCGGCTGGTCGTTCCAGCGCCGGATAGGCGAATGTAGTGCAGTTGATGGAAATTGAAATACGAGCATTGCAGAAACAGGGAAAGCCACCCTGCGATTGCCCAGATTGCGGAGTTTAGTACCGAATGGCCACCGGTGACACCGCGCCAAGCTGCGCTCGCAATCCAGAGAGAGAAAACCACTCCGTCTCCCATTGTGTCCAGGAATCTGCCAAGCCGGTGACCCGTGCCAGTCAAACGGGCTAAAGCGCCGTCGCAGGCATCGAAAACGTCCTTTAAGTGAACCAGGATTGCTGCGACAACGAACCCCCGGAGCGACTCTGCGGCAAGTATGAGAAACGTTGCACCGATGCCGCATGCGAACGACAGGAACGTGACGATTTCATGACGGATTCCCGCGCGATAGAGAAGGCGAATCACCCATTGATAGTAGAAGATCCAGAGGACGCTGATATTGAAGTACCGCCAGCTTCGCGGCAGTTTGTGAAGCGCTTCGAAGTCGACTTGCGGCGCCTCGGCTTCGCGCAGATTCACTTGTCCCGCCGACGCCACAGGAAGAGTCCCAGCCCGAACCCGATGAGCACACCCAACGAATCCGCGATCCAGTCCATCCCGCTTGCTTCACGCCGCGGCACCCAGATCTGGTGGAATTCATCGGCCGCGGCAAAGAGAATGAGAAAGACAACCGGTCGCCATTGCTCTCTCCAGTTGGACCAGCCTCCCGCACGCGCCCAGCCGCCCGCCACCAAGCATGCAAAGACCGCGTACTGCGAGAAGTGAGCCAGTTTGTCGGTCCAGTGGATTCCCAAATCCGGCAATTTTACACTCGGCCAGGACGAAACCGCAAACACCGCGACCGCATAGAGGACGGAAAGGACGCGGAACAGTGTTTTTGTGCGGGGTGACATGAGTGTGTTTGGGACGACCATCAAAGGTATGACCGCTGGCCTGCCGATTCAAGGCATCTCCAGACCTGTGGCTGCAAGGTCAGGAGTCTTGGCTCGTACCCTGCTTTCCTCTACATTGTTCCGTGCCTGTTATTCAGGATGGCGCCTTCAACATGAAATCGACGCAAGCGATCAAAGCGTGCTCAACTGGAGGGAAGGTTGGACGCCCACATACTTGGTGTGTGAGTGTCGTCGGTGCGTTGGTCGTGTGCTGTTTTGCGCTGATCAATCCAAAGACGGCCCAGGCGCAGGATCGAACCGATGAAAGCCCACGGACAGTCAATCTACTTCCCGGACGGTCACTGGCCGGTTGTGAGGACACATCCGGCCCACCACGCGTCGCGCTCGCCCTATCAGGCGGCGGCGCCAGAGGGCTGGCGCAGATCGGGGTCTTGAGGGCATTGCATGAACACGGAATCGACATCGACCTGATCTGCGGAGTTTCGATCGGCGCGATCATCGGCGGGCTCTACGCCTCCGGGATCGGACCGGACTCACTCGAAACTCTCGTGCGCAACATGGAGTGGGACCATCTCCTCGAAAACACACCGACCCGCGCGGGTTTGCTGCTCTCTCAGAAGGACAAGACAGCCGATTGGTTTCTTTCGGTACCATTGCGCGGCTTCCGCCCTGTCTGGCCGACCGGCGCTTCTTCCGGCCAACGTCTCTATAACTACCTGTCAAGTTTGACCCAACGCTCGACCTATCTATCGGGCTCTCAGTGCGATAGTCTGCAGATCCGCTTCCGGTCCGTATCGACGGATCTAGTCTCGGGAGAGCGAGTCGTCTTCAGCGATGGCGAATTGGCCTTTGCGCTACGCGCCTCGATGGCGTTTCCGCTGGCGGTGACGCCGCTGCGCGCGGGCGATCAGCTCCTTGCCGACGGCGGATTGATTGATCCGCTTCCGGTCGAATTGGCCGATTCCCTGTCCGACTGTCCGGTTGTCGCGGTCAACACCATGTCACCGCTCTCGTCAATCGAGAAGCTGGATGACCCGTATGCGTTGGCCAATCAAGCAACGAGCGTTATGACTTCAGAGCGGGTGCAAGAGTCTCTGGCCAAGGCGGATTTTGTCTGCGCGCCGCTTCAGAATGAAGTCGGCAATGTCGACTTTGACCGTTTGGATACTCTCCTGGCTCTCGGTTATTCAGCGGGGACGAAGCTGTCGGAAGAGATCTTGCGCGCACACGGTGATGTGAGAAGACTGGACACGCTACAGAACGGGCTGACTCGTCACCACCTCGATACGATCATGCTCGTGGGTAATTTGGACATGGAAGATTCAGTCCTGTTGTCGGCCATGTCGCTTCCGGCCGGCCGCGAATTCACAGAAGCAGAAATGCGCGACGCGATCCGGCGGCTGGAGGATCGCTACTCCAAGTCCGATTTTACGCTCGCATCGGTAACGCGGGCCACGATGGATGGCTCTGGCGCACTTCGTGTCGTCATCGATGAAGCCCCGTTGTCGGGGATTGAGTTGACCGGTAATCGCACAGTCAAGGACTGGGTAGTGCTCCGCAGTTTCCCGCTGAAACGGGGCACGCCATACAATGCGCGCAAGATGGCGCAGGGCCTTACCGACTTGCATGCATCGGGCCTATTCGAGCAAGTAACGGCCGAAGTTGTTCGCACCCCCAATGGCCCACAGGTCCGCCTGAATGTCACCGAACGCCGAACCGATGCGTTGCGGCTTGGGTTGCATCACAGCCTCGAGTATCAGACGGAGGGGTTTATCCAATGGGCGAAGACGAATCTGCTCGGCCTTGGTAATGAACTGACGTTGCACGCACAGTACTCGCCACGGCGTACATCGTATTTTGCCCGGGCCAAGTCGGATCGCATCTTCCGCACCTATCTCACCGCTTCGGTCCGAGCCTATCATCATCGGCACGAGCGGTATTTGTACCACGATCATGAGCGCTCGAACACGTTCGTGACGCTACGGGATGGTTTCGAATTGTCGTTCGGGCAGAATATCTCGCGGTTTGCCCAAATGGCGTTGGTCGTGAATTCCGAGCACATCGATCTGAGGTTGGATTCCCTGGGCAGCGCCTATCGCCATTCGGTCATCGCGCTTCTGGCGCGGTTGGATGATCTCGATGATGCCCACTTTCCAACCCGTGGCCGTCGAATGACCGCGCGGTTGAGCTGGGGGGATGAATTCGCCGATGGCGAGGTTGTCTATCGCGCTTTTGAGGCCGACGGGGACTGGTATTATTCACCGAGCGAACGTCTCAATCTATCGATCGGGGCACATGTCGGTTCCGCCGATCGTGTCTTGCCGCTCCATGAACGGTTCTCGCTGGGAGGTCGGCGGTCGTTTATGGGTTTGGCCGACGATGAGTTGCTCGGCGACAGGCTGATCGCCGGCACGCTTGGGGCGCGATATCGATTCTATCCGATCAGCTATCTGACGGCGCGTCTGGATGTTGGCAACGCTTGGTCGAAAGGCGCGGATATCAACTTCTGGGAGAAAGTCCGTGCGGGTGTCGGTGCCGGACTCCTGTTCGACACGCCTCTCGGGCCGCTAGCCCTGCTTTGGGGACTTGCCGACCGCGGCGATACCAAGTTCTACTTCAGTTGGGGCTACGATTTTTAGCGTTTACCCGCCACATCTGTAACAAACTTGACCCATTGGCGACTAATAGATGGTACGGGGTCGGGATAAAACCTGTCCTCGTCGCACGGCGAAGGATTAGGGGCCTGGGCCGTGACAAGCGAGCGCGGCAGAATGCCCACACGGGGCTGCCGCGCTTGATGTTTATGGCAACCCCGTTACCTCTTGGTTCGAGATCTCCCCAACTTTTTCTCCTGTTTTTGGGACCTTATCACAGTTTTCCCTAAAGTCCGAACGCACCCCACGCCGAAGTGTTTAACAGAGGGCAGAAGTACGGGATTTTGGAATTTTTTTCGCGAACAATCACTTTTTCTATTGCGGCCCGGTTTTAACACTGTTAATTCGTCGCTACCATCTCGCTGTCGGATGGCCAGAAGTCATAGAATGACAGCAGATTATAGCAAGGACTTCAACAAATTGCCTCAGTTAGCGGACTGAAGGCAAAGAGAATCGGGGGCTTAACACCATGCAAGGATTCTGGACGGCTTTCTGGGCCATTGTTCCTCCATTGGCCCTGCTGGTGATGGCTTTTGTTCAGTTCTTTCGGCGCGACTTCTCGGAGCGCTTCTCCGAGGAACATCGTTCATAGCATTTCCGACATCGTAATTCTTGAGTTGCGCCCGCACCGGCCGATACTTATGGTGTGGGCGTTGTCTTTTGTCCAACGCATGATTAGTCGGTCTAACCGGTTGATTGGTATGGCGATAGAAGATTTGGCAAGCAGTGGGGAAACTGTCGCAAACTGAAACTGTCCTGATTCGGTAATTAGTTTGGAGAGTAACCTATGGTGGCAGACCTTGTCTCAAGCGAAATCGGAAGGATGACGGGCCCCACCGCATTTTCGTCACAGTCCCAGGGCGCCTATTGGGGCGTTTTGGGACCTTTAACTATAGATACGCCCTCAAAGGAGGGAGCCATGACCAATGCCCCGCGGTGCGAGGCATGCGGCATGACGATGTCGCGGCCGTCGCAACACGGCAACGGCGCATCGGATGGCCGTCTTTGCATCTACTGCACCGATCTGGCAGGCAACCTGAAACCCCGTAGTGAGATTCGGGAGGGAATGATCCAGTACACAATGAAGCTCGAAAACTGGCCGCGCGAAAAAGCCGAGCAGGAGGTCGACCGTCAGATGTCGCACCTCCCGGCCTGGCAAAAGGTGGCCTGAGCTTCAGCACGGATCGTTCGACCCGTGATCATCGAAAAACCCCCATCCCGAAAGGGATGGGGGTTTTGTTTTGATTATGACACGGGCTGAAAGCCTGTGTCACCAAGAACTCGGATGACGAAAGGCGAATTTCGGAGAACCCGCTATCAAGGGCTCTTCGGTAGCACAGGCTTTCAGCCTGTGTCTTTCATCGGTGAGGGATTCAAATACCACCCGTAGCATGACCAGGGATCTTCCGTCAGCCCTTCCTCCACAGGATTCTGCAGCATGTATTCAAGTTTCTCGTTCAATTCGTCATCATCCCGCAGGATTCGATCCCAGGATTCGACTTGCCAAAGTCGACCCTGACTTCCGCGTCGCAGGTTGAATCGCGCGCTCGCGCCTTTGATCCCATGGGTGATTCGAGAGAGGGTATACCCCTTGCAAGGGGAGAGAATGATATGCACGTGATTCGGCATCACCGAATCCCGCCAATCCGGCTTCCCTCCCAGCCAGCCGGATTAGAATACGCTTACTGGAATGGGCAACACGGCGACAACGGCGATCCGTTACGAAAGACTCTGGTGACTGCTTGGACAACATCGAGGATGTCCAAGATCCCGTCGCAGTTGGTGTCGGATGCGTCGAAAGGACAGAGCTGTACTTCCTGCGGGGCACATCTGTATAGTTCATCAATCTCTGCTTGTGAGAGCGCATGGTCATACACCCTGAGGTCGTCGATCTCACCAGGGAACCCTTGATCGTCTGGGCCGAGTGCCCTATTGCCAATCCTGATGGCCGCAGGATCGGAAAGAACCTGCGTCGGAGAAGATGTCTCTCCCTCAATACTCGCGTTGATATACACCTCCATTCTGTCCGCCTTACGAGTGGCAACGAGAAAGTAACATTTGTCAGTCTCGATGGTGTTCATCGACCACAGTGCGATTGTTTGACCGACCAGCGTTGGATCAGAGATTTCGAATGCAAATCTCCTATCTGATCGGATGGAAATCTCATAGCCGTCTGCAGACTGATATGAAGAGAACTTAGCGAGTATTTTCGCTTCCGAGTTCGAGATGTCAGCCAATCGGACCCATGCGGCGAGAGAAAAGTCTCCCGTGAAATGAAAATCGTTGTGATCGGGAATAGTGACGTAATCCGAGGCCGCTGAAGCGAAGATCCGACACTGCCCCAGGCACCCACATGTAACAAATGTCCCAGTCGCTGTCCCGTTATGCCCATTCCCGGAGAGATCGGACACGGTAGTGCCCGCCGGGTCTTCCATCGGCCAGTGTGCCACCAGCCCTGCAAGAGCGGGGCGGAAACTCAAACACGACAATACGAAGTGGGTAAGACAAACGAGCAATCTATGATGTGCCAGCATTGTGCTTTCCTCCTCGATAAGGAGATAGCGACAACCCGAGGAAGCTGTCGAGCATATCATCGGATTCTGACAGTATCCCTCCATATTGCAGTTTGGGAGAGGAGGTGGATCGAGTACTCCGCCAACTCTCTTTCGTCGAGGAGAGTCCGAAGTGTGTCCACGAAACCGTCATCAAAGTGGACCGATATGGGGGACAGGCTGGTGGACAATTGAAATTCACTTGAGAAACCGGCGGGGTTATGTACCCGTATCGCAACTCCTTGCACCGAATCGACGGTGATTGCCTGCACGTGATCTTGAAGCTTTCGTTCTTGAGAGACCATTGTCTTGGGAAAACCGAGATACCAATCCTGACTGCCCTTTCGCATGCCAGATTTCACGAAGTCATCGCTGTCCCACGGAGGGCTGACTCCGTCTACTCGAGTCGGGTCAAATACTCCGACGATTGCCGCGTTCAGGCTATTGTTGCAACCACCCAGGCAGAGCTCCTTGTCTCCATCCGAATCGATGTCAACCAATGAGCATGAAGTCCATCGGAAATGCCCCTGATTTACAAAAGTGCCGCGAGCACGACCCTGGCTGTCATAAACGTTCAATTGCCCCCGTCCCGGGTATGAGGCGACTGAGACAACGGCAAGTGTCGCGTCCGGATTATCAAGTTCTCCCATGGCGATAAGGCGGGTGAGGTACCACGGATAAATCGTCCCCTGAGTTCCAGCGGAATCCCCAGGATATCCAGTAACTTGGTAGAGGGGAATTGTGCAAAGTGAGTCGAGTCCACCGAACCTTTGGGATCCTAGCACATAGATTGGACCCTGCGGGGTTCCACTGGCCATTCCCTCGAAGAATGGGCAGATTATGATCTCAGGCTTTTTGTCTCCTGTCACATCTGCGATCTGAAAGTACACTACTTCATCCTGATGGCGATCTGGAGAGTATGCTAAAGGCACGAGAGGGCGTGCGAAACGATCGAATGCTCCGATCGTGTAGCCGCTCTTGTTCAGCGCCTTGACGCTACGAGTCGTCACCTCAATCTTAGCCGGCCAATCATCAAAGAACACCCAGAGTGGAGGGCTAATCAGACATGCAAGCGCGTACAGGAGCACGATCAACAGCGGCACCTGCACCCTCACGCTCCGCGAATACTTCGCCGCGGCCCTGACCGCGTATTCCCCAAGGCAGACACGTTCGGGGATCATGATGTTGCCGTCAGTGATGAGGTCGGTGGCGCGCTCGGCGGTGAGGATACGCAAGCGGCGCGCGGGATACTGCTTGTGCAGGCGCGCGACTTCGGCTTCGGCGGCGTCTCGGTTGGATTTGGGAACGACCAAGGATGTCAGAGGCGAGAAGAAGACCCGTCCCACTTTCTTCGCAAGTGAACTTTCGGATACCGATTCTGCTGACGAATCCGGATTTAGCGCTCCGGTCAATGCCGTACCGGACGAAATGAGCCGTCTCTCCCGGTGCAGGTCCTTGGACCACCAATCGCCATGCGCAGCAACGAGACAGGCAAACCCCAGCGAATCGCCACCGTAGGGCTCACGGCCGCTGTCGGCGAACGTAAACCGGGCGCGGAAAAATGCGGATTGCGGAATGCGGATTGCGGATTGAAGAGCGTTGGATTCCGTATTACGCATGGCGGCCAGGGCGGAGTACGCCCCACGAACCTGTGGATCATCGGCGGCGCGGAGTTGGTGGCCGAACACCACCTCATCGGAATCGTGGCTCCTAGCCAACGGCTCGACCCGTGCCTCGAGCGTGCGGAGACGTCCGCGAATCGGGTTCCCGGCGGCATCACGCTCGACCAACACGCATGTGGCGAGATTCGTGTGACCCGATTCGCGAATGCCGCGCCAGTCGGCGTCGAAGCGCACCAACCAGTCATGCAGTTTCTGGTTTGATTCGTCTGCCCCGAGTTGATCGAGCAACGCGCTCACAGTCGATTGCGGATTTCGGATTTCGGATTGTGGATTGGAGAGCTCCAAATCCGCAATCCGAAATCCGCAATCCGCAATCACAAGGCATTTGAGCGCGCGGTTGGCTTCGCCGACGTAGAACCACTTCTTCGCTCCGAGTTTCCAAAATTCCGCCGCTGCGATCTTGGATTCGATCCGGGCAGAATCGAGTGACGCGACGAATGTCGCAATCTCGGCCAGCTCGTCAGGGTGCAATTCCTCGAAATGGCGGACTTCTACTGTATTCAAGAGTGGGGGCAGGTCTTCCCGCCAGAACGTCGCATATGCATCAGAGGACAGAAACTCCACGTGTCGTGTCCAAAAACGTGCCGCGGCGAGGAGACGTGAGTCGGGAAACGGAATCGCGGCATTCTCGGCGCGATAGGTCTGATAGGCGCGCGTGAAGCCGAGCGGAGTTAGCGATGATGATGTCATGCTATGTTGTTTTGCTCGAGGAGACGCATCAGGAGAGCGTCGCGCTCTTCGAGCGCGTGACAGGCAGGAATGCCTGTCCTCCTATTTTGTTTTTTAGGAGGACAGACATTCTTGTCTGTCCCCGGTCCCGCGTTCTTTGCGGGACCGGACTTTTCAAATGATATGGAACAGATCATCGTCATTCGATCACAAACAGGCGAATCTCGATCGGCGAGTCGGCGCTCAAATTGGCGGCGACACACTCACCCGGTGTGCGCGAATCGACCGCCTGCCAGCGTCCTCCCGACTGACAGACGACTACGCGCAATCGTTCGCTCGCGTCCTGTCCGTGGATGCGCAAAGGACGCACACGCAACGAAATCCCAGACGCATCCTGCATGAATCGGATCGCGACACGATCTCCCTCCGGCAGGTCGATCACGGTCTCTTCGGCAGCACCGATCGATTCGAGCGGTTTGAGGGTGAAACTCGCGTCGGGAAGTTGCAGACGCCACAAGAGCGCCTCGGGATTTTCGAGAGCGGCGGTCGGCATCTCTGCCACGCCCAGTTCATTCGTTAGGAACTCCATCGGCGGCTCAGCCAAGTGGATATAGACATGGTTGGTCAGCGACGGGTCCTCCGCAGTCAATTGCAGAAAGTCGCGACGGGTAGCAGGATCATGCATGACCCGCAAAATGACCTCAGGGTCTTCAGAGTACAATGTCGCGCGGTGTTTCAGCCCCGCCATCACGGGAGTCACGCCATCGGCGGCCAATGAGTACTGCGCAGGCATGGGGATGGACATATCAAGTGGTCTAAGGGCAATGTGCGATGACTTCCGGAGAAGCCGGATGACCAGGTCTTCAAACACCGAATGCTCGGGGTCACCTTGGGCAGTCGCAGCGGCCAGCCAATCTTCAATCAATGCAACCTCTTCACGGCAGGCGTCGCACTGGCTTAAGTGCTGTGAAAGCTGGCCCAGCGCGATGCGCTCGCCTGATGAGAGGCGGGCATATCGTATCAATTCATGGTCAGACGGATGCACGGTCCCCCTCCCCTCTCAACTGATAGGGACCATCGACGGACATTGTCGGGAGCGTTCTAGGCCTCATTTTCGATTCCCAACTGCTTTTTCACGCGCTGGACAATGCGCTCCTTGCACTTGGCCGTGAGGGTGTTCCAGAGATAATGATACCGCTTCTGATAGACCGGCAGCGGAATCTCGCCCAGTTGTTCACACAGGTACTCGCGCAAGCTGTCGTTGTCGAGGTGCTCGATCCAATCGGAGAGCCAGACCTGCAATGCGGCACTGACCCCCTCGACCTCTTTAGAGTCCAATCCGGCCACCTGTGCCAAGTGCGGCAGATCGTTGTTGAGAATCTCGCGGCAGACGGGATTGCCGGCAGATCGCAAGAGCCCCCGAACACGCACCAAGAGCGGGGAATCCGGCAAAACCTCCTGCTGACAATCGTGATCAAGCTGGACCGTGATGAATGTCTTCACCAGCGGAAAGTAGGACAGCGTGTTACGAAATCTGTCATCGTCATCGAGTGAAGCGAAAACTCGACGGCACTGCGCCGGAGTGTGCGATTCATCGCGACACGCGGTTGTCACCCAGGTATGCAGAACCGTGCCCTCGACACTCGGCTGATCGACGCGAGCGCTGTCCTTCGCCCTGGCCCAGGCCCACTCGACAAACTTGCCGCCTGATACATCGCGAAACTCACCGTTCGATTGACGCAGGGCCCGTCGGAGGTTGCGCCGGATATTCCAGGCCTCGAGGCCGTTCTCGCGTTCCAGCTTGTGAACATTCTGACGGGCCGTCTTGCGGATGATCGCGAGGTAATGATCCAAGAATGCCGCGTCCGACTTCTTCGAGTGCGGAAGCAAATAGCGAACGAGCGGGCACTGGCCGGTCTTCGTCTCCACGATGAATAACTCGCTCATCACCACAACGGCCAAATCGCGATGCCGGTTCTCGCCCGCAAAGAGCGATAGTGGCAGACGGCGCCCGCGCGACTCCCACGCCCGCAGGTAGGCGGTGATCTGCCCGACGACAAGATCCCACGCGGCAAGCCAGGCCGTGCGATTTTCCGGCGAGTCGATAAAGGTGCGAAGGAGGCGCGCGTATTCCATCTGGTATGCGACCAATGAGAATGACCGATGTGTTCCGACCGTTGCTGGAATTAATATCGGGGCTAAGCACCGAGGGAATCAAGCAGGACGGGCGGCCAAGATTCAGCCGCCCATCATTGAGGAATCGTCGATTTGGCTACAACCCCTTGCCGATGCGGTCCCAGCGCGTGTGCGTGGGGAAATGCGCGAGATTGTAGAACGGGATCGTCAGGAGCGGCAGGATGTAGGGGCTCTCCCACTGCGGAGCGTCGGGATCTGGTTCCCACGACCAATACACAAACATCGCTTTGCCGCGAATCAGGTTCTTGTCAAGGAACCCCCACTCGCGTGAATCGCGCGAGTTATCGCGGTTGTCGCCCATGACAAAAATATGACCCGGCGGCACGGAGGCTGGGCCAAAGCTGTCGCGATTGGACAAATGCGACGGCAGCACACGCGAATCTGAAAAAGTGACTTCCTCTGGGATGGGGGCAGGGGAGCCATTGATGTAAACGACCTTGTCACGCACTTCGACAGTCTGCCCCTCGACCGCGATACAGCGCTTCACATAGTCTTTGGCCGGATTTAGCGGATACTGGAAGACAACGATGTCGCCCGGCTTCGGCTCGGAAAAGTGGTACGAGAATTTGCTGACCAGGAGGTAGTCACCTGGGAGCAGCGTATTCTGCATCGACTCCGACGGTATCCGGTAGGCCTGCACGACAAACGCGCGTAGAACGACTCCAATGATCAGCGCGACCAGGATCGCTTCCAAATAGTCGCGCGCGGCGCTGCGTGTGGTTTTGGCGAGCATTATTTGTCCCTCAAAGGCAAGGCCCTTCCCCCGACCCGGGTTGCAGGCGGCCTTTTTCATACATCGGCTGAAACCGGCGTTCCGTTTAGCAGGAATCGTCACTTCTAAGTGGCTGTCAGCAAATAGCCTGGCCGGTCGCAGCATGCGGACGGCCGCAAAAACCGGGTTGGGAGCAGAAAAAAAGTGCAACTGCTAAATACGCGCATGCGTATATACGCATGAACGCATATGAAAAAACCGACGACAATAAAGACCGATGCCCTGCCTGACTCCTTCCGGGCCCTCGCCGACACCACGCGCATGAAGATCATGCTCATGCTCGAGGGTCGCCGACGCACTGTCAACGAGATCGTGGAATTCTTCGATTTGTCCCAGCCGACAATCTCGCGACACCTGCAAACCCTGGCCGATGCGGGGCTGGTTAAACGCGAGAAACAGGGGCAGAAGGTCTATTACTCAATCAACGGCGGTGCCTTGAGCGCTGTCTGCATCGGGCTGGCGTCCTGTTTCCCCTGTTGCTGCGTGACAGTCACTCCCAAACCGGAGCCGGATTTGTCTGAGGCTGAATCAAAACGAAAGAAAGGAGACTCTCGATGACTCGTTTCTTGGTCCCCCGCGTTGCGCGTTGCTGCGGCGGCGCTCGGACACAGTCCCGGACACGACATTAAAAGGCCCATCGGACCAACTCCGGGAGCTCCAAGACGGGGCTCTCGGAGGCGCGCAGTCCCAATGGGCCTCTGATCTGTGGGGTGGGTGCGGTTCTATCGCATCCACCGTTTCACCCAATCTAACAACGAAAGAACAAGGAACCAACTCATGACAGACCCCAAGACAATTACCGAGGCAGTGCGGGAAAGGTATGCCGCCATTGCGGAAAGAAGCGGATCATGCTGCGGCCCCTCCTGCTGCGACTCCTCGGTCACCGATATGTCGCTCGGATACTCCAAGGAAGAACTTGCCACATTGCCGGAAGGAGCCGACCTCGGACTCGGTTGCGGCAACCCGACGGCGCTGGCGGATGTGAAACCGGGCGAGACCGTAATCGATCTGGGTTCGGGTGCGGGAATCGATTGCTTCCTCGCGGCGCAGAAAGTCGGTTCGTCCGGGCATGTGATCGGAATCGACATGACCGAGGCGATGATCAAGAGGGCCCGCGAAAACGCTTCCAAAGCGGCTCATCCGAACGTGGAATTCCGTCTCGGCCAGATCGAGCAGATGCCGGTCAAAGAGAACACCGCGGACATCGTGATTTCCAACTGTGTGATCAATCTCGCCCCGGACAAGGAGCGGGTGTTCCGCGAGATACTCCGAGTTCTCAAACCCGGGGGGCGTTTTGTCGTGTCGGATGTCATCGCCAAAGGCACGATCCCGGAGGCGGATCGACGCGACATGGAGATGTGGGCAGGATGCATCGCGGGCGCGTTGGATAAAGACCTGTATCTTGCCATCGTCCGCAAAACCGGTTTCATCGACTTGGAAATCAAGGCCGAGGTCGAGTACGACTACAAGAAGTCTGAGGTGTTTGCACTCGCTTCGATGACGCTGGAAGCGTTCAAACCGAAATCGTAGGGTGGGCGCACACTTCGCACTCTCCCTTGCGATCGGGGCCTCGGGGCCCTCACCCGGTCCGCTAACGCGGACCGACCTCCCCCAGAGGGCGAGGTGAACAAACATCAGTTACGAAGGTAAGTGCTTTGTCCCGGGCCATAATTAGCCGGTTGTTCGCCTCTCCCTTTGGCCGTAGGTCCCGAGTGAAGTCGAGGGAGAGAGGCCGGTGCTAAGCACCGGGTGAGGGCCTCCGGACGCATGCGCCAAATCGGATCGTGTTGTCTGGTTTCCACGATAGCACTACCTTCTCCGCCGATGCACACCTTCGACCCCAACTTCGACTATGAACGCGCACTGTTTTTCATGAAGCAGGCGATGCGGGAAGCTGAACAGGCGTTTGAAGAAGGTGAAGTGCCGGTCGGTGCGGTCGTCGTGAAGGAGGGTTTCGTCGTCGGGCGCGGGCACAACCAGACCGTGCGTCTGAATGACCCGACCGCGCACGCCGAGATTCTGGCGCTTGGCGCGGCATCATCTCACTTCGAATCGTGGCGGCTCTTGGATGCCACGGTCTATTCGACGATCGAGCCATGCGTAATGTGCGCCGGCGCCGCAGTGATGGCGCGGGTGCGACGGGTCGTGTATGGCGCGGCTGATCCGAAATTCGGCGGGTGTGTTTCGATCTTCAAGATTCCCACCGACGCGCGGCTCAACCACCGTGTCGAGGTGGTCGGGGGCGTGATGGCCGAGGAAGCCGCCGGACTCATGCGACAGTTTTTTGCTAAGCGTAGACAGGAGAATCTGGGCCGATAAGTAAAGCATGGCCGCCGGCTCTCGCGGCGGAAGGAGGGGCCATGTTCAATGCAACTTCCGAGTCATCGAGCACGGTGACTTCGTCACGCCATGACGTTGCCAATCTCGCGGACCGCCTTCTCAAACTGACACTGCTTATTAATGTCGCGTTGCCGGCAGCCTTGTTCGTTGTTGTCTATATCCTCAGATCAATGAAGCTCATTCCCACTCAAGTCTTGGTCCCCATTGAGACTCTGCAGATTCTGTTCTTTGCGCTGGTTTTCGTCGCGGTGACCGAACTTGTCACATCATTCATCGTGAAGAAGGCGCTGTTTGCCCCGGCGAAAGTCCGAACCGTGCTCAATGACGCATCCGGATTCGCAAAACTGGCGAAGGGCGCGACTGTCACGTTGGCGGCGCTCGGCGCCTCAGCTGTGCTGTACGGGATTGTGCTTTACATCCTCGGTGAGGATCTCACGAAGGTCGCCCTGTTCGGGCTCATTGCGTTGGTACACCTCCGCCTCTTTCGTCCGACGGCGGACTTTCTGCGACATACTCTCGACCACGCCGAAATGTCTTAGAGCTCTTCGTAGGTCAGGAGCCTGCTCTATAGGCTCCTGACTTGCTCGCTCTGATCTGGCAAGTCAGGAGCCCGTAAAGCAAGAGCGGGCTCCTGACCTACGGAAAAGTCACGCGCCTATATCGACAAGCCGCCATCGATGGCGATGAGCTGGCCTGTCACATAGGCCGCATCATCGGAGGCGAGGAATGCCACCATCCGTGCTGCCTCCTCGGGACGTCCCATGCGCGACGCCGGAATTAGAGTCGTGATCCGTTCCTTTTCTTTGCTTGTCAGTTCGATCGTCCGCGCTGTTTCGAAGATTCCCGTGGCCACGCAATTGACGGTGATGCCGCGTGACGCGTTCTCCATTGCCAATGCCTGCGCCAATCCTCGGATCGCCGATTCGCCGGTCATGACTTGCCCGTACTGGCGACGGTTCTGCCGCCAGGGAGTCTCGACGACAAACACAACACGTCCGCCGCCGTGCTGACGCATGGGATTGATCAAGGCACGGGTCAGATTGTACGCGCTCCCCAGACCTTCGTGCACCACGAGATCCCAGTCCTTGCGGTGCAGCAGGTGGATTGGAGTTTCTGTTCGGAAATCGGCGAAATGCACCAGGATGTCGACGACGCCGAGGTGATCAAACACGTTGGCGACCATGTCGGCGCATTCGACCTCATTAGTGATGTCTGCCTCGACCGCCAGCGCGCGTGATCCAAATGACTGCATGACTTCGCAGAGAGTCTCGGCTGGACGCGGCTGGCCAAGATGCACCACTGCGACCGCGGCGCCGCGCTGCGCCAGCTCGGTTGCGATGGCGCGTGAAATGCCAGAGGCACCGCCGGAGACAATCGCCACCCGCCCGGATAGCGGCGCGGCCGCGACAGTAACTCTTGACTTTTCGTTGGAATCGGGATCGAAAGTGAAGTTGGAGAGACGGTTTCTGACGACAGTCTGAGTCTCGATTGTGCTCATCTTGCCCCCCCGGCCCGCCACGGCCTGCCTTGGCGGGTCACGTGCGTCTATATGTGTCCGCCAACTGAATCCGATATGGTCCTGACACCTCGTCGGCTGACGGCTGACTGTGGCGATGCGTAGTCGCCTTGGTCAGAAACCGCTCCGGGTGATCGGCGAGAAGCCGTTGAGCCTCCTCGTAGTCATCGGGACGGCCGATGTCGAGCCACATGCCGGTGTGCTCGCATGCGACAACCGGAAGGTGGTCGCGCAGCAGCCGCTGAACGAGATCGGGAAAATCAAACCGTTGATTCTTGGGAATGAGCGCAAGCGCCTCGCGCGAGAACGCATACACGCCTTCGGAGACAGATAGGTGATACGAGGGCTTTTCGCTGTAATCGCGCACCAAACCCTCGGGCGTGGCATTGAGGACGCCGTATTCCGAACACAGAATGCGTTTGTGAGTGGAGATGGTCAAAACACGTGCCGGGTCATTGCTGTGATGCGATTCCAGGAAAGCGCGATAATCGAGATCAGAGAGAACATCGCCGTTCACGACGATGAAGTTCTCCGGCAATCCATCAACCAGCATCGCGAGCGGGCCGGCAGTGCCGAGTGGCGATGTCTCATGTGAATACGCGATTGTGACATCATCGCCCCAGCGGGTTCCATCGCCGAAGTATGCTTCGATCAGCTCGGCCAGATGGCCGACCGCGAAACGGAGATCGGTGAATCCGTCGCGGATGAGTTGCTCGATCAGGATTTCCAGAACCGGACGATCACCGACAGGCATGAGCGGCTTGGGGAACGAAGTCGTGTACGGTCGCAGTCGGGTTCCCTTGCCGCCGGCGAGGATCACGGCTGTCTTGCATTCTGATCCTCGTCGATCACGTGATTGCTTTGATCCATGCGATTCCGTCACAACATCCTCCTCACTGCCCAATAATTCTTATCGGCCAGATCGTCTCCGCGGCTCAACAGTAGGGACGCTGCATCGCCAAGCAGTAGAGCACGAAGATGGCGACGATGAGCAGGATGAAGAACCAGACACCCGAGTTGGATTCATCGGCGGGGCGGGACTTTTCTCTGGTGCGCATGACTCACTCCTTGAGGTTGGCTTGCGACGGACACCCTCCAGTCCGTCTTGGGCCGACGCCATCCATGACGTCGTGAGTATGCACATGTCAAATCCGGTGCCAGTATGGGATGGGGCCAATACTTAATTCGTATGCCGATGTCTGACAGTGGATTAGCCGACAGGCAGTTCGACGCCATTCTGGTGTCGTTGGGTAGGTTGGTGCCGAGTTACGGAAAATGCGTCCGGTGGTGCGGAAGGAAGTTCCTTAGTGAATGGGCGAAAGCCGGGTAAGCTACAAGAATCCGGTGAGCGATTCCTTCAAGGGCCGCCAAGTCAGCGAAAGCACGCGGTTCGCTTTCTCACTCTTAAGCCCACCGCGTAGTGGTCGCGGGGCGGCGCGATGGAGCGAGGCATAACTGACGCTTTCAACGCTCGCGCGGCCAAGCCCGGCAAGATCGGCCAACAGGACAGCTAGGTCATAGCGTGAGAGAATCTGCGGGTGGGCAATATGCCAAATCCCCGATTCGCCTGATTCTGCCAGCTTGATAATACAGACGGCCAACGCGTCGACCGGTGTGACATTCGAGAGCTGATCGAATGCCGCACGCAGGGGTGGATTCTCACGCATACTCTCGAGCATGCGTTCGGCAAATGTGGGACGCGAGGGGCCGCCATATCCGAGAAAGCTGGCCGAGCGGACGATGCTGGCCCGCGCTCCTAGGGCGAGTACAGCTTTCTCTCCCTCCAGTTTGGTTTTCCCATAGACATTGATCGGATTCGGCCAGTCATCCTCTCCATAGGGGCCGATCTCCCCATCGAAAACGTAGTCTGTGGAGATGTAGAGGATACGCGAGGTCGAGTCGCGCAGGGCCGCGACAAGCTGACTTGTGGCTTCGGCATTGAGCGCTCGCGCCAGCTCCGGTTCACATTCGCAGCGATCGACATCGGTAGTCGCCGCGGCATGAATGAACAGGTCGGCTTGGGAAGAATGGACGAATCGCTGGATGGAATTGACATCGTTGAGATCGAGGGGAATCATCTCAACGGACCCGCGCCCGATAACATCTGTCGAGTGCGAGGCGGCAATGATCTGGTGATGCGGCGTCGCCTTCTCGATCAGTGCGCGCCCAAGCAGTCCCGAAGCGCCGGTTATCGCGATTCGCAAGCCGTTACTCCTTCGCGTCCGAACGCATGAATTCCGGAGTCCACGTGCGGCGTGAACGGCACCAGTCGAGATTGTCGCGTATCCAATTGACCGTGCGACTTAGACCGTCATCGAATCGCACTCGAGGTGTCCATTTGAAGATCCGCTGTGTCTGCGAGAAATCGAGTGCATAACGCTGGTCGTGGCCGGGACGATCAGGAACATGCGTGATGAGCGCTGGGTCGGCGGCGCAGAGACTGCAGATGCGCTGGGCGATGTCGCGGTTCTCCAGTTCTTCAGTTGATCCGAGGTGCCAGATAGGTTTCTCGCTGCGCTTGGTCGGATCGGATACAATCGCCATAACGCCGGCGACGAAATCATCGACATAGAGCCATGAGCGCCGTTGCCGCCCATGGCCATAAAGCGGCATTGGCTGGCCCGAAAGCGCATTGGTCACAAACAAAGGAATGAACTTCTCGGGATACTGGCGAGGACCGTATACATTAACTGAACGGACGATGCTTACATCGAGATCGAAGCTCGCCCGATATGACAATGCCATCCAGTCGGCCGCCGCTTTGCTTGCGGCATACGGACTGGTCGGCCGAAGCGGCTCGCCGATGCCGAAAACCGCGCCTTTGGGAGTCGGACCGTAGACTTCGTCGGAGGAGACTATGATGACGCTCACATCGCCCTGACGGCGCGCATGTTCAAGGAGCAATTGCGTGCCCAAGACATTGGTGCGGACAAAACGGGACGCATCTTCCAGCGACCGGTCGACATGTGTCTCGGCAGCAAAGTGAACGACGACGTCGAATCGTTCGCTCCACACCGCTCGCATGGCCTTCGAGTCGGCGATGTCGGCAGAGATGTGCGTGTGATTGGGATTCGACGCCGCCTCTTCGAGGTTTTCGATAGACCCGGCATACGTCGGGAGGTCAAGGTTAGTGATCGTGTCGTCGGGATTATTCCGCAACCAGGCGCGCACAAAGTGCGAGCCGAGAAATCCACATCCGCCAGTGACGAGTAGTCTCATACCAATCAGCGGCGCCAATCGTAGGAAATGTCGTTGTCGAAGGGATCGACTCGCTCTTCATCCGGGTCGGCGGCGTTGTAGACTTCGGTCGGGCAGTTGATGCACATGACATCGATCGTGCCGATGTTCTTGAATCCGTGATAGACCAGATTGGGAATGATGATGAGTTTGGGCGTTTCGCTGTCACAAATGATCTCATCGACCTGGCCGCGCGTGGGCGAATCAGGGCGGGGATCATAAAGGGCGAAGCGAGCGCGGCCTTGAATCAGGCAAAAGAAATCTGTTTGCTTCTTGTGCCTATGCCAAGCTTTCACAATTCCCGGAAAGGCCGTGGTCACGTAGACCTGGCCAAAACGCAGAAAGGTTGAATCATCATTACGTAGTACCTCGAACAGCCTTCCTCGGTCATCAGGGTGTACTGTCAGTTCACGCACGGAACTGCCATGAATGTGGGTTTCAGGCTTCGACGTTATCATCGTGATTCCTTGAGTCGCTGGGTCACCCAACGATCGAATGGCGGCCAGAAAGTCTCTTTTGACTTTGGGTCAAACCAGGTGCGTGCCGCCAGTGACGACGCATGGTGGAGCGATTCAACTGTGCCGGCATCTGTCCACCAGCCGGGCATGGTGCCGTAGGTCAGCAAGCCGCGCTTCAAGTAAATGTTGGTCACGTCGGCGATTTCTAACTCACCGCGTCGAGACGGCTTGAGCTTCTCGATGATGCGAAAGACGCTCGCGTCATAGAAGTAGATACCGATGACCGCAAACGGTGACGGTGGATTCTTCGGCTTCTCGATGATTTCGGCAAGTGTCTTCCCCGCCAATCGTGCCACTCCGAAGCGTTGCGGGTTGGGAACCCTCTTCAGCAGGACTCGCGCGCCGGCGCCCTGTTCTTCAAAACTCTCAACTTGGGGCCGGATGCTCTTCTGAATGATGTTGTCCCCAAGGATGACGCAAACCGGGTCGCTTCCGGCAAACTCCTCGGCACAGGCAAGCGCTGCCGCGATCCCACCCTGCCCTTTTTGGTAAGTAAAGGAGAGATGCCGGAACCCGAACTCGCGCCCATCACCCAGAAGACGCAAAAAGTCACCAGGATTCTGCCCGCCAGTGACCACCAAGACATCATCGATCCCGGCCTCAAGAAGTGTCCGTAGCGGATAGAAGATCATCGGCCGGTCCCAGATTGGCAGGAGATGCTTGTTCGTGATTTCGGTCAACGGACCAAGCCGCCGACCCAATCCTCCGGCAAGAACTACCCCTTTGATTTTTGACCGCAGCGCCATCGTCACCCTTGACCCATAAGATAAAGAGATTCGGTCGCTTGTGCGAGCCAAGTGCGGCGGCGCCGAATTAACCGAACAAATACACCCCTCATGCTGTATTAGACTGCCAGATGGGTTCTTGCGCAAACAGCCTGTGGTTGCGAACTTAATACTGAACTGAAATTGAATCGTATGGAAAGGGGTCAATATGCGTGGTAAATGGATTGTACCGGCCTTGCTGATTGCCGCCACATCGGCTTCAGCTCAGAAGCAAGCGAAGGAACCACCGGGTTTGACCGAACTGGAGATCGGCAAGGCGGCTCCGGAGTTCTCGCTGCCTGGGACCGACGGCAAGACATATGCCTACAAGGATGTGGCCGGCGAAAAGGGCACACTGGTCGTCTTCACCTGCAACCATTGCCCGTACGCTGTTGCTTACCAGAAGCGCATCATCGACTTGACCGCCAAGTACAAACCGCAGGGTGTGGGTGTCGTGGCCATTTCGAGCAACGACGTGAAGGCTTACCCGGACGATTCCTTTGAAATGATGAAGGTGCGGGCCGACTCGATGAAGTACAATTTCCCCTATCTGTATGATGAATCGCAAGCGGTTGCACTGAAGTATGGCCCAAAGGTGACGCCGCATGTCTTCCTTTTTGACGCAAAGGGCTCGCTGGTGTATCGTGGGCGTATCGATGACGCGTCGGTGGAATCTAAGATAACAAAACGCGAGTTGCCCGAAGCGCTGGATGCGTTAGTGGGAGGAAAGACAATCCCGACGGCCGCAACGACCGCTTTTGGCTGCTCGATCAAGTGGCGCGCCGACGTGCTCGAACCTGCCGCGAAGAAATCCGCTTCATGATACGATTGGACGGTGGGGATGCATCGCAGCGATCGGGCCTCTCTGGCCCGATCGCTGTTCTTGTATTCGCGATACTCGCATCCTGCGGCACCGAGTCAGCACCGCCGCCTCAGCCACCCGCATCGGCGGGCAACTCCACAGCGGCGCCCAGTTCGACCAACACGGCAGACGGGTCCTCCATTGTCGTGGGTGGAGTGAGTGAGATCGATTCAGTCTTGATGGGCCATCGGGGCCGATGGGTCTTGGTCAATGTGTGGGCGACGTGGTGCCGCCCCTGCGTCGCCGAGACACCGGATCTTGTCGCCCTGCATCAGTCCCTCCAGGGCAAGCAATTCACACTGCTCGGTATCTCAGCGGATTTCATGACGTCCCCAACTCCGGAGGAGGCGCTGAAGAAAGTCCGCACCTTCAATACGCAGTACCGGGTCCCGTACGCCAACGTGATATTCTCCGGGTCGACAGATGACCTGACCACGCGGTTCTCCCTCTCCGGAGCGATTCCCGCGTCAATTCTCTACGATCCCCAAGGCAAAGAAGTCGAACGTTGGGTCGGGCGTTTGGTGGAAGAGGATTTCGCGCGAATCAAAACCAAGATCTCTTAGGACGCTGAACACTCCGCAATCCGGCCGTCGCGGCCCTTCGTAAGTTCTATTCCCTCCTCTCGGACCTCGCTATATTCTCAGGTGGGCGCGACCAGTGCCGCCCATACGAGGAATTATCTGTGGCTCTCGCGTCGACAGCACCCATTCAACCGCTGGATCGGCATTCCTTTCCTGTAAAGTCCATCTGGGTGTTGGTTGTGGTCCAGATCGCTTTCGGTGTCCTGGGCGCGATGACAACTTGGGCCGTGGCGTTTGCCCCCCTGCTTGCCCTGATCGGATGCATCGCGGTGCTGTGGCCGCGTGCCGGCGTGTATCTTCTCACCGTCAGTATCTTCCTGCGCGTCGATATCCCGGGGGTAATCGGGATTTACCCGGGGGATATCATCTCTCTCTTGCTCGTGGCCGGACTCGTGATTCACGTTACGTTGAACGGCTCTGGGCAACTCCGAAAACACCCGCTTCTAATCCCCATGGCCGCGATCCTCGTTGCCTTTGCAGCGAGCATGATCTGGGCGTTCGACCCTTCGGTCGCAATTGTAAACTGGTTCCGTCACCTGCAAATGTTCCTGATCATCCTAGTGGTCGCCGAAGTCTGCCACGCACAGGACATCTGGCGGATATTGTGGCTGGTGCTTTCAATGGGGGTTGCATTCTCGATCCCCAACATCGTCAGGGCCATTCAGATTGACGGGAGTCAAAGAGTGTTCGGCGTCGCATCGGCCTTCTTCCCCTTCTACCTGGCAACTGCAATCATGTTCTGTTGCATTGGATACCTGCTCTACGAGGAGGCGTGGAAGCGGAGGCTTCTCGCAATTCTCGCCTTGCCGATGGGGCTTGGTATCATCGTGACTCAGACTCGTGAGGCGATGCTGTATGCCGCGATCGGGGTGCTTCTGAGCTGCGGTATCATTTGGTGGTGGGCGGGGCGCATGCGTCTGCCCTCGATCCAGCGCCGCGTGTTGTGGCTTGTGCTCGGATCAACACTTGCGGTCATAATCTTCCTCTCCGGCGCAATATCGACTTTCGAAATGCCGGCCAACCGGGTCTTTCAAGCCGTGGAAGGACGCTCCAACACGATTTTTATCCGACTCTTCCTATGGAAAACCGGCCTTCAAGTCTTTCTTGACTCTCCGATCATGGGCATTGGGCTGGCACAGATCGGTAAATGGGACCAGTTCGTTTCGTTTTGGCGATTTGATCCGATGTCGCAGTTCTCCCGCGGACTTGGAGCTCATAACGATCTGGTCACGTATGCGGCAGAAACTGGATTGATTGGTTTGGCTGCTCTCTTTTGGTTCTTTGTCAGAGTAACAAGAGTCGGTTGGAGAACCCTGCCGCGGATCGCAGACAGATCATCCCTGCACTTGCTGCTCTCGGTATGGGTCCCTTGTTTGGCCATCTTCGCACGATTCTTCTACGGAACCCATACATTTTATTCTTTAGGGGGTCTCTTCAACTGCCTCTACTTTGGACTGTTGATCGCTTGCGTGCGCCAGTCCAGCGCGCCTCAAACAGGACTGGTTGGGCAGAGTGTTGCCTGACTCATCTCCCGCACGTTCTAGCCGGGTTTTCTGGCTTGTGGCAGCAACGCTCCTCCTGATACACCTTCTCGCCGGCTATCTCTGGTCCGACTTCGAAGTCTCTGCAGATGGGGCTGAATATCTGCGAATGGCCGAGAACATGCTCGCCGGGAGGGGATTCAGTTTTGACGGAGTCAACCCAGTCATTGGCAAACCGCCGGGCTTCCCCGCGCTGCTTGCCGCTTACCTCTGGATCGCCGGTTCGTTGTCCGGCTTCCACACATTCCAATTGATCACTCTTTTCCTCGGCTACTTGGCCATCGCATTCATCACCAGGCAGGCTCTTGGCAATCGAGTCGCCCTCGTTGTGTTTGTCGCGCTGGTCGCCCTCGAGCCAATCCGCCAACTCGCCGCCAACTCGCAGACCGAACCGTCCTACATCGCCCTCTGTGCGTGGGGCATGCTGTTTCTCATCGATGGACTCACGAAACGCCGCTGGAAGCCGGCCGCGATCGCGGGAATTCTGTTCGGCCTCGCTACCTACATACGCCCCGTCAGCCTCTTCTTGCCTTTGATTCTCGTTGTCGTAGTCTTCCTGCTGGCCCGTAAGGAGACTCGGATCGCACTTGTCGTATTGCTCAGCCACATTCTTGTCGAATCGCCGTGGCTCGTGCGCGGATACGTCACGACTGGCAAGTTGATACCAATGGCTTCAAACTGGGGTCCGGCGGCGATGATGCTTGACGACGTCTCATGGGCTCGCTTTTCAACTACTGGTACGAAGGACGTCTATCAGAATTCCCCGTTTCGCGAGGCGATGGCAGATGAGTTCCTCTTCAATCAGGGGCCTCAAGACAAGCTCAAGGACGCCACGGTCGCAGGCTGGAAGAAGGACCCTGTCGGTGTGATTCGCAGATGTCTGATCCAGGTCGGATTCGCATGGACATTGTGCCCGGGCACGAAGGAGTGGCAGTGGAAGCACCCAGCGGCATTCTGGATCGGGCGAGTTGCTATGCTGGCATTTTGGATCGTGATCATAATCGGATTGACTTCGTTTTGGAGGACGAATAAGATGCTGGCTCTCGTCACCGGGGGCCAGGCGGTGTCAACGGCGCTCGTCTTGTTCCCTGTGGCAACCGAATCGCGTTACCTCGTTCCAGTTTATATTTGCCTACTTCCCGCAGCGGCATGCGGTGTTGTCTACCTGATAAAGAGAGCGGGCTGGTCCTGGGATCGTTGACGTCGTGCAAATCCGAGTGAAACCGGAAAATTGATGTCTTCAATAAGGCGGTTCATCGTGAAATCGAAAACGCCCTGGTCGCCACTAAGCCACTTCAGATCCGGTCTGTTTGTGTTGGTACTTGTCGTGGCGTCGTCGTCAGTGACTCGCGCCGACGTTGCCGAAAAGAGTTGGCAGCCCGATTCGGCGCAGTGGCACTGGGGACGCGACCGTCAGATCGACCTGCTCCACACGCACATCGATGTCGCACTCAACCCTTCGGTCGTGCGGGTTGCCGGGACCGTTACTCTGAAGTTTGTCTCCGTGATTCCCGCACTTCGCCATCTCCAGCTCGATGCGGCGCGATTGACGATCGAAAGTGTCCGGACTGCTGATGGCACTCCTCTCGATTTTGCGGTTGATGATGACGGCTTCGCGGTCGATTTCGGCAAGCCGCTGCGCCCAGGGGACACAACCTCGATCGTGATCGCTTACCACGGCTCGCCAACAATGGGACTTTACTTCGTCCCGTCCGTTCCCCAAGACCCTGACAAAGTCCCGATGATCTGGTCGCAAGGCGAAGCCGAAGAGAACCGCTATTGGTTCCCCGGATATGACTATCCCAACGACAAAGGCACAACGTCGATGTCGGTGAGAACACCGCGCCCCAACGTGGTGGTTTCAAACGGCAAGATGGTTAAGCTGGACGAGAATGCCGATGGCACGCGGACTTTCCACTGGGCCTGCGGCGTTCCAAACTCGACTTACCTCATCGCGGTCGCCGTGGGACAATTCGATTCGTTGGTCGAGACTTCATCCAGCGGTGTACGCTGTGTCTATTATTGCCGCAAAGGACTTGGGAGTTGGCTGTCACATTCCATGGGCGAGACGCCGGGGATGGTGGATTTTTTTGAAAGAAGCATCGGTGTCCCGTTTCCCTATGAACAGTATTCCCAGGTTATGGTGACCGATTTCATTCATGGCGGGATGGAAAATGCCGGGATGACCATCAACACCGAGACCACCCTGCACCCGAAGGTCTCGCACGAATTTTACGGCGATCGCACCAATGGACTGGTCGGCCACGAACTCGCACATCAGTGGTTTGGCGATTTGGTCACGTTGGACGATTGGTCCGAAGCCTGGCTCAACGAGGGATTCGCATCCTATTTCGAGGATCTGTGGGTCGAGGGGCGCTGGGGTAAGGATCGCTTTCTCCTCAGCATGGTCAATACTCGCCGAGGTGGTGTCGGCGCGGCGCGCACACGGCGCTCGACGGTTCACCACCGGTATGTCCACTCCGACGACCTCTTTGGATCGTACGCGTACTCTCGCGGCGCTTCTGTCCTACACATGATCCGCGGTCTCCTTGGTGACTCGCTGTGGTGGGCATCGATCAATCGCTACGTGACCGACAATTATGCGAAGAACGTTGGCACAGACAATCTCCGGCGGGCTATTGAGGAGACGACAGGACGCGAGATGGACTGGTTCTTCGATCAATGGATTCAACACGGTGGTCATCCGGAACTGAAGGTCTCAACAGACTACAATCCCGATCAACAGCTCCTGACGGTGGAGATCGAGCAGACGCAGACGGTCGACGAAGTGACTCCGCTCTTTCGCTTCCCCTTGGAAATCGAATGGATCAGCGGCGGCAGGCGGGGACGCGCGACCTACGAAATCAGCGAGGAGAGAGCGACTTACTACCTTGCTCTTGAGACTAAGCCCGACTACGTGCTTATCGATCCCGATGGTTGGCTTTTGGCGGAGATTGAGGAGAAGCAATCGACCAGTTCACTGTTGGCACAGGCGCAAGACAGTGAGCGGGTCCTCGCCCGGCGTGATGCGATCTCTCAACTTGGTGAGAAGCCGGTTTCGGACGAGATCCTCGCAACGCTGACGAGAGCATTGCGCGCCGATCCGCAAAGCGGGATCCGGTCTGCCGCGGCCGACGCACTCGGCGAACTCGGCGGTGACGCCGCGCGTGACTCGCTGCTCATCGGACTCAGCGACGACGATCCGAACGTTCAAAATCGTGTCATCTATGCGTTGGGAACATTTGAGGGAGATAAGACGGCATACGCAGCGGTCGAGCGCATTGTCAAGTCCAGCGAGCTGGACCCGTTGCGCGGTTCGGCGATCGACGCCGCCTCCATGATCGATGTCGAAACGGCGCGGCCACTGGCCGAGTCGCAAATCGGACGGCGTTCGGAGAAGTACACGATTGAGCAGGACGCTTTCGCGGCCCTACGTCGCACCAACGATCAGAACCTGATTCCCACTGCCCTGCAATACGCCCGCCCCGGAAATCCCACAGCCGTGCGAGCTAGTGCAGCGGGACTCATTGCCGCAATCGCAAAGTACGAACAGGACGAGAAGATCCGCCGCCGCTACAGTCTCGAGTTGGAGCGGTACCTCGATGACCGCAACATGAATCTGCGCAAACCGGTCATGCGGGCGATTGGCGCGCTCGGACGCCCCGAAGCGGTCGATGGATTGGAGCGGGTACTCCGTCAAAGCGCTCAGATTTCCGAATGGGAGACGGCGCAGGCCGCTATCAAGCAGATTCGCGAGAAGAAGCCGGAAGATTCTCCCAACGTCGCCGCGCGTCAGCTCGAGGAAGAGAAGGATGCACGGAAAAAGCTGGAAGAGCGAGTCAAGGAATTAGAGGAACGCCTCGATGCCGCTCTCGAAAACAAGGGGCACGCGGAGACCCCGGAATAACGATGGACCGCATGCGCGTACGCATCCCCACGGTCGCCATTGTGGGTCACAAGAACTCCGGGAAGACGACTCTGACCGAACAACTGGTGGCCGCCTTCACGACTTCCGGACTGCGCGTTTGCGCAATCAAGCACACCTCCGATGAAGTCGGTTTCGACAAACCGCGCACCGACTCCGACCGCTTGAAGAAAGCAGGCGCCATCGCGGTCGGCATGGTTGCCAAGGCGGAAATTGGACTCTACACCGCACACACGGTCGATACTTTCGAGGAATGGCTGGAAGGGGCATTCGCCGCTCTTCCTCACCCCCCCGATCTTATCATCTACGAGGGATACCGCGGCGGCCCGCATCCGAAGATCGAATGCATCTTGAAGCCGGAAGTGACAACGCCGTCATTCACCGCGGCCCAGGGCTTGATTGCCGTCGTCTCGGATCACAAGATTGTTGCGGACGTGCCCGTGATGGCCTACCAACCGCTCGATCCAATCATGCAGGTCATGCGGGATAGTTTCGGGCGCGCCGACTGGCCCGCCGCACAATCGAAACTGCACTGACGCAAGGGATCTCTCTGACAGAGGTTTACTCGAATGCCGAGGCAATTTCGCGTGAGTCTTGGCCGGGTCTACCGGATCGTCTGGTCGGACGGCCAATGGACGAGACGCAACTCCCAGGGATGCGCCATCGCGTGATGCGCGGGCAGAACCCGAACCGAGTAGCCATAGCGGCCGCTGCGCTTCCGCGTGGTGGTCCCGCTGAAGGAGAAGGTACCGTTTCCGAGATCGTGGACTTCCGGAAGCGGAATGGGTGTGGCATCCTTGAGATCGTCGTTGGTATCAAGTTTGCCGAAATAGAGCTCGACGCGGACATCGCGCGGCGAGAGCGCTCCGAGAACAACGGTGGCCGTCACGCTGACGGATTGGCCGACACTGACGCGTCCACCATCGTGGGCCTCGACTTTTGAAATCGCCACCAGATTCCAATTGGCACGGATGTGGTCCTTCCAGGCGCAGTAGCTGTTGAGCGTTTCGTGATTCGAGCTCAATCGATCGCAATCCGAGATGGCCGGCACATAGAATCGCTCGGTGTACTCGCGGATCATCCGGTTCGCGTTGAATCGCGGACAGAGGGCGCGCATCGCGGATTTCATGCGCTCGATCCAGCCGCGCGGGAGTCCGTCGGTGCCGCGTTCATAGAAAAGCGGTATGATTTCCTCATCGAGAAGATCGTAAAGCGCGTCGGATTCGATCTGATCTTGCAGATTCGTATCGGAGTACTCCTCACCGGAGCCGATCGCCCAGCCACGGTCGCGCGCGTAGGCTTCATCCCACCAACCATCGAGAATGCTCGCATTCAGGCCGCCGTTGAAAACGACCTTCATGCCGCTGGTTCCGCAGGCTTCCATGGGACGGCGCGGCGTGTTCAGCCACAGATCGACACCTTGCACAAGACTACGAGCGAGAGATATCTCGTAATCCTCAAGGAAAACAATACGTCGCCGGAGTTCCGGTTGGTGTGAGAAATGAACGATCTCACGGATCAGGTCTTTGCCGTACTGATCATTGGGATGTGCCTTGCCCGCGATGATCAACTGAACGGGACGTGTGTCCGATGTCAGCAGTCGCTTCAGACGGTCGCGATCGCGCAAGAGCAACGTGGCGCGCTTGTAGGGGGCGAACCGACGCGCGAATCCGATCGTCAAAGCCGCGGGGTTCAGCGCTTCACGAGCCGCGTGGATTTCATGATCGAGCGCCCCGCGTTGTTCGAGTTGCCGGGCGAGCCGGCGGCGTGAGGCAGCCACGAGGCGTTCACGACGGCGCTCATGGGTGCGCCACAGCTCCTCATCGGGAATATGTTCGATGCGCTCCCATATCGTCTGGTCGGCGGGCTGCGAAACCCAAGCCGGGCCCAGGTAGCGATCAAACAGCTCGGACATCTCCTGGGAAATCCAGGAGCGGGTGTGGACACCGTTGGTGATCGAGGTGACGGGTATTTCCTCGACGGGAATGTCGGGCCAACCGCGCTCAACCATTCGACGTGAGACGCGCCCGTGCAGGCGCGAAACCCCGTTGGCACGGTAGGACATGTTGAGCGCGAGCGACATCATGTTAAACGGTGAGCTGCGATCACTTGAATCCAGGCGGCCGAGCGCCATGAAATCACCCCACGCCAAACCCATCTGCCGGGCAAAGTCGCCGAAGTAGTTTTGCATCATCGGCTCGTGGAATTGATCGATGCCCGCGGGGACCGGCGTGTGCGTGGTAAAGATCGTCGTCTTCCGGACGACTTCGAGTGCCTGCCCGGGGGCGAAATTGTGCTCAGTGACAAGAGCCCGCACACGCTCCAGGGCAGAGAAGGCGCTGTGCCCTTCATTGAGATGACAGGCGGAACAACGGAATCCGAGCGCCTGCACAGCCCGGATGCCACCAACACCGAGCACGATCTCCTGCTGGATACGCCGTTCGTTGTCGCCGCCGTAAAGCTCTGCGGTGATGTGTCGGTCGTCCGCGGAATTCTCTGGAACATTGGTATCGAGCAGAATCGCCCGCACCCGCCCGATGTGCACGTCCCAAACTTGCGCCACGATGGTGCGTCGCGGAAACTGGATCGAGATCTTGAGCGGTTGGCCCTCGGGGCCGATCAGATGCCGGATCGGCATGTTGAAGAAGTCGTTGTCATTGTACCGCTCCTGTTGCCACCCGTCGGCATTCAGGTACTGCGTGAAGTAGCCGCGTTGATACAGCAGTCCGACACCGACCAGAGGAATACCCAGTTCGCTGGCGGCTTTCATGTGGTCGCCGGCCAGCAGTCCCAGACCGCCGGAATAGATCGGCATGCACTCGGTCAGACCATACTCAGCCGACAGATACACGATGCGGGGCTGATCGACCGGGCCATGCGACTTCGCATACCAGGTCGCCGCGGACTTGTACTCTTTGAGTTGATGTCCCACGCGGTCAAGCTGCGCGAGGAACCCGTCATCGTTCTGGAGTTCGTCGAGGCGCTCCTGTTGCATCGCGCCCAGCATCGCGACCGGATTGTGTCCGGAGTGTTCCCAGAGATCAGAGTCCATGCGCCGGAACAATTGGATCGCCTGCGGATTCCATGACCACCAGAGGTCGTAGGCGATCATGAGCAAGTCGGAAAGACGCTCCGGGACATGCGGTTGGACATCGATGGTGTGCAGCGCTTTCATGTGCTCAGTACGTCGGGGAGCTTAAGGCCGCCCCCGTGTTGCTTTCTCTTGTGTCGGCAGGGTTACCCTCTACCTAAATGAACTATCACTTCAGTCCGGTTTGGACGATTCCGCATCTCACGACGACTCTTGGTCGAGGGTGATCTTCTCGCCCACTCGCAACATACCGCCACTCACGACCCTGCAGGTCACTCCCGCTTTCCAGCGCAGGGCGTCGCGGCCGCCGGCTCCCAACTCATCGTTCATGCGTTGGCACGGAGCACAATAGCGTTCAATGGCCAGCACAATATCGCCGATCCGGATCGAGTGGCCGATGAGCGTGTTCAAATCCAAACCCCGGATGACGACCTGGCGCCGCGATGCGCCATCGGGCACCGGTCTTCCAAGAATGCGTGCCGCCTCGGACAGCGCCTCTTCCTCGATCATCGTGATCTGGCGACGCCGGTTCTTGCCGGAACGGTAATCGTCCGGAATGCCGAAATCGGTTCGCACCTCGGCCGAGTCGACCTTCGTGGCGCGCCCGCCATCTTCGCGGACAAAGTGAATAGAGACGACTTCGCCGGGACCCATTGTTCAATCCTTCCATGGTTGCGTTTGTTGAACTTCACCCATCGAACGGGCAACAGGATACCAATTCAAGCCCGCTTCGGCAAACCGCGATCGCTTGTAAAAGAAATCGCGTTTGGCCGAAACGCTCTTGGCGAACGTTGAGTCCGCCGCCATGCGCGTATCGAACTCGGCCCGAACTTCGGCGTTATTGGCATAGAGCGAGTCAGCAAACGGGTCGATCACGTATGCCTCGCCGTACTCTTTCTGCTCAAGAACGGTATTCATGAATCCCCAAGCGAGGAAGGAGTCCGATCCGTCGGGCTCCAGCAGGTGAACGATGATCCGTCCCGCCGCCTGCCGCGGACTTACAATGACCGTACCGACGGGGAACCGTAAAGTCGTGTCGCGCTCTGTTGCTTTGTACGACACGCGGACATGCCCCTCGTACGACTCCTTGTCAAACTTCACGCTGTCCAAATGATAGACCGCTACAGGAAGGTCCGCTTCGGAAATCAGCGTATCCAATTGTACGCCATGCAGGCGCAGCCGATCGATGACCTCGGTCCATTCACGCGGGATGATGTAGGCGCGCGGGATTCGAGTCGATTTGCCGGGACGGAACGAGGCGAAGTAGGGCACGGTATCGCTCTGCGGCCTGCTCCGGTCCCAGCGAGGATACCTGCCGCCGGTGACGACGCTGGAATCCATCGTCATAGGATAATTGAGAACTTCGACAAATGTCGATTCTCCGGTGGGATCGAACGTGAAGGGGATCGAGTCCAGGCGGCCGGAGACTAACTCTGCCTCGGCGTCGGCAATCGCTTTCTTCAGTCCGGCGCGGTCGCGGTTGAGAATTTCCATCACTGCCACCATCGCCGCATGATTGCCCAGGACACGCGACTTGTACTCTTTGAGCGAGTGCATTTCGATCAGGAGTCCGAAGCGGTTCCACTGCGCGACGTATCCGGTCGAGAGACGCGGCGGGTCGACATAAGTGCCCAATGCGCCTTCGGCATGCCCCCGGATGGGAAAGGCATAGGGAAATGGCGGAAATCCGAGTTCGTGGCAGCGCGATTTGAAATAGGGATCGAATACGCCACTGGTCCAATTGCGAATTGGCTGGGCCGCGTGCGCATGCCACGGGACATAGTAGTTTAACACGTACTGCCAGTCGTGACCGTCCGTGACATGATTGTCGATGAAGAAATCCGGCATCCAGGCCGTCCACAGTCTCAGCCACGCCTGCGTTTCCGGCGCGTCGGCTTTCATGTAGTCACGATTGAGGTTGTACCGCTGGGCCGTTGTGCGGAATCCGGCGTTGTCGGGACCATATTGATTGGCACGCGTGTAACGCGAGTTATTCTCGTGCCCGTCGGGACTGATCATCGGAATGACAAGCATGATCACGCTGTCCAGAAGCGCGGCGCGCTCTTTCGTGATCAGGATCTCGCGCAAGAGGATCATTGAGGCGTCTTTGCCGTCGATTTCGCCGGCATGAATGCCATTTTGGATCAGGATGATGACCTTGCCGGTTTTCTTGGCCGCCTCGGGGGTGAACGCTTTATCGGATGAGACAATCAGGCAATGTAGATCGCGTTGTTGCGGAGTCCTGCCAAAGACGGTCAAGCTCGCAAATGGGGATGCCGAGTCAAGTCGCTTGAAGAAATCGACAGTTTCGGCGTAGGAGGATGTGATGCGGAAGTCGTTCTGCTCCGCGACCGTCACAAAATCCTGGGCGAGAGCGCCCGACACCCCGAGTATACTGACGATTAGGACGGAAAACATCGTGACCGCTCTCATAGCCATGCCGTTGTCCTCCGAGGCTCCCTCTGGGCCGCTTGGTGCCACAGCGTGGACCGAAAGAAAAGCAATTCATTGCGGATTTCAAAGAACATGGCCCGGTCTTCTGGACTGAAGACCGGGCCATATGAGGCGGGACATCAGCGATCTATTACCGCTTATCGGGCGGAACCGACGGCGGCTGCGGCAGCGACTTCGGCGCCGCAGTTATCTTATTCATGATTTCCACAACGGCCCGATCAATCTGCGGGTCTCCGCCTTTGTAGACGATCTCCGGTGGATACTCGACTTCGATGTCGGGATCCACCCCGTGGTTTTCAATGATCCAGTTGCGCTTCAAATCGTACTTGGCGAATTCCGGCGTCGTCATGAAGCCGCCGTCGGTAAACGGGCGATGGCCGCGAATACCAACCACGCCTCCCCAGGTCCGCTTGCCGATCACAGGTCCGAGTCCGAACTCGCGGAAGTGGTACGGGAAATTGTCGCCGTCGGAGCAGGAATGCTCGTTGCACAGGCAGGCCAGGTACCCGTTGAACACCGTTCCCGGGTAAGTGTTCGGGTCCTTGTAGTTGCGCGACACACCCATCGCAGAGAGAGTACGGTTCAGACGCTCCAAAATGACCTGAGAGACGAATCCGCCGCCGTTCCAACGCACATCGATAATCATCCCTTCCTTGCGGATCTGCGAGTAGAAGGTGCTGGCGAACTGCTTCAAGCCGGGGGTGCCCATGTCGGGAATGTGAATGTAGCCGATGCGCCCGTGTGACACGGAATCGGTGTAGTGAGCCGCAAAATCGACCCAGTCGCTGTAGCGCAGTTCTCCTTCATCCGAGATCGTCTTCGGCTCAATCGTCCAGGAGCCGGACCCATCCGCGCTTTTCGACAACGTCAACTTCACGGTTTCACCGGCCGTGTTTTCCAGATACTTGAAGGGGTGCTCGTTGATCGAGAGCTGATGATTGTTAACCGCGATGATATAGTCGCCCGCCGCCGCTTTGATTCCCGGTTCAGTCAAAGGAGAACGACGGTCCTCGCGCCAATTCTGACCCTGTAGAATGCGGCCGATCTGGAAACGATGCGCGGCCGAGTCAACCGCCCAGTCGATTCCGAGAAGACCCATCTTGTCGGACGAAGGGTGGTAAGAGTCGCCGCCGCCGGTGTAAGTGTGCCCGGTGGCCAACTCGCCGATCATCTCGCCGAGAACATAAGTCAGGTCGAAGCGGTGCGAAACCCAATCGACCAGCGGCGCGTACTTGTCGTGCATCTTCTTCCAGTCGACGCCGTGCATCAGTGAATCATAGAAGAAGTCGCGCTGAAGTCGCCACCCTTCCTCGAAGATCTGCTTCCACTCGGCCTGTTGGTCGACCCACATGTCCATGTGGCTTAGATCAAGCACGCCGTCGCCGGTCTTCGCCTTCTCGCCGGTGGCATCGATGATCTCGTAGGTCGGCCCGTTCTGATACATCATCTTCTTGCCGTCAAATGTGAGATCATACCCATCCAGTTTTTCGAGAAAGACATGGTCCTTGCGATCCTCGAACGTGAAGACGTGCAATTGTTGATCACCCTGTTCGACCTGTCCATCCAAACCACCGAGCGGGCTCGACACGTAGAAGATCCTCCCGTCGGCGGCGGCGAGTCCGTTATACTGGCCAGCATCGACCGGAATCTTCGCATCGCGGTCGGCCAGACCCGCCCAGTCAATGGTGACGGTCACAGATTTTTTCGCTTCGTCCTTCGCGTCCTTCTTGTCGCCTTTCTTCGCGTCGGCAGACTCTTCCTTCTTCGCGGAAATCTCGTCGCTCTGCGGCGCAAACGGCGAGGGGTCCTTGGCGGCCAGGATCAGCGCGTGGATCTCTGTTGTCTTGTTCAGGACGTAATCGAACTCGTAGTTGCCGAGCATCGGATTGAAGTAGCGATTCGAGAGGTAGTACAGATACTTGCCTTGCGGATCCCAGATCGGATTGAATTCGTCGAACTGTCCGGGGGTCACCACCCGCGGCTTGTCCTCATCGAGTGAGTAAATCCAAACCTGCGAAATGAACTGGTCGTTGTTGTCGCTCCAGGCAATGAAGCGCGAGTCGGGTGACCAGGAAAAGTCACGGAGGTCGCCTCGCTTGCCGGCTGCGACCATCTTCTTGGCTTTGACACCGGTATCGATCCAAAAGACCCGTCCACTTTTGTCCGACCAAGCCAGCTTCTTCGAATCCGGCGACCAACGCGGCTCATACATGTAACGGTCACCGCCGGTCGTAATACGGACCGGAGGTTTGGCGCCCAAAACATCGATCGTGTAAATTTCGTCCTCGCCGGAGGCATCGGAAACGTAGGCAATACTCTGTCCATCCGGTGAAATTGTGGCGTATTTCTCGTTTACGCCGGGCGTGTTGGTGATGTCGCGTGTGTTGCCGTGCTTGACCGGCACCGTGAAGATCTCACCCCGGGCATCAAAGATCGCCCGATTGCCATCGGGCGAAACAACGAAGTCCTGAATCTTGTCCATGACGCTCACAAACCGCGATCGAGCGGGAACGTCGTCCGAACCCAGCTGAACTGAGAGCTTGCGCGGGGTCCCGCCCGGCAAATCGAGCACGTAGAGCCAGCCGCCATTCTCAAAGACGATGGCATTGGGCCCCATGGCCGGCCAACGAACGTCGAAATCGGTGAAGCTGGTGACCTGACCTGTCGACTTGTCGGCAGGGTCGTACACGAACAGGTTCAACGTGCCGGTCCGGTCGGAATTGAAATAGATCTTGCCGGACGCGTGATCCCACATCGGCATGTTGTCAGTACCAACCCAGTCGGTCAACTTCTCCGATTTCGCATTCACCAAGTCGTAAATCCACACGTCCTGTGCCGTGCCGCCTTTGTAGCGTTTCCAGGTGCGGAAGTCGCGGAAAATCGGGCAATAGGCAATCTTGGAACCGTCCGCCGAAAATGATGCAAACCCGCCGCGGGGCAAGGGGAGTTCCACCGGAAACCCGCCCTCCGGGCTCACGGTCATGAGTTTCCCCTCCCAAGCGGTGTGTGTTGCTTCGCGCGATCGGTAAAGGATACGCTTGCCGTCGGGCGTCCAATCCATCACGATGTTTTCGGGACCCATTCTCTCTGACGTGGACCGGATCGCCGGGTGATATGTGAGGCGCTTGGGCTCGCCTCCGGCCGCATCGATCACAAAGACATTCTGGTCGCCGTCGTACTCTCCCATGAAGGCGATCTTCTTGCCGTCCGGTGAGAAACGTGGGAATAGTTCAAGGCCATCGTGAGTGGTCAAACGACGCGCCTGCCCCCCGCTGGTCGAGACAATCCACAAATCCCCTCCGTGAGAGAACGTGATTTGATCGCCGTGGATGTCGGGAAAACGCAGCAGTCGTGCGTCTTCGGCGGCATAAACGAACGCTGGAACAAGCAACAAGACCGCCAGCGCGAACCCGCTTCGCTTCAACATGAAAACCTCCAGATGCTTGATGTGGATAACTTCATGGGGCGCTTTGTCCGCAAAGGGACGATAAATCTAACGGAGCCGCCTGGATAAAGTTGTCTATTTCTGAAGCCAAAGACCCGACGAGAAGTGTCTTGATTGGACCTGCGAATTGGTGGTATTCTCCTATCCCGTCACACGGCGCGGGTCAATTCGCCCGCGTATCGGTCATCCCGTTAACCCTTGGGACTTGATGCCCGACAGGGGTATAGGCTGTCTTCATGGCCATCCGTATCGCATGCGCATTCGACGACGCCGGTTTGCAGGCGTTCGAACAGAACAACCAGACTGGCGCGGTCGACATTCTCGTGCTGCCGGAACTTTTTGACGGCGGATACCGGCGATTGCATCACGATAAGGGACCATCTGCCAACGCTGAGGAATTGGCACATCGGTTTGAGAGTCTGTCCAAAGCTCACGGGTTGCACGTCATCGCAGGAACTATCGCGTGGCGGGGCAATGATGGTAAGACCAGAAACACGTCGCTGGTCTATTCGCGTGGCCGGCGGATCGCCGAGGTCACGAAAACCCATCTCTTTCGTCCGCTCGGTGACGACCTGTTCTTCGCACCTGGGTCACCGATGACGCCTTTCACTTTGAATTGTGGCGTCACGCCGATGAAGACCGGGGTCATCGTCTGTTACGATCTGCGTTTCCCCGAGATCGTTCGCCCGTGGTTCAAGAGTGGACTCGATTTGCTGATCGTACCGGCCCGTTGGCCGGCGGTGCGCGATGATCTGTGGAAACTGCTCCTGCGCGCCCGCGCCGTGGAAAACCAATGCTTCGTTGTTGGCGTAAACGCGCGCGACGATGAGGGCGGCGGATCGTACGCATTCGCCCCCGATGGTCGGACGGTGTTCGAACTTGGACCGGCGAGCGGGGTCGATCAAGAATCGTGGAAGAGTTTTGAGATAGATCCGACAGAAATCGCCCGGGTCAAAGAACGGCTCGACACACGCCCGGACGCGCACCTGCTCTGAGAGGATTCTAACAAGTACTTACTGAGGACTCACTCTATGTCAACGGCCATCGCCACACCGAAACAGCAGGCAGTCCCATCGACGCAGTCGGCGCTGTCGCCGAATCTGTATGATGGTGTCACGCTGTCGCGGATCGTGGAGATTCGCGATGCGTTAATCGATAAACAGAACCGCGGCGAGAAGGTCTACCGGATGGAATCCGGAACGCCCTCATATCCAATTTTCCCGGAAGTCGCCGAGGCGATGATCAAAGCAATCCACGACAGCAAGACCTACTACACCGAGGCGACTGGCATCCGGCCCCTGCGCGCAAGAATCTGCGAGAAGTTGGCGCGCAAGAATGGCATCACCCACGACCTCAGTGAGGAAAACGTCTTCACCGGCCAGGGCGCGATGGGCGTGCTCTTCTGCGTGCTCACTTCGGTCCTCAGCAAGGACGACACGGTACTGCTGCCGTCGCCCGTTTGGGAGTCCATGATCCACGTCGCGCGGCTCTCCGGGGCTCGATTGGCCGATGTCGAGGTGCATGAAAAGTCGGGATTCAATTGGGAGATGGATGACTTTGCCGCCGCAGTCGAAAAGCTCCGACCGAGAGCCGTGATTATCGTCAACCCGGGAAACCCCACTGGAGGGATCTATCCGAAAGCGGATGTGGCGCCGCTTTTCGACCTGGTTCGCAAGTATGGATTCTTCGTCATCGAAGATCTGGCCTATGAAGATCTGGTGTATGATCCCGAGTATGTCATCCTGACACAGCAAGCGCACGCGACCGATGATCCGGAGATTTACCGCCGGTTCATCCCGATCTTCTCCATGAGCAAGTCGCAGAATTTCTCCGGGCTGAGGATCGGCTACACCCACTTGGCTGTGCAGCGTCTCATGGATCGTTATCGCAAAGCACTCCTGTACACGACAAACGGAGTGAACTCGGTGGCTCAGTGGGGCGCGGTCGAAGCGCTCGATGCCAAGCACGACAACCGCCTCAAAGAGATGGCCGCCGGTTACAAATCGCGCGGCGATGCCCTGCACCAAGGACTGGTGAAGTCGGGTGTCTTCAAGTTCTCGATGAAGCCGAAGGGTGCATTCTACTGGTATCCCCGCATCAATCGCGAGGCGCTCGCCTCACAAGCACGCGGTCGTTTCGAAGTTCCAGATGACCGTCAAATACCTCTGGGTGAGTGGATGTCCCAGTACATTCTCGGTCACGGCATCGGCAGCGTGGCGGGGCATCACTTCGGCGCGAGTACGTCCGACTACATCCGCTTTGCCTACACCTGTTCAGCCACCGACTGCCAGGAGGCAGGCCAGCGGCTGGCCGAGCTGTTTGGATAGTCGCCGTGTCGAGACATTCATGAGTTTCGCTGATTGACACGGATTGAGCCACGATGAAATTCACGCGTTACGAGCCACGTCCCGTCCGCTTTCTGGAACTGTGGAAGATTGGTGACTGGCGTCTGAAGGTATACGGGATTTCATACGCGCGTCCGACTCCTCGGTCAGAACTTATCACTGCAGCCAAAGACACCGCCGCACGACGTCTGCGCGAGTATCCGACCGCGCACGAGCATTATGGGGTCGGCTTTCTCGGAATTCATGACGGTCGTGGCGAAAATCAGGTCTTCCTCGATTATTGGATCAACGAAAACGAGCTGATCCATTGGTACTTGATCTCTCCGCCCGATGACCCCACGGGTCTGACAGCCCCCGAACCGGATCACAATTCAGTCTGCGTCTGGGACCTCATGGTGCAATGTTACGAGCGTCAGGCATGGGTAGATTGCGTCCTGGCCAATCCCTACGGGCCGGACATCGCAGCATACTTGGACTGCCGGCTTGATGCCATCCTCTGACAACTTATCGCGTCGCAGTTCGGTTTACAGGAGCGTTTGAGTTCGCTATCTTATCGGCGCGAATTTCAATCGCCGGAGAGGAGATCGATGCGTTCGTTGAACTTGTTGAAACTGAGCTTGGCCGGAATTGTCGTTTTACCTGCCTTACTACTCGGCATCGCGGGTTGTTCTGAAGATGACCCAGTGGTCGAAGTCGAGGAAGAGGAACTTTACGTTCTAAATGAGAAGTCGAACACGCTCTCGATCTACACCGCACCCGGACTGGAGCGTCACGGCGATGACATCGCGACGGCCAGCTCCGCACCACACCATCTCCACTTCGACCACTCGCACGTTTTCTACTTCATCGTCGGCCGAGTCCAAAACGGATTCGTAGACAAGTACGATACCGAAACCAATGAGCACCTCGCGACCAGCGCGATTGCCCATTATTGGACCGGCGTCGAGACATCCCCCGACGCCCAGCATGTTTACGTGACCGATTTCGGCCAGCAGATCGATCAGCCGACCAAGATGTACACACTGCATGTACAGGATTTGAGTGTGGTCGATTCGATCACCTGCGGTTCCCAACCGCACTTCATCGCCCAGACAGAGGATGGCGAAACTGTTGTAATCGTCAATGCCGGCTCGGATAATCTGACGTACTACTATCCCAACGGTGACCCGGAAGACAACGTCTTCAACGTGAACCTTGATCCCGACTCGGCGCCGTTTGGGCAGCCAGTTCTTTCTCCTTACAGTATTGCCATTGCCCACGACGATTCACTCGCTTATGTCTGCTGTCGCAAGTCGAAGTGGGCCGGCCAATCGGCCATCTTTGTGGTTGATCTCGTGCGCCGCATGACGATCGATACGATCCTCGTACCATTCGTGAATCGTTCCGGCGCTTCGACGAATTACCAGATGGGTCTGTGCATGCTCATCGATGAAGGACATTACCTCGCTGTGACGACCCAGGACGGCAACAGCGCGCTCCTGGTCGACTTGACTGACGGTTCATTCGAAGAAGCTGTTGTTCAGCACAACATCACATTTGGAATCACTGCGAATTCGGACGAGGATTATCTCTATGTGACGGCCAACAACGGCAATCTGGCGTCGACACCGGGATGGGTCTATGAAATCAAACGCGACGGCGGCTCGCTGACGGTGACAGACTCGGTGGAAGTCGGTTTACTGCCCAACGGGATCCACGTCCGTCCCGGCGCGCATTCACACGAGCATTAGCAGACGATCCAAAGCTGAAGTTCAAGAAACGGCGCGTACGCGCCGTTTCTGTTTTGAAAGATGTCCGAAGCTCACGGACAGTTAGTCGGGTAGGAACTGCAGGCGCACGGGTCACAGAAGTTGGGAACTACAGAGCGAAAGGCCACATCAATCATCATCGTGACGTCGAGAATGTCGGTCGCACCATCACAATTGAGATCCGTTCGGCCCGCCGGCGCGTGCGGACAGTCGCTGTCAAGAATCGCGGGGCTCGTGCGGAAGGCGACGTTGACCAGTGACACAACATCAAAAATATCGGTCACACCATCGGCTTCAGGGTCGCCGTGATTGGTGCAGACCGTCTCCTGCGCGGGATTGGCCCAACTAATACAGTTGTCGTCGAAATCATAGACCCCGTCTCCATCAGAGTCAAAGGACGTCAGGAATTCGATCTGACCGTCGGACCAGTCGCCGCTGATACTCCCGCCATCCGTAACTTGGCAATAGACCCAGTAATTCCCCGGCGGGACAGAGGCCGAATTGATGATGTGGTACCCTTCGGCGCCGGCCGTATTGATGGATGCCTCGATCAAATGCTCCTGGCCGTTGAAAGCCGGAATCTCATTTAGGTACACCGTCACCCAGGTCGGGTCTCCATCGGAATCGGACGCCGACCAAGTCGTTGTATAGTTCTGGAACCCATGCGCTCTCTGCGTCACACCGACAGGTGGCTCGAGAACTGTCACCGTGGGTGGTGAGTTCGCCGGTGGGTTGATCGTCAATGAGTACGCCGGGCTGATGGCCGACTGATAGCCGTAAACTTGGATGTAGTACCAGCCGGGAGGGCGCCCGGTCAGGAGGATGATTTCCTGATTGGTGGTACCCTGGGAAATCGCCAGCTGGGTTCCCGCGGGATCACGGAGACGCATGTCCAGATCGCCGGCGCTGGTGGAGAAATCAATGCGTACGGTGTCCGCGCTGGTGCCGGTACCCGCGGAGTAAAAACGGTAATAGTCGCTGTTTCCTGCCACGTGAATCGTCAGGCTGGACATCGATTTGCGCGGGCCGGTTGGTCCGAGGTTGGGGCTGTTCACCGCGCCTTCGAACTGCGTTGCGACCTGGGCGATCGAATCATTGGGTTCGTACGCATCAAGCGCGATCGATCCGGTGGCGCCCAAGGCAATCTTGATGCGCGTGATGTTGTTCCCCTCGTTCGATTCAATGACATTGTTGAGGGGATCAGCTTCCGACTCGAGCCAATACTCGCCATCAGGCACATCCGTGATGTCGATGTTCTGACCTGGCAGCGATTTCGAGTACAAATCGAGCCAGCCGACGGAGAGCCCCTGCACGCCGCTGCCACAATCGGTGTAATATGGACTACTGTTGAAATTCGGCAGCGAACTGGAATAGACTCCCAAGTCCAGAATGCAAAAACTGGTCTTGGCGCCCTCGGCGACAACCGCACCCACCCCATCACCGGGCAGCAGCTCACGCAGCCGGTATGCGCACCAATTCTCGAAGTGCGTGTGACTGTGAGTTGGATGATAAAGGAAGGCCCCCGCCGTATCGTCCCAATATGTGTCGTCGTCGCGAAAGACGCGCTGCATCACTAACTGCGAGCCATCCTCCAGCGGCGGGTAGATCCCGATCAGGTGTAATCGCCCCAATCCAATATTGGCTGTCGTGTTGGAAAAGCGGATGTGAGTGCGCCCAGGGACAATGTTCGTCACCACATCATTATTGTAGAGATCGGATTCCCGTACGATGATATCCGGCAACAGGTCGACCTGCGCCCTGACGGCTTCGAACGGGAGCAGGGTCAAGACAACAGCCAAACCCACCATACCGATCCACAAGTGATGCGGTCGATTCAAGTCGAATGCCTCAGGTCGTTGAGTTTCGTTGCGCGAACTAATCGGAGGTGCTTTCGAATTCGAGCCCCTAAGACCAAGATTGAGACGAACTGCCCGGAGACAGTGCGGACAATATAGCACATTCTGGAGAATTTTGGACCGGTAATGGAGATGGCGCGCAACGAGTGATTGCCGCATCGGTACTTTGACTTCTAGCTGCTAGTCCTTCCTCGACTGACTTGTGGCCGGCTATTGGCCGATCGAACCGCGAAAGCGGGAGCGGTCAACAATTCGCTGGATCACGGCAGGAAGCATTGACGGAAATTACCACATCGTAAGATATTGCCCTTTAATCAGTTACTTGTATTATGCCGTCGGCTGTGCTTTTTCTTGACAAACAACTGCCGAATACTTTAGTATTATCGAAAGTACTTTATGACTAGACAAGCCAAATCGCAGGCCGCCTACAAGGCCAAGCTCTACGGGAAGTTCGCCGAAGTGGGCCGGGCTCTGGCCAATCCCCGCCGTCTGGAGATCCTCGACCTGCTCTCGCAGGGCGAACGAACTGTTGAGGATCTCGCGCGGGAAGTCGGCACGACGATCTCAAACGTCTCGCAGCACTTGCATGTCCTGCGCGGAGCCGGTCTGGTGACCTCACGCAAAGAGGGACAGTTCGTCCACTATCAATTGACCGGCGAGGAAGTCGCAGGGTTCTGGCAGTCGATGCGCCGGCTCTCACTGGGAGTCTCGTCGGACTTGCGCGAATTGGTCGCGATGTTCGTCGATGACCGCGACGATCTGGAGCCAGTCCCACAGGCGGAACTGTTACAGCGTGTGCGATCCGGCCGCGCCACGGTCATCGACGTTCGACCATCGCGCGAATACGTTGCTGGTCACATACCCGAAGCTCTGTCGATTCCCCTTGACGAACTGGAAGAACGAATGAAGGAACGGTCACGGGACGGCGAGATCATCGCGTACTGCCGCGGCCCGTTCTGTTTGTTGTCAGTCGAAGCCGTGGAGCGACTCCGCAAGCTGGGTTTCGACGCCCGCCGATTGGAAGACGGATACCCCGAGTGGCGGGCATCGGGATTACCCGTCGAAAGAAGTAAGAAAACCTGAGACTGGATTGTCGGGAGGTTGACTGAATGACTGAATCGAAAGCGAATTCCGGGAGATGGGGCAGGTTCCTACGGAGGAAAGGGCAATGAGACTCCACAAGAGCCTATATCCATTGATCGTGGCCAGTTTCTTGGCCGCCTTGACGGGGCGAACGGCGGCACAGCCGCTGACCCTGCGCGACGCGATAGAACTCGCGGAGAAGAACTCTCCGATCGCGATCACCGCGACTGAACGAGTGCATGAGGCCGCCGCCAGGACACGTCAGGCCGAGGCAATGTTCTACCCGATGCTGAAACTGACCTCGTCGTACTCGCAGAGCGACAACCCTGTCCAAGTCTTCATGTACGCGCTCAATCAGGGGCAGTTCGAGCTCTCACCAAATTTGAATGACCCTGCCGCAGCGGACAACTTGGTCATATCCGGTCAAGCGGGCATTCGGCTGTTCAATGGCGGCCGGGATTGGGCCAATCGAAAAGCGGCACAATCGGCTGAACGCGGCATCACACATGCGCAGCGGGCGGCCTTCGACGAACTGCGAATACAGGTGACGCGTTCGTTTCTCCTGGTCTTGACGGCGAGCGAGTATGTGCGGAGCGCCGAGGCCTCGGTGAAATCGTACGAAAGCAACGAGCAAGTCCTCACCGACCGGGTCGCCGCCGGCACAACATTGAAGACTGAACTCTTGAACATTCAAGTACAGAAGGCCCGTACGGAGGAACGCCTGCTGCAAGCGCGCAACGCTGTGGCATTGGCGCGTGAAGGACTGCGACTGTGGATCGGCGCCGACAGTCTTGGCTACACGGATTTCGGTACGCTGGATCAAGTCTTCATCTCTGAACCGTCATCCACGGAGCAACACGAGCGTCCTGATGTCCTCGCCAAGTCGGCTTTTGTGGATGCCGCAAGCGCGCAACTTCGTGCGGCCAAGGGCGGCTACCTTCCGGCGCTCAATGCCTTTGCCGGGATTGACCGCTACCAAGGCTGGGAATTCGACGGCACGAAAAGCAGTTGGTCGGCAGGCCTGTCGCTTGAGTGGACGCTCTTCGACGGATTCCTCACTCCCGGAATGGTCAGTGAGAAGCGCGCGAGTCTCAAGGCCGCTCGCGAGGAAGCGCGTCAGGCGCGGCTACAAGCCTCCGTTGAACTGACCTCGGCGACCTTCACTCTGGCGGAGGCTAAAGAACGTGTCGGCGTGATGGAACGAGCCGTGGCGCTGGCACAGGAAAGCGCCGAGCTGACGCGGCAACGATTCAATCAGGGGCTGGCCATCTCGGCCAATGTCATCGATGCACAAGACGCGCTGGTCCAAGCCGAACTGGGATTGGCCCAAGCCAAGGCAGATAGATTGCTCGCGGTCGCGACGTTGCGTCGCGCACTCGCGTTGCCCATCATGGGAGGACCTCAATCATGAAGCAAACCCACGGAATCATCCTCGTTGTCATCGGAGGTCTTCTTGCCCTCGGATGCGGCGGGTCGGAGAAACACGCCGACGAGGCGGCCAAAGAGCCTGTGAAAGTGTCGGTCGTCGAGATCGATCGGCTCGAGGGATTATCGTACAGCGAGATCATGGGCACCGTCGTCGCCCGCCACCGCGCCGACATTCAGACCAAGGTACAGGCGCGTGTCGAGCGGATCGCTGTGTCGCTCGGCGACACGATGCGTGAAGGCGATCTGCTGATCGAATTCGATACGCGCGAGACTCGCGCGCGAGTTCAGCAGGCCAAAGCTCTGTTCCAGCAAGCGGATCAGGACCTCAAACGATTCGAGACATTGCTTGGCCAGGACGCGGCCACTCAACAGGAGTACGACGGCGTCAAGACACGCCAGGCGGTCGCCGCGGCGGGATTGCAAGAAGCCGAAGCCATGCTGACGTACGCGAGAATCACGGCTCCCTTTGACGGCACCGTTACAAGAAAAGATATCAATGAAGGCGATCTCGCCGTGCCGGGGCGGCCGCTGCTCACATTAGAAGATGAATCGTCGCTCCAGTTCGTCGTCGCGATACCTGAATCACAACGCGGCCGGCTTCGAATCGGTGATACGCTGGAAGTTCGCACCGTCGCGAATGGCGAGGCGACTCAGGCTGTAGTCGAAGAAATTTCGCCCAGCGCTGATCCGGTGAGCCGTTCGCTTTCAGCAAAACTCTCTCTTCCCGTGCAAGATCGATTGCATGCCGGTCAGTTCGCGCGGCTGTTGCTGCCCGGAGAACGGGAGATGGGAACGGCGCTGCCTGCCAGCGCGGTGGTGCATCGCGGCCAATTGGAACTCGTCTACGCGGTGACGGCCGACAACCGCGCCTCGCTGAAGCTGGTTCGGACCGGGCGCACACTTGGGGATAGAATCGAGATTCTCTCCGGCCTCAGCGGCGGGGAGCAGATCATCAAAGATCCACCGGCTTCACTTGGCGACCATGACCCGGTTGAGGTCCTGCCATGACCACCAGTTGCGAGCCGCAGACTCCACACACACAGGGCTTGGCGGGCGCCTTTGCGCGGTCGTTCATCAATTCAAAGCTGACCCCGCTGCTTATCCTCGCGTCGGTGCTTCTGGGCATGCTGGCGGTTATGCTCCTGCCGCGCGAGGAAGAACCGCAAATCAAGGTACCGATGATCGACGTGATGGTCGCCGTGCCGGGCTTCACAGCCAAGGAGGTCGAAGACCGCGTCACGGCGCCGATGGAGAAGTTGATCTGGGAAATACCCGGCGTCGAATACGTGTACTCGATCTCCCGGCCCGAGCAATCGCTGGTCATCGTCCGTTATTATGTGGGCGAGGACATCGAGCGTAGCCTCGTCAAGTTGAATCAGAAACTCCAATCTAACTTTGACCGGATTCCGCCCGGCGTCTCTTTTCCACTGCTCAAACCGCGCTCCATTGACGATGTCCCGATTCTGGCACTGACATTCCACAGCGCCACACTCGACCACTATGAACTGCGCCGATTGGTGGCCGAAGTTGAGAACCACATCAAAGAGGTGAAGGATGTCTCCGAGACGACGTTGATCGGCGGTCTGCGCCGTCAACTCCGCGTTCAGCTCGACCCAGATGCGCTTGTGGCGCGCGGGCTTGATCCGTTGTCGGTCATTCCCGTGTTACAGCAAGCCAATCGCCAGTCAAAATCCGGGACCATCACGCGAGACAATCGCGAAGTCGTCGTCGAGACCGGCGGGTTCTTGCGCGACGCTGAGGATGTAGGACGCGTGGTGCTCGGAGTCCACAATGGCGTGCCGATCTACCTGCGCGATGTCGCGAAGATCATTGACGGTCCTGAAGAGATGTCGCAGATCGTCCTGTTTGGAACCGGTGCGGCAGCGGAAGCGCCACATGCCGAAGAAGCGGCCGTCACGTTGTCGTTGGCCAAACGACCCGGTACCAATGCAATCGTTGTGGCCAATCACGTGCTCGAGAAGATCGCATTCCTGAAGGGCCGTGTCATCCCATCCGAAGTGTCGATGGCAGTGACTCGCCATTACGGTGAGACCGCCGAGGAGAAATCCAACGAACTCCTTCTCCACATGATGATCGCCATCGTCAGCGTCTCGATTCTCATTCTTCTGAGCCTGGGATGGCGTGAATCGGTGATCGTCGCCCTGGCGATTCCCTCGACGCTGGCGCTGACTCTGTTGGTCTTCTACCTCACCGGCTTTACGCTTAATCGCATTACGCTCTTCGCGCTGATATTCTCGATCGGTATTCTCGTCGACGACGCGATCGTGGTGGTCGAGAACATCACGCGCCATCTGCACCTGCCGCAAAATCAGGGACGTCCGTGGGGACAGATCGCCATCGAAGCCGTCTCCGAGGTCGGCAATCCGACCATTCTCGCCACTTGGGCGGTCATCGCCGCGGTCTTCCCGATGGCGTTTGTCGGCGGACTGATGGGACCATACATGCGACCGATCCCGATCGGCGCGACTGCCGCCATGCTCTTTTCTCTTCTTGTGGCATTCATCGTCACGCCGTGGGCGGCAGTTCGCGTCCTGCACTGGAAGGACGGCCAAGCGCACCTTGCCAGTCACGGTCAGGAGGCGGAGGGTTGGACGACACGACTGTACCGCCGCTTCATGGGCAAGCTGATTCATGAACGAAAAACACGTCGGTACTTCCTTGTCGGGATCACGACGCTTTTGCTGGCGGCGATGGGGCTGGTCGCAATCGGGTGGGTGCAGGTTAAGATGCTCCCGTTCGACAACAAGAACGAATTCCAGATCGTCATCAACATGCCGGAAGGAAGCTCGCTTGAGCAAACGGCGCAGGCCGCGCGCGAGATTGCGCATGCGGTCAGCCAGGAGCCGGAGGTCACTGACTTCCAGGTCTACACCGGCACATCGGCGCCGTTCAATTTCAATGGGCTGGTGCGCCATTACTTCATGCGACGCGGCGCGAATGTCGCCGACATTCAGGTAAACCTTCTGCCCAAGGGCGAACGCTCGTCACAAAGCCATGACATCGCCAAGCGCGTACGGCCGCGAGTGGCTGAGATCGCGGCGCAATACCGCGCACGTGTCGCCGTCGCCGAGGTCCCCCCGGGCCCGCCGGTGCTCCAGACGCTTGTCGCCGAAATCTATGGACCGACTGACTCATCGAGAACGCAGTTGGCCAGAAGCGTGCGCGATATCTTCGCGACCACACCCGGGGTCGTCGACATCGACACCTACCAGGAAGAGGACCAGCGAAAACTCACGCTCACCATCGATCATGAGAAGGCCGCCCTGCATGGGATCAGCGCCGAGATGATCGCACAAACGATCCGTGTGGCCGTAAATGGAACTCAGGTTGATCTGGGACATCAGACCGGACAACGCGAAGATGTTGCGTTGATGGTGGAACTCCCCCGAGACCAAAGGTCACAAATCCAGGACATCCTGGGAATCCGTGTCAGGGTACCCTATGCCATGGGAAATCCAGCCGCCATGGTGGCTTTGTCGGAATTGGTCAAAGTCGAAGAGCGGGTCGTAGATAAGACGATCTACCGGAAAAACCTCATGCCGGTCACTTATATCATCGGCGATGTCGCGGGAGCGAGGGAAAGCCCGGTCTACGCCATCGGCGACATGAACGAGAAATTGAAGCAATTGGACATGCGGGAGTACGGCGGGACCGAATCGCGAATCGAGATCCTCAACGCGTCGCAGCCCTACTCGACCATGGAGCCGTCGATCAAGTGGGACGGCGAATGGCACATTACTATCGAAGTGTTCCGCGATCTCGGAATGGCGTTTGCGGCGGTGCTGATATTGATTTACATCCTCATGGTCGGCTGGTTCCAATCATTGCTGACTCCGATCATCGTCATGGCCGCGATACCTTTCTCACTCATCGGCATCATGCCGGCGCACGGTGCGATGGGGGCCTTCTTTACCGCGACCTCAATGATTGGGTTCATGGCCGGGGCCGGGATCGTCATTCGCAACTCGATCATCCTTGTCGATTTCATCGAATTACGCCTCCAACAAGGCATGACGCTCGATGAGGCCGTGATTGATGCCGGCGCCGTCCGATTCCGCCCGATGCTTCTGACCGCGGGCGCGGTCATCGTCGGAGCCGGTGTCATTCTGTTCGACCCAATCTTTCAGGGTCTCGCAATTGCCCTAATGGCGGGCGAAGTGGCCTCACTCCTGATCAGCCGCATCGCCGTTCCTATCCTGTATTTCGTCGGGAACCAAAAACGCTGCGCGATCGGAGCGCCGTCATCGACCATCAATAAGTGAAGTGGGTAAGCAAACGAAGAGAAGGAGATAGAAGATGCCAATCGAAATGGCCATCCGCGCGATCGCGGGAACGTTTGTCCTGATCAGTCTTGCCCTGGGCTGGTTTGTCAGTCCCTACTGGTTCTTGTTCACCGCGTTTGTCGGGGCAAACCTGCTACAATCGGCATTCTCGCGCTGGTGCCTGATGGAAGACATACTGAAGAAGACCATCTACGCCCAGCGCCAAGTAACACGGTAACACTATTCCGTCGGCTCGGTGGGGGGCAATGGGATTCGATACGTGGCCGGAGCCTGTGCTTCGGCCACGATCTTTTCCAGCCGTTCACGCAGGGCGCCAAGCTCCTTCGATTTGAAAGCGCTCTTGGTTCTCTCCAAGACCGCGATTGTCTCATTCAATGCCTCGATCATGCGAGCTGGCCGCGGGCAATCCATTAGATGGCAGGCATCACCATGTGTCTGGGTTGTTTGCGACAGGACTAGACGTTGGAGATCGTCGAGTGCTCCGTAGATGTTTCGCATCGTCAGGGCCAGGAAGGTCTCAACCGGGACTTGAGTGTCCGGCGTCGCGGCGCGAACCATCAGCGATTCAACCATGTCCACCGAATCCAGCCACTCCTCCACGCGGCGTCTCTGGCTGTGGACGACGCTGTACTGGTGACGGAACTGTAACGCCACACGGATCCGCTGCAGGAGCGCATCGAAATCCAACGGCTTCTCCAAATACCCCCAAACCGGAAGATCCAACGCGTCGACAGCCGTCTCGAACGAAGGATAGGCGGTTACGATGATAACCGGCAGTCCGTCAATCGAGCGCGCCACTTGACGGATCAATTCCAAGTTGGGATTGCCGGGCATCTTGATATCCGCAATCAAGACATCGTAGTGGTTGGACCGTAGAAGCGACGCCGCCGTTGGAGCGTCCGGAGCCGTGTCGCAGTGATATCCCTCCTGGCGCAGCGAGTCCGCGGTGGCCATCAGAAAAGTCTTCTCGTCATCGGCCAGTAAGAGTCGGGGTGGATGTTCCATTTTCGATCTCCTTGTCAGCTCTCCGCGGGCAATATAACAGTAAAAACTGATCCCCCGCCGGGACGGTCGGAGTACTCGACACTGCCCCCGATCGACTCGGCCAGACTTCGCGTCACAGATAGTCCCAAACCCAGTCCGGCGGGCTCGCTATCAGCCTTGGTGCTGAAGAATGGTTCGAAGATACGCTTCTGCAGGTCCACGGGGACACCTGGACCATTGTCTGACACACAAATCATGGCTCCGGTCGGTCCCGGCCCAGCCGTGATGCTGACGGTGCCTCCGGGTGGTGATGCTTCCATCGCGTTTTGAATGAGATTAAACAAGATTTGTTCAAGATAGCCGACCGGAAGCTGCAGTCGCTGAGCCTCGATGGCGCCTGTCTCAATTCGGACATGGCGTTTCGCCGCGGTCAAAGCGATCAATGAAACGACATCGTGAATGCAAGTCTCGACATCGACGAGTTGCCACTGCGTACGTCCCGGGCGATAGAGTCGAAACATCAGTTGCACGATGTTGGCGATGCGTTCGATTTCGCGGTCGATCAGTCCAACATAATTGTAGTGGGGATGCGTTTCGGGAACGGCATCGCGAATGAGCCGAAAAGCGCCTTTGATCCCCGCGAGAGGATTGTTGATCTCATGGGCCACACGCGCCGCCATACGACCCGTCGCGGCCAGCTTCTCGGTCTCGGAGCGCTGTCTCTCCAATTCCCGAATCATCGACGTGCGATCCTCGACGATGCGCTCAAGCTCCTGGCCATGGCGGCGCAACTCTTCCTCGACCTCCTTGCGTTCGGAAATGTCATGAATGAACGACACCATGGCCGGTTTGCCGTGATAGGAGATGCGATGGGAAAGGACTTCGATCGTGCGGACAACACCGTCTTTGCGGATTGTGCGGTACTCGGTTGGGCGAGGTGTTTCACCCAACATGACCGCGCGGATTCGTTCGCCCGCGCGTTGACGATCTTCCGGAATGACGAATTCCGCCAGCGACCGGCCGATCATCTCTGCCGGGGCGTATCCCGTCACACGCAGGAGCGACTCATTGACGTAGGCGAGTTTCCCATCGACAACGAGCGCAACAAGCTCGGGATTACATTCAATGAGTGTACGATAGGTCTCACCGCTCTCAAGAATCGCCGCTTCCGCCTGCTTAACATCGGTGATGTCAAACGCGGCGCCAATGACGCCGATTACTGTCCCCGTCGTGTCGCGAAACGGTCGCAACCGGGACTTGTAAACCCGATCATGTAACGACAGTTCGTATTCGGTTTCTTGCCCTTGGAGCGCTTCCAAGTGACGTTTTATCGGCTCATACTCGTGATCCTGGGTCTGGAAGTACTCAAAGAGCGAGACGCCGACCGACTGGTTCGGCCGGGCGCCGATCATCTTTAGCCCGCTCCCGGCCGACGAGGTAAATCGGAGCTTGCGATCGGTCGTCCAGAGCACGACCGGGGATTGCTCGGTCATCAAACCGAACCACTCGATGCGCTGGCGCAGGGAATGCTCGGAGCTGTGCAGATCGGTCGAGTCTTCGACGACCCCCAAAATGACCCGGCCCACACCATGTGAATCCGAAGTCACCGCGCCGGTGTCGCGGATCCACCGGATCGCGCCATGGCCGTCCACAATCCGGTAGCTGATGTCGTATCGGTCGACTCGGCCGGAGACGAGCTCCTCGTAGAGCAAATTGACCCGCCCACGATCCTCCGCGACGATCGTATCGATCCACAATCGAGGGTCGCCCAGAACCGCCGATACGGGCATTTTCCAGATCTGTTCAAAGGCCGGACTAATGTAGAGCATCTGGGGCGGGTCGAGAGACATCGCCCAATAGACCTGGCCGGAACATTCGACCAGCAGCCGCAACCACTTGCCGGTATGATCGGCTTGAGCCGGGTCGCCCGATCTCACTCTAACACCGGATGCAAAAGGGCTAAGGAGTGGAAGTCGTAAACCATCGTTGTGCAGCCGTGTCGGCCTGTAATCTGCCGCGGTGAAGTCGAATAGGGGTGCCTACCTATACCTAATAACATGTCGGACAACATCTTTGTCAACTTCTAATCCGAAAATGGCCCGACACCGTCCGAGGGGATCGGACGGAGTTGGGCAGACGCGGCTTGGGGGGATAAGGACTTTGCGTGTACACCGGCTTGCGGCGAAGACAAGGAGGGGCTCAGTGATTGCGGCTAAGCGGACGGAAGGTAAGGGCACCGTAAATTATCACCGGATACTGACTTAGTTGACCGACTAAAGCCGATGAATTTAGTTCGCTTCATTCGCGCCGATCTGACGTATTATAGGACTGCGAATATGAAACACCTGCGGAACACGACTCTTCTGACGATTGCCAGCCTGTTGCTCCTGGCTCTTTTCACTTCGAGTTTCGCCGCTTGTCTGGTCACGGCTGAAATCGACTGTTGTGAGGACGATCATGAGTGCGATGATCCCCTGTGTGGCGATGGGGCGATCTGTCATTGCGCCTGTGCGTTCACCGGGATTCTGCCGGCGACTCCCATCATCACGCCCATTCCGGTCCTTGCCGGGAAGCTGTCCGCAGATTTGAATTCGACCCTGGTCTCGCGCGTCGGTTGTGATTTGTTCCGCCCTCCGCGGTTGTCGTAACTCTCTCGGCGCGCAAGCGCCCAACTTATTCAACCAATCGAATCAAGTTCAGCGCATCACAGCCGTGATGCATGTGTCGTGGAGCAGGTATCGTGCCCGCAACACTGTGACGTTTCTCATGGAGACGAATGAGACAATGAAGAAGATCATACCTGTCCTAATAGCACTCGCCGTGGGAATTGCGCTCGGCGTCGTCATATCCAATAGCGGCTCGAGCGATTCGCCCCTGCAACTCGGCACCGCTGGTGCCGGATCGGCCGACGCCGTGGCGCAAGATGCGCACGCGGGCCACAACCACGCTCCGGGCGAAGGCCACGGAGAAGAATCGCAGACCGAATCGGCCGGGGTGACCGATTGGTGTATGGCGCACCGTGTGCCTGAATCCGTGTGCACAAAGTGCAATCCGGCACTCGCAAGCGGCTTCAAGGACCGCAACGATTGGTGCGTCGAGCATGGCCTGCCTGAGTCGCATTGTCGTTTGTGCAATCCCCGACTCGAGTTCCCACAAGAAGCGGCCATGCGCGCGAATGAACCGCCTCTGCCGTTAGGCATTTCTGTCTTCTTCCCGTCCAATCAGGCATTGTGCGCAACCGATGACGCCGTCATTCAGTTTGCGTCCTCCGAAACTTTCTCGCGCTCCGGGCTGACGTTGGAACCGGTGCGGCAAACGTCCACGTCGACCGCGATCGAAGCGCCTGCGGAAGTGGTTTTCGATCAGGAAGCCGCGTCGATGATCACGCTGCCGGTGCGCGCATCTGTTGTCCACTGGATGGTTCAACCCGGAGAGGTTGTCCGCGCCGGGCAGATGCTGGGGCTCTGCGAGTCACCCGAAGCCGCGCGCATGAAAGGCGATTATCTCGAAGCCTCAGCGGACGCGGAACAGCACGAAAAGGATGAGAAACGCCAGGAGGAACTGCATCGCCGCAATCTCATCGACGCCGCCACTTACGAGACGGCCCAAGCCGAGCTGAGAGCCGCGGTCGCACGCCGGCAGAGTGCTGAAAGCGAACTGCGCGCATTAGGACTCAACGATGCGGATCTGGCCGAAGTTCGCGAAGACGCGAAGCTGAGCGCGCGATTTGCCCTGCGCTCGCCATCGACCGGGACTCTTGTTGAGCGTATCGCTCCGATCGGCAGTGCCCTGGAAGAAGGAACGCATCTGGCCACCATCACCGATCCGGCGAAACTCTGGGTTGAGGCTCGCGTACGCGATACCGATCTGCCACGCATCAAAATCGGGCAGTCCGCAGTCTTCACCTCTGATGGCGCCAGCCTCGAACGCGCCGAAGCACGAGTTATTTGGGTCTCGCAGTATCTTGATCCGGAAACACGTACGGGAGTGGTCCGCGCCGTGCCGAATGGCGAATCCTCTACCCTTCGCGCCAATCAATTCGGACACCTTGATCTCATCGAATCCGAAAGCGGCCCGGCGATCTTGGTACCCAAGGATGCTGTACAGTGGGAAGGTTGCTGCCATGTCGTCTTTGTCCGTGAAGCGGATGACCGGTTTAGGCCACGCAAAGTCATGCTGGCCAAAGCCGATACCGAGCACTACCGCGTGCTTTCCGGACTCGAACCCGACGAGTGGGTGGTCGTGCACGGTAGTTTTCTGCTGAAAACGGAGTTGAAGAAATCGAGCATCGGCGCCGGCTGCTGCGGGCTGGAAGCCAAGTCGTAGAGCCAACCGATGCTGACAAAACTCATTGATTTCACCATCCAGCAGCGCTGGCTGATGGTGTTTCTCGCTGGCCTCCTCGTGGTGGTCGGCCTGATCGCCGTCGTGCGCCTGCCGTTCGACGCGTTTCCGGACACGACTCCGGTCCTCGTGCAAGTGAATGCGTCCGCTCCGGGCTGGGCTCCCGAAGAAGTCGAACGCCAGATAACCTACCCGATCGAACGCCAGTTGTCGGGATTGGCGGGCCTGACGGAAGTCCGCTCCATCTCAAAATATGGCCTCTCCCAGGTCAATCTGGTCTTCCGCGATGACGTTGACATCTACTTGGCCCGTCAGCAGACCGCCGAACGCATGGTCGGCGTCGAGCTTCCGGACGGAGTTCCGCCGCCGCAGCTGGGACCGATTTCGACCGGACTCGGCGAGGTCTTTCACTATGTCCTGCTCGGCGACGCTGAAGACAATACGGAAGTCCGCACGGCCCAGGACTGGATCATCAAGCCACAGCTTCAAGCAGTACCCGGAGTCGCTGAGGTTAACAGTTGGGGCGGATTCGAAAAACAGTATCACGTGCTCTTCGATCCCAATCGGTTGGTTCAGTATGGACTCACACTGACTGCAGTGATTGAAGAACTGCGTGAAAACATCGGCAACGTGCCCGGCGGTGAAATGGTCCGCGGCGGCGAACAAACGCTGGTGCGAGGGGTCGGAGTTGTCACCGATGTGCGCCAGATCGAGGAACTGGTCGTTACCGAGATCAACGGGATTCCCATTCACATTCACGACATCGCCGATGTCGCGATTGGCCACGAACTTCGACGCGGGGCCACGACCTATAATGGCCAGGGTGAAGCCGTGCTCGGCTTGGGTTTCATGCTCACGGGCGAAAACTCGCGCGACGTGACCAAACGCCTGGCGGCGCAATTGGAAGAAGCCAAGAAATCCCTGCCACCGGGGATGGAAGCCAAGGTCGTCTACCAGCGCACCGAGCTGGTCGACCGGATTCTCAACACGGTTCAACACAATCTGCTTTTCGGCGCAATCCTGGTCGTTGCGATCCTGTTCGTCTTCCTCGGAAACATTCGCGCCGGACTGATTGTCGCGTCGGCCATCCCGTTGTCCATGCTCTTCGCCTTCGACATGATGACACGCCTGGGTGTCGCGGGCAGTCTCATGAGTCTGGGCGCGATTGATTTCGGCCTCGCCGTCGACAACGCCGTGATCCAGGTTGAGAACGCAGTGCGGAGACTGTCGAGTGAGTCAACGGCCCGATCGCGATTTGATGTCATCCGCGACGCGATTCTCGAAGTTCGCAAACCCACACTGTTCGGCGAACTCATCGTGATGTTGGTCTATCTCCCGATCTTGACGCTGGAAGGAGTCGAAGGAAAACTCTTCCGTCCGATGGCGCTGACCGTTGTCCTCGTGCTGACCGGCTCGCTCATCATGTCGTTTACTGTCATACCCGCTCTCATCGCCGTTGGCATCGGACGCCAGACCCGCGAGCGGGACCCCAAGATCGTCGAATGGGCACAACGACTCTACCGACCGGTGCTCACTTGGTCGCTGCGTCATGGGAAAATGGTGCTCGCGGTTGCGCTGGCATTGCTTGTAGGAAGCGGCATCCTCTTCATGAACTTGGGATCCGAATTTGTGCCACGCCTCTCGGAGGGGACGATTGCGATCAACATTGTGCGTCTTGCCGGGGTCTCGCTGGAGCAGTCACTCGATCACGGCACACAGATCGAGCGCATCCTGATGGAGAAGTTCCCCGACGAGATCGACCACATTTGGACGCGCACCGGAACGGCCGAGTTGGCAACCGACCCAATGGGGTTGGAGTTGTCGGACGTTTACATCACGCTCAAACCGCGGGATCAATGGACACGCGGCGACAATCAGGCCGAATTGGTCTCGCTGATGGATCAGGAGCTTGCTGATTTGCCCGGCGCGAATCGCGTCTTCACGCAGCCCATCGAAATGCGCATCAACGAGTTGATTGCCGGGATCCGTGCCGATATCGGCATCAAGGTTTTTGGAGACGACCTCACCATCTTGGAGCAAAAGGCCGAGGAGATCGCCGCCCTCGCCGAATCGATTCAAGGGAGTGCCGACGTCACGGTGGAACAACTGACCGGCCAGCCGGTGTTTGACATTGCCATCGATCGCAATCGCATCGCGCGTTATGGCTTGGCGGCGCGTGATGTGCTCAATCAGGTACAGAGTTTTGGCGGTGTCGAAGTCGGCGAAGTATTCGAGGGACAAAGGCGTTTTGGTTTGGCTGTGAAGATGGCTCCGTCCTGGCGGAGTGTTCCGGAGGACATCGAGCGGATTCCCATTCAATCCCCCGGCGGGGCGCTGGTCACGATGGATCAGGTTACTTTGCCAGTGATCGCAACCGGGCCGTCCACCATTACGCGCGAGTGGGGAAAACGCCGCGCCATCGTCCAGTGCAATGTCCGCGGCCGCGATGTCGGCTCATTCGTCAATGAGCTTCGCGACCGAATCGGCCAAGAGATTTCATTCGAGCCGGGATATTTCGTGCGCTTTGGCGGACAGTTCGAGAATCTCGAGCGGGCGCGGACGCGACTTTCGATCGTCGTACCGATCGCCCTCATACTCATCTTTGCACTGCTCTATTGGACCTACCGTTCCGTCCGCGACGCCATCCTCATCTTCACCGGTGTGCCGCTCGCGGTTCTCGGTGGCGTCATCGCCCTCGCGGCACGCGGCATGCCGTTCTCAATTTCTGCCGGAGTGGGCTTTATCGCCCTATCGGGGGTGGCGGTCTTGAATGGTCTCGTACTCGTCTCGACAATCAAGCGCCTGCGCGCCGAAGGACATGATCTGGACTCGTCCATTCGTGAAAGCGCCATCACGCGTCTGCGTCCGGTCTTGATGACCGCGCTGGTGGCAGCGTTCGGCTTTATCCCGATGGCCCTATCGACGGAGGTCGGCGCCGAGGTCCAGCGCCCGCTCGCGACAGTGGTAATCGGCGGCATCCTAACCTCGACAGCGTTGACACTGATCGTCCTGCCGGTGCTGTATAGAATCTTTGGGGCGAAGTCAGCGGGGGAGAAGTGATAAGGAATCCAATCTGCCTGTCGAATGATCCTCAGCCAACCGGCAAAACGCCCCCGTGCAATATCGCCACGGGGCATTCCGCGAGTGTCGGACTCGTTTTCGGTGGGTCATTTCACTACGACCATCTTACTTGCTTCATTGTAATCAGCGGCCGTGAGTCGATAAAAGTACACTCCCGTCGCGACGTCGTCTCCCTTGTCAATCTTGCCATCCCAAGTACCGAGTGACTTCGGCAGGCACCACATCACTCACAATCGTGGCAGCACTACTATGGAGCACTCTGACGAATTCATCGACCACATGTGGAGTCTGAGCACTGACCTATTACAACGAAAACGCCACTCGCCGGAGTGGACACACCTGAACACGTCCTAGAGGACTCGTAGGTACCAGACGGATTTACATCGTGAAGCAACAGGGAAAGCGTCATAGTGTATTCGCACGCTCCAGATGTTCCAGATGCTGTTGCATCTACAATCGCAACGTCTGGAGCAGGCCGAGTCAATGTACCAGTCACGGTACCCGTCCCCTCGCTGCTGCCGCCGGCGCTTCTTAGCTTATACCTTCCGGTCACCGTACCCTGCGGGGACTCGGTTAGGTAAAAGACAATGTCGCTTGACGGCAGGGGGTCGATCAGAGCGAAAGCTGACCACCAGCCCGTAATGTCAAAGAACTCGGCCTGCGGAGGCCCGCTGCTCTTGTCTTCTCCGCATCCAGAAAGTAGCAGTACGACGAGACAAACAGTGGTCGGAATCAGTCTTGTGAGTGCCCTATCCACAACGGTATTCTCCTGAGGATTGCTGTCCTGTGCAAATTGTGCCTCACTCGATGTCGGGTTGCACAATAATGATCCGCATCGAAGCAGACTACAGATCATCCGACTCCGCGATGTCGGTCTTCAGCTTGGCGATCAGCCCCGGGCTTTGGTACATCAGGTGAACTTGGAACTCGTCCGAACGCGCAATGACTGCGTTCGTTTTGACGCGAGTGATCATCAGGACCAACTCCGAGGCGTCGGCGCTGTCGATCCACACGGTTTCCAACTCCACTTTGCTTTCCATCTCTTTGCCGTAGGTGTCCTGCGTTTCATCCCGAACGGGTGCGCCATACTTGGCCGAGAGAATCCCTGCGAGATCCTGTTGAAACTGCCAGGCCTTCGAGCGTCCTTTGCCTTTGGAGGACAGGATATCATCGTCTTTGACGTTCTCATCGTTTTGCCAACTGAACATGTAGTAAACCCCGGCCAGCGTGGCACTCACAGAATCGAAGATCAAGAAAGCGTCGTCCGTCTTGCGGTTGTTGATTTTGATTCCCTTGATCTCGGCAGCAGTATACCCGTGCAACATTCCCTTCTTGACGAGCTTGGGTTCCTTGACTTCGAGCGTTTTCCCCTTCTCTGACTTACTTTCGACCTGTGCCTTGGCGGCATCGTATTCCATCTCCCAAGTCAAACCGTTGGGAGGCGGTATAGCCAAACTCGTCGTGTCGCTCACCAGTACTCCCGCGAACGTCAAGACTGAAGCAGCCATCCAGTGTTTCACCGATTCCTCCTATGTGCTTATGGGTGTCACAAATGAATCGTGCACTATGTCGTCATATTGACACGAGCCGTCCACATTGCGATATTTCAGACATATCGCTGTACGTACTGTCTGGGAGACACGGCTTGTGTTACCAGGAATTCTCTCTATCCATCGAAAAACCTGACCTTCGGCCCGCAACTGGGATCGGAAGAACGCCATGGCGACTGCCCCGCGATCACGCAAACTTGCTGCCCTGCTTGCGCTTGCTGGCGTTCTCGTCTTAACGACACTCGGAATTGCCGGCGCTAACGAATCCCCCGGGGATCTGCTTCGCCGGGGACGCGAGGCAGATTCCGCCGTCTCTTATGTGGTCGCCGAATCCCTCTACACCGCCGCCTGCGAGACTCTCGAGGCCGACACAGCGGCGGATCCCGCCCTGCTCTCGGACGCGTATGAACTCCTCCCCAAAGTCCAAATCCGCCTCTGCCACTTCGCGGCGGCCGAGTCCACATTGGAACGAGGCTTGGTGCTGGCGACTACCCGCTCAGGAGGAGAGAGCCCAGCGGCGGCCGCCTGCCTGAATGGGCTCGGGCAGATTCAGTTCATCTTAGGTCACTACGGCCGAGCCGAGCGTCTCTGCCGGAAGGCCCTATCCATGGCAGAGCGTACCGGTGGCAGCGACGATCCGGAAGTCGCCGCGGCCTGCCGCACACTCGCGTTCGTCTGTCGCGCGCAAAGCCGTTTCGAAGATGGCAAGGATTTTGCCCAACGCGCTGTCGAGATCAGCCGCAAGCATCCTGAGCTGCCTGCCGAAGATCTCGCCTTGGCGTATGTGGCCCTCGCATTCAACGAACGCGGGCACGGCGGCTATGGGGTCGCTCAAGCGGACTTCCTGCAGGCCCATGCCATCGCTCAACGCGCCTATCAAGACAATCATCCAGTCTGCGCGTTGATCTACCATCACGCTGCTGGACTGGCAGTCAATCTTCTGAATGGCGATGAGGGCCTCCTCAACGCCAACCGGGCGTTGGAAATTATTGAACGGGTATTGGGTCCGGATCATCTGCAGGCGGGCTATGCCCACTGGTATCGCAGCCGCGCCTACGTGTACCTCGGTCGATTCGATGATGCCATCAATGAGAGCGACCTTGCCGCACAGATAATGAGGAAGCACCTGGGCGCAACACATCCCGATCTGGCCTATGCGATCGGAGTGCGCGGACAATGCCACCGCTTAATGAACCGGTTCGATGAGGCCATGGCAGACAGCTGGGAAGCGAGCGGCAATGCGATTGGGAACTTTCAGGAGAACACTCTCCATCTGGACGAATCATCCGCCGCCCTCGCCACGCTGACCACTTTCGAATCGTACTCCGGGTTTGCCGGCCTTTATTTCGATGCCCCGCATGTCAGCCCGGAGCAATCGCGCCAATTGGCCGAACTGGTTGTCCTCTGCAAAGGGATGACAAGCGACATAGTGTATTGGCGATCCCATCTCCGGCAAACATCGCAAGACCCGCGGATAGCGGCGCTGTCGGCGCGTCTGGGTGAGGTCCGCGCGAAACGGTCTGCACTTTACTTTCACGACCCGCGCATTCTCGATCGCTCAATACGTGATCAATTGGATCAACTCAAAGTTGTCGAGACGGACCTGCTCTCCGAATTGGCTCAATTGGGTTGCGAGCTGCCGGAGATCGGCTTTGGACGAAGTGTTACGATCGAACAAGTGTGTGAGAAGATCCCCGAGGGAGCTTGCGTTGTCGACTTCTACCAATACCGGTATGTCTACCCGGTCATTCCTCCGGCCGCTTATCAGGAGGAGGGCAGATACGCCGTCGTCGTCCTTGATCGCGACGGCGTACGGCGTCATCGCAATCTCGGAGGTTGGGGAGCACCGAGCGATTCGATCAAGGTGCTGCAAAGCCTGTTCGGAATCCGGGCGCAGGCATCAGACTGGAGTCCTGAGGGCCGGGAGCGATTCACCAAACTGTCAGCCTACCTTTACAACGAGTTCTGGCAGCCAATCGCCGATGAGATTGGACAGGGAGAGGTTGTTTTCCTATGCCCTGATCACAGAATCGGCGATCTCGCCTTCGGTGCGCTGTTGGATTCCAACGGCGGTTTCCTGACGGAGTCCCACACATTCCACTACCTTGAGTCATCACGCGATCTGCTTCGAATTGACCAACCAGCACAGCGCGGACAAGGCCTGTTCGCGTTGGCGGATCCGGATTTCGATGCTGCTCCGGCAACGCGCCTGGCGTCGCTAAACGATTATCAGGATGAACGCATTCCGGAGCAGCCGCAGGAATTCGCGCTTCGCAATATCCGCCCAACTTGCGAGCAATTGGACAGTCTGAACTTGGGGCGACTGCCCAATACACGAGTTGAGATTGGGCGCATTGAGGCGGATTGGGAATCTGACCAACGAGAACCAGCCCATGCGTTCACGGGACCGGCCGCCAACGAGGAAGCGGTCAAGCACCTTATGCCGGGATGTCGGGTCGCGCACATCGCCACGCACGGGTATTACGTGAGCAAGGAATGCCGCGGGCCGATGCCCCTTGGACTTTGGGAAGACGAACGTCAGGCACAGCTCTACTCAGGATTGCTCCTGGCCGGCGCCAACCTGAACGGCCGCGATGCAGACGCCCTCGGGGCCGAAGATGGGATTCTGACCGGCGACGAGGTCTCGACGCTGGATTTCAGAGGAGTGGATCTGGTGGTTCTCTCTGCATGCGAATCAGCCCTAGGCGAATCACATCCGGGCCAGGGAGTCGTCGGTATCGCCCACGCCTTTCAGACCGCCGGCGCCCGCCAGGTGGTCAGCGCGCTTTGGCCGGTTTCCGATGCCGTCTCCGCCCGGGTCATGCCGCGAATCTACAGTGCCGAAAAAAAACCCATCTGCGAAAAACTGCGCGACTTCGCCATTGAGATGATCGAAGCCGACCGCAAAGCGGGCCGTCAGCCCGATCCTTTCTACTGGGCACCATACATTACAACGGGCGATTGGCGGGCGTGGTAGACTTACGAATTAGCGCCCAAGCGGGCGGCTAATGGTGAAGGGGTAATTCGTCCGTAGTGTGTCACCGACCGCGGAAATTGCCTCAACGATCGCCCGGTAGTCGCCATTGACCAGCCCCGGCGCGCGCAGTTCGATCAACATCGCGCCTCGCTGCACCACTTCGGGAGCGACGGGCTGACGCAAGTACTCCTCCCCGGATTCAGATATCACAACGGCCTCGTAGCGTCGACTTGGATCGGGAAGAAACGCCACACTGAGCACCAGATGCTCTTGCCCGGGTTCCAGAGTAATCGACCGCCTTGCCTGTGAACTGCGCGTCTGTTCGGCGAGCGGAACCGCCAGCGCCATCTCCCGATCGTGCGGTTGAATCGAGCCGGCTGCGTCCTGCCCCGTTTCCGAAGTTGGGCTGGGGAGCCGAGCATCACGCCATAGCAACATGGCAGGAACGATGAACATCAACAGGAGCACTGCCGCCAAGGAGTATCCCACGACCGGTCGTGCAAAAATCGCCGTCCATCGGCCCCGCGGACGAGCCTGTCTTGCTCTGGCCGTTGAATCGAACGCCAGATCTCGCTCAAGCTCCCTTATCGACCGGACATCCCGCTCGCATGCTTCGCAGATCTCCAAATGTAAGTCGAGCTGGGCCCGCTCCTGATCGGACAGCGCCTCAGGACTGGAAGTGTATTGGGCGAGTTGTTCGTGGGAGGGGTGCGCGTCGAGTTCGCCGACAACGATGCTCTTTAAGTCACCCAGAAGGGCACGACACTCGGCGTCCCACGACCGACAATCGGCGCACTCGGCCAGATGCGTTTCCAGCCGCAATCGGTCAATCTCGGAGAGTTCGCCCACGTGGCGTTCGGCGATGAGTTCGCGGATGTCGTCGTGATCACTCATAGAATATCTCTGGGACCAGTGGTCCTGCCTGAATAGTCGGAGAAATCAGCATTTCGTTTCATGCTTTCTTTTGCCGGTCAATCAGTTCAAGCACCTTCTTTACAGCCATGCAAGCCGCTTTGCGCGCGGCGCCATTAGACGTTTTCAACAGTTGGGCGATCTCATCATAGCTGCGCCCCATGGCTCGGAGCAGTAACACACTCCGCTCGCTTTTCGGCAGATCCATGAGCACCCGCTTGAGCCGAGTCACCCGCAAAACCCGCAGGGCGAGTTCATCCGATGTGAGCGATTCGGTCGACGTGGCCGCAGCCTCCTCGTGGGTTCCATCCGGATGCCGCCTTCTGTCTTCCAGTCGGCCATAGAATTTGCGCACGCAGATTGTACGGATGTAGCTCTTGAGGCCGTCGCCCCGGTACCGGCCATCATTCACCGCTTCGTACAACGCGACAAAACACTCACTGCACAGGTCCCGATGATCGACAGCCGATCCCCGCGCAAGATATCCGACATAATCGGAGATCCAACGGCGGACCACCTTCTCAGACTCAGGATCCCCGTTGAGAAGTCCGGAGAGAACGACCTCATGCGAAGGCGTAGCCATGCGGAGTTTATCTCTGAATAACTTACAGCCCAGCAGTCTAGCGGCGGTTCATGAGAATTGGCAAACCCTTTTCCCTCACCGGATAACGCAATGGGGTCACCAATATCAATGTCTGGGGAAATATGGTAGCGCTACGGGGATTCGAACCCCGGTTAGATGGCTGAGAACCATCCGTCCTAACCCCTAGACGATAGCGCCACAATCTGTTCGGTGCCCCGAACTGACCCCCCAGTATGACGAGCATCGGGGTGCTAAATCAAGCGCAATTGGCAATGCCTTCTCTGACAGTGGAGACTAAAGCTCACGGGCGGGTCGCCGATACTTGGAGTACACGATAGCAAGTTCCATAAGGCCATAGAGGGCGGCTCTCCCGAGGGCGGAGAGAGCCGCCGTCTGCTTTAATGGTCCGTCTTCTCGTCGATCTTGCCTTTGGCCACTGCGATTCGTTGCGCGCCATAAAGGACAACCGCCGCGAGCGCCGAGATCGCCCCGGTCAGCAAACACAACCGAAGCAGAATCACACTATCGGACAGATCGGCCAGCGATGAGTTGAACGGTGCTCCCAATAACACATGACGTGTCCCTTCCAACCAGTACGTCCACGGCAGCCAGCGCCCGATGTCAGCGAAAATCCCCGGCAGGATGTCGACCGGGAACACTACGCCCGAGACAAGAAATAAAACGCCGACCACTCCTTCCGGCATTGATTGACCGTGATGCGCCAGGAGCATCGTGGCCGACGCGAGAACAAGCCCCATCGCCATTGTGGCGATGATCCCCAAGGACAAAATCGCCAGGAAGTATGGCACCTCTGTCAGCGCCAGATGCATCTGCACGCCGAATCCGAATATCCCTAAGAGGAGTGTGAGCAGAATCGAAGCACTAGTCGCGGCAATGTGCGATGTGCCCCGCGCCAGGAGGTATGACCCGAGACCGATCGGCGCCAGATAGATGTAGCGAAACATCTCATAACGTTCGCGATCCTCGAACACGATCAATCCGATAATGAGGATCGATTGCAGCACGAGAATGAAGAACGCGTTGCCGACATAGATCTGCGCGAACATCATGGGATCGGTCTGCGTCCCGCGGATGACACGGTACATCACAACCAGGATTAGCGTGCCAAAGAGCGGACGCACGATCTGGTAGGTCATGAACACAAACGGATCGGTCCAGTTCGATTCAATCGCCCAACCGAGTCGCACCGCCGCCCAGAATTGCCGCGCGCGCGCGCCCAGTGAACTTGTGATGATTGCTGTGGTCATTGTGTCCTTCTCCGAAAAATAGGACCTATTGCCCTTTGAGCGTCAGCCGTCCGGTCTGTTTTCCCAACTTCTCCATGTATTCGAGCATCTTCAGCGCTGCAAAGTTGAGCGCGACTGCACCGACGCCCAACAGCGCCAGTTCCACCGGGACGGAAAACAGTGGATTGACCGGGCTGCCAGCGAAGATCAACTGACGGATCGCGTCCAGTCCCAGAGTCAGCGGCATGGCCGAGGCGATCATCGCCACCACGCTCCCCAGCGACCGAACGGGAAAATAGAACCCGCTGACAAAATAGACCGGCTCCTGAAACAGGTTGGCCATGTGCCAAGCCTCGCGCCCATAGAGCATGAAAAGCGACGCTGCCAACATGCCGAGTCCGTAGATCGCCCCCATGGTCAGCCAGAACACCCCGATCAGCATGAACCAGTTGCTCACAGTGTAGTGCACGTCGAAAACCAGCGAGCCGACCAGCAGAATCGCGACTGCGCGTGTGCCGGTCATGAACAATCCCCCGATCGCCATGCCAAGCAAGATCGACACGCGCGAGATGGGAGCAATCAGGTAGAGTTCGAGATTGCCCATCTCCTTTTCCCAGTAGAACTGCGCCGCCATCGCCCAGAGAATGTTCTGCCAGAAAGCGATCATCGCGCCCGACACGACGACAAAGCCGATGTACTGCTCCGGCGCGCCGAGCCCGCGATAGAGCAGCGCGAAGCCGAAGACGGAGAGCAGCGGCAAAACGACTTCGAAAAACAGCCATGACATCTCGCGGTTGGCGCCGACGACGCGCACATAGGCGCGCCCCCAGATGGCGCGCAGGTTTGTCTTGAGATCAGTTTTCATTATGCCTCATGTGTCTCTAGAATGCCAGACGGGTGAGGGCGTACCCTCGCATTAATGCCCGCCATTCCCATTCGTGCTCGTTAGCCCATGCCCGACCAGATTCAAGAACGCATCTTCAAGCGTCGGCTCCAGGCGGATGACGGAAATGGGCGTGATGCCGCGCTCTGACAGCCGATCCTGCACTGCTTTGATCCCATCCTCCGACTTGAGGATTACCCGCAACTGAGTACGGCCACGTTGATCGTTGTGTTCGGCATCGACCGATTTCACTACCGGCACATCATCAAGCGTCTTGCCGAAGCTGGTCCAGAGCGGCGTCTCGATCCGATAGACAAACGCCGGCGCCCAATCGCGTTTGAGATGATCGGGACTGTCGCACGCCTGCACCTTGCCCTTGTCGATGATCGCGATCCGATCGCACATCGAATCCGCCTCAGCCATGTAATGCGTGGTCAGGATCACGGTGCGATCGGGATTCTCATCCATCCAGTGCCGCACAAAAGTCCGTACCTCGCGCGCCACGCCCACATCGAGACCGAGCGTCGGCTCGTCGAGATAGAGGATCTTCGGATCCGAGACAAAGCCGCGGATGATGTTCATCTTTTGGCGTGTCCCGGTCGACAGCTTCGACGTTTTCATGTGCGCAAACCGGGTCAGATCGAGCGCTTCCATCATCCGGTCGGCGCGCTCGTGCGCCAGCTTGGTCGGCACGCCATAAAACTGCGAGAACATCCAGATCGTCTCGCGCACGGTGAGGATGCCGTACCCCGAATGCTCGCCACCCGAGACCATGTTGATGCGACGGCGTACCTGCTCCGGGTCCTTCTCGACGTCGAGCCCATCTACCAATGCGGTGCCAGTTGATGGCAGAAGTAGGGTCGAGAGAATCTTGAGAAGCGTAGTCTTCCCGGCCCCGTTGGGCCCGAGCAGACCAAACAACTCGCCTGGCCTGACGGTCAGATCGATGCCATCAAGCGCGATTGTCTCACCATTGCCGTTTTCGCCGTTCTTCCTGCGCCGCCACCATCGTTTCGCGATACCGCCTTTGAAGCGTCGCGTGACCTGTCGTGTTTCAATTGCCCATTCCATATGTGTCCTCAATTCGATCCGATTTCATAGTAGCGGCACGGCCCTCCCGTACCACCCGTCATTGCGAGGAGCGAAGCGACGACTTGTCCTGCGTAGCCTTGGCGAAGCAGGAAGCAATCCCGTTCTCCTCGCAAACAAAAACCGCCGCCCGGTTACGATGGGCGGCGGTGTGAAAATCACACGGTAGCGTGAATCTGCTATGGCCCATCGGTATGGTGGGGGACTCCCGTCGGCGAGAGTTTCGCGATCGGGCATACCACCCCCATTGTTCCGGAGATAATTTGTGGAGTGATGTGAATGATCATCGAATTTTCTCCAAAGCCAAAATCAGACTCACGTACGGCGAATTACGGGCAGAGGTTGCGGGCTGTCAACAACTTTTTCAATAGCGCCAGAGCACATATTCATAACAGATCTGAATTGAGCTCGCCCAGGGCATGACGTCGGAATGAATGAACTCAACTTCGCCGACAAGGTAGTCTATGTTGTAATCAGAGCCACGCACGAGGAGGCGATCGCCGATCGCGATTCGCTCCGATCCCTCCACGAGATTGATACGGTTCAGGCGTACGTAGCGCCCGAATCCTGTCGTTCTGATTGTCAGATGATACTCTGAGGACTCGACCAGATCGCCGAGATCGTTGGTTGCGTAGATCATTGGCACAGGATCATGTAACACCGCATCTGCAAACGGCTGACGCGACGGAAAGACGAGGAGACCCGACTCGAGCCAAAGAACGTCGGGTTTATTATCCACTCGTCCGTCGCCAACATGCCCGTCGTACACTGGCTCTCTATCCAATTCCAGTAGTCGAAGATACGTTACTCCATCCTGACTTCCCGTTGAGTGGTAGTCCGATTCTTCACCAAATGGCGCTTTGTAAATTTGGATATCGAGCGAAAGCCAGTTCAAATCTCGTCCGCCCAAATCATAAACGTTTTTCCACTCAGCAGCCCAGAGTGGGTCGGAAGTTTGTGGGCTTGCGAGCTTCACAACTTGGAGTCGAAGTGGACTGACGGACTTGTCGCCGAGATTCAGGAGCGACCCGCCCGCCTTCTTGATTTGCATGTAACAGGCGATCGTAGTCGAATCGATGTCGGGCAGGGGTGAGCGAAACACGAGAGTGAATTGACCGGAATCCGAGTTGAGAACCAGATTCCAATCATAACCATATCCAAGCTGACGAAATCTCCCTACGACCGAGTCAGGAGAAGCTTGAGGCTCCAGTGAGTTGGGGTAAGCGACGGCTTCCTGAAATGCCGGGTTCGTGGAACTCACGCTCTGATAAAGATCCATGGTGATCAGGCTGTCCCCAGGCTCGACGTGATCAATTCCGGCGATTAATCCGAGATCGAAGAACCGGTTTCGAGCGTACTGGAAATCTCGAAGGCGTCTTACTTCATGATTGGGCTGCAGAAGCATGCACTCGTAAACCGTCTCATCGTCATCCCCGCTACAACCAACGCTGAGGAAGAGTAATGCGAGAACCAAAAGAGCCGGTGGAATCCGGACCATACTGGACCTCATGGTGTGATGAAGATCATTTCCAGTAGTCGAAACAGACCTCAATCGTCGATGAGGACAAGGCGAGCGAATCAGCCAACGAGTTGAATGCGATCCGCCCCTCCTTGAGTTCCATGGAGTACAGCCCCTCATCAACATGCGCACCATCGGCACTCACACGAACAGATCCGTCTACGATATCCCTGAATCCCAAATCTACGGCATGGAGCATCTTGAAATAGTACTTAGAGGAATCAAGCAGAGCGCTCTGGGGCACGGTCGTGTAAAGGCCCGGGACTGACTCCTCCAACGCATCAGAGGCAAATGGATACCGATCCGGGAAAATCAACAATCCGCGGAAGGTGTCGAGCACCTCAGGATTGTCGTCGACCTTGTAATCCGGCCGAAATGCCCCAGTCGCGTCTAACTGATCCAATTTTAGAATCTGCAAGTAGTATCGCTTACCGCTCGATTGATAGTTGAGGTTAGCACGATTGGCCTCGTCTCTCACATCCCCGCGGAAGATGTCCAGATCAAGATCGTTGTAGTTGATATTTCGAACGCGCAGGTCGTAGACGTTTTTCCATTCTGCGTCCCAAGTCGCGTCGCTGGGTGAGGAATTCGTGCGTTTCAGAAGCTGCAGGCGCCAATAAGTCTCAATTCCGGGCGCCCGGTCGCCGAATGTAAGAGTCGAGCCATCCGCTTTCCTCACCACCATGTAGTAGGCAATTGCTGTATTCTGAATATTCTGAAGCCGCGAGGGAAAGAAGATGAAGTAGCGCCCGTTGACACTGTCACTAATCAACTCGTAATCGAAACTGAAGTCCAAAAGCTGGAAGCGTTGCTCGACCGAGTCCGGCGTCAACGTGGGGCGCTGGATATCATCGAATACGAAAGCGTTGTGGCTGTTATCGATGTTGGTGGATGCGACAGACTGATACAGAAAGAACTCCTGGATCACATCGCCGGTCGTAAGGTAGTTGACACCCGCGGTGCGACCCAGATCGAAGAAGCGGTAGCGTTCGAACTGATAATCCCGAATGAAGATCCTGCCAGCACCCGGCTCCAACTGAACACAAGCGCTCCCAGTCTCGATGTCCTCACCCGGACAGCCCGCTGACCAGAATGCTAATGCGAGGATCATGATGAGGGAACAGAATCGAGGCATTCTAACCTCTCAGGACAGGCGCGTCGAAAGCTGTCGTGCTGATTGATTATACAGTCCGAGGCATACAGAGGCAATGAGCACCGAGCGAGGAAGAACGCGCTGGCTCAGCGTGATCGCTTGTGTGCGGGCATCGATAGCAGGAGAATTAGCAGAATTCCCCCAAGTATGACGAGGAAGGGGGCAATTGAGGAATTTGACATCGGAGTGGTTGGAGAGATATCGAGTCCGCTTGCGAACCCAGACTCCAAGCCCAAGTAAACTCCGAAACCCAATGCTCCGACGAGCACCGCATACGCTACACCAACGAATTGCGCAACACGAGTCTGCCGCTTTTGCCTCGCGGCGAACACCGCCTTGAGCCAGACGCGCTGTGGATCCGGAGTTGGCGGAATCTCAACAGACTCAACCATCGAGTTCATCGCCTGCGCGACCTTGACGGCCTCACGGCAAACCGGACATGAGCCCGCATGCGCGCGAAGCGACGGTTCCCACTTGTTTGACCGTGCCGCACGCGCCGTGGCGGATTCGTTTTCGCAGTACTGCTCACTCATATCAGCTTCCCGGCGGAACCTCACTCAGAAATTCGGCCAACCGTTTTCGCGCCCGCATCAGTAGTACGCGGACACTGGCAGGTTTGACGCCGACTATCTCCGCGATCTCTTTGTGTTCGTATCCCTCGACATAGGCCAGCCAGACCAGCGAGCGTTGACCGGGTGAGAGCATATCCATGGCACGGCCGATATCGACGCGCGCGGTAATTCCGGCTTCCGGCTCAGACGCGGGTTCATCGGCGCCCTGTTCGGCCAGCCAATCATCTTCGGATTTCTTACCGCGCCAACTGTCTCTGACCAAATTGGTGGCAATGCGATAGAGATACGATCTCTGCTCGGCCTCGGCCAGGTTCGCCGGCGCCGAGCGCAGGAAGCGGAAAAACGCCTCCTGCACGACATCATCGCATGCGGCTTTCTCTGTCACCAATTTGTGCACATAGCCCCACAATCGCGGAAACATTTCGTTGTAGAACGCCCGAAACCGGGTCTCGTCCATCATTTGGCCCGGCTCCAGTCAGGTCAGTCCCAAGCTCCTGAGTTTCACGATAGCCTATGACTTCTTGTCCGACTTCGAGTCTCCCCCAAACAAGTGCGTCAGGAGTCCCGCACCGACAAATCCCACGGCCAAGCCGAAGCACATGCGCCCCCAGTAACGCAGATCCGCGACTTTGTTCACGAAGTTGGGATCGGTTGAGTTGTCATAGGCCGAAGTCCCGCTCAGGAATCCATAACCAACTGCAAATAGCAGAACACCGACAATGAACATGCGCAAGGCGACCTGCCTGGTGTTGATCCCGTTGACGCTGCTGTCTTTGAGCAGATTCTTGCCTTCGTTGCTCTGCACAAAATCGACGAACTCCTTTGAGTCGCCAAATTTGTCGACCAATTTGTTGAACATCTCCAACCGCCTCGCGCTCTCCTGCGTGCGAACTTGGTAACGCTTGTAGAGCAGGAAGAAGCTCCAGGCAACCAGGGCCACCAGACAGAACATCATGGCCGCCTCCTGGATGAACATGACTCCAGTATCGCTCATCGCTGTTATCCTCTCGGGTTCGGGAATGACCATTCCACTCGTCCTTTCAACAGGTAGAACGGCCAGCTGTGCGAATGGTAAACAACGTATCGCGATATTCCCACAAGTCAGCCGTAAACGGTTCACTGACAGGAAATTGAGGCGGCCCAGAGAATGCCCGGCACTGCCGGAATCGGTCCATAGCAAATACCGGCAATTATCAACTGGTCGTCCACTAAAGCGCTTCCCAAGCGCCGCCGATATGTCCCGTGTGTGGGGCGCATGCTTCGCGCTACGCAAATTCAGCTCATCACGCTGAAGCACTTCACCTCTTGCGGAAGGCCGAAAGAGACGATGCAGATTCGCCGGATTCAATACGCCCGTGTTCCGCAGATACGGCTTTTGAATCATAACTTTCGCCCCGAGCGCAAGCACTTGGTTGTCACATTGGACGTCGAGGGTTACCAGCCCCCGGCAACCAACGATTTCCTGACCATCTACCGCGGCCTTTCCGATCTCTTCCCCACGTTGCACAAGCATTCCTGCTGTGAAGAATGGGAAAACACGCCGCTCTTTCTCAACGAAGAAAAGGGCGTGTCGATCAAGTGGGTCAATGAACCCGCCGATGTCGCGCATTTGGTTGAGCACGTGATCGTCGATCTTCAGTGCGCTATTACCAGCATGCGGATCTGTTCAGGGATCACCTGCGGCCATCGTGAGCCGGAGAATCGCTTTGATTTATTCGTTGAGTGCGACGACCCCCAAGTCGGGGCGTTCGCGGCGCATTTTGCGAATTATCTCGTGTCGGCGATGTTTTCCAAGCCGCGCCTTTCGCACCGCTACCGCGACATCGTGGGCACCGCGCGACTGATCGCCGGCGGGACCAACGGATTTCATGACGGCTGCGAGCTGGCATCGCGCATGCACTGGTCGAATTCGCACGGACACTGGGTTTACACGGCGCTCACGGCATTTGGCCTAGTCGCCCTGCCGACGGAGGTTTAGCAATGGACACATTCGTGAAGCCAACCATAAACGTCCGTTTAGCGGACTCGGGAGCTATCACGCTCCTGGAGCAAGAATCAGTGATTAAGACATCGGCGGCGATGGACGATAAGAACGAAGTGCGCCTGCCCGAAAGATCCTATCGCATTGTAATGCACTGCTCCAACGCGAGCACGGCGATGAAATCCGACAAGACGATCCCTAACCGGTGATTCATACAGAACCCCATCCACGAAAGAGGAGGTGACATCATGGCCAAATTCACATTCAACGATTTCCGCACGCTCGAGAAGTGCCCGTCCTCGCCGTCGAATATGCAGGTGTGCATCACGAACCTGGTTTTCTCGTCGGTCAACACGAAGGCGAAGGTGGAGAACTGCAATCCGGAGACCGGTGAATATCGCATCGTCCTCCAGGGCACCCTGGATATGGACAACACGACGTTCAACGGCAATTACGGCTACGGCTACAACGGCACGTTCTAAGTCGCTGTCCGATTCACATCCCGGGTCCTAGGACCCGGCTCCAAGGAGGAAGTGCAATGGGCGTTAACTGGACAATCAACGACGTTCGCACTGTTGAGAAGACGCCGACTTCGCCGGCGCGTCTCCAGTGGAAGATTTCCGAAGTTCTGTTCAATTCTTCGGCCTGCCGCTGCAAGGTCGAGTCTGTCAACCCGACCACGGGCGAGTATCGCATCGTGTTGCAGGGCACGCTGGACTGCATCGAGAACGGTGTTCCGAGCTTCAACGGCTAAGACCAATACACACGGACTGGGGAGGGGTCAACGTGTGGTCCCTCCCTCTCGTGTTTCCGAAGCATGATCTTCATGGGAGGGTATGAACATGACGTACCGCACCGCAGGACGCACCACCAAGACGCGCAAGACGACGCGCACAACGACCACGCGCAAGACCACGAAGACCCATCGCACCGCGAAGCCGGCCCGTTCCTCGCGCGTGACGCGCACCACCAAGACCCGCACGCCGAAATCCGGACAGACGTTTTCGGTTCCGGTCGGACGCAAGGGCACGATGCCTTCGGCGTGGTATTTCGGTCGCTAAGCAAGAAATGTCGTTGATCGGTGGACTGTATCTGGGCGGTTTTCATGGCACCGAGTGACAGTGATCGCGTATCAGTTCATGTGGTTGCCCCGTCGCCGCGTCAGGCGCGGACTACCTCTGCGCGTATGAATATTCTCGCTCTTGGTGGCTGGTACGTGATGCCGGAGGAGAAGGATCTTCTCTCGGCGTATTATCGTGCCCTGGAGGCGGGCATGGGAATCGTGATACCGGTCCGCGATCACGATGGACGGCTGGTCATTGCCTGCGGACCAGCAACGGATGAGTCACCGTCCTTTGATGAATTCCTCGCCGAGCGCCCGGTCTGGCCGGGGCAGGCGCCGATTCTGGCGATTCGCGTCTGCGCCGATGGACTTTCGCGGCTGTTGCACCGGGCACTGCTAAGAGTCGACGGTGTCGTCCCCTACCTGTTCGGCATGTCGGTGACCGACATGCCCGATTACATGGACGGACAGATCCCCATTTTCGTCCGCCAAAGCGAGCACGAGCCGCAGCCGCCGTTTTATGAGTTGGCCGAAGGTGTTTGGCTGGACTCGTTCGAACGGGATTGGTTCGATGAACGGCTTATCGTGCAGCACTTGCGCGCCGGCAAACTCGTCACCGTCGTTTCGCCGGAATTGCACGACCGCGATCATCTGGAAATGTGGGGGAGACTCAAAAACCTCCAAAATGAACTGCGAGAGCTTTCGGTGCGCCTCCAGCTCTGCACCTCCCTGCCCCAGCTTGCCCGCGAGTTCTTTGGCGCCTGACCGCCAGCCTCTTCATTTCGCAACATGCACGCCGTATAATCTCCGGCAGCATGAATCACTTTCCTCGACGAATAGCAGCTGATCCCGAATTCACGTCGGCTTGGCTTCCCGACGTGATTGAGCGATTGCGCCAAGAGACCGATTTTGTGTTGGCGATCGCTTTGGTACAAGAGGGTCACCCATGGTATGGACAGCGAGCGGTTCTCAGCAATGACGACATCGGAATTGGCGAACTCTGGCGCGAGAAGTGTAGGCTTGCCCTCGGGCATCGACGGGCAATTCGCTTCTCTTACCCTTCGCCCGACAGCGAGATTCAGATCCTTCTCCTCCCGTATGGTCCGCCAGAGAACGTGTGGATTTTTGGGGCCGGGCATATCGCCCAAGCACTCGCCCCGCTCGTGACCCGGCTCGGCTGGCGGGCGATTATCTGCGATGATCGTGCCGAATACGCCACGCGTGAGCGATTCCCCGATGCGCATGAAGTCCATATCGGAGACTTCATCGAGCTGGCCGAAATATGCGCACAGCGCCATGGCCCCTGGATCGTCCTCATTACTCGCGGTCATCAGCACGACGAACGAATACTCCGGCGCCTGCAATCCGCCACATTCCGGTACCTCGGCATGATCGGATCGAAAAGGCGGATCGCCGCAGTGCGCGAGCGGCTGACAAAGGCGAATGTCTCACCCGTATTCCTGGAGCAGATTCTCGCGCCCATTGGCTTGCCGATCTGTGCCGATTCCCCGGCGGAGATTGCGGTCTCCATCGTAGCCGAAATGATTTCGGTCAGACGCGGTCCTGTGGCGAAAGTCCTCCCGGATGCTGCCCTCGCGGACACATCAAATGTCTTGGACGTGTGGGAAAAGACGGCGGCAGTTCTGGCGGAAGATCGACCAGCCGTCCTAGCGACTATCGTCGAACGCCGCGGAGCAACTCCACGGGGCTTGGGCGCGCAAATGGCGATCTTCGCCGATGGGAGCACGCAGGGCACGATCGGCGGAGGCTGCGGCGAGGAAGAAGTCAAACATGCGGGCAAGCGCTTGTTGCTCGAGGGCAAGAAAGCGGCCATCGTCCCAGTCGATCTGACCGGCGATCCGGCCGCCGAAACCGCCGATGTCTGCGGCGGCCGCTACACCGTCCTCCTCGAACTCATGCGTCAATAGGGCGCCGACCGTCATTCCAGGTCGCGGCTCTTTGCGACTTGGAATCTTTGTTGCTCCTAGTTCCGCATTCCGAATTCCACATTTTCCCCTTGCCCTGCCGACTCTTCCTGCGCAAAATAGACCGAGTCATCTTACTCGAGGGTTTCTGCCCTCACCGGGGGATTTTGATGTGATTGCCGGGTTGATCTTGGCGGCCGGCCAGGGGAAACGTCTGGGCGCGGTCAAGCCGCTTCTGGCGACCGACCACGCGGCCCTTCTCGAATTGGTCGTCAGGCAGTACAGGAAGGCGAAGCTTGACGATCTAATCGTCGTGCTTGGCCATGAAGCCCGTCAGATTGTCCAACGCATTCCCCTCAATGGCATCAAAATCATCATCAACAGCGAGCACCGCGTCGGGCTGTCATCGTCGATCCAGCGCGGTCTGGCGCATGTGTCCTCGCGTTTCAATGCTGTGATGATCGGACTGGGCGACATGCCGCTGGTCACCTGCGAAACGATCGACACGCTCATTGACGAGTACCGAAATGGAGAGAAGGGGATCGTGGTCCCGGTCCATGAGGGGCAACGCGGCCATCCAGTGATCCTCAATATGAAATACCTCGAATCGCTGGTAACATTGCGAGGCGATGTCGGCGCCAAGTCGGTCCTCGATTCGCACCCGGATGACGTACGCGAAGTGAAAATCGACTCCGACGAGATTCTGATCGACGTCGATACCCGCGAAGCTTGGGAAAAAGTCCGACCGCGCCTGACGCAGTTCATATAGGTCTTAGAGGACCCATAGGTCCTATCTTCCCGACATGCCATTCCTCCCACCCGCACGAATCATCATCCGCGGTGGCGGCGAAATGGGCTCAGGCACCGCTTGGCGTCTTCACCGCGCCGGGTTTCGAGTCATAATCGCCGAAGCCGACACGCCGACCGCGATTCGCCGCTGGGTTTGCTACTCCGAAGCGGTCTATGATGGGCGAAAAGACATGGAATCCGTGAACGCGGTCCGATGTGCCGACCTAGCGGCAACTGAGATGGCGCTCAAGGGTGACTTAATCGCCGTCGTAGTCTGTCCTGAGCTCTCACAACTCTCCACATATCGCCCGGATGTCATCGTCGACGCGATTCTCGCAAAAAGCGGCGGTACAACTCCGCGTGGAACCGCCGCGCGCGTAGTCGGCCTGGGGCCCGGGTTTGTCGCTGGCGATGACGTCGATTGTGTTGTCGAAACGAATCGGGGTCCGAATCTCGGCCGCTGCATTTGGCAGGGCGGCGCCGAAGCAAACACTGGCGTCCCGGGACTCTTGGGCGGCGAGACTTACAAGCGCGTGCTTCGCGCACCGTGCGATGGCATGATCGAGCCGCTAGCTGAGATTGGTCAACACGTGAGGTTGGGCGAGGTCGTCGCGCGCGTAAATGGGATCGAAGTGATCTCGCAGCTCGACGGCATCGTGCGCGGGATGATGCGTCCGAGCGCGCATGTGACCACTGGAGTCAAGATCGGCGATGTCGATCCGCGCACCGACATGGAGATCTGCCGCCGCATCTCCGACAAAGCTCTCGCGATCGCCGGCGGCGTCCTTGAAGCTCTCTTGTCCGATCCACCAAGCGTCTCCAAATGACTACACCGTTATCACCTTCACAAACCTGAAACAGAATTAATTGCAAGGCGGGAGGCGGCTCTTTGCCGAGCGACCGAGTCCGGCAATCTGCCTTTTCCTTCACCGGCTTCCACCCGCCTTTTGACTTCGAATACTCCGGAGTGGTATACTCTCCTCGGAGAGGTGCCGGAGCGGTTGATCGGGGCGGTCTCGAAAACCGTTAACCTTTCACGAGGTTCGAGGGTTCGAATCCCTCCCTCTCCGCTGCGTTGATTTCATTCTGGTAGTCTCTGTCCCACAACATGTTATGTGGTTTCGGCACGTGGCGCTGGGCCGTTATCTTCGTGTTTGTCGCAGCAAAGATCGACCTCCGCAGTCCTTCCAGCATACGACCAGGCAAGGACGGGCACAATCTTTTGGCGGGCTTGCCGACGGCGCCCCCCCTGCAGCGGATGATAGAATCCGAAACATCATTGTCAAATATCAATAGAACGTGAAATCTTTCACTTGACCGCTTTGCGGTCCGCGTGCAACTTCAGCATGCATTCAGTCATAGGAATGCATTCGCTCCGGCAATCGAAGTCGTCTGCGCGTTGAGACATACATGCATAGATCGTGATATTAATCACATAGTGAAACGGCTGTCCGGGAGGTTTCAGTGGCCTTCCCCTTGTTTGCCACCGGCGTACGATACCAGTCCTCTGCAAGTCCAAAGTTTACCAAGTCTATAGCGGCCCATCCCGGCCACGAGTCTTTGCTTTCCTGCATTCAGTGCGGTACCTGCAGTGGCACCTGTCCCTTGAGCGTCTACATGGACTTCACGCCGCGGCGCATCATCGCGCTGACCCGCGCGGGGTTTGCGGACGATGTGTTGAGCAGCCGGACGATTTGGCTGTGCGCCTCATGCTATTCCTGCGCCGTGGAATGCCCCAAGGAAATCAAGATCACCGATGTGATGTACACTCTGAAACGACATGCGATCATGCGTGGCGTCTACCCTGAGAAGTTTGCTGTACCGGTCCTCGCCTCCGAGTTCTTCCGGATGGTCAGGAAGTATGGCCGGAGTTCCGAGGGTCGACTGCTGGTCAACCTCTACCGAAAGACCGGGCTGCTGAAATCACTGAAGAATTCGGGCTTGGGGTGGAGGCTCTTCCGCAAAGGTCGGATCGGCCCGGGTCAGGACTCGATAAAGAACCGGCCCCAACTGCGGGCCTTGCTGGATGCGGTCGCGGAGAATGGCGACGGCGCAGGAAAGGGGCGGTGATGCAGTATTTGTACTTCCCGGGCTGTTCCCTACACAGCACCGGTCGGGCATACGAAGAATCTTTCCTGGCGGTAATGAAGGCTCTGGAAGTCGAGCTTCGCGAGTTGGACGACTGGAATTGCTGCGGGGCCACGTCGTACATGGCCATCGACCAGTCATGCGCCTTCGCGCTGGCGGCCCGTAATCTCGCACTCGCGGAAGCGCAGAATTCAAACGGACAGCCGCCGCAGTTGATTGCTCCCTGCAGCGCTTGCTTTCTTGTTTTGAACAAAACCCGGAAGTACTTGAACGAATACTCCGAAATCGGTGATCACGTTCGCCAAGGACTGCGCGACGTTGGGCTTGCATATGATGGGCGGGTGGTGGTTCGACATCCACTGGATGTATTGCAGAACGACATCGGGATTGAGTCGATCCAGGCGCGGGTGCGACGTCCCCTCCAAGACCTGAGCGTTGCCTGCTACTACGGCTGCCAAGTCGTGCGTCCCTACGCCGCATTCGACAAACAGGATGACCCGCAGTCGATGGACTGCCTGATGAAGGCGATCGGCGCCCAGACCATCGACTGGCCGCTCAAGACGCGGTGTTGCGGCGGTTCGTTGACCGGAACCATCCCGGAAGTCGGTTACCGCCTCAATCACATCATCCTCCGTGAGGCGCAAAAACGCGGCGCGGACGTGGTCGCCACGGCCTGCCCGCTCTGTCAGTTCAATCTTGAGTGCCTTCAGGACAAGATGAACGGGTTGTTCGATGAGAAAGTCGACATGCCGACCGCCTACTTCACACAGCTTTTGGGAGTAGCACTGGGGCTGCCCGGAGACGTGCTCGGCCTGAAGCGTCTCTTTGTGCCGCTACGTCTGAAGACGAGGACCGGCGGGGAGGTCACTCATGCCCGAGATTGATGCGGGATCCAACGGTGCGCCGAAAATTGGCGTCTACATCTGCCATTGCGGGATCAATATCAGTTCCAAGGTGGACGTGCCAGCGCTGGTCGAGTTTGCACGAACTCTGCCGCGGGTGGCCATCGCCCGCGAATACAAATTCATGTGCTCCGATCCGGGGCAGGATCTGATTCAGAAAGATATTCGCGATGGAAAGATCAATCGCGTCGTGGTCGCCTCCTGCTCGCCGCTCATGCATGAGGCGACATTCCGCCGGGCCACTGCGGTAGGCGGGGAAAATGCCTTCCACTTTCAGATGGCCAATATCCGCGAGCATGTCAGCTGGGTCACCTTCGACCGCGAAGAGGCAACCGACAAGGCCAAAGCGCACGTCGCCGGCGCCGTGCGTCGCGTCGCCTTCCACGAGCCCCTCGAGCGCAAACGCATTGCCGTCCACCCCGACGTGCTCATCGTCGGCGGTGGTATTGCCGGTATCCACGCCGCGCTGGTATTGGCAGACGCGGGCAAGAAGGTCCATCTGGTCGAACGCGAGGCGAGCATTGGCGGCCACATGGGACAATTCGACAAGACCTTCCCAACGCTCGATTGCGCCGCCTGCATTCTGACCCCCAAGATGACGTCAGTGCGCGCACACCCGAACATCCATCTGATGTCCTGGTCGGAAGTGGATCACGTTGAGGGTTTTGTCGGCAATTTCAAAGTGAAGATTCGACACAAAGCGCGTTACGTCGATGTCGCCACCTGCAACAGTTGCGGTGCCTGCTATGAGGTCTGCCCCAGCCATCCGTTCCCCCGCTACCGGCGCATGAAGCTTGCCGGACGCGTGTTCAAGGAGGGAAGGCATCTGCATCCGGCAGGCAACGGCGCTGGAAAATCTTCGCCCACCGCGACGAAGGGAGGATTGTCGCAATGACCATTGCCGCCGCCCACCACGCGGGCAATGGACCCGTGTCCGGAATCGTGAATAGGTATGAGTCGCAGACCGCGGCGCTCATCATGGTCCTGCAGGATGTGCAAAAGGCCTATCGATACCTGCCGGAGGATGCCCTGCACGAAATCTCCTCGTTGATGCATATCCCGATGGCCCGTGTATACAGCGTGGCGACTTTCTACCGCGCCTTCAGCTTGAAGCCCAAAGGTCGTCATCACATTTGCGTTTGCACTGGTACTGCCTGTCATGTCCGCGGGGCGCGACTGATCGTCGAAAAGCTCCAGCGCGACCTCAAGATCAAGCCGGGCGAAACCACGCCGGACCGTGAGTACAGCCTCGAGACGGTCAATTGCCTGGGTGCGTGCGCCCTGGGACCCTTGGTGACAGCGAACGATGAGTACTTCGGGAATCTGACAAATGCCGGTGTCGACCGGATGATGAAGCGGCTGCAGCGCCATGAAGCCAAACACACAGTCGCCGCGGGGGAACAATGAATCCTGAGAAGTTAAATTCCCCGGGCGCGCTCACTGGGCTGCAGCAGAACATCCTGGCGCACCGTCAGGAGGGCCGGACGACAGTGTGCGTCTGTGGCGGCACCAGTTGCCTCACATGCGGATGCGGAGATGTCTTGGATGCTCTCCGCGCGGAAGTCCGCAAAGCCGGATTGGAGCAGGATCTCGAGATCAAAGTGACGGGATGCCGCGGTTTCTGCGAATGCGGCCCGCTCCTCTCGATTCTCCCAGAGAACACGTTCTACATCAAGGTCAAACCGCGTGATATCGATGAGATTGTCAACAAGACACTGAAGAAACATGAGATCATCAGGCGGCTAGCCTACAAAGATCCTGTCACCGGCATGGTCCACGAGCGCGAGAGTACGATTCCGTTTTTCCAAAAACAGATGCGCCTGCTGATCGGTAAGAACAACGTCATCGATCCGACGGCGATTTCCGATTACATCGCCTTGGGCGGATATCAATCGCTGGCCAAGGCGCTGACCACGATGTTCCCCGAAGCGATCATTGAACAAGTAAAGAAGTCCGGATTGCGAGGACGCGGCGGTGGCGGATTCCCTACTGGCAAGAAGTGGGCTTCCTGCCGGCGAGCGCAAGGTGAGCCAAAGTACGTCATCTGCAACGCCGACGAAGGCGATCCGGGGGCATTCATGGATCGCTCACTCTTGGAGGGCAATCCCCATTCGGTGATCGAAGGCATGATCATCGGCGCCTACGCGATTGGAAGCCATGACGGGTACGTGTACGTCCGCAATGAGTATCCCCTCGCACTCAAGAATCTCGGAATCGCCATCCAAGCCGCGCGCGAGTGCGGATTGCTGGGCAAGAACATCCTTGGGACGGACTTCTCATTCGACATCAAAATGTCCCGCGGGGGCGGCGCCTTTGTTTGCGGCGAATCGACCGCGCTCATGGCATCCCTCGAGGGCAAGGTCGGCGAGCCACGCGCGAAGTATGTCCACACGGTGGAAGCGGGAGTCTGGGACAAACCGTCGGCTCTGAACAACGTGGAGACTTGGGCCAACGTCCCCTTGATCATCGAGAAGGGAGCCGATTGGTACGCCGGCATCGGCACCGAGAAGTCGAAAGGCACCAAGGTTTTTGCGCTCACGGGCAAGGTGAAGAACACGGGGCTGGTCGAAGTCCCGATGGGCATGACGCTCCGCGACATCCTCTACGATATCGGCGGCGGCGTCCGTGGAGGTAAGAAGTTCAAGGCCGTGCAAACGGGCGGCCCATCGGGTGGCACACTGATCACGGACGAATCGGGCACTATCGATGGCGAGAAGACCAATCACCTCGATTTGCCGGTGGATTTCGATGCGCTGACGGCCGCCGGTTCGATGATGGGATCGGGCGGCATGATCGTGATGGACGAGGACTCGTGCATGGTCGACGTCGCCCGCTACTTCCTCAACTTCCTCCAAGAGGAAAGCTGCGGGAAATGTCTCCCCTGCCGTGAAGGCATCCGCATGATGCTTGGAGTACTCAACCGCATTACCGAGGGCGAAGGACGTCTCGAAGATCTCGACTTGTTGGAGGAAATGTCGCAAGTCATTATTGACACCAGTCTCTGTCAGCTTGGCGGCAGTGCGCCCAACCCTGTGCTCTCAACGATGCGGTACTTCCGCGATGAATATCTCGCCCACATCACCGACCACCGATGTCCGGCCGGTGTCTGCAGCGCCCTCGTCTCGCACGCGATCAGTGAATCCTGTGATGGCTGCCATCTGTGCACGGCGAGTTGTCCAACCAACGCTATAGCCGGTGATCCGAAGCAGCTTCACAGCATCCGGCAGGTCGAGTGCATTCAATGCGGCGCCTGCTACCAAGTCTGTAATAATAACGCCGTCAAACGAGTCAAGCGCGGCGAGGGGGATCTCCTGCAATTGCATGCACGCGACTCCTGGAGACCCAAAGAGAAAAAGCAGAGGGCGGCTGCGACCGCATAAGGGGCTTGGCGATGGCTTTGGTCACGATAAAGATCGATGGTCACGCGGTCACCGTGGAGGAAGGATCCTATATCCTCCCGGCCATTCGGCAACTGGGCATCAAGGTCCCAACCCTGTGTTTCCTCGAGCACATCACTCCCTACGCGGCTTGCCGTCTGTGCTCCGTCGAAGCCAGCGATGGCAAGGGGTGGAGCCGAATGGTGACCGCCTGCAATTATCCTGCCTGGGATGGTTTGGAAGTCCTGACGACAACCGAACGAGTGCAGTCGGCACGGCGTCTCAATCTGGAAATGCTTATGAGTCGCTGCGCCACGTTGCCGGTCCTCGAGACGTTGGCGCGCGAAATGGGAATCACAGAGCCGCGCTGGGGACGCGGAACCGACACGTGCATTCTCTGCGGGCTTTGCGTGCGCGTGTGCGAGGATATCGTCGGCGCCAACGCACTCTCCTTCGTCGATCGCGGGATCTTTCGCGAAGTATCGACTCCGTTCGGCCAGGAGAGTGAGAGCTGCATTCTCTGCGGCGCCTGCGCCGATGTCTGCCCGACCGGGCATATACAGATGGAAGAAATCGCGATGGTCGAGGATGGTCATCCTGACCTGATTCTCGGGCCAAACACCGCGATCTCCGTCCCGACGCGTCAGGCGGTTCCTAACGTGCCACTGATTAATCCAGAAGCATGTATCCACTTCACCACTGGCGGCTGCGGGCTCTGCTCGCAAGTGTGCGAGAAGAAGGCGATCAACTACGAAGCCGAGGACACCCTCGAGGAATTGGAGGTCGGGTCGATCCTCCTGGCAACCGGATTCAAGACCTTCGACGCGCGCCGTCTGCCACGTTACGGCTACGGCCGCTACCCGAATGTCTACACCAGTCTTGAGATCGAGCGTCTAGTCAACGCGTCCGGACCGACCGGCGGCGAGATCCGGATGCGCGACGGGAGTCGTCCCAAGAGCATCGGCATCGTGCACTGTGTCGGCAGTCGCGATGAAACAACCAATCGTTACTGTTCGCGGGTCTGCTGCATGTACTCACTGAAACTGGCACACCTCGTGCACGAACGCACCGGGGGCGAGGTGTTCAACTTCTACATCGATATGCGGGCGGCGGGCAAGGGTTACGAGGAGTTCTACGATCGGCTCCTGCGCGAGGGCGTGCAATTTATCCGGGGACGCGTCGCGGAGATCACGGACTGGGCGATGGAACCCGCCGAGGAAGGCCGGCTGGTCATCCGAGCTGAAGATACCTTGCTTGGCTTTGTTCGCCGAATTCCGGTCGATATGGTGATTCTGTCGGTGGGCCTGGAACCGCAGGCCGACGCCGAAGATGTCCGTCGTCTATTCAACACCAGTTGCAGTTCCGACGGGTGGTTCCTCGAGCGTCATCCCAAACTGGCGCCAGTGTCGACGTTTACCGACGGCATCTTCTTGGCCGGCACCTGCCAGGGGCCCAAGGACATTCCGGACACCGTCGCCCAAGCCGGCGCGGCCGCGGCGGAGGCGATGGCACTCATCGACCGCGGATACGTCGAGATTGAGCCTAACACCGCCTTTATCGACGAGGACATCTGCTCCGGATGCAAGACCTGTGTTCCACTCTGCCCCTTCCACGCGATCAGCTACGACACCGAAAAGGCTATCTCGGCGATCAACGAGGCGCTGTGCAAAGGATGCGGCACTTGCGTGGCGGCGTGTCCGTCCGGTGTGGCGCAGCAGAATCTCTTCACCGATGAGCAGGTCTACGAGGAAATCGAGGGAGTGCTCCACTATGTCTGAGTCCGGGACAGTTCGAAGAGGAAATGGCGATTTCGAGCCGCGCATCGTCGCCTTTTTCTGCAGCTGGTGCACTTACACCGCGGCCGATTTGGCGGGCACGGCCCGGATGATCTACGCGCCCAATGCGCGCGTGGTGCGAGTGATGTGCTCCGGGCGGATCGATCCGCAGTTCGTGCTCAGCGCCTTCCGTCATGGCGCCGATGGAGTTCTCATCGGCGGATGTCATCCGGGCGACTGCCACTACCAGGAAGGGAATTACAAGGCGCTGCGCCGCCATTTGCTCCTCAAGCGATTGATCAAGAGTTTCGGGATCGAGGAAGAGCGGTTGCGCTTGGAATGGATTTCCGCCTCCGAAGGCGACCGCGTGCAGCATGTGATCAACGACATGAGTGCCAAATTGCGCGCGCTTGGCCCGCTCCGGCTGGCGGGCGTGCCCATCCCGCATGACGGAGACGCTGACGCACTCATGGAAACTGCGACATTGGCCAATGGAGGCGGACGGTGAGTAAACCTAAGATTGGTTTCTACTGGTGCGCCTCGTGCGGCGGGTGTGAAGAAGCGGTTGTCGATCTGGCGGAAGCGATCCTCGATGTGGTCGCGGCCGTCGACATCGTCTTCTGGCCCGTTGCCCTTGACTTCAAACGCTCCGACGTCGAAGCGATGGCCGACGGTGAGATGGCCGCCTGTTTTGTCAATGGCGCCATCCGCACATCGGAGCAAGTCGAAATGGCGCACCTCATGCGACGCAAGGCAGCCTGTCTGATTGCGTTTGGGAGTTGCGCACAACTCGGCGGCATCCCCGGTCTGGCCAATTTCTGTAATCGCGAGCAGATATGGGATTATGTTTACCACCGCTCGCCCAGCGTCCCCGCTGAAAACTCAGTGGAGCCGCAGATCGAGACGATCACCGGGCAGGGCACATTGACGCTCCCCGTATTCGAGGACAGCGTGCGCACGTTGGCGCAGACGGTTGATGTTGACTATTTCCTGCCCGGCTGTCCGCCACCGGTCAAACTGATAGCCGGCGCGGTCCAGGCTCTGCTCTCGGGAAATCTCCCGCCAAAAGGCAGTGTATTGGCGCCGAACATTGCGCTTTGCGATGAGTGCCCGCGGAAAGAGTCCAAACCGGACAATCTCCTGATTGAGCAGTTCCGACGTCCGCAAACTATCAAAGTTGATCCGGAACTGTGCCTCCTGGCACAGGGATTATTGTGCATGGGCCCGGTCACGCGGAGCGGCTGTGATGCCGCCTGCGTGTGCGGGCAGATGCCGTGCACGGGCTGCCTCGGGCCGGTCGACAGCATTCGCGATTATGGCGCAAAGGCACTCTCCGCCTTTGCTTCACTCGCCAACGCCGATAATCCCGAGACGATCGAGACCGCCTTACGCGGGATTGCCGATCCTGCCGGATCATTTTATCGCTACAGCCTGCCCGCGTCCCTTCTGTTCAGACGTGTGACCAAGCCCACGTCAACTGAGGTCCCTAATGAGCCAGCACATCACCATTGATCCGATCACGCGTCTTGAAGGACATGGCAAGATCGACATCCTACTCGATGATACGGGAAATGTCGATCGCGCCTATTTCCAAGTTCCGGAGTTGCGCGGCTTCGAGTCCTTCGTGGTTGGTCGTCCCGTTGAGGATATGCCGCAGATCACCAGCCGCATTTGCGGAGTCTGTCCGACAGCCCATCACATGGCGGCAACCAAGGCGCTCGACGAACTTTACCATGTCGAGCCTCCACCCGCAGCGAAGAAGATCCGTGAGTTGATCTACAGCCTCTTCTTTGTCGAAGATCACGCCTTGCACTTCTTTTTCCTCGGCGGACCAGACTTTGTCGTCGGTCCGACCGCGCCGAAAGCCGAACGAAACATCCTCGGCGTTTTGGGAAAAGTAGGGGTCGAAGTCGGGCGTGAAGTCATCGCTCTGCGCAAGGAATTGCGTGGATTGATCTCGCTGGTCGGCGGAAAGGTCATTCATCCTGTCTTCGGTCTGCCGGGTGGAGTAGCAAAAGGGATATCGACCGACGACCAGAAACGATTCATCGCCGGCGCCGAACATGCCGTTCGATTCGGCCAATTCTGCCTTGAGGTCTTCCACAACATCGTACTGAAAAACCCGCAGTATGTGGAGACGATCCTGTCAGACACCTATACCCATCGAACGCACTACATGGGATTGGTCGATGACAAGAACCGGGTCAACTTCTACGATGGAGTGATCCGTGTCGTGACTCCAAGCGGGGCCGAACAAAGTCGTTTCCGCGGGCAGCAGTATCTTGATCATGTTGCCGAACATGTCGAGCCGTGGAGTTACATCAAATTCTGCTATCTAAAGGACATCGGGTGGAAGGGCTTCGTCGATGGCGAGGATAGCGGCGTCTATTGCGTCGCCCCTCTGGCACGATTGAATGCGGCCGATGGGATGGCCACGCCGCTTGCCCAGCAGGCATACGAAGAGTACTTCAGCACGCTGGGTGGACGTCCCGTTCATCAAACCCTCGCCAACCATTGGGCGCGTCTGATCGAACTATTGTATGCCGCCGAACGGAGTGCCGAACTGGCCAATGATCCCGAAATCACCGACGCGGAGTATCGCAACATTCCCACGGCGACCCCAACGGAGGGAATCGGGGTCGTGGAAGCCCCGCGCGGGACATTGTTCCATCATTACAAGACCGATCCACTCGGTCTGGTCACGCAAGCGAATCTGATAGTGGCGACACAAAACAACGCCGCGCGCATTGCGATGTCGGTCGACAAAGCCGCGCGCGGGGCCATTCACAATGGCAAATTCGACGACGGCATCCTGAACATGATCGAGATGGGATTCCGGGCGTATGACCCCTGTCATGGGTGCGCAACTCACGCACTCCCGGGGCAAATGCCCTTGGTCGCGCGCATCTACAATCACCGACATGAGCTGATCGATGAATTGCGGAAGGACTAAAGCGGTGAGCACGGTCGTCCTGTGCTTGGGGAATGATCTGTTGGCGGATGACGGCATCGGTATTCTGGCCGCAGAACGACTCGAGCGCGACTTGCCGGACACGGTGAAAGTGGTGGCAACAGCGCAATCGGGTCTGGCGCTCCTGGACCATCTGATCGGATACGACCGCGCTATTATCGTCGACGCAATCCACACCGGCAATCAACCTGCCGGGAAGATTTGCAGGCTCTCCCCTGATGATTTGAAATTCGCCTATGCTCCATCGCCGCATTACGCCGGACTTCCCGAGATGTTCGCCATCGCCGACAAGCTGGCGATTACGTTTCCTTCAAGGGTCGATGTGCTCGCTGTCGAGGTGACGGACACCGAGACGATCGGGGGGACTGTTTCCACACAAGTCATGGCCTCGCTTGACTCACTCGTCGAAGAAGTCGAATCAATTCTCAAGAGCGACAGAACCGGAGCCGGGTCCCATGCATGAGTACTCGCTCATCGAGTCGTTAATCGCACAACTCACTCGAGAGTTGCGTGCCAAAAATGTCCAGTCCGTGCGTTCCCTCCGTCTGCGCCTTGGAAGCACGGTGGCCGAAGAGCCGATTCGCCAGGCCTTTACGATGTTGTCTCCCGGTACGCCCTTTCAGAATTCCGACCTCCACGTAGACCCGTTCGACATCACTCACACTTGTCCCATTTGCTCACGGGTCGACGTGATTCACCACGACGACTTACTCGGTCATGTGTTCATCTGTCCCGATTGTCGAACGGCCATGGAAATTGATGAGGCACACGACATACGCGTGGCCGAGATCGTCACGGATTAGTCCCGTCCGGGAGTCTCCGGACGGGAGGGTGAGCAAGCAGCACGAAGTCGAAGCTTCTCACGCTCGTTAAGCCGGAAGGAGTCTCGATATGCTGTTTACAAGAGCTGAGAGATACGCGCTGAGATGCGTGATGTTGATTGCCAGTCGCCCGGCAGGAAGGCTCACGACGTTGGAAGACCTCTCCGAGCAACAGGGAATCTCGAAGCAGTATCTGGCCAACATCATGTGTCATCTGGCCGCATACGGCCTGGTGCACACGTATCGCGGGCTGCATGGTGGGTATTCGCTTGGTCGACCGGCCGACCGCATCACGATGGCCGATATCTGGGACGCCATCCGCAGCGCCGATGCCCCGATCAATTGCATCATGGACAATGCCGAATGCCCCAGGATCGATGCCTGCCCGGTCCGGAGACTATTCGAGAACGCCTTCGGCGAGCTCCATGCCTATCTCGAGCAATGGACCGTACAGGAATTGGCCTCAGAATTGAAGAAGCTGCACATGCCCATGGCATGCGGCCCCGCCCACCAATAGCTCTGCCCGATCCGCCTGCTGCCAGAATCCTCATCCCCGGCCATGCTCTACCTTGAATCGCCGACGACCGGTACAGCATCACTTCGGACTGCCCGCTCGTTGAAAATTCTCAAAACGGAAACGGTCGGGGTAGTCGGTTGTCGCCAGCCAAATTTCGATGTCGCCCGATGATCCGGGCAGATGCTTTTCGATCAGCTCGCGGAATTCGCGCGTCGTCAGCTTTTCACGATTAAAGAGCTCGCTCGTGAACTTGGCAAAATCTGGCCCACGCATGCGGGAGCGCAGATAATTCAAAAACAGAAGTGCGCGGTCGGACAGCACGAACTCATCCTTGTACGTTGACAATTCGTCAGCCGTGATCTCCAGTAGCGGCTTCTCGGGCGGGATCGGATTGCCGCGCCGGTCCTTGCCCGTGGCGCGTTTGTCGAGATACAGCTTCTCCATCCAGCCGAGGAATCGATTATAGAAATCGTCCCCAAGGTGGTCGGCAAGTATGGGCAAATGGAAGTAGCTGGGAAAACCCTCGATTGCGAGCGAAAACAGCGAATCGGTTCGCGCAACCGGCACGGCCGTGTAGGGATGGACCAGTTCATGGGCTAGCGCCCGTTGCGTGTTTTCGTCCTCCGTGAACTTCTGCCAGATCCAGAATGTAATCCCGGTGACATTACCGGAAGAGATGTCGCCGTACTCCGGCATCTCGAGCAGATGGAACTGTCCGCCGGGTTGCCCCTTACGGTAATGAGCGCCATATTCTCGATTGAGATTGGAGGCCAGTTTCATGATAGCACCGGCCATGGCCACCGACGCCGAGTCCCGGTAATGATACAGGAAGTACTCCTCCTCACTCGTCACTTGGTATCGCTGGGCCGTACACTGGGCGGAAAACAGGCTGGCCATGCTTGCGGTCCACTCGGTGATTCGCTCATTGCCTTCGACACGCTCACCTGTCCTGGTGCCCAAGAACACCGAAACGAATTCAGCCGGCGTGCGGATCGTCACGCGCGAGAAGTCTGTCTCCACGTCATCGGCACCGGCCGGCAGGAAGACGGGAAACCAGAGTGAATAGCCATTCGCGCGCAAGAACACGCCCTCAGAGTCGATGCGCATGTAATCCGATGGCGAGCGCGCCTTGGATGGATGAAAAAACCCCGAATAGTAGACTGCAATTCGGCTTATCGGATGGGGCAGTCCGCGGAGTTTGATCTCATTGGCGATCAAGGAGTAATCGAAATCGTAGTAGATGCGCTGTTCCTCGAAGTTCACACTGTTGGCGTCTGCGATGATACTGTCCACCTGCAATTCACCGTGCAGATAGAAGACATCGTTGGGGTTGAGCGTTCCCTCCGAATCGAACTGGATGGTCGCGCGAGCCACCATCCGCGACTCCGCAGGATAAAAACTCGCATCCAACACATAGTCGCGGACCCTCGGGCTCGCTTCGAGCGCCCGCCCGCCGGCGAGTACAGACATGACAATAATAGTAAGGTTAAGCCAAATCGTGGGGCGCATGGCGACCTCCTGTCGATGAGGCTCTGTACGGAGCGTAGGGGGTCGGTGTTTCGTGGTCGCGCTCGCTGTCGGTGTTTTTGACAGAACGTCGCGACAATTCACCAGATGATTTGATCAGCAGATGCGCGGTAGAAGCTCGCCCGAGGGCATATCAACGATGCGATTCGTTCCAATCGAGGTGTGTAGACTCACAAGTCCCTGTTGATTATCGGTAACATGGCCGATGACGCGGGAGTCCGCGCTAACCGGATGTGACTGCAGGATTTCAACAGCTTGCGCGACGAACTGAGGCGGGACGAAGGCGCAGAATCGACCCTCGTTGGCAACATGCAGCGGATCGAACCCCAGAATCTCGCAGGCGGCGTGCACTTGTTCGCAGACGGCGATGTCGGACTCGTGGATCTCGATACTCAGTCTGCGCGATTCAGCGATCTCGACGAGAGCGCTGGCCAATCCTCCTCGCGTGAGGTCTCTCAGGCAATGCAACTCCACTCCGGCTGCTATGAGCGCCATGACCGGTTCGTGCAAAGGCGCGCAGTCGGACTCGATCGTACATTGAAACTCCAAGCCTTCGCGAGCAGCCATCAGCGCTATTCCGTGCCGTCCAAGATCGCCGCTCACGATGACCGCATCGCCGGTTTTGACATGACTCGGGTCAATCGCGACGTCGTCCGGCACCCACCCGATCCCGCTGGTATTAATGTAGACGCCATCGCCATGGCCGCGTTCGACCACTTTTGTATCGCCTGTAACGATCCGAACGCCGCACCGACGCGCTGTCACGCGCATCGACTCGGCAATCCGCATTAGGTTGTCAATGCGGAATCCCTCCTCAACGACGAACCCAGCGCTTAGTGCCGCGGGCCGCGCTCCACACATGGCGAGATCGTTGATCGTACCGCAAACTGCGAGCTTGCCAATGTCACCCCCGGGGAATTCCAGCGGACGCACTACGAAGGAATCGGTCGTAAATGCCAAGCGACTTCCTGTCACAGCCATCACGAAACCATCGTGCAGGGCAGCGGGCGCATCTCCATCAAGAAACACGCTCTGGATCAAGTTGTGCATGAGACGTCCGCCGCCACCATGCGCCATGGTGATCAATGGGCTGGGCGTGGGCACGGGGCATACGATCGTTGATGATTCTGTGTTTTCGCTTCGCATGCAAAAAACCCATTAAGTGCAGGCTGGTTTGTTTCCATACCGGTAATAGGCGGCACACGCACCCTCATCTGATACCATCGTCGGACCAAGGGGATGCTCGGGCGTGCAGGACTTCCCAAACTGCGCGCAGTTGCGCGGATCCAGTACTCCCCGCAGGACATCACCGCTCGGACACGACGGGGTCGCTGCGGGGGAGGGGGCACTCAACCCGAATCGCCTTTCAGCATCATACGCGCTGTAGACGCCGCGTAATTTCATCCCGCTTGATGGGATTTCGCCCAGGCCCCGCCACTCGGCATCGTAGACTTCGAATACCTCCTCGAGCAGGGATTGAGCTGCCGCGTTGCCACCCTCGCGAACGCTGCGCGTGTATTCGTTCACCACGATGTTCCGGCCGTCTTCGAGCAATTCGACACAACGGAGGATCCCTCGGAGAATATCCAAGGGTTCGAATCCCGTGACCACGATTGGCACGCCGTAGCGAACGGACAACGCGTGGTAGTGGGCGTACCCCGTCACGGTGCAGACATGTCCAGCCGCCAGGAATCCCTGCACCCGACCGTTGGCCGAGTCCAAAACCGCGGCCATCGCAGGCGGAATCAACACATGGGCGTTCAAGATCGAGAAGTTTGGCACGCTGGAATCGTGAGCGAGTTTGACTGCCATGGCATTGGCGGGCGCGGTCGTCTCGAACCCGACGGCAAAGAAGACGACCTCAGATTCGGGGTTATTCTTCGCGAGTTCGAGCGCGTCCAGCGGCGAGTACACAATCCGCACTCTGCCGCCGGCCGCGCGTGCAGTCTGCAAGTCGCCATGCTGCCCCGGAACTCGCATCATATCACCGAAACAACACAGGATGACATCGGTCCGCTGCACCAACTCAATTGCGTGATCGATCTTCGCTTGCGGCGTTACACAAACAGGGCAGCCGGGACCGTGAAGCAAGTGCAGTCCGTCGGGCAGCATCGACTCGATGCCGTGCTTCACAATCGCGTGCGTCTGGCCCCCGCAGACTTCCATGATCGTCCAGGACCGTGTGCAGCGCGCGACAATCGCGTGCGCAATGCGCTGGGCATGCGCTCGATCACGGAATTCATCGACGTATCGTAGACTCATGGGCTCAATCCGGCGCCGAGTCGAGAAGTCTGCTGATATCTTCCAATGTTTGCCGGGCTGCTTCCTCATCCAGTCGCGACAATGCCACACCGACATGCACGATCACGTAGTCCCCGATTCCCGCTTCGGGAACGAGCGACAGGTTCACATCGCGAGTGATACCACCGAAGTTGACCGTGCCATGACGGGATAACGAATCCGACTCGATCAATGTCTCAATCCGTCCAGGGATCGCCAGACACATCAGCCACCCGCCTTTGCGACGTATTTCAGCGTGACGATCTGACCCAGTGCCAGGCCACCGTCATTCGGCGGAACCTGCTTGGGCCACCATACTTCGAACCCTTTGGCGTGAAGCCGTGTAATCGTTCTTTCGAGCAATGTGCGGTTTTGAAAACAACCACCACCCAGGACGACATCGTGAATCGAAGCCATCGATGCGACGTGCAACGCGAATTCTGCCAGAGTCGAGTGAAAACGGGAGGCGATCTGCTCCACTTGCACGTGCGCGAGCAAGTCGTCAATCATTGCTTGAATCAGGGGCCGCCAATCGATACGGAGGCAATCGGCGTTCTCAATCGTGAAGGGATAGGACTGTGTCCCGCCGTCTTGATGCACGGCGAACTCGAGTTCCATCGCCGCCTGCCCTTCGAATTGCGCCGTCTGGCGGATTCCCAGCAGACTCGCAACTCCATCGAATAACCGTCCCATACTGCTTGCCTTGGGTGCGTTTATGTTGCGAGTCAGCATCTGCCTGAAGATTTGACGATCTGCCCCGGTCGTAAGCCGAATCGGCTCCGACGATTCCAGTCCCCACATGGATTCGCCATAGCACTCGTACAGGAGCGCGAGCGCTATGCGTCTTGGCTCTTGAATCGCCTTTTCGCCACCCAAGAGTGAAAAACTCCTCAACGCCGCGAAACGCGTGAACGTCGAACTGCCCGCCTTCAGGAATTCGCCGCCCCAGATGGTACCATCCTCGCCGTAACCGGTGCCATCCCAGGCGATGCCAAGGACGTCGCCTACGAGGCCGTTGTCCGCCATCGTCGACCGAATGTGCGCATAGTGATGCTGAATGTGTTGAACCGGATTGCCGAAACCCTCCGCGATTCTGGACGCGTGATAGTCGGGATGCGAATCACAGGCGATTCGCTCCGGGATGATGCGCAGTTGATCACTCAGATCGGCTATTGTCTCGTTCGACGCGGACAGTGAACACGGGGAATTCAGATCACCGATATGTCGACTTAGGAACACTTTGTTCCCGGACCCGATCGCAATCGTGCTCTTCTGCTGCCCTCCCAGCGCGAGCGACTTTGGCAAGCGTTCCGGTATCGTGATTGGGGTCGGAACATAGCCGCGCGAGCGACGGATGAACAGAGGGCGTCCCGCGACCACGCGGACGACGGAATCATCGACAAACCGTTCGATCGGACGGTCGTGAGTTAGAAAGAGGTCGGCAATTCCGTGCAAGCGGGAGAGCGCTTCCTCGTTCTCGTAGCAGACCGGCTCCTCGCTGCGATTGCCGCTGGTGGCAATAACGGGGAAACCAAGATCGCTCAGGAGAAGGTGATGCAGTGGCGAATACGGCAACATGACGCCTAAAAGTGGATTGCCCGGCGCGATGTCGTTCGCGATCTGCCATTCGGAATTCGGCGTCGGTAGGCGCTGGAGAAGCACGATCGGTGCGGCAGCGGTGACGAGAAGCCGTGCTTCCCCGTCTTCGACGATGCAATCCTCACGAACGGCGTCGAGTGATGGATACATGAGCGCCAGAGGTCTGGCCTCACGTGATTTGCGAACCCGGAGTCGTGCGACCGCGTCATTGTTTCGGGCATCAACCAGCAGATGAAAGCCGCCGATTCCTTTCACCGCCACGATGCGGCCATCTCGAATCGCATCGCACGCCGCTCGAATGATGTCTTCCGACAAGTCGGCTATCGGGCGACCGTCTTGGTTCTGGAGAGCCAACTTCGGCCCACAGTTCGCACAGGCTATCGGCTCAGCGTGGAATCTTCGATCGAGTGAATCGTTGTACTCGCGCGCGCAATCCGGGCACATCGCGAATTGCCGCATTGTGGTTCGACTGCGGTCATACGGAAAATCCGTGACGATTGAATAACGGGGGCCGCAATTCGTGCAATTGATGAACGGGTAACGATATCTTCTGTTGCGACTGTCGAACAACTCATGCAGGCACTCGGGGCAGGTCGCCAAATCCGGCGGAATCGCAAATGCCGGTGGCCCGTGTCTTGAGTGCTCACTGCTTGCCAATATGCTGAACGATTCGTATCCCCGGTGTTCGCCTCGTTTACACTCGATCCGATCCGGTCGGGCATGGGTCGGAGCTTCCGACAAGAGACGGCTCCTGAACTGCAATAGGATCTCGCGAGGCGCCTCCGCGTTGATCAACACCTCGCCCTCACAGTTGCAGACATCGCCTTTGACACCCAACTCCTGCGCCAATCGATAGACAAACGGCCGAAATCCGACACCCTGAACGATACCTCGCACGATGATCACGTCGTGCTCGAGAGAGGACGCGCGGTGACGACTTGCCGATGGGGCGTGAATAGGCATTTACTGGGCGACCTCGACACCAGTGATCACGATCTCCTGGGCATGCGGATCAGTTATGTCCGTGGCACAGGTGATGTCCAAGAGCGCGCCCTCGGCGAGCGTGCCATGCGCCGCTTGGACAAAGTGCTCGCCGAAGTGTGTGGGAGTGATGTTCGAGAGCGCGCCCAATAACACATGTATTGAGATCACATTCCGCGCCTGATGTGATTCTGCCGCCGCGAGGATCTGGCGCATCAGCCCTTTCATGAGCGACGATTCATGCATGTGCATGTCCCTGTGTAGAAAATCGCGCGAGGACTGAGGTTATAATGCCATCGACTGCGTTCCCCACCGCTGCGGACAGCGTCACGCCGGTTTCGAAGTTGGCTCCCTGAACACCGACAACATGAATCCCTTTTGGCAATTCTCCCAGCGCGCGAGCGATGGCAATGGCTTGAGATATCCCGAAGGCATGTGTTGAGTGTCTGGCAAACGGCTCACCGGGAAGATCTGACGAACTCACATCAAACCAACGCGCGTGTCCGGGCACACCGCCGGCATGCATGGCATCGATGAGGACGACCTCGTCGAAATCCTTCCACACGTCCAGGAGAGCTGTCAGGTCGCCACTCGATTCACAGACCGACATCCAATCGGGGGCCATCGTCTTCAATTGCCTCGCAATGACCAAGCCGACGCCGTCATCGGTGCGGTCGGAATTCCCCAGACCGATGACCAAAACTCTCTTGTTTCGGATGTGGGAGTCACTCGAGATGGGATCATCGCTCATGACTTAATCCCTCTCGATATCAAGTTTGATGAAATGGGTCGCGCAGGAAATGCAGGGATCGTAGTTGCGAATCGCCTGTTCGGCCAGCCACTGCAGCTTTGCATCGGGCAGATCGAGGTTCCCGGCGACAACGGTCCGCAAGTCCGCTTCAATCGTCGGCTGATTCTGCGATGTGGGTGGGACAATCTTCGCGTCGCGGATCGTGCCGTTCGAATCAACACGATAACGGTGGTAGAGAATTCCGCGTGGAGCCTCGGTGCAACCATACCCGGTGGCCGCAGTTGGCGTGACGACCACATAGGGCGAATTCGGTTCGGCGTAGTCGCCGATCAGGCGCAGCGCCTCCTCGCAGGCAAACACCGTCTCCACCGCCCGGACGATAATGCTCTTGAACGGATTGCGGCAGGGCGTCGTCAGGCCCGCCTCCTGGGCCGCCTTGGCGGCCAGAGGCGTCAGACAGTCGCGGTTTAGTGCAAGACGTGCGAGCGGGCCCACAAAGTAGGCTCCCCGTGACTTGATCCGCGAATGAAGCGCATTCGAATGCTCGACGTGTTCCTCGGCAAAATGCTGATCATACTCCGAGACGTCGATGTCGAGGCCACGACTCGAGACGATTCTCCCTTCGTTGATCGCATACTCGCTGTCGTGCCGTAGCGCGACGAATTCGTAGTCACGCTCAACATCTGGGAAATCGAACCCGGCGACCAATTGAACGGTCTCCAACGCGACATCCTGCGCCCATTTCAGTTTTTCAATGAACGGTGCCAATTCCTCCTTGGCCGGAACCCGATAGAATCCGCCAACCCGCACATTGATCGGATGAATCTCGCGTCCACCGATCAGCGTCATCAACTCATTGCCGGTCTTTTTCAAACCGAGCGCTCGCTTGACGAGGTCCGGGTGATCCTTCGCCAGCGCAATGGCATCGGGATAACCGAGAAAATCGGGCGCATGGAGCAAGTAGATGTGGAGCGCGTGACTTTCAATCCACTCACCGCAATAGAGCAGCCGCCGCAGATCCCGTATCGGCTTGGGGATTTGGACACCGAAGGCATACTCCATCGCATTCACAGAGCTCATCTGGTAGGCCACCGGACAGATTCCGCAAATCCGCGCCGTGATGTCGGGCGCCTCGGAGAAATGCCTTCCACGGAGAAAAGCTTCGAAGAACCGCGGTGGTTCGAAGATGTTGAGTTCGACGCGCTCGACTTCACCGTTACGCACTTTGATATGGAGCGCGCCTTCACCCTCGACGCGCGCGAGCATCTCGACCTTGATCGTCCTAGTGCTCATGCGCGTCCCCTTGGCGGTGGAACGCATCGGCATAGGCGTTGAAACTCCGATACGCCCTCAAGAGCACCTGCTGATCGGCGCCGAGACGCTCCCATTGGTGAGACAATGACGATGTATTCACCGACTCCATCGGGCCGAAGCAGCCATAGCATCCACGCTGATAGGCCGGACAGATGGCGCCGCACCCGGCATGGGTGACCGGCCCCAGGCAGGGTGTGCCATGGGCGACCATGACACACACTGTGCCGCGGCGCTTGCATTCGATGCAAACGGAGTATGATGGTAGGGAGGGTTTTCTCCCGGCAAGCAGCGCCGAAATGACATCGATCAGTTGGTGCTTGTTGATGGGGCATCCGCGCAATTCCAGATCGACGACGACATGGTCGCTGATCGGAGTCGATTTCTTAAGCGTCTCGATGTACTCCGGGTGCGCGTACACAATGGAGATGAACTCGCGCACATCCTTAAAATTGCGTAACGCCTGGATGCCCCCGGCTGTGGCGCAGGCGCCGATGGTCACAAGGAGCTTGCTTGAGCGGCGAATGGAGTGAATACGCTCTGCATCGTGGGGGGTGGTGATGGAGCCCTCGACCAGTGTCAGGTCATACGGCCCGGCGAGGACTGTGCGTGACGCCTCCGGGAAATTGGCGATCGTGACGACATCCGCCAGTGCCAGCAACTCATCTTCGCAGTCGAGAATGGACAACTGGCAGCCATCGCACGATGCAAACTTGCACACCGCCAATCGTGGTTTGCGTCGCGCGGTCATATCACAACTCCCGCACCGATAACAAGTGAGAAATGCGATCGTAACGGAACACCGGGCCGTCCTTGCAGACGAAGACCGGACCCAGTTGGCAGTGTCCGCAGAATCCACAGCCACATTTCATGTTGCGCTCCATGGAGACGAACATCCGGTCGGATGGCGTTCCCTGCGACTGCAGCTCCATGGCACTGAAGTGCATCATCACTTCCGGGCCGCAGATGAATGCCATTGAATCTGATGGTTCGAACGGGGCGCGATGTATGAGGTTGGTCACAACGCCGACATAGCCGCGCCAGTCCGCCCCGGCGCGATCAACAGTGACATGGACATGCAGGTCGAACCGGCCGCGCCATTCTTCAAGCTCTTTGCGGAACAGAATCTCATCCGGAGTACGCGCGCCATAGAGCAGGACGATGCGACGATACCGGTCGCGATGTTCGAGGATCGAATAGATAGCAGGACGCAATGGCGCCAACCCGATCCCGCCGGCGATAATGACGAGATCTTTCCCCTCGGCCTCCGAAAGCGGCCACTCAGTCCCGAATGGTCCGCGAATCGAGACGGTGTTGCCTCGATCGAGTGAGCACAGGGACCTTGTCACGGCTCCCACCGCTCGGATCGTATGGACGATTCTGTCCGGCGTCTCCGGATCGCCCGAGATCGAGATCGGCGCATCACCGACGCCGAACGCATTCAGCATGTTGAATTGCCCGGGGCGGAATACCGGCGCGCCGCCCGGATCGAGCGGCTCGATCACCAGCGTCATGACATCCTGCGTTTCGCGCCGCCGCTGCCGAATGCGATAACGGCGCGGCCGCAGCGCCGCGGAGAGATCGGGATGTGTGGCCTGTTTAGTCGCGGACTCCATAGACATCCAAGAGTTGCAGACGGGTTGCCCGCAACCGTTCATCAATGATGTGCGCAAATCGTTTCAGGATCTCATAGCCGAGGTCGTGATCGGCTTCGCATTTGGTGCGCAGGCATTTCCCATCCAACGCGATCGCGCGTACGGGGGCTGAGGCACGGGCGTCATACTGCCAACGATACGGCGGCAAAAGCCACGACCAACTCAGGACTTCCCCTTCGTTGTATGTATCCACCGGGACCGGACCGCGTCCCGGCGCGTAGATCTCAAGTGAGACACGCCCCTCGCGGATCAGGAAGAACTTGTCGGCTTCCTGCCCAATGCGAAATAGATACTCATTGGCGTCAAAGCGCGTGTTCGACGCGCAACCCACGATCAGTTCGAGGACCTTGTCATCAAGTCCCCGAAAGAAGGGATGGGCCGCCAGTATGGGTTGCAGGGAATCCATGATCGGCTCCTTCTCGACTATGAGGCGACTCCGGCGGCGGTCGGCGTTTGGACCGCTGCTGCTTCCTGGGTGATATCTATCTGCGCCGGGCACCATGTGATGCAACGACCACATCCCACGCACCCCGACGTTCCGAACTGGTCATGCCATGTTGCCAGCTTGTGAGAAATCCAATGACGGTACCGCGCGGCCAGTGACTTGCGCACCGTGCCGCCATGGATGTAACTGAAATCGAGTGTGTAGCAGGAATCCCAGAGCTTGGTACGCACGCTGCACGTCGTGCACAAGTCTGTTGAATCCGTCACATTACTGCAGAAACACGTCGGACAGACCATGGTGCAATTGCCGCAGGCAAAACAGCGCTCTGCAACTTTATCCCAATACGGATGCTCGCGAGACTGGTAGAGACTCTCCTTGAGTCTCTCGGCCTCGAGGTGCCGTCCCATGTGCGTTTTCGCGTACGCGATCCGACGCCGCACCTCTTCAAGTTCAGGCTCGGTGGCGTCGCGATGCGGGACATCGGACAGCGCACGGGCGCCACGCTCCGATCCGATGTCGACGACAAACTGGTGCTGGTCGGGACTCAGAATCTCCGTCAGGGCCAGATCGAACATCTCTTTCGCCTGCGGACCGGTTCCCATCGACCCGCAAAAACAAGTGTTGCCGGCACGTGTGCAGTTGACGGCGACAATGAACAGATCCTTGCGCCGGGACTCATATCCTCTGTCGCGGTAGGGACCTTCCAGAAACACACGATCGAGCACGGCAATAGCGGCCAGATCGCACGCATGCACACCGATGAACGCCATCGGGGGTGCGGCCGTCTGCGGAGGTTCGAAGGCAAACCCGTCGGCGGACTTGTGGATTCGCCACAGCTCGGACTCAGCGGGCGTTAGATATTTCTTCCACGACTGCGCCCCGGAGGTGTAGTCGAAAAGTGAAGGCCGGCCTGCAGGGCGGAGCCGGTAAGTGGCCGCGTCTTGCTCATCGGTCCAGCCAATGGGCAACTGCGCAATAGTGGAAATCGCTGAGTAAACAACGGCGCCGTCCCGGACAGTTGGACCTATGAGAGCGTATCCCGAAGTAGCAAGCGAGGACAACAGAATATCGAGGTGCTCTTTCTGGATCACCACATGACGATCATCGCGCGACTGCTTCTCAGCCATACCGCCACCCCTGCTCTTATAAGGAACGGCAACGGCGCCTCCAGTGCTGGTCAGAACGGCAGAGTTTTGTCAAAATCACGAGCCACGACTCTACGAGTGGAGAAGTTGACTAATTCGATCATCCATGCTGAATTGCCATAACAGAAGCCGAAAATGACAGATCCACGGGGAGAATTGCAGTCCAAGTCATCAGCGGAGTAGCTCAAGCGGACAGGCTGGAAGAGAACGTGCTTCGAAACACCGGTTGCAGGAAGGCGCGGTTTTTCCATAACAGCCGCGCCAAGTCGCCCAGTCTCATATTGCGAAGATACATTTCGACATACATCCTAACCTGAAGCCTGCGCATCAAAGGATAGGGTAGATCTTCGAGTTCTACTGACGGAGATAGATACTTGTCGAAGTTTTCCCAGTCGCGAGAGAGCAAGTGGTAGCCGTGACTCCCAGCTGACGCCCAATCGTAGATATCGCAGCCAGGGTAAGCGACGATGATCGCCACGGAAAGCCGATCGGGATTCAGCCTGACCGCCAACTCGATGGATTTTCGCACGCTCTCACGCGACTCGCCGGGCAGCCCGATGATGAAATTTAACCATGTCTTGATCCCTTCGTTCTCCAGAATGCGAATCGCGCCTTCAATCTCGCCCACGCGGAGTCCTTTCTGGCAGCCATCGAGTACCGACTGGTCTCCCGATTCGACTCCGATTTCCACGTAACCGAATCCTGCTTGCTTCATCATGCGCGCCATCCGCGAGGTAATCCGATCGATCCTCGTCTGTGCCTTAAAACTGATCCGTCGATCTCTGTTTACTTGAATGAGCCCCTCCAGAAGCTCACAGGCCCGATCGGCCCTCAACCCGAATGTCTCATCTTCAAAGTAGATGCTCGTGGCATGGAAATCTGTATCCAGCCATCGAACTTCCTCGATCACGTGCTCTACCGGCCGGGAACGGACGATTCGGGACATATTTCGGGAGCAAAAAACACAGGAATATGGACATCCTCTCTCGCTAAGAATCGGGAATACGTCTGTGCGTGGGAACAAATCCCATGCAGGAAATGGCAACGTCGAGATGTCGCAACCGTACTCGGGTGGTCCATGTTGATGGATAGCGCCACCCTCATCGCGCGAATGCAAACCGGGGATCTTGCCCGGAGCGTTCTTGCTTCCAATATCTGTCAGTAGACTGGCCAACGAACTCTCAGCTTCACCCGCGATCATATAATCGACCCCCGCGGCCTCTTTCATGCTCCGGTCGGGCAAGGCATTTATGTGTGCTCCCCCCATGATCACGACCAAGGAAGGCCTGGACGATTTCAGACGATTGGCCAGCGCTATAGCCCGCGGAAATTCAACGGTCAGACACGACAATCCGACCACGGCAGGATCCAAACTGAGAATAGCATTCAGCGTTTCGTCGAGTGAGCGATGCCCCGCCATCCGACCGTCGACGACCCGGACTTGGAAGCCTTGGCCCCTGGCAACCGCGGCAAGGTAACCCAGACCGAGCGGTAGACTGCCGCTCCAGTGTGCTTCGGCCTGGCTGGTGGCTGGAACACGGGCCAAGACCAAGTCGGTCATTTGAGATCACTCCTCAACACGAGAGCACCACGCATTCTGTGTGGTCGCGAGATTTCGTTGGAAAAACACGATTCGTATCGGCCGTCACACCTTCCTGCTCGCCTGCAGCCAGACGATACCTGCTGGCATCGTTGTCCTCCTGTATGTCAGCCCACAAGCGAGCGCGATCAAGCGTGAAGGGACGGTGTCATGTCAGCTAAAACCTATACCCGAGAGCTTGGTTGGTCAATACGCCCAGTTCTCACTGATGACACTTTTGACAGATTTTGGAGATGCACGTGTCGCGCTTCACGAGTAATTACCGATTGCTGGACGTTTCCGACTATCTTAATTGACGGACTTGGTCGAGTCGCACACAGACTGAGCGTTTATGAACAAACACATTCTCATCGTTGGCGGCGGAGTCATTGGACTTTCGACTGCCTATTACTGCGCCAGGCAGGGACTCCAAGTCAGCGTCCTTGAGCGTCAGTCCGCTGATCACGAAGGCTGTTCGTATGGCAACGCCGGCCTGATTATCCCGAGCCATGTAGTCCCATTGGCGGCGCCGGGCATGGTCAAACTGGGACTGAAGTACATGCTCGATCCCGGAAGCCCCTTTTACATCAAGCCGCGATTGAATCCCGACCTTCTGCGCTGGGCGTGGAGATTCTATCGGTCCGCCAATCGCGCCCATGTACTGCAATCCGCGCCCCTGATCCGCGACCTGAACCTGGCAAGTCGGGAATGCTTCGCTGAACTGGCCGCCGCGGCCGGCGATGATTTCGGCATCAAGAATGACGGCGTGATCAATCTCTGCCGGACAGAGCGCGGTCTGGAACACGAGGCCAGGATCGCGAAGTTGGCCGAACAGGTCGGGTTGAAGGTGGAGATCGTCGATGCACGGAGAGCCCGGGTATTGTATGGCGAACTAAACTTGAACGTCGTCGGCGGCGTCTACTACCCGCAGGACTGCTTCCTGTCTCCCAACCGGTTCATGGCTGCACTCAAGCACCTGGTCACTCAGAGCGGCGTTGCGGTCGGATGGGACACAGAGACACTCGGCTGGCGTACAGAAGGGGAACGGATCACAGGTGTGCGGACACCAAGCGGCGAGAGGTCAGCGGATGAGTATGTCATCTGCGCCGGCTCTTGGTCGCCACAGGTGGCACGTGGCCTCGACTTTCAGATACCGATCGAGGCGGGAAAAGGGTACAGTCTGACGCTGACTAATCCTCCCCGGCTCCCCAAGATCGCCACCATCCTCTCGGAAGCGCGAGTCGCGATCACTCCCATGGGGACATCACTTCGCTTTGGCGGAACAATGGAAATCGCCGGGCTGAATGAGAGCATCACACGAAGGCGCGTCGACCGGATCATCGCCGCCGCCTGTCGTTATCTCCCCGACTTCTCCCCTGAGGATTTTCGGCACGTGACGCCATGGCGCGGTCTGCGCCCGGTGACGCCCGATGGATTGCCCTATATCGGACGGGTTGGACGATATACTAACCTGGCCGTAGCCGCAGGTCACGCGATGATGGGGTTCAGTCTTGGACCGATCACGGGGAAGTTGGTAACGGAGATTCTGTGTTGCGAGAGATCACTCATCGAGCTTGAACAGCTCTCACCCGATCGTTTCCGATGAATAGGGAAAGTAGGTCCCGGAAGAATTCCCTTTCAATCCCCAAATACTCTGCCAGTCCCAAGAGACTCAAGAACTTCACGAACTTGGTGGACTGTCTTTCCGGGGAGCTGTTTGAGAATCCCGGAGTTTAGCTGTGAATAGAAGAGCACCGAAATTGTCTTATCGAACGATGTGTTGGAAGGTAATCCAAGGGAGTTCCGTATAAATCTCAAATCCTCTCCATCCACGAGATTTTGGAGAATCATGTTTCTCCTGGTCCCTCGGGGAATCAGACGGAAGTGACCTTTCTCCACAATCTCTCCGAAGTGAGACGTCGCTTCTGCGATCGCGTGTCTTCCTTCATTGTCATTATCCCACAGCACGAGAAACGGAACTCGCCATGCGATCATCACGCTTACATAGAACTTTAGGGACTTAGCGCCTACGGATGGCATGTATCGGAATCTGTTGCTACTGTCAAACAACTTGTAGCAGAAGAAATCGATAATTCCTTCAACGAGAACGACTGGCTCGGTGGTCGCTGCCTCCACGATGAACGGGCGGACCTGAAGTGCTTCAAACAGGGGTTGATAGGCGGCACGATTTTCAGTAATGGTCCCCGCATGATCAGAAATGGCACTCAAGGTTATTCCACCATTCTTGTCCTTCTCGGCGATTCTGACTGTTCCGATGGGTATCTTCTCCGGGTTAAGAAGATGATGCGAATGCGTGCAGTAAATGACTATGTTGTTCTTCGACAGTTGGCTCAATTTCTCGCACAGGCGGTCCTGGGCGAACGAATGAAGATAAGAGCCAGGTTCGTCCAACACATAGATGGCGTCCACGCTTGCCTGCGAAACTACTTTGGCGTTGAATTCTAGCTTCATTACGAAATTGAAAAACCAGAAGAACCCCTTGCTCCTATTCCCGACGAAAAAGAAATGCTCTCGTCCTTTCGCATCTTTTTCAACGACGGCGAGCTTGAGAGTCCCCTCCGAGGGCAACCTCATTGGATTTGTCTCAAATGTGAACCGGATTGAAAGCGCCTTTACATCGTCAATTCGAAAGCGCTCCCATTCTCTCGTCAGTGTATTGTTGAGAAAATCGCCTACAGCCGAAAGGACACCTTGCCTTCGTCTCTCGTCAAGTTTCGGAAGCTGAAAAACAGAATAGTCCTTGTCGGTCTTCTTGAACAGCTGTTCGATCATGTCCAGCCAGTCCGAAGCCTGGTCCGGGTCGGCGGGGATTTCCAGCTCAGGCGGCATTTTATCCCGGAAATCATCAAAGTAGAGTATATATGGCATCCGACGTACAACTTGCCGTGCGATGCGGTTTATGTTGTCGCTTCCCAACCACGCGGGAAGGCCGTCAGCGCGATAGTATCCTGTTTCTAGGTTTCTCGTCAGACGAAGTGGGCCCTCGGAGAAAGTAAGGCGTCGGCAATACTTTTTAAATGCTTCATCCTTGATCTCAGAGTCATCATCTTGAATCTGCTTTAGAGCTTCCCGAAACTCTTCCCTAGAGAGTTCAATCTCGGCGGTCACGGTTGGCGTTTTCGGATTTGTCTTGAAGAGATTTGTGATATCCTTCAGGTGACCGATGCTCTCCTGTTGGTCGTCATTGATATAATCGAAGGCCACGATCGCATGCAACACAGTGGTTTTGCCACACTCATTGATCCCGATTATTGGGACAAGAGTGCTCTTTGTGAGCTCCACGGTCAGGGGCGAGTTTATGGCGCGGTAGTCCGAGATCGTGAATCGAAGATACTTCATGCCGCTCTTCCTCCTCGTTGCCCAAGTCTGACTGCTCGCTCTTGTACTTTAGGCAATCATGTTACTGAACAGAAGTAGTGACTTGTTCCGCTGTACTAACCCCAAAGAGTGTGGAGTCTCTTGGAAAATCACCTATAATTCGCAAACTCAACGTGATACGGCAGGTCCTTGTCGCGCACCGCTTGCATCACGGCTTGTAAGTCATCCTTCTTGACCCCCGTGACTCGCACCTGCGCTTCCTGGATCGAGGCCTGTACCTTGAGCTTCTGCTCCTTGATCAGCTTCACGATCTCTTTGCACTGCTCGCTCGACAATCCCGACTGAACTTTGACGACCTGCGTCACCGTGCCCTCGAACGACGCCGTCACTTTGCCGAATTCCAGCGCCTTGGGCGAGATGTCGCGCTTGGCCAGACGCAATTTGAGGATCTCGATGATGTTCTTGAGTTTAAGTTCATCGTCGGCGATGATCGTAATCGTGCTTTCCTTCTGATTCAAATTCACTTCGCTCTTGCTGCCCTTGAAGTCGAAGCGCTGCGACAGTTCCTTGAGAGTCTGATTGACGGCGTTGTGAACTTCTTCCATCTTCACTTTGGACGTAATATCAAATGAGAACGCCTGAGCCATTGTTGCCTCCTCTTTGGAGTGCCAAATAGCGGTTGCACGTGCCGCGAATCCATCGGTTTTGATCGGCTTGGCGCAAGCAGTGCCTGTTACCATGGGAGGAAGAAGTCATGATTTATCACGTTGCGATCCATCGCCCGCACCCAGAGAAACGCCACCTCATGCTCGACTCCATGCATCGATTTGGCGCGGCGGTGCGTCAACAACCGGGTCTGCGCGAGGCGCACACGTTATCTGATGAGGAATCCGGTGTACTGATTGGGTTTGCGATCTGGGATTCGAAACAGGCCCTGATGGCGGCACGACCGGCCCTCCGCGAAGTCGTCAAGAACGATCCTCACGCTGAGTGGGAGCCACATCCCCCGGAGGTCTTCCTGCTCGAAGAGGCATGAGGGGAATATTCGGGGTCGTGGTTGGTATAAGACTCGAAGGAGGGAGTGAGCATGGGACGAATCACCGCAATCCTCTTGTCGGCGCTCCTGTTGACCGCCTGCCAAAAGCATTCCGCCGATGCCGAAAGTGGCGGCGCTAAGTCGGGCAAGATCGGCCCCATCGATCCACAACTGGCGGAATCGACCAACCGCTTCGGGTTCAATCTCCTAGGCAGGCTGAGCGATACCGCCATGACCACGAGCACGATGATCTCGCCGGCCAGTGTGGCGATGGCCCTGGCCATGACCTACAACGGCGCGGACGGTTCCACCAAGGCGCAAATGGCCGAGGTTCTGCAGGTTCCCGGTTGGACACTTGAGGACGTGAACATTGCCCATAAGCAGCTTCGCGAGGCTCTGACCGATCCCAACGCTGATGTCACGCTCGCGATTGCCAACTCGCTTTGGGCGCGCGAAGGGGTGCCATTCGATACCAACTTCATGGCGCGTAACCGCGATGACTTTGCCGCACGGGTCGAGAATCTCGACTTTGACGACCCGGCATCCGTGGATGTGATCAACGAATGGGTCAAAGCCAACACGAAAGACAAGATCCCGTCAATCGTTGACCGCATTGAACCGGCGACCATACTCTTCCTCATCAATGCGATCTATTTCAAAGGCACCTGGACCTACACGTTTGATCCCCGCCTATCGTACAACCGCGAATTCCATCATCCGACGGGGGACCAGTCTCACAAGTTCATGTCCCGCCAGGACGACTATGAATACCTGGATGGCGACGGTTTCACTGCTGTTCGTCTCCCCTATGGCAAGTCTCAACGCTTCGGCATGTATGTCTTCCTGCCAGATGAAGGCTCAACACTTTCGGAATTCGCTGCAAAATTGACTGCGGAGGACTGGAAGGCGTGGACAGCGACGTTCGCTACCCATGAGGGACAGGTTCACCTGCCGCGGTTCAAACTCACTTATGACGCGAGCCTGAAGGAAGCGCTGGCCGATATCGGCATGCCTGAGGCGTTCGATCCAATCCGCGCCGATCTGACGCGCATGATCTCGATTCCGGACGGTAACGCGTATATCAGCAAAGTGAAACACAAGACATACATGGAAGTGAACGAAGAAGGAACCGAAGCCGCCGCGGTGACCTCAGTCGAAATCGGCATCACATCCTTTGGCCCGGATTCCCCGTTCCAGATGATTGTCGATCGACCGTTCTTCTGCGCAATTTCCGACAGGGAATCGGGCCTGATCCTGTTCATGGGGACGGTGAACGAATTTGAATAGTAGAATTTCACACTATGCCGCCGCATTCTTGGCGCTGGCCGTCATTGCGAACTGCGACCGCTCCATCAGCGCGCGATTGCCGGAGGGCACTCCTGTCGTCATCAGCAACATCGCGCCGGTTGATCTCCAGAAGGACCCTTTCACCATCATTGACCCAGAACTCGAGGGTCACCTGTTGCACTTGACTGTGGTCTCCGGCGGCGGATGCCGCGACCACATCTACACTCTCACCATGACCCCGGCCGCGTTTATGGAGTCATTCCCGGTGCAAGCCAATCTCTTCTTGTGGCACGACGGTATGACCGATCCTTGCGATGCCATCGTGACGGACTCTGTTAGCTTCGATCTGACACCAATTCTCGAATTGTACACCCAGATGTATGGCCAGACAGGGCAGGCAAACCTGAACCTGTACAACTTCGAGCAGACTGAATCGACGCGATTGGTTCTCAAGACGAACTAATCCCGATGCTGATGCATAGATTTTCGGTCGACTTTTCCTGAAGGTAGAGTCGGGATTTCTGCAAGAAACTCGATGCGAACCGGCAGTTTGTATCGCGGGAGCTTATCGGCGAGAAACCTCATCATGTCTTGCGGATCTGCCAATCGTCCGGAGCGGGCTTCGACATAGGCAACAGGGCGTTGCCCCCATTCAGTATCATCAATTCCAATCACAACGACTCTGGCGACCGACTCATGCTGGGTGAGAGCATTCTCGATCTCCTCGGCGTGGATCTTTTCTCCACCCGAGATGATGACATTGTCGATTCGGCCATGCACCAGCAGGCAACCGTCATCCTCCAATGACCCTGTGTCGTTGGTCGCAAACCACTCGTCCTGATCTCGGAAGTCGCGAATTCTCCCGTCTGCATGCCAGTACCCCAGTGCGAGCATCGGGCCGCGGACGTGAATTCGTCCTTCCTCTCCCGCCGGCAATGTGGCGCCATCTTCATCACGAATCTCGATCTCCGATAACGCGAGTGGATACCCGGCCGTGCGCCATTTCGACTCCGGCGCCGAGGGCGACAGTGTGGCAATCTGTGAGGATGTCTCCGTCATACCGTAAGTCGGCAAGACCGGATACCCACGTTTCCTCGCTTCATCAATGAGCAAAGCGGGAACCGGTCCGCCGCCGACCATGATAGTCCGCAAGTAATCCGGGCACAGTCGATCGGGATGTGCCTGCAGGAGCCGTCGCAATGTCGTCGCGACGAGCGAGAGTTGTGTGACGCGATCCCCAGCGATGGCCCGCCATGTCATGTCGGGATCAAAACGCTCATGAACGATTACTGTTGTGCCATAAATAGCCGCTCGCAGGATGATTGCCAGGCCCCCGACGTGAGAAAGTGGAAGATTCAATAACCAGCGGTCATCAGGGCGAACGCCCAGATTGAGTGCCGAGCCAAGTGCATTGGCGAGATGATTGCGGAATGAAAGACAAACGCCCTTTGGCTCCCCCTCGGAGCCGGATGTCTGGATTATCGAATGCAACGCTTCCGGATCGATATCCGGTGACACGGCAGGCGGAATCTCGCTCGGTTTGATTGCAGTGACCGCATCAAGACATGTTGCATCGCGCCAGCCCGGTGACGTGGAATCATCGGCAAGGATTAGACGCGGATGGTACCTACTCGTACAGATCTCAACCTCTGCGGCAGTTGAGCGGGTGGCGATGGGAATGACAATCGCACCGATACGCGTAATCGCATGCACGGCGATAACATAAGCGAGTGAATTGGCGGCGCAGATGATCACACGGTCCGCGGACCCGACGCCGTGTCGCGCAAGTGCGCGGGCGGCGGCAAGGATGCGTCCCTCGAAGTCGTGATATGAGATCGAACTGCCGTTCGCGATGATCGCCGGATGATCCGGCAGCTCGCGTGCCCAGCGTGCGGTGGGATATTCGAGATCTCTCATGAGTCACTTCAGGCGTTCGAGCAGCTCCGGAGCCAATTCCATTCCCAAGCCCGGCCCCTCAGGAACTTTGAGGAAGCCGTTCTCGATTCTCAACGGCTTCTCGACGATGCCATCCGCGATCATTCCCGCGGTCGAGAGCCCCATGGCGGAAGGATTCGGACCAAGTGCCGCGGCTAGATGAAGTGTCGCGGCGATGCCGATATCCGATTCCCAAACGGACGTGTAGATGACCTCCATCTTCTGGGCCAGAGCGGCCTGCGCCAACAGGTAGCTTGCGCGGAATGAACCTAAGACCATGGGTTTTAGCACGACGACGTCGCAAGCCCGCTCGGAGATGATCGAGTGCGCCTGGTCGAAAGTTGACACGTCCTCGTCGAGCGCCAGCCGCACACCGTGATCGTGACATAGCCGTCGTGATTCCTGGATTCGTCCGATGGACAAAGGCTGTTCAAGGAAATCCAGATTCTCAACAGGGATCTGCTTCATCACCTCATGAACTTGTTCCATCTTCCATCCGGCGTTTGCATCCAACCGAAGCTTGGCCTCTGGGACAGCATGGATGATCGCGAGGATCCTCTCGATATCACGTTCAGGGGATCCCGCCGCGACCTTAACCTTGAACACGCGGTATTCGCTCGCCCAGAGCTCGAGCACCTGCTCACGGGCCCCCGTCGCGTCGCCGTCTCCAATCAGTCCATTGATGGGGATACGCGCCGCGGCGTCAGCGGCCAGTGAACGGCACAGCGGGAGGCCGCGCCTACGCGCATTCAGATCCTCGATCGCAGCACCGACGGCAAAAGCGAGGGCAGGCAGATCGTACATCGTCTCACAGAGTCTGACCAAGTCAGCCAACTCTTCATTGGCGGCGTGCTGTGCGAGTCCGTCCAACGCCAGGCACATCTGCGCGAATGAGTCCCGCGAAAATCCGGGAAGCGGCGCGGCATCGCCCAGGCCGTACTGTCCCGTTCCATCGCTCAACCGGATGATGGCACCCTCACGCGTGTCGTAGGAACCATGCGCAGTGACGATCGCCCGGGGCAGCGTCTTGCGGTAGGTGCATGTCTGGATCGTGGGGGTCACAAGTTGATCCCAATCGCAAACGCAATCGCATAGACGAGTTTAACCTGCGCCGTCTGCGCCAGCAGGTCATTGAGAATGGCGCTCGTCTTGAGTGGCTGGCGGTGGTTGTGCAGTGACCTGACCAGTAAGGGGATGAACAAGACACCGACAAGCGACGCCAACAAAACTCCCATTCCCGCCATCCGCGTGAAGTACATGACTCCCGGGACCGCGATCGAGATGAGCAGCATCAGGGTGTACTCACCGACACTGCCAAACCGCCCAAGCCGCACCGCCAAAGTGCGTTTTCCGGCTCGGGCGTCGGTGTCGATGTCGCGCATGTTATTCACGATCAAAATAGCGGTCGCCAGCGCTCCCATGGGAATACTTGCGAGCCATGCCGTGGGTGTTGTCGTGAGCGTCTGCACATAATAAGTCCCCACCACCGCAACCGGGCCGAAGAACACAAACACGAACGCATCGCCCCAACCGTGATACCCAAACGGAAATGGCCCGCCGGTGTAGAGTATCCCAGCGGCAATCGAAAGTAGTCCGACTGTGACAATCGGCCAACCGCCTCGAGTCACCAAGTAGACTCCCACCAGGAAAGCCAAACCAAACATGACGATCATCGCTGTCCGCACTTGGCGAGGGGTCGCCAGACCGGATTGCGTCACGCGCACTGGACCGGTCCGGTCCGGCGTGTCGGCGCCGCGCAAGTGATCAAAGAGATCGTTCGCGAAATTGGTCCCGATCTGGATGAACACTGCCCCGAGGAGCGCGGCGAGCGCGGATGGCCAGTGAAATCGGCCGTCGCGAAAGGCTACCGCCGCTCCGACGATGACCGGCGAGACTGACGCCCAAAGTGTCTTGGGACGCGCCGCCAGAATCCAGACCGACAGACGCGGTGACGTTGGCTCCAGGCTCATGTGAGAACCTTGCGGCTATGGAACGCGTGGGAATTTCTTAAAATCGGGAGGCCGCTTCTCGAGGAAGGCATTGCGGCCCTCCTGCGCCTCTTCGGTCATGTAGAAGAGAAGTGTGGCATTCCCGGCCAATTCCTGCAAACCCGCCTGCCCATCGCAGTCGGCGTTCAAACCGGCCTTGATACAGCGCAAGGCCAACGGACTGTGTTCGAGTATGCGCCGGCACCAAGTCACAGTCTCCTCTTCCAGTCGTGCCAACGGAACGATAGCATTCACCAACCCCATATCGAGCGCCTGTTGGGCATCATACTGACGGCAGAGGTACCAGATTTCCCGCGCTTTTTTCTGGCCGATGATGCGCGCAAGATATGACGCGCCATAGCCGCCATCGAAACTACCGACTCGCGGCCCGGTCTGGCCGAAGCGGGCGTTGTCGGCCGCGATCGTCAGGTCGCAGACGACATGCAGGACATGCCCGCCGCCGATCGCATAACCGGCAACCATGGCGATGACGGGTTTGGGAAGCGTGCGAATCTGCCTCTGCAAGTCGAGAACATTGAGACGCGCCACACCCTGTTGGTCGACATATCCCGCTTCGCCGCGCACACTCTGGTCGCCGCCCGAGCAAAATGCCTCCGGCCCTTCGCCGGTGAGAATCACAACACCGACTTGTGCATCGTCACGCGCCTCGGCAAGCGCCGTCGACATTTCGTTGATCGTCTGTGGACGGAAGGCGTTGCGCACCTGCGGGCGATTGATCGTGATCTTTGCGATCCCCTCCGCCTTCTCGTACCTGATGTCGGTGAAGTCACCGGCCTTGATCCATTTGATGTCTGCCATAGAAACCTGCCAATCCCTGCGCCATCACTCCCGCGAACGGGGGAATCCATGTTCTACACCGTCGAGAAACTCCGCAACCGCAGCGGCTGTTTCCGCCGGCTGTTCCCAATGCGGCGCGTGCCCGGCTTGCGGGATTATACGCAATTGCACATTAGGGATCGAGCGCGTCATTCCCTCGCCAGTGCCGCGGTATTTCGCGTCCAGCTCTCCCACCATAACCAGCACCGGCATTGGAAGGTCGCGTAGACAATCGTGAAGCGGCCCTTGATTCCCGACGCTGAACCCACGCAAGGCCGCCGCGAGGCTTTCAGCATCGTTCTGCATCCGCAATCGACGCCCCAACTCCTGACGCATGGGAGACAACAATTTCTGGGTCGCGAATAGTGGTTGATCCATCCATTGATCGACAAAGCGTTCCAGCCCGTCGGTGACCAGCCTGTCCGCCAACGCGGAATCGACTTGCAGGCGCTGCGTTCTCACATCCTCATCTGCGATACCGGGTGATGTGCTCTCGAGAATAAGCGAGTGAACCCGGCCTGGATAAGCCAACGCAAAGTGCAGGGCAATCCGTCCACCCATGGAGTACCCCCAGAGATTGATCTCTGCGAACTCCGCCTGATCGAGTTTCTCGATCAGCATGGCGCAGACGCCAGTGAAGCTATAGGCATCGGCCGGGAGATCATGGGCTTGCGCTCCATGCCCGGGAAGATCCGGCGCGATGCACCGGTATTCGTCTCCCAGAGCTGTCATCACATCATTCCAGACTTCGCTGCAGCCAGTAAATCCGTGCAGCAACACCAGCGGTCGGGATCCGGAGTTCATGAGAGCCCCAGTGCTGTGCGGGAGGCTTTCGCGACGCGTCGAACCATCTCTTGCTGATGGCTGGCATTCAAGGCGCGATTTGAACGGACTTCGATAAATTCAGGACCGGAACGGCCCAGGCATTCTTCCAACCTCGCACTAAACTGCTCGTACGTCTGGACACTCTGAAAGGGCAAGCCATGAGCCTTCGCCACGCACGACAAGTCGACACCATGCGGCATCGCGACAAGCGGTTCGAAGTGTGTTGAATACTGCGTGACCGGGAGAAAGTGAAAAACGCCGCCGCCATCATTGTTCAGGATGATCAGCTTCAAAGGAACTCTCGCTTCCGCCAGACGCCAGAGGCCGTTTTGATCATGTAGGAAAGTCAAATCGCCCAGAATGCAGATCGTGGTTAGTTCCGTCGCCACGGCCGCGCCGGCGGCGGTGGAAATGATTCCGTCTATGCCATTGGCGCCACGATTGACCAGCACGCGCGGAAAGCCGGCGCGGGCACGAGCGTACATGTCGGCCCAGCGAATCGGCATGCTGTTCGAAAGGAAGAGATTCATCTCACGGCCAGCGCGCTCACAAGCATACGCCACGATTCTTGATTCCAGAATATCCCCAAAACCTGCGTCATCCCCCGTCAAGACTCTGGCCGCTGCCTGGTTCACAGTCATCCAATCGTCGTGATACTGAGATGGCTTCGCCTGGCGCTGACCGAGTTTCTCAAGCAACGATTTCACTGCAAGTGCGGGGTCGCCCTGCAGGCTATGCGACAGGCACTTGTGCGGATCCGCGACTGCGCCCTTCGCAATTCCGATCTTGACGGTCGCGGGCGTTGAGGCAATCCACTCATTGAGCGATTTCGAGACCGGCATTCCGCCCAGACGCAAGATCACATCCGGCGCCAGATACGCTCCGACTCGTTCATCCCGCAGCACAAGATCGTAGTGAGAGATCACGCTCGGACATTGACGGAGCTGGGATGCGGCGTCTGCTAGAATCGGGGCATCGAGTTTCTGGGCCAACTCCGCTGCCAAGGATACCAGATCATGTTCGTCGTCTTGTGGGCCGCACACTACCAAGGGACGCCGCGACCGCGAAAGCAGATCGGCGATCGCCGCAATCGCGTCGCTATCAAAGTGGTTGCTCGATTGTCCGGCGTGCTGGCGTGTTGCCTGCGTCACCGCACGAGCCGATTCAACGCACGACCCAATCGCCTCCGGATCCGGAAGCAGTGGTTCATCGAATGGGGCATTCAGATGGACGGGGCCTGGATCCGATCTCGATTTATCGAGCGCGATTTGGGCTGTGGCCGACCAATGTGCCGCAATGTCGGATTCCCCGGTCGGCAGCGGGAGATCTTCAAAGTAGACTGAATAGCCACCATACAATTCCAATTGATTGATTGTCTGGGGTGCGCCGATTCCACGCAGATGAGGCGGCCGATCAGCAGTGATGACAATGAGCGGCGTTCCGGACATGCGCGCTTCGATCACGGCCGGGAAATAATTCGCCGCCGCAGTCCCAGATGTGCAGATCAGTGCCGCCGGCTGCCTCAGTGCTTTGGCGATTCCCAGCGCGAAAAACGCCGCAGAACGCTCATCGGGATTTGTCCAGATAGACAAACCGGGCTGCTCCCCGGCGGCAATGACCAGTGGAGTACAACGCGACCCCGAGGAAATGACGGCATGACGCAAACCGCCCTCGACAAGGGCGGCAATGAGGGCGGCCGCGCAACGCAAGTTGGCGGCGGCCGTGTCTACGAAGTCTGTCGTGGGGAACTGACCGCGCTGCGAAATGCCTGCAGCTTGTCCTGAATTTCGCGCCATTCGTTTTCCGGAACCGAGCCGGAGACCAATCCGGCCCCCGCGTACACCCAAGCTTGATCGGAACTCACCAGCGCCGAACGAATGCCGACCGCGAATTCGGCGGCATCGGCCCCGATCCATCCCACTGGCCCGCCGTACCAACCGCGCGAATCGGCTTCATGAACACGGATCGCATCGCACGCCCGGTCACGCGGCACACCACCCACCGCGGGTGTCGGATGAAGCGTGTCGAGAATCTCGCCGAAGGTGACGTCATCGCGCACGCCGACCGACATGACTGAACGAAGATGCTGTAGCGTGCGCAGTCGAACCAGGTCGAGTTGCGCCTCGGCCCCGGTGACGCCATCGCCCGAGAGTGAAGCAAGGCCCGCACGAACCGCGTCGACCACAAACCGATGCTCTAATTGATCTTTCAAACTTGCCAGCAAACGCTCGCCTAGGGCGCGATCGCCGGCCTCATCTTTGCCGCGATTAATCGTGCCGGCAATGGCCTCGCTTTCGAGTCGTCGCCCCGCAAGCCGGAAGAGCCGCTCGGGAGAGGCGCCGAGAAAAGCATGACGATCGCTGAACTGCATGCCGAATTGGTAACAGGCCGGGTCGAAGTCACGCAATGCCGCGACGATCGACCAAGGATTGAATGCCCCGCGATCAATCCGATTCAGGCCGACAGTCTGCCGGATCGCAAGCACCACCTTTTCGAGCGCGCCGGTTTCAATTTGTTGGAGAATCTGCCTGGAATGTTGCATCCACCGCGCGTGATCGTCGCGACCCGATGCCCCGCTGAGGATAACGTCTGCATCTGTGACGAGGCTTGCGGCATCAAACCCGCTCCAGTAGTGTTGATTGAACAAAGCGAGACGATCGACCAGCGTGTCCGGCGTGGATCGCGGTGTCACCTCGAAGGAGAAGTAGAGATACGACTGTTCCTCACGACGAGCATACATGGCTTCCGGCAGAACCATGACGGCGTCACCGAAGCCCCCTTCGCGCCACAAATCGCTGTCGACGCGAGATGGATCGAACGCGAATCCGCCGAAGAATCGCGGCCTCCGTGCCATTGGGATCGGCTCATGCACGACGCACTCGCGCGTAAACCGCGCTGCCTCATCGGCGACCTTGCGCATCGCACCTTCGCCGGTCCCAGCTATAACGTGCGATGCACCCAACGCGGCATACTCCCATCCGTCGCGCCCACGCCAATACATCGACGGCACACCCTGATGATGCGCCAACCATGCCAGCGGGTCTCCGGCGGGCGCGGCAAAGCCGAGAATCAGGATGGTTTTGGAGTCGGTCGCAACGGCGCGCTCGTTCGCAGTCTTAGCCACGCTCCACGACGAGGGTGTCGGCATGGGGGCCGCCGTGAGCTTTGCGGCAGTAGGAGGAATTGGCGTCGTTACGGTCATCAAGTCTCTTTGGGGCAAATTTGCCCAAGCATCCGGCAAACCAGTTGTCTAACATACACAACCGAAGTCGGTTCATTCCAGCCGATTTCCGGTGGGATCGTCGGCAGTGAAATCACGATAGACTGTAACTGCACGGCCTGTCGAAGATCCCGAGCGAAGTCGAGGGACCGTGCCCGCAATCGTGAAACCTGAGAGTCGTTCGAAAATGTTCGCCAGCGTGCAAATCAGAGACATGTTCGACGAGGTCGCGCCCGGCTATGACCGCGCCAACCAGGTCCTGTCGCTCGGCATCCATCATCGTTGGCGCAAGCGCCTTGTCCGCACCGTCGGCGCCAAATTGGGAATGGCCGTTCTCGATTGCGCCACTGGGACCGGCGATCTCGCATTTGCCTTCAAGCGCGCTGTCGGGAAATCGGGGCAAGTCACCGGGCTCGACTTCTCCCCTCAGATGATCGAGCTGGCAAAGAGAAAAGCATCTGAAGAAGAAGATCATGTCGATTTCATGATAGGCGATGTCTTGGCTCTGCCATTCCCCGATCGATCCTTCGACATCGCCTCGATCGCCTTTGGCATACGCAATGTTGACGACCCGGTGGCAGGATTGCGAGAAATGGCGCGAGTGATTCGCCCCGGCGGCAAAGTCGCGGTGCTGGAATTCGGCCAGCCGGACGCCGCAGTCTTCTCCCGATTCTACCGCTGGTACAGCCAGCGCGTGATTCCCACTGTTGGTGGATGGATCACCGGCAAGCCCGCCTCCTACCGCTACCTGACTGAAAGCTCGGCATCATTCCCCGCCGGTCCGCGTTTCACCGAACTGATGCGGCAGACCGGTGCATTCGCCGCAATTGACACCATCCCCATAACTCTCAAGATCGCATACATCTACATCGGCACGGTGCGCTAGTCACCCCTACAATCAGACACATCAGGAGGACAGGCATTCTTGCCTGTCTCGGCCCCGGGCTCTTTCGGGGCCGATGCTTTTCAACCGAGCTGTGAGCCGTGGGTTAGCGCGCGCGAATTTAGAAAAGCCCCGTAGGGCTTGTCCGCCTCCGGCGGGCGACACAAATTTCTCGGGCAGATGGAGCATTCTCGCCTATGTAAATTCGCCCAAATCCACGGAACCTCACCCCGCGTTTTCCGTAACAATACTTGGAGGCACCAGTGTATGGAAGGCGTGGTATCCTTGGCTCATCCCGGAAAGACCAAACGCTCGTTGAGCCGGTTCAATCGCTGGGTGGCTTCGTATCGACGTGACATGCTCCGTCGCTTCCGACGGGCGATCGAGCCCCCTGACCTCTGGGCAGAACGCGAAGTCGCGCGTGTCCCGACCCGTGCCGAGCGTCGCATCGATGAGGCTCTAAGGCAAGATTTGCGCGACACTGAGATGGACTAATCTTCCCTGTCCTGCTAACCGTCAGGACAGTTTCCCCGTGTAGCACGCGCCGGCTTCTCACAAAGAGGCCGGCGCCCTTCTTCCTTGGGCAAGTGATCTGGGGCAGATTCAATAGGGACAAGATGGGCAGGCCGCTAGATTCGGGTCCTCGTCACGAATCGCGATTCCGATCATACGGATCACATCCACGATATCAGTTGCTCCAGAACAATCCAAGTCAGTCGGCCCATCATGGGCAATCAGCGTCTGCCCGGTGCAAACTGTGTCTACCACCGCCGGTGCCGCTTCGAATGCTCGGGCAATCGTTGCGGTGACATCCAGAATGTCATGGACGTCATCGCATACGGGATCGTCGTGGCACGCGCAACCGCAATCTACCAAAGTGACGATTCCCTTTGTGAACGACGGAATCACCAATCCTGGTGGATCTCCCGCGAACAACAAATGGGGCCATGGTTGAATACAACATGTGTCGATCTCAAAGCGACCGGCAGTCTGTGAAGCACCAAACCTTAGCTGCAGCGAGGCACTGTCACGTACCAGTGGATCCGCCCCGGCATGAAGGCTCGGATCGAAAAAATGCACGTCATCATTCCCCACGGAAACGAACAACAAAGCGTCGGGGCTGAGAAAATCGACTGCGGAGCTGTCCACCGAATAGGAGCCGGAGAGTGGCCCCGAACATCTTGATAATGTATCCGGAGTCCGACAGAATCGTGTTGTGATCGTTCCAGGATCCCAATTGGGACCCCATGTTCCTCCAAGGGAACTGCGATAGAGCCGCCCATCAGGGTTTATCACCCATTCAATGTGGTCGCTACAGTATGATCCTGAGTCGATAGATCGGAGTTCTAACGGCAGTACCAGCCCATCGATGGATACTTCGTTGCTGAGGTAGATTCCCAGGATCGCGTCACTGGTTCCAACCAGCACCGCTCGGGATTCAATCACCACTGAATTATCCAAGGCGAGAGATTCGCTAGCGTAGATTAGACTAAACCAGCCAAACCAGCAGAAGCAAGAAATCAGAACGATGCGCGAAGAATGCATCCTGCGCCTCCGAATGTGCGCAAGATAGCCCCAGAAGCCCGGAAGTCAACTCCGACACTCGATGAGATGGCAATTTCTACGCTTCGCGGAGCGAATTGATGATGTCGGCGCGGGCGGCGCGGACCGCCGGGAGAAACCCGCCGATCAAGCCCATGACGATGGCAAAAACGAAGGACCCGATGACGATACTCGGGGATAATGCGAAGCTGAATGCCAGTTCAGAGAAGGTTGTCCAGTTTGTGGTCGAGACGGTGACCAACGACATCATTGCGGCCGCCAGTACACCGACACCGCCACCCAAAAGCGAGAGCCAGATCGCCTCGATCAGGAAGACCACGAGCACGCGACGACGCGGAAAGCCGATCGCCCGCATCGTGCCGATCTCGCGCGTGCGATTGGCGACTGCGGCGTACATCGTGATCATCGCCCCGATCATCGCGCCGACCGAGAAGACGATTGAGATCACGAGGCCCATCACGCGAATGAACGACGCCATCATCTCCGACTGGGCCTGGTAGTATTCCTTTTCACGTTTGACATCGACGGTTAGCCGTGGGTCGGTTTCCATCCGGGCCTTCAATTGATCGAACTGGGCCGGGTCGCGCAGACGCACCGTGACTGACGAATAGATCGTGCGGCGAAACGCCTGTTGCACCTGATCGGCATCCCCCCACAACTCCGAATCAAACCCGGCGCCATCGGCGTCGAGCACCCCGACCACAGTCCAGTCGCGCATCGCGAAGCGGACGCTCTCTCCGAGCTTGCAGCCCTGGAAATTCTTGGAGGCAGAGCCCCCGGCGACGATTTCGGAGGTCCCCGGCGTAAACATGCGCCCTTCGACCAGTTTGACATTGGGTCGCAGTTCCTGGGCTTTGGGTTGGGTGCCGCGCAGGACCACGTTGGCGGCCTCCCCGCCTTCGGCCTTGTTCAGACTGACCAGTATCACGATTTCATGCGCGGCAATCGGAGTGCCATCGGATGAGACCGCGACTTCGGGCTGGGTGGAGACCACCCCGGCATCTTCACGCACCATAAGCGAGATCGTCTCGGTGTTGGCGGCTTTGCGCACGAAGATCGCGTTGTCATCCGACCCGGTGGCCACCAACGTCTCTTCCAATCCGTGGGCGAGCATCATCACCGCCGCCGCGACGAATACGACGAGTCCCATGCCGATGACGGTGAGCGCCGTGGTCAGCTTGCGGACGGCGAGGTTGCGCAATGTGTATTTGAGTATCAGCCCCATCGTTGACTCATCCGACTCGACGCAACCCGTCGACAATCTTTATGTGGATCGCACGGGAAATGGGGAATACCGCCGCGACAATCCCACAGCCGAGAGCGGCGCTGGCCGCCATGACCAGCGTCTGTCGCTCGATCGGAAACACGGGAAACCAGGCACGTAGAGCCACGGCGATGCCGTTGACTGCCGGGAAAATAAGTGCAATCCCCAAGGCCCCGCCGAGACAGGCAATGACGAGCGATTCACCGCCGATCAAACCAACCAAATGCCCCGCGGAAAACCCCAACGTCTTCATCACCGCGTACTCGGAGAGCCGCTCGCGCGCCGTCATCGCCATCGTGTTGGCGGCGACCAGAAGAATGATTCCCACGACGAGAATCGAGATGACCTGAAGCGAGAGTATGATCGTGCCCGACATGGCCACGAAACTCTGCTGAAATGCCGCTTCGGTCTGCGTCAATGTCTCATCGGAAGAATTGTCGAACTCGGCATCGATGGCTTTGGAGATCGCCGCCGAGTTGGCCGGATCCTCGATCTTGACCACCCACCAGCCGACCTGCCCGGTGCGCTCCGGCCACTCTTGCTGAAGCCGCTGATCGATGTAGTCCCAATGGAAAATGAACTGCGAGTCGTCGGTCGTTTCGGTGCGCCCGGTGTAAGTACCGACAATCAGGAAATCCCAGTCCCCGGGATAGATCGTGCCTTTCAGCGGCACCACATCGCCGACCTTCCAGCCGAATCGCGCCATCGTCTCGGTACCGACAATGACGGCGTTGCGTTGTGCCTCCCACGCGCGCATCGTGGCCGAATCGACGATGAACTCCGGGTACATGTGGAACATGCCCGCATCCTCGAACGCGAACTGCGCGAAGAAGTCTTTCGGATCTTTGTAGATCCCGCCGAACCAAGTGCCATGCCCTACCTGCTCGACGCCCGGAATCCGTTCGATTCTCGATTTCTGCGAAAGCGGCAAGGTAAAGGTAATGTTGATCTTGCTGGTCGTGACCAAACGGTCCGGCGCTGACTGGTTGACGCCGGCATACCAGGCCGCGATAAACGTCCGCACCAATGCCAAAAGCAGAATCGCGACCGCGATTCCGAGCACAGTCAACCCCGTGCGCAATTTATGCCTCAGGGCGTTCTTAACTATGAGCGGGATAATGTGCATGGAGAGTTAGGCCAGTTCGCCTTTTTCCAGGTGGCGTTGCACGTGGGCCCGTTCGGCCGCACGCGGATCATGCGTCACCATGATGATGGTCTTCTTGAATTCCTGGTTGAGCTGTCCAACCAAATCGAGAATCTCGGTGGCTGATTGTCGGTCCAGGTCGCCGGTCGGCTCATCGGCGACCACCAGGGTCGGGTCGGTGACGATCGCGCGCGCAATCGCCACGCGCTGTTCCTGCCCGCCTGAAAGCTGGCGCGGATAATGTTTCATGCGATCTTTGAGCCCGACCAGTTCGAGCGCCGTCTCGGCTTGTCGCTTCCGTTCGGAGCTGGAGAGCTTCGTCAAAAGCAGCGGCAACTCGACATTTCCGAATGCCGTGAGCACGGGGAGCAGGTTGTAGAATTGAAAGATGAACCCGATATGCCGCGAGCGCCACTTGGCGAGATCCGATTCATTCAGGTGCGCCAGATTGGTGCCGGCAACCAGGACATCACCGGAATCGGGACGATCAATCCCGGCGATCATGTTGAGCAGCGTCGTCTTTCCCGACCCCGATGGTCCCATGAGGGCGACATAATCCCCCTCGGAAACAGTCAGCGACAGATTACGCAAGACCGGCACCTCGACTTTGTCGCGGTGATAAGTCTTCGAGACGCTGCGAACTTCGACAAGTGGACTGGCCATGTATGTTCCTGCGGTTTAGGACTTCAGTTTGATGGCATCGCCATCGCTTAAACTCTCGGGCGGTGTCAGCACGACAGCTTCACCCAGTTCCAATCCCGATCGCACTTCCACAACACCACCGTATGATTGCCCGGTTTCAATCGAACGCGCACTGACTTTACCCTGCTTGACGACAAACACGGTCGAAGCGCCGTTGCGATGAACGACAGCCCCGGCGGGAACGGTCAAGACCGTTTTTGTGCTCACACTGTCGCCAGTGGCCGAGACCGGCAGAAAACTGATCTTGGCGCTCATCTCGGGCAAGACACGTGTATCAGTCTGATCGAAAGCCACCTTCACCATGACTGTCGCCTTCGAACGGTCGGCGGTCGGGACGATCTTCTTCACTTTGCCGCGGTATGGCTCCGCCGGCAGGGCATCGAGCGTAATGAGACAGGGCTGGTCAGTGTGAATCTGCTGAATATTGGCCTCGCTCACGTCGGCTTCGACTTCAAGCGAGGACATGTCGGCAATCGTAACCACGGCGCCGCGCGCGCTGGCCGAAGAAGCAAACGGCGCGACAACTTCGCCCACATCCGCTGTCTTGGTCAGCACAGTGCCATCGAACGGAGCGCGGATGATTGTGTTTTCGACCTGCACTTCCGCCCATTGCACGTTGGCTTGCGCGGCCGTCAGACCGGCTTGCGCCGAACCGATGTTGGCCACGGCACTCTCGTGCGCGGCGCGCGCTTGATCATACTCAGCTTCGGATGCGAGTTTCTTCTCGCGCAAATCCTCAGTACGGTCGAATCGCAGTTTGGCCTCGCGCCCCATCGCCTTGGCTGATTCGAGCAGGGCTTCCGCCTGCCCAAGCGCGGCCTTGGATGCGGCCAACGACGCGTTGACGTCGGCGGCCTCCAGACGCGCGATGATATCTCCCGCTTTGACCTGGTCGCCTTCCTCGACGCGCAATTCTTCGAGTCGGCCAGTGCCTTTCGAGGCCACCGCCGCGGCGCGTTGCGCCACGACATATCCCGTCGCGGTCAGAAGCGACTGCGCGCTGGCCGGTGCCAAACGCTGGACAGTGGCTGTTTGTACTTCCACTGCCGATTTCGCCCCGCTCAAGGCAAAGTACCCCACGGCCGCGACCACGACGACGAACGCCGCGACCCAAAAGATCAAACGCGACTTCTGCCCGTTCGACGGTGAGGTCGGGCGAAGCTCCTCGCGGTTGATGCGCAATGACGCCAAATTCGGTTTGGTCGGTTCTGAACTCATGGTTTGATCGGAAGAGGTTTCTACGGTTCGCCCTTTGCAAAGATGCGGAATATACGAAGCCGCAATGATCTCACATACGACTGAGGCATGAATTCGAATCATCTTCTCGGAGTGCATTTGCACGACCCGCACCTACGGCGCGGTAAGACCGTGTACCACAATCAGTTACGGGTCGACGCGTTCGTTGGGGGTTGTGGCGTTCTTTGTCGGTTCTTTTCAGTATGTTCTCAGAGGATCGTGGAAGTGATTGTTCCTCGGCCCCGTCAAGATGATCGTAGGGCTGGCTCTCCGATTGAATGGCCGAAGCGTCCCCATCGGGCCGCGAGTGGAGGAATTCGATGGATTGGTTGATACCGTTGTTGATCGGGATGGCCGCCGGCGCGGTCATCACATGGATCATCGCCCGCAAACAGAATACTGAATCGCTGCAGGCCCTGCGCGATCAAATGACCCAGGCCAATCAGGACGCGCTCGCGTTTGCCCAAACGCAGCTGCACAAGAACGAGGAATCGTTCGTGAAACTGCGCCAGGATCACGAAGAGGCAAAGGTCGCGCGCGAACGCGCCGAATCAGACCTACGCAACGCGCAAAAAGGACTCGAGGAACAAAAAAAGAGCATCGAAGATATCCGGCTGCAGATGGTCGATAAGTTCAAGGCCCTCTCATCCGAGATCCTCCGGCAGACTCTCGAAGACGCCAAAGGTGACATCAGCCAGAAGCAACAAGCAATCGACAGCCTGCTTAAGCCGGTTGCCGACACGCTGAAGCGTTACGAAGATCAGATCAAGGCGCTGGAGTCGTCGCGCCAACAGGCCTATGGCAATATCGAGGCGCAGCTGAAGCAGGTCGCGCTCTCTACCCAGCAGCTGCAAAAAGACACCTATAGCCTTGGCCAGGCACTGCGGACACCGCAAATCAAAGGACGCTGGGGTGAACTGACACTCCGGCGAATTGTCGAACTTGCCGGGATGACCGAGCACGTGGATTTTCTTGAGCAAGTATCGGTAGACACCGATGAGGGCCGTCAGCGTCCCGATATGATCGTCCATATCCCCGGTGGCGGTACACTCGTGGTCGATTCGAAAGTTCCGCTTAACGCCTACCTCGATGCGGTCGCGGCGCAAAGCGATGAGTCACGGAGCGCCTGCTTGCTGCGCCATTCCCAACAAGTTAAATCGCACGTTCGCGGACTATCGTCCAAGGCGTATTGGAATCAGTTCGAGCAGTCCCCGAACTATGTCATCATGTTCATTCCGGGTGAGTCATTCTTCGCCGCCGCTCTCGAAGCCGACCAAAACCTCTTCGAAGAGGCGCTCGCCAGCAAGGTGATCTTGGCGTCACCGTCGAGCCTGATGTCGATCCTAAGCGGCCAGGCCCGGTCATGGCGCATGGAGCAGTTCCAGAAGAACGCCGAGGAGATCCGTATTCTCGGCGGTGAACTCTACGACCGCATCAGCAAGTTCGTCGACAATTTTGGCGGGGTCGGCAGAGCCTTGGAGCAGGCTGTCAGTTCGTATGATAAGGCCGTGGGATCACTCGAACGGCGCGTGCTTGTCTCGGCGCGCAAGTTTCGCGAACTGGGGGCAACCGCCCAGGCCGAGATCGCCGAAGTCGAGCCGGTGGAACGCATCCCGCGTACGGTCCAATCCGACTTGCTGGTCCCGACGACCAACGGCCTTGACGAAAGTTGAGCATGGCCGCCGCCACATTCAAATTCCAACCCCTCACGCCCACGCGCTGGGATGATCTCGTCACACTCTTCGGCGCACGCGGTGCTTGCGGCGGATGCTGGTGCATGTGGTGGAAGCTGTCGCGCCCCGAATGGACAAAGGGCAAAGGGGACGGCAACAAGACTGCGCTCAAGAAGATTGTGAAGTCGGGGACTTCGCCCGGCATTATCGCCTACGTCGGCGATGAACCGGTCGGTTGGTGCGCGCTGGAGCCACGTGAAAACTATCCGGTCCTGGACCGGTCCCGATCGCTCAAACCAGTTGACGATCAGCCCGTCTGGTCGATCACCTGTTTTTTCATCACCAAGTCGCACCGACGCCAGGGCTTGAGTGTGGCGCTCCTTAACGCCGCCGCAAAACATGCCAAGAAGAAACGTGCCAAAATCCTCGAGGGATATCCTTCGGTCGTCCGCAAAGACGATGTCCCCGCGCCGTTCATCTGGACCGGGACCGAAGCGGCATTCAAGAAGGCAGGATTCGTCGAGGTGGCGCGACCGTCGTTATCACGACGGATTATGAGGCGAACGCTCTGATCGATTGGGACTCCAAACACGGAGGAAACCAAGGGGCGTGTTGTCGTGCGAGGGACCAGGTATAAACTGGGAGTTGGAGAGCTGGCTCATCTGGAACCGTGGACTAATGCAGCGATGGAGTCCAGACCGTCAGCGAAACGAGAGTTCACGAAGTTGCTGTCAGGAAACCGCGCCGTAGCCGATGGCCCAAGTACTGCCCTGAACTTGTCCCGGACTGACTCACTTGGATCCAGAAGCATGAAATTGCGAAGGGATCCCTTTGAGGTAAGCCCGAGCCCCAATAGATGTTGGAAGAACTGATCGGATTGTGGCAAAGAGTATCCGATAACAACAATCGTCCTTGCTGTACTCAAGGCGCTGGCTGCCGCCCTCCACACGTTTGCTATAGCTTTCTGATACTCGAATTTTCCCCATGTAGGCGGAACTATCACGGGCGCTGCTCTTACCGGTTCGCCGCAATGGCTCAAATTCACTTCATCTGATGGGAAGATCATAAAGACGCTACGTCCATCATGTTGGTACCATGGGACATTCTCAACGCGTCTGGCGATTTCATATGGGATGATCGCATTGCATTTGGAGCACGAGAACCAATTCACTGACCCATGCAATTTGAGCAGATTTACACAATCAGCATTGAGTCCCCCGTCCAGCCCGTAATTTGTCGGGAGATGCCTTGTATATAACGCGAAATCGATTCCTATGTCGTAGTTGAAAGTTAGGAGCGCGACTCCCTTACGCGGTTGGCCATCTTGTTGCATTAGAGTTTTTGAAACAAATGCTCCATACGAACCTGGTAGATTCGGCCGCTGATTGGATACCGGGAACTTTAGAGACTTAGTAAGTGTCGCGACAATAACCGAGCGTATATCATCCGCGAGTTTCGGTACTTCTTCAGGATGCATCTGCCCTAACATCGACAACAGACCGCCGGTCTCGATAGCCGAGAACACGGTCTCAACGTTGAGGAGATCGTACTTTACGTAGGCCTGGCAGAGCTCCAATTGTCTCCTTGCCTCAAACACCCTAAGAGCAGATTCCCTCTGAGCGGGAGTGAACTTGTCAAGTAAGAGCTCGGATACATCGAGGAACTCGTTCATAAGGGGGCATCCGCAGTCCTTCGATGCTCCCGCGCCCAGAATGTAGACAGTGTCGATCATGCTAAGAAACTACACCCGCGCCATCGTCCGATTGCTGTCACACACAATCGTCTCTTCGCGTCCCGGTCCCGTGGAGACAATCAGGAGCTCCACACCCAGAGTGTCGCAGATGAAACGCAGATACGATTTCGCGTTCTCCGGCAACTCTTCGTAATCGGTAATCCCAACGGTCGACGATGCCCAACCGGGCAACGTCTTGTAGACCGGCTTGACCGAATCCAGTCGCGTGATGTCGATCGGGACATCGTCGATCACCGTGCCCGTATCGTCGTAGCCGACACAAACCGGAATCTTCTCAAATGAGTCGAGCACATCCAGTTTGGTCACGGCGATGTGCGTGACACCGGAGATGCGCACCGCATACTTAAGCGACACGAGATCCAACCAACCGCAACGGCGGGAGCGCCCGGTTGTAGTGCCGAACTCATGCCCGCCCTTCTGCAGACGCTGGCCATCGTCATCAAACAACTCAGTTGGGAATGGACCGAGACCGACGCGCGTGGTGTACGCCTTGACGACGCCGATCACCTGCTCGATGGCGCGCGGCGAGATGCCCAATCCAGTCAAGGCGCCGCCGGTGATCGTGTTCGACGACGTGACGAACGGATATGTGCCGAAGTCAACGTCCAGCAATGCCCCCTGCGCCCCTTCGAAGAGAATCGAACGCCCTGCGCGGATCGCCAATTGCAGATATCGCGATGGATCCACCAACATCGGCACAAGACGTTCGCGGTATGCCATCACCTCGTCAAACACCTGCGCCGCTGTGCATTTCTGCTCGGAGAGTCGTCCGCGCGTGATGCCATCCCAGAATCCGATGGTGCGCCCGATGCTGGCCTTCAAACGGTCGGGATAAACGAGATCGCAGGCGCGTACGCCACGGCGCGCGATCTTGTCGGAATAGGCTGGCCCGATGCCGCGCATCGTGGTGCCGACCTTGCCATCGACCAATTCCTCGGTGAAGGCTTCGATGATGCGATGGTGCGGCAACACCAGATGCGCCCCGGCCGCGACCGAGAGCCGCCCCTTGACGTCGATACCCTCCTTAATCAGGGAATCGAGTTCACCAAACATCGATTTCAGGTCGATGACGACACCACTGCCCAAGAGGCAGCGCGTGTGCGGCATCAGAATCCCGGTCGGCACCAGATGCAGCGCAAAGGTCTTCCCATCAATCTTGACTGTATGCCCGGCATTGGCGCCGCCGGAATACCGTACGACCAAATCCGACGACGCGGCCAGCAGATCAACGATCTTGCCTTTGCCCTCATCGCCCCACTGCGCCCCAACCACAACACGATTTGCCATCTTCGGTATCTATCCTCTCATCACGCGGCTTTGAGTTGGCCGGTGCGAACATCATCAATCCACTGCCAGATCTTGTCGATCCCCGTCCCATCCTGCGCGGAGGAGAGAATCGGTTTATGCACCTTCAGTTCATCCAATGTCCAGCGCTTGATGGATTGCGCCTTCTCGTTGTTGGTGAGCTTATCGCCCTTGGTTAGGACAACCAGGAACGGTCTGTCCCATTCGCCCAGCCAGGCAATCCAATCCATGTCGACCTCGGTTGGCTCGCGCCGTGAATCGAACAGGGCGATCAATCCCGAGGGACGGTCGGCAAGCGCCAGGTATCCGTCAATCAGTTTCCCCCAATCATCACGCATCGACTGTGACACTTTCGCGTAACCGTATCCCGGCAGATCGACCAGGTGGAACGGGCCACGCTTCTCTGGCTCAACAAGGAAGTAGTTGAGGCAGCGTGTCTTGCCCGGAGTCTGCGATGTCTTGGCCAGACTGCGTTTGTTCAGAAGTTTGTTCAGAAGCGATGATTTGCCGACGTTGGATTTTCCCGCGACGGCGATTTCGGGTAGACGATGACTGGGAAGGTCTTTCAGTGCGAAAACACTCTTTACGAACTTGGCGTCCATTTCTCGCTTTCAGCACACAGGCTAAAGCCCGTGCTACCAGGGCCCACATCGCTCATTCTTGGGTAGCACAGACTTTAGTCTGTGTGTCATTCTCGGAAAACTACGCCGACTTCTTCCGCGCCTGCGCGAACTCCAGTATCGGCTTCCCTTCGCCCCGGATCGCCTCGGCGGTGATGATCACGCGCCGCAGATCGGGAATCGAGGGAATCTCGTACATGATGTCCAACAATGCCGTTTCCATGAAGGAGCGCAGACCACGCGCGCCGGTCTTGCGTTTGATCGTGCGGCCGACCACTTCCGTAAGCGCCGCCGTCTCGAACTCAAGCTCGACGCCTTCCATCTGGAAAAGCGACTGATATTGGCGCACCAACGCGTTTTTCGGTTCGGTGAGGATTCGCAGGAGCGCCGCCGCACTCAGTTCCTGCAACGCCGCCGCCACCGGCAACCGTCCGATCAGTTCAGGAATGAGACCATACTGCAACAAGTCCTCGGCCTCGACAATTCCCAGAATCTCCGAGTCCGACAAAGTCGCCAGTGACGCTGGATCAGAATGGAATCCGACATTCTTCTTCCCGATGCGGCGCTTGATGATCTGCTCCAGACCGTGAAAAGCTCCGCCGCAGATAAAGAGAATGTTGGAAGTGTCGAGCTTGACGAATGCTTGCTCGGGATGCTTGCGTCCGCCCTTGGGAGGGACATTGGCAATCGTGCCTTCAAGAATCTTCAAAAGTCCCTGCTGCACACCTTCACCAGACACATCGCGTGTGATCGACGGATTGGCATCCTTGCGCGCAATCTTGTCGATCTCGTCAATGTAAATGATGCCGCGTTCGGCGCGTTTTGGATTGTAATCCGCCGCCTGCAACAATCGCACAAGGATCGATTCCACGTCCTCGCCGACATATCCCGCTTCGGTCAACACCGTGGCATCGGCGATGCAGAATGGCACCGCGAGTTTCTTGGCCAGCGTGCGGGCCAGAAGCGTCTTCCCGGTCCCAGTCGGCCCAAGCAGGAGGATGTTCGATTTTTCAATCTCGACGCCCGTTTGTCGGTCGGGCTGAAAGACGCGCTTGTAGTGATTATACACCGCGACCGAGACAATCTTCTTGGCGCGTTCCTGGCCGATGATGTACTCGTCGAGAAACGACTTTATCTCGGCCGGTTTGGGCAGATCGGCGCGCTCGATCGCCTCCTCTTCGCCTTCGGGCTGGCCTTCGGCGAGGAGACCATAGCAAGTCCGCACGCAGTCATCGCAAATGAGCGCGTTGTAACCGGAGAACATCTTGCGCACGCGCGCCGGTTCACGGCCGCAAAAAGAGCAGCGTCCGCGCCAATTCTCGCGCTCGCCCTCGCCGCCGGATGGGCCGCTGGGCGACTGGTTGCGCGGGGGTTTGGGATTGTCACCGGAGCTGTTACGCGGCGGCATGACCTTTATCCTCCAAACAAAATTCGCCCCGCACGCCGCCCGTTTTCGCGGCGGCGTCGGGGTGTGGCTCTTGTGCCGTTTTGCAATATACTACACGGAATTCCACTTAGGACAATCAGAAAATAGGACTTATCGGTCCAATCTGTCCTGTTAACTCTTCACCGGAATCTTCTTCTCGTACACATCATCGATCAGGCCGTAGTCCTTCGCCTCCGGCGGCGACATCCAGAAGTTGCGGTCGGAGTCCTTTTCGATACGTTCGAGCGGCTGGCCGGTGTGTTTGGCGAGAATCTTGTTCAACGATTCCTTCGTCTTCAGGATTTCCTTGGCCTGGATTTCGATATCCGAGGCCTGGCCCTGTGCGCCGCCCCACGGCTGGTGGATCATGATGCGCGCATTCGGCAATGCGGCGCGTTTGCCTTTGGCGCCGGCCGCCAACAGGACCGCGCCCATCGAAGCCGCCAGCCCGACACAGGTCGTGACAACTCCGGGTTTGATAAACTGCATTGTGTCATAGATCGCCAATCCCGCAGTCACCGAGCCGCCCGGCGAATTGATGTAGAGGAAGATGTCCTTCTCGGAATCCTCGGCTTCGAGGAAAAGCATCTGCGCGATGATCAGATTGGCGATGACATCATCGATGGGCGACCCGAGGAAGACGATGCGGTCTTTCAGCAGACGCGAGTAAATGTCGTAGGCGCGTTCCCCGCGTCCGGTCTGTTCAACAACAATAGGTACGAGTGTCATGTATGAATTTCTCCTTGTTTGCTGCACTGTCGTCAAGATGACTCGTATTGCCCCGGTTGACTCCTCAGGAGGACAGACATTCCTGTCTGTCATATCGTCACCAATTGAGGGCGGCTTTTTTGCCCTCGATTGGTGACGATACTGCTCTGGCCGCCGTCAAGTTCGATTCGCTCGGCCGACCAAAGACCGGTCGGCGCTCACGAATCGAATGACAGACAAGAATGTCTGTCCTCCTGAAAACTTCTCCAATCACATCCTCGTCATTCCAATCCCGATGCTCTTGTTCTTGTCGGGATTGCAATCTTTGTTGCCCTCATACTTACATCGGCAAAATCGCCGCGATTCGTCATTCCTGCCGAAGTGGGAAGTTCACCTCCCCCTCAGGGGGAGGTCGTCCAGTCGCAGACTGGACGGGTGAGGGCCTACGGCTTTATAATCCGCGACGCCTGCGGCTGAAACTTCTCCTCCGTGACCTGCGCGTTGGCCACCAGCCAGTCCGATACCTTCATCTCCAGCATGTTCCAATGCAACTTCTCCGGGTCCGGTTTCTCCTGGCTCTGCTGGGGCCACGACTTCAACACCATTTCGATCTCGGAATCGGCGACATCGATCCCCTCTCTTTTGGCCACCTCCGAGACAACATAATCCCAGCGGAATTGTTCAACCGCCATCGGCTCAAACTGCGTCTTGATCGTATCCGGCGACAACTTCGGATCGCGCTTTTGCAGACGCTCCGTCACCTCAGAGATATGCTCCTTGAGAAATCCTTCGGGCACATCAATGGGGTTGGCCTCGACCACACGCTGGCGGACCTGCCCGCGCATGTCGCGCATTGCCGCGCCCTCGGCCCGCTGCGAGATGTCCTTGCGAATCACATCACGCAGCGCCGCGAGCGTCTCGATCTTGCCATCGGAGACCTTCTTGGCCAGTTCGTCGTCCAGTGGCGGTAGTTGCTTTTGCAAGACCTGCTTGAGCCAAATCCGGTAGAGAACCGTGTTGCCGGCCAGATCGGGCTCGCCCTCGTCGGCGGGATAGGCGATTTCGACTTCCTTGCCTTCGCCAATGGTCATCCCGACCAGATTCTTGAAGAGTTCCGGACGCGTCCGTTCGGGATGCAGTTCGATGTGCATGCCCTTAAACTCGTTCTGTTTGACCTTGTTCAGCTTGTCGTAGATCTTCTGTAGGTCACAGACAACAATGTCGCCTTCACGCGCCGGCCTCGGGACCTCAACGGTCGTTGACGCGCCATCACGCACCGACTCGAGCGCCGCTTCGACGTCGTTGTCGGTCACATCATAGACCTTCTTGGTCAGCTTCAGGCCCTTGTAGTCTTTGATTTCGACTTTCGGACGAATCTCGAAATTCGCCTCGAAGACCAGTGGCTCGCCCCGTTCGAATTTGACCGAGGTCAGTTCCGGCGTCCCCAGCGGGACAAGGGCCAGCTTACGCAGGGCAGCGTCGAAGGCCTTGGGGATCATCCCCTCGAGCACATCCTGACGAATCTGCTCGGCATACTGACGGTTGACCATCTCCACCGGCGCCTTCCCCGGCCGAAACCCCGGGAATTTCGCCTTCTGCCGGTATGTCTGGATGGTCTTGCCGAACTCGACCTCGACCTCGTCGACCGGCACGGTCACCGAGATGGTCCGCTTCCACCCGTCTTCTTTGCTAACTGCCGCATCCAGATTCATCGTCTCTCAAAACTCCTCAAATTGTGCCACGGGTCTTCAGACCCGTGCTCCGGGCGGGGAGCACAATCCCTCGCCTCATAGCGGCGACTTGTCCTGCGTAGCCTCGGCGAAGCAGGAAGCGTGGAACATAACATGTAACCGGGGCTGGTTCCCAGTCGTTTTCGGGGGGAATAAACGAGCGGCCCACGGGTAATCCACTGGTCGGCACCTATACGGATCTCGAACTCCAGAACCCTTAGCACGAGGGTAATCCTATGAACAAGCTCGTCAGGTGTTGGGCAGGCTCTACGACCACGCTGCTGTTATGCGCAGTCATGATTGCCGGATGTTCGGGTGATGGCGCCATCAGCCCTCAGTCCGCGTCGGTCGCACGACCACTCGTGTCGACCGTGGATTTCGCAGAGGAGCTCAAGTACTTCTCATCTGAGGATGCCGCATCGCGCCATATCTTCGTGGCCTACGCCTCCGATCGGCCGCCGACCTCGCCGCAAGCGCCGTTCCCGGTCCTCTATCTGCTTCACGACTACCTTGGCGACGCCGGTTACTTCGAACGATACAGTCTGCAAGCTCTCCTGGATGACATGTATCAGCACGGTGAAATCGGTCGCATGCTCGTGGTTACCGTGGATGCTTCAAACTATTTTGGCGGATCGTACTATGCCAATTCGGCCACGACCGGGAACTACGCAGAAGTTCTCGACGGCACCATCAAGTACGTGGAAGCCAATTACCGCGTGATCAAGCCGGGCGGAAAGAGCACTCGTGCGATCTCCGGCCACGGCATGGGCGGGTATGGAGCAATGCGGTACGCACTCGACCACCCCGAGTTGTTTGGATCGATCTCTTCGATGTCGGGCCCTCTATCATTGGGCGATCCAGCGGCCAGCACCGGGCTTTGGAGTGCGAAGGGTTTGTTCGCGACGGTATTGTCTCAAAATGCGACGGGGCCCGGTGACCCGACTCTGTATTCGAAGATCCACGGCGGACTCGGAACTCACTATGAGACCGGGAATCTCCTCGCGATGGCGTCGTCATTCTCGCCTCACCCCTTGCGCATCTTTGATTCGCTGGGGGTGAAGTGTATTTCGGTCTGGCCGCATAACGGAAAATGCGAGTGGGTTGATGGCTACGAGTGGTACAGCGGAGGTACGGCCGGACCTAACACTCTGGTGTTTGTCGCGCCGCGGGACACCTTCGGCGTTGGCGTTGATTTGCCGTTCGATTCAAGCGGCAACCTCACCGAAGCAGTTTGGGAGCATTGGCACAATGCGGACGTAAGAACGGTCTTTGCCCAGCGACGCCAGGAAGACCCGACCTTGTGGAATGGTATCGAAATCTTCTTCGATGTCGGGCTGGAAGACGAATTCGCCTACCTTGAACAGAACCGGGATTTTCACGCGACGCTGACGCAAGCCGGGATCGCGCACACCTACGAAGAATATGCCGCTGCCGGCGTCCTGCCAGCCACTCACTCCGGCCAACTGACGCAACGTTTACGCAGGATAATCAAATTCCATTCCGACCTGTTCGCTCGAACGACGCCGTAGTCTTTCTGGGCAGTGGCGTCAGACGTCTCGTCTGACGCTGTGATATGTTTATACCTCAAGTGCTCTTGCCGCCGGCGCATGGGAAAACGTTTACGTCAACGCGGGTATTCCGAGCTCTGCGAGGTAACGGTAAATAGGATTGTAGAATTCCGGTTTGCGAGTCGGGTCATTCGAGTCGCCCGGAGGAATGAAGATTGCCATTCCCTGGCGAGACCGAGTAAGCAACACCCGGTATGCGTTCAGAAGGTATCGTTGGTTCTCACGTTTGTTTACTCCGGTCCATTTATCTCCGCGAAAATCATGAAAGCTCCAACCGGAGTCCGATAGCCTAAGGTCGGCGTCCCAAGTCACACATGCCCAGTCGAGCTCTAAACCCTGAACTTGGAACTCGGTTGCCGCATCCTCCAAGTACCAGCTCGAGCGAGTGTCCGACTTGTCGTTGAGAAACCAGTGCACTGGGTTCACATTGACTCGGATATCAATTGCGTGAGGTTTCAGTCTCTGCGCCTTGGATGATGCAATTAGGCCATATCGCTCGGTTCCCCGAGCACGATCGCGCACCCACTGTTTTGCGGCGAAAAGATCGCGAGTGATCACGATGGGATACTTCGCCGCAAAGGTGGAGAATGAATTCCTCGCCTCTCTCACCTCAAGATCTAGTACGCTTTTTACGAATGCTGAGACGCTCTCTGCTCTGAACGATCGCATAGAGACATCCAGATGCAGGCGATTGTCGAACAGTAGTTTGCTGTGGCGACGCGCAGAATCTAATGCTCTACCGGCTCCGTATTCGCTGTCCATCAGTCTATCTGAAATGCGCATATCCCACTGAGGGAAGTTTGAAGTAATCGCATCTATCCACGCATCGATTCCCGCTTCCCCGGTATTAATCTCCTGACCGCCTCCGACAAGACAGATTATCACGGCCCAGTCAGAATGGCGATCCATATATGAGATTAAGAGCTCGGGTTCAGACTGGGTGAATCCGGGCTGGTTTTTTCGGCGCTTCATGAAATTCGCAGTGTGTCGTGCATTCCACGCACGCTGAGCCTCGTCAAAAACAACGACATGGTCAAAGGGCGCCCTCAAATCTCTTAGCGACTCGTCTCGAAAATGATGCACGTTCTGAATGAACGCTTTTACGCTCTCCGCGACAGTCCCCTTCCGCACCTTCTTGTCTTGCGCTTGCTGTCGCGAAAGTTCATCTCGAGTCAGTGCCTCCCTTAGGACGGATACCAGTGGACCATTTCCCGAGAGATACACAGTGTGCGTTGAATCATCAGTCGCTCCCCTGCGGGTCGCAATGTTTAGCCCGACTAACGTCTTACCCGCGCCTGGGACACCGGTCACAAAGCAGATCAGCTTACGCCGTTGTCGCTTAGCCTCGCTGACCAACTCTTCTAGACGACTTGCTGTGGTGTGCAAATTCCGTGCCCCGGCATCGTGCCGGGCAATCTCCTCGACCGAATGCTGTCCATAGAGTGCACGGGCGGCCTCGATGATTGTGGGAGTCGGATGATAGGGAGAGCGTGACCATTCTTGATTGTCGATGGAAGACCCACGGATTGATTCGCAAGCTAGGTCAATAAGCGGACGAAGCCCTTGCACATCGACCGGAATCGGTCGATAGACTCCGTCATCTGCGGAGACTATCCGTGGAGCGGGTACCTTGATTGCTGCCGTGGCCACGAGCACAGGGATAACTGCAACGTTATGGCTCGCCTCGTGAAAATTCTTTAGGTCCAGAGTATAGTCCCACACCTGGTCCAGGTCTGCGCGTTCGATGGTTCGAGCGTCAATCTTGAATTCCACGACGAATACGATTGGGCCGATTATCATCGCTACGTCGATTCGCTTTCCCATTCGAGGAATGTTGAACTCAAAATGAAGCGACCCCACCAGCCCCTGAAGTTGGACTTTAAGGTAGTCAATCTCATAAAGCCATGCGTCACGCTGCTCGGGTAATACTGAGAACTCGCAGTTTTGCTGCAATTGGCTGAAGATCATGTCCCGGCTTGCGGTTAGGAATCCATCAATCGAATTGGAATACCATGCGCGAGAGAGTAGTGATCGCTCACTTGCGAAGTTTGAGAGTGGAGGCATCGGATGCGAAGATTGTGAAATTGGAACTAGAGACGCAAGTTGTCTTCAATACCGATCGTTCACCAGGGACCGAAATTGCGTTGGGCAATCAAGTGCGGAGGGATAGCCCAAAGTGCACAGGCATCCATATCTGGCGGATATCCCCATTTCCCCCCTTGTCCCATAGGTGAAATTCCCCTAAATTCTCCCCTTCGGCACGCTCAGGGTAGACCCTCTGACAGACTCTGGGACGTACCGTATTGGGGGCAGTTTTCCGCAGTTTTCGCAGTGTTTCTGGAGGCAATACATGGCTTTGGAACGCCAGAGAATAGAGCCCGTCTTCCTCGAAGAGGAAATGAAGAGCGCGTACCTCGACTATTCGATGTCGGTCATAACCGCGCGCGCGCTGCCCAATGTCGCCGATGGGCTCAAGCCCTCAAACCGGCGCATCCTCGTGGCGATGAACGACCTCAATTTGAACCCCGGCGCCGCGCACCGCAAATGCGCCAAAATCTGCGGCGACACCTCGGGCAATTACCATCCCCACGGCGAACAGGTCGTCTACCCGACACTGGTGCGCATGGCGCAGGATTTCAACATGCGCTACACGCTGGTCGACGGGCAGGGGAACTTCGGCTCGGTCGACGGCGACGCCGCGGCGGCCATGCGGTACACCGAAGCGCGCATGTCGGCTTTCGCCATGGAAATGATCGCCGACATGGACAAGGACACGGTCGGCTTTGTCCGCAACTACGACAACACGCTCGATGAACCGACGGTCCTGCCGTCGAAATTCCCGAATCTTCTCTGTAATGGCTCCTCGGGCATCGCGGTCGGCATGGCGACCAACATTCCGCCGCACAACTTGAACGAAATCGTCGACGCCCTTTGCGCCCTGATCGACGATCCCGATGCCGATCTGGAAACAGTCCTCGCCCATATCCAGGGCCCCGACTTCCCGACCGGCGGGCTGATCGTCGGACGCGCCGGGATCGAGTCGGCCAACCGCACCGGGCGCGGCCAGTTGACCGTGCGCGCCAAGGCCAATGTCGAGACATTGCCCAACGGCAAGCAGAGCATCATCGTCTCGGAAATCCCCTACCAAGTCAACAAGTCGAATCTGCTGGAACGCACCGCCGACCTGGTCCGCAACAAGAAGATCGAAGGCATCTCCGATTTGCGCGACGAGTCCGACCGCGACGGCATGCGCGTGGTGTTTGAACTGAAACGCGACGCCATCCCCGAGACGGTGCTCAACAATCTCTTCAAGCACACGCAGATGCAGATCACCTTCGGCGTGATCAATCTCGCGCTGGTCGACGGCGTGCCGAGAGTCCTCACGATCCGTCAGATGCTCGAGGAGTTCCTCAAGCACCGTCACGAGATCATCCGCCGTCGCACCGAGTTCGATCTGAAGAAGGCCGAAGAACGCGCCCACATCCTCGAGGGCCTCAAGATCGCGCTCGACTACATCGACGAGATCATCACCTTGATCCGCGGCTCCAAGACGCCCGCCGAGGCGAAGGTCGCATTGATCGACCGCTTCAAGCTCTCCGAGATTCAGGCACAAGCCATTCTCGAGATGCGTCTCCAGCGCCTGACCGGGCTCGAACGCGAAAAAATCGAGCAGGAGTATCTCGGTCTGATCAAGGCGATCGAAGAATTCCGCAGTATCCTCGCCTCCAAAACCAAGCGCATGGCGATTGTCAGAGTCGAACTTCTGGAGATGAAGGAAAAGTACGGCGATGCCCGTCGCACCGGTATCATCGAAGCGGTCGAGGACTTCTCGATCGAAGACCTGATCGCCGAGGAAGACGTGGTGATCACGATCTCGCACGAGGGGTACATCAAGCGCCTGACGGTCAGCGCCTATCGTCGCCAGGGACGTGGCGGACGCGGCGTGCGCGGCATGGAGACCAAAGAGACCGATTTCGTCGAGCATCTCTTTATCGCCTCCACGCACGACTACATACTCTTTTTCACCACCAAGGGCCGCTGTTACTGGCTCAAGGTGCATGCGATTCCGCAGGGCGGCAAACTCGCCCGCGGCAAGAACATCGCCAACCTGCTCGAATTGTCCGCCGAGGAGAAGATCACGGCCTTTGTCCCGGCCAAGAAATTCGACGACGAGCATTTCATCGTCATGGCGACCAAGAATGGCACGATCAAGAAGACCGTCCTCTCCTCCTTCGCCAATCCACGCAAGGGCGGCATCAATGCGATGGATTTGCCCGAGGACGACGAACTGATCGAGGTCGGCGTTTCCGACGGCACCAACGAGATCATTCTCGCCACGCACCTCGGTCTTGCCTGCCGATTCCATGAAGAAAAAGTGCGTTCTATGGGCCGCACGGCCTATGGCGTGCGTGGCGTCTCACTCGAAGAGGGAGACCGCGTCGTGAGCATGGTCGTGGTCAAACGCGCCTCGGCACTTCTGACTGTCTGCGAGAATGGTTATGGCAAACGCTCGGAAATCTCCGAGTACCGTCTGACCAATCGCGGCGGTAAAGGCGTGATCAACATCAAGACCACTGACCGCAATGGGCCAGTCGTCGCCGTCAAAGAGGTCGTCGACGACGACGAACTCATGATTATTTCCCATCAGGGGATTATCATCCGCATGTCGCTGGCCAATATCCGTCTCATGGGCCGCGCCACACAGGGTGTGCGCCTGATCAACCTCGACGAAGGCGACAAGGTCATCGACGTCGCGCGCGTGGTGAAGGCCGAAGAAGAGGTCGAAGGCGAAAACGGTGAAAACGGCGTGAATGGCAACGGCGCCGAGAACGGCAACAGCGAGCCGCCGGCGTAGAATCCTCAACCGAATGGCGTTACTAAACAAGAGCAGGCTCGGCGGTAGCCTCGCCCTCCCGAAGGATCCCCTTAGCTTGGGAGGGCGAGCGTACTCGCGAGCCTGCTCTTATTATTGTGTCGCGGTACTTGCCCTCGCATTGACGATCGTCTTATCGACCATCTTCACAGGATGCACCAAAGTGGAAAAGCCACCGACTTCCAACCCTTGGGACCAGCTCTTCACCGACTACTGGAACTTCCAGATGGAGCGCAATCCGCTCAGCGCGACCTACCTGGGCGACCATCGCTTCGATTATGCTCTGCCCGACGTTTCGCAGGAGACACTTGCCTTGCGCTATGAGGCGTTGCGGGGGTTTCTCAAACGCGCGGTCGACCTCAGCCAGCAGGGACAAGTCGGGCCAGGCGACTCGCTCAACGCCGATCTCTTCATTCGCGAAGTCAGTATCGAGATGGAGGATTCGAAGTGGCGTGAAGATCTCATGCCGATCACCCAGCAATCCGGCCCGCAGATCGACATGCCGGAGTTGGTGAACTATCATCCATTCAAGACCGTCACCGACGTCGAAAACTACATTTCCCGCCTGCAGAAATTCGGCGAGTATATCCGCCAGCACATCATCAACATGAATACGGGGATTGGCCTGGCACTCGTCCCCGCGCGCGTGACCATCGAGAAAGCGCTACCGCAAGTCGAAGCGCACATCGTGGCCGATCCGCTGAAAAGCGTCTTCGCCGAAGCGATCGACAAGATGGACAGCACAATCCCGCAGGCCGAACGCGACCGTTTACGCCAGGAGATCATTCGGACGATCTCCAATGACGTCATCAACGGCTACGACATGCTCGCGACCTACTTGAAGACCACCTATCTCCCGGCCTGCCGCGACACGGTCGGATGGCTCGTCTTGCCGGACGGTAAGGAACGCTACGCCAACAGGGTCAAGCGTTACACCACCACGGAGTTCACGCCCCAGCAGATTTTCGACCTGGGAATGGAAGAACTGAAGTGGATCCGCGCCGAAATGGAGCAGATCAAGGACTCCGTCGGCTTCAAGGGCACACTGGCCGAATTCATCGAGCATCTCAAGACCGATCCGCAATTCCACTACTCGACACCGGATTCTCTGGTCGAGGGTTTCAAGACGATCCTGGCGGAGATGGACAAGAAGATGCCGCAACTCTTCGGCCGCCTGCCGAAGACGCCCTACAGCTACCGCGAAATCGAACCGTATCGCGCCGCCTCGGCCCCTGACGCATACTACTATCCGGCGCCGGAGGATGGCTCACGTCCCGGATACTTCTACATCAATACCTACAAGCCCGAACAGCGCCCCAAATACACGATGCAGGCGCTCGCTTTTCATGAGGCGGTTCCGGGACACCATCTTCAACTCGCGATCCAGCAAGAGCTCACCAACCTGCCGATGTTCCGTCGTCACGGCGGCTACACCGCCTACATCGAGGGCTGGGGACTGTATTCCGAGCGGCTGCCCAAGGAAGTCGGGTTTTATGATGATCCGTATTCGGAGTTTGGCCGCCTGACCTTTGAAGCTTGGCGGGCCTGCCGTTTGGTCGTCGATCCGGGCATTCACTACTTCGGCTGGACGCGCGAGAAGGCGATCGAGTTCATGCGGGAGAATACCGGTCTGTCCGACCTCAACATCGAATCGGAAATCGACCGGTACATCGCCTGGCCTGGCCAAGCCACCGCCTACAAGGTTGGCCAACTGCAGATCCTCGAGTTGCGCGCCATGGCTGAGCAGGCGCTCGGTCCGCGCTTCGACATCCGTACCTTCCATGATGAACTTCTCTCCGATGGCGCACTCCCTCTGGACCTGCTCACGAAGAAGATGAAGCGCTGGGTCGCCTCAATCCCCAAGGATTGATGTTTCACGCGTGCAACTATCTGAGTCGCGCAATCGACTAGCCCGACACCCGGCTTGATTTCATTCCGCACTGCGACTGAAATTGGCATATGGATGCCGCCAAGAGGTCTTCGCTGTCAGGGACACTGTTCGTCCTGGCTGCCATCACCATGTGGGGCGCGTATTTCCCGCTGGCGAAACTCATACTTCTCAAAGTCTCTCCCAGCACATTCCTGATCCTACGCCTCGGGATCGGCGCGTTAACGCTCTATCTCCTCAATCTTCGTCTCAGGAAGTCGTTGGCGTTTGATCGTCGCGATTGGCTCTTCATCACAATGGCCGGCGTTGTCGGCATTATTCTCCATCAACTCATCCAACTCAATGGCCTGAAAGTCACATCGGCCACCAACACCGGCTGGATACTGACCCTTATCCCCCCGGTGACCGGAATCCTCGGCTGGTTCTGGTTGAGGGAGCGTGTTGCCATACACAAGATCGCGGGACTGCTCATCGCGATGTTTGGTGTCGCGCTGTTGGTCTCGCGCGGTCACTTAAGCCAACTGTCGATCGCGCACCACCGCGGCGATCTGTTCGCCCTGTCAAGCGTGGCCACATGGTCAATCTACACGGTCATGTTGAAATCTCGGTTGGGACGATACGAACCTCTGGCAATCGCATTCGCGCACATGATGATCGGGTTCGTCTTCTTCGGAGTTGTCGGCGCTGCCGATTTTGTGTCGGATGTCTCGAGGCTGACCGGCGGGGAGTGGGCTAATGCGGTGTTCATCGGAATTGTGCCGTCGGGGTTGGCCTATTACTGGTGGGCCGCCGGATTGCAGAAACTCTCCGCCCTCGACACCAGCATGTTCCTGTTCATCGAAGCCGTCGTCGCGAGCGTGACCGGGTGGATCATTCTCGATGAAGTTTTCACCCCCGCCATGGCGGGCGCGGCGATCATTATCGTCTGCGGGGTCTGGCTCGCGCAGAGCCGCTGGCTCGACCGCAAGGAATGGGCCACACGGTGAATTCGATTGTCTGGTGAGTTACTTTAGCAGAATCATTTTACGGGACAGAAGACCGTCATCGGATTGCAGGCGGTAGAAATACATCCCTGAACCGGCCGGCTCGCCATGCAGGTTGGTGCCGTTCCACATGACCTGATACTCTCCGGCGCGCTGCCAGGCATCGACCAGGGTCGCCATCCGACGCCCCAGAATATCGTACACCTCGATACGGACCGGGCCATCGGTGGCAATGCGGTAATTGACCATGGTGGCCGCATTGAACGGATTCGGCTGATTCGAGAGCGCAAATGGCGCGTCGCGGTCATTCTCTCCGGGGCGTAACGGCTGATCGATGGGGTCCGATTCGGGCACGAGATCAACAAATGTCAGGCAATCGGGGCCCTCGCTGCGCGCGCCATCCCGCCCGACCGTGTGTAACGTGAGCGTGCGCACGGCGCCTTCGACCAGGGGATCAAGCGCACTGGCAATCTCGTCGCGGTCAAAAGACAAAAGCAGATCAGGTAAGCCATCACGCGTTGAATGACCGCAACCACAGGGAGTCTCGCTCTGGATCGCGCGGCCGATATCATCGACCGTCCACCCCGAAGGCGCGATTCCGCCGAGCAGAATCTCGCGCGGATCCGCGGCAGTCGCATCGTATTCCGACGTGCTGTAGACGGCGACGACGATGTTCGATGTCGGAATCGATGTGGCCGGGCGGACAAAATCGTACTCCAACTCGATCGGTTCGTCGAAGGAAACGATGTTGGGACAAGCTCCCGGCAGTATGTCGACCGTCGAGGGCCGGATCGGATCAAAGCCGCCGCGATAGAGCGCCTGCGCCGTGGCTGCCGCCTGCTTGATCGAGGCAATGGAACCAAGTGCATCAGTCCCCTGTCCGATCAGAACCGCCGCGACGATCTCGATCGTATCCCCTTGCATGACCGTCACAGGACCCACACCTACAGCGAAACGACGATCGCTCGGCGAGGTATCGAGCCAACCACTCTGTGACGCCGGATCACCCGAGTAGAAGAAGGTCGTTGGTTTGTTGTTGGATGGATCGATTTGCGGGAAGCCCTCATGGTCCTTTCCCGAGAGAAGATAATAGACCTTCGGCTCGCCGGTCGGATCGTCACCATTGGTCCAAGCCGCATACCCGTTCATGGCCAGCGCGCGACGGCCGTAGATCCAACGCTCTTGTCGAACCGACCAGACCGAGTCGCCGGGCGATGGCACCGAGGGTCCCGCCAAAAGCGAGAAGCCAACCGCAGGTGGCGCATCGCCATAGACAACATCGGGACCGTTGTTATAGCAGAATCCCAATCCGAGAGCGCTGTCGCAGCCGGCCAGGTCGTCCGACGCGCGTCCGATGTCAGGATCAGCCCACAAGCCGAATCGTGCTTCGCGCCAAATGCTGTCGCTCTTGTTGATGATCGTGTAGTTGAGAAAGATGGTGCGCCCCAACGAGCCGGGCCACTCATCACTCCAGGCAAGCAGCTGCACTTCCATCCCCAGCGGGCGACCGCTGCCGGGACTGCTGGTGTGGTTGGCCAAATTCACGTCGTTGAAAACACACCAGAACGTCTGATCGCCCATCGCCCGCGGGAGGCGATGCCCCAGTTCGTCCAAGATGTCGTTGCCCGCTTGATCTTTCAGTGACGGGGCACCCTCATCGAATGGCCACTCGGCAAAGTCGAGGTTCGAATCGTATGTGTCATTCCGCGCGATTTTGTAGGCGCGGAACTTGTCGTTGTCGGGAAGGAAAGAGCCGTCGACTATCGGACCCGGCGTGAAGTCGGCCTCGTATTCCGCCACCGAGGCACGGTACCCCTTCCACATCCTGCAGGCCGCCCAAAGCCCCGCCGAGTAAATCACGGTCTTGTTGGTGCCACGGGGGTAATAGAGACCGAACGGACGGCCCAATTCGCCGGTCGCGTCGTGCCCAATCCAACCGCGATTGGTGATGAACATCAGGATGTCGTTTGTGTCGGAATACGTGCCGTAATCGAAGGACTTGGTGCTGGAAGTCAACTCCCGGTCCAAAGGCGGAAACGCCAGCACCGGAGACACCGCGAGGCAGACGAATACCAATGCCAAAAACAATGGACCGGAAAACCGCGCTCTCACACCCAACTCCGCTATCTCCAGCCCTGCCCCGAGCTGGAATATAGCCTTATACCCGGTCGGGGGAAATTCATTCCCGGGAATGGGGCAGATTTCTGACAGGGCCGCAGATTTCGAGACGCGATGCAGCCGACTTCGTGACAAGACCACTCCTCTCTGCTTGTGGACAACCGTGTATAGGGTTAGCTTGCCCCGACATAGGAGGGAGTATGGACCCGAAAGTCTACAAGATCATCGATGTCGTGGGATGTTCCAGCAAGAGCATGCAGGAAGCAGTCGAAAGCGCGGTCGGCGAAGCTGGTAAGACGCTCAAGGGGCTTGCGTGGTTTGAAGTGAAAGAATTTCGCGGCGGCCTGAAGGACGGCAAGATCAGTGAATACCAAGCCGTTGTCCGCATCGGCTTCCGAATCATCGAGTAACCGAAGAAACCCGATCGGATGCATCACCGAATGTCATTCCGAACGAAGTGAGGAATCTGCTTTTTCCCGCCGCAGACAGAAGCAGATTCCTCACTTCGTTCGGAATGACAATCCATTCGGAATGATGGGATTATCATGATCGAAAAACTCCTCCTCACACTCGCCATCGCCGCCGGCCTGTACGGCTTCATCGCGCCGATCGTGACGCGCCTGCGCGCTATTCAGAAAGCATCCAAGGGATTTGTGGTCGACCAGATCCCGCGCCGCCTCAAACGGTTCGTGTGGGAAGTCCTGCTGCAGGGGACTGTCATCAAGCAACGCCCCTTTGCCGGACTGATGCATGCGCTGGTCTTCTGGGGATTTCTCGCGTTCGTCCCGATTACTCTTGAGCACTTTGGACGCGGATACAGAGTCGCCCTACTGGGGCACGGTACCTTCTACAACGTGCTTTCGTCGGTCGTCGCCGTGTTGGCGGTCGGCGTTCTCGTCGGCATTATCGCGCTATTGATCAGGAGATTCGTGTTTCACCCGGCGGCGCTGGGGCCGGTAAAACTCGAGTCGGGAATTGTCGGCCTTCTCATCGTGATCCTGATGGTGACCTACCTTCTGGATTTCACTTTGAATCAGCAGGTGCTGGCTCTCAACGCCGCGATTCAGTCCAACCCGCACCTTCAGCATTCGGCGTCGGATCTGATTCTCGGTCCCCAATCCTACAAGTTCAACTGGTGGATCCACACTCTTTCAATTCTCCTGTTCATGTGGCTCATTCCGCGCTCCAAGCACTTGCACCTCGTGCTGTCGCCGGTGACAACGTTCTTGAAAGACTTCGAATTGGCGAGGATCCGGCCGCTGGATTTCGAGAAGGAAGAATTTGGCGCGATCAAACTGAAGGACTTGTCGGCCCACACGGCCCTGGGCGCGTTCACGTGCGTTGAATGCGGACGCTGCTATGATCATTGCCCGGCGCGCAACACCGGCAAGTTGCTCGACCCCAAGAAACTCATGCTCGATCTGCGCGACGGATTCCTCAAAGACTCGGAGCAATCGCTTGTCAGCGCGACAATCGAAGAAGAAATCCTCTGGCAATGCACCACCTGCGGCGCCTGCACCTTCCAATGCCCGGTCGGCATTGATCAGGTCATTCCGATCCTCGAAACACGGCGCGGAGTCATAGCCGAGGGTGGCGGACCGCACACGTTTGGCACGTTCTTCGGCAACCTCGAACGCCTGCAAAATCCCTGGGCCTACCCCACACCGCAGGCGCATGATTTCATCCGCGAGTATCAGTATCCCGAATACAACGGACACGAATGGCTCTACTGGATGGGATGCCTGGCCCGATTCGATCTGACTTACCGCAAAGTGTCACTGGCCTTCAAGGCGATTCTTGATAGGTCCAATACGTCCTATGGTGTCCTATTGAACGAGCAATGCACCGGCGATGCGGCAAGGCGCGCCGGAAACGAATTCCTCTTCCAGCAATTAGCGACTGCGAATATCGAAATGTTGAAGGCGGCAGGCGTGAAGAAGATCGTCGCCACCTGCCCGCATTGCATCCGCACGATTTCAGAGTACAAGGACTTCGGCCTCGACCCTGATGTCGAGATCATCCACCACTCCCAGTTGATCAACGATCTGGTCGGAACGGGCAAAATCACCCTCTCCCGCGAGACCGAAGCCGCTACCGTGTACCACGACCCCTGCTATCTCTCCCGTTACGGCACTTCAGCCGACATGGACAACCCCCGCGAACTCCTCGGCGATCCCCTCGAACCCGGCCGGACCCGCGAAAAATCCTTCTGTTGCGGCGCGGGCGGAGCGATGATATTTGCCGAGGAAACGAAAGGCAAACGGGTCAACCGCGAACGAACTGAAGAGCTCCTCGCAACCGGCGCCGAACGGATCGCGGTCGGTTGCCCCTTCTGCCAAATCATGATCCGTGACGCGACCAACGACTTGGGCCGCGGCGATCAGGTCCCGGTCATGGATGTCGCGCAATTTGTTGTGGAGCGAATGACTAAAACTCGCCCTTAAGACAGTTTCATGGATACCTGCGCAAGATCTGGTTGTCAAAACCCAATTTGGGATCGAGAAAGCAATTCCTGCATTCTCCACTCAGAGGTTTCAGAAAAGCCGGATTTCTGGTCGTCGGTCAGGGACGACAGGAATCGCCAGATTCGGACCAAACTAGGCCTACCATCGAATGCCTCCATCGACGACCTCCCCGATAGACGCCGCCACGAGGCGCAGACAGATTTCCGAGAAGTAGTATTTCCTGAAGGTGACTTTCCGTCGTGGTTTTTCGGTTTTCCGATCATGCTTTATAAGTGCAGATTCCTAGGTCCAACTGGGGCGAGAGGCTTTGAAACCCGTCATTCAATCAATTTCATTGAATGCTCATTCTCGGGGCCGTTAGCGTTCGTGTCAATGACAATTGGGGCACCAGGCCTGACATTTCATCAATGCAGATTTTCAGACGCACTCCTTATAGAGCTTTGCCGAATCGATCGCGTCGTGTTGCGCCGAAGTGAAATCCAAGGAAATATCTCGATTGCAGACACGTCCGTCGGTGACCGAATTACCATCCAATCGTCAACTTTGCTATCACAACTCGCACTCCATTCAATTACTTTTGACAAGACAAAGGCAACCTACGCGATTTCCGTAGAGAATACCCAACTACCCGATGCAGACATTGATTGGGATTCGTTTGATACTGTTCGCTTCCGAGCTTGCAAGTGGTGGCTTAGGAGGAGTTCACTTGGCGGCATGATTCGACTCCCGGATGGATTGACACAAGCCGGGATGGAGGAAACTCTTCGAAGAAAAGAAGAGCAGTTCCGTCAGCTCAGACGACTCTCCCAACGGGACGGAAACACCGTTCTTGCCAACGAATTCCATATCTTCGAAATAGAGACTCAGAGGGTGTCGCTTGCACAGTCGCCACTTGCGAGACGTACGGCAATGTACTGGTTCCTGACTATGTACAAGTATCTCTCGCTTTACAACGGTAGCTTCCTAAGGCCGCTGATGTGGCTAGCAGTTCTCGCGCTTCTATTGCCGTTATTTCATTTCTACGGCGGATTTGAAATCCGTCACGCTGAAGGCTCAAGCGAGGTCATTGAGTACAGTTTCGAGGCCAGTGAAATCTTCGACGTTTCCTCTTTCGGACAAAGATCCAGAGATTTCTTGGAAGCAGCAAACTTCACATTCAGTTCCATGATCCCTCGAATCTCGTCGGAGTATTCTCCAATTTCCACGGCCTCTCGCATGTCTAGAACGGCTGGCCAATTGATGGGACCTACCTTGATCTTGCTATTTGCATTTGCACTGCGCAGACGGTATAGAGCGTCTGATAGGGACTCGTAAACGAACGCCCATGCTTACAATAACGCTCACACGGAGGTGGAAACCATGCAAGTCAAGAAGCGTAACATGGTCGCGCAAGTGTTCCTGATGATCATCACGCTCGGCATCTACTCGATCTACTGGTTCTATCAGACTTGCACAGAGTGTAAGGGCTTGGCGAACGATCCGGCGGCCAGCCCCGGTCTCTGGACTGTTCTGCTTTTCATCCCGATTGCGAACATCTTCTCCATCTACAAGTACTCGGAGTTGTACGAAAAGGCATCAAGCGACAAAATGAACAAGTGGATCGTGTTTCTGTTGTACATTGTCTTCTCGCCGGCGGTCTGGTTCATCGTGCAGACCGAACTGAACAAGCGCGCGACGTATTAGCCATCGCCTTACGCGATTCAATAGGTCCTATTGGTCCAATAGGACCTATTCTCTTTTCGCCCCGTTCCAGTGCACTCCCTTGACGAAAGGCCACAGAACTCGTTCCCCGGCAACAACATAACCGTCCGGCATAGGCGTTGCTTTCTACATGCCGCATGGGCGCGTCGTCGCACAAAAACGCGCCGGCAACACTGGCCTGGCACATAGGAGGAGCAATGCTCACCAATCGCAGAATCGGAATCTTGTTGGCCACGCTCGGCTTCTGCCTCGCCTTCATCGGCTCGGCAGACGCCCGAGTCCGCCAACGCGACCTTGTTGACCCACACAAAGACTACACGCAACGCGGATTTCAGCTTTACGCCGGCTTCGGCGGGCAGGGATACGAAATCGAGGATGCCGACTACTCGGCGCTCGACCAACTCGAGGACGGCGGTTCGTTCTTCTTTGGCGCCGGTTTGGGTCTCGACCGCGGTGTCTCGCTCTACTTCGAAGGCACCGGCTCCGAACACCCGACTGCCTCAGGCGATGTCGTGTTCGGGACCGGGATGTTCGGGATCAAGTATGCGCCCAACAGCGGCCACCGTCACATGTGGCAACCGTACGGGAAGTTCGCCCTGGGCGGGATGTTTCTCTTCGAGGATGATTCGCCCTACCATGTGCGGAACCGTCACGACGACGACAATGGCTACGTCGGCCCGGCGGTCGGCATCGCTCTCGGCGTCGATCACTTCATTGGGCGACGCACCGCGATCTTCGGCGAAGTCGGACTGACCTCGGGGCAGCTCGACACACGCGTCATCGACGACGAAGAATTTGAGCTCGCCGATGACATCGACGTCACATCCGGACGCGTGCAATTCGGTTTGCGTTTCCGGCTGTGATACCGGAGAGGCATGTCACTGACGGGGGTTAGTTGACGAAATCCACATAGTTCGAGAATGTCATGTAGCCCACGATCAAGATCGCGATCATCGCTACGATCAGGAGGATGATCGAGATCCACATGCGCCGCGATAACCGCGAGCCATCAGGCTCCGTGTCAGGGGGTGCGTGGGTGTCGTTGTCCTGCAAGGGTCACCCTGCAAGGGGATTCAACTCGCCGGGGCTGAGGCGAGGTTTTTGAACCGCGTGTCGTTCTTCAGATTCTCAAAGGCAGGGTCTGCCCCGAGGTTCGCAGGCGCGTTGACATTCATCTTGATCACGCGCTCGACATTCTCAATCGCGCGGTCCGTTTGACCGAGATGCGCGTCAATGGCGGCGGTGTAATAGTAGCGAACGGTCGGATCGAGTGTCCGCTGGGTGTTGGTCGCCAGGCGCTTGAAATCCGCCTCGGCGTTTTTCACTTCACCGAGGAGGACCCGCAGATACAAGATGCCGTACTCAAGCTCAAGGTCCGCCGGTCTCGTTTTCAATTTCGCCGTCGCACCGACCAGGGCGTCGCGATAGGCGCGCTCGCTCTGTGAAGATTTCCCCGCCGCTTTGTAGGCCTGACCGAGCCGTAAGCAAGACTCCCAAGTGCCGGCCTTGTCGCAGGCATCCTTAAGCAAGTTCACCGCATCGTTCGTACGCCCCTGAAACAATGCAATGATCCCGGCTTGTCCCTTGAAGCGATAGGTCTTGGGCCGAAGCGTCATTGCCTGTTTGTACAGGGCGTTCGCATCATCGAAATCGCCCCGGCGGAAGGCGATCACTCCATTGTCGGCGAGCAGATGCGGCGCGTTCGGCGATAACTGGAGCGCGGTCGTCATCTGTTTGGCCGCATCGTCCGGTTTGCCGGAGTTGACAGCAATGATGGCCAGCCAGCGGTAAGCTCCCGCATGATTCGTCTTCAATTCAAGCGCCTTGCGCAACGACTTGCCAGCTTCTTCGATCTGCCCCATTTGCGCCAGTTCGACACCGAGCTGGTAGTGAGCCTCTGGATCGGACGGTGAAATCTGAATCAACCGACGATGCGTACGGATCGCGCCCGCCTGATCGCCTTTGACTTCCAGCAACAGCCCCTGTGCCGCAAAGTAATCTGTCGAGTTGGTATCACGCTGTGAAGCTCGCTGGATCAGCGCTTCAGTCTCGGAGATGAGCTTGGGGTCTCGATCCGTCCACTCCAGGCTCTGGAGCAGGGTGTACGCCAGCCCCAACTGGGCGGCGCTGAATTCCTTGTCGTCGGACAGCGCGCGCCGGTAGGATTTTTCCGCCAGTTCGTTGTCTGCCGGGGTCCAGCTCCTGGAAAGCTGTCGCCCGCGCAGATAGTTGTCGTAGGCTTCGGCATTCGTGGTCGGGGCCTTGGCGATAGCCGTTTTCTCTTCCGGCGAAATAGCGACCGCGAGAGCGCGAGCGATCGAGTCGGCAAGCTCCGCCTGCACCGCGAACACCTCGCTGGCCGGACGGTTGTACTTGAGCGACCACACCAGCTCCCGATCGGCAACGCGGTGCAAGTGAGCTGTCAGCTGCAACTGCTTCTTTTCGAGACGGGCCGCGCCCTCGACCAGGAAGTCAGCGTTCAGCCGCTTGCCCATGTCGGCAACGGAGAATTCCTGGCCTTTCAGCGGCATGACCTCGAATCGCGAACGAACTTTGATCTTCTTTATATTTGCGAGTTCGGTGATCAGGTCTTCGGTCATCCCCGCGGCGAAATAGTCTTCGGCCCGATTTCCTGTCGGATTGTCCATGTACAGCACCGCCACTACAGGAAGCTTCTCCGTCGCGGCCGTGGGCGCGGCAGACTTCGCGGTTGCTTCGGCATCACCCGCAGCGTCCGGCGGTGTGATCTCCGGTGTCGTGACCGCGCTCGACTCGTCCGGCGGTGCCTCGACCGATGGCTTCTGGTTAAACCACACGACGGCCAAAACTGCGGCCACTGTCAATGCTCCGATGACGATGTAGAGAACCGGCGATGACTTTTTCTTTTCGCCCGATTCGGGTTTCTTCGGCGCCGGTTTTGGCGGCGAAACCTTGGTCGTGACCGTGTCACGCGCGGGCGGTGGCGTTGTCACCGCCTCTGGCCGAGGGCTCGATGGCTGAACAACCGGGTAGGCGCCGGAGACGGTCGATGGCCCCTTGAGGTGGGAAGCGACCGACTTCAGATCGCGCCGCATCTCTTCCATGCTTGCGTAACGGTCCGCTGATTTGTGGGCCAGCGCCTTGCGAACAATGTCATACAGCGCGGGCGGAAGCCCCGGGCGTTTCTCTTCCAAACGCGGATAGTCGTCATTGAGAATGGCGTAGATCACCACAGCCTCATGGTCGGCCACGAACGGCGGCTTCCCGGCCAGCATCTCATAGAGTATGACACCCAACGACCAGATGTCAGTTCGCTGATCCACAGTCTCGGAACGCGCCTGCTCGGGAGACATGTATGCGGCGGTACCGATCGTGCTGCCAGTACGAGTCACCTTCTTAGAGATGCTCGATTTTGCCAGACCGAAGTCGCAGACCTTAACCAATCCGCCATCGGCGAGAAGAACATTGGCAGGCTTGATGTCGCGGTGAATGATCCCTTTTTCGTGCGCCTTGGACAATCCCGAGGCGACTTGCGAGGCGATGTTGACTGCCTCGGCCGGATCGAGCGCCCCGTCCTTGAGCCGTTCCTTCAGGCTCGGCCCGGACACGTAGGCCATGACGATAAACTGATGCTGCTCGGAATCGCCAATCTCGTGGATGGTGCAGATGTTTGGGTGGTCAAGCGCTGCGGCCGATTGCGCCTCGATCATAAAGCGGGCGCGGTCCTCCTCGGAATCCAACGCGTAGGGCGGGAGAAACTTCAACGCAACGATGCGGCCCAGACGGGTGTCTTCCGCCCTATAGACCACGCCCATCCCGCCCGCACCGATGCGTTCGAGAATCTTGTACTGCTTGACGGTTGTCCCAATCATGGCTGCTTGACCCAAACCTCAAAGCTCAGGATCAGGTACAATACCAGATTCCCCTCTATTCGACAACACCCGCAAGCGGGAAAGACGGGATGATTTTGTGGCATGCCGGGGTGCGCCATTGGGGCCCCAGGGGCTAGGTCGAGATGGCCGATGGTGATTGCAGGAAGTCCCGATCGATTTCGGTGTCGTCACAGGCGGCGGAATCGTGACGCATTGACTCGGGAGGGATTTTCAATGCGTCAATGCGACGGAAGAACCGACACAGGACTAAAGCGTCGGTAATCGGAGCTTTTTCAGTAATTGCGGAAAGCGTGGGTCCGCGCGTAACGGATCCCACACCGGGTCCACGGCAAGGCCACGTACCAAGACAGAGATGGGTACAAGGCCCGCCTCCAGCCATGCGAAGGCGTGGTCACGATCTCCTATCGATGCAAAAAAGATCGCCATTCCTGCGGCACGATGGTATGCCCCCTCCCAAGGTGTTCCCAGGAGTTCACCAATCTGAGTGATTAAGCGCGCCTGACCACCTGTCGCGAGCGAAGCACGAAAGGCAGACGTGTCGACAGGCGCGTCGCTTAGTTTGCACCATCGCTCCAGAGCATCGATCATCTTCTCCAAGTTGCCTGCCAGATACTCGGAACGCATCACCAACGGCCACAAGTGGGCGCGGGGGTTGACGGACTCTAATTTCCAATACGCCTGGGCCGCTTCGTCGTGCCGTCCCATCGCATGAAGGAGCGCGCCTTCTGCCAGAAGCAGGACCGAGAAGTTGGGATCCAGGTTTCGGGCGCGCCCGAGCTGCTTGAATGCTCTCTCGTAGTTTCTCGAGAAGTAGTCCGGCCATGCAGCACTGGTGACGATGATAAGTGAAAGCGGGTCCAACGACTGTGCCAACTCGATCTCGCGACGTGCCTCGTCGATTCGTCCTTGATAGCCGAGAAGCAAACTATACCAGTGGTGCGGAGTAGCCAATCCGGGATTGCCATCGATGGCGCGCCTGAGTGCACGTTCCGCTCCCTCCCAGTCGAGGCGCTCCATCATCAACATCCCGAGCGCGGCATGGGCCTCCGGCATTTCGGGATTGAGTCGCAGCGCCGCGTCCGCTGCCGCCTGAAGCCCGGCGCCGATCTCGGAGCTCGGGCGATCAACGTGGTCCTGCATAACGGAATATGTCAACGCCAACGCGCCGTGGGCCTCGGCATACTCAGGATCAAGTTTGATGGCCTCGAGGAAACAGGTCTCGGCCTTTGTGAGCGATTCCATGGTGCGTCGGTTCCAGTGATGCCGTCCTTCCAGCACGAGACGGTACGCCTCCATGTTAGCCGTGCCCGCCTGCACGAGTGGAGCATCCGTCCCACCGACCAGCTTCACCTTGAGCGCATCGACAATCGCCCGGGCGATGTCATCCTGAATCTCGAACACGTCGGCCATCTCGCGGTCGTAGCGCTCGGACCAGATGTGAAATCCGTCGGCAACATTGATCAGCTGAGCTGTCACTCGCAGTCGATTGCCGGACTTGCGCACACTACCCTCAAGCACGGTTCCCACGCCCAGTTGCTCGCCGATCATGCGCACATCGGAAGTCTTTCCTTTGAATTGGAATGCCGAAGTCCGTGCGACAACGCGCAGTTCCTTCATTTTCGAAAACGCCGTGATGAGATCCTCGGTCAACCCATCAGCAAAGAACTCATTCTCAGCGTCTGTGCTCATATTGGCGAATGGCAGCACCGCCAGAGAAGGTTGCGCGGAATCGCGAATGCCGGGACGTGAACTCACCCTTCCCGATAGCATGTCACGAATCTGCGCCAACTCGGCCGCGACGGCCTTGGTGTTGACGGGACGCTGGACCGGGTCTTTTCGCAGGAGCCGGTCAATCAGTGATGTCAAATCAGCAGGAACGCCGCCTCGCTGCGAAGCGAGGGACGCATGCGGCTCGTGAAGGACGGCGTACATCATCGCCGCCGGGTGGCTCCCTTCGAAAGGCAGCTTCCCTGTCAATGCCTCGTACAAGACAACTCCCAGTGACCACAGATCGGAGCGCGCATCGACACCTTCGCCTTTGGCCTGTTCGGGCGACATGTATGCCGCCGTCCCCGGTGTGCTTCCTTCCTGCGTGATCTTGGTCGTTTGCCGCGACGATTTCGCCAAACCGAAGTCCATGATCTTCACCTGGCCGCGCGTGTTGATCATGATGTTCTCGGGTTTAATGTCGCGGTGCGTAATGCCCTTCTCGTGCGCGACTGAGAGGCCATCGGCGACCTGTGCGGCGATCTTCATGAGTTCTGAGACATTGAGCGGCCCATCCGCCAACAAATCCCGTAGCGTCTTACCCTCGACATACGACATAGCGATATAGGGCTGACCATCAGCCTCGCCGATTTCATGGATTGTGCAAATATTCTGATGATCGAGCGATGCGGCCGCGCGCGCTTCGTGGATGAGACGCTGAAATTCCTCGGCGCTCTGAGTGCTGCGTGGCGGCGGAAACTTGAGAGCGACTTCGCGGCCGAGTTTAGTGTCCTCGGCCTTATAGACCACACCCATCCCGCCCGCGCCGAGCTTCTCGATGATGCGATAATGTGCGATCGTCTGGCCGATCATTTCGTCGTCAGCTCCGCGTTCCAGTTGACCACAACGTTGATCCAGGATGCCGCCACTCCGGCTTCGCGCGTGACGACCATGAATCTCTGACCGTCGCTGGTCACGTCGTACGGTTTGTTCGTAAGCGGCATGCGGACGGGAAACAGGGGCTTGGGCTGTCCGGCGATGAAGGATTCGCTGCGTCCATCGACTTCGACGGACATCATAATATTCCCGGTTGATACATAGTAAAGTTCGCCGCCATCGCGTCGCCACTTGGGGAAGTCTCCACCATTCGTCGATATCTGCCACTTGCCGCCGGGACCCGGGAAAGGACGCACATACACTTCGAAATCTCCCGACTCGCTGCTTGCATACGCAAGCCAACGCCCATCTGGAGAGAAGCAGGCATCGTCTTCATCGAATTCAGTCTGCTGGAACTGGTATGTCTCTCCGGCAACCGATCCATTCGCATTCAAGGGAAGAATCCAGAGATCATCCCCGATCCCCGTCGTGCCGTCCGCACAATAGACGAGGAATCGTCCGTCGGGCGAACAGTCCATCGCCCACTTGCTATCGACGGAACTCAATAACAGTTCTTCACTGCCCGCTCCCGACGATGGCTTTCGATGCAGATCGAGTGATCCGGAACGTACCCCCGAGAAGAGAATCTGCGATCCATCGGGCGTCCACGTCGGGAATCCGTCTTCTGTTGGTGCAAACGTGAGCCGGGTGCGGGTTCTACGAGTCAGATCGAACACCCAAACATCAGGATTGTTGGCGGCTGGATCGATGAGATCCACGGCCAGAGACAGATTATCAGGGGATAGCTCACAATTGTAGTACTGCCCGGCATCCGCGAGCGTGTCGACTGCGAGACCCTTTCGATCATACCAGATGAGCCGATTCCCCAGTGCCCCGGATCCAGTTTGGAATGCGATCGTGCCACTCTCGGAAAGTCCGAATGCCACGTTGCTGTAGCCAATGTCGACGTAGACATCCTCGGCGACAGGCACCGGATCCCCCACGGCGACTGCGGAACCGGGATCGAAGGGCATCGCCATGAGTGTGCGTTCACGCAAGTGAACCAGGTAGCCGTTGGCGAAGGAGGCGTTGGCCGTGCTTTGAAAGAGCGACTTATTCACTTTGCCATCGAGAGAACCCACAAAAACCGAATCGTCCTGGCTGTCCCCCGACCCGGGACCAATGCGCGCGAAGTAAAGGAACTGATTCCCATCAGGGAGAAACCACGGCCAGCGATGCGACCGCTGGTTGATCGTCGTGTCGAGAGTTGTTAGAACCGTGGGCACACCGCCTGCGGCCGAGACACGAGACAGTCCTTCCGAGGCGCGCGGCGCAAATACAATTACGCCCTCCCGGTTCCACGAGCCTCCACGACCAAGAGGGGCTTCGCACAGCGTGACGGCCGGACCACCGGTCACATCGATCTTCTTTAATTTGTTGTCAGCGAAGAACCCAACAAAGCGGCTGTCGGGAGCCCAAAACGGGTACGAAGCGCCTTCCGTCCCGTTTAGTTTCTCTGAGCTGAAGGAATTGACCGAACGCAGCCACAGAGACGTCGCTCCGGTTGAATCCGCCCCGGCAAATACGAGGCGGGTTCCATCTGGAGATAACGCCAGATTGCCCGCCCCCTCGACCGCGAGGTTGAGATTTACGGGAGCCGGGATCGCAAAACGAATCGTCTCCGGCTTTGCTTCCTCTCGCGAGACTTGCGCCCAACCAAGCATAGCGACTGCAAGTGCCAAGACTCCCGCAACCAGCCACGGAACCATCGATGTTTTTTGTCTGGTTTCGGCTACAGCAGGACTCGAGACGGATGAACTCTGGACACGTTCGACGTTTGACAACGCGGGACGGACCGTGCTGACACGACTGATCTTCGAACGATCCGAGGATCGCCGGAAACGGCGCAGGTCCTTTGCCAACTCTTTTGCCGATTGATAGCGCTCGTCTTTGTCTTTATCGAGACACTCTAAGAGAATGCGATCAAGCTCCGGCTCGATGTCCGGTCGTATGGCCGATGGCGGCGCCGCATCGATGTTGACGATCTCATACATGACCGCCGTGTCGTGCATCCCCTTAAAAGGCATCTGATCGGTCAGGAGTTCATAAAGGACAACTCCCAGCGAGAAAATGTCCGACCGGTGATCAGTGTCGAGGCCCTGCACTTGCTCGGGCGACATGTACCCCGCAGTACCGATCGTGCTGCCTTCCTTGGTCAGTCGCGTTGCGCCGTGCAGCTTGGCCAAGCCGAAATCCATGATCTGCACGATACCGTCCTTGCGGATCATGATATTTTCAGGCTTGATGTCGCGGTGGACGATGCCGTGCTCGTGTGCGGCAGCCAGACCCTCGGCCACCTGTGCCCCAATCTCAAACACCTGCTTTGGCGATAGGGTTGCACGCTTGTCTCGCAGCGTCTGTCCATCGACATGCTCCATCACGATGAACAACTGCCCATCGTGTTCCTGGATGTCGTGAATCGTGCAGATGTTCGGATGATTCAATGCTGATGCGGCGCGCGCTTCCTGCAGGAATCGCGCCCGCGCATCGGGTTGTGCCGTCATCTGCGCGGGAAGGAACTTAAGCGCGACTTTGCGGTCGAGCTTGGAATCGACAGCGAGATACACCTCGCCCATGCCGCCGGCGCCGAGGTGCTCGATGATCTTATAATGAGCAATAGTTTGACCGATCACTAAAACACCTTTGATGGGAGGTTCATCAAACGTTCAAATTCGGGAAGATGGCGTAGCTTGTCCCAGTATGGAGCGACGCGCAAGTGCCCCGCCGACATCCATGACGGTAAGGACAGTAATTGTTCAATGAGCCTAAGCGCGGTGTCGTGATCGCCCGCTTGTGCGTGAATTGTCGCCTGTAGACCCAAGAAGAGCGGACCAGAAACAGCGTCTTTAGTCAGGGGAGCGATGTCGACTGCGGCCCGGGCATGCACAAAGGCCTCTTCGAATCGCTTGAGCCCCACGCACGCCTTGGCCATGGCAATCCGTTTACGGGGATCCTGCGGGTCGACAGCAATGGCGGTCTCCAAGAGTTCGCAAGCGCTGCAATAATCTGCGTCACCATCCGCTGGGTTCCCCAAAAGAGAGTGTGCCTCCGCAATCATGAGCGACTTGGGATAATACCAACTCTGCTCTTCATACACGTCTCCGCGGACTCTGCGTGCATGCGTGAGTGCGCCATCCAAACTCCGCTCGCACACGAGCTGCTCATACCACTCCCAGGTTGCCTCTTCGAGGCCGCGCTCCCCCAACATCTCTAACAGTTTCCGTGACGTCTTAAGATCACCAAGTGCATAGAGGTGGAGCATCGCATGCCAGGTGTACGCATTGTACTGATCCGGCGCCAGGTCGATCGATCGTTCGAAGAACGCACTGGCAACATCAAATCGTCGCATGACAAAAGCCGTGATTCCTGCCTCACAGATATAGGAACTGCGCATGGGATCAAGCTGAATGGCAACCGTTACGCCATTGATCGATTCAGCGAATAGTCCCAAGCGACGCTGGATCATGGCAACCATGAAGATCGCCAACGAATGATTGGGTTGAATCTGTACCGCTCTCTTGAATTCAACGATTGCGCCCTGAAAATCACTCAGGCAGCGATAGAGGAAGAACCCATAGGCGAGGGGAGTCTCCGGGTCATTGCGTTTCAGTCCGAGCGCGACGTCAACCGCCGACCTAGCTTTCCCGGCTCGGTCGGGAGTCCGGTCATATCCGTAGAAGTACATCCCTGAATGTGCGATTGACAAATAGGCGTGCGCTTGCGCAAGGCCGGGATCGAAACCGATGGCCCGCTCGAACATTTGTATCGCGAGCCGATGATTTTCAGGACTGTAGTCCGGGTTTCGCAAATACTCGCTTCCGCGCAGATACGCTTGGTAGGCGTCCAAGTTCTCCGTCGGTTTCGCTTCAATTGCGCGCCGCTCGGGATCGCCGAGTTTTATGTTGAGTTGGTCGGTGACCTTCTCGGCGATATCCGACTGCACATCGAAGATGTCCTCAATGACCCGGTCATAGCGATCCGACCACAAGTGCGTGTCTTCGTTCACCTGAATAAGCTGCGGCGTGATGCGGACACGGCTTGCTCCCTGCGCGCCTTTGCCCCAACGGACTGTGCCCTCAAGGATGTAGTCGACGCCCAATTCGCCGCCGATGTCACGGATCGCCTTCTTGGTGCCTTTGTATTGCATGACACTGGTGCGCGAAATGACGCCGATTTCCTTCACCGCCGACAAACGGCTGATTATCTCCTCGGTGATGCCATCTGCAAAGTACTCGTCATCGGCGGGGCCGAGGTTTTCAAAGGGCAGCACCGCCAGCATCTTGCGGCGCGCAACGACTGCCTGTTCGCCACCCGAACTGCTCGACCGAAGCAGGCGCTTGAGATCGGCAATCAGGTCAGCGGCAGATTGATACCGTTCACCTGTACGTTTTGCGAGACTCTTGGCGATGATGCGTTGCAGTTCATCCGGCGTTCCTGAGACAAAACGCGCGATGGGCTGCGGGTCTTCGTTGACAATGGCATACATCAGCGCCGCGTTGTGAGCGCCCTGAAACGGCAGACGATCGGTCGCCATCTCATAGAGCACAACTCCGAGCGAGAACAGATCCGAGCGATGGTCACACTCACGCCCACTCGCCTGCTCGGGCGACATATACGCTGCGGTGCCGACGGTCGAGCCCGTCTGGGTCAATCGCGCCGCACCTTCGAAGGTCGCCAAGCCAAAGTCGAGCAGTCGCGGACGGCCGTCTTCGTCGACAAGAATATTCGATGGTTTGATGTCCCGATGGATGACTCCGGCGGCATGCGCCTTGCCAAGCCCTTCGGCGACTTGGATCACCAGTGAGAGTTTCTCTTCGAGCGTCAGCGGATGTGACTTGAGATATTCGGAGAGATCATGCCCATCGACATACTCCATCGCAATGAAATCTCGATCGTCAACCGACTCGACGGCGTGAATGGTCAGAATGTTCGGATGGTTGAGCTTGGATGCCGCCTTGGCTTCACGGATCAGGCGCTGACGCGCCTCTGGGTCCTTGGTGAGACTCTGAGGCAGAAACTTGAGCGCAACACGTCGCTCCAGCTTGGTGTCGTCGGCGAGGAAGACTTCGCCCATCCCGCCTTCGCCGAGCTTCTCAATAATCCTATAGTGCGCGATCGTCTGCCCGATCACTAAAACACCTTTGGCGGAAGATTGATCAAGCGTTCAAATTCAGGGAGCCCACGCAGTTTGTCCCAGTAGGGGCTGATCCGCACGTATGCGCTGGACACCGAGGACGGATGATTCAGAACTACATCCAATGCCCGTATCGCCGTCGACGAATCGCCCATGCCCGCATGGACCATCGCCTGGTTCAACACATATATTGCGCCGTTGATGGCATCGCGGGTGATGGGAGTGCGATCGACGACTCCAGCAATCAAACGGCTTGCCTCATTGCTTCGGTCAAGCCCGGCATAGGCATATGCGAGCCCAATCGCGAGTCGGTCGTCATGCGCGTTCTGTGAAAACGCGGGTTCAAGATAGGTCAGCGCATCGGAATAATGGGGCCTTGCATCCTCAACATTACCCAGAAGTCGGTGCGCCTCTCCCAAGATCCATGATTTGGGCACGCGCCACCCCTGATCCTCATAGACGTCCGGAGAATGCCGCTCGATAAAAGCCAGCGCTTTGGAAAGATCCCGTTCGGTAAACAGAACATCACACCATTCTATGAACGCTTCAACGGGGCCGCGGTGCTTGAGCTCCTCGAGGTGCCGGCGCGCCTTTACAACATCCCCCCGCCCCTGCAACTCCAACGCGGATTGCAAGGCCCTTGCCTGCACCCGATCAGGGGCCAGTGCAATCGCCCGGTCGTAGTAGACGGCGGCCTCATCGTAGCGTCGCATTTGCAGAGCCGTTTGACCCGTTTCACCAACAATGAGGGGCCGCAGCGGGTCGAGCTTCAGCGCCTGCTGGCACGTCTCCAGTGCTTCCGCAAAGCGACCCTGTCGGCGCATGATCATCGCAGACATAAACAACGGAACGGCGAAGCTTGGCTGTCTCTGGAGCGACCGTTTGCACTCCTCGAGCGCACCATCATAATCCAATAGGCAGTGATACCGGTAGTTCCCTGCTGCCAACGGAGTTTCGGGGTCGTTCTTATCCAGAGACACCGCGCGATCCAAAGATGCCTTGGCCTTGGCCACCCGTTCGGGCGTAAAGTCCCATCCATACCAGTACATATTCGCATGCCCAATGCATAAGTAGGCATGTGCCTGGGCGTATTCGGGATCGAGCGCTACTGCCTGCTCGAACATCTGGATCGCAATTTGGATGCTCTCTGCCGTGGAGTCGGGATTGTAGATATATTCGTATCCTCGCCGGTAGGCGTGATAGGCGTCCATGTTCTCCGTGGGCTTTGCCTCAATCGCGCGACGTTCACCTTCGGCGAGCGTGACGTGAAGCTGCGCCGTGACTTTCTCGGCTATGTCGGACTGTACTTCAAAAATGTCCTCGATCATACGGTCGTAGCGGTCCGCCCACATGTGCGTATCATCGTTAACCCGGATAAGCTGCGGCGTGATGCGGACGCGGGCGGCTCCTTGCCCTGACTTCCCCCATCGGACAGTTCCTTCGAGAACGTAGTCGACGCCGAGTTCCGACCCGATCTCCCGGATCGACTTACTGGTCCCCTTCAACTGCATCACGCTCGTCCGTGAAATCACTCCGATCTCTTTGACGGCCGCCAGTCGGCTGATAATCTCTTCGGTCACACCATCGGCGAAGTACTCATCATCAACCTGGCCGAGATTATCGAACGGGAGGACCGCCACCATCTTGCGCTTCGGCGTCTGTGACTTCTCTCCGCCAGACGTGCTCAATCGAATCAGTCGTCGCATATCAGAAACTAGGTCGGCGGCGGACTGATACCGCTCGTTCGGCAGCTTGGAGAGGCACTTGGACACGACCCGCTGCAAGTCATCGGAGATTCCAGTCACGTAGCGCGCCAATGGCTGAGGGTCCTCGTTGACGATGGCGTACATGAGCGCCGCGTTGTGCGCGCCCTGGAAGGGCAGGCGGTCGGCCAGCATTTCGTAGAGCACAACGCCGAAAGAGAAGAGATCCGAACGATGATCGCAGTCACGTCCGCTCGCCTGCTCAGGCGACATGTAGGCGGCGGTCCCGACGGTCGATCCGACCTGCGTCAACCGTGCCGCGCCCTCAAACGTCGCGAGCCCGAAGTCGAGCAGCCGAGGACGGCCGTCGGCATCAACGAGGACATTCGAAGGCTTGATGTCGCGGTGGATGACACCGGCCGAATGCGCCTTGCCCAACCCTTCGACAATCTGAATCGCCAGTCGGAGCTTGTCGTCGATTGAGAGCGAATGCGCCGCAAGGTACTCGGAGAGATCGCGCCCATCGACATACTCCATCACGATGAAATCGCGGTCATCCACAGACTCCACCGCATAGATCGTCATGATGTTCGGGTGATTGAGTTTGGAGGCAGCCTTGGCTTCACGGATCAGGCGCTGCCGCGCCTCCGGGTTCTTTGTGAGACTCTCCGGAAGAAATTTCAACGCGACCTGGCGTTCGAGCTTGGTGTCCTGGGCCAAGAACACCTCGCCCATACCACCGGCTCCGAGCTTCTTGATTATCCGATAATGTGCGACTGTCTGGTTTTGCATTAGAATCTCTAATCTCCTGCAACGTCTAGGTTCATAGGCGCGCGTTGACGGACCAGCTCGCTGTCCTGAGCCAGAAACACCTCGCCCATCCCGCCCGCGCCGAGCTTCTTGATAATTCTATAGTGAGCTACGCTTTGATCGATCATGCTGTTATGCCCGGAAGACAAGACCTTAAAGGTCGTCTAAATCCCGAGCGAATTCAACAACTCAACGAAGCGGGGATCGGTCCGAATCGGGTCGAGGAGAGGGTCCATCCTTAGTCCAGCGTAGTTCGGTGAACGCTTGTGGACGTATTCCGCCAGGGCGGAAATAGCCTCGTCCGGCTCGCGCAACTGGGCGTGAGTGATGGCAATCGCATACTGGAGCGGATATCCCCGGGTGGCTGATTTCATGACTTCAAGCAGATGGTGCAAGACAGCATCGAACCCGGAGGCAGACAGAACCCCGCGCCAGTCGGTGTCGTCCTTGTCCAGCCCCGCATAGGCCGGAAGCCAGTAATGGATTTGCTCGGCGGCATCCTGGTGCCGGCCCAGCACCCAGGTGAGTAGAAACATGAGGCGACGGGCGCGCAGGAAACGCGGATCGAGGGAAAACACGTAGCGAAGCGCCTCCGCCGCCTGCGGGAAGTCTCGGACGAAGTAGTAGAAACGCGCCAAATCGGTATTGATAATGAGCGACAGCGGGTCCGATTCACGCGCCCGCAAGAGTTCACGCTTGGCGTCCTCGACCCGTCCCACCTCCAAGAGCAGTTGCGTGGCATACCAGTGATGCGCGGTCGCATATCCCGGTTTAAGCTGGATGGCACGACGAAAAGCCCGGTCGGCGGAATCGAATTCTTCCAATTCCGAGTGAATTCCTCCAAGTGCGGTGTACGCCTCAGCGAGATCGGGGTCGAGGGACAGCGCCTTGTCCACCGCCTCACGGGCACGTGAGACCGCCTCGCGATATCCGACAAACCCGTGATCCTCAAGGACGATCAGACTATCGGCAACGCCGGCGTATGCCAGGGCAAACTTGGGATCGCGCGCAATCGCCGCCTGGAAACTCTCGAGGGCCTTGCGCATCGCTTCGTCTGTCCGCTTGTTCCAATAAAACCGTCCCAGCAGATAGAGATTGTAGGCCTCGATGTCGTGCGTCGGTGAGGAAGGCAGCGAACCGAGATGCACACGCAACCGCTCGGCAACCGTCTGCGCGATTTCATCCTGGATTTCAAAGACATCGCCCGCGTCACGGTCGAATCGCTCCGACCAGAGATGGTAGCCATCCGCAACGTTGATTAATTGCGCGTTGATCCGCAGTCGATCACCGTGCTTGCGGACACTCCCTTCCAGGACTGACTTCACGCCCAGCCGGTTTCCAATGGTCCGCACATCCAGGCTCTGGCCCTTGAATGAGAACGCCGAAGTCCGCGCCACCACCCGCAATCCGCTGATTCCGGAGAGGGCATTGATCAGTTCCTCGGCCAGGCCGTCGCAGAAATATTCCTGATCCTTTGCCGGGCTCAGGTCCGCAAACGGCAGGACCGCCACCGAAGGGGGAGTCACCGTGGTCGGCGTGATTGACTGATCTCGGCCAAGAATTCCACGACTCAGCTGCGAAGATGTCGGAAACTGCCCGGAGCCGAGAATGAGATCACGCAATCTCGAGACGACCTCTGCCGTCGATTGGATGCGCGCCGTCGGCTCCTTGGCAAGACAGGCACCGATGAATCCATTCCAATCCTGTGACAGCGTCTTGACATGCGCATTGAGCGGCGTCGGCTCCTCGTTGACGATGGCATACAGGATGGCGGTCTCCTGATCGGCCCAAAAGGGGTGAACGCCGGCGAGAAGTTCATAGAGCAGGACGCCGTAGGAGAAGATGTCGGAACGGAAATCGACATCGCGTCCCCGCACTTGTTCGGGCGACATGTACGCCGGACTCCCGACCAGAGTGCCCTCGCGGGTCAGACGCACATCCCGGCCGGTAATCGCCAGACCGAAATCGAGGATCCGTGCCCGGCCGGAACGATCAACCAGCACATTGCTAGGCTTCAGATCCCGGTGCACGACACCGGCCGCATGCGCCGCAGCCAGCCCCTCCGCGATTTGGAGCGAGACCTCGAGCAGCTCGCGGAATTCGCGGCCGAGGGCATTGCGATATTGATCCAGCGGGTCACCATCGACGTATTCCATCACGATCGCTTCGCGGCCTTCAAGCGATTCGATCGCATATATCGTCACAATGTTGGGGTGATTCAATTTCGAGGCGGCCCGTGCCTCGCGGATCAACCGTTCGCGTGCCACCGTGTCGGCGCAGATCGAATCGAAGAGCACCTTGAGGGCAACGTCACGCTCCAGTCGCGTGTCATGGGCCAGATACACTTCACCCATGCCACCTTTGCCCAGGAGACGCCGAATCTCGTAATGATCGATCGATTTCCCAATCACGGCGCAGAAGATAGTTAATCGAGGGGAGAAGATGCGATCACTTGATGAAGGCAACCCCACCAAGAAATTCGACACTGTCGAACTGAATGAGATGACGATCCCCGCGTCCGAGTCTGCGCTTCTCGCGCATCAGCCAATCATGTTCGACGATTTAGAACCGCAGGAGAAGATTATCCGCCGAAAACCCAGGTCCGAGCGCGGTCAAGACACCGAGGTCACCTTCGGAGACACCGCCGGATGCCATCAGGTGTTCCAGGACAAATAGAACGGTGGGCGAGGACATGTTTCCATTTTCACGAAGCACTGCGCGTGCATGAGTCATCGCGCACGGCCGCATGGGCAGTGTCGCTTCGTACGCCTCAATAACCTTCATGCCGCCCGGATGAGCGATCCAATGCGTTATATCGGAGAACGTGGCATCGTGTGCGGTCAGAAACTCCGACGTGTTGTCCAGGACTTTGTCGCGCACGATCTGCGGAATCGCGTGTGAAAAGACGACCTGCATACCCACGGCATCGAAGTTCCAACCCATGACATCCAAGGAATCCGGCCAGGTTGTCGTACCGGCGGCGAGAATCGCCGGCGCACTCGCGTAAGTGGTCCGTTCATCACCGACCACGATCACACCAGCGGCGCCATCAGCAAAGAGCGCCGTGGCAATGAAATTGGACTTCGAGAAATCCTCGAAATGGAAAGTCAGAGAGCAAAGCTCAACACACACCAGCGCCACCACCGCCTGCGGATCGCTCTTCGCCAGCCGGTATGCGAGTGCCAGCCCTGCCGCCCCACCGGCGCACCCCAGTCCCCAAATTGGCGTTCGTACAACGTGAGGCGATAGCCCAAGAACATTCACAAAGCGCGAGTCGATTGATGGCGTAGCCAAGCCGGTCGTGGAAACGAAGATGATATGTGTGATCTCCTGCGAAGATATTCCCGATTTCTCCATGCACGATGTGACCACCTCGGCGCCCAGACGCGTGCTCCACTCGATGTAGAGATTGTTCTTTTCGGGAAATGCTTTCGGCGAAAGAAACCAAGCCGGAGGCATGCAGATGTGCCGTTTCTCGATGCCCGCATGATCAAACGCCGGCAGGAGTCGCTCGACATCGCGCCTATGGTCCCGGAAATACGAGGCGGCAAAATCCCGCGCCTGCGATTGGGTAATCACATGCGGAGGTACGGCGGTGGCGATGGCAGCGATTCTTGGCACTGTATCCGGCCTTCGTCAGAGATGGTAAATAGGCTCTGCCTCTGATGAAACCTAATTGCGGACTTGGCGGTTCCATTCCTTGTTGCCATCTTTGGCCACTAAACGGAGGAGTTTCGAATGAGGCAGATACCACAATCACTCAGGATCGCGGCGCTCTCGATTTTGTTGGTCAGCGGATCGGTCACGCATACCCGCGCGTTCCCTTCACCGGAAAAGTCCCCTGAGGCACAGGCGCGGGATGATGTCAAGGATGCGATCAATGCCTACAACAAGGGCGTCGAGAAGCAGACAAAAGCGTTCGCCTTATTCGAGAAGAATGACACGACCAAGGCCATGAGGGAACTCGAGAAAGCGGTCAAAGACTACGAGAAGGCCGTCTCGCTCAACGACAGCTTCCCCGAAGCGCTTTCAAACCTGGGATACTGTCGGCGCAATCTCGGCAACTACACCGGAGCGCTCGAAGCCTACGACCGAGCTCTCAAACTCAAGCCGAACTTCCCCGAGGCCATCGAGTACCGCGCCGTCGCCTACCTCTGGCTTGGACGCATGGATGACGCCAAATCCGAATATGACCGTCTGCTCAAGATGGACTCAACCGAAGCGGCCGAGTTGAAAGAAGTCATCGAGGCCGCCCAAGCAGGGAAACTCAAGAAGGGGAAGTGGTAGCTCTAAACCTCTCCCTCTTAGGGAGAGGTTGGTCTGTCGCGCCTTTTGCGGCAGACCGGGTGAGGGTGGAATGCAGTACTTTCGACGCAGCCCGCCGTCGCCCGCTAGACGTCCGGCGTCAGGAAATGCTCCTCCAGCTTCTGCAGCCAAACTTCCATCTCCCCGTATTTCTTCGCCCGTTCTTCGGTCAATTGGGCCAATCGCTCCCAGTCACGCGCGATGCCTTCGCTCGATAGTTCGGCTTCGATAACCGCGATGCGTGATTCCAAGTCGGCAATCGCTGTCTCAATCTCCTTGCGCTTACGGTCGCGCTTCTGTGTCCGGGCGCGCTCCTTCTTGCGCTCCTCCCAATCGCGCGCGGCGTCGGAGACTTCGCCACTGTCGCCCGACGACATAATCGCGGTGCGAGCCGCGTCACGGCGCGCTGCCCAATCGGAATAATTGCCCAGCGACAACGAGACATTTCCGTCGCCGACGTAGAGGATCTTCGTGGCAAACCGGTCGAGGAAACGGCGGTCGTGGCTGACGATCAGCGCGGTACCGTCGAATTCGGCGATCGCCTCTTCCAACACCTCCCGCGCCGCCACATCAAGGTGATTGGTCGGCTCATCCATAACGAGGAAATTGGCTTTGGTCAACATCAGCTTCGCCAGCGCCAGGCGGTTTTTCTCACCGCCGGAGAGATCGGCCACCTGCTTGAAGACATCTTCACCGGTGAAGAGGAAACGCGCCAGATATGAGCGCAACGGTCCCGCCTCGAAACTCGGATGCTCCGTCCAGATCTCCTGGATCACGCTTCCGGAACCATCCAGTGTGTCGAGATGCTGATCGAAATAACCGATCTCAACGCGTTCTCCCAACCGGACAGTTCCTTGGTACCGGTTGTCCAATCCGACAATCGCCCGCAACAGCGTCGTCTTTCCCGCGCCATTGGGGCCGATCACCCCGATTTTGTTGTCGCGCTCGCAGGCAAACGTCACATCGTCCAGGATCGTGCGTCCGCCCAACTCTTTGCTGAGGTGTCTCACCGTCAGCACTTCGCGAAACGACCGTCGGGCGGTCTGAAACCCCAGCTTGATCTCGCTGTTGTCGTCCATCGGCCGGTCGAGCCGTTCCAGCTTCGACAACGCCAGTCGTTTCGATTGGGCCTGACGGGTTTTTTGTCCCGCAAGGTTGCGCGCAATGAAATCCTCAATGCGCGCGATCTCGGCCTGTTGCATATCGAAGGCCTTTTGACGGCGCGCAAGGCGACGCGGCTTCTCTTCACGGTAATAGAGGTAGTGGCCGTCGTACTGCTCCAAGGTCCCATTGACCAACTCGACCACGCGCCCGGCAAACCGCTCGAGAAACACGCGGTCATGCGACACCAGCACGCAGGCGAACGGCGCTTCGATCAGGTACTGCTCAAGCCACTCGACTGCCGGGATGTCGAGATGGTTGGTCGGTTCATCCAAGAGCAGGAGGTCGGCAGGAGTGAGGAGCAGCCGCGCCAACTCGGTGCGTGTACGCTCGCCCCCGGAGAATTGCGCAATCGAATCCCGCCAGCGCTCGCGCGGAAAACTCAAACCGGTCAACACACGTTCGACCTGCTGTTCGATATCATAGGCCCCCGCGTGCTCAAGCTCATGCTGAAGCGATCCGAATCGCTCCTGCAATTCCGCGTCATCGGGACGTTCGGCGACCTCGGCGGCCATCTCGACGGCACGATGACGCATGTCGAGCAAGTCCCGACGCGCTTCGAGGATGTAATCGAACAAGGTTAATTCAATTTCACGGTCGGGGATTTGTCCCATCTCGACGATGCGCACACCGCGTCCGAGCGTGCGTGTGCCGGAATCCGGCTCCATCCGCCCCACCACAATCCCCATGAGCGTGGTCTTCCCCGATCCATTGCGCCCGACCAGCGCGATCTTCTGCCCCGAATGAATCTCCCAATCCACGCCCAGCAGAATCTCGCCACCGGCGGCAAACCCCTTGCGAATCCCATGAAGTGAGACAACGATCATGAAGGGAAGTTACGGAACCTTGATGGGCGAAGAAAGAGAGGCCGACGACTCGCTCACCCGCGCGCCGAGGCGCTTTCGGGAAGCGGGGCGGGCTCGGGGGATGGCGCCGCGATGTCGCGCTTGCGCGTACGGGCCAGATACATTTCGAGGAAAAAGAGCAACGCGGCCAGCCAGAGAAAGTGCGGCCGCAGTTCGGTGCCATAGCGCGTCTGCGTCACGGCGTCGGTGATCGTCTGACCCGGCTCGACCCAGATGATGTTGAACCCCGGCCAACGCCGCGCCAGTTCATCCCGCTCGATGAGTGTCGCGTTCATCTCAGTGGGGTCGACATTGATCGCAAAGGCATCGATCGGTTTGTTGTTGGCTGTGATAAGATAGACACCTGGAATATCGGCGCCGTCATACGTGATGCGTGTGCGTGTTCCAACTGTCTCCAGCCCCGGACGCGCCAGGGTGCCATCGGGACGGCTGATTTCGATTGTCGCGTTGGCGGCGATCGCCCGCGACGGCTCGCGCATCACCGGCTCGCCCACGAGGAAGTCGCCGCGCCTCTCCGACAGATCGGCGGCGAGGTATTCGACGAGACGGTTCGCGAACGGAACGAAGAGCGAACGCAACGGCAGATCAGTGTACGGCGGATTGATTGGCGACCACGAGACCAGCCATTTTCCCGTCTCGATGCGCGTCTCCGACAGCGCCGGACGTCCGCCGGAGAAATCGACAATGGCGCTGGCCGGTGAGCGGCCTTCCGTGCGGAAAATCGAGAACCACCGAATCTCGGGAATGCGCTCGGCGGGCACATCGCGATAGACCGACCAGATCGGATGATTCCAATCGATGCGATCCCAAACAAAGAATCGCTCTTCCGATGGCTCGTTCGGCAGTGGTCCGAGTCGCAGGTCGAATTGCGGTGTAGCGATCAGTGAATTCCAGGAGGTCGTGTCGGCGTCGAAGGCCGGCGCCATAAAGACACCGCCCCCTGCGCGGACATAACGCTCGATCTGCTCGATCACCAAGCGCTCGGGCGAACGCCAATCGGTGATCAGGACAGCGTCATAATCAAAAAAGTTCCGCCGGACCAATTCAGGTGTGTCGATTTCGTCGATGATCAATCGGGCCGAACCACCCATCTGCGGCGCTAACGCCAACGCCGCGGCGCGTCGCCCCATCGGATAATCGGAGGCCAAGAGCACGCGAATCTGGTCGGGAATCGCCACGACAAAATGCCGGCGGTTGTCACGCGAATTGTCATCGGGGGAAATCTCGACAAATCCGGCGTGCACTCCCGGCTCGGCGACTGTCCCCACCAGCGCGACCGTGGCCGTGCCCTCTGCTCCGACGTTCACTTCTTCCTGCGCAACACGCCGCCCGTCGATGAAGAGGCTCGCCAACAACCGGTCGGCCGGGCGTACGGTGTGATTCTTCAGCGTCGCCGTGACCGAGAATGGTGAGTTCGGTTCGAGCAGATCGTTGCCCAATTCAACCGAACTGACACCCAGGTCGACCGATTCTTCGTCATCGGCGACATCGAGGACATAGAGAGTCGCCCCCGAAGCGTTTGCATCGGAATCCGAGAGCGCGGTGCGGGTAAAACCCTCGCGGCGGCGATCGGTGATGAGATAGATCTCGCGATTCAGATTGGTCGCGCCGGCAAGCGCTCCGCTGGCGGCCTTGACCGCGGCGGAGGCATCGGTCGCAGCGTACCCAACTTCGGCGTTCGCCAGCCGCTCGACCAGCGGGCCAATCGCGGCAGTGGGCGGATCAACCTTCGGCGCATCATCGTCCGAGAAGAGCAGCCCGGTCACTTCATCGCCTTCGCCGAACAACCCGCCGATTTCGCGGATACGTCGCTGGGCGCGTTCGGCCGCGGTTCCATTCGGCGTTTCCATCGCCATCGATGCCGACTGATCGACCGCGATCACCGCGCTGGTACGGGCCCGTCCGCCGATGCCAGCCAGACTGTCCCCTTGCAGTGCCGGGCGCGCAAACGCCAGCACCGCCGAGGCGATGAGTAGCGTGCGCACCGCCAAAAGCAGCCAGCGCCGCAACTCCAGACGCCGCATGCGCGACTTGCGCAGATCGCGCAGAAACATGACCGAGGAAAACTCGACTGTTTTGACTTTGCGCCGATTCAGCAAATGGATGAGAAGCGGCACGACAGCCGCGGCCAGACCGGCGAGGAATGCGGAATTCAGAAAGTTCATCGAGTCCTTTTACACCTGGTTACGACCGACCGCCGTACGGCCGATTGAGATACTTCTGCGCCAAGCGCTTGATCGGCGCCTCGGCCGCATCCGACAGCGCCGCTTCGTAGGATTCCACAGCCTCTTCACGTCGGCCGAGTCGATCGTAACATTGACCCCGCAACAGATATATTCGTCCAACGTCAATGGGTGCATCGGTGACAAGCTCGGCCACCGCCAAATACTCGATGGCTCCAGCCGCAGAGTCCTGGCCAAGCATCGATTCCGCCGTGATGATCCAGGCCGGGGCAAGCGTAGGATTATCACTCAAAGACTGCGCAACCATGCCGCGGGCGCGGCCGAAGTACGCCTGTGACGAGTCCTTACCACTGCGTCGTTCACTGAAATAATGGCCCAATCGCAGGCAGAGTTCAGCCGTGGTGAATCGCCCCTGACTGTTGGCGAGCGCCTTGCGCCACAAAACAGCCGCCGAGTCCACGCGGCGCGTTTCCCACTGGATGTCTCCCATCCGCAAATGCGCCTGCGGATCAGTCGGGCGCAGACGCAACAGATCCACGTACGTGCGCCAGGCCGCAATGTCGTCACCGGAAGCGCGCTGCGCTTCGGCCAGGAACAACCGACCATCGGTATTATCAGGGTATTCGCTAATCAACCGCTTGAACGAGGTGGCGGCATCGTCCCAACGCCCCAACTGCCCCTGAGCAACGCCGATGTCGCGCAGGATGTCGGCGGCGGGAGGCGACACCGCATCCGCTGCCTTCTGCAACAGATTCAAATGCGACTCGAAATCCCGGAATGCCAAGTCACGCCGTGCATAGAACTCAAATTCTTCTCGGTTGAACTGACGCTTCTTCAGGTACGCCAACCACTCTTTTTCGAGTTCGGCGAGCGTCTTGCCATAGACGGACCAGAGGGCACGCCGAAGCGACAGGTCGGTGGCCCGATCGTACAGATTGCGGAAATTCGGAACGCCATAGCTGACGATGAGCCAGGTGACAAACGACTCGGCATGATGGCGGGCGACATCGCGATCATGACGATTGTAATCCACCGTGCGTACCAGTGAATCCAATGGGATGATGTGGTTGGCGTTTCTGTCCGTGATGACGTCAAAATCGGCGAACTCGGTGTAGCCGGCCACACCGGATGCCAAAAGTGCCGGCGCGTATCCCCAATTGCGATAGACGGCCGCGAGGATGAGATCGCGCGGACGAATGCGTGGAGCCAGCGATGTATGGTAGGCTATCACGCGGTAACGGGTCGCATCGATTCCGACACCAAGCTCGCGGTCAATCGCCCACCCGCCCAGATCCTTCGGCGTCAGGTAGACAAGCGCGCGTCCCGCTGGATTCAATCCGAGTGAGTCCATTGTCAGATCCAGTGTGTAATCGAGGACACTGCGAACCGGCAAGAACTGCTCGGTCGGCAAGACCCCCTTCGGGACGAAATACTGCGCGTGCTCGGAATAGACAATCTCCCATTTCGCACTGTCGCCGGTCGCAGCCAACGTATCGGCTTCGATGTCGAGGGCGTGAGGAACAAACAAGGCGCGGTAACTCGATTTACCCTTACCGCGAATTCCGTCAAACACAAAACCGGAACCGATGGCCACCGTCGCCTCGTCGGACCGATTAAACGGCACCGCACCGGGCACAATCAGGGCGAACGTCAGCTCTACGGACTCCTCGGCTCCGGGATGCGCGGTCACGTCGACGACGAAATTCCCGGCGCGGAAAGTCGTGGTGCGATCGTAGAGGATCGGGTACGAGACTGAGTCAATGACCGCGGATTCCGGCGGATCGGCATCCAGGATTTCATAAACGACGACTTCCAGATTGATACCGTCGGCCGCGTGAGCGATGGAAACAGAGACGCAGGCGACAACGCTGAGACAGAAGACGATTGCTGTCAATCGCAGATGCAGGTTCATAGTTTTGCTTCGATCAGATCCCGTTGCAAACTTCAGGCAGCTGCCAACTCGCGCAACACAGCGAGATTCATGCGGTCGAACTTGCCTTCCTCATCCTTCTCGGTCTCGAGAATCTTGGGCACGTCTTTAAGCCGTGGATCGCGCATGATGAAACCAAAGGCGTCCTTCCCGATGTGGCCCTTGCCGATATGTTCGTGACGATCCTTGTGCGTTCCCAGGTCGAATTTGGAATCGTTGCAGTGGATGGCCTTCAAACGATCGATCCCGAGGACATCGTCGAATTTCTTCATAGTCGTTTTGTAGCCCGATCCGGTGCGAATGTCGTATCCCGCCGAGAACACGTGGCAAGTGTCGAGACAGACGGCCGCACGGTCGCCATGATCGAGCTTATCCAGAATGGCCTTCAATTCCTCAAACGTCGAGCCGAGATGCGATCCGGCTCCGGCCGTGGTCTCAAGCAGGAGCAGCGTCTTGCTGGTCTTGTTGTTGGCAAGCACCCAATCCATGGCCTTGGCGATGCGCACGATGGCTTTTTCGGGTCCGTCGCCCGTGTGTGCGCCGGGGTGGAAAACGAGGTACTCAATCCCCAGGCGGGTGCAACGATCGTACTCGACGCCCAGCGCTTCGCGCGACTTTTCGAAGAGGGCGGGATCCGGCGATCCGACGTTGATCAGGTACGATGAATGCGCGACCGCGGGGCTTATCTCGGTCCGCTTGCGCTCGGCGTGAAACCTCTCCACTTCATCGTCCTCCAATGGCTTGGCGCGCCACTGGTTCGATGACTTGACGAACAACTGCACGCATTTGCAGTCGACCTTCTCCGCGTGGAGAATGGCGTTGAACGTGCCGCCCGCAATCGACATGTGCGAGCCGATCAGGCAGTTGGTCTTGGTGGGCGACGCTTTCTCTTTCATTGGTCCTATAGGACTTATTGGTACTATCAATACAGCCGTTGACGTTTCGCTAAGTACGAAAAGAGCGCGTAATCGTAGGGCACCGAAGTATCAACTGGGACATAATCAATGAATGCGTCGCGGCATTCGCGCCGGAATCGCTCCATGTGCGCGCCGACCGAGCGCTGGTACTCGGCCTTGATCTGCCACGGCAGCGTCGAGATTTCCTCGCCGGTCTCCATGTCCTTGAAGATCGCTTCGGCAGGAAAATCGAATGACCGTTCCGTCGGGTCGAGAATATGGAACACCAACACTTCATGCTTGCGATGCCGAAAGTGCTTCAGCCCTGCCAGGACTTTGGTGGGGTCATCGAACAGGTCGGACAACACGATGATAAGTCCGCGTCGCTTGATCCGGTCGGCCATCTCGTGGAGGGCGATTCCCGCATCGGTCGTGTTCGCCGGCTCCGCGCCCGCCAGCGATGCCAAAAGCGCGTGCAAATGCACAGTCGCCGACTTCGGCGGGATGTACGAACGAATCTTCTGATCGAAAATGACGAGCCCCACCGCATCCCGCTGCATGAGCATGAGATAGGTCAGCGCCGAGGCCAACTGCGCCGCGTAGGTGAACTTGCTGACCTTCGTCGACGTGTACGACATCGATTTCGAGACATCGAGCAGGATGTACGCCTTGAGATTGGTCTCTTCCTCGAACTCTTTGACGAAGTAGCGGTCGCTCTTCGCGAACACTTTCCAGTCGATGTTACGAATCGGGTCGCCGGGCATGTACTGACGGTGCTCGGCGAACTCGACGGAGAATCCGTGGTAGGGAGATTTGTGCAGGCCGGTGATGAACCCCTCGACGACCAGACGCGCTTTCATCTCCATCGACTTGAGTCGGGAGATGACTTCGGGGTTGAGGAATTGGCGTTGGTCGGCGATGGGCATGCGCGTTGACTCGTCGGGGCGTCTTGCTATACGCCCTTGCCGCAGACAGGAGAACTAATCCCCCTTCGGCTTTACATCCGAAAGGAGACGATTGATCACTTCGAGCGTGCCCACGCCATCCGCTTCGGCGTTAAACGATGTCACGATGCGGTGACGCAATACCGGACGCGACACCGCGCGCACATCTTCTACTGACGGTGTCGGACGGCCGTCGAGTATGGCGCGGCACTTGGCGCCCAACACGAGGTATTGCGAAGCGCGCGGCCCGGCGCCCCAGGACACCCAATCCTTGATGTACTGCTGGGTGCCATCTTCCTTCGGACGCGTCGCGCGGGCCAACGAGACGGCGTAGGCGATCACGTGGTCGGACACCGGCACGCGGCGAACAAGGCTTTGCAGTGAACGAATCGTGTCCGAATCCATCATCGGTTTGATGTCCGCGGTCGCCGCCGAGGTCGTTGATTGGACGATTTGCTCTTCCTCGCGCACATTGGGATAATCGACGTAGATGTTGAACATGAACCGGTCGAGCTGCGCTTCCGGAAGCGGATAAGTGCCTTCCTGCTCGATCGGATTCTGAGTAGCGAGCACAAAAAACGGCTCGGGCAGGCGGAATGTCTCGCCGCCGGCGGTGACTTCGTGCTCCTGCATCGCCTGCAACAACGCCGCCTGCGTTTTGGGCGGCGTACGGTTAATTTCGTCGGCCAACACGATGTTGGCGAAGACCGGCCCCTTCACAAAACGGAACATCCGCTTGCCGGTCGTGTGATCCTCTTCGAGGATTTCCGTGCCGGTAATGTCGGACGGCATCAGATCGGGAGTGAATTGGATGCGTGAGAATTTCAGATCCAAGACGCGTGCCACTGTGGAAACCAGAAGCGTTTTCGCCAAACCCGGCACTCCGACCAGCAGACAGTGGCCATTCGACAACAGCGCCGTCAAAAGCTGGTCCACAACTTCAGCCTGGCCGACGATCACTTTGCCGATTTCGTTGCGTAAACGCTGGTGGGCGGACTTTAGGTTCTCTACGGCTTGCAAGTCATTCTGAGACATGGGATAAATGACGCTCCTGTCTGTGCAGGGAAAGTGGGTTTGTATGCCCTCCCAACTACCTCAAGGGAATCAGGAAGTATCGACAGACAACGGTCGGCCAGTCAATGACTTTGCCGACAATCCGGCCCGTCGAACTGTCCACGATAGTACGCCTGCTCGGAGCTTTGGTTCCTTGGTGCTCTTGGGATTAGCGAAGAATAATCGCAGTCGAATCGATGTAGAGCTGAACAGAATACTCGCCCTGGGCCTGATACGGCATCGAGGTCAGGGAATCCACCGAGACGAAGGGGAGCCATTCGTCGTAACGCCGGAGATTCGAATACAGACCGGTCGAACCCTGACGCACATCCACGAAGAACGGGGTCTTGCCGGAATCCGAAATCAGGTCCTTGGGCAAGAACTCCAGCTTGGTGACTTTGAAGAAGTCGGTCAATCCGAATCCTTCCAGCCGATGCGACCAGCGGATGCGCTCGCCTGTGACACGGAACATCGCGTCCCGTACCGGAAACACCTCGAAGGCCTGATTGCCCTGCTCGTCTGTGGTCGAGAAAACGAGTCGGGGAAGATTCTTTGCCCGGTCCGGATGGAGAACCGAGATCATGCCCACCGGCGTGCCTGGATATGTCGGGGTATAGAGTCGCAATTGTCTGTTGGTCCAAAAGACGAGATTCCCGAGCGCGATCGTACAGAGCGCACCGACGATCAACAAGGCGCGGCGAGCGTCTGACTGCCAACCCATTAGACGATATTTCTTTTCACGTTTAGACAATCGCGCCAAACGGAGAATCTGCACCAGCAGGATGCACAACCCCCCCAGACCGGCTAGGAAAAATCCGGTGGCGAGGACAGGCAGAATCGCGTCGAAGACTTGCATTCAGGGTCTCCGGGGACGTTATCGACAGCCCCTGTGGACAGAGAATTGTTGACAACGTCGGTGATCGTGTGTGGGCAAACGCCCTAACACATGGTCCGTCATGAAGTTGACTGTTTGTCAACAAATGTCGGACGTTTTGAACACACGCCACATTAGGATCTTCCGATCCCTTATCGTGTTTTGTCGGCTACTTCGGGTACAGCTTTAGCGGGCGGGACCGGCATTCTCATCGCCTCGGGCTTCTGGGTTGTGCCGGTTAGGTTCGGGGCTTGCGGCGCTTGCTTCATGTTGCAGTTGCCGTGGAACACGGCGCCCTGCTCGATGACCAGCGATTTGGTAACGAGGTCGCCGGTAATGTTGGCTTTCGCTTGCAATTCGATCCGTTCGGAGGCATGGATGTTGCCGCGCACGCCGCCTGAGACGACCGCGATTTTGGTTTGAACGTTGGCTTCGACCGATCCGGTCGGGCCGACCGCCACGGTGTCGGAGACAATCACATCGCCTTTGACAACTCCATCGACGCGCAGGGTGCCCGACACTTCCATCGTGCCGGAAATTGTTGTGTCCTTACCGATGATGGTGTTCATGTTACTTGACCCTCCGTCGAAGATCGCGGCGTCCTCGTCTTTTCCTTTAAACATGGCCATTAGCTCTCCTGACCGAGAACGGGGTTTAAAATCGTTGCCGACCCAGCTCTACGCGATGGTAGCGCGTGAAACCGGCCGTTACCAGCAAAAAAGCGCGCCGTGCGCTTCTAATCCGTAAATCGGCAGGATCGGGCGAATCGTTACTCTTCGGGTGGTTCTTCCGGCGGATGGGTCTTGCGAAATGCCGTCTTCATTTGCGCAATCTCTTGAAGACGCTGGCGGATACGATCTTCGAGGCCGCGGTCGGTCGGTTGATAGAATTTTGTGCCTGCCAAACGATCCGGCAGGTAATTCTGATCGACGATCCCCTGCTCAAAGTCGTGCGCGTAGAGGTAGCCCTTCCCGTATCCGACCCGTTTCATCAGGTTGGTCACGGCGTTGCGAATCCACAGGGGCACCGGCTCGGAAGGGTTTTCGCCGATCGTGCGCTTGACCGCTTTCTCGGCCATGTAGATGGCATTCGATTTCGGCGCGACCGTCATGTAGACAACCGCCTCAGCCAGTGCCAGTTCGCCTTCCGGTGACCCGAGAAAATGGTAGGTGTCCTTGGCGGCTAAAGCGATGGAGAGCGCCCGTGGATCGGCTAGGCCAATATCCTCGACGGCGAATCGGACCATTCGGCGGGCGATGTACAGAGGATCTTCGCCCCCTTCGAGCATCCGGTAAAGCCAATAAAGCGCCGCATCAGGATCGGAGCCGCGCAGTGATTTGTGCAGCGCCGAGATGACATTCAAGTGCTCTTCGCCCGATTTGTCATAAAGCTCGGTCTTGCGCTGTACGATATCGCGGATCAGGTCGACCGTGAGGACACGTTCGCCGGTCTTCAAGTTCTCAAGATCAGAGCCGGCGGTCTCAAGCAGGGTCAAAGCCCGCCTTGCATCCCCGTTGCACAGCGCCGCCATTAATCCCAGGACTTCATCGGTCGCCTGGATTTGTTTCTCGCCGAGACCACGCTCAGTATCAGTAAGTGTTGTCCGCAGGATGCGTGTCAGGTCGGCATCGGTGAGCGGATGCAGGATGTAGACTGTCATCCGCGACAGGAGCGCCGAATTCACCTCAAACGATGGATTTTCGGTCGTCGCGCCGATCAGGATTAGGATTCCGGCTTCGACATTGGGCAGAAAGGCATCCTGCTGCGCCTTGTTGAACCGGTGGATTTCATCAACAAATAGAATCGTGCGACCGCCATCAAACGCCCGCCGCTTCTCCGCCCGCTCGACCGCCGCACGCACTTCCTTCACGCCGGATAACACCGCAGAAAACAGAATGAAATCGGCACCTGTCGTCTTGGAGATCAACCGCGCCAGAGTCGTCTTACCAGACCCCGGCGGTCCCCAGAAGATCATCGAGCCGATGCGATCCGACTCAATCGCCTTTCGCAGTGGCTTCCCCGCCCCGAGCAGATGCTCCTGCCCGACAAATTCTTCCAGCGATCGCGGACGCATCCGCGCCGCTAGCGGCTCATGCGGTTCGGAAGAGAAGAGGGAGGGGTTGTCCATTGCGAGCTCTCGGGAGGGCGAGGTTACATCCAAGCCTGCTCTTGGTGCGTGGCGTGAAAGAGCAGGCTCGGTATAGCCTCGCCCTCCCGAAAGCAATCAATTGGAATGAATCAGGTCAATCAGTTGCAGAAGGCAAAGCGCCAGAGGCGCGACAGAATATAGCCCAGGGCGTGAGCCCTGGGACATGATGCGGATTAGTAATTGAGCCCCGGAGGGGCGACAGAAAAAGCAGGCTCGGCACGTGTCCGGCTTTGCCCTCCCGATGCTGGAGGGTGAGGCCGGGCATCTGCCGAGTCGCCCCGCCGCCTTGCGAGAGCACTTCCTCGTCTTAATTGACGGTCTAAGGGAGTCTTCAGCCGAAAGAGTACGCAAGCTAGCCGATGCAGGCGCTCACCTTTTCCAGACTGAATTTCAACCTCCGCAGTGATTCCTGCTTCCCAAGAATCTCGAGGATTTCCGTAGCTCCGCCTGGCGTGACGCTTGTACCGGAGACGGCAATCCTGAGAGCCCACATGACGGATCCTGTCTTGAACCCAAGGGAAGTGCCGAGCGCCTTGAGCTCGGCAAATAGAGTGTCGTTGCTCCATGGCTGAACTGTCTGGAGCATGTCGATTGCGGCAGGCAGGATTTGTCTTGTGCTGTCGAGAGTCGCTTTCTGCGCTTTGTTAATGAACATCTCGCAGTCAAAATCGGGAAGAGTCTCAAAGAAGGAAATTTGTTGCGAGATCTGAGAGAATTTCTCAACGCGGAGCTGGATCAGTTTCATCAACTTGGCAATGTCAACATCCCGGCTGACAACCGTCTTCACATAAGGGATCGCGAGTTCACCGAAGCGCTCAGGCGTCAATTTGCGGATGTACATGCCATTGAACCAAAGCAGCTTCTCATAATCGAAAATCGACGACGATTTGTTGATTCCAGACACTCGAAATCTCTGTACCAGTTCTTCGAGTGTAAAGAACTCCTCACTGGTGTCTTTGGGGCTCCATCCCAGTAATGCGATGTAATTGATGATACTCTCAGGCATGAATCCGTCCTGAACAAGATCCTGAAAGCTCACGGCGCCGTGCCGTTTCGAGAGCTTGGAAACTGTACCGTCCTCGCCTTTTCCCATAATTAGCGGTAGATGTACATACTGGGGACGTTCCCAGCCGAATGAATCATAGAGAATGACATACTGTGGGGTCGAGGAGAGGTATTCCGATCCGCGAACGACGTGTGTCACCCCCATAAGGTGGTCGTCGACTACGTGGGCAAAGTTGTAGGTGGGATAACGGTCCGACTTGATCAGGACAATATCCTGAAGATCTGAGTTAGCTTTGGATATGCTGCCAAAGACCATATCATCAAATGTGGTATCACCATCCAGCGGCACCTTTTGGCGAATCACATAAGGAATGCCGCTTTTGAGCTTCTCGCTGACTTCATCCGCCAATAAGTTCCGGCAACGCCGGCCATAGCCGTAACTGCCGGTCGCTTCACCCGCTTCTTCACCTCCCTGGCTGTTGCAGAAGCAGTGGTACGCGTGTCCGGCAGAGATCAGTTTCTGAGCATACTCAATGTAAATGTCTCTCCGTTCACTTTGCACATAAGGGCCGTTGGGGCCTCCTTTGCCCGGACCTTCGTCGTACTCCAATCCTGCCAATTCAAGGGTGTCATAGATGATTTGAATGGCATTCTCAACCAGGCGATTTCGGTCGGTGTCTTCGATGCGCAGTATGAACACCCCGCCATTGGACTTCGCCAACAAGTACGCATACAGCGCCGTGCGAAGGTTGCCAATGTGCATGTAACCAGACGGGCTGGGTGCAAAGCGGGTAACTACGTTTGTCTTGTTCACTCTTGGCCCGTTTGCGACTTGTACTGGTTGACCTGCGATGCGTGTTTCTCGAAGAAATCAAAATGCGGCGGAAGTACTTTGAACTCATGCTTCGCAATGTCATCTACAAACGCATTCAGTGGATCGAAAATCCGTTCCCACGACCAGAATTCTTCGCCGACTCTAAAACACTCACGTATCAACTCGGTGCCACGAGGAGCGATCGGATGCACCAGCACGGCGGCGATGCGCACATAATAGAACAGATCGGTGAGAGCCTGGGGATCGATACCGCTCGCGTTATCTGTCCTTGAGTTCCTCGACCAAAATTTCGAAATATCACGAATGAACTTGTCTGTCGTCACCATGACTTGCTGGAACTGATGCGCATGCATCTGTCGTTCATACTTCAGCACGGTCTCTCTCGACACGCTCATCGCCTCGTCGCTTGGCTTGAGCGCGGGGAGACGGCCGCCGAATTCCTTTTGGAGCGTATAGAAACAGGATCTGACACAGCGATTGAGTACATTGCTGAGCAGATTCCCCTCGACCAGAACCGGATCGGCATCCTGCTCCTTGGCGTCGGGGTCGAAGGGCTTTGGTCTGAAACTCACGCCCTGCTTCCCGAGTCCGAGCCCGAAAAAGTGCGCCCGCAATTGATCCGACGTGTAGTGATTCAGAAGCTCAGTCGCGGCGGGAGGTTTTATCGGGCCGCTGCTACTGATCTTCTTGTTGAGAAACTGCACGTGCTTATTGACGACCAGCGCCGGTAACTGCATGGTCCCTTCCGGGGGAGGGAATACCGGTTCTTTGCCCTGCAAGCCGAGGAACATTGCCATTTCCGCCGGACCATAGAAATAGACGTTGTCTTCGCCGATAAACTGAATCACGGCGGCGTCCTTGGTACACCACCAGTCTTCCCACTTCGGCGGAGTTGCTTTTCCGGTTTTGCCACAATGGGCCGAAAACGAGATCGGAGCGAATAGCGACTCCGGCCATACCCACCAGGTCCGTTGCGGTTCATCTTCCAAGACCGGTGACGGCAGGCCCCATTCTTGATTGCCTGTCAATCGAAACGGCACCAGTGTCTTGCCTGTTCGGAATCGGAGTCCGGCCGCGACCAGGGCCGCGCACGCCCGCTCGCGTTCTTCAAGACTTTCGAATACTAAAGCCACAGACTGACTCTTGCTACTCCGCTCGGAGTAGCCGTGACCCGATCCCAGAATCGCATAGACCGATTCCAGATCGTCCTTCTTGACGAACACAACCGGCGGTTCAAGAAACTCCCTGATCGATTTCACAGCAAATGGACGCCCCTGTGAGCTTTCTTCGATTTTGTCCAGCCAACCTTCGAGCAGTGTTCGGAATTTGGGAACATCAACATACCAGTTGCTGACCTGCTTGAGGACCGGCACCGATCCCGAAAGCGTACTTTTGGGATCGATGAGATCCTGTGGTTCGTATTGGTGTCCCAACGCGCACTCGTCGGCATACCCCTTATCGGAGGCACAGCCCTCGATCGGACAGATGCCTTCGACCTGGCGACCATTGAGGAACATGGAAGTCACGGTATCATAGAATTGCTGTCCCGTCCTCTGGGCCAGATGCCCGGCCTGATGCAGCATCTTCATCAGCTGTCCGCACAGCTCTTTATGTGTGGCGGCGGGACCGTCGAGGGCCGAGGCGGCGTACAGATTTAACGAGATGTCGAAGGCAGCGAGAGACTTCTTCTGCAATTCGTGGTTGTTGCGCACGAATTGTGCAATATCACCGGTGAAGCCTTGCTCCGAGACCGCAATCCGGAATGCCTCGACGATTGAAGAACCGTAGCAGTCCGTGCCGGAAACAAAGAGCACATTCTCTTTCCCGATGCGATCACGAAGGAATCGAGCAAATATGTCTGCATGTACAAAAACTCCGCCGATATGGCCAAAGTGAAGATCCTTGTTACCATAGGGCATACCCCCGGTCACGATCGCGCGACGCGGAAAGGTCGGCCGGACATCGAGGTTTCTTCGTTTATCGGGAGCAGGGGAACTCATATGGTCTCTTAACCTCTGGAACTGCTTACAGCCGGACCGATTCCAGAATAGGTAAGATGCGTGGATGTCACAGTCGTTTCAACATGTTCTTCAGAAGCGGGGTTGTACCGGTACGATTAGTTCGAATCATTCTTGTGGAGGGCGAGCATCCTCGCGAGCCTGCTCTTGGCTGATTAGCGATCAAGATCAGATACTCGCGACACGTGCCACGTTCGGATTAAGAGCTCACCCATCCTCACTCCTGCCGCTTCCATTACTTTTATGAAGTGTCCCAGCGAGTATAAGTGCATCTGAGCTCCCAAAACTATCCGCTCTCGCGACATCGGACGTGTCCATGAGTGGAAATATGTCGAGAGTGATGGGCTCAGGCTGGTCTGCACCCTACTGTGAGACATCACTCCGCTCTCGTCGGCTCGGGACACAGCAAACGACCCAACGGAAAGAATGGGAGTCGCTGGAAACAGGCATGTGACTGACATTCCCCTGTCTCCTTCTGCTGGCTGCGAGCAGTATCTCATTCTCCCGAATCGATCAATCGCAAAATCAAAATCTCCCATCAATCCGCCATGCAGGAGATCAACCAGGCCCTTCGAACCAAAAGGCGTCGCACTGATGTACAGTTCGACTTCTCCATCGATGATTCTCTGAAGATGCCCTTGAAGCTGTTCGGGGTCTTGATCGTATACGACGCTATCCGCGGCGGCGCGGCTGATCCGTTGCAGGGTTTCTTCATCTGGTACGAATGCCGTCACTCCACTTATGCCCCACGTCTGAATCTCCTGAGACGATCTAAGGACTTGCCACAGGCTATCGAGATACTCCCAGCTGTGAGATGACGTGTACAATCCCATCCACTCCGGCAACCCGCGCCCGCTCGCCTGCGGCACCTCGTTATCCGGCACCCTCATGTCAATTCCTGCCAGATACTGCGAGACATCGCGCGCGTACTGGTCACGCACCTTGGGATTGATACTGTCGTTCGCGAAGGCCGGGTAATACCCCATCTTCGCCCAAATCAGGAATCGGTTCTGATTGATCGTGACGATGGAGAAGCCGACCTGATCGTCGTCTTCGGTTTGGCACCATGCCCCGCGAAATCCCGGCAAACCGGGCGCGCCGGGATTCTTGTCGTAGCGCGTGATTTTCTTGATCGGAAATTCGGAGGAGGAGGCGAAGAGTCGGGCGAGGTCCTTCTCGATGTCATCCGGTGTCGGAACAACTACCCGGAATGTTCCGAACAAGGGCCGTGCCTCCTTTGGCATCGACTCGATAGAGCCAAACGGCTCATCGACAAACCGGCCATTCTCCTCCGGGAAGACCTTGAGGAGTGTCTGCATGATCGGCGGCATCGGCTCAAACGCCAAGGCCGGCGTCGCCAGCAAGAGAAGGCCGAGCAGCCCACCTCTCGACAGGGCTCGGGGTAAAAGGGCTGACCCGCACACCCAACAAATAGTGCGCGCCACCCGCCCTCGGGTGGCGCGCCCGCCACGCGAGGGCGCGTGGCGGGCACAGAAAATGGCTCGATCAGAACCGACATTTCCGCTACGCTCAACGCCGATGACGGAGAGGGAAAGCGCGACCGCGGCAGGAGTTGGGGAGAACATCCTATTCATACATCGCCGGCGGACGGCGTTCAGAATCCTGCCGTGGCTCGGGAGCTGGGGCCTGCGGCATCGAGTCGGCGCGCGGCAACGGGGTCGCTTGCCCCGGCGTCGACGGACGCGTCATGGGAATAGCGGAGGCGGGAGGTGCGCCGATCTCACCGGTTTCGATTTCCAATCCGCCCCATAGGCGGGCGGCAATGTTGTAGACTCCGCCCAGAATCACGGCCAGGAAGACCCCGCCGATCGCCCCGGCGAATCCGCCGAAAAACGGGAGTATCAAACCCAGGGCCCCAATTCCGGCATCGAGCAACTCGGACATGCCCGGCTGGTCAAGCCCATACATACCAGTGGGAAGCGCGTCCCCGGCCCGCTGAAGCATCATGAGAAAGAGCCATTGGACGATACCCAGCAGGAATCCGCCGACCCCGCCCACAACGAACATGGTCTTAATCGCTGAGAATAGACCGATTCGTTTGATTTCAATTTTCATACCTGATCCCAACCCTCCACCGGCTAACCCACAGCCTCGCACCTCGTCCAAAGAAAGACGGAACCTGCCGAAACCGGTTACGTAAAAAACGGTTACCAGACGATGCAAACAAAGCAAAATACACGATGGATGGGACTTGCTCAGAGCATGAGGGAGGCATTATGCCGTGGCGTAAGTTGATAACGCGCCGTTGGCCCATACTCGCCCTGGCCCTATTTGGGCTCGTTGGCGCGGTGGCAATCGCTCAGGCGGCGCGAGAGCCGTTTTTTGTCCTGGCCGACGAGAAAGACTATGACGATGAACCTGGATGGCTCGGTGTCTACATCGACGACATCGATTCGGACCTGGCCAAGGACGAGGACTTGCCCTCGACCGACGGTGTCTATGTCAGTGGGACAGTTGATGATTCTCCCGCAGAGGACGCAGGCTTGAAAGCGGGCGATGTCATCGTCAAGTTCGATGGGCAAGAGGTTCGTTCGGTGCGTCGCCTAACCCGCATGATCGAAGACACCAAGCCTCACACGAAAGTCGACATCGAGATCCTGCGGGATGGCAAACAGCATGTGCTGGCCTGCGAGATCGGCAGCAGCGACAACGACGCGGTCTGGTCGTGGAATTTCAATGGACCGTCCGTGAGAGTTCCGCGGGCTCCCGCCGCGCCGGGCGCGCCGGATGCCCCCGACACGCCGCGTCCCCCGCGCGCGTATTCCTTCTCATTGGGTCAACTTTCCAGTTCCTACATCGGCGTCGGGCTGCTGGAGATGTCCGATCAGTTGGCCGAGGCGCTGGGTGCTTCCGAGGGCGGCGCCCTGATTAATGAAGTCGAAAACGGCAGCCCTGCCGAAAAGGCGGGGCTCTTGGCCGGAGATATCATCGTCGAAGTCGACCATAAGCGGATCAACGACAACGACGATGTCCGCCGGGCGATTCAGAAGAAGAAGGATGGCGAGGTCGCCACGATCCGGGTCATGCGCGGCAGAAACGAAGATAAGACGGTCGATGTCACGGTCGAGAGCAACGACACCTGGTCGGGCGTTGGCGCGCCGCGCCGGTTCCACATGGCCCCAGGTTACAGCGGTTCGTTCGAGTGGCAGGATGACCTCCACGAAAATCTCGGCGAGCTGAAGCGCAATCTTGGTGAAAACAGCGACGAGTGGCGCGAGCAGTTGCAGGAACAGATGAAGGAACTGCGCGAACAGATGAAGGAATTGCGAGAACAGCTACGCGATAACCGTTAGTCCTCCCCGTGGACCAAACGGTCAGATTGCGTGTTTCCAACGGGACTGAGCGGGATGCTCAGTCCCGTTTTCCTTTGATCAGAACACGAGTTCGGAGAAGGCGAGCCCGGACACGTGCCGAGCCTGCTTTCTACTTGGCTCGACACTCCTGCTTCAACAACGAGTACAACTCATCCATATGCTCGCGACGCGTTCGGAAATTCACCGGATTGATGCGGAACCATGACTTGCCCTTGAGAAACGTCGTCGAGAACCAGAATCGCCCGCCTTGCTCTATGCGATGCACAACATCGGCATGCAGTCGGTCACGCGCCGTTTCATCGAGCTGGCCGCCGACATAACGCACACAGATGGCCGACATCGCCGGCTTGCGGGCACATTCGAAATCCGGATCAGCTTGGCAGAGCTGGTAGAGGTACTGCGCCTGCTCGATATTGGCGTCGACCCATTCGCCGATCTGCCGTGTGCCATAACGCTTCATTCCCATCCACACCTTGAGAGCGCGAAACCGCCGTGACTGCTCGAATCCGTGGACGTAAAAGTTGAACCGTTCGCCGCCCGCCGTCGATTCGGTTTTCAAATACGACGGCTCAAGTCCGAACGACCGCGTCAATTGCGCACCGTCTTTGACCAGGATCGCCCCAGCATCCAGCGGCGCGTAAAACCATTTGTGTGGGTCGATCGTGACCGAATCGGCCAACGCGATGCCATCCAGCACGCCCGGAAACCTCTGGGACAAGAGCATCCCGCCGCCGTAGGCCGCATCGACATGCAGCCAGATCTTTTCGCGATCACAAATCGCTCGCAGTTCCCTGATGGGGTCGACCACTCCGGTGTTGGTGCTGCCACCCATGGCCATGATGCAGACCGGCTGCACATGATTGCTCTTGTCCGCCGCGATCGCCTGCGCAAGCAAATCAAGCCGGATGACAAACTGGTCATCCGTCGGGATGATCCGCAGATGTGAACGTCCGATGCCGATCGCATCGGCGGCCTTATCGATGGAGATGTGCCTTTCCTCGGAGGTGTAAACCGCCATCGGCAAAGTGACTCCGCGATGCTGTGTAACATCACCGCTGGCCCAGTCGCGGGCGAGTTTCATGCCGACAAAGTTGGCCATCATGCCGCCGCTGGTCAGATTGCCACCAGCCTCCGGACCAAAACCAACCAAGTCAGTCAGCCACCGTACCACGCGCCGTTCCATGGTCGTGGCAGAAGGACCACAACTCCACACGCCGACATTCTGATTCAGTGTCGAGGCGATCAGGTCGCCGAGAATCCCAACCGGTGTCGGCGTCGGAGTGATGAGACCAAAGTAACCGGGGTGGTTGATCTGCGTGCAGTAGGGTAGGAGCTTGGTTTCCAGCTCCGTCATGATCGACGCGAGCGTGGATGGCAGCTCAGGCAGCGGCTCATCGAATATTCGGTCCAATTCGCGCGGAGTGACATTGGGGAAAAGCGGCTTCTCTTCGACCTGATCGAGGTAGTCAGCGAGAAGATCAACGATACGGTGACCGGCGGCGCGGAATTCTGGAGTGTCCATTGGTCTTTAGTAGGGTGGGCTCCGCCCACCACTCGCACGCTATTTCCTTCGCAACACCGGCACCATCCACGACGACCTGTCCGAGTTGTCCAATGGTCGCGAAGGGTCCAGCGCCCCGAGCCATGCGACCGGCTCGAAGGCATCGGATTTTTCGATTAACAGAAGAAACTCTTGATGCGTGAGGTAGCGATCCGGGTCCTTGAATTCCCAAAGCCGCGAGGAACCATTGTTAATCAACTCAATTCGTACATGGGATGACGCGATTTGGGTAATGGGGTTGTATCCTCCGTCATCCGATCCCCAGTGCAGCTTGACTCTCTTGCCATTGCGTTCGGCTTCCCAATCCCCGTCCCACGACATCGTGACCACTTCACCGCCAATGCGCGTCCCCCAATCCTTCAGTTCTGGCCGCGGCATGCGAAAGACGTGACGCGGGTGATTGGCCTCGATCACGTAGATCCCACGTGGTGTCATGTTGCGCGCCAGAACCCGCAGGTGACGGACGATATCATCGTTCGAGAGCAGGTAATGGAACGATCCCATTGGACAGAACGCCAAGTCCACCGGCTCGGCAAGCGTGAAGTCACGCATGTCGGCATGGACAAAATCGACATTCGCTCCCAGTCGTTTCGCCTTCTCGCGGGCATAGGCGAGCATGGCATCGCTCAAGTCCAGTCCATGCGAGCGTACGTCACGGCGGGCATACTCGATGCAATGAAATCCCGGCCCGCAACACACATCGAGAAACGACCGCGGCTTGGCGCCGGTGCCGGAGTGAGCCTGAAAGATCTCGTCGAGCGCATTACATTCTCGCCCGAGATCGCGCCAGTCAAAAGCAATGTCATATGCTTCGGCGTAATCGTGCTGCAAGTGTTCGGGGTCGGGATGCACAGAGACTCCTAAGAACCAAGGTCCTTGGTCGCCGTGTCAATGGCGGGTGGCGGAACCGGAAGTTGCATGCGTTGTCCGAGCCGGAAATGCAGTGTCTTGAATTTAAGCGCCAATGCCAGAGCGCGTGTGATCCAATCTCCCATCATCGACCACCAAATTCCCATCAGGCCGAAGCCGAGAGTATAACCAAAGAAATACGACAATGGGAGTCGCACGATCCATCCCCCCAAAACTGGCACGCCCATAACCCAGCGTGTCTCGCCCGCGCCGCGCAGCGATCCCGCCAAGACGAGGGCGAGAGCCAAGGGTATCTGAATCGCTGCGGCCACGGTGCAGAATTTTATTCCCAGAACCCGAACCGCTGGGTCGTTGGTAAAGAGCGCAATCCATTGATGGGAAAAGAAATAGAACGACAGACCGAGGATGGCCATGAAGACCACCGCGATCCAGGTTGTCATCCAACCGGCTTCTCTCGCGCCCTTCTCGTCTTTGGCGCCCAGCCTTTGCCCGACAATCGTGGTGGCGGCCTGGCCGAATCCCAGAGCCGGGAGAAACGCGACCGCCTCCATGTCGATGCCGATCCGGTGGGCGGCGATCGCCGCCGGGCCAAAGGCGGTGAGAAACCGGTAATAGAAACCCTGCATGGTGTTGACAATCAGTCGTTCAGCGGCGGTCGGCGATCCCAAGCTCCACACGGCTTTGGCGGCGCGTAGCGACAGACCTTTGATGTCGGGATTCCACAACCCGCGACGGTGCGCAATCGCTCCCAAGACGATTGCGCCGATACCCTCGGAGATCCCCAAGCCCAATGCCGCGCCGACGACGCCCAGCTTGGGCGCTCCGAATTTGCCGAAGATCGTCGAGTAGGCGATTAGCACATGCAACAGATTGACACCCAACGTCACGAGCAAGGGAGTGCGCGAATCGCCCACACCCTGAAAGATCGCCGAGAAGACGAAAAATGATCCGGAAAAGACAAGGGTGATGTAGTAGATGCGCAGATAAGAGAGCGCTTGGCGCAGTGTTTCGCCATGTGCGCCCATGAACTCGCACATCCACGTTGAAAGCGGCCAAAGCAGGAGCCCAAGTCCGAGCGAGACTATGGCACAAATTGCGATCACTGCGCGCGCGACCTTCAGGCGTCTCTCTGGTTCGTTCGCGCCGGTGTGATAGGCGATCAGGACTTGGCCGCCAACACCGAGTCCGCGCTGGATCGCCATGGCCACAAACACAGGAACTTGGGCAATCCCGAATCCCGCCAGCGCCGTCGCCGACGTCCGGCCGATCATCGCCGTGTCGACAATTGACGCCGCCCGGGACAAGAAATTCGAACCCGCAATCGGCCAGGCGAGGAGCCAAATCTCTCGGAAAAGCTGCCAACGATCGCGGGTCAGACCCAGCATGGGGGCGGAAGTAAGCGAGAAACCCCGCCCGAGACAATCGCCCAACTGGGTACATCAGGGAGAGCCTTGCGTTCTCCCCCTCTGGGGGAGATGTCATCGACGCGCTATTGCTCATTGCTTCGATGACAGGCTTGCCCTGCGAAGCTTCTTGCTAAGCAGGGAGAGGGCAACTCGCAGCCGATTCGAACAAATTCCCACTTGCGATCAGCTTGTTCTTTCTCCTTTCCTCCACGCATGCCAGATCGATCTGACAGCCTTTTCCCTTCCCGTGCCTCCGCGCGCCAGCTTTCCACATGGCGCAAGCTCACCACGAAGAAGGGCCGCCGCGAGTCCGGGCAGATTCTCCTGGAAGGCGCGCGTCTGGTCGCCGAATCGATCGCCTCCGATTTCACCGTGGCCGCCATCGTCTTTACCGATGATGACCGCGGTCGAGAAGCCTGGCGCCGTCTGGCCCAAACTGCGACAAAGAAGTCAATCTCCGCCTTTGCGGTGCCGCCTCGTGAGTTCGAGAAACTCACCGACACCGTCCATGCTGCCGGCATCGCCTGTGTCATGGATTGGAAGTCGCCGGTCTTCGAATCAGGCGGGGCTGCGAGTGGCCTCAGGCGAGTGTTGGTTTGTGACCGTATCGCCGATCCGGGAAATCTGGGTACACTGATTCGCACCGCCGCCGGCTTGGGACTGGACGCTGTATTCCTCCTGCCCGACACTGCCGAGCTGACGAACCCCAAGACAGTGCGTGCCGCCGCCGGCGCGCTCTTTCACGTCCCGGTTTTTGAAGACGTTCCCCCAGACATGCTCAAATCGTGGGCCAAGCGCGCGGAGATAACGCTTATTGTCGCGGATGCACACCGGGGAGAGTCGAATCCCCTCACAGTGTCAAAACGTTGGGCATTGGTCGTAGGCGGCGAAACCATTCCGCTCAGCAAAGTCTGGGAGTCGGCCGGAACGCAGTGGATCACTCTGCCGCTTCATCGTGGCGTGGAATCACTCAATGCCGCCGTCGCCGGCGCCATCATCATGGACCGCCTTTGCCGCTCTGACGAGTCCTCATCAAGAGCGAAGAGGTGACCGGACTCGTCGTTCCCCTCGCCCCGAAGGGGGAGAGGGCGGCCTGCGAAGCCCTAGCGTAGCAGGCCGGGTGAGGACACTCAACGTCGACCTTGACCGCAACCCCGTGAACGTTGTTCCGTAGTCTATAACTGGAAGCCAGTTCTATGCAGATCAAACAACGCTCACTGCTCCAATTCTGCCTGACAACTACTTTGGTTCTTGCCGGTCTGACAATAGACATTCCGGCACAGGATGTGAAAATCCAACGTCTGGGCGGTGGGCGTTACATGACCGAGTCTGTCCGTGAAGTCCCCACAGGTAACATGCGACTTTTGCGGATTAATGGCCCGGAGAATTTGGGCGGCAGTATCGTCATCACCACGACCACGAATGCGAATGCCCGTCTCGAACTCCGCAAGATATTCAAGGTCGAAAGCGAGTCAGAGGCCGCTGACTTCGAACGTGACATTCATTACGAGATGACAGCAACCGGCTCCGCCCTGGAACTGCAGGTCAGAACCCGGTCGGGCGCCAGTTGGGAGGCCAGCGAGCAGGCGGCCCGTGTCGAAATCACGCTGACCATCCCGCGTGACTGGGATCTCGAGATCCGCGGCCGTTTCTTTGAAATGGATCTGGCCGGACCATTCCGCGTTGTGAATATCGAAACGGAATACGGTCGCATAAAGCTCTCCAATGTCACGCAGAAATCGCGCGTCATTGGCAGTTACACGGGCATCGAGATGTCTGACATCAAGGGCGACATTGTCGCCCAAACCAGCTTCGCCGATCTCGTGCTGCGCAACGCGATCCCCTCGGCGGAACGCCCGGCGCGTCTCACCGATCCAAACGGCTCGATTGTCGTGGAGAAGCTGGCGGGCGCGGTGATTGCCGAGTCTGAAAACGCGCCGATCTTTCTCTCCGATGTCGTCCTGTTGGGAGTCGGTTCCAGTCTGCGCTCGGCCAATGGGTTGGTGAAAGCGGATCTGAGCGAGTTTGGCAATGCCGAACTAGACATCCAAAACAGCAACGGCTCAGTTATTTTGCGTATCCCCAAGACGGTTTCGGCGCGGTTGAATTGCTCCGTCGGCGTGGGCGGTTCGATCCAGACCGGCGGACTCGATATTCAGACGCACCCCGATCTCCTCGATGTCGACCGCCTGGAAGGCATCATCGGCACCGGCAAGGGCTTAATCGACATCGACGTGAGCGGCCCGGGGCACATCGGCATCCAGGGATTCTGACCTACGCCGCTTCTCCTCTCATTTCAGCATTGCCGACCACCCACATACTCCGTTGCTTACCCTGCTGATAGGGACTCCTGCCTGGGGGGCAGGTCGTTCATCCTCTGTCTGCGTCCTGCTTGTAGGGGGTATTGCTATGCTCAAACGCTATCCGGAGCATCGTCGGCTCCAACGGACCGTCAGTGTCACGACTCTGTGTTGCCTGTTGCTGATATCTCAGCATGCGTTCGCGGGCGAGATCTTCCCGCGCGATCAGATGCTCTTTCCCTTCATGCCCGCGGCGATGGCCGATGGACCGGGGGGATTGCGGTACAACCCGGCGACCGTGGGTGTCGATCCCGAATTCGCGCTCAACTACTACCATTCGTATTCTGATTCGTCGTTCAAAGGCGATAATGCTCTCTACACCGCCTTCCGCGGACTGGGATTCGCCATCGAATGGGTGGGCTCGGGAGTGACGGCCGATGGCAAGTCGTATACGCTCGGTTTGGCGACTCACGGCCAGAAGACCTTCGCCGTGGGTTCGTCGTACCAGTGGCGATCCAGCGACGACCCGGTTCAGAACAAATCGCATTTCTGGTCCACCGGTTTTGTCTGGCGGCCAAACAACCTGCTCTCCTTCGCCGGCGTTGCGCAAAACTACAACCGCATGAAAGTGCCCACCGGCCGATCGGATGCCGAGTTTGTCTATTCGGCGGCGCTCCGCCTGTTCGACGGCCGCTGGCTCATCGGCGGCGACTGGTATCAGACAACGTCGCAAAACTTGGGCGATGGCACTTATCGGATCGCGTCGACGTTCGATGTGCGCGACGGTTTGACGCTCTACGGCGATTACAAGGAAGACGAGAGCTACTTTCTCGGCGTCAAACTCAATATGTCGAGCTGGTTTGTCGGCTCGCACAGCGCCTTTGATTCCGAGCGATCGTATCGCGGCGGCGTAGGATACGTGGGCATTCACAAGACCCGTCGCAAGCCACTGGTCAATTATGTTCGCGAGATCGCCCGCATCGATTTATCGGGGGATATTCCCGACCGCCCGCAGGCGCGCAATCTCTTCGGTCCGGAGACTCCGACGACGTTTGATTACCTGAGCGTGCTGGAGAAAGCGCGGACCGATCCTGAAATACGAGCTGTGGTTCTGCGCATCCACAACCCGGAGCTGGGCTGGGCGCGTCGCGCGGAATTGCGCCGCGCCATCCTGCGGCTGCGGCAGTCCGGCAAACCGACCGTCGCCTATCTTGACGGCATGGTCTCCAACAGCGAGTACTACCTGGCCAGCGCCGCCGATCGCATCGTTGCGCCCCCCATCTCGACCATCGATGTCATCGGTCTGCGCTCGGAAGTGACCTTCGCCAAACGCCTCCTCGACAAGTTGGGCATCATCGCTGACCTCGAGCATGTAGGCGATTACAAGAATGCCTCGGATCTCTTGACGCGCACAGAAATGTCACCGGAGCATCGGGAGGCAGTCACGGCTCTGCTCGCCGATCTCGATCAGCAGTGGGTCGAGGCCTTGGCCGAGAGGCGAGACGTGCAGAGTGATCAAGTGCGTGGCTGGATTGAGCATGGTCCGTATGTCTCGGTCGATGCACAGCAGGCTGGCCTGATCGACACCGTGGTCTATGCCGACGAGATTGACGGTATCGTGCGCGAGATGAGCGGTAAGTTCTGGCGGCAGGTCGGCATGCGCGAACTCGAAGAGCGTGTGTATGAGCGTCGCGGTTGGGCTGAGCCCCCGCAAGTCGCCGTGATCTTCGCCGAAGGCGCCATCGAAGAAGGCGCCGACCGCAGTGAATTCCTCAATGGCGATGTCATGGGCTCGGCGACGATCGGCCGCGCCATCCGCAACGCCCGCAACGCCCGGCACGTGAAAGCGTTGGTCCTCCGGGTCAATTCCGGCGGCGGCTCAGTCTTCGCTTCCGACGAAATCTGGCGCGAGGTCGAGAGAACCATCGGCAAGAAACCGATCATCGTCTCTTTCGGCGATGTCGCGGCCTCCGGCGGGTACTACATCGCCTGCCGCGCCGACTCGATCTTCGCCATGCCCAACACTATTACCGGTTCGATCGGTGTCGTCAGCGGCAAGCTCGACCTCTCCGGTCTCTACGACAAAATCGGACTCGACAAGGAAGCCATCGCTCGTGGACCGTATGCCAACATCTACAGTTCAAACGGGACCTTCACCGATGAAGAACGCGCAGTCATCCGTTCGCAGATGATGCGGGCCTATGATCACTTTGTCGAGTTGGTCGCCGAAGGACGCTCGCTCTCGACCGACTCAGTCTACGCCATTGCTCAGGGGCGTGTCTGGTCCGGCTTCGCCGCTCATGAACGCGGCTTGGTCGATCGGTACGCTGATTTGCACGAATGCATCACGGTCGCGGCGCGCATGGCGGGTGTCAGGTCGGGTGATGATGTTGACGTTGTCATGCTGCCAGAGCGAAGATGGCAGCTATTCGACATGGGACATCTGGATCTGGCCGGCGCGTTTCTGCCGACCGACGCCCTCGAAGGGCTTTTGGGAACGGTGTTGGATAAGACCGGTATTCACCCCGACGATGACGGCCCCTCGGTCGAGTTGCCGTACCGTGTGACCATCCGTTAAACACCACGGAACCCATCGTACCGTGTCTTGTTTTAAAGCGGGAGGGGCAATACCTTGTTCTTCCTGACCCTGGTGGAGACAGCTCCCATGAAACATCTGACGATTCTCACCGACTCAAGCATCTGCAAGTTTACGTTGCACGATCTCCCCGACCGTCCCGGGATCGCCGCCGAAATGTTCATGCGTCTCGGCGATGCCGGAATCAATGTCGTCATGCTCGCCGCGGCCGGCGCTGAGCTGGGACGCACCGATATTTCGGTCACGGTCAGCAATGAGCATGTCGCCAAGACCGCCGCGGTTCTCGAAACGGCCAAGCTCGAGCTGGACGCGCAGGGACTTTCGCAGAAAAAAGACGTCGCCGCGATCAGCCTGATCGCCGACGGCCTCGCGCATGCGCCCGGTGTTGCCGGACGCATGTTCCGAACACTCTCAGCCGAAGGAATCAACATCGACATGATCTCCGCCGCGAACACCGCGGTCACCTGTCTCATCGACTCGCGATTTCTTCCGGCGGCCGAACGCGCCCTGGAAAAGGAATTCCTCAGCGAACTGGCGACTCACTAAGCTCGATTTCGCAGAAGGGTGGAAGACGAATGAAAACTATTTCGACAATCGGCATCATGATCGTGCTGCTGGCCGGTTGCGGCACGGAGCAAAAGACCGCCGAAACCGCGCCGGCATCCGGGACTGCCACGACCGCACAGGTCAAGGCCTACCCCATCGACTGGTGCATCGTCTCCGGTGAAAAACTCGGCGCCATGGGCGACCCGGTGGTGAAGAATTATCAGGGACGCGAAGTGAAGTTCTGCTGCAAGTTCTGCGTCGAAGAATTCGAGAAGAATCAGGCCGCCTATATCGCCAAGATCGATTCCGCCGCGGCCGGCCAGATTCATCAGCCGACAGCCGAAGGCCACGGCGGTTGATTCATTCCGACATATCAGCAAACGTAGGGGCGTATTGAATACGCCCCTTTTTTCACACACAGATGCGCCCAGAACTGCGGCAGTGTGTGTCGCCCCGCCCTATCGAACCGCTTCCAGCCAACGTATATTTGAGGCAGGAACGCCCCGAGCCCTAGCGTCGAGTGATCATGATTCCAATGCGACCCAGACGGCAAATGTTCACCCGATATGTCCTGAGTTTGGCAATACTCGCGATCACGCAATCGCCTGACGCCCGGGCAAAGTTGGCGCGATCCGACACATCGACCCGGCCCCTGAATTCCGTCATCGTTCGCGCCAAGAGCCAATACCTGAATCCATCGAAGTGGCAGTCGTTGTCGCCAACCGCGGCGTCAGCGCCGGGGGCACGGTCACAGTTTCTCGCCATGATCGCGAGCTTCGGCGTCCGCGAGGCGAAACAATTGTGGCCGAACGCGACTGGGCTCAGTAGTTCATTTGCTGATCCGCACCCCGGCACACAGACCTTTGTCGTCGAGACCCCTTCCGCCGGTTCTGCCGAACAATTGGCACAGGAATTGGCGAATCAGCCCTGGGTCGAGTACGCCGAAGTTGATCGCCTTGTTGAGTTGCACGAAATTCCCAATGATCCGCTCTGGTCGCGTCAGTGGGATCTGCGGAACACTGGACAGGCATACTGGTCAGTCCGCGGCGTCGCTGGCGACAACAACGACTCACTCGTCGGGCGCGTTGGAGTTGCCGGCGCAGACCTTCGCTTTCTGGCTGCCTATGAGAGCAACGAGCCGACCGCCAACGTGCTGGTGGGCGTGATCGATACCGGAGTGGATACACTGCATGTCGATCTTCAAGAGAATCTCGCGCGCAACAACGGCGAACTCCCCGGCAACGCCTTGGACGACGACCACAACGGTTTTATCGATGATGTGTTTGGCTGGGATTTCTCCGGCGATGAATCCCTTGCCCCCATCGAGATTGTTGGCGATAACGATATCGCGGATTACATGGGGCATGGGACGCATGTCGCCGGGACGATCGCCGCGACCGTGAATAACGGCATCGGCATCGCCGGGGTCTGCCCACATGCCCGCATCATTGGCGTAAAGATCTTCCCCAATCCGTACTTCTCGATTTCAGCCGCTGGGATCTACTACGCCGTCGACCGCGGAGTCCGCGTTATCAACATGAGCTGGGGTGGGTCATTCCGCTCGCGCGCTATCGAGGATGCACTGCAATACGCTCATGACCGCGGCGTGGTCCTCGTGGCTTCGATGGGCAACTCCGGACGCGACGAAGTCTTCTTTCCGTCGGGATACACGACGACCATGGGCGTTGGATCATCGAATGCCCGCGATCAACTCTCCCATTTTTCAACCTACAACGATTTCATCGATGTCGTCGCTCCCGGCGAAGACATTCTCTCGCTGCGCGCCACGGGAGTCGACTTGTACGCTGACATCGGAGAGCCCGGCGTGCACATTATCGATGAACGTTACCTGATCGCCTCGGGCACATCTATGTCGTCGCCGCATGTCGCCGGTGCCGCGGCCGTGCTCCTGTCGTACGCTCCCGGGCTCTCCAACAAACGCGTGCGCGAAATTCTGCGGGCCAGTGCCGATGATATCGTCGATCCCTTCGGCAACGACTCGCTTAGTCTGCCCGGTTGGGATCGCCACACCGGCGCCGGTCGTGTCAATCTCGAACGCGCTCTCGCCATGCTTCCTGGCGTCCTGCTTGAAGTCACAAGCCATGAGCGTAACGCGCGGGTCGCCGGTTCCGATGTCAGGGTTGCCGGTCGCGCCCTTGGTCGTAATTTCCAAACGCTTCACGCCTCGCTTGCGCCCGGTCATCCCCCATATGCCATGACCTGGGTGGATGTTTCGGAAGATCGAATCGTAATAGATGGGGAGCAGTTCCAAATCGATCTGCGAGGAATCGACACGTTGGCGGGCCCCTACACTCTGCGTCTCGATGCGGGACCTGACGCGGTAATCGACTGGCCATTGTGGTTCGGGAACTACGCCGTCGCCCGAATTGAGTTGCCATTGCCCGGCGACACAGTTCGACTGATGCGACCGATCCTCGGCAGCGCCTACGCTCCTCGGTTTACTCGTTATTCGCTGGCCGCTGTCGGTCCTCTACCCGCCCCGGAAGATCACCACATCGCGATATCAACCACACTTGGTTGGAATGACACTCTGGCCTACTGGCGCACGGACTCGCTGGAGAGTGGTGTTTATGATTTGATTCTCGCCGTCACGAGAGATTCAATCGGAGTCGATACGATCGACATCGATTCGATTGTTGTTGATACGATCGCACTTGAGCTTGCCGCAGATACGGTGCGCGTCGTCGTGCGTGACGCCTTTCTTGAGGGATTTCCGGTCGACCTCCCGGCTACTGCGCATTTTGCCGTGGCCACTGTGAACCTCGACGGTGTCGGCGGCGAAGAGATCATCTGCCCGACTCAGAATGGTTTGTACGTCCTGCAATCCAATGGTCAAATCTATCCCGGCTGGCCGCGCGCAAAAGAGTTCGATGTTAGAACCGCTCCCGCTGTGGCCGATTTGGACCGCGACGGCAAGTACGAGATTATTGTCGCCAGTGGATCATACATGCATGTCTACGCTTTCATCGGCGAGGCATTCGCCGGCTGGCCGCAGGAGTTCAATGGCGGCCATGGCATTTTCGGAAACTCAATGCCGGTGGTCGGTGATGTCGACGGTCTGGGCGGCTTGGAAGTGGGTGGTATCGACCGGAACGGGAACATCAAGATCTGGCATGCGGACGGCACGGAGTTCGCTCCACGAGGCGGACCGTATTTCGCTCGAATCGACACCGACCGCACATTTGGCGCTGCTTTGCCCCGCTTGGCGATCTGCGATCTTGACCGCGATGGCCGTGCGGAGATTATTGCCGCGGGCGACGGCATCTCGGTTTTTGACGCGTTGACCGGAGGCGCGTACGCCGACAATGACACATCGCGCGTCGCCTCTCACTATTCAACACATGGGTTGATCGTCGGTGACTTCAATGGCGATCACCGGTTCGACATTGCCTACACCGCTGTCGAAGGTCCGACCGGACGGTTTTCGTTGCACGTCATCGATCCCCACGGCGCGCCGCTGGCCGGTTGGCCGCGCGAAATCCCGCAACGATTTAACCTTTATCTTCTCTACTCGTTGTCGGCGGGAGACATCGACGCAGACTCGCGCCCAGAACTGCTCTTTGCGCCCTATTCGCTAGGCGAGGGGTATCTTTATGCCTTCCACGGCAACGGTGCGCCGGTCGGATCTGATTCCACCAACGGGCTCCTCGCAGCATTGCCGGGTACAATTTCGCCGGTCGTGCTGGCGAACATCGACCTGGAGCCGGCCCCGGAAATCGTGATGCGTGTGGGCGACTTGATCTCCGGCCCCGATCGGATCTACGCCATGAAGCCCGACGGCCAACTTTTGCCGGGGTATCCGATTATTTTTGGTGATGGCAATTCCTCGGACATGCCCGCGCCGATCATCGGCGACTTGAATGTTGACGGCGAAGCCGACATGACGACCGTACAATCGACATCGATGAGCATCGCGGTCTGGGAGCTTGGTACTCCCGCAACGATTCGTGGCAACCCGTGGCCGCGCTTCTCCGGCGATCTCTGGAACTCGAACATAGCACCCGCACCTCGCTATGATGTCTTGTACCTCGTGCGCATGATCGACATGATCTTCCACGGGAAAAATCCGCTGCCGCCGTACGATCCGACCGACCTGAACTGTGACGGCAAAACAGACATGGTCGATATCACCCTTCTCTCGGATTATCTTTTCCATAACGGGCAAAGACCCTGCACGCCGTGACCAGTGCACCACCCCGGAGTGTGACTCGACATGAAGATCAACTTCACCGACAAAGTCGCCCTGATCACCGGCGCCTCACGCGGCATTGGCCGCGCCACCGCCCGCCTCTTCGCCGAACATGGCGCCCATGTCGCCATCAACTACCAGCGCGATCATGACGCGGCTCAGTCATTGGCCACAGTAGTCAGAGGATTGGGCGGGCGGGCCGAAGTCTTCAAGGTCGATATCGCCGATTCCGCGGCGGTTGACTGCATGGTGGCGGATGTTGTCCGGCAGTTCGGGCAGCTCGATATCCTGGTCAACAATGCCGGGATCTGGAAAGACGGTCCCATCGCCACAATCACGGACAATCAGATCGACGAGATGATCGACATCAATCTCAAGAGCCTCTTTTACTGCTGCCGCGCTGCTGTTCCGCACCTGAAAAAAACGCACGGCTCGATCATCAACATCGCATCCACCGCGGGACAGCGCGGCGAGGCATTCCACTCGCACTATGCCGCGACCAAGGGCGCGACGATTTCCTTCACGAAGTCGCTGGCGCCCGAATTGATCGCCGATGGCATTCGCGTCAACTGCGTCGCGCCGGGCTGGGTCAGCACTGACATGTCGCATGATGCCCTGTCCGCGCCGGATGCGCATCGTTACTTGGACCTCATCCCGATGGGACGCGCCGGTACTGCTGACGAGATCGCCGGGGCCATTGTCTTTCTGGCCTCGGACTGGGCGACCTTCATCACCGGCGAAATTCTTAACGTGAACGGCGGGGCGGTCTTGTGCGGATAATGAAAAAGGGACTCTTTTGGGTTGACATGTCCGCCTGCGAAGGCTAATAAATCGGCGAAGGGAGGTGACAAAAATGCGCAAAGCCTTCGCCGCAATCTTCGGCGTCTTCGCCGTGGCCTTCGTCATCGGAATGACCATGCCATCGGCCGACGCCGGTCCCTGCTACTACAAGTGTATCTGCAGCGTGCCGCACAAGTGTTGTGTTAATAACGGTGTCGAGACTTGTAAGAAAGTCTCCAACAGTCCGATTCAGTGCACCCAGTCATTCCCCTGCTAAGCATGAATCGCGGACAGATTTGATCGGATGACGGCGGAGACGGCAGGAAGCCATCTCCGCCGCATCCATCTCAGCGCACCCCAGCCATGAACAAGTGGATCATCAACGCAGTCCTCATCCTCGGCGTCGTCATTGCTGCCGGTGCGGGATTGTATCTGGGACTGGGAATGCGCGAGAAACTCAACCCGATCGAATTTCGCTATGAAGAATCGACACCCAACGCCCTTCTCGGAACGGGGGAAGAGTTTCCGGATGTCCCGGTCATGGATGCCGACAGCGTCATCCATGCCACTTCGACTCTATTGGCCAACGGCGGCGTTGTGATCTTCATGGAGTTGGGATGCCCACCGTGTAGTGTGATGTCTGCCGGTTGGGGGGAAGCCCTGGCGAAATGGAGCGATCACCCACCCGTCTTGGGGATTGCCGACGCGCCGGTGGATCGCATTGCGCGTTATCTCGAGAATCTTGGGGTCGCATTCCCGATCTACTGCGACACCGGCAAGACCTTTGCGACCGCTTACCAAGTCATCGATTTCCCCCTGCAATTAGTCGTCGACAACACCGGCATGATCCGGGCGCAAACCTACGATTCCCGCCAGATCATCGACACGGCAGCGATCACTTCATTAATCCTGGCCGACACAACTGCCCAACAAGAATTGTAGGGCGGGCTCTGCCCGCCGTTTGTGCTGGTATCTTTCCGGTTGAAATATGACGGATTTTGTGTATATTCCCGTCGCAGGGTTCCGGCAAAACGTCATAACTGTTCGACCATCCAACCAACAAGCAAGGTGAGGTATCATCATGTCTGCTTCTAACGAAGCCGCGACAAATGGCGGCGGACGGCCCATTCGCATTGGTGACGTCGCCCCGGATTTTGTGGCCGAGACGACCGATGGACGCATCCGTTTCCACGACTGGATCGGCGACTCCTGGGCGGTCCTCTTCTCGCACCCTAAGGACTTCACGCCGGTTTGCACGACCGAACTCGGCTACATGGCCAAGCTCAAACCCGAATTCGACAGGCGCAACACCAAGGTGATCGGCTTAAGCGTTGACCATGTCGACGATCATGTCAAGTGGGCCAACGACATCAAGGAAACCCAGGGCCAGGCGCCGAACTATCCGATGATCGGCGACAGTGAACTTGCGGTGGCGAAGCTCTACGGCATGCTTCCCGCCGATCTCGAAGGCTCATGCGTGGGACGGACCGCCGCGGATAATCAGACAGTCCGAAACGTCTATGTCATCGGCCCGGACAAGAAGGTCAAGCTCATGATCTCCTACCCAATGACCACGGGCCGGAACTTCGACGAAGTCCTGCGTGTGATCGATTCACTGCAGTTGACCGCCAAGCACAAAGTGGCCACGCCGGTCAATTGGCAGCAGGGCGACGATGTCATCATCGCCGGTTCTGTCTCCAACGAAGAAGCGCAGAAGACCTACCCGCAAGGTTGGAAAGCGCCAAGGCCATATCTGCGTATAGTCCCGCAGCCGAAATCGTAAGGCGTCGGCAAAACACACCGCGGCAACATGACATCGGCCGGTGAAACGCCCGTCATTCTGAGTTCCGCCGCTCTTTGGCGGAACTCAGAATCTTTTTTGCTCAACTTTCTTGAACAGTGCTCACCTTGAGCCGCCTCCATCCAGTCGGTACCGCGTTTACGAGAATCATTCGCCGAGAAGGTCATTGGTGGCCTCTGAACGAGTGTTAAGCGAGCGCTAGTGAAAAAGCCTCGCGAGAGCCGTCGACGACGTAACTCGTTGAGCGACAGCGCGGCTGTAACTATGTTGCATAATATAGTGATTGCGTCTTGAATTCAATCTGTGGCCTTTCCGTGGAGGATTGTTGACAAGGCGGGAATAAGGTGCTTGCCTATCGGTAATAGCTCATCAGGGAGATGGCCAGATGCTCAGAATTCGTCGCGCGAAGGCACTCGCCGGATTGGCAGTTGTTGAGTTACTGCTGTCTTGTTCCAGCGAGCGAGCGGTAAACCCGAAGGGCTCGTCCGAATACCGCCTCTACGCGTACGCTCATGGGGATTCGCCCTCGTTGTACTATTACGCCGTCGACGACACATCGCATCGACTCATTGACAGTGTCATGGGGCTTAACACACTGTGGCAGTTAGAAGTTTCACCAGATGGCAGGTGGCTTTATGCCGGTCGATGGGGTACCGGCACAGAAATCATCAAGATCGATGTTGTGACCAAGGAGATCATCGCCACAATTCTTGGAGTCGGGCTTTTTGTCCTCAGCGAAAACGGAGACACTCTTATCTCCGGCAGCGGCGGGCTAAAGATCATCAGCACATCGACAATGACTGTTTTGAACGAGCCTCCTGTGCGGATAACCGAGCCGTTTCGTTGCGGGCAGAGACCTTGGGTCACTGGCGAGGCAGATAGCGGGCAAATCGTAATCTACGACTATTCACGCGATAGTATCGTCGCCTTTGGCGCCTGTCGCGACCTCGCAGGTCGCGCAAGATCCGTGAGCCATGTTTCCATCGATCCCGAAGGCAAGCGGTTGTGGGTCAATTCGTTCAATGCAGTCATTGTCATCGATGTTCAGTCATGGACCACACTGGCCGAGATACCAGTGCATTCTGGAGTAGGTGAAGTCGCATTCGGATACAGAGGATATCCAGTTTTCGTGCCGGATCCCGTGAACAGGGAGTTTCTGGCGGGGTTGCTCTACGTTGTCTCACCAACCGACTTTACGATATTGGACACGATCCATACGCAGGGGCCCGTGTGTTTCCCGGGGTTGGAGTTGATCGGCAGAATCACGCGAGCGGCGGGCTTTCAGACGATCTATGGGGTGAGCAATATAGGTCTCTACCCCTCCCATCTCTTGGGGCTCGACTCGGAAACGGGGCGGAAATTGGAGTGGATCACTTACCCCGGTGATTGCATGCGCCGATTCAACTCTGCGACCCTTGGTCCGCTGCCGCCTGCAGACGAATAGGGACGGGCTGGCTCGATCGGGAGTGACGACGGGTGGCCCTGACGTTCGTCAGGGCTCGCAGAAAGACGTTTCGATCGACGATGAAGCAACAATTGCACGAAGAATCGCGCACAATGAAACCTGACTGCCGTTGGCAGCTAAGTTGTGCAAACCCTGACCAAGGTCAGGGCCACCTGGCTGTAGAGCACACGATTCCTCCAGCAGCGTACTCTGCATCACTGCACGTAACCCCGGCACAACCACGACTCCCGCGAATGCGTGTACTTCGGATTGAGGAACAGCAGTGCCATTTCGATCAAAGTCGGCCCCGTATGCCGGATGATCTCAATTGGCCCCAAACGCTTCTCGAGCATTGCCCGATGCTCTTCGAACTTCCCGCTTGAAAACACGACAGCGTAGTCCAGTTTCGCAGTGCCGCTGACCGCGGCTAAACTGTCGATCTCTGCGGCATCGACAGCTTGGAACACTTCCGGCATTGCCCGCACCCCGCCGCCGTCGAGATAATAGAGAGGCAGGTCGGTGCGCCGTCCCCTTTCGGTGAGGTCAAATAGCACTGATTTTGCATCGCCCTGCTCGTAGAGGCCGATCAACGGTTCGATCTTGCCGCGCTGCCCATAATGTGTCAGCGCACCGATGAGCAACACAACGTTGACAGCCCAATACCACCGCCAGCCGTAACGGATCCACTGCTTCGAAGTCTCTCCATGTTCAAGCTGCCAATGCCGGATGGCGAGCACAAACATGAGCGCCAGGGCCGGGAAGATCGGCAGCAAAAACCGTTCCTGCTTCCCCGGCACAAGTGAGTGCACAACGAAGAAGGGGAGAACCGCCCAAGCCAGAATCCCCAGCTTCTTGATGTAACGTCCGCTGGCATATATGCAAAAGATCGAAAACGGAGGAACGAAGATCCCGAGTACCAGAAGCAGGTACCGATACCACGGTCCGACCACGTAGCCGTATGCGTTGCGCGCGTTGTGCTCGATGTAGCGCCAAAACGAACCGAGAAACATGCCATGCGCCTGCCAATCCCAAACACCTTCAGCGAGAACTGGAACCAAGAACGTCAGCGAGAACAGTGCCAGCCCCCGCCATTCTCGCTTCAGCAGTAGATAGACGCCAATTCCCGCCACCGCGCTGGCCACCTGCCAGCGGATCAGAAACGCGATCCCGAACGCCAGGCCGGCCCAAAGCCATCGCCGTGCCTTTGTTCCTTTGTCTTGGCGCGCGCAGACTATCTCATAGATGCCCCACATTAAGAATGGAATGCAAACAACCTCGATCAAATTGCGCACCGAGACATACGGCATGACCGCACTGGCGGCAACCACGAGCCCTACCGTGAACGCTGTCTGACGATCGCCGAGCCGGAGCCCCAGGCGATATGTCAGCGCGATTGTCCAAAGCGAAAACACTGCGTGCAAGAGCCGGTTGATCAACATCACCCAATCGGGATTCAAGATGCCGAGTGTGTGACAGGCGGAGATCTGCAGGTAGTTCAGGTAGGGATACAGCAGAGATCGGTAGAATTGTGAACTACCAGCCAGGTAGTCGTTTCCACCCCGCAGCCACTGCGCCGCCAGCTCGATGACTTGATTATGATCATCAGTCGCCATGTAACCGCGCGCGAAGATCGCGGCCAGAAGACGCAGGCCAAACCCGACTAATAATAACAGCCGCAGGGGATGTTCTTCGATTTCCCGTTGGAGTCGGGAGCGCATGAGCGGATGGGACGTTTCTACAGCGACGCTGGGAGAATCGGACGGACCATCTCGACGTGCGGGATGCCATCCTCGTCATACGGATCACCGACCGGCTCGAATCCAAACCCGCTGTAGAAGCGGACCAAGTGCATCTGTGCGCCGATCCGGATCGGTTCGCCGGGGAACAAATTGACCGCGTGCATGATCGCCTCGCGCATGAGCAGACGTCCAACTCCCTGGCCGCGAACTTTCGGATGCGTGACGACCCGCCCGATCGCCGGCTCGGTGTATTTCACGCCGGGCGGAATGATGCGCGCGTAGGCAACCAGCGCCGCATGCTCATCCCGGCCCACGATATGCCAGGCACTAGGATCCACGCCGTCGGCATCGATGTACGGACAGTTCTGCTCCACCACGAAAACGCGTTGACGCAGTTCGAGAATGTCATACAAGTCATCGAGCCGGAGTTCCGGATACGGATAGAGGTGCCAGCGCACAAAAGGGGACTCGACCATAGCGACAGTCTAAAGGACGACGCATTATCTGCCAACACGAATCTGTGCGATCGCCCTCGTGTCAAAACCTCGGCATGTCATCTTGCGGTCCCGCGCAAGTCTAAGTCGTCAATACTATTTAACCTGACAACGCCGGGGGCGAATCCCCTTGACAGAACACCTGCTTATTGGGTAATGTCGGCGCTCACCGCTCCCGGTCGTCGTCTTGCGGCACACGGGGGTGTTGTGCCTTTAACGGTGGGCGGAGTCATCATGGTCTCTCAGTTTGCGGCGGTCGCCATCTTCTTGCTACTGGGGATTGGATTTGTCCTTTTCACCTTCCTCCTGTCGCGTCTCATCCGCCCATCCGCCCCGAATCCGATTAAGCAATCGACGTATGAGTGCGGCGAGACGACTATCGGTCCGTCGTGGATTCAGTTCAACATTCGGTTCTACATCTTCTGTCTGATTTTTGTCATTTTCGACGTCGAAGTGGTCTTTCTCTTCCCGTGGGCCATGGTCTTCCAATCGCTGGGGATGTTCGCCTTTGTTGAGATGATCGTCTTTATCGCGATCCTGTTGTTTGGACTCTATTATGCTTGGCGCAAAGGAATGCTCCGCTGGTATTAGCCGCGGACATTCCAACGGACGATGACTGCTTAACACATGTTTGAACTTGATAAACTCGTAAAGTGGTTCGGTGACCTGATTGCGCAGGGTGTCACCGCGTTAGGGTTGGGATCGGCCTGGGTCACGGGGATTCAATTGGCGATCGCGGCGCTGGTCGTGATCGTCTTCGCCTCCGTGGTTGTGTTGTTCCTGGTTTGGTGGGAACGCAAGGTCTCGGCGCGCATCCAGATGCGCCTCGGGCCGATGCGGGTCGGTTGGCATGGCCTCCTGCAGACCATCGCCGATGCGGTCAAGCTCCTGCAAAAAGAGAACATCACCCCGGCGACCGCCGATCGAGGCATCTACTTCTGGGCGCCCATCGTCACCTTCGTGACCGCCCTCGCTGTCTATGTGACCATCCCCTTCGGACGCGGACTGATCGTCTCCGACCTCAACATCGGCATCCTCTATATCCTGTCGGTGACCACGTTTACTGTCATCGGCTTGCTCATGGCCGGGTGGTCGTCCAACAACAAGTATGCCATGCTCGGCGGATTTCGCTCGGCAGCGCAGGTCGTCTCTTATGAAGTGCCGATGGCACTCTCGATTCTCGCCGTGATCCTATTCACCCAGACCCTATCCATGGGTGAGATTGTCTCGCAGCAGTCGAAGTTCTATCAATGGTATGTGTTCCGACAACCCGTGGGATTCCTGATCTATCTGGTGGCCGCCACGGCCGAGTGCAACCGGACGCCTTTCGATCTGCCGGAGGCCGACTCGGAACTGGTGGCCGGCTTCGTCACCGAGTACTCGGGAATGAAATTCGCCATGTTCTTCCTGGCCGAATTCCTCAACATGTTCTCGGTATCCGCGATTGCGACGACAATCTTCTTCGGCGGCTGGAATGGGCCGTTCTTGCCCTCGTGGATGTGGTTCATGATCAAGGCGCTGACCGGCGTGTTCATACTCATGTGGTTCCGCTGGACCTATCCGCGCCTGCGCGTTGATCAACTGATGGGGTTTGCCTGGAAGTTCCTTCTGCCGCTGGCGTTTCTGAATTTGCTGGTAACCGGATTCATCATCTTGTTGGTGAAATAGCCGATGGATACAATCTCACTCGTCTTCTTCGCGCTCGCCTTCATGACCATCGTGTCATCGCTGATGGTGGTGAGCTCGAGGAACATCTTCCATTCGGCAATCTTCCTCATTCTCGCGCTCTTTGGCGTCGCGGGACTTTTTGTCCTGCTCGAAGCGCCGTTTCTGGCGGCGGCCCAAGTGCTCATCTATGTCGGGGCCATCGCGGTTCTGATGATCTTCGCCGTCATGCTCACCGCGCGCATCGCTGACCCGACCATCCGCTACACCAACGAGCAGGTCCCGACCGGCCTCGCGATCTCTTTGGGTCTGCTGGTCATCATGCTTTACTCGCTGTGGAACACCCCGATTCCGGTCAGCTCGGGCGTCATGACCGGCGGCGAGGGTCAGACGCTCGGCAGGTTGTTCCTCACCCAGTTTGTGCTCCCATTTGAAATCGTCTCCGTGCTCCTCCTGGCCGCGCTGATCGCGGCGTTGGTCATTGCCAAGAAGGATGGGCCGCTCAACGTCCAGTCGAAGACCGGCGAAACGGAAACGAAGCAGAAACTGGAGAAAGTCGGACAATAGGAAACTCGACAGAAATATGGAATCAATCGGCCTAAACCACTTTCTCGCGCTCTCGGCGGTCATCTTCTGCATCGGCGTCTACGGCATGCTGACTCGTCGCAACGCAATCGGCGTCTTGATGGCCGTTGAACTCATGTTCAATGCGGTCAACATCACGTTGGTCGCCTTCGCGCGCTATGTCACGCCCGAAACCGCCACGGGGCAAGTGGTCGCGGCCTTCACTATCGCTGTCGCCGCCGCCGAAGCCACCGTCGCCTTGGCCATTGTGCTCTTGATATATCAGCACCATCGCGGCATTGATGTCGACAAGATCAACTTCATGAAATGGTGATATGCTAGAAAACGCCTGGCTCATACCGGTCTTTCCGATGATTTCGATGGCGGCCATCATGTTGGTCACCCATCGCAACCGGATGCTGTCCGCCGGGCTCTCGATCACGGCTATGTCGATCGCGTTCATCTGGTCGTGGGCGATCGCCTTCACAGTCTGGAACAACCCCGAGGCCGTGCGCTTCACGTTCGACTGGCTCAATCTTGGGCCTTCGATGCACATCCCGCTCGGCATCCAAATTGACGGCCTCACCGCCATGATGTTGATCGTGGTCTCGACCGTGGCGCTCATGGTCAACATCTACTCGCTGGGGTACATGCACGGCGACCGGTACTTCTCGCGGTTCTACGCGTTCCTGTCGCTCTTCGGCATGGCGATGCTGACCCTGGTTCTGGCCGACAACTACTTCCTCATGTTTGTTGCTTGGGAGCTGGTCGGTCTTGCCTCGTATTTCCTCATCGGTTTCTGGTTCGAAAAACAGTCCGCCAGTGATGCCGGCAAGAAAGCGTTCATCACCACCCGTCTGGGTGATCTGGGTTTCTTGATCGGTCTGTTGATGCTGTACGCCGCTGTCGGCTCCCTCGCGTTCAAGGACGTCAACGGCGCGGTGGAAAGCGGCATGCTCACCGGCGGGTATCTCACAGTTGCCGCTCTTTGTCTCTTCGCCGGCGCTGTCGGAAAGTCAGCGCAGGTGCCGCTGCATGTCTGGCTCCCCGACGCCATGGAGGGCCCGACACCGGTTTCGGCGTTAATTCACGCCGCCACGATGGTTGTCGCCGGTGTTTATCTCGTCGCGCGTTCGCTCATCCTCTTTGGAGTCGCGCACGATGCCTCGATGGTCGTCGCCTGGATCGGCATCATTACTTCGCTGATGGCGGCCACCATCGGCTTGGTCCAGAACGACATCAAACGCGTGCTGGCCTATTCGACCGTCTCGCAACTGGGCTACATGATCATGGCATTGGGATTGGGCGGTTTTACCGCATCAATGTTCCACCTCATGACCCATGCCTTCTTCAAGGCTCTGCTCTTCCTCGGCGCCGGATCGGTCATCCACGCAGTCCACACCAACGACATCCAGGAGATGGGCGGATTGCACTCCAAGATGAAGATCACCTCTTGGACTTTCCTCATCGCCGCGTTGGCCATCGCCGGTGTACCGCCGCTGTCGGGCTTCTGGTCTAAGGATGAGATCGTTGCGGCCACAGCGGGACACCCGGTCTTCACGGTATTGACCCTGTTGGTCGCCTTCATGACGGCGTTCTACATGTTCCGTCTGTATTTCCTGACTTTTACCGGCCAACCGCGCGATCATCACAAGTTTGAACACGCGCACGAGTCGCCGTTTTCGATGACCGGACCACTGATGTTCCTCGCGGCCCTCTCGCTCGTGTCGGGCTTCGTCGGCATGCCCTGGCTCTCGCACGGATTCTCTTCGGTGGTGTTCTTAAGCGAGCCACACCACGCCGAATTCCATTTGTCGACCGCGACCATCGCGACCCTAGTCGGCCTCTCCGGCATCGGTCTCGCGTATCTGATGTATTACAAGCGCTCCATCGATCCGGCGAAGATCGCCGCGTCGGTCAAGGGGATCTACACAACGCTCTACAACAAGTACTACTTCGATGAAGCTTATGATGTGCTGTTCATCCGCCCCTACTATGTGATCTGCGACGGTTGGTTCTGGTTCGACAAGACGATCGTCGACGGCGCGGTCAACGGCGCCGGCGCTCTCGGTATGTTGTTTTCGAAGATCAACACATGGTTTGACACCTACATCGTGGACGGTGCAGTCAATGGCGCCGGCATCGCGACGCGAGGTTTTGGATTAACGATTCGGCACTTACAGACCGGGCGCGTGCAGAACTACGCGTTCATCGTGTTCGCCGCCATGGTCATCATCTGGTTGTTGCGATAATGCACTGGGAGGGCGAGGCTCCGGCCGAGCCGCCTGCGCGCAAAGTGTAAACGAAGGACGGTTACGACATGATATCAGGATTGCTCTCGTGGATGATCTTCACTCCCATCATCGGTATGGCGGTGATCATGTTCCTGCCCAAGGACAATCACCGTCTCATCCGCGGTGTGACCATGGTGGCCACCGGCATTCCGCTGTTGCTCTCCCTGATGATGCTGGCGTCCTACAATCCCGCCACTGCTGACTTCCAGTTTGTCGAACAGGCCTCGTGGATACCGGCTCTCAATGTGAATTATCACCTCGGCGCCGACGGCCTGTCAGTTCCGATGCTGGCGCTGACCGCGTTGCTCTGCTTCTTGGCCGCCCTGGTGTCATTCAACATCACCAATCGCGTCAAAGAATATTTCGCCTTCTATCTCCTGCTCGAAGCGGGAATGATTGGTGTCTTCTGCGCCCTCGACTTCTTCCTCTTCTATGTCTTCTGGGAGGTCATGCTGGTGCCGATGTATTTCCTGATCGGCATCTGGGGCGGGCCGCGTAAAGAGTACGCGGCGATTAAGTTCTTCCTCTACACCTTGTTCGGCTCAATTTTCATGCTGGTGGCGATCCTGGCGCTTTACTTCACCTCGGCGCCGCACACGCTCTCGATTATCGAGCACATTCAACGCGGTCCCGATATCACCCGCGGCTTCCAGATGTTCGCGTTTGTCTTCTTTTTCATCGGGTTTGCCATCAAGATCCCGACTTTGCCGTTCCACACCTGGTTGCCCGACGCGCATGTCGAGGCACCCACCGCGGTCTCGGTGTTGCTGGCCGGCGTCCTCTTGAAAATGGGCACCTATGGCCTGCTGCGAATCTCGTTCCCGATGTTTCCCGAGGCGACCAAGTACTTCGCGTGGCCCATGGCGGTGCTCGGTGTCGCGGGCATCATCTATGGCGCCTTCGTCTGCATGGCGCAGAAGGATCTGAAAAAACTCGTCGCCTACTCGTCGGTTTCGCACATGGGCTATTGCCTCTTGGGGATGGCCGCGGTCGGATCGGTCGCCGGCATCTCGGGGTGCATGTTCCAAATGGTCTCGCACGGCCTCATCACTGGGGCACTCTTTATCCTGGTGGGCGTTATTTATGACCGCGCCCATACACGCGACATCGACGCGTATGGCGGCCTCTGGCTCAAAGTGCCGGTCTACTCCGGCGTGATGATCCTCTTCATCCTCGGTTCGCTCGGTCTGCCGGGGCTCTCCGGATTCGTGAGCGAATTCATGGTTTTCTTGGGCGCGTTCCCATACTTCAAATGGACCGTCGCCATCGGCGTGGTGGGTGTGCTTTTGACCGCGGCCTATTTCCTGCGCATTATCCAAAAGATGTTTCTCGGCAGCATCGCGGGTCACTCAGTTGGCCTGACTGAGATCAACGCGCGCGAGCTGATCTCGGTAATTCCGTTGGCCGTACTGATGATCGCCCTCGGCGTCTATCCCGCGCTGTTGTCCGATTATATCAAGGCAACGATTGAGAATCTCGTGAGGGTAATCGGCGCTTAATTCAATGGAGTCTTATGGAGGGCGAGCGTACTCGCGAGCCTGCTCTTGAGACAACGTGAAGGCTGACATTACATGAACTTCGACTTCGCCAAATTCTACGCCGACTGGGCCATCATCCTGCCAGAGTGCTTCCTCTTTGTTTGGGGCGCGCTTGTCCTCGCCTGGGCCACCGGCAAGCGTGACGAAAGCCCCGGCGGTTCGGCAATGTTTGCTGCGGCCACGCTCGTGGGCGTTGTAGCCACAGCCGCATGGGTCGCCATCACACCCGACGGCACAGCCTTTGGCGGCATGTTTGTCTTCGACCGCATGGCGGTCGTGTTCAAAGAAATCGTCCTCGGCGCAGTGGCGTTGACCATCATCGCGTCGATTGGCACCGTCGGCCGCTTCCGCGCGCATCGCGGTGAATACTACGGTCTCCTGCTCATGTCGTCGGTCGGCATGTTGCTCATGATCTCGGCGACAGAACTGCTGACGCTTTACGTTTCACTCGAACTCTCGACTATCGTACTCTACGCTCTTGCGGCCTTCGACAAAACCAACCGCAAGTCCGCCGAAGCCGGCCTGAAGTATGTCATTCTCGGCGGCATCTCCTCGGCGATCCTGCTCTATGGCGTCGCCCTGCTCTATGGCCTGACGCAGACAACCGACTTGCAGACGCTCAAGACCACAATCTGGGGCATCTACATGGAGGGCGGCACCGGTCCCGGCGCCAACTTCTCGCCCGGAATGACTCTGGCGATCATCTTCCTGATTGCGGGATTCGGCTTCAAGTTGGCACTCGCGCCGTTCCACATGTGGGCGCCCGATGTTTACGAAGGCGCACCCACTCCGGTCACAGCCTTCTTGTCAGTCGCCTCAAAGGCTGCTGCGTTGGCGGCATTCATCCGTGTGTTCTTCGTCGGCCTGGAATCGGCGCAATTGGTGTGGGGGCATGCGATCGCTGTACTCGCGGCATTGGCGATGGTCGTCGGCAATGTGACCGCGATCGTGCAGACCAACATCAAACGCATGCTGGCGTATTCATCGGTCGCGCAGATCGGCTACGTGATGGTTGGGGCCGTGGCCCTCGATGCCTACGGCGCGACCGCCATGGCGTTTTACATGATGGCCTATCTCTTCGCCAACATGGGCGCATTCATCTGTGTGATCGCCTTCTCCGAACGCACCGGCTCCGATGAAATCATGGATTACTCCGGCCTGGCACGGCGTTCGCCGATGCTCGCCGCTTTCTTCACGCTCTTTCTGCTTTCGTTGACGGGAATTCCGCCGACCGCAGGATTTCTCGCGAAGTACTATGTTTTCCTTGCGGGTATTAATGCCGGCTACCTCTGGCTTGTGATTCTCGCGCTTCTGACCTCGGTCATCGCCCTCTACTATTATGTAACCGTGATTCGCCGCATGTATTTCCCCTCCGACCTGTCGCAGACCGCGTTCCCGGTCTCGCGCAGCCTTGTCACCGCTCTGGCAATCTCCGCCATCGGCGTCCTCTATTTCGGGATTTTCCCCGGCTCATTCGTTAGCTTCGTGCAAGGCGCTGCGAATGCACTTCTGGTGCTGAAGTAGATTCTGGATTCAAAGGTCCGTCGTTTGTGCTGCAAAAGTGATTGCATCGCCAACTCGATTCCAAGTGTTTGTGGTCGCAAATTGCGATCTTAGAACCGAAGGAAAGCCGCTCAGATGGCGAAGGGATCCCAAAGCGTAGCCAAGGTCAACGTCGGCTCTATCGTGAATTTGATCCTGGTGCTTCGTGGCCAGAAGGTCATGCTTGACAGTGACTTGGCCAGACTCTATGGTGTGTCAACCGGAAGACTCAATGAACAAGTGAAGCGCAATGCCGATCGATTTCCCCAAGACTTCATGTTCCAGCTTACTCGGGCAGAAGTCGAGTCTTTAAGATCGCAGATTGCGATCTTAGAACCGGGACGCGGTAAGCACCGGAAATACCTTCCCTATGCATTCACCGAGCACGGCGCATTGATGTTGGCAAGCGTGCTGAATTCGCCCATCGCGGTCGAAGCGAGTATCTTCGTTGTTCGGGCGTTTATCCGGTTACGCGAAGTAATTGCGACTCACAAGGTCTTGGCTGAAAACTCGCGGAACTGGACAAGCGCGTCGGTCAACATGACGAGTCCCTTCGTTCGCTCGTCGCGGCGATTCGACAATTGATGTCCCCGCCCCCGTCGAAAACAAAACGAATCGGATATCAACGCGATGGACGCTAACTACGACTCGTAGTTCTAATCTCTCGCCAGCTTCCGCGCCCTCAGCTTGACAATCCGCCGCCCCTTCAAAGTCGCCACATCCAGGCAGACACCATCCACTTCAATGGTATCGCCCTTCCGTGGCAGCCGGTCAATCGTTGCCGTTACGAGTCCTGCCAACGTGTCCGCCAATTCGGTCGATACGGAGACACCGAACTCTTCATTGAAATCGATGATCGGCATGCCCCCGGCTGCGAGCGCCGTGCCATCGGGTAAAAGACGAAACTCGGCCTCTTCCTCTGAATCATACTCATCGCGGATGTCGCCGACGATCTCCTCGAGGACATCCTCCAGCGTGATCAGGCCCGCCGTTCCGCCAAATTCATCGAGCACCACCGCCATATGACGATGCTCCTTCTGTATCTTGGCCATCACCTGCGAGATCACCATCGAGTCGGGCACAAACATCACCGGACGAATCAGGTCCCGCAGAATGATGGGCGAATCCTCGGCCAAAAGATGGATGATGTCCCGAGTGTAGACGGCGCCTTCAATCCGGTCGATCGTGCCGTTGTACGCCGGATACCGCGAGTATCCTTCCTCGCGAATCGTCTGCAAGACCTCGTCGACACTCCAGTTAACATCGATGCCAATGACATCCGGGCGCGGCGTCATCACCTGCCGCGCGGTCGTGTCGGAAAAATCGAGCGCTTGGTGGATCAACTCGCGTTCGACATCATCGATCGTGCCATGGAGCGAACCTTCGACCGCCAGCATGCGGATTTCCTGATCGGAGACTGGCTGATTGTGTTCGGAAGGATGCACACCTAAGAGTCGCGCGATGCCCCGCGATACGACAGTGAGAATCGCGACTATGGGTTTGCCAATCGCGGCCATCCAAAGAATCGGCCGCGCCACGAAGAGCGCAATGCGGTTTGGACGGGCGATGGCTATGTACTTCGGCACGAGTTCACCCATGACCAATTCGAAGATAGCGATCATCCCGACGACAATTGCGATCGCGATCTGCTCCGGCCAACGCTGCGTGAATCTCCATGGCAGTGAGGCAATCTGCGGTACCAGGACCGCGACAATCGCGGCGCCGGAAATGACCGAGGCCAAAGTCCCCACAATCGTAACCCCGACTTGGACCGTCGCCAAAAAGGTCTCGGGCCTCTCCTTCAGCGCCTTGAGCGCACGCCCTGCCGCGCCCCGGCTGACCGCGAGCTCATTCACTTTCGAGCGACGGACCGCAATCAACGCGGCTTCGGCCCCGGCAAAGAAACCGTTCATCAACAGCAAGATGATGATGATGACGATTTCGACTGTGAGATTCTCAGTCATAATGGATCCACCGACACTAATGTCGGAATAAGTACCTAGGATGACAACATCGTAGGGATGTAGTTCGCCCGCTCTTCAAAACTCCGTTCGTCATTGGCAGGCCGTAGTGAAGCGATCAGCAGACCGCGAGCAAGTGACAGCACAACCGTTCATCTCCCCCTTGGGGGAGATGTCGGCGCCGCGTTCTTGCTGTTGCGGCGACGACAGAGAGGATGCCCGCAGCCATACCCACGCCCGTCCACACCCGCACGCTCGCCACTGATGGCCAAAAAAGAAGGGGCGTATGCCCATACGCCCCTACGAAACCCCATCGGATGTATATCAGACCCGATACGCCATGCCTTCGAGACGCGCAATGCGTTCCTCAACCGGCGGATGCGTGGAGAAAAGCTGCATGAGCGACCGTCCCGAGAGCGGGTTGACAATGAACATGTGTGCGGTCGCGGGATTGGCATTCAAAGGACGGCGTTCAGCTCCCGCATGCAACTTGCGCAACGCATTGGCCAGCGACAATGGCTTCCCGGATACCTGCGCGCCGGTCGCATCGGCGGCGTACTCCCGCGAACGCGAGATCGCCATCTGCACAAACATCGCCGCGATCGGCGCAACAATCGCCATAGCCAGAAGTCCAATGACCCCGCCGCCGCCTTCGCGGTCATCGCGTCCGCCCATCCCACCGAAGATCGCACCCCATTTCGCCATACTCGCCAGCATGCCGATGGCCCCCGCGATGGTCGCGGCAATCGACGAAGTCAGGATGTCGCGGTTCTTGATGTGTGAGAGTTCATGCGCCGCCACACCTTCAAGCTCATCGTCGGAGAGCAAATCGAGAATTCCCTGCGAGAATACGACCACGCCATTCGCTGGATTGCGCCCGGTCGCAAAAGCATTCGGCGAAGCCGTCGGAATAACGTAGACACGTGGAGCGGGAATGCCCGCCTGAGCCGCCAATCTGTGAACCATGCCGACCAGACGCGGCGCGTCCTTCTCCTGAACCGGCTGTGCGTTGTACATCTTGAGAACTATCTTGTCTGAGAACCAATACGAAATGAAGTTCATCACGACCGCAAACCCGAAGGCTATGATCATGCCGCCCTGACCGCCGATTGCGTAGCCGACCGCCACAAAAAGAACCGTCAGTGCTGTCAGCAACATCACTGTCTTAAGACCGTTCACTGCTTAACTCCTCCTTTTTGCCTTGCGATGAACCTAAACGGTTTCCTGCCCACGTAGTTCCCGCAAGTCACCATACCGAACCGGCCGTTCTACCGGAGAACAGCACGCAACGCGATGTCAGCTCTTTTTCATCGTTCGGTTCGCAGAATGATACGCAAAAGCCCCTTGGCAGTTGATGAAAACCGGTACCGTCGCCGCCGATTCGGACGGGCGTGTTAAGGCATTGGTGCACAATGAGGTGTGCGCCAACTCCGGCGATGCGTATATTGTACGATTGCGCAAATTGTCGCGCCTGCCATGAGAACCGTCTCTGATCCCAAGCAAGTACGCCCATTCCGGGTTGCCGGCGAGGACGGATTCTATCCGGACAATCCTGTAGCTCTCACGCAGAAGATTGCACGGTTTTTTGCGGAAGCCAAAAGTGAGAGACTCCCCGGTACGATTGCGGCTCTGATCTGCCCGCACGCCGGGTACGATTACTCGGGAGCCATCGCCGCCGCCGCCTACAAGCAGCTGGAAGGACTCTCATTCAGCACTGTCATTGTGATTTCGCCATCGCATCGCGCCTTTTTCCGCGGTTGCTCCGTCTATTCCGGCGGCGCTTACCGTACGCCGCTTGGCGACATCCCGGTCGATCTCGAGTTCTGTGCGCGGCTGACTGAGACCGATCCGCTCATCGCGCTTTCCGATGTCGGCCACGACGCCATCGGCGGCGGATATGAACATGCGCTCGAAGTTCATCTGCCGTTTCTGCAAGTCGTCCTCGGGCAGTTCTCGCTTGTCCCGATCATGATGGGCGATCAGGAATACCCGACATCCAAGCGCCTGGGAGAATTGATCGGGCGTCACGCCAAACTCGGCCGAACACTCATTGTTGCCTCGTCCGATCTGGCCCATGGTCGCGATTACCAAACAACCAAGCGGATGGATGCCACGGCGGCCGAGGCGATCCGAGCCTTCTCACCCGACAGTTTCTATGACCTCTATTCCGATGGCGCGCTCGAAGCCTGCGGCGGTGGGCCGATCACCGCGGCGATGATCGCGGCCGAAGCGATGGGTGCCGACGCCGCTCGGATCATGGCGCAACGCAACTCCGGCGACGTCACGGGAGACAAACGCGGCTATATCGTTGGTTACCTCTCGGCCGCATTGTTCCAAGGGAAGCCGAATTCAAAACGAGAGTACGTCCTCTCCGAAGAAAAATCTGACACCCACGACATCACCGATCATGCCACACTCGACGCCGACCGCACTCTGAATGACTCCGAGCGGGAACTCTTGCGCACCACGGCGCGACGTTCACTGGAACACGCCATCAAGGGCGCAAAGATATCCTGCCCCGAAGCCCCGACAGCGCGCCTGCGGGAAAAGCGCGGTGTCTTCGTCACTTTGAAGCAACGTGGCGACCTGCGTGGCTGTGTGGGATACGTTCGTCCCTTCAAGCCGCTCGTCGAGGCTGTCTGGGAGATGGCCGAATCCGCAGCGTTGCGCGATCACCGCTTCATCCCCGTCGAACCCAAAGAAGTCGACCGGCTTGAAGTCGAGATCACCGTGCTTTCGCCGCTTAAACCCATCACTGACCCGGATAAAGTCCTGGTGGGACGTCACGGTCTCTTGGTATCGCGCGGTCATTTGGCCGGGGTGCTTCTGCCGCAAGTGCCGATCGAGCACGACTGGGATCGCGAAACGTTCCTCGCCGAAACTTGTATCAAAGCCGGCCTCGATCCGTTGGCCTGGAAAGATCCGGCGACCACTCTTGAAATCTTCACGGCCGAAATCTTCTGAGACCAGAGTGTCACGCAGCACCACCATCAACCTTCTTGCCTCGCGCCTCGAGCGTGTCCTCAATCGGCACGTCCTCGGACTCTCGCCGGACCCCGAGACATGGCCCGCACCCGAAAACATCTCATCGCTTCCACTTCCTGACGGACTCGAAAAGTCGGGGGAGAATCTCAAGGGCTGGGTCTTGGAACCGGAGTTCACACCACATTGGCCTCACCGAAGGACGGTGATCGGTGCGCACGCCTACCGGTTTGAGGAAAACGGAGAGTACGACTGCGGTTGGCGTCTGGTCGATGTGGCCGCGCGCTTTATCCGATCGCGATCATTACCTCAGTTTGACTTCGTCGCGATTGTCCCGCCGCCGCAAGTATTCCACGCCGTCCACGTTCTTGAATGGGCGGGCGAGAGATTGGCTGCCTCGTTGGACGCAAGCTTCCGTCCCGATCTCTTCATCGTGTCGGCGCCGCTCAACGATCATGCCGATCGTCTGACCAAATTGCCGGTGCCTTGGGGCGGTCTTTATAGCTTGTCCCGGCCGGAAATAGTTTTCAACAAGAAGATCCTCCTGGTCGATTGGCGTTGGGAGAGGGGCAAATCCCTCTGGGCGCTTTCAAGGTTATTGCGCGATGCCGGGAGCACGGTCGTATGCTTCGCGTGGATGGAATGAGATGGCAATTACCGTCACACGCGACTTGGCAATACTCTACGCTCTCACGACCGAGGCTCGGCTGGGGCCGAAGTCCGTCGCGGCATTGATTGCTCATTTCGGCGACCCCGAATCGATTTGGGAGGGGGAGCTGACCGAGATTGCCGACATCGCGCGTGTCGCCGAAGATGATCTTGAACGCATCGAAGGCGCGCGCAATCTCACCGACACGTTGGTCGATGATCTCGAGATGATGATTGATCAGGGAACCGTTCCCGTGCCCATCACCGCCGATGAGTACCCTGAGCGTCTGTTTACGCTGCCCGATCCGCCGACGATTCTCTACGTCCGGGGAACGATGCCTGCGGTCGGCGATCGCACGATTGCGGTGATCGGCACTCATCAAGCGGATGCGGAGGGAATCGCAGACGCCGTTCGTTGGGGCAAGGGCCTGGCCGAACGCGATGCCGTTGTAGTCTCAGGTCTGGCGCGCGGCATCGATGGCGGCGCCCACACCGGCGCGTTGGCCGGCGGGGGGCAAACCTGCGCGGTACTCGGCGCCGGATTCGACAACATTTACCCGCCCGAACATGCCGTACTTGCCCAAGCCATCGAAAAATCGGGCGCGCTGATCAGCGAGTATGCCCCGCGCGCAGTCCTGACCAAGCCGCGCCTGGTTCTCCGGAATCGCATTATTGCCGCTCTGGCCGATGCCGTCGTCGTTGTGCGCTTGCATGAGGACACGAAGGGGTCGATGGAAGCCATTCGTCGCGCCCGCGATCTGGCAGTGCCGGTCTTCCTCGTCGCGCACAACACGAATAAACCATCACGCGACGCCGTCCTCGAAGGCGCGATCCCGATCCCTGCCGAACCGGATTTCGATCTGGTGCTGAATTACTTGTAGTGGGAAATCACCGCGGGCACTCGTTACCCGATACGCACGGATTGCATGGGGGCGGTCCATTGCGGAATGCTGCCGACACGATCGTAACCACATCCAGCACGTCGACCGAACAATCGCAGTTGTGATCGAATCGACTGATGTGCGGGCAACACTCGGCGTCGCTGATGTCGGCATTGTTGCGAAATGTCACACCCACGGTCAAGACCACGTCAATGACCTCAAACGAACCGTCGCCGCTGGGATCGCCGTGCAATGGACAGGAGCATGACGACGATCCGCGCCGATAGAAGTCAATGCCGCCGTCCTCTTCTCCAACAAACGCATCCCGCAAGAGATCGCCATCGATGTCGGCGAAGGCAACAGCGAGGCGAAAGCCATTATCCGTCCAGGGCAGGGAATCAGACTGCTGAATGAGTGTCAGCGAATCCGGAAAGGCGCCGGAGGCCGCAGTATTACGGAAGAGCGTGCTGCCGAAAGTGCGCCCACCGATCATGAGATCCTTCTTGCCGTCGCAATCCCAATCGTAGACAGTCGGAATAGTAAGGTCACGCGCGACACGCATGAGCAGTCGGTTGGTCACAAGCGAAAGCGACGGCGCCCCGAGGGTGCCGGTATTTTCGTAGAGCAACACGTTCGCAAATCCGTTGAAATCCCATTCCCCGACCACGAGGTCGATTAAGCCGTCGCCATCCCAATCGACGGGACATGGGATACTGAGAATGTCGACCTGGATTCCGCTCAATTGGCTCGTGACGAGCACGGGATTGAAGTTCGCGGCCGATCCATCATTGCGATAATGCGCAATCCGACCCGTCTCACTGCCAATCAACAAATCGAGATCGCCGTCGCTGTCCCAATCCACCAGTGCCGGCGCCGCCGACAGACCAACGTCGAGCGACTTGTAGAAGTCACTCGTCAGGACAAAAACAGGCGAAGTTGCGGTGCCGGTGTTTTCGAAATGCGTCAGTCGTCCGTCGCCGCGGCCAATCAACAAGTCAACATCTCCATCATTGTCCAGGTCAGCCAGTGCGGGAATTGCATAGCTGCCCACATCGATGCCGTGGATGATGTTGGAATCCAAGACAGCGTAAGCGGGCGACGAGGGCGTGCCATTGTTGCGAAGCAGGACGAGATTGTTGATGTCGTTTCCATTGGCCGCCCCGACAACGATATCCAAATCGCTGTCCCCATCCAAATCAGCGGCAGCGGTATGATTCAGCCCGAAAGTGGTCAGTGGAAAGTAAGACTCGGACACTTCAGTCAGATCAGAAACGGAGGGCGTGCCGAGGTTGCCGAAGAGGTAGACATTGTTGTTGTTGATGTCTCCCCAAAACAAGTCGCCATCGCCGTCTGAATCATTATCGACAAATGTGATTGTTGAGAATCCGTGCTGCGGTTGCTTGGCGTCCTTCGCCGGTCCGCCAGGAAAAGCAAAGACGCTGTCATAAAAGAATGACCCGACGACATAGATCGGATCGGTGGAATCGCCGTCATTGCGGTATTGCCATAATTCCCCTGTGACGGAGCCGAGGAAAAAATCGAAGTCATTGTCCCCATCCAGATCGGCGAAGTCGCCGGTGTTGTTCACGCCGGTCTCAAAATCCCCGAAGTTGCTCTTGATGAGTGTGAACACGATGTTAGGCCCGACCGATTGATTCTGGTAATACGCCGTCATGCCATTCCCCGCATCGCAGAACAGATCGAGATCGCCATCGGCATCGATGTCACAGAACCGATGCCAGGTTCGAGCGTTGACTCCGCCGATGCGGTCCGAGACCGGAGTCCAAACCGGCGTCGATACCGTGCCGGTGTTCCGGAGGTAAGCCACTTTGCCACGGATCTCGCCGATCATGAGATCGCTCAATCCGTCGCCATCGAAGTCAACCAGTGATGGTTTGGGGCTGTTCACACCTCCCCAGAACGGCAGTTCCAGGGTATCGCCGTCTCGCAGGACCGGCCAAGGGGCATACTCCTTCCCAAACTGCGCCGATGCTTCGACGGCAAGGCAGACGACGAGCATGAGGGGGAGAATTCGTCTGAGTGATTCAAACATGGTTTAGTGCGCGGTGAGTACGCGTTTATAATGTAAGGAAATTGTCGTGATTGTCAACGGCCCCGAACCGCATCGCATTCTCTCCCAACGTAATATCAGATGCAGGTGACCACCGAAATCCGACTCGACAGGTCTTAATGACACACGAATTCCTTAGATTTTTTGTCACGCGTCTTCTCCCCATTACTGTTATTGTCGGCACAGTTCGTGAAATCCACGGCGAACAACGGGGGGCAATCAGGTGCACTACCCAATCTTCGACCTCGGAATCCTCGGACCATCATCGCTGATCGCAATTGTGGCGATCATTCACGTGACGATCGCCCAATTCGCCGTCGGCGCCGGAATCGCCACGCCATGGCTGGAAAGCCGGGCGTTGCGTCGCAACGACAGGGTCCTCCTGGGCTTTCTCGGACGGTACGCGCGCTTTCTTATTCTCTTTTCCTTCGTTGCCGGCGCCGTGACAGGTGTCGGAATCTGGTTTGTCGTTGCGCTCATCTCACCCGAGACGATCTCACTTTTGCTGCGCCAATTCGTTTGGGGTTGGGCAACCGAATGGGTTCTCTTCTTCGTCGAGATCATTTCGGGGTACGTCTACTACTTCTATTGGGACAGGCTTGACCCCAAGACCCACGTCAAAGTTGGTTGGATCTACGCCGCCTCGGCTTGGGGATCGCTCTTCATTATCAACGGGATTCTGACCTTCATGCTCACTCCCGGTGACTGGCTGACCACCGGTTCCTTCTGGGATGGCTGGCTTAATCCGACGTCGTGGCCGTCGGCGGTCTTGCGCACCATTTCCTCTTTGTCGCTGGCGGGACTTTTCATCGCGGTAGTGGCCAATTTGGAAAAGGGAATGTCCGGCGAAGATCGCCGCCATGTGATCAACGAGGGCTCGGTCTTCCTGGTTCCGCTGGCACTCATGATCCCGGTATCGTTGTGGTACTTTCTCGCCGCCCCCGAGACTGCGAGCCGTTTGGTTGTCGGCGGCGCCGTGGCCATGTCGCTCTTCTTCGCATTCGGAATTCTCGCCTCGACGTTAATCGGTGTTTACGCGTACTGGGGATTGCTCAAGAACAAACGCTCGGTGCATCTGGAAACCGCGCTCCTCCTCACCGGCATTGCACTCATTGCGACCGGCTCGATGGAGTACGTGCGCGAGGGTATCCGCAAACCTTACACCGTCTATCACTACCTCTACGCCAATGGCCTGACCGGTGATGAGGTAGCGCGCATCGACCGCGATGGCTTTTTCTCAGTTCCGCCGATGATTGCCCACGGTCAAGACCCCGCGCGTCTGACTCCCGTCGAACGCGGTCGCATCATCTATGACGTGCAATGCCTGCGCTGCCACGCGGTCGATGGGTACAACGCGATTCGACCGCTGGTCGAAAGTTGGACCGTCGACATGATTCGCGACAACACGAGGCACCTGCATCGACTGCGAGGATTCATGCCGCCCTTTGCCGGCACCGATCAGGACCTCGCCGATCTCGTGGCGTTTCTTGCGACCCTGCGCACGGACAGGTGGAACGAACTGTATGACCTTCAGACAGAGGCAGGTGGCCAATGATCGGCGGACATGATCCGATGGCAATGCCGGCGCCCCCGCAGATTATGCTCTTTCTGCTGGGACTGACTTTCGTTCTCCATTTCGGCCTGCTGGGATTGCTCTTCTCCTCACTCTGGGCGCGGGCTGCTGCCGAGTGGGGGAAACTCGGCGCTTATGACTCACAGCGCGTTCATCGCGCCGGCGTGGTCGGATTTTCGATGACAATCACGCTGGGTGTGCCTCCGCTGCTTTTTGTGCAGATTCTCTATGGCAAATACTTCTATACGTCCTCCATCAGCATCGGTTTCCCGTGGCTGGCCATTGTCGCCTATCTCCTCATCGGATTCTATGCGCTCTATTGGACTGTCTGGAGTTGGATGCGCAACAATGGCCCATCGCTATCGGGCAAGCTGTTCTGGTTCGTGACCGTACTCAGCGTTATCGCAATCGGCTACACCTATTCCTGGAATCACCTCAAGTCGATCTCGGAAACTCCCTGGAGCCAGAATGTTCCAGTTGTGGCCGTCTTCCATCGTTTGCTCGGCTATTTCGGCGCGGCCCTGATCGCGGCCAGTGCCTGGACTTTCTGGCTCGGGCCGAAATGGCGAACCGATCGACAGGTACCGCAAGGGGCGGCGTGGGCCGCGATTCTCGGCGGCCTGGGGCTCTTGACTTGGTTCCTTACCGCCAATTTCGGCAGATCAGGAATCTATAACTTCGATGGCCCGCTTGTCTCGGCTCTCGGCGTTGTCGCAGGTCTGATCTGGCTCATGGCCAAAAGGTTGAATCTCGCTCGTTGGCTCGCCACCGTCGCGGCGTTATTGAGCATACTGGAACTGCTCATCCAACGCGAAGCGTATCGCCTCGAAACAATGTCGCCATACTTTAGTCCGTTCAAGGAACAAGTTCGCACACAGTGGGGCACCTTGGTGATGTTCGCCCTGGCGCTGGTGCTCGGCTTGCTCGTTTTGCTCTGGCTCCTGATCCAGATTCGCCGTGCCCCGTCGACGCGTGTGTCGGAAAACTGAGCAAGACCCCACGTTGGTACTTCGCGCGATTGCGCCACCAGGGCTCTTCAGGAGGATAGACTTTCAGTCTATCCTTCGCCTCGCGAGCGCCGATCGCTTTTTGATCGGCCGAGCGAGGAAAATGTTTGCACAGCGACACTCGCGGGTGTGCCGCTGACCGTGCCCGCAGATGACCCCCGTTGGCGTGTGAGGAATTCGTTATCATTCACCAATGCCCCCTATTTCTCCCGCGCCTGAAGACTTCTTCCGCACTGTCGCGGTCTCGGTGACGACGTCGATTCTTGTCCTCGGTTCGAAGTTCCTGGTCTGTCTTGCCCCGGCCTCTTCAGAAGACGATACTGAGGCCATACTCCATCAGCGCTCCCGACGCTACCCCGACGCCTCTCACCATTGTTGGGCATCTCGGGTCGGTCGCCCGTTTACACTGAATGAGCGGTCATCGGACGCAGGCGAGCCTTCCGGCACCGCGGGACGCCCTATCCTCGATGCCCTCAAGGGTGCGCGCTTGGAAAACGTCTGCTGCGTCGTCTCGCGGTATTTCGGCGGGACCAAACTGGGAACCGGGGGATTGGTTCGTGCTTATGCCGATGCCACGAACGCATCCATCGCCGAAGCGGAGATTCTCACCCGAACCGTCGTCCGTGAAGTCGAGGTCGACTTCGACCATGAACGGACCGGAATTGTCTATCGCGCACTGGAAGAGTTCGGTATAACCTTCCAGCCGGGGCGCTACGACGAGCGAGCGCACGGACGCATCTTGGTCCCGTGCTCGCTCACGATCCGGGTGCGTGAACGGATCGGCGAGTTGGGCCGCACCGGAATCGACTGGCATGACGGGGACTTAAAACTGCAATGATCGATCTCTTAGTCCAGGCGGACACCTGGCTTCTGCTGAAGCTCAACGCTGGGGCCGCGAACGCCGTGTTCGACTGGATCATGCCGATTGTGACCGAGTTGCGCAATTGGGCGCCATTGATTATCGGCGGTCTTCTTGCAGTGGCCATCTTCGGCGGCGGTAAGGGACGCACCGTTGTTCTGCTGGCAATCATCATGCTCACCGCTTCAGACCAATTGGCTTCGTTTGTGATCAAGCCGTGGGTGGGCCGAATTCGACCCTGCCACGATGTCGAAGGCGTGCGCCTGCTGTACCGTTGTGGACGGACTCTCGCATTTCCATCCGGGCATGCGACTTCGTCGATGGCCGCGGCGATCTTCTTCGGTGTCATCTACCGACGACTTCTCTGGCCGCTACTCGCGACATCTGTTCTTGTTTCTTACTCACGCGTCTACCTCGGAATCCATTATCCGTTTGATGCTCTCGGTGGTTGGCTCATCGGTGGATCGTTGGCGGCAATGTCGTTGTGGGCATACTACAGGCTGGTGCAGCCGTTTATGAACCGGTTTCGCCTCTTCCGTGATGTTGGCAGCGTCAGCGCATTTCAGTCAGGAGAGACCGGTGCGTAAAGGTGTATTGCATATGCCAGCTTTTCGGGCCGCGATTCTCATCGCGATCCTGTCACTGATTGGTTTGACCATTCCTGCTGTTGCTGACGAAGAACCACTCCTGATTTTCGCCGCTGCCTCACTCGGCGGACCATTGGACAGCCTTGCTTCGCGCTACATGGCCGCGACCGGCACGCCGATTCTCATCGCCTATGGCGCCTCCGGCTCGCTCGCGCAACAGATCCGCATCGGCGCCGACGTGGACTTATTCGTTTCTGCCGACACCAGCTGGGTCGTGCGGCTCGCCGAGGACAAAAACTCGCCGATCCTCCGTTGGGAGCCCTTTCTCCGCAACCAACTTGTCCTGATCACCTCGATTGATCTCGATCACCGCACCCGCGCCTTTGGTCCACTGGATGGCCCAGCAGTGGGCAAGATCGCCATCGCCGACCCGGAAGCCGCTCCCGCCGGGCGATACGCGCGTGCGTATCTACAACGCATCGGCGTCTACGACCGCGTACGCGCGAAACTTGTCATCCAGGAAGATGCACGGAGCGTGATCAACGCCGTGCGATTGGGCGTCGCTGATGTGGGCTTGGCCTATGCCAGCGATGTCGCTATCACCGGGAAAGTTCGCGTGGTCGAAGTGATCGCGGATTCCCTCTATCCGCCCATCGTCTATGGGCTGGCGACGATGAAGGGTGGCCGGGCGGAAGCGACCAGAAAACTGGTCGACTTCCTTCACGGTCCGGACGCCCTCGCACTCTTCACCAGATCCGGTTTCGTTGTCGATTCACTCAAAGTCGTCAAGTAGCGAGCCGAACAAGAACCAAGATTGATTCAAGGCGAGAGGAATGTCATGCTGAGCGCAGCGAAGCATCTGCTTTTTCTCCCGGGGAATCCATGACCTCCGCAGACTGGTCGGCTGTACGTCTCTCGCTCCTGGTCGCTATCGGCGCGACCATCTGGATCCTTCCACTAGGGATCGCAGTGGGCTGGTGGCTTGGCCACGGTCGCCTGCGCGGACGCGCGATTTGGGAGACGCTCGTGATGCTCCCACTTGTCTTACCCCCAGTCGTAGTTGGCTTCGCGGTGTTGTATCTCTGCTCTCCGCGCGGTCCATTATCTGGACTGTGGTCAGCCTTGGGCGGATCGCCAGCGTTCACTCCTTATGGCGCCATCATCGCCGCGGGGATTGTCGCCTTTCCATTTCTGGCGCGCAGCGCCGCCGCCGGATTTCGGAGTGTCGATGATCGCCTGATTGCCGCGGCGGCCGGCTTTGGCGCCAGCCGCTGGATGATCGCTCGCACCATCATCTGGCCGCAAGCCAAACCCGCGTTGTGGTCGGGCGTAGTGCTTTCCTTCGGTCGCGCTCTCGGAGAATTCGGCGCCACTGTCATCGTCGCGGGGAATATCCCAGGATTGACTCAGACGATCCCCGCCGCTATTTACCAACGCGTGCAAATCGGCGAAGATGCCGCGGCAGGACGGCTGGTCCTGGTCTCGATCCTCTTGGCCCTTGTCACGATCGGTTGGGCCACCGCACTGGTGCATAGGAAAAGGTAGAATTGCCGACACAATAAGTATGCCGACTCTCGCAGACAGCAAAGTCCTCGTCACCGGCGCCGCCGGGTTTATCGGCTCGCACCTTGTTCAGAGGTTGCTGACCGAAAAGGCGCGGGTCCGCGTGCTCTTACGTTACGACTCGCAGAATCGCCTTGGTCATCTGGCCGAATTACCGGAGAGTGAACGCAACGACATCGAAATGGCGCGCGGCGACTTGAAGGATCCCGAAGCGGTCAATCGTGCCGTTGATGGATGCTCGATCGTCTTCCATCTCGGCGCGTTGATCGCGATTCCGTATTCGTATCAAAATCCGACCGATTATGTGCAGACCAATATCCTCGGCACACTGCATGTCCTCAACGCCTGCCTGAAATCGAATGTGACTCGGCTTATTCACACCTCGACATCGGAAGTGTACGGCACCGCGAGGCATGTGCCGATCACGCTGGATCATCCCCGTCAGGCTCAATCACCATATGCGGCATCGAAGATCGCAGCCGATGCCCTGGTGGTTTCCTACGCGCGGTCCTTCGATCTTCCCGCCGTGATCCTACGGCCCTTCAACACATTCGGCCCGCGTCAATCCCCCCGCGCCGTGATTCCAACGATTATTCGACAGGCTCTCGCCGGGGATACGATCCGAATCGGCTCGGTCCACCCGACCCGCGATTTTCTCTATGTCGATGACACGGTAAACGGCTTTATCGCCGCGGCCACGTCCGAGCTGACTCCCGGAACCGAAGTGCAGATCGGCACCGGCATCGAAACAAGGATCGCCAACGTCGTGGCGATGACTGGGAAAATCCTCGGAAAGTCTCTGCACGTCCAGAGTGAGGACAAACGAATTCGCCCGGACACATCCGAGGTCGAACGACTTGTTTGCGATTACTGCGAGGCGAGAAGGCTCATGGGCTGGGAGCCGCACGTGCCCTTTGCTGAAGGTCTGCGTCGCACGATCGGATGGATGAATACCTACCGCACTGCAACTGCGTCTGACAAAGTCCACGAGTACGTTGTCTGATTTGTGCTTTGCTTCAGCGAGTGCTCAGCGAATCTTTGCAGGCGCACGCCCGACGCAACCACGTGACCAGCGTATCTGCTTCGGCAGTCGATGGCTCGCGAGTGAAATCCCCGGCGGTGGCTAACAGCACTACGGTTGGGTCACCCTTGGTTTCTCCGTAGAGATAAGCGATGAACTTGGTCCCGCCCGCATCGGCGCCCGATTGCTCTTCCTCTGACGGCGGTGTGAGCGAAGCCTCGCGTATGAGAGCGCGCATGGCCGCCAGTTCGTCTGGTTCGACATGACAGATAGCGCTGTCTTTCATGCGATACCGTCTCGCGAGCAGTTCCTCTTCGCGGCCGCGCCACGCTTCGGAGAGAATCGAGTCGCGCAACTCGCGGCAGTCGTACCGCCGCACATTTCCGCCCGCATCCACAACACACCCGCCGCAATCGAATCCCCACGCGTAGTTGACGTGGAAGACATCGAACAGGATGGTCTCAGCCGGAAGCTCTTGAAGCGATTTCGATGCGCCGCATGAAGCAAATCCGATAGCCGCTGACAGAACGATTCCGAGAAGGAATCTCACCTGGTTAACTCTCAACATGTGTGCCATCCCATCACCACGATTGGGCTATCGTAGCATTACCATCTTGCGCGATTGCGAATTGCCGTCGGCGGTCACGCGATACAAATACACTCCGCTGGCAAGCGCCACGCCAGCTTCGTCGCGGCCGTCCCAGTGAAAACTGTGCCTTCCCGGCGGGACGCCAGCTTGATCGAACTTGACCACCCGTTGTCCCAGAACGTTGAAGATCTCCAGTGTCGAAGTACCCCACGACGTTGTCTCGTATTCGATCACCGTCGACGCATTAAACGGATTCGGGAAATTTTGCGACAGCCGGAAGTGCGCCGGGACCACGCCGCCTTCGTCCTCGTCGAAGACGCCGCTGAGGATTTCACGTCCCTCGAAGCGCCAGTTCGGGAATGACGCGGCTTCCTCGATGTACTCAAAATCCCCTACCGTTCCCCCTGGTTCTGCGTCGAATCCAATCCGCCAGAGGTCTGGTCCGGAACCGTCATCGAACTCGAAGAGGACTTTGTCGTCGGTCGGGGAGAATGTCGGCCGGCCGAGTGACGTTCCATTGATCGAAATTACTGCGAAGCCATTCTCGCTGAGGTTGGCAGCCATTACTTGGACCGTGTCGTCATCGCGCCAGTAGTCAAAGGCGAGCAAGTCCGGGTGAACGCGTCCGAAAGTCGGATTCCCGATTTGCAAACCCGGGGTCACACTTGGCATTGTCCGAGTAATGATTCCGGTTGCGACATCGATCGTGCGAATGTCCCAATAATAGAGGGTATCGACTTCACGCGGCGAAAAACACAGGCAATCGAAGACGACCTTAGACCCATCGAGGGACCATTCAAGCACATCCGGCCAGAGAACGTCATAGATCTTGGAGTCCTCAGTGTTTGTCGGCGTGTAGAGATCCCACTGGTATTGATACTCTGCTGTCGTGAAGTTCCATACGTAAAGAGTGGGATCACCCTGAATGAAGAATGCCAGGAGATTGTCGTCCGGCGAGATGGCGACGCTGTTGTAGTCGGTCCCCTCGACTCCCAGTTGCGTCTCGATGGTCCCCGCGCGATTGACCATGGTCATGTTATTTGTTTCGTCGACAAAGTAAACCCAGTCGCTCGAATCGGGCGCCGATGGCTTGCTCATTACGAGCGCATTCGAAACAAAGCCGATGAACGCCCCGGCCGTGTCGAGCCGGTAGGCCCGTCCGGACCACTCATCCTTGCAGACGATCCACTGGCCGCTGGTCGGGTCGGGGAGATCGTCGGGCGGCTCGCCGCCGGTGCCGTCGAAGATTTCCACGGTATCGAACGCGGAGGCGAGGCCCGATTGGATGGTCGAATTTCCTGGGTAAAGATCTTCGGCGGCCTGCAGAACGGCGACACGCAAATCGATGAACTCGGAGTAGCTGGCGAGGTATTGCGTCAGGGCCCGGTAGAAGATCGAATCCGCCTTGTTGCGTCCGACGGCGGTGGCCGCCAGATAGAACGCGCGATTCGGGATGCCGCTGTTGACATGCACCCCGCCATGATCCTGTTCGATTGTCAAATTCCAGTACTCCGACATCCTGGTCGGCTGTTGCGTGCATGTCGCGCAGACGAACGCGCTCGATGGGTCTTCCATGTCACGGAGGGCGTCACCGAGCGTACCGGGCGTGACGACATCCTCGCCCATCAGCCAATCGCCGGCTGCGCCGTTGACATGAAACTCTGTGAGGGCGCCGAAGATGTCGGCAAACGATTCGTTCATCGCCCCTGATTGGAATTCATAGACGAGTCCTGCCTCGGCATCGATGACGCCGTGGGTCATTTCGTGGCCGGTCACGTCGAGAGCAGCGGCGAGATTACGAAATTCAGCACCATCTCCCGTGCCGAAGGTCATCGCCTGGGCGGCCGAGTTCCAATACGCATTGTTGCCGTTTGCCTCGGGCAGCGGATGGTTCACCACCGCATTGATCGTCCCGCCGACGCCATCGATGGAATTGCGGTTGTGCATGGCCATGTAGTAGTCATAGACCTTGCTGATGTAATACGAAGCGGAAACTGTCGCCGGAACGGTCCAGTTGTTGACATTAGTCGTCTTCACGTAATACCAGTAGTTGTCCGTTAGACCGCGTTTGTCCCAGATCTCGATGGCGCCTTTGGGATCGTCGGGGAAGCTTGACTGCGCCAGATTGAACATCGGCTTCGTCGTGTTGATCATGTAGTAGTTCGAGCCAATCAGGTAGCAATTGATGGTCCGTGATTGCGAATCTAAGTCAGTTCCGGTACCGACGGCCGGGCCATCTTCATAGACGAGCGACACCTGATGGATATACTCGCCGTTCGTCGCATCGATGAAAACATCATAGGCCTCGTGGTCGGAGAGGATCGCCCGGACTTTCCATGCCAACCAGGGATGAGCCAATCGGTCGGCATAGACGACAAGGCGCGTATACTGGGAATCCGGAGGTTGCTTCGCAGAAAACCGCGTCTGGACAGCGGTTTGTGCCTCCTCAGCGCTCACGCTGGCGGTTGATGGTTGAATTGTGGATGGCGTTCTGATCCAGCGCCCGCCCAGAGACTGGAGCGCACCCTCCGAAGAGAAGTGCGCGGTCAGGTTGCGCGCCCAGACGTCAAGCCCTTGATAGACCTGCTGGAAGCGGACATGCGTCATCCCGAACGCATCGGTCTCTTGCGAGATCACCCGCAACTCATCGCCGGCGTTGTCCAGCCCCATGCCGGCTTTGAACGAATCGAACATGTCAGTCACTGACGAGACCGCAGCTGCTGATGTCTTTCCAGCCGCTCGCGGCCCGAGGGGAACGTGACCTCGGATGAAACGCGGGGTTTTGGCATCCGTGTCCCACCAGAGTTCTGCATCAGCGGCTCCGGCGGCGCGCAATGCGTCGCGCAGAGCGAAGGCCGCGCGGGAATCCTGCGCGTCTTGACCGGTCATGTGAATCCCTGCCGCGCGCGAAGAAATCGATCTCGCCACGGGATACAGCGCTCTCTGAGTCGGAGCCATCCGCAAGAGCGGAGCCGAAACATGAGAGCGCGGGGTGGTCGGCCGTGTATTAGTAGCCGTCTTCATCATTCCTTGCGCGGAGCCATGGCCGACCGAAAGACAAATGGCGACCCCGAATACGCTACAAACCGATAATCCCCGTCGCATATCCACCTCCCAGATGTTGCTCAATCTCGCAGCGGTTGAGTATGTCCGCGAATGATCGTGAGGCCTCACGGATGGGGCAATCGGTTTCTTCCGCTCGGCCGATCCCCGGAATCGCTTCAAGATCAGTCGCGACAAGTGGATGCGCACAGGCAAGTTGACGCCTGCACCAGTCTGTCAACAATTGCCAACAGATGGCAAACCTCTGAATCATGGTTCCGTATAAACAGAGATGAATGTTTTAATGCCAATGAAAGAAGGATTCAGTGGAGGTTAAATTATCGCCGACCCTGCGCGCTTATGTCATGGCGATCCACAAGTTGCAGCGCCCCAGCGGTTGGGCGGCAACGGGTGAAACCGCCCGCTGGTTGGGTGTGACCGACGCGGCTGTTACCCAGATGATCCGCCGTATGGCGGCCAACCACCTGGTACGGCACCGTGCCTACCACGGCGTCCGCCTAACAGAGAAGGGTGAGCGCATCGCCATCGAAATGATCCGCCACCACCGGCTCCTGGAGACATTCCTACATCAGACGGTCGGAATGCCGTGGGATCAGGTCCACGATGAGGCCGAACGATTACAGGCTCACATTTCGCCGGAGTTGGAAAGTCGAATCGATGCCCTTCTGGGGTTCCCGCAGTTTGATCCGCACGGAAGTCCGATTCCCTCGGCCGACGGCGTCATGCCCGAAATCGATTATGCGCCACTGGAGGAAGTTGCGCTGCAGGGGCTGCGGTTTGTTCTCGTGCGTGTGTCCGATCGCGATGCGAGCATGTTGCGCTACCTCGATTCGCTTCCACTGCGCCTCGGGGCGGAGATTACCGTCGTAGAGATTCACCCCTTCGATGGTCCAATCGTAGTCGTCGATGGTCAACACCAATTCGCACTCAGTCGCGAAGTGGCACGCAAACTCTTCGTCAATCCATCCCCGGCCCGGAATAAGGCCAAGCAGAAGAAGGTCTGATGTCACCCGAAGTACCTGTCATCGATTCGGATCGTCCTGACAGCGTCTCGACTACGTGGGGGGCCGGCTCAGATGCGACTCGCTCTCCCAAATCCGACCCGGAATCGAACCTCGCCGTTCTCTGGAAGAAGCATCACCTTGTGTTCTGGACGGCGCTCGGCGGTGTGTTCATTTTCTCCGGCTGGATTATCGAGTCACAAGGCGCGGTCTTGGCCGGTCACATCCTGTTCGCGCTTGGATATCTCTCGGGCGGTTGGATGGCCGCCAAGGAGAGTTTCGATGGCCTGCGGGAGTACCGTCTCGACGTCAACGTCCTGATGACGCTCGCCGCGATCGGCGCAGCGATCATCGGACGCTGGGCCGAAGGCGGGATGCTGATTTTCCTGTTCTCGCTTTCGAATACGCTCGAACACTATGCCCTCGAAAGGACCAAGGACGCGGTCCGTTCCCTCATGGATCTGCGTCCGGCTGAAGCCCGTCTCATCGTCTCGGATTCAACTCGACAGGTTCCCGTCGAGGAGTTGAAGGTCGGCGACCAGATTCTGATCAAACCCGGCGAGAAGATTCCCGCCGATGGCATGATCATTGACGGCGAGTCAACGCTGGATCGCTCGACTTTTACCGGCGAATCCGTTCCGATCGACTGCGGTGAATCCGAATCGGTCTTGGCGGGAGCATTGAACCTGACCGGACAGATCGTCGTTCGCGTGACCAAACGTGCGGCCGACACAGCCTTGGCCGCGATCATTCATCGTGTCGAGCAGGCGCAATCCGGGCGTGTGCCCACAAACACTTTTGTCGAATGGTTCGGCCAACGCTACACGATCGGCGTCCTCGCCGGCGCCACACTCCTGACCATTCTCTCCCCGTTCGTTTTTGGCACGGAATGGAGAGCGAGTTTTTACCGCTCGCTGACCTTGTTGGTCGTGGCTTCTCCCTGCGCTTTGATCATCAGCACTCCGGCGGCGGTTCTCTCTGCCATCGGGCGTGGCGCGCGCAAGGGCGTGCTCTTTAAAGGGGGACGACACCTGCTCGCCCTCGGTTCGGTCAGAGCCGTGGCTTTTGACAAGACGGGGACTCTGACCCAGGCGCGCGCCGCTGTCACCGACGTGATCCCTTTGAATGGCACCAGTTCGGGGGTGCTGGTCGCGCTGGCGGGTTCTATAGAGACTGGTTCCACACATCCACTGGCACAGGCGATCGTGGCCGAGGCCCATCGCATCGGAGTGGCCATTCCCAGAGTGGCTGATGCATCGACGATTTCGGGGCAAGGCGCCAGCGGGACAGTGACTTTGGATGGCGTCACTTCGCGTGTGCTGGTCGGGAATCGAAGGTTCTTGGCTGCCAATGACCTGGCAACCACGCCCGAAGCAGAGCGGCTGCTCCGAAGCTTTGAGAATGAAGGGAAGACTGCGATCCTCGTCGGATCAGACCGGTTACTGGGTATCATCGCGCTTCAAGATCCACCCCGTCACTCCGCGGCTGACATCGCCCGACTACTGCACAGCGTCGGAGTCAAATCCATCGGAATTCTGACCGGTGACAATCAGCGCGTAGCCGATGCCATGGCCAAGCGGCTTGGAATCGACCAGGTTCGCGCCGAGCTGCTCCCCGAGCAAAAAGCCGACGTCGTAGCCGAGTTGATGAGGACCCATGAGTCCGTCGTCGTTGTCGGCGATGGTGTTAATGATGCCCCGGCACTGGCTTCGGCCACGATCGGTGTGGCGATGGGGGGGGCGAAAAACGATGTGGTCCTCGAGACCGCCGATGTCGTACTCATGGGTGATGACCTCTCTCGGCTGCACTATGGCATCAGGCTCTCGCAAGCTACACGACGCATCATTATTCAGAACATCAGCTTCGCGTTGATCGTCATTGCCATTCTACTGACAGGGACGTTCATCGGCGAAATTCCGCTGACCATTGGCGTCATCGGCCATGAGGGATCAACATTATTGGTCGTGATGAACAGCCTGCGAATGCTCTGGTTCGAATAGGGGTTAGGGAGCGAAATCGCGCGCGCGAACGAAGTCGGTCGCTATCCATTTCGTATTTGGGATGTTAACCGATGCAGTGTTTTTGCACGACGCACAGTGCCGTTGACCTAAGGAGTGTAAATCATCCGTTAAAGTAGATTATTAGACCTGCAAGCTGTTGACAACTAAGACTGGGCCCACATCCGCAAACGCTCCCTGCAAAATCGCTTGACTTGAATTGCCATTCGGAGCCACACTCCATCATCGAAGTTGTTGTGTGCTAACGTGTTAAGACGATGTTAGTAAGGTGGACGATGGTTTGGAGTTCCTTGTTATTCAACAACCTACGACAATTCGTTGATGTGAATAGTGTGTGCGCAAGTGGTCGTGTGCTCGAGCTAAACCACTTGTCATAAAAAGACTTACCAAACTCACGCCCTTGTGGACAAACATGTGGGCAAACAAAGGTGACGTGCGTGCGCGCGTCACTTAAGGGGCACGATTGTCTCATGGAAACAGCCAAGCACGACCTCTGGCAGGCTTGTCTGAGCTATATTCAGAACCGCCTGTCATCCGACAGTTTCTTCACCTGGCTAGCACCAACCCATGTCGTAGAAGTGCAAGGCAACACGCTGGTTATCGGTACTCCCAATAAGTTTGTCGCCGATTGGATTCATTCACATTACGCCCCGCTCATTAATGAAGCGATCAGTGTTTCGCTCGGACAACCCGGCCAGCATCGCTTGGAAGTCCATATGAACCACTCGGGTGCCGCAGTCCTGCAAGCTCCTCCGGACAACGACTCCGTCGTTGAAATGGAGACGACGCCCCGGACCGAGCATCAGAAGTTAAACGATGCGCTGGCTCATGAACGGCGGACTGCCGACGCCCGCGGGCGAGCGCAGCTAAACCCGAAATTCACCTTCGACAGTTTCGTCGTTGGCGAATCCAATCAACTCGCTCACGCCGCAGCCGAGGCCGTCGCCGAGATGCCTGGATCAACCAAGTTCAATCCGCTCTTCATCTACGGCTCGGTCGGTCTGGGCAAAACGCATCTGGCGCAGGCGATTGGCAACATGGTGTTGGAAGTGAACCCGGATGCGAATGTTATCTACGTCACCTCTGAAAAATTCACCAACGAGTTCATCGACTCGTTGTCCCGCAAGACGATGAGCGCCTTCACCGCGCATTACCGTTCGGTCGATGTGCTCATCATTGATGACATCCAGTTCTTCTCGGGCAAAGAGTCGACCCAGGAGCAATTCTTCCACACCTTCAACGCCTTACATCAGAGCGGCAAGCAGATTGTCCTGACCGCTGACCGTCCGCCCCGCGACATCAAGGGGCTCGAAGAGCGCTTGCTCTCGCGTTTCCAGTGGGGGTTGCCCGCCGATATCCGTCCCCCGGACTTCGAGACCCGCATGGCGATTCTGAAGAAGAAGCTCGAGGGCGAAGACATCATTTTGCCCAGCGATGTCCTGGCCTTTATCGCCCGCGGCGCTCACTCCAACATCCGCGAGCTTGAAGGGGCATTGATCCGTCTGTTGGCGGTCAGCTCCTTGAACAAGACCGAGATAACTCTGGAAACAGCCCAACAAATTCTCCGCGACACGCTCTCGCCGACACGCAAACCGATTACGATTTCGGCCATTAACAGCGTCGTCAATCACACGTTTGGAATCCCAGAGACCGTACTTTTGTCAAAACGGCGGACGCAAGATGTTGCGATGGCACGCCAGGTGGCAATGTATCTGGCCAGGACGTTGACCAGCATGTCGTTAAAGACAATTGGCGCAGAGTATGGCGGCCGTGATCACTCCACGGTCATCCATGCGGTCAATGTTGTCCGCGACCTACTGAAGACCGATCCGGATCTCAAAGTGCGTGTCGATCAGGCAATCAGTTCACTTTATGGCTCAAACGGCAATGGCAGGTAGGCCTGTTGGGAACTTGTGAGTGGGTCTTAACAACACAGGGATAACTTGGGAAACTCAAAACTGGCCAACATGCGATTGAATTATTGTTGGCGTTTTCCGTTCTTTCCCACAGAAAGTAATGAATGAGAGTCCTCGCTTAAAGCACTGGACAAGCACGGATTCCAAACTGATCTACGCAGACATCAAGACCATCCACACCCTTGTTTTTGTTGTGATTGATATATATCAAGTAAAGAACAACAAGCTCTACCTGTGGAGAAACCAACAATGAAGTTCATGATCAAACGCGATGACTTAAGTTCCCGCCTTCAGGCAATTCTGGGTGTAATCTCCACGAGAACGACGTTGCCGATTTTGGGCAATGTGCTCATCACCGCGACAAACGACGGCGTGTCATTGGCGGCGACCGACTTGGACCTGTCGATGACTGCAACCGTGCCGGCCAAAGTCAGCAAGACGGGATCAACGACCGTTCCGGCGCGGACATTTGCCGAGATGGTTCGTGAACTTCCCGAAGAGGATGTGCAGATCTCCGTGACAAATCATCGTCTGGAAATCAAATCGGGCCACGGTGTTTACAAAATGAGCGGCATGTCGCCGGAAGAATTTCCCCGTCTGCCCGCTATCCCCGACGGCGGCGCTGTCACTATTCCCTTAGATGAACTTCGCTCGATGGCCTATCGGACGATGTACGCCGTTTCCAACGACGAGACCCGTCCGGCACTCAACGGCATCCTCTGGCAGGCCAACGGCGAACGCATGCACATGGTCGCCACCGATGGTCACCGTTTGGCGCGCGTGTCAGTCGCTGGCAACCGTCTGGCGGGATTGAAAAGTGAACTCATCGTGCCCCCCAAGGCACTGCAGCTCGTGTTGAAGATGGCGACTGACGACACGACCGATGTCGCCGTGATGTTTGGCGAGAAGAATGTCGTCTTCAAGATCGGCGATGTGGTCGTCACTTCGCGTCTGATCGAGGGACCATATCCGAATTACAATCAGGTCATCCCCAAGTCGAACGACAAATTCCTCAAGGTCGACGCCGCGACTTTGGTTGCCGGCGTGCGCCGCGTGGCGGTGCTTTCCAATTCGCTCACCAAGCAGGTCAAGTTCGCGCTGTCGAACAACTCGATCGAACTCTCGGCAACGAATCAGGATGTCGGCGGTGAAGCGCACGAGACTATTCCTTGCGAATACAAGGGCGAGGACCTCGAGATCGGTTACAACGCCAACTACGTGATCGAAATGCTGAAGAACTTCGATGCCGGCGATGTTGTCTTCGAGCTGGCGACTTCGATCTCGGCGGGGCTTGTACGCGCTGCGGATGACCCGGAAAAAGAGAAGTATCTCTGCCTGGTCATGCCGCTGCGGTTGGCGGATTAATCATTGGTGAAGCTCGATTCAAAGGCGCGGGCGACCGCGCCTTTTTGTTATGGTAACATATTGTAAGACATTTGGATACGAAGATGGCACGAGGGAAAAACCTGTTGTCACATCCCCAATCTCCTTGTAAATTGGTGAGTTAGCGCAATCCGCCCGCGGCGGATCGCGTATGATTTTTGGGGGCAGGTCTTGTCGAAACCGTCCACGATTGGCGACCTGATTCGTGGCCGTCTAGCCACATTGGGCCTCGCCCGTAAGATCAAGGAAGCAAGCGTTACTGTCTCCTGGCCCGAGCTTGTCGGCCCGGAGATTGCCGCGCACACGCGGGTGATTAAGTTGGAAGCCGGGAAACTTCTGGTCGCCGTCGATGAACCGGCATGGCGGCAAGAGTTGTCGTACCAGAAACAAATGATTCGCGAGAAGATTAACGCGTCACTCGGAGAAGGCGAGAAGCTTGTCGACGAGATCATGTTCACCGGGCCGTGAAATGCACAGACTCAAGTCTGCGCTACCGAGAAGTGTGTAGAGAAATTCGTAGCGCGGACTTCAGCCTGTGCGAAGTAGGGTGGGCTCAGCCCGCCATCTCGCACGACATAAACAGGTGGGCCGAGCCCACCCTACAATCAATGGGGCAAGCATTGGCATGGATAAGACAATTGAAGATGAAGCTTTAGAAGTCGCGAAGGCCAACAGCCGCGACTACGCGGCCAAGGACATCACCGTCCTCAAAGGACTCGAGGCCGTGCGTCGCCGTCCGGCGATGTACATCGGCGATGTCGGTCCGCGTGGGTTGCATCACCTCGTCCACGAGGTGGTCGACAACTCGATCGATGAAGCGATGGCCGGAGTCTGCGACCACATCAAGGTCACGCTCCTGCCCGACGGTTATGTTGAGGTGATCGACAATGGCCGCGGCATTCCGGTCGACATGCATCCGACCCAGAAGAAATCGGCGCTGGAAGTTGTCATGACCGTGCTTCACGCTGGCGGCAAATTCGACCACGAAAGTTACAAAGTCTCCGGCGGCTTGCATGGCGTCGGCGTCTCGGTCGTCAATGCGCTCTCCAGCGAATGCACGGTCGAAGTGATGCGCGATGGAACTGTCTGGAAACAGTCCTATCGTCGCGGCGATCCGACTGGACCGGTCGAGAAGTCCGGAAAAACCACCAAGACCGGCACAAAGACGACATTCAAGCCCGACCCAGAGATCTTTGCCAAGACGCAATTCTCTTTCGATGTCCTCGCGGCGCGCCTGCGTGAGCTGGCCTTTCTCAATCGCGGCATCCGCATTGATCTGAACGAAGACGCGTCCGACAAGAAACTGACTTTTGAATACAAAGGCGGGCTGGCCGCGTTCGTGGAATACCTGAACGAAAACAAGACGCCGCTTTTCAAGAAGCCGGTGTATGTCGAACGCACCCGCGAGAATGTCCAAATCGAAGTCGCACTGCAGTACAATGACACGTACCAGGAGAACATCTTCTCCTACGTCAACAACATCAACACGATTGAAGGCGGCACACACTTGGTCGGCTTCAAGACCGCGCTCACACGTTCGATCAACAACTACGCAACCAAGAACAACCTGCTCAAGAACGTCAACTTCACGATCCAGGGCGAAGACGCGCGCGAAGGCATCACGGCCGTCATCGCCGTGCGCGTTCCCGATCCGCAATTCGAAGGACAGACCAAGACCAAGCTGGGCAATTCCGAGGTGAAGGGAATCGTCGAGTCGGGTGTTGGTGAAGCGTTGGCCGAATTCTTCGAGGAGAATCCGCCGGTCGCTCGACGCATTATCGAGAAAGTCATCGCCGCGGGTCAGGCACGCGAGGCGGCCCGCAAAGCGCGCGATCTGACACGCCGCAAGTCGGCGCTCGATTCGGGTGGCCTGCCCGGTAAGCTCGCCGACTGCGCTCTCTCCGATCCCGAGTCCTGCGAAATCTTCATCGTCGAGGGCGACTCGGCCGGCGGCAACGCCAAGCAGGGACGCGACCGGCGATTCCAGGCGATCCTGCCGCTTAAGGGCAAGATCCTCAACGTCGAGAAGGCGCGCGAAGACAAGATCGTAAACCACGAAGAAATACGCGCGATGATCATCGCTCTCGGTTGCGGTTTCAAAGAGGGATTTGACGCCTCCAAGTGCCGCTACGGCAAGATCATCATCATGACCGACGCCGACGTCGACGGTTCGCACATCCGCACCCTCATCCTAACCTTCTTCTTCCGCCACATGAAGCCGCTGGTCGAGCAGGGTAATGTCTTTATCGCCCAGCCGCCGCTCTTCCGTTTGAAGAAGGGTCAGAAGGAAGTGTATGCCTACTCCGATGACGAGCGCGATCGCCTGATGAAGGAAATGGGCGGCGACAAAGGGATAGGCATCCAGCGTTACAAAGGTCTTGGCGAAATGAATCCGGATCAACTTTGGAAGACGACCATGGATCCGGAGACGCGGACTCTGCTTCTGGTCTCACTCGAGGATGCGGCCGAGGCCGATCATGTCTTCACGATGCTCATGGGCGACGAGGTCGAGCCGCGCCGCAAGTTCATCGAAGAGAACGCCAAGTACGTCAGGAATTTGGACGTGTAATCCACACTGACCATGCAGAAATCGGTAGGGGCACGATCCATCGTGCCCTTATTTCTTTATTCGTATGAGCCCCGAACAAACCCTGCTCCGTTGGCTCGAACGGCTGGAGACCCGCGCGTGGCGGCTTTCTCCCGACCAATCGGGCACGCCGGCCGCGTTCTGGCGCTGTGTCCTCATTGTCCTGCGCGGCGCGATCACCGACCGTGCATTTGAGCGCGCCGGGTACCTGACCTACTTCTCGCTTCTGTACATGGTCCCGCTGGTCGCCCTGATGCTGGCGCTGGCGGAGACCCTGGGGTGGGGAAAGTCGGCGCTTGAGTTTGTCGTCGCCCGGATCGCCGTAACCGCGCCCGAACTGGCCGAGGGACTTCACTCGGCCATCCAGCAGGTGGACTTCGTTGCGATCGGTCTGGCAGCGCTTGCCGGGATCATCGTCGCGGGCTTTCTGGCTCTCATCAGCCTGGAAGGAATCATCGATGATATCTGGGTCGCCCATGAACGCCGTCCTGTGTGGAAGACTCTGGCGTTGTACCCGCTTCTGATCTTTGGCGCGCCGACAGCCGCGGCACTGGTGCTTGCAATTTCCGCCGCGGCCGAATCTCAGGCCGAGGCACTCATGATCGTCTTGCCACAAGCAACACGCTTCGGCGAACTGCTGTACGATCGCCTGTATGAGCTGACATTCCTGCTCCAGTGGGCTCCGTTCCTGCTGATCTGCGCTGTACTGACGCTCGTCTATTTCCTGGTCCCATCTGGGCGCGTGCGCTGGCAAGCGGCACTAGTGGGCGGCATCGCGGCTGGGATCGGCTGGCAGATTGCCCAGAGTTTTTACATCAATATCCAGTTTGCCACAGGGAGCTTTCGACTCGTCTGGGGACTGCTCGCGCAGATTCCGCTTCTCTTGTTGTGGATGTATGCCTCGTGGCTCGTTGTTCTCGCCGGGGTCGAACTTTCGTTCGCCTGGCAGCACCGATACACCTATCTCCCCAAGAGCCCCACTGACAACCTTTCACCCCATGCCCACGAACATGCCATGCTCGAAGTCTGCCGCCTATTGGTCGAGTTGGGCGAGACTCACCCCGCCGGATTGACATCGGCGGAGATCTCCTGCCGGCTCCGGCTCCCCTGGTCTCTTGTCCGACGGCATCTGGCATCACTCACGGCGATCGGCGCCGTGCATTCTGTGCCGATGAAGGATAGTTCGACCTACTTCGCTGCCGGCGATCTCACAGGCTGGACAATCGGCAAGTTGCTGGACACGTGGCGTAATTCCGGAGACAGCCTGCCGGAAGCCAAACGGCACGAGCATCACTGGCCGGACAATATGAAAATCGGGGAGACGATCTCGCCGCCCACTTCCTAAGGCTGCTTGTACAACCAAGCACTCAGTTGACTGGAGCTGGCGCAGATCGCCCGTGCAGCACCAATTGCGTCGCCAACCGGGCGGCATTCTCCGCCACCATGTCGTAATTGCCAAGAGCCGTCACCGTGATGTCCAGCTCGGGGAAGTAGTGAAAGCTCGCGGTAATCCCGGGCGCGCCGCCGTTGTGGCCGACCGAGAGGAAGCCGTTCTCCATCCGTTCGACACCAAACCCGTAACCGTAGCCGATCTCCGGACCCATCTCCGAGTGCGGAGCCCAGAGCGAATCGCGGATGGCGCGCGAGACGAGCTTATCGGCCGCGAGCGCGCGGGCATAACGATGCAGGTCGATCACGGTTGAGTAGCCGCCTCCGGCCGATCCGCCGCCACGGGGAGGATGGCGATAGTAATTCTCCCGGCGTGGACCATCGTCCCGGCCCCGCATCGACTCGCGCGTATAGCCGATCGCCAGATTCTCAATCGGAATCTCCAAGTCGTAGTGATCGGAGTTGGCCATTCCGGCCGGCTTGTAGATGTTTTCGCGGATGTAATCGAAATAGCCCTGCCCCGACACCTTTTCGATGATCAGCCCCAGCACGATGAAGCCGCCGTTGCTGTAGCTGAATTGCGCCCCCGGTTCGAAGCCGAGCGGTTTGTCGGTGATGAATGGCAGAAAGTCGGACAGTGTGTAGATTAGGTGCGCGTTCTTGTCGAATTCCTCGCTGAAGAAATCGCCGATTCCCGATGAATGCGTCAGCAAGTGACTGACCGTGACTTTCGCGGCCGCGTCTTTGTCGGGATAATCCGGCAGGACATCGCCGAGCTTGGTGTCGAATCGGAGCTTGCCCTTCTCGACCAACTGTCCGATGGCCAACGCGGTGAACATCTTGTTCATCGATCCGAGGTTGAACTTAGTGTCGATGTTGTTCGGCACATGATAGCGCTGCGACGCTTCGCCCCATGCTCCCTGCGCGATGACTTTGTCCCCGCGCGCCACAAGTACCGTGCCTGAGAAACGATCGGCCTTGGCTCGTTCGCCGAGCATTTCCTGCAGTTTCTGGTTCACTTCCGAATCTGTGAGCACACGGTCGGGAAGGTCCATCGGCGGCAGGCTCTGCTCAAATCGAATGCCAATGATCAGACTTGGCGGCGTGCTGTCACAGATCGGGCTGATCTCCATCCACTCCGATTCGCTGGCAGGGTTGCGCGTTTTGAAGAGTGCCGCGATGTCCAGTTCGGAGTCGCCAGTTCTGACTGAATGAAGATCGAATCCGCCGCAATCCGCGAAGATCCCGCCATACGCCTCCAGGCGGTCTTCGAGCGGACGGCCGCCGGGGCGGACGTGTTCATTGATGAATGTCGTCCACGTGTCCCGATTGCCGGTGTTGAATGCCTCGATGAAAGCTTTGAGGTGACGCCCCGCCGTCGTATTGGGGTACGTCGATTCCGCGTGAGCTGCTGGAGTCGCAAGGAGTAATGCGGCCAGGATGGCGAATGCGAGTCTTTTCATCATGTCCCTCGTACGTGAAACAGTGCGCTCTGGTTGCGAGCTTCCGTCATCTCAACCGGATCTCAACAGTTCTATCGTTCCGCGTAATATCCATTGTCGCTGCGGAGAGTGTGAAGTCGGACGTCTCCAGCTTGTCCGTTGATTTCGGGTTAATGTCCTTTTCCGGCGTCGCGACCGCGAAGGCAATCAGCTTCTGATCCCGATCAATGAGCACCGGAATGACCTGTTTCAACTCCAACGACATCTCCTGATTGAACTGCACCAGGATCGGCACCAGATCATAGATGCAGACCTTCTGACTGATCTGTGTCACGCCGAAGGGGGTGTACGCGACCCCGATCTTGTCGGCGACCGCCCCGTACCAGATCTTCACGAGGGTCTTGTCGGTCAGCAGGATTGTGTCCAGTTGCTTCTGGATATACTCCCGCCCATCGCGTTCGAACTGCAGCTTGTCCCTGTAGGCATCTTCGTATTTGTACTCCGACTTTGCCCGTTCGAGATATTGCCTCGCCTCTGATTCGGAAAGGGTCATCGACTTTTCCAGCATGTCGCTGAGGTAGACGCCATCCTTAAAGATCTCATCCTTCCACTCAGGCATCACGTCATCCAGCAGGAGTGCCTGACAGGCGCCGAGATCGTAGAGTTTGAAACGAAGCGGGCCGGAACCAAACGTGTTGCCAAAACGGTCATCGTTGACCGCCACAACGTTGACCATGTTGTCCACCCGATTCTTGAATTCTCGGGGTAAGACGCCCTCATAGCCGTTGAAGCCGGCATGGTAGAACATCTCCGGTACGGGCGTCATTTTTTCTCCGTCCTGCAAGAACTTGTACTCCACGTATTTCGCCGTCCCCTCGACGAACTCGTTCAGATTCTCGTATTCGACACTGCCGCTGTCCAGGAGAGATTGGCGATAGCTCCGCACAGCCACGAATTCCCTGATCTTCTCCCGCTTAGTCTCGGGTGTCGTAGTCAGCAGTGCGTCTCTAAGGATGTTGCCTTCCAAGACGTAGAGGGCATTGTTCACCGGGTCGAGCAGCGGGTACTGCGAGACCGCCATCTCATTTGCAGCCTTTTCCGGCGCCATCTTGCTCTGATACACATGGAAAGACTCGTGAAGAATCAGGGTCAACTGGTCGTACGGACGCGGAATAAAGGACCACTCCTGCAACCAAGATTCCGCGAATTCCCTGCTACGTTGAATCAGGACATTCTGCAGTTGATTGCGCATGGATGAAAACGGGTCCGCCACGACCAGGACCGGAATACCGTCGATCTCGGTCGACGTGTTCTGATCATCGATGCTGAAGATGGTGGAATCGTCCCTGACGTAGATGGTCTCACCACCCAGGGGGCTTGTCCCGGTGTACTCAACAAATCCTTCGGGCCTGTGCGGAAAGTTGATGAGAAGCTCCTGAACATTGGGCCGGTAAAAAAGCACAGGGGTGCTCTGAAAATCCCATCCCGGATAGAGCTCCTTCCCCAGACTCTTGGTGATATTTCGACATTCCTTGAGGGAGACCAAAAGCAGCGGGTCGAGCTTGAGTTCTGTGACCGGCTGGGAGAAGGCGGGCGAGGCCATGATCGACAGCGCAACACACGTGAGCGCAGGTAAGAGGCGGTTCTTGTTCTTCATCTCCGACGAGTCCCCTGATGACGATTTGCGTGGGTTGGAATTCAGCAAGACAGTCCACTGATGGAGAGGCAGTTGCATACTGTTGGGAACGGCGCGCCTATTATTGCGGATAGGCGCGCCGTGCCAAAGAAAGCATTGATCCGCTAACGTTGAATCGTCTCTTCTTTCTTGCCTTCGACTTTGATCTTGCCGTTTTCCACGGTGACGTTCACATCGTTAATGCCTTTGGCGGCCAACTGCTGCTTGATCTGCTCGACCTGCTGCTCGATCGGGAGCGACTTGTCGACTTCGGGAATAAACACCGCCCCCGACATCGATGTCTGGCCGGGGCCATCGCCGACTTCATATGCTTTGAGGCGGACCATCGCTTCCTGACCCTCGCCGGGGCTCATGGTCATGTCGAGCGTCGACGATGTGTCATCGCGCGACAGCCAGACATTGCTGATGCTCATGCCCTGCGACTCGAGCTGGCGGCGAATATCATCCTGAATCTCGGCGTCAGTGCGCCCTTCCATATTGACCGAGAATTCATAGGTGCGCGCGCCGATCTGTGCCAGCAAACTGCCCGATTCGGTCACGGTCCAGGCGGCGAACACGATATCCCCCTTGGCCGCCACAGCTGGAACCAAATCGCGCGTCGCCTCGAAGGCGGCCTTGGCATCGGCTTGTGTGCCGTGCACATAATAGGTCAGCGAATGCGTGGACGGTTCGGTTGTGAGTGCGACGTTGACATCGTTCAAGCCGCGTTCGGCCAGACGTGCCTTCAGGGCATTGACGTCGATCTGCGTCATCGCCGGATCCGGCGACGTGATTGTCAGCTTGGTGCCGACCGTATTCTGGTACGGGAACGGAACCAGAACGAAGAATGCGAGCGCGGCCACGACGAATCCAAAACCCCAGCGGCGCGCCGGCGTGCCAAACAACTTGGTCATGAATGAAGACACAGTAGTTTTCTCCTTGCCGGTGACACGGTCGATCCACTGCGCGGCGGTGCCATATTCGGACGCCGGGACGCGAACGCGTTCGGCGCTCAGTGTGTCGCGAAGCACAGACTCGGCCTCGTACACGGCACGGCAATCGGCGCACTCGCGGATGTGCGTGAGCACATCGGGCGCGTGGAATGCGATCGGGTCACTCAGACGCTTGCGGATTTGGGTGCAATCCATAGTTCACCTCGGATTTTCGCGCCGGCTCGCTTGCTGAGCCGGAGCGTTTTTGCATGATGGCATCGCGCATCTTGGTGCGCGCCCGGGCCAGACGCGACTTGATCGTCCCCTCCGGGCAATTCCAAATGCGCGCCAATTCGGCAACCGAACGCTCCTCCAGTTCAAACAACACGATCAATGACCGATCGTCGGCAGACAGGGCCGATAGCCCGACCGCCAACCACCGTCGCGCATCGAGTCGTCCGCGCGGATCGACCGACAGCGACGGCGCATTGATCAGTTGCTCGTCATCGCCAACCCACGGCAACCACTGACGCCATTTGCGGCGGCGTTCGCGATTGCGAAAGGTGTTGATGATGATCTGGAAGAACCACGGACCGAAACGCTCGGCATCTTTCAAGCCAGACAAGCCCCGCCAAGCCGCCAAGATCGCATCATGATACAAGTCTTCCGCATCGGCCCGTGTCGTGCACAGACGCAGGCAGAAACGGAAGGCCGCCTCGTGGACCGGTCCCAGGAGACGCTCGAATTGTTCGCGATCGGGCTTTGGCATGTGGCTAATCTCGACCATTCAGATACCGGTCGTCAGGTAATAAGACACGCGGAGAGCACATTCGGTTGCATACGCCCTCAACGTGCTACGAGACAGCGGGTTGCGCGCTGGGCACCACAGGCAACACCGATGCATTTTATCCTATTGCGCAGGACCAGATTGTGTCACGCATGACTCGACGGAGATTGACACCTTTCGGGGACACGCTATCATTATGAATAGAGAGTGATCGTTGGTGTCCTCTTCACCCCGGGAGAGGGCATCGAGCATGGATGTCGTCATGAGCACATCCAACCTCCTGGGGCTTCTGAAACACGCCACATTCTGGTGTTTGATGCTCTGCGTTCCGATTTCGGCGTGGGGAGCGTCTGAGCCGTTGCCGTCGCCGCTGTTTGAGAAGAGCTTGGTGGAGTCGGTGAACCGAATGAACGAGCCGTTGGCGAATAAGAAGAAAACCAACGACGAAGCCCAATTGAGGGACAGCTCCACGGTTCAGGGCTATTCTCTTGCAACCCTGTCTGGGGAACCGACCTGCGATCAGACTTGCGAAGGACTTGCGACATGTGCTGCCGCGAGCACATGTGGTAACACGTGCTCGGCCGAGCCCACATGCTGGCAATACACAACTTGCACTCATTATACATGCGGCGGTCCCACAATATGCGGATACAACACATGCAGGCCCAATTACACATGTGGCAGTTACGGTACGTGTCCTCAAGGCTGGACCTGCGCGGGCCAAACGACGTGCCAGTCGAGCGCGACTTGCCCAGGTGTCAGCACCTGCGACCAGACTTGTACTGGTCAAGCGACATGCACCAACACAGAAACATGCGACAACAATCCATGCTGCGACCCATTGATGTTCACGATGTGTGGTCCGACCTGCCCGGCCGGCGGTACGTGTGCCCCCGGTCCGACATGTGGCGTTGTAACCTGCGCTGAGACATGCGACCAAGGCGAAACGTGTTCGCCCAATGCGACGTGTTACGGCGTCACCACGTGCGCACAGACCTGCACTGGTCGGGCAACTTGCGCGCCGAACTCCACGTGCCAAGGTGTTGCGACATGCGCCACGGAAACATGCCCCGGTATTAACACTTGCGATCAGACATGCACCGGTCAGGCGACCTGTGCGACGGCGACTTGCCCCGGCGTGAGCACGTGCGATCAGACTTGTTCGGGGCAGCCAACATGTTTGCCGAGTGAGACATGCGCGGGCGTTGCGACATGCATGGCGGAAACATGCCCCGGTGTCAACACATGCGATCAGACTTGTACGGGACAGCCAACATGTTCGCCGAATGAGACGTGCGCGGGCGTTGCGACTTGTGGGGCGGAGACTTGCACAGGTCAATCCACCTGTGAGGGCACCACGACGTGTGTCACCGCGACATGCCCTCCCAATGAAACTTGCCAGGGGATGGCCTCATGCGACGCCCAGCCCGGTTGTTCCCTCTGCTCCTGCCCGCATCAGGGTGACTTGAATGGAAATGGCAGTTTGGACATTGGCGACCTGCTCGGACTAATCGGTCGGGTGTATTTGGGCGACCGTCCGGCACGCCACGACCCCAACTGCCCGCATTCCGATCGCGCCGACTTAAGCTGCGACGGCCAGCACTCGATTATCGATATCGTGTTGTTTGTGGACGCTTATTGGCGGAAGATCCCGAATGCGATCTGTAATCCCTGCACGCAAACGGGATCACATTAGAAAGAGCAGGCTCGCGAGTACGCTCGCCCTCCATGAGCTCGCATGTGGAGGGCGAGCGTACTCGCGAGCCTGCTCTTGGAGCGTTTCAAAAGCGAATTACTTCTTCATCTCTCCCCGCAATCCCATCACGAAGCACGCCAGCCCCCAGATCGCGACCAGGATGCCATACGAAGTGTGATTCTCGTAACTGAGGAACGCGACAGCAATCAGCGAAAGAACGAGAAGCACCAGCCCGAGTCCGTACCAGTTCTTGCCCATTGCCGTCCTCCGTGACGAGAGAGTTTGGTCAGACCGCCGTTGTCGTGCGTCTGACGAATGATCCGGCCATCGCGAACAATACCAAGAATACCGCATCGATGACCGCGAAGGGAATATAGAAACTCGGCACACTGCCAAAAAGCAGGTGCCCCACGACAACGATGATGAAAGCGGCCTTCATCATGATGCCCAGGCGAATAATCCCCAGGTTCGCCATCGGGTTTTTCGCCACAAACCAGAAGCCGATCCCGAAGATCAGGAGATACATCGCCACCAATTGGATGTAGCCGGCATGATTCGGAAGTGTAGTTCGAAACGCGTTGTAGACCGGCTTGTAAAACAGGCCGAAAATCAGCCCGAGGACAATGTCATAGACGGCTGACGCCATGAACACCGACTTCACTGTTTTGAGAGACATTGCATCCTCCCTTGGGGTGACGATTGCTCACCCTGCTGGCGTAAGTGGTGACATCTTAGTCGCGCGTCCGAGGCGTCGGCCCTTGAAATTGGGAGACGTCCGAAGCATTCTCCGGAATTTCCGCCGCCGCTCCTCGGTGACCTCCTGCGAGTATATGGTCTTGGCGAGGCGGAGAAATCCCTTTTGCAGATCGTCGACCGGCATCTTTTGCGGCACGAAATTGATGTCAAAGAGCGTGCAGAGTTCCCAGGCACCGTCGCGGATGATCCGCCCCTCGTCGAACAGTCGAGTGTACAGCGGCGTGCCGGGAAAGGCCGTCATGAATGTGATCTGCACTTCGTACAAACCTGAATCGCGAACAAAGTTGAGCACGTCATCGAATATCCCGGGCAAATCTCCATCCAGCCCGAGTATAAAGCAGCCGTTGACGGTGATCCCGTACGATTGGATCTTCGCGATGGCCTCGCGATAATAATCCAGTTGCTTCATCTTCCAGTTCGCGTTGAGTTCGATACCGTCAAGCCCGGCCCGGTGCGGGCTCTCCAGCCCGATCAGGACCTGCTGGCAACCCGAGTCGCGCATCAGGGCGAGAAGTTCCTCGTCACGCGCCACCGCCACGTCGGCTTCGGTGAACCAACGGAGCCGTTCCGGCACGAGCGCGCGCAAGAGCGTCTTGTAGTGGTCGTAGTGGACGAAACTGTTGTCATCGGCGAACTCGATGAACGGTTTGTCCCAGATGCGTTTGATCGCCTTGATTTCAGCGACAACCTTTTCGACCGGCTTGAGCTTGTACCGTGACGTCAGCAAGATCGAGCTGGCACAATAGTCACACTTGTGCGGGCAACCACGGCTGGTTTGCACCGTGATGCGGTTGTACTTGTCGGGATCCAGCAGGTCGAATCGCGGAATCGGCGCCGAAGCCAGATCGTAGTCGCCAGCCGGTGTCTGGCTGTACCGCGGTTTTAACACCCCGTGATCCCAGTCTGTGAGGACCTCCTGCCAAAGCGGTTCTCCCTCGCCGACCACGACGCATGTGGCATGCTCTTGCGCCTCATCCGGCAGCGCCGACACATGCAAGCCGCCCATCACCACGGGAACTCCGCGTCGACGGTACTGATCGGCAAGATCATACGCCTCGAAGATCTGAGCAGAGTAGGTGCTGATGGCAACCAGGTCATAGTGGTCGGGCAGCTCCTGTCCTTGGCGTATGTCCGCGATTTCCTGGTAATCGACCTCGAACTTGTCCGGGGTCAAGGCCGCCAGCGTGAGCAGGGAGAGACTCGGGAGTGAAGCGATGATCTTGTTGCGATCGACAAATCCGGGCAGAGTGAGCCCGAGTTGCGTCAGCTCCTCATTGTGAGCGCGGACACCGCTCATGGCAATCAGACCGATTCTCTTCATTTTACTACCTCCAGAAGAGTGATCACGGCCGCGCCGATCAAGCTGATGACTGGGACGAGAAAGATGGCGCGCGCTTTAACTTGGTGCGCCATGATCAGGCACGCGATCGGCATTGAAATGGCGCCGATCACAAATCCCCACGAAGCAATATCGATGGCGCGATTCGGGTAAGGCAGATTTTGTACGGTGAAGTAAAAGAGGATATTGATCATCGCCAGCGCCAGCGAGGCGAGATGCGCCAGACGGTAGAGCCGTCGTCTAAACGATGTGTATCCTCCCATCCAGTCATCGCGATGGAAGAACAATCCAAAGATGAACCCGCCGCCAAATCCGACAACGATCAGGCACCAGGCAAGAACCAAGTTGATGTGGGCTGGCGTGGGCGGCATGAGCGACACTCCACAGGTTGCACTCATGGTCATGGCATTTCGTGCTGGCCGCGAAACACCACTTAACATTCCCGTTTCGCCGGAAGAATACCCCGCTTGTCGTCGTCAAGCAAGCCACAAGACGGCTTGTCAAGCGGGGCAAATGCAGAGTGCAATTGACTTGTTTCGGGCGGTCCAAAACAAAAAGGGCGATCAGATGATCGCCCTTCAGGACTCTCCGGTCATTTCCGTTACTTCTTGGCGCGCTTCTTGGTCGCCTTCTTCGCCGTTTTCTTTGGTGGGGCCTTCTTCTTCACCGGTTCCAGCGCGTTGCGCATTACGTCCGCGACATTCGCGACCGGGATGAAGGTCACCTTCTCCTTCACCTCCGCCGGTATCTCGACCAAGTCCTTCTCGTTGTCCTTGGGAATGAGCACCGTCGTGATGCCGGCTCGATAGGCGGCCAACGACTTCTCTTTCAGGCCGCCAATCGGCTCCACCAGTCCTCTTAACGTGATTTCGCCGGTCATGGACAGGCGCGGCACGACCGGGCGCTCGGTGAACATCGACGCAATTGCGGTCGCCATGGTAATTCCGGCCGATGGCCCGTCCTTCGGCGTCGCCGCGGATGGCACATGCACGTGGACATCGAATTCATCAAACGTCTTCGGATCGAGGCCGAGCAGTTTGTAATTCGAACGAACCCATGAAAACGCCGTCTGCACCGATTCGCGCATGACCTCGCCCAGATGACCTGTGTATGTGAGCGTCTTCTTGCCCGGCATCTTTGTGGCTTCGACCCAGATGATGTCGCCGCCCGCCGATGTCCACGCCAACCCCGGCACGACGCCGACTTGACCGATCCGTGAAACAAACTCGGGGATATACTTCACCGGTCCGAGGTAGATCGGCAGGTCTTTGCCATGCACAGTCGTCTTGCCGCGTTTGCCTGTTGCGACCTTGCGCGCAACTTTGCGGCAGATCGCGGCGATCTCGCGGTTCAGATTACGCACACCCGATTCGCGCGTGTAATCGCGCAAGATCCGCGCGACCGCTTCGTCGGTGATCGATATCTGCGTCGTTTTCAGTCCGTGATTCTCACGCTCGCGAGCAAGTAGATACCGTTTGGCGATCTGGATCTTCTCCATATCGGTGTACCCCGGCATCTCGATCACTTCCATACGATCGCGCAAGACCGAGGGAATGGGATAAAGCAAATTCGCCGTCGTGATGAACATCACCGATGACAGATCGAAGCCGACATCGAGATAGTGATCTGAGAACATGTTGTTCTGTTCCGGATCGAGGACTTCCAGCAGCGCCGATGCCGGATCGCCGCGGAAATCGGCGCCGAGCTTGTCGATCTCATCGAGCATGAAAACCGGATTCTTCGATCCGGCGCGCCGGAGGCCCTGAATGATGCGCCCGGGCAATGCGCCGATATACGTGCGCCGGTGTCCGCGGATTTCCGCTTCATCGCGCATCCCGCCCAACGAGACACGTTCGAACTTGCGTCCCATCGCCCGCGCAATCGAACGCCCCAACGACGTCTTCCCGACGCCGGGAGGGCCGACAAAACAGAGAATGGGGCCCTTCACCGAATCTTTCAATTTGCGCACTGCGAGGAATTCGAGGATGCGGTCTTTGACTTTTCCCAGTCCGTAATGGTCCTCATCAAGGACCGATTGAGCGTGGCGAATCTCGAGGTTGTCGTCGGTCTTCTTGTCCCATGGCAGCGAGACCAGCCAATCGAGATAGGTACGTGTGACCGTGTACTCGGCCGAAGCGGTATTCATGCGCTCGAGACGGTCCAACTCTTTCTCGGCGGCCCCGCACGCCTGTGTCGACATGTGGCAATCTTTGATCTTCTGACGGAATTCTTCGACATCGCGGGCGTGGTCATCCTGCTCGCCCAATTCCTTCTGAATCGCTTTCAGCTGTTCGCGAAGGATATACTCCTTCTGCATCTTGCCCATCTCGGACGCGGCCTGCGATTGAATCTTCCGCGATAGTTCGAGGACTTCGACTTCTTTATTGAGAAACGCCGTGACCTTCTCGATGCGCCCGAGGATATCAAGTGTCTCGAGCACATCCTGCTTCTCGACGGTGTTGATATTGATATTGGCGGCGATCAAATCGGCCAACTTGCCGGGATCGTCGGTGTTCATTGCCGTGACCTGCAGATCTTCCGACATGTTCGGCGAGAGGTCGATTGCTTTCTTCAAGAGTTCCAGTGTGTTGCGAAGGGCGGCCTCGATGGGAACCGTGCGCACGACCGCATCATCATGAGTCGCGATGCGGGCGACGGCATATGGCGATGACCGCACAATCTCGGTAATCGAGAAGCGCGTCATTCCCTGGACCAGGCAACGTACCGATCCATCCGGGAAGCGCAGCATCTTCAGGATCGATCCGACCGTCCCAATCTTGAAGAGCCCGTCGACATCCGGGTCGTTTTGGTCGGGGTTCTTTTGTGCGACCAGCCCGATCAGTCTGCCGCGCATCAAAGTCTGGTCGATCAGGCGGGCGTACTTTTGCTCTGTGATCAGAAGTGGCGAGACCATCCCTGGGAATACAACCGTTCCCTTGGTCGGCAGAATTGGAAGTTGATCCAGTTCTGCCGTCGGCAGCGCCGTACTCTTGGGAGGAGCTTCGGTTGCGATGATCGCCATTGTCAATGTCCTCAGTCTTTAAGATGTATGCGGCACGGAGATGTGGTATCGCGCCGCCTCTCACTGCCGCCTACATATTATATGTCGGAACAGCGTATTCCGGCGTTAATAACCTCCGGCCTTGCTACGTGTATTCAATGCAACCACTTCCGCAGCCTTCGAGGGGAAGCGATTGGGCCCAGCCCGGACCTCTAAACATTGAAGCGGAACAGTATGTAGTCGCCGTCGACGACGATATATTCTTTGCCTTCGAGCCGCGACTTGCCGGCTTTCTTGGCCGCCGCCAACGAACCAAAGGACAGGAGATCTTCGACCGGGGTCACCTCGGCGCGGATGAATCCCTGCTCAAAATCCGAGTGAATCACGCCCGCCGCCTCTGGCGCCGCGGCGCCCTTACGCACTGTCCAGGCGTGCACGTCTTTCTCTGATCCGCCAGTGAAAAACGTGATGAGGCCGAGCAGCGAATAGCAGGCGGCGATCATGCCGTTCAATGCCGATGTCGTCAGTTCGTAATCGGCCATGAAGGCGGCGCGGTCCACTTCATTGAATGTCGCCAGTTCGGCTTCAAGTTTGCCGCGCACGATGTGTACTCCTGCCAGCGGACCCAGATCAAGAGTCTTGCTCCACTCCTCGCCCGACTTCGTTGAGCCGGAGTCGGAAGCATTGATGAGCGCCATGACCGGCATGCCGGAGACAAAACCATACCCACGCATCGTCTTTTTCTCCGACGGACCAATTGTCACCGTACGGATCGGTTTGCCGTCTTCGAGCGCTTTCTGGCAACGGATCAGCGCATCGTACTCAAGTTTGTTATCCATCCGTCCGGACTCGACTTCTTTGGCCAGTCGCGCTACTCGCTTCTCAACCACGACCAGGTCGGCCAAGATTAATTCTTCAGTAATAGTCCGCCAATCGCGGGCCGGGTCGGCCTTGTCGCCGAAGTCACGGAGGACGACCACCAGCATGTCGAGGTCGCGGATGGCCGGTGGCAAAAGCTGAACTTCATTGGCGTCGCCGGTCAAAGCCGGGAAATCGATGTACTCAATTTCCGCGCTGATCTTCTTGGGTGGATTGAACAGGTCAAACAGGCGGTCGAGCCGACCGTCCGGCACTTTGACCATTATGCGGCGGACTTCTTCGCGGCCCAGGTACGCATCAACGTCGGCTTCCGCTCCCGCCACGGCGTTATAGATGGTGGTCTTGCCTGACTTCGAATGTCCGATGATGCCGACTTTAAGCATGGCAGTTATGGTGCTTTCTGGGTTGAGGGATCGGGATAAAACCGACGGAGCGGCGCATTGGGATCAACATTGTAAATCACGCACTGTCTTTGAATCACGGCCAGGTTCCCCAAGCCGACCTCGATCGCCCGCCGGAGGGTGCGACGGATCTGTTCGGCGATATTGCCCAGCTTGTACCGTTCTTTGATCGTGATCAGAGAGAGAATCTCCGGATCCTCATGCAGGCCGGTGGGGCTGATTTTCGGCTGAAATCCCATCTGCTTCTGCGATGAAAGTACCTGCTCGGTGAAATCGGTGATCGCGCGCGACACTTTCAGTTTCTTGGCCGCCAATTCCCCCAAATCCTGCAATACCGTCATCTGTTCGTCGGTCAAACCGGCGATGACCTCATCGCTCAATTGCAGAGTCTCCATCGCGAACTCCTTTCTCCCTCTGACAGCGTAAGATACACATTATCACGACGGGAATCCAATCAGCGCGGCGGAGTAGTTGATGGCCTAGGACAGTTCGCACGACTCGCATTCAATGGGGACGAATTCCCCTCGCCCCCAAAGGGGGAGAGGGTGATCCGGCGCCACAGGAGTCGGATCGGGTGAGGGAACGCAGCATTCGCAGTTGCCATTAATCTTCCGGCCGCCATCTTTCCTGCATGAATCTCCTCGAACGCGCCGCATCGGGATTGACCCGTTGGTCCATTCGCTGGATTCCCAACTCGTTCATCATCGCCTGCCTGCTGACTTTGATCGTGTTTGCGGCCGCATTAACACTGACTGATTCGAGCGTAATTCAGTGCGTGAGCTACTGGGGCAATGGATTCTGGTCGCTTCTGTCCTTCGGCATGCAAATGTGCCTGATCGTCTTCACCGGGTATATCGTCGCGGTCTCGCCGCTCGTGGGTCGCATGCTGCGCGCCGTGGCGACGATACCCAAGGGACCGAAGTCGGCGATTGTGACCATGACCGTCATCTCGCTCCTGCTCTCGTGGTTTCATTGGGGGCTCTCGATTGTCGGCGCGGCACTTATGGTGCGATTCATCGCCGCGCAACGACGCGATGTCGATTACCGTCTCTTGGTCGCCTGCGCCTACCTGGGAATGGGATGCACCTGGCACGCCGGGCTCTCGGCTTCGGCGCCGCTTCTGGTGGCTACTCCCGGGCATTTCCTCGAGAAAGACATTGGGCTGATCCCGGTTGGCGAGACAATCTTCTCGCCGTTCAATCTGATTCTCGTCGCCGTGGTCTTTCTCTTCCTCTGTCTGTTCACGCCGTTGCTCCACCCGCGACGTGAGAAGACTGTCGCCATTGATCCCAAACTCCTTCATGGATTTGAGGACTTCACTGCTCCCGCACGGCCATCGACGCCGACGCCTTCGGAGAAATTGGAATACTCCTATCTCATGAACGCGGTCTTCGGGCTTATCGGACTGGCGTGGGTCGTTTGGCACTTTTTCGTCAAAGGCGGCACGCTCACGCTCGACGCCTTCAATTTCGCCGCTCTCTTCATTGGGATTCTCCTTCATCCCAATACGGCATCGTTTCTCAAAGCCGCCGCAGAAGGGGGAAAGCTCCTCTGGGGCATCGTCGTGCAGTTCCCGTTCTATGCTGGCATGTACGGCATCATTAAATCGTCAGGGCTGACCGAGTCGCTGGCCAGCGCCCTGGTCTCGGTCGCCACACAGCACACCTATCCCGCGATCGTATACTGGTATTCAGGTATCGTGAACTACTTCGTGCCGTCCGGCGGCTCAAAGTGGGCGATCGAGGCGCCATACATCATGGAGGCCGCCAAGACGTTGGGCGTTACGGCCCCGAAGTCGGTCGTTGCGTACGCATGGGGAGACATGGCCACAGATCTTATCCAGCCATTCTGGGCGCTGCCACTGCTATCAGTTGCGAAACTCGATTTCAAAGACATCATGGGCTACGAGATCATCATCTTCATCCCGTATGCGATCATCGTGACAGCGGCGTTTCTGTTTTTCACCTGATGAATTCTGTCCGCTCAATGTAGCATTCTGAATCGGTTTCTGAAGTCTGTATCGATCCGGCTGTTTTCGATGAAGTCGCTTGGGTTCTTGCAGGTCACACGTGCAGCGAAATTTGGGAAGAAGCGTACGGCCTCTGCGAAATTCTCCTCGGTCACGAACAGTGTGTCGACCATGCAGCCCTCGTATCCGCTGAATGCACCTTGATATATGTAGCCGTCGCAGAAATCGGCCAGTACGAAGGGTGAGTAACCGATTGAGTAATAGGTCAGCGAATCTTCGAGCGTGGCGAAGGGCGTACCGATCACATCGAAACCAATGCGCGGCGCTTCGAATTCACGCATCACGACGTCTATGGTGCCGCTAATGGGATAGGAAATGTCCGCCAGGCTGCTCCTCTGCATCCAAGGGAAATGTAGACAGATGGAGAAGACACGCGCCGGGATCGAGTCGGACACGATATTGGCCATCCGATCTGTTCTGAAGCCGCCATCAAGACGCGGTTGATGGTAGCGAGTAAAGGCGTGATGCATACCGCTGTAAACGAGTGCCTTTCGCCCCTTCTTCACGAATTCGTCGAGAATCTTCCTTGCCATCACGCTGTCCTCCGGCCCAGACGGCCGCATGACCGCACTGTCTGCGGGCGTCATGTCAGCTTTGGCGAGATCGAACCGCACGTGGTAACCGAGATTCACGACTCTAAAATGCGGCGCATTCACGGGGAGTGAATGATTCAACTCCCACGCTCTGCGATAGATGTCTTCATATTCGGTAAACGCCCAATACGTTGCAAACTTGAAAATCAGCCATCGCGCCAGCGCCTCGTCATACTCAGGCGCATTAATGAGATAATCCACCGTGTCCTGGTATTCGGAGCACCCAAATTCAATTCCCAGATCGTACACACCGACGGCATACAGTCGCGGGATCAAGTTGTGAATCAACTCGACATCGTGCTTTATTCTGTGCCACTCACCGACGAACACGATATCCCGGTCTTTGAACTTGCTCACCACGTAATCTTCCGGCGTCATCCAATGCTCGGTGAGATATCCGACAAGTTCCGCCTCTTGCGAATCGGGCAGTTTTGGTAAAGGGATAACCTGGGCAAGAGCGCTCGTGCCGAATGCCAGCGTCGACAACGCCATCCATAGTGCTTTCATGCGCGCCTCCGGAGTTGTGCAGTCGTCCTAAACTACGAGACTTCTATTCCGCCGGCGCGGAAAGAGCTTCTGAGGGATGAGATTTTGACACGCGATCGGAGCGCGGGACTGAAGCGTACGCACTTGCGGCATTCTGATCGTTCGACTTCGCTCACAACAAGAAGCCTGTTCTCCTTGGCGGCAGAAATCGTACAATGAGGTATGCGTCCCAAAACCGGATTGCCCAGCGATCTCGGCCCAAAAGGCAGGCCACTGTTGTCGACCGAGCCCGAAATCGTTCCACTCAGGCGGGACTGGATTTCGCGCAGTGTGCTCATTCTCGCTTTAGTCCTGCTGGCTATCTCGGTCTTCGGTGTGTGGTTGCGATTTCGTCCGATGCCCTACGAGACGAGTCGCTGGCTCCAATCAGGGGGACTCGATCGCGGCCGGATGCTGGCTGCACTTTTCAAGCAGACAGACTTTGTTGGATTCCCGCGTCCCGACGTTGAGCACTATCTGGGTCCCGCGGATTTCGATGAACGACAATTCTGGTACGACCTCGGGCCCGTCGATCCGGAGGCGGCTATCGAGCCGCGCGCCAATGTCGGCGATCCGACCCGGCTCTCAGCCGTTTTCTCTTATGATCGCGATGGTCAGGTGAGCCAGGTGCTCTACAGCCGACGTCGTCCCACTCTCGGCTCCGCGCCGTTCGATTCAGTGGTCTGGTTCGGTGAAGATCACGCCGGGCGACGCCTCATGTTTATCCGGACGCTTGGCAATCTGCGTTCGCGATCATTTGACCGCGCGACCGTGGAGGCGTATCTCGGGCCTCCCGACGGCTCTCGGATTCGCTCCCAATATGATGTTGGCTTGGCAGGTGCCTTCATTGGCACGCTCAAGGCCCTGATAATCGAGTATGACGAAGCAGACCGAGTGTCACGGGCGCATATTTCCGACTAATGTAGCATGTTAACAAACTTGTACTAAATCACTTACGCGACTCCTCCTGTACCACGCATTACATGCGCCCTGATCCGACGTCCAGTCAGTGTCGTTGTAAGCCGGGAGCCCGCTCCTCCTCTTTGAACCGCTTATTGGCCTCTCAGCCTGGCGCTGTAAGGATCCAAAGAACTGCCCAATTCCAGAGAGAACTGCTTGATCGGGAGAATAAATGGTGTATCTTAACAAATCTTGGCTCTTGAATAAGGGGACTAAATGAAGCGTACTTTTCAGCCATCGAATCGGAAGAAGTTGAACGACCACGGGTTTCGCGAGCGCATGTCGACCAAGAATGGTCGTAAGGTGTTGAGTCGTCGTCGCGCCAAGGGCCGCAAGCGGTTGACCGTCCAGGCGTCCGGCAAGTAATGGTCGTCCGATTGAGCGCGGCACCCTCCAGCCATATCCACCCGTTTCGTTTCTCTCGACAATCTCGATTGAAAAGCCCTCGCACCATCCGGCAGATTATGCAGGATGGTGCTTCCTTGCGACGCCGCTTCGGCGCCTTTCGCCTCGTCTGCTCACTGCGGCCCGACGTCAATCTGCACGAGAGTCCGCGTTTTGCGTTTGTCGTTTCGCGCAGCGCCGGGCCGGCCGTCGTGCGTAATCGCATCAAACGTCGCTTGCGCGAGGCGGTCCGATTGCAGCGTGCTGACTGGCCAAAGCAACCGGCTGAGGTTATCATTCGAGTGAATGAAGGGAATGCGGCGGTTGTGCCTTTCGGCGATCTGAAGACTCAGATTCACGAGGCGTTGTCGTTTATCAACCAATCCCATACCGGGCTCCAAACATGAACAATCGCGTAGCCAGAGTCGCGGAACGGATCCTGATAGGTCTTGTCGTCTTGATGATTCGAGCTTACAAGCTCATCATCGCGCCTCTGTGGATCGGAGGCTGCCGTCACTATCCCACCTGCTCGGACTACGCGATCGAAGCATTGCAACTCAAAGGCGTTAAGGAAGGTACTCGCTTGGCCCTCAAACGGATCCTCCGCTGTCGACCGGGAGGCACATTCGGCTACGATCCGGTGGAGCACGTTAACTAATTGATTGATAATAACATGAACGATCAGCCCAAACCATTCGATTCCAAAGCCTATTTGGCCTTCGGCGTTCTGTTGGCCCTCGTGCTACTCCTGCCTCTCTACTGGGAATACATCGGCTATGCACCCAAGCCGAAGGAGGCTCCTGTCGTCATTGATTCGACAAAGGCCGCTGTTCCCGCAGAAAGTCCGCACGCCGACCAGTCAATTATCAGTGATTCAGCAACTTATAGTGCTCCTACCGACACGACTGGCGGCCATTTCCTGTTGCCAAATGGCTGGAGCGAGAAGCTCATCACGATCTCGACGCCTCGCTACGATGCCGTCTTTAGCACGCGCGGAGCACGGCTCATTAGTCTGGTCCTCAAGAAATTCGAGTACACCGATGCGGCCCGAGATGGGCAGCCAATTGTCCTCATCGACTCCGTCGATGCCGCTGCCGGGATCGGCCCGCGCTTCCGCTTTGCGAAAGAGGACTTCGATCTCGCCTCCGCCCCGTTTGAGGCAGCGGCCTCGACAGTCACGCTGGCGGAGGCCGACTCCGCGATCGTGGAGTTCACCACCCAGACGCCTGCCGGTGGTCGCTGGTCACTGACCTACACGTTCAATGGTGAGCGCTATGACTTCGGCAGCCGGTTACGCGCGCCTGAGCCATGGAAAGATGGGATCGAGCGCGAGCTCTTCTACGGTTGGGAAGGTGGTCTCTGGCCGACCGAGCCCGATGTTGATGGCGACAACGGCGACTTTGCCGCGCTGGCCCTGATGGGCGAGAAAGATCTGGAGAAGGTCAACAGTGTCGACCGCGAACATCCGGTCGTGACCTTCGGCGGCGAGACCAAGTGGGCGGCTGTTCGCACGAAGTACTTCACCTGTGTCACGATCCCGCAGTCCCATCCCGGTGAAGGCTTCCGGGTGAAGGCCGAGTCACGCCCCTTCTCGTTCGGCGTCGAGCGTTTCACGCTCAAGCAGTTTTCGGCGGCAGTCGGAACTGATTTGCGCACTGGCGAGCCAATCGATCAGACATTCACCGTCTATCTCGGACCGATCGACTACGATCTCCTGAAATCCTATCAGATCGGCCTCGAGGAAATGGTCGATCTCGGCTGGCGCTGGATTGTGCGACCATTCTCGTTGGTTCTGCTTTGGCTGTTCCAGATGCTGTACTCGATCTTCTCCAACTACGGCATCGTGATTATCGTCTTCGCCCTTATCATCAAGACGATCTTCCATCCCCTGACCAAAAAGCAGGTTCTCTCCATGCGCAAGATGCAGGCCCTTGCGCCAAAGATGGAGAAGCTGAAGGAGCGCCTTAAGTCCGATCCGGCGCGGATGAATCAGGAGATGATGAAGCTCTACAAGGAGGCGGGGATCAATCCGCTCTCTGGCTGTCTGCCGCTTTTGCCGCAGATGCCGATTTTCTATGCGCTTTTCCAGGTATTCCGCACCACGATTGAATTGCGCGGCGCCGGCTTCATGGGCTGGATCACCGATCTTTCGCAGAAAGACCCATACTACATCCTGCCGATCATCATGACCGTCAGTATGTTCGTGCAGCAGAAACTCTCGTCGACCGACCCCAAGCAGAAGATGCTGCTTTATCTCATGCCGCTCATCTTCGGCTTCATGTTCCGCAATTTCCCGGCCGGACTCACGCTCTACTGGACGATGTTCAACATCTTCTCGATCATCGAGCAGGTCTGGCTGATCGGCCATCCCGACCGCGGCGAGACCGCCGTCATCGAAGCCGAGGTCGGCTCCGGCAAGATCATCAGCACGAAAGCGACATGACGTGTATAGCCCGTCATTCCAACTCCGGCGCTCTTGCTCTCGCCGGAGTTGGAATCTTTGTTGCACTTGGCATTTAGTTAGTTGACAAAGATTCCGGGTCTCACGGCAGAGCTATGAGGCCCGGAATGACGATAGGTTGTTCCATGCGTTTCGGGAATGCGCCAATCAGGAGATTGGCGTTCCCAGCTATTGTATATTGATCACGTCATGCCTGGGCCTGCCATCGATCTCGCCACCACCATCTGCGCCATCGCCACACCCATCGGCCTGGGCGGCTTGGGCATTGTCCGTCTGTCCGGCGTAAGGGCCATCGAGATTGCTGACCTGGTCTTCCAATCCAAGAGTGGGGTGAGACTGGTACAGGCGCCGGGATACACTGTTCACTATGGACACGCGATTGACCCTTCGACTGTGCAAGCGATCGACGAAGTGCTCGCGACCGTATTCCGGGCACCGCATTCGTACACCGGTGAAGACATGGTCGAATTCTCCGCGCACGGTGGCCGCATCGTCATGCGGCGCATTCTTCATGTTCTGATTTCGCAAGGCGCGCAAATGGCCGAGCCCGGCGAATTCACTTTGCGGGCATTTCTCAACGGCCGCATCGACCTCACCGAGGCCGAAGCGGTCGCCGATCTGATCGATGCCAAGACCGACGAGGCTGCCGCCGCGGCCCTTGAACAACTGCAGGGTTCGTTGCACGAAGAAGTCGTGACACTGCGCGCCGAATTGGTCTCGGCTCTCGCGCGTCTGGAAATGGGAATCGATTTTACCGAAGAGGACCTGCCGCCCGAAGAGATCGCCTCTGTCGCCGGACGTCTGCGCACCGTTGACGCACGCATCGATCACATGCTGTCCAGCTACCGGCGCGGACGCATCCTGCGCGATGGATTCGTCGTCGTTCTGGCCGGCCCACCCAACGTCGGCAAGTCGACGTTGTTCAACCGGCTCGCTCAGGACGAGCGCGCCATCGTCACCGAAATCCCCGGAACCACACGCGACATTCTGCGTGAATACATCAACCTCGATGGCTGGCCGCTCTGCATTGTTGACACTGCCGGGATTCACGAGGCCACCAACCTCGTTGAGAGAATCGGTATCGAGCGCTCCGAGGGCGCGATCCGGGCCGCCGATGGCGCCATCTGGTTGGTCGATGCGAACCTCGACTGGCTCGCCCAGAAGCCGCCTGAAGCTTTCCGTAACCTGCCGGTTCCCTGGATGATCGCGGTCAACAAGCTCGACCGGTCGACGAATGGTGAGGGGACAGTTCACGAGATCGCCGTTCATCATGCCCCGACCTTTCAGCGAATACCGGCCGTGGTGGGGATCTCGGCCAAGACTGGTGATGGTGTTGATTCACTGATCGATGTAATCAAGAGTTGGATCGAACAAACGGGAATGACCGACCAGTCGGCGAGAATCACGATCAACGACCGCCACCGCGCTGCGCTCCTGCGTGCCAAGGACTGTATTGCCCAGTCATTGCATGCCATCGAGGACGACCAGGCTCCCGAACTGGCGGCCTTCGAATCGCGCAACGCCGCAGTTGCTTTGGGCGAGATCATTGGCGAAACTACCACCGAAGATGTCCTCTCTGAGGTCTTCGCGAACTTCTGCATTGGAAAGTAGCGTGGGTTTGCCTTGAGCGAACTCGAAGGGGTCAGCCCACCGAGCTCAAGTCGCAAGGAGGTCTGTCATGCGGTCCACTCGTCTGATCGCGCTCGCCATCGTCCTATCACCCATCGCCGCCGTAGCCGCCGCGCCTCCCGTGGCGCCGGTGAGCAACGTCGTCGACGAATACTGGGGCGTCAAAGTCGATGATCCCTATCGCTACATGGAGAATCTGAAAGACCCCGAAGTGCAGACCTGGTTCAAAGGCCAGGCCGACTACGCGGCTGGTATCCTGCAGAACATTCCGGGACGCGATGCTCTACTCGCCCGGATCAGAGAACTCGATGCCGGCCGTCCCTACAACATTTCGGGGATCCGACGCATGCCCGATGGCCGGCTCTTCTATAACAAACGGACTGTCGATGACAATCTCGCCAAGCTCTACACGCGGGTTGGGTTGACTGGCGAGGAGCGGCTCCTGATTGACCCGTCAACGATGACGCCGCCCGATGGTGGTCATTACTCGATTGGATTCTACGAACCTTCGTGGGATGGACGCTACGTCGCGTACGGGCTCGCGGCTTCCGGGTCCGAACAGGAAGTCCTGCACGTGCTCGATGTCGCCTCCGGCAAAGATCTGGATGACATCATCGATCGGATGGAAACCGCATACACCAATCCCCAGTGGCTCTCCGACGGCAGCGGTTTCTTCTACTCGCGCCGTCGCCAGCTTCCTCCCGAGGCGCCACCGACCGAGGTCTACAAACGCACGAGTGCGTTCTTGCATCGGCTTGGCACCGACCCCGATCAGGATCCTGCCGTTTTTGCCATGGACCTCTGGCCCGGTGTCACGATGTCGGAAGAGGATTTTCCGGGAATTCTGTTGCCGCACGGTTCGGATCATGTCATCGGCCAAGTCAAACACGGCGACGCCAACCAGAAGACTCTGTACGCCGCCCCGCTCTCGACAGTCGCCACCTCGAACACGCCGTGGAAGCGTGTTTGTGATGTGTCCGATTCGGTCACGGATCTTGCTGTGCACGGCGGCCAGGTGTATCTGCTCACGTCGAGGAATGCGCCACGATTTCGCGTGGTCCGCACGGAACTGGACTCCCCCGAATTCTCCAGCGCCGAAGAAATCCTGCCGCCGACCAAGTCGGTCGTGCGTGGGATTACCGCGACCAACGATGCGCTGTATGCTTCGACGCTTTCCGGAGGAATGAACCAAATTGTCCGTCTGGATTATGAGTCGGGCGAACCGATGCGTTTGAATTACCCGGATGACGCCCCGTCAGGAGGGATCGCTTCCGCCTCCGGAAACATCGATGGCATTTTCGCCACCACGACATCGTGGACCAAGCGAAGCGGGATCTACGAATACGATCCGAAGACGAACACGTTCAGCGAAACCGGCCTGAATCCGACCGGCGCCTACGATGAAGTGTCCGGCTATGAAGCCATCGAAGTCGAAGTCCCCAGCCACGACGGGGTCATGGTGCCGCTTTCGATCATGCACAAGTTCGGAATCAAGATGGATGGTTCCAACCCCACGTTACTCTCCGGGTATGGCGCCTACGGTTCTGCCAGCAGCGCCTACTTCGACCCGATCCGTCTTGCTTGGCTCGAACGCGGCGGCATCCTCGCGGTCGCTCACATCCGCGGTGGCGGCGCCAATGGCCAGGAATGGCACCTCGCCGGTCAGAAGCTCACCAAGAAGAACACTTGGAAAGACTTCATTGCCTGTGCCGAGTATCTGATAGAGAGGGGCTATACTTCGCCTGCGAAACTCGCGGGCCAGGGCGGCAGCGCCGGCGGTATTCTCATCGGACGCGCCATCACCGAGCGTCCCGATCTCTTCGCCGCAGCGTTGATCGATGTTGGCTGTCTTGATGCGGTCCGGATGGAGACCACCACCAACGGTGTCCCCAACATCCAGGAATTCGGGACTGTTAAGAAGGAAGATGAATTCCACGCCCTGCTTGAGATGAGTTCATACCACCATGTCGTAGATGGCACCCGCTATCCTGCTGTGTTGCTCGCGCATGGCATCAACGATCCACGTGTCGAACCGTGGGAGTCGGGCAAGATGTGCGCGCGTCTGCAGGCGGCGTCAGCCAGTGGCAAGCCCATCCTTTTCCGCGTCGATTATCAGGCCGGGCACGGAATCGGTTCCACCAAAAAGCAGTACCAGGAGAGCCTCGCCGACAAGTGGGCGTTCCTCTTATGGCAGATGGGGGAGTCGGAATTCCAGATGAGAGAATCGAGTTCGAGTTCTGGCGGACCCGGGCGATAAGCCGACCAATGAATTGCGGTTCGGTGGACCTGAAGGCTCAGTTCGGTTTGCATAGCCCACTTGACCCGGTTGCAGGGTTCGCAAGGGAACAACGGCGCGAGCAAGTCCATGGGTCTGCTCCGTTGTGTTATCATTACACGATGGGAATCACGGCCAGATTGATAATCGACGAATTTCCCCGTCTCGAAACAATACGCCTCATCCTGCGCGCATTCACGTTGGCCGATGCCCCGCGTGTGCAGTTGCTCGCCGGCGACAAGCGCATCGCCGCCACGACCGCGCTTATCCCCCATCCGTACCCAGACGCAGAGGCGGAACGATGGATCAGCACCCACCCACAGGTTTTCGAATCCGGATGCGGCGTCACATTCGCCGTCGTACGCCGTGAGGGAAATCTCCTCATCGGCGCGATGGGATTGGAGTTTCACTCCAAACACCGACGCGGAGAAGTCGGGTATTGGATCGGGCATGAATTCTGGGGGCAAGGTTATGCGACCGAGGCGCTCAAGGCGGTGTTGGCCTATGGATTCTCACGCGGTGTGCATCGCATCTGGGCCGAACACTTTGCCCACAATCCCGCGTCCGGGCGCGTCATGCAGAAAGCCGGCATGAAACACGAAGGCACACTGCGCCACCACATGGTGAAGTGGGACCAGTCGGTCGATTGCGAAGTCTACGGCATCCTCTCAACGGAGTTCGACGCGAGCGGCTGAACCGGCCCGCTTCACACATCCTCGATGAAAATGTGTTACATTCGGAGCGTATGGACCACGCACCGCGCATCATCGTCATTGGTGGAGGCCACGCCGGGATTGAAGCGGCGTCGACCGCGGCTCGCATGGGTGCTGAGGTGCTGTTCATCACTCAGGATCCTGGCGCAATCGGCCGCATGTCCTGCAATCCGGCGATCGGTGGAATCGGCAAAGGTCAGATCGTCCGCGAGATTGATGCGCTTGGCGGCCGGATGGGATTTCTCGCTGACCGCGCTGGCATACAATTCAAAGTCCTCAATCGCCGGAAGGGCCCCGCGGTGCAGTCCTCGCGGTGCCAGTGTGATCGGCGACTGTATCAATCAGCAGCACAAGAAGATATATCAAATATTCCCGGAATCACAGTCATTGCCGATGGCATCCGCGCGCCTCTAATCGAAACTGAACGGATAATTGGTGTTACCGGCTTGACCGGGAGAGAGTATCGCGCAGATGCAGTCGTCCTATGTGCCGGAACTTTCCTCGAGGCTGTGACTCACGTTGGGCCAGAGATTCGAAGAGCCGGGCGATTCGGAGAGCCGCCTGCAGAAGGACTATCAGGCCAGCTTCGAGGCTTAGGTTTCGAGGTCGGACGATTGAAGACCGGTACGCCGCCGCGTCTGGATGGTTCGACCATTGATTACTCAATGTGTGAAGAGCAACCCGGAGATGAGATCCCGCGGGGATTTTCACGAAGGCACCCAATCCCGATCAGTAATCAGGCGCTGTGCTGGCTGACCTATACAACCCAATCGACTCACGAGATCATTGCCGAGAACTTCGATCGGTCGCCGCTCTTTAATGGTCAGATCTCAGGAATCGGACCTCGCTACTGTCCCTCGATCGAGGACAAGGTCAAGAAGTTCTCCGAGAAACCACGTCATCAGCTCTTCCTGGAGCCAGAGGGCATGGGCACCGATGAGATCTACATCAACGGATTCTCAACTTCGCTCCCAGCTGAAGTTCAGTTAGCCGCACTCCGGACAATTCCAGCGTTGAGCGATGTTAGGATGTCAAGACCGGGATACGCCGTTGAGTACGATTTCTTTCCACCGACACAATTGCTGTCGACACTTGAGACTAAGCCAATACGCCGATTGTTCTTTGCCGGACAGATTAATGGCACATCGGGGTACGAGGAGGCGGCTGGCCAGGGATTCGTCGCCGGCGTCAATGCAGTTCTGGTCTGCCGCGGGGAAGAACCATTCACACTGGATCGCTCCGAGGCCTACATCGGCGTGATGATCGATGACTTGGTTACGACCGGAGTGGATGAACCTTACCGGATGTTCACGTCGCGCGCCGAGCATCGTCTACATTTGCGCGAGGACAATACCGAACAGAGACTGGCCAGGCATTCGCTACGCCTTGGGCTGATGTCGGAGTCCGAGTTCGAGAATCTGAATCGGCGCTGGGTGGAGATCGATCGTCAGATCATCGAATTTGGCCGGACGTCTGTTTCGGCTGCTCGGATTCCCTACGCCGGGATAAAGCGTCAGGGCGGGGCGACACTTTCCCAGCTATTACGAATTCCCGAAGTCACATTCGCAGATCTGCGCGGCATGCACCCGGAGCTGTCACCGATTGATGATGATATTGCCGAGGCGATCGAGATTGCGATCAAGTATGGCGGTTACATTGAACGTCAACAAAAGCAAATCGAGCAGTTCCAGAAGCTGGAATCACAGCGCATTCCTGATCGTCTTAGTTTCGCGCGCCTGCGCGGACTGCGTCATGAATCGATCGAGAAATTCGAGCGGATTCGTCCGCGGACACTTGGCCAGGCCTCGCGTATCCCTGGAATTACCTCTGCGGATCTCAATTTGCTCATGATTCATCTCAAAGTTGGCAATGGTTATCCCGTGACGGATTCCTGACGCGTTTCACGTGGAACACCGCCGTACGCGAGAATTTCCCCCAAAAGCGATTTGACATCTGTGCTCGTCGCTCCGTTTATTGCTCAAGTGAACGGGGGCGTTTCACGTGAAACTGAATCAAGTGTTGTTGGCGAAAGCCGCTGGTTTAGAGCGTCTTGATCCGACTGTAGTAACTCAGCTTGAATGCTACGCCGATAGGCTGACAGCGGCGAACGAAAAGATCAATCTCGTTTCGCGTTCGGTCGATTTGCCAAAAGAGATCGAGAATCAGATTGCTTCGTCGTTGGCTCTCTGTCGCTGTTTTTCCCCACAACCGGACTCGTGGGTGGATATCGGATCTGGCGGCGGTTTCCCCGTATTACCACTGGCCATCATCTGGAGCTCAACCAGATTTCTGGCGATCGAGCCAATCGCCAAGAAGGCGTACTTCATCGAGCGCACTGCCCAAGATCTAGGGCTCAAGAACCTCCATGTGGAAGCTGCACGAGTTGAGGAGGTCATCGCACGCGATGATCGAACTTGGGATGTTGTCTCGATCAAGGCCGTGACCGAGCTGAGGCAGAGTCTCGCCTGGGCGTCCCGCCTCCTTGTCATGGGCGGCAAACTATTGACATACAAGCCACACGACCTGAATCTTGGTGATCTGGATCTTGCAACTGACTATGGCTTCGAAGTGATGGAATCCCTGAATCTTAAAGAATTGATTGACATCGTCGACATACGAATCGTAATGTGTAAGAAAGTATGACTGCCCACTCTGCTGTGTGGCATTGCCTTATATGAATCATCATGTACGGGGGTGTTCGTTGTCAGAACGACGAGTGATTTCAGTAGCGAACCAAAAAGGCGGTGTCGGCAAGACGACCACCGCGGTCAACCTCGCCAGCTGCTTGGCAATCAGCGGGAAACGGACCCTGCTGGTCGACTTGGATCCGCAGGCTAACTCGACATCGTTCTTGGGGATAGACAAGTCAACCGTGACGACTTCGACGTACGAGGTTGTCATCAATGGCGTCCCGGTACGCGAAGCGGTAATTGCGACCTCGGTGGACCGTTTGGATATCCTGCCATCGGCGATCCGTTTGGTCGGCGCCGAAGTTGAGTTGATCGAAATGGCAGGCCGCGAAACGCGTTTGAAAGAGGCGTTGAGCGATGAGCATCTGCCGTACGAGTTCATCATCATTGATTGCCCGCCATCGCTTAACATTCTGACTCTCAATGCCTTGGTTGCATCGAAGTCTGTCTTGATCCCGGTACAGACCGAGTATTTCGCCCTCGAAGGTTTGGGGATGCTTCTCGACACGATCAATCGGGTGCGTGGATCACTCAATCCTGAACTCGAGATCGAGGGCGTTTTGCTCACGATGTATGATGCGCGGCTGAATCTCTCGAAGCAGGTCGAGAGTGAAGCGCGAAAGTTCTTCGCGGGAAAAGTCTATCAGACTGTGATTCAGAGAAACGTGCGATTGGCGGAAGCGCCGGGATTCGGCAAACCGATCGTGCTCTACGACATGTTGTCAACGGGAGCAGAAAACTATGTGTCATTGGCCAAGGAGGTCATAGCGTCATGAATCGAGTTGCACTGGGACGCGGGCTGGAAGCGTTGATTCCGCCGTCATCGCCGCTCAACACGCCGGAGAATTCGACCTCTGCGCGCATTTCGGTCATACCGATTGACAAGGTCGTGCCGAACCCGCATCAGCCGCGCACGCAACTGGATGGTGTGAAGTTGCATGAGCTTTCCGACTCGATTCGCGAGCACGGCGTGCTGCAGCCGATCATCGTGAAGAAAGTCGGCGATCAGTATCAACTGATCGCGGGCGAACGCCGCTGGACCGCCGCGAAAGCCGCCGGTCTCGAGAAGATCCCCGCGATTATTCCGGAGACCTCAACTCCCGAAGCGGAATTGGAATGGGCGTTGATTGAGAATCTGCAACGCGAAGATCTGAGCGTGCTCGACGAAGCCGCAGGATATCAGAAACTATCACACCTATTCGCGTACACGCAGGAAGAGATCGCGCAACGTGTTGGCAAGGACCGTTCGACTGTCGCGAACACACTGCGTCTTCTCTCGTTGCCTGAAGCGGTGCGCGAGAAAATCGGTGCGGGCAAAATCACCGCGGGTCATGCGCGTGCGCTGTTGGCATTACCACAAACCGCCGAACAGATCAAGCTCGCCAATCGCATCGTCGCCGAGAGCCTCTCGGTCCGCAAGACCGAAGAGATTGTCTATGGCCGTCCGAAACGCATTCTGTCGCGGGCGAAAAAACGCGAGCCGGAATTGGAAGCGGTGGAGCAGTCGCTGCGTCGACGTCTCGGCGCCACGGTGCACATCATCGAGTCGAAGAAGCGCGGACGCATCATCATCGACTATCATGGGCATCCGGAACTGAATCGGATCTTGGAAGTGATGGGCGTTGGGTGATTCAGCCGATAGGCTGAAGGAAGATTCCTCATGCCCATCAACATGCTCCCGCAGATCCTGAAGTACTTCCGCGCCGAGAAGGAGTGGAGTCTCTACATCCTCCTCATCGCCGCGGTCCTGATCGTCATCTCCGCGGCGCTGTGGTGGAGCGGCAGTCGTTTTCGCGGCGCCGCGATTCCCCTGATTGCGATCGCGATCATTGAGGTGATCGCGGGCAGTACCGTGTATCTCCGCACCGACGCGCAAATCGATACGCTGACCGGGCAATACTACTCCGACAGAGAGACCTTCGCCCGCGAGGAGACCGCGCGCATGGAAAGCGTCATGTCGGGATTTCGCATCTACAAGATTATCGAGATCGCGTTGATCGTGATTGGTGTAGTACTGATCCTCGTCTACCGATCGCGGCCGATGGTGATGAGCGCCGGTGCGGGACTGACCTTGCAGGCCGGAGTTTTGTTGGCGTTCGACTTGATCGCATCACAACGCGCTCAAGTGTATCTCGAGGCGCTGCGGCGGGCGTGAGACGATTGCGGATTGAAGAACAAACGTGCGCAGCAACTGAGAACATCAGGCCGTCAGGTGAAGTTGTCTGACGGCCTGATGTGTTCTCTCTACTTCGGTCGCAATCGGGAGATTGGCGTTTCCAGAACTTATCTTCGTTGCGTTGCCAGGATGTCCTCGCCGTCGCGGGCGCGGTCACGCACCCGGTCGAGCGGGAGCTGTTGCCAGCGATCGGTGGTCACTGAATTGCCGATGAGGTAGCCGGTCAGGCCTCCCAAGATCGCGCCGGCAAACGAATCGAAGGCGCGCTTGGTTTCCTTGGACATTGAGAGATCGTCTTCCTCACCCGAGCCCATCGCGTAACCCGCCACTGCCCCGAGCGCAAGCCCTGCCAGGAGACCGACTTGGCCGTGGCGACGGAACCGGGCGCTGACGTCGATGCTCGTTACCGAATCGAAGGCGAATCGTTTGGTCATTTCCGGCATTGTTGGGTCTAACAACTCGATCCGCTGGCTGTTCATCGCCAGCAGAACCCCGGTTGTCGACTCGTCGCTCGCGAACCCAAGACGTACACGCGTTCCGGCATCGGTGGCCGGCATGTTGGCCGTCGTCAAATGCGCTGTGGCACAGTGAATTCGACCCGATGGCGCCAGGTCCTGGAAGGGCGTACGGGGATTAATCTCCGCTTCGCCGGGGAATTGAAACGATATCGATTTCTTGGGCGAGAATGTCTCCCGGGTCAGGGGCGCATACGGACCCAACTCGGTGTGAAACTTGCCATTTAGGACCCTGATCCGAACTGAATCGATGGAAAGAATCGGATTACTGCCGCCGTTCCAGAGACGGACGGTCACGGGGTAGGTGCCTTCGAATGCTGCCTGCCCCGCAGGACCCGTAAGCTCCCCTTCAACCCAAATCTTGACCGGACCGGCGTTTGCCTCGGCGGCCAAGGTGAGAAACAACGCAAAAACGAAGATCCAGTGGACAAACCTGCGTGAGGTCATGGCGTCCTCCCTGGTATAACATCGGTTTTCCCATGTTATACGAGAGCCACGATCGTTTTTCCGCAGGTTTGGGAAGAAATCTGTGACAGAATGACAAGTACGATGAACGTGCCAACATGACCGATTCGATCAAACTTGAATCTATAGAACTCGGCAGATCAGCCCTTTCAGATACTCCGATTCGGGGAATGAGACGAGAATCGGATGATCTTCTCCTTGCGACAGTTTCTCGATGATTTGTACTCGACGATGGGCGTCAGTAGCGGCCCATGCGACAGTTTCCTGAAAGGCAGCCGCAGACACAGCACCGGAACAGGAGAACGTGGCGAGGATGCCGTCAGGCGTAAGTAGCTTCATCGCCAGGAGATTGAGATCCTTGTAGGCGCGCATCGCCCGGTTCACTTGCGACTGCGAGGCCGCAAGTTTCGGCGGATCGAGGATGACCATACCGAACTGTCGGCCCTGGTCACGGAACTTGCGCAACGCTTCGAAGACGTTGGCACCCAAGGTCTCAACGCGGGCCACATGGTCCTCCCCAAGCAGTGCCACGTTCGACTTCAACAATTCCAACGACGATGCAGAGGAATCGATGGCCATGACCGTTTGCGCGCCCGCCGCCAGGCAAGGCACCGTAAATCCGCCGGTGTAGCAGAAACAGTCCAGGACTTGCCGCCCCGGCGCGTGATTTGCCACGCGCGGACGGTTGCGGTGTTGATCGAGATAGAATCCAGTCTTCTGCCCGGTGCGTAGATCGACGTGGTACTGGAGACCACTCTCGCGAACTATGGCGAGTTTCTCCGGGGCATTACCACGCAGAGTTCCGCCGCATTCGGGCAGTCCTTCGAGCTTGCGGATGTCGTTATCGCTCAAATCGAGAATGCCAGCCGGCTTGAGATTCTCGCAGAGGGCGTCGACGATCGTGGTGCGGACCTGTTCGATTCCGGCGGTGAGGAATTGGCAGACCAGAAAGTCCGCATATCGGTCCACGATCAACCCCGGGAGGCCATCGGCCTCCGCATAGACAAGCCGGCAGCAATCTGTCTCGGCTGATGCCAGAAGTGGGCCGCGCCGGGCGATTGAGAACTCGACCATGCGCCGCCACCACCCTGAATCGATGATCTCTTCCTTATCCCAAGTGAGAAGACGCAGTGTGATCTGTGATTGGGCATTGAAATAGGCCTGCGCGAGGAACTCGCCATTTGCGTCAAGGACACGTACAATGTCACCCGGCGCCGGGGAGCCGTCGATACGTCCAATGGCGCCGGAGAAGAGCCAGGGGTGCCGATGGAGTACCGGCTTTTCGCGTCCGGGCTTGAGATGGATAGCAGCGGGCTTGGGCATGGCAGTAGAACAATAAGGAACAGCGAGCGCGAGGTCGAGTGGTCGCGCAGGCTGAAAGCCTGCCGAGCCGCATAAGTGCCGGACAGCCCAAGGGCTGATCCTCACGCTCAGCATCGTATCGAATTGGGCCATGAGGGATTTCAGATGATCATTGAGAAAGTCACGGTCAGTCCGCTGTTGGAGAACTGCTACATCGTTGGGGATGAGGCCACCAAGACGGGTGTCATCATCGATCCCGGCGATGAGGCCGATCGTATTCTGCGCCGAGTTGCCGCGCTGGGACTAAAGGTCGACAAGATCATCAACACCCACGGCCACGTCGATCATGTGTGCGCGGTGCAGGCGGTCAAAGAGGCGCTGGACGCAAAATTCTATCTGCATCCGGGCGAGCGAGTGCATCTCCCCCGTTTGCTGGAAAGCGCCGCCATGTTTGGTATTTGCGGAGCGCGCATTCCCGATGTCGATTTTGATTTGGCGAATGGGGACCGCATTCCGATTGGCAATCTTATGCTACGGGTCGTGCATACGCCCGGACACACACCCGGGCATTGCATTCTGATTGTCGATCAGGATGTGTTCTGCGGCGATCTGATCTTCGCCGGATCGATCGGACGCACCGATTTCCCCGGCGGCGATTATCCGACGATTGTCGAGTCGCTGGAAACGGCGATTCTGAGTTTACCTGAGGAGACGCGTCTGCATCCGGGACATGGTCCCGCGACGACTGTAGCGGTCGAGAAGCAGTTCAATCCGTTCTTGCGGGGGCTGAGCGCGCGGACGATATCATGAGCAGTTAGACCACTCCGCCTTCGGCGGAGTGGTGATCTTCGACAGGAATGCCTGTCCTCCTGTTTTCTCGCGTAGGTCGGAGGTAGAGAGTGTTCCCAGGTCCGTGCTATCCCATATCTCGTGTCTGTCGAAGTCATATGCGCATCTAATAGTGTTTTTGGGCTTTTCGGGGATACAATACCTCGCTCTCTCATTATAAAGATGCGGATGTGCACTCTCACGAAGCGGGCTATTGATGCTCGCTTTTTCGCGGTAGCTACCCCTCTGGCTTTTGTTTAGCTTCGGACCCGATGTCTATGGCTTCGCGCCCTGTCGAAATAGTGCTGGGTTTCACGCATAAAGCGTGGAACATGAGTTCGTCCTTGGTGTTGTCAGGGGTGGAACGACACCAGCCGGGACCGGCAAATGGGTGATCGTTCCCAATTCGAAGCCCTGATCAAGGGGCAGTTGGACGCGCTTTATCGAACGGCGTTGCGGATGACGAAAAACCCCGCGGACGCCGAGGATCTGGTTCAGGAGACGGCTCTCAAGGCCTACCGGTATTTCGACCGGTTCGAAGAAGGTTCAAACATCAGGGCATGGTTATTCAAGATCCTGACCAACCTGTTCATCAATCGTTATCGCAAAGAATCCAAGGCGCCGACACAGGTCGATTTCGATGATGTTGAAGAATTTCAACTCTATGGACGCATGGTCGACACCGGGTTTGTCCCCATCGGACAGACGCCGGAGAAGAATCTCTTCGACCGCGTTCTTGGCGAAGACATCGATCGCGCCATCGAATCGTTGCCGGAGGATTTCCGGTTGGTCGTCGTGATGGCGTTTGTGGAAGGACTGTCGTACGAGGAGATCGCGCAGGCGTTAAACGTGCCGATGGGAACAGTGAAGTCGCGGTTGTTCCGTGGGCGCAAATTGCTTCAAAAGGCGCTTTTGAACCAGGCGCAAAAAGTGGGAGTTGTCGGGCCAAAGTGAGACACCATTAGCGTTGGCCAAAGCGAAGTTGAGATCGGATCCGACAACTACAGAGCAAGGCAGTAACCGTTTGGCAAATCGTCGCCAGTGCTTCGGGTGGGGCACTGGTGTGGAATGAACCGATAGCAGATGAATCAAGACGCTTGTGAGCTGACCTATGGATTGTCGTAACGCCCTGGCTAAACTGTACGACTACATCGACGGAGAGATCGGGCAGGTTGAACGTGAGGCGATTGCCGCTCACATCGAAGCCTGCCGTGGCTGTTTCGATCAGTTCGAGACCGAGCGATTGTTCGCCGATTTCATCGATCGCCGGGTTCCCCGTCCGCAAGCGCGCGCGGAGTTCAAAGAGCACCTGCTGGCCCGTCTGGCTGAGGAGTCGCCGCGGGCCTCGTATCGTCCCTCGGTTGTTTCCACGAACATCATCAACGTCTTCAACCGATTCGCCATCGCCGCCGGGTTGATTCTCTCGGTCGGTGTCGGTGCGGCCTGGCTTCAGCAGCAGTCCGCGCCGGAGCGACTGTCCTGGCGGACACTTGCGGGTTATCATCACGAAAAGATCGAGGTCGAGGAAGTCGGGATCGAGACCGCCGACTACACACAGGCGCGGGCGTTCCTGGCGGCGCAGATGAGTCCGGGGGTGGCCTCTCTCCTGCCGGAGTCGGCGCCACCCGGGGTAAAGACGCATGAGTCGTGCGTGATGCCCTGGCAGAATGGCAAGTTGGGACGATTCGCGTTTGACGGCGATGCCGGGGAGATCTCCTTGTTCATCATCCCCGCCGACGCGTGTTGTTTCTCCGATGAGCCGCGCATTCGCATCGACAACCGCGAGTACCGCAGTGTCAAGCTGGGTTGCTGCCGCGCGGTGTGTTGGGATGACGGCACGGGGTATGTGTGTGTGATGCTGGGCGATTGTCACGCCAACGATCTTCTGGCGTACGCGCAGTCCTGGCAGTCGGCGAACAGCCGGCACTCGTCGGGAGGCTCGAGTCTCCCCTATGAGAATTCGCTCCACATGGCCGATTCCGGCCGTTGATTCGACAAAAAGAATGGACGTATTCGATGTCGCACCCGCTTGGGTGCGACGTTTTTTTTGTGCTGAGGTACTGTTGTCAATTTGCCGGATGTTCTGGGTCAGTTCGCAACTGACCGCGGCTTGCGCCGGGACGACCTCCCCCAAAGGGGGAGGTGAACAGGCCGATGGCAATCTGCTTACAATCCCGCTCTGTAATCACTCCTCAGAATGCACGTTCGCCTCTCCCTCCTCCCGACTGCATTCGACCCTGCTCCAGTCAAGTCACCCGGAATTCCAGCCACGGCGTGGGATTCGTGCGACGTCTTAGCGTACGCGAAAGAATTCGTCGTGCGTCGGCACCGATCGCGGGTCGCCTTGTATAATCCCGACATATCGAGCCAGATTTCGCGGTTGTTGGCGGGTCGGGCATTTCGATTTCGGGTTACCTCTTAGTCGTTGTCTTCTATTTAGATGAGCAATAAACCTTTGTAGCGCTTGGGTCTATGTGAAATAATACGCGAGGGTCGCCATCCATTTCCTGCAAGTGAACATGGTCCATAGCGGTATAGACCCGAGCTTAAAGCCAAGCTTGCGCGGGAGGAGTCTAACCGAAAAGCTGGATTTGGGTTGGGGTGACTTTTTCTTGTTTTTGGTCCAAAAAAACCCTTGCAGGGGTCTTGGACCCCTACGATATTTGCGACCCAAGTTGGGTTCCGTCGGCTGGGACCTAGGGGGAGGGTCGGGTTCTTCGGTAAATCTCTATTAAACCCCACGTCTATGGGGTCCGATAATCCCGATTGACCCTTGCCCACATGATGTGGGCCTGTTCCCATAAGCAGTTGGGGACAATTTGACTTGACATAGAATGCGCGCGGTGTATTCCGTTGGCGGCATTCATCGCCGTGTTGGGGGGCAAACACACGGCCGTGAGAAACGGGGTCTTTGGTATTGGCGCTGATCGAAAGGGATTGTTGGGTTCGATCAGGGCCGTCTTCTAAATAGCGAGGGTTAAAGACAGCGCGGTGAGTGTTGGGCGGCCGCGTCACCATTTGGAGGGTCAGATTTAGTTGGGGACATTTTACTGGCGCGCAGCGTCGGCGCCGGGCGGGTAACCGTCCAGGCGGCGTCCGTTTATTTATGAACGGACACTCGGATTGGCCGGTGCGGCGGCCAGGACGGCAGAGACGGGCGGTCCCCAATTTCGATTCTTAGAAATCGCTCGCACAAAAAGGGGGGGTTCATGCACGAAGCAACAGCGTCACGCTGGTTGTGGTTTTTTAATTCCCGACGATTGAGGAAAAAAGAAAGAGAGTGTATGTCATATTCAGGAGGAGGAAGAGGAAAGGACATGTATCGAAACGAAACTAATGCGCGATCGTCTTGGTGGGGCACCGGGGCGAACTCACCTCAGGAAGGGGGAGCGCGGATGAAGACCCGAAATTGGACACTGGGGCTAATCGTCATGATGGCCCTGCTCGTGGGTGTCGCAGCGACGCCGGCGCAAGCCGTCACGTTCAGCTACTCATTTAATGGGTGCTCGGGCGACAGCGTCTGCGTGACGCCAGTCTTTGGCACCGGCAGCACGCCGGACTCGATCCAGTTCGGTTGGTTTACCAGCGCCAACACGATTGGCTCGAGCTACGCACTGCCGTTCGACACGTGCTTCCTCTACAATGGGAACGCGGGCCGTGATTCGCTGGTCATGACGGTCTGGTATTCCCCGGGAGACGTGGACACCACGATTTCCCGGTCAATACTGGCCGACTACATGATCGCGATGGGGAATGGCCGTGATGTCGATGAGAACGGCACGGTCGGCGTCGATGTGCTGGACAACGACACGACGTCTACACCGGATTCCGTGATCACTGTTGCTGAGGTACTGGGCAACGTTGCCGATCACGGCACGGTCGACTCCATCATCGACGACGTGATCTGGTACACACCCGATCTGGGCTACAACGGCACGGATGATTTTGCCTATCGGGCAACTAATGAATGCGGAGACTTGGACACTGCAGTCGTCAGCATCACGATCGAGTCGGACGGCCTTCTGTCATTCGATTCGTGCGACTATCAGTGGGTCGATGTGCCTTGCGCTTGCGATGACTCGGCCGAAGGGCTGGGGACCATCAGCATCGGCGATTCAATTCGCGTACGCGCTTGGATCTCGGCTTGGGATCTTGATGAGCTGACCCCAGGATGGCCGAGAGTTGATCTGCCGGGGTTGGGCGGCCTCAATCTGGTCATGGTCCAGGACACCAGCGCCGACTTAGCGATGTTGGACACGACCATGTTCGCGTGGCCCGGTCGTATCATCGATTCGTCAGAGACGTGGTTTGTGGTTGACGATCAAAACCTCGATGTTGCGGCTGGATTCTATGAGATTGTCACTCGGGCGCGCAGCAATGTGTCCCCGTTCCTGGTTTCGGCTTGCACGACCATTGTTGATCAGGCCATCGACAACAACGGTCCGGACGAGCCGGACGAGGCCACGTGGACCTTGTGGACTGACGTCAACGGTGACGGCATTGCCACGACGGTCGATTCGATGCGGTTCTTTGTTGATCTCCGTAACGAGCCGTTCGAAGAGATCTGCGAGGTTTGCGTGACCACGTATGGCTTCCCGTTCGAGGACGACACGTCGGCCGCGGGTGGCTACAATGCCTGCCTGGCGGAAATCGCCGGCGACAACCGCTGGGGATGGGTCTTCGAGGTGCCTCCGGGCGACCTTGAGAATCTCGACGGGCCGTTCACGGCGGTGATCCGTTACACAGACAACGCTTGCAATATGGACTCGGTCACGGTGACGTACGACGGGCCGGTCGACAATACGGCGCCAATCTGTGATAACATCACTTGGGATTTCGAATTCGGCGACGATCTGGACTCGAACAACTGCATCTCATTGGGCGAGTCAGTCCACATCGAAATCTGCGACACGAACTCAGGCAATAATGATGTGACCTACTGGCTCTCCGTGTTCTCCGATACGAACTGGCGCTTCGGTTTGGGTTCGCAGACGGAAGGCGACGTCAGCCACGACAGCATCCCGTTCACTCTGTCCGGCGATTGCGGCGAGTTGGACTGGACCTTGGGCATGTTCCCGCTGGAAAACGCGATCGACACTACGGCGATCGCGGGAGCGCATCCGTGGGTGTATCTCTTCGCGGTTGACGATGCGGGAAACCCCTTCGTCTGCGATTCGTTGCAGATCATCTGGGACGACCCGAATCCGGCTCACGACGAGCTCGATGCTCGTCCGCCGCAGCCGATGCATCTCGACGCCTGCTACGAGGACACGACGTTCCTCGGCACGCGCGCGGTGCGTATCCGCTTCTCGGATGTCGACCCCGACAACGGCCCCGGATTCGGCGACATCGCCCGCTTCCGCTTGTTCTATGACAACGGCACTGGTGTCATCGATTATGCTGACACGCTGGCTGGCTTGTCGTGGGACGACACAACGGGTGGCGCGGGCACGGACGGTTTGATCCGTATCGATGCCAACACCTTCGAGTGGACGACCGACGGTACGGTCGAGCTCTCCTGGTGCCGTGACTACCTGTTCAACGTCTGGGTCAAGGATTCCTGCGGCAATCTCGAGTACCTGCATCCGGATTCGATCCTCTGTGAGGGTACGAACCCGGCGCCGGTCGCCGATCTGTCGTGCGAGTCCATGGATGCGCTGAATATCTGCCTCACGTGGACGACCCACGAGCCGCAGGCGGACAGCTTCCAGATCTGGATGGCGACCAACGAGGTGGACGATGGTCTCGATGACACGGCCCACTATGTCGCTTCGGTGGCCTTTACGGACACTGGCGCTGAGTACACGTGGTGCACCGACGATGAGAGTCTCGTTTTGATTTCGAACCGTCGTTACGACTTCTATGTGATCACGGTCGATACTTGCGGCAACTCGCAGGAAGAGTTCTTTGCGAGCGCGTCGCACACCCAGTGTCTGGCCGATCTGGCCCCGCCGGTCGTGTGCGTCTTCCAGCCGGCAACGCTGTCGCCCGAAGAAGACACCATCATCTATAGCTGCGATCGTTGCGAGTTCCTGCCCTCCGGTCCGTTTGACCCAGAGGAGCCGGACGGCATGTGGATTTACACCAAGCCGTGCAACGACACCAGTATCGATGTCACGGATATCGATAGTGTCTTGATCAGGCTCGCTGATTCAGCCGGTACACCGGGTCGTTGGGTTCATACCTCCTTCGACGCCTTTGCCGGCCCGAATCACTGGGCGATTCGCTTGAATTGCGATGAGCGCGGCGAGCCCCTCCAGTCGAACAATGCCTTGTACGAGACCGTTTCGCTGAACGACCTCGTTCGGGAAGATGATTCGGTTGAGGTTATCCAGGTTGTGGTCTTCGGGCACGACGAGGCTGATCGCGCCGCCACTCTGGATGAGATCGTCGATTGTTGCGGCTACTTTGAATTCGTCTGGTCGAACTACTGGGTTGACGTATTCGTCAACACGATGAACGGCGAAGTGCGGACCTACCAGCCTCTGTGCGGCTTCGACGGTTTTCTGGCGGCCGCCAATGGCGAGAACACGGTTGAGGTCCACATTGAAGCCGGCGTGCCGCCATACAAGATTCGCGCGGCCGCGGCCCCGTCCGACCAGGATTGGGCGGATGAAGAAGACCATCAGGTCTTCTATATGGAAGGGATCTACGACACGATCGTGAACATTACGTTCAGCACGGTCGGTTGGCAGGCGGGTATGGGCGAGTTTGACGTCGAGGTTTGCGACGCCGAGGGTAACCACGGCGGCGAGACCGAGATACCGATCTGCGTGCCCGACACGGTGGCGCCGTGCGCCTTGATCAGCAACCCGGTGGACGGCAAGTGCATTCGCCGTTCACGCTCGATGCTCGATCCGGTCTGGGTCTGCATCCAGTTCGATCCGCTGCAGAACTGCATCGATCAGACGGGCATCCTGAAGGTCGACTACCAGTGGTCGCAGGAGTGCTGCACCGGCTTCGTGGTCGACACGGTTTGCGAATTCGTGCCGTGCGAAGTTGACACCGTCGGATTCGAAGACGGTCAGGCCTGCACGACGTACGCGAATCCGGGCAGCCCGTTCTTCGGTCAGACGTTCTGTCATGACGTTGACGGGCCGGCGTCGGCTTGCACCGTCTATACAGCCTTCAACACTCTCGATTCGACGATTTGCTGGCAGTCGGTGACAGATACCTCGTGCCGCATCGAGGTGTGTCACCTCGAAGAGGTGCCGTGCGAGAACGTGTTCGAATGGAACACCTTCTCGATCCTGCCTGGCGACAGCGTCGACTGGATCGAAAACGACATCATGTGCACGCAGTGGTGGAACACGGAAGATCTGGCCTGGATCACGCAGTCGGGCACGATCATCTACCTGCGCGCCATCATCTATGACGAGATGGGCAACATCTACACGACGCCATGTGCTCAGGTCTGCGTCGACATCGACGAAACGCCTCTTTGCCTGGAGACGCCGGACATTTGTCCGTCGAACGGGTATTGGGCAATCGGCGGCGGCGATTCCGACCATGACGGCGAGTCCGAGCACAAGGTGACCTTCTACGCCAACATGGATCTCGATTCGTCGAACGTCGACGACATCGAGGACGTGTCGCTGTGGTTCAAGAAGTCGACCGATCCGGACCTGTTCGATTACTGGTGCGAAGTCGGTTCCGGCTTCTTCGGTGAAAACGCCGAACCGGGTGGCACGAATTCGACCGTCTGGCGTTGGGACATCGACCTCGACAGCGAGTACGGTGGTTGCAGCTTCTCGGATAACATTTCGTACGACTTCCGCGTGATTGTCACGTCGATCACCGGCACAACTTCGCATGACGCGAATGGTGACGGCAACTTCGACGCCAACACGTTTGATTCGACCGCCTGCGACATGAACACGTACTACATCGACAAGTCGGCGCCGCAAGTGGCGATGGACACGGTGTGGACGACGGTCAATGGCGAAGAGATCGTGCAGCCGAACGTTTCCTGCGCGATGTCCGACCCGCGCGGCTGGGCCTGGACGCAGTTCGGCAACGAAATGACCGTTCAGCCGAACGTGTATCCGTGGACCGGCACCGATGGCACCTACTACTATGATGACATCAAGCGCGTCCGCTGGACCTTGTATGATGACACGCACCTTTGCGAGTGCGGTCCTGGTTTCAACATCGTGCCGTTCCCGCAGGGTTCGTGCTTCGATGAGGAGTGCGGCAAGCAGGAGCAGGGTCTCGAGAGTTTCATCTTCGACGACACGACTTCGGGCTGGCTTGTTGCAGATTTCCAGGGCAGCGACCCGATGCGGAACCTGACGTTTAACCCGGCAGACGCGCCGTGGTGGCCGACTCAGTCGCCGCCGACCGGCGTGCAGAACGCCATCCTGCGTGTTGAAGTCTGGGATTCGTGCGGCAATCGTACCGCCGACTGTATCAATCTCTATCTGCTCGATATGGATCCGACCGACGTTATCCTCGTCGAGCCGGAGAATGACCAGGTCTTCTGCACGGAGCCGGGCGGCGATGCCGACGAGGGTATCCTCCTGCGCGCTGCTTCGATTCTGGAAGAGGGCTGGAACAAGGTCATCTACGCGTATCGTCCGGCTGGCACGACCGAGTGGATCGAATTCGACTCGGTTGGCATTTCCAGCGACCCGGATCGTACCTGGCAGCAGAGGTGGACGGAAGTGCTCTGGGAGCCGATCGCAATGGGTCTCGCGCCCGGCGATTACGAGTTGACTGCCTGGGGCGTGGACAATGCACTGAATCGTTCGGAGTTCACGTATGTCGTGACAGTACACCTGTCATGCTCGGCTCCGACCGTTCAGCTCATCCATCCGACCTCGGAGAATCCGGAGTTCATCGGTTGTCCGATCGATGTCGAGGCAATCGCCTCCACGGGCGATCCGTGGAACCCGGTGGTTCGCGTCGACTTCTATTATGTCCGTGTGATTGACGATCTGAGCGAGGCCCACTGGATCGGGTTTGATCTTTCGACCATCGACGAGCACTACGGCGTCCATTGGGAGAATCCGAGCTTCGAGGGTCCGCACTATATGTACGCCGAAGCCGAAAACAAGGCGGGCCAGCGGACACGTTCCGAGCTCGTCTGGGTGAAGGGTGATGATACCGATCCGTGGGCACGCGTGGCCCAGGTCGGCGATGACCTCTCCAACGGCAACATCTACAACGACCCGACGGTCATTCCGGCCGGTAACACCGTCGATATCTGGGGCTTTGCCCGCGATGTCGAGGGCGGCTGGGGCGCCGGTGAGATCGATAATTGCGGCGTCGACTCCGTCATCTTCTATGTCTGGGATGACGAGCACGACAAGGTGTTCGGCGCCATGATGCAGCCGGACAACGTGGTCGACAGTCTGTACCACACGCTGTGGAACACGACCGGTCTCATGCCCGGCGACTACTACGTGCAGATGCGCGTGTTCGACTGCGCCTGCAACGATGGTGAGTCGTTGAATTGGAATGTCGAGATCGTCGGTCCGGATCAGGATCCAGTCATCTCGGTTGTTGGCGACACAGTCTGCGGCTACGTGACTGTGGACGATTATGCCGAGGTCACGGTGTCGTTCCCGTATCCTGAGTATGTTGATTACGTTCAAATCGCCTATGGCAACTCGATCTACTCGGATGTCGAAGATCGCTACGAGTGGACCGACAACTGCTACGTCTATGAGTCCAATGGCGACACGTACGATTGGTACTTCTCGATCCCGACGTCTGAATGGGAAGAGGGTCTCTACCGCTTCCGCGCGGTTGTGTTCTTCACAGACGGCACGATGCTCGAGGATTCCGACGGTGACGGTGATTTCGAAGACTTCACCTTCAACACCGAGAATTCGTGGCACATGTTGGTTCGTGTCGATCATGGCGTCAGCCCGTTCACGATTACGCCGGTTGGCGGCGAGACGTTCAAGGCGCACACATCCGTGTGCTTCAACGTCGATATCGCTGACACGTGCGACTTCGACCACGTGCACTGGTGCGCCGACGTCGACGACGAACCGCCGAGCTGGGAAAACCTGACCTCGGAGGAGCTGTCGTTCTGCTTCAACCCGACCGACTCGTCGTGCGTGACGCTCAATAGCTGCGGCGTGTGGTCTGGTGAAATTCCGATGACTGTTTGCGATGCGTTCGATGACTATGCGCATTGCGAGACCGTGGGCGTTCCGATCTGGATCCTCGATGTGGCGGGTCCGGACACGGCGCTGATCACGGAGCCGCAGTCTGGTTCGTACTTCACGGCCAACGGCGCCAATGTTGTCTCGGCGCGCAAGCTGTCCTCGTCGGGAATCGACTCGGTGCAGTTCTACTACGCCGCGTCGCAGACCAACGGCACGGTCAGCTACATCGGTTCGTCGGTTGCCGACGGCGATGAGTTCTCGAAGGAATGGAATGTTGAGAATGTCGCGGATGGCGGGTACTACCTGTTCGCCCGCGCCTACAACAACAACGTGAGCAAAGACGGTCCGCGCTGCGTCTTCGTGACGGTGGCGAAGGATTGTGAGGCGCTCTCGTTGACCATTCCGAATCCGAGCTACACCCGCGTGGTCAACGGCCAGACGATCCGTTTCGTCGGTGACCGTGTTGATCTCTGCATCGAGCGTGATTCGGTGTCGTCCGGCGCGCCGGTTGACTCGGTTGTGTGGTACTTCCGCCAGGCGAGCGCCCCGGGTCTCTTCCCGTGGGAGAACGATGATCCGTTCGCAGGTTACGTCCGTATCGCCAAAGACACCTATGGTTCGCTCTGCGTTGATTGGTGGACCGACTGGTGCCGTTACAGCGACTACTACGGCGACAATTACATCGATTGGCTGAACTCAGACGGTCCGTACGATACGACATCGTACTCCGACTGCTGTTCGGATGGCCGGTTCACGATCGTGGCCTACGTCTTCGACGCGGCCGGCAATGTGTGTCATTCGGTTCCGACGACGGTCAACATCGACAACACGGAGCCCTATTCTGAGATCGTTGACATCGACGGCGACGAGACGTTTGGCGATTGCCACAACGTGGCTCTCCCGGCGGACTCGGTCCTTAAGATCAGCGCGAATGCGATTGATCTGACGTGTGCCGAGGGTGCGTTGCCGCCACAGGCCTACGCTTCGGGCGCCGCTTACCTGCAGTTCTTTGCGGGTGGCTGCGGCGGCTCCGGCGCCGGCCCGATCGATGTCCTGTTTGTGGTCGATGGCAGCTATTCGATGCGGAATGGCTACTACGGCAACAACCTTACGAACTTCGCGACATCGTCGACCCGGTTTACCGATGCTCTTGCGGGTCGCGACGTCATGTACGGCGTTGTCGGATTCTCCGATGACGTGTCGCATGATTGCGAAGACAACTACCCGGGTCAGGTGATTGACGCGGACGGCAACGTGACAAGTCAGTGCGACGGCATCTGGACGAGCAACGCCGGCGACCTGCCGCTCATGCTGAACGGGGTCAATAACACCTACCTGCCGTATGTTGGCGGTCAGAACGACAATAACTACGAGTACGGAGTCTGGGCGATCGCTCAGGGCCTGCGCAACTACGATTGGCGTCCGAACGCCAGCCGGATCGTCATTCTCGTCACCGACGAGGACGATGATGAGGCGGCCGGTGGATTCCCGCCGATCGAACTCTCGTTCGTCGAGCAGTCAGGTGCGACCATCTACACAATCCTGAACTCGACCGCGACGCAGGGCTACAACACGCTGGCGCCGTTCACGGGCGGCCAGGTGTACGATTGGGGTTCGAGCTTTGCATCGACCTTCGGCGCGATCGCGTCGTCGATCCTTGCCGGTTCGAACTACAATTCGAGTGACGTCGGCATCGTTTGGACTTCACAGACCAACCTGACTGACGGTCAAGACGACGCGTTCGCTCTCTGGAATATCTCAGGGCTGGCGGAAGGCGAGTACTGTGTCTGGACCAAGGTCATTGACCAGATCGGTAATGTGTACGAGTCCGATCGCGTCAGCGTCTGCATCGAGGATCGTACCCCGCCGAGCGCGTATATCGCGGGCTTCGGGAAGACGACCGAGAATTGCGGCGACGGCTGCGTGACTCACGAATACACGATCTATGGCCAGATGTGCGACGAAGACGTCGACTACGTCCAGTTCCAGTATCGCCATGCGAACAGCAATGTCGAAGAGGATTGGACCGGCATCGGCGTGCCAGTGGCCGTCGGCTGTCACGAAGACAACACACTGTGGATGACCAAGTGGAATCCGTGCGGTCTCTCGGCGGGTCCATACGAACTGCGTGTTGTCCCGACCGACAATCAGGGCAATCAGGACTTCACTATCCAGTCGATCGCCACAGTGGACATCGATCATCTTGACGATGGTTCGTGCGACGTGGTGCCGACGGAAGAGTCCGGGACGCAGTCGGGCATGTGGTTCGAGGATAAGACCTTCGAGCAACTCGGTCTTGTCGATCTCGATCTGCATCCGTCCGAGACCGGGTTCGCCCATTCGATGATTGCGGTTTGGGCTGACCTGCATGGCGAAATCGCGTCTGAGTGCGTCGCGCTGTATGCTCCGGATCCGGAAATCCCGTCCTGGCTCATGGGCAGCTTCGATGGTATCGATGCGGTCCGCTTGGGCGGCGAAGGCTGGTTCTGGCAGGCCTACAGAGATCTCGATAATAACGTGACGCATCTGCGTCGTGAGATCCTGACGGTCTATCCGATTCGTGCCGACCTCGGCGGTTGCAACTTCACGCACCCGACGTTGGGCGCCAAGGTTTGCATCCAGCCGGGCGCGTTGAATTCGGACAACGGTGTCGTCGTGTTCCCGTCACGTATTCCGACGGTGGACTGGTCGCAGCAGCACTACCAGGCGTGGCCGGCGGCTTCGACCCCGCGCTACCCGGTGGTGACGGCGATCCATCTGACGTATCCGGTGGAATCGTTCAACGCCGGCAAGTGGGCTGAGATCAAGATCACGTACGACGAGCCGTCGCTCGACAACAGCAACCTGACGGTTGGCTGGTGGGACGACTCATACGAATATGAAGGTGACGACGACTTTGGTGGTCAGTGGGATATCGAGCACGAGATTCTGCCGAAGTCGGCGATCACAGACGCATCCGCGGAGATATTCTCGAAGAACCTCCATGGTCTGTATGCGGTCGTGTCGGCCGGACGCCAGTGCATCTCCGGTGCGATCACGGTCGAGAACGCCGGTATGGAGAAGGCCGTCGGCAACGTTACTGGTCCATGGCCGACGATCTATACTCGCGTGCGTTCAAACATCGAGTTCAACAACGGCAACTGGGACATCAATGAGGATGAGATCACTGTCGAGCTGGATGGCAACACGATCTATGCCAATGGTGACGAGGCTCATACCGGCTGGTACGAAGTGTACTGGGATCATGTCTCCGGTATCCTGACGACCAACTGGATTGGCCCAGAAGAATGCCTGACAGACGACGACTACCAGGACTATGACGGCGACGAAGGCGGCGGCGACAGCTACGATGGCATCTATGCCCCGGCGCTGACGGCGGGCACGCATACGTTGCGCGTCCAAGCCTTCAACGACGCAGGCTACTGCGAGGAGAACACCTACACGTTCACCGTCGACAGAACCTCGCCGAACGTGGTCGTGGCTGGCTACGAGGATTGCGCGAACCCGACGTTCCACATCAAGATCACGGATGATGGCGTCGGCGTGGATTGGGAAAACGTGTTCGTCGATGTGTTCGACGTCACCGGATCCGAGTTCAGCGCGATACCGAAGAGTCGTCTGATTCACACGGAGACGTACGATGCGTTCAACGAAAGTCTCGATGCGGATTCCGGCACGTTCAGCTTCCAGCTGGTGAGCCATATCGCGCAGGGGCATCGTTTGCGGATCGTCATCTACATCGGTGACCGTTACGTCTATTACAACAGCGACTGCAACTGCGAGTACGTCGAGTACGATCACGACTGCGACGGCGTGCAGGATCTCGTTGGCAACCGCACTCAGGTCGTTGAAGAGCAGTACACGATCTGGGGCAACAATTGCTCAGGCGGCGGCGGCGGCGAGGGTGGCGACGGCGGCGTTATCATCGGCTCCGGCTCGAACAACCCATTTGATCCATGGGCAGGACAGTCGATCACATTCGACCTGCAGGGATTCGATGGTGGCGGAGTGGTAACGGCCGAAGTGTTCGACGTGGCCGGTGTCAAGGTTCGTGACTTGGCGGCAGGTACTATCTCGTCGACTGTCGGAACGGTTGAGTGGGATGGCAGAAACCAGGACGGCGAGTACGTCGCCCAGGGTGTCTACCTGGTCCACTTTGCGCGTGCCGGAGGTCAGGCTGCTGGTCCGACGTCAGCTGTCGTGAAGGTGGTTGTCAAACGCGGTGCCGGAAGTGCGAGCACTGAATAGTCACAGGTCAGTTCCGGTTCGCCCCGCCTGTTATGGCGGGGCGAACCCAACCGATAACGAGGACAAACGATTCGTATGTCAAAGGGAGAAGGAACAATGAACCACACGTGGGGCAAACGGTGGGCGATGGTCCTCGGCGCGGCGCTGATTCTCGTGACGGGACTTTCGGCCAACGCGCTGGCGATCGATGACAACCATGCGCTTCCGTTCTTGCGGACAGGCGTGGGCGCCCGCGCGTACGGTCTCGGCAACGCCTACACGGCGCTGGCGAGCGACGCGACGGCCGGATTCTTTAATCCGGCGGGACTTTCACGCATCAACAAGTGGAGTTTCTCGAGCATGCTGTCTGCGGACATGGGCGAGGACAGAAACTTCAACTACCTGGCACTTGCCGGAGCCTTCAAGTGGGGCGCGCTGGGCGCATCCTGGATTAACGCCGGGATTACCGACGTTACTCTGCAGGGAGCTGGCATTCCAGACGGCACCACTGAAGACTACATGGACAATTACTTCATCGTGTCGTATGCGAACTGCTCGAAGGCGTTTCACTGGGGTGTCAACCTCGTGATTGCCAACAACAAGGTCGCAGAAAAGACAGGTGTCGGCGGCGATCTCGGTATGCAGATCGACATCACCGATGAAGCGCGCCTCGGCCTTATGGCCCAATCTCTGGGTCTGAAGGTTGACGACGACAAGGTGCCGTACAATATCCGCCTCGGATTGGCCGTGACCCCGAGCGCTCTTTCTGGTTTCAGCTTCCCAGTTGAAATCCAGAAAACGCAGGGTGTCGACGCCATCATCTTCCGCATCGGCGGCGAGTACATGCACCACTTCACGAATGCCGACTACGCGGCCGCGATTCGTGGCGGTGTGGACGATGGCGAATTCGCCATCGGCGCTGGTCTGTATTTCCGTCAGTTCGGTTTCGATTACGCCTATGTGACCGACAAGGAAGACTTCCTGGGCGAGAATCATCGTTTCAGTCTGACGGGCAATTTCTAAGCCGTATCGATAACTTCGGCGGGCAGAGCCCGCCCTACAGCCGCTCCGCACTTGCCCGTGCGGGGCGGCTTTTTGTTGGGGTAGGAGAGCAGGCTTTCCAGGGTGCCCTAAACATCAGCCCAACTGGAGCCTGGAGCCGAGACAGACAATAATGTCTGTCCTGCTGATATGCCGGGTAGGTGGGCTCTGGGTGGGCCCTACTCAGGGCGGGAATCTGCTATATTGTGTCAGCAGGAGGCAGGCATATGGCGACGGTAATTGAAGATCTGAAATTGGGCACGAAGGCGGCGGGAACCGGTTTGCTTGCCGATCTGCGCAAGCAGTCGATTGGTGTGGAGGCTAGAGTTCCCATACTCGGCGGTCGCGAAGTGCCATACATCAACTTCGACAACGCCGCCTCGACGCCGACGTTTCGTCCAATCGCCGACAAAGTCGAGGAGTTCCTGACGTGGTACGCGAATGTCCATCGCGGGACCGGCTTCAAGTCACAATTGTCGTCGTGGGTTTTTGAAGAAGCTCGATGTCGAATCACAGAATTCGTGCAGGCCGACCTCGCCGAACACATCGTGATTTTCACCAAGAATACAACCGAAGCCATCAACAAACTCTCCCACAGAATCGATTTTGGCCCCCAAGATATCGTGCTCACGTCGCTTATGGAGCATCACTCCAATGAACTACCGTGGCGCAAGGTGGCCCGTGTTGAGCATATCGGCCTGGAATTCGATGGACGTCTCTCGGTCGAGGATTTTGATGCCAAGTTGAAGCAATTCGGGCGGCGAATTCGGTTGGTGGCCATTACTGGCGCATCGAATGTTTCGGGATACATTAATGACGTCGGCTATTTCGCTCGACGGGCGCACGAAATCGGGGCTGAGATCCTCGTCGATGCGGCTCAATTGGCGCCGCACCGGCCGATCCGCATGGGGGATCCGACCGATCCAACGCATCTCGATTATCTTGTCTTCTCGGCACACAAGATGTACGCTCCTTATGGCGTCGGAATTCTCGTCGGGCGTCGGCCGATCTTCGAGCAAGGCGATCCGGACACGGTTGGCGGCGGCACGGTCGACATCGTGAATCTGGAAGAGGCGTACTGGACCGATCTCCCCGAAAAGGAAGAAGCGGGGACGCCGGATATCATTGGCGTGGTCGCGCTCGCGACCGCGATCGACATGTTTAATCGCGTTGGGTGGGACGCGATCATTGCGCATGAGGCGGAGCTGACCGCGCACGCACTCACACGCTTGGCACAAATCCCTAAAGTGCGGCTCTACGGCGATACCGACCCGAAAAACGCCGCCAGTCGATTGGGCGTAATCTCATTCTCGGTGGACGGTGTCCCGCACAGCCTGGTCGCCGCGGTACTGAACTACGAATACGGGATTGGCGTGCGGTCAGGGTGTTTTTGTGCGCATGTGTATGTGAAGTGCCTGCTGAACGTGTCCGATGATGACGCGCGTGTGATGGAGCGCGAGATTTTGGCGCGCGATCGCAGCCGACTGCCAGGCACGGTGCGTGCCAGTTTTGGTATCTACAACACAATCGAGGAAGTCGACCGGCTCGTCGACGCGCTGGCTGACATCGCCGCGGGGAGGATCAGCGGCGATTATGTGTTGAATGCTGAGAAGGGCGAATACGCGCCGCGCGGGTATGCGCCGGAATTCGCAAAGTACTTTACGCTCTAGCTCAACCAACGCAATGGCTTGATCCCGTGAAGAGCAGGCTCAGCGGGAGCTTCGCCCTCCCAGTTCACTTCGGAGTGTGAGGCTTCTGCCGAGCCTGCTTCTAGTTGAGGACTCGACGCTTCATGAGAATGAATGTGCCGCAGGCGGTTTGTGCTTTTACGGTCGATGTGGAAGGATTCGCGGAATCTCACGCGCAAAGCGTGACGGTCGCGGAGTCACTGCTCGATCGTGAGACGATGGACCGTGAAATCGAAGAGAACCTCGCGGTCACGCTCGATCTTCTGGCGAGATTCAAGACTCATGCGACGTTTTTCTTTCTCGGCCGGATTGCACTGACGGCTCCGCATCTGGTGGGCCGTGTTGCCGCCGTCGGACATGAGATAGGCTGCCATTCGCTCAACCATCTGCGCATCAATGGACAGACGCGTGATGAGTTCCGTCGGGATCTGCGCACCGCCAAAGCGGCATTGGAAGCGGCTTCGGGTCGGGACGTGATTGGCTTTCGCGCGCCGGATTTTTCGATCGGGCGTGGAAACCTGTGGGCGATCGAAGAGCTCGGTGAGGCGGGTTTCCTCTATGATTCAAGCATCGTCCCGACATCGCTGCATGATGTGTACGGGATGGCCAATGTCTCTGAGAGGCTGTTTCGCTGGCCCAACGGGTTGATTGAATTTCCGATGCCCGTGGTACACTTGTTGAAATCGGGAATACCGTTTGGAGGTGGCGGGTATTTTCGACTCTTTCCGAGCGTCTGGACCCGCCGGTTTTTCACCGGCCGGAACCGGAGGGGGATTCCAACGGCTTTTTACATTCATCCATATGAGATTGGCGGCATTGCGCCGAAACTACCGGAGCTATCGATGACACGGCGCTTCCGTCATTACGTACGTTTGCGGGAAGGAGTGCGGCGCATCAGTCCACTTCTTGATTCGGTGTCGTTTACGACCATGGCCAATGTCCTGACCCAAGCAGGTTTTCCCCTACTTTCGGGCGTACGGAGTCAGAATCCATGACAGGGACGGCCTTCAAGCGCGAACAAGAGTCTGTTGATGACGTGCGTTCATACTTCGAACGTGCGGCGGGATCCTTCGACCGACTGTACAGCGAGGAGAAACAGTCTCCGTTCTGGCGATGGCTCAATCGGCGATTCCGGTCGGACATCGTGGGCAGGTATCTGCGCACGTGCCGGCATATCACCGAGGTCCAGGCTCAAAGCGTGCTTGATGTCGGCTGCGGCTCCGGCCGGTATCTGGCGGCGTTCGCGGAATTAGGCGTGAAAAGAATGATCGGCATAGATCTTTCACAGCCGATGCTCGATCTGGCCGGCCAACAGTTGCGGACAGCAGGCCACTCAAACACGGATCTGATCTGTGTCAACTTTGACGATTTCAAGACGGGCGAGCAGTTCGACGTTGTTGTGGCGATGGGGTTCTTCGACTATCAGGCTGATCCTGTCGCTGTCTTGAAGAAGATGCGGTCGCTGGTGCGACACTCTGTGATCGCGTCGTTCCCGCGCAAACACTGGTTTCGCACCCCGTTGCGTCGGTTTCGTTATTGGGTGAAGCGGTGCCCAGTCCATTTCTACGATCGCGATGGTGTCAAGAAGATGGCAATGGAGGCGGGATTCGCGTCTGTTGAGGCGACGAGACTTTCCGGGGCGGGAATGGACATCGTGGCGGTCATGCGGGTTGGGGGCTGATAGCTCGCTTGTCGGGGTGCGGTCCCTCGGTACGCAGGGTTTGTGGCCTCAGGGCGTCTGCAATACGTCCCCATTTCTTAGATATAAGTTGCTGTGGTACAGTCCCTTGACGTGCTACAATATTAGACCGCTCTATTTGCCTACATCCAATCCACGGATTTCAATTCCGGCACTGTGAGCAAGAGGCTTGACACTCCGAAATTCAACCTTACCTTAAATCCAGATTCCTGATGGAAACTCTCTGCTTTCCATCGACCATTCAACAATGAACTCGCAGGTCTGGGCGGGGTCCTCCTCGGCCCATAAAGAACTGGCGAAGATGTAGTCCCAACTGTTCGGAGGTGGGTCATGTCTTCAGTTACGCGTTCCTCGGTTGGCGGGATTGTTTGGGGATTGATTGCGGCCTGTTGTTGCCTGCTCGTGTTGCCGCGTCTTGTCTCCGCCGAAAGGCGCGATCCACTGCCGTCGCCCCTTTACCAACACTCGCTTAAGACATCGATCGACAAGTTCGACGGACCCACCGGCGGTGTGGCGGGCGGGAAAGTCTCGCGTGAGCGAGCCGAAGCGGCGGCGCTCGGCGGCGGCGGAACACAACGAATCGCCGCTGGCGGGATGGTCCAGGATTGCTGGCAGTCCCAGGCGTTCGTCCTCTTGTCCCTTGATCCATCGCCAACTGGGTGTAATGATCCGGAAAATTACTTCTTCAATCCCGGTTCGGACCCATTCCTGGGCGACATCTGGTTGCGTCAAGCGCCACCTTATTCTTCGGGTGTAGAAATCCCGATTGAGATGGTTGCCTTGGAGTTGCGCGGAATTGGACCCTCTGGTCCGGCCGCGGTTCATCTGTCTCCTTCACCTGCGTCGGGTGGGTTCATCGACAATGTCGTTGCGGATGGCGGTGGCAATTTTCAATCGGGAGACATCCATCTCGACCTGCATGTCGATATCGAAATCGTGTCACTCAGTTTGCATTCAGCCCAGCCAATCCAGATCACCGCCAGCGGTGCAACTTCCCTTCCGCCGATCGGGCAGAGCTTTGGGGCGACACCGGATCAGTTTCCCATTCCATTGCTCGACCAGAATAATGTCCCGATGGGGTGGATCTGTGGCGTGGGGGGCTATATCCCATCGCAGCCGATGACATGTCCGCCGGTCACAACGCCGACGATGGTGGGGTCAGAGTCCTGTCATGGAACATCGACATGTCCGGGTTCTTACACATGCTTGAATGCGACCTGCGCGGCGGTCCAGACATGTCAATCGGTGACATGCACGGCCGAGCCGACATGCGCCGGTTCGGAAGCGACCTGCTCGCCCAATCCTACCTGCCCGCTCTATCCGTCATGCGCCGAGACGCCGACTTGCATCAGCCAGACGTGTATTGGCTCTGCGTCATGTCGTGGCACGACGACTTGTCCGGGCACGTCAACGTGCGAGCAGATCCCGACCTATCAAGCCCTATCTACCTGCCCGGGATACCCCTGCAACACGATGGCCGGACCGTCGTGTCACGGCTCTTCCACTTGCCACGGGTCGTATACCTGTGTTGATGCGAGTTGTGCGGCGTTCCAAACTTGCGTGAATCCGACATGCACATCGGAACCGACTTGCAGTGCCAGAACATCGACGTGCTCATACACCGTGACCTGTGCGGAGTATCCATCGTGCGAGGGAACCGCCACGTGTGGCGAGTCAGTGTCGACATGTATCGGGTCACCCACATGCCGCGGGAGCTCCACATGTCTCGGGGTATCGACGTGTGAGCCGCCGGGGCCGACATACCCGCCCTACGCGAGTTGCGGTGATCAGCCGACATGCGATGGCGGAGTATCGTGCGATGGATCTGTGTCGTGTTCCAGCGGACCGAGTTGCGATGGCGGTTACACCTGCCAGGGAACGGTCTCCTGCGACAACTCGCCTTCCTGCGATGGCACAGCGTCCTGCGACGATCAGCCGACTTGCGAGTTCTCCTGTGACAGCCACTACTGCGGCAACCCGACGATGAAGGGATACTACTCCTGTGACATCGCGGCCTGTCCAACCTCGAACTCGGCGGTGAGTTGTCCCGGAGGGTGGCTCTGTCCGACGTACGGTGGATACAACACTTGTCCTTCCGGGTCGTGCATCACGATGGACGGATCGGTCAGCTGCGCAAACGGCCCAGCGTGCATCACGTGGTCTGGTTACATCACTTGCCACATCATCGATTGCGGCGTGCCGCCGATACCGACATATCAGGCCTATGAGACCTGCCGTCCGGCCCAGTGCATCACTTGGTTGGGTTCGCCCAGTTGCCCGGGGGATGTGAATTGCCAGCCGACCTTTGCGCCGACGCCGAGCTGCGGCGGGGCGCCGACGTGCGCGGCGCTGATCTGCGTGCCGACGATTCCGGGCAATCCGACATGTGCGGGTGTGGCGTCGTGCGCGCCGAATCCATCGTGCAATGCCTTTGGCACCTGTCCCGGATTCGCGACTTGTGCGCCCGCCGGTACCTGCGGCGCCAATACGTGCCCGAACTTTAACACGTGCGCCGGATTTGCGACGTGCGCCAACACAGTCACCTGCCAAGGCGGACACACGTGCTCGCCCAACGTGACCTGCGCCGGAGCTCAGACTTGCACTAATGCCAGCACGTGTCAGGGAGCGGCCACCTGCCAGCTCTCTCCAAGCTGCGGCGGTTGGCCGTCATGCGGAGTCACTTCGTGCATCACATCCGTGGGCGGCGTCACGTGTGGCGGGCAGGCTACCTGCACAGCCGCTGCCAGTTGTGATGCGGCGCCGACGTGCGACGGATCGCCGACTTGCGCGCTGGCCTTCACCTGTAGCGGCTGGCCGACTTGCCAGGCGCCGCCATACGACATACCGTGCGATTTGAAGTTGTGCGTCGACAGCTTGCGGTCCGAGTGGCTGCGTCTGCACATCCCGCCGGAATCAACGCAGGCGTTTGAGTGGCATGACTGGCACGCCGGACCGATTCATCCGCTGTTGATCTGGGATGAGGTGTCGCCGAAGATCCCGGGCATCTATGTCATCACCGAGTGGATTGCGCCGCCGATCCAAGCCGGCATCGTGGACACCGAATACGTACGGTTCCCGTACTGGGTCGACTCGGTCCATGTTCAGGATGACGACGGCAACGCGCATGTGTCGGTCGGCGATTTCATCTTGCTCAAGTTCGCCTCACCGGCGGCGATCGCCGGTCAGTCGGCCTGGTTCGAAGTTGGCGAGATCGGCAAGTCGCGGCCGCAGGATCTGAAGTTCATCGTGAAGCTGCACTGCGCCCGTCCGCTGGCAGTGGCGTGCGCGTGCAATTGTCACGCCGATCCGACGTGCGATGGTGTGACCGACATCCTGGACGTTGTCAACCTCGTCAATGTGGCGTTCCGCAACTTCCCGGCGATGCCCGATCCGAATGCGGCATGTCCGGTTGAGACGACGGACACCGACTGCAATGGCGACACCGACATCATCGACGTGACGCACATGGTGAACGTCGCCTTCCGCAATTTCAATCCGGCAACGGAGTTCTGTGATCCGTGTCCGTAGGATGATCGGATGATGTGAAATGGAACGGGGCGCCTTGGGAGAGGCGCCCCGTTTCTTGTTTCGTGTGGTCCGTGGGGGGAGTTGGTGGGCTGAGCCCACCCTACGTTTGCTCACTTCCTTGGCAATATCGCTGATTTGTAAGTCCGAAGCATGCCATTCTCGAGATCATAGAAGAGAACCACGGCCGCATGACCGGCGAGATCCCAGCGATTCTCCCCTTCCCCGCCTTTGTAAACTTCGTCCAATCTCAGAGCGATGAATCTCTGATTGTCCAACCATCGGACGGCGCGATAACTGCATGGAGTACCACATTGGCCAAGCGATTCAATAAGACGCCCATCGTGCCAATTGAATAGTCGAAGATCGCTGTCGGGGTCATAGCCGGGGCGGCTGACGGCTGCTGCCATGGAGCGGTCTGGCGACCAGACCCAGATGCTCCCTATGGTATCAGCGGTGGAGAAAGAGCCGAGTTTCTCAGCAATGATATAGAAGCTGCCGGGGGCAAGTGCCGTCGTATCAACCATAGCGTAATCTGTGAAGGTCGGATGATCGTATCCGTGGAAGTTAATCTCTCCGAAAGTCTCGGTAATGAAACGTGCGACTGCCGAATCACTCCAAATGAGCGAACTCATGTTGGAACTGGTGGCCTTCTGATTCGGGGTCTTCGCCGACGAGTCGGATTCGTACACGTAGATCGAGTCGATGTCCAAGTCGTAAACGTATGCAAGGGCAAACCAATCCGGCCCACCACGGTTATCGACATTCTGAGTCTTCACCGAGATGAATTGGCTGTCTCCTATCCAGCGAATTCCGCGGATGCTGCAAAGAGTGCCGCAGAAGTCTAATCGCTCGACGCTACCGTCTCCGGTTCGATTACAGATTTCAAGGTCTGTATCGGGATCCCACCCAGGTTCATGCAGATAGATCGCTCGTGAGCTATCCGGTGAGAATACTCACGCCGAATCGCTTCCCGTGCCAGGATTCGGAAAGTCTGACATGGGGTGCGCCTTGATCGGGACCACACCGGTGTACGCGAATTCCGTTGGGCTTTGAACTGAGGTGCCCTTAAGGCACTCACGAATGAATTCTTGAAGCAAGGGATCTCCCGTTACGAGAGAATCAAGACTCGCCGGGGGCTGCGGAGTCGATTGCAGATCGCTCGGATTCTCATGCAGAGAATTGACTGCCGGAACCTGGCAAAGTGACACAAGAGCGACGAGTGTGGTCGCGGTACGATGGAGCGTCGGAAGCAAACGACGCATCGGTTACATGCCCCGGGCGGGGACGCCCGGGGTCCACGACAAATGCAGAGCTGGCGGGCACAGCCCGCCCTACCATCTAGAATCCGTACAACTGGCCGAACTTGGCGTTCATGTAAGTCATCAGCGCCTCGTGCGAGAGCGGCTTGCCCGTCACCTTTTTGACCAGATCGGTGGCGAGGTAACGACGGCCGTGCGCATGAATGTTGTCGTTGAGCCACTTCTTCAGGCGACCGAATTCGCCTTTGGCGAAGTCGGCGTCCAAGTCGCCGAGGTCCTTCTTTGCCTGGGCGAAGAACTGGGCGGAATACAGATTGCCCAGCGAATAGGTCGGGAAATAGCCGATCAGGCCCGCGCTCCAGTGAACATCCTGCATGCAGCCGATCGAATCATCGGGCGGCGTGATGCCGAGATAGTCCTGGTATTTCTTCTTCCATGCCTCGGGAACGTCGTCGACGTTCAATTGACCAGCAAAGAAGGCGCGCTCGAGTTCGAAGCGAATCAGGATGTGCAGATTGTACGTGCCTTCGTCGGACTCGGTGCGGATGAACGACGGCTTTACATCGTTGGCGGCGAAATAAAAATCGTCGAGTGAGACATCGCCCAACGCTTCAGGGAAATGCTGCTTCGCTTTGGGGAAGAAATAGATCCAGAATGACTTGGAGCGCCCAACCTGGTTCTCCCACATGCGCGATTGTGATTCATGGATGCCCAAGGAGATTGCGTCGCCGAGCGGTGTGCCGAATTGATCCTCCGGCAATCCCTGATCGTAGATGCCGTGCCCGGATTCGTGCATGGTGCCGAAGAAGGCGTTGTTAAAATCGTGCTCGTCGTAGCGCGTGGTCAACCTCGTGTCGCCGGGTCCGATGCCTGTGCAGAATGGGTGCACCGTGACATCGAGGCGTCCACGATTGAAATCGAACCCGATCCGCTCGGATGCTTCGCGTCCGAACTGTTCCTGTTTGTCGCGAGGATAACGGCGGTGCATGATCTCACTTTTCGGTCGACGTGAGGAGCCCTTGATCTTGTCGAGCATCTTCACCAGTTCGACGCGCAGGCCGTTTAGGGTCTTCTCGATTTCTTTAACGGTCGCGCCCGGTTCGAAATCATCAAGCAGGGCGTCGTAGGGATCGTCTTTGAACCCGACGGCGTTGGCCTCCTGCTTCTTGAGATCGATCATCTTGGCCAGCCAGGGCTTGAAGATCTTGAAGTCTTTCTTGGCGCGTGCCTCTTCCCACGCACTCTGAGCCAGCGATGCGGTGCGCGTCAACTCTTCGACCAATGCCTGCGGTAGTTTGGTGGCGCGGTCGAAGGAGCGTCCGACTTCACGGACGATGACGGCGGCGTCAGTCGAACCGCCATTCATCAATGGCGAGTTGCGCACAATGTTGAGCAGTTCGCCGATGCGGGGCTCGATCATCCTCTCATGGGTCATGCCGGCGATCAGGGCCATCTGCTCAGCGCGGTGATTCACGCCGCCGGGCGGCATGTAGGTACGTTCATCCCAACCGAGCAACGAGGCGCACGATCCGAGCATGGAAATGGCGCGGGTTTTCTGGTTGAGCTCTTGCAGGGCGACTTGTGGGGTGGTGGCCATTTGGTAACTCCTTGTGAAGCAAAGAAATGGAGGGTTCCGGGAAATTCGAGATTCGTGACAAAGCTCAGCATCGCTTCGTCACCAGCCACCAAATCTATACTCGCGCCCATGTGAAAATCAAGCGGGGGAATCTCGCTTGGGGGCCGCGGCGAGCCACACGGCTGGGTGACCGAGCCCGAAAAGTGACAAAACTTTCGGGAAGGAATCGGGGGTGCGTTGACACTATCCCACTTACAGATAACTTGGTAGTATCGCTGTCTCGCCCTTCGGTTCGGAGGATTCACATGTGGAATAGACTCATCCGGCTAATACCCGTCGTGACGGTCCTCGGCGGGGTGTACGCGCACGCCGCGACGATCCGAGTCCCGGCGGACCAGTCGACAATTCAGGCGGGGATTGCGGCTTCCTCCGATGGTGATACTGTGCTGGTCGCCGTGGGTAACTACTCTGAGAATCTGGACTACTTGGGCAGACGCATTCATGTTATCGGCGGGGCCGGCACGGATGTGACCTTCCTGGCTCCCGCCAACCCCAATGTTCGCACGGTCAATCTGGGAAGTTTCGGAAACAGCCAGACGCAATTCAGGGGATTCACGGTTACCGGGGGACAGGCGGGTGAAATGCTCTACGTTGGCGGTGGCACGCCTATCGTGCGTGACAATGTTTTCCGCGATTTCCCCAGCGCCGCGCCCAATGCTGTTGCCATTCATGTAGCAGGTGGAAACCCGCTCATCTTCAGGAATGTGTTTTATGACATACTTGGAATCAGTTGCGTGGGCATTATGGGCGGCGCGGCGCAAGTCATCAATAACACGTTTGAGAGCAATGCGCGGGGATTCTTCTGTGGTTCCGGCGGTGCGAGCATTGCCAAAAACAATATCGTGGTCAACTCCACCGAGTATGGCATCGCTGGATCGTGGTTGGAGATCAATTACAATGACGTCTTCGCTAACGGCTCGGACTACGCCGTTGGCGCAGAGCCGGGCCCTGATGACATTTCCGCCGATCCGTTGTTTCTTGATCCGTCGATTCACGATTACCGACTCCAGTACAATTCTCCATGCATTGATATGGGAGATCCTGCACCTGAATACATGGATGCAGACGGGTCGCGCAACGACATGGGGGCCATCGCGAGTGCCCACGTTCTTCCGATCGCCTCGAACCTGAGATTCTTCGGCGAAGACCGTACGCATGTTGCGGACAATACACCAACGATTGCCTGGTCCTATTTCGATACAACGGCCTCGCAGGAGTCGTATGACGTTGAGGTCGGCACAGACAATGATTGGCTGGTCGCCGAAATGTGGGCGGATAGTCCGGTCACCTCGGGTGATTCGATGGCTGTTTACTCAGGTGTTCCGTTGGTGGATGGCGGCACGTACTGGGTGAGGGTACGCGTCAGCAACGGAGCCAATTGGGGGGATTGGATCGGGTTGTCCTTTCGCATGAACACAGCGCCGACTCCGCCGATCACGTTGAGCCCGAATGACGGCGCGGACGTTTCCGAATTAGGCGTGATACTCGAGGTTGGCAATTCGACGGACGGAGAGGGTGATGAGCGGCTGTATGATTTTGTGGTTTATGCGGATGCGGCTTTGACCACCGTCGCACAGGAACGCAATTCCATCATCGAACAATCGGATGTGACAACCAGCGGTCCGATCGACGGACTGACATTCGGGTTTGTGTACTGGTGGCGCGTTCGCGCGTATGATGGTTTCGAGTACTCGGACTGGTCAAGTGTTCGCACTTTCCATGTGAGCGCCGCAGACACTGTCCACGTGCCTCAGGATCAACCGACGATTCAGGCGGGGATCGACGCCTGTCCAGACTACGGTGTCGTGTTGGTGGCGCCCGGAGTGTATTCTGAGAGCTTTGTATATGGAACTAAGAAGGTCCGGGTCGTGTCCGCTTCCGGGCCGCTGGTGACCCAATTAAGCGCTCCGACCCCGTCCTCTATCATCGTCAATCTCGGTAATAGCGGAGATGCCGCTACTCAACTTCGAGGTTTTACAGTTGTTGGTGGGAGCAACGCACCCGCAGCCATCAGTGTCGCGGGCGGTGCGCCCGTCGTTCGTGAGAACATTTTTCGGGACTTTCTGGGAGAGCCATTCGGAGCCCCGGTCGTGATCTACCTCGGTGGAGGCGATGCGCTCATCACCCGCAACGTCTTCTACGACAATGCCGGTCTCAGTTGCGTCGGTATTTTCTCTGGAGGCGGACGAATCATCGGGAATACGTTTGAAGGAAACGACCGAGGGTTCTTCACTATCAGCGGTCAAGGCGTCGCTTTGAATAACATCGTGGCGAATTCAGGCCAGTACGGAATCTTCGGCGATTTTGCGACGCTCGATTACAATGATGTTTGGAACAACTCTCCGAACTACGATGGCGGCGCCGCCGCGGGTGTCAACGACATCTCTCTGGATCCGTTGTTCGCAGAGAGCCCAACTCACAACTACCAACTGCTCCCGGGATCTCCATGCCTGGATGGGGGACATCCGGAACCCTTCTACAATGATCCCGACGGCAGCAGAGCCGACATCGGGGCGCTGGGCTTCATCGGCGGGTTGCCCGTGAGTCTCAACATTCAGATTGCCAATGAGGACCCTCTTCATGTGATCGGCACGACCCCTCAGATTTGCTGGCACTTTCTCGATACGATTGGGTCACCCTCCGGCTATGAGATCGAGGTCGGCACGGACACGAATTGGGCAGCGGCCGAACTTTGGAGCACAGGGCCGATAGCGAGTAGCGATACGTGTGCCACCTATGCAGGATCACCGCTTCTGGATGGCCAGGTCTGGTGGCTGCGCATCAGGTTGAACAACGGCTCTCAGTGGGGAGAATGGAAGGAGTCGATTTTCAGACAGAACACGTCGCCCACGGCTCCGATGCCCTACTATCCGACTGTTGGCGACACTGTACGTTGGAACATGGTCATTCTGACGGTCGACAATGGGTCCGACACAGAGCAAGACAGTCTCCAATACGACTTCGAAATCGCTTTGGATCAGGCATTCTCCGATACGATTGTGACCTTTGACAGTATTCTAGGGGGCCAGTTGCGCACCTCGACTCCGGTGCTTCCAGCATTGGCCCAGTCTGAGACTTTCTATTGGCGGTGCCGCGCCGGGGATGGATTCGAGATGTCTCCATGGTCCTCCGTTGCGGAATTCCAGACTCGTGGCGCCGGCGTTGTCTACGTCCCCGATGGCGAGCCGACTATTCAGGACGCAGTCAACGTGTCCGGAGATCTGGACACGATTATCATCCTACCGGGGACATATTCCGGTAGCGTTGTCATCAGTAGCAAGGCGCTGATCATACGCGCTCGCGATGGATTGGGTTCCGTGCTCATCGCAGCCGATGGGGATGCGTTCTTGCTGACCCACACGACGGATACTGATCCGGTTGTATTCGAGGGACTGGCCATTCGTTCGGTCGATGGGCGCGGGGTCGCCTCTAATTTTCTGGACTTCGAGATGCGCAATTGCCGTTTTGAGCATGCTGCGCGAGCGATGGTTCACTATTCGGGTGCACGCGGAGTATTTCGATCCTGTGAATTCTACGAGGACGGACCTCACGCGTACGGACAAGGATTCCTCATCGACAACTATGGGGAATTGGTCATGGATCGCTGCATTTTCTATAGCCTGAATTATGAGTCGACCTTCCAGAGCACAGCGGGAAGCGTCTCGATGACCAACACCACGGTTTATGACTGTGCGGGGGGATTCGATTTTGCGGGATATGAGCCCGTGCCGGGTCTCGTCATTAACAACATCTTTGCGTTTGTCGCGGGGACTGCGGTCATCACGAATGCGTCGGGACCCTATATAGATTACAATCTTTACCATGGCAACGGGCTCAACATCGTCGGAGGTAACCCGGGAGACGCATCGGTCAGTGGGGATCCGTTGCTGGCCGCTCCGGCGACGCATGGCTTCACGCCGTCGGATGGATCGCCGTGCATTGATGCCGGCCATCCCTCAGCGCTCTACGATGACCCGGATGGCAGCCGCAATGACATCGGAGCGATTCCCGCGGGAGTGATGTGCCCCTGTCCGTGCCATGCTGACCCTTACTGCGACGGCCAAACGGAGATCATTGACGTGGTTATCACAATAGGCGTTGCATTTCGCAATATCTCTCCAATCGGTGATGAGGTGTGCGCACCATATCAAAATGTCGTCGCGGGGCGCACAGACGTCGACTGTAATGGGATGACGGATATTGTCGACATCGTGAGGATGATCGATGTGGCGTTTCGCAGCCGCCCGGCGGCGGAGTCTTTCTGCGATCCGTGCGATCTTCCTTGACCGACTTTCCATGGAATAACGCAGACCCCGGCGTCGCGCGACGACGCCGGGTTTTTCTTATCTTCCCCGTCCCTGCTTCCTCCGCGATGCCGATAATCAAGAGGAATGGGGAATTGTCCAATGCCCATGGCGGAACAGCGAAATCTCAGGCGATTGGCTGCGCTCTACCGGGTGCAGACGTCGTATATCGACATGCATGGTCGCCGGCAGTACGCCTCGCCGGAGGTATTGCTGGCTGTTTTGCAGGCACTGGGAGCACCGCTTCAAGGGATGGCCGATATCGATGAGGCGATCCAGGCTCAACGCGACCGAATCATCGGTGAGTGGGTTGCTCCGGTAATCGTTGCCTGGGATGGAGAGGCGGAACACGTCTCCATTCGCGTTCCGGCGAGTGCCATTCCGACGCACGCGATCAGCCGGATGCAGTACACACTGCATCTTGAGAATGGTGACATCTGGTCGGGCAATGTCTCGATTGATCAGGCGAAAACTCTGGGGCATGTCAACTGTGCCGGGGAGGTCGCGTGGGTCAAAGCGATCCTGCCGCCGAGGACACTGCCCCTGGGGTATCACACTTTGACGGTGCTCATCGGGCGACACGCTTTCAGCTCGTTTGTTATCGCCGCGCCGCGTCAGGTCTTTCACAGCGGTGGCCAGTTGCTCCAGTGGGGTCTGTTTGCGCCGATCTATGCGCTGCGATCGGAGCGCAACTGGGGCGTGGGGGATTTCACCGACGCGGCGGCACTCGCAACCTGGGGCGCGCAGCAGGGGAGTTCATTCTTCGGGACACTGCCATTCCTTGCGACCTATCTCGATTCACCCTCCGACCCGAGTCCGTATACGCCGGTGTCGCGGTTTTTTTGGAACGAGTTGTTCGTTGACGTGACGCGCCTGCCCGAACTCAGTACCTGTCGGCCGGCCCAGAAGCTGATTGCATCTGCGGATTATCAATCGCAACTCCACGCGTTGCGTCGGGAGCGTCTGGTCGACTACAAAGCAGCGATGAAGCTCAAGCGTGACGTGCTCCTATTGCTTTCACGGCATGTCGCCGAAACAGGGGGGATGCGTTACGAGTCGTTGCGGGCATTTGCCGAGACTTGTCCGGAAGTAGGGGATTACGCCCGTTTTCGAGCGGTGATGAAGCGTCGAGGGGATGTCTGGACGTGCTGGCCGGACGGTTTGCGAGATGGCTGCATCGGAGGGGGAGACTACGATCACGCCGAGGAACAATATCACCGCTATGCGCAGTTCGTCGCGACTGAGCAGGTCGGATCGCTGGTGAAACGATGCGAAGCCGAGAATGTTGACCTCTATCTTGATTATCCAGCGGGCACACATCCCGCCGGGTTCGATACATGGCGGCATCGAGAGCGATTCGCCTTGGACGCGACAGTTGGAGCTCCGCCCGATCCGGTCTTCACGACCGGGCAGGATTGGGGATTTCATCCGCTTCTCCCCGAGCAGGATCGGCGACGCCGATACGTCTACTTCGCCGCCAGTATCCGTCACCAGATGAAACACGCCGGCATGTTGCGACTGGATCACGTGATGGGGTTGCATCGGCTTTACTGGATTCCCAAGGGCTTTCACAAATCCGAAGGAGTGTACGTTCACAACCACGGCCACGAGCTGTATGCCATTCTTGCGCTCGAATCAGAACGGACGAGGACCGCGGTTGTGGGGGAGAATCTCGGGATTGTGCCGGGATATGTATATCAGGCTATGCGACAGCATGAAATGGCGGGGATGAACATCGCGTACTGGGAGCTAGCCTGCGATCCCGTCGGCGCGCTTGGGCGCATGGCGACTCATCCCGACAATATTGCGAGTCTCAATACGCATGACATGTTTCCCTTTGCGGCATTCTGGAACGGCCTCGATGCCGACCGTCGGGCCGAATTGGGGATGATCACCGAAGAACAGGCCGATCTCGAACGGTGGCAGCGCGGCGAGCTGCGGGCGCGCCTGACCGGGTATCTGCGCGAAAACGGATTCGCGATGGAAAGCGAATACGACACCGCGGGAGCATTGCGAGGCATACTCTCGCTTCTGTCCGGGAGCAGTGCAAAATGGGTGATGGTGAATTTGGAGGATTTGTGGCTGGAGACATCACCACAGAACATTCCGGACACAGTGGATGAGCATCCGAATTGGCGGCAGAAGATGAAGCTGGCATTGGAAGAGATGATGCGGGATGAGGGGATAAGCGAATTGCTAGGGATGATCGACACGCGAAGGAGTGCTGCAAGAAGTGGCGAGCGCGGATGATGCGGGAATGTGACACGGACGATTCACCCTCACCCGTCCAGTCTCCGACTGGACGACCTCTCCCTTAGAGGGAGAGGTTAGAGCTCAGCCGAAGGCGCTTGTTTACCAATGAGCATGTATGCATCCTGGGAGTGTTATGTCGAAGAAAATCGAGCCACGCAGCGTCGTAGGTGAGTCGCGGGCGATTGCCCCGGCGGAGTCGCCATTGGGCGCGATGGACCTGCATCTCTTCAATGAGGGGACGCACGAGCGGCTTTACGAGAAGCTCGGCGCGCACCCGTTGACAATCGGCGGCCGGAGCGGAACGCACTTTGCCGTTTGGGCGCCGGATGCCGAGTCGGTGTCGGTGATCGGCGATTTCAATGGCTGGGACAATATCCGCCACCCGCTTTATCCACGCGAACAATCCGGCATCTGGGAGGGATTCATTCCCGGGCTCGGTCATGGCACGCTCTACAAATATCACATCGCCTCGCGTTATCGCGGTCACCGCAAAGACAAGACCGATCCTTTTGCCCGATTCTGTGAAGTCGCGCCGCGCACCGCGGGAATCGTGTGGGACTTGGAGTACGATTGGCATGACGCCGATTGGATGACGGAGAGAGGCAAGAAGCATACGCTCGCATCGCCAATCTCAATCTACGAGCTTCACCTGGGTTCCTGGCAAAGGAAGGTCGAGGACAGTGCACGTTCGCTTTCGTATCGCGAGATGGCGGAGCCGCTGGCCAATCATGTGACGAAGCTCGGCTTCACGCACGTCGAGTTTCTGCCGGTCATGGAGCATCCGTTCTACGGGTCGTGGGGATACCAGACGACCGGCTACTTCGCGCCGAGTTCGCGTTTTGGCACGCCGCAGGACTTCATGTATCTCGTGGATTTTCTGCATCAGCAGGGAATCGGCGTCATACTCGATTGGGTGCCCTCGCATTTCCCTGGTGATGATCACGGATTGGCGCTCTTTGATGGCACACACTTGTTCGAACATGCCTACATGGAGAAGGGGTTCCATCCGGATTGGAAGAGCTGGATCTTCAACTATGGGCGCCACGAAGTCGTGGCTTTCCTGATTTCCAGTGCCCTTTTCTGGCTCGACAAGTACCACGCGGATGGGCTGCGTGTCGATGCCGTGGCGTCGATGCTCTACCTAGATTACTCGCGCAAGCAAGGCGAGTGGATGCCGAACGAGTTCGGTGGTCGGGAGAACTTGGAGGCGATTCACTTCCTCAGGGCATTCAATGAGTCGGTCTATCGGAATTATCCGGATGTACAAACATATGCAGAGGAGTCCACGGCTTGGCCATCGGTGTCACGGCCGACATACCTGGGCGGGCTGGGTTTCGGAATGAAGTGGGACATGGGTTGGATGCATGACACGCTGAAATACTTCACGAAAAACCCCGTGCATCGCAAGTTCCATCACAACGAACTGACATTTCGCATGGTCTATGCCTTCACCGAGAATTTTGTACTGCCCTTGTCGCATGATGAAGTTGCTCACGGCAAAGGGTCGTTGCTCTCGAAGATGCCGGGAGAGTCCGATTGGCAGAAGTTTGCGAACCTGCGGTTGTTGTACGGCTACACGTTTTCCCAGCCCGGTAAGAAGCTCCTCTTCATGGGAGCGGAAATCGGGCAATGGAGCGAGTGGGGGCATGACAAGAGCCTCGACTGGCACTTGCTCCAATACGCGCCGCATCAAGGGATCGAGCGCTGGTTGGCTGATTTGAATCGACTCTATGCTTCGCAGCCCGCTCTGCATGAACAGGACTTCGATTATCACGGGTTCAGTTGGATCGACTGCAATGATTCGGCGGCGAGCATACTTGCGTTCACGCGTCACGGGTCGACCGACAGCCGGCCCATACTCATCGTGGCGAATTTCACGCCGGTGCCGCGGACGCCGTATCGCATCGGTGTTTCGCATGCTGGCCCGTGGAAGGAACTTCTGAACAGCGATGCAGAGATCTACGGTGGCAGTGGGATGGGAAACCTTGGCGTGGTCGAAGCGCAAGAGGAGCCATCGCATGACCGGCCGTATTCGTTGGCGTTGACACTGCCGCCACTCGCTGTCGTCTTCTTTACTCCCGCTGAATAGTCTGGAGTCGGGTACTATGTCGTCGCCGCGATACATTTGCATACATGGTCATTTCTATCAGCCGGTGCGCGAGGATCCTTGGACCGGGAGGGTGCCTTTGGCGCCCGGGGCATATCCCTATCACGATTGGAATGAAAAGATCACGGCGGAGTGTTATGGGGCCAATGCCTGGTCGCAGCTTCGCGATCCCCATGGACGTGTCAGCGAGATTGTCAGCAACTACGAGCATATCAGTTTTAACCTCGGACCGACGCTCTTTTCGTGGCTGGCATTGCATGCCCCGGATGTCTACAGCGCGATCCTCGCGGCCGACAAGGCGAGCCAATCCCGCTTCTCGGGGCATGGCTCAGCGATGGCACAGTGCTACAATCACATGATCATGCCCCTAGCCAACCGTCGCGACAAACAGACGCAGGTGATTTGGGGTATACGCGATTTCAGGTATCGGTTCCATCGCGATCCGGAGGGGATGTGGCTGTCGGAGACGGCGGTCGACCTCGAAACATTGGAGGTGATGGCGGAGCAGGAGATTGCCTTCACGATCCTGGCGCCCCGTCAGATTGCGTTTACGCGGAAATTCGCAGATCCCGAATGGACCGATCATGCGAAAGAGCCGATCGACCCGCATCATCCCTATCTGGTGCGTCTGCCGTCGGGGCGGTCGATCATTGTGTTTGCCTACGATGGCGCCATTGCGCGGGAAGTCGCTTTCGAGAAACTTCTGTCGAGCGGCGATCAATTTGCCGGACGGCTGTTGTCAGCGTTCGCGGATGACCGGCGCAGTCCGCAATTGGTGCACATCGCCACCGACGGCGAGACCTACGGGCATCATCATCCATTCGGCGACATGGCACTGGCTTATGCGCTGAAGACCATCGAGAAGCACAGCGGGGTTCGTCTAACGAACTACAGCGAATATCTGCATCTGCATCCGCCGACACACGAGGCGCGCATCGTGGAGAACTCCTCGTGGAGTTGCGCGCACGGGATCGAGCGGTGGCGAAGCGACTGCGGCTGCAGTATCGTCGTGCATCCCGGCTGGAATCAGAAATGGCGCAAGCCGATGCGTGATGCGTTCGACTGGCTGCGCGATGAGATCAATCCACGTTTTGAGGCCAAGGCGATGGAGTTGTTCAAAGATCCCTGGGCGGCGCGTGATGAGTTTGTCCAATTCTTGCTCGATCACAGCGCTGACGCCGAAAAGGAGTTCTTCGCGCGCCATCAGGCCAAGCGGCTCTCGCCCAAGGCGCGCGGCGAGGCGCGCGAGCTTCTGCACATGCAGAGGCACATGATGCTCATGTACTCCAGTTGCGGCTGGTTCTTTGAGGACATTTCCGGTGTCGAGGCGCGGATACTACTTCGGCAATCGGGTAGGGTCATCAGCGTGGCACGCGAGTTACTGGGGATCGATCTGCTCGGCGGCTCTGTCGAGCGATTGCGCGAAGCCAGAAGCAATGATCCGGAAGTGGGGGATGGGGCGAGGGTGCTGGCGGAGGAGTGTCCGGGGTTGTGAGGGGTTCTCCGGAAAATGATCGGCCCCGCAAAAAGCGCGGGGCCGGGACAGGCAAGAATGCCTTTCCTCCTGCGCACATCTCATTGAGGTCCAATAGGATGGTGATCTATTAGGCCATTCGGTCGAAAAGTGATTTCATCTTCGTTTCAAACTTCGCTTTCTTCAAGACTCACTCGACCTACAAAATCGTCAATTTAGAAAGGGGTGTACAATGAAAGGTTGTTGGTTTGTCCCTGCGGTCTTGGGAATCGGTATTCTCGCTCCGGGACGATGGATGAACTGATGACGGGCGAGCGCAACAAGAAGTTCCGTCTTGTATGGAAGATCACCAGCGCGGATTCGCATACGATTGAGGCGTACGACAATGTCCCGGGCACGGGTGAAGTCAAGGTATTGGAAGTTGCATACAAGCGAGTGAAGTAGGGCGCAGGAAAAGCAGATAGCTTCGTCGGCCGAAGAGAAAGAGCGGCCTACTCGCAATGACAATGAGATGACTTTGAATGAACAAATGAGTGGCAACTTTGACAGGGAAGTCTAATCGATTGAGAACGGAAGGAGAATCACGCATGGCACGTCGAATAATCGTACTGGCAGTTGCGGCTCTCTTGATTGCGCCGGTCATGGCCAGCGCACAGGAAGATGCCAAGATGTCGGACAGCGCAATGATGGCCGAGTGGGCTAAGTATGCCAACCCGGGGCCGGAACATCGGATGCTGGCCAAGGGAGTCGGCAAATGGACGCTCGTCACCAAGATGTGGATGGATCCGAGCGCGCCCGCGATGGAATCCAAGGGGACGATGGAATGTGTGCCGCTCCTTGACGGCCGGTTTTTCCAGTCGGTCTACAAGGGCGACATGATGGGGATGCCGTTCGAGGGAATCAGCGTTATGGGCTACGACCTCTACAAGAAGCAGTTTATCAGCACCTGGATGGACAACATGGGCACGATGATCATGATCTCGACAGGCACCAGCAACGCCGACGGCTCCGAGTGCACGATGATGGCTTCGTTCGACGATCCGGCGACGAAAACCACAAAGAATCACAAACAGGTCACGCGGTGGACTGGTCCAGATACTTTCGTCTTTGAGATGTATGATGTCGTCCCCGGCCAGCCGGACAAGAAGGGCATGGAAATCGTGCACACGCGTGTGAAATAACATCGTCTTAACACAGGGTTAACTGACCGCGGTAGACCATTGGGTCTGCCGCGGTTTTTCTTTGCGGCGGCGAGAGCGTATGGCCGCGCGTGCCCTCTCCGTCCCGTTCGCCTTCGGCGACGGGACATCTCCCTCAAGGCGGGAGAGTGCTCGACGTGTATGACTTGCACAGTGATAGTTTAAGGAGAGCAGTGTGTCAACGAATTCGGCGGGGTTGTTGCCAGAGGAAGGATTGCGTAGATTGACAACAGTCATGGCTGGTGGGAAGAAGATCCTCGTCGTCGAAGACGAGCGTGATATCGGCGATCTGGTGGTGCATTACCTCCAGAAGGAAGGGTACATCTGCAGCCGGATCGGCGACGGCCGCACGGCGCTGGCACGGGCCGAAGCCGAATTGCCGGATCTCATTATCCTCGACCTGATGCTCCCAGGGATGGATGGACTCGAAGTCTGCCGACGGCTGCGGCAAGCTGAGAAGACCATGCTGATCCCGATCATCATGCTGACGGCCAAAGGGGAAGAGTCTGATAAGGTCATTGGCCTTGAAATGGGCGCGGACGATTATGTTACCAAGCCCTTCTCGACCAAGGAGCTGGTCGCACGGGTCAAATCGATGCTCCGCCGGATCGAGAGAAGCGACAAGGCGCCGACCGCCTACCAGTACGGGGCTCTTTCGCTTGATCGCAGTCGGTTCGAAGTGATGGATGACGGCTCACCGATCACTCTTACCGCCAAAGAGTTCGGTCTCCTGGAGGCATTCCTGCGGGGACGGGGACGGATTCTCACGCGCGACTATCTATTGAATAGCGTCTGGGGATATGACTACTTCGGGTCGACGCGCACGGTGGATGTGCACGTCCGGCACCTGCGCGACAAGATCCCGATGCTTGCGAACGCAATTCAGACGATCAAGAACATCGGGTATAAACTCCGCGAAGAACCCTAGCCAATGAATCCAGCGAGGCGGATCGGCACACTTTTGCGACGGGTGTGGCCGTTTGTTGCCGTCGGCGCCATCTCGATTCTCGTCACCGGATTTTTCATCTCCCGTCAGATTCAACGTCAATACCTGCGTCAGGCGCATGACCGCCTGGAACGTGAGGCGGCCGTCCTGAGCCAGGCAGCGGCCATGTTCTTCCGGCTGGATGATGTGCGTTTGTGGGAGACGCAGACCAAGGAGTGGAACCGCCTGCTGGATGTGCGGGTGACCATCATTGACTCGGTGGGAAATGTCGTGATGGACACCGACTGGCCGTCAGATTCGGTGGCGGAGTACAGCGGGAAGTCTCAAGCACCGACTCTCTCCGAAGGTATCGATGAAGAGCGCTGGGCCATCGTCTACTCCGTTGCTTGGAACACTGAGCTTCTCTACGCGACGGAGCCTGTGCAGTCGGAGGGGCGCACCGTTGGTGAGATCCGTCTGGCGCTGCCGTTGTCGGCGCTGACGGGGATGCAGGCCGACGTGCGAAATCTGTTCTTAATGATCCTGCTGGTCACCGGAGTCCTACTTGTCGCGATCTCGGTCTGGGTCGGGAACAGCATTCGCAGTCCGCTCGCGCGACTGGCGCAGACGACCGCGCGTTATTCCAAGGGGGATTGGGAGGCGCGAGTGCCGGTTGATCCCTATCGGTCTTCCGATGAGTTCTCCGAGGTCGCGCATGATTTCAACAACATGGCAGACGAAGTGCAGCTGCGATTTCTGCAGAGCCGGCATGAGCGCGACCAGTTGCAGGCGGTGCTGGCCAACATGTCGGATGGGGTATTGGCGGTTGACGGATCGGGGCGGATTCACCTGGTCAACGCTGCATTTATACGATTCTTCCGGCCGGTTCTTCCCGAGGCGGTCGGACATTCGCACACCGAAGCATTCCGGGATCGTGGCCTCAACGAGCTGGTCGACAAATTGCTTTCCGGCGAGTCGGAAGAGAGCGAAGAGTTGGAAGTGGTCGCGCCTCGCCGACGCGTCCTGGTGGTGCGGCCGGCGTTGATTGAAGCGGCCTCGGGCGAGGATGTGCGCGGCGTGCTCGTGGCGCGCGATGTCACCGCCCGACGCCAGATCGATCAGATGCGACGTGATTTTGTCGCAAATGTCTCGCACGAACTGCGCACGCCGCTCACCTCGATACTCGGGTACATCTCGGCATTGCGTGATTCGACGCATCTGGATCCGCCTGCGGACATGTTTGTCGATACCATCGAACGCAACGCCGAGAGGATGAACCGGATTGTCGGAGATCTCCTCGAGTTGTCCCGCATAGAAGCGCCAGGCTACCGTCCGACGCTGACGCCGTTTTCAATCTCGAGTTTGATTGAAGAAGTGCGAATGTCGCTGGCACCATCGCTGGAATCGAGGAAGCAGTCCATCCACGTCGATGTCGATACCGGGGTAGACGCCTGCGTCGCCGACCGCGACGCGATCGGCCGAATCCTCACTAATCTGATCGACAACGCCATCAAGTACAGCGGCGAGGAGACAACTATCACAGTGACGACCAGCCGCCATGGAGCAGACATGATGCTCGAAGTCGCCGATCAGGGGATGGGTGTTCCCGAAGCGGACCGCCCGCGGTTGTTCGAGCGCTTTTATCGGATCGACCGAGGAAGATCTCGGGAGATGGGCGGCACGGGGCTGGGATTGTCGATCGTGAAGCACTTGGCGGAGACGCACGGCGGGTCGGCACACTATGAGCCGAATCAGCCATTGGGAAGCAGGCTGATCGTGCGGATTCCGCAAGTTGTTGAGGGATAGTCGATCGGGGCACTTCCCTCACCCGTCCTCGCAGGCTTCGGTTGCGAGGCCACCCTCTCCCACTTCGTGGGCGAGGGGAACTTCCTCAAGGCACTCAGGCGGACTATCCCTCCGCCCCGGCATCCTACAATTAACGCTGAGTTAACATACCTAACACTTAGTCAAAACACCCTCAACCGAGACTTGGCGCTCCGTTAACGCGAAGTCGGAGAACATCTGTGTGTTTACAGAAGGGAGTCGATGGTGAAGAGGTGGAAAACGTGGGTGACGAGACTGGCGATAGTTAACCTGATGTTCATCGCCAGTACATCTTTCGCGCAAGAGCCGGCGGAAGATTCACTCGCCGAAAAGGTCGGGCAGATGGGGGATGAATTCGAAGGCGTGAAGGAGCGGTTGTCCGTCGCCGAATCCGACATCCTCGGTCTGAAGAAGTTCAAACTGTCAGGGTATGTGCAAGCGCGGTACGAGTATCACGATGACGCAATCAGCCATCCGGTCACAGGAACCGCGACCGAGAGCCAAAGCAAGCTCCTCAATCGGTTTTTCATTCGTCGCGGACGGCTCAAGGTGACGTACCAGGCGAATCCCAACGCACTCGGGGTCGTCTACTTCGACGGATCGGCGTCGGGTGTGTCTCTGAAGGAAGCGTACGTGACGCTGACCGAGCCGCGCTCGCAGCTGAACTTTACGCTCGGTCAATTCAACTGGCTGTTCGGCTACGAGGTCAGCTTTTCATCCTCGAAGCGTGAGTTTCCCGAGCGGGCGCGCTGGTCGCGCACATTGTTTCCCGGCGAACGCGACCGCGGTTTGAAAGTCGAACGATCCTTTCTCATTGATCAGAAGTACACATTATCGCTGCAGGGCGGGATATACAACGGCAACGGGACTGACGACCGGGCTTTCGGCGCCAATGACCCCAACAAGGACAAAGACTTCGTTGCGCGCGCCGCGTGCAGTTTCGGGATGATTGATGTCGGATTGTCGGGTTATTGGGGCAAACAATTCAATCCCAGCGACACGGCAACTACGACTTTCTCTGAAACGGACAAGACAAGGATCGGGGCCGATGGGCAATTCTTCTATGAACTGCCGCGTCTAGGCGGTGGTGTCTTCAAGGCGGAAGGTGTCATCGGGAAGGAACCCAAGGATCTATCGAAGGGGTTCCGGACGGCGGACACGACGCGTGATGTCATGGGCCTGACCTTGACCTGGGCGCAGCACCTGAAAGAGAAAGTGCAATTGATCACGCGTCTCGACTATTACGACCCCAACAAAGACATCAAGGATGATCATTACCTGGCCTATGGGCTGGGCGTCATTTACTTCTGGGATGGGAACAGCAAGGTGAAATTGGTGTACGAGAACCCGAAGACCTTCAAGAACACCGGGCGGGCCACAGCGGATGGAAAGGCCCTCGACATTAAGGACAACATCCTAACGCTCGAATGGGTCTACGCGTTCTAAGAACAACCACTCATAGGAGAAGAAACGATGAAACGATACATCACAGTCATTCTGGCCGGTCTGACGCTTTTGGCCGGTGTCCACGCGGCGGGGTTTGCCGCAAAGGCAATCACAATCAAGGGTTCGGATACGATGGTCATTCTCGGCCAGCGCTGGGCAGAAACCTACATGAGCAAGAATCCGGGCGCGGTTCTTCAAGTCACCGGCGGCGGCAGCGGCACCGGGATCGCGGCGCTGATTAACGGCACAACTGATGTGTGCCAGGCGTCGCGTCCGATGAAGTCATCGGAGCGGACGAAGTTGAAAGAGCGCTATTTCACGATGGGGACGGAGATCCCGGTCGCCAAAGATGGTCTCACGGTGTATCTGCATGAATCGAACACGATTCCGCAACTCACACTGGACCAGTTGAAATCGATTTACGTTGGGGACGTCACGAATTGGAAGGATGTTGGCGGCGCAGATGCTGAGATCACGGTCTACGGGCGTGAGAACAATTCTGGAACGTACGTCTTCTTCAAAGACAACGTGCTCATGGGGGATGACTTCTCTCCGACGGTAGCAACGCTTCCGGGGACCGCGAGCGTGGTCAATGCGGTGTCCAAGGATCCGACCGGGATCGGGTACGGCGGTGCAGCTTATGGCAAGGGAATCAGATTCTGTCCGATCGCCGCGACCGCAGCTGATACGGCGTACATTGCCGATGCCGAGCATGTCGGAAATGGGAAATATCCGCTGGCACGTGACCTCTACTGGTACTTACGGGCCAAGCCGGAAGGTGACATTAAGAAGCTTGTGGACTGGGTCCTGTCGCCGGATGGGCAGGCGGTTGTAACAACGGCGGGGTACTTTCCAGTCGAATCGCAAGAGAAGAAGTGAGTAACCTATCGGAAGGAGATTACGCATGAAGAAGGCAATGTTCATCGTTCCTGTTGTCGGCTTGGCACTGACAGCTTCGATTGGGATCGGGGCGCGCACGATCACCATGAAGGGTTCCGACACGATGGTGATTTTGGGCCAGCGTTGGGCGGAAGTCTACATGACGACACACAAGGATGCGGTCGTGCAAGTAACCGGAGGCGGATCGGGGACCGGGATTGCCGCGCTGATCAACGGCTCGGCCGATATCGCGCAATCGTCACGCGCGATGAAGGACAAAGAGAAAGAGGAAGTGAAGACCAAGCGCGGGGCGGCGCCGGCGGAGATCGCAACAGCGCTCGATGGACTGGCAATCTACGTGAGCAGCAAGAATACGCTCACGAAGATCACGGTCCCGCAAGTCAAGGCGATCTACCAGGGCGATATTGTGAACTGGAAAGAACTGGGCGGGCCCGATGAGGAGATGGTTGTCTACTCGCGCGAGAACAACTCCGGAACCTACGCGTATTTCAAGGAACACGTGCTGAAGAATGAAGACTTTGCGCCGGACGTGCAGACATTGCCGGGGACAGCCTCAATTATCAATGCCGTCTCAAAGGATGAGTGGTCGATCGGCTACGGCGGGATCGGGTATTCGAGCGGCGTGAAAGTCCTTGCGGTTGCCAACGACGACAGTTCGGCGTACTTTGAGCCGACCGAGGCGAACGTCAATTCGGGCGAGTACCCATTGGCGCGTCCGTTGTTCTGGTACACGGTTGGCGAACCGACAGGTGAGATCAAGGCGCTGATCGATTGGGTGCTTGGACCCGAGGGACAGAAGGTGGTGACGGATGTTGGATACTATCCGTTGCCGAAGCCCAAGGGCCAGGACAAACCGGCATCTTCACCGATCACGAACGGTCAATAGAGACTTGTTGCATCCGTAGAGCATGCCGCTTAAGCAACCGACGTTGACACGGGCACGGCCCAGCTATGGGCTGCGCCCCAAGGACAGACGCCGTGACCGGATCATGAAGTATGTGATCAGCGGCTCGGCGTTTGCGGCCATTGCGGCGATCGTGTTGATCTTCGTTTTCATCGGCCGCGAGGCGATGCCGGTGCTGACGTCCACGGAAGTGCACGAGGAAGTGACAATCTCAAAGATGGTCACGCCGCTCGAGTGGCGCGCCAACAAACCGAAAACGTATGTCTGGCAGCCGGTCTCGGAAGTGCCGAAGTATTCGCTCTTCCCGCTCTTTCTCGGCTCGCTCAAGGCCACGTTTGTCGCGATTCTCTTCGCGACACCATTCGCCGTGGGCGCGGCGATGTTCTCGTCGGAATTCGCGCCGCGTCGATTGCGGGAGGTCATTAAGCCCGTAATTGAGATGTTGGCCGGGATCCCGTCGGTTGTGCTCGGATTCTTCGCATTAATAGTGTTGGCGGGATGGTTGAAGGACACTTTTGACTGGAAGTATCGGCTCAACGCCACCACAGCTGGTATCGCGTTGGGCATTGCCGTGATCCCGATCATCTATACCGTGGCAGAGGAGGCGCTGCGGGCAGTGCCGCGCCAGTACCGCGAAGCGGCGCAGGCGTTGGGCGCCAGCCCGTGGCAGATTGCACGCAGTGTTGTCCTCCCGGCGGCGGCGCCGGGCATACTGGCCGCGGTGGCGCTGGGGTTCGGACGCGCGGTCGGAGAAACGATGATCGTCCTGATGGCATCCGGCAACGCTGCGACCTGGACTTTATCGCTGACCGACTCGGTGCGAACGATGTCCGCGACAATCGCGGCGGAGATGGCGGAAGTCGTCAACGGCTCGGCGCACTATCATGTCCTCTTCTTCATTGGCGCGCTCCTGTTCATCTTCACGTTCCTGATCAACCTCGTCGGCGAAATGTATGTCGGTCGACTCAAGCGTCGTTTGACAGGAAGTGCGGGATAGACGCGATGGCGAACGCGACTGCCGTCAAGCCACCGCAAGCGTCATCGCCGGAACCGGTGCGCGAAGTTCTGGCGCAACGGTCACGGTGGAAGCGGTTTTTTTCACCGCTGCCGATCCTGACCGGATTTCTGGCGGCGTGTGTCGTGGCGATGCTCGTCGTCATTCTATGGAACATCGTCGCGGGCGGGATCGGGCGGCTGACGTGGGAGTTTCTGACGGGAGCGCCGACGCATGGCATGACCGAAGGCGGGATCTTTCCGGCGATATTTGGCACAGTCTTTCTTGTGATTCTGATGACGATTGCGGTGGTTCCTCTGGGTGTTGCGACCGCGGTATACCTGCGTTACTACGCGCGGCCTGATGCGTGGTTTTCGCGGGCGGTCCGCATCGCGGTGAATAATCTGGCCGGAGTGCCCGCGATTGTATTCGGGTTGTTCGGGCTCGGGTTCTTCATTCAGTTTGTCGGGCCTGGGATTGACAACTTCTTCTTTGACGGCGAGTTAACATTCGGCCAGCCGGCCATTATCTGGGCTTCGTTGACACTGGCACTGCTCACTTTACCAGTTGTGATCGTGGCGACAGAAGAAGCGATGCGATCAATACCACCTGACTATCTGGAGGCATCGTACGCCTTGGGCGCGACACGCTGGCAGACGATCTCGCGTGTGGTGTTGCCCAATTCGTTGACCGGCATATTGACCGGCGGAATATTGGCGGTGTCGCGCGGGGCGGGGGAAGTGGCGCCGATCATGTTTACCGGCGTCGCGTATTTCCTCCCCTACCTGCCTCAGAAACTCAATGATCAGTTTATGGAATTGGGGTACCATGTCTATGTGATGTCGACGCAATCTCCCGACGTTGAGGCGACATTGCCGGTCCTGTACTCAACCGTGCTGGTGCTTCTGCTTTTGACGTTTGCTCTCAATGCCCTGGCGGTCTTGATCCGGTACCGATTGCGACTGCGTCAGGCGGTTTGACAGATGATTGAGGACCTCCCTACATTGTCAGGTCACCCGGCCATACAGTCGTCCTTACCGGCCGGCCTTGGGGACCATACTCGTATGGCAGATCCAATGACCGTGAAGATGCGCACGCGTGGGCTGGATTTTTATTATGGAAGCAATCACGTGCTGCACAATGTCGACTTCGATATTTTCGCGCATTCGGTCACGGCGTTGATCGGCCCCTCCGGCTGCGGCAAGAGCACATTTCTGCGCACGCTTAACCGCATGAACGACCACATTCCCGGCGTGCGCCTGACCGGCGAGGTATCCATCGATGGACACGATCTTTATGACCCACTGGTCGATGTGACGGCGTTGCGTCGGCGCATCGGCATGGTCTTCCAGCGTTCGAATCCATTTCCGAAATCGATTTACGAGAATGTTGCGTTCGGGTTGCGTATTGCCGGAGTAAAAGACAAACGCGTTCTCGATGAGACCGTCGAAGAATCACTGCGGCTCTCGGCGTTGTGGGATGAAGTGAAAGATGATTTGAACAAGCCCGCGTTCATGTTCTCCGGCGGGCAGCAGCAACGTCTTTGCATCGCGCGGGCGCTGGCGGTGCGTCCGGAAGTCATCCTGATGGATGAGCCGGCCAGCGCGCTCGATCCGATCTCGACAGCGAAGATCGAGGAATTGATCGAGGACTTAAAGACGCGGTACACGATCGTGATTGTGACGCACAACATGCAGCAGGCGGCGCGGATCTCGCAGTACACGGGTTTCTTTTACATGGGTGACCTGATCGAATTCGGGCAGACCGCGAAGATCTTTACGACACCAGCCGAGAAGCGCACTGAAGATTACGTGACGGGGCGATTCGGATGATTGTCGATTGCGGAATGCGGAATGCGGAATGCGGAATGCGGAATGCGGAATCAAACAACTGACCAATCATGTGGATTCAACAACAAACTGAGATGCGGTAAGAGAAATGCAGCGACACTTTGACGTTGATCTGGCTGAGTTGCGCCACTTTCTGGTGACCATGGGGGCCCTGGTTGAATCAATGCTGGGGCAGGCAGTGCGGTTGCTCACCGAGAATGATGAGCAAGTCGCCGAACAGCTTTATCAGGACGAGCGCGAGGTCAATCGTCTGCACATGCAGATCGATGATACATGCCTGCGGCTTCTGGCCCTGCGTCAGCCGGCAGCGGCGGACCTGCGTCTCATTGCCTCGGCGCTGAAGATGAATGCCGATCTGGAACGGATTGGCGATCAGGCCATCAACGTCCTCAAGCGGGCGCAGACGCTCGATCGCCAGGCTGGGGAATGGCCGACCATTGACCTCTCGCCCTTAGTCCGCACCGCTTCATCGATGGTGGCTGATGCGCTGGATGCGTTTATCCGCAAAGACGTCGAATTGGCGCGTAAGGTTCTGGAAGACGAAAAAACCGCTGATGAGCTAAGGCATGAAATCGAAAGCGTCCTCGTTGTGCAGGCCGAGAAACACACGCATAATTTCATGCAGCTTCTGCAACTCATCCTGGTGACGCACCATCTTGAGCGCATTGCCGATCACGCCACCAACATCGCCGAAGACGTGATCTACTTCCTCGAAGGCCGCGACGTGAGGCATCACCAGCAGTAAGCGTCAATCCGGATCAACTGAAATAGATGATCTGCAACACTCCTCGCCAGGTGCGGGGGTGCCCTCTCTGTCGTCAGCGCCTAAAGCCGCGCTGCCGACATCTCCCCCCAAGGGGGAGAGCACGGCGTGCTTCGCACTCGATGCAGGGTGTCCAATTGGTAGTGTAGGGTGCGTACCCGTCGGGAACGCCCGCGCCCCATATCCTGCATTCACGATTCACTCCAGAGTAAATTCCCAGCAGCAATACTTGCTTTCGGGGGCGTCGGGAGGGCAATGCACACATGTGGTGCGGATACGTGGGTCGATGGTTCGGGCGAAGATGCTGAATTCGATTATGCCGACGCTCTTGCAGGGGAAGTCGGGTAGACCTTTCTGCCTTCTGGTCTCCTGAACCCGGCACCGGTCCATAGTGAATCTGAGACGGCTGCGGTCAGGCGACCACTCCGCCCGTTGATCGTTGATGAGAGCGTACATCCGCAAACCGAGGGCACGTTCGAGGGATTCGAGCCCACCTCCCGCAGGAATTCCAAATGTGGACATAATGCGTCGTGCCTCCGCCGCCGCGAAGCGTGCCCAGGATTGCTCATCAAGGGCGATAGCTGCGTCCATGCCGAAGCGTTCCTCGGCTGCCAGAAACCAGCAGCCGTCGTGTGCCAGCCAATTGGCGGCGAACATGCGGAGCGATTTCAGGAGTTCTTCGCGGCTCAGAGCTTCGTAAGCGTTCATTTCTGTCTCCGTACGACTTTGTCGTGCCCGTTCCAGGCGAAAGTGAGTCATGAAACGGACGGAAAGCATCCAATCCTGGGTAATTAGCCCCTTGTATGGGTCACATGGCCGAGAGAATTTTGCGATTCTGTCAAAACTGTGGTCGTGGCGGTCAAGAGCCGTGGGCTGGTGACGTAGATTCTAATGGCGCATGATCGCGTGATCCTGCCCATACCTTCGGAGGAATCCCATGGCCTTGCGGACAGCAGAGCAGTACATGACGGCGCTTCAGGCGTTGCGGCCCAATGTCTACAAATTTGGTGAGTTGATCACTGATGTCACAACGCATCCGGCGACGCGGCGGACGGTTGCTGGACATTCGCGGCTGTTTGCCGGAGCCCATGATCCGCAGGCCAAGGACACGGTCAGCACACAGTCGGACCTGATCGGCGGGCCGGTTTCACGCTATCTCGCACTTTTGCAGTCCGCGGAGGATGTAATTGCGGTGTGCCGGATGAAGCGCTGGGCGTTCCTGCAAACCGGGACATGCACCGGCGGGCGGTGTGTCGGTGGGAATGCGATCAATGCCATGTGGGCGACCACATTCGATTTGGACAAAGCGCGGGGAACGGCCTATCACAGCCGCTTGCGTGACTGGTTAATCGACGCACAGCGTCGGGACATCGCCTGTTGCGGTGCGCTGACTGACCCCAAAGGGGACCGCAGCAAGTCGCCGGGGCAACAGACCGATGCCGACATGAATCTCCACGTTGTCGAACGGCGTGCCGACGGCGTGGTGGTGCGTGGCGCCAAGATTATGATCGCCGGGGCGGCGGCGGCCGAGGAGATATTCGTGCTTCCCGGAACCGGATGCCGCAAAGGGGAAGAGGATTGGGCAATCGCCTTCGCCATCCCGCGCGACGTGCCCGGCCTGACTATCGTGGAGGCTAGGCATCCCTCGGACTCGCGCGAAAGTGAGCCGGGGTATGATGTGCCTTCTGGTACGGGAGGCATCACGCAGGGATATCTACTCTTTGAAAACGTCTTCGTCCCGAACGAACGGATATTCCTAAACGGCGAAGTCGAGTTCACCGGCCCATCGGTCTTGAATTTCATCATGCCGTACCGTGCCGCGATCGGCGGGTGCGTGGCCGGGCAGGGAGACGTGAAGATCGGTGCGGCGATTCTGGCGGCGCGCGCCAACGGACTTTCGGCCAAGGTCTTTCGCGACAAGCTGACGCAGATGCAGATCAACAACGAGACGACCTTTGGAGTCGGGATCGCCGCGGCGACATTGGGCAAGAAACATCCGTCGGGCGTTTGGATTCCCGATGCGGCGATGGCGAATGTCAACAAGGTGCATGTGGCGACGTTGCCGTATGAAACATCGCGTCTGGCGCAAGAGATCGCGGGCGGGATCGCGGAGACTGGGTGCATGCCGTCATCGGTTGACTTGGAAAACCCGGAATATGGCGAAAAGCTGAAGCGCTATCTCGGCGCGGCCACGGATGGAGACACGCGCTATCGTATCGCGAGACTGATTGAGTGGCTCACGATCGGAGCCGGCGTGCCGGGATGCATGCATGGCGGCGGATCGCCCGACGGCGCCAAGCTCATGGTGCGCGTCAATTCGAACTGGGAAGGGTCAGCCGAAACAGCGGGCAGGTTGGCGGGAATCAAGAATGCACCGGCGGAGCCGGCAGGGAAGTAGAAGCGCCGGACGTCCTTCAACCGTTCCCGACTCAGCTCCATGTTCGGATCAAGAGATTGAGATAGGAGGACAGGCATTCATGTCGGTCTAATCGCCGCGAATTGGGTGCCGCTCTCGCGGAGTGCCCTGAGCGAAGCGGAAAAGATGGGCCCTCAATTCGCGGCGATATTGTGTGTGTGGTATCGCCTTGTTCGGCCGGTAATAGAGCCAACAGGCGCGACCAAGGCAATGTGACAGGCAAGAATGCCTGTCCTCCTGTGAAGTCCTATTACGTCGCGGTTTGCAGGCGGACGATGCGGGCGCGGGCGTCGCCGATCTCTTTGAGTTCGGGATCGCCGGAACCCCAATACTCCAGGAACTCGCGGTACTGTGCCAGCGCTTCATCCTTCCAGCCAGATTGCTCGAAAGCACGCCCGAGAAGGTAGTGGGCGCGCACGGATGAGATCATGCACATGGCGCGCGTTTCATCGTAGCTCTCCAGGACTTTCTTGTACTCTGATGCGGCTTCACCCAACTGCCCCGCTCCGAGGCAGGCATTCGCCAATTCGAAACCCTCCGCGAACTCGTTGGCCGGGACGATCACGTTTCTGAGAAGAGTAATGGCTTTCGCGTAATCCTCCTGTGCCAAGGCCACTCTTGCGGCGGCGTATTTCCAAACACCGAGTCGTGTCGTATCGGACTTGCGAATGGTGGTCTCAAGCGAGGCCAGGGAATCTTTCGCCTCAACAAACTGCCCGGCATCGGCTAGGAATGCGATGAACATCGCGCGCGGATAAAACTGCAGTTTGGCGCCGGAGCGTTTGACCAGATCCATCGATTTACGGCCCTCGAGCAGGGCCCCGTTGTGACGACCCAAAGTCGCCAGCACTTCAGCGCGCAGAAACGACTTTTCGGCGATGTACAAGGGGTCGAGCTTCTCGAGTTCATCGGCGGCGATACCCTGATCGATGACCGTCAGCGCCGATTTCAGATGACCCTGGGCCATTGGGATCAGCGCCAGATATTCGCGTCCCATCGAATGATCTTCGCGGGCATTTGAGGCGAAATGGCGGCGATACACTGAATCGGCGATGGCGTACTCGCGTCGGAACAGATGCATGTGGCCGAGCTTGGTCACCGAGGGATAGAAGTCGGCTTGCTTGCGCAGGGCGAGTTGATATGAGGCGATCGCATCATCGATGCGGCCATGATGCGCGTAGAGATCTCCGCGTGAGTCGTAGGGGTTCGCTTCGTCGGGGACCAGCGCGATGTACCGATTTATCGATTCGATCGCCTTGTCGTAATTGCCGGCGTATTCGTAAGCATAGGTCATGTTGTTGTAGGCGATTTTGGACGACGGATCGAGGACGACGATTTTTTCGTACAACTCGGCAGCTTCCGCGCCGCGACGACGGACGAGGTAGTAGTCCGCCAGATACCGCGTCGCCTCTTTCTCATCGGGGTAGCGTTTGACGATCTCGCGAAGTGTCTCGATCGAACGATCGGGCTGGCCGTCCGCCACGGCGCGCTCACTCTCGATGTAGAGCCGCTCCAGCGGTGTGGCGTGATCGACAAAGCGCGCGGCTTTCTCGGCGGCGGCATTGGCCTCGTTGAAGAGGGCGCGGCTGCGTTGGGCACGCGCGAGGCGCAGGTAGGCCATCGCGAAGGTCGAGTCAAGTTCGGTGGCGCGAGTGAACAGACGCGCGGAACCGGTGAAATCCAACTTCTCCATCAGGTCGATGCCTTCCAAGTAGCACTTGTAGGCCTCTTGAGAACTGGTGGTGAACTCGGTGAGTGGGCGGTTGCCTTCCTTGTCGGCGGCTTTGGGTAATGTGAGATCATCGCGAATACCTGCGCCGAGACGATCGACGACGCTAAAGATCGCTTCACCCGGCTGGCCTTCGACGCGTTGGGAGGCCAGGATGCGGCCGCTCTCCGCATCGGAAATGCTCGAGACCAGAATGAAGCCGGGTTCGGTTTGCAGGATGGACCCGGTCAGGATCCAACTGGCTCCCGCCTGTTGCGCGACCTCCGAGGCGACGGTGCGATCAATGACGGCGGTGTTTGGCTTGCCGAGATTCTTCAGGATATCGAAGAGGCGCTGCTGGCTGACCACGGCGAGGTAATCTGACTCCGACAGATCGGTGATGAGCAGATTCGTGATCATCTGCGCGGTTCGGTCGACGTCGGAAGGGTCCAAGACGCTATCGAAATACATGACCGCGAGCGTGTTGCGTTCGGCATGGGCTTCGTTGTTGGCTACGATGCTAAAGCGGGTCGGGCTAAAGATGAGAAATGCGGTGGCAGCGGCGAACACCAGGACAGTCGGCGCGACATAGGGCCAGAGGCGGCGCCGGGGATGCTTCGTATGCATCGGGGGCAGCGTATCGGGATTGCTCAACGAGTGACTAACGACCTTCTCTTCGCGGCGCAGGTCATCGAGTACTTCCTGCGTCTTCTGATAGCGGCTCTCCGGCTTCTTGGCCAGTGCCGTGAGGACGATCAACTCCAATCCCGGTGGGCATTCGGCGTTGATCCGAGACGGCGGCAGGGCCTGCTCGTTCATGATGCCGTTTAGGACAGTGCCGGGATTGTCGCCTGCGAAGGGGGCATGCCCGGTGATCATTTCATAGAGGACCGCGCCAAACGAGAAGATGTCGGAACGGTGGTCGATTTCCTGGCCCCGTGCTTGTTCGGGGGACATGTACTGCATGGTGCCGACCATGGCGCCGGTCTGCGTGAGCTTCTGTGCATCGAAGACTTTGGCGAGGCCGAAGTCGAGGATGGTGATGCGTCCGCTGCGGTCGACGAGAATGTTTTGCGGTTTGATGTCGCGGTGGACCACGCCGGCGGCGTGCGCGCGTACCAAACCCTCGCACAACTGGGTGGCCATGTTGATCACGCGCGCGATCGACAACTCGGAGCGCGCGATGACTTGATCGAGCGTATCGCCTTCGACATAGGCCATGGCAATGAAGATGTTGCCGTCTTCATCTTCGCCGACTTCGTGAATTGTCAGGATGTTCGGGTGCGAGAGTTTCGATGCGGCCTTGGCCTCGCGCAGGAGGCGTTCGCGCGCCTTGGGATCGCGCGAGAGATGGTCGGGCAGGAACTTGAGCGCAACCGGGCGGTCAAGGCGCGTGTCGCGAGCGAGGTAGATCTCGCCCATGCCGCCTTCGCCGATTTTGCGCTCGATCTCGTAATGCGAGACAGTCCTTTGCTGCATCGGTCCCCCCGGATGATGGCGCCCGATCAGTTGTGCGGGCATTCCTTTGGGTTATCGGCAGAACCGGGGTGTGATGAAGGAGGCTAGGGGTCAGCCATACTTGGCATGGCCTCGGGTCCCGCACATTGGCTGTGCAGCCGATTCCGTTGTGACTCCGCGATTGAACGAATCCTACAGCGAGTCCGCCTTCGGCGGACATAGCTGTGGGCCACCTGCTTGGGACAGGTTCAGACTTTTGTATATTTTCCGGCTCTGCCTACCCGCGGATCACTGATCTTGTTCGATGAAGTTGATTTCGGCTTCGAGTTCCAGTCGAAATCGGCCCCTTCCGGATGGTACGATGCGGATTTCGGGGCAGCGTTCCTCGAGTCGTCGACGCAGGAAGATGAGGCGGCTTTCGAGGTTGTCCTTGAAATCGGGCAGGTTGAATGACTTGTCCAGTCGCAGAAGACGGGTCGTGAATTCGGTGCGCTTTTCGTCGCGGTGCTCAAGAAGAATCTTCCTGAGGATTTTCGCCGGCAGACCACGGACGAGGTATTCGCGGTCGACCAAGATGAATTCTTCCGCCCGATAGTAGGCGACCTCGATTTTGTGACGCTTCGCGGACGCGCGGCGCTCGGCTACTTTTCGGCCAACTGCGGCGGCTGCCACAACAGCGTTGGACCTCTCTCGCGCCTCGAGCTGCTTTTGCGGCACGACGTGTCGGGAAAGTGGGATGCCCCCGGTCGCTATAAGATTCCCGGGATCGATCCCGACAGTTCGCGGATCGTGACACCGGGTGATCCGCAGCGGAGCGCGCTCTTTTTGCGCATGCACTCACGGCGTCCGTCGACGCAGATGCCGCCGCTCGGGACGGTCATTCGCGACGATGATGCGCTGCGGGTGGTTGAGGAGTGGATTGCCGGATTACAGCCCGCAGTTCAGCAATAGTCGTCTATCCGAGTTTTGACGCCACCAAAATGGGGCGGGTCCGATAGGACCCGCCCCTGATCTATACGAGCAGTTCGATCCCTACTTCATTGACCGATCATTTCACCCGGCGGGACATCTTTGGCGGAGCGGCCGTCGTCGTGGCAGCCGGCGCAGTTGGGCGCGGCGGAGTATTGACGGTTGGTGTGGCAGTCGGTGCAGTCGATTTCGCGGTGGATTTCGTCGAGCTGCAGGCCGGTGACCGCGTGCTTGAAGTTCGCCTGAGTCCAACCCGCGTGGCAACTGCCGCAGGAGTTGTTCAGCCGCGCGATCTGTTTGCCGGTCGGGTGACAGGCACGGCAATCGAGGTCGGCGTGATAGCGGTTGAGCGGCCAGCCGGTCCTCGCGTGCGTGAAACCAGTTTTCTGCTCGGTGCCGTGGCATTTCGCACAGGGGTCGCTCTTGTGGCAATCGTTACAGAGCGTGTGCATTTCTTCCTGGGTCTTGGCGACTTTCACCGGCGCTTGCAGATCATGGCAGCGGCTGCAGTTTTCCTGCTTGTGGCAATCCACACAGCGTAGCCCAAACAGATCGATGTGCTCTTTGTGGAAGAAAGTTACAACTGGGCCTTTTTCGTACGGGGTCTGATAGACTTTGGTGTCCGGCTCGGTCAGCTTCGGATGCGCGGCGCCCATGATGTCGGACATGTCGCCGACAGCCTCGGCCATGGCCTTACCGGGTTGCGGCGCATGACAGATCACGCACTGCGTGTCATGCGACCATTCGCGGTGGCAGGCGAGGCATTGGCGATGGTAGGCACCTTTCAGACTCGGCTGACGGAGATTGGCTTCAGCTTCGGTCTTATGGCACTCGCCGCAAGGCGGGATGCGTCCAGGCGGGCTGAAGTGATGACAGGTCTGGCAATCGGTGCCCATCTGTGCCATGCCAGCATGGCCTTTGTGATTGAAATGCACCGGCAGATACATATCGGCGATCTTGCCGAGCACGACGCTATCGGGCCCTTCGCCGAGAGAGTGTGCTCCGGTTGCATGGACTGACTGCAAGCGCGGGCAGGCGACGAGACAGGGGTCATCGGCCGTGGGGGCGGCGCAAGTGTGACACTTGGAGCAGTCGAGTTGTTCGGAAGCATGAGACTGTGCTTGGGCCACCACGGGGAAGAGGACGAATAGGACGGAGAGGACGAACAAGAAAAACAGAGATTGCTTTGTCGGGCACCCTTCGACTTCGCTCAGGGCCTGCGGAAGAGCGCCCTCCTCGCAATGACAATGGAGAGTCTGTTTCATCGGGGGGCCCCCACGAGTTCGGGCTTTGTCGCGGTCGCCGCCGGTGCCGACTTCACAATTGTCTCTGCCTCGCCAGTGATGACTGGGAATGTCATGACAAACCAGCGATAGGCGAGGATGAGGACGCTCGCCAAGCCGACCGTCACGCCAATCTCCATGAACGACGGGAAGTAGGTCTTGGTCGGATAGAGAGGCTGATAGGCGACGAGGAAGACGTTGATGCGATTGAGCACCACGCCGAGGACGACCATCATCGCCGCTGTGAACAGGCCGTTTATGCTGTTGCGTACGCGTGGCATAAGCAACATGACCATCGGAGCGATGACGCCACCGGCGATTTCAATCATGAACATGAATGACCGCCCCGAGCCTTCGAAGAGATAGGGCCAAGCGCCGCGCAGTGTCAGGTCGACGATTTTAACGCCAAGATAGACGGCCAGCAGGATCGGCGTGTATCCCGCCAGCGAGCGCAGAACGCTCTTTTCCGGTTTCAATTTGAATGACCGTGAGGCGGAAATCGACTCGACTATCACCATCGGAAAACCGACCGCCATGGCCGAAAGCAAGAACATCAAGGGCGACATGGGCGACCACCAGAGCGGGTGCATCTTGTCCTTGGCGATCACCATAAGCGTGCCGAGCGACGACTGGTGCAGGCAGGAGAGCACGACGCCCATGATGATGAACACAAAGATAAATCGTCCCAGTGTCTTGTTGGCGATGCTCAGGAATGACTCGGTAAGGCCATTGGCCCAGCGCAGCGGCTTGGGCCAATTGACGCGTCCGGCGAAGCGTTCGACGACGATCGGCAAGAATTCGATATAGAGCACGGTCAGATAGACCATGACGCACATGCCGACTTCGAAGAGCACCGAGTTGCCTTGCCACATTGAGGGAAGAATCGGGTGCCAGACATTGTAATAACGTCCGAGATCCGCGAGAAGTCCGATGACCACGAAGGTGTAGCCGAGCATCGCGGTCAGTAGGGCGGGACGAACGACAACGTGATATCTCTCTTTATGGAAAATCTCGGCCAGGGCCGCGGTGGTGAATCCCCCGGCGGCCAAAGCGACACCTGAGGCGACATCGATCGAGATCCAGATGCCCCAAGGATACTGATCATCGAGATTGGTGGCCGCGCCGATGCCGAAGATGAGGCGGTAGATATAGAAGGCGATGCCGATGCCCGACAGCGCGAGCAGGATCATCGTGCCCTTGGTTAGAAAGCGGGCCTTGACCGGTTGCGCGTGTTCATGATGCGTCATGGTCGGCCTCCGTCACATCGCTCTCTTCGGGACTCTTATGTTGCGAGTGCATGATGAGCCCGAGCAGGGCGTACAGGGCCAGTGGCGGCACGAAGGACTTGAAGATGCCGTGCTGGACCTTCTCGGTTGTTTCAGGTACCGGTGTGCTGTCGAGTTTAGGCAGCTCGCTGTTGGTGAAATCTGCGCCAGCGAGATAGAGCCATGCGGTCCCGCCCGCCTCATGCTCACCGTAAACATGATTTGTGTAACGACCCGGATGCTGTGAGATGCGCCCTTTGGCGATCTCGATCAAGTCGCGGCGCTTGCCGAAAGTGAGGGCTTCATTCGGGCAGATGGCGACGCAAGCAGGACGCTCGCCCTTCTCGAGTCGATGCAGACAGAATGTGCATTTGCGCACCTGCGGCTTGAGCGCGTCGTGATATTCGTAGGCGGGCACCTGGAAAGGACAGGCGACCATGCAGTAGCGGCAGCCGATACACTTCCACGCATCGTACATCACCGGGCCGCGCGGGTCCTTCTGCAAGGCGCCGACAATGCAGGCTGAGGCACAGGCTGGTTGATTGCAGTGCATGCACTGGACTTTCATTGTCCACTGCCGACGCGGATCCTGTTTGTCGTGGAATTGATTGAGAACAGTGTAGCTGTGAGCACTGGGACGCCGGTGTTCGCCGAAAACCGATTTGTCCTCATACGCTTTCAGGTCCTGATCAGAGAGCTTGTGCTCCTGGTTGCAGGCCCATTCGCACTTGCGGCAGCCGATGCAGACAACCGTATCGACCAGCACGCCCCACTCGTTGTCGAGATCGGCCACCGGGGCAGCCGTGTTCGCACGAGCCTTGGACAGGCCAGCGACTGTGGCGCTGGCGGCCCCGGCGGTAATGAGGAAGTTTCGTCGTTTCATCCTGTTTGCCTCTTCCTACTAAGTGAAACCGTTCACATTATCTCCGGTTTCGTCCTTCATTGATAAGTACGGCAAACGGGGAGAGAAAAGGTGTCAGAATCGAATACTTCACTCATAAGATTGACAAAGCTGTGCAATCTCTGAGCCGGCAGATATGATCATGAAAGGCAATGCGTTACAGAGGAACAGATCGGCGGTGTCCCGGGACGCCTAATCAATACTATTTTGTGAATAATATCACAAGATGATGAGGCTAGAGAATTGCCGGCGGCTGATGTCGCGTAGGGCTGACTGTGCCGGTCAAACGAACCGATGGTGCCATTTGCATCAGATATCGGTGCCCGGCCTCTCACTCGGGTCAGACACCACTTGCCGCGAACATCGTTGAGGTGTATCAGACCTAGACGACCATGAGGAGCGATCACCTGGCGCAACGGCCTGTACGTACATATCACGGGAATCGCATCCCCTTGATCTTGACGGCCGCAGGTATCTATGTCGCCGTTTCCTCGCTGACACGATTGACACTGCTGTTCATCAACTACTCGGCCGCGGGTGCGCCAGTTGCCGGCATCGTGGTTGCCATGCTGACGGGCTTGCTGTTGGACGCTTGGATCGCCTTGGGTGTGGCGTTGCCTTTGGCTGTACTCTCGGCTTGCCTACCGGATCGCTGGGTACTCGCCAGGGTGGGTCGCGGATTCTTGGGAGCCCTCCTTGTCGGAGGATTCTTCGGAATCCTCTACTTGGGCGTCGTCGAAGTATTCTTCTTCGATGAGTTCAATTCGCGATTCAATTACGTCGCTGTCGATTACCTGATCTACCCTCACGAAGTCTTCGTCAACATCTGGGACTCATACCCGGTTCCTCAGTTCCTTGCGGGTTCGCTTCTAGGGGCGCTGGGGATATTTCTCGCCCTCCGCCGCCGAATCTGGTCACAGTTGCAGACTCCGACACGCTGGCGTGGTCGATGGATGTGGACGCTCGTTCAAGCGGCGCTGGTTGTGACGGCAGCATTCCTGGTGAACATCAACGTGGCGCGGATCGGCGACAATAGGGTCCTGAATGAAATTACGGCCAACGGCATTCACTCTTTGCTCTACGCCGCCGTTACCAATGAACTCGATTACGATGCCTACTATGCTGTTCTACCTCGGAGCGAGGCGAAACTCCGACTCCGTCGGCAGATTACGGCGGCCGGTGTGAGTTTCTTCGAGGCCGACTCCTGTTCGATTGCCCGTCACATCGAAGACTCCGAGCCGGAACGTCGATTGAACGTCGTGCTCATTCTTGAAGAGAGCTTCGGATCGAGCTTTGTCGGATCGCTGCATCCGAACGGTCCGGCCTGCACTCCGTGCTTTGACAGTCTTGTGACCGAAGGCATGGTTTTCTCCAATGTGTATGCGACAGGAAACCGCACCGTGCGCGGGATTGAGGCCAGCTTGGCCGGTTTTCCCCCGATTCCGGGCCAGTCGATCGTCAAGCGTCCCGGCGGCAAGGGCCTCTTCACGCTCCCGTCTGTCTTCAAAGCAAAGGGATACAGCACGGCATTCATCTATGGCGGACGGTCGTACTTTGATAATCTCGGTGCATTTGCAAGGGCCAACGGTTTCGATCGTGTGATCGATCAGACCGACTTCAAGCAGAACACATTTTCCACGATCTGGGGCGTCTGTGATGAGGACTTGTTTGACAACTCGCTTCTAGTTCTCGATTCGCTTCACGAAACGGGAGCGCCGTTTTTTGCCACACTGCTGACGGTGTCAAATCATCGCCCGTACCTCTATCCGGCGGATCGGATCCCTTACGATCCGACAGAGAGGCGTCGCGAGTTCGCCGTGCGTTACGCCGACTATTCTCTCCACCGTTTTCTCCACGCGGTGCAGGCTCACGACTATTTCGACAGCACGCTGTTTGTCGTGCTGGGCGATCACGGCGCCCGGGTGTACGGATCCATGCAAATTCCCATGGATTCGTACGAAATACCAATCTTGTTCTATGCGCCGGCATTGATCCCCGAAGCGACACAGGTGACCCGTGTCGGATCGCAGATGGATCTGCCTTCGACGATTCTCGATTTTCTGAATTTCGATTACGACTCGAAGTTTTTTGGCCGCTCGTTACTGCGTCCGCAGGCCGGGGGCGATTGGGCGCTCATGTCACACAACAGGGACGTGGCGCTGTTGCGCAATGATACTCTGGCTGTTCTGGGCATCAGGCAGGGAAGGGAACTCTGGCTGCATAACACCTCTACAGCCGCATTTACCCCGTTGGATATGACAGTGGCCCCCGCGCTTCTTGCGGACGCGATTGCCTATTACCAGACTGCGTACGATGAGTACCGCGAGGGGAGATTAAGAGCTCTTCCTCAATCCCACCCCATAGAGTGATTGAAAGAATGGTCCACTTGCGGGGAGCGCCAGTTTAGCGCCCCCCGTGACCTGCCCTCGTTTAGAGGCTGTAGGAGAAGCCGACTGTTGGTATCCATGAAGACCTCAGGCCGCCATCGTTGAGCGGGAAGATCACGTTGGCAAGCAGGGTGACATTCGGCTTCGGTGTGTATTTCAGTCCCAGGGCGCTGTTGAGAATGTTGTCGTTGGCGCGGTTGGGGATGTTGGAGGGTGTCACATATTGAGAGGCGTACTGATTGTTATCCGCGCCGGTGTAGACACCGATCGGAGTGAGGCCGGGAAATTGCAGGCCCTCGACTTTCTCGCCGAGTTCGAACTCACCGATCCACTCGACCACGATGGTCAGGGCATCAGTGGCTTTCTGATCGAATCCCCAGGTCAGCTCGACTTGATCGCGTTCGAATTCGCTTTTGCGGTAGTCGTAAGCCAGGTTCAAGTGCGGATTGACGCCGCCCCACTGTCCCGATGTGATCAGCATACCCTTCACACTGACTTCACCGGAGCCCAGAAAGTTCTTCTCATCGCCTGTGGGTAGACGGGTCTCGACCAGGATGCCGAAATCGCCGCGCTCGCCCTCATACACGTGCATTTTACCGCGCAGGGATATGTCGCCGATACCGCTGGCCGATTCATCGAGGGGCGTGGGACGAAGCGTCAGGATGGGTTGGCTTGCGGTGCCGCCCTCGAAGAAGTGGTTGGCTTCGCCGGTGCTGGCATAGGTGTACGAATTAATCCGGGCGATGGGATCGCCCGACATCGTCACGCTCACGAACGGGATGGCGATACCGAGATCGATGCGGTCAGTCAGCCCGAAGCTCGCCTGAATAGCCGCCACTGTAGCGGCCAAATCGAGGTCCATGTTGAGCGTGATGTAGTCGCGTTCGTTGGGGTTTTCTCCCAAGCCTTCGGGTGCAATGTCCTCATGCGTGAAAGCGAAGACAAGGTCCTGCGTCCTGACCCCGCGCAGTTTGGCCAGATTGAGATGCGAGAACGTGCCGCCGAAAGTGAATGAGCCCTTGCCGGTCGTTGTGGCGTTTTCCGCAAAAATCGGGCCGGCGCTGGTGGTGCGGGCGACCGGGGCGCCGCTGGAAAAGTCAAACGTCACACCGGCCGTGGTCGAGCTGAGCGGAAATGACGCGGCACTGGTGCTGATGAAATTGCCAAGTCCTTCGATGATGCGTGCGCTCGCGTCGACACTTGATGACTTGAAGTGATCTCCATGCGCGCCGGGGCCGGCCAAATTGAGATCGAGCACCTCTGTGAAGACGCCTTCCAGAGAACTGCGGAGATCATCATAGGTCTGGGCGAGACAGGTTGGAGTGAAAGCTGCCAATGTGGCAAGAACAAGAAGGACTGTTTTGGCAATTCGCATGTGCATCCCTTTCCTTGGAGCATCGATCAGTTTCGTTCCATTTCGATTATTGCCCATTGACCATTTTTCCGGGACAGTCGGACCGAGTAGCGCATATTCTCGGACTTGGATTCTCCGCGATTGCGATAGTTCATCTTGACCTGATTGGAAGTCACCGCGTCGGGGTCATTGAGTTTGAGGTTGGCGATTGAGGAAGCAATGCTGAGATCCTTGGCGAAATCGACAAACGTGCCCCATGTTTTCTCCCAATCCTTTGGCATGTCCGGATACGTCTTGCGGAGGTCATTGACGCGGCCACTCTCCAAGGTTTCCCAGAATTGACTGATCGCGACATTGATGGCGACTGAGTCCGCGGATCGGTCTCGGCTCGTGGTCTTAGGCGTGGCTGTTACGGGCGGGGCCGGCTCGACCGGCAGAGTGTTCACTGCAATCCGGGCAGTCGTGTCCTTTTGGGTTGTAGCCAGACTCTGTTCAGCCAGCCGTGTTCGTTCCCTTTCGATGCTGTCGCGCAGAGCGCGGAGCCGCGCCGATTCGGCGGCGGTGCTGATCGATTCGGCGATGTAGGCCGACCTGTCGACGACCGGTTGCTGGACGGATTCGGTCGTCGACGAGGGAGCTCGCGGCTCCGGGCTCGAAGATGCTGGGGACTCGGCCGGAGTTGTGGGGAGCGATTTCGAACCTTCATCGACGCTGCCGACTTGCACGGTTGGCTGATCGGAGCTGCGCATGAAGAGCATCGCCGCAACGGTCACGCCGACCACGACGATCGTTCCCGCGATAATAGCTCCGATCGGTACACGGCGGCCCGGTTTGTCGGCGTTTGGATCGCGGCGTGCCCCGTATTTCAGTTCGTCGCGCAGTCTGTTCAGATCGGCCAGCAGTTCTGTGACGTTCGGATATCTCAAAGCGGGTTCTTTGGCGAGCAGTCGGTTCACGACGGCCGACAGGTGCGCCGGGGCATCCGGGCGGAACTTGGTGAGAGGTTCATGTGGTTCGCTCACGATGGCGGTGAGTGTTGCGGCGTCGTAATCACCGCGAAACGGCAACCGGCCCGCCATCATCTCATACAAGACGATCCCGACAGAAAAGAGATCGGAGCGGTTATCGGAATCCTTGCCCTGCACCTGCTCCGGCGACATGTAACAGATCGTACCAATCGTCGATCCCATGCTGGTCAGGGTGGGATCGGAGGCGCGTTTCGCGAGACCGAAATCGAGGATCTTAACGCGTCCGGAGCTGGCGATGACGATGTTGGCGGGTTTGATGTCGCGGTGGACAATGCCGACCCTGTGGGCCGCCTCGAGTCCTTCGCACAATCCGATAATGAATCCCAAAGCTTCGTCGAAGGGCATTTTGCCCACGCGCATGCGTTCCCGCAGCGGATCGCCTTCGACATACTCCATTGCGAAGAACGGTCGCCGGTTGAACTCAGAGACCTCGTAGACATGGACGATGTTGGGATGGTTGAGCGCGGCGACGGCTTGCACTTCACGCGTGAAACGCGCGCGCAGGATTGTGTCCGCGGCCAGATGGCTCGGCAGAAACTTCAGCGCGACGCGCCGGTTCAATTTGGTATCATCGGCGAGAAATACTTCGCCCATGCCGCCCGATCCAATCTTGGAGACAATGCGGTAGTGGCTGACCATCGCATCTTTGATGAGCAGTCCTGTTCCCGTTGTCTGGTCGTCGCCGAGTGGAATGACTTTCAGCTCCTTGTGGTCAAACGTCCCTGCAAGCCGACATGTGGACGAAGCCGTCCAGTCACTGCCGACAACAAGGTCAGAATAGTCCAGTTTACGTAGCGCGCCTCAACGATGCAACAACGACTGAGCCGGAATCGGCAATCGCTCTTTCCACAACCCACGGTATGCGACGGGTGCCCAGCGCGAATTTCGCGTCTGGAGACGATGCCCGTGACATGCTACGCGGGTGGGCCTCAACCTCCGAGTAGACTTCGTTTTGGAGGCGGTGTTCAGATCAAGAACACCTCCAAAAAGCCGACAACTTCAATGTAGGTGTGGGTGTTGGGGACCGAAGTCGGGTTTGAAGGCCTCCAGGGATGGAGGAGCTTTGCCACGGGGTTCGCGTACTCAGCAAGGCAAGCCAACTTTGCAGGTCATGGACGGCGACGGTGAAGGCAGAGCTTCACGTGTCTTGCCGCTGCGGTCGCGCTCTCCAATATGACGAACAATTCTGAGATCATAACCGCGCGAATCAACCTGCCACGTGAGCCGTGGTTTCTGCGGTCACGGGCGCGTCTGTACTCTGTTCTCCTGCTGGCCTTGGCAATACCGGCCATCGCGCTCTCTGCCTTCGTGGCGATCGACGTGAAATCGGAACTGCGCACCCAATCCGAAAAGGAGAACGAGCTGGTTGCCGCGATGGTGGCCCGCTCGGCTCGGGAGCAATTCAATGGCTTGGAGCTCTATGTCAGCAGTTATGCGGATCGGATTAAGTTTTCCGAGGCTGTCCGGGATCGTGACACGCTTTTTGTGCTCCGGGTAATGAGGCAGATGCTGGAGGGCAACCCGCTGGTCTCCCGCGTCTTCTGCGCCGACACGACGGGCGTTCTCTGGATCGACACACCGGCTGATCCCAGTGTACATGGAGTGAATTTCTCGCACCGTGATTGGTTCCGCGGAGTTTCAGGCGGCGACAAAGTCTACACGTCCGAGATCTATCGCCGCTCCGCTCTCGGTCAGCCGTACACCATCGCCGTGGCGGGGCGTGTGTCCGACCCGTCGGGGCGCTACTGCGGCATCCTCGCGGCGCAAGTGACCATCGCGGATCTAGCCAGTTGGTTTCTCGACATGCGTCTGCCCAAGCAGGGCACGGTGACATTGGTGGATCAACGCGGGCACTGGATCGACAACCGCGGGAACGGAATCGAACCCGATCGCCTGCCTGATACCACAGCATTTGCCCAAGTGTTAATGGGGATGTCATCACACGGCGAAGCTCATGATCCGCGTACTGGGTCGGCCTCCCTGATTGACATCGTGCCTGTCGCGGCGACCGGTTGGACGGTTGTTGCGATTCGGCCACTCAACGCGGTTTACAGTCCCATCAGGGCGTTGCAACGCACCATCCTCTTCTATTTCGCCATCGGTCTGATCGGCATGATCGTGATCGGCAGCAGTATGTACCGCACATTGGGGGGGTATCACGAGGAACGAAACAAGGCGCAGGAGAGACTGCAGCGGGCGTATGGCGATGTCGAAGATCGCGTGCGCCAGCGCACAGCCGATCTGGTCTCAGCCAACGCCGAGCTGGGACGTTTGGTCGCGATCATCGAGTCCTCCAGTGAAGGCATCGGCAGCTCCGGATTCGATGGTTTCATCACGAGCTGGAACCCCGCCGCGGAGAAGATTTATGGATATCTGCGCGATGAAATCGTAGGCCAATCCTCCAAGATCCTGTTGCCCGAAGACCGCGCCAATGAAACCGCAGGCATACTGCAACGAATCGCCGCGGGCGAAAGTGTTCCGCCCTTCGAGACGGTCCGGCGACGAAAAGACGGACGTCTGATCCACGTCTCCCTGGCATACTCCCCGGTCCGCGACGACCGTGGTCGGATCAGCGGTGTCTCGGTGGTTTCCCGCGACATCACGCGGGAGAAGGTGGCCGAGGAGCAGGCCAAGCGACTTGAGACCGAGCGGGCGGAGTTACTGGACCGGTTGCAGATGACGCTCGACCGCATGCCGATTGGCTGCGTCCTCAACGACACCGACTTCCGCTTCACTTATTGGAATCCCGCCGCCGAGCGGATATTCGGATACACGCTCGAAGAAGTCAGAGGCAAGCATCCATTCGGGGTCATCACGCCCGAATCATCGCAGGCCCAGGTCGCCAAGGTATTCAGGCAGTTGGCGGAGGGCGGCCGCGATGTCGATGCCGTCGGTGAAAACGTAACCAAAGACGGTCGCCGGATTACATGCATTTGGAACAACACGTCGTTGCGCGACGTCGATGGCCGGTTTCTCGGCATCATTTCCATGTGCCAGGACGTGACGGAACGGAACAAGGCCGAGGAGCGCATGCGGATCTATGCGACGGCGCTGGCGCAGAGCAATCGTGAATTGCAGGACTTCGCCTTTGTTGCGTCGCACGATTTGCAGGAACCGCTACGCAAGATTGCGGCCTTTGGCGAACGGCTCAAGGAATCGGCCGACGGGGCCATGGACGATGAGTCGCGCGAGTATCTGGCCCGGATGCTCAAGGCCGCGGGGCGCATGCAGACGTTGATCCACGACCTGTTGGATTTCTCGCGGGTCGCGACGCGCGCACAGCCATTCGCCCCGACGGATCTGCGCTCCGTCGCCGCCGAGGTCATGTCGGATTTGGAGGCTCGCATCGAGCAGACGGGCGGTCGGGTCAAGATTGGCGAACTGCCAACGATCGATGCCGATCAGATTCAGATGCGGCAGTTGCTGCAGAATCTGATTGCCAACGCGTTGAAATTCCATCAGCGCGATGTCGCGCCGGTCGTGACGGTGACGGTTCGGGTCTTACCGGCGGGGGAAACCGGCGGTTCTGATTCCTGTCAACTCATTGTGGAAGACAATGGGATCGGGTTCGAGCAGAAGTACGCAGACCGTATCTTCACGCCGTTCCAGCGGCTGCATGGGCGCAACGAGTTCGAGGGGACGGGAATGGGATTGGCCATCTGTCGCAAGATCGCCGAACGTCATCACGGTTCAATCACGGCGATCAGCACGCCGGGTGTGGGGTCGTCGTTCATTGTCACGTTACCCACAAAACAACCTGATGCAGGGAGTACACTATGGACGCAGCCAGGCAGCCCATCAGCATCCTCATGGCCGATGACGATCCCGACGACCGCGAGCTGACCCGCGACGCGTTGGCGGCCTCACGGCTCTCCAATCCTCTCCATTTTGTCAGCGATGGCGAGGAACTGCTGGAATTCCTGAAGCACGAGGGTCGTTACGGTCAGGTGGGAGCCGCGCCAAGGCCGGGATTGATTCTCCTGGATCTCAACATGCCGCGCATGGACGGGCGGGAGGCGTTGCGGGCAATCAAGTCCGACCCACAATTCCGAATGATTCCGGTTGTCATTCTGACGACCTCGAGTGCCGAAGAGGATGTGTTTCGCAGCTACGCCCTGGGAGCCAATTCTTTTATCACCAAGCCCGTGACGTTTGAGGGGTTGGTGGGTGTGGTGCGAGCGCTGGGCGCCTATTGGTTTGAAATCGTTGATCTCCCTTCGTCGGAGAGGACGGGCATCGATGGCTGAGAGTCCGATCCGGCTGCTTCTCGTTGATGACGACGAGGAAGAGTACATACTGACCCGAGGTCTCTTACGCGAGGTCCAGGGCAAGGTCATCCACCTTGACTGGACCGGAGCTTACGACGAAGCGCTGGATTCGATCATCCATCGGCGGCACGATGCCTACTTGATTGACCATCACCTCGGGCCCCGCAGCGGCTTGGAACTGATCGAGGAGGCGTATGCACGTGGGTGCCGGGCGCCGCTCATTCTCCTAACCGGCTACGTGAATCACGAGTTGGACATGCGTGCCTTGCAGGCCGGCGCCGCCGACTTCCTCGACAAGAAACGACTTTCCGGGCCGCTCTTGGAACGTTCGGTGCGTTACGCGCTGGAACGCGCTCGCATGGTCGAGCGATTGCGGGAAACGAATCAGGCGTTGCAGTCTTTGGTGGATTCCTCGCCACTGGCGTTCTGTGTCCTGGATATGGAAGCGAAGGTCACTTTGTGGAACGCCGCGGCGGAGTCGATCTTCGGATGGTCTGCGGCGGAGGTGCTCGGTCAGCGGCTCCCCAACGTGCCCAAGGAAGACTTGCACCGCTTCGAGGCGCTTTTTGCCCGGGTCTGCGCGGGGGAGCGCTTGAGCGAAATATCCCTCCGGCGGCAGCACAAAAACGGCGGCGCAGTGGACGTCAATCTCTGGACGGCCCCACTGGTTGACGCGGATGGGCGGGTCGTCGCCACGATGGCGATGTATGCCGACATGACGGCGCGTCGCAACGCGGAGGAGGCACTGCGCTCAAGCCAGAAATACCATCGTGCCCTCCTGGAGAATTGCCTCGATATCATCGCGGTGATCAATCCGTCCGCGACATACCAGTACGTCAGCCCCTCGGTCGAGGCAATTCTGGGATTCACACCGGAGGAACTGATTGGTACGGACGTGTTCGCCTTCACCCATCCGGATGATTTGGAGTCGGCACGGGCCTCGCTGGGCCAAGCCTTGCGCGCTCGAGGCATGTCGATTCCGTTCACGATGCGCGCCCGGCGAAAAGACGGGACCTATCGCGTCATCGAGGGGACAGGACGCTACCTGGAACAAGATTCCGACGTCAAGGGTGTCGTGATCAATGCGCATGACATCACCGGACGCCGTCACGTCGAGCAGCTTCAGGCGATTACGTCACGGCTCTCGCAGCCTTTGAGCAGCGGCGAATCGTTGACGGACTGGCTTCACAAGGCCCACGAGCAGATCGCCCTCGTTATGGAGGCGGGCAGTTTCTACGTTGCCCTCTACGATCTCCTTCGCGAGATGTATTGGTTTCCGTACGTGGCCGACGAGCACGAGAAATTCAGCGTGTACACGCGCGAGGAGTTTCACAACACGTTGACCGATTACGTTCGACGCACCGGCAGACCGTTGCGTGTCACGCAGCGGGACGTCGATGATCTGGTTGCCAAAGGAGAAGTGGACGACGTTGGCACGCCGTCGGCGGTCTGGATCGGTGTACCGCTGGCAACGCCGCGCGGGATCATCGGTGTCGCGGCCATGCAGCATTACAAGAATGAGGACGTGTACGGGGAGCGCGAGTTGGAATTGTTCGCGGAGTTCGGCGAACGCATCGCATTAGTTATCGAGCGTCAACAGGCCGAAGAGGCAAGGTCTCGTCTCGCAACCGCCATCGAACAGACCGTTGACTTGGTCGTGATCACGGATGCCGAGGGCAACATCGAGTATGTCAATCCATCCTTCGAGCGCACGACTGGATACGAAGCCGCCAAACTCCTTGGGAAGAACCCCCGTTCGCTGAAGAGCGGGCAGCACGACCTGAGTTTCTACCGCAATTTATGGGGGACGATCAGCTCCGGCGCGGTGTGGTCGGGCAACTTCGTCAATCGGCGCAGCGACGGCAGCCTGTTCACCGAAATCGCGACCATCACCCCGGTGCGGGATTCCTCGGGCAGGATCGTGAATTTCGTCAAGGTCTCGCGTGACGTGACCGCCCAACTCATGCTCGAAGCGCAGCTGCGGCAATCGCAGAAACTGGAAGCCATCGGTTCGTTGGCGGCCGGGATCGCGCACGAGATCAATACGCCGATTCAGTTCGTCGGCAACAACACACATTTCCTCTCACACTCGTTTGGGAGCCTGCTTGAGTTGGTCTCGGGCAGTTTCCGAGCGATCGAAGAGGCGGTGGCCGTAGGCGCGCCGCATCCGGCGCTCTTGGCGATCTTGCGCCAGCGCGATCAGGGGGACTTCTCCTATTTGCTAAAGGAAATCCCCAATGCGATATCGCAGTCGCTTGACGGAATATCGCGGGTGACGGGGATTGTGCGGGCGATGCGGGAATTTTCGCATCCGGGAACGGGCAGTCGCTCACGGGTGGACATTAACCGGGCCTTGGAGGGCGCGCTGGCCGTAGCACGAAGCGAATTGAAGAACGTGGCGGAGATCGTCACGGATTTCGAATCCAGTCTGCCGGCGGTCGAGTGTTTCCCAAACGACATCAATCAGGTGTTTCTCAATCTGTTGGTGAACGCGGCGTACACGGTCGCCGAAGCGAAATCCGCTGGACGGCTGCGCGGTCTGATCAAACTGACAACCCGGAGCGGCGACGGCTGGATCGAGGTCGCCATCGCCGATAACGGGACCGGGATTCCCGAGAGCATCCGTGACAGGGTGTTCGATCCATTCTTCACAACCAAACCGATCGGTCGCGGTACCGGACAGGGACTTGCCATTGCGAGGACCACGATCGAATCCAAGCACGGCGGGACGCTTCGGTTTGAAACGACCGAGGGCGAGGGCACGACCTTCTTTGTTCGACTGCCGATCGAACCCGCGATGAAAGAGGTTTGTGTATGAGCCGGGTGCTCTTAGTTGACGATGAGCGAAACGTGGTTGAGGCGCTGTTGCGTCTGGTCAGGATGCTCAAGCTTCCCTGCGAAGCGGAGGCGGCGATGTCGACGGAAGAGGCGCTGACGCGGGTGCGGCGAGGCGACATCGACGTTGTCGTCTCCGATGTCAACATGCCAAACTCGGATGGCATGACGTTGCTTAAACAGGTCCGCTCGGAGCCGGCCCTGTGTCACATCCCGGTTATTATGCTCACCGGATCGTTGGAACCGGAGACCAAACGCTTGGCATTGGAGTTGGGGGCGACGGATTTCATCAACAAGCCGGTGGATCCGGGAGAATTCGCGGCGCGTCTACGCGGTGTGATCCAATTAAAGATCTACGAGGACCAATTGCGCGAACAGAACAAGGTCCTCGAGCAGCAGGTGGTGCTTCTCCAGCGCATGGAAAATCTCGGGTTTCTCGCCAGCGGAATCGTGCATGACCTGAACAACATTCTGGCGGGTGTGATGGGACATGCGCAGATGGTGATTGTGAATCTGCACGACGAGGCGCGTGTGCGTCACCACATCAATCAGACCCTGGAAGCGGGCGAGCAGGCGGCGCATCTGGTCCAGCAGATTCTGACGATCGGCCGTGGTGGTCCGGAAGGACGGTCGGTACAGGATCTCGGCAAGGTCATCGATCGGGCCGTGAGCCTGTTGTCAGTCTCGGTCCCTGAATTGATCTCATTGGTCTGGAAGCTCCCCACTGTTGAGGTCGAAGGCGACGTCAATGCCGGTCAGATCAACCAGGTTCTCATGAACCTCTGCATCAACGCCATTCATGCGATGCCGGATGGGGGGACACTGACGATTACGTTGGAGTGCAACTCAGTGGAACCTCAGAAACTTGTGAGTAACTGCGCCTGTCCTCCCGGGCGGTACGTGCGGCTGGCAGTTACCGATACCGGTGTCGGCATGTCCGAGAGTGTCATGTCACGCGTCTTCGAGCCCATGTTCACGACCAAAGCGCCGGGGCGTGGCACCGGGATCGGTCTCTCCGTCGTGCGGCAGATTGTCGAGCAGCATGGCGGATTTGCCGCTGTCGAGAGTACGCCTGGACAGGGGACTTCGTTTCATGTCTATCTGCCGGCCGTCACCACGGTCCCGAGTAATCAGCTGGCCGAGATTCTCGCTAAACCCGGTGTGTCGTCGTGAGGCCGCCGATTCAATGATGAAGACGCCGATCAAAGTGCTACTCGTCGATGACGACGAAGACGACTTCGTCATCACGCGCCGTCTATTGAAGGATGGGGGCGTATCGCGTTTTGATTTGGAATGGGTGTCCGCGGTTGAGACGGCCCGCCGAGTGATTGCCGAAGGGCGACATGACGTTTACCTGCTGGATTATGCTCTTGGTTCGGCGAATGGTCTGGATCTGATCACGGAGTCGCGGGCGCTGGGACGATTGGCCCCGATGATCGTGCTCACGGGCCAAGGCAGCCCGACGGTGGACATGAGGGCGCTGGAGGCGGGGGCCGCCGATTATCTGGTCAAAGGCGAAATCTCCGGACCGTTGCTTGAGCGGGCGATCCGCTACGCGCTCGAAAAGACCCGGGCGCTGGCGGCGCTCACCGAAAGCGAGGAGCGTTACGCCCTGGCAGTCGAAGGCGCCAGCGATGGGCTCTGGGATTGGAATCTGGACAACAAGACAATCTACTTCTCGCCACGCTGGAAACGCATGCTCGGCTACGACGACCATGAACTGGGCAGCGAGATACACGAATGGTTCGGTCGGGTGCATCCCGATGACCGCTCGCGCCTGCATTCGGAAATGTCGGGCCACTTGTCCGGCAGCACGCCGCAGTTCGAGAGCGAACACCGGATCATGACGCGGCAGCATGTCTACCGCTGGATGTATGCGCGCGGGGTGGCGGTGCGGCGCGCCGACGGGACCGCTTACCGGATCGCCGGATCGTTGTCCGATGTGCACGCGCGCAAGATCGCTGAAGAGCAGATTATTCAGGGGTCGTTGCACGATTCGCTGACGGGATTGCCGAATCGCATCCTCCTGAAAGACCGCTTGCATCAGCAATTGAGGTACGCGGAACGTCACGACGGGTATCTGTTCGCGATCTTGTTTATCGATCTGGACTGTTTCAAACTGGTCAACGACAGTCTCGGGCACATGCGCGCGGATCAATTGCTCGTCGCGGCGGGGCAGCGGCTACAGAACAATCTGCGGCCGGGAGACACGGTTTCGCGATTTGGCGGCGATGAGTTTGTCATCATGCTGACGGATATCGCCGACGAAGAAGCAGCGATTGCCGTCGCCGATCGCATTCAGTCCGATTTCATGCGACCGTTTAGTGTGGACGGCGAGGAAGTCTTAACGACGTTATCGGTAGGGATCGTGATTTACGGCGGGGGTCATGCCGCCCCGGATGATGTCCTGCGCGACGCCGACACCGCGATGTACATGGCCAAACAGCGTGGCGGCGCCGGGTATGTCGTGTATGGATCCGAGATGGGGGCCAACGCGTCAGTGCAATTGCAGTTGCGCGCCGAATTGCGTCGCGCGGTCGAGGCGCAATCGCTCAAGGTGCATTACCAGCCGATTGTCGATTTGCGCGATGGCCGGATCGCCGGATTCGAGGCGCTTCTACGGTGGCACCATCACGAGCGCGGCGCGGTCGCACCGATCGACTTCATCCAGGCCGCCGAGAGCACCGGGCTGATCATACCGCTCGGGCGCTGGACACTGGAACAGGCCTGCCGCCAGGCATCGGCCTGGAAATCGCGCAACGGGACTTCAGGACCGGTGTCGATCAGCGTGAATCTCTCGGCCCGTCAACTTCAGCGCACTGATTTCCTGCCGAACTTGATTTCAATACTCGAGCAGTCCGGGCTGCCGGCCTCGTGTTTGAAACTCGAATTGACGGAGAGCGCGCTGTTTGGCCAATCTGAACCGGCGGTGCGCGCCCTCGAAGGAATTCGTCAGGCGGGAATCCAATTGCATATCGATGATTTCGGCACCGGTTATTCTTCGCTCAACTATTTGGCACGGTTGCCGGTTTCGGCGCTTAAAGTTGACCGCAGTTTTGTGTCATCGCTTGGGCGCGACGACGGGAACACCAAGATCATCCGCGGTGTGGTCACGCTGGCGCACAGCTTGGGGATCGAGGTCATCGCCGAAGGGATCGAATCGCCCGAGCAGTTGCGCCTGTTGCGCGATGAACTCGGCTGCGATTACGGCCAGGGATTCATCTTCGCCAAGGCCGTGAATGAAGAGACGGCTATGGACTTGCTTGCCGATCAGCCGTGGATGGACTGAGCCACCCCCCCAGCGTCCTCTGGTCAGTCGGGACTGGATTCACACTATCGCCTTGCCGGATTCACTCTGGCGAAACCTTCTGAATTCCAATAGCTTGATCTCTCCGAAGTGATCCAACCGGGCATCGGACTCCTGAGCACGTGTCCGGGTATAATGCCACATAGGCTCGCGGTTTTTGAGACAGTCTCGGATTTGGCCCAAAGGAAAGGGAGGATGAAGGTGAAGAAGCACATCCTGATGACAAGCATAGCATCGTTCGCATTAATCGGTTTGTTAGGGTGCGGACAGAAGCAGGCGGAGCAGGGGGCAACAACAGATACGACTACGGTAGCCCAGGCGCCATCGCAACAGGCGCCGACAACGGATCAGGCGCCGCCACCGGTCGTGATTGAAGAGCCAGCCCCCAAGGCACAGGCGCCAAAGCCGCCTGTGCCAAAGCCACAGCCAAAACCCGAGCCGAAACCAGAGCCGCCGAAGATGGTGACGATCCCGACTGGTACATCCATCGTGGTCGCGCTCGAGACGCACTTGCGAACCGATTCGAACAAGGTCGGCGATGTTTTTCGCGCGCGCACAACCGAGGCGGTGCGTGCGGACAACATGACGGTGATTCCGGTGGGCGCGGAAGTGCGCGGCCGGTTGACGCAGGTCGAGGAGCCGCACCGTACCAGCGGCAAGGCGCAGATGACATTGTCTTTCGAAGAGTATGTGGACGCCAACGGGCAGGTACACGCGATTTCCGCGGTGCCGATCGCGCTTGAGGCGGAAGGGGACAAGATCAGCGACGAGGAGAAAGTCGCCGGCGGTGCGGTAATCGGCGGCATTATCGGAGCACTTACAAGCAAGAAGAAAGGCAAAGGCGCGTTGACGGGCGCAGCGGCTGGCGCGGCTGCGGGCGGCGCTGTTGCCTTGGCTACCAAGGGCAAACAGCTCGATCTGCCGGTCGGCCAACAGTTCTCCGTGGAGTTGGCGGCGCCAGTTGAGACAACGGTGGCACAGTCGACCGCCGGGAAGTAGCTCTGGATTCCCGCTTTCGCGGGAGTGACGGTGGATTCCGAATCATAGACGGGCGTCACATGATCATGTGACGCCCGTTGTTTTCATGGCGCCTTCCTGCGGACAGTGTTAATTCCCCATTGTCGATGAACCAACCGAACAACCCCGTCGATGCCGTTCCGGGCGCCCCACCACCACGTCCACGTGCCAACTTCTGGCGCATCGGGCTGACGGTTGCGGTCGTCGCGGTCGTCGCCTACTTCCTCGGCAAATCGATCATTTCGCAGTGGGATATCGTCCGCGCGCAGCCGTGGAAGATCCATGTTGGCTGGCTTTTGGCGTCGGCGTTGGTGTCATGGCTCGGTGTGATTTGGCTCATGTATCTGTGGCGGGTTGTGATTGTCTTCCTCTCGGGACGACCGCTGCGATTCTGGGTTGCATACCGAATTGCCGCACTGGCCAATCTCGGCAAGTATCTCCCCGGAAAAGTGTGGTCGGTCATGGGGTTGATCTACTTTCTCACCAAGGAAGGGCATCCCGGGCCGGCGGTGATTGCCGCAACGATTCTCCATCAAGCGTATACGATCGTGTCGGGAATACTCTTCGTCAGTGTCGTTCTGGGAGTCGGAGTCTGGGGACGAGTGCCGGTTGCGGTCGTGACAGGTGCTCTGGCCATTGCGCTGGTCATCCTCTACCCGCCAATTTTCGAGCGGCTGCTCAATTGGGGATTACGTTTGCTCAAGCGCGAGCCGGTGAATCTGCGGATTTCGTTTCTGCACGCGGTCGTGCTCTATGTCGGATACACGGCGGCCTGGGTGGTCTACGGCAGCGGCTTTTGGCTGATGTCGAAAGGGTTGGGGATCCCGGCCGGGACGTTTTGGCCGGTCGTGGCCTCGTACGGGGGCGCGTACCTGGTTGGATTTCTCGCTCTCTTTGCGCCGGGCGGACTGGGAGTGCGCGAGGGCGTACTTGCAGTCATGCTCGGACCGTTTTTGCCGCCGGGGCTTCCGGCGACAGTGGCGGTGCTGTCGCGATTGTGGATGACCGTGATTGAAGTCGTGGGGTTGTTGCCGATCCTACTCGTGGGCAAATCCAAGAGGGCGGAAAGAGAGTAACTCCAAAAGAGCAGGCTCCGCGGAAGCGTCGCCCTCCCAGGAGCCTTCGACTTGGGAGGGCGACGCTTCCGCGGAGCCTGCTCTCGGTTGCACAATAACGAGAAACTACCAGAGGCCGGGGAGGAGACGGTAGCGGACGGCGTCTGCATAAGTTTCGTAGCCGTTGAGATGGCGCCGCAGGAACTGGTCTTCGAGGGCAGCGCGACGCAGGATGATGAGCGCATAACCAACTGCGGGAATCATCGCCCAGCACGAGCCGAGCGCCAAGCCGCTGGCGGGAACAGAGATGACCATCCCGAGATACCCGGGGTGGCGGACAAATCGATAGGGGCCCAGCGTAACCAGGTGGTGACCACGATCCTCTTGCAGGCGCACGACCGGAGAGAAGAACCGATTGACCACGACTGCCCAAATAGTCAGACCGCCGAAGAGGGTGAACGAGATCAATCCGAAGACTTGAAGAGGTAGTGGCATGGGATCCGACCAATAGAGTCTGCCGACATCAAGCGGCGCAATTATCCAGTGCAATGCGAATAACGCTGTCGAAAAATGCCAGGTGAAGTGATCGACCCCGCCGGGGCCAGGGCGGGCGCGCTCGACTGCCAGCCCTGCGTCCATACTCACCGCGATCCAGAGCCCTTTTACTATGCAGACCGCTACATAGGCCCAGTACACGGGAAGGTCAAGACGCCCGGCCAAACCGAAGAAGAGGCCACCGAGGAGTATCGATGCGGCAATCCATTGCCAAATGCGATTCAATGACTTGTGGGGTGGCACCACAGTACACACCATCAGTTGTGGGTTTCTGGGTGATGCAGAGAAGTACCTAAATCGGGACTCTCTTGGTCGTCATTTCGTCATACGGTCTGGGAGAGACGTCGTGTTGGCCGAATTTTGCGTAGACGAGCCGCCATATTGCCTGCAGGTTGGAATAAGTCATTGACGCCCTATGGATTAAACGAGTTAGCCGAGCGGGGGTTGGACACCCGAGTGAGTCCAGAGCGCACGACCCGCGAGGCCGCGTGGGATACCGGAGTTAATTTGTCGTTTCAAGGCCGCAACGGCAGAATTTTACCCAAGAATCACGGGTCAGAGTGCAATACCGCTTGTCGGATTTCCCTCTATAGATTAGTTTTCCATCGAGCAGATGCGGAGGTGGGTTCATCTTACCTTATCTGCTGAGTCTCACCGTAAGTCTGTCAAATGTACCGGTCGTAAACCACAGCAAGGAAGACAACCTAGCGACACTTCAATGTGATCGCGGTGGAGTTGCGCAAGGACGCGCGCTTTGACCGGATTGAGAGTCGTGTAGGTGTAGTGCCCCTTATCACCGTGAAATTATGAGGACGTGTCCCAGCATGATGTATTGAGAAAGGTTCGATCAAATGACCTCCAGATCCACCTCCCGGACGCGGGGGCGATGTCTGCCCTTCGCACTCATCTGTGCCGCACTAAGCCTCTCTCTTGCCGTCGCATTTTTCGGATCAGTGACGCCGTTGTATGCGGCCGCCGCGCCGATCGGCGGACCCGTCAACATTGGGACACCCGATGATCCATATTTCGTTGACGACCCAGTCGCCCTCGAGGCGATGAAAGCGTCGGCGATCACCGGATCATCCATGGCCGCCTCGATCAACGTGGTGCGGCTGAACACATGGGCCACGGGGCTGACGCATGCCACGGCGTCAGGCGTAAACCGGCTCAATGTGTTCGTCGTTGCCTACGAGAACGGCACGGATGTGGCCGTCAGCGCCGTCACGTACGGCGGGCAGAGCCTGACTCGCATCGGGGGGACGGTCAATCCATCGGGGACTCGCGAAAGAACCGAGATCTGGTATTTGGATGAGGCGGGCATCGTTGCCGCTGGAAGTTCGACGTACGCGGTGACTTGGGGCGGGTCGGCTCCTTCGAGCCCGAAGTACTCTTCCGCGACTTTTGGAAATGTCGATCAAGCTTCTCCAATCGTCCACCACTCCGGCAACGCTGTGGACGGCTCATCGCCGAATCCGCTCACGACCAGTGTGAGTGTGGTGGCCGGCGGAATGGCTCTTTCTGGCATTATGAACGGCAATACGGGATCGTTCTCGTGGCAGAATAGCTTCATAGAGGGCACGGATCAGAGTGGTAGTTCCTGCAATCTTTCAGTCGCCGATCGTGCGGAGGCCGTTGCCGGCACGACAACCGCCAGTGCCACACACACCAATGCCACACGGCGTGCGATGTACGCCGCGTCGTTGCGTCCGGCCGCATCTGCCGGAGCGCTCGACTCGATCAACATTGGTCAAATCGATCCCAGCCTCTTTCCGCAAATATGCGCCTATTTTGAGGCACTTGATGCGGGGGGCAATCCCGTGGGCGGTTTGACAGCTGATAGTATCTGTGTCTACCAGGACAGCATTCGGCTCGACGTGTTCAGCATCGAGCAGTTGACGGTGGATTCCTGCAACACCGCAACCTGTCTCGTCATCGACGTCTCGGGCAGTATGGCCGGGGCCAACATCACGGCGGCCAAAGCCGCGGCCTCGGGATTTGTGCGCAACATGGACATTTTCGACCGCGCGGCAATTGTCAAGTTTTCAAGCTGCTATACGGTCGTTCAGGGTTTTACGAGCGACACGACACTATTGCTCAGCGCGATTGCCGGGCTCACCACCGGCGGAACCACCGCCCATTTTGACGGAGTGTGGGCCGGTGTTGGACTGACAATTCCCGAATTGGGCAGCAAGGCCGTTATTAACTTGACGGATGGCCTCGAGAATGCTTCCAGCGGATGCGGTGGCGCGGGTAGCCCCGACGGATTGGGCGATGGATTCTCCGATGACTCCACACTCATTGTGAATTTGGCGTTGGGTGCTGGAATCCCGATTTACAGCATCACCGTGGGCTCCGGATTCGACCCGCAGTACGCCCAGAAGATGGCGTACGCGACGGGCGGAGCCTACTTCCATGCCCCCAGTCCGGCGCAGTTGGACGGGATCTACGAGCAGATCAAAGAACGCCTGTGCACTCGATACAAAGTTTGCTACACAAGTCCCGATACGATTCAGAATGGCGACTGCCACGACGTGATCATCTGTCAGCAATCGATGCCGGATGTCTGCATCAATTGCGACACGGCCGAGTATTGCGAGAAGGCGCCACCGATAATTGTTCGTACGCCCCCGACGATCGCCCTGGACAACACTTGCCAGCGCTGGAACACTCAGGTTCAGTTGTGCGTCTGGGTGACCGACGAAGACACGCCGCTCAATTCACTGACCGTGACGATGTTCTATCGTCCGGGGAGCGTTGGATCGTTCACGTCTATCCCGACGACACGGACAGACAGCACCTTCTGTGCGTATGTCCCGGCGGGCGCCTTGGTCTGCGGAGGCGACAGCATTCAGTACTACTTCACGGCGTCGGATGGTTCGGTTACGGTTGCGAGCCCCGCCAACGCGCCGACCGGGCACCACGCGTTCCCCATCTGTCCGAACGATCCGCCGGTCTGCAGCGTCCCGAACGATACGACGATCACGCAGTGTGTTCCCGCCCAGGTTTGTTTGCCGGTTAGCGGCAATGATTCGAACGGGAATCTGCAGGGATGCGTCAAGATGTCGGGTCCCGGCACATTGGCCGGTGGCCAGTGGTGCTACACACCGGCCGGCAGTGAAACTGTCAATGTCACCGTCCGCTGCACCGACTCGTGCGGCCTCTATTGTGAGGAGACGTTTAGCGTGACATTTGCAGTCAACGACGCGCCGGTCTGTGCGGCAGTCAACGACACGTCAATTTTCCAATGCACGCCGACTCAAGTCTGCATTCCGGTTTCGGCAACCGATCCCAACGGCAATCTCGTCGGTTGCGCGGTTCAGAATGGTCCGGGGACGGTGTCTGGCGGGAATTGGTGCTACACGCCGTCGGGAGACCAGGTCGTCAGCGTGACGATCCGCTGCACCGACGCCTGCGGCGCCTACTGCGACGAGACATTCCAGGTCACGTTCCAGATGAATGAGGCGCCCGTCTGTGCTGCGGTAACCGACACAACCTACTTCCAGTGTGTCCCCGCAGAGGTCTGTCGTCCGGTTTCGGCGACCGACGCCGACGGCAATTTCAGCAGTTGTGCTGTGCTGAGCGGGCCGGGAACGGTGTCGGGCGGCAACTGGTGCTACACGCCCGCCGGCGATGAGACAGTGAACGTGACCATCCGTTGCAGCGATGTCTGCGGCGCCTATTGCGACGAGACATTTAGCGTCACCTTTAATATCAACGAGGCGCCCGCGTGCGTCGCTCTCGCGGATACTTCATACTTCCAATGCGTACCGACGCAGGTCTGCCGTCCGGTTTCGGCGACGGACGCGGACGGCAACTTCAGCAGTTGCGCGGTTTTGACCGGACCGGGTACGGTCTCGGGCGGCAACTGGTGCTACACACCGGCGGGTGACGAGACGGTCAACGTGACGATCCGTTGCACCGACGCCTGCGGCGCATTCTGCGATGAGTCCTTCAGCGCGACATTTGCCATTAACGAGGCTCCGGTCTGCACGCCGATTCCGGATACATCGTTCTTCCAATGCGCGCCTGCACAGGTGTGTCTGCCGGTGTTATCGACCGATGCCGACGGCAATCTGAGCAACTGCGCCATTGTCAACGGTCCCGGGACGCTGTCGTCCGGGAACTGGTGCTACACGCCATCGGGCGACGAGACGGTCAATGTGACGATTCGTTGCACCGATGCTTGCGGCGCCTATTGCGAGGAGTCGTTCAGCGTCACGTTCAGCATGAATGATGCGCCGGCGTGTGTCTCGGTCAGTGACACGACATACTTCCAGTGTGCTCCGGCAGAGGTTTGTCGCCCCGTATCCGCCACCGATCTGAACGGCAACTTCGCCAGCTGTGCAGTGCTGACTGGGCCGGGTACGGTCTCGGGCGGCAACTGGTGTTACACGCCGTCAGGCGACGAGACGGTCAATGTGACGATTCGTTGCAGTGATGCCTGCGGCGCATACTGTGACGAGAGTTTTAGCGTGACGTTCCAGATCAACGACGCCCCGGTTTGCACGCCGATCAGCGACACGACCTATTTCCAATGTGCGCCGACCCAGGTCTGCCGCGCCGTCTCCTCTGTCGACCCGAATGGGAACCTCTCGGGCTGCGCGGTCGTCGTCGGTCCGGGAACAGTCTCGGGCGGGAATTGGTGTTACACGCCATCGGGCGACGAGACGGTCAACGTGACGATCCGTTGCACCGATGCCTGCGGGGCATTTTGTGACGAGTCCTTCAGCGTCACGTTCAATGTCAACGACGCGCCGGTCTGTATTGTCCCGAACGATACGACGATCTTCCAATGTGCTCCGGCGCAGGTTTGCCTGCCAGTATCGGGTTCGGACGTGAACGGCAACTTGAGCGGTTGCGCGATTGTGAACGGGCCGGGGTCACTGTCCGGAGGGAATTGGTGTTACACGCCGTCAGGCGATCAGACGGTAAACGTGACCATTCGTTGTACGGACGCCTGCGGCAGCTACTGTGAAGAGACGTTCAGCGTCACGTTCCAGATCAATGAAGCGCCGGTGTGCAGTGTTCCGAATGACACGGCGATCTTCCAATGCGCGGGCGCCGAGATCTGCCTGCCGGTTTCGGCGAGCGATGCCGACGGCAACTTCAACAGTTGCGCGGTGGTGGCGGGGCCGGGCACGGTGTCGGGCGGGAACTGGTGCTACACACCGACGGGCGATGAAATCGCGAATGTGACGATCCGTTGCACCGACGCCTGCGGCGCCTATTGCGAGGCGACGTTTAGTGTCGACTTTGGGCTCAACGATCCGCCGGACATCGACTTGGGCGCGGACCCGTATGTTGTCCAGAATCTCGATGGGGATACGGTCTGCTTATCCTACGCAGTCAGCGATCCACAAGGACTCGGTGGCCTTGTCGAGCAGTTGGAGTACAGCAATCTCGGTACTTATTATCTCGACACATCGGCCAATCTCTATTGCTTCGTTCCGGATGTGGCGGACAATTTCTTCCTTGTTGTCAGTGTGACCGACCCGTGCGGCGCGGTCGATTACGACACCGTCTTCATACTCATTTCGCCGCACGAGAATCCTGTCTGCCATATCCCCGAGGACACGGCGGTGGTGCAATGCACGCCGACGGAGATTTGTCTTGGAAAGATCTTCGCCACGAGCATGTACGGGCCGACGACTTGTGTGGTCTACGATGGTCCTGGCGTTTTGGGCGCGGACAGTATGTGGTGTTACACCCCGACCGGGGACACGTCATTTACGGTGACCATACGGTGTTATGACACACTGGGGGGCTTCTGTCCCGATCAGTTTGATGTGACCATCGACATCAACGATGCGCCTGTCTGCCAAGTGCCGAATGACACGACGATTTACCAATGCACGCCGACGGAGGTTTGTCTTCCGGTTTCCGCGATTGATCCGAATGGCAATCTCGACAATTGCGAGGTTGTCAGCGGCGACGGCGGCATCTTTGACGGTGAGTGGTGTTACACTCCGACCGGTGGTGGCGACAAGAGCTTTGATGTCCCCGTGACAATCCGCTGCACGGATTCATGCGGGTTGTATTGTGAAGCCACATTTACCGTGACCTTTGTGGTAAACGATCCACCGGAATGCTCCGTTCCGGCAGACACGACCATCTTCCAGTGTGCCCCGACGCCGGTCTGTCTGCCGGTGTCGGCCACTGACATTGATGGCAACCTCAAGTCTTGTTCCATTATCAGTGGTCCGGGGACGCTCAACGGGAACTGGTGCTACACACCGAGCGGTGACGAGACCGTCGTCGTATCGATCCGCTGCGTGGATTCCTGCGATTTCACCTGCGAACAGACATTCACGGTCACCTTTGTGATGAATGAGGCTCCGGAGTGTTCGGTGCCGAATGACACCACGATCTTCCAGTGCGCTCCGATGCAAGTCTGTCTCCCGGTTTCGGCGACGGATGGCGACGGAAATCTCGTTGAATGTCTAATTGACGGTGGGCCGGGTGTCCTGAGCGGTGGAAACTGGTGTTACACGCCTGTCAGCAGCGGCACGGTGACGGTCACCATCAAGTGCACAGATGCCTGTGACGCCTTCTGCCAGAAAGTCTTTGATGTCACGTTCAATGTGGGCAATCTGCCGCAGATCACCTGTCCGGGTAATCTGAACTTCACGTGTGCGACTCTAGTTCCAGCGTGCAATCCGGCCGACGTGACGGTAGTCGGCGGCGCTGGGACGGTTAATGTAATCTGCAACCGCACGGACAACGGTGGCTCCGGTTGTACTGCCAGCCCGTTGGTCTACACAGACACGTATACGGCGACAGATTCATGCGGCGCCCAGGCGCAGTGCTCGCGCACCATCACGGTGATCGACAACGTTGCGCCGACGCTCTCGGGCTGTCCGGCGAACACGACGATTCCGTGCAATGACCCGGTGCCGCCGGCTGCGACAGTGACAGCCTCCGACAACTGTGATCCGAGCGTGGCTCCGACTCTGGTCGAGACTCCGAATCTCACAGGGTGCGGCGGCTATTCGGGCACAATCACGCGAGTCTGGACCGCGGTCGATGATTGCGGCAATCAGGCAACCTGCACGCAGATCATCACCGTTCAGGATACGCAGGCGCCGGTCTGCAACATTCCGGCGGGACCGTTCAACTACTTCCAATGCGCGCCGACGCAGATCACGATTCCGGTGTCGGCAACAGACAACTGTGACGCGACGCCGACGTGCGTCGTTACGGTTGGACCGGGCAATGTGGTCAGTGGCAACTGGACTTACACGCCGGTCGGCGACGCGTCCTTCTCGGTGACGATCCGTTGCAGCGACGATTGCAATAACTTCTGTGAAAGCAGCTTCAACGTCAGCGTCCAGGTTAACGATCCGCCGGTGATTGCATTCGGTCCGGATCAAAACGTGTTCCAATGTACGCCGGCGCAGATCTGTGTGAATTACACGACAAGCGACCCGAATGGCCTGAATGGTTCGAGTGAGGTGCTCGCCTCAGGTCCGGCCGGCGCGGTGTTGAATGCCGGCGCAAACCAGGTGTGTTTCACTCCTGCCGGCGAGGGCAGCTTCCCGATCATTGTGTGTCTGACCGACAGTTGCGGGCTCACCGATTGTGACACGGTGGTTGTAACGGTTACCACGAACGATCCACCTTCCATCAGCTTCGGCGCCGACAAGGCCGTGTTCCAATGCAACGCCGAGCCGATTTGCGTCGACTATACTGCGACCGATCCGAACGGCAACGCCCTCACTGAGTCGTTGATTGCCGGTCCGGGCGGAGCGGTGCTGGATCAGGTGCTGAATCGTGTTTGTTTCACGCCTCCTGCCGGTGGCGTTTATACGATCGTGGCCCGCGTGCAGGACACTTGCGGTGCGACTGATTACGACACGGTCAACGTGACCGTAACGCGCAATCAGCCGCCGGTGGCCTGTCAGGTTAGCGACACGACTGTTTCGCAATGTGACAACGCGCAGATCTGTGTGCCGGTCTGCGGAACCGATCCCGAGGGCAAACCGGTTACGATTACCAAAATCAGCGGTCCGGGAACGATCGCAAACGGTCAGTGGTGCTACAACTCCAACAGCGATCAGGTGGTGACGATCGTTTTCCGCGTGACGGATTCCTGCGGCGCGTACGCGGACGGCGATTTCACGGTCACATTTGATCTGAATGACCCGCCGCAATGCCAGATTCCCGGAGATCTGACGATCCATCAGAATTGCGTTCCTCAGCAGGTCTCGATTCCGGTGGGTGCCATTGATCCGGACGGCAATCTCGTCAGTTGCCAGATCATCAACGGCCCCGGCAGTCTCATCAACGGCAACTGGGTTTACACGCCGTTTGGGAACGGCCAGGTGTGTGTGACGATCCGCTGCACCGACGCCTGCGGCGAATCGTGTCAGCAGAGCTTCTGTGTCTACCTTGACATCGATGAAGATCTCTGTAACTGCTTGCTGATCGTGTCGATCGGCGATGGTGACGGCACGCTGCAGATCCTGAACGGACAGCAGGTGACTGTGCCGGTCAATATCGACAGCGTGGCGGGACCCATCGGCGGGTTTGACTTCCTGATCTGCTACGATCAATCGGTCTTGACCTTCTTGTATGCCAACAGCGCGGAGGCGATTGAGGATTGGGAGTACTTCACGTACCGGTATGGACCCAACGGGAACTGCGTGGGCGCCTGCCCGTCGGGGTACGTGCGACTGATCGGCATCGCGAACATGAACAATGGCATCACGCCGCCGGAGTCGGTGTACAATCCGATCGGTTCAATCGCCGAATTGACCTTCCAAGTCTCTCCAGACCGGAACCTGATTGGCCAGTGTGTGCCGATCAACTTCTGTTGGCTCGATTGCGGCGACAATACGATATCGAGCCGCTCGGGCGATACGACCTGGGTCGATCATCTGATGATTGTTGATACTTGCCAGTCGAACGCCAAGGTCAACCCGATTCCGGGAATCTGCTTCTCGACCGGATATGTGTGCATCATGGAGCCACCGGATGACCGCGGCGATATCAACCTCAACGGCATCGCCAATGAGGTCGGTGACGCGGTTCTGTTCACGAACTACTTCATCTATGGTTCGTGGGTGTGGGATCCGACCTGGCAAGAGGTCCAGATCCTGGCGAGCGACGTGAACGATGACGGCATCGTCCTCACGGTGGCGGACCTGATCTACCTGATCCGCGTCATCACCGGCGACGAGCAGCCGTTCCCGCCCGGAACGGGAACCGGCTCGCCGAAGCTCTCGCCGTACGCGAATTCAGGGACCGCTGTGGTCCGGGTCGAGGACAAACACCTGACAGTGGCGACATCGGCGCCAGTTGATTTGGGCGGCGCTTTGCTTGTCTTCCGCTACGAGGGCCTGGCCGTCGGAGAGCCGGCGTTGATGGCTGGCGGAGCCGGTATGACTGTCCGTTATCTGGCCAATGCCGGGGAATTGCGCGTCCTCATTCATCCGTCATGGGAAGGCGAGTGGGCGACTATCGGCGCCGGTCATCAGGACGTGTTGTCCATCCCGACAAATGGTGAAGGCACCATCGAGTTGGTGGAGGTGCAATTGTCCGATGCCCATGGGGCGCTCTTGTCGACGACGGCGGCGAAAGCGATCGTCCCCACGGAGTATGCATTGCTTCAGAATTATCCCAATCCCTTTAATGCCGGAACGGTGATTGGATTTGATCTGAAGGAGGCGACGGACTGGAACGTGTCGATATACAACGTTCTAGGTCAGGTTGTCCGGACCTTTGAGGGATCGGCGGATGCGAGCAATGTCCGGGTGAGTTGGGACGGCCGCGACCGCGACGGCTCCGAGGTCGCCAGCGGTGTCTACTTCTATCGCGTGATGACTCCCAAGTGGAACGCCACGCGTAAGATGACGCTGATCAGATAACATAGTTTTCACCGGTAGTTAAAAGGGCCCGCGGGGATTTCTCGCGGGCCCTTTCCATTTCAACGCGGCGATCGCATTCGCTTTAAGTCTGGTTTTTCGCGGAATCGGCCTTGCTGTCTGGAACCGGGTCTGACAGATTGGTGTAACACGCGTGGGTTTGATTCCTCGGGGGGCAATACCTTGGAGTCACGCTGAATCGAGCCGGTCGCCGTCACTCTCACAAAATCTCGGCATCTGGGACGGCTCGAAATCGGACGGATTTACTCATAGAAGAAACAAAGGTAGGGTTTGCCGCAAGGAACTCTGCGCGCAAGCTCGAATGCCTTTGCCTGTTCGCACGCGAAACGGCTCAATTTTAGTATTGATAGGGCCGATGTACTCTTATCAGGGGCGGGCGCGTCGTCTTAAGAGCAGTGAGAGATGTGGTGTCCGGGTGTTGTCACCGTCGACGGTGACTCCGATTGTCCACAGCCATTCAGGGGACTGCCTGTGCAGGGGTTGAACTCGGAAGTTGTACAAGAAGTGACCACATTTCCGTCGGCTCCACTGGCGGAAAAGGGCGAGACAACTTCTGTCCACAATGCGCGTCGGCGGCTTCGCTGGAAGACTATCGCGTACACGGTCTCGATTGCGATCTGGCTGGCGCTCTTCCTCGACGGGTACTCGTATTATTCCACTCCGTATGCGGAGCGTCCGCATCACGCCGATTATCGCGAGCTGCGTCCCGCCGGATCACGCGGGTTGCTCTTTGGTATCGTCGGCGCATCAATGATGGTGCTGATGCTCGGGTACACGGTGCGGAAGCGCTTCCAGGGACTGTCGCGCTGGGGCGCACTTCCATACTGGCTTGACGTCCACATCTACTTCGGAGTTGTCGGGCCGCTTTTGATCGTACTGCACACTTCGTTCAAAGTTCAGGGATTGGTGGCCGTCGCCTTCTGGTCCATGGTCTGCGTTGCCGTCAGCGGAGTCCTGGGACGGTATCTGTATTCTCAGATTCCGCGCAATCTGCGCGGCGACCAGATGACGTTGGAAGAGGTCCATCAATCACGGAATCGCCTGCGCGGTGTCTTGAAGTCGGAATTCGGACTTTCGGAGTCGGCCGTAGCGCACTTGGAGCAATCGCGCGAGGTGGAAGCCAGCGAAGGCGCGTGGCGTTCGCTCGCGTGGATCGTCGTTGATGACTTGAAGCAGCTCTTGCGGCGTCGCCGAGCCATCGAATCCGCGAATTCCGGGGGACGTAGTCACAACCAGATCTCGCAGTTGAATGACGTCGTCGCGCAGATCACGCTCCTGGATCGCCGCATTCAAGTGTGGCATCAGATGCAGCGGTTGTTCCATTACTGGCACGTGTTCCACAAACCCTTCGCGATCGTCATGTACCTCGTGATGGGAATACACATTGTCGTGGCCGTTTGGACCGGCTATGGCTGGATGTCCTGATCTTCATCATGCCTCGCGGGCTGGCACAGATCGTCGGATTTATCATGATGGCCACACTCTGCCAAAGAGCGAACGCGCAACTGTCGCCGGGCGATCTGCATCGTTCCCACGCCTTTTTGGACGGTGTCGAGAACTGCAACAAGTGCCATGATCGGGATTCGGATCAGATGCACGGCAAGTGTCTCAGCTGTCACACCGAGATGCAGGCGCGCATCGATCGCGGACGCGGGTTGCACGCGCAGGCCGAGTATCGGGAATGTGAGAACTGCCACGTGGAACACCATGGGCGTGATTTCGACTTGATCTACTGGAAGGCCGGTGAAAAGGGTTTCGATCACCAACTTGCAGGCTACCCGCTTCAAGGAAAGCATGCGAAGACGACGTGCCGTGCCTGCCACAAGACCGACTTCAATCGGGATAGCGAGCAGCTCCGACTCCGACAGAAAGACCTCTCCAAGACTTACCTCGGTTTGGATACGAGTTGTGCGTCCTGTCATTTCGACGAGCACCGTGGCCAGCTGGCTTCGGACTGTAATCGCTGTCACACATTTGAGGGATGGTCACCGGCGCCTGGGTTCGATCATGACCGGACGAAGTTCGTTCTGACCGGCCGCCACGAGACGACGGCCTGCGCCAAATGTCATCAGAAAGTCGAAGATCCGAGTTCGACGACCGATCACGAGTACTCGCGTTTTGCCAATGTGCGACACGAGAATTGCAGCAACTGCCATAAGGATTCCCACGCGGGGCGTCTCGGATCGCGGTGCGAGGGATGCCATACGACGACAGGGTGGCAGGTCGCGGAGCAAGCGGGATTCGATCACAGCAAAACCCGTTATCCGCTGGAAGGACGTCACAGGATAGTTGCCTGCGACAAATGCCATGCGGCTGGCAAACCCAAGAGCGGCCTGAAATTCCAAGCCTGTCGTGATTGTCATCAGGACCATCACAAAGGCGAGTTCGCCGACCGGGCGCAGGGCGGCGCGTGTGAAGAGTGCCACACTGTCGCCGGGTATATGCCTGCACAATTCACCATCGAACAACATAAGGCCACGCGATTCACGTTACGCCAGGCGCACTTGGCCTTGCCGTGTGTTCAGTGCCATGGCGATGCTAAAGGAAACATGGTGGCGCGTGAGGGGCATTACACGTGGTCGTCAATGCGCTGTCAGGATTGTCACAAGGATGTCCACAAGGGTCAGTTAGCACGGATCGTCGAGCGCTCCGGGTGCCAAGAATGTCATTCGGAAGCAAGCTGGTCCGCGGTTGTGTTTGCGCACGACAGCACTGGTTTCGCCTTGACGGGAAAGCATGCGTCTGTCAATTGCGCATCATGCCACCGCGGCGATTCGAATGCCGTGGACATTGCCCGGCTTGCGTTCGCACCGTTGCGTCGTGATTGCGAGATGTGCCACCGCGATGTGCACCGTGGTCAGTTTGCGGTTGCCGATACGGTGCCACAAATCCGATGCGACCGCTGCCACACGCCTTCAAATTGGCAGGCCACGCTCTTTGATCACAACAAGCTAACTGAATACCCGCTCGACGGCGCGCACGCCAAGGTGCCTTGCGCTGGCTGTCATAAGCCCACCCAGGACGCCGCTTTCGCGTTTGTGGACTATCATATTGATGACAGGAGTTGTCGCGCCTGCCACGGGACAGACAGTGTGACAGCCAAGGGGGCGACGCCATGAAGCGCACTCTTGCCCTCGCAGCTGTCCTGGTTGCTCTCCTCTGTGTCAGCGTGGCGGCACAGACGATGATCCTGAATCCGCACGGGGAGATTCGTTGGGATTGTCAGCAGTGCCACACGATGAAGTCATGGACGGACATGCGTCAGCCATCGGGATTTGCGCATGGGGAGACGGGCTTTCCGCTGGTTGGAGTCCACGCCAAGACGCGGTGCGCGACCTGCCACCAGGATCTCAAATTTGTGGAGACCGCATCGGCCTGCGCCGATTGCCACGCCGATGTCCATCGCGGCCAGCTAGGGACCGAGTGCCAAACCTGCCACACCCCGGAAAACTGGAAGAACAATCGCGAAGTCTTCGAACAACATGCGCAGAAGGGCTTCGCGCTTACCGGCGCGCACGCCATCGCCGATTGCGGCGCTTGCCATGTGAATCAGATGCCGCGCGAATACGCGGGGACTTCGACGGCATGCGCCTCATGCCACAGTGGCGACTATCAGGCTGCCACGAATCCCGAGCATGCTTTGGCGGGATTCTCACAGGAATGCGAGTCGTGTCATGGAGCGGGAGCGCTCACTTGGGCGAGCGCGGTATACGATCACCCAGCGACATTTCCACTCACAAACGCACACGCGGCCTTGTCATGCAATAGTTGCCATGCGACCGCATTTGCTGGCACCTCGACCGACTGCTTTGCCTGTCATGAAACTGAGTTCCGCGAGACACCCGACCCGGACCATGTGACAGCGGGATTTGCGACACAGTGTGTCCAGTGCCACACCACGGTTGCCTGGATTCCGGCCGAACTCGATCATAATCTGACGACGTTTCCGCTCACGGGTGCGCATGTCGAGGTGACATGCAACAGTTGCCATACTGAAGGATTCTCCGGCACGGCTTCGACCTGTGCGGGTTGTCATGAGAGCGACTACGCGACCGCCGAAGATCCGAATCACCAGACGGCCGGATTCCCTACGGAGTGTGTGCTCTGCCATAGCACGGAGGACTGGGCGCCGGCGAATCTCGATCACGACCTGACACATTTCCCGCTCACCGGGGCACACGTCGCCGTCACTTGCGAAAACTGCCATACATCAGGATATACTGGCACGTCGTCGGACTGCTACGCTTGCCATGAAAACGATTATAGTACGACGCCAGATCCGAACCATCTCGCGGCAGGGTTTTCAACTGAGTGCGCCGGGTGCCATTCGACATCCGGTTGGACTCCGGCGAATCTCGATCACGACATGACTGGGTTCCCGCTGACCGGGGTGCATGTCGAGGTGACCTGCAACAATTGCCATTCGGAGGGTTTCACGGGGACGGCAACTGCGTGTGTTGCCTGCCATGAAGGGGACTACACAACAGCAGCAGATCCCAACCACGTCACGGCGGGATTCTCAACTGAATGCACGCAATGCCACACAACAGCAGGCTGGCGGCCGGCCAATCTCGATCATGATCTCACGGGATTTCCGCTCACCGGCGCCCACGCGAGCGTGACGTGCGAGAATTGCCACGCCAGCGGGTACACAGGAGCGCAGTCCACGTGCCTCGCATGCCACGGTGACGACTATGCCAACGCACCCGACCCGGATCATGCGGCTGCCGGATTCTCGACTGAATGCTCGGAATGTCACACGACCGAGGCCTGGACACCGGCGAATCTTGATCACGATCTCACGGGGTTCTCACTGACGGGCGCGCACGCGGCAGTGTCCTGTGTGAACTGCCACGCTTCGGGATACACTGGAACTCAATCCGAGTGCGTGGCATGCCATGAAAGCGACTACATGCTGGCGGCCGATCCCAATCACGTCACCGCCGGCTTCCCGACAAAATGCGCGCAGTGCCATACCACTTCGGCGTGGGATCCGGCCAATCTCGATCACAACCTGACCGGATTCCCGCTCACGGGTGCGCATGTGAGCGTCACTTGCGAGAATTGCCACACGAGTGGATATACGGGGACAGAATTGACATGCAATGCGTGCCACAGCAGCGATTATGCTGCGGCTCCGGATCCGGATCATGCGGCGGCGGGGTTCCCGACGGAGTGCGCCCTCTGTCACACGACATCGGCTTGGAAACCGGCCAATCTCGATCACGATCTGACGGCCTTCCCGTTAACGGGCGCGCATGTCTCAGTGACGTGCGAGAATTGTCACACATCGGGCTACACCGGTACATCATCGGAATGCCTGGCGTGCCACCAGAGTGATTTCACTGGGGCGGTCGATCCCAATCACGTCGCTTCGGATTTCTCCACCGAGTGCGCGGAGTGTCACACGACATCCGCATGGGAGCCGGCCGACATTGATCACGACCTGACGGATTTCCCGTTGACGGGTGCGCATGTGGCTGCGGCCTGTAACGATTGTCACCAATCAGGTTTCACCGGAACTTCGACTCTATGCTATGCCTGCCATGCCACTGACTACACAGGCGCCGCCGACCCCGATCATGACGGTTCGCATTTCTCTACAGACTGTGCGACATGTCACGCGACGTCGGCGTGGGAGACGGCCGATTGGGATCACAATCTATCCGACTTCCCGTTGACTGGCGCCCATATCGCTGTCTCATGCAACAATTGCCATACCTCGGGATTCACGGGTACACCGTCAGCCTGCCTCGCCTGTCATGAGCCGGATTACACAGGTGTCGATGATCCGGACCACGTGGCGGCCGGTTTTGGAACCGAGTGCACTCAGTGCCACACCACGACGGCGTGGACTCCTGCCACTCTCGATCACAATCTGACAGGATTCCCGCTCACGGGCGCTCACGTCTCTGTCAGCTGTAATAATTGCCATGCCTCAGGGTATACCGGGACACCGTCGGCCTGCTTCGCTTGCCATGAATCCGATTACACCAACACGGACGACCCGGGTCACGCAGCGAACGGGTTTCCGACCGAATGCACACAATGCCACACAACCGCGGCATGGGAGCCGGCGACTCTCGATCATAACCTGACCGGATTCCCATTGACCGGCGCGCACTTGGCGGTGGCGTGCAATCAATGCCACACGACCGGGTACACGGGGACAGCCTCGGCGTGCATCGCCTGCCATGAGACCGATTTCACGCAAGCGGACGATCCCTCTCATTCGGGTTTTCCGACCGACTGCGCGCAATGCCATGGAACGTCTGCCTGGGAGCCGGCGACTTTCAACCACAGCACCACAGGTTTTGCACTGACAGGACTACACACCGCGGTTTCCTGTGCGAGCTGTCATACATCCGGGTATGCGGGCACACCAACGCAATGCGATGCCTGCCATCACGCCGATTACCTGGCCGTGATCGACCCGAATCACATCAGCGCAGGATTCTCAACAGCCTGTGCCCAATGCCATACTTCCGCCGGCTGGACGCCTGCGACATTGGATCATAACTTAACCGGATTCGCCCTGACCGGTGCACACCGGACGATCACATGCGTCAAGTGTCACGCGAGTGGGTACACCGGGACACCGACGCAGTGCGATGCCTGTCACCACAGTGATTTCACCGGCGCGTCCGATCCCAATCACTCATTGGCGGCATTCTCCACGAACTGCGTGCAGTGCCATAGCACGTCGAATTGGGACCCGTCGAGTTGGTCGCATACGCAAACCGGGTTCACACTGACCGGAGCACATCAAAGTGTCACGTGTAACAGTTGTCATTCCACCGGCTTCGCGGGGACTGCCGCGGCGTGCTACGCCTGTCACGCAAGCGACTACACCGGGGTCACCGACCCCAACCACGTCTCCGGAGGATTCCCCACACTCTGTGAGCAATGCCACACGACGACGGCGTGGACACCATCATCCTTCGATCACAATCTCAGTGGATTCGCGTTGACCGGAGCACATCGCTCGGTCACATGCGTCAGTTGCCACGCGAGTGGATATACGGGAACACCAACCGAGTGCGATGCCTGCCATCATGCCGACTTCACTGGCGTCACCGATCCCAATCACACGGCGGCGGGGTTCTCGACCACCTGCACGCAATGCCACAACACGTCGAGTTGGGACCCATCGACGTGGTCACACACGCAGACCGGATTCACGCTGACCGGAGCGCATCAGAGCGTGACCTGCAACAGCTGTCATTCAACCGGATTCGCGGGAACATCATCTGCGTGTTACGCCTGCCACTCGAGTGATTATTCGGGAGTCACCGACCCCAATCACGTCACCGGGGGATTTCCAACTCTCTGTGAGCAGTGTCACACGACGACGGCTTGGACACCATCGTCCTTCGATCACAACCTGAGCGGATTTCCGTTGACGGGAGCGCACACATCGACGACCTGCGCGAGCTGTCACGCAGCGGGATACACCGGGACGCCATCGGCATGCGATGCTTGTCATCATGATGATTTCACCGGAGCGAGTGATCCGAATCACGTCAGCTCGGGTTTCCCGACACTCTGCGAACAGTGTCACACAACGAGCGGCTGGACACCGGCGTCATTCGATCACAATCAGTCCGCGTTCCCATTGACCGGCGCGCATATCACGGTGACATGCAACAGCTGCCACTCGATCGGGTACTCAGGCACTCCGACCGCATGTCTGGCGTGTCATGAAAGCGATTACACCGGTGTCACCGATCCCAATCACGTGACCGCGGGTTTCTCGACTCAGTGCACAGTGTGTCATACGACGACCGCATGGACACCCGCGACCTATGATCACAATCAGACGGGGTTCCCGCTGACCGGTGCGCATCGGACCGTGACGTGCAACAGTTGCCACGCATCAGGGTACAGCGGGACGTCCTCGGAGTGCTTCGCCTGCCACAGCAGCGATTACAGCACGGCGACGCCCGATCACGCGGCGGCAGGATTTCCGACAACGTGCCAGACATGCCATACGACGACCGCCTGGACTCCGGCCAATTGGAATCACGATTCGCAATACTTCCCGATCTACTCAGGTAAACACAAAGACAAGTGGAATGACTGCGCCGACTGCCACGTCAACTCGGCCAGTTTCGCCACCTTCGAGTGCATCCTCTGCCACGAGCACAACAGGACTGACACGGACGACGACCACAACGAAGTAAACGGGTATCAGTACCTCAGCGCAGCGTGTTATAGCTGCCACCCGCGGGGGGACGAGTGAGATCTCTTGTCGCCGTCTCGATTTGCGTCGCGATACTCCTGTTGTCTGCGTCTGTGGTCTGCGCGGAAACCATCGAGCGTGTGCTCAAGGTGACATTTGTTTCCGCGGACCTGGTGTATCTGAATGGGGGCAGGGCGGAAGGACTGTTTGTCGGGGCGAGACCCGTGGTATTCCGTGACGATCAGAAAATCGCCGAACTCGAGGTGCTCCATCTGGCAGAACACTCTTCGGCGTGCCGGATGCCTGAACCCGTTGTGAGTCTATCGGTAGGTGATGTCGTCAAGCTCAACGTTGAGCTTCGTGCCGTGCCAGATACCTCCGAACCAGCTCCCCAGTCAACCGCAGAAGCGCTCTCCCAGATTCAACGAGTAGATCCCGTCGAATCCCGCGTCAATGATGGTCCGGCGATCCATCCGGAGGCATCTGGCTCAATTGCGATGATGTACAGCAACTGGGACGATCACAGCGATGCCGGGCTGGATTTCGGCCAGGGGCGGGTCGATATCGATCTCCGCGTCGAGCCACTCTGGACGCCGGGGCTGTCATTCGCCCTTCGAACGTCGGGGAGACGGGATCGCCGTGTTGTTCCCAGTGATGATGGTCGTGAGAACTCTTGGGAGAGTCGCATTGCGACTTTCGTTTTGGAGTACAAACCCGAAGGTTCGCGGGCAGGGATGTCGATGGGTCGAATCAATCCAGCACGCGTGGGCGCCATCGGCCGGCTGGATGGCGGTTCCATTGAGTATCGTGTTTCGCAATTCGCGCGCATCGGGATTTTCGGTGGAGCCAATTCGCAATGGCAGTACGCAGAGAATCGCCCGAATCTTCAGACTTACGGCGCGTATGCTGGTTACCGGCGCGGGTCGGCGCGCGACTTCCTGCTGGATCAGACGTTTTCCGTCGTCGGGCAGTACCATGGCGGGACGGCGAGCCGCGAGGCGCTGTTCGCCCAAGGCCGCATGGCACGCAATGGCCGTTGGAACCTCAGTCACAGCCTCGAGCTTGATGTCAATCGCGGCTGGCGCAAGAGTGAAAACAGTCAGTCAATCAGTCTCTCGACGATCTACGCACAGGGGCGGGTGAATCTCACGCGCAGTCTCACCGCGTCGGTGTCCTACGACACACGTAAGAGCTACCGGACCTACGAGACGCGTGATATCGCCGACAGCATCTTTGATGATCGTGTGCGTCAGGGTGTCCGGACGCAATTCGATCTTGCCTTGCCGGAAGGGATCTATCTGTCCGCCGGTGCGGGTGTGCGTTCAGTGGAAGGAGAGCAGGACCGGACAACCTCATACAATGGCGCCGTGCGCAAGCAGGGTCTTTTCAACCCCAAGAGCAGTTTCAGCGTGCAGGGGGTCCGTTTCGTGAGCGATGCCACCTCCGGTTACAATCTCAACGCATCCTTGGGACAGGGTGTTGGTCAACGCGACTGGATCAGCCTTGGCGCGGGACTGTACAGTTACACTCTCGCAGGCAATTCCGACGCCCGTCTGAATCGACGCGCGGATCTGACAGTCCGGGTTGGAATTACCCAGGCACTCGCGCTCAATGCTCTCGGTCAGTTGAGTGGCGGGGACGACACGCGCGGGCACAGGTTGGAAGCGGGAATGAGCCTGCAATTCTAAAAGTGACGATCATCGATGTCTGAATCGCTGCTCATATGGTCTGTTGCCATCGGTTTGGGCGTATTGGTGGTATTGCCATACGCCTTCAAGTTCCATCGGCAGCAACGGGTAGCATGGCGACGCAAGCACGAAGCGCTACAGGCGGGAATCGAGAAACCGCGAGGACAGTACCCATTCATTGATCCGGGTCTGTGCATCGGCTGCGGCGGCTGCGTGACGGCGTGTCCGGAGGGCGATGTGCTCGACGTCGTCTATGGAACGGCGATGGTCATTAACGGAATACGTTGCGTCGGTCATGGCAATTGCGAACGCGCCTGTCCGGTCGGCGCGCTCGTTGTCGGACTCGGGGATACGCGTGACCGGGAAGACATACCGATTCTCTCGCGTGACTACGAAACGAGTGTTCCGGGTCTGTACATCGTCGGAGAGCTCGGCGGCCTGTCACTCATTCGGAATGCGATCTCACAAGGGCGCAAGGCGATGAACGCCATCGCCGGACAACTTGCGAACGAAGCGTCGCAGGATGCGTACGATGTCATCATCATCGGCTCCGGCCCTGCGGGGCTTTCGGCCGCTCTGACGGCCATAGAGAACAAGTTGAATTACCTCGTGATCGACCAAACCCAGGTCGGTGGGACGATACTTCATTATCCACACCGCAAACTGGTTATGACTCAACCCGTGGAGATTCCGCTCTACGGTTGGCTGAAAAGGTCAGAATATTCCAAGGAAGAACTGTTGGAAATCTGGAATGGGATCGTCGAGAAATTCGGGATTCAGATCCGTGCCAGAGAGCGTGTCGACGACGTTTCGAAAGAGGGGCCGATCTTCCGTGTGATCACCAGTGCCGGTATCTATCGATCACGAAGAGTCGTTCTCGGTCTGGGGCGTCGCGGAACTCCCCGCAAACTCGGTGTCGAAGGGGAAGATCATTCGAAGGTGATGTACCAGTTGGTCGACGCCCGATCGTATAATGGTCAGAATCTCCTCGTGGTCGGGGGCGGGGACAGTGCTGTCGAGGCGGCGATCGGTCTGGCCCGCCAGCCGGGGAACACCGTCTGGATATCCTATCGCAAAAGCACATTTGCACGCGTGAAAAAGAAGAATGAGGACAAGATTCGTGAGTTGATCGATCGCGGCAAGGTCAAAGCCGTCTTCGATTCAGAAGTCCGGAGAATCAGCGCCGCCGACGTTGAAATCCGCTCCCGGGATGGAGAATTCACCATTCCCAATGATTACATCTTCGTTCTCATCGGCGGGTTGCCACCGTTCGAGATGCTGCGGAGTGCCGGGATCAAGTTTGGCGGGAAAGGCGACCGCTCGGACGAGGACGCGCAAGAGCGGATCGGTCGCATCCCGCATTCCGGCGCTCGCGCCAGTTCCCCGGTCCCGCATCCAAAAGATTAGAATCGTCAGATTTTGTGGGTTAATGCAGGTCGAATTTCGCGCTGAAGCCGCAGGGGCCCGTCGTGCCGTCGTACAACTTCACCTGGAAATTCTCTCCGTACGGGGAACTACAGCGGGTGACTGCCCACAAGTAGGAGCCCGTGTTGGGGACCTGGTCATCGAGCACGCAGACGAACTCGCCGCGATGGTAGAGTTCCATGCTGATGATGTCCGGCATGTAGGCCGTATCCCACGTGATCATATGTTGGGTACCGATAGGCCAGATCACGCCGACAGCGGGTGTCATGACACGAACCGAGCACGCCTGTATGGTGAAGAAGTCGCTGAATTCCGAACAGCTGTACCCGCTGATCGCGGTGATCCGGACGCGAAAATCCTCCGCGCTGCTGGCATCGAAATCGGTCACTGTCCAGTCAAACTGCCCGTCATCCAAGGTGACAGGAGCTATCACTCCGCGAAAATCCGAGGCTTGATACAGGTGCAGTGTGACTTTGAGATTGGGCGCCAGTCCCAACGGGCGCCAAGTCACGGGGCGTGACTCGCCGGCGATCCACTTCGCGTTTTCGTGCGGCGCGGTGATCTCAATCGGGCAACCGGTCGTGATCGTGAAGAAGTCGCTGTAGTCATACAACGTCTGATCGAGGAGCGAAGTCACCTTAATACGATAGTCGGGGTCGGTGTCCTGCGCGCACAGGCTCATCTCCCAGGTGAAGAAGCCGTCGTTTAAAGTTTGATCTGCCAGCGTGCAGAGACTGGCACCGGCCTTATAGAGCTCGATGCGAACAGCGCTGCCCGCATAGGAAGACCGCCAGGACACCGTACGCTCTTCGCCTCGCGGCCACGTTGTAGCCCAGTTGGGATAGGCGACGGACAGAAATTTCGGCGGGAATTCTGTGGTAAACGTCCAGATCGGTCCTTTGATCGTGTTGCCATCCTCCTCAATGAGCACCACCTGCCAGTAGTATGTGCGCGCCTTGGCCAGTGTATCGAGCGTGAGCATTCGCCCGGTAACGCTCGGACGATAGAGGACCGGAGGATTGGTCGCACTCAGGTAGACGTCATGGCGGATGTGTTTACCGTTGGCGGCTTCGCTGCCGTTCCATGACAATGTGATTGTGATCGGTTGTTCGACGGCGCCATCGACGGGGCTGGGACCGGAAGGAGGATAGAGTCTGTCCGCACAATCGCCGGTAAGCTCACAAGAGCATCCGGCACCCAAGCCGGCGGCCAGGACGATCAGCAAGACTGCGATGAGACGTTGACCCAGAAACATGGAGAATCGCCACATTCATTACCGGTGATCGGTCGTGATATTCCCAACCTTATTACGCGATTTTCGAGTGTTATTGTTCCCTAAGTGTTGCCTCGCCGGCAAAGACGACGGTGTCCTTGCGGCCCTCGCGTATGACCAATGCGCCGTTGTCGTCGATGGCGACCGCCCGTCCGGTGATCGCCGTATGTCCTTGCCGCACAGTTACTTCATGACCGAGGAGCATTGAGCGTTTGCGGTAGTCTCCCAGGTATGCCGCGATGCCATCACGGCGGAACCCACGATACAATGACTCGAATTCGAGCAGGAACGACCTGTAGAAGTTGAGACGGTCGACCGGGTGCCCGCAGGCCATCGCCAATGAGATGGCATGGTGCCTTAACGACTCCGGGAAATCTGACGCGGTATGGGAGACATTGACGCCCGTGCCACAGACAGCGTAATAGACCCGATCGGTCTCGGCCGAAACCTCGGTCAGGATACCCAGAACTTTCCTTCCATCGATGAGGCCATCATTCGGCCACTTGAGGTCGACTTGGAGGCCCAATTCACGGTCGGCCGTGTGAGCAAAGGCCAACGCGGCGAGCAGTGACAGTCCGGAGGCTTTTGGGAGTGGAATCTGTGGACGCAAGACGACTGAGGACCAGATTCCGAGACCCGCCAGGGAATGCCAGGTGCGCCCCAAGCGCCCGCGTCCGCTGGTCTGCTCCTCCGCGACGACGATGGTGCCTTCAGGCGCATTCGATTCGGCCAATTCGATCGCACGGGTGTTGGTGGAACCGAGGCGGTTGTAGCAGTGAAGTTGTTTGGCGAAGATGCGAGTTTTCAATCCGGCAAGGATTTCGGTGTCAATCATGCGATCGGGGCCTTTGGCGATATGAAATGCGCCGCCGTTGGAGGCCGACAGCTCATAGCCGAGATCGCGCATCTGATCGATCGCCTTTTGCACGCGCGCGTGCGATGCTCCCAGCGCGTGTTGCAGTTCGGCGATTGTCCACCCCGACGCAGGGCGTCGGGTCCGCAGGAGCACCGCGATTTCGTTGATGAGCAATTCCACGGGATGCCTCTCAGGTCGACCGACGCGAGGGCTTTGCGGCGGGGGGGCCGTCCCACTCCAGCGAGAAATCGATCGCCGTGGCCGAATGAGTGATGTGGCCGGATGAAATGTAGTCGACTCCGGTGCGCGCCAAAGCGGCAATGTTGCGGGGGGTGATGCCGCCCGATGCCTCGATCACGATCTTGCGATTGTGTTTGCGCCCCCATTGCCTGATCCGCTGTACCGACATGCGCAAGTCGCGCCGACTGAAGTTGTCGAGCAGCAGCCATGTAGCGCCCAGATCGAGGGCAATGCGCACTTGATATGGCTCGGCGATTTCGCAGATGAGTTGCCTCCGCCCCTTTGCTTTCGCCGCCAATGGGAGTGAGACTTCGATACTCCCCATCGCCGCAATATGGTTGTCTTTAATCATGAGTGCATCATAGAGCCCAAGGCGGTGGTTCAACGCCCCTCCGAGGACGGTCGCGCGCTTCTCGAGAAGACGCAGCCCCGGCGTGGTCTTGCGCGTATCGAGCAGTCGAACCGGGGTTCGGGAAATGAGGGCCACCATATCTGCCGTCAGCGAGGCAATACCAGAAAGGTGAGAGACAAAATTCAGTGCGCAGCGCTCGGCCGAGAGAATGGCTCCGGCGTCACCCGAAATCGTTGCGACCGTGCTCCCTGCACGAATTCGAGCCCCATCCTGTGATTTCCATTTCAGCACCACTCTGCGCTCCAAATGACGAAAGCATTCGGTGAAGACATCGGCGCCCGCCAACACGCCGTTATCTTTCGCCAGCAGGATCGCCCGGCCGCGTTTTCCTCTCAGCTTGAGAGCGGCATTTGTGATGTCCCCTGATCCGAGGTCCTCCGCGAGAGCTTCACGTACAGCGCGCTCGAGCGCGCGTCGATACGAGGATTGGGAAACCGGGAAGACCGGTTTAGTCGGACTCTTCATCGTCTAAGTCCTCAGCGGAAGCGGATGCCCCAGTGCCCAACTGGGCATCGCATCCAGCGCCGCCGAGTTGTCGCATGGAGTCTGATAGAGCGCGACCGCGGCAATCATCGCGGCATTATCGGCACACCACTCACCACGCGGGACGACGGCCCGGCGATTCTCACGCTTGGCCCACACACTTACAAGGTTGCGCAGGCGGCGATTGCGCGCAACGCCCCCGGCAACGGCGATCGTGTTTATCCTCAAGTCCGTTGCCGCACGAAAGAGATTGTCGACGAGCGCGTCCATCACTGCCGATTCAAAGGAAGCGGCCCAATCCGATAGATTGACTTCGGGTTTACGCCCCGTACGGCGATCGTTCCAATCCTGAGCCGCGGCTGTCTTGACTCCAGAGAATGAGAAGTCATACCCTTGCCCGTCAAATCGGGCGCGTGGGAAATTGACCGTGTCCGGACGGCCCGAGAACCCCAGGCGGTCCAATTGGGGACCGGCAGGATATTCGAGACCGATGAGTTTGCCGACCTTGTCGAGAGCCTCGCCGGCCGCGTCATCGCGGGTACGGCCAATCTCACGAAATTTCCCCGGCGCATCGACGATCACCAAGGATGAATGTCCTCCCGAGGCGATAAGAACGAGATAGGGATAGCGAATGTCAGGAGCTTCCATGGCCGGAGTGTGCGCGTGGCCCTCGAGGTGATTAACGACATACAGAGGGATGTCCCGAGCACGGGCTGCCGAACGGGCATAGGCAACGCCGACCAACAGGCAGCCGACAAGACCCGGTCCGGCGGTCACGGCGATTCCCGCCAGGTCACTCCACGTCAGAGAGGCTTCTGCCAGCGCCTGTTCGACGATAGCGGGTAACCGCCCGGCATGTTCACGTGAGGCCAGCTCCGGCACGACGCCCCCGTAGGCAGTATGAACTGTTTGGGAGTAGATGATGTTGGAAAGAATGCGGCCGTCGGGCGAGACCAAGGCGGCAGCGGTCTCGTCACACGATGTTTCAATCCCCAGAATCGGCCCGCGTACGCTCATGACGTTCCACGGTAACAGAATCCGGCGACAGCTTCAAGACCCTCAAAGGCGAAGGCACTGATGCTTTGGTGCGGACCGAGAGCTTATTCTCGTCCAACAGGAGCGGCTCGCAGCTCACATTAATCGAGTCGGCAATAAGCTGAACCACGGCTGACTGCGGTCCGGCGACCTCGACGATCACGTAGGAAGGGCTGATATCGAGTCCTTCGGATTCGTGACGCCCGGTGACCTGGACCGGCACGGCAGAAAAGGCACGGGTGAGGTATGGCTCGACTTTCTGATAGAGACTTATGTGGTCAACGTTCATTGTCACGCCATAGGATTTGGCCGGCAGGAGTGACAAGAGCCGTTCGACGGGATCGCGGACATCTTTGATCAGATCGGGCTGGGTCCAGACTTCCTCGACACGCTCGAGGTTGGTGCGTGGGCCGGTGAGGACGACAGAGTCGGGAGTCAGGATCGGATCAGTGGAACAGACGAAGCCGGCGGTTGGAGCGATTTCGACGGAACTGCGGACCGGGACGGTCTTCTGGCCGATGCTGTCGAGAATGACGGTCAGGGTGTCGGAATCGACAAGTCCGAGGACAGACAGGTCTTTGATGCCATAGAGCGGTATGTTGTCGGCAAGAATGTGAATCTGTTGGGTTCCGACTTTTGCACGGGACAGATCGATGGGCCAGCGGCGTTCGCCCCACATGAGCCGCATCAGTCCTTTTCCCGAACCGCGCATGTGCACAGCAACTTCGTTGTCCGAGGCGCTCGCCATGACCAGCGAGCTGGGGATGTTCACGTAGCTGATTGTATAGAGGATTTCCTGGTCGTATTCCTGATTGGTCGCAACATGGAACCACAACAACATCGCAAAGATGATGGCGAGCAGTTTGAGCGTCATGTTGCTGAAGAGTCGCATGGTCAGGAATTATCTCGTTGGCGCGGTGACAAAGATTGCTTCGTCGTCGCGGAGAGCGCTCCTCCTCGCAATGACGGTTTTCCCAGGGCTTTCCCTGCCATCGTCATTGCGAGAATGGTCGGCGGCTTTATGCCGGACCGACGAAGCAATCTTTTTCTCTACAAATTCCATGGGCTAACCTTAGTTCAGTCGGAATCTCTCTCCCAAATATATCTTACGCGCTTCCGGGTCATTTGCGAGGTATTCTGATGTGCCTTCCTTCAAGATTTCGCCGTCGCACATGATATAGGCTCGGTCGGTGATGGCCAGCGTCTCACGCACATTGTGATCGGTTATAAGCACCCCGAGCCCCTTGGTTCGCAGTCCCGCGACAATTCCCTGAATATCTTCCACGGCGATCGGGTCGATTCCGGCGAAGGGTTCATCCAGGAGCATGAATTTGGGGCGTGTGGCCAGAGCGCGGGCGATCTCGACACGTCGCCGTTCGCCGCCGGAGAGCTGGTACCCCTTCGATTTCGCCACGTGCGCGATGTTCAATTCGGTAAGCAATTCATCGAGGCGAATCTTGCGCGCGGGGCGCGGGATGCCCTGGGTTTCGAGAATCGCGAGGATGTTGCCCTCGACGGACATCTTGCGAAAGATTGAGGGTTCCTGGGGCAGGTAGCCGATACCCAGACGGGCGCGTCGGTACATCGCCAGCTTCGTGATCCGGCGGTCGCCGAGGAAAACTTCGCCGTCATCGGGCTTGATGAAGCCGATGGTGAGGTAGAAGGTCGTGGTCTTGCCGGCGCCATTGGGGCCGAGCAGGCCGACAACTTCGCCGGGACTGATCTCGACGGTGACGCCATTAACCACGCGGCGGCGGCGGTAGGATTTCACCAGGCCGCTGGTATGCAAACGCAGATCGGGGGCGGTCTGTGTCGGTTCCACAGGGACAAGATTGGGAGGAATGGGGGCGGGGGCAAGGGGTTAGCGGGTGTCCATCAGGACGCGCCCCGTCACGACTTGAGGTATCATTTTGGCACCTCAAACTTGAGGCCACAGCAAGGTACGTTTTCGATCAGGTCTTTGTAGGCAAATCTGGCGAACTTGGTGGAGCGCGGAGCGCACGCGCACCCAGTTTCAGACTTTTTGTAGAACAAGGATCGATTCACTTTCGATCTTTGCATTCGATTTGATTGGAAATTGCATGACTCTATTCTTGATTTTATAGCGCGTTGTCTTGAGATGATCAAAACCCAAGTCAGCACCTATCCACGCAAGAGTCTTTGCGGTCGGTATTCTCTTCGCACCGGTTACGCTGTCCCCAACAACCAGAACGCAGAACCCACCGACGGGCAGAAAATCGCGAAACACCTGTAGTCGGTCCCTCATGTCGATAAAGTATTGCGATAATACTCGAGCCTTCTTCCGCCTTCCGTCCTTGATTAGACTGGAGAGTAATCGGTCAACGGGTACATAACCGAGCATTTGGGGAAATTCATTGGTCGACCCGACTTTGGTACGACCAATGAAGCTTGCGTGAAGCTCGCAGATTTCTCTCTCGTCAAGGAATCGCCCGAGTAGATATTCTAATCTGTGTCGTCGCCAGTATTCGATTGCGTTGCAATACGGTGGCGAGAAGAGAATCAGGTCTGCACCAATCTTCCGTGCACCGGCTGATTCAAGCAAGTTACTGCAGTCTGTCTGTTCAATCAGCGATGGAGTGTCATATGTTCCGCACTGCTTAAGGTACGATTCGTACTCATCCATTCTCCGGATTGCAATCTCAACGCGGCGCTCAAACTCTCGAAACACATCGACTAAGTACCCGCACTCAATGCGAGCCCTCATGTGTTTCGTAATTTCAAGGCCGCTCACAGGACTTGGATCCGCTAGGCTAATGCGGCGGATCGAACTGATCAGGCACGCTAGGAAGAATCGACGCACAATCTCCGATCTCCCGGGGAGCCCCCCATTGGAAATGGAATGGTCGATCCTCGCATAGTCGACTAGGACATACCGGCGAAACCAGTAACTCAGACTTTCGAGATCACTTGCATTCACTGTGGATAGCTGCCCGCGCATTCGATCGACTCTCAAGTCGCGAAATTTGCGAATCTCGATCTCGTTGTCCGTTCTGCGAAAGCGGCGTAAGGACTTTGAGAGATCCTTCCAAGCACAGTCCAGCGTTCGCCGTGCAATAGGAGTAGTCTTAACCCGTGCAAAAAACGTACTCACCGGATCGATATCCAGCGAGAGCGATGGGACGCCGGCCGCCTTCGCCTCCACAGCAACCGTTCCGACACCGGCCATGGGGTCAATGACACCCGCAGGGTTCATCGAACGCAAGATGTGCTCTACTAACGGAGGGTGGAATTTCCCAGGAAACTTGAAGAGGTCGTGTGTGAAGCGAAATCCGTGAGACTGATTCCATCGCAACATGTCCGCGTCTTGAATTGTCTGATCGTCTATCATGATTGATTGGGAACTGCTACATCTTGCGGCCATTGACCCAATTCTCAACACTTAGATTTAGACGTCGTCTCGATTTGCTCCTGTGAGGCCTTGGTCATCGCGTCGAGGATGGTTTCCACAGGCGCATTCAACGTGAATTCGTAGTTGCTCGTATTCTGTATGGTTATCATTCTAGTAGTGAAGGCCACTGCTTGCAGGACATGAATGACTGCCTCCTTCTTGATCTTTAGCTTAGCAAGACGGGGATCATCAACCAACATACCAGGATCGGGAAGGTTTTCTTCGTGGTTTGCTATCTTGTCATGCGCAACCTCAAGAATCAGCCTCATTAGCCCAGTCTCAGGCAGCTGTCTCCATGTCTCTTCCACGAAGCCGTCGAGCTCCTCCGGGTCGGTCCAGATTGTGAGTATTTTGGCCACCATGTCATATGTGAACCGTCGCTTCTGTTGAAGCTTTAGCATCTTAGATATCGCGGACACCGTCAGTAGAGGGAGCTTTCCCTGTGTTTCCCGCACTAAGCCACTATCTTGGCCGCCAATACCTTCGGTTTGGTACTCTCGTGCTATTGCCACTGAGGAAGTGCAGCCAGATTCCATTTCGTGGCGAGCCACAGTAGCCTGGCTGAGTTCTGTGTGTGTTATTACTCCCTTCGTCCCCTTAGCCTCGATAGAAATCCTGAGGTTTTTCGCTCCAGCTCTTGGAATTTCAACTATGCCATCTGGGTTATCGGCACCGCCAATGTGCCATGCAACTAGACGCATACTCCTCAGAGCATTTACCACTGCATTCTCGAATCGGGTTCCCCCCTCATAGGAAGCTTCATCGATCTCCCTGATATGCTCCTCTACGGGGTCACGGATAAAGCTCGCAGCGCTGCGTAGTGTTGTATCCAGAAGCTCTTCAACTTCACTTATAACTTCTGACCTGACCGCTCTCGCAATGAGAAGTCCCTCCACGAGCTTGCCGCCCGCCACGATCTCGCCAATTACTCTCCGCCATTGTTTTTGATTCTCTCGCTGGAGGTCATTGAGAGCAGCAATGATGGGATGCTCTACGTTTACTTGAATTGTATGATCAGTCGCGTCGTACTGAGCTGCAGAGTTGCTTTCTTTGAGGGTCACGAAATCTATCTTCACCGATGCTGGGCCGTCTGTAGGCAAAGTTCCTCCGCTGAGCGCTTCAAGCGCCAACGGAGCCAGCATCGGAGCAATTTTGGAAACTTTTGACCCGAAAGGTTCTAGTGGAACCTCATCTGCCTCAAGTGCTGCTTCGGATTGAGTTCGAGTGTACTCGAAAAGAGTTCGCAATACCTCACGTGCCACTTGCGCCATCTGATTCTTTTCTGAGACAGCATTTCGTTGAACCAAGAGAACGTCATCGAGTCCCGGCATTTCGACTCGCGCCAAGAATCGTCTCCAATACGCATGGCTCCGGGGAGATATCCCGAACAGTTCATCCTCCGGGTTGACTAATTTCCCATTCGCCTTAACCGCGAAGCCGTGGCTAACATACCCGCGCTCATCGAGTTTCTCGGTAGTGAGGGTGTGCTTGGCAAGTATGGCGTTGCCTACCACTGGGCCCAAGTGAGGCACGTTGATTGCATTGAGTTCTTTGCTTACATCCAGAGGATCTGGCGTTCTCTGCTTCGAGAGTTTGTAGTAGGAGGCCGGCACGTCTTCCGGCGTTGTCGCCGACAACTGTTTCTGCCAATAGTCGCGTAGATTTGACTCAAGTTTTTTGCGGAATTCTGCGTCACCAATGTCAATCGTGAGTTCAATGTCCGCTTGCTCGATCTTTCGGATTGGGACGGTCTCTCCCTCGAGGACGACTTTGAACGACTTTGAAATCGGAAGCGCAGCCGTGATCATCCTGCGGAGAATCCCGATCTTCAGAGCCCGAGCGATATTGCCGCTTTCTACACCCTCAACCACCGCGATGGTCCAGCTGTCCCATCCGCGATCCCATGGGCGGGGGAGGGTACCGAGGTAAGGTTCCAGGTATTGTCGCGCTTGCGACTCTGGCATCTTGTAGACCTCGAATTTGGGAGCACGACCTCCTTGTTGCTCTTTGATCTCATCTTCGCCAACCGATACGACTCTTGTCACACCTGCCACGGTAGCGACATGAGTCAATCGGCTGCCCAAAGCATACGCGGCAAGTTTGCCGACACCAAACTTCCCTATTTGCAGTCGGTTATTGCCAACTCTTCGACCATTCTGATCGGGCAACTTTGGGCTCTTTGCTACCATCCAAAGGTCTCTGAGACCATTGAGATCCATCGAGACCCCGTCGTCCAGTACGACAAGTGAATCGGACTCATTCAGCGGCAGTTTTACATGACACTCGGTTGCACCAGCATCGTACCCATTGCAGACCAGCTCCTCGATCGCCTTTCGTGGATTCGTGTAAAGCTGCGCTGACATCTGTTTGATGATATCGTAATTGATGTTTACAAGGACCTGGCCCTCGGGTTTCCCCGCGACTTCCTTAATCTTGGCGTGTAGCTCGATCATGGCTGTGTACCTTGGTGGTCACCAGGTTCGAAGAGCGCGGAAATCGATATCAAGGCTCGTCGGAGTCTATACTCGCACGGCTCGAACGCCGAGCGACCCTCGCCCGCGCATCCATGCCTCGCGAATGTAGGCATACGGACCCTTTTTCGCCAAGTACCGTTCGGGGTCTTGGCTTCTATGTGATCTTCGAGCTGCCTACGGAAGTCCTGCGAGGCCGTCAGGGTCACACCTCGGTCATGCGACATGCTACCGCGGCGTGGCAGGAATCCCAAGCTCTTGCGCTTGTGTCTGCGCAGGGGCTTTCCCGGCGACGGGGACTAATTGCAGATGACCGTTGCCATTCCCGTTGCCGTTTTCGCCGTTGAGATAGGCGTACGGATCATGATGGACCGCTTCTTCGGGGAGCCACTCCCAGAACGAGGCGAGGTCGCGTTTCATGTGATGCAGGTAGAAATTCGGCAGGTTGTTTGACTCTTGCTCGAAGTAGGCGCGGAATCCCATATCGCCATCCAGATTCGCGCGGACCTTGCTGTAATACTTGATGCGTCCGGCGCCCTCGGTCGACATCGCGCGCACCAGGTTCAACATCCCCGGAATCGAGAGGCCGTTGGCGCGCAGACGTTTCATCTTCATCGAATTCGAACACGCATACGATGTCAGATCGATGACATGATCGTAAAAGGTCTTCCACTCATAGTTTTTCACGCGTACGTTCATCGCATGGTTGTTATTAAGGAAATGGTGCGGGAACGGCAGGACGCGTCCGGCGCGCTGGTATTCGAGATTGAGTTGCGCGGCCTTGCCGAATGAGGTCAAAAGCGAGAAGGCCGGAAAAGCGCCGGGAGCCTTGTCGAGAAACCGCTTGGTCAGTTCGAAAGGATCGGGGCCCTCGTCGGAATCGAGACCGAAGACAAAATTCGTCTGCACATAGGGAATGTGGCGCATGATCATGTTCACCTGATCGGCGACACGGTTGACCTTTTCCATCCCTTTGTTGGCGCCGGTCTTCGACTTGCCGCCCAGTTCATACCAGGTTTCGATGCCGGGCAGTAGCGCCTTGAAGCCATTGCGCTTCATCCGCAGGACATGCTCTTCCGAGAGGATCGAGAGACTGCTCTCGGCGATGAAGTCGATCGTATTCTCGGGCACGACTTCTTCGATCGCATCCATGCAATCATCGAAACGCACGCCGAAGTTGGGATCATGCCAGCCGACACGCGGCCGTTTGAATTTGGTGAGGAGGAAGCTCAAGTCCTCCTTCAGTTGGCTGAACGCCAACTGCTGGAAGGGCACAGCGGCATCGATGCAAAAGCTGCAGGTGTAAGGACAGCCGACACTGGAGATCATCGGAACGATCTTGATGAACGGGGCCTTCTTCAATGTGGCGTCGATGAACTTCCATCGCTCGCGTACTCCCGGCAACGCATTGGGCTGACGCTCAGCGGAGACATGCTGGCCGATCGGGCGATGTTGCGAGCAGTCCTGCAATATGTCGCGGATGACAGTCTTGTCGGTGAAGCCGGTGACGTAGTCGAAATACTTGAGGCCGTCTTCGGGATAACAACGCGCGTGCGGGCCGCCGAGGACCGTGACAGTGCCTTTGGCCTGGAACATGCGCGAGAGCGCGTAAGACAACTGTGCGGATTGCGTAAAGGCAGTGATGAAGAGAATGTCGAGATCGTGGGAAAGTTCAGTCCGTAGGTCTTCGAAGCCCGTGTAGCAGATGAGCGTGACTTCGTGTCCTTCTTCTTCGCACCAGCAGGCCACGGCTTGCGGCATGATGCTGGCGAAGTTGGCGTTCATGACCCGGGCCCAGAGGCCGGGATTCGAGTTCTTGGCGACCAGATCGAGGATGCCGATTCGTAGTTTACGCACGCGTAACGACCATAATTGCTCCTCTCCCTGACCAGCGTTGCCACAATCGACATCGGTGGGTGGAGTGTGAGTCTGTGTCTTACAGCAAGCCCGCGGGAGTCATCCCCCGCGGGAATGACCAAGTGGCAAGCTGGATTGTTAGTTGGATGCCACGAATGTTCGAACCATGATACCTTTCCATTTAAACCAAGGCCAGCGGAAAAGGGTCCCCGTCATGTCCGAATCGTAGCGGAGCTGCCTGGAGGGCATCACGGAACGGTTTGGTAACACGCTGTAGTGAAAGAGCTTGAGCGCATAATCGGAAATACCGCTTAATATTCTGCCGGATTTGCCGTATTGTAGGATCAGTAGCACGAAGCCACTGACTTTTCCAAAGACTGACCGCACGGTTCATCTCCGACGGCACTCGCAGAAAAGATCGAATGGTTTCACAGGCCGTCGGGGCCAACGGACCGTGGACACCGATTTGTTCACAGAAGCAAAAGGAACGTGTCATGGCGCAAGGAACCGTCAAGTGGTTCAACGATGCCAAGGGATATGGTTTCATTTCGCAGGAGGGCGGCAAGGATGTATTCGTACATCACGAAGCCATCCAGGCGGAAGGATTCCGTAGCTTGGCCGAAGGCGACCAGGTGCAGTTCGACGTTGTGCAGGGCCCGAAGGGTCCGCAAGCGGCGAATGTGCGCAAGGTCTAACTTCTAAGAATCTGCGACACAAGAGACCCCCGGTAGGCTTGCCTGCCGGGGGTTGTTTTTGGGGGGGGTGGCTTAGTGCCATCGATTCCGACGCGGAAAGAGCAGGCTCGCGAGGACGCTCGCCCTCCACAAGATCGTGTTCCCTCTGATAGCCGTTTGAATGCTAGGGAGGCGGAAAAAAGATTCCTCATTCCGTCAAAGAGCGACGGAATGAGGAATGACGTTTCGCGAGATCATCGAGTGAAATTAGTAGCGTCGGTCGCGGTCGCGGCCACCACCACCGCCGCCAGAGCGCTTACCGCCACCGCCGCCACGCCGGTCGCGGTCGCCTCCACCGCGTCCACCGCGAGGGGGGCCACCACGATGTCCGCCACGATCCACGGGAGGGCGCGCTTCATTCACTTCAAGGGTACGTCCCATCAGTTCTGTTCCGGACAGCGCGCTGATGGCGGCAATCGCTTCGCTCCGTGTGGGCATTTCCACAAATCCGAAGCCGCGCGGTTGGCCGCTGTAACGGTCCGTTACAACCGCGGCCGATTCCACGGCTCCGTAGGGTGTGAACAGATCCTTCAGGGCGGCGTCGGTGACTTCATAAGACAAACCTCCGACGAAAATCTTCATGCCTTGCTCCTCTCAAAAAAGCACCGAGCGCCAATTCGGGATCGGACGACCTGTCCAATCCACCAATGGCAAGGACGACTAATGGCAGTCGTTATCCGAGCAGTATTTTTGGCAGAACGCGGGTGCGACACTGGGGAATGTGCTCCGTCTCACGATGATTTCATCTCGCTACTCTTCCAGGAGTGACTCCAGATCGAGCGGATCGGTCACCATCTTCAAGTTCCCTTTCAGGTCACGCGGCCATTCTTCGCGGGGACGGTCCCAGTACAGCTCGACGCCGTTTTGATCCGGATCGCGAAGGTAGAGCGCCTCGCTCACGCCATGATCTGCGGCCCCCTGGAGTTGAACTCCCGCCGCCGCGAGGCGCCGCAAGGCGTCCGCGAGAGACTTCCGATCGGGATAGCGGATTGCGACATGATACAGACCAGTGTTGCTGCGGGGCGGCGGCGAACCGCCGGCACTCTCCCAGGTGTTCAGCCCAATATGATGGTGATATTCGCCAGCGGCGAGAAAGGCCGCCTGTGTCCCGAGACGGCCGGTAATCTCAAACCCGAGGACGCCGGAATAGAATGCAATCGCGCGATCGAGGTCGGCGACTTTCAGGTGAACGTGCCCGATGTCGACACGCGGGTCGATCGATGTGTTCATGGGGGGGCTCCTTCTTTTTCCACTCCAACAATAGTAACACAATTGGGTTCCGAGGTCGTGCGGGAGCCCTGTGTCTTCGGTGGACGTGACTGAAAATGTCCAGTATCCTACCAGTGCAGGGGCAGGGATTCACACATCACGGAGAGCCATGGAATCACGTCGATTCGATCTCGTTGTCATTGGATCCGGTCCAGCCGGACATCATGCTGCCATCCAGGGCGCCAAGCTTGGGAAGTCAGTTGCCGTTATCGAAAAACGTAGCACGCTTGGAGGTGTCGCTCTCAACGCAGGGACGATTCCCAGCAAGACGCTGCGGGAAGCCATTCTGTATCTGACCGGCTTTCGCCAGCGCGGCCTTTACGGCGCTTCGTATCGGGTCAAAGACAAGATCACGATGCCGGATTTGCGTCTGCGCGTCGATCGCGTGGTGACGCAGGAGACCGATATCTTTCGCCTGCATTTCCTGCGCAACAATGTCGAAGTGCTCAGTGGCACCGCGTCGTTTGTCGATCCCTATGTGCTCAGCATTAGCAGCGGCACTACGGCGTACGAAATCCGCGCCGACAAGATTATCATCGCCGTCGGCACCCGCCCGGCACGTCCACCTCTCATCCCGTTTGATGGCGACACGGTGATGGACACCGATCAGTTGTGGAGTTTGAAACGCGACGAGTTGCCGCGCAGCATCACTGTTGTCGGAGGCGGCGTGATCGGCATCGAATACGCTTGCGTGATGGCCGCATTGGGCGTCCGGGTGACACTGGTGGAAAAGCGCCCGCGCGTCCTGGACTTTGTCGATACGGAGATCGTCGAAGCGCTGGGCTATCACATGCGCGCGATGGATACGGTGTTTCGTTTCGGGGAAGAGGTCGCGGGCGTGACGCACGATGACGCTGGCAAAGTGGTGGCGCAGCTGGCCAGCAACAAAACGATTACCTCTGACGCGCTCCTTTATGCGGCCGGACGTGTCGGAAATACCGATGCGTTGAATCTCGAGGCGGCAAGGATCAGCGCCGATGACCGTGGACGGATCAAAGTCGATGCGAATTACCGGACTGATGTACCGAACATTTACGCGGCGGGTGACGTGATCGGCTTTCCCTCGCTGGCATCGACTTCGATGGAGCAGGGACGTTTGGCGGCCTGCGCGGCGATGGGCGCCGGCTGCACTTCGATGCCGAACATGTTCCCCTATGGTATCTACACCATCCCTGAGATCTCATATGTCGGGAAGACGGAAGAAGAACTGACCCGCGACGGAGTCGCATACGAAGTTGGCGTGGCCCATTATCGCGAGATCGCGCGCGGACAGATCATCGGCGATGAGCATGGATTCCTGAAACTGCTCTTTCATCAGAAGACGCGGAAGCTTCTCGGCGTCCACATTATCGGCGAGGGCGCGACGGAGTTGGTGCATATCGGGCAAATGGTGCTGGCGCACGACGGCACGATCGATGTGCTGATCGATTCGGTCTTCAACTATCCTACACTCGCTGAATGTTACAAAGTGGCGGCGCTGGCGGGAGTGAACAAGCTGGCAACCGAGTCAGGGGCTTTGAGAGCGTAGATTCCCGCTCTCGCGAGAGTGACGAAATCGTCTCACCTCAAGAGCAGGCTCGGCGGGAGCCTCGCCCTCCCCAGAAACCGCCGATTCGCTCAGGCATTCGGGTCGGGGATAATTGCGGGGCGATTCCAGAAGATGTAGTCGGTGCTCGTGGTCTGGCCGCCGAGGATTCTCACCAGCTCCACGATCTGGCCGCGATGATACCAGGCATGGCCGGAGACTTGTGTCAGGATTAGCTCAATCGGCCAGCGTCGGTACTGGTCATCCCAGCCTTTCCAAACCAATTCTTTGGCAATTGCCGTGTCGTCGAGCCTTCCGAGATAGGCGGCCCAGGCCTTCTCGGTGTCCGCGATCAACTGTGGTAGCTCCGCGAGTTTGACGTCCTTTTCCCAACCGCCGGGATTGTCCTTCCACTCGCCGATCCGATGCAGCCACATGCGTCGGGCCATGATCAGATGAGCCGCGAGGTCGAGGGCGCGGCGGAATTCGGGCTCGGTGCGACGAGACTCGGGCACGGAATTGAGCATGGTCAGGATCTTGGCGTTGCAGTCGCGTTCGTGGTCGTACCAGTTACGGAAGCGGTCGGACAGGGTCTTCATAGTACTGCTCCTATTTGGATCCGGCGTCAGCGGCGCGCAATTGGGCACGGCAGGGCCGTGCCGCTACGGTGCCGCGTCCACACTCTTACATCTCCCACAACAGGGGAGAGTGCGAGCTCACTGGGAACAGATAATCTGCTGGCGGCGTGGCAGGCAATCACTTTCGCAGATCCTACACGCCGGAGGAGAAGACAACAGTCTTGCGGCCGGAGATGATGACGCGGTGCTCGAGGTGTGCCTTGACGGCGCGGGCGAGGACGAGACGCTCGATGTCGTGGCCGATGCGGGCGAGGTCCCTTGGAGAATCCTCGTGCGTGACGCGCTCGACATCCTGCTCGATGATCGGGCCCTCGTCGAGATCGGCGGTGACATAGTGCGCGGTCGCTCCGATCATCTTGACGCCGCGCTCATAGGCGCGCTGGTACGCATGCCCGCCCTGAAAGGCGGGCAGGAAGCCGTGATGGATGTTGATGATGCGTCCGGCGAAGTCGAGAGCGAACTGCGGGCTGAGAATTCGCATGTAACGTGCCAGCACGATGAGACCAATTGAGTGCTCCTTCATCTTCCTGCGAATCTGTATCTCCTGCTCCGACTTGCTTTCCTGTGTCACCGGTAGATGGCAGTAGGGGATACCGAACTGCGATGCGATCGGGGCGAGGTCATCGTGATTGCTGACGATGAGCGGAATCTGACAGGGGAGCTCACCCTCGCGTTGACGGACCAGGAGATCGTAGAGGCAGTGCGGCGCTTTGGAGACGAGGATCGCCACGTTCTCCGGTCGACCCGTGTCCCGTACTGTCCATGACAAGTGCAGCGCACTCGCAAGTGCTTGGAATTCACCCACGATGGACTCATCCGGCCAGCTCCACCCTTCCAAGTCGAGCTTGAGTCGCATGAAGAAGTTGCCCTCGCCGTTATCGACATGCTGTTGGCAGTCGAGGACATTGAATCCGCGTTCATACCAGAAGGTGCTGATCTTGGCGACCAATCCCTTCTGATCGCGGCATTGGATGAGGATGATGACGGCGCGTGCCACATCCTATATGTCGGCTGTGGCCGTTGAAGTTACACTTTGAAGCCAGCCGTCCGGGCGGCTCTCCGCCGAAGTTCTCCTGAATGCGATTTGTGCCAACTCCCGCAGATTGTGACATGGTGAGACGACCATTATTTTGGCCGGGCACTTCAGTTGCCATGTTGCTTGTGACAATTTATGACAATATATGGTACATATCCATTGGTCCGCGAGCCGACATTACGTATTAGATACACGGAGGATATGTGAAATGAATCACAAATTGTCTGATTTCACGCGCGGGAATCCTCTCATGACATGGATGCCCGGGTTGGCGCTTCTCGTGCTGTTGTTGGCCGGCTGCGCCACCGAACGAGATCTGGGATTATCGAGTGCGCGCGGGGGCAGTTGTGTTGGCTGTCACACCAGCAAGGATCAGCTGGTTGCGACCGCGGAACCCGACACAGGAAGTGGCGGCGATGAGCCGGGCGAAGGGTGAGGTGGATCGGTACCTCCGTTGGAGGTATGGGAACGGGTCATGGTCAGCCAGGCGGAGTTTATCGATAACGTCCACAACTCTGTCGGATGCGCTGGGTGCCATGCGGGAAACAAGAACGCTGAATCAAAAGAAGGGGCACATGAAGGGCTCGTCACCCATCCTTCGGATGCGGCGACCGGTATCTGCAGCGAGTGTCATGGCGGTATCGTCGGCAATGACTCCACATCAGTGCACTCCAACCAGAGCGGGTATTTGTCCATGATCGGCGCGCGTTCAGGCGGCGCCTTCGATCCGAACTCGCCGAGTTACAAGGATAAGTACCAATCGCAATGCGCCAAGTGTCACACGAGTTGCGGCCAATGTCATATCTCGCGTCCCGCCAGCGTGGGCGGCGGGTTCCTTGCCGGTCATGCCGTGGTGCGCACACCATCGCTCTTCAATAACTGCACCGCCTGCCATGGGAGCCGTGTCGGCGAGGAGTATCTGGGTTCACGCGCCGGATACAAAGCCGATGTCCACTGGAATCCAAATGCGATGTCGTGTCTCGCCTGCCACACGGGCTCTGAGATGCACGCCGACGGGCGCGGTTACGACAAGCGTTACGATGTCGTGGAGATGCCGCGTTGCGAGAATTGTCACACTGACGATGCCTCGGCCAACATTTGGCATACGCAACATTGGACGGATGTGCAATGCCAAGCCTGTCACGCGCAGGAATACAAGAACTGTTACAGTTGCCATGCCGGCGAGGGACTGCAGGAGCCGTCGAGCTTGGGAATCAAAATCGGGCGCAATCCTCTACCGACCAAGCGTGGCTACAGCTACGTGGCCCTGCGCCATGCGCCGGTTGACCCGAACACGTTTGCTGACTGGGGCCTCGCACTGAACGATTTCGATGTTTTGCCAACGTGGAAATACGCGTCGCCGCACAACATTCGCCGCAACACACCGCAGACGGACTCAGCCGGTACGGGGAACTGCTCGGCCGTGTGCCACAACAGCGAAACCCTCTTTTTGCGAGCGGCCGACTTGCGGGACTATGAAATCGAAGCCAACGCCGGGGTCATCGTGCCCGATGGACCGGTGCCGTGGGATGAATGACAGGAGTCGAATCAAGCGAACCTACGAAGGAGGATCGTATGCACCAAAGTACAAGCAAATGGATGCGGATGGTGGGAATCGGACTGGTAGCCTTGGCGATGCTGATCGCGGTCGGATGCTCGGATGATGACGAGACGACCGGCCCGACCGTGTCGGAATTCGACGTTATCTCCGATGCCGTCGAAGCGTACTTCACCGGCGCCACAGCCACAATGACCGCCGCCGCACTTTACAACAACCTGAACGACGGCAACGCGGCCAATGACCCGTTCGTGCTTGATGTTCGCGGCACCAGTGATTTCACCGCCGGCCATGTCCCCGGTTCGGTCAACATCCCGTTCCGTGAAATCGCAAAGGCCTCCAATCAGAGTTCATTGCCGACTGACAAGGAGAAAGAGATCGTGGTGGTCTGCTACACAGGGCACACCGCATGCCAGAGCGCGGCGTACCTCGGATCGATAGGGTACATCAAGGCGAAGGCGATGAAATTCGGTATGACCTCATGGACCGTCGACCCGACTTATTTCCCATGGATTACATCGAACCCGGTCTATGATTCCGAAGTGGACTGCGGCGATTATCCGATCAGCACCGAAGCCGTGACACCCGGGACCCACACACTTCCGACGGTCGAGAACACAACGTCGTCCGATGATGTGGAGATTGTCCGCGCGGCGGCCGATGCCTACCTCTCCTCCGGTGCAGCGCCGACGATTTCGTCGATGACACTGTACAACAATCTCAACGACGGCAACGCCGCCAATGACCCGTTCATTCTCGATGCCCGTGGCTCTACAGACTACGCCGCCACTCATGTCGTCGGCGCGGTGAATATTGCCTGGAAGACCGTGGCCGACCCTGCGAATCTTGCCAAGCTTCCGACCGACAAACAGATCGTGGTGATCTGCTACACCGGTCACACCGCCAGCTACGCGACCATGGCGCTTAATATTCTGGGCTACGATGCTGTGGCGCTGAAGTATGGAATGACGTCATGGACGGTCGATCCGGCGAAGAACCCGTCGATCACGACCGTACCGGCTTATGATGTCGAAATCGATTGCATGGATTATCCCTGCGCGCATTAAACGTCGATCGCCGGGACTTTCCAACCACGCCAAACGCCGCTCGCATTCTTGCGGGCGGCGTTTGAATTTCCGTACATCCGATTTCCTCTATCGTACTACCTCCCCCCGGGAGGGAGAGAAGGGACTACAGGGCTCTCCCTCCGGGAGGAGCCGACCCATTCCGTTACCGGAATAGGAGGGGAGGGGTATTCGATTGTGGCCGCGCTACGGTTTTTGCGCCTCCAGATCTGGCTCGACACGCGGCTGGAAGACCGGTTCCGGGGTCGTTGGCTTGGTGGCGCGTCCGGCGCCGAAAAGCTTCTTGGCCCAGTTACGGCCTGAATCCTTCTTGTAGTAATCGTACCACGGCTTGAGATCATCGACAAAGGCCAGGAGGCTGTCTTTCTGGCCTTTCAGGCGATCGGCTTCTGCCTGGGTCAGCGTGAGCTGCGACTCGAGCCCGCCGATTGTTGCCTCTCGCTCCGCGACGGTGCCTTCGAGAGTGACACGCACCTGATTGAGGCTGTCGACGGACTTGCGATGCATATTGCGTTCATTCTGCAAGCGGGCTTCAACACGCTGGGCCTTGACGACGGCGTCGCTTAGCTCCTCACGCGAATTGTTCAGACTGTCGCGAATACGTTGGGCGTTTTGCTCGACGACAGAGAGAGTGCCGGAGAGCGAGTCGGCGCGCTGCCCCGTCTGCTGAATCGACTGCTCCAATTCGGCGATCCGCGAATTGGCCAGCGTCAATTCACCTTCCAGACGCTTCTCTTCGGTATTGCATCCTGCGGCCAGGATCAATGTTGCCATGCTGACGGCCACGATGGCTTTGTGCATTGTGTTCTCCCTTCAGTTAACCGACCTGGCGCACACAGAATTCCCCGCGCGATCGGTCACACGACTTGGTCTCAAATTCCGTTTTGGAGGGCGAGGCCCCCGCGTGGTAGTGCTCGAAACAACTTCTGAGCCGAACGGAGGATACCAGATGCAGATTCAAGAATGTGATCCCTGCGGCTATCCGAGGTCTCAGAGTCTTGTAGTCACGAAAGGCGGAATGGTTCGCGAAGAAGTTGGATAATGTGAATCCAAAGTAAGTGGTTGGAGGGCGGGCCCAAGAAAACGATGTGGGCAGGACCCACCCTACTTCGGCTTTTCACTCTTCCAATCGCCAAAGCGGTTGGTCGACTTCCTCCCAATCGGGAGTAATTTCAAAGCCGTCCTCTCACATTACTAAGAGGATTGTAGGGTGGGTTCTGCCCACCTGACTCATATACAGTTGGTCAAGGGGATCGGCCTGAACTTTTTCGATTCTTTTTCTGAGGCGTGCAATCCGCAGCAGCGGAGAGCGTGCTCTGCTCCGAAGAATCGTCAAGGCCGTGAATTAGGAAATCGCCGGCGCGGCCTCGATGTCCGGGGTCGGCGTCGGTTCCGCTTCTTGACTGCGCCAGACATCCACGCTCGAGGCGCGTCTTACGCACGCCACAGTGCAGGTGAGTTCGCAGCCTTTGCGCGTGGTCGAGAAGCGGCGCAGGTGGTCCTTCGAGTATTCCAATAGATGAATGCCGGGGTCGTTGCGGCGTTGGGAGCAATAGCTCACGATGCCGAACTCGTCGATGTAGAGATAACGGGCGCCGGCGCGGCATTTCCAGTCGGACTCGCCGTTGCGGATCATGTCGTATTCCCAGCCCTCGCCGAAACGGTGCAGGAGTTTGCGGCGGCGGTCCCCCGACATTTCTTTGTAGAGCGGTTCGAGGTCTTTGTGTTCGAGCAGGCCGCGATCAAGCGAGCCATCGCCGGAGTGCAAAAGGCCGACGGTCATGTAGAAGCCCATTTCGCGAATCTGACGGGCGAGTTCGCGGGTCTCGGCGACCGGGGAGGAGCCGAGGACGGCGTTGATGTTCACATTGAAGCGGGCGTATTGCGTGAGCAACGGCAGTTTCTTCTTCAGCAGGTTGAATGACTTCTGGGATAGATCGCTCGGCTCGAGGTTGTCCACCGACACCTGCAGGAGATACAAGCCCGCATCATTGAGTTTCTCGACCCACTCCTTGGTCAGCAGAAACCCGTTTGTGATCGAAGTGCACACCATGCTGTGCGAGTTCACGCGCGCGACGAGTTTGTCGAGTTCGGGATGCAGGAGCGGTTCGCCGCCGGTGAAGGTGATGACCTGGGTGCCGAGGTCGGCCAAGTGATCGATGTACTGATAGAGAGTCTCGGTCGGGACCGGTTGCGAGATCTTATCGAATTCGTTGCAGTAGCCGCAGTCGAGGTTGCATTTGCGCGTGACGACGATCTGGGCCAGCATGGGACGCGCCGGGTCCAAGGCCGTACGGAGGCCACGGGCGATCTGCTTAGGTCTGAGGGAGATTGTCTGCATGGAAATGTCGGTCTGCTCGCTTCGCTTGCCCTAATCCGCCGCGGCGGATCAGGGCCACCCAAACTGGATGTGAGTCGTACGCAAAATAGGAAATGTTAGGGCGCCGGGCAAGAGGGCGGGGCGGTCCGCTGAACAGAGATTGCTTCCCGCCGCGGCGGACAAGCGTCGGTCGGCGATAAAAACGCCTCTCTCCTCGCAATAACGATTCTTCGCGTTAGCCCGGAGGAAGTGACTTCCTAATTCGTTGGGAGACAGGGTAGGATGCCAGGTATTGGTCGAGGCGTAGTCGAAGATCCGGAGGAATACTCGTGATGACGTTGTTTGCTTCAGCCGGGTCGTGTTCCCAGTCATACAGTTCTTCAACACCAGTTTTCTCGCCTTGCAGATTCAGGATGTAGTGCCAGTTGCCGGTCACCAGCGACAAGCCGAGGTGATTGCGGGTCATCTCGGTCAGATTCGAGGTGACGACGATCCGGTCAGTGGGCAGCGGTTCAAGCAGGGAATACCCAGCGATGCCCGTGCGAATTGCTGCGATCAGTGAGTCATTCCAGATTCCCGCGAAATCGAGCAGTGTGGGGAGAACGTCCAGATTGCTGACGCCGGCTGCTGTGTTGCGGATTAGAATCTCAAGCTCTTTAGAGCGCGGGCCATCGGTCTCATCCATCGGCGGCACAAACAAAATCATGGGCACGCGGATACCTTCGCGGTAGAGGCAGTTCAGATGGCCGAAGATGCCATGCTCATTGAATGCCTCACCGTGGTCGGAGGTCAGGACGATGACGGTGTTGTCCAACTCTCCGTGCATCGCGATGGCCGTGATGACGCGCCGCAATTGGCCATCGGTGTAACGGACTGCGTTGTCGTAAAGGTCGCGGCGATCTGTCTCGCCGAAGAGACGCAGGCTGTCGGGAGTCCAAAAGGGATAATGTGTCTGATTGAGTTGAAGTATGCCGGTGAAGGGCGTGCTTTCCTTTCGACTTTGGAGCCACGAGATGAAGTGGTCAACGACATAGTGATCGTCGATGCCGAGATCGTTCTTCTCGCCGATGCCCACGGTCTCCTTATTGAAGTGATGATCGATGGCGGGAATAGTGAAGAATGTTTTGATGTTCTCCCATTCCTGGCTTTGCGAGGTGAAGAAGAAAGTCTCGTAGCCAGCGGCCTTGCAGTACTCCCAAAACGTCGGCTGTGTGTGCAAGGTCAGCGCCGATGCCAAAGGCGATACTCCGGTCACAAATGTGGGCACAGCGATAAAGGTCATGGTCGCCGAGGCGAAGGCGTTGTCGAATCGTGCTACCGTCCCTGGATAATTTCTGCAGAGGGAATCGAGGAACGGTGTTGTGGGGCGGGAGCTCCCATAGATTCCCAGCGCATCGGCGCGTAACGATTCAGTCAGAATGACGAGCAGGTTGGGTGAACGCGAGCCCTCTGCGGGACGGATTTCCGGCACGGCAATCGGCATCCGCGCCGCCAGTCCGCTGCGTCCGGCGTTCGGGTCAGTGAAGCGCGTATAGAAATTCCGCATGATGCTGGTCGACACGGTCATGTCGGCAGTGAAGCACTGATCGACGAAGCGGATGTTGTTGTGAATCACCAACTGAATGATCACGGCGAGAGACAATGCCACGCCGGCGACGACCGCGTGCCGTCGCTTCTGACAGCGAGCGGCCAGGTAAGCGCGCCAGCGTGTGAACCCGAGCCAAAAGATCAGGGCTACCACGGGAATCGCCAGCGTGTACACCCAACTCCAGGTGTCCCGCAAGAGTGTCCAGCTGTTGAATGGTTCCGCAAAGATGTATTCGAAGGTGTAATAGTTCGGCATCGTGCCCGTGGTCGCGCGGTATCCGTACACGAGGACGAAGGTGACCGCATAGAGAAGAGCGATGCCGGTTGAGAGAATCTGATTGCGACGTGTGAGGGGAGCGCGGACAATCCAGGCGAGGAACATCCACCAGGCGGTGGACCCCGCCAGTGTGAGCAGGTAGAATGATTTCTGCTCGAGATTGAATGTCGCGAAGCGGCCCAGGATGAGGTCGATCGCGAGCGAGAGAACAGCCGGATTAAGAAACAATGTCAGCAAGCGATACTCTCAAATGAACAACGCCCGAGGTCTCCTTGAAGGAGACATCGGGCGCTGAGTGATAACAAAGGGGATTGCTTCGTCGGGCGAAGAACGCCCGCCTCGCAATGACGAGGGCATAGGTTATTTCTTTTCCTTGCCCTTCTCCTTCTCCTTCTCCTTTCCCTTTCCTTCTTCCGGGCCCTTTTCGGCGGCGCGGGCTTCGCGTTCCTTCTCGCCGATGACTTCGGGCTCGCCGGCAGCCGCTTCTTCTGTGACCGTCGCGCCCGGAGTGACTTCCTTGACAACCGTCGGCGGCACGACCGAGACGATGGTCTGATCGCCGGAGGTCACGACGGTGACGCCTTCAATCGCGATATCGCTGGCGTGGATAGCCTGATGGATGCCGAGATTAGTTACATCGAGATCGATGTGGTCGGGAATGGCGGCGGGAAGCGCTTCGACCTGAACCTCACGGGCCGAATGCTGGAGCACACCGCCGAAGTTCTTCACGCCATCGGCGAGACCGAGGACGCGAATCGGGACCGTGACGCGGATGGGCTTGTCGGCGGAAATGTGCTGGAAGTCGACGTGAATGACTTCACCCGAGACGGGGTCGTGCTGCACATCCTTAACGAGCGCCAGTTCGGCTTTCGCAGCCCCCTCAACGTTCAAGTCAACGATCACGTTTTCGGAAGATGACTTGTGCAAGACGATGGAGAATTCATGTCGGTTAACCGCCAGAGTGGCGGGCTCAGTTTCGCCGCCGTAGAAGGTGGCGGGAATCGAGCCGGCGGCGCGCAATTGACGGGCTCCGCCTTTTCCGGTGGCGATTCGTGGTTTGACGGACAAAGGCATGGTCTTCATTGCTTCTTACTCCTCAATCACAAGTGACGTACGATCAGGCCCCATGGGGCGCGTTTGTTCGTATGGGTTTGCGTTCGGTTTGACCGGGTGTCGCATCGAGATCCAGGCGCTGTTGCTGTCGTTCCTCGGAGCCATCCGGCTCGGGAGGAAACAGCGCCGAGATCGACTGTTCATGGGCGATGCGCGCGATGGCCTCAGCGAACAGGTGCGCGGTGGAGATGATGCCGATCTTTTCCGGCAGGGTGCGGTGGCTTAAGTCTATCGTATCGGCGACGCAGAGGCGTTCGATCGGCGACTCCGCAATGCGTTCGAGCGACTTTCCCGAGAGCACCGGGTGCGTGCAGCAGGCGTAGACTTTCTTGGCGCCGGCCTTGACTACGGCCTTGGCCGCTTCGGTCAGTGTCCCTGCGGTGTCGACCATGTCGTCGCGCAGAATCGCAGCCCGGCCTTCGACCGAGCCGATGATGTTAAGCACTTCGGCCTGGTTGGGATTGGGACGGCGCTTGTCGACGATCGCCAAGCTGCAAGAGAGCGTCTTGGCAAAGGCGCGCGCCATCTTGATCGAACCAACGTCTGGCGAGACGACGACTGGATCGGTCACGCCGAGTTTCAGGAAGAAATCGTTAAACACGATGGCCGAATACAAGTGGTCGGAAGGAATCTGGAAGAAGCCCTGAATCTGCGAGGCATGGAGATCCATCGTCAAGACGCGATCCGCGCCGGCCAGCGTGATCATGTCAGCGATGAGCCGGGCGGTGATCGAGACGCGGGGCTGATCTTTGCGATCGGCGCGCGCATAGCCGAAGTAGGGGATGACGGCGGTGATGCGTTTGGCCGAGGCACGCCGCGCGGCGTCGATCAGCATCAACAATTCCATCAGGTTTTCGGCGGGCGTGTTGGTCGATTGAACGATGAAGAGGTCGGAGCCGCGGACGTTCTCGTCGATCTTGACGAAGACCTCGCCGTCGGAGAACTTCGTCACGGTGCAGGTGGTCAGCGACCGATCGAGATGTTCGGCGATGCGTTGGGCCAGCGGCCGGTTGGCGTTGCCGCTGATGATTTTCAGTTCGAGTTCCATGATTCGGAGTTCTTCGGGTGACGGGCGCTGGTGATAGTGGACGATGCCGGGTTTGTGGCTGGGGCGCCAGGAATCGAACCTGGGAATGCAGGCTCCAAAGGCCCGTGCCTTACCGCTTGGCTACGCCCCAGACGTGATCAGCAAATTACGAACTTTGTTTCGCGGCGTCGGGGTTTTTTGCCGGGTTCAGCAACACCAAAGTGACGGACCAATCTCCTCTGCTTACGTGCGATGTTCGTCGCTCTCCGCGGCACTGCGCGGTTTCCCGGCGGCCACGGACTTGAGTTCCTCTTCGTATGCCGCCAAGACGGCCTTTTCGATTTTTTCGCGCATCAAGTTGTTGATTGGGTGACAGATATCCTGGTGCGTTCCGTCGGCCCGTTTGCGCGAGGGCATCGAAACGAAATACCCGTTGTTGCCATTGATGATTTTCAATCCGCGAATGACAAATTCTTCATCAAATGTCACATTGGCGAAGGCTTTCAGTTTCTCCTCGTCCCTGAGTGTGACGCGTACCTCGGTGATTACCACGGGTGACTCCTTGGCCAGTCGGGCAACAAACCATCACGATGTCCCAATCACCATTGTCATCCGCGTATCGAGCGGGCGGACCAGAAACGCGTCGGCACCTTCAGCTTTGATCGCTTCCAGTGAAGCCGAGTTCGGTTCGTGCCTGAAGACCCCGAAGACCGAGGGTCCGCTCCCGGATACGTACGCTCCTTCCGCTCCGAGTGTTAACAACCGGTTGTGCCAATGCAACACTTGGGGGATCTGGCGGACCACAACATCCTGCAAGTCGTTGTGTATGATCGCCAAGGCGTCGAAAAAGCCATCCCCTTCGAGGCGTGACGGAAAATCGGTCATTTTAGGGGTCAAAGTCAAGTCCAAAGCGGCGTAGACATCGCGGGTCGGGCTGGGGATTCGCGGGCAAATCAATATCGCATACCAACTTAGATTGATGGTCGCGGGAGACAGCCTCTCGCCGCGTCCCCGCCCCATCGCGACAGGACTGCCGAGGAAAAACGGGACATCGGAACCGAGATTCGCCGCCAGATTCGATGGATCGATTTTCTCAGCCAGAGACGGAAAGAGGAGCCGCAGGGCAACGAGTGTCGCGGCGGCATCGGATGAACCTCCACCCAGGCCAGCGGCGACTGGTATCGATTTCCGCAATTGGATATCGATGTCGACCGACTGTCCAGTGGCGCGTTCGAACTCACGCACCGCCCGGATGATCAGATTGCCTTCTCCCGTGCTCAGGTCACCGGCCAGAAAATCGTCGCGTCCCTTTTCACAAGTGAGTTTGACACCGGCATTCGCGCGCAGCGCGAAAGTCAGTTCGTCGAACAGAGAGACGGCGATGAAGAGAGTTTCGATTTCGTGGTAACCGTCTTGCCGCTTGCCGAGAACGCGCAGGCCGAGATTGATCTTGGCAGGTGTGCGAATGCTGACGCGGGTTGGATGCTCAGACACCGAACGTTTTCCACCAGAGGACATTGAGTTTGAATTGGCAGAAGAGTCCATCGAGATCGGTGTCCAGGACATGGGCGACATTCTCGATTCGATAGTACCCGAGCATCGCATCCGCGACAATCTGCCCTTGCCAGCGAAGGTGCGCCCCGGCTCCCAGTTGTAGTTCGCGTTCGACAATCCCGGAGGGAAACGGCGTGCCGTGGGGAACGCCAGATGCTTGTGGATCGCTCAGGCGATACTCGCCCCGGCGCCGATAGTTGACGCGCCCGACAAGATCGAGATCCTTGCTGAGTCTGTACTGAGGTGTCAAGGTGATCCGATCGGCGTCGGGCCCGAGGCTTGCGCCGATGCCGATCGATTCGCCTTCGAGATCGCGGTGATGGAAGTAGCGATTCCACGGGCGGTCTTGGCCGTAGACGAATGTGTTGATCCGTTGATACTCGCCGTTGAGCATCAGGCGGCCGTCAAACACGCCCGGAATCCAAGCGCCGCCGAGAAGGATGCCGATTTGCTGCGGCTCGGAATGAAAGTCGATCTGGAAATCATCAATCATCCATTCGCCGTAGACTCGCAGCCCATCCCTGATGCGCCACGAAAGTTCGAGGTTCCAGAGGGGGTTGTCGTTGGTGTTGTCGTTGAGCTGCTCCCAATAGTAAGGGAGGACGGGGTTCAAATAATTCCATTCCCAGGATCTATCAAAGCCGCCGAAGAGCATGACTTCGGAGGCAGCAAGCTCAAGATTGTGACGCGGACGCCAATCGAGACGATGGGCGACGAGATAACGGTTGGTCAGTCCTTCCTGGCCGATTCCGCCGGCATAGTCCTGCGCGGCGACAAACACACGATCGAGGACGGTCGCGTGGAATGAGTAGGCCCACTTCCGCGCCCGGTATGCCAGCCGCAGGCCATTGAAGGGCGGCGAGTGGTCGGAGATGAGCATGGCATCATCTCGAGACGGGCCCCAGCGCCAGTACTCCCGGCCAAAGGCGGCGGTGAAGCGTTTCCAACGCGCGACCGTGACCGCCTGCTCGACCCAGGCGGTGAAGTTCTCTTTCCAGTACTTGCCGTGAAACTGCGAGTCGTACCGACCATCGGAATCGAAACGGACCCGGAGGCGGGTTGCGACGGCGTCGAGGACAGTGAATGAACCGATGGCGTCGAAGCCGATGCGATTGCGGGCGACTGAATGTCGGAATTGATCGACACGCGCCGTCGGTCCGCCGCCGAGACGTACGCGATGATCGCCGATCATCGACTCATCAGGGGCAAGCTCTTCATGGAATTCCGCTTCCAGGCGGCGAAGGATGATGTCTGTCCCTAGCAGGAGCGTGTTATGTCGGGTTCGATATTCCCGCAGCGCATCGGCCACTTCGCCGCGTGAGAGGGGGCGCGTGTGCAGCAGCAGTTGGGGTACATCGCCGTGGGCGGACAGCTCGAAGAGAGCGTCGTAGACCCAAGAATCGACCGGGATGTCCTCCACTCTCGACCCGGCCGACATGGACAGGGACGGAGACAAGAGCAGAAGCAGCGCGAGAGTGACCCCAAAGCACCGGCTCATAGAATGGCATGATCGCCTCATCCGGCAGGGGCGGTCAATTGCATTCCGTAGCCAGTATGGGAATCTCCCCATAGTGGTGCCGTTGGCACTTGTCAGGGAGACGGCCGGGGATCTTCGGTGCCCCGGGTTCATGCCGATAAGAACAATAGCATGGTGGAGAGCAATTTCATCGACTTTGACAAGCCGGCGGTGATCTCGGGCGGGGTACCGACGGCCACCAATGATCGCACCGTGCGGTCGGTGCGGGAATTCTGCACGACGTGGTCTCGCGCGGTCAAGACCATCTGCCTTTATCCACCATCCAATCCTCTCCCTGATGAATTTCGCGGGAAGTTCTTCGATGCGTTGACGCTTCTTCTGGAAGATCACGGGACGTTTGTCCTGCAGGTTTCGGATACGGCATTCACGACATCGGGACAGTCTGTCTACGAAGGTGCGGCCAGTGAAGAGAATCTCGCCTATCTGTTCTTCAAGGACGGCATCCGCGAGGTCGGATTCGAGATCGGCGTGAGCCGGATGGAGGCGGACCGTTTCCTGCAGATCGGGGCGGAGGCGTTGGCAGCCATCGGATCGAAGGTGGACGTCGCCAACCGGTTATGGGAAGCGTCGTTTCCGCACATCAAGCACTACACAGTTGATCGAGTCATCGAAGGCGCGTACATCGATGCGGCTGGCGACGACGAGTTGGCAGCGGCGCACGAACAGTTTACAGGTTCGCTCCTCCCCGAAGGGCCCGAGGCTGCACCGACCGAAGCGACGGTCGCGGCGCCGGTCGCGCCAGCCAGCCCATACTCCGGCGCACAACGCGAGCGGCATTTGCACGTCCTAAAGGTTTTCGGCGACATATCAGCCCTCACGATCACGGAGAAATCCGAAATAACCCAGCTTTGTCGACCGGAGTCTGACGATGCCGCCGAATCGTTGGGATTGGACATCCTGATGGAGATCATTCGGGCATCGGATGGCGGACGTACTCTGGAAGACGCGGTCACGGTGCTGGAGAAACAGTTTGAGCAGTCGGTGAACCTGGATCGTTGGAGCGTGGCGCGCAAAATCCTCATCGAAGTTCGTGGTTTGATGGCCGATGTCCCGCCGCGTGCGGCGCAGCGAATTAACGGGTCAATCACAAGAATGGCGGACAAACGCCATTTCGAACACCTGTCCCAATACCTGAATACCAACCCTCAAGTCAACCTCGAGCCGATCCGCGACCTGCTCTCGCTCTTCGGAACCGCCGCGATCACCCCCATCACCGGCATGCTCGGCAGTGTCGAGCATCGTCCGGCGCGAATGATGATCTGCGACTTTCTCATCGCCAACGGCCGTGAGACGGTCGATCTGATCGGCGGGTTTATCTATGACAAGCGGTGGTTTGTCTCGCGCAACGTAGCGATGATCCTGGGCGAGATCGGTAACGAACGCGGGGTGACCTTCCTGAAGAAATCCGCAGCACACACTGATGCGCGTGTTCGTTTGGAAACGCTGCGCGCCGCCAAGCGCATTCTCGGCGAGGATGCCGAGCGAATCTTGCGGGGGTTCCTCAACGATCCAGATGTCGACCTCCGCAAACGAGCGCTACGGGCGCTCGGACAGCGCAAGAGCACGGCAGTTGTCGGCGACTTGAAGGCACAGATCGATCCCGAGACCTTGCCCGACCGCGACCCGGCGGAGATGAAAGAACTGCTCTTAACATATGCGCGCCTGGGCGGCAAACAGGCGGCGCAGGATTTGATCGGGCTGGCGCGGCGGGCGCCCTTCTTCAAACGCACACGTTGGCAGCCGGTCCGTCTCGCGGCCATTCGCGCTCTGGGAGCATCATCCGATCAGGGAGCGCGTGGAGAACTCGAAGTCTTGAGCAAAGACCGCGCCACCGATGTAGCCGAAGCGGCACGTTCGGCTCTGGCATTGCGGCACAAAATGGCCAGTTCCCCCGATATGGCCGAGAGCGAGGATGACGAATGACGCAATCTTCTTCTCCGACCTCATCGACCCGTTCGGCCAACTATGCCTTGGCGACAACCGCGCTGCGAACGTTCTACGCGGCCTGGCGAGCGGCGGCTGTGTACGATGAGAACAACAACGCGTTTCGGTCGCGGCGCGAGGAGTTTGCCCAAGCGCTGCAAGTGTTGTTCGAGAGCGGCGCCGACTGCAAGATCACGTATCAGAACGACTACATCTTCTTTAACGGGGAGCGGCTCAACTACGACCGTGAGTTCTCTTTTGGCCGTTCGCTTGCCGCGCGGTTTGCCGAATTGCGTCTGGGCGGATTGACGATTTCGCGCGACGCGCCCGCCAGCGAGATCGACCAGGTGTTGTTCGCATTGGCCGGCACCGACCGCCGCTGTACCGATCCGTTCGCGACACTGGAAGAGACATTCAAAGCGGTTGGGATCGGCCGCGTGACGATTACGCCCCTGGCAACCAAAGACCCGGGCGAGTTCCTCGACGCCCGCAAGATGGATCCGAACGTCGATCCGACGACGATCAAGCGCCGCCGTGCCCAGGCGCTCTTCCAGCGTTCGGAAGCCGTGGTGCAGGAGTTTTGGGAACGAGTCCGCGACCGAAATTCCTTTGATGCAGGTGCTGTGCAGCGCGTCGTGCACCAGATGATCGATGAAGTCGCGCACGACGAAGAGATTCTGCTGGAGTTTGCGACACTTAAGGACTTCGACGAATACACTTACTATCACTCGGTCAACGTGGCCATATATTCGATCGCGGTTGGGATGCGATTGGGGATGGACAGAGTACGGTTGGCGAGTCTCGGATTGGCCGCGCTGTTCCATGATATCGGCAAGGTCAAGCTGTCACGCGATCTTATCGCCAAGCCCGAAGATTTCAACGATGATGACTGGGAGCAGATGAAGCGTCATCCGGCGTTGGGGGCGCTCACGATTGCCAGCATGCGCCCGCTCGACGCCGAGACGGGCTTGTCGATTGCGGGTGCGTTCGAACATCACCTCAAGATGGACCTCACCGGATACCCCAAGCTCTCACGGCCGCGGACGCTGCATTTGTTTTCACGTATTATCAGCGTCTGCGACGCTTTTGACGCCATGACCTCGGGACGAGTTTATCAGAAAGAGACGATCAGCCCTGACGAGGCGATCCGGCGGTTGCTATACAAGGGCCGCGAATGGTACGACCCGCTAATTCTCAAAGCGTTTGTCCACGTGGTCGGCGTGTTCCCGATTGGCACGGTGGTGAAATTGTCCGACGGCTCGGTCGCTATTGTGACGAAGAACGACTCGGCCGACCTCTATGCCCCGGAGGTGCTCGTCATTCGCGATGCGGAAGGAGCGCCGATGCGTAAAGCCAAGGAGCTTCGGGTCAAGAAGAAGGAATCCGATCCCGGGTCGCTTCTGCACATCGACACAGTCCTCGATTCTCGCGCCGAAGGGATCAATCCCGAAGACTATCTCGGCGTCGTCTACGAGCCCAATGAGAGCGGGGGAATCCCGATCCCCGAATTGGAGACGTGAGCCCGCGCACAATCGACGCAATCTAATTCACATTTTCATGATCTGCCACTGCAGGTGCCTGTGCCGTTCAGGGTCGACACCGAATCGGCTGCACTCCGGCGAGGGCAAGGTGCTTATGGCAAGCGGCGAACAAGGCTGTGGGGCACTCGCGCTTCGCGCGTGAAGTGATCCATTACTTGCGCAACGAATCAGGATGAACCTCCATCACCTCATATTGACGTTTCATAGGGTCGAGTTTGTAGTATCGATCAATCGTCATTCGTGTCTGATAGTCTATAATGTCGGTGACCTTAAGTTCCACAATCCCGTCCTTGTCCATATCTAACGTATCGAGCTGCGTACCGTAGAACGTCCCGAGCAGCCGCGCGATCCTTCCATCCCAATTGATTAGGCCAAAGCTCCGCATTCCGCCCAGCCCCGCGGCCAGACTCGATACGATCACTGTCAGCGACGTATCTCCATTTCCACCGAACTGAGTGACCTGGAAGGCAGGTTGAAGGACATCATTCGTGGTCGTGGTATCCCAGATAATCGTGCCCCCACCAGATAACTCGTCAAATACAGAGGCATAAAAGATTCCAGGCACACTGAATATACAGAGCGAGAAGCGAGTGCCTGTCGACGACCCGGCTCCGCTCGCTTGTGGCGCCAGACTAATGCACCTGCCAGCTAGGTGGGTGGGCGTCTCATCGCGTGAGAAGACTTCATGGTTTACTATTCCGGCCGGCATCGAGTCGGCTAGAACGTGAGCCTGAGTAATTGGTATAGCCAATGTCTCATTCTTGCTGAGCCACATGGCCAACGTATCTCGACGACTGGCGACTCCGGCCGAACACGAAGAGGAAAGGCAGACCGCTAGTGCGACGGCGAGGATGGCGGCCACGTTCGGATACCCTATCTCCTCTACCTTTCGGCAGCGAATCCCTTGAGTGTGCAAGACTGTCTCCTTTACCTCGCTATCGGCTGATAATCCGAGGCTGCTGACATTTCATCGTTGGTGTACTTCCCGTGTGGGCCAAGAGCGGGACTGCTGTAACCCGCAAGAGCCGTCCGCCAACGCCGGGTGCCCCACAGTTTTGTCCGCCGCAGGCGGACTTGCTGTGGGAATCTCTCATTCGCGAAATCAAAGTGGAATCGGCTCTACCGTCAGCGGGATGTCCGCCATCCCGTGATACGCATTGAAACTCGAGCACACGCACTGCGCTGGATTGGCGAACAGTTGCAATCAATTCATAAGGAAATCTACTCATTGGATGAGTCCCACAGCAAGTCCGCCTGCGGCGGACAAAACTGTGGGGCACTTGCGACGAGGGACGTCGGCGCACACCCATTCGATTCGCGCGGCCAATCAATCCCTCGGCTCCGCTTGGGACTTTCGGTGAGCGATTGGCACGCGCGAATCGATAGACAGGCAGGAATGCCTATCCTCCTGATTCACAACACAGCGGTTTCTGTCAATCACTGATCTTGAGGACGGCGAGGAACGCTTCAGGCGGGACGTCGACTTTTCCCACACGCTTCATCCGCTTTTTCCCCTCTTTTTGCTTCTCGAGGAGCTTGCGTTTGCGGGTCACGTCGCCGCCGTAGAGTTTGGCGATGACATCCTTGCGCAGGGGCTTGACCGACTCGCGCGCAATGGGTTTGCCGCCGCCGATCGCGGCTTGGATGATGACTTCGAATTGCTGTCTGGGAATCAGCTCTTTAAGCGTTTCGCAAAGCTTGCGTCCGATCCGGTAGGCATTATCCCGGTGAACCACCGATGAGAGCGCATCGACCGTCTCGCCCGCCAGGCGGATTTCCAGTTTATCGAGGGCGTTTTCGCGGTACTCGAGGAAATCGTAGTCGAGCGAGCCGTAGCCGCGGGTGACGGACTTGAGGCGGTCATAAAATTCAAAGATGATTTCGGCCAACGGGAAGTCGAAGATCAGCCGGGCACGGTCGCCGATATATTCGGTATTGATGTAGTTGCCGCGTTTGGAAGTTGCCAGAGTCATGACTGTGCCGACCGCCTCTGAGGGGCAGACGATGTGGGCGCGCACGTACGGCTCGGCGATCGCCTCATACTGCCCGCGCGGCGGAATGTCGGCGGGATTGTCGATCGTGCGGACCTCACCGTTGGTCATGTGGATTCGATACTCCACGTTCGGGACAGTGGCGACAATCGGCTGATCGAATTCACGCGCCAACCGTTCCTTCACAATCTCCAAGTGCAACAGGCCGAGAAAACCACAGCGGAACCCGAATCCGAGCGCCAGAGATCGTTCCGGCTGGAATGACAGCGAGGCATCGTTGAGTCGCAATTTATCCAGCGCCACGCGCAGATCGGAATATTGGTCGGAGTCTGCTGGGTAAAGACCGGAAAAGACCATCGGCTTGATCGCGCGAAAGCCGGGAAGTGGTTCGGCTCCGGCATTATCGGAGTTTATGACTGTGTCGCCGACACGGGCTTCATGGATGTCTTTCACGTGGGCCAGGATGTACCCGACTTCGCCGGCGCCAAGCGTTTCGCGCGGGATCGCACGCATTTGCATGATTCCGGTCTCTTCGACCGGATGGACATCGGGATGCGAGAAGAACCGGATGTGGTCGCCGGCTTTCAACGTTCCATCGACAACGCGCACGTAGACAATGGCCCCATGATAGAGATCGTGCGCCGCATCGAACACCAGGGCCCGCATTGGAGCATTCGGATCTCCAGACGGCGGCGGGATGCGTTTGATGATCTCTTCGAGCAGCAAATCGGTATTCAAGCCCGACTTGGCTGAGACGCGCAAGACTTCATCGGGGTCACAAGAGAGCAGTTTGCCGACCTCTTCGGCGTGGCGGTCAGGATCGGCGGAAGGCAGGTCGATCTTGTTCAACACCGGCACAATCGTCAGGCCGGCCTCGATGGCGAGATACGCGTTGGCGACTGTCTGTGCCTGGATACCCTGCGCGGCATCGACAACAAGGATTGCGCCTTCACAAGCCGACAAGGCGCGTGAGACTTCATAATTGAAGTCTACGTGGCCGGGTGTATCGATCAAGTTCAGGACAAAGTCTTCGCCCGCGTTGGAGCGGTAGTTCATGCGAATGGCATGCGACTTGATTGTGATGCCGCGTTCGCGTTCGAGGTCCATGTTGTCCAGGACCTGCTCGCGCATTTTGCGGACATCAATCGTGTGGGTCATCTCCAGGAGACGGTCGGCCAATGTCGACTTGCCATGGTCGATGTGGGCGATAATGGAAAAATTTCGGATGCGTTTCTGGTCCATATACATTAAACGCGGACGCCAGAGAGCGTCCGCGTTGGGAGAAGGTACGGAATTCGAGAGGATTCTACAAGCGGCCAAGCCAGCGGGTAGTGGTACGGTTTACACTTCAATCCGAATGGCGATGGCGTCTGTAGGGCGCATGTCCATGCGCCCCTACGCGTCGCGCGAAAAGCAACACGCCCCCAGCGAAGCGCCGGGGGCGTGTTGATGTGCGTTCAGGGAGAACGAGCTATTTCATCAGGACCATCTTACGCGTCTGCGAGACTCCGGGTGCGATCAAGCGATACAAATAGACGCCCGAACTGAGCGGCGCTCCATCTTCGTCGCGGCCATCAAAGGCGACGGTGTGCTGTCCTTCGGCATGGAAGCCGGCGGCGAGATGACGAACGGTGCGTCCGAGAATGTCATAGACGACCAGGCTGACATCGCCGCTCTGTTGCAACGAGAAGGAGATGTTGGTTCCGGCGTTGAACGGGTTCGGATAGTTCTGATCGAGTCCGAACGAACGCGGCACTGGATTGGCGGAAGTGATTTCGGTCGGCACCTCGCCCGGCACTGCGAGCAGCGCCGTTGTGCCGCGGAACACGACTTCGTCGATGTAGACATCGTCGTTGTTGTCGCTGGCGTCGCAACGGAACCGGATTCTCGCGTTGGTTGGGAAGGTGTACGTGCTCCGGGAGATGGTGACCGTTTTGTTGTAGAATGTGTTGTTTGCAAAGTCGGTGCCACTGTTGTAGTCGGCCACCGTCTGCCATGTTGACCCATTGAAGTACTGCACCCAGAAATCCTCGCCAGTTTCCATGCTCACGGCCTTAAACCAGAACGAGACCTCGAGCGTGTTGTATCCGGTCACGTTGTACGTCGCCGTGTGAGAAAATAGCGAAGTCGTCGTGTTGTCCTGAATATCGATTGCCGCCGCCCCTTGGTGCGCATGGGTGGTCGATGTGTAGCGGCTGCAATCGGTACCGCCATCCGTGTAACTTCCGAAGCCGGTTTCAAAATTGTCGGAGGTTATGACCGTCCAACCGCTGCCGGCGCTCACCGTGATGTATCCGACTTTGGTCTCGCCATCGCTGCCGCACGAATTGGTCGCGGTCAGCGAGACGTTGTAGGTTCCCTCGGCGGCATACGTGTGGGAGGGGTTCTGGGCGGTCGAGGTTCCACCGTCGCCAAAAGTCCAGGACCAGGACGATGGGCCATTTGTCGACAAGTCAGTGAAGTTGACTGCCAACGGCGCTGCTCCAGAGGTCGGCGCACCGCTGAAGTTGGCCACCGGCGCGCCCGCGCCGACGGTGATGTAGTTGGTCTTGGTTTCCCCATCGGAGCCGGCCGCATTTGTCGCGGTCAGAGTGACAGTGTAAGATCCGGCGGCATTGTACTGGTGGGACGGGTTCTGTGCGGTCGAGGTGCCCCCATCGCCGAAGGTCCAAGCCCAACTTGTCGGCGTATTGGTCGACTGATCGGTGAAGGCCACTGTCAGAGGCACGCAGCCGGATGTGGGTGAACCAACAAACGCCGCGACCGGAGGCTGAGGTCCACCACCGCCAGCGGCGTCGAGCGCTTTTTTGGCATTGAGAATTCCGCCGATGTTCGCACTGCCTGCGGCACAGGTGTTGGTCGTCATGATGGTGAATTTGTTGGCGCGGGTCAGCGCAGAATTCTGCGATTCCAGAAGTCCCGCGACACCGGCGCAATGGGGCGACGCCATGGAGGTGCCGTCGAGCACCGCGACATAATCCGGAACGGGGTCGGTGCCGACTTGATAGGTGCTAATAATCGCAACGCCCGGTGCGGCAATGTCCACCCATGAGCCGTAGTTGGAGAAGCTGGCGCGCAAGCCCGCTTCATCGGTGGCGGCGACATTGAGAATCTCGGTACGACCGCCGAAGTAGTCGGCCACGCTTGAGTTGGAGTTCCCGGCTGCATGGCAGACGAGAATATCATTATTCATGGCTGCATCGAGGGCGGCGGCGACACCCCCGGAGTTAGACGTGCCCCATGAACAGTTGATGGCGGCGACATTGACGCCGCGCTGTTTCATGCCGACGACGTAGTTGATGGCCTGGGCGGCGAAATCCATGCGGACGTAGCCATTCCCGGCCGCGTCGGACCATCCGATACGCATGCACATGATCTTGCAGCCATTGCCGGCCGAGCCGGTGGTCCCATCGCCAAATCCGCCGGCAACACCGGCTACAGCTTTCGCGTTGTTCGTGATCGCGGCCATCGTGCCGGCGGTGTGGGTACCGTGGCCGTTGAAATCCATCGGGTTGTTGTCGACCGTGGAGCAGTCTTCGCCTGACGCACAGCCCGTTACTCCCGTGACGAAGTCGTAGCCGACCACGTCGTCGATAAATCCGTTTCCTTCGTCGTCGATGCCATTAGCGGGGATTTCGAAGGGGTTCACCCAGACGTTTCCATTGGTGGAGTTATCTGCCGGGCCGGGAGGATTGGTGCCGCCCAGGTCGCCGTGCGTGTACTTGACACCCGAGTCCATGGCAACGACGACGACGGTGGCATCTCCGTCTTGTACTGTCCATGCCATCTCGGCATCGATTCCTTTGGTATCCCACAGACCCCACAGCGGCCAGTTAAAAGTCGGCGGGGGGTTGTTGTAATAGGTGTCATTTGCCGGGCGGGGTGTGCCGGTCGCGCAGTTGGCCGAGAGAGGATGGATGCCGATCTTCTCGACATGGTCGACCGCCGGGTCGGACGCAAACGCCGCGGCGGCAAGGTCGAGGCTCTGTCCCGGGGCGAGCTTGACTGTGTAAAAGGCTTCGAGTTCCGGCGATGCGGCGGCGGCAAACTGACGCTGCATCCTCGTGACTTGGTGGCCATTGACCAGTTGTTGGATAGAGGCGACGCTGACTTGAACCCTGTTGGCGCGCTTGTCGCTCTGGACATTGAAACTGGAGACAAATGCCGGCTTCAGGACAACAATGAACTCGTCCTCAACCCAGCGCGGCGTCTCATCGACCGGTACGAACTCTTTGCGGATGACTTGATCGGAGAAACTCGTGGCGGCCAGACCCAGCACCATGATGGCGCAGGCTATAACGAGAAGAATGCGTTGCTTCATGTTTCAATCCTCGATAGATCGCTTGATTGTGAGGGAGAACTCATTCGTTGATTGAAAGTCGAGATCAATCACGACACATTCACCAACACCACCTCCTCCACCCGTACTCTCGTCTTGTCGTTCTCTTATCGTCGCAGCGATATAGAAGATCTAAATGCTCTCCAAAGCGGGAAGGGCGCACAAATGCGGGTCCCCGGGTTCATCGGCTCTTCAGTTTTGCATTCGCCATTGTGTGGAGCTGCAGACAGGATTCGAGTCGATGAAGCGAATGATGACTCACTCCGGTCCGACGATGAGGCGGAATCTCGCGTGAACCCCAGGGATGGTCAAGAGAGATTTCGTCCGGGTTGTGGATTCGCTCGTGCCGCTCCATTCATCTTCGATGAAATACCCCGGAAGAGGGGAGGATGAGTCGACTCGTCCGATCAGGCTTCTTTCGTGTCCGGGATTTTGAAGCGACGCTTAATTCTCAGAGCGGCAGAGATCGAGTATAGCCTGAAAGTCTCTCGGCGGCGGCGAGTCGAAGAGCAATTCCTGGCCGGATGTGGGATGAATGAACTTGATGCTTTGCGCGTGGAGGGCCGGGCGGTCGACCAAGGCGAGCATGCGGCGTCCCAGGACTCGGAAGCGCGGATCAATGCCGGCAATGCGTGGAGCGCCGCCACCGTATTCCTCGTCGCCGACCACCGAGTGCCCTGCGTGAGACAGGTGGACCCGAATTTGATGGGTTCGTCCAGTGCTCAGGGTGGCCTCGACCCAATCGGCAAGGGCGTAACGCTCGATCGAGCGAAACGTGGTCTTCGCCTCGCGTCCTGAATCATTCACCGCCATGCGTTTGCGATCGCGCAGTGAACGTCCGATCGGGGCATCGACGATGGTTGGCGATTTCTTCAGGTGTCCCCAGACAATGGCCCAATAGATGCGTGACAGTGACCGATCCTTCAACTGCTTGGCCAAGTGACGATGAGCGATTTCGGTCCGCGCGACAACCATGAGGCCGGACGTGCCTTTGTCGAGACGATGAACGATGCCCGGACGGTTGGTCGCCGACTCGGGATCGTCGTCATCGAAAGTCCCCCGTCCGAGGAGCGCGTTCACCAGCGTGCCGGTGCGATGTCCGACCGCAGGGTGTACGACCATGCCTGCGGGCTTGTTGATGACCAGCAGATGCTCGTCTTCGAAGATGACATCGAGCGCGATATCCTCACCGGTCGGGGCTTGGGCTTCTGGCTCAGGACGGACTAGCGCGAGGGTAATGATGTCATCAGTCGTGACGCGGTAGTTTGATTTGGCGGGTGCGCCATTGACTCGGAGTGCGTCAGCTTCAATCGCCCGCTGGATCTGCGACCGGGAGTAGTCGGGGAAGTGCTCGGCCAAGATACGGTCGATGCGAATACCGTCGTCGGCTTCGGAGGCGGTGTAGGATATGGTCTCAGGACTGTGCATTGGCATGGTGGTGGAACGCAAAACCTAGATTGAGACTCTCAAGATACGAGAACATTGGCAGGAAGGCTTGTACGAACCAGGCACAGGCTAAAGTCTGTGCTACTTAAGAACGCCAGCATGGAGATGTCTCGTAGCGCAGTCTTTAACCCGTGCTTTCAGAATGTGATCTTCACCGGTTCGGATTCCGCGGATTTAGAGTTGCGGATGCTAACTTGGGCGGCGAGGTTGCGTGCGATCTGCTGGAATGCCATCGCGGATTCCGAATCCGGCTCGGCGATGACGATCGGGATTCCCGCATCAGAGGTCTCGCGCAGACGTGTCGCCAACGGAATCTCACCGAGGAAGGGGACGCCAAGGCGTTCGGCAGCGCGTCGCGCACCCCCGGTGTCGAAGATGTGCTCGCGTTCGCCACAGTGAGAGCAAGTGAAGTAGCTCATGTTCTCGATCAGACCGAGGATTGGCGTCTTCAGTTGGTTGAACATAATTACGGCCTTCTCAGCAACTTTCAAGGCAACGTCCTGAGGCGTCGAGACAATCGCCGCGCCGGTGAGCGGGATGCGCTGACAAAGTGAAAGTTGGATATCGCCGGTGCCCGGGGGCAGATCGACAATCAGATAGTCGATATCGCCCCATTCCACACCGCCAAGAAACTGCTCGATCATCTTGGTCAGCATCGGGCCACGCCAGACCACAGCTTGGTCGGGTTTGAGGAAGAACCCCATCGAGATGACCTTGACGCCATAAGCATTGACCGGGATGATGCCGCGCTCGCCGGGCACTGGCTGATCGGTGATGCCCAGGATCGTCGGGATACTGGGTCCATAGACGTCGGCATCCATCAGCCCGACGCGCGCGCCAGTCTGTGCCAGGGCGACGGCGATATTGGCTGAGACGGTCGATTTTCCCACACCGCCTTTGCCCGAGCCGACAGGGATAACATTTCGTACGCCGGGGATCAGGGCCTGGCCCATCTCGCTCAAATTCGGGCGAACTTGGGCATCCATTTTTATGTTCACGACGTTCACGCCGGGCAATGCGCGAATGGCTCGCTCGGCCTGCGCCTTGAGATCGTCTTTGACCGGGCACGCGGGGGTGGTCAGCTCGATCGTCACCTTGACCATATCTTCGCAGACCGCGATGTCTTTCACGAAGCCGAGAGTCACAATGTCCCGGTGAAGGTCAGGGTCGATCACGGATTTCAGGGCTTGCAGAATTTGGGCTTCATTGGCCACGTTCAGAATCCTCTCATAAGTTTTCGGCGACCGGCAGACTCACGGACCTGAAGGTTCGTGCCACCGGGTGGGGCGGATGTATCGCCCAAAAGCATACGCAGGGGAAAGCGAAAGTTTGGCATTCCGGAAGAAAATCAGGTCCATCATGGAGGAGCGGAAATTAGGTATTGCCAACTCATTCGCGGGGCGCATCTTAAGCGCTCACCGCCGATTGATCGACTCGGACCCGCGGGAATCTACTCGCACACCAAGGAGGTAAGGTGCAGACAGTCAGCCCAATACTCGAGGCACTGTTTCGCTGGTTGCATGTCCTGTTCGGCATTATCTGGATCGGGCATCTGTATTTCTTCAACTTCGTGAACGGTCCGTTTGCAGCGACGCTGGACGGCGACACGAAACGGAAAGTTGTCCCCGAGCTCATGCCGCGGGCGCTGTTCTGGTTTCGCTGGGGGGCGATGTGGACGTTTACGTTTGGATGGATTCTGCTGCTTTTGGTCTTCTATCACGGCAAGCAGATGTTCGAGGCGGGCGCCGGAACGTGGGGGCTGGCGCCGATTCTTCTGATTCTAATCGCCGCCTTAGGGTCGCCGTTCATCTATGATGCCCTGGCCAAGAGTGGTCTGGGGAAGAGTGGGCGCGCATTTGGTGTTGTCGGGTTTGTGCTCATCGGGCTGATGCTGATTCTCATGGTCATGTGGGGTAAGTTCGCCTATCGCGCGGCCAATATTCACATCGGCATGATGCTTGGCACGATCATGGCGTTCAATGTCTGGTACCGTATCTGGCCCGCACAGCAGAAGATAATCAAGGCGATCAAGGATGGGCAGGCGCCCGATCCCGCATTGCCGGCCCTGGCCGCCGGACGTTCTCGCCACAACACCTACCTGTCACTGCCGCTGCTCTGGGCGATGATCACCGTCCACACACCCACTTTCTCCGGCGGCAATCTCGGGCTGGATCAGAACACTTGGTGGATCGCATTCATGGTTGTCACCGCGTTGGGTTGGCACATTGTCTGGCATCTCTACAAGCGGGCCGGGAAGGTACAAGGGTTCTAGAACGGGGCTGACGGGGCCGATACGACCAGTAGGACATAGTCATGTTCATTGGACACTTCGGAGTGGCATTGGCGGCCAAGCAGGCCGCGCCCAAGGTGTCGCTGGGGACTCTGATCCTGGCGACATCGTGGATTGACCTGGTTTGGCCGGTGCTTCTACTGTTCGGGATTGAGCACGTCCAAATCGTGCCCGGTGACACGGCCTTCACGCCGCTGCAATTTACCGATTACCCATTCACGCACAGCCTTGTCATGGTGCTCGCTTGGGGGATGTTGCTTGGGGGAGCATATTTCCTCGTGACACCTTCAGTGCGATCGAGCGTTGTGATCGGCAGTGTTGTCGTCAGCCACTGGGTGCTTGATTGGATTAGCCACCGTCCTGATCTGCCGATCTATCCCGATGGCCCCAAGGTCGGCTTGGGATTGTGGAATTCCATCCCTCTGGCAATCGCGATCGAATCGCTGGTATTCGTCGTGGGTGTCCTCCTCTATCATCGTATGACGCGAGCTAATGACCGAATCGGGCTGTGGTCATTTTGGTCGCTTGTCACAGCTCTGGTCTTCTTCTACATCATGAACATTGTCGGCCCACCTCCGCCGGACGAGAAGTCGCTCGCCTGGTTTGCGATGGCAGCATGGATATTCCCGCTGTGGGGGTATTGGATCGACCATCACCGGACGACTCTTTCCGCACAAACGTAGAAACGCCGGGCGCAAGCGCCCGGCGTTCATAGTTGAGAATCGTGTGGTAGCCTATGCGCCGACGGTCCAGCGCTGGCCGGAGTAGATCAACTTTTTCAGGTCGCCTTTGCCGCGTTTGGCGGTGTAGTCGTCGATCTGGGACCTGAGCAGGCCGTCGTAGGTTGGATGTTCGACACTGCGAAAGACGCCGATCGGTATCGGGAGTCGCTCGTTTTCGCGAGAGAGCAGGAAAGCGAGTGACGAGTCCTCATCCTTTTCATTGTGGACGAGCAGGTCGTTCTCGGTAATTCCGCCACCCAATTCCACGACCTCGAGCCGGAAGCCATTCAAACGCAGGCCCTTTTCGAGCGTCTTGCCGAAGCGCATCGGCGCGCCATGCTTAAGCTCGATCACGCGGTCATCGCGAATGCCCTTGGCGGTCAGGTAATCCCAGGCGCCATCATTGAAGATGTTGCAGTTCTGGAAGACCTCGACGAAAGCGACACCCTTGTGCATGGCGGCGCGTTTCAGGATCTGCTGCATGTGTTGCGGTTCGCCGTCAATCGTGCGGGCGACAAAAGTCGCTTCGGCGGCGAGCGCAAAGGCGACCGGCTGGATCGGATGCTCGATCGAGCCAATCGGGGTCGACTTGGTAATCTTCCCCATCTCCGAAGTCGGAGACGTCTGCCCTTTGGTCAGACCGTAGATGCGGTTATTGAAGAGCACGATCTTGAGGTCGAGATTGCGGCGCAAGGTGTGCAACATATGATTGCCGCCGATGGACAAGCCGTCGCCATCGCCGGTCATCACCCACACCTGCAAATCGGGATTGGCGCACTTGATGCCCGTGGCGATCGCGGGAGCGCGTCCGTGGATGGTGTGGAATCCGTAGGTGTTCATGTAGTAAGGGAATCGCGACGAGCAGCCAATGCCCGAGACGAAGACCATCTTCTCGCGCGGCACTCCCAGTTCGGCGCAGACACGCTGCATCTGCGCGAGGATGCTATAGTCCCCGCAACCGGGACACCAACGCACATCCTGATCAGACTCAAAATCCTTGCGGGTAAGTTTGGGAGTCTGCGGTTCCGGTGCAGTCATGGTCGACATGATTATATCAACTCCTCAATCTTGCGTTCGATTTCGGTGATTTTGAAGGGACGTCCCTGCACCTTCGAGAGTCCGATCACGGGTAAACCGTATTCGCCGCGCAACAGTAGCTTCAATTGGCCGAGATTCATCTCGGGGACAAGCACTGTTTCGAACCGTTTGAGGATCTCGCCGAGATCGCCCGGGAACGGCCAGAGGTGACGCAGGTGAACGAACGAGACCTTCTTGTCTTTGGCGCGCACATTCTCGACGGCCGAGAGGATGGCGCCATAGGTTGATCCCCATCCCACCACAAGAAGTTGCCCGGATGGTTCGCCGACGATTTGCGTGGGCGGAATATCTTGGGTGATGCGGCGTACCTTTTCGGCGCGCAGGAGCGTCATCTTTTCGTGATTGATGGGGTCATAGCTGACATTGCCGGTCACTTCCTCCTTTTCCAGTCCGCCGACTCGATGTTCAAAGCCGGGCGTGCCGGGAAGGACCCAGGGACGCGCCAGCGATTTGGGGTCGCGGCTGTACGGATGGAAGTTGGCAGGATCGGCGTCATGACTGATCGGGATTCTTGTCAGCTTCGAAACATCAGGCAAGAGCCACGGCTCTGAGGAGTTCGCCAAGAAGCCATCCGAGAGAATGAAAACCGGCGTCATGTATTTTGTGGCGATATGGATCGCCTCGATCGCGGTGTTAAAGCAGTCGGCCGGAGTGGCGGGAGCGAGAACCGCCAGCGGGCACTCGGAATTTCGTCCGACGACCGCCTGCAAGAGGTCGGACTGTTCGGCTTTGGTCGGCATGCCGGTCGACGGGCCGGCGCGTTGGACGTTGATAACGATGAGCGGCAATTCCGCCATTACTGCCAGGCCGATGGCTTCGCCTTTCAGAGCGACGCCCGGTCCTGAGGTACCGGTCACGCCGATGTTGCCAGCGTAGGAGGCGCCGATCGCGGACGCGACCGCGGCGATCTCGTCTTCGGCTTGGAATGTCACCACTCCAAAATTCTTGTGACGTGCCAGCTCGTGCAGCATGTCTGAAGCCGGGGTGATCGGGTAACTGCCGTAGAAGAGTGTAGTTTGCGATTGATGCGCGCCGGCGACCAGTCCGAGCACCATGGCCTCAGTCCCGGTAATGTTGCGGTATTCGCCGGGCGGGAGCGCGGCCTTGCGGACCGTAAAGCTCTGCGTGAAGACCTCGGTCGTGTCGGCGTAGAAATATCCTGAGCGCAAGGCGGTCTGGTTCGCTTCGACGACGGCTTGGTTCTTCGCAAACTTGTCGGCAATCCAATCGAGCGTAGGTTCCAATGGGCGGTCGTAGAGCCAGAAGATCGCTCCGAGCGCATAGAAGTTTCGGCACTTGTCGCGTTCTTTTTTCGGCAGTGGCGAGGACTCCAACGCTTTCAGATTCAGCTCGTTGATCGGAATCTGCACCACCCGGTACGCCGCGAGCGACCCATCGGTGAGGGGATTGACGGCATATCCGGCTTTCTTCAGATTCGCGGCGGCGAAGTTGTCAGAATTGACAATGATCGATCCACCTTCGGCCAGATCGCGCAAATTCGATTTGAGGGCGGCCGGGTTCATCGCGACCAGGACATCAGGGGCATCGCCGGGTGTGTAGATTGATTTCTCGGAGAAGCTGATCTGGAAATTCGAGACGCCCGGTAGTGTGCCGGCAGGGGCGCGGATCTCGGCGGGATAATCGGGAAAGGTGCCGAGGTCATTGCCGGCCATCGCGGTGGCCAGAGTGAATTGATTCCCCGACAGTTGGATGCCGTCGCCGGAGTCGCCGGCGAAACGGATCGTGACGCGCTCGATTGTTTCCTTGGCGCGATCGGGTTTGGGAGAGCCAGTTGATTGGGTGGGCACGCTTCTTTTGTCCTTTTCCACAGTCGCTAGATCGTATGTCCGCGGTTTTGGGCCAGAATCTCAATATAAACTATCGGAATCTCTCTGGGCAATCTCCGTCATGTCGGCGATCAACTTCAAATCAGTCTCCGCTTTGGGCGGCGCCTTCGCGCCACTCTCCGGCGCTTGGCTCATAACATTCTGGCGGGTATGCCGTTACGGCAATCACTCTCGCAAGCTATGTCATTCATGTGGTTCCGGACACGATCCGAATTGCTCTGCAACTTGCGGAGCGGTTAATTGACTACTCCTGCGTGCAGTGGGCACGCCCACCCAGAAAATCTAACCCGTATAGGTGAGACATGTTTCCCCAGGAACCTTGGAAAATTACTGACTGCAAGATCGATCCCAGCGCCAAAGTCTTCTCGCCCGTGAACCTCTACGGCTGCACCATCGGCAAGGACTGCATGGTCGGGCCATTCACGGAGATTCAACGCGGCGCGATCATCGGCGATAGGACGCGGGTTCAGTCGCACGCATTCATCTGCGAACTGGTCACGATCGAGGAAGACTGCTTTATCTCGCATGGCGTCATGTTCACCAACGACCGTCTGCCGCCATTACCGAAAGAGAAATGGGAGAGGACACTGGTAAAGCGCAAGGCCATGATTGGGACCGGGGCAGTTCTCTTGCCGGTAACGATCGGTGAAGGCGCCGTGGTTGGGGCAGGCGCCGTGGTCACTAAGGACGTTCCAGATTGGGCGGTGGTCGTCGGGAATCCGGCCAGAGTGCTCAAGATGCTGAAGCCGGGGAGCCGGTAAGGGCTATGACGGCTCTTGCCCAGAGGGCGGATTCCGATATATATTTCAGAGGTATTTAGCGATGAGCATACACGCGACCATCATCCGAATTATCGGGCCTTAGAGACTGCTCGGTCGCTTTGAATTGTCTGAACGATGACGCTGGCGACCACGCCAGCGTCGTTTTGCTTTCTTGGCTTAGCTGTTGAACTAAGTCCCCTGAGTGGGTAGCATTTGCCCTCTCTGTCGTCAGCGCGAAGAGCCGCGCTGCCGACATCTCCCCCATAGGGGGAGAATGCCATCGATTGGTTTTTCTGACTTGGGATTCACGGTAGGACATCGAGGACGTATGACTGAGAAAACCATCGTGCCTGATCAAGATGTAGAAGTTGTCGCGTCGCGGACTTCGTACGCGGACCTCGAAGAGCATATTCTCGCATTCTGGGACAAAGAGAAGATCTTCGAGCAGTCGATTGCGATCCGCAACGGCGCGCCATCGTATGTCTTCTTTGAAGGGCCGCCGACCGCGAATGGTCAACCGGGGATACACCATGTGATCGCCCGCACGATCAAGGACCTGGTCTGCCGTTATCAGACCATGAAGGGTTTCCGCGTCGAGCGCAAGGCGGGATGGGACACGCACGGCCTGCCGGTCGAAATCGAAGTCGAACGGATGCTGGGTCTGGAGTCGAAGCAGAAGATCGTCGAGTACGGTGTTGCCAAGTTCAATGCCCAGTGCCGGGAATCGGTCTTCAAGTATAAACAGGAGTGGGACAAGCTCACCAAGCGGATCGCCTTCTGGCTTGATCTCGACCATCCGTACGTGACCTACGAGAACAACTACATCGAGTCGGTCTGGTGGATTCTCGCACAGTTCTACAATCGCGATCTGCTCTACGAAGGTCACAAAATTGTGCCGTACTGTCCGCGTTGCGGGACCGGATTGTCGAGCCACGAAGTTGCCCAGGGTTATGATCTGGTGAAGGATCCCTCGATCACGGTGACGATGCCGCTGCGTGACGATCCGGAGACCTCGCTTTTGGTCTGGACGACAACGCCATGGACGCTGATTTCAAATGCGGCAGTAGCGGTCGGTGAGAACATCGATTACGTCCTAACTGTGAAAGAAGGCAGGAAGTACATCCTCGCTGAAGCGCGGGTGGAGTCAGTGCTCAAGGCGGACTTTGAGATTCAGAGACGGTTCAAGGGGAGCGAGCTGGTCGGCAAGAAGTACGATCCCCTCTTTGACTACTTTGCGAACACGCCGGAGCCGAAGGCCTTCACGATTCTCCCAGCCGAATTCGTCAGTACGGAAGATGGAACGGGGATCGTGCACATCGCGCCGGCGTTCGGAGCAGATGACTACGAGCTGGGCCGCAAGCAGGGGCTTCCCGTGCTCCAGCCGGTCAAACCGGATGGGACATTCGAGGCCAAGATTGCGACGTACGCGGGGCAGTTCGTCAAAGACGCCGACAAGCCGATCACCAAAGACATCAAGGCCATGGGTCGCCTGTACGACTCCGGCCAGATCGAGCACACTTACCCGTTCTGTTGGCGCTGCGACACGCCGCTTCTCTATTACGCGCGCCGTTCGTGGTATATCCGCACGTCGCAATTCCGCGAGCGTCTCCAGAAGCTGAACAGCACGATCAATTGGTATCCGCCCGAGATCGGGGCCGGGCGATTCGGCGAGTGGCTGGCGAACAACGTCGATTGGGCGTTGTCGCGTGAGAGATTCTGGGGTACCCCACTGCCGATCTGGGTTTGCGCGGCCTGCGGCGAGAAAACAGTCGTGGAGTCGGTGGCCGATCTCAAGGCGCGGGGTTCGCATCTGCCGGAGCCGCTGGATTTGCACAAACCCCACGTCGACGACATCACGATTGCCTGCCCAAAGTGCAAGGCCGAGATGCGGCGCGTGCCGGATGTGATCGATGTCTGGTTTGACTCCGGGGCGATGCCGTTTGCCCAATGGCACTATCCGTTCGAGAATAAGGACCGATTCGACCAACTCTTCCCGGCGGATTTCATTTCCGAGGCGGTCGATCAGACGCGCGGCTGGTTCTATTCTCTGCACGCGATCTCAACGCTGCTTCTGGACAAAGTCAGTTACAAAAACTGCCTGGTGATGGAGTTCATTGTCGACAAGCAGGGGCGCAAGATGTCGAAATCGCGCGGGAACGCCGCGGACCCGTGGGATGTGATCAAGACCGATGGGGCCGATGCCCTACGTTGGTACATGCTGGCATCGTCGCAGCCCTGGCTGCCGACGCGGTTCGACACGGCCTCGGTCACAGAGGTACGCAACCGTTTCTTCGACACTTGGAAGAACACCCTGGCCTTCTATCACCTCTATGCGGGGATCGACAAGATCGACGCCGCTTCTCTCTTGGAGCGCCCGGCCTCCGAAGTCGAACTTGATCGTTGGATCAGTTCCCGCACGGCGAGTGTGACCGCGGCGGTTGACAAGGCGTTTGGCGAATACGACCTCACCCGCGCGGTGCGTACGATTGCCGACTTTGTGGTCGATGATGTTTCAAACTGGTATGTGCGACTGAACCGACGGCGTTTCTGGGGGCCAGAGAACGACCAGGACAAGCTCGACGCCTTTGCGACACTGGCGAAGACGTTGCTGGCGGTTTCGAAGTTGGCCGCGCCGGCAGCGCCGTTTTTTGCGGATCACTCGTACCGGGAACTGATGGACGGTGCCGCGGGCAATGGCGCGTATCCAGCCTCGGTCCATCTCACTGATTTTCCGCAGGCCGACGAAGCCGCTATAGACCAGACACTCGAAGAGAGGATGGCGGCAGCTCAGGAAGTCGTGAGTCTAGGGCGCGCGGCGCGGGCCAAGACCCGCCTGAAGACTCGTCAACCACTGGCGGAGGCCGTGGTGGTCTTTCCCGGCGGCGGGAACAAGGACCTGATCGAGCCAGTTAAGCCTCTGATTGAAGCGGAACTTAATGTGAAACGTATCAGCGTCCACGACTCCATCGCTGGGATTGGCACATTAACCATGAAGCCGAATTTCGCAGTCCTTGGAGGCCGGATCGGGCCGCGCATGAAGGAGCTGCAGAAGGTCGTAGCAGCCTGGGAGACGCCAACGGCCGAACAGTATTGCCGATTGCAGTCGGCGACGGTCGAGTTGGCAGGTGGGGCGGTGACGCTGGGTCCCGGTGAATTGGTGATAGACATAACCCCCCTGCCCGGGTATCATTGCGAGTCCGATGGGCGGCTGATTGTGGGAATTGATACCCGGCTGTCGGATGAACTGGTGGCCGAAGGATTTACGCGCGAGCTGATCAATCGCGTGCAGAACACCCGTAAGAAGGTCGGCTTGGCGGTCACGGACCGGATCATCCTGACGGTGCGCAGTACGCCAAATGTGGTGTCAGGAATCCGTCGCTTTGCCGATAAGATCAAGGACGAAACGCTGGCGGTTGAATTCCACCTTTCCGACCGTCCGGCGGATGATCTCGAAGGGGAAAAAGTCGATCTAAATGGAGAACCGGCCACCATCGCCATTGCCCAGCGACACGTATAAGGCAGCGCAGGAGACGACCGAGTGAACAAGAAAGAACTCAAGAAATTCGAAGAGTTGTTGCTGGCCAAACGGGCCGAGTTGGTCGCCGATATTGGCGCACTGCGCAAGAACGCCATGGATTCCACCCCGACTGAGGCCGCCGGCGACCTGTCGACCCACGCCTATCACATGGCCGATCAGGGCACCGACGCCGAAGAGCGGGAGAAATCGTTTTACTTCGCTTCGAAGTCGGGCCGGTTCCTTTACCATATAGATGAGGCCCTGCGCCGCATCCAGGATGGCACGTACGGCAAGTGCGAATCCTGCGGCAATGATATCTCGGCGGCGCGACTTGAGGCCGTCCCGCACGCGCGGCTGTGCATCGCGTGCAAAGAGAAAGACGAACAACAAAAGGCGCGCGGCATCTCCGATGCCACTGTCTGATGTCAGCTTCTCCTGAATCTGTTCCTTTGACTCTGAGTCGCACCTCCGGCGCATCCGCCCATCCGTTAAGGGCGATGTGGGTTTTGCTGTTGGTGATCGTGGTCCTCGATCAACTCACCAAGTTCCTGGTCGTCTCGTCGATGGACTTGTATGAGAGCATCCCGGTTCTCGGCGACTTTCTGCGTCTCACCTACATCCGCAACCCGGGCGGCGCCTTCGGCCTGCGCTGGGGGCACATTGCCGTTTACTATGTCGCCGCGGGGCTGGTCATCGTTTGGATCTCCTGGCATATCTGGCGTGAAGGGCACACACGACGGTTGTCGATGTGGGCGCTGACCCTGATTCTCTCCGGGGCGCTGGGAAACCTCGTCGATCGGGTCCTGCAGGGAGAAGTGGTCGACTTCATTGACTGCGAGTTCTTCGATTTGACGGTACCGAGCTTCGACTTCGGGATTCTGCATCATGGCGGCATGGCGATGGATCGCTGGCCGACGTTCAATATCGCGGATTCCGCCGTCACGATTGGTGTGATCGCGCTGCTTTTCTCGTTGTTCAGGGATCCGGTATTGTTTGGCTCGGCGGCTCCGCCGACCACGGCGGCAATTGAATCAGACGAGCGTCAAGATATGAACGAGGCCCCTGTCGAGTCGTCGTAAGGGCGTAAGGCATGCACCCTGGGCCGCCTGCCGCCGTATGGAAGGGCGTATGCAATACGCCCCTACGAGAAATGATATGAGCAACACAACACCAACTCCGGTTGAAATCGGTCGCGCCAATCAGTGGGATATCAAGATCCGCTGGGACAACGGCCGCGAACACATCTTCCCCGCGCGCTTCCTTCGCTTGTCTTGTCCGTGCGCCGCGTGCGTGGAGGAGATGACCGGCCGCAAGATGATCTCCGATGAGATGATCCTCCCCGATGTGCATCCGCTTTCGATCCATCCTGTTGGCCGCTATGCCATTCAGATTCAGTGGAGTGACGGTCATCAGACCGGCATCTACACGTGGGATCGGCTCTGGCAGTTGGCGGAAGAGCTTCCTCCGGGAACACCAATCTCCTGATGGAAACAGGATAGGAGGACAGGCATTCCTGCCTGTCTATCGACTCGGGATGCACTGATCGCTCTTTGATCAGTCGCCCGATGCGATCTTGCACGTGGCCCAAACATATCGCCATGAATCGAGGGCCAGAGAGCGGCCCTCAATTCATGGCGATTAGACAGGCAAGAATACCTGTCCTCCTGTGCGTTGTGAGAACGTGATTTAGCACTGGGATGCTACCGACTTGGCGGATGGAATGGCAGTGCCCGTCGACTTGACGACATACCGCGGAAGTGAATTTCCCAGACGGCAGGTGATTTCGTAGGCGATGGTGCCGGTCCCTTGGGCAATCTCCAAGGCTGTGATCTCTTCTTTGCCATCGCGACCGACGACTGTCACGGGCTCGCCAACGGTAGGCGCCGGCAGGGACGATACATCAAGCATCGTCATGTCCATGCCGACCACGCCGACGATCGGGCAACGGATGCCGCGGATCAGCATCTCGCCTTTGTTCGAGAGATGTCTGGTGTAGCCCATGCCGTAACCGATAGGGATAACCGCAATCGACATTTCGCGCGTCGCCTGAAAGCCGTCGCCGTAATGCACCCACTCACCAGGCTTGACGCGTCGCAAGTGCATGATCGAGGATCGTACCGACATGACCGACCTGATGCCGTCGACCGGCTGCGGGAGTTGTTCCATTGCACCATAGGCGATAATGCCGACACGAATACCATCGAAGAGGGTCGAATCGGGATGGTAGGCGGCCGGATATGACGAGGCCGCATGACGCAAACCGGGGTCGATCCCCTTCTGCCTCAGTCCGTCGAGCACATGCTTGAAGCGATCGGTCTGCTCATGGACCGCATCGCCCACGGGACTGTAGTGGGCGCGATAATGAGTGTAAATCCCGACGATTTTCAGATTACGCATCCCGGCGATTTCTGCGATGGTGTCGGCGGCTGTCTCCCAATTGACTCCGAGACGCGACAGCCCAGTATTGATCTCGACATGAATCGTGAGCGGTTTCGCGCCGGCCGAGCGGCTGAAGAGCGCGGCATTCTCGACGCTGGAAATCGACGGCGAGAGGCGCCAATCGGTGACGGCAGGAAAATCGAATTCCGAAGGGGGGTGCAAAAGCAGGATCTCGCCGGTCAGGTCGGCGCGGCGAAGCTGAATGCCCTCATCGACCGAGGCCACGGCGAAATGGTTGATTCCCTCTTCGCTGGCGATCGCGGAAACGGTACCCGCGCCGTGACCATAGGCGTCGGACTTGACGACCAATAGTACGTGGCGACCCTTGCCAACAACGCGATTGAGAATCTGCAGGTTTGAGCGAAGGGCCAAGACATCGATCTCGGCAAAGGTCCTGTGTCGGGTCGGGTGGCTGGCGGTCATATTTATGTTCTTGTAGTCAACAGTCTCGGCGGCGAATTTACCCGCCTCCCTGTATCCCAACAAGGTAATTCATGTACCTGTCATTGTATGTCGGCAGGGCGGCTGAAGTTTCCGAGGGGAAAAGACAAATGGGACCTATGAGACGGATCGGCGAAGATTGAGCCTGGCGCTTTCCCCGATTGAAACGACTGTGTATATTGGATGAAGACTTATTTGAGACCAATTCGGAGGGAGCGCCGGTATGGCGGAAGACGCAAAAGCACAGAAAGAGCCGAAAAAGCCGCTCCAACTTCTCGCCTTGGCGGCGTTGGGACTGCTCACCCTGGCCGCGTTACTCTTGATTCTGACTGACCTGCAGGGTTGGATCTAACATCCCATCGATTCATCAACCGGGAATCCAGTAGAGTGGGATCGATTTTCCTCATCATCGGCGCCGCTCTGGTTCTCTTTGCGGTGTTGACGCTGGCGATGAAGCGGACTTACCCGCCGGTCGATGCCGATGCCGTCCCTGACGTGAAGCGGGAATGTTCAATCTGCCATGAGGAATTCCTCGAATCCGACATGATCACCCGCAAGGTGGGCGATGCCGGTTACGTGCGCTACTTTTGCGATCGCTGCGTGATTGAGCTGTACGAAGAATCGCGGCTGTTGCACGACCCCCGCTCGAAGGAATAATGCGGCTTCATGCCTCGTGAGTCCAAGACCGCCAAGGCCCAGAGGGCGCAGAGGATTGCGGACACTCTGCGTGCACTCTACCCGGCGGAGTGTGCGCTGACCCACGAGAATCCGTTTCAGTTGTTGGTCGCGACGATCCTCTCGGCGCAGTGCACCGATGAGCGGGTCAACCAGGTCACACCAACTCTCTTCGCCAGGTATCCCGACGCGGAGTCGTTAGCGAGTGCAAGACAGCGAGACATCGAGAAGCTCATCTATTCGACGGGATTCTTCCGCGCCAAGTCGAAGAGCATTCTCGGGGCGAGTCGAGCAATCGTTTGGGATCACGACGGTAAAGTGCCCACCACGATGGCGGAATTGATCGAGCTGCCAGGGATCGGACGCAAGACGGCCAATGTCGTTCTGGGAACAGCGTTCGGGCTTGCCGAAGGAGTTGTCGTGGACACTCATGTTGGGCGGTTGGCGCGCCGCATGGACCTGACGCGAAACCGCGATGCGGTCAAGGTCGAGCATGACCTCATGGGATTGTTGCCGAACTCAGAGTGGGTCGAATTCTCGCACCGGATGATCTGGCATGGAAGGCGTATCTGTTTGGCACGCAAGCCGTTGTGTGATTCCTGCAATATTCGGCCCGATTGTCCCCGAGTCGGCATGTAACAATTCGTGATGCGGATTGTTAATCCAGATGATCTATCGCCACCGGAAGGCACATTCAGAGAAGGAGCTCATGAATAAAGTCCGCCGACCGAGACTCGACTGGAAATTGGCTGCGATGTTCTTCTCCGTGAGTGCGCTGCTTCTAACGGCTACCACAGGTGTTGGTGCCACCTATCGTCTAGACAAATCCGCCAAGAACCGCGTGGAGTTTCAGTCGAAGGCGACGCTCGAGTCCTTTGGCGGCAAGGCAAAGCAAGTCACGGCTGAGTTTGAGCTCAATCCCGCTGATTTGAAGGCAACCAAGGGGACAGTCACTGTCGACCTCCGCAGTCTGGACACCGGCATCGAGCTTCGCAACAAGCACATGCGGGAGAATCATCTTCAGACCGACTCATTCCCCAACGCCGTGTTTGTCCTGGACAGTGTGAGGGGGCAAACTGTCTTGGCGCACACCGGATCAACCCCACTGACCGTCCACGGAACCATGACGATGCATGGGACAAAGCTCGGCATCAGCGCTCCGGGGACGGTGCAGCCCGGCCTCAAGCCCGGCACAATACGTCTACAGACTGAGTTTCCGCTCAAGATTACAGAATACCGAATCCCACGGCCCGAATTTCTTTTTCTCAAGCTGGCCGAAGAAGTCAAGATCATCGTCGACCTGACTGTTGAGCTAGCTCCTGAATAGGATCCCGCAGGCATCAGAGTTGTATTAGGTGACGCGAGGTAGGGACAACAACCATGTCCTGCCGAGGCGTGAGTGCTGTCCCCGCTTTGCCCATGGACTGACCGAGGATGGACACCGGCCCGCGGCCGCGTAACGCGAATTGGGCTTCGAGCAAGAGCGACCTCTCTTGATCGCTGTCTGCCTTGGGGTTATCATATACCCTCCGCGGAGTCAGCATGACAGTTGCTGCGAATGGACAAGTTGACGGCAAATACCGAAACCTCTTATGAGATGGGCAGACGACTCTTCGCCGAGGGCGTGCGTGAGTTTTGCGCCGGAGGGTTCTTTGAAGCGCACGACCTCTGGGAGGAATTCTGGCAGGAGTTGCGGGGAGCTGACCGTGTCTTTGTGCAGGGACTGATCCATCTGGCCGTGGGAGCATATCACCACGAGAATGGAAACATGAAGGGGGCGCGAAGTCAGCTTTCCAAAGCGGCTATGAAGCTGGGCAAGTACCCCTCCGGGCACTGGGGAGTTTCCACTTCGGACTGGCTGGCTTGGGCAGTAAGTGTTGTCGCCGGGCGTGAGATTGCGCGGCCGGTCCGCGGGCTCCCATTCGATTCTTCACAGTTTCCCGCTGCGGTTCCCATGGCTCCAAGGTGATAACAATCGGGAGGATCTTGACGCGATGAAATTGCGCCATCTGCTCGTACTCGCTTGCGCTGTGCTCGTAGCGTCCTGCAGCAGTGAGAGCAAGACGAAGGAGAAAATCGCCCAGATCAGCGTGTGGGAGGATCAGGGCTGGACCGCCAATGGACGATTGACCGTCCTGGCATCGGACGAGAACGAAGCGGTTCGCAAGCGCGCTGTCCTGGCGCTGGCGCGAGTGAACGACACGCTGGCACTCGATTCTCTCAAACAGGTGCTGTTGAACGACCGCAGCGCCGAAGTGCGCGGGCTGGCGGCATTCGCGCTTTCGGCCTGGACGTGGAAACTGGGCAAGGACGGGTTGCTGGAAGCGCTGGAGCGCGAGCAGGATCCGCAAACGCTGGTTCTGATTCTCCAGAGTCTGGCGAAGACGTATGCGCGCGAGGAATACGCCCAGTACTTTCGCTTTCTGCGCCACTCCGACCCAAGGGTCCGTGCGCAGACGGCACTGACGCTTGATGTCATCAACCGCCGCGACGCGGCGGACTCGATCATCCCGTTGCTCGATGACTCCGTCGCCAGTGTGCGCACCATGGCGCTCTTCGCCCTGGGGCGGATGAATTCCGAAAACGCCGCACGTCAGGGCTTACGCTTCGTAGATGATCCCGATCCCTTGACCAGGGCCAACGCCTACCGTTTGGTCGGTTCAGTGCGTTTTCCCGAACGAAACGCCGCGATGTTGAAGGGGTACCATGACCCCGATGCTCTTGTTCGCTGCGCGGTTGCCGATGCGGCTCTGATTATGCGCGATACGAGCTTTATCAACCGCGTACTCCCGGAACTGGCCACCGATCCCAGTGTCGCGGTTGTGCAACGACTCTTGCGGGCACTGGCGGAACACATTCATGCCCATTCGACCTCGTATGTGATGCCGCTCCTGTCTCATCCCGACCCGACGGTCCGAGCGATGGCGGTTAGTGCCCTGTGCAATCGCCGCGATACGCCACGCTGGAAGGAAATCGCCGTCGCGGTCGATGACCCCGATTCGCAGGTGCGTCTCGCGATCCTTGAAGCCATTGACAAGGTATCGAAGTTCGTTGAATTGGACACGACGACCATGTTCCCGATCATGCGACGCTTGCTAGTTGATTCCGCGGCGCGTGTGCGCGCTCGGGCGCTGCAGCTCTACGTCAACTTCGGCATCCCCGGGTGGGACGGATACTTAAACCTGGCTTTTCACGATTCCAGCGATGTTGTCATCGCCATGGCAATCCAATTAATCGGAACCATGCATCACAACGTGTACGTGGATTCACTCTACCAACTCTACATCAAGAAATCTGATGATCCCAATCCCGACGTCAAATGGGCCATTACGGCTGCGTCCGCCAACATGCTTCCGGGATTCCAGATCGACTCGTTACGGCAGGACATTTTCAACTGGGGCCTGGCCGACCCCAACCGGCTGGTTCGCTGGTACACGATTGCCGTGGCCTACAAATTCAAGCAGGACCGCCGCGATGAACTCGGGGTGTACTTGACGGATCTCACGGTCGCCAATGTCGATAGTCTGTTGCCAAAGCACACGACGCCCCCGCTTGCACGAATCGAAACGACGCGGGGTACAATCACCGTGGAACTGAACACCGAATGGGCGCCGCGCACGGTGCGCCAGTTCATCGAGAATGCCCGAACCGGTGTCTACGATCAGACCCCGGTCAACGATGTGCAGGGCGGGCAGATAGCGGCATTGGGTGACCGCCACGGAGACGAATCAAGCCTGCCGCCGGCCGATGTCCGCGATGAATACTCGCCTCTGAGGGCGGAGGCAGGCGCACTCATGTGGTCGCTGGTTTCGCGGGATTCAGGGCGCGGGAATTTCATGATCGCATTGACGCGTCTGGCATATCAGGATTGGCGGTACCCGGTCTTCGGGCAGGTGCGCGAAGGATTGGATGTAGCCCGTTCGCTGACTTTGGCCGATACAATTCGTACGGTGCAAATCATCGCGTCAGGAGTCTCTTGATCACACGGCACATTGCATTGGTCGCCGGAGTCGGCATTCTCTTGTCCAGCGGGGGCAGGTTGATGGCCCAGACTCCTCCGGTTGACAGTGTTGTCGCAGCGGCGCAACGTGTTCTGGCTGAATGTGATTCGCAGATCGTCGAGATGACCTTTGTGACCCTGGTGCACGAACGCGAGGTCCGCGATGACGGCACGATCAAGCATGAGAAATCCTTCAAGTCACGAATCTTCGTCCGCGAGAAGGAAGCCCATGCCCACTTAGAAGCGATGTGGGAGGACGGGGAGCCGGTGACGGCCGCCCGGCTCGCCGATGAGCAGAAGAAACGCGAGAAAGCTCGTCGCAAGCGTCTTGAAGAGCTTCGCGGGAGCACCGAAGACGGCCAGGGCGAGGGCAATAGGGCGCTCTCGATGTTGCAGCCGTTTCTCCCCGGGCACTCCAGCAACTACGAGTTTCCGGAGGTCGCCGCCGACACCGTTGATGGAATCCCATGTTGGCGCGTCGTTGTCAATCCGCGTTCAGACGAAGGTCGACTGGTTCGCGGCCATCTCTGGGTTGAGCAGGAAAGTTACCGGGCCGTAGTAGAAGAGTACGTGATCCCCGATCTACCTGGACCGCCGGGCGAATCGATGGTACTGCTGGAACATACTCCGCTCCTGGATGACTGTGCCGTGCCGAGGCACATGCTTGTTCGCGGAAAGGGGAAGGCCTTCTTCTTCATCTCGTTCAATTTTGAACTTGAGATGTTCCTCGATTCCGTCCAGGTCAATCCCGGACTCGCCGATTCGCTTTTCGCCGCCCCCGATGAGAATTAATCCGCCAACTGGCGTGTGTTGCCGTTCGTTCAAGCCGACGGACTGAGGAACATGCGATTGGCCGCATCATGACCACGCTGGAAAACACAGTATTGTGCTCCGCGCCGGCGCCGAGTCTCGTCAAAGAGCAGGAGCTTCTGCGGCGGGTGCGGTCGCTTGGGTCTGTCATCGTGGCGTACTCAGGCGGCGTGGATTCGACCTATCTGGCGGACATTGCCCACGAGGCCCTGGGGAACCGGGCGCTGATCGTGACTTCCCAATCGCGGTCGATGGCAGAAGGTGAATTCACCTTTGCCTCCACGCTGGCGAATCTGCGCGGGTGGAATTACCGCATCGTTCACACCAGGGAGACTGAAGACCCACGGTGGCTGGCAAACGATTCCCATCGCTGTTACTTCTGCAAGTCGGAGATCTTTTCTGTCTTAGGACAACTTGCGCAGGCCGAGGGAGTGGAGCATGTTCTCTATGGCGCCATTCCCGAGGATCTTGCGGATGTGCGGCCGGGTATGCGGGCGGCTTCTGAGCATCGAGTCCTGGCGCCATTGGCGGATGTCGGGCTGACAAAACCAGAGATCCGCGAACGATCGCGCGAGCGCGCCCTGCCGAGCTGGGACAAGCCGCAGGCCGCTTGTCTGGCCTCGCGGTTTCCGACCGGCTCGACGATTACGCCTGAAGGTTTGCACCAGGTCGACCGTGCGGAAGCAGCATTGCTGGCATTGGGTTTTCTCGGACACCGAGTCCGACATCACGGCGACTTAGCGCGAATCGAGCTTCAGGCCGGTGACTTGGAGAAGATTTCGATCGACGGGACCCGCCAACGGATCGTCGACATCGTTCGAGCCGCCGGGTACAAGTATGTGACTGTCGATCTCGCCGGTTATAGACCCGCGGGGCAGAGCGTGTAGGCGTATCGATTAGGCCGGAGCCCCACATGGACATTACCTCCATTCTCAATGACGTCGCCTCGGGAAAACTCGAAGTCGGCGAAGCCCAACGTCGTCTCAGTGCCTGGCCAGGGTGTGACATGGGGTTCGCGCATTTGGACAATCATCGCAATGAACGCACCGGTTTTATTGAAGTCGTATACTGTGCAAGCAAAACGCCGGAGCAAGTCGTTGAGATTTTGCGGAAGCAGTCCGAGCACCATCGCGTTCTCTTGGGGACACGCGCGGAGAGTCCCCATGCCGAACTCGCGCGACAGGAGATTCCGGAACTCGAGTACTTCCCCGAGGCGAGGATTCTGAGACGGCTTGATCCATCTCGTCGTATCAGTGCCGCCCCGATCGCGGTTGTGTCGGCAGGGACCTCGGACCTCAGCGTCGCAGAGGAGGCCGCGCTAACCGTTGAAACGGTTGGGCATACGCCGTGGCGTCGGTACGACGTCGGGGTCGCAGGGTTACACCGGGTCGCATCCATCCGCGATGAGCTGGAACGCTGTGGCGTGGTCATTGTTGTAGCTGGTATGGAAGGTGCATTGCCGTCGGTGGTGAGTGGTATGATCTCCCGGCCGGTCATAGCCGTACCGACGTCAGTCGGTTACGGTGTGTCGTTTAACGGCTTGGCAGCGCTTTTGGGGATGCTGGCTGGTTGCGCGCCCGGCGTGACAGTCGTGAACATTGACAACGGTTTTGGCGCGGCAGTTGCTGCCTGTCGTGCCAATGTTCAGGTGAAATCATAAAGCCGGTCAGCGAAGTAGTTGTTGAGAGTTGAACGCTTCTTGCCGATCCTTCAAAGGAGAGAGCTGTGTCCCGCCAGTGCGGGGTGGGGCGCAGACATCGCCACGAATTCAATGTACCGCGGAAGTGTTACGATGTGAATCGGTCCCGCCCACCGGTTCACGTGGAGGGAAGAAAATGCGTCTCATTAAAAGGGCAGCACTGGCCATCGTTCTCACTCTTGCACTGGCGCCGTTTGTTCGTGCCCAGAGCAGCGAGACGGCCACGATCATCAAAGAACATTTGAATTCACGCGGCGGATATGACCGCGTGAGCGGGTTGCTGCGTTATGAGATGCGGGGCACGGTCTCGCGTGACGGCCAGACGCTGCCGTTACACATCTGGTGGAAGCGCCCCAACCTGCTCAGGGTCGATGTTGGGCATGGCCAAGGGGCCATATCATCCGTGTATGACGGGCAGGCAGCGTGGACCATCGAGCCGGGATCCTGGGGTAAAGAGGCAAGCGGCATGATGCCAGATCTGCGTGAGATGTTTATCAGACAGGCCGATTTTGGCGGGCCGTTCTTGAATCCAGAAAAGCGCGGATTCACCATCAGTCGCGACAACGATGTGTGGGGTCCAACCGGCTACAAGCTCCTGGTGAAACGGGAGAATGGGCAGACCGACCAAGTGCTGCTTGATCCGAACACGCGCCTGGCGAAATTGGAAACTTTTGAAGTCGGGCCAACTGGATTCGAGCGTCGCGTCGAACAGAAATATAGCCGGTACCGCCGGACGGAGGGGTTTGCCTTGCCGGCGCGCATCGAACGGTTTGTTGATGGTGAGCTCTATGAAGTCATCAACATTGACGAGATTCTCATTGGCCCGCCCGTGGCGGATGAGCTCTTTGCGGTGCATCCGGCCGATTATTCCGGAGCGGAAGCGGCGAACTTGGTTGACCTCAATCAACTGTCGGATTTGCGTGACCGATTCGTGGCCGATGCCGGACGGATCCGTTTGATCGCTGTCCTCTCACCGACGTCAGCCGATTCCCGCCGCGGCTTTCTCGATCTGCAGAACACCCTGAATCGCATTAACGACGACCGTGTCCGAGCCTACGTCATCTGGACCAACATTCTCGAAACCGATCGCCGGCCCGCCGCGGCCAAACGGTGCGCCGAATTCAAGGATCCCCGGATCACGTTTTTCTGGGATCAGAAACATGTGGCTGCCGATAACTGGCAGGATCTATCGAACTCCAAACGTCCGGCTTGGAACTCGTACTACCTGCATGGTCCCAAAGCATCCTGGGAATCATCGCCATCGGCACCGGACTTCTGGTTTCAACTGGCGACCGGCACCGGCGCCACATCCACCGCGCGTGATGCCGATGGATTCAGCAAGATCAGCGAACTTCTGACTTCCATGCCCGAAGACGAAAAGAGTGGAAACGGCGGCGGTTCCCATCGGTAGAAGACAGTAACATCTTCAGCCGATGAGGAAATCAGATCGTGATGACCGACCTAGCCAAGAAAACATGCATACCTTGCCGGGGAGGGGTCCCACCCCTCTCCGGCCATGAGCTGGTGGCGCTCCTCAATCAGGTGAGCGGCTGGACCGTGATCGGCGAGCACCACATTCAAAAAGAATTCAAGTTTTCGGACTTCGTCAAAGCCCTCGCCTTTGTGAATCGTGTGGGCGCTCTTGCCGAGGAGCAAGGACATCACCCCGATGTCTATCTGGCTTGGGGGAAGGCCGAGATCAAGCTCTGGACACACAAGATTGACGGCCTGACCGAGAGCGATTTCATCATGGCGGCGAAGATCGACCAACTTCCGCACTAACTGACCGTACCTCCTGCATGGCAAAAGACATTCATCAATACAAAGGCGACAGCATCGATGTCTCCTGGGACAAAAAGCGTTGCCTTCATGTGGCCGAGTGTATTCTCGGTCTGCGCTCGGTCTTCGACACGGGCAAGACGCCTTGGGTTCAACCCGACAACGAACCGGCCAATCAGGTCGCATCGGTGATTCATCGCTGCCCGACCGGGGCACTGCAGTATATCCGCAACGACGGCGGGCCCGCCGAGACGCCAGGTCCGCAGAATACTGTGCGCACCGCGGCGGAAGGGCCGATCTATCTTCGCGGTGAAGTCCAGTTGGTGAAGGGCGGGGAGACGGTTGACGAGACACGCGTGGCGCTCTGCCGGTGTGGGCACTCGTCCAACAAACCGTATTGCGATGGGTCGCATTCGCGTGTCGCGTTTGAAGACGATGGACGGGGAACGCAGAGGGTGGTGGCGGAATCACTCCCAAACGGGAAAGTCGTCGTTACGCCTCGCGCCAATGGATCTATCCTTTTTGAGGGTCCCCTCGAAGTACAGTCCTCTGACGGACGCATCCTCTTCCGTGGCGAGAAGGTTTCGCTCTGTCGATGCGGGCACTCGCAAACCAAACCGTTCTGCGATGGAAGCCACAAGACCAGCGGGTTTGTAGCGGCGTAGATGCACAGACTAAAGTCTGTGCTACCAGAAGAGTAGTTGCACTCGTCGCTTTCGGGTCGCGCAGCGCAATGGTGTTCGATGAAGTGGTCTATCTGATCACTACGGATGCTAGCAACGCGGCCTATCTGACACCAATTTCGCTGTGGGTGCACCGGCGCTGATTGGGATCACGGTGCTATCGTTGGCCCCGATATACCTGGCAAAACGGAGGCATTAGTGTCTCCGGTCAGTCAATCTCAGCAATTGCCTCGATTTCGATCAAGAAATCACGGCTGGCGAGCGCCTGAACTCCGATCCATGTGCTTGTCGGAAGTCGGTTCGAATCAAAGAATGAAAGCAGTGATTCACGAACCGCACCGGCGTTGTGGATCCATTCGCCGACGATGTAGATGCGCAGCGACACCACATCGTTGCGGGTGCCTCCCGCCGCGATGACTGCCTTCTCGATATTCTGGAGCGCGCACATCGTCTGTGATTTCAGATCATCGCGGTCTCCGATATTCTGCTCGGTGTCCCATCCGACTTGACCGGAGATATAGACAGCCGCCCCGCCTCTGGACACAACGATCTGCGAAAAACCGTACTGCTGACTCGAAAACAGAGATTTCGGATTCAGATATGATTTCGGCATTGTCCTCCCTATAAAAACGCCGCCAAACTGTTACGTGGCGGCCAATTCGACCCAGAATCGAAACGGAGAGACCGGGATTCGAACCCGGGAGGCGCTATTAACGCCTACACACTTTCCAGGCGTGCTCCTTAAACCACTCGGACATCTCTCCGTGGCTAAGATAATTCATCTGGCAGGGGGGGATCAAGTTGATTGCGGATTGCGGAATGCGGAATGCGGAATGAAGAAGAGCGACGATCCCAGGGGCCGATTCCCCGATTCTAAGATGCTGAGGTCGACCGGAGGAAAAGCCGATAAGATGATGGGGTGAACCGAATGCCCCTGTCATCATGCCTGAACGATTCCGACTGCTCTATCTGGCCGATGAACCCGCTGCGGAACTCGACGGAGTGCTGTTTCCTGCTGATCCGTTGGCCGAGCCGAATCCCGAGGTGTGCCAGACTTACGAGACCTACCTCTACGACCACTCTCAGGGAGCCGATTTCCCAGGTGACGGACTGGCTCATTTTCTCGGTCTGCCCCGTGGCGGCATACTCTGGAATCCGTTGGCGCGACTCAAGGTCCTGCGACTCATCCACCGTTTGCGACCTGATGCTCTGCTCGTACGGGGGGGGGCGGCGCGAGTCCTTGGCCTGTCTGCGGCCAAATCGTTAGGCGTACAGATTCGTCAGGTCCTCGCGACTGATCTCGGTCATTGGCTCACCCTGCCGATTCTGCAATCGATCGTGCGATCCAATGAGAATGCGACACGGTTCATCACGGACTCATTCGTCGCGGCACAACGTTTGATTCGCCAGGAACAGGTGCATCGCAATCGGATCGACATCCTCCGTTGGGGTGTCGACACACGCCGTTTCGATCACCGCAGTGAAGGCAGTGTCATTGAGGCGAAGCATCTCCTTGGACTCTCGGCGCACCAACCGCTGGTGCTCGCGGCGGGACGATTTGCCACAACGCAAGACTATGACACCCTGTTTTTCGCCATTCGGCAGTTGTTGCCGCATCAGAAAAATGTTCGTTTGCTCCTCTGGGGCACGGGAAATTCGGAGTCGCGTTCGGAAATCCGGGAGGCAATAAAGCGACACGGTGTGGGCGATCACGTGATCGAGCCGCCGCCCAGTGTGGCCTTGGATGCGTGCATTGCTGCGGCCGATGTGGGAGTAGTGACGTCGTATGTCGAGAGCTGTTCGCCCTACCTATTGTCGTACATGGCCGGTGGGCTGCCAACAGTCGCCGTCAGAGTCGGCGGCAATGGCGAGTTCCTGACGCATGGCGAGTCGGGGTACCTGGTCGACTTCAAAGATGCCGACCAATTGGCGATGTTCATCACAATCCTGCTTCTTTCGCCGGAACTGGCGGAGCGATTCGGGGAGGCTGCGCGCGCCCGTGTGTTTGAGAATCACTCACTGGATGCCGCATTACATGCGCGCGAGGACTTCTTCCGAATGATGGCGTACAATGCGGTGGGGATGCGGTGAATACTCTGGAGTAACAATTAGCGTTCGTCATTCCGGGCCACACAGCTCTACCGTGAGGCCCGGAATCTTTGTTGCTCTTTTTTACCTTCGCAAAGGAGTAACAAAGATTCCAAATCCCGCGTGGAGCAAGAGCGCGGGATTTGGAATGACGGTCAATCGCTCGAGGACGTGATTGATCTCCGGGGTCATCGCTCGTATGTTGCAAAGACGCCGCGTTGATGCGGCGTATTTTGTACGCGCCGAGATGATGCCTCCATCCGCTTCCACACACGATCTGCTTGCCGATCTGAATCCGCCCCAGCGGGAGGCGGTGACGCACGGTTCCGGGCCGCTTCTCATTTTGGCCGGGGCCGGATCGGGGAAGACGCGTGTCATCACTTACCGGATTGCTCATCTGCTCGCGCGCGGTGTAGCGCCGTGGCGGATTCTCGCGGTCACGTTTACAAACAAGGCCGCCGGCGAGATGAAAAACCGGGTGCGCGAACTGGTTGGCGAGGGCGCACAACAGGTGTGGGTTTCAACATTTCACTCATTTGCGGCGCGATTCTTAAGACAAGAGCATGCCGCGGCCGGGCTCCCCGCAGATTTCTCAATCTACGACGACGATGATTCCTCACGCCTGCTCAAGCGGATTATCGTCGAGCTGAACTTGCCATCGCGGACATTCACACCCGGAGTGGTGAAGTCCCGTATCTCGGCGGCAAAGGACAAACTGCAGGATGCCGCCGCATTCGCCAATCTTGCCAAGGACGACTTCGAGAAGAGCATCGCGCTCATCTACGCCAATTATCAGCGGCAATTGGCCGAGGCGGGAGCGGTAGACTTTGATGATCTGATCATCCGCACAGTGCGTCTGCTCATCGACAACGAGGAAGTCCGTCAACGCTGGCAGAGCCGGTTTGGGCATGTCCTGGTCGATGAGTACCAGGACACCAATATGGCGCAATCGCGGCTGGTGCAGATTTTGGCGGATCCCGAGCGCGACATCTGCGTGGTCGGTGATGACGACCAGTCGATTTACGCCTGGCGCGGCGCCGATATCCGCAACATCCTCGACTTCGAACGGCACTATCCCGATGCGGTGGTGATTCGGCTCGAACAGAACTACCGGTCACGTCCCAATATTCTCGAAGCGGCCCATGCCGTGGTGTCCTCCAACCGGAACCGGCACCCCAAGAAGCTCTGGACCGAAAAGCACCCCGGGCCGAAGATCACGCTCATCCTCACGCCGGACGATTGGACGGAAGCGGAGATGGTGATCAGCCGAATCCGCATGCTGTGCAAGACGGAAGGGCACGCGGGCAGCGACTTCGTCATCGTCTATCGCACGAACGCGCAATCGCGAGCGTTCGAGGAGGCGTGCCGGCGATACTCGATGCCGTATGTGCTGGTCGGTGGCGTGAAATTCTACCAGCGTGCCGAGATCAAAGATGTTCTCGCGTACATGCAGTTGGTCATCAATCCCAACGACTCGGTTGCTCTCTTCCGCATCATGAACAAGCCGCGGCGGGGGATCGGCGAGACGTCGCAGGAGAAGCTGGCGGCAGCCAAACGCCTGGACAAGCGTCCATGGATGGAATTCCTGCAGGATCACACTGCTGTCGCAGGAGTGGTTGGTCCCAAGGCGGCAGATTCCATCGGCAGACTTGCGGCCTTGTTGGCTGAATTGAAACAGAACTACAAGGAAATGCCGCTGGGCGATTGGTGCCGTTGGCTGGTTGAGAAAACCAATCTCAAGGCGGCGTGGGATGATGAAGATCCCAACATTGCCCAGACACGCGAGGAGAATGTCGCCGAGTTGATCGCGGCGTTGTCAGAGTACGAAGTCTCGACCGACACGCCGACGCTGTCTGGATTTCTCGAGCAGGCGTCGTTAGTCTCGGACATCGACAGCTATGAACCATCTCTCGAACGCGTGACGATGATGACCCTGCACTCTGCCAAAGGGCTGGAGTTTCCGATTGTGTTCATCACGGGCTTGGAGGAAGGGCTTTTCCCGTTGTCGCGTTCGATGGAGCGGCCGGAGACACTGGAAGAAGAGCGTCGGCTCTTCTACGTCGGGGCGACGCGCGCCAAGGAGCGCCTGTTTCTCACGCATGCGCGGACTCGTCGCCGCCTGGGCCCGATGGCATCGATGAAGTCGCGGTTCATTGAAGAAATCCCGCGCGAATATCTTGATATCGAAAATCTGATTCCGGCGACCGAGCTGGAGCCGGGCGGACTTGGATACGATGCTGCCGGTCGATCGTGGAGAGCGGGCGCTTCGATGTATGGCGAGCACCGGGCGGCGCGAACAGTCGCCAAGAAAGAATCGCCAAGCGAGCCGCGTCGTTCGGGCGTGGCGGCGCTGATTCAGGCGGGCACGATTGTTCGTCACCCAAAGTTCGGCGAAGGGGAAGTGTTGGCGATCCGTGGCATGGGCGATGGGGCGACATGCGATGTCACATTCCGCGGTTTTGGGACCAAGACGCTGATGCTGCGATTTGCGCCCTTGGAAATACTGAGGAATTGACTTTGGATCATTTGTGCTTCGTTAGCCGCAGAGAAACAAGAACGGGAATTGTGTCCGTGTACGGTGCAACGGAAGTCGAGGCATGCACATCAACGTTGTAGTACTCTGGGTTGTCCGACGGCCTTCCCAGATCGCGCCCTCGCCGAAGATGACTTAAGTAATAATACTGATAATCGCCCGATACAGGACAGTTTGTGATCATGAGCATTGGTCTTGCTCCTCCTGCAGCAAAGAAGTTCCCCATGACATATACCGAGTCCAGCCCCAACAGAACGGGCTGACTCTGCAAAGTCTGCTGCGCGCGAATCTCAAGCGCAAAGTCATTCGCCTTTTCGGTGTTGGCTGACAGATCCGTGGGGATCAGCGCCACGGCAATTTTCCAGCCTTGATACATGACCCACTCGTCTGCCGGTCGATAGCCCTTGTACAGGTCTCTCGTCTCCCACCACGGCATGGTTGGGTCGACGCAGCCGCAATGAGTGACGACCGAGATCATCACAGCCAGCATGAGTAGCATCGGCTTACTAGAATTCACACTCCGCCCGTGAAGTAGATACCTTTCCTGTATGTCATTGGGATATCAACCGAGTCCCTGCTCACAGAGCGATCCTGCAAATTGAGGACTACCAATTTCAGCCTGCAGATCAGCGAATTCGGAAGAGCTACAGAGTCCAGGCATGCGGACGCATCACGGTCGCCGAACATCTCGTAAATTGAGACCGAATCGCGCCACATCCGATAGGGATAGTTAATACTGACTCGCAGGGACCCATCCACGATCCTATTGCCGACAGAATCCAGCAGGCAAACCGAATCGGGCATGATTCTCACACTTGGAGGAGTGGATATCTCCCGCATGAGCATCCACACGAAGACTCCGCAACCAACCCCCGGAGACTGATCCGCGCGTATCCAAACACTCCAACCTTTGTAGAGATTGTCCTTGTCAGCAACAATGGGCTGCCATCCCCTCCAAACCGCGCACGCTTGGAAAACGATGACAACAAAGCATGCTAGTGCGCTGCGGTACATGGCATCATCCCGAGAAAACTCATTATGAATCTACCTCGTTGTCTGGAGCGAAGAAACTGTTGTTTGGGCTTTGAGAAAATGCGTATGATTAAATGACAACTCCGAGTCCCGTTGACCCATGAGGCCGGCGGGAACCCGACGGCCCGACGGGCAACTGTCCGGCCAGCCCGTGTTTGGCAAAGGAGATAAGAGGCGATCCACCCATCCGACCCATCGGCGTTATTCTCATGTGCCCGGTCGGATTTTTCGTTATGTGGACAGACATTCCTGAAATCGACTGTCGCGACGGGCTTGGCCGTCGGCCGAGATACCTGCGCATCGCAGTGACCGGTCGCTGCAATTTCCGCTGCCTTTATTGCGCGCCCGAAGCTGCTCAACCCGGACGCCGTGAAGCATCGGCACTTGCCGACGATGAGATACTGCGCCTGGTCGGTTTGCTCGCACGCCTTGGCGTACGCAAGGTGCGCTTCACGGGGGGAGAGCCGTTGCTCAGGCACGGGCTGCCGTCGTTGATGAAGTCCGTTCGTGCGATAGCCGGTATCGAAGAAATCTGCCTTTCGACCAACGCGTACCTGCTTGAAGATCAACTTGCGGCGCTCTTGGATGCCGGTCTCAGCACCGTCAATATTTCGCTGGATACGATGCGCGAGGAGCGGTTTGTGCAAATCACCCGTCACGCGGGGCACGAACGGGTCCGTCGGGCCATCGATGCGAGTCTGGCGCATCCGGCGATCCGACAGGTCAAGATCAACACTGTCGTGATGCGGGGCATTAACGACGATGAGATTCCCGCATTCGTCGATCTGTGCGTCCACCCCAAGATCGATGTTCGTTTCATCGAGTTCATGCCGACGGCAGAAGTGGAATACTCGGATGAGTTGCTCGTGCCTGAGGCCGAAATTCGCAATCGCATCGGTGGGGTGCTTCTGCCGATTCTCACAGATGATCCGACGGCTCCGGCCAAACTCTGGCGAATAGATGGTCTCCCCGGTAAGATCGGTTTCATTTCCACGATGACGCACAAATTTTGCGCGAATTGCACACGTCTGCGAGTCACCGCCGATGGGCGCATTGCCAACTGTCTGTTTTCCGAGACGCTGTTGGATTTCAAATCGCTCATGCGCCGTGGGGCAGATGACAAGCAGATTCTTGAAACCGTTGTGGCATATTGGCAGCAGAAAGCGCCGGCGCATCGTCTGGACGACCCCGCTTTCCTCGGCCGACCGACAATGATCGCCGTTGGCGGATGATCACTGGTCCATCAAAGAGAAAACGGCCGCCGGAGTCTCGCTCCAGGGGCCTCCTTCATTTGTTCGAGTTTGCAGTCAATCGCAGGGGTTGCAGATCATCGTCGCCGGATCTTCGTTCCGAAAGGTCACGCCAATCATGAGGACGACATCGAGAACGTCGGTTGAGCCGTTGCAATTCAAGTCGGTGCGTCCCGAGTGCACGCAGGCGGGGTCGACGGTCGGTGGGGTATTCCGAAAAGCGACTCCGATGGTGCCGACGACATCCTGAATGTTCGCAGAGCCATCACAGAATTGGTCGCCATGGCAACTGCAGTCGCAGGGCGGTCCGATGACGGCATAAGCGCCGTCGGAGGCTGGCGGGTATGGGAGCCCGGCGGTAACTGCTGTCAGCGCGTGTCCACCGACAATTGGTGTCCCGAGAACGATCGAATCACCGGGGATGGCATTGTTCTGGATCGTCAGATGCACCCGTGCTACTGGACCACTTCCCGGCGCAAGATCCGGCGCGCTGCCACCGAGGCGGGCTCGCAGTTGGACGACCATCTGTCCCAAGTTGGGAGCGTTGTGGATTATCTGCTTAAGCTCGAAGTATGATGTCCGGCAACCGACGTAGCTGATGGAATCGAATGTCGCAAGGGCCGGGACCCCCGAGAGCAAGACTGGTAGTTTGATTTCCGAGACAGGTACGGTGTTGGTCAGGCTGACATCCCATGCAACCTGGGTCCCTCGATCAAACCCTGTGTCGCTGACCAGGAGGGTCTCCGCGAGCGCGACGACGTAGTTCGGCTTCGCGATCGAGTCTGTGCCGCTGACGCCGGTCACGGCGAGTGATACATCGTAGACACCCGGTGTCGTGTATGCATGCGACGGATGCTGAGCGGTCGACTGCGTGCCATCGCCGAAGTCCCAAGCCCATTCAGTCAAATCGAGACCACTCGAAGCGAAGTTGGCGTCAAACGGAACATTTCCGATTTTTGGTGTCGCGGAAAATTCCGCCGATGCGGCGTGGGGATTGACAATGAATTTGAATACGAAGAGCCGGCCATCGATGTTCGAGGCATAAACCCAGCCGCTGCCGTTCGTGTGGGGATAAACACCCCAGCAGCCCTCGTAATCGGGACTGTTGTTGGACAAGTACGTGTCGTATTCGCGCATGACCACCGGACATTCCGGGTAGTTGAAGTCAAGGATCGAGACGCCGGACGTGTAATGCGCAATGAACAGGTAGTTGCCTTCCACGTGGGCGTTGTGAGGAATCTGGCCGGGCCCGATGTACTCGCTGACCTTGGAGATGCTGCCGAGGTTCTCCTTATTCCACACCTTCATCGTGCGTCCCTCGGGGACCTCTTCGGTCGAGGCGAGGAACCGCCGATCGTCGGTTGGCCAGACGTTATGGACGTAGCCATCCCCGGGTATGGTGACACGGGCGAGAAAGACCGGGGCCGCCTTGTTGGTGCAATTCCAGATCGAGAATGAGCTGTTATATCCTTCGGCCGCGTACACGGTGTCATTGAACGCCGTCATGTCATGCAGATCGCCGGTTGTGACGCCGCCGACATCGACCGGCGCCTCGGGATTCGCCAAGCTCACAATCCGGAATCCTGAGTAGTTCTGGCGGACCAGATAGCAATATCCGCGCGCGGTATCGATCGAGATGCAGTGGCTGCGGATATTGGAGCCCGAGGAGTAACTACCAACATAGTGCACGCTGTCGGGCAGGTACTTCATGTCGATGATCATCATGCCCTGCTTATCGCCGGTGCACTCCGAGACAGCATAGCAGTAGTTGCGGTAGGTCTTCAATTCGCGCCACTGACAGGTCTGGGTCGGGACCGTGTCGACAATCGTCATCGTTTGCACGTCAATGAAGCCGATGCTGCGGCCTCCGCCCATGATGGCATAATGACGTCCATCCGGTGATTCCCAGCCCCAACAACTGGCCCCGCTGGACTGGAATTGGAAGACCCCCATGCTGTCGAATTCGATTGTTCGCCTTATGGGGAGTGTGTCGCACTGGATGGCCGCGGCGGAACTGGCCAAGACAGCCGTCCAGAGCAATCCGCCGGTCAGTACAGTCAAGAGGCGCGGTATTCTCATGTTGTCAGTTTCTCGACGGTACTATGGGTTACAGGGATTACAGATCGTTGTTTGTGGATCGCCATTGCGAAAGACGACGTTGACCATCAGTGCCACGTCGAGGACGTCGATACCGCCGGAGCAATTGAGATCCGTGCGCCCTACATGAGGGCAGTTGGGATCGATGGTGGGCGTCACATTCCGGAATGCCTCCCCAACGGTCGCTACGACATCAAGCACATCGAACTGCGCATCGCACATCGGGTCGCCGTGGCAAGAGCAACTGCATGTGCCTTCCACCGTAGTGATCCCGCTAACGAGTTGCGGGGTGTACGTGGTCGTAATCGTGGAAGCGCTGAGGGTGTGTTGCGCAACGCCGAGCGGCGGCATGGTGAGGGCGACTTGTTGTCCATCAGTTGCCGAACCCTGGATTCGAAAATAGACCTTGGCGATCGGGCCATTGCCGGGCGCCAACGGTGGGGCGCCGCCGCCGTTGTTTGCCTTGAGCCTCAGAACGACTTTGCCGGCGCTGTACTGGCTCAGCAGGAATTCCCTGAGTTCGAAGTAATCGGTGCGGCATCCCACGGTGCTGATCGAGTCAAAGATCGCAACGGAGGGGACATTCGTCACCTGAACCGGCAGTTTGATTTCCGTGAGCGGGACGTTGTTCTGGTGACGGATTTCCCAGACGACGGCCTGGGTCGGCGCGGCCGTGGTGTCAGCAACCTTGAGGGTTTCCGCCAGGGCTGTCACGAGGTTGGGCTTTAGTTCGACGCCTTCTCCAGTGCCTTTGGTAATCGTAAGCTGGACCGTGTATAACCCCGGATCATAGACGTGCGCAGGATTCTGGACGGTGGAAGAATCACCATCGCCGAAGTACCACTTCCACGACTGGGCAATTGGAGAGACATCGGTAAAATCGACGCTCAGTGGCGCCGGGCCGATTATCGGAGTCGCATCGAAATCGGTGGCGATGATGCTCGTGCGGAAGATGAAGAACCGGCCATCCATGTTCGAGGCATAGACTGTCTGGAGACCGTTGGTGTGGGGATAGACGCCCCAGCAGCCATCGAAGATGGGCTGGTTGCTCGGCAAATAGGTGTCGAATAGGGCCACTTCATCCGGGCACTCGGGGACGGTGATGTCCAGGACGCTGACTCCCGAGGAGTAGTGAGACAGATAGAGGTAATCGCCCTCGATGTGGGCATTGTGCGGAATGCCGCCGGGGCCGATGTACTCGCTCACCATGAAGATGTTGTTCAAATTCTCCATGTTCCAAATCTTCATCGTCCGAAAATCCGGGAGCTCTTCGGTCGAGGCGAGATACTTGCGGTCGGCTGTAGGCCAGAGGTTGTGGACGTATCCGTTGCCGGGTATCGTGACGCTCGCCAACTCCACCGGCGCCGCCTTGTTCGTGCAATCCCAGATCGAGAAGCCACTATTATTTCCTTCGGCTGCGTAGACCGTGTCGTTAAATGCCGTCATATCGTGCAAGTCCCCGGTCGTGACGCTGCCGACATCGACTGGCGCCTCGGGATTGGCGAGGCTGACAATGCGGAAACCAGTGTAGCTGGTGCGGACGAGATAGGCATAGCCGCGCGCGGTGTCGATGGAGATGCAGTGACTGCGGACGCCGCCGGCCGTGTATGTTCCCACCACGTGGACGCTGTCAGGCAGGTACTGGAGATCGACGATCATCATGCCGGCATTGGGCGCGGCGTTGCATTCTGAGACGACGTAGCAATAGTGGCGATACGTCTTCAGTTCCCGCCAGGAGCAGGCTTGCATCGGGGCATGGCCGACGTGGGTCATTGTACTGATGCGGACCACGTCGATCCCGTCGCCTGTGCCCATGATGGCGTACTCCTCGCCATCCGGCGCGATCCATCCCCAGCAACTTGCTCCGCCGTTAAACTGGAAGGTGGCGATACTGTCGAATTCGATGGGGGGACGGGCTGGGATCGTGTCGCAGTCGATCGCGTAACTCGCAGAGGGAGACAACGAGAATGCAATAAGGAGGGCCGTGCACAAACCGAAAGCGAACTTCATCATCTGACCTCGCGATGGGACAACAGTTTTGGGATCGATCACAAATGAGGGTAGTAAACGGTTGGCCCACCCGGCCAAACTGAACGAATATAGCCCTGTTTCCAAAAACTGTCAACGTCATTGTGGGACTTGGGGTTCCCGATGGTGAGCGAGGAGGTCTAATTCACCCCAGATGTGGCGGACGATCTATGGGCTACACGGATTGCAGATGATCGATTGAGCGCTGATGTTCCGGAAGGCGATTGACACGATGTTGACGACATCGATCACGTCCGTGTCACCAGAACAGTTCAGATCGGTGCGCCCGCCATGCGGACATAACGGGTCAATCTCGGGGAGGATGTTTCTAAACGCGACACCGACGACGTGCACGACATCAAGCACATCGTGATTCCCGTCGCAGTTTGGATCGCCATGGCAGGAGCAATCGCAGGCGCCGGCCACTGTTGCGATTCCCCCAAACAGGTCCACTGTGTCCGCTGCGGTGTATGTGTATGCCGTGCGGGTGTGCTGGGCAACGCCGATGGGAGGCATGGTCAGCACGACTTGCTGTCCACTTGTGGCCGATCCATTGACCGTGAGGTAGATGCGGGCGATTGGGCCATTCCCGACCGGGAGAGCTGGTGCGCCGCCACCGTCATCTGCCTTCAGGCGCAGGACGGCACGACCACTCCCATACTGCTGGAGGAGAAACTCCTGCAATTCGAAATAATCCGTGCGGCATCCGACGGTGTTGATCGAATCCAGTGTGGCCACCGACGGGACATTGGAGAGCTGGATCGGCAGCTTCAACTCCGTCACCGGGACGTTGTTGTGATAGCTGATGTTCCATACGACCGGTGATCCGGTGTAGATGGGCTGGTCGGAGACTTTCAGGGTCTCAGCAAAGGCCGTGATGTAGTTCTGCTTGGTCGTGCTTCCAGTGCCGTCGATGGTAGTGGTGATATCCAAACTGACATGGTACAAACCCGGGCCGAAGGTGTGACTTGGATGCTGCAGGATCGATGAGCCGCCGTCGCCAAAGTCCCAATACCAACTCTCGGAAAACGGCGAAGTTTCCGCAAAGTCGATGGCCAATGGAGCCGAGCCCACGAACTGATTGGCCTCAAAGGTCACCGGCGTGATGTCTGTCTGGAATACGTGCAGGTAACCACCCAAATCGGAAGCGTAGACTGTCCGCCGTCCCGCGGTATGCGGGTAGGCGTCCCAGATTGGACCGGTCGTCGCGTCAATGTGCGCGACTTCCTGGATGCATTCCGGATTCTCGATGTTCAGGATGCTGAAGCCGCCCGTGAGTTCGGACAGGTAAGCAAAGTCCCCCTCAACTTGCACGCGAAAGCTGACTCCGCTGGCAGGCGCATATTCGCCCGCCTGGTACATAAAGCTCTTGTCTTGGATATTCCAGACTTTGACGATGCCGCCGGGCTGACTTTCGGCCGTGATCAGGTACTTGCGGTCTTCCGTGGGCCAGGCGCTGCTGACATTGACCCCCTCGCCTGGTATCGTGACACGGCCCAGTTCGATGGGATTCTGCTTGTCAGTAAAATCCCAGATGGAGAACCCAGCTCCGGGTCCCAAGGCACAATAGACGGTGTCGTTGAAGGCCACGACTTCGTCAAGCCCACCCGTAGAGAACACACCCACGTAGGCAGGGTTGACAGGGTCGGCCAGATCATAAACCCGCATTCCGAAGCCTTGGACCAGATACATAAATCCGCGCGCAGTATCGATCGAAAGGTTCTGAGTTCGAAATGACTCAAATAACTTTACATAGTGAGCCGAATCGGGAAGAAATCCCATATCGATAATTTCACAGTGCCATGGGGTTGTACCAGGGTACTCGCCGCAGGCGTAGCAGTAATGACCGTACGTTCGCACGGCATGCCGAAGGTGCCAGCCGAAAAGCGCTTCAACTTGATCGATGATGCTCATCGTGCTTACACGCACAAAATGGACCATGTCAGTTGTGGTCGAAATCGCGTATTCTTCTTCATCCTCAGGATCGATCCAGCCCCAGCATCCGCCGTCACCGGCGTCATAGCTGTCGAGATCAAATGTGCCTGAATCCTGTACTGCAACGGCGGGGACGGGCGGAATCGTGTCGCAGTCGATCGCGTAAACGAATGTACCTCGAATGAGAACTCCGCACAGGATCGTGGCACACAGCCCAAGGACGCGCATCACAGACTCTCCTTAAGAATGGGTCTTAGGACTTGTCATCACCTGCGCACGACGGACGATCTATGGGCTACACGGATTGCAGATGATCGATTGAGCGCTGATGTTCCGGAAGGCGATTGACACGATGTTGACGACATCGATCACGTCCGTGTCACCAGAACAGTTCAGATCGGTGCGCCCGCCATGCGGACATAACGGGTCAATCTCGGGGAGGATGTTTCTAAACGCGACACCGACGACGTGCACGACATCAAGCACATCGTGATTCCCGTCGCAGTTTGGATCGCCATGGCAGGAGCAATCGCAGGCGCCGGCCACTGTTGCGATTCCCCCAAACAGGTCCACTGTGTCCGCTGCGGTGTATGTGTATGCCGTGCGGGTGTGCTGGGCAACGCCGATGGGAGGCATGCTCAGCACGACTTGCTGTCCGGCCAAAGCGTCGGCGTTGACCGTAAGATAAATTCGCGCAATTGGCCCGTCCCCAACGGGGAGAGCGGGTGTTCCACCGCCTACATCCGCCTTGAGACGCAAGACGACGCGTCCTGCGCTGTATTGCTCAAGCAGGAATTCCTGCAACTCGAAGTTCCCGGTGCGGCAGCCGGTGGTGGTGACGGAATCAAACGTCGCCACGGAAGGAACATTGGACAGTTGAATCGGCAGCTTCAACTCCGTCACCGGGACGTTGTTGTGATAGCTGATATCCCATACCACACTCTGGCCGGTGAAGACCTGCTGATCCGCGACCTTCAAAGTCTCGGCGAAAACCGTGATGTAGTTCGGCTTTGATTTCTTCCCTGTGCCCGTCGGGGATGAGATGTCCAGTCGCACTGTGTAAAGGCCTGGTCCGAATGCGTGGATTGGATTCTGCAAGGTCGATGATCCTCCGTCACCGAAATCCCAATCCCAAGTTGTGGAGAGAGGTGATAGGTCGGTGAGGGCAACCGATAGCGGCGCGGACCCGACACGCGGAGTCGCGTCAAAGCGTGTCGGTGCAATGTTCGTCTGAAGCACGTACAATCCTCCTCTACGGTTGGCCGCATACAAAGTCCCTCGGCCCTGCGTGTGCGGGTATACTCCCCAGCATCCAAAGGTGTCCGGATCGTTATTGGCCGGGTAAGTGTCGTACACAGCGACTTCAACGGGGCACTCGGGATTCTCGATATTGAGAATGCTGACGCCCGATGAGTAATGGGCGACATAGACGTGGTCGCCTTCGACCTGCGCCATTCGCGGTACGCCGCCCGGACCGAGGTAAGATGACACTTGATAGATATAGGCCTTGTTTTCGATGTTCCAAATCTTCAGTGGGGTTGAGGCGGGCTCGTCCTCGGTAGTCACCAAGAAGCGTCGATCTTCCGTCGGACACGCGCTACTGACGTGATTGCCGACGCCGGGAATCGTCACGCGGGCAATTTCCGCGGGGTTTTGCTTGTCACTGAAGTCCCAGATCGCGAACGCTCCGGAACTGCCCAATGCCGCATAGACCGTGTCATTGATGGCTGTGACGTTATAGAATCCATGTCCCCAAATCGTCTTCACCGGCCACAGATGTTCCGGATCAGCCAAACTCAGGACCCTGAGTCCGCCTCCCTGTACCAGATAGATGTAGCCCCGTGCCGTATCAATTGAGAAGTTGTCGTAGGTGGTTGGTATGGGACTGTAATCACCAACAACGGGCGCCGACTCGGGAAGCCCCTGCATATCGAAGATTACGATCCCTGGAAAGCCCACCTCGTAGCAGCATGTCATGGCATAGCAATATTGTCGATAGGTTTGAATTTCACGCAAGAAGCCGGCCCCGGCCCAGGTGCCTACGTGGGTCATCGTACTAACACGCAGAAACTCAAGCCCGTCACCGTTTACTACAATGGCGTACTCCTCGCCGTTGGGGGCAATCCATCCCCAACAACCACCTCCTTCGCCGCTGCCAGCGATGAGCGTGCCGAGAGAGTCGCACTCCACGGCGGAGACCGGGGGAACTGTATCGGAGTCAATTGCCTGCAGGAGCGATCTGGGACTCAGGGCACACCACAGCAGGAACACACACGGCCCAAGGACGCGCAGCATAGAGTCCTCCTTGAAGAGGCGCTCATGACCTTGTTTTTCGTGATCAGGGCAGTGACGTGGGACGCGTCAGTCTGTCGATCAAGAGTAATCTAACGTCCGTCCAAATTGAGTCAATCTGGAATTCAGGCGGGTTGACAAGAGGATGAATCTCATCGGATATTCGAGCGAGAGACCAATTGCAAATCACACTAAATAGGGAGAACATGTGGCAGCCAAAGGCAAGGATAACAAGCCGCTCATCGCCGAGTTGAACAAGGCGTTGGGCTGGGAATTGCGGGCACAGGCGATGTACGCCCATTACGCCGCGTATATGCAGGGAATGGACGTGCTAACGTTGAAGAGCCACTTCGAAGAGGAGGCCAAGGAGTCATTCGGCCACGCCGAGGTTGTCCGCGACATCATTGCGCAGATGAACGCCGAGGCGATCACAACACGCGATCCGGCGCCGATCGTGCACACCAAGTCGACCAAGAAGATGCTGGAAGAGTCGCTCAAGACCGAGAAAGCCGCCGCGGCGCAGTACGAAAAAATCGTTAACATGGTCGACCACTTCGTCCACAAGCACGACCTGATGCACATCATGAAGGACGAGATGAACGCGGTCGTGGAGGTGGAGACGCAGCTGGGGCGTTGACGATTGATAGATTGACAATTGACAAGTGACTAATGACAAGTGACTTTCGGACTGTCAGTTCATCACTTCGACATGCGTCGTACCAATGTCCGGCCCGCAGGTATCGTTGCTGGAAATCTCCAGTTTCAGGGGGCATCCGCCCGGATGGCTTGGACAGTTACATTGTTTGAGACCGCAGAGACGTGGTTGAGCACATCCACCGAGCGCATTGCGATATAGTTGATGTCCGACACCGGAAGATTCTTTAAGGTCAAGCTGACGATCGTGCCCGGTGCTTGTGCGTCGAAGACAGCGTATGAAGGAAAGAAATACCAATTGTCATCGTTAATAGGAGCGGGCCCCCAGCGGAGCACGTATTCGGCCGGTTGATCCTTGACGCCCCGATCCGCTGGCGCGGTGAAGCTGAGTGTGACCTGCGAATCCGACTGGAGACCGCCAGCGCTCAGGTCATTGACACGATCCGGTGGCGTAGTATCTCGCAATCGAAAGTGAGAGTCACCCTCCCGCCAGAGGATCTGCGCCCTTCGCCCGACAATCCACCACTCAGGCTCAGGAGTCCCGCTCCCATCTGCCAGCCAGCTTCCACGAAAGAGAATCGAGTCCCCTTGGGCTTGAAAATAGTGGTAGTGGCTCACGTAGCAGCCACTGGGGCAATCGCCCCATGCGTCGCGAAATAGGTATCCGATGTAATTCGTCTCCAGATGGGCATAGAGCCTGGGGCCATCCCATCTGCCCGTAGTCGGCCACACACTCTTGACACCGTGCAGCCGCTCATACGATTCCCGCACGCGCCAGATGTTGGCCCTGACTGGGATGTCCGCACGTACATACTTCCCGTCGGAGAATGACAACCTTCCCCCGTGCAGTTGAGCGTTGAGGCTATCAAACTCGCGATGCAGACCGGATTGCATCTTCTGATAATTAGCGGAATCGACATGCATGCCGACGTCAGCCTCCACAAAGGGGGCCAACCCCTCGATGGAAAGCACCGACGGTATGGAATCTCCCCACGCCTGACGGATTCGACAAAGATCTTCTACGACCCTTTGGTAAACGTCATGAGGCGCGGAAACTGCCCCTGAAATCAGGCACGCGATGTCCTCGGCCTCTTGATCCTCCCAAGGTTCGTGGACAAGTGGCCCAGGCTCTGGCCGCGGAGACAATGGCCGCCGCTCGGTACAGGCGCATACTGTCAACAGGAGTGCAGCGAGGGAAATAAGACCGATACGGGCATACATGATTCACCTCCGCGCGTGCAGAGATACTACACCCGGTAGGTGAATCTATTCCCCCGAAAACCGCTGTTATCAGCGTGGTGCGACAGAGAGGATGCGCGCAATCATCGCCGGATCGTCCCGCAGCAGGCCAGAATGCACCAGGCGTGTCACAAGGACGTCCCAGCGATTGGGTTCGGCGGCGAAGACGCGTTGGAAGATCGGGAGGGCGTCTTCGAGTTGGCCCTTCGAGGCGAGCGTGACGGCATGCCAGAAGGGTAGCTCGGCGATTTCAGGAGCGAGTTTCTCGGCCGAGCCATAGGCCCAAGCAGCCGAGTCCCACATCTGGTGTTCCATATACAGATCGCCGCGATTCATAAAATCATAGGCATTCGCGATACGGATCAGACGCGCGAGTTCGACCAGCGGTGCGGGATGATCTTCAATGCGAAGTTCCATGATTCTGCCCTGCCATGGCTTTTCCTGCTTTTGGCTGGACACAATCAGGATCGCGGCGGACTGTTTGCCGCGGATGTCGCCATTCTCGCCTTCGGCGGCTTCGAGTGTGGCCAGGAGACGCTCCGCAAACGGCAGCGCGAGATTCTTGCGGTAAGCGGCCGCCATGGCACGCGGGACAGTCGAATCCTCCATCAGATTGGCTTGAACGGAGAACCCCTCACCGACGATGTGACTCGCATATGTGATGCATTTCGTCCCAGTGTGGGCTACGACTCGTCCCTGTGTATCGATGATGGCGACCTGACGCACCTCGCGCCCCGAATCGGCAGCCAGCATGGCAGAGAGCGCTTCTTGCGGGGATTGCCCGGTGCGGAGACGATCAAGGCCGTCGGGGCCATAATCGATTTTCACCAACGACTGCGTCGCAATCGCGCCTACCCCGGCTTCGGCCCAAGGGACAACCGGCCCGACAGAGAACCAATGCGACTGCACAGCTACGCCGAGGTGTCCTGTGGCGGAATCACGTGCGACGATGGAATAGGTTGAGACGGGGCGGGTGTCTGAGGCGAGACCGGGTGCCACCATGGTCGTCACCAGAAGAGTCGCGAGGATTGTGCGCATAGAACCTCCCTTTCGATCGTCGATTGCGGATTGCGGAATGCGGAATGCGGAATGAAGAGCATGCATACGGTCAATTGTAAAGGTTCAATCGGGCCGTTGTCACCTGATTAGGTGAAGAGAGCCAGGCATCGCGAGTCTCATTCCGCAATCCGCAATCCGCAATCCAAAACGAACCACCCCGCGCCGCACGAGGCGGCACGGGGTGGACCAGATACACCGGCGGCGTCCAGACCGTGACCGCAATCCGTGCGGAACACGCGTGACGCCGCGGGTTTACATCAGAGGTTTACTTCTTGGCTTTCTTCTTCGCGGTTTTCTTCTTGGCGGTCTTCTTGGTCGCCTTCTTCGCCTTCTTAGCGGTCTTCTTCTTGGCCATTGCCATTGTGAGTCACCTCCTTGCAGCCCTGAGAGAGTGTGGGTACAACTGTCCGTCGGTTATCTGCAAATTCCCTTACTCGTCGAGTCGGTTCAGACGGCCACTGTCCTGATGGACAGGGCGTGCGGCGCGAAATGCACCAAGTGTGCCCGTTGCCAGTGATTCTGATGGGCGATGGCGGCCCACTCGGACGGTCGATCCTCTCCCGGTACACTGATCACGATTCCTTCGGCGTCCGCCAGTTCCAGGATTCCCGGTATGGGTTTGCCAGCGGTTTTCCCTGGCGCCCCACCCAGACGTACGCCGTGCCGCTCGAGTGTCGCCGCCAAGGCGACACCGGCCGAAGCGCGTGTCGTGTCGGATGTCGTGTCGAGATCGCGGGCCGCGTGGATTGCGGCGCGATAGACAGAGTCGGTGGGGGGTTTTTTACCCAATTTGGTCTTATTCCTGCCCTCGATCAGTGACCGGGCGTGTAGCTGCGCGCTGTTGAATTTTACCCGGGTCTGATCCTCTTGCCGCATCGGCACTTACCGTCCGACACGTGGACCAGCATTCATCCAGATCGGCAAACGAGCAAGATTTTTTTGGGGAAATAGGCCTGTGACTGAAAATTCTGTAACAATATTGTTACGTGTAGGCAGAAGAGGCGGCAACTCCCCTGAAGATAAGGGAAGGACACATCTGTAACATTATTGAAACATAAATAACGTTATTGTTTCTCTTCTTGGCGCAATTTGGCCGTGTCGGATGATTCGCGTGTTCCGGCGCTGCCGATCTCGCGCACGGAGCGCCAAAGCCGCCACCATTGCGCGCGATGCAGGCCCGCGTGTGAAGCGGCTTTTGAGGGATGCTTGCCGACGGCGCGCAAGACGGAGTGGGCGAATGCAGCATCCAAAGCGTTTTGCGCGAGACGGCGCGCGCGACGAAACAGGCGGTAATCGCCGCTTTGCCCGGCTTCGCCCGCCTGACGGATCGCCGCTGTCGCCTGCTGGTTCCAAACAGAGAGATCCACGCTGGAGGCAATGGTGCGGGCGGAAATCTCGCGCGGAAGATCGGCGGCGGTGACCAGCGGTCCGGATGCGACCAACGCGGCGCGTTCGATCACCTGCGCCAACTGCTGGATATTGCCTGGCCAGGGCGCCGATTCGAGCAGACGCGCCGCTTCCAGATCGATTCCCTCAAGACGCTTGTTGTTTTTCTGCCCGATGCCGATGGCGAAACGTCGCGCCAGCTCGATGATGTCATTGCCGCGTTCACGCAGCGGCGGAAGCATGATCCGCCCGGCGGTGATCTGGTAATACAGATCCGACCGCAGCCGTCCGCGCGAGAGGCCATCATCGACATTCTCAGTGGTGGCGACCATGAGCCGCACATACGCATGGCGCGGTGTCCGGTCGCCGACGCGCTCAAAGATCCCTTCGCTCAACAGCCGAATGATGCGGACCTGCAACGCGAGATCGATGGCCGAGAGATCGTCAATGAACAACGTTCCGCCTTCGGCCAGCTCGATATCGCCGGGCTGTTCGACTTTGTGGCCGTCGACGCTGATCGAAAGCGAGCCGAAGAGACCGCGCGCGACAGTGTCTTCGGGGAGATCGGAGCCGCGGAATGTGACGAATGGTCCTTTGGCACGCGACGATCGCTTGTGAATCGCGCGAGCGAGAGTCTCGCGTCCCGTGCCCATTTCTCCTTCCATGACGACGGGTGTGTCGGCCCCGGCGAGCTTTTCTGCCAACTCGAGCGCCCGCCGCAGGGGCGGTGATTCGCCCCAGATTGACTCGAAGCCTTTGGGCTTGGGCCCGGTTCCCGGGAGTGCGCGCGCACCCGCGCCAAGGCGCGCGGTCAGGGCACGTGCGAGGTGACGTCCGATCTGCTCCAGCGTCTCCGCATGATCTTCAGTGAAGGCTTCCTCCGCGGCGGTACGCCCTATGACCAGAGCGCCGTAGGTGTCCGAGCGGTTGGTAATCCCGACGGCCAGCCAGTGCGAGACGCGGTGGGGGTCACGCGGGGTGTTTTTGACCGGGCGTCCTTCGATCGAAATCCGACGGCCGTCGGATGCGCCGGCGACGATGAGTTCGCAGAGATCGACGTCGGCAGCAGGGGGCCAGAACCGTCCCTTGCGACGTTCGGTGGATCGTCGTTGTGCTTGCCCGCCGGCATCGGCGATATGGATCAACGCGCCATCACAGGTGATAGTAGTGGTCAGCGCACGGAGTGTCGCCGCAAGCATGCCGTCGACATTGGAGTCGGTCGACAGCGATTCATCCAGTGACAGCAGCGCTTCAAGCAGGGAACGTTCGGAGGAGAGCCGTTCAATCTGCTCCGCCTGACGATCCCAGATCTCGCTGCCGCGCGCCCAGCGTCCTTCGAGACGTCGAACGAGTTGATCCCAGCGTTCCCGGACTCGTTCCGACATCTGCCGCGAAGCGGCGGAGCCGCCACGCAGGCTGATCGTCCGCAGCATTTCACCGGCAAAGCGCGCGAGGTCGCGTTTTTGTGACGATTCCTCAGCACGCCAGTCAAAGGGAGGCGTCTGGGAGGCGCGTGATTCGCTGTGTTCGTCGCGGGTGCGGGCCGGCATGGTGGAGATCAGCGGGAACTTGTTGGGAACTCGACGCTGACCAGAGAGAAACTACGCGAGATGGAGCGGAATGTGAAGGGCATTCGGTTTCGGGGTGGCTCAATCTGATTCGTTGCGGGTCCTACGCATGCCCTCACCCGTCCGCATCGCCGCCTTCGGTGGCTCGCGTCCACCCTCTCCCCCTTCCGGTAGCGAGGGGAGCAACATCCCATCGGGAAGGCAACCACCAATTCATCACCCGTCAACACTTCCGAGTTATCCGGCCTTGGTTGACATGCGCATTGATGCGGTGGTAACATGACCTGCCGCGTTGCGGCCAAGCGCTCATGAATCTGCCCAACAAACTCACCCTGGCGCGCATCTTTTTATCGCCGGTGTTCATGGCGTTGATCCTTTTGGACCATACCTGGGCCAAGCTGGCATCGCTGTTTGTCTTTGTGGTTGCGGCGTTGACAGATTTGGGCGACGGGTATTTTGCGCGTCGGCGGGGTCTGGCGACGGGATTCGGCAAGTTCATGGACCCGCTGGCCGACAAGATCCTCACCTCGACCGCGCTCATCTCATTTGTGGCGCTCGGGTATGTGCGGGGCTGGATGGTGACGGTCATTGTCGGGCGCGAATTCTTCATCACCGGATTTCGCTCGTTGGCGGCCTATCGCGGCATGCTGATCGCCCCGACGCTCGGCGCGAAGTTCAAGACACTGTTGCAGATGGTCACGATCAGCGTGATCCTGCTTTTCGTCTATCTCAAGGCAACGCTGTTGCCCCTGGGATACAACTGGGCCATCTTCGAGAGTGCGACGACCAAGGTGGTCTTCGACTGGTTGATGGGAGCCAATGTGGTGATGGCGGCGGCGACCGGTTTGGATTACATCATCCGCAATCTCGCGCTGCTCAAGACGGTGATGAAGTGAGCCAGATAGAAACGACACCGAGCGGTTGGCGCAAAGGCGCCGACATAACCACGCCGCCGCGCGAACTGTGGGCTAAAGAGCCGTTTGTCATGCTCCTGGCGACGGGACTCGGCTCCGGGATGCTGCGTCCGTATTCAGGCACGTGGGGCACGATCCCGGCGGTCTTTCTGGCGTGGGCGATTCAGCGTACCGGGAATGACCTTGTTTTCATCGCCAGCACACTGGCCGTGATCGCGATTTCGATTTGGGCGGCCGGGCGCGCCGAGCCGCTGTTCGGGCATGATTCAGGACGGATCGTGATCGATGAATGGGCGGGAGTCTTCGTCTGCTACCTCGGGTTGCCGGCGGATGCATGGGTGATGATTCCCGTATTTGTTCTCTTCCGAGTTCTGGATGTTTGGAAACCGTGGCCAACGCGAAAGCTGGAATCGCTCCCGGGCGGTATCGGTGTCACGGCGGATGATTTGATGGCAGGGGTGTATACGAACTTGGCGGTGCGGGTAGTTTTGGTGTTTGTCCCGGTTGTGCGTGGATAGCGAACGCATCATGAAAATCGAACTCATCACAATCGGCTCTGAATTGTTGGCGGGGCAGACGCTGAACACGAATGCCCACTTCGTCGGCGACCAGCTGGGCAAGGCCGGGCTGACCCTGTCGCGGCAGACTTCGGTGCCGGATGATCTGGACGCGATTGTTTCCGCGCTGGAGGAATCGATCACACGGGCTGACTGGATAATCATTTCGGGCGGGCTGGGTCCGACCAATGACGATGTCACCAAGGCGGCCATTGCAGAGACGCTGGGCCGATCGCTCGTCTTCCATGATGAGATACTGAAAGATCTCAAAGATCGCTACGCCCGCTCCGGGCGTCCGGTGACGCCATATCTCGAGACACAGGCGGTGCTCCCCGCCAACGCGGAGATCATTCCCAACCCCATCGGAACGGCTGTCGGGTTCTACCTGCGCACCAAAGGAGCGGCGATTGCCGTGGTGCCCGGTGTGCCGCGCGAGATGCGGCCAATGATCACGGATCACATCGTACCCCGTATCGCCGATGAGGCGGATATCATGGCGACAACGATCATCTGGTCGACGACGGGAGCGCCGGAATCGCGTTTGTATGAACTGCTTGAGCCGGTCATGCGTGAATTCCCGAACATCGCGGTCGGGTATCTGCCCTCCGAGCATGGTGCGCGGCTAAAATTCACCGCGTCGGGAACAGACTCGACCGGGCAATTGGAGAAATGGGCAGCGGCAATTCGACCTCTGGTCGGTTCCGCGGTTTACGCGGAATCGGATGTCGGCATGGAAGTGGTGCTCGGGCAGATTCTCAAAGAACGAGGAATGAGCATCGCGTTCGCCGAATCATGCACCGGCGGATTGGCGGCTAAGCGCATGACCGATGTGCCGGGATCGTCGGATTATGTGATCGGAGGAGTCATCACCTATCGCGATGAAACGAAGACTGTCCTTCTGTCCGTGAGTGCGGAGCTCATCACGAAACATGGCGCTGTCTCCGAAGAGGTCGCCGTTGCGATGGCCGATGGCGTGGTAGAAAAGCTCGGCGCGGATTGCGGCGTGGCAATTACGGGGATTGCCGGTCCCAGTGGAGCGCGCCCGGGCAAGCCGGTCGGGACAGTCTGGATTGCTTCGGCAATCAAAGGCCATGCCACAGAAGCGGTGCGTTTGCAGCTTATGGGTGATCGGCCCATGATCCGTGAGCGCGCCGCGCAGGCGGCATTGAATCATCTGCGCGTGCGTCTTCTTCCTCCACAATCATAACGCACGGTCCTTCCGTGCCCATGCCATGCGATCATTCATCGCCATCAACTTGCCTGATTCGGTCAAGCGCGACATCGATTTGATCGCGGCGAAGCTGCATCCGGCCGGGCCGCCGGCGCGCTGGGTCCCTGGCGAGAATCTCCATCTGACCTTGAAGTTTCTGGATGAGATTACGGATGCTCAAGTCATGCCGATCCGTGGAGCGATTACGCTGGCCGCATCCGGTCTTCAGGCATTCGAAATCAGACTGAGCGGGTTCGGTGTCTTCCCGAACGAGCGGAAAGCGCGGGTTTTCTGGATTGGGATCGAGCAAGGGTATGAGACGCTGAAGAACTTAACGCGGGAGATTGATCGTGCAATCGTGCCGCTTGGCTTTGCACCTGAGGCGAGAGAGTTTTCCGCCCACATTACTTTGGCGCGATTTCGCGAACCGGGGCCAGTCGACCATCTCATGAAGGCCTCCTCGCGCATGCCATATCAGTCGGAGGGTATCAGAGTCGAGGGTGTCGAGTTGATGAAATCGGTGCTGTCACGTGATGGCGCAGCATATTCGATCCTGGAATCAGTTCGGTTATCCGCATCCGGGGCATGACGCGTCAAGTTCGGCGGAACGCCTTATCCTCCAATTGGTTATAAAATACTGCCCGTATGTTCAGTTAATGCTTGCGTGGAAAACCAGCTTCTACATTATTACTCTGACGTAGCATCACTGGTCACTTTGGCCACCGACCAAGAAATGTGAACCGCCCGACTGCGGGCCTGCAAAGGGATAGCGATGGCAAAGACAGCGGAAATCAGAGTTCCGGCTCCGCCGGAGAATGGAAAAAAGCGCGCATTGGAATCGGCGGTCATGCAAATCGAGCGCCAGTTTGGCAAAGGGTCGATCATGCGTCTGGGCGGTGAGACCGCCGACCCGACGGTTGAGACGATTTCGACCGGGTCGATCTCGCTTGATCATTCACTGGGCGTGGGCGGGATTCCCCGCGGGCGCGTGATTGAGATCTATGGACCGGAGTCTTCGGGCAAGACCACGCTGGCGTTGCAGATTGTCGCCGAAGCGCAAAAGACCGGCGGCGTCGCGGCGTTTATCGACGCCGAGCACGCACTCGACGTGACCTATGCGCGCAAGCTCGGTGTCGATCTCGAGAATCTGCTGATCTCCCAGCCCGATACCGGCGAGCAGGCACTTGAGATCACTGAAACACTCGTTCGGTCCGGGGCCATTGACGTAATCGTGGTCGACTCGGTCGCGGCACTTGTGCCACGCGCCGAAATCGAAGGTGAGATGGGCGATCCGCAGATGGGGCTGCAGGCGCGCCTCATGTCACAGGCGCTGCGGAAGCTGACTGGCACAATCTCGAAGTCGAAAACCTCGGTCATCTTCATCAACCAGATCCGCATGAAGATTGGCGTGATGTTCGGCAATCCCGAGACCACGACCGGCGGCAACGCGCTCAAGTTCTATGCCACGGTCCGGATGGACATACGCAAGATCGCCGCGATCAAGGATGGCGATATGGTCAGGGGCGCGCGGACGCGGGTGAAGATCGTGAAGAACAAAGTCGCGCCGCCGTTCCGCGAAGCCGAGTTCGACATCATCTACGGGGAAGGCATCTCCCGCCAGGGCGACCTTCTCGATCTGGCGGCGAAGGAGAACATCGTCGAGAAGTCGGGCTCGTGGTATTCCTACGGTGAATTACGTATCGGCCAGGGGCGCGAGCAGGCAATCGCAACGCTCACGGGCGATCCCGAGATGTTCAAGAAGCTGAACAAAGAAGTGCGCGAGAAGCTGGGGCTGGTGCGCGCGATCGCTACACCGCCGCCGGTGGTCGAGGAGCCGGAGGTAGTGGGGAAGAGGAAGTAGAATTGGAGATCCAAAAGCCCCGTAGGGGCGATACAACCTAGCCCCGGGCGCAAGCCCGGGGCTTCATCCTCACTTACCCCGGCATGATCCTCACCAAACTCGATTCCCATCCTGCCCGACCGGGCAAGCTCCGCATCTACATTGATGAGAAGTACGCATTCGAGCTTTCGCGGAAATCGGTGCTCGCTCTGAAAGTCGTCGAGGGCGAAGAGCTGACGGCGGAGAGACACCGGCTATTAGAATGCGCCGCGGCGCGTGAAGCGGCGATTGGACTCTTGGCGCGGCGGGAGCGATCGCGGTCTGAATTGCGGACTGCGCTGAAACGGAAATCGTTCGAGCATGGGATTGTCGAAAACGTACTCGATGGGATTGAGAAGGAAGGACTGCAAAGCGATGCGCGGTTTGCATCGGCGTGGGTAGGGACTCGGCGCAAGCTGTCACCTCGGGGTAAGGCGGCATTGGCGTTTGAACTGAAGCGGAAGGGAATTAACGACGAAGGTACGGCACAGGCGCTATCTGGCTACAAGCCTAACGATGAACGCACTGCTTTGCACGACCTGATTGAGTCGCGATTGGCCCGATGGTCGGGCTCCAAGGACGACAAAGCCAAATTGAAACAGCGACTCCTCGGATTTCTTTCGCGGCGCGGATTCGCGTACGAAGATATCAGGGCCGTGCTCGCCCGTGATTTTCCCCAATGGCTGTAGGGGCGTACAGGTGTACGCCCTCGATACGATCGGGAAAGGGCGCACGTCCGTGCGCCCCCACGAACTCCTGTGCTCCGCTTGATTCCGTTGCGGCAAAGTGGTTTCTTATCAAATTGATTTGCCGATAGGAAACCTATGAGAGCAACTGAACTACGTCAGACATTCCTGGATTACTTTGCCCAGCGCGGGCATGCGGTGGTGCCGTCGTCGTCTCTGATTATCAAGGACGATCCGTCGCTGCTTTTCACCAACGCCGGGATGAATCAGTTCAAACTGGTATTTCTTGGACAGGAATCGCGGCCATACAGGACCGCGTGTTCCTCGCAGAAATGCTTCCGCGTTTCGGGAAAGCACAACGATCTCGAAAATGTGGGCGTAACGCCGCGTCACCACACATTCTTCGAGATGCTCGGCAACTTCTCCTTTGGTGATTACTTCAAACAGGACGCGATTGCCTACGCTTGGGAATTCCTCACGCAGACGGTGGGGCTTGAGAAATCGCGGCTCTGGGCGACGGTTTACACGACCGATGACGATGCCGAATCGATCTGGAAGAAGATCGCGCCTGAATTGAAGGATCGCGTCAAGCGGTTCGGTGAGAAGGAAAACTACTGGTCGATGGGTGACGTCGGCCCCTGTGGCCCATGCTCGGAGTTGCACTACGATCTTGGATCGGAGTTCGGATGCGGCAAGTCGACTTGCACGGTCAACTGTGACTGCAATCGCTACCTCGAAATCTGGAATCTGGTATTCATGCAATTCAATCGCAGCGCCGACGGGACGCTCACGCCGTTACCGAAGCCTTCGGTCGACACCGGCATGGGATTTGAGCGGCTGGCGGCGATTGTGCAGGGGAAGACGACGAACTACGACAGCGATCTTTTCCAGCCGATCATTCGCGCCTTCGCGAATGATAGCGGTGTACGATACGATTCGGGAGAGAAGGGGATCCCGCACCGCGTGTGCGCCGATCACTTACGCGGCCTGACGTTCACAATCTGTGATGGGGGCATGCCGGGGAATGAGGGTGCAGGATACGTCCTGCGTCGCATCCTCCGACGCGCAGCGCGACATGGGAAATCGCTGGGTTATCATGGGCCGTTTTTGCATCGGTTTGTCGATGTCGTCAGCGACATCATGGGCGACGCGTATCCCGAGTTGAAGACCCGTCGCGATCACATCGTGCATGTTATCGACTCCGAAGAGTCGCGATTCGCTGAGACACTCGATGCCGGCCTGCTAAGATTCGAAGAGGCCAAGAGGCTTGCGAAGAATGGGGTGATCCCGGGAGTAGAGGCATTCAAGCTCTATGATACGTTTGGATTCCCGCTGGATCTGACCGAGGTGCTCGCACGTGAGTCCGGTCTAAGCGTCGATGCCGCTGGATTTGAGGCGGCGCTCAATGGGCAGCGTGAGCGATCTCGGTCTCAGACGGGATTCAAGGACCAATCCGTCTCCAAGGCCGTCGGTCTCGGGCTGGAATCGAAGTTCGTGTATGACACGACTACACTTGACGCGAAAGTCCTCTGGGTATCTGAAGATGGCGCGTCGGTTGTGCTCGATCAAACGCCGTTCTACTCTGAATCGGGCGGGCAAATCGACGACATCGGCGAATTGATCGGCGGAGACGGCTTTCATCTTGCCGTGGAATGGATGGAGAAGGCCGATAAGACGATCGTGCATCATGGGCGGGTTATTAAAGGTGACGCTTCGAACTGGATCGGAAAAAACGTGACTGCCAAAGTCGCGGCCGATCGGCGGCACATGATTCAGCGCAATCATACGGCGACGCATCTTCTTCACAAGGCATTGCATATGTTCATCGGAGAGCATGCGTTGCAGGCAGGATCGTTGGTTGCGCCCGACCGCTTGCGTTTCGATTTCTCGAACCCGGGACCTTTGACGGCGGATCAGCTTGAAAGGATTGAAGCGGAAGTGAATCGTGCGATCTTGGCAAATATCCCGGTCACGCCCTACTCGACGGAATACAAGAAAGCCGTCGCCGAGGGTGTGACGGCGCTCTTTGGCGAGAAATACGGCGATACCGTGCGCGTCCTGAAGATCGGCGATTACTCGCGCGAGCTCTGTGGCGGTACGCATGTGCGCTCTACCGGTGAGATTGGGTTGTTTCGTTTGGTTTCGGAGACCGGGGTTGCCGCTGGCGTTCGACGCATCGAAGCGATCACGGGAGAGAGCGCCTACGAGAAGGCGCGCGCCGATGAGGCGTCGGTGGTGAGAGCATCGGAACTCCTCAAGACCTCGCCGGACAAGATGATCGAGCGGGTCGAGGCGATGACTGCTGAGGTTAAGTCGCTACGCGCCGAACTGGAGAAGACGCGCAAGAAGATGGCGGAGGGGAGCAGCCAGCTTCGGGCTGAAAAGGTGGATGAACTTGGTGTGCAAATCCTGATCCCCGAGCCGTGCGATACGATCGATGAGGCCAAAGCCATCGCGGACACCGCCAAGAAATGGCCGGACCCGACTTTGGCCTATATTACGACTCATTCTGGCGAAGCTGTGGTCTCGTCGGGTGCTCCGAAGATGTATGATGCCGGTAAGATCCTAAAGGAGATCGCCGCTTCCCACGGCGGCCGTGGCGGTGGACGGGCTGATTTCGCGCAAGGGAAAGTCCCTGCGATGGAAGCCAGCGAACGCAGACGGCTCTTTATCGAAACACTGAAGCGTGTTCGGGTCTCATGATTGGTCTAATCTTCCAACAGCTACTCGACCTCCGGGCCCAATCGCCGCGGCTCCTTTGGCTCATCGACCCTGATAAAGTCGATCCGCGTCGTCCTGATCCACGTTGGGCGATTGCCGCGGACTGCGGAGTTGCGGCGCTGTTGGTGGGAACCTCCCAGGGCGACAACCCGAATCTCGACTGCGCGATCGCCAGCATTCGCAAACAGGCATCGTTGCCGCTCATTCTTTTTCCCGGATCAGCGTCGCAGGTATCGCCGCATGTCGACGCCGTGCTCTTTCTCACGCTTTTGTCCGGGCGCAATCCGGAGTTTCTTGTCGGGCAACAAGTGAAAGGCACACCGCTCGTGCGCGATTATGGCATCGAGCCGATCCCAACTGGATACATTCTCATCGACACGGGTACAACGACATCGGTCGCAAAGCACAGCGACACGGCGCCGATTCCAGAATCGGATTTGGCAGCGATTTGCGATCACGCACTCTGTGCGCAGTACATGGGTCAGAGTGTCGTTTATCTGGAGGCGGGTTCTGGTGCGGGCAGGCCGATCAGCGCCCGGGTCATTCAGTCGGTTAGACAAACGATCCAGATCCCACTGATTGTCGGCGGTGGCATCAGGACACCGGATGCATGCGATGCAGCCATCTCGGCCGGTGCCGACTTCGTCGTGGTCGGAACAGCCCTGGAACATGATCGCTCTGAAACGCGTTTGCGTGAATTATCAACTGCCACCAGCGGCGCGAGGTTGACATTCAAATCGTAGCGGCACGGTCCGCCGTGCCTTATGTCCGGAGTACATCCGATGCAGCCCTTTGATCGCCAACGAGCATTGACCCACGCGCAGGACGCGATTCGCGACACGGAGCACGCCGCTGAGCGGATGTTCGCCGAATCGTTTGACCAGCTATGGCGCAGCTTCGAGATGATCCGCGACACATTTCAAAATGGCGGGCATCTACACGTGTGCGGCAACGGCGGGTCGGCGGCAGATGCTCAGCACTTCGTCACGGAACTGGTTGTCCGGCTCGACTCTCATTCAAGACGCAGACCGCTTCCGGCCACTTCGCTTTCGACCGACACCTCGATCCTGACTGCGGCATCGAACGATCTGGGATTCGAGCGGGTGTTTGCGCGCCAGATCGAAGCGCGCGTCGGATCGAATGACCTGGTCGTGCTCATCTCGACCTCCGGTAATTCACGCAACCTCCTCGTCGCAGCGGAAGCGGCGCGGCTGAAACTGGTGAGGACGGTTGCGCTCTTGGGACATGATGGCGGGGCGCTCAAGCCGCTGGTCGACTGCGCGGTGGTCGTTCCGTCCGACAACACGCAACGGATCCAGGAAGTGCACTCTCTGGTACTTCACCTCTGGTGCGAATGGCTGGACCCTCAATTCTCATGACACGCGAGAACAACGCAAACGCCGCCCCCGCGAAGCATTGAGGCGGCGTTTCGTTCATCTGGCATTTGATTGAGCACTATGGCTTGACAGTGCTTCTGCCCCTCGTGTTCCCCGTCGGTCCCGTGCCGTCGCAATTCGGGTTATTGAGCTTCCCCTTGCCTTGTCTTTGAGCGCCGAAACCCGTGCCATCACGTGGCTGCGTGCATTGAGGTCCAGTGCCGTCGCCAGGGCCGTGTCCTTTGGCGAGACCTTTTCCGGGTGTGTTCCCAAACGGGCATCCGGCTTTCCCGACGTTTTGGATTTGTTTGCAGTTATCGTTGCGTTTGCCTCTGCCGTTGCGGGCCTCCACGGTTGATGCCGTGAAAGCGATCAGTGTGATTAATGCAACTGCGACTGCAAAAGTTCTCCGTCCCATGTACTACTCCTCTCGATTGTTGGACCCTTTGTCCGAGCTCGAGAAAAGCATTTCTTGTGCCGGAATTCACAAGCATATGTTAGGCAACACGTAAGGCCGATTTCACTCCGATCGTCTACCAGAAATCGGGCAGAATAGTACGATGGGCCGCGAATTGGCCGTTCACCTTGTACCATTTGGAACAAGAAGTAAAACTCTCCAGATTCCGACTGTGTAGCTGTCGTAGGCGTTGTAGGAATGGGACTGTCTGGCAACGAGGATTGAGGAGAGAATCTCCGTCGCGGTTTCGCCGATACGTTAGTGTATCAGTGTTTGATGGGATGTACAGCACCCTTGACTTTCCACCCTATTTCCATTCTCTTTGGCGGGCGAAACGATGGCGCAATTCGAGACCAAACCGATCGGCCGGGCAAAGGCCGCGATGATGAGCAAGCCCGAGGGGCTTCCGTTCAAGAAGATGAATTACTACATCTTCCTGGTGGGGCTATTGGCTATCATTTTGGGGTATTTCACGTTAGGCCAGGGATCAATCACGCTGGCTCCTCTGCTTTTGGTCGTGGGATATTGCGTGATCATTCCGATCGCCATCTTGTACCGTGGTAAGGAGCGTCCAGCGACGCCTGAGTCGAGATCCGGTACCTAGGTGTTCCTGTAAGCCGGTATTACCGGTGGGCATTGGCCCGCCGCCCGATCATAGAATGATAAGTTGGGCGGTTAGCTCAGCCGGTTCAGAGCATCTGCCTTACACGCAGAGGGTCACTGGTTCGAATCCAGTACCGCCCAGACAAAGTGAAGTTGAGCCGCAGCGATGCGGCCAGTTCGAAATGAGGAAGTAGCGGGGTCGTAGTTCAGTCGGTTAGAACGCCTGCCTGTCACGCAGGAGGTCGCGAGTTCGAGTCTCGTCGACCCCGCCATCAAAATTCGGTTACTCATTCTTACGAAGTGACGGACAGGGTCGACCCCGCAGTTGGGTCGGCCCTTTCGTTTTGAATCCCCCGACGTGTCAAAGGGTTGCGGGATTGGCAATCCATGGCGGAGTAGGTGCCGATTCATGCCACGTGGAGCCTGTGTGGCCCTCCGTGAGCCGAACAACGCGGGGATTCGCCCCTTTCGACGGCGAATCCTGCCGAATTGGTGACTTCAGTTGGGGCTACTTATCGGTACGGAAGACGATCTGGATGTCGCCATCCAGTGAACACACGACGCGCTGGATGAGGGAGGCCATGAGTGGAGTCTTCTTCTGAGGCAGCAGCACATCCCACGCCGCGTCGAACTCCGCCAGCGCACTCTGCCATTGGTCACAATCGATCTCACTGCGTTGTGCCGCCTCACTATCCCGCAGTCGTAGAGCCTCATCAAAGACCTCACGCGCGAGATCGGAGTCACGTGCCACCCTGCGAAGCTGCTCGACAATGAACTCTTCGATCTCGGCTGCGGGTAGTGATGGAACCGGACAGGCATCCCGACCCTGCTTCTGAGCCGTCGTGCAACGGTAGTAGCGGAAGAGTCTGCCACCTCTCTTGGCATACGAGTGGGCCATCGCCTGACCGCACACTCCGCATTTGATCAACCCACCCAAGAGGGCTCCGTGTTTGTTGCGGGTTCCTCGTCCGGGGGACTGACTGTTGCGATTGGAGGCCAACAGATCCTGCACCTGCTTGAAGGTCTCTTCATCGATGATGGCATCCTGCAATCCCTCGTAGGTATCGCCGTGCAGTCTCACCTGTCCAATGTAGAGGGGGTTGATGAGGAGTCGCTGCAAATAGACCTTGTCAAAAGGTCGACCATTCCTGTAGATCCCTTTGCCATTCTGCCACGACTTCTTGGTCCATCCTCGACCATTGACCTCTTGCACCACCGCGAGCAGTGACCGTCGATCCAGATAGAGTCGGAACAACTCCTTGACCGTCTCCGTCTCGATGGGATTGATGGTCAACTGATGGCTGGTCGGATCAATGTCATAGCCAAGCGGTGGATGCCCTCCGATGTATCGTCCCTTCTTACGTGCGGCGCAGACCTTCTCCCGGGTGCGCTCTGAGCCGATCTCACGTTCAAATTGGGCAAAGGACATGAGCACGTTGACAAGTAATCGGCCTGCCGAGGATGCCGTGTTGATCTGTTGAGTCACGGCGCAGAAGGCGATGAAGTGATGCTCCATAAACTCCATCAGTTGCAGGAACTGGCTCAAGCTCCGCGACAGACGATCCAGCTTCACGACCACGACCGCATCGATCTTGCCATCCTCAATGTCAGTAATCAGCTGCTTCAGCGCCGGACGATCGACTGTGCCTCCCGATACCGCCGCATCCTCGTACGTCTGCTCCAATGCCAACCAGCCTTCCGATCGCATGGAGGCGATGTAGGCCTGACACGCTTCGCGTTGGGCATCTAGGGAATTAAAGTCCGAGTGCAGGTTCTCGTCGGTGGACTTGCGACAGTAGATGGCGGCACGGACTAACCTCACCGGAGCCGGGGATTCAACCCGGTCGCTCCGGCGAGACTTGGTCACTGGTCCGAGAACCGGATTCACTTGCTGGCCTTCTTGGCGTAGTCGCCCAACTGGAAGAAGAGGTAGCCGTTGATTGCCTTGGCGCCGGTGATGTGGGCTGCCAGCGCCGAGAGCGACTTGTAACTCTTGCCGCCGAAGGTGAAGCCATCGGCTTCGACAGTGACCTGCAGCTTCTTACCTTTGTACTCTCTCTGAAGCGCAGTTCCCACCTTGGGCAATCGTGGATCCCGACCTCCGACCGGTTTGACTTTGGATCGGGAGGTCTTCACCGACTTTGCCTTCTTGGCCTTGCTCTTCCTGAACTTCGCCACCAGGGTCGGAAGTGCCACCGGTCGCTTGGCCGACTCCGGCTCCTCGTTGTTCTGGATCTTCTTGGCGATCACCTTGAACAGCCAGTCGCGATTACGGCTCTTTGAACTCTTGCCGAACGCCTGTTGGTAGGCGTCTTGGAGACCCTTCAGGTCAGCCGATCTCAGCTTGCTGATCTGGGTGGTGGATGATGCGTCCATGGTCACTTCTCCTGTCCAGGGCGGGGGTTGACCGCCCGGACAGGACGTGTACTGCAATGGATCGCGGCGACTCATCCAGTCCATTCTGACTGGAATCGGGGGAATCTTCGGGGGGCTTGCTTGTCGCGGGGGAAAGTATACTTTTGGACGCCAAAAGTAGCCCGAAGTATACCGAAAGTAGCCCGTCTGCTATACCATGGTATAGCGCCGAGTCGGGAGGCCGACTGTCCTCGCAACTCTGTTCTGGTTGGCCTCTTACAGGGGATCGAGCCTTGGGGTCACTGGCCAAAAGTAGCCCAAAGTATACCAAAACCGCGAGTTTGGGTTTTTGGGCTATTTCGGGCTACTTTGGGCCATTTCGGATGGCTCGAAGCGCCAACATTGTGGCGCATCGCATAACAGGCATTATACGAATGACTTACGAGGAGGTAGGGCTTGTGGTGTACGTACTTCGACTCCGGCTTAGTTGAGTGACTAATCTGTACCCAAATAGTAGTTCACGAGATCGATGTCCAACCAGTTCTCATCAATCCCCGAGAGTCGTCCATCCTCTTGATTGCCCCACGCAACATGCCACTGCTTCAAGAGTGACGATACTCTCTCGCGGAGCGCATGATCCACCCCATCGGCCGAGAGGTTCATACCCAGATATCCAGGGTTACATGCGGCCTCCGCGACGCTCTCGAACTTGAGCCGCATGATGTCACCGCCACATGCCTCCATCACGCCTTCTTCGAAAATCACCCATTCCGAGACCCCAAACTTCCCGTCAGGACGCCTCAAGCGTTCCTCTGGACAATAGAGCACGACCATGAATCTGCATGCCCGTACCCGTTCTGCGACTTGCGCTCGCAGCGGTTTTCCTCCTTCTGCCAGATTGACGCTAATCGGCTTGAATCCGTGTCCTTCTAGCAGCTGGCAAAGTTCTGCAGCAGCTGCAGCACCCACTCCATCGCGTGGCTTCGCATTTGATGCGAAAAAGCAAGGAATCCCGGCCCCTCTTGTGCGCGAGATTCTCACGTCATGTGCCTCGGCTACATCACCGCGACTCGCCGCAAATTCTTGATAAGACCTGGTAAGTCTCTCCTCCCAGACCTTGGTTAAGTCCATGAAGCTGAACCTCAAGTCCTTGCTTCTCCTCCGGTCAATGACAAAGTGAAACTCCGCTGTCTCGGTGGAGTCGTCTTCGGATTTGGATATGAGGAGATTGTGCGCAACATACACCGAGCAGTGGTTTGCAGCAATCAAGCCGAGTGCGTGTTGCCAGTACCCTGCGAATGAGGCATGGCCGCTCCGGATAAAGAGACGGAACACCATTCTGAACAGTCGCGCCGACTCAGAGATTACAGACACCCTCAGGACCGCTTCCTCAGTGTCTGGTGTGAGGATGCACGCGGATGCTCCTTGCGGGGAACTCGTCTGTGCAAGGATGCTCCAAAGAGACTTTCCCACGAGTCGTTGGTCCATTTTGAGGCGGTGATGTGAAATCGGAATGTCATAAAAGTCGTCGTCCCCAATCTGAGTGCGATATTCGGCTAGGATGGAAAGCGGGGTAACACGGACCGCTGCAAGTCCACCCGAGTGATAGACAGGCAGGTCACTTAGACTTGCATGTACTTTGTTTCTCAAGGCCGTCGTGATCCCTTCGGGTCCACCGAGGGTCAGCATTGTTTGATCATCGCCTACAACAATGAACGTGCAGCACAGATGCCCCTTGCTGCTTTCGTTCGAAGCCCAGCTTGAAATCGTGCTGAGTCCGAGTTCCGCGATTCGATCAGCAGCATCTGCCGCTGATCCTGCCACTTCCCTCGTATGGACGATAATCTTGAACGCCTTGTCCCAATAGGCTGGAGGGATGGGAGACAGAATCGCAGTGCCCTCTTGCGCGTTCAATGCACCATAGAGGAGCCCGTCTGAGCCGACTCCCAGCTGGCTCAGTACTTCGCGCCTCAGAATTACATCGCCCTTCATCGCCTGGCAAATGTACGATCTGAGCATACAGTCATCCTTTCCAGAACTACCCGAAGTGGAGACTTGACCCGCAGCTACAGTCAATCGCATTAGACATACCGATGATACGGTCTGTGTCAAGACTTGCTGCGGACACCTCCAACTTTTTGACATTCACCTTGCTAGAGAGATTAGCGTCGACCTACGGCCACCTTCAGCCGATGGTCACTTACTTTCGCATAGACTCCCGTCGTCGTAATCTGCCTATGCCCCAACGCCCTCTGCACTCGATGCGGACGCGCCTTTGATCTATTGTTCAATTGACCGCTCAAGGAATGTAACAACATCTACCGATTTCCTGAAAAACGCATCAACACGAGCGATTGTTATGTCGGAGCTCTTTCCATGAGCGATTAGATGACGATTGGTCATGATAGAGTTAATCGCTTCTTTTCGTCCATCCTCCTCAATGAAACGTTCGAGTGCCGCCGCCCAGGTCACATCAAACGCGGAAGTCACTTCCACGAATGTCCCTGTCTTCGGGTTTTGGACTCTCTTCAACGTGCGGGCCGCGAACCTCGACACCCGGCTGCTGGCATTTCGTGCGCAATAGTCACGGTACAACTCGGAAAGTGCATTCTCCAAGAAGCCGGCCACTAGTACGCAAAGGTACTTAGCCCAATGCGCCTGCAGCTCGATCTCTCCCGACAATTCGGTCGTCCTCGAGATGAGATGTCTTAGCGTCTGGATCTGACGGGCGAGTTCACGGTTTTTCATGACCAATCGAACTAAACTGGCCCTGTGCCAGCGCGATTCTCTCTTTAACATTCTTGTCGTCCGCTGTGGCTCCCCGAGAGACAAGTTGAGTGAAGCGAGGGTTCGTGATCAGAATGTCATATTCACGCTTGATTTCAGGTGGGGTCGGTTTGGGCGTCTTCGCTATTCTCCTTGAGAGTCCTACCATTACCGCATCGAAGACCGCCGCGTTTAGAGCTCGCTCTGGACGAAACGCCTTATCCCCTACCGCAGCGTGCACTGCAGAGATCGTCTCCTCAAAAACATGACTGCATTGCTCAAGACTCGGTACGCCTTTCTTCGAGGCTTTAGCGACGAAATCGTTCAAGAACTCATTCATTGGACGCTCATAACTGCCTTGATCAAACAGCAACGCCAGGAATCGGAGGATTAGCTCTTGGTCCTTGAGAGTCCTGCTCCGTCTCCCGAAAATCGCTCTCCAAGGTGCTAATCCATTCAGTTCGCGGATCAACTCAATGAATCCTCCGTGATAGATCGCGACTCGAATTTGGTGAGGTGAGAGTTTCCGGCCTGACGTATTCAATCGCTCAAATATGTGATAGACGCTTGATTGCTCCCCTTGTGGCAGTTCCTGTTTAACAATCGTGGCATGAATGATGGAATCGTTCAGAACAATTCGATCTTTGTCATCCAAGGTTGCGTACGTCTTTCCAACATATTGAGGCTGCACTCCTAACAACCTGAAGACTTGTCGAGTCTCCGATTCGGGATCCGGATTGAATACGCCCTCGTAGAAGAATCTGAGCGTCTTCAATCGCTGTTGACCATCAATTACCAACAGCCTCTTGGTATCCGACTCTCGAGCAAGAAAAATACCCGGTATGGGGAGGCCAAGTAACAATGATTCTATAAATCGAGATGCTTCACGGTGACTCCAGACGTAATCTCTCTGAAAGGGCGGAATGAAGATGTCATCGCGTTGGAGCCGCTTCACCATGCCTTCTGCGTCATAATCCGCACCGAAGCTGGTGATCTCATATTTGATTGGGACAACTGTTTCATCGTCCTCGCTATCATCGATCACTGGGAGCTCGGGCTCCTCTTGTGGTACGACAATTTGCTCTTCTGACACTCTTGGCCTCCGATTCTTGCGGTGAAGCGACGCGTAGACACCGGGAGATTACCTGCATGGTGAAGGGCAGTCAATGGTCTATACCGGACATTAACGGAACGCACGGCTGTTCTGAATGCGGCGACTTCCCGATATCGGCTGCAAGGAGCTCTCTAATGAAGTGCCGCTGTTTCCCGGCCCGTTCAGCAAATACCAGCCCCGCCTCTGTGGAGGAGACCTGCCGAGGCGTCGTTGCGGGTCCAAGCTTACGACACGGGGAGGATAGAGAGAACTGTGCTGTTAAAACTCAGCAGATCCGACTGGCTAAAGCCAATAGTTCGGGCCAAGTAGCTTGTCAAATTCGAGAGGCAACGGCTCGATGAAGAGACTCGTCCGAGACCTTGGCGTAGATCTCAGTAGTCGTGATTTGCCGGTGCCCCAGCGCTCTCTGCACTAAGTGCAAATCCCCCGTCTTGTGGTACAGCCGCGTGGCGAAGGTGTGACGTAGCGAGTGCACCGAGGCCGTGACTCCCGCCTCCCGGCACCACTTAGCGAAGTTCAGCTGGATCTGCCTGGCTCCGAGGCGACGGCCGTGGATCGAGCGGAATAGAGGTGAATTCGGCAACGTGTTGGCTTCTGGGCCAACATTCCGGAGGTAGCGGGCAATTAGGCGCTGCAGCTGGGGATTGAGGAACACTTTGTCCCGTCCGTTGCCCTTGGTCCGAATGTGGGCGATGCCGGACTTGGGGTCGATGTCGCCAGTGTTCAGGGCTACCAGGGAGCCGAGGCGCATGCCGGTGCCGAGGAGTAACTCAAAGATAAGGCGGTCGCGACTTGTCGTCGGGCCGGTCACTCTACCGCTCCAGACGCCACGCAACCGCCTTATGTCTTCCTCAGATAGTAACGTCGGCTCCTTGGGGCTTGTTGGGGTGGATCTGATGAGCCGGGCCGGATTCTCCCTCAACCACCCCGATTCCACGCAGAAGGCGAAGAATGAGCGCAAGGCCGACTTGGTGCGGTTGACGGACATGGGGGAGCGAGGTTGGCCCTCTGGTGTTTGGAGCACGGCGTCCGAGGTCAGGAATCGGGCCAGCAAATCCGGAGTAATCTTGCCTACTTCGGGCTTCCCCCCCATCCATCTCCCCAACCCCTCCAGATCCCGCCCGTACGCCGCCTGTGTGTGCACTGACCTGCCATTGGCGGCCAGTTGGCGGGTGAATCGGTCTACAGCATTGGCGATCTTCATCTCGAACCCTCCTGCCACCCCGACGTGACAGTGCAGGATTACGCGAAGAAGTCAAGGGGAAGGAGAAGGTGGCCCGAAGACGAACACGCGTAGGGCCAGTTGTACCGCATCATCGCTCTTGCTATACTTGAATCCGGTACTCCAATCTCCGAGTGCTGGCTAAGCGTCAATACCAAATTGTTCAAACTGAGGTCACCTCGCTTATGAAACTAGCCGACTTCTTCAATGCTGCATCGACGGACCATGGAATCGAGCTCTTCTCGGGAGCCTCCACGAAAGCGATGGAGTCCCTCTTGTCCGACAAGAAGGGCAAACCCTACATTAGGTGTCAGGTCCGCAATACCGACGTCCAGGCGAAACCCGAAGAGATCATCCGCCAGTTCTGGCTCTGGCGCATTATGAATCACTACAAGTATCCGGTCTCGCGGCTCACTGTCGAATATCCCATCACTTTTGGGCGAGACACTTCAAAGCGCGCAGATATTGTCATATTCGACAAGGACCGGCCCTCTGTCCCATACCTTGTGCTCGAAGTGAAAAAGGCGAAACAGAAAGAAGGAAAGGATCAGCTCAAATCTTACACCCATGCCACTGGCGCTCCGCTTGCCCTTTGGTCCAACGGCGAGCAGGTTGTGGTCTGGCACCGCAAGAATCCGAACTACTTTGTCGAAATACCCGACCTCCCCACCGCCGGGCAGACCATTGCAGAAATTGCCGAGACTCCTTGGAATATCGATACCCTTCTCAGTTTCGAACGAGATCGCGAAGCCGAAGGTATTGGCGCTCGTAGCTTGAAGGAACTGATTCTCGATATGGAAGACGAAGTTTTGGCTAATGCCGGAGTGGACGTCTTTGAGGAGGTCTTCAAGCTGATTTTCACCAAGCTCTTTGATGAGTTGTCCGTCTATCAGGGCCGTTACAAGAACCTGCGCTTCCGCAATACCAATACAGCCGCTGAAGTTCGTGACCGCGTCAATGAGCTCTTTGTGGACGCGCGTAAGAAGTGGGGCGGAGTCTTTCCTGAAGACGACCGCATCAAGCTCACCCCTGACCACCTACAAGTTTGCATTGGTTCTCTGGAAAAGTATAAGCTCTTCAACTCAAACCTCGACGTCATCGATGACGCATTTGAGTACCTAATCAACCAGACTGCCAAGGGCGAAAAAGGACAGTATTTCACGCCGCGCTGGGTCATCGACATGTGTGTGAAAATGCTCAACCCCACAGCAGCCGAATCACTGATCGACACCGCCTGCGGCTCGGCGGGATTCACGATGCACGCCATCTTCAAAGTCTGGCGCGATATTCTCGACGCAGAGGGCGTCCCCATTTCGCATCTGTTCACAATGGAGAAAAAACCCCAAGCTTGTTACGACTATGTGCAGGAAAAAGTATTTGGAATAGACTTCGACGAAAAATCCGTGCGTGTTGCTCGATGTCTTAATCTGATTGCAGGCGATGGCCAGACCAATATTTTGCATCTGAATACTCTCGACTATCGGAAGTGGGAAGAGACCCTCAAAGACGAGCACTGGCAGGACACGTATTTCGAAGGATGGAAGAAGTTCAAGAAACTTCTTAAGAGCCCCAAGGACTATCGAGAATTTCAGTTTGATATCCTCATGGCCAATCCGCCTTTTGCCGGTGACATAAAGCAGACTGATCTGCTTGCTCCCTACGAACTTGCCCAAAACGAGAAAGGCAAGCCGGAGAGTAAGGTCGGGCGTGACCTCCTGTTTATCGAGCGCAACCTGGACTTTCTCAGGCCAGGCGGCCGTATGGCCGTCGTGCTCCCGCAGGGTCGCTTCAACAACTCCTCTGACAAACGCGTGCGCGACTTCATCGCTCAGCGATGCCGTATCTTGGCGGTCGTTGGTATCGAAGGAAACACATTCAAGCCCCACACCGGCACGAAGACCAGCGTGCTCTTCGTCCAAAAATGGAACGACGACCCAAGTGCGGGTCCGTTGTGCAGCTTCGTTGACGACTACAGTATCTTTTTTGCCACCCAGAAGCTCCCTGCGAAAAACTCGCGCGGCGAAAAGCTCATCGCTCCTGATTCAAACGGCAATCCCCTTCGTGACAGTCACGGCCACTGGGTGGTGCAACATGATCTTTTCAACCATGACGGGCTGACTCGAGACGGGATCGCAGAAGCTTTCTGCGAGTTTGCAAAGAAGGAAAGGTTGAGTTTTTTTTGAGCAGCCCCTTCAATGAGAACCGCTACGGGCGGCTGATGGAGGGGCTGGAAGCAGTGGAAATCCGCCGGAGTGAATTGAATAGTGACCTTAGGTTCGATGCTCAGTTTTTTCAGAAAGCCTACCTCGCGGAGGATTCGCGTCGAAAAGCTTATCCGAATCTCCTGATCGGAGGCGAGGCCTTTGTAACTGATGGCCCGCATGGATACCACGAGCTTGATGACTCTTCCCCTATCGCGATGCTCACGGCAAAATGTGCGCGAGGATGGTTTGCATCCCGAGAAGGTGCAGACCTGATCTCAAAAGATACGCACAATGCAAACCTTAGATCTTCACTGGACGCCAACGATCTGATCCTATCGACACGTGGCACTGTAGGCTTGTGTGGAATAGTTGAGCCCGATGTACTGCCCGCGAACATTGACCAAGACGTTGCAAGGATCGTTCTGCACAGTGACTCTGCTCTGCAACCGAAATATTTGCTCGCGTACTTGAACTCCAGGTTTGGGCAGGACTGGATGGTTCGCTACTCGGCTGGCATGGTGCAGCAGGGATTGTCGCTTGAGAAGGTTCGGAATCTGCCTGTACCTCGCCTATCTGATGGACTCCAGGATCATATCGCTCTCGTTGTCGACCAGGCATCAAAGGCTCGGCGGGAGGCGGCCAATCTGTTCGTGGAAGCTGAGCAAACACTGCTAGAAGAACTTGGATTGACACACTGGACCCCGCCCGAGCCGTTAACCTATCAGCGTAGTGCCAAGAGTGTGTTTCAAGCCGGGCGCTACGACTCGGAGTACTTCGCGCCACGCGTTCAGGAGCTTATCAAGCGCCTGAGCGCAAGTGGTCTGACCGTGGGTGAGGTTGCTCCAGTGCGGAGGGTACAATTCTCACCCAAGGCCGGAGAGTCAATCGACTACATCGAAATCAGTGATGTCACGCAATACGGCGAAGTTAATAGCACGAGGCTCGACGGCGGCGAAGCTCCCAGCCGCGCAACCTGGCATGTTAGCGAGGGCGACCTTGTAACGTCGACTGTTCGACCGATACGCCGTCTTACTGCCATGATTCGTCCTGAGCAGGATAATTTCGTCTGTTCCTCTGGATTTGTGGTTCTGCAACCAAGGGCAATACCTTCAGAAGTCCTTCTTATGTACTTCCGGCTCCCGCTGATTTGTGAACTAATGGACCTACACACGACCGCTTCCATGTATCCCGCAATCTCAGTGGAAAACATCCTTGCACTGCCGTTCGTTAGACTATCCGATAAAGGTGCGGATTCAATTGTCGCACAGGTCAAATCCGCAGGTACTGCCCGTCAAGAATCACGTGATTTACTTGAACGCGCCACACGTGGCGTAGAGGTCGCCATAGAAGACTCTGAAACCGCCGCCCTTAAGTATCTGGGAGAGCATTGACCATGCCAAATACCTTTGTCGATAACCGTGACCGCTGGCTCTTGTTGTCCGAAGTTGACTATCTCGGTCAATTCGTCAAAGCATGGCTGGCGTTTAACGCGTGGTATCGTAGCGCCTACACGGAGACACAGGATCGCAAGATTATCAACGAATTCAAATGGCAGTCCAATCCCGTAATGAACCACCTTCGCCCATGCTTGGAGAATCCTGGCACAGCGGAGTCTGAACAATTCCGAAATGAAATTGGGCTCCTGCATGACAGGCTACAGAATTATGAACTGCAAGTTGGTAAAGGTGGCGCGAGGACTCGGATTTCGCTGGATGCAGTGTACCTACGCGACAATCCACCCGTATTAAGAAATCAAAACTGTCAGGGGTACTCATTCGCGGTCGAGCGAACCGCCGGCGGACAAATGCGAATTGAGGCAAAAAATCGGAGCAGCATGGTAGTGCTAAGTCATTCGCAACCCAGATACGATTTGGCTGACCTCGAGGCACAACCGGGGTTTACGTCAAATCTCTCGACAAATCTGCAAGGGTTTCTGCGAAGCATTTACATTTCCGAAGAGATGAAGCCTCAGCTCATCGCAAACCTGACCCTCGGATCTGATCCGCCCATCCAGTGTGGGTCATATCGTTTTCAGTGCGGGACCGCTTCGTTGTTTGCTGGAATCGTTGAATCAGTCTATCTGATGAGGTGCTCTCTATTTCATGGCGAACTTGTCCCAACAAAAGATGCCCACGGGTGTTATGAACCTGCGTACCGCCTCGTTCGGAGGTTCCTCGATTGTATTGTGTGAGGAGGAATGGTTCGCATCTGTGTCGGCAACTGACAGCTGGTTCTCCTCAGCGGGTTGAAGGATTGATACTGCTTACCACCTGCCCCGGCAACGAGGGGTGGCAGAACATGACAGAACCATAAGATCACTGGAACGTGAATGATGGACCAGCGCCGCAGCAAACAGAACCTGACCCGACCTAATGGGAACCAGATAGAAATCCAGTTCCTTAAGAATTTCATGGAGCTCGCCTCTCATTCTTCGTCGGCAACATCAAAAGTGCTTCACGCGAAGCTGAGGCAGACGACTTCTTTGAAGTTGCGCAGAATCCTCATCACGAGAATCTTCGCGGAGTACATTGCGTCTTTTGAGTTGTTTGCCGCGCTCTGCTTGGCCATTCGGGGGAGGAAGTCATCGAGCATAATTGAGACTCTGTCGACATACTCCTCAGACGAAGTGCGGCGGTTCTATCAGAGTGTATACGAGTCGCATGGCTCATTCGATTTCATGTCCTACCTGGCGCTGCCGACGATGGAGGATATCCTTCGGCGAACGGATAATCCTGAAGCGATTCACGCCTACGAATACAGCAGTCAGGCACTCTCAAGGAGAGTCAGTGCGATAGCTGATCAACTCGGAGGTCTGGAGTTCTTGCCAGTTCACACCCATAACAAAATCAAACACGGCAGCGCCTTCGTTGACGATCCGGAAATCCTCAAGCGTCTTTACTCGTATGGCCCGGAATGGGAGATCAAGCACAATGAGAACCGCGTTTATGTCATGCCCAAGACGAAGATCGGTCCATCGGGCCAGAGGCGGATGATCCATCCACCGACCGTGTTGGATGCGACTGCCGAGTTCTCGGACAAACTGGTCAGTAATACACACCAAGTGTGTAAGTCTGCCAAAGAGGTTGCTGCCATGGTGCTGCTCATGGACCACTTTGACTTGCTCGATTGAGAATCGATGCAGAACTCACACCTTTGGGAGATTTGCGTCACCCCCGCCCCGGCGACGAGGGGTAGCTCAATGCAGTTGGAATCAGTGCGAGAATCGTGTTAGGCTGCGACCATTCGAAGGAGACCAAATGGCTAGACCCCGTTCAAGAGTCGCCGGTAACAAGCCATTCCCATTCTCTTTGATCTTACAGCCTGAGGAATTGCGGGCTCTTCGCAGGATCGCACGCAAAGAGGGAATCTCTGCCGGGGCGGTGGTTCGTCGAGCCATTCACACGGTCATCTACCGGGTCCACCCCGACGTGGTCAATCGGATGATTGAGTCAGAGGTGGACGGGTTTTTGGATCAACTGGCGCAGGGGTTCTCGTTCTCCCTGCGGACGAGTGCGAAGCGGAGAGCATTTTAGAAGTTGCTTGTCAACGAGTCAGTTTGAATACCTATCTCGCTCCACATGACTGGAGTCCCGGAGCTGGAAGTGGATGGGAATCAGTCGAGTCTTCGATACTCTGATGAAGGAATCAACGTCACAGAGGCTCAGAGCATTTGCGCATGACCCTGGAAGAACGTGCTCTCCACTGTTGTTGCGCGATCTGCGTATGGAACGTAAGGCTCTACTAATTCTTGATAGTGTACCAGTCGACAGTTGCAGCCAAGATGGGAATTACACACCGTGCTTACCGGAATGTTCTCCAGAACCGTTCGGTGTCGTGCCGATCCCCAGACAGAACTAAGTGGAATCTCACCATCGCTGCCCAATGACCCGAGCTTTGTGTCATCGGGCTTTTCGTAGAAGTTACAACATAAATAGACATCTCCTGACGCGTCGATCACCGTCATAATCGGACTTATCCAACACTTATACGTTTGTGGATTTACGATTGCTGATTTCACGTCCACTTGCAGATCTTTCGCGCGCTCACCATACTTGGATTTCAGTGCGGCTAACTCATGCTCTATCCTGCGCATGTCGTCTTGAGTTGGCTCAGTACGATCCTCGCCTCGAATCGATTTAATCTTGATATGGTTGACAATGTGTTTGCCCCCTTGTTTGATTCGAAGATCCAGGAGTTTCCGAATAGTGTGCGAAATGTTGGCGTGATTGGTGTGGGTAAGCAGCAATTTTGCGCCAATTCTAAGATTGGATGACAACTGCTCTCGCCTCCGGCCCAAATTGAGCAGAATCGCGAAGAACTCGTCCTCATCGTGACCTCGTGTTGAATCCAAATGCTCAGTATATCCGACTCTGATATAATCGAGATCAAGTACTGCGTCAAGAAGCTCTTTCTCCATCCCAAGGCGGATGGCATTTGTGAGCAATCCGAATCGAAACGATCGAGGCCTTCGTTGAGTAGCAAGATGAATGAAGTCTATGATCTCCGGATGGTCAAGGGGCTCCCCGCCGCCAGTCAATTCCAAGCATCCGATGGCATGCTGCTCTGCTTGTCGCAGCAGTGACTCAAACAGCGGCCGGCTCATCTGACGATTATCCATGGATTTCGCATTCCAAGTGAAGCAACTCTTGCATCGAATAGAACAACTCATGCTGGGGAGCACGACCATCATTTTGGGGTAAGGCAGGCTGTCACTCGACTTGGCAATGACACTCCGATATATGGATTGAACGGATGAGAGATGGGTCAGTAGACGAGATCTGTCCGCCTGGATGCCATTCTGCGAGAGAACCTCTTCGATTGGGAGCGCTGCACCCCATATCCGCTCAAATTCTTCTGAATAGAAGTTGAACAATGCGGGCTCGCGTTCCTTGAGAAGCTCGCGTGTTGGTGCCTCCTCGCCGGGCTCAGAGGCCTGGGAGTACTGAGAGATCAACAAAGTGTCATCTGCGCGTTGAATATGCACATACGCGATCAGTCTCGAGGCGGCGGGCAGAAACCTCACCAACGCATCTTCAACTTCGGCGTCAGAAATGGCCGGTTTCATTCTGGACAATTCTAGTCGCAAATTCTGCTTCAGAACTAATGCCTGCCGAATCGACTCTTCAATCTTCGATTTCAGGTTTCTCCCGACACGCCTCCCGATCTGCGCAACTTGCTCTGAATGTGGGCCCATTGGGTCGAGAAAAATAACCCGTACGATTGCGCCATTCACCAATGCATTGAGAAGTCCTTGCTGTCCGCCCTTTTTGACAAACAACCCAGTGAGTGAATGACCGACTATGTCGAGGTGACGCCTCGCTGATCCCTGGAATTCGTCAAGTGTCGCCCCAGGGATTGCCTTGAGAGGACCTTCAAATGGCTTTTCTCCACCGATAGGATAGGGTCGCGCCAGTTTGCCCAGTTTGATAGTCTTGGGGCGAGAAAATCTCGGAAGCTCATGATCGGCAAAGAACTCTCGCTTTGGGACGCAGTCTCGATCAATTCGGAAATCCTTATTAGTCGACGACCACGAGAACGGCCACACCCGTACAAACGTATGCTCAGTCTCATTACTTGGATACACCGCCGCAAAACTGAATCCGTGGGACTCTGGTTGACTCCCCCCAGCATATACTGCGCCAGCGACGATTTCCACGAAATCGGAACCACCGCTGACCCACTGTGAAGTAAACTCCGGAATGTGAATGTGGCCGCACAAATGGAGGTCCGCTATCCGCCTACTCCACTTTTTGACATCCTCCCCGTCTCTGAGCCACTCAAAGGGGTGGTGTGTCAGCACTATCAATAAAGCTCCCGATGATTTTGCGAGTTGCCCTGCGTGCTGTAGCGCGACGAGTTGAGCCTTTCCGAGAGCTAATTTCTTCTCTTCGTGTTCGGTTAACGATAGGAGGGCAGTGTTGAGGCCCATAATACAGACCTGGGCCCCGCTCGGTGCCGCAAACATTCGACACCAACAGATCTGGGCCGCTTCACCAGGCATTGAGGACGTCGGTGGGCCGAATGCGGCTGAAAACTCCGAATAGTGTTTCAATCGTCCGAGCAACTGCCCGAGGTCGTTCTTTAATGAAAGTGACTTGTCAAACTTGTTCCCGTTGGTTGACCTGAGGTCTTCCAGCAGGCGCGATGTATCAGCCTCACGAGGAATTTTGGTTCGCTGTATATCGTGGTTTCCTGGGACCATGAAGATGTCCGCCGGCGACAAACCGAACAGAGCGGCTACGGAGTCTAGCCACTTCTTTGCGTCTTCGTACTCGCTAACAGATTTGACTTTCCCCGTCGCGGCAACGTCACCGGTGATAATAATCGAATCCGGTCGAGGAATGTGGTAGTCCTTGTAGTCTTTCAATTCCTGCAAAAGTTCTTGCATCACGAGTCGTTGATCGTACCGATCAGACGCTTCATGAGGACTAACATGGATGTCTGACAAGTGCAGCCAGGAAAATAGAGGTTTCATGAGAGCCTCTGTTCGGACATTCGATCATCTAAAGGCGACGTAAAGCAATCCATTGCCGACACACCGCGCGGGCGGCAATACAATAGTTAATGAAAGTGCCTGAACACGGAAGCACTGGTGACGTTGATCGAGTAACGTCCCCGCACAATCGATAGGCGATGCCATCGAGAAAAACAAGGGGCTTTCTCAACCCCTGCGTTGTGGACACAGCCATCATTGGCTCGCCCTATTCCGACAGATCATATATCAAGTCCGGAATGGAACTCACTGAAGGAACGACGAGACAGGCGCCTTTGAGGTTTCGACCATAACCACATTCTACACCGATGCTCATTATCCCTGCACTAGAAGCGGCTTCGAAGTCATCAGGAGTATCCCCGACTAGGACTGCATCGTCTGGGCGCGCGCTAAGTCTATCCAGCGTCGACAGAATGAGATCGGGTGAAGGTTTCCCTCGTCGGACAAGGTCCGCCGTCATGATACAATCGAATAGCTGAGACCTAATGTCAACCTGTCGAAGAAAGGCGAGGGTTCCTTCCTGCCGCTTGTTTGTGGTAATGGCGAGAGACCTTCCAGCGGTCTTTAGGCGCAAGAGTGCCTCACTGACTTTGGGAAACGATCTCAACAGGTCGAGGCCGCCCTCAAAATACATCTTCCGTCGAAATACGTCCACAAATTCGCGCCGCCGCTCCGGTACGTTCACTAGCTCCCCGTAAATACTTTCGATCGGGCTGCCGATCACTGAGAGGATGTCCTGATCTGCCACTTCCATCTCGAGTCGCATTTCCGTCAGGGCCGCCCGCAGGCTAAACACATGTGCGTTGCCCGAATCCACGAGCGTTCCATCCACGTCGAACAAGAATGCCTTGATGTGTTGTAGTCGAACTATCGGATCGGACATCTAAACTCCGCAGTTACTGCAAGACGCACTCGCTTAACAACCAGCCTATACCGCTTTCTTGAAGAAAGGCGCAATCTTGCGCGCTAGTACCTCAGGCGCGATTTCAACGACCGCTTCATCGTGAAGAACTTCCATGACACCCTGGTCGTTGACAAAGTAGACCATCTGACTTCCTACGAAGGGGTCACTATTCGCCTTGATGATTTCAACTCTTGGCACTCTTCCGACCGCCTGACAGATTAAGGGCATACCAAGCTGAGTTAAGCGTTCTCCAAGCGAAACAGCCAAGTTGTAACTGTTGATTCCCATGCCGACGTCACAATCCTCGTACGATTGGGTGAGAGCCCACAGACCTGATGCCAGGCCGTCAATGTCAAGATTCAGAAAAGTTCGGGAGTAGTCTGTCACGTCTGTTGAGATTCCCACGCAATGTGCGTTTTCAGATGGAGCGAATGCAGCCACCCAGTGAATGCCACCGGTTCGCCCGATGTATCGTTCCTTAAGCTGAATCTCGCTCTCGATGAGATCGCGATGGAATAGAGAATGCCAGCGACTTTGATATGACTGCAAACCATCGATGATTGAGGTAACGCGATTGCTCGGTCGAGACGAAGCAACGAGCTGAACATGTGGATGAAATACTGACGCTCCGGCAAGCGGCATGTAGTTGATGTTTATGTCAAAGTACCTTATTCCGGAATGGGAGCGAGATATCGCTTCGAAGAGTCTGCGACTCAGCGACATACAACTTTTCCAGTCCTCTTCACGTAACATTGAAAGTTGACGACTATGGCCATTCTTAAAGATACCGATTGAGTGAAACTCCCCGAGACTGTGTGAACTTGGAATCAGCACAAATCTCTCGTCTTCGCATTCACCTTTCGAGACCAGATATGAGGGAAATCGCGTCTGGGGCGTGTAGATGTCCCGCGCGCACCATGGACAATCGCCACTGGTTACATCTGCAAGTAAGTTAAGAAGTTCCCGCTCCTTGCCTGGAATCCTTGCGTAAGCGGGCCGTGTTGCTCTTGACGGGTTTACACGTGCCCATGTGTGGGTGAGAGGGTCTTGCCTCTCCTCGATAATCTGTGATGATTGAACATTTACATCTTCGGGATTGAATCCAGGCTTGTACGCTCTCTTTATGAACCTGATACCCCTCACGCCACGACGTATCTCGAGGTTTGACTGTAAAGGGTCGGGCTCTAAAGTCGAATGGAGATATCTCGTTCGGTCGCTGTATGCCGCGATGGCTTTCCTGAGGTCCTCTTGCGTCCCAATATCGAACCACTCCCCTTCGCACCGATGTGCATACATCCCCTTGACTGAGGAGAGCCATTCGAGGAAGTAACCTATCGAATCACCACTAGAGTTGCCTACAGCCATAGTGGCTTCATACCGACGCAAGAATTGATGAATGTCCCTCGGAAAGGCGTAACAACCAGCATCAATGTAGTGCAAGGGTGAAGGGAGGCTTTTTTCAGTATATGACACAATTCGATCATTGTCCCCGATGACCACGATCCCGTACTTCGCGGTCGGAATATGTGATTGATCCGGTCTTACAACGCTCAAGACCGGTTCGCGTCGTTCCAGAAATGCCTGAACGATCCCAGACAGTTTCCAATCAAAGAGAATGTCACTCAATATCATCAGGATGTCGTCCGGATCCTGCTGTATTTCCAGATACGACAGGAGCGAACGGACTATTCCAACCTGTTGGGAAGTTTCGACCCTTACTTTTTGATACGCCGGGTTGCTTTCGTGCCAAGAAACGAAGTGCTGATAGAGTAGATCATTCGTGAGTACGATTACCTCCGAGAGTTCGGGGACAATGTTCACATGGTCGAGAATGCGGTGAAGCGGGGCCACCCCCACGACGGGTAGCAGGGCCTTGGGCAAGAACTCTGTTAGAGGCGACAGACGAGAGCCTGTACCCCCGGCTGGGATCACCACCTTCATGAACAGAGAATATACTTGGTGTTCATTGAGTTGCAACTGGACTTGTTCGACTGGCGGGACGAGGGAAGGATGCACCGTCGCGATTCTGGCGCGATCTGAATTCAGATCGGGCATGTTTTGACCAGGGTCCCCTCCGGGGAGCTACCGCCGACGCTCTTCAAACGCTTAGTTGACGGGGAAGCATCGCCCAAGCACGGATCGAGCAGGTCGTCGCACTCGCCGTAGGCACTCTGGGTCTACCGTCGACCGTGGCGATCTACACTTGGGTCAAAGACTAAGACGCGTCTGGCTCAGAGCCTGGCGCATTCACCGCCAGTTGCTCCTCACACTCGTAGTGAGGCGGCCCACTCACGATGGCGGGCTGAATTCTCTGCATGTTGCTTTTCCGCTTCGGCGAATTGTCGCCTGGCAAGATCCTGTTGGCCCACGTCCAACACTTTTTCGGCCATCGGGAATAGGATCATGTTTTCTTTCTGTATGTGAGCGCGAAGCAGGGCGACGTATGCCAGAGTTTCATTTACCAACTGTTGACGGGCTTTCGTGCTGCCCTCGACATCGGATTGAAGCGCAGCCTCCATGGCCCGGATGTGTCCGCGACCCTCGTCATGCTCGTATAGCATGACTCCCACGGGTCCGCCTTCCTTGGGCATTCCCGCATCGCAAAGCGCAGGAAATAAGACTACTTCTTCCTTCTGATGATGCAAACCGTCGGCGAATTGCCGCACAAAGCTGATCGCCGTCGTAAAGAACTCAGAATCAACTGATTCTCCGGATCTGACGCGTTCGGCCTCACGCTCGAGAGCATCGAGCACTCGTTCGATGACTTCATGCTCCTGCACCAAAGACTCGCACATACCCGTCATTCTGTCCTCCTGCCAATGATCCATCTGACCTCTGAAAGCCCGCACAATCCGGACTACTCACATCCTGATTACCTCTGAGGACTGTCTTGAACAACTGCTTATCCGACTCACGCATGAGTTTTTGACAAAACCGAGAAATCGTGCTTATGTCGTGGCCACGCGCTGTCGAAACTACAAGCAGGGATAATAAATCATATTGACATGAAGAATTCAAGAATTATCATGACGCCATGATATCGAAGACTGCCGAGTACGCAATCCGGGCGATGGCTTCCCTGAATCGGTTGTCTGATGGGGGACTGATTGGCGCGGGAACTTTGTCCCGGTCCAGCAACGTGCCGGCAAACTACCTGTCGAAAATCATGCACACGCTGGGACGCGCAGGGTTTGTCGACTCTGTCCGTGGCCCTGGCGGCGGGTTCAGGCTGGCAAGACCCGCCTGCAAGTTGACTGCTTACGAGATCGTCCAACTGTTCGACGATATAGGCGGCAAGCGACGTTGTTTTTTGGGAAACAAAACGTGCAGCACCGCCACCGCCTGCGCCGCACACGACATGTGGTCTGGTGTCTGGGAGAAGTACGAGGACTTCCTGCATCGAATGACGCTAGACAGGCTGCAGCCACCTGTCGCCCGCTCCCCAAAGAAGAAGCGGGCGTTGAAGAACTGATCTGGCAGGGCTATGAACTACCCGATCACCATACCAGACCGTGAGTACTGGAAACAGCAGATCAAGTGCCAGTATGCATGTCCGGTGCACACCGACGCACGCGGATATGTGCGCGCGATTGCGGATGGGGACGATCGGACAGCGTACCTGATTGCACGAGGGCCAAACCCGCTGGCCTCCATGTGCGGACGTGTTTGCGGCGCTCCCTGTGAGCAAGCGTGCCGTCGCGGGGACTTCGATGACCCGATTGCAATTCGCGCCCTCAAACGCTATGTCTGTGCGCAATTCGGGCCGGAGGGCCAAACTGCGCCGTCGCAACTCATCGATTTCCTGAAAGAGGCAGCGCGTGAATCCACGCTGCCTTGCGAAGACCGTAACGAATTACTGCCACTCCTTCAATCACTAACGGATCAGTCAATCCCCCGTGTCTCCGGCAAGAGCGTAGGGATTATCGGCAGCGGACCGGCTGGGTTGGCTTGCGCGCATGATCTGGCAATACTCGGCTTTGATGTCACCATCTATGAGATGGAGCCGGTTCTGGCTGGGATGTTGGCGACCGGAGTGCCAGAATATCGGCTGCCGCGCGATCTGATCCGTGCGGAGGTTGACGTCATCCTCGCGATGGGAGTGAAAGCCAAGACCTCGTGCCAGATTGGAAAGGACATCACGTTCGCATCGGTCAGGGGAGGTCACGATGCAGTCGTGGTGGCGGTTGGCGCGAAACGATCACGGCGCCTGCCGCTTCCCGGTTCCGATGCTCCCGAGGTATTTGGTGGCGTCGAGTTCTTGCGCGCCGTTTCGCTCGGTGAGTCAGTCGCGCTCGGCAAGCGTGTGGTGGTTATTGGCGGAGGTAATGTTGCATACGACGTTGGGAGAACGGTACTGCGTCAGATTTCGCTGGATGCCGCCCGTACGGCGCTACGCGCTTCCGGAGTCGGAGAAGTGCATCTCTGCTCGCTAGAATCCCTCGAAGAGATGCCTGCCGATGACGTTGAAATCATCGAGGGTGCTGAAGAAGGAATCTTGCGTCACAACAGTCTCGGCCCCAAGGCGATACTGACGGACGCGAACGGGCATGTACGTGGAGTTGAGTTTCAGAAGTGTCTGCGCGTATTCGACGAGAATCGCCGCTTCTCGCCGTTGTTTGATCAAAACGACACGACGATCATCGAATGCGATCATGTCCTCGTCGCCATCGGCCAATCTGTGGATCTCTCTTTCATAGATGACGCGAGCGGACCGACGCTCAACGATCGTGGACTGATTACTTGTGATCCGGTGAGCGGCAAGACGGAGTGGCCCGACCTGTTCGTCGCCGGAGATTTGGCCTACGGACCGAAGCTCCTCATTCATGCGGTCGCTTCGGGTAAGCAAGTTGCCCTCTCCATCTATGAGCATCTGATGGGGACTCCCATCACCAATGACCAAGTCGAACTTCACTTCCCGATAGCTGACTATCAGCGCGAGAAGAACTACGAGAAGACCGAACGAATCCACCTGCCGACCGCTCCGGCGCACGATCGCGCGCACTCCAACAGTATCGAAGTGGAGCGGCCCTTTGACGCCTGCGCCGCACTCTGTGAAGCGAAACGCTGTTTCGATTGCGGCGTGAACACAATCTTCGATGGCGACAGGTGCATTCTCTGCGGGGGGTGTGCTGATGTCTGCCCGTCACTGTGCCTCCGACTTGTCTCGTTGGATCGCCTGGTCACGAATTCGACCGCCGAAGACGTCATCATCAATCAGCTTGAGGATTTCCCGGCTGAGGGGGCCACGGCGATCGTGAAGGATGAGACAATCTGCATTCGCTGCGGCCTGTGTGCCGAACGGTGCCCTACGGGTGCGATCACTATGGAACGGTTCATTTTCAAGGAGATTCCCGTATGCCGGGTCGCTTAGATCCCAAACCAATTCCGCGCCGTGATTTTCTGGGTATGGCAGGGTTATGGAGCGCGGCCATCGCCATTTTCGGATCAGTGGTGGGAATGGCGCAACTGCCGAAACCGCGTGTGTTTCCGGAGGCTTCGGGGACTGTCAAGGTGGGTCCGGCCTCTGCGTACCCGGCCGGCACGGTGAAGGTGTTCACCGATCAACGAATCCGTATGATCTCGACCCCCGAAGGAGTCGCGGCAATTTCTCTCATCTGCACTCACCTCGGCTGTGTGGTGTCGGAGAATACCGACGGTTTCCATTGCCCCTGTCATGGCTCCAAGTTTGACCACGACGGACATGTGTTAGCTGGCCCGGCCCCGCGTTCCCTTCACTGGCTCCCGATCTCGCGCGCCGCCGATGGATCACTGTTGGTTGACACAAAAGGCGATGTGCCACCCGGCACATTTTACGAGGTCTGATATGACGACAAACACCTCGGGATTGGGACTTTTTTGGCATAATCTGACTGCGCTGCCGTCGACGCTGAAGGAGTCGTTCTCGCGGCGTACGTCGCCAACGTCGGACCGCGCCCGCTCGCAATCGATCTTCGCAAACATGTTCTTGCACATTCATTCCACGCGTGTGCATCCGCATGCGTTGCGCCTCACCTATACATGGGGATTGGGTGTCGCGTCAGCCGCGTTATTCTTCATCCTGACGGTAACCGGCGTGCTCCTGATGATCTACTACAAGCCTTCGACGGACTTGGCGTACCAATCAATCAAGGACATTCACTACGTCGTCCCGACTGGACGGTTCATCCGCAATATCCACCGCTGGGCGGCGCAATTGATGGTAATCACCGTCCTTCTGCACATGGCGCGTGTCTTCTTTACAGGGTCGTACAAGAAACCACGTGAATTCAACTGGGTGATCGGTCTTGGGCTGTTTGTTCTCACGCTGGCGCTGTCGTTCACTGGATATCTCCTGCCATGGGATCAGCTCGCATACTGGGCAATCACGATTGGCGCCAACATCGCCGCGTCGCCGACGGAATTTACCGACGCAATCCGCATCACTCACCTGTTCAACATTGGTGCGTTTCAAAAGGAGCTTCTGCTCGGAGCAAGCGAAGTCGGGCAAGATGCATTGATCCGATTCTACGTTCTCCATGTGATGATCCTCCCGATTCTCCTGGCCATTGGCATCTCGGTGCACATCTGGCGCGTGAGAAAAGACGGAGGGTTGTCGCGTCCCGACACTGCGACCACCACGGCGGGGAAGGGTGTCGGCGCGAGTAGCCCGACGCCACAGCCACCATCGTCAGCGCCGACCAAGACCTATGGACTGATGTGTGTGGTCAAAGGTCGAACGCCCGCGACAAATCAGAATCAGGACGAGACTGTCCCTTCATGGCCGTATCTCCTGCGCGCGGAATTGCTCGTCTTGATGGTGTTTACACTCCTCTCGCTGGTACTCGCGTATCTCTTCGACGCTCCGCTCAAGGAAATGGCGAATCCGGCGGTGCCGGAGAATCCGGCGAAGGCGCCCTGGTACTTCCTAGGACTTCAGGAAATGGTGTCGTACTCCGCCTTCATTGGCGGAGTCGTGATTCCCGCCATTGCGATGATCGGACTGGCACTGATTCCTTACTTGGATCGCGAGCGAGACAAGGTCGGGTTGTGGTTCAGCGGTGCGGCAGGGAAACTGGTTGCGTTGCGATCGATGGCGTTCGCTGCAATCGCGGCCATCGCGATGGTCGCCATCCCGGTCAACTATGGATGGCTGCGGAACTGGCTTCCGACCATTCCGCAAATCTGGATCATCTTCATCAATCCCGGCACGATACTCACTTCGCTCTATGCCCTCTGGTCCATCTATGAACTGAAACGGTCAGGTTCGACCCGCATGGGCGCGGTGGCGCTCTTCACATGTTTCCTCGTGGGGTTTGTCATCCTGACGACCGTGGGAACTGTATTCCGCGGTCCGAACTGGGACTTCTACTGGTGGCCGTCACAGTGGCCATTGCACTAGGAGAGAGACGATGACGCTGCCCGATATCAAAATCATCGATCATCGCGTGAAAGTGTGGCTCCTCGTTGCAGGGCTTTTGACCATTGCCGCCTTGGCAATCGCCGCGATCAAAGAGAACGTGCTTACGGACTGGCGCAGGCATCAACGTGAGTACCAACGCATCCTCGCAGACAAGGCGACTGACAAACAGGGACAGGACATTCTTGGGCGATTCGATATTCGACTGCGTCAGGCGGTGGTTCCTGAGCTGAAAGCGCTCGATAGATGCCTCACGTGCCACACGGGTATTGATGATCCACGAATGGTCGATGTCTCGCAACCGTACAAGGTGCATCCCGGCGAGATGTTAAGCATCCACCCGCCAGAACGCTTTGGCTGCACGGTGTGCCACAGAGGGCAGGGCGCTGCCGTTACCTTCGCCGAAGCCAAGGCGGAGGATTACTTCTGGGACTATCCGCTTCTACCAAAGGAACTGACAGAGTCTTCGTGCGGGCTTTGCCATACACCGACCGAGCTTGATGGTCGTGGTGCATCCACGCTTGCCGCCGGAGCGCAACTCTTTGAGAATAAGGGGTGTCGCGGTTGTCACCAACTCGGCGGCCGTGGTGGTTCGATTGGCCCGGCGCTTGATAATGAGGGACTGAAGATCAAGCATCAACTCCCAATGGCGGCGGTCGATGGTCTGCATACTGTGCCGCAGTGGGTGATCGAGCATTTCCGTGACCCGCAGAAGATCGTTGCCGGAAGTCAGATGAAAACGCCAGGGTTGAACCACGACGAGATTCTCGCCTTGACTACCTTTATGCTTGCGCAGCAGCAGCGCGATTTGCCGAGATCGTATCTCTCACCCGCTTATCATGCTGCTCTCTCGCTTAAGGATCGTCCCACCGATCTGAATGGGGAATCGCTCTATAACCGCTTCTGTGAAACCTGCCACGGTTCCGGAGAGATAGGTCGCTACGACAAGTTCTACAAGAAATTCATGCCGGCCATTCGCTCCGCAGCGTTTCTGGCGGTTGCTGACTCTGCATATCTCGCCAATACAATCAACGACGGCCGTCCTGGCACGCTGATGCCCGGTTGGTCTGAAGACAAGGGCGGGTTGGCCGAGGTGGAAATCGCACGGATTATCCAATTCCTGCGTGAGAGATCAGCGAGTACTACTGTGATGCCATTGCCAATCTCACTATCGCGACTCGAATCAGGCCATCCTGAACAGGGACGACTCCTCTATTCACAACTCTGTGTTGGTTGTCATGCCCCGGGCGGGATCGGAGATCTGGCTCCTGCTCTCGCCAATCCGTCATTCCAGAAATATGCGCCCGCTGAATTCATGTATCGCACAATCGCCTTTGGCCGCAGAAACACGGCTATGCCCGCATTCCGCGCGCCCTCGGCAGGCGGCTTGGATGATCAGGCGATCATTGACTTGGTAGCTTACCTGCGCACGATGGGAAATCGTCAGGGCAAGCCGATAGCACAGGAATCTGTCAACCAACTGACGGGGTCGCAGCCATGAACGATAAACCGAATGAGAACTCGGGAATCCTCACTCCTGTTAATCGTCGCAAGTTCATCACAGGAACGGGCATTGGGCTGGCCGCGCTCTGGGCGAGCAAAGCATTAGGAACACTTGAGGAATTTGAAGTCATCGACGTGGATCCGCTGCGGACGTATCCCTACCGAAATTGGGAGGATCTCTATCGCCGGCAATTTACGTGGGACAAAGTGGTTCGCTCGACTCACTCGGCCAATTGCACGGGTTCCTGTTCTTGGAAAGTATACGTCAAAGATGGAGTCATGCTGCGCGAGGAACAGGCCGGCGACTATCCGCGCATCAGCGAAGATCTGCCCGATTACAATCCGCGCGGATGTCAGAAGGGCGCATGCTTCGTTGAGTACGTGTACGGTGCGCAGCGGTTGAAGTACCCATTGATCCGCGCGGGCGAGCGTGGCGAGGGGAAATGGAAACGCGCCACATGGGATGAGGCGTTGGCTTTGATCGCCGACAAGCTGCTGGACAATGTGTTCCAGTACGGCCCGGATACGAATACGTTCTTCACAGTCATTCCCGCCATGTCACCGGTCTCATTTTGCGGCGGAACACGACTCGCCCATTTCCTCGGCGGAGTCATGTGCTCGTTCTACGATTGGTACTGCGATCTGCCGCCGGGCGAACCGATCACGTGGGGTGTTCAGACCGAAGCATGCGAATGCGCCGATTGGTTTAACGCCAAATACATCGTGCTTTGGGGCTCAAACATCAACGCCACTCGAATCCCGGATGCGCATTTCGCCTGGGAGGCGCGCTACAATGGCGCCAAAGTCGTGTGCATTTCACCCGACTACAATTGCTCGGCCATCCACTCGGACCTGTATATGCAGATCGCCCCGGGCTCCGATGCGGTATTGGCGTTGGCCGTTGCGCGTCACATTCTCGACAACAATCTCCACGACATACCCTACGTGAAGGAACAGACCGATTTGGGTTTCTTGGTCCGTAAGGACAATGGGCGATTCGTTCGCGCATCAGATCTTGTCGCCGGGGGCAAGGAGGATCAGTTCTTCATTTGGGATACAGTTTCGAACGCCGCAAGACCTGTACCGGGGTGTACGGGCTCTGGTGAGAAGACTCTTAAGCTGGGCACGCTTGACCCCGCACTTGAAGGTGACTGGTCTGTAACAGATGTTGATGGCAAGTCTATTGCTGTGACGACCGTACTGGGGTTGTTGCGCGAGACTCTCACCGATTCGCAATACACGCTCGAACAAGCGGCACAGCGCTGCCATTTGCCCGAGAGTGACATTCGCCGGTTCGCCGAGGATTTTGCCCGAACAAAACCGGCAATGATCATCCATGGGGCCGGTACTAACCACTGGTACCACAACGACCTGCTGAACCGTTCGATGATTCTGCTCGCCGCTTTGACCGGAAACGTGGGCAAGAACGGCGGCGGATTTAATCACTACGTGGGCCAAGAGCGAATCTGGCCGGAGCATGGATTCAAGATGCTCGCATTTCCCAAGGGGGCCAAGAAGCAGCGGTTCCAGAACACAACGATGTGGACATACTGCCATTCCAAAATGTCTGACCCGCACCAAATCGATGGCAAACCAATCGAGCACTACATTCTCGAGTCTGTTCGCAAGGGCTGGATGCCGCTATGGCCCAAGCATGACTGGAGCCAGATCAACTCGAGTCAGATGCACGACCTCCCGCGCAAACCGCGCTCGCTGATCGTGTGGCGAGCCAATTACTTGAATCAGGCCAAGGGGAATGAGGCGATTCTAAAGTCGCTGTGGAAGGACCTCGACCTAATCGTTGATGTCAACTACCGCATGGACACCACAGCACTCTACAGTGATGTGGTCTTGCCGGCATCCTCATACTACGAGAAGACCGATCTCAATTCGACGGACTGCCACTCTTACATGCATCCATTCTCCAAAGTGCTAGATCCGCTTTTCGAGTCGAAGACGGATTGGGACATTTTCAAAGCGCTGGCGGAAAAGATACAAGAACGGGCAGTGGCACGCGGACAGACGCATTTCCGAGATGAAGGCTTGGACTGGGATCATGATTTCGGACGATTCCTCGCCGACTGGAACGACGACGGCAAGATTGCTACCGACGAAGATGCCTGCAATTACATCCTTGCGAACTCCGAAGAGACAAAGGGGATGTCATACAAATCGCTGCAGGATGGTCCGGCGCGATTCGTCGGCATCGATGCCGAGATCTGGAATTCGGACATCGAGGAGGGGCGCGCTTATACTCCGTTCACTCATCAGATTGAGAAGAAACGACCGTGGCGAACTCTGACCGGGCGTCAACAGTTCTATATCGATCATGAATGGTATCTGGCGCTTGGCGAACAGTTACCTGCACACAAGGAACCCCAAGATGATCCAGCGTACCCGCTCTATTGGAACACGCCTCACGGACGCTGGTCTATTCACTCAACTTGGCGCGACAATCGGTACATGCTTCGCCTGCAACGGGGAGTGCCGATTGTCTACATCCATCCCGATGATGCCGCCAGGCGCAACATTGTCGACAACGACTGGGTGAAGATCTTCAATCATGAGGGCTCGGCAGTGGTTCGTGCGAAGATCCTGCCTGGAGAGAAAGCGGGACGTCTGACCATGTACCATGGCTGGGAACGGTACCTCGGTTTCCAGCAGGGTGGTTGGCAATCACTCACCTACATCAAGATCAAGCCGACGCAATTGATCGGCGGATACGGTCATCTCAATTTCAAACTCAACTACTGGGGTCCGACTGGCAACAATCGGGATATCAAAGTTGAAATTGCGAAGTACACCGGCCCGGTGGCGGAATACAGCGGCGCCGCATCCTAGCGCCTGAGGAAGGGACCGCGCATGTCAGAGCATCAGTACGCGATGGTAATGGACCTCAACAAGTGCATAGGCTGCCATACCTGCACTATCGCCTGCAAGAAGCAGTGGACCGATGGTGACGGCATGGACTACATGTACTGGAACAATGTTGAGACCCATCCTGGCACCGGGTATCCGCGCGGATGGCATACGATGGGTGGCGGCTTTGATCAGCACCGTAACCTGCAACCATCGCCTCTCCCCGGACGTGAAGACTACGGTGAGGCGCTCGAGTACGATTATGGTCAGCGACTCTTCGACGGCGTGAACAAGCCCGTAATGCCGCACAAGGACGCCAAGTACATGCCCAACTGGGATGAGGATGTTGGCGGGTGGGACAAAAACAATCCGTACTTCTTTTATTTGCCGCGGATTTGCAACCACTGCACGCACCCGGCATGCCTCGAAGCATGTCCCCGTAAGGCGATATACAAACGTACCGAGGATGGAATTGTCCTCATCGATCAGCAGCGCTGTCAGGGATATCGGTACTGCATCAAGGCGTGTCCGTACAAGAAGATCTACTTCAATGAAGTTACCGGTAAGAGCGAGAAATGCATCTTCTGTTATCCGCGTCTTGAGAAGGGAAAAGTCAACGCTTGCGCCGCTCAATGCCCGGGGCGAATCCGGTTCGTCGGCTTACTGGACGACCCGGAATCACCCGTGCATAAGTTGGTGCGGAAGTACAAAGTCGCGCTCGGCCTGTTTCCAGAGAAGGGCACTGAACCTAACGTCTATTATGTCCCTCCGTTCAATCCGCCGAAGGCCGGAAACTATGGCAAGAGCATTATCGATGACGCGCGTTTGCCGTTGGATTACCTGAAATACCTTTTCGGCCCCAAAGTTGTTGACGTGATCGCGTTCCTGGAAGGTGAACTGAAAGCGGCGCAATCTGGCCGTCCAAGCGAAGTACTCCAACTGCTGATTGGCCGTGATGATCGAGTCCGTTATCGCATTATTCCTGATCTCGTCAGACGGGATGCTCCCGAGGATGTGCAGGAGCGGACAAATCCTAATGAACCGGCCGGTCCGGCAATCGAAAAGAAGGGGAGCAAGGAACTGCCAGCGGCTACAGTCGGACATGCAGAGGTTGAAAAGTCCGAAACCGGCGCCGCCACAACGGCCGTGAACAACGCGTTTGGGCTCGGAGCCTTGACCACTGCGGCGACTGCGTGCGGAAGCTGTGCCATCAGCAAACAGTGTTCATCGAGCATTGAGAATGGTGGGCCAGGAGATGACGACGGAGGGCTTCTGAAATGGTACTAATGCGTCATGTCATTGGGGCAGCACTGATAGCGGCATTGGCTCCGACCCTTCCCTCATTCTCACAATCACCGCCGGTCGGAAGTACAGCAGCGCTTCCTGTGGTCGCCAATTCTTCGAGTGCGTCGTCGTCAGCCTTGCTCTCGGGCGATGATAAGGCGTGGAGTGCTCTACCCGATGTTCCGGTATACCTCAATCACACTCCTCCTCTTTACGACACCGACCCGCGGGATGACGGCTACCGTCCGCAGGCATCTATGCGCCTTATCAGACAGGATTCGTCGCTGTATGTACGACTCACTTGGACTGACAGCACTGTGGACAGTATTCCGGCAGCAAAGCGGTACACCGACGCAGGGGAGCCAGCAGTCTACAAGCGTCAATCTGAGGTCATCGACCAGTTCCGCGACGCCGCGTGCATCATGACGCCGCGTGGAGAAACAGCGGGAGCTAATCCGTCACTCGTGATGGGGAATATTGGTCACCCGGTAACACTCTATTACTGGCGCAATGGTGAGGGCTTCGCCCTCGGCGAAGCGGCTGGCCGTGGATCCACAACGATGTCAACGACTTCATTCCCTGGCCACTTCTCACACGAGGGAGATCAGTGGGAAGTCGTCTTCGCCCTGCCGATGTCAACGTCCTCGATGCCAATCGCTCTGGCCGTCTGGGATGGAAGCAGGGATCATCGTGATGGGCTGAAGTATTACAGCCTATGGTATGAGGTGCAAGAATGACGATACAGGGTTCTGATGCGTGGAGTTCACGCGAAATGGCCGCTGCGATCGCTTTTGCGCACGCGCTGTTTCGGAAACCGTCGCCGGATCAACATGCCTGGTTGCTGTCGGCGGAATGCCGGGATATATGGAACGAGATTGCTGGCAGCAGTGAGGGACTGCCGTTGCGCCTTGAGGTCCCCGAAGACTATGATGATTATTGCGAGCGCTTCATCGCAACATTCGACGTTGGCACTCCAGCACCGCCAGTGCCATTGATCGAGTCGCATTACAACAAGCGCGAACCGGTCCCAAAAATTCTTCACGAGAATATTCTCTTCTATCGCCAGTTCGGGTTGCAATTGCGAGATTCGTCACTGGAGAGCGCTGATCACCTCCGGCATCAGCTTGAGTTCGTGCAGCATCTACTCGAGTATCACGCACGTCTCACGGAGACTCATCATTCGACCGAGGCCCAGCAGGCGCTTCAGGCACTCTACGACTATGCAAATCGGCACCTGCAAAGTTGGCTTCCCGAGGCAGCCACTTGTGCGGTCGATGCTCCACTTCAGTTCGCCCACCCGGTACTGATGCTAACTAATCGGTTGGTTCAGCGTCTGGCTGCCGACGCCCGAGATGCTCTGCAAGAGGCTAACTCAGTTCCATTGAAGGAGGCACTACCATGTTCGGATTAGGAGCCCAAGAACTTCTGCTCATTCTCCTTGCGCTAATCCTGTTATTCGGTGCGAAGAAGATCCCCCAAATTGCGAAGGGACTCGGGCAGAGTGTGAGTGAGTTTCGACGAGGGCTAAAGGACACCGAATAAACCAACAAGGCTAAAGTGGCTGGACTTGGATCAAGCCGGTAACATCCCTCCTCCCCTTCACTTACAGGTCTGACCAGCGTGCCCTCCGAGGTGTATCAGGAGCTGTCGGTAGCCGAATTGAAATCGGCACCAACTGCGCTGATCCGACCTGGGCGAGTCCAAGAGGCACCTGAGGTTCGTAAAACCGCTTCACTCACACCTCTCACTACTGAGCGAAATCCCTACCCGCGCCAGTCGCCGATTCCATCCCAATGCATCTCCAGTGTTCTCGCACCGCGTCGGCCTCCCAAGCGATTCCATATTGCACGCATCGCTTCAATGCCTCCACGTCGATTCAAGTCTTCGGCAATGGCTCTTGCAGTGGGCTCCAGCCGAGCAATCGCAGCTTGATCATTGGCCGCATAAGCGTCGCAGAGCTGCACAAGAGACTTGAGCATTTCCGTGTCATTGCGCGGTGATACCGAAAGCCGCGAAGTCTTGGGGGCGGTCACTCGGTTGGGAACGTCTGCCTGTGCGCGGATCGAGGGTGATGACTGACATTGGCCGCGAACAAGTGACTGTATCTTCTCCCGTGCCTCGGGGGCCAATTCGAGGTTACGAGTGTTGGCTGCGACCGTGACTGCGCTGAGGGCATCCGCCTCTGTGAAGCGACCTGCCTCGGTATAGATCGTCTGCAGTCGCACGGCCGCCTCCCACGCTGCTGTCGCGGAAACACTGTCCGCGCCAAGGCTACGAAGGAGATAGTCCACTCCTTGCATGAGTTGGCCATTGCCGAGAGCCAGAATGCCAAGTTGGCAGTTCGCATAGGATTCTTGCGTGGACGTGAGACCATCGACGATCGACTGCTTCAACGCTTCCTCAGCCGCAGCGGAGTCTCCGCTATTCAAGGCTCGGACCGCGGGGTCGAGCCTCTCTCGCCCCACAGGCTCGATAGGACTAAAGGCCTTCGGCAGGAATTCCGTGCCAATCGTCGGCAGTTTGACTGGCCTCGTTGACGGTTTCGAATGTTGTGGGGTCTTTGCAGGCGTCAATGCGCGTGCATCACGTTCGTTCACCCGTGAGTGCTTCGGTAATGAGGTTGCGATCTTTTGTGGGGAATCCTCGAGCTTTCGCAGCAGCCTCTCCAAGTCGGCGAATAGAGTCAATACGTCGTCTCTCTCTGAGACAAGGCGAACGGAGAGCAACAGGTCCGTCGGGAAACTCGCATAGCCCCAAGTCTGCTCCCTTATGCAGCCCCACGCGTTTGCGATATCGTGGATACTGAGACCCGTGATCTGATCGACTCGAGATTCGTTTTCGAGTGCGCGCGCGGTGCACTCGATCAGATTGAAAGCGTTCCTGAGATTCCCGAAGATGTACCCACCCTCATTAGCTGCCACCACCTTGTGAAGCCCTTTCGAGATTCTCTGCAACTCTTGACTGTGTCGGCGGTCCAATTCACGTTGGGGACCAGATCTAAGGTGGCTCTGCATCTCCTCAGCGGCTGAGCGCACTTCGTCGTTCGGCGGGGACGATGCGACCTCCCGAACGCCCTGTATCCCGGCTCCATCTCTCCTCACCGGTGGTTGTTGCTTCTTCCTCCCGAATAGCCAGTCAATGATGCTCATGACGAATCTCCCTCTCGCCAATCAGGTGACACGACCCGATCAATACCGACGCTCTTTATCGATGGGCGCTCCGGTGTGCTGAGGCTTCATCACTCCAACCGAACAGGGTGGGGCCGTCTTAGTCTCGACTGGACTCATGCCTCACGCGATAGAGAAGGCGATTTCATCATCACGGATCCGGTACTGTAGTCGGTGGTCTCAGCCGGTTGCCCCGCATCTTGGGCAGCGCAATCCCCCTCCGCCGATTGTAAATACCGAGCCCCCGAAGGGGTTTCTGCCAGGTAAGCACTTGTCGTGGATCGTGCCTGTAAAATCACACGAGATGCAGTGGAAGCCGGTGCCGGCGAAGGGGGATGGCTTCCCGCAAATCATGCAGACCGGGAACTGTACCCTCTCGGGGAAACCCTCTTTCAACTCGCCGCTTCGATTGAAACCTCTCGCCAGTCCTTCGAGGCCAATCCTCTGAATCTCCTCTTTGCCATATCTGACATAGCCGGGAGATTCGCCAAAGTAATTGTAGTTCACGCTCAATCCGTAGGGAGGGTCGTAAAGTCCCGCTCCGCGACCGTTCTTTCGCGGGTTGTTCAGAAGAGCCCACAACTCGGCCGCATCGCCGACCCCGACCATCGCATCGAAACCCACATGGCTGGCATTTGGGGCCGCCTCTGCTGACAGATAAACCGAAAGGTCCTCCTCCTTAGATACCTGGGAAAAGAACGGCGTCTCGGTGACGGGGTAGCCCTTCTTCAGAGGCACGAGGCAAAGTGGCTTGGATGGCGGCTTGGCCTGAAGTTGCGCAATGATCTCCTCGACCCACTCGGTTGGCGGGATCGCTCTTGGAGGCTCTGCTTTCCGCCGGTTCCAGAATGCCATGCCATCCTCCTGATCTGTCGGGGAATCCCCGAAGCTGGGACGAGTGGCCACTCGCACGAGGTATGCTCGCGGTGTAGCCGAGGACAATGGACTCGACAACGACGTATTTATTGTGACCGTCGGTCGAACCCTTCAAGCGCTATTAGCGCTGCCCAGCCCAGTCGATTGAAGTTTTGACAACCCTAGAGGAAGCGCCAGCGGGCTACTGACTCCGACTATCGAATAGAGTGCTGGTTCTCCTTGCCCTTGAGGTACTTGCGGTTACGACTCATTCGCTGATAGGGGAGAGGAACGGGAGCAGTTTGCAAAACCGTTTCACTCGCCCCGCCATTTAGATTCGGTTACAAACACTTTGGATTTTACGGATAGGGCTGACCCCGGAAATGGGTCGGCCCTTTTGTTTTGAATGTGGCGGTGCGCCAACGAGTTGTGACATCACCAGCCCATGCCCGGGTCGTCGCCAGTTCGCGCCGCGTGAGGCCCGTGTGGCCGATTGTCGGCTGCGTTTAGCGGCAGTCGGCCCGATTTGTGGGGAAACTACTGGGTTTTGGTGACGGTCTGTGCCGCTACTCCTGAGGGCGGAAAGTGATCTGCACGTCGCCGTCCAGTGTGCAAACCACCCCTACGACCAGGGCAGCAAGCAGTTTGCACTTCTCATGCGGGTTTAGCACATCCCACGCGGAATCAAATTCAGCCAATCTTCCAGCTAATTGGTCCGAATCAACGTCGCTTTGGTGCTCGGTTTCGCCGTCCCCATTGCTCGGCACAATTAGTGAGGCGGTGCGTGCCGGATCAGGGTCACGCGCCATACCGCGAACTTGCTCAACCACGAATTCCTCGATTTCTGCAGCAGCCAGATTCGGTGTGGGACACGCGTCACGACCCACTTTCTGCGCCGTCGTGCATCGGTAGTAGCGGAAGAGGCGGGATCCTCGCTTGGCATACGAATGCGCCATTGCCTTCCCGCACACTCCGCACTTGATCAAACCGCCTAACAGGGCTGCGTGTTTGTTGCGGGTTCCCGGCCCAATGCTCCGGCCGTTGCGATTATTCGCGAGCATTTGTTGAGCACGTCCAAAAGTCACGTCGTCGATGATTGCTTCTTGCAGTCCGTCATACGTATTGCCGTGCAGCTTTACTCGGCCGATGTAGAGAGGATTGATGATCAGCCTCTGGAGGTAGACCTTGTCGAAGGGACTCCCATTCCTGTGGACCCCCTTGGAGTTCTGCCACGACTTCTTTGTCCACCCACGTTCGTTGACCTCTTTCACGACTTCAAGTAGCGAGCGCCGGTCCAGATAGAGTCGGAACAACTCCCGCACCATCTCTGCCTCGCGGCGATTGACGGTCAACTGATGGGTGGCGGGATCGACGTCGTATCCCAAAGGTGGATGACCGCCAATGTAGCGACCTTTCTTTCGTGCTGCTTGAACCTTCTCACGGGTACGCTCCGATCCGATCTCGCGTTCAAATTGTGCGAAGGACATGAGCACGTTGACGAGGAGTCTACCCGCAGAACTGGCCGTGTTGATTTGCTGAGTCACGGAGCAGAAAGCGACGCCATAATCCTCCATGAATTCCATTAATTGTAGGAACTGGCTTAAGCTGCGTGACAAGCGATCAAGCTTCACAACCACAACCGCATCGACCATGCCAGCTTCAATGTCGGTGAGCATCTGCTTCAATGCCGGGCGATCGACTGTACCACCTGATACGGCAGCATCCTCGTATGTCTGCTCTAAAGCTACCCAGCCTTCGGACTTCATGGATGTGACATACGCCAGGCACGCCTCTCTTTGAGCATCGAGCGAGTTGAAGTCTGAATGGAGATTCTCGTCGGTTGATTTGCGACAGTAGACCGCCGCTCGAACTACTTTCGCCGGAGCCGGGAGCGCAACCCGGTCACTCCGGCGATTCTTGCCTGTTGATCCAAGGGCCGAGCTCACTTACCAGTTTTCTCCTTCTCGCTACGACGAGTGGGCTTAGCGTAGTCGCCCAACTGGAAGAAGAGGAAGCCATTGATCGCCTTGGCACCAGTGATGTGCTGGGCCAGTGCGGACAGTGACTTGTAAGACTTGCCACCAAAGGCAAATCCGTCGGCTTCAATGGTGACGTGCAGTTTCTTGCCTTTGTACTCGCGTTGAAGAGCGGTCCCGACTCTGGGTAAACGAGGATCACGGCCTCCGACGAAGTTGATTTTGGCTTTGGGTCGTGCGTCCTGCTTGGCCGATTTGGTCTTGGTCTTCTGGAATCTCGCGACTAACTGCGCAGCCTTTCCTGTCTGCTTCGACGACTCTGGCTCCTCGTTGTCTTGTATCTTCTTGGCGATTGCCTTGAAGAGCCAGTCGCGATTGCGGCTCTTCGATCCCTTCCCGAATGCCTGTTTGTAGGCGTCCTGAAGCTCCCTCAGGTCCATCCGGCGTAACTTGCTGATCTGGGTTGTTGCTGATGCTTCCATTGCCACATCTCCTCTCCAGGCGGGGGTTGACCGCCCGTTCAGGAGGTGTACTGCGATCTCTCTTGGGGACACATCCAGTCAATTCTGGCCGGAATCCGAAGAATCTTCGGGGCTGAAAAACTCTCGATGCGGGAACTGTCTGGGCAGTGTGGGAGGGCCCATAGGGAGAGGGCACGTGACGTTCTATGTTGGTGCAAGTCTCGTCGTCGAACTGGGATCATACAGGGGATTTACGGAACGAGCCAGCCATCGGAATGCACTGTCAGCTTTCGAGTTTCTTAATGAGCTTTTCAACTGATGTATGCATTGCTGCGACGAGGGCTTCCATTATCTCAGGATAGTCGTCGAGTTGGGCTACCCCAAGGGTCGATGCTATAGGCTCGAGCTTCTCATCTCCCATTGCATGACCGTCCGTTAAAACGAGAAGCGTTCGCATGACTCGTTGGGCGGGCTGCCGCCGGCCGTCTTCCGTCAAACTCAAACAGCCGGAATCTCTACTTTTGAACTGTCTACTTGACGGGGTAGCTTACGCCTTGACGCGAGCATCGACGCTTCCAGCGGCGAATTAGTTGGAGTTTCCAATCCAGAACGAAAAATAATCGAGTTGACTGGGAACTTTTGAACGTATAAGATAGTAAGTACTTACTGACTATGATAAGGAGCTGATGATTGATACGCACACCGACCAGACCCAAACGATTACGCGCCAGCGAACGACGCGCCGCCACAGTGGAGGCGGTTCTTGCGCTGGCGGCGAAGTCCAATCCGAGTGAGATCACAACGTCTTCGGTCACCGAACATATGGGCATGACTGAAGGTGCGCTCTTTCGCCATTTCCCCGACAAGGCCGCACTCTGGAATTCGGTCATGCAGTGGATTGGGGAAAGCCTTTTGGAGCGGGTGGATCGTGCGGCAAAGTCAGCCCCCTCTCCTCTCGCTGGTCTCGAGTGTATGTTCATGGCCCATGTTGAGTTCATAATTGAACACCCCGGGATCCCCCGCCTGATGTTTTCGGAACTGCAAAGGGCGGAAGACACACCAGCCAAGCGTGAGGTACGCGCGTTACTGACACGCTACACCAAGCACCTCGCGCGTGTCATCGAAAGCGGCAAGACTCAGGGTGAAATCGCCGCGGACATTAGCACGCGTGACTCGTCCTTGCTGTTCGTTGGGACCATTCAAGGACTGGTTACTCAATCATTGCTGGCTGGATCCACAGCGCGGATGCGCGCCGATGCCCGCCGCGTGTTCACGCTTTACCGTCGAGGAATCAGGAGTCTCTCATGAAACGCTTACATGTAAACCCACGCCTGTTGCGCCTAGCGCTTCTGCTGTTGCCGCTCTTGGCACTTTTCATCTATGTCGGCGTGCGCTCCGGTCCGTTGGCGCCCGTGCTGGTGACCACAGCGGTTGTTGAAGAGCGAGCCATTGCTCCGGCTCTCTTCGGCATTGGCACGGTCGAATCCCGATACACTTACAAGATCGGTCCAACGACGACGGGGCGCGTCCTGAAAGTCAACGTTCAGGTGGGCGACACAGTGGCGCCGGGTCAGGTACTCGCCGAGATGGATCCTATCGATCTGGACGAAAAGATCGCGTCGCAGACCGCGGCGGTGCATCGTGCAGACGCCAATCTGTTGGCCACTGCATCAAGCGTCGAGGAAGCTTCAGCGCGGGCGACGTATGCGAATACGCAGGCCGATCGATACGAGCAGTTGCTGCGAACCGGCGCCGTGAGTGTGGAACTTGTCGATGACAAACGTCAGGAACGGGCGGTGGCGGATGCCGGGCTCGAGGCGGCACGCGCCCTACTGGAAGCCGCGCGCGAGGATGTGAAGCGGACGCGCGCCGATCACGCGGCCTTGACGATGCAGCGGGCGAATCTGAGTCTCGTATCGCCGGTTGCCGGCTTGGTGTCGCTCCGAATGGCCGATCCGGGGGCCACGGTGGTTCCGGGGCAAACTCTGGTCGAAGTCCTGGATCCGACGGGTTTGTGGTTGAACGTTCGGTTTGACCAATTGCGGACCGCCGGGCTCCGACAGGGCTTGCCTGCGTATGTGCTGTTGAGGTCAGGTGCGGGACGGTCGTTGACTGGACGCGTCGTGCGTGTGGAACCGTTGGCCGATGCCGTTACCGAAGAGATTCTCGCCAAGATCATTCTTGATACGCTACCCAGCCCACTGCCCCCGGTCGGCGAACTGGTCGAGGTAACAGTTGCGCTGCCTGTCTTGCCCGTGGGTCCTGCAGTACCGAACGCCAGTATTCAGCGCGTTGATGGCCGTCTGGGCGTGTGGTTAATCGATGACTCCGGTATACAGTTTACACCGGTCGAAGTAGGCGCGACGGACCTGGATGGTTGGGTGCAAATCCTGACCGGGCTGGAGCCGGGTCAACGCCTGGTAGTCTACAGTTACAGCGCACTCTCTGCCCGCAAGCGTATTAAAGTCGTCGACCATCTTCCGGGAACATCTTCATGATCAGTCTGGCCGGACGGGACATCTTGCACGCCTGGGGGAAGTTTGTGCTTACGGGCCTGGGTCTGGGACTCCTCATCGGCGTCACGCTGACGATGGCCGGAGTTTACCGTGGCATGGTCGATGATGCCATGGTTCTCCTGGACAACAGCGGCGCCGATCTCTGGGTTGTGCAAAAAAACACGCTGGGACCATACGCGGAATCATCGAGTTTGTACGACGACGTCTATCGGAGCATACGTTCAATGCCCGGGGTGACACGCGCATCTAACGTGACGTACCTGACGACGCAGGTGGCCAGCGGCGATCGGGAAGCACGTGTGATGGTGGTTGGTGTGGTGCCCGCAGGTCCCGGTGAGCCGGGACAACCGGGATATTTGATTGCAGGTCGGCATATCACGCGCGGCCATTATGAAGCAGTTGCCGACAAGGCCACGGGATTCCGACTCGGCGAAAGGATTCAGATTCGTCGCAATCTCTACACAGTTGTCGGATTGACTCGCCGCATGGTCTCTTCCGGCGGGGATCCGATGGTCTTCATTCCGCTGAAGGACGCGCAGGAGGCTCAATTCTTGAAGGACAACGATGCCATCCTTCAACAGCGTCGCCGTACGACCGCCAATCCCGCCTTCAACCGACCCGGCGTGCCCGGTGTTCTCGACGCGGTGATCGCATCGCAGAGCGCCAATCCAGTTGTCAATGCCGTGTTGGTACAAATCGACCCGAAGCATGATCCGGATGAAGTCGCCGCGCCGATTCGCCGGTGGCAACGCCTTCAAGTGTACACCCGTACGCAGATGGAAGATATCCTGATCAAGAAGTTGATCGCGACGTCCGCCAGGCAAATCGGCATGTTTCTGGTGATTCTCGCCTTCGTGAGCGCTGCAATCGTTGCCTTCATTATCTATACCATGACACTGGGTAAGATTCGCGAAATAGCAGTTCTAAAATTGATCGGCACCAAGGATCGCACGATAGCCGCGATGATCCTGAAGCAGGCGCTCAGCCTGGGGATGATCGGATTTGTGGTCGGCAAAATCGCTGCCACCTTTTGGGCACCAATCTTTCCCAAGTACGTCCTGCTTGAGCCGGCGGACACGGCGTGGGGGTTTGCCGCACTGATGGTGATTTGCGTTCTGGCGAGTTTATTGGCGATTCGAGTTGCGCTGAAAGTTGATCCCGCGGAGGCCATCGGTGGTTGAAAACCAAGTCAGCGCAATCCGCATTGAGCGGTTGAGCAAGCGCTATGGCGAGGGCGACACCGCTGTCGATGCGCTGAAGTCCGTAGATATGCAGGTGGCGCCGGGTGAGGTCGTGGGATTGATTGGACCTTCGGGTTCCGGCAAGACCACGCTGTTGAAGTGCCTGGGTGCCGTCATTGAGCCGACCGCGGGACGAATGATCCTTGGCGAGGACGTCATCTACGATGACCGTTGGAAAATTGCTGACCTTCGCACATTGCGGCGGGACAAAATCGGATTTGTCTTTCAGGCACCCTATCTGATTCCGTTTCTCGACGTGACTGATAACGTAGCGTTACTTCCGATGCTGGCCGGGCAGCCCAATGCAATGGCGCGAGAGCGGGCACGTGAGCTGCTGACGGCGTTGGATGTCGCGCACCGTGCCGGCGCCATGCCATCGCAGCTGTCCGGCGGTGAGCAGCAGCGTGTATCCATCGCGCGAGCTCTGGTCAATCACCCTCCGGTGATTCTGGCCGACGAACCGACTGCGCCGCTGGACAGCGAGCGGGCGTTGTCTGTGATTCGGATTCTCAATCAGATGGCACAACAGTTTCACACCGCCGTGATCGTCGTTACACACGATGAAAAAATAATCCCAACATTCAAACGCATTTACCACATCCGCGATGGTCGGACTGAGGAAGAGGTGGGCGAAGGCCGCGCGTTTGGATGACAATGCGTTAGATGCTTGTCGAGGCGTCGAAGTATTCCCACTTAGTGATCGAAGTGATTCGACGGTTGGAGGCCGTGGAACGACGAACAGCCAGGTCATCGGCATGCTCGGTCATGCGGCATGTGCGTTCGCAATTGCAGTGCTATCTACCTGCTTAGAAAGGACTCTTGCGCTACGACTGTTGAGGTAGCCATCTTGTCAGATGCATGCAGTTGATCCATCACGTACACCCCCTGAAACGAAGTGAGGAGAAATGGCAGGTACTGAACCAACTCCCCCGAAGGCATATGAGGAATTCGTCAAGCGATACCCTAAGCTTGGTCAAGCGTGGGAGGCGATTCATGAGGCGGGAGACGAAGGACCGCTCGATGACAAGACTGTACGGTTGGTGAAGCTTGGGATCGCGGTTGGCGCAATGCGCGAAGGCGCGATACACTCCAGCGTACGCAAGGCTCTAGCCATGGGTGTGACGATGCCCGAGATCGAGCAGATCATTGCATTGGCCGCTGGCACATTGGGCATGCCGTCGACCGTCGCGGTTTACTCGTGGATTAAGAGTCGTTCAGACGGTAAGAAGGAATAAGCCTCGCCGTCCGCGACTTCGCGGACAATTCGCCCGCAATCGCTGTTGCAACTTCGCCGACTCGACGGATCAAACAGTCATGGTGAGTCGCATGCACTTCTTGCGCAATCTGTTACGCTCTCCAGAATCAGCAGACGCGACCGGGATCGATTGAGCGTCACTGGCTTTTTTCTGTGGGTAGTTTTCACTTGTGGGAACGACGCGGTCGGATCCGGAATCGGCAACTAGCGATTCTCATCCTCTACGGACTGAGGCTCGTATCTCAGTATCTCCGAGACAGCTCAATTCCCGGTCAAATCACACCTTGACAGATTTCTGAAAAACGCGATTATTGATATCGGAGTCATTTATCCGATTTGCGGGAGAACCCCTCGTATGCTTCTTAGTCGCGCTTGTGAGTACGGAATTCAGGTGATGCTTTACCTCCACCAGCACGGTGGAGACCGGAATGTGCCTGTTTCGGAGATTTCGCGTAAACAGGGCATTCCCCCCTCATATCTCGCAAAAATCGTCGGCCAACTGGCCACAGAAGGTCTACTCGTTTCCCGTCGTGGCACGGGAGGCGGCGTACGGCTCGCTCGTGATTCAACAAAGCTCAAGTTGATTGATGTGGTGAAGGCGATCGATGGTCCAGAACTCAGCAGCCGTTGCATTATCGGATTGCCCAATTGTGGCACCGCCGCGCCGTGTCCATTCCATGACACCTGGGGACCCTTGAGGGAGCAGGTCATCGCAGCATTGTCTAGCCAGAGCCTGGCATCCCTGATGCAGGGCGGGAGCTTCCGTATTTCGCGAGATGGTCGCAGGGCGAGAGGAGCGATAGATCTCAGCGTCATTTCTCGTTCGAGAAGAGTGAGAGGTGTCGTGTGAGTCGAACTGCCAAGCTGTGGGTGATGATTATCGTGGGCGTGACTGCCGTTGCAGCGCTGACATCGTGGTGGTTCCTGCAGCAGAGATCTACTAGTGACTCGATTCAGGTTTCTTCCGAGAAGCCTGATCTTGCGCGCACGAACGACGATCCCAGTCTCAGTCTCGGTCTTTCGGTTTACGCGGAGAAATGCGCGCCCTGCCACGGCGCTACCGGGCGAGGTGATGGGCCAGCTGCATACCTTCTATATCCGAAGGCACGCGACTTTAGCAGTGGGCAGTTTCGCCTGACATCGACCCAGTCTGGGCTTCCGTCAGATGCTGATCTCTTGAGAACACTCAAGCGCGGTATCCCGGGTTCTTCGATGCCGCCTTGGGCGCATCTCCCGGATTCAGTTCTATCGGCGTTGGTGTCGACAATTCGGGAGCTTGCCGTCGAAGGTCGAACGGCAATGTTGATGGAATCCAACGCGATGACTCGCGAGCAGGCTGTGACCGTCGCGAAGGAAGTTCTAGCCGCCGGTTTTCCCGCAGAGGTGCCGGTTCGCCCGACGAGTGGAATCGATTTGTCGTCCGGGCGACAACTCTACGTAACCGGGTGCGCACCTTGCCACGACCTGGATGGCCGCGGTCTGTTGAAGCGTGATCTCAAGGATGACGACGGATACCCGATCTTCGCTCGTGATTTCACTCAAGGGGTTTTCAAAGGCGGGAGCGAGCCGGAAGTACTCGCGCTGCGAATAGCGCGCGGTCTGCCGGGTAGCCCAATGCCGGGCTTGCCGTACACCGCCGAGGAATTGTGGTCAATCGTGGACTATCTGGGGACGTTGATCAAGCCTGGAGCGCAAGAGCGGGCCGAGCAAACGATGAAGGAGCTTCGTCCTATCGCATCGAGCAATGCTGTACCTCGAAACCCGAGCGACCCGCAATGGCAGGAGGCTGGATCCGTCTTCCTTCCTGTAACTCCGCTCTGGTGGCGCAATGATCGCATTGAAGGCGTGGAAGTGTCTCTTCTGCGATATTCGGAAGAAGTAGGATTTCGGTTGGAATGGAGCGACTCCACGGCCGATATCAGTCAGTTGTCTCAACAAGGATTTTCCGACGGTGTGGCGATTCAGTTTTCAAACGCCGATGATCCACCCTCGTTCACGATGGGTTCAGCCGGTCGAGAGTGCGACATTTGGTACTGGCGAGCATCGTTGGATCCGCTGGTTGCGGGAGTATCTGCGCAACGACGCGATCCCCACCCCAATTACTCAGATAACCAACAGCTGTCAGAGGAAATCGCGAAGGACGCGGCCTTTATGACAGCGACGGCGGCAGGGAATCCTGTCGCAACGACGGATCACTCTCGATCCATTCAGAACCTCCAAGCAACCGGATTCGGAACTCTGGGTCCAGATGGACCAGAGAATCAGACCATCGAGGGATCAGCGTCTCGGACGCCATCCGGGTGGTCAGTCGTTTTCATTCGTCGCATGCAGCCGACGAAGCCCGGCGATGTTGTTTTCGATCCGAACCGACCGATGCACATTGGATTCGCCGTTTGGGATGGGCACAATCAAGATCGCAATGGACAAAAGTCGACAACGATTTGGCACAAACTCAGTTGGTGAATTGACCCATGTAACACCTTTCGATAACGACATGACGAGGACATGTAAATGAGTGAATCGGCCGACACAAATCAGCCCTCAATCCCCACAGGCGATCATGAAGGCCCTGCTGACCAAGTCTCCGCCGCCTTGAATCGTCGGCGTTTTCTCGGGTTGATGGGGATCGGCGCTGCGTGGGCAATAGTTCCTACGAACACGATCCACGCGTTGGCCCCGATTGCCAGTATTCAGAACCCGCTCGACTATTATCCGAACCGGGGCTGGGAGAAGATCTACCTCGATCAATACCGTTATGATCGTTCGTTTACGTGGGTCTGCGCTCCGAACGACACGCATATGTGTCGTCTGCGTGGGTTTGTGCGTAATGGAGTCTTGATCCGCAGTGAACAGAACTACGATCACGATCGCTATGGTGATCTCTATGGAAATCGGCTGACGCAATCATGGAACCCGCGTGGCTGCCCGAAGGGATTCACATTTCAGCGCCGTGTTTATGGCCCTTATCGTCTCAAAGGGCCGGTAATCCGCAAGGGCTGGAAGGATTGGGCCGATGCTGGGTTCCCATCACTCTCAGACGATCCGTCTCTCCGTTCGCGTTACAAATTCGACGACCGCGGCAATGACACTTTTGTTCGCGTGAGCTGGGAAGAAGCTGCCGACTACAGCGCGGCGGGCATGATGGCGGTTGCCGAGACGTACAGCGGCGAAGGGGGGCGTCGCCGTCTGTTGGCTGATGGTTACGCACCTGAGATGCTCGAGCACTGGCATGAAGCCGGTACGCGCACCATGAAGATCGGATCATCACTGCCAATTCACGGGCTCGTCGGCAAGTTCGGTTTGTTCCGCTTCGCCAATATGACGGGTTTGATCGATCATCATGTACGCAAGGTCGACGCCGATTCAGCTCAGGGTGCACGCGAGTGGACCGAGTACACATGGCGCGGCGACCAGGCACCTGGGCAGCCGTTCGTACACGGGCTTCAGACTTCTGATATGGACATCAGCGATCTGCGCTTTTCGAAGCTGACGATTCAGATCGGCAAGAATCTCGTGGAAAACAAGATGGCGGACAGCCACTGGCTCAACGAGATCATGGAGCGAGGCGGAAAGATTGTCGTCATCACACCCGATTACAGCGCTCCCTCGGCAAAATCAGATTATTGGATCGGCGTGCGGCCGGGACTTTCCGATACCGCCGTCTTGCTCGGAGTCACCCACATCCTTATGCAAAACAGGTGGGTTGATTTCAATTTCGTCAGACAGTTCACAGACTTTCCCCTCCTTGTGCGGACCGATACGCTGCGTCGACTACGTCCTGAGGAAGTCATTCCCGATTACAAACCCAAGGACATCACTACCGGGCCCTCGTTTCGCATTCAGGGATTGACAGACGAGCAACGTGAGAAAATCGGCGATTTCACCATCTGGGATGAGAGCAAAAACGCCGTGGTCGCGGTCAGTCGCGATGAGGTTGGCGATCATGCGAACATGAATGCCGCCGTTGAGGGGATCTTCAGGGTTCGCGGCATCGACGGGCAGGGGATCGAGGTCATGCCCGTGTACGAAATGTACAAAGCGCATCTTGCCGACTACGATTTGAAAACGGTTCATGAGATTAGCGGGGCCGATCCAATCCTAGTCGAACGGCTCGCGCGGGACATCTGGGAGACGACGCAAGCTGGCGGCCCCGTCTCGCTCCATCATGGTGAAGGTACCAACCATTACTTTCATGCCACGCTGCACAATCGCGCCTGCCATCTGCCACTTATGCTCACCGGTAATTTCGGCAAGCACGGCGCCGGTGTGTTCACTTGGGCGGGCAATTATAAAGGCGCTCTCTTTCAGGCGTCAGAATGGAGCGGTCATGGCGTCGGTGTTTACACGCACGAGAATCCGTTCGCACCGGTGTTGGACGAAAAGGCTAAGCTTGAGCATCACGATCTGCGCAACTACACATTGGGTGAGGATGTGGCGTTTTGGGGGCACGGCGACACGCCGCTGATCGTCAAGACCCCGCAAGGACGGCGCGTATTCACCGGCAAGACCCATATGCCAACGCCGACCAAGATGATGTGGTACAGCAATGCCAATCTGATCAATCAAGCGAAGTGGGTCTATCATTTAATCGTCAACGTATTTCCCAAGATCGATATGATCGTTGATCAGCAGGTCGAATGGACAGGTTCGGCAGAGTATGCTGATATCGTGCTTCCTGCGAATTCCTGGGTTGAATTCGATGATCTTGAGGTGGGTGGGTCGTGCTCGAACCCCTTCATCCAAATGTGGGGCGGAGATGGTATTCGTCCTGTGTACGATTCGCGCGATGATGCCATGATCTTCGCCGAGATCGGCCGCGCGCTCACGCGCAGAACCGGGGATCAGAGATTCGCGGACTACTGGAAGTTCATCCTCGAGAAGAAATCGAGTGTGTATATCCAGCGCGTCTTTGACAGCTCCACGACCACACGCGGGCGTGACGGAGCTTACGATGTCGGTCGAATGATGAAGGGAGAGTATGGCGGAGAGCCTGGAGTGGCGCTCATGCTGTTTCGAACCTATCCACGCGTCGCGTTCTACGAACAGATTCACGACAGTATTCCATTCTACACAGACAACGGACGTCTGTGCTCCTACTGTGATTTACCGGAGGCGATCGAGTACGGCGAAAATCTGATCGTGCATCGTGAAGGGACGGAGGCGACTCCCTACATGCCAAATGTGATCGTCTCGGAGAGTCCATTCATCCGGCCGAATGATTTTGGAATCCCGCACGACGAAATGGATCCGGACCTCCGTACTGTCCGCAATGTCAAGATGCCATGGCGCAAAGTGAGGGAAACAGTCAATCCTCTTTGGGAAAGAGGATTCCGCTTTCTCTGCTCCACACCCAAAAGTAGGCACAGCACGCATTCATCGTGGTCGACAGTTGATTGGAATTGGATCTGGAGCACGAGTTTTGGCGATCCATTCCGCACCGACAAGCGTTCGCCCGGTGAGGGAGACCGTCAGATCCAGATGAACCCTCAGGCGGCCAAGGATCTCGGATTGGATGAGGGCGATTATGTCTACGTTGATGCCAATCCCGAAGACCGGCCCTTTGTCGGCGCACGCGACGGCAGCGAACGCAACGAGGCGTTCCGCTGCATGGTCCGGGTCAAGTTCAATCATTCACTCCCATATTCCATGACCATCATGAAGCACACCGGGTGGATCGCCACGGAGCGTACTGTGAAGGCGCACAAGCAACGTCCCGATGGCCGTGCGCTTGCGGCTGACACCGGATACCAAGCGAGCTACCGCTACGGTTCCCACCAGAGTATCACGCGCAGTTGGTTGATGCCGATGCACCAGACCGATTCGCTCTTCCACAAGGACACCGGAGCAATGAGATTTGTGTTTGGGTTCGCGGTGGACAATCACGGCGTCAATACCGTTCCAAAAGAGACACTCATTCGGATCGTTAAGGCCGAGTCTGGCGGATTGAATGGGGTTGGCACATGGCGTCCCGCCACGACGGGCATGTCTCCGGGCGTTGAGTCGGAGAAAATGCAGCGGTACCTGCGCGGTGAGTTGACAAGCTGAAGAACCTGATTCAGCGGAGATGGAGCGAGCCATGAATGATTCGAAATTGCCCGAAAAAGAGTGTGAGCCTGATGATCCAATGGAGCTGTACGCGCATGCTGTTAGTGGGGATACGGCACTGATGCTCGATCAGTTGATCGAGGAGTTCGCGCGCATGGGCTGGGACGCTAGGCGCATCGAGTCGCTGTTCCAGGATCCGTTCTATCAAGCGATGCATGGCTTGAAGCTCAAGTTTGGCCTAGAGACGATTCGTGAACGGATTGCCGCCGTAATCGACCGTCACGGAGTGTTGCGGGTGAGCGGAGAATGATATCTCGGCTTGATGTAATTGTGCGCGGTCTCGCTTAAACCGATTTGCGGATTTCTGAAAGGGATGTCTATGTCGAAAGTCTACAACTGGCAGCTCGGCCGCGAGATGGAGTATCCCTACGATGAGGCCCATCCCGACTGGCAGTTCGCATTCGTTTTTAACATCAACCGTTGCATCGCATGCCAAACTTGCACGATGGCATGCAAATCCACATGGACGTTTTCCGCTGGACAGGAGCACATGTGGTGGAACAATGTCGAAACCAAACCCTACGGGGGGTATCCGCAGAATTGGGACTTCAAGCTCCTCGGTATGCTGGAAGAGACCAACCCCGGGGGCCAAACGTGGGATCCGTCGTCGAAGACTGCGGAACATCCTTACGGCATCTTCAAAGGGATGACAGTCTTTGAAGCGGCGAAGCGGACGTACTCGCCTGAAGGGCCATCACGCGTTCTCGGTTATCTGCCAACTGATGCGGAATGGCAGAGTCCGAATATCCATGAGGAATCTGCGTCCGGAAGCACGATGCAAAAGGGTGAGTGGGGTCGATCGACACAGCTTCCCGAGCACGATGTGTGGTTTTTCTATCTGCAGCGGATTTGCAATCATTGCACGTACCCGGCCTGTCTGGCCGCCTGTCCGCGCCAAGCCATCTACAAGCGTGAAGAAGATGGAATCGTCCTGATCGACCAGGAACGTTGCCGGGGATATCGCAAGTGCGTTGAGGCCTGCCCCTATAAGAAGTCGATGTATCGCCCGACAACGAAAGTCAGCGAGAAATGCATCGCGTGTTTCCCTCGTATTGAGGGAAAGGATCCAGATCTAACTCCGGATGGGGTCCCGCTTGAGACCCGTTGCATGTCCGCTTGTGTCGGCAAGATCCGTCTGCAGGGACTGATTAAGAAAGCGAAGGATGGAAGCTGGGCGAACGTGCCCGACAACCCGCTGCACTTTCTCATTCGTGAACGTCAGGTGGCGCTTCCCCTATACCCACAATTCGGCACAGAGCCGAATGGCTTCTACATCCCGCCGCGGTGGGTGCCGCGACCCTATCTCGTGCAGATGTTCGGCCCTGGGGTCGAAAAAAGTGTCGAGCAGTATGTCTGCCCAGACCGTGAGTTGCTGGCTGTATTGCAGCTGTTCCGTGCCTCCCAAAAGATCATCTTCAAGTTCAAGATCGAAAAAGGTCCAAAGGTTGGGGAGTCGGAGGTCACGATGCCGTCTGGAGTCAAGAAGACGCAGGAAATATTCAATGATACCGTTCTTGGATATGACAAGAGTGGAGCTGAAGTGGTTCGCCTCACAATTCAGGAGCCGACGTTCGAGAGGGGCAAAGAGCATGTCAACTCCATTTAATGTTCCAAACCCAGCCCCGCAACTAAGTCAAGATGAAGTGATATCGGCGGAGCATCGGCTGCGAAGCATACGGTGGTCGCTCAACGCCGAGCGTGGACTCCTCTATCGGTGGTTGTCGTTCGCATTTCAAGATCCTGCCCGGGACAATGCAGACCCATTAAGGAACATAGGCATTCAAGGGGCATGCCGTACCGCAGCCACGGCTTTGCGAAAATCATTGCTGCCCAACATCGGTGAGCAGGCACATGGAGAAGTCCCATTGGAGAGTCTGGATCTCGAACGTTCTTTCATTCTTCTTCCTGAGGACAACGAAATCCTGATCGCGAAATATGACGAGCTCTTCGGGTTGCTCCTTTCCCGCGATTGCCCGCCATACGAAACTGAATACTGTCCACAAACCTTCAGTGTCTACCGGTCAAATCAACTGGCCGATATCGCGGGATTCTATAATGCGTTCGGGGTAGAACCTTGTCGTACAAACCCTGAACGAGCCGATCACATTACCCTCGAGTTGGAATTCATGTCATGGTTGATACTGAAAGAGACGCGTGCGTGTGAGATCAGAGGACAAGACAGCGCGGACGCACAGGTCTGTCGTGAGGCCCAGCAACGCTTTTTGACAGAACATCTACTCTGGTGGGCACCCGCGCTCGGATTCGCGATGCGCAAGAAAGCGGATCACATCACGGTTGAATCCGAACTCGTATCTCCACCGAAATCGTTCTACGGCGCCACAGCGCAGTTTTTGGCGGCATTCATGCTGGCAGAACGTCTCTTGTTTGGTATTCATCTGCCGCAACGGCTCATTTCACCCAACCCCTGCACTGAAGACCGCGAATCCAGTTCCTGCGAGGGGTGTGAGTTGTCGGCTCAATAAGATCGTTTCCGAGTACGCGGTTATCATCACCGCGCAGCCGCTGAATATGTGACTCAATCGGGAGGTAAATTCATGTTCGGACTAGGAGTACAAGAATTACTTCTCATTCTGTTGGCCTTAATTCTCCTCTTCGGAGCGCGCAAGATTCCGGAGCTCGCACGTGGGCTCGGTCAGAGTGTCAAGGAGCTACGTCGCGGTTTGAAAGGGGATGTTGACGAAAAGTAGGTGTATCGACACACGCGCTGGTCAGGAAGGACAGTTCATTCTGCAGGCGCGGTATATTCGCAGTTTCACACAGTACACGGGAGAACAGTTGTGGGCAGACTTGAGATCAGAATGACGGTCGGAGAAATCGTGACCGCCCAACCAGATTTGGCGCGTGTCTTCGAGACATTAGGAATCGACTACTGCTGTGGAGGCAAAGTGTCTCTGGAGGATGCGTGCCGTAAGAAAGCGATTGAACCTCAGAGCGTCATCGCGATGCTTGAAAACGCACAACGTGACATTAACGAGAGCGTCCCTGCGAATGTGTCCGCCATGACGCTGAAGGAATTGGCCGACCACATTGAGCGAACACATCACGCGTATGTGAAATCAGAGTCGCCTCGACTTCGTGCCATGGCCGAGAAGGTGGCATCGGTCCATGGAGAGCACGATGGGCGTCTCGCAAGCGTTCGTGATACGTTTATCGGACTCGCAAACGAAATGGCAAATCACATGATGAAGGAAGAGCACATTCTCTTTCCTCTCATTAGGCAACTCGAGACCGGAGCAGAGACCACACTCCATCTTTGCGGCACGCTTGCTGGCCCCATTAATCAGATGGAAGCTGAACACGCCGATGCTGGAATCGCCCTGGCCAAATTGAGCAGCTTGACCGACGGCTATACTCCACCGGAGTGGGCATGCAACACGTACCGCGCATTACTTGATGGACTGCAGCGATTCGAAGTCGACTTACATCAGCACGTCCACAAAGAGAACAACGTGCTCTTCCCCCGCGCATTAGAATTGCACTCTCGACACGAGACGGTCTCGTGAATGCTCGGGCTCGTTCGGAAGTGGAAACAGCTCGACAACTGTCGCGAACGGTGGCGCAGTAGACCTGCTTGCGGTGTCGTCGAGTGCAGTGATTGCGGTGAGCGTTCATTTTGAGGGAGTTTCCTGATGCAAAAGATCGTCGTCATTGCTTTTCTCATAGCGCTGGTCACTTCGCTGCCGACTAGTGGTATTGCCCAGGTTCGGTGAGCAAGCCCAAATCTCCCGGTCGGGAGCTTGGTGAACAAGAGTGTGGGACAGGAGGGCCGATTGGACATCGGCGTCGAGTATTCCTACGAGTACTTCGACGAAGCGCAAAATGGAACAAATCCCGCACCGAATCCGAAGGCCGAACTGACGCAGTTCCGAACTGTGCAATTGGCACTTGGGTACTCATTGTCGGATCGTTTAACGCTGAATCTTTGGATCCCGTATAGACAGATCGTTTCCCCCAAGACGGATGCTCCCAAGGACGATCCGGCGAACAAGATTCGCTTCGTGAGGCGATTCTCGGATATAGGCGACGCGATCGTGATGGGGCGATACCTGGTCACTGCACCAACTCAGCACAGTGGATTATGGATGATGACTGGGCTCGGGATGCGGTTGCCGACTGGGTCGGCGCAGCCAGATTACGACTGGGGAACCGGCATCTCGCGGGATCCCGTTTTACAACCGGGATCCGGAACTCTCGACCCAATCCTGGCCGCAAGTATAGGGTACGAATTCGGCAAGACTGGCATATTCGCCAACTCGGTGTTCCGTCACACCGGAGGAGAAAACATTTATGAGTATCAATTCGGCGATGAAGCGCAAACGGGCCTCGGTGTCGCCCATGGTCTGTCATCATGGCTTGATGGCAACCTCTCTGCGAATGCAATCTTCACCGGACATGACAAGGACAAAGGTCGGGAAGTTGCCAACACCGGTGGATCGTGGCTGTATCTGACACCGACTCTCACAATTCACGGAGGCCAGCTTCGCACAGCAGTCTCGATGCAGGTGCCGCTCTATCAGCGTGTCAACCAATCGCAGTTAGTGTCGGATTATGTGTTCAACATTTCATTGTCGTGCGCTCTCAGTACTCGTCCGAGTGCAGCGAGGCTCTCTACGTCCATTCCGTCCAAGAGTGCCGGTGAACCCGGAGACATCCATACAATTTCGTTGGGAGAGCAAGTCGAGCTGACCGCCCAACTCGCGCCTGACAAGTACACTGTCTTCGAATTCTACTCTGACCGCTGTCTTGCTTGCGTCGGAGTGGACCCAGACATCCGACGACTTGCCAGCGAGAGACCCGATGTAGCAATTCGAAGGATAAACCTGGGCATGCCACCTTCTGCGGTTGCGGCCCAGTACGCGATTGAAGTTACCCCTACCTTCATTGTATACGATCCATTAGGCAACGAGCTGCTCAGGTTTGCCGGAAGTGATCTTAACAGCCTGCGCAACAAACTAGGGAACCATGGCCAATGATAGAAAGGTCTGGTATGGTACGTTTCATAAGAACTGCAGCTACGCTTATTGGTATGGTGTCGGTCGCTGTCTGCGGTTGCTCGGGCGACAAATCGCTCACTGGTTCGCCTGACGAACAACTCCGCCAGCAATTCAACTTGCAGCGATTGGGCGAGACACCATATCCAGTGCTGAATCCACGGGTACCCGATCGAGTCATGTTGGGGAGACTTCTCTTCTACGACCCGGTACTGAGCGGCGAGTTGGACGTATCCTGCGGAACATGTCACCATCCGGACTTTGAATTTGCTGATGGACGACAGTTTGGAGCCGGCACAAGCGGAACGGGCGTGGGTCCGGCGAGGACACTTTCGACATCCCGCAGTAGTGGGCATGAGATTAAAGAGGTTGGGCGCAACACACCGACTGTCCTGAATGCCGCTATGAATGGTGATTCCAAGGGACATCCAAGTGTGATCGGCAGCCAGTTTTGGGACGGTCGAGCCGGAGGTCTCGAGTTGCAAGCGACAGGGCCGATGACCGCCCGAATCGAAATGCGTGGTGATGCGTTTGGGAACGGTGGCGGCGACGGTTATGGGGCCGACTACCTCACAGAAGAAGTGATTCTCGACAGTCTCGTCCGTCGGTTGCAGGCGATTCCGGAATACGATTCACTGTTTCGTTTGGCGTTCCCGATCGAGGCCGTTGCGCAAGACCAGGGACTCAGGGGAAGTGTCATTGATCCGTTTTCACTCACGCGTGCTATCGCGGCATTCGAGCGAGAGCTTGTCACGCGAAATTCAGCATACGACAGATATGTCGCCGGCGATGACGATGCACTCACGGCCGAACAAAAGAATGGCCTCGAGATCTTTCACACCAAAGCGCGGTGCGCGTCATGTCATGAAGGGCCGATGTTTAGTGACTTTTCGCTGGTGGTTCATGGAACCCCGCAAGAAGGCAGCGGCGGCGGAATCATACCTGGGGATGATTTGGGTCGCGAGGAGTTCACACACGTCGAAATCGATCGATTCGCGTTCAAAACGCCCTCGCTGCGAAACGTCGAACTCACAGCCCCTTACATGCACGATGGAGTATTCGAATCCCTTGAAGAGGTCCTCGATTTCTACGATGACGGGTGCCAACCCCGTCATGCGACTGTCTCCAATGCTCAGCTTGATGAGCGGTTGCGACAACCGCTAAACCTCAGTGCGGGCGAGAAATCCGCACTGATCGAATTCATCCGAGGGTTGAGTGATCCCGGTACCGCAATTGACCCGTTTCTGCTCACAATCCCAGAGCGAGTGCCGAGCGGCCTGACTCCGGTCATCGGAGTGTCTGATACCCATAGATTATCGGGAATTGAGCGTCAATGACCCCCATTCAAGAGCATTCGCATGGTGAAGCAAGAAAAAAGGTCCTTCTCACAACCGTCTGCCGTCCGCTGGGTGTCCGTTACGGGGACGCTCCGAGCGTAGGTTACGAATTGCTGCATGAACAAGTGACACGAGCACAGGGACTATTTAGTCCCCGCTCACATCACATTCAATTTTCTTTGGAATACCTCGCCGAAAACCTGGACGCCCCCAGCGTAGTACTACAGTACCCGTCACGGAGCGAATTCATCCGCGAACTGAAACGCGGGTACACTGTGATCGGAATCTCGTTTGTCTTGGCGACATTCCACAAGATGAAGAATGTGGTGGCTCTCATTCGCGAGCATTCGCCTGATTCTCAGATAGTCCTTGGCGGATACGGCACCGTCGCACCCGATGAGCTTCTACAACCGCTCTGCGACCACATCTGCCGGGAGGAAGGGGTTGGGTTTATGCGCCGACTCCTTGGTGAGCCGGAAATCCCGATGCCGTATCGCCATCCCTTGATCATCAATCCGCTTCGCGTGTTCGGAAGACAGGCTTCACGAACCGGGATTGTGTTTGCAGGTCTGGGATGCCCGAACGGATGCGACTTTTGCTGCACGTCTCACTTTTTCAAACGCAAGCATATTCGTCTTCTGCCAACCGGCGCCGACATCTACCAGGTGATCGAGCGCTATCTCGAAGTCGATCCCAGGCTTTCAATTCTGATTCTTGACGAAGATTTTCTGCTTAATAAGCATCGCGCCATGGAGTTTCGGGATTGCGTGCTTCGTAAGGGGCGCCCCCTCTCCATCTTCGTATTCGCCAGCATCAAGGCGCTCAGCCAGTATACGGTGACTGAGATTCTCGAGATGGGCATCGATGGGATGTGGATCGGATACGAGGGCACGCGGTCCGGTTATGCCAAACAGGCGGGACGGCCAGTCGAGGATATCTTCAATGAGTACCGGGAGCACGGTATCACAATTCTCGCTTCGATGATCGTGGGATTCCCCTATCAGACTCCGGAGATCATCGAGGAAGAACTCTCGGGTCTCCTCGCTCTCCATCCCGTGCTCACTCAATTCCTGATCTACGGCCCTTGTCCAGGTACTCCGTTTTACGATCAGGTTGTCAGTGAAGGACGCCTCCTCCCGGCGGTGGCACAGGATGCGGAGCTCTTCTATCGCCGCGGAACCGGGTTCTACGCCATGGTCAAGCACCCGACAATGACCTCCGAGGAAATCGAGACGGCGCAGAAGCACTGCTTCGAGGAGGATTTCCAGAGATTGGGCCCGGTAATTTATCGATCGGTTGAACGCTGGCTAGATGGCTACCTCAAACTCAGTGAGTCGCCGAACGAGTTCCTTCGAATACAGGCAGCACGGATCGCGGGCGATCTCAGGAATGCCTATCCGATATTCCTCGCGGGGCGACTACTTGGACCAACAGCAAAAGTTCGGCGCGGGATCGGTCAGCTACAAGAACGGCTTCACAAGGTGCTCGGTCGTCCGACCTGGAAAGAGCGTATACTCTCAGTTGGAGCAGTAGCTCTTGCTGCTTGGGCTGGTCTGACACTTAAGCTGCATCTCTTCCAACATCCACCACTCGTGAGACACTCATTCAGAATGCCGGATACCATTCCAGAAAGACCCTGGCGACGGTTTGCGAGGCGGGATTTGTCAGGACTCACGGTGCATGTCGAGCATCGCCCCGCTTCGACTGTGTGGGTCCATCTGAAAGGACAGCTCAGCGCGGTCAATGCGACTCAGTTTGTTGCGGATCTGCGGGTTGCATTAGCACGTAGAGATGATCGAGTGGTATTGAATATGGCCAGTTTGACCAAATGCGAAGACGATGCGGTTCACGCACTGGCGGTCGGGCTTGAGCATCTCAGTGATCGAATCCGGCTCGTTCTTCCGCTTGTAGGAGAATTTGCCGCACTGGCTGCGATCTTCCCCTTGTATAGATAGTCCGGTGAAGACCATTAGCACCAAAGTAACGACTGACACCACTCCACTCCGTGAGGAATTCACCTGGAAGTACTTACTTCGCTCTTCTGCCTGCTCCTTTGAGCGAGATCTCAATGTGTCACACTCGAAGTGCGTCAAACTGTTCGGGAGGAATCAGATGCAAATTCGCCTCGTTGTAACCGTATTCCTGTGTGCGCTCTTACTTTCTTGTCCCTCAAGTCTTGCTTCAGTGCCTTCGAGCATTACCGTGCAGGGAAAACTGACTGATGCCGCGGGCGTTCCGCTGGTTGCAGGACCCAAGAGCTTCACCTTCAAGATATTCGGTGCCTCCGTCGGAGGTGGGCAGGTCTGGCCAGACATCGGTGGTGAAGTCCAAACCATCACATCGGGCACCGATGGAACCTGGATCGGGTTGGTTGGGGCCGTGATTCCGATTCTGAATGACGCCTTGGCCGATACATCGCGCTGGCTCGAAATCACAGTCGATGGCACAACGCTGCCACGTGTGCGACTGACTACGGGCCCGTTTGCCTTCCGTGTGGGAACAGTTGATGGCGCGTCGGGTGGTACCATCACAAGCAAAGTATCCATCGGTCCTGGGCACACCAATTCAGGCATAGACGCCTTTGTCGCTGGTTCGGGAAACTCTGCCACCGGCCCCGTTGCCACTGTCTCTGGCGGAACTGGGAATGCTGTCTCCGGGTACGCGGGCACCATTGGCGGTGGTCAATCCAATCGCGTTGCCGCCAACTACGCCACCGTTGGTGGCGGTTACTACGATACGGCTGGATCCGTTGGCGCCACAGTAGCGGGTGGATATTTCAACACCGCTTCCGGCGACAACGCGACAATTGGAGGCGGGCAGAACAACAGCACCACTGAGATGGAAGCGACCATCAGCGGCGGACGTGACAATTCGGCATCTGGCGCCGCGGCCACCGTCGGAGGCGGTCGTGAGAATCAGGCTACTGCCACCGAGGCCACCGTCGCTGGCGGTCAACTCAATCTAGCGCTCAGCAGCGATGCCTCGATCGGAGGTGGCCAGGAAAATACAGCCAGTGCATTTGCAGCAACGATCGCCGGCGGATATCAGAATGTAGCCTCGGGCACCGCGGCGTCAATTGCTGGAGGGCAATCGAATCAGGCACTCGCCACAGGGTCCGCAATCGGCGGTGGCGATGGGAATATCGGCCGTGGACTCTATTCCGTGATCACCGGTGGTGGTGGTAGTCTTGCGGCAGATTCCAACGCCGCCCGTGGCGATTGGACTTTCATCGGTGGAGGTCATCATAACATCGCCGAGGGTGACTCATCTATTGTCGTGGGTGGAACGCGCAACACGGCAAATGGAAATGGCGCTGTGGTTCTAGGCGGGTCCGATAATCATGCCCGTGGTAATTACTCGTTTGTTGGTGGCGGCGGCGGAATGAACGCCGACTCAAACTCCGCCATCGGGCAATTCTCCGTTGCTGTCGGTGGTAATCATGCCGTTGCGTTAGGAGATTTCAGTCTAGTCGGAGGGGGGTACGTGAATCACGCCGACGGTGACTATTCCTCCATCGTTGGCGGATACATCAATTCCACTAACAGCACCGGCGATTACAAATTCATAGGCGGCGGAAGGAGAAACGCCGTCGACGCAGGGTTCTCTTCGATCGTCGGTGGCGATTCGAATACAGTCACTGGGGGCGTCGCCTTCGTCGGGGGAGGCCGTCGCAATACCGTCGCCGGATCACTCTCGGCCATTCTCGGAGGGCAAAGAAACAGTGTGGGCGGTGCCGAATCCGTCTGCATCGGTGGGCGTGAGGACACGTCCAGCGCCGGTTTCAGCGTCACCCTAGGTGGATACCGCAATCGGACTGGAACAAGTGCGAAGTATTCAGTAGCAGCTGGCAAGCGCGCCAAGGCCGATCACGCGGGCAGTTTCGTCTGGGCGGACTCGACCGATGCGGATTTCGTCTCAAGTGGGATTAATCAGTTCTTGGTGCGTGCCTCTGGAGGAGTAGGTATCGGAACGCCATCTCCAGAAGGTCCGCTTCATGTCCAGGATGGCAGCGCGGGGGCAGTGAGTGCAAACTCCAATTCCATCGCCGTATTTGAAACGAGTTCCACCAACGGATGGCTATCGATCCTCGGTCCGGATAACGCCGAACGTGGTCTACTCTTCACCGAACCTTCGGCCGCTGTTGCCGGTGCTATCGTCTTTGATCAAGGCGGAGGAGGAAATGACATAGGTTTTCGGACTGGCGGCAATGTGACCAACATGACGCTCGATGCATCTGGGAATCTCACGGTCATCGGCTGCGTGGACGGCAACAACACCGCATGCGCATCCGATCGGCGCTTCAAAAAGAACATCTCGACTGTTACTGACGCGCTAACTCTCATCGAGGACTTGCGCGGTGTTCGCTACGAGTGGCGTGCCGATGAATTCCCTGACAGGCACTTTGAGTCCGGTACCCAATACGGTGTTATCGCCCAAGAAGTACGTGAAGTTATTCCTGAGGTCATTCGTGAGCGCGAAGATGGATACCTTTCGGTTGAGTACACGTCGTTGATTCCCATTCTCTTGGAGGCCATCAAGGAGCAACAGAAACGCATCGAAGCGCTGGAGAAGAAGTTGGAGCAGCAAACTCCGTAGGGAACCGAGGAGACTTCGGTTTTGATGCAGAGCGGGCGTTGGGCATCGACAGATTATGACGAGGGATATGTATGTGGGCGCGAGTGTGCAGGCTCTTCTTCGAGCGATCGTGCGCCTATAATTCCCCCGATTCAATCCGCAATTCCTGACTTATATTATTTGCTATCGAGCATCCGTCTCTGACGGGTGATTATCTACCCTCTCTCTGGCAACAGTTGAAGCACTAAAGGAGGAATCCCATGCGTACTCGCAAGATCGTCGCACTGTACGCTGTTGGCATTCTGCTGGCACATTCCCCTTCGAACGCCGCCGTGCCAACGTCCATCACGGTCCAAGGTAAACTCACCGACGCAGCCGGCGTCCCGCTGGCGGCGGGACCGAAATCGTTCGTCTTTCGGATCTTCGATGCCGAGTTCGGAGGTACCGAGATCTGGCCCGGCGGCGCGGGAGAGATGCAGACTATCACATCATCGTCGGACGGACTCTGGGTAGGTCTGGTTGGGGCAATCAACCCTCTCAGTGATGACTTGTTCGCAGGCGACTCGCGCTGGCTGCAGATCGCTGTCGATGGCACAACACTTCCTCGTGTCAAACTTGCGACCAACCCCTACGCGTTCCGGATCGCCAATGACGCCGTCGGCTCCGATGAAATCGCGGCGGGGGCAGTCGGAAGTTCCGAGATCGCAACTGGTGCCGTGGGAAGTTCCGAAATCACTACTGATGCGGTCCATCAGAGCGAGATCGCCTCCGGCGCTGTTGGCCAGGACGAACTAGCTGGCAACTCGGTCGGCACTCTGCAGGTCTTGGATGGTGGCCTTGCGGCCTTCGACTTGTTCGATGAACCTGGTGTCGCCAGCAACGGAGCCAGCAGCACGATTGACCTCGATGGGACCACGCAGACTTTGCTTTCGAGAACGATTACCTGCCCCTACGTCGGATATGTGCTGGTCATTGGCACCGTGCAAGTAGGGCTCCAACACGCTGAGAATTTCGATACCAGATGCTCTTTCGGGGTTTCAACGACTGCCGGCAGTCTGCCCACGAATGGATCTCTCCTGGTTACGATTCCTGGAAGTGCGCTCACCGGTACATACAGTCAGGCCGTCACAGTACAAGGACTGTTTTCCACGGCAGGAGGGCAGGACACATTCTATCTCATCGGCCGGGAGACCACAGGGATAGTTACCGTTAACGATCGCCAGCTTTCACTCATTTACTTCCCGACCGCGTACGGCACTATCACAGAACCGACCACGGCCGGTGCCGGTGAGTACGAGAGAGAAGAACCGTGATCAAATAGTCGGTCCAGTCCCTGCGCCAAACATTCGCCACGCGACTGTACCGGAAGGCGAGGGATTGGCATCTCTTACAACGCGCTTTTGGGCACAGGCAAATTACGATTACCGAGATTTCTGCAAAGGTGAGTGATCAGACTCTCAGGTGTGCGATTACGGCTGCCTGATTCGGCGGAGTGAATCCCCAACCCTCTACCCGGTCACACGCTCAAACACACTTCGCAGCCTTGCAGGATCCACCATGGTGACAAACTCGCTTGCTCTGTCGAGGATTGCGACGGCTTGATGTTGCATCGAGTCCTGTACGATGACCAGTACGGGGATTCCATTTACACGGCAGGCGTTCAGCAGGTCTGCGGGCGTCTGACTGGCGCCGGCCAACGGAATGATCTTGTACAGATAGCCGACGACCGCCGAGACATGATCGGCGGCGGACAAATGCTCTATGAGTTTGCCGTGGCGGTCTACTCCATTGCTGAGGGGCATGGTGTCGACTCCTCGTACCGCCAGTTCATTGAGGAACAATGGATCAGTTCCCTCCAAATATCCAACCCGGATCATTGAACCCTCCCGACACTGGTTGTCTCACTGAGCTAATTAGAGATGAGCCTACTTGGAAAAGGGCATGAATTGCCGCAAGTTGTCAAGAGGAATGACATTCGTTGGTGCGTTCATGCTCCAACCGGCGCAGTGAGCGCTTGGGCACAGGTAGATCTCCCCTACTGAAATCTACGCAAAAGTCTCAGTCTATTCCTTGCGCCGTTCCCCAATTCCCAGCTGACTCTGTCGTAGCAAATCTTCCAGTTGCTTGATGCGCGCTTCCATGTCCGCCATCTTCCGCGCCTGGTCTTGTTGAATACCGGCTGAGTGCGCAACCTGCGTCTGTACCGGGTCACTCCCTGTATCTGACAAGCCAGAACCTGTCTCGTCGCTTCGGTCTGAGGTTCGCTCTCCACTGGAAGGCGCCGCCGTCGACACCACAGTCCCGTGGGCGGTCGGGAAGTAGATGAGCGTAAACTGGAGTTCGTCCGCGACGGCATCGCCGCTGTTTTCTGTCCCTAGAAAGTAGAAGGAAGCCGAACCGCCGGGCGTGTAGAACAGACCATGAACGGTTACTGCCTGACGATAGGTGCCTGTCGGTGCGTCACTGTCTATCTGACATCTTACAGTTTGATTGTCCGGTGCGGCGGAGCTGTTCGGCGAGACACCGAAACTGGCCGAGCTGCCTGAACCGTTGGTATGAGAGATGAGTACTTCAGCAGTGGCGATCGCGAAAACATATCCCTCCGCCGGGGCAGTGATACTGCGAGAAAGTAGGGCTCCAATCGGGCCCAAGTTGACAGAAAAGCTGCTCGTATTGCTGGCCACGCCCGGTTCGTCGTCGATGTCGACCGCCGTCAAACTGTTGTCAAGGACTTCGGCGGAGCGAACAGCATCGGTGGCGATTTCGAGGAAATCAACTCCGCCGGTGGCGATTTCATCGGTGCCAACCGCGCTGAAGGCGATTTCGTCTGAGTTGACCGAATTCGTGCCCAAGTCGAGCGAAGTGATGCTACCGTCGAGAATGGCTCCACCCAGACCTCCGACCACCGCGCCCGCGGCGATTTCACCGGCGGACACACAACCCACGCAGTTCAAATCCTGAGCCAGCGTGGCCACGTCGGCATCCTTGGCCTGATAGGCGTACGCGACGGAACTCAGCGCGACCCGGGGCATCTCCGGATCCGGATTCACCGCGACCCCCAGATAACGGTCAGCGCCACCGGAAAAGAGATCGGCGGGTATCGCGGAGATGGTTCCCAACTGCGTGGTGAGCAAACCGTCGGTCACCTGCACCGGAAGAGTTTCGCTCCAGAGCAGAATCCCGCCTGCAGGGGCGTCGGAGATCCTGAAGGCGATGGTATAGACCCCGTCGTTTACATTGTTGCCCGCGGGGTCGGTCAACCGACCCTGATAGTTGATGACCTGTGGAACGCCCGCGGCCACGAGCGGCGACGCTGCCAACGCGGCCACAGTTACACCGTAAAGCGCTGCCAGGGCGAGAGTGGTGGTGATCCGTTTCATGCCGTACCTCCTGTGACGACCGATGAGATCCGAGTTCGTCGGATTTGCTTTGGCGGGGCCTTGTTGCTTACAGCAATATACGAGATTCTGGACAAAACTGATCCTCAAAGTGGGCAACACTCGGACCCGACCCCAAGACCGGGGTCTGCACCTGATGCAGAGGGTGCCGGAGTATAGGCAGATCACGACGACGGAGATCTATGCAAGGGTGAGTGCTTATTCGCTCCGTCTCGCGGTCGCTAGGTGGTAATGCCTCACGCCGATTCTCAAATCTTGGCTTATATTACCCGAAATAGCCAACCGCTGATCGTGGGTCTTTGGTTTTCCAGTCCTCATTCGCCGTTAGAGCTTTTTCAGGAGAAACACCATGCTATCTCGTTTGATCACAGTTGCCGGACCGCTTAGACTCTCCGCAATTCGCAATCTGCTCATGCCCCTCGCGATCACGTTTCTGGTTGCGGTCTCGTCGACTGCCAGCGCGTCTGATGTTGTACCGACAAGCATCACCGTTCAAGGGCGACTGACGGATTCGAGCGGCAATCCGCTCCCAGCCGGTCTCAAGACATTCACATTTCGAATCTATGATTGGCCCACGGCCGGGAACAAAGTGTGGCCGGAAATCGGCAATGAAGTACAACCCCTCGAAAGCGACGCGGACGGCTTGTGGACGGCGGCAGTCGGCGCATTTGTCCCACTTCGCGAACCTGTATTTGCGACATGGGAACGTTGGCTGGAAATTGACGTCGATGGGACGACGTTGCCGCGTGTCAGATTATTCACCAGTCCCTATGCGTTTCGTGTCGCCACAGTGGACGGGGCTACCGGTGGCGCAATTACGAGTAAGGTTTCGATTGGATCGGGCCACACAAACTCCGGAGCGGACGCATTCGTCGCCGGAGTGGACAATCAAGTCACAGGGAATTACGCGACGGTCAGCGGTGGAACGCTCAACGATGCAACAGGAGAATCCAGCGTCATCTCGGGAGGCCAGCAAAACGATGCTATAGGGTTCACGGCAGCAGTCGGCGGCGGCGCGAGCAACACCGCATCAGGGCAAAGGTCACGAATCGGCGGTGGCCTTCTCAATACGACGTCAGGTAGCTGGTCAGTAGTCGACGGCGGCGTGCTCAATCTAGCGGCCAATGAGGGCGCGGCGGTTGGCGGTGGCGGAAATAACCTGGCGCGAGGACCATACTCAACGGTCGGGGGGGGTGGTGGTTCTAATGCTGCTGATTCCAATTCCGCGAAGGGGACGCACTCCGCAATCGGCGGCGGACGCGCCAACATCGCCAGCGGAGACAGCACCGTCATCGCGGGCGGTTCGAGTAATCGGGCAACCGGCCTATATGCTGTAGTTGGCGGTGGTGTCCAAAATTGGGCCGCGGGCGGCGGGGCAACAATAGCAGGAGGAGGCGGTAACTCCGCAGGTGGAGGATCGGCTACTGTCGGTGGCGGCGCCGGGAACAACGCATTCAACACATATTCCGTCGTGGCAGGTGGTCGAATCAACACCGCAAGCGGGTATATCTCCACAGTCGGCGGCGGCGACGTCAACACCGCTTCCTCTCACTATGCGACTGTGCCCGGTGGATTTGAAAATGTCGCGTCCGGCTCATTCTCATTTGCGGCCGGAGGGCGAGCTCATGCGTTGCATACCAATACTTTTGTGTGGGCGAGCGGGAACATTCAGCGGCCACCTTTCGGCTCGACTGGCGTTGATCAGTTCTTGGTCAACGCGCCGGGAGGGGTGGGCTTGGGGACGAATGCACCGCAGCAGCAATTGAGCGTCGCGGGCGGAATGAACATCGATCATGGCAATACAAACACCGGCGACGTGACCAACAGCTTTCGATTCGGATCCTCGAGTGGCGAGGCCATAGCGTCCAAGCGCACCGCAGGAGGAAATCAGTTCGGGTTGGACTTCTACACCAACTCCGTCAGTCGGATGAGCATCAACAACGCCGATGGTTATGTGGGAATTGGCACAACCAGCCCGGTGCAGACACTTGATGTCAATGGTACGTTGACAGTCGGAGCCACTGTCTCGGGGACGTCTCGACACGTCACATTGGGATCAGATCCGAATGCATTCATTCAACTCGTCGAGTCGGATGGTTCAGGTCTTCCCTACATTGACTTCAGCAACGATGCTGTCTCCGACTTCGACGCCCGGATCATGCTAACCGGGGATGACCAATTGGCGGTCGAAGGTGCCAGCGTCAGTGTTGCAGGTAACGTTTGCGCGGCGAACCTCGCCTGCCCGTCGGATGAACGACTCAAGGAGGGTGTTCATCCGCTGGCTGAAGCAGTGGACCAGATCGAGCGACTACACGGTGTCAGCTATCGCTGGACTGATGCGGCGAGGAAGGGCCGACACTTGCCGAGCGGTGAGCAGATCGGGCTGCTCGCCCAAGACGTGCAGAAAGTCGTCCCACAGGCGGTGCACGAAATGTCCGATGGGTATCTCGCAGTGGATTACGCGCGGCTGGTGCCGCTGCTCATCGAAGGCATGAAGGAGCAACAAAAGCGAATCGAAGCGTTGGAGAAGCAGTTGGAGCGGCGAGCTCCGTAGACAGGCGGGCGCACGATCAGTGCATAGAAGGAGATTGCCCGGCGTCAGCAAGCCACTACCTCGGCGATTCATGAGCGGTTATAGGAGCTGCGACTTGAATGAATCCCGCTGGCGAAAACGGTTCGATGGGGACCTTGCTCATGAAATAGGTTTGACATAGATTTCGTAGTGAGGTTTCAAGGCAGCTTACGTGCGTCGTTACCGGTGAATCGTATACCAATTGTGTCTAACATTAGGCCTTAGTACGGGAGCACTGACATGTCACTCACGAATTTCCGTCGTCGGATTCATCTCCCACTGTTGCTTCCGATAGTACTTGCGGCGTCGACTTCCCTCACTCTCACCCTGACGAGCGAGTCCCGCAGTCAAGGCGAGCAGAGTTGTGTTGACTGCCATCGCAACACGAGCCCTGCGCTTGTAATGGAGTGGGAACGATCATTGCATTCGAAGAACGATGTGGGGTGTGCGGAATGCCATTCTGCCAATGAAGGCGAACCGGATGCGTGGATGCATGAAGGCAGCTGGGTATCGGCATTGGTGACTCCGAAAGATTGCGGCCAGTGCCATGACCGTGAGGTGGAGGAGTTCTCGCGAAGCCATCACGCTAAGGCCGGTGAGATCCTGGCCAGTCTGGACAACGTGCTGGCAGAAAAGGTCGCCGGAATGCCGGGGAATAATGCTGATGCGGTCAATGGCTGCCTGCAGTGCCATGGCAGCATCATTCGGTTTCAGCGTGATGAAAAGGGCGAAGTACTGCGAGTAGGCGCAGATTCAAAGCCCGTAATCGATTCCGATACTTGGCCCAACAGTGGCATGGGACGGCTCAACCCCGACGGCTCAAAGGGGTCCTGCCATGCGTGTCACTCGCGCCACTCCTTTGAAGCGAAACTGTCGCGATCTCCGGAAAATTGTGGCAAGTGTCACATGGGTCCCGATCATCCGCAGATCGAAATCTACAATGAATCAAAGCACGGGATCGCCTTTTACGCCAATCGTGACATCATGGCGCTCGAAAAGGATGGCGACTGGGTCCTGGGGCGCGACTATTCCGCCGCGCCAACTTGTGCCACCTGCCACATGTCTTCGTACATGACTCCCGAAGGCCAAGTGGTCGCTAACAACCACGACGTTGGGGAGCGCATCAGTTGGACACTTCGCCCGGTCATCTCGACCAAACTCAACGAGATCGTATACGAGGATGGGTTCAAGGAGAACTATCCACACACCCGCACATTGCCACAGATTGGTGATGTCATTGAGACCACGGAAAAGCAGGTAGTGAACGAAATACTCGTCTCGAAAACCGTCTCACGCAAGGTGTCCAAGATCATTACTTGGAAGCAGCGTCGGGAAAACATGAAGGGCGCATGCCTCAATTGTCACAACACCACATACGTCGACAATTTCTACGCCCAGTATGATGACTTGGTTGACTTGTACAACACCAAGTTTGCCATACCGGCGCAGAAGATGATGGACGACCTGAAAGCCGACAGCGTTCTCAATGCCGATGCACCATTCGAGCACAAAGTGCAGTGGGCCTTTTGGGAACTCTGGCACCACGAGGGACGCCGAGCACGTCACGGAGCCAGCATGATGGGTCCCGATTACACACATTGGCATGGGATGTATGAGGTGTCGAAGAACTTCTATACAGAATTCCTGCCCGCCGTCGTGGAAGCGGCTGCGACCAGAAGTCCGGAAATGGAAGAGAAGTACGGTCGACGCGTCGCCGAACTGCTGACTCATGAAGAGCACCGCTGGATGAAAGGTCTGGATCCTCAGGAGGCTGAGGCGCTTAGGAAGGCGTATCAGGAAAGGTATGACCAGTAGGTCGGTTTGCATCTTCGACTGAAAATCTAGGGCCGAATGGTGGTGACCACTTGGAGGTGGGTAGTTCACGACCGTCTTCGTTCATGATTCGCCGCAGAGGTTGATTTGACGTAGATTTGACCGGACTTGGGAATAAGTGATTAAATGAGACTGAGCCAAACTGAACCAGATGGAAAGTGAGCGACGTTTCAAAGTCGTTGCCCGACACGGCGGTTGTCACGTAATACCATGTCCGGCAATCTGATGCGCGAGCGAGTGTATGGCGTTTTCGAGTCTCGTCGATCCCATGGTCTTGACTGACTTGCAATGCCGCTACATGAAGTGCTAACAGCGAATTACATGTGTGGATCGGCACATGCTTAATAGTCTCATCCATCGTAACTGGAGTTAGATTGCGGTCAGTGCCCTGTCTTAGTCGGTCGATGGAATTAGATGAAGAAGAGACGACCGGTCGGGAAGCGTCGCTGGCGACGCAGGTACTCACTTCTGGAACAGCATACGCTGCTGCAGACAAGGCTGCTGGATTTTGCTAGCAATGAAATCCTCGATCGAATTGAATTACAATTCGGGCCGGAGCAGACGTCCTATCGAAAACGCATTGAGACGCAGCGTCAACTGGGGTGCTTCATCGACTGGATTGGTGCACAGGACTTCTGGTACGAACGGGCCTGGAAGGAATGTCTGGATGTCCGTTACCACAATTCTCACGCTAGAACGCTCCGTGATTTCATTCCAGCGGATTGGCGCGCCAAGCTCGAGCGTCGGGCAACCCAATTAGCTACCAAACCTCATACTCCTCGGTTCTTCATACGCCAGGTTGTTGAAGTCATACCTGAGTTGCAGTCGAATTCGGTGTTGGTGGAGTTTCTGGCGGGCTTCCTGCGGGCACATTCTAGTCGTGAGCGAACAGCCATCGCCACTTTCGATGCGGCATTGACCGATGCTCGAGTTTTGGAGCGGCTTTTCTCAAAGTACGCCTACAGGGATAGTCCCCAGAAACACGAAAGCCGGCAGGGCCGATTTCTGGAACTGCTGACATGCTCACCCGGGAGCCCAGGCGGGAGGCTCGGAGAAGTCACGTATCTCCTGTCGAGTTTCGATCATTTGGGTTTGGGCGTGACCTTTCAGGAGACAAAGACTTGGCTCATCGAATTCTGGTGCCAAGCGATGGGCTTGAATGATCTGGAGTCCGGGCACAAGTGGGAGCCGTGGCTTCGACTGAACCGAATGACCGATTACCTCTCAATCGACGGGCTTCGCGAGCCGTTGAAATCTGTGGTCAAGAAGCACAGGATCGATCCGGCGGTAGCCTCTCGCATCGTGCGTGTCTATTTCGAATTGTCGGTGAAGGAGAACTTCGGTCCCAGGCTCGATGACGAACAGCAGGTCTTCCTTGCAGCAAAGCTGCTAGACACGCGATACGAGAAGGAGTACGACACCTACCTAGAGAAGATCCGCGAGTTCAGAAGAAATTCACTGACCCCGTTCATCGCCGCTTCTGACGTGGAAGAGCGTCGGCGTATCGGACTAGAATTGATCGTGCCATTCCACAATTGCCTGTTAGAAGACCCGCTCTTGAATTGTGTCTTTCATTCGGAAGTATTCGCCGGACACAAACGCTTGGTGCGGCCCCTGAGCAAGGGCCGTCCGGCTGAGACGGTTGAGGGATTCACGGGTGCATTTGCCGTGCACATGCTGAGGGAGAAGAATCGCATCGACCAGAACCTGAAGGCGACAGCAGCGCTCCTGACGGAACTCTTTGGACCCTACACTCAGAAACGGGCCATCGATGCCTACGATCGATACAGCATCAGGGATGGATTCAAGGAGTTGATCGAAAAGTATGGCGATGTTCATTCGTCGTAATTCTCGCGACAAAAGGACATTGGACGATTTAAACGAACTGCCCAGCCATTCATTGCCACCTACAATGTGGTGGCATGATGAACCCCCGCGACAATTCACAAACACTCCGAATCGTCAGGGCGACATCTTTAATTGCCGGTGAGCTGATCACGCCTTGTAATGCATTCAGTCACAGGTGCTTAGGTCTTAGTGTTGGTTCGTCAAGACTCGCTGATATTCGATTTCAAAGAATCGAGGAGGCACCCCCATGCTGAAAATCGAGCACGTCCCCATTGGGATGATCAAACCGAATGAGAGGAATCCACGCAAGAACACCGAAGCCATCGAGCCGGTGGCTCGATCGATTCAGACGTACGGGTTTCTCAATCCCATCATCTGCGATGAGGATCTGAACCTGGCCGCCGGCCACACACGACTCGAGGCCGCCAGGCGACTTGGTATGACAGAAGTGCCTGTCATTCGTGTGCCTGGTTTGACTGGCTCGCAGTTCTCGGGATTCGCCATCGCCGACAACAAGACGGCCGAGATTGCCCAATGGGACCAGGAGCTGCTCTCGCAGATTGTCTCTGAACTCAATCTCGATGCCGAGTTCGATCTGTCCTCGCTGGGCTTTGATGACATGGAACTCACGAAACTCCTGGACACGAGCATTGCGGCAGACGAAAAGGATGAAGACGCTGCTCCACCCCTGCCGGAGGAGGCGGTCTCCAAACCGGGCGACCTGTACATCCTCGGGGAGCACCGGCTGTTGTGCGGGGATTCCACCGATCCGGAGTCCTATCGCCGACTCATGGAAGGGGAGAAGATCGACTGCACAGTGACTGACCCGCCGTACGGGGTTGCCTACATGTCCCGAGGCCAGAAGCGTGAACAATGGGGCATGATCAAGAACGACGATCTCTCCGCCGACGCACTGGAGCTATTCCTAAAGCAGGTGTTCGTCAACATTGCCAGCGTGTCACGCTCTGGTGCCACGGCATACATCTGTCACGGGATTTCGATGGCGGGAATACGGATAGCCTTTGAGCGTGCCTTTCTGTCGGCGGGTTTTCATTTGTCGTCAACGCTCGTGTGGTGCAAGCAGGCAGCCAGCATGGGCTGGCAAGATTACCGGGAGCAACATGAGTGCTTGCTCTACGGCTGGGTAGGGGATGGCCACCGGAAACTGACCAATCGTCGCGAGACGACTGTCTGGCAGATCGACAGGGAAGGGGACTACCGGCATCCAACCCAGAAGCCCGTCGCTTTATTCTCCCGAGCGATCAGGAACTCCACCATCCGGGGTGAACGGGTTCTCGATCCGTTTGTCGGCTCCGGTACTACGATCATCGCTTGTGAGCAACTGGGGCGGCGTTGCTTGGCCATGGAATTGGAGCCGAAGTACGTCGACGTCGCTGTCAAGCGTTGGGAAAACTATACCGGCAGGAAAGCGGAGTTGGTCCGCGCGCCGGAGGCGGTGACAACTGATGCCCCCGTCTAGACCGCCTATTGAGCAGGAGCGTCACCGGAAGGCCTTTGAGGTCTTCTTTTCGTTGGGGGACCGCCGCACGTATCGAATGGCGGCGGACAAGCTGGGTGTCTCTGCGTCAACAATCAAACTGTGGAGTCGGACTTTCGGCTGGTCCCAACGAATCTCCGAACGGGATGCGGAGATCGTGCGTCAGGTGTCGGAGAAGTCGACGTCCGATTCAGTTGCGGATACAGAACGCAATCTGAAGATGATCCGCGCTGCCAAGAACAAAGTGATCAAGGATATCCTCGAGGGGAAGACCAAGTCGTCAGTAGGAGAACTAGCCAAGTGCATCAAGTTAGAGCGTGAACTCCAGAGCCAACCAGATCCGGCAGCACCACCCGTATCTGAACAGCCTAGGGGCCAGGTCATCATCTACTTGCCTGACAATGGACTCGATCCTCAGTCACGTCCTCCCGTCTTCGCTCTGCCAGACAATGGAAGCAGCCCTCAACCTGAAGAGAGCGAGGTGAAAAACAATGAAAGCAAAGGGTGAGAGCCCTCGGCATATGCGTGCTTTCGAGATCTATCATAGTCTAGGACCTAAGCGGAACTATCAACGGGTCGCCTCAGAATGTGGTGTCTCGCTCTCGTCGGTAAAGCTCTGGAGCCGTCAGTTTGGTTGGAAGCATCGTATTGCCGAACGCGAGGCGGTCTCCGATCGAGAAATAGCTGATCGAAACCGGCAAGCCATTCTTGATGAGGTCTCTCGAAACAAGAAGATCGTGGACATGGCACTCATGAAAGCGGCGAAAGCCATCGCAGATGGGAAGGTCCGAATCCAAATGTCGGATCTAGCTCGCCTGATTCAGCTGGGTCAACTCCTGGCGGACGCCGAGCGCGAGAACTCGAGTGACGATGAAGTATTCCGGTGCAAACGGGATGTGGAGCTGTACTTGGAAACGCTAAGCGATCACGAACTCGAGTTGCTTTCCCGGTCGACCGGGAAGCCCAGCTCCGACACTGAAACCCCCAGCCATTAACACTGTCTCAAATTGTCCCTCATTGTCCTTTCGTTGTCCCTTGAATTGTCCCTAGGGACAATTCTGATCTGAGCACCCGACGACCAGACAACTGACCAATACAGGCTCACTTAGCTCGTCAGTAGCTACATGAATGGGCTGCGACATTGTCCCCCTCTGGCCGAAAATGCGGTGTTCACGAAAAAGGGACAAAAGAGGACAATTTGGGGTAATGCAGTCTATTCGGGCCAAATTGAGTCAATCTGGACAAGTCACCCGCCATTGTTCCCAAAATGAACTTTTGCATGATGTGACGGACAGGGTCGATCCTGATGTTGGGTCGGCCCTTTCGTTTTGCATTCGGCCACGTGTCAAAGGGTTAGCCGAATCCCTCACCGCATCCTGCGCACTGCCATCCGTTGATCACGCCGGTTCAAGATTGCGTTTTGTGGCCACCGATTGATACCGTTGCCCTGAATATCTGGGATTTGGTGACTTCAGAGGTCTACCCCTCAAGGCGTGAGTAGAATGAATGGTTGGGATGTCCCTCGGAGCTCACTACCTGATTCACGGGCACGGATCACAGAACTCCGTTGCCGGGTTGGCATTCCGGAATGTCACGTTGACCATCTTCACAACGTCGACGACATCGGTAGATTCGCTGCAATTGACATCGGTACAGTCAGAAGGGCAGCTAAGGTTGGGGTCCATGATCGGAGGCGCATTTCGGAATGCGACGTTGACTGACTGCACTACGTCAGTGATATCGCGAGCACCATCGCAGCCCGAAGGGTCGGCGTAGCAAGCGCAAAGGCAAGCGCAGTTCAAGAGAACCGAGACGGCACCGTTACCATCGAGCGCCGCAGCCAAGTCGGCCTTGCCGTCTCCGTCCACGTCGGCTGCAACGACAGACCGCGGTGAAGTTCCTACGGCGAAGTTGGTTGGCATGGTAAATGTCCCATCACCATTGTTTCTCAGCACCGAGACTGTGCCGTTTGCCATGTTAGCCACTGCTAGGTCAGCGTCGCCGTCCAAATCCAGGTCGGCAGCGAAAATGGAACAAGGAAAATCCCCTGCAGAATAGTTCACTGCCGCGGCAAATGTCCCGTTCCCGTTGTTCCTCAGGACAGAAATGTGAAATGGGGGTGAGGGATTCACTGCCGCCACCGCTAGGTCGATATCGTGGTCCCCATCCAGATCGGTTGCGAAGACGGAGACGGGGCCATTTCCTGCCGGGTAATGAACTGCTGAAGCGAAAGTTCCATCACCGTTGTTCTTCATCACTGAAACATTATCGGAAGTCTCATTGGCTACCGCCAGATCGACATAGTTGTCGCCATCCAGATCGCTCGCAACAATTGAGCTGGGAAGATCTCCGGCCGCGTAGTTCACCGCCAGTGCAAAAGTCCCATTCCCGTTGTTTCTCAATATCGCGACGTCGTCACTACCCCCATTGGCGACCGCGAGATCGACATAGTTATCCCCATCCAGGTCGGCTCCGACGACGGACAGTGGGCTGTCCCCAACCGCGTAGTTGACTGCCGTCGAGTAGATTCCTCCAAAGAGCCGATTCCTCAGTACCGAGACGTTGTTGGAGGCAGCATTGACGACTGCCAAGTCAACACCGTCTCTGTTGTCCAGATCTGCCGCAAACACAGACACAGGGAATTCTCCTACAGCGTAGCTATTGACAGACGCGAAAGTCCCATACCAGCTACTCCAGCCTTTCAGTACCGTGACGTTATTGTTGCCCGCATTGGCAACTGCCAGGTCGAAATCGTTGTCTCCGTTCAGATCGGCTGCAAAAACCGCGCGCGGGTTGGACCCGGTGGCACATGGGATCAGCGAATTGAAACAGATGCCTGAGGACATCGCCGTAGTCGGTCGAACTGAACAACAGATCGCTACCACACATAATGCCACTGGCAAACCTGGGGCACTGAGTAGACGCATGAACTCCTCCATTCTCTCTTTACAGAGATGGGTGACCCGTTGCGCAGTTATGGAGTCTGCCGACGACTATACGTTCCTGACGATGAGTACGCGTTCGGACCGAATGTTTGTTTGCACGTACTTCACAAGAGGCGTTGTGTGTGCTGGATTTTGTCAGAACTTCTAAGGAGCGCCTGAGAAGTCTACCACGGTGGTCATGGTTGACTGGATTCTTGATCTCTGCCAGGTCCCGTGTACGCCAGAAGTCGTCAGCTAGATCGTGCGGAACATCACCTGAATTTCCCCATCTGGGTTGCACACGACGCGCGCGACCAGCCCATGGACGATCCGCGTCCGCTCATCAGGCATCATTACATCCCACAGCGCGTCAAACTCGGTCAGAGTTGCCCGTAGGTGCTCGATGTCGAGCCCATGCCCTTGCTGTGCCTCTCTGTTAATCTCCGACAGTCGGTCCACGATCACATCGAGCTGACCCTTGATCTCATCTATGCGCGAGACCAACACACCCGCGTGATCGCCGGCAGCCGCCATCGCCGCCCCGGCACGACGTAGTTCTTCGTCTCGCTGCAACTTCTGCTTCTGCAGGAACTGGCGCTCAGATCGTACCCGGCGTTGGTCAGCATCCTGGAGCGCCAACGCCTCTTTGAAGACTTCCTGAACGAGATCGGGGTCACGCGCCAAGCGCCGGATCTGATCGACTACCAGTGCCTCAATGTCGGGAGCGCACATGGATGGGGTAGGGCAGGCGTCGCGTCCCTGCTTGGTCGCTGTCGAGCAGACGTAGTACCTGTAGAGGCGGGAGTCCTTCTTAGCAAAGGAGTGCGCCATCGCGAAGCCGCAATGGCCACATGAGAGCAGACCCTTGAGCATTGCCTCGTGGACGACCCGTGATCCATTGCCTTGGTTGTTGCGATTGGCAGTCAGGAGCGCTCGCACTTGCTTGAAGGTCTCCTCATCGACGATGGCATCCTGCAGCCCGTCATACACGGCCTTCCCCAGCGTCACCTTCCCGATGTAGAGCGGGTTGATTAACAATCTTTGGAGGTAGACCTTGTCGAAGGGACGGCCGTTCTTGTAGACCCCTTTGGCATTTTGCCAGGATTTACGAGTCCAGCCACGCGAGTTGACATCCTTGACCACTTCAATGAGCGACCTCCGGTCGAGATATAGGCGATACAACTCACGCACCATCTCGGCCTCGGTCTGGTTCACCAATAGCTTGTGGTTGACCCGGTCGATGTCGTAGCCGAGGGGTGGATGACCGCCGATATACCGGCCTTTCTTCCGAGCGGCATGGACCTTCTCCCGGGTTCGTTCTGACCCAATCTCGCGTTCAAATTGCGCGAAGGACATTAGGACGTTGACCAGCAACCGACCTGCCGATGAGGCGGTGTTGATCTGTTGAGTGACGGCACAGAACGCAATCTTGTGCGCCTCGAAGAACTCCATCAGTTGGAGAAACTGGCTCAAACTCCGCGACATCCGATCCAATTTGACCACGACGACGGCATCAACTCGGTCATGCCGGATGTCATCCATCAGCCGTTGCAGGGCGGGGCGTTCAACCGTCCCGCCCGAAACGGCCGCATCCTCGTAGGTCTGGTCCAACGCCAGCCATCCCTCGGACTTCATTGAGGCGATGTAAGCCTGACACGCTTCCCGTTGGGCATCGAGCGAATTGAAATCGGAGTGCAAATTCTCGTCGGTCGACTTTCGGCAGTAGATTGCCGCCCGAACCACCTTCGCCGGAGCCGAGGGTTCAACTCGGTCACTCCGGCGAGACTTGGTAACTGGTCCGAGAACCGGATTCACTTACCCGCCTTCTCCTTCTTGGCGTAGTCGCCGAGTTGGAAGAACAGGTAGCCGTTGATCGCTTTGGCTCCAGTGATGTGCGCAGCCAAAGCCGACAACGATTTGTAACTCTTGCCGCCAAAGGTGAACGAATCTGCCTCGACCGTGATGTGGAGTTTCTTGCCTTTGTACTCACGCTCGATTGTTGTCCCGGCTTTGGGTAAACGCGGGTCGCGGCCACCCACCGGTTTGACTTTGGACTTCGACTTCTTCGGCTCGGCAGTTTTCTCTCGCTTGGCTGACTTCGTCGCGTTCTTCGAGCGGCCCTTTTTCTCGTACTTGGCCACCAAGGTCGGTAGGGCCACCGGCTTGTTGGCCGACTCCGGCTCATCACCGTTCTGCAGCTTGCGGGCAACGGTCTTAAAGAGCCACTCGCGGTTGCGCGAACTTGATTTCTTGCCGAACGCCTTTTCGTAAGCCTCCTGCAATCCTTTGAGGTCAAGGCTCCGCAAGCGGCTAATCTGAGTCGTCGCTGACGCTGATGCGTCCATCATTTCTCCTCTCCGGGGCAGGGGTTGACTGCCCTCGTCGCTGAAACGTGTGCGACTTCTGAGGCGGTCAACGCGAGTCTATTCGACTCGGAAATTGGAGAATCTGAGAGTGGGGCTAAGTGGCCGACACGTGGGCACTTTCCCAAGAGTCGCAGACACGCGACCGCCAGAATGGCTGCAGGTTTCGCCCTATCGTGAAACATTACCGCGCGAATCCTTCGTGAAGGCACGCTCGCGACGGAGCGCATGAATGTGATGGACGAAGCGGGGCCGGACATATTCCTTCCCGATGACGAGTCTGAAAGGAGTGTTCACTATGTCTGAGAACGAAGCCCCGCCTCCGTCCGAGAAGTTTGATCTTGTCGCACGCGCGAAAGAAGAAGCCGACCAAGTACGCGGTCATGCAGACTTGCCAGTCCCTGTCAGTCTTAGATTGAGCGCTGATTCGCAGAATGCGATGTTGAAGGCCGGTGCAGCCAACCGAAGCTCCGCAGAATTCCATAAGACGATCTCTAACGCGGGCGCCGCGCTTGACGGGCCGCTGACATCGATTCTTCGCGAGCGGGACAACATTGCCAAGCAGATGGCGTCGCTTGTCGGGGGTGATTCGACTCGCGACATCATCATGAGGCAAATTTCCAATCCGGCTATGGATTCCATGCTTGAGGCGGCTAAACACGAGATGGAGCGGATAGAGCAGGAGCGGCGGGAGTTGATGCGCCCGCCTCAGATATTCTTTCCCCCTCGATTTCCGCGTGAGAGGGAGATCATTCGAGAAAAAGAGATTGTTCGGGAGACCAAGGTATTCGTCTACATCATTTCGAGCCCATTCGTGGCTGAGGAAGTGCGTGTGGAAACCACGAGGCAGAATCTCTTCGTTAGAAAAGGGGAGGCTTGGCTTCTCGGTATAGACGGCGATGTGCGTCCGGCCTCCCATCAGCAGGGATTCGAGTACATCGCCTATGCAATTGCCCGACCCGGCCAATCTCTTATCCACATCAATGTCTTTGATGATTTGAGCAAGCAAGACGTGTTCGAATCGACAGCTGGATCCGATCCAAAGGCCGATGACGAAACGATTCGGGCGGTTAAGGAAGAGTACACGATCCTGAAGGACGACATGGAGGAGGCGGAAAGGGACGGTCTCACCGTCCTTGCTGAGAAGTACCGAGAGCAGATGCGTCCGCTCGGGGAGTATTTGTCCTCTCGCCTCGCCCCGGGAGGCAGGTTGCGACTTGACCCCGATCGGGATCGTAAGACCAGGGAATCGATCAATAAAGCGATACGTCGCGCTCTCAAGGACTTGGAAACCCTGCACCCTGCTCTTCACTACCACCTCAAGCGACACCTGAGTTTGACACCGCTGCTTAGCTATCACCCGGATACTCTCCCCGACTGGGAACTGTAGCCCACCCGGAAGATTAGGCCGGACAAAGGCTGTCCATTTTGGACAGAGTTTGTCCGGCCTGACTCTTTGGAGCAGATCCGGTAAGGTCGGCTTCATGCCCGGTGCCGATTCCGGCAACCGACCCCCATGGCCTTACCGGACTGCCCCAAAGGGGGTCGGTATGGACTTTTCAAATCCTGAAGCGCGAAACCAGTCAGGCGGGGTCGAGCCGAATGCTGTGTTGGCCGCTGGCTTAGACTATTTGCAGCGTGGGTGGTCGGTTGTGCCCGTCGAGGACGGGAAGAAGAAGCCAGCAAGTTTCTGGAAAAGGTACCAGGCCGAGCGGGCCGACGAGGAGCAGCTTCGTCGGTGGTTTGACCCAACGCGTGGAGGGCGCTACACGCGTTTGGGAATCGTACTCGGCTTGGTATCAGGTCGACTTTGCGTTCGCGACTTCGACGATGGGGAACGGTACGACAAGTGGGCCGAGGACTATCCTGAGTATGCCCACTCACTTCCTACGGTCAGAACATGGCGAGGCGTCCATGTCTACTTTCTGAATCCCATCGACTCCGTTCTGACCAAGACACTGAAGTTCACTGACGGCGAATTGCGTTACGAGGGTTCCATTGTCGTCGCGCCTCCGAGCCTACATCCCGAAGGCAGACATTACGAATGGATAGTCCCAATCCCTGTTAGCGGGATTCCGGAGATTGATCCGAGTGAGATCGGCTTATTAGGCGATCCAGTCGATAAGAAGCGCGACAAGGGCGCGAACAAGAATGGCCCCATTCGGGAGGGGCAACGCAACACTTCCCTGGCAAGCAGGGCCGGATCGTTGCGCCATCGAGGTGTATCCCTCGAAGCGATACTGGCAGATTTGCTAGAAATGAATCGGAATCAGTGTGATCCGCCACTGTCGGAGCAAGAAGTCGAATCCATCGCGCGGAGCATTAGTCAATACCAGCCGGACACTGGCGTCACCATCCGCCTGACTGAGATGGGGAATGCTCGCCGACTTGTGAATCGCCACGGACAGGATCTGCGGTTCGTGGGGCTCGCGAAGAAGTGGCATGCGTGGGACGGTCGGAGGTGGTGTCCGGATGATACCGGGGAAGTCGACCGGCGCATGAAGGACACCGCCCGGAGCATATACCAGGAGTCCATAGACTGCACGGATCCCGAAATACGACCAAAGATCGCAGTATGGGCTATCAAGTCCGAAGCCAACAAGATCATACGAGCAAGTATCGCGCTCGCGCAGTCTGAGCCAGAGTTGGCCGTTCTGCCTTCGGTGTTTGACACTGACCCATGGCTCCTCAACTGCCTCAATGGCACGCTTGATCTAAGAACAGGCAAACTCAAACAACACGATCGCAACGATATGATCTCTCGTCTGGCCCCCGTGGAGTTCCGGCCCGGCGCCACGTGTCCACTTTGGCAGGAGTTCCTGGATCGGATTACCGCCGGGAACAGGGATCTACAAGCGTACTTGCAGCGTGTCGTGGGCTATTCACTGACCGGTGATGCCAACGAGCAGGCCATCTTCATTCTGTACGGTACCGGTCAGAATGGGAAATCAAAGTTCCTCGAGATGCTGCGGCTTCTGCTTGGTAACTACGCTCTGAACACTCCGACCAAAACACTCGTCGTTCGCTCTCCGAACGACGCCACCAATGATCAGGCCCGGCTTAACGGTTCCCGTCTCGTGACTGCCGTCGAGTGGGAAGAAGGGCAGAAGATGGCCGAAGGATTTGTCAAGCAAGTGACGGGTGGCGACACGGTGACGGCCCGTTTCTTGAACAAGGAGTTCGTCGAGTTTGCCCCCACGTTCAAGCTCTTCCTTGGCACCAATCACAAACCTCAAATCCGCGGTGGGGATTTCGCTATGAAGCGGCGGATTCGGCTGATCCCGTTCACAGTCACAATTCCTGAATCAGTCAGAGACAAGAAGATCATTGAGAAGCTGCGCCCCGAGCTGTCGGGAATTCTGAATTGGGCTCTCGAAGGTTGCCTCGAATGGCAGCGAACGGGTTTGGGTGAGCCAGCAGACGTCACCGATGCAACAGCCTCTTACTGTGAGGAGATGGATGTCATGGGGCGGTTCATCGCTGAGTGTTGTTTCGAGCGGGCTGACATTCGCACGAAAGCAGGAACACTCTTCAAGAAATACATCGATTGGTGCAGCTGTAATGGTGAGAAGCCCATGACGCCAACGGCCTTTGGCATGAGGCTCGGCGAGCGCGGATACTCGAAGAAGAAAATCAAAGGGATCATCGAGTGGTCCGGTATCGGACTACTGACCGCTGAAACTCAGCCTGATCAACAAGGCGGGGGGACAGTTGAGGACAGTTAGGACGGTTATATGGTATTTCTTTCTAGCTCGCTCCTTAGAGAAAAATACCAAATAACTGTCTCAACTGTCCCAACCATCCCCCTGCAAGGAAGGATGGCTTACCATCTGGAAACCACTGAACGCCCTGCCGCCATACCTGGGCGGTAAGCGGAGACTGTTGGGGCACATCTTCAAACCGCTGCCGAAGCCGGATGAAGCGCCGGTCTTCGTAGACGCCTTCCTGGGTGGGGGATCGGTGTCCCTCATGGCCAAGGCGCGCGGGTACCGGGTTCTGTGCAACGACATCGCCCTGCGCTCGCGCATCGTTGGCGAGGCGCTCATCGCCAATGACCGGGCGATGCTGGAGAAAGCGGACCTGCTTCGTCTCTTTGCCTCACCGGAGAATGGCTCATTCATCGCCGACAACTTCGCCCCGGATGTTGTCCCAACCTCGCATGCCCAGTTCCTGGACCGGGCTTTCAGCGCGACCCGGGCCATTGAAGGTCCGAAGCGCTGGCTACTCTTGCTACTGTTGGTGAAGTACGTCCTGCGCCTGAGGCCGATGGGAAACTTCGGCGCCAAGACCATCATGCAGCAAGTCGAGCGACGTGAATGGGAGTCGATTAATCCGAACTACTTGAAAGACATCTTCGCCCGAGACATTGCCGGCCATCCGATGCAGATCTGTGAGACGCTCCGCCGGCAGATCAACCGTGGCGTCTTTGCCAACGGGCATCCGAACGAGGTCCACTGCTCCGATGTCTTTTACTTTCTCGAGAAGATCGAGAGTGGCGACGTGCTCTACTTAGATCCGCCGTATGCGTCAACTACGTCCTACGAAGGCGCTCTCAATCCACTGGATTCGATGCTGGAGGGCCGGGTGATCGATCCGGAGATCAGCGTCTTCTCTCGCAAGGATGCGGTCGTGGCGATGGAACGGCTGTTCGAGGCCAGCCGCAGGTTTCCGCTGTGGGTGATCTCCTATGGCAATGCCGAACTGCAATTGGACGACCTCGTCGCCATGGTCAGTCGTTACAAGCGTCACGTTCTGACTGAGACATTCCGCTACATCCATCTCACCGGGCTCTCCAGTGAAGAGAAGCGTGAGAAGAACCGGGAGTTTTTGATCGTTGCCAAGGGGGACAAGTGACTGAGATACATGCGCCGCAACGTGCCGACCTCATGGTCCAGAAGATTGACGTGGACCGATTGGTCCCAAATTCCTGGAATCCGAATAGAATGTCACCGGAAATGCGCCACAAACTTCTCGTCTATGTTAGACGCGAAGGACTGGTGGAGCCGATTGTCGTCCGTCCCAAAGGTGAGCAATTCGAGATCTTGGGTGGATACCATCGCTGGCTGATAGCCAAAGAGCTCGGATACAAGACCGTACCCTGTTCGGTCGTTGAGCTTGATGACCGCCGAGCCAAAATACTCACAATTAATCTCAACGAGCTGAAGGGCCAGAGCCTGCCACAGCTGCTGGCTCAATTGGTACACGATCTCGAGGCCGAGATGTCGTTTGAGGACATGGAAACACAGCTGCCTTACAATCTGAAGGAACTCAAGGATCTGGATCAATTGCTGCGGATTCCCGATGGCCTGGAGGCGATGCTTGATGACGAGATTGCCAAGTTAGACAAGGAGCGACCCGACGTCTTGACCTTCGTCGTTCCGCGAGCCGATGTCATCGAGAGCGCGATCGTCAAAGCAAGTGCTTCACAAGTCGGGCGAGTGACGCGCGGCCAGGCCCTCCTCTTGATTTGCGAAGCCTATCTCGTTGAGCCCGTGACAGCGCTGGAGGTGAACCCCGTCGATGGCAACTGATCCGGAGTCAGCGGCAGAGCCCTCTCGTGCAGAGACCGCGTTCGCTGTCTTTCTGAGCCTGGGTGATCGACGCACGTACCGAGAGGTCGCCGCACAGTTGGGTGTGGCACTGCCCACGGTCAAGCGTTGGGCCAAGGCTGGTCATTGGCAATCCCGCGTTCATGAGGAGGAAGCAAAAGCCGCGCGGGAACTCCACGATCGCTTCACCTCCGGGCAGATGGCACAGAACGAACGCAACCTCAAGATCGTGCGAGCGGCGATTCTCCGTTTGGCCAAGGATATCACCGAGGGGAAAGTCAAAAGCCAATTGTCGGATCTGCCACGGCTGCTTCAGCTCGAACAGGACATGCTCAAAGAACCGCGTGCTGACGATCCTCGTCCGGAGTCTCACCGCTCTGCCGTGGTCCTCTACCTCCCTGACGACGGAAGCAGTCCCTCAGGCACCAAGATCTACACCAGGGAGGAACTGAGACGGGATGGACACGATGTCGACAGCCTCATCTTCTGATCAAGAGCCGAAGCCGGGAAAATCCCACCGCGAGGGATTCGAGTTCTATGCCGCTCTGGGACCGAGTCGCACCTACCGCCAGGTTGCTGAGAAAATGGGTGTCTCCCTTCCCACGGTGAAGCGTTGGGCCAAGACGAACAAGTGGTTGTCTCGCGTGGACGAGCGTGAAGCCCAGATCGCTCGTCAAGTAGCCGACCGTGCCATCGAGTCCGAAGTCGAGGACTTGGAGCGCAAACGCAAGCTGGTCAAGGCGGCTTTCATTCGCCTCGGACAAGCCATCGCCCAAGGGAAGATCAGGATGCAGCTGTCGGACTTGGACCGCATGATCCGGCTCGACGCCCTTCTCCAGGGGAAGCCCGACGGGATCCTAACCAGCATTGTCCCGGGGGCCAGTACAGTCGACGAATTCCGCAGCTATATGGACATGACCCCGCAGCATGTCATCGACGCCTACATATCCGAGATCAAGGAGCGAGCTCGCTTGGACGAAGCCGACCCAGAAGGGGTCTATCGACGGCAGGACGAGGACATGGAGCGAACGCGAAAACGGCAGGATGAGGCGGACCAACGACGAGACCACCGGTATCATCGAAGGGCCGATTTTGATACCGAATGATACCGAATGAGATCGGAATGATACCGCCAATGATACCAAGGTGTCACCCTCGCACTTCCTCCCGAGACTCCTCCTAACCTCAAGAGACACGGGGCGTTGCAGCAATCGTCGCTGGTCAGGATCGAGTCTTTCGGGGCCGAAATGATACCGAAACCGCGAAAGTGCCGTTTTTGGTATCAAAAGGTATCATCGCATAACAGGCATTATACGAAGGACTTACGGTGCTACCGAGCCGATCCGCGGAATCCAAATTCACGTCATTTTCCAAATGGACGCGCGGAGCTGGCACATTGGGCTTACTGAACCGTACAAGGGTTCTCCGTGCATTGCACTCGTGCGATTCGAGACGCAGAGCCCTGAGGAAGAAGATGATCCTTGACGGGACCACGGCTAGAGTTGATTCTCGTTGGACAGAGATCTTGGAGAGGATAAAGTCGTAATGCCCGATCACGTGAAACTTGATACAGAAGAGATACTGAGCAGACCCGCCTATTCTCTCGCGTTGACGTCTCGGCTCGTAGGGCTTACTCAGTCGCGAGTGTCGCGATGGCTGAAGGGATACACCTATCAGTACTCTCCGGCTCCGGGAGAAGCACCGATCCGGCGCACGTTGGGGCCGGTGATCCCAGCATCGGCGCGGGAAGACTCAGTTTTTGTCTCCTTTCTCGATGTGATAGACTTGCTCTTCGTCAAAGCGTTCTTGAACGAAGGGATTTCCTTACAGCGGCTTCGACAGGCGCTCACTGAAGCCGAGCAGGTCCTTGGAAGACCACGGTTCGCATACAAGGAGTTCTGGACGAGTGGCAGGAGCATTTTCCTCCAAGTGCGCAATCACGAGGGGGCGCTTCTCGAGTTGCTCTCAGGTGGTCAATGGACCTTTGCTGATATTATCCGCGATACTGGGCACCAACTCGACTTCGACCGAAAGACCGGGATATCAGAACGATGGTTTCCACTCGGGAGGGAGAATCCAATCGTTTTGGACCCTCGCATATGTTTTGGTGCACCGACAGTTTATCGCCGCGGGATTCTCACGGCAAACGTACACGACTTCTATCTTGCGGAAGAGAGAGATAAGAAGCGAGTTTGCTCCTGGTTTTCGCTCGAGCCGCAAGAGGTTGATGCGGCTGTCCGGTATCAAACGATGCTCGCCGCAGCATGACATTTTTCTTCGACAATAACTTGAGTAAGCAATTGTCAGATGGCATGCGTGCCTTTGGCGAGGATGCTACTCACCTCCTTGATCATTTTGAGCCGGGTGCTGAAGATCAAGTATGGATTCCAAAGATTGCTGCGAATGGCTGGTTTCTAATCACACGTGACGAAGAAATTCGGCGGAGGCCGGCAGAGAAGTCCGCACTAGTTGCCTCCAAGTTGGGTGTTTTCTTTCTTGGAGGGAAACAACGTACTCGCTGCCAGATCATTCGGCAGCTTGTAAGGCATTGGCCCCGGATCAAAGAGCTTGCCGCCAAGACGCGCCCCCCTTTCGCATTCAAGATTCCGCCATCGGGAACATCAATACAGGAGATCTCCTTGAGGTAGCAGTGGAGTGATGGTCGACGGATCGTCTCCTAGACTGGCACGATTCGCACTCTTAGGATCCGTCTGTGTCCAAATTCCTTCCGGCGAATGTATTGACCTCGTTGTTGCCGTATCACCCACCGGGGACGATTCTACCTGATTATGGATGGATCGGCTGATTCTCATCAAAAGACGGACGCAAAGCTTGTTCGCTGCGTCTACTGTTGTGAGCGATCTGGCGAGACCCGCGATCACGTAATTGCGCGCCAGTTCTTTCCTGAACCAAGACCGAACAACCTCGTCACAGTTCCCTGCTGCACTATCTGCAATGGCGAAAAGCGTGAACTTGAGGAGTATGCTTGCACTGTCTTCGTGTCGCACTCTACAGCATTGGGTGCAAGCGAGTCTGCCCAACAGATCTCAGATGAGAAACTCCAACAATGGTTGACCAAAAGACAGAAACTCCGCGAGGAGCTCGTGGCTGGGCTCAAGCCAGTCGATGTTCCTCCACATTTGGCTGCATCGGGTGTGCAATTCGGGATCGACATCGTCGAGTCTCGTGTCCACCCGCTAATTGAGATGATCACACGAGGACTCATCTTCAGTTTCAGCAAGCAGCTAATTCCCGCTGGAACGGGAATTCGGCCGGCGTTTGATGTGGACGACAGATTCCTTCATCGGTTCGGCGCTACTTTCAAGACGCATAAGTCAGTTCATGGTGCTTTCGGTGATCGTGTGTTCGCATACGCATACCAGGCTCGCGACGACGATTTGTTCACCAGTATGTGGCTCTATGGATTCTACGATGTTGTTTATGCCGGAGCGGTCGTAGCTCCAAATCATATGCTTGCTATAGCAAGGCGAAACGTGCGAGTCGTGATGGCAAGGAGAAGCCGGAAATCTAACGCTCTCTCGACGCCGTCAAAACATCCTGCGATTCGACCGCGAAGGAAGAAATGAATGGAGACCGGCATGAAGAATTCAACTCACGGGGTTCTCAATTCTTGGGTTGACGCGGGACTAAGTCGTCATCAACCTGCTTCACGCGTAACGGCATCCCGTATTCATTGCTGACCTGGCAATTGATCTGCACCCCACGGAACAGGCTCGCGACGTTTTCGGTCACAGGCAGGTCTATTCCTTTGAGGTACACGTCCATCACCTGACGTTGCTGCTGTCCGTATTGGGCCATGGCGTCCGAGCCTCCGACAATCCTCTCAAGCGTCTGTATGGCGAGGCAGACTGCAATTGTTACCAGCGCCCATCTCGTAAGCCGATCCAAGCTGAGTGGTGCACTACTCATATGTGCCTCCTATTGTTTTGAGTGAATCAAGTACTCGATTACAATCTGATTGTATCTCGGCTGGTTTGTTTTTGATTTTCGTAGTCCGTTCTTCATGTTGTAGCTTCGCGAGATCCACAGCCCTCTGGTGCGCTCCGCCTCCGTAGAGTCCCCGTCCACCCGCGATGTTGCCTAACCGTTCGACTTCACCACCATAGAAGCTGTCCTCCTCCTTCAATTCACTCTCCATCACCGAGAGCGCTCGGTCATACCTTGATGTACAATCGTGGCCGACGTATTCCAACAATGCCCGAGTCTGAGCAGCTCGGTCTCGCTGATGTAGCTCGCGTTCGAGAAGTAGATTCGCTACGTCTGCAAAAACTCCAGATATGAATCCCAATACTCCTGCAATGACGGCTATCCAAACGGGATGCCGTTTTGCCCAACTCAGCTTTGTTGGTCCATTCATCTCCTGCCTCCTGTCGAGTCCGCCAGTTGTCGATAGTAGAACGGTCACAAAGACGATCGCGGATGATTGACTGACCGTAAGAATCGTTACAGTCGACGACAGTCAAGATGACCGTTCCCCGAAACAGCCCGCTACTTACCCTTCTTGCGAACGGGCACACGCTCGACGACTGCGCCTTCTCTGTCTTTCTTCGCATCACTGACTGGTATGAATTGACCAGTACCAGCGTCACGACCGCGAGGCGTCGTTTTTCGTCTCTTGGACATATCCGTTTCTCCTTTCAGAAGCGTGATACGTTACGGAAATCGGGGGAACAATCATATTCTCGTGAGGTGAATAAGTTGTTGAACAATCTCAGATTGACTGAAGCGCCGTGGAATCTGGCTCAGGGATTCCTGCAATTCACCTGGGGGCCATCACTGCCTGTCTAAGCGACTGGTCACTCACTTGCGCATAGATCTCGGCAGTAGTGGTCTGTCTGTGTCCCAGCGCCCTCTATCTCTGCTGGACAGAATAGCTTGGACCGGCTTGCTTATATGGTTCGGCTGTAGCTCCTCAGGGAGCGGCAAAGGAGAACTAGCATGATGAACAGAAATCCAAGTAGCAAACGCAGGTTCGACTTCATCCGGGAGCGTACCGCCATTGTTTCAATCTGTGTAATGGTCACTACGGCATGTCTGGCATGTAGTGACAAGAAGCCGAATGCAAACCAGAGTGGTAAATACGCATCAATCCAAGTTGATGATCTATCTTCGTGGACAAAGTATGCGATTGCCCGTACCGGAGCCGGTGGACCCGAAGAACCTGATGGGTATGAGGATGTCTCTGTAATGTGGTGTTGCGGCACGTCCGCATGGTTTCAGGAGGGACAGGATCGCGATAGCCTTGGGGAAGAAGCTGCTCGGCAGGCCGCTGAGTTATTTGGCTACCAGGTAGGTGAGATCTATACTGCTCCTTATTTTCTCATGGGACTCACCGCATACAACGCGAACCATCCCGAATGGGTTACCGGCGATGCTTACGCCGTCATTGAACGGGACGATAGTGCTGTAGTGTGGTGCTGTGGGACCAACGAGGCTGCGACTCGGAAGGTTGAAGATTCATTGGAAGCTAGGGCAGGTCGTTAATCGGGCTTTGGTCAGAAATCCGGCTGAGCCGATCCTGGTCCGAGCTACTTCCCTTGTCTATCGGCTGTTCCAGATCACACGCCTGAGAGACTGATCACTCACCCTCGTATAAATCTCGGTCGTCGTGATCTGCCGATGCCCAAGAGCCCGTTGCACCAAATGCAAATCCCCCGTCTTGTGGTATAGCCGTGTGGCAAAGGTATGCCGCAGCGAGTGCACCGACGCCGTTATCCCCGCCTCCCGGCACCACTTCGCGAAGTTCAGCTGGATCTGTCGGGCTCCGAGTCGACTGCCGTGGATCGAGCGGAATAGGGGCACATTCGGCGACGTGTTGGCTTCAGGGGCAAGATTTCGGAGGTAGCGGGCAATCAGGCGCTGGAGTTGGGTGTTCAGGTAAACCTTGTCTCGTCTCCCGCCCTTGGTGCGGATGTGGGCGATGCCGGACTTGAGGTCGATGTCGCCGAGGTTGAGGGATACCAGGGAGCCGAGCCGCATCCCGGTGCCGAGGAGGATTTCAAAGATAAGGTGGTCGCGACTTGTCGTCGGGCCGGTCACTCTACCGCTCCAGACGCCACGCAACCGCCTTATGTCTTCCTCAGTTAGTAACGTCGGCTCCTTGGTGCTTGTTGGGGTCGATCTGATCAGCCGGGCCGGATTCTCCCTCAACCACCCCGATTCCACGCAGAAGGCGAAGAACGACCGCAGGGCAGACTTGGTGCGGTTCACGGACATGGGGGAGCGGGGCTGGCCGTCCGGAGTCAGGAGCACGGCGTCCGAGGTCAGGAATCGGGCCAGCAAATCCGGGGTGATCTTGCCCAGATCCCCCTTCCCTCCGATCCATCGGCCCAACCCCTCCAAATCCCGCCTGTACGCCGCCTGTGTGTGCCCCGACCGGCCATTGGCGGCCAGTTGGCGGGTGAATCGGTCTACTGCATTGGCGATATTCATCTCATAGCCTCCTGCCACCCCGACCTGACAGTGCAGGATTACGCGAAGAAGTCAAGTTGAAGAACAGCCCCAGTCGGGCCAGAATCGTCCCGTCCCGACCCTTTGACCGAGTTTCGATCTACACGTATCTTGCAAAATCATTCGCCGGAGGACGAACCTTGCTGCCTCCAAGTAAAGCGCGCACATCGGTACTGCCGAAGAGGCATGCATCAAGTCGACTACTTCGATGAGACTCATCAGCAATAGTGGCAATGACCGCGTCGTGGACGAGCTTCGTAGAGCGCTGCCGACCTCGTCTCACTTCGACATTGCCTCTCCTGAATTCTCACTCTTCGCCTTCGCCGAGCTTCAAGAGCATCTACAAAAACTGGAGCATTGTCGCCTCGCAATTCCGAATGCGGATGGGAGTAACCCCAGCGTTCTCGGGTCGGAGGCTGACAGGCCATTTCGCAATCAACTGCGTGGCCGAATGCTCGCGAGATTGTGTGCCGAGTGGATCAGGAAGAAGGCGGAAGTACGGGGAGTAATGGGCGCGCTTCCACAATCGACATTACTCACCGGCGGAGTCGAGCCCGATTCGTCGAGAGCGATTACTGGGAATTGTGCGTTCAGTACGAGTGGTTTGGGTCTCACACCGGGGAACCAGTTCAGTTTGATACAGTGCTCCGAGAGTTCGCAAGAATCGGAGATGCTCGGAACATGGTTTTCCGGACTGTGGGACTCGCTTGCATCGAATACTGAAGCCCGAGATTGGCTGTTGAGATCACTCGATGGATTGGTAGAGCACAAGGCGCCGGCTCTGGTCTACTATCTCATCCTCAATCACCTGTTCAGCGATCGCGGCGAGGGTTTGGACGAAGAACATGTCGTAAAGTCAGCAACCGGCATCCGCGATACCATTGTCTGGAAGAAGCTCTTCAAGTTTCAGCGAGATGGCGTCGTTGGGGCAATTGACAAGCTCGAACGCTTTGGTGGCTGCATCATTGCTGACAGCGTGGGTCTCGGGAAGACCTTTGAGGCGTTGGCAATCATCAAGTATTACGAACTTCGTAACGACCGCGTTCTGGTCCTGGTGCCAAAACGTCTCAGAGATAACTGGACACTGTACAAAGCCAATGACAAACGAAATTTCCTCGCATCGGATCGATTCCATTACGACGTTCTCAACCATACGGACCTCTCCCGTGACACCGGTACATCGGGTGATATCGATCTGTCCCACATCAATTGGGGCAATTACGATCTCGTTGTGATAGACGAGTCTCACAACTTCCGCAACAAGTCGACGCACAGGGATCGTGAAACGCGGTATGATAGGCTCATGCGACGGATCATCAAGGAGGGCGTAAAGACCCGAGTGCTCATGCTCTCGGCGACACCGGTTAACAATCGACTGGCCGATCTGAAGAATCAGATTGCCTTCGTCACTGAGGGTGATGACACCTCGTTGTATGAACACGGTGTTTCAAGTGTCGAGGCCACGATCCGACAGGCACAACTCCAGTTTAATCGCTGGCTCGAGCTCCAGGATGTCGACCGTACACCCGCCCGATTGCTCGATATGCTCGGTTTTGACTACTTCAAACTGTTGGACCTTCTGACAATTGCCCGATCCCGGAAGCACATCGAGAAATACTACGGCACAGCCGAGACTGGCCGATTCCCCGAGCGTCTCAAGCCAATCAACTTCAAGCCAGATGTTGATCGTGCGGGAGAATTTCGTCCCATCCGTGAGATCAACAATGAGATTCGCCGGTTGAATCTGGCGGCATACGCCCCTCTGCGGTATGTCTTGCCGCACAAGCAGGCAGCCTACGACGCTAAGTACAGCACGACAATCAGGGGCGGCGAGAGCTTCTTCAGACAGGTAGACCGTGAAGAGAGTCTCGTCCACCTATTGAGAGTCAACGTGCTCAAACGAATGGAGAGCGCCGTCTCGTCGTTTGCGTATACGGTGGAGCGCCAACTGGCCGATGTGAAGGCAACGCTTGCGAAGATCGAGGCACACTCAGAATCAGTCGATGAAATCGATATCGCAGATGTCGACATCGATGACCCCTACTTCGAGAGCTTATTAGTTGGCCGAAAGGTCAAGGTTCTCCTGAAGGACGTTGACTTGATCCGTTGGAAACAGGAGCTGATTGAAGACAGCAATCGTCTATCTACTCTGCTCTCTGCGGCCCGTCAGGTAGGCGCAGCGCGTGATGCCAAACTTGACCAGCTGCGAAACGTAATCGCAGAAAAGATTCGTAATCCGATCAATCCGGGCAATCGCAAGGTTCTCGTCTTCACCGCATTCGCCGATACGGCGGAGTATATCTACTCTGAGCTCGCACTCTGGGCGCAAAAAGAGCTGGGTCTGAATGTGGGTCTTGTAACTGGTGCGGGCAGGAACCAGACGACGTTGCCAGTCCTTCGTAAGGACTTTGCCAGCATCATCACGGCCTTTTCTCCGCGGTCCACTGAACGACCAGCAGAGATGGACAACGAGGGCCAGTTAGACCTACTCATCGCCACAGATTGCATCAGTGAGGGCCAAAACCTCCAGGACTGTGACTTCTTGATCAATTACGACATTCACTGGAATCCGGTGCGAATCATTCAACGATTCGGGCGCATCGATCGCATCGGCTCGCTGAGCGACCGAATTCAATTGGTGAATTTCTGGCCCAATCTGGAACTTGAGGAGTACATCAACCTCGAACAACGTGTCAGTGGGCGCATGGTTCTCCTCGACATCTCCGCCACCGGCGAAGAAAACATTATCGAACAACAATCCGGTAACCAGATGAACGATTTGGAGTACCGCCGCAAACAGCTCCTCAAGCTTCAGGACGCTGTGATTGATCTTGAGGATCTTGGCAGCGGCGTGTCTATCGCCGATCTGACTCTGACAGATTTCAGGATCGATTTAGCGGGGTTTTTGAAAGACCACCGCGAGAGACTCGAGAGTTTGCCCTATGGGACCTTTTCGGTGGCGACGAGCAATGACGAGTCAATTTCACCGGGAATACTCTTCTGCCTGCGAGCCGAAGGCAAAGCCGCTTTGGACGCCATCGAACCGGGATACCCACTGGCCCCGCACTACCTCGTCCACGTGGGGGAAGATGGGGCTGTCCTGATTCCTTATGCGCAGGCAAAGCAAGCCCTCGACCTCCTGCGAAGAGTCTGCGTTGGCCGCGACTTACCTGACGCCGAAGCCTGCGCCCGATTCGACAAGACTACTTGTAATGGCGAAGACATGGCTCCGGCACAACAACTACTGGCCTCCGTCGTTTCTTCAATCGTCGGAAAGAAGGAAGAGCGGGCGGTGGAAAGTTTGTTCATCCCGGGGGGCACTCATGCGATTAGGGGAGAATTCGCCGGAATAAATGATTTCGAGGTGGTTGCGTTCCTGGTGATACTTCCGGGAGGACGGCTGTGACCGCTGAGGACATCATCAATTCGCTTGCCCTCCCATCCGAATCGCGAGTTGACCAGCGAGTCCCCAAGAAACTCTTGGTCGAATATGGTGCTCCGACTCCGGCTGATAAACGCCAGATCAATGAGAGCATTGAGGAGCTGATTTGGATTGCGGCTTTGAAACCGACGACTATTGGCGTGCCGGAGTATCGGGATGAGACGCATGAGATTCTTGAAATTGCAGTTCTCACTCTGGTTTTGCGCGCGGACGCGAAGGACAATCGCATTGTCGAGCTCATACATCGGGCAATACCGTATCCCGTGTTCCTAATTGCCACTACGCCCGACTGTTTCTTCCTCTCGTTGGCGCTGAAACGCTGGGCTGAGAGAGAGAAAGGGAAAACAGTTCTTGAACCTGCGGCAACAGGCTCATCGGTCGTGAGCGCCGAAATTCGCCGCCCCTACGACTCAATTACTGAGTCACTTTTTGCGGGGTTGGCGCTGACACTGCAGCCCCGCGCCAATCTGTTGGCACTATATTGCGCTTGGATCGCCTGCCTGGAGGCATATCTGGCAGCCCGGATTACGGGCCATCTTTCGGCATTGCCCGACTCCCTCGCTCAAGAGTCGAGACGGCAGGCGCTTGGGGAGCACTCCCGGCTCGAGCGCGAAATCGCGAATCTGCGATCGAGGGCGGAGAAGGAAAGGCAGATGAATCGTCGTGTGGAGATAAACCTCGAACTCAAGCGGCTCGAAGCTGCACTGGCGAGAGCGACCGCGAATCTGTAACAGCAGGAACCCGATGAAGAAACTGACTACCGAAGATCCCGAAACCAAATCTGCCGACATCGTGACGGAGAATATCGAGCAACTCCGAGAGCTCTTTCCTGAGGCGTTCAAGGAGGGGAAGATCAACTTTGATGTGCTCAAGCAGTTGTTAGGCGGTCAGATTGACGAGAAGGAGGAGAAGTATGGCCTCAACTGGCATGGTAAGCGCCGGGCCCGCCAGCTGGCTCTGACCCCCTCGACTGGCACCCTTCGACCGTGCCTGGGAGAGAGTATCGATTGGAACTCAACGCAGAATCTCATGATCGAAGGCGACAACCTCGAAGTGCTGAAGCTCTTGCAGAAGTCGTATTCCGGTAAGGTGAAACTCATCTATATCGACCCGCCGTACAACACTGGCAACGATTTCATCTATCCTGATGATTTCAAGAACAGCATTCGCAGCTACCTCGAACTAACCGGGCAAGTTGATGCGGGCCGAAAGATGACATCGAATAGTGAAGCATCAGGGAGATTTCATACGGATTGGCTGAACATGATGTACCCGCGACTGCGACTTGCGCGACACCTACTTCGAGATGACGGAGTAATCTTCATAAGTATAGATGACCACGAATGCGACAATTTGCGCATGCTGTGCAATGAGATCTTCGGGGAAGAGAATTTTCGTGCAAACGTAGTCTGGCGAAGAACAGTTTCGGGGGCAGTTTCGGGTCAGGGCTTCGTCGTTGCTCACGACCATATCATGGTCTACTCCAAGCAGCCGGCTACTGAGCTTGGAAGGCTGCCCGTCACCGATGAGAAGGATTACAAGAACTCTGATAATGATCCCAGAGGACCGTATAAACTGCAGAAGCTCGAGCGCACGCTCGAAGGCGACCGTCCCTCAATGACCTTTGAGATTGACACTCCCAAAGGCCCCATTACAAAAACGTGGGCGGTCAGCCCACAAACTTTTCAAAGGTTGCTTCAAGACAACAGAATTGTGTTTAGCAGGACTGGACTGCCGTATTACAAACAGTTCTTAAGTGAGTACAAGGGGAGGATCCCTGACACGTGGTGGGATGAACTGGGGGGGTTCAATCAGAGCGCATCACGAGAGCTCAAAGATTTGTTCGGGGAGAAGGATGTCTTTACAAATCCCAAGCCCGTGGACCTGCTTTCGACGATCATCAGCATCGGCTGCGACAGCGACGGCATTGTCCTTGATTTCTTTGCCGGATCAGGCACAACGGGACATGCCGTGATGCGTCAAAGCGCGGTGGACGGGGGGAAGCGTCGTTTTATTCTCGTTCAGCTGCCGGAATTGCTCTTGGAGGACGATGGGGAACGAGTCGCAGTGAATTTCTGCGAGCGGCTAGGCAAGCCCCATGTCATCTCAGAATTGACGAAGGAACGTTTGAGGAGGGTCGCGGTTAAGATCCGAAGTGACTTCCCTTTGTTTGCCGGCGATCTAGGCTTCCGAGTATTCAAGCTCGATTCGAGTTGCATTCAGGAATGGGAGCCAAATCGTGACAATTTTCCTGAAACGCTAGAGGAATCGGTCGTACATCTGCGGTCTGATCGGACCGAGAGTGACATCTTGTTCGAGTTACTCCTCAAGCTCGGCCTCGACCTCGCTGTGCCGATCGAGGAGAAGACTATTGTAGGGAAAACTGTCCACAGCATCGGCGGCGGGACGCTCTTCGTTTGCCTGTCCGAGAGCGTGAATTCAGCGGAAGTCGAACCGCTTGCGCTAGGAATCGTCGAGTGGTACGAGGAGCTAGACCCAGCTGGAGAGACCACGGTTGTCTTCAGAGACAGTGCCTTTGCCGACGATGTTGCCAAGACCAATCTCACGGCAATCCTTGACCAGCATGGCCTGCAAAACATCAGAAGCCTCTAATCAATGACCATGAAACTCCACTTTGAGCCGGACCTCGACTTTCAGCACGAGGCGATTGAGGCAATCTGCGACCTCTTCCGGGGGCAGGAGATTTGCCGGACGGAGTTTACAGTCACGCGCGATCCAAAGGACGCCCAGCTCCGAATGGGGTTTGTGGAGAATGACCTAGGGATCGGAAATCGCCTGCATCTGTTGGACGACGAGATGCTCAAGAACCTGAATGGTGTCCAACTCCGTAATGCCCTCCCGCCATCTACGTCTCTTCAATCAGGGGACTTTACCGTCGAGATGGAGACTGGTACAGGCAAGACCTATGTCTATCTGCGGACGATCTTCGAGCTGAATCGCCGATACGGATTCACGAAGTTTGTCATTGTCGTCCCTTCAGTGGCGATCAAGGAGGGAGTATTCAAATCGCTACAGATGATGGAGGAGCATTTTCGAGCGCTTTATACCAATGTCCCTTTCGAATATTTCATTTACGATTCTTCAAAGCTTGGCCAGGTCCGCAATTTCGCGACGAGCCCCCAGATTCAGATCATGGTTGTCACCGTGGGAGCCATCAACAAGAAAGACGTAAACAATCTCTACAAGGACAGCGAGAAGACCGGTGGCGAGAAGCCAATCGATCTCATCAAGACGACACGGCCGATTCTGATTGTGGACGAGCCCCAGAGTGTTGATGGCGGTCTTGGCGGTCGTGGTAAGGAGGCGCTTGGCGCAATGAGTCCACTTTGCACCCTGCGCTACTCTGCCACACACGTGGAAAAGCACCACATGGTCTACCGCCTCGGGGCGATCGATGCCTACGAGCGAAAGCTGGTGAAGCAGATCGAGGTGGCGTCGGCAACAGTCGAAGGGGCATACAACAAGCCTTATGTGCGCTTGCTTGCGGCGAGCAATAAACGAGGTGTAATCAGTGCCAAGGTCGAACTGGATGTTCAAGCAGGCAATCGGGTCAGGCGGCAGGCAGTCAATGTGCAGGATGGCGATGATCTGGAACTGGCAACTGGCCGCGAGATATACCGAAACTGCCGAATTGGAGAGATCGGAGTCGCGAGGGGCGAGGAATTCGTTGAGCTGCGTGCTCCAGGTGTCGAGCCGATCTTTCTCCAGCCAAACCAAGCGTTCGGTGACGTTGACGCATTGTCCGTCCAGCGAGAGATGATCAGACGAACGATCAAAGAGCACTTGGACAAAGAGAAACGACTCCGGCCACAGGGCATCAAGATACTAAGTCTGTTTTTCGTGGATGCGGTCGAGCGTTACCGTAAGTATGACGAAGATGGCAATTCGGTTAAGGGTGAGTATGCCAGTATCTTCGAGGATGAGTACCGGCGCTGGGCCAGTCATCCAGACTATCAAAGTCTCTTCAAAGAAGTGGACCTGATTGCGTCCGCCGAAGACGTCCATAATGGATACTTCTCAATTGACCGGAAGAAGGTCGGCGGCAAGACGGTCGAAGTATACAAAGATACTCGCGGTGACACTCAAGCGGATGACGACACATACAGTTTAATTATGAGAGACAAGGAGAAGCTACTCAGCTTCGATACCCCATTGAAGTTCATCTTCTCCCACTCCGCACTCAGAGAGGGCTGGGACAACCCAAACGTCTTTCAAATCTGTGCACTGCGCGAAATGGGATCTGAGTTGCAGCGCCGCCAGACAATCGGGCGCGGGCTTCGACTTTGCGTGAATCAAGATGGCACGCGACTCAGAGGGTTTGACATCAACACATTAACCGTGATCGCGACCGAAGGGTATGAGGAATTCGCCGAGAACCTCCAAAAGGAAATCGAAGAGGATACAGGTATTAGTTTTGGAGTTGTCGAGGACCATCAATTTGCGGGAATCACCGTCATAGGACTTGATGGCAAGGTGTCACCGCTGGGATTTGAGAAGTCCAAGGAGCTCTGGCAAGTACTTCGCGAAGCTGGTTTTGTCGACAACAAGGGCAAGGTTCAAGACACCCTCCGGACGGCAATCAAGGACGGAACGTTTGCTCTGCCCGAACAGTTCGCGAACCAAACTCCTCAGGTCAATGAGATACTCCGAAAGATTGCTGGCAGGCTCGACATCAAGAATGCCGACGAACGCAAACAAGTGAAAACTCGCCAGGCAGTGCTCCACAGCGAAGAGTTCAAGGCTTTGTGGGATCGAATCAATCACCAGACGACATACCGCGTTCAATTCGACAACGAATCGCTCATCGAGAAGTGCTCCCAAGGAATCACAAACGCACCACCGATTAGCAAGACTCGACTTCAGTGGCGTAAGGCCGACCTGGCCATCGGAAAAGCGGGGGTTCAGGCAACGGAGACAGGAACGTCGGCCCCGGTTGCCCTGGAGGAGCAGGACATCGAACTGCCAGACATACTGACTGATTTGCAGGACAAAACTCAGCTCACTCGTCGAAGCATTTATCGGATACTGACCGGCAGTCGGCGTTTGAACGACTTCCTTCGGAATCCGCAGCAATTCATTGAGGTCGCGACCGAGGCAATTAACCGCGCCAAGCGAATGGTTCTGGTTGACGGTATCAAATACCAACGACTCGGTGACGAGCATTACTACGCACAAGAACTGTTCGAGCAGGAAGAACTGACCGGCTACCTAAAGTCCATGCTGGACGCCAACAAGTCCGTACACGAACAAGTCATCTACCAATCGGATACCGAGAGGACTTTCGCTGAAGACTTGGAGAAAAACGAGGCAATCAAAGTATACGTAAAGCTCCCGGGATGGTTCAAAGTCCCAACGCCACTCGGCACGTACAACCCAGACTGGGCCGTTCTCGTCGAGAAGGATGGAGCCGAACGTCTCTATTTTGTCGTGGAAACCAAAAGCAGCCTCTTCACTGACGATTTACGCGTTAAAGAGAGTGCCAAAATCAAATGCGGCGAGGCGCATTTTGCGGAGCTGGGGACTCGTAATTCTCCTGCGGCACGGTTCATTAAAGCTGTGAGCGTCGTTGACCTGATGACAGAGAAATAATCTCGACGACTGTTTGGAAGCGAATCGGTTATGCAGACAGAATTCAGCGAGTTTAGCTATTCCTACGCTGTTACGGAAACCCTGAGAAGATCAGGCGTCGGGCGTTTCACTGCTGCTCCAGTTATTCCTCCGCTGACCATCGAGGGAGACGTGTTCGGAGGATTTGACCTAGGAGTTGAAATCCTTGGGACCCCTGTTCTTCTTCAATTCAAGGTACCGCAGGTTATGGCCAACAAAAGCAGCCTCTTGCCAAAGGGATTCAATCTTCCCTATTATCGAATGCACCTGAGGCCCTACCGCCATTCGGGGCAACACAGAATGCTGATGGCACATGAATCGGCGGGCTGTCTGGTGTACTATGTCTCACCGCTTTTTCATCGTATCTCTGAGCTTGATGCACTCTACAGTTCCGGCCAAGTTTGGAACGAGTCTATTTGGATAGAGCCTACTCGAATTGGGGAACTTCCAGATGACGGTTTCCATCACGTCGCATACGACGCGACAAATCAAAACTGGTGTTTGTACTCGGAACCAAGGCGACACGAGTTTAATTGTCGCGGCGAGACACTTGAGGGCAGATTAGCTCACCGAATTCCCGAGCGGATAACGACTGTTGACACCGAGAATCGCTTGAAAGAACTGCTTCAGTCGATGCTGGAGGCAGCCAGTTCAGAAAGGCTTGCCAAAAGCGATGAGTTGCTCGTGGAACGGATATCAGGTTCGAGACCTGAGCTGGCAGTTGCATTGCTGGCGAAGCTTTATTTCGATTGCGAACTCTTCTTGATCAATAGGATAGAATGAGCTCAATCCGCGCAGCGCGGGAGGTGTGACTGTAGCGCGGGGTGAGGACACGGGACGGTTTGATCGACTCAGAAGGAAACTCCATGGGGAAGCGAGCGAAGTCTGATCCACAGAAACTGATGGAAAAGGCAGTAGAAGTGATGAAACACTCCATCCATGAACGGAGAACGGATTCGAAGCCGCTTCTCTGGGTGGGAGCGGTACTCGTTAAGCCAGATGGCACAATCGAGACAGGCTGTCGCGGTGAAGTCAGACTTGGGGATCATGCCGAGTACACCCTCTTGGAAAGAAAGAACTTAAACGCACTATTGGATGGCTCGATCCTCTATACGACCCTCGAGCCTTGTGCACCCGGTGCAAGGAAACACCCGAAACTGGGTTGCGCTGAGCGCATCGTAAATGCACGGATAAAAGAAGTGTGGGTAGGTATAGAGGATCCCGATCCGACGGTAGATCGCAAAGGGATCAAGTATCTCGAAGATCATGGCATAAGAGTCTATATGTTTGATCGAGATTATCAGGAGCGAATTCGTGAGCAAAACGCAGAATGGATTAAGGATGCGCTCCGCCGCGCCGAAGAGGCAGTGCTAGAGACAAAGCCTACTCAGCTGTCGCGCTTAGAATCCGCACTGCCTCTCGCGGATATGAGGTTGTTGTCGAATTCCGCGCTCGACCAGTTCCGCGAGGTTGCGAATATCGATGATCCCATTGAATCCGACGCTTTCAAGGCCAGACTCCAACGAATGGGAGTGTTGAGGTTGGAGAATAATGCGCTTGTTCCTACCGGATATGGAATTCTGCTCTTTGGAGTGCGGCCACGGGACAGCGTGCACCAGGCGGGTTTGATGGCGACAATCTATGGTTCGGATGGTGTTGATAAGCTTCGGGAATTTGACGGACCAATGGTCTTGATCCCCGACCAGTTGGAGGAATGGATTCTGGACCGCATTCCTTCGACCATCGACCGTTCTAGAATGAAGCGAGTTGAGACAGGAAAGAGGTCTTTTGAACTCGTGCGAGAAGCCGTAATCAATGCACTCGTCCATCGGGATTATGACATCGAAGGAGCTAAGTGTCAATTGACGCTTAAGGATGGTGTGGTGACAGTCTTGAGTCCCGGGAGGCCCGTCTCTCCGATCAGGCTCGAACAGCTACAAGCGTTCACAGCGCCGATGCTTAGTCGAAATCCGATGCTCCATTATGTCTTCAGTCAGATGGAAATGGGGGAAGAACGCGGTTTCGGGATGACCTCATTTAGGGACCTCCCCCCAGAGCTCGGCCTTCCCCTTCCCAAGTACTCGTTTCGAGACCCATATCTTGAGCTTTCGATCTATCTCACACCCGATGCTGTTGCCTCGTCTCTCTCCCCCGAGGTCCGAGAGCAACTGAACTCAGAAGAGCTTCAAGGATGGACGTTCCTTACCAAAAGGATCTCCATCCGACAGGCCGAGTACTCGGAGTTCATGGGAATTGATAAACGAAAGGCGCAGAGGCACTTAACTAAATTCGTTCAGCTCGGATTGCTGCGCCGTTCTGGATCAGGACCTGCAACAGAATACCATGTCCAACGGAGATGATTGACTCTTGTCACCACATGCCTTGGTGAGTCCGTACCGTGGCTATCGCGACATTAATCGCGACATTTTGTCGCGATTCCAGCAAATTTCCAGCAACATGAAAACGGCCGAAATAATCGTAAGCTGTTGTATTGCATGGTATTCGCCAATTCGCAGGCTAGGGCAAGCCCCTGAAACTCAGAGTAGAGGTGTATTTGTAGAGGCTCTCGCGTGATGAGAGAAATGGTGGCCAGGGAGGATGGTTGCAAATTTTAGCCAACGGGGTGGTAAGTGGACTCGGGATAGCGCTTCTAGCACTGAGCTTCGCGGTAGTCTATCTGCCCAGCAGAATCTTCCATCTCGCGATGGGGGGGATCTTTGCGACCGCACCCTTTGTAGCACATTCCTGCATCCAAGCGGGACTGCCGTGGACGGTCGCGTTGGGCATATCCGTGATGACCTGTGTTCTGCTGTCTCTTCTGTGTGAAATAGCGAACCACAGTCCTTTAGATGCCAGGTCGGCGCCGTCAGGCGTTCACTTTGTGTCGTCACTCGGTATACTTGTCGTGATCTCGCAAATATTGGTTTTGTCGTGGGGAAGTGAGACGCGGGCTCTGAGAACTGGGATTAGTCCCAGTTGGTCAGCTGGGCTTGTCAGCCTGACCGTGCCGCAAGGGTTAATCCTAGGCGTATCGATCTTCCTGCTTGCGGGCTTTTATGCTTGGCTGCGATTTGGACAAATCGGACTGCAATTCAGAGCGGTGGCAGATAATCCGATTGAGTACGCACTCCGCGGCTATAATCCACGGCGCATTCGACTCGTTGCATTCGGACTCTCTGGGTTTCTAGCGGCCTGCGCGGCGCTGACCACGGCGTACGACTACGGATATGACGCATTCGGAGGAATGCCTGCTCTGCTCCTTGCGGTAGTGGCATTTATCATCGGAGGCCGCGACTCATTTCTCGGGCCACTTGTTGGAGGGCTCTTGATCGGGGTCATTAGAGTGTCGGTATCGTGGTTTCTGTCAGCGTCATGGCAAGACGGGGTGACGTTCTTGATTCTCGCGGTATTCTTGATCGCACGGCCATCCGGGATACTCGGGGATAGATCGAGACTGGAAGCGGTTGTATGACGTACCTGATAACATTGATCACTCAGCTTGGAGTATTCTCTGTCCTGGCCTTGAGTCTGAGTGTCGTGGTCGGGTATAGTGGTTTCCTCTCGCTCGCTCACGCAGCCTACTTTGCGGTTGGGTGCTACACATATGCCTTGATAACGATATGGGGCGGAGATTTTACAGTCGCAATAACAGTGTCGTTGATCCTGGGAGGAATCCTCAGTTTAGCGCTCTCGCTTCCAGCCTGGCGCCTCAGGGGTGACTTCTTCGCCGTAAGCTCGTTGGCAGTCCAGGCTGTAATATTCGGCATCATCTACAACTGGTATTCTGGAGAAGAGCAGAGCTACGGCACTCTGAGCAACCTTACGAACGGACCACTGGGAATCTCAGGACTACCAAGCCCACAGATTCTGACTTACAGCCTCGACGGGGACTTTGGCCGAATGTTGCTCAGTCTCTGCGTTGCCGTCGTGTTGATTGCAATTACAAGGCGGCTGTTGTATTCGCCTTGGGGAAGGTTGCTCCGTGCAGTGCGGGATGATGAATTAGCTGCTCGTAGCCTTGGCAAGCCTATCCGGCTGATAAGGGTCCAAACATTCGCGCTTTCATGCAGTATGGCAGCCGCAGCCGGTGTCACCTACGCCTCGTATCTCGGGTTTCTTGATCCGATGCAAGGGAGAGTTGATCTTTCGATTGATATTCTCTGTATGGTGCTCATCGGAGGAGCTAACACAATAAGAGGACCGATCTTGGGAGCCGCGTTGCTTGTGTTGGCACCAGAGTTCTTGCGATTCCTGCCTATGTCGGATCACATCGCCGCGGACGTGAGGCGACTACTCTACGGTTCAACACTCGTAGGTGTCATGCACTATCGCCCGCAGGGCTTGTTTGGTGAAAGCGAGGTATAGCGAAATGAGTTCGTCTGAGATCCGTTCAGAGTTCCAGACCGCAGAGTCGGGGTTGCGAAAAGGTCAATCCCAACTCTTGTTACAACTCGAGAATCTCCATAAGGCCTTTGGCGGGCAATCGGTCCTACGCGGGGTCGAAGGTGAGGTACATGAAGGCGATTTTGTACTGCTTCGAGGAGATACAGGAGCAGGAAAGACAACGCTTCTTAATCTCATTTCCGGATTCGTAAGCGCCGATCAGGGAGCTATCACATTGGACGGCGATGAATCGTCCGGCGATCATCAGAAATCGTCACAGCAGTTGCATGTGGAGACCGGAGAGAGGTTTGGGCACATTCGATCGGGATCGAGACGGATCGTGGGGAGAGCCTGGCAAGATATTCGTCTGTTCTCGAGCCTTAGCCTGAAAGATAACATCGCGGTCGCAACGACAGATCAACTTGGAGAGAATCCACTCCAGGTCTTATTTCGTCCCGCACGAGTGCGAACACAAGAGAACAAGACTGAAATCGAAGCCATACAAATCTTAAAGAGAATCAGATTGGATGATCGAGAGGAATCTCGCGGCGATAGCATTTCGCTCGGTGAATCTCGCCGCTTATCGATCGCTCGGGCATGTAGGGGAAACCCCAAACTCTTGCTACTGGATGAGCCATTATCAGGGCTCGACAACTTTGGAATTGCCGAGACGACAGGGTTTCTCGAGGAACTCTCTGCTTCCGGAATGACCCTAATCGTAGTAGAACACCTGTTCAACATTCCTGCCTTGCTCCGACTGGCTACCGTCGTGTGGACCCTGGATTCAGGGCGGATACGGGTCGAGTCTCCAAGAGAGGTTGAGCAAGAGCTCGCAGGCGAAAGGCCGAGAGTTGACTTCACAGATAGCAGAAAATTGTCGTTTCCGAACTCAAAGGTGAGCCACCAGTCCTTGGATCGAGGCGCTGAGTTGATTAAGATATCGCGTCAAATCGAAGGACGACTCAGGCCGATACTTGAGGTAGAGAATCTCATACTGGCGCGTAACCATCAAGTGATTGCAGGCAGCGGGAATGGGTCGCAGCAAGTACATGGGCTTTCCTTCAATCTCTGCGAGGGAGAAATTGGCATACTTTGCGCGAAGAACGGCTGGGGGAAATCCACACTTATGGAGACCTTAGTCGGTATCCTAAAACCCCTGTCTGGCACGATCAGATTTGAGGGGAGATCGGTCGATTCCGTACCGACACACGAACTTTGCAAGTCGGGAATTGGCTTCCTGCAATCTCGAGGCTTCAGCTTTTCCTCATTGACCGTACTCGAATTGCTGAGATTGTCAGGTGTCCATGACCGCCCCGAAGAGTTGGGCGGGCTCTACCATAAGAGAATGGGGAGTCTAAGCGGAGGCGAAAAGCGGAGAGTGGCAATCGCTTGTCACTATAACAAACAGCGACACATCATGCTGCTGGATGAACCCTTTGCCGCATTGGACTCGAAAGGCATATCTTGGATATGGAATGCAATTCTGAAATCTCCTTGGAAGGCATGTTTGATCGCCGTTCCAAGCACAATAGGACTCGAATTGGAGGAATACGATGTGGAATCGTCTTGGAAGTAGAGCGGTCGCGACAATTCTCATTGCGTGGTGCTTCTTAGGCGCATGTGGGCCGAAGGCTGTCACGGAGGACATAAAGATCGGGAGCATTCTTGGATTGACCGGGGACAACTCCGCCTATGGCAAGAAGATGCTGCGGGGATTCGAGCTCGCGCGAGAAGACATCAACTCATCCGGCGGTATCAGCGGACGTAAAGTCATCTTGGTCATAGAAGACTCTCAGTTCGATCCGACCAAGGCCGTGAACGCCTACAAGAAACTCACCAGTATCGACGGAGTGAAGTTCATAGTTGGGGTTACGGGAAGCAAGAATGCCATCCCTGTTTGCGAAGATGCGGCCGATGATGATGTCGTGATCGTGGACGCCTTGAGCTCGGCGCCGAGCATAACTTCAAAGTGTGGGACTAATTACTTTCGTGTGATGGCATCGGATGCTCTAGCAGGAAAGTTCAATGCCGCTTGGGCCGCCGAGAGTGGTGCTAGACGTGTCGCAATTGTCCATATGGACGATGAATGGGGGACTAGTTATCGGGACGCGCTGACAGGCTACCTGAATTCAGCAGGACTCACGCTTGTCGCCGCAGAGCCGGTGAAAGCTGATGCCAGGGACTTCAGGACTGAGATCGAGAAGATCCGTTCAGCTGCCCCGGATGCCCTCTTCCTTTTGCTCTACGCCAAGCTGGGCGCGGGATTCATGCAACAGATGCGCGAGGCAACATTAAACCCCACAGTCTATGGAAGTGACAACATTAGCTCCCCGGAGTTTGTGTCCGTCGGAGTGGAAGTTGTTGAAGGTGTGAGAGTAGCGATGCCCGCACCCACAACAGGGGACAGGTACGTTGAGTTCGCGAGTCGATACCGTGAAAAGTTTGGCGAAGAATTGGACGCAAACGTAGTCAAGTCATATGACGCCCTCATGCTAACGGCGTCAGCGCTAAGACCGTCTGGCGATTTCTCGCCGGCTCAGCTCAAGTCCCGTCTGAGCTCACCCGAGTTTCAGTACCAAGGTATCTCCGGTTTGATACGATTTGACACGTCGGGCGATCTGAGGGAACAAGACTATTCTAAAATGGTCTACAAACAAGGCAGGATGGAGCCCATAGAGTAATGAACTACAACAGCTATCAGCGAAATCAAGCCCACGTGAGCAGGCCCGGTCTGGAGAGAGTGCTTGAGTGCCTCCCTGGAATCGTGGAGAGTGAGAGGACGCCGGTCTACATCTATAGTTGGCATGCGCTCGAAGCTGCCATTCGTTTGATTGTGGACTCTGCTGGCCGTGCGGGGTTGGCGCAGCGGTGTAGCTTCAAGATCGCCTTTTTCGCTTGTCCAAACGTTGCACTTCTCGAAAGGATTACTAAGGTCCATCCATGCATTGGAGTGAATTGCAACAGCCTGGAGGAAATCGAAGCTCTGAAGCTCCGAGGATGGACCCAGTGGGAGAAGGTAGCGTTCACAGGCGGTGTATTGTCTCGCGGTGCGCTACAGCGAATTGCTGCAACTGGCTGTGTGATGAACGTCGCGTCGATTGGGAATCTGAAGCTGCTGGTCGAATGCAATCCATCGGCTACTATCGGTTTGAGATTGGACCTAATTGGAACGGCTTTGAAAGGAGTTCGGAGTAAGGATCTCGAAGAATGTATGAAGGTGGTTCGTGAGGGGGGAAAGTGGATCACGGCAATCCACGCCTACCCTGGGACTGAGATCCGTGATTCTGATTGGCTCATCAGGCATGCCGAGGTGCTCATCACGGAAGCCAGTCGTTGCGCGACGGTATCAGAGATTAATTTCGGCGGCGGGTTCTGGTATGACTACTTTTGTAAGACTGGTGAGCTGGCCGAGATGACAGACTTTGAGGCATATTTTGAACAAGTTCGAATGATCGCGGACCATCATCTGAAAGGGAGACAGGTCACGCTTACGTGGGAACCCGGTCGTGTCATTTTCGCCGGGGCTGGTTGCTTCGCAACTGAAATCATCGAGGTAAGGCAGAACGAGATGAGCGTGGCGGATGTCTATGTCGACGCATCATTTGTGAATATACCGACTCCAAGAATCCGTAACAGGCAGCATCTAATATTGATTGTTGACAGACATGGGGAGCCGAAGTCCGGGCGACGGTTCGGTGCGCGGTTTTGTGGATGCACAACACTGTCGACCGACCAATTGCTTCCAGAGCCGTGTGTCATACCCCAGCCGGACCCAGGGGATTTCCTATTGATTCTCGATGTCGGTGCATACGGCCGTGCAGGGAGCTACAATTTCCTCGGCAAAGCGCTGCCTCCTGAGGTACTGGTCTATGATGACAGATGGGAACGAATTCGCAAACGCCAGGCCTCAGACCACTTGTTACAAGGGATTAATGCAAATGAACCAATCAATACCGATTCCACCAGTATTCGAAGGAGCAAGGGACTACAGGTACGACCATAGCGCATTGGAAGCGGCTCAGCAGACCTTTAATGAGGAGAGATTGTATCAATATCTTGAGGACTTTGCGAGACAATGGTACGTTGCTCATAGTCGGCCTGCGACCCTGCTCGACTTGTGCAGCGCGACTGGACTTGCGGCATTGCGAGTCGCGAAGTCGATTCCCTTGTCAGGTGTGACATTGGTTGACATTGACATTCATGCGCTAGAGAGAGCTTCGAAGGCTCTGAGTGAATTGGGTATCGTTCATCAACTACGATGCGAAGACGCGGTCACCATCCACGGTGCCATCAACTATGATATCATATTGATGAATTCAGCGTATCATCACATTGAGGATGAAAGAAAGGCAACGTTTATGCAAAACGCCGCCTCTGCCTTAGCCGTGGGTGGAGTTTGCATCGTTGGCGAGCATTTCATTTCGGCCTATGCAGGACGGAGCGACTTCAGGCGCTCCGTGATTTCTTTCTATAAGGCTCTCATCACTGAATTGGAGAGACGATCTGAATCTAGCGCTACTATCGACGTGATTCGCCAATCGGGACTTTACTGTTACCGTGGGGAGTACGAATACAAGGTATCTTGGGATCACTTCCTTCAGCATGTTATTCAATCAGGATGGCGAGTCGACGCTGAATCAGCGGCCTGGGTCCCGTACCCTGAGCAATCGAACCACATTGGAAGTTATGCCATTCAATTGAAGCGCTGACCACAATGGCACGTCAAGACGCAGCAGTAGAGAGATTCGTGGGCCTGCTCAGTGAGCGGCAGTCGAGTTTGCGAACGCCCAGGGCTGCATTGGAGCTTTTGCGCGAGAAACTTGACGATGAGACTCTTATCTCTGCAATGGTCTCTTCAACTTCAACCCTTCAAGACAAACTGGCGTGGGTCAATGTAGAAGTACACGCGCCTGACATCCCCAAGAATAAACGATTCTTTCCGATCGCGCTCGATAATAGCGATCAAGCACAACAAGTAGTGGATGCAGTGCATCGAAAGTTTTTTGAACAAGGCTGGGAGGCGGCGACCGTCGGCTGGTTCACTGCTTCGTTTGCGATCGACTTTACCCGATTCATCCAGAGCTACTTCCACGAATCGGCACAACAGAGTACTTTTGTGGTTTTGGCATTGAACAACATGGATCCGCATTTGTTGGCTAATGCGCTGACTGGTAAGAATGCCGCATATGCGCCAGCCGTCTTCTCGATTAATCCAGCTTGGACTTCCCGACGGACAGTGAGAATGCGCGCGGTAATTGGTAACTACAGTCGCGAGTGGGCTGAGGACGCAATCGCTCCGTTTTCTGGAATTCTCCACGGACGGATTCAGCCGTTTCTTGACTGGATCGCTTCCTATCCATCTCGGATTGAATTCTACGTCGCATATGAACACAGTAGAGACAAAGATGCGCGACTTTATGGAGCATTTACTGAGGGGGCATCGCCTAAACATCTCTTGGCAATTCCAAGGCTATCTAGAATTATGAATAAACCCCACGTTTACAATGCGGTACTGAGGTCGGTGAACCCTGATCCGTTATGCGCGTTTTGGGAGAGCACAACTGACTGGTTCGATAACTGCGGATCTCCGCACGATTGGAGTACAAGAGATAACGAGAATTATCAGCATTGGACTGAAAACACATTCAAGCCACTACTGTCGCAGCGATTGGGCAAGATTCCAGAGCATTGGGACACGCAGATGTTCTTTGAGGCGGTCAAGTCAGTCTGTGGCATTAGATGGATGAAGAGGTACCCGATAAATGTGTGCGGTGCTGTGCTGCTAGTTCTCATGGGGATCTACAATACGGTCAAGTGCGTACGAGAAAACGCCACACTATTGGAGAATTACTACGAACGACTGGCACAGATCGATTGGGCCGGCGAGTATGAAACAGATGTGGAGATGTACACTGTCAAGAGTGTCGCGTCGCATGACGACATTGCGAGGGCATTGTTCTTGCTCGGAGAAGCGCTCTCGCTCAGAAAGGCGGATGGGGCACTAACACTCCGGAGTGTGCTTTTCAGACAGGACCGAGCCGGCATTGTGCTATGTCTTGGTGATGGACATCCGTTAGCGCTTTGTGAGAAGATAATGAAGGCGCAGCAGCTGGATGCCGAGGTCAATACTACAAGTTCCATAGTAGACCGTTTAATCTCGAAGACGATGATTGGTTATCCATGGCGCCTGACCTTTGGCCTCAATCCAGCTAGGCGAGATGAGTTGACACTTAACTTCAGTGATGCAAGAGACTCCGAGGCAGTCTCGGAATAGAATAGCTACAACGCGAGCACGCTGTCCACGTTTGCAAGAGGGCTAATGAAGGCTGAGTCCACATCTCATGGTTCCAGCACACGGATCTTAATTGTCGAAGACGACCCGACTTGGGCCGAAGCGCTGTACGAAATGTATTCCAGAATCTTCGGCAGCGATTGCGAAGTCGCTCGTGCGAGCAACGAAGAGGATGCACTTGCGATGCTCCGGCGTACTGGAGTCAGACTTCTGTCGCTAGACGTGAACTTGATTACGTCAAATGGGTTGAAAATACTTAGTGAAGCAAGCAGAAAGCGGAAAGTCGATTTTGTCGTCGTGGTCAGCGGACTCCAACATGATGAAGATATAGATTTGACCGTAATTACAGAAGCGGAGCTGAGGGATCTCCGGTCGTCGACTGAACTGGTAGTTGAACAATACGTTCCACGATCGAAGTACATCCTTTGTCATAAACCTCGTACAGCAATCAAGTCCAGGTCGAGTGTTAGTTATACCGCCGCTGTTATCGAGGCGGTTCATGTCATTGAAGGGCAGCTCATCTCGGCAGACATCAGTAAAAGAGTGAAAATTGCTGGGTACTATGCGAGACACTACAGATTGAGTTTTGTTAATCCAGATCCGAAGTCACTGCGGATCATTCTCAGTAGTCGTGATCGGCACAAAATAGAGATTGATAATCCAGTATACAAGCGAATCCTGCGCGCACTAGCGATCGGGAAGACGGGTAAAGACTCGGAATTATGGTACATACCTTCCTCCGTGCTTCTACGAGGGGCAATTCCGGACGAATTTAAGGAGATTACTTCGGCAACTCAGCGTAACAGCACTAGCTGCGAGAGAGAATGCCACGAGCGTGTAACATGGAGAATGGAGAATTTGAGGCGTGACCTGCGAAATCTGAGATTTAATCCAGATTGGTTGTTCACATCTCGATCAGGAACGAGGGAAGTCCCAAGCGGTTGGCGACTGGTTGACGACGCAAGAGTCAATGGAATTAGCACGGTCAAGGGTAGCTTCGGGCATAGTGCAGAATACCAACCGGATGTTCGTGAAACGGAAGAAGCTAAAGAGAAGCACAAGATTGCCGAGGAAGCGATACGTAAAGCCATCCGTGGGTGAGCTGCGTTCACGATATGAGGATCGAGTGCGTGACGAACATGACGCAAAACTGACCGGGAAATTGTTACTGGAGCCGATTTCCATTTGGAAATCGGCTCCAATAGTTCTGTACCTGCTGGGAGCAGTCAACGCTTGTCAGAATCATTGAGGACGTCTGAAAGCCACGCCCAGGAATCTCCAATTCGAACTGATGGTACGATGACGGACCGTGGGAAGGAACGGACAATCCGCTCAGCGCGTTCCAACAGAAGACGAGGTGTCCCGGTGCCATCGGTTTCCCTAGGAACGAGAATCACGACAGGGAGCCCATCAACCCCAGTGTGGCATCCAGGGCCAAAGGTGTCATCTTCGCCGTCACATTCGGAGTCCCCATCGGTGATGATAAAGGTGATCGTCGTTGTCTCGAGGCTGGCGCGACATACGCGACCCATGACGCAGCTTTCTTCTGCAACCGATAGCCCATCGAAGCTGTCAATATCCTGTCGGATCGGAGCCAAATTCGATTGCAGTGCCTCTAAATACTGAGAGCGTGCTTCTGCGACTCGTGTCGCGAGCATTGACAACTTGTCGGCGGTCTCATCCTCTGCGTTGATCTTGAAGATAACCAACTCTCCCTTGGGGGCGGAAATTGTCGTATCCGGGGCGAGCGGTGCGGGGAGCATTGTTCTGGTATCCGTTCCGGACCACACATCACGTGCTGTAGCCCACGGGATAAATGTGACTTCGCGAACCGAGCCCCTGCACGCGTCGAGGATTCCCACCATCCCACGACTGATGCATCCGAGTACGCGAAGCAACTCAGGCCGCAGAGGGGATCCCGAATTATCCGGCGCAACGATGAGGCGATCGAAGCACCGAAGGGAATCAGTCGCTTTGTGGTAGAAATCGATGTCGGTATAGACGAGTGGTGTCACTTCAGGCTGGTATTGCGCATTGGCCTCAGCTCCGCCTCCCAAGATGCTCCAAGCCGACAACATCAAGCCGAAAGTCGTTGGAATTGCGATTGATCCGATGCGCCTCTTCGCCATCGGCGAGCCGTTTGACGGTTCGACGTCGACCGGATCAGGCCCGTCTGTCGATTCGGATTGACGACCGTCAGATTCGGTCAGCTTCCCGATTTTCGTAACTTGAGAGATAACCGACGGCTCAATCTTGCGCTCGGACGATGCCAGAACTGGCACATTGACTGGATCCACAATCGATGGCTGGGATTGCTTCAGAGTACGCATCTGATGCTCGACTTCATCAAGCAGCATGACCGTATCGCGACGCTCCTGCACAATCTTGTTGTAGCGGGGAACGATGGAACAGTTGATGCGTCCGACTTGATCGGCCATCGCGAAGAACGCCCCGGCGAGCGTCGGGAGGCTCAGACCAAAGAGCGCGACGAGTGGGGCAAGAACCCATGCGACGAACGGCATCCCTCTCAGAACATAGATGACACCGATTGTGCCGACGGCAATGGCGCCAACCATCCAGGCGAATCGGCGAGTTGCAAGGTGGCTGGCTTTCGGGTGCTGGTCGTCCTCGCGGGCAACCAGGATCGTTTTCGCGATCTGGGCGATGACCGCGCTGAAAATCAATCCGACTGCGGCGGCGATGTAACTCGGCAAGTTGAAGGTCAGCAAACCCAACCCGACGGCCACAAAGCACTCTGCCAGAAGAACGACAACACCCGCCACTTTATAGATCACGGACAGATGTTGCCGGTGCGTGTCAACATGTGGAACAATGTCGTGGCGCGGGGGCTTTCCAGACCATGCTTCAGCGGCCTCGTGATAGTCTTCGCGTAGAGCATGCTCTTCCGCGTCCAAGTTGGTAATGTCGTTTTCGAGATCCTTCTTCGTTGTCACCAAGAACTGGTGCCGGTCTGCCTGTGTACCGTCATCAAGGCGGCGGCGAATCTGACGACGTTTTCTGTGCTTCACAATTCCTCCCGTGTGGTTCGTACTTCGATTCTGTTCACACACTTCACTCACTCGCGGACTGCGAGAGCCTCTCCCGGCTCCTCCAGACCGATCCTCCAATCGGCCCTCTACTAATCCCGCTCTGCGGAACTGAAGTGACCATGAGTCACCGGTCACGATACCGACTGACTTCACTTAACACATTGACCGCGAATAGATTGTGGGGATGCAAAAAAAGTAGTCGACCGTTCGTTACTGCTGGAATAGTGCTGGATTGATGGTAGACGGAGTCTGGAATCGCCGGATGGGACTACTCACTTGGGGCTTGAATCGAGAGTTCAAATACCGTTTCACTCGCCCCTCACTTTGATACAGACTTAAGCGTAAGTCCTTGAGCCACTTAGCGGGTCAGTTTTGAACACCGTTTCACTCGCCCCGCCATCAAAATTCGGTTACTCATTCTTACGTTGTGACGGACAGGGCTGACCCCGAAGTTGGGTTGGCCCTTTCGTTTTGAATGCGGCGACGTGTCACAGGGTTACGGCATTGCCAACACGTAGCGGGGTCGGTGCCGGTTCGCGCCACGTGGAGCCTGTGTGGCCGTCCGTGGGCCACACACGGCGGGGATTCAGCCCGTTCGACGCGGAATTCTCGTAGTTTGGTGACTTCAGTTGAGGCTACTTGTCGGTGCGGAAGATGATCTGCATGTCGCCGTCCGGCGAACACACGACTCGCTGGATGAGGGAGGCAATCAGTGGAGCCTTCTTGTGCGTCAACAGTACGTCCCACGCCGCATCGAACTCAATGAGAGCGCCCTGCCATTGGTCAAAGTCGATCTCACTTCGCTGCGCTGCCTCATCCTCCCGAAGTCGTAGGGCCTCATCAAACACCTCCTGCGCAAGATCCGGGTCGCGTGCCACCCTGCGGATCTGCTCGACGATAAACTCTTCAAGGTCAGCGGCAGGTAGGGATGGAGCCGGGCAGGCATCCCGTCCCTGTTTCTGAGCCGTCGTGCAACGGTAGTAGCGAAACAACCGACCCGGTCTCTTGGCGTACGAATGGGCCATGGCCTGACCACAGGCACCGCACTTGATCAACCCGCCCAAGAGGGCTCCGTGTTTGTTGCGCGTTCCCGAACCGAGGCTCTGGCTGTTACGATTTGAGTCCAGGAGTTCCTGCGCCTGCTTGAAGGTCTCTTCGTGAATGACGGGATCCTGCAAGCCGTCGTAGATATCGCCGTGCAGTGTTACTCGTCCGATGTAGAGGGGATTGATGAGTAGTCGCTGTAGGTAGACTTTGTCAAAGGGACGCCCATTCCTGTAGACCCCTTTGCCGTTCTGCCAAGACTTCTTCGTCCAGCCACGTGCATTGACTTCCTGCACGACGGCAAGGAGCGAGCGTCGATCCAGGTAGAGCCGGAACAACTCCCGCACCAGCTCGGCCTCAACGGGATTGACGGTCAGTTGATGGCTTTCCCGATCGATGTCATAGCCGAGAGGAGGATGCCCTCCGATGTAGCGCCCTTTCTTACGAGCCGCACAGACCTTCTCCCGGGTGCGTTCCGAACCGATCTCGCGTTCGAATTGGGCGAACGACATGAGCACGTTGACCAGGAGTCGGCCTGCCGATGATGCCGTGTTAATCTGCTGGGTCACGGCGCAGAAGGCGATGAAGTGATGCTCCATGAATTCCATCAACTGCAGGAACTGGCTCAAGCTCCGCGACAGACGATCCAGCTTCACAACCACGACCGCATCGATCTTGCCCAACTCAATGTCGGTGATCAACTGCTTCAACGCCGGACGATCAACTGTGCCTCCGGAGACCGCCGCATCCTCGTAGGTTTGTTCCAGTGCCACCCAGCCCTCAGACTTCATCGAGGCGATGTAGGCCTGACAGGCTTCGCGCTGTGCATCCAACGAATTGAAGTCCGAATGCAGGTTCTCATCGGTGGATTTGCGACAGTAGATGGCGGCACGGACCAACCTCGCCGGAGAGGGGAGATCAACTCGATCACTCCGGCGAGACCTGGTGACTGGTCCGAGGGCGGGATTCACTTGCCGGCCTTCTCCTTCTTAGCGTAGTCGCCAAGCTGGAAGAAGAGGAACCCATTGACGGCTTTGGCACCCGTGATATGCTGAGCGAGTGCGGAGAGCGACTTGTAGCTTTTGCCACCGAAAGTGAAGCCGTCCGCCTCGACGGTGACATGCAACTTCTTGCCTTTGTACTCGCGCTCCAGAGCGGTACCCACTTTAGGTAGTCGCGGGTCGCGACCTCCGACCGGCTTGACCTTGGATCGGGACTTCTTCTCGCGCTTCGTCGACTTGGCCTTGCTCTTGGAGTACTTCGCCACCAACGTCGGAAGTGGGACCGGCTTGTTTGCTGACTTTGGCTCTTCGTCGTTCTGCCATTTGCGGGCAATCGTCTTGAAGAGCCACTCGCGGTTGCGAGACTTCGACGGTTTGCCGAACGCCTTCTCGTACGCTTCCTGCAGGCCCTTCAAATCGAGAGCCCGCAGCTTACTGATCTGCGTGGTCGCTGATGCGTCCATTGCTACATCTCCTCTCCAGGGCGGGGGGTATCCGCCCGGTCAGGACGTGTACTGCAATGGATCGCCGCGACTCATCCAGTCCATTCTGACCTGAATCCGGAGAATCTTCGGGGGCTGAGATGGCCGGGAATCGGGGGTACCGCGGTGTATTATGTAGGGAAGGGCTGCACCGTCCGTGGTATACCAAAAGTAGCCCAAAGTATACCGAAACTAGCCCTTCCGTTATACCATGGTATAGTGTGGCGGCAGGACGCCGACTTCCCTGCAACCATTTGACGAATCGTCAGTTAGGGGAGACTCCCGAGCTTTGGAAGGGAGAAAAGTAGCCCAATGTATACCAAAACCGCACTTCGGGGTTTTGGGGCTATTTTGGTATAGTTCGGGCTAACTACGATGGCGCAGAGAGTGTTTGTGAGTGGCCATCGCATAACAGGCATTATACGAAGGACTTACGGGTTGTCGGGGGAGAATCATGGGAGGCGCGAGGTGTAAATACCCTCTCACAAAGGGTCTATGTAGTTCCCCAGTAAGAAGTCTGGAACTTCTCCCCGAATTGAACGTCAAAATGCGCTGAACAGGAGAAGTCGGTTCCGGATTGTAAAAACCGATGGGAACTGCCGATAAAAAAAATGTACAAGTTTGGCAGGGCAGAAGGTATGTTATTACAAGTGGTTGCTCCGTGGGCTCAGGTGAGCATTCACGTCGCAGCCGGAGGTGGCATGAATTGGGCGTATGAGAGAGTCGCATACCGCCCGCATCCTGCCGTAACTAGAAGGGAAGGTGTGGTGTTATGTTGCTGATCAAAGAATGCGGCGGGGGCATGGACGGCTCCTAGGCGTGACTACAGAGACTTCGTTGATCATGAGATGAGCGGTTGCATTGGGATGCGCCGCTCATTTTCTTTTTCATCAAACAGGCTTCTTCGAGACAAACCACAAACCTCTTTCGAGCGAATGTGCGGGACACGTGTGCCGGAGGAAATAGACAGATGCCCGATTCTCAGAAAGTGAAACTGATCTCGATCAACGGGATCATAGGCCTAGCGGCCTTGATAATCGCATTCATCTCATTGGCTGGCGGCGACACTCCGGTTGCCCTCGCAGGCATGATCATTTTCCTACTTGCTGTCTCCGTCGCTGTGCTCTTCTGGAATGCGCAGTTTGCTCCATCCTCTCCACTACAGATCATCTCAAGCACCACGACGCTGACCATATGCGATACCGCTGGTCGCAGGGCTGATGCGGTTAAGAGACAAGTATTCAAAGTCACTCACGATGGCGTCACTATGATCATCGATAAGGGTCTCTGGGCCGAAGGTCGTATTCGAATTACCGGCGCGAGTTGCAGGGACACCGCTGGCGGTGATGCTGAGTCCATGCGTTGGGATGTCGATACAATAGCTAGCCCGACTCGAGGGGAAGTATCTTTCAGGTTTCCATCTCCACCGAAACAGGGGCATAAGTACGAACGAACCGTCGAACTATCATATAGCGACAGCTTTACATCTCGGGAAGAGTATTTTGCGATCCAAGTCGCACGCCGGCTGGAGACGATGATCGTCGAAATCGTCGGCCCAGTTGGCGCCCTATTCACGAAGGCATGGTTGAGGTACGAGGATGAATCTACGATTGTGGAGGACCGAGACACACAGCTAGTGCAGTTGGTCCAGAGGCAGAATCCGAGCAATACCGATGAGCAGTATTCCTACGTCAAGTATCTCGCACGTTATCCGAAGGTGGGAAGCATCCATCGTGTGTATTGGATCTGGAACCCGAATACACCTGACAATCTATGATTGACCGATGAACCTCTTCAATCTAGTGAACTTCGATATCGGGGGGCCCTCGATTAGTTTCAATCTGTTCCCACCCGAACTATCGAGACGAATCACTCTACCAAAGTCCGCTTTTGAGGAGAAGCGCAGCCACTTCACGGTGTTGCTGAACGTCGCTGATAGGAGTGCGGTTGTTCAACACCAGCGCCACGTTATCTTTCATGGTCCCGAGCATCTGCTGGTGGAATTCAATCCGCTCTTTAAGCTGGGACCAACCTCAGACATTCTGGATTCGATGTCATGTGTCGCAATGATTGATGGCCGTCAAGTCGCCTGCGTCGAGCGCCAGGCCAGAGATGATAACGAGATCGCGTTCTGGCTGAAGACTGGGTTCACTTCATCGCCCTCCGGAACCGCAGACCCGAACACCAATCACGGAATCCTCTACCCTATCGAGAAGAAGAGAGTATATGAAATCTTTACTGCAGCCCGCTACAGTGGGCTCCAGCTCCCAGGGACCCCAGAGAAAGTGCAATCAGATTTCGGAGAGGTTTTGACATTGCCCTTGGTTCTCGCAATCCCAGGGAAAGCCGAGTTTCGCCATTTGTTGGTGGACGTATTTGTTATTGACACGAAGATAAAGATGGCTCCTCGAATCTACTTTCGTGGCGGAAACAGCCTAATTGAGACCCATCGCAAGGAACTCCCCATCAGGCGATCGGGCTTCCAGAATCACTACTTTTGGGAAACACGAGCCCTGATGCGAGGTAGAGAGCTGGAGATTTGGTTCAGCGTAGTGGAACCAACCACTTATCACCGCGTCAGAAGCGCAAACGCATCGTCCGAATGGGATTCGAATTTCGATATTCTAAGCGCCGTGCTTCCTCGGGTGACATTCATTTCTCCACATAGTGCCGCGGAAGCGCACAGGTTTATTGAGGGGTTCATGCGGACTGCATTTAGGAGAATCGTGATCGTGGATAACTACATCGTACAGGATCATTTGTCCCGATTATTGGCACAGACTAATCGCAAAGTCGAGGCCATCTTGGTCACATTGCCTGAAGCAGATCGTAAACAGGTCATGAAGAACTTGGGACCGGGCGAGGAGTTAAATGTCGCTGCCCTCAAGACACAGATGTCCGCAAAGGAGGGAGGCACTTTCTGGGTATCAGAGTGCCGAGAGATACACGATAGATACTTTATCGCAGATGACGAACGAATACTCTATTGCGGTGAATCGGTTAAGGACCTTGGAAGACAGTATGGGACGATGTTCCGACCATCAGCCGTGGAACCAACAAACAGATTCGTCATTGATGGCCTGTACACGATTGCGAAGATTGCCAGACTTGGCGCGAAGAAATGACGCCGGTATGAACCTAGGTTCGATATTCAATCGATAGTTCAGATCTTGGAAGAGTTGCAGCGTCCTTCTGGATCGCCGTCGGATGTCTTGGTACTTTCCGTCTCAGACGGCATGCAGGGCTCGGCGCAGTGAGTCATCGCTCACCCTCGCATAAATTTCTGTAGTATTGATCTGCCTATGTCTCAACGCCCCTGCACTGACATGGGCGACAGCCCAAAAAGAAACCCCGGAAGGATCACTCCGACCGGGGCCGCGCTTCAGGTTCTCTGGTCAGGCCTTCTTGACGTTTGCGGCTTGCGGACCCTTCGGACCTTCAGTCACATCATAAGACACCCGATCGCCCTCAGCTAAGCTACGGAACCCCTCCGACTGAATCGCTTGATGATGCACGAACACGTCTTTGCTGCCGTCCTCCGGAGTGATAAAGCCATACCCCTTGGAGTCGTTGAACCACTTCACTGTACCTGATGCCATCTTACACGTCCTTTGCTACTTGGGAACGAAACGGCGCTCCCATCCGTTGGCCAAGACGGCCGCTGAATCCAAACAGAATGCCATGCGAGTGATCGAGTGCGGACATCAACCTATCGGTGTTTGAGGCCGTGATTCTCTAAGATGGTACTGCTCCACAGCATGCCATCCAAGCAGCAATTGTACGATTACCGATGGGAATCATGCACTCGCCACGACTCGGCGCAACTGGTCGTCGCTCACCCTCGCGTAAGTCTCCGCCCTGCTCATCTGCCCATGCCCCAACGCTCTCAGGGTCATGTGGCCTCATTGTTCCGATGAGGACCAATTGGGTCACGCTGAGCGAGAATGCCCCTAATATTCCTGCGCATCTGCCCGGAGACTTCCGATAACTAGAATAAGCCCGGTTTCCCGAAAGGACCAGCTAATGCCGGGTACTTCGACACGTACTTCCGTCTGCTCGATTGCTGATTGATTCATCTGGATAGCCCCGCAGACCGTTCGCTGTCATCCATGTCGTATCCATTGTCACGACATGCCGATGCCGCGGTCCCGCCTGACCAGGTACAGCTTCTCCCTCATGAGGAGGAGTCGTCAGCTAATGTCTTTAACACACGAGGGAATCCCATGTCGACCGTCGTCATCGTTGCGGTTACTGCCTTGACTGTCTCCGCGTGGTTCTTCATGAAGGCAGGCAACAAGACCTGTGCACTCTGCAACCATCCAATGTCCGCGCACACGCGTCCGGCGAAAGGAGACTCCGGGCGCCACCATTCCCACTGCAGGCGTTGCAACAAAGAGTGCAGCTGAGGAATCAGACGAGCGCGATTGCCTGCTTGAGTCTCTCAGCGCCGACACCCTCGCATAGATCTCCGTCGTCGTAATCTGTCCATGCCCCAACGAATAGCGACTCCCCCACAGCAGGGAGTGCCGAGGCAGCGTTAGCTACACGCGGGTTCGGTGCCATCGACTGGGCATAGGCACACGTAGGTCAGTCCTGCATCGCAAGTTCGCGCCGACTCCACAGCGATAGCCCAAGGCCAACGACCGTCAAAGCGAAGAGTACGAGGTTTACGACGAGTCCTGGAGCGTCTCCTGTGCGGACAATCGGGACGAAGTAGAGGATCAGTTGTCGGGCCAGATAGTCGAATCCCAGCAGTGCAAACATGAAGGGGATTGCGCTGCGATATCGCACCAAAGCCAGTACACAGAGCAACGACACGGTTATACGCGTGAACGCCAAGAGAACGAAGAGTGCTACAACCGTCTGCGCGGCTGCGGGCGTGTATGTGTCAAGTGGGATGCCATCGGCGGCCACCGCGATATAGTGACCGCTGAACATGACCACCAGCCCCTGGAGAAGCTTTACGGACACGACCAACGCGAAGAGCCAGAGTGCGAGTTTGTGACCGCGATACGTGTTATCGAAGTGCCCGGGAAGAAGCTGATTGATCACGGCAATTTCTCTCTTGGTTGGAGGAGTCCCTCGGCCGTTGCAACCAGCAAGTGCTATACGCTGACATGCTAAGGCTTGCTCGGTAATCTACGCACCTGCGGTTCAGAAGTTTCGATAGCACAGTTTCACTCCACCCACACCTTGCTGATCGCCCAACGAGTCTGCCGCTCGTCGTAGGTCAGGTGGAACACGTTGTCAGCTGAGTCGACGACGGAGAAATGCCGCTTCCACGTGTCACCCTGTGGTGCCTTCCACCTGCCAGTAACCCGCGACACCCGAAACGCCCGATCCTTCCAGTAGAAGCGGTACGGACGCATGTCCCCCTTCTCGAAGACGACGATCACGCTCACTTGCTCGTCGAGGTCTTTGTACATCAACGGTACGTTAACTCTCTCAAATGCCGCCGCTTATCACTTGACCATCACTTTTGGAGGCGGAGCGATACCGGGTCGCATCAAGTACTCATTCCTTTATGTAGGTAACGCCCCCGGTGTTGGGTACGTTGCTGTCAGATAATCAGCAATGTCTCACCGAGAAGGGCCACTTCCCTTCTCAAGGAGTTGCGCATGTCACTCAGTATCTACAGCACGGGGTCCAAGTCGAAGCCGAAGCGGAAAGCCGCACCCGAGCCAGCCTCTCCCACCCCGGCAACTGGACGACGCGTCAAGCGGCGCAAGATGGCCAAGCCCACTAACGGTTCCAAGCCACGCGCAGCGGCGAAACCAAAGAAGACGACAAAAGCACGCAAGGCGACAGCCCCTTCAAAGACGGCCAAGCCAGTAACGACTGCGAAGAAGACAAAGACCATCAAGCCAAAGTCGACTGCGAAGCGTCAAGCGATCCCTCCAGCGAAGAGAACGAAGCATCGCGTGAAATCCACCGCTGAGAAGTCCGTGGCGTTCAGTCTAAGCGCTCCTGCTGGGTTAGACGTATCGATTACCGGCACATTCAACAACTGGGAGCCGCAAGCACTGACAAAAGGGCCAGACGGGCTGTGGCAGATCGCGCTTAAGTTGTCGCCGGGCAGATACCAATACAGATTTGTCGTCGATACCGTGTCGTGGCAAGACCCCAACAACCCACGCAAGATCGCCAATGAGCACGGGAGCTTCAATTCCGTTTGCGAGGTCATGTGACTTGTCGAGCCTGTAGAAGTTCGCTGACGCAACGGAGCATCCCATGTCGGCTGTCGTAATCGTTGCAGGTGTCGTTGTTGCTGTCTCCGCGTGGTTGTTCCTGACAAGACGCAGCACGACTTGCTCTCTGTGCAATCATCCGATGTCTGCACATAGGCGGACGACGAAAGAGGGCTCCGGGCGCCACAACTCCTTCTGTTTGCGTTGCAACAGAGAATGTAGTTGAGGGATCAGCCGGCACCAACTGATCGCCTCAAGACATCGTCACTCACCCTCGCTTAAATCTCCGTCGTGGTAATCTGCCGGTGCCCCAACGCTTGCTCTGCCTTGGAGTGTGAGAAATGAACTTGAGCAAGCAGTCCTTCCGATCCGCCATCAGACTCAGATAAGGGTGAATCAGTGCGTAACGCTCGATGGTCGATCAGATGAGGACTCCTGCACTTGATCTTACTAGATCCGCAGCGGATACCACTCGCTCCGCAAGATTCCGGATGGAAGCTCCTCCATCAGCATACAGTTGCACAGTCTCAGTTAGATTCAGAGTCATTGCTGCGCTCCTGAGTTGATCCAACTCGATCCCCTTGACGTGGCGAAGACCGAGATACGAAAGCCTTAGTATTTCCATGCCAATTTGAGATGCCTTGTCCTTGATCTCGTCGAATTCATGCGCCTCGATCAACTCTGGTAGTCTCTCGACCAGATCTTCAAGTCGTCTCAGCGTCCTTCTCAGTTTGTCGGCTGCCTGCGGTGCGGATCGCTTCGTAATTCCAGCGTCTTCAATATGCTTGTTGAAAACCTGCAAGGCCATGTCGCAAGCCTGATTAACTAGTGAGATGAATTCATTCCAAATCTCCGGTCCGGAATAAAGCCGAAACCTGGAGGCCCGGGAGCAAGCTTTGGAAAGGTCTTTGAGTGACTGCGTTATTCCCAACTTGTCCGCATAGTCACTGACCGCGAGTGAACGCAGACGCTCACTCTCGAACTCGAATGTCGTCTTCAGTTGTGCTAGCCACGGATTGATGTTTCTCTCTTGGATTTGCGACCCAGTCACATAGATACCCAATAGGGAGTTTGCCAGCCCGGTGACAAATTCGTTCCCCGGGGATGCGCCCTCATGTACAATCGCGGCCCTTTCATTCTGCTCCCTAAAAGTGGTGGTCAGCGCAGCAACCCTCGTTGTCAAGTGGTTGGACAACTTTTGGGTCAGTTCGGAAAGGGACTCAAACTCATCGACGAGAGCGACGTTGCGAATAAATTCCTTCCAGTTGCGGAGGGCCTCCCACTGTCCCCAATCAGCATTTTGAGGAATCGAGCGAGTACAAAAGTAGATCATTACTGGCCGTCCCGTATGAACGAACTCTTGTATTTCTTCAATCGTCCCAGATTCCGCACGCGGCGTCTTGGATCCAATGCGACTCCAGAACACACAGATGAGAAGATGCCCAGCGTCGAGGAGTTGCCGATTAACTGAGAACTGCGGGCCGTGGTCGATTGTCTCCTTGCTCAACTCAGGAGTTGAGTGCCGTTCCCACATCATGGGCTTAAGCACGACGTGGTCACGCTCCATGAACTTATCATTCCAATCTAGAACAGCGTTTCTAATTGCCTCACGCTCCTCCTTCACATCGCTCGGAGAGCCGATTATGACTCGAAGAACTCTTACTTGGGTTGGAGCAAACACGCCCGCGCCTCGAAGAAACGGGTCCGGGATTGGTTGAGATTTCGTGATGGTCTCTTGGTCGACGGTGCTTGGTTCTGCATGTACGACTTCAGGCAACCCGGAGGAGCCGGACAAATCTGTTGCAATAAGTCTTGTCCTCCCTAGTTTCGCACCTGAGAGTTTCGCTCCTGTTAGCACTGCATCCTCAAGATTGGCAAACCTCAAATCAGAATTCGTGAGGTCTGCGAACGAGAGATCAGCCTTATGAAAGTCTGCCCTCTTGAGGTTTGCACCTGCGAATCTAGCGTGCTGGAGATCCGCCCACCTAAAGTCAGCAAATTCCAGATCTGCCTCTCCCAGGTCGCATGAGGACAACACTGCGCGCGCAAAGTCAGCTCTGCGAAGCCGAAAGGATTCGCTGGGATGCTGTCGACGCCAATCTGCCACAGCGACACTCCCCTGCTTTACAGTTTCGTAGTGTTCATTGTCAAAGTCCATTGCCGCACCTCTACCATGTCCTGAGGAGATTGCAGTCACGGTCGCGAACTCAACGCTCCAGAAGATAATAGCACGGTGCCGACTTGGGAAGAATCGCTACTCTCGATCAGATTATTGGTCAAGCGCTAGCACAGACAGCACTTCTCAACCCACCATCCGAGACTCTTGCGTAGATTTCGGTTGTCGTAATCTGCCTATGCCCCAGCGCCCGCTGCACCAAGTGCAAATCCCCCGTCTTGTGGTACAGCCGCGTGGCAAAGGTATGGCGGAGCGAGTGCACTGATGCCGTTACTCCCGCTTCCCTGCACCACTTGGCGAAGTTCAGCTGGATCTGCCTCGCCCCGAGCCTACGGCCGTGGATCGAGCGGAATAGGGGCACATTCGGCGACGTGTTGGCTTCAGGGGGGATATTCCGGAGGTAGGGGGCAACCAGGCGCTGCAGCTGGGGATTGAGGAAGACTTTGTCCCGTCGCCCGCCCTTCGTCCGGATGTGGGCGACTCCGGACTTGAGGTCGATGTCGCCGACATTGAGGGAGACCAAGGAGCCGAGGCGCATCCCGGTGCCGAGGAGGATTTCGAAGATGAGGCGATCCCGATCGGCCAGATGGCCGGGCTTCTTGGCCAGAACCGCACGAATCGCCGCGATCTCGCCCTCACTCAGGGGGGTTGGCTCCTTGGGAGTGGTCGGAGTCGATCTGATGAGCCGGGCCGGATTCTCCCTCATCCCCCCCGATTCCACACAGAAGGCGAAGAACGACCGCAGGGCCGACTTGGTCCGGTTGACGGACATCGGGGAGCGGGGCTGGCCCTGCGGGGTCAGGAGCACGGCGTCCGATACGAGGAATCTGGCCAGCAAATCCGGGGCGATCCTGCTTAGTTCCCCCTTCCCACCCATCCACCGGCCCAGCGCCTCCAAATCCCGCCTGTACGCCGCCTGTGTGTGCACCGACCGGCCATTGGCGGCCAGTTGGCGGGTGAAACGGTCTGCTGCATTGGCGACATTCATCTCGTAACCTCCTGCTACCCTGTGTGACAGTGCAGGATTACGCGAAGAAGTCAAGTCAATCAGACTGGGAATGGCGAGCAGAGTGATGGTTGATTCCAGGCTACCGCGCCCACTATCATGTAGTCGTAGCAGCACAATCCAATGGTTCCCCAATGGACTCGCCCGTGAGCCTTTTGAAATCCAAACAACGCGTCGCAGACCACGGAGAGGTCTTCACCCCAGAGTGGATGGTTGAGGCCATGCTCGACTTGGTGACGGGTGAAACGGAACGCATTGACTCTCGCTTTCTGGAGCCGGCGTGCGGAAGCGGCAACTTTCTTGTGCAGATCCTACGACGCAAGCTCGCAGCTGTCGAACTCAAGTACGGAAAATCGGAGTTCGAGCGGCGGCACTATGCTCTGCTCGCGCTGATGTGCATCTATGGCGTCGAATTGTTGCCGGACAACATCGCCGAGTGCCGCGCGAATCTGCTCGATATCCTCGCCGAGTACCTGAATGTGGATGAGTACGACGAACTCTATCGCGCTGCTTCCTACGTGCTATCGCAGAACCTCGTGCACGGCGACGCGCTGAAGATGCGTACCCACGACGGCCAGCCGATCACCTTTGCCGAGTGGGGCTACCTGGGCAAGGGGAGGTTCCAGCGGCGCGACTTTCGGCTCGACACCCTCACCCAATCGTCTGCCTTCAGCGCGGAGGGCTCGCTATTCGCCCACCTCGGCAAGCACGAAATCTTCACGCCAGCGAGGACGTACCCGCCGGTAACGATCGGCGAGCTCGCCGCCGCGCTTGGCGACTCCCCAAAGGAGGCCGTATGAGCGCGCAGGCTGGCTTTGCGCCGCGCGGCCGCAACCCGGACGTCTTGACTTGCATCGCTAACCTCTCTAACGACGAGGTCTTCACGCCGCCTGAGCTCGCGAACCGGATGCTGGACATGCTGGCCGAGGTGTGGGCGGCGGGCAACGGCGGCGCCAGCATCTGGGCGGACAGTTCGGCGAGGTTCCTCGACCCGTGCACGAAGTCGGGCGTGTTCCTGCGCGAGATCACCAGCCGCCTCACCAAGGGTCTGGCGGGCGAGATTCCGGACCTCGAAGAGCGCGTCAATCACATTCTGACGAAGCAAGTGTTCGGCATCGGCATCACGCATCTCACCAGCCTGTTGGCGCGGCGGAGCGTGTATTGCTCGAAGCATGCCAAGGGCAAACACTCTATCGCCAAAGGCTTCTCCAATGACGCGGGAAACATCTGGTTCGAGCGGTCGGAGCACACATGGGCCGATGGCAAGTGCGCCTGCTGCGGAGCGAGCCAGAAGACGCTGGATCGCGGCGAAGTGCTCGAAACTCATGCCTATGCGTTCATCCACACTGACAACATCAAGACTCGCGTGGCCGAATTATTTGGAGGCGATATGCAGTTCGACGTAATCATTGGGAACCCGCCATATCAGCTGAGCGATGAGGGCTTTGGAACAAGCGCAGCGCCCATCTATCACCACTTCGTAGAGCAAGCAAAGGCACTGGAGCCACGCTACCTGTCGATGGTCATTCCTGCCCGTTGGTTCGCCGGCGGCAAGGGGCTGGATGAGTTCCGAGAGTCGATGCTCGGTGACGATCGCCTGCGTTCAATTGACGACTATCTCAGCGCGTCGGACGTCTTTCCAGGCGTGGGCCTCAAGGGCGGCGTTTGCTTCTTCCTCTGGGACCGGGACAATCCTGGGCTCTGCCACGTCTCCACGCATTTCAAGGATGAGGCTCCCTCGACGGCTCATCGCCAGCTCCTCGAAGAGGGTGTGGACGTGTTCATCCGCTTCAATGACGGGCTGTCGATTCTCAAGAAGGTCGTTGCTGTCGAGAGCGGAGCAACTAACTCGCTTTCTCTACTTGCAAACAAGCGTTTCGACCGGTTGGTCAGTTCCAGAAAGCCGTTCGGGCTAGAGACTACATTCAAAGGCAAGATTGCCAAGCGCGCTGGCGATGTAATGGTCTATCAGAACGGCGGCACGGGATACGTCCCCAGAAACTCGATATCGACGGGCACTCACCTCGTCGATAGGTGGAAGGTTTTCATTGGCCGCGCTGCTCCGGGCACCGGCAACAGAGACACATACCCGCACAAGATCATCAGCACACCATTCATCGGAGAGCCGGGCACCATTTCTTCGGAGACCTATCTCTGCATTGGCCCGTTCGACTCCAAGAGTCAGGCTGAAAGCGTCTTGTCCTACCTCTCCTGTCGGCTGACTCGCCTTCTAATCCTCCTACACAAGCCATCCCAAGACACGACGCGCAAAGTCTACTCGTTCGTTCCGACACAGAAGTGGACTAAGGAGTGGACGGACGAGGATCTCTACGCGAAATATGGCATCTCAGCTACTGAGATCGCGTTCATCGAGAAGGTTGTCCGGCCGATGGACCTAAGCGAAGACACTGAGAATGACTAAGGCCATCGAAGAAATCCTCGCGCCAAAGCCGGTTGCCCGGCCGCGAATCTACGCCTACTCCATCGATGACAGGGCGCACGAGGGTCTCCTCAAGGTGGGCCAAACCACGCGCGACGTGAAGCAGCGCATAGCCGAGCAGCTAAAAACCGCAGCGATCAAGAACTACAGGATCGAACTCGATGAGTCGGCCGAACGCGACGACGGCACGATCATCACCGATCACGAGGTGCGCGCGGCGCTGGCAAAGAAGCGACTCCAGAACACCGAGCTGGAGTGGGTCCGCTGCACAGTCAAGGACGTGAAGACCGTGCTCACCGAGGCGCGCACCGGAAGGGTTTTCACCGGCACGCATCACGAAACTTTCACGATGCGCCGCGAGCAAACCCAAGCCGTGAAAAAGACGCACGCGTACTTCCACTCCATCTGGAGCGAGGATATGCACGCCGTCCCTCGCTTCCTCTGGAACGCGAAAATGCGTTTCGGCAAGACCTTCTCCACGTACCAGCTCGCCAAGAAGCTCGGAGCCAAACGCGTGCTCGTTGTCACCTTCAAGCCCGCCGTCGAGGATGCGTGGCAGACGGACCTCGAATCACACGTAGACTTCGACGGCTGGCAATACCTCTCGCGCAATTCCGACAGCGATCCGACGAAAGTCCCCGCCAAGAAGCCGCTCGTCTATTTCGGCTCCTTTCAGGACTTACTGGGTCGCGACGACGTTGGGAACATCAAACCGAAGAATACGTGGCTCCACAAGGTGAAGTGGGACTTGGTCGTGTTCGACGAATACCACTTCGGCGCGTGGCGCGACACCGCGAAGGAACTGTTCGAGGGCGAGGAAGAGGCGGTCGCCAAGAAGGAGGCCAAGCTCGAATATGCCGCCAGCTTGGAAGGCGTGAACGAGGACCTCAGCGAACTCTCAGAGAAGGAGATCGAGTTCCTGCCCATTGCCACCAAGGCGTATCTATACCTCTCCGGCACGCCGTTCAGGGCGCTGGCTACGGGCGAGTTCATCGAGGAGCAGATTTTCAACTGGACCTACACCGACGAACAACGCGCCAAGGAGGAGTTTGCTGCGAAGAATCCGGGCAAATGGAACACTTACGGCGCGCTGCCGCAGATGCGCCTGCTGACCTACCAGATGCCTGATGAGCTGCTGGCGATCGCGAGTGGGGGGGAGTTCGACGAGTTCGACCTCAACGCCTTCTTCGAGGCATCGGGTACGGGCGCCAAGGCGCAGTTCAAGCACAAGAGCGACGTGCAAAAGTGGTTAGACATAATTCGCGGCGGATACGCCTCCAGGGCGGTAGAGCATCTGAAGACCGGGACCCGGCCGCCGTTTCCGTATTCGGATGTTCGCCTGCTGCCCTATCTGCAACACTCGTTCTGGTTCCTCCACAACGTCGCGGCTTGCCACGCGATGGTGAACCTGCTGGCAGAAAAGCACAACACCTTCTGGCACGACTACGAGGTGGTCGCCGCTGCAGGCGCTTCGGCGGGCATCGGGCTGGATGCGTTGCCACCTGTGCGCAAGGCCATCGGGAGCGGATTTGAGACCAAGACCATCACGCTCTCGTGCGGCAAGCTCGCTACCGGCGTCACCGTGCCGCAGTGGTCATCCATCCTGATGCTGCGCAACCTCAAGTCGCCGGAAACCTACTTTCAGGCCGCGTTCCGAGTGCAGTCGCCGTGGTCCATTAAGAACCCCAATGGTGACAGCCCGAACGAAGAGGAGATTCTCAAGCCAGTCTGCTTCGTGTTCGACTTCGCGCCCACGCGCGCACTGCGGCAGCTCTCCGAGTACGGGATTGGTCTGTCGCCCAGCGAGCCGAACCCCGAGAACGCGGTCAAGGATCTCGTGTCGTTCCTGCCAGTGCTGGCCTACGACGGCGCGAACATGACGCAAATTGACGCGGGCGGTATACTCGATATCGCGATGGCGGGTACCTCGGCCACGCTTCTGGCCCGCAAGTGGGAGAGCGCGCTTCTCGTGAACGTGGACAACGATACCCTGCGCCGAATCCTAGACAACCCCGAGGCAATGGCCGCCGTTGAGCGCATCGAGGGCTGGCGAACGCTGGGCGACAACATCATCGAGACAATCATCAATAAGAGCGAGAAGGTCAAGGCGCTCAAGAATAAGGCCAAGGACCGCGATCTGACGGAGAAGCAGAAAAAGCAGCTCACCGAGGAGGAGAAGGAGTACAAGTCCAAACGCAAACTTGTGCAGGAAAAGCTGATCAAGTTCGCGACGCGTATTCCGGCGTTCATGTACCTCACCGACTTCCGCGAGAATACGCTGCAGGATGTTATCACGAAGTTGGAACCGGAGCTGTTCCAGGCTGTCACCGGTCTAACGGTGAAGGATTTCCACCTGCTCGTGCGACTGAAGGTGTTCAACACCGAGCAGATGAATCAGGCAGTCTTCGCTTTCCGTCGGTATGAAGATGCCTCACTCCGTTACACAGGAATCGAAAGCCACGAGGGTCTGACCCACTACGGACTCTATGACACAGTCGTGGCGAGGGAGTGAAGGCGTCGGTGCTGGGCGTTCGCAACTTCTCAGAGATCGGCAGGATGGCTCCCAACGAAGCCACCGCAGTGAAAGCTAAGTTGGATCCTCGGTCTTGAGCGGTGGCCCTCATATTGGAATCGACCACATGCACACGCTCTCGGATGAAAAATTGACGGAATTGCTGGATGCCTGTCCAAGTCCCGATGGAGCGGTCAAGGAGTTGTTTGAACGAGCAAGAGCCGAGAGTCAGGCAAGGCTATTCCTCTCGGTGCTCGATGTGGAGCGGGTCACACTTAAACAAGCTGGCCAAGACAAGAACCACATTGTAATCAACTACGCCCGAGGCTGGACCGCATCACAAGTTGGGAAGCTGTATGGAGCGTTCGCGGAGGTACCGAGCGACGCGACTGAGGCCGACGAGGAACTGATCCGGTATCTGCAACTACTTAGCTACAGTCAAATCTGGGAATGCCTCGCGATTCAGCGGCTATTGTGGTCTGTTACACGAACTGCATGCGGAAAGCAGTATGATCCCAACCTCCTGCTCAAGGACGATCCCGGGACCGCAAAGGTGATTCAGCGAATTGCGCTTGATGCATCGGGAGCGAGCCTGGCGATTGCAAGTTTGCTCTCAGCTGTCTATCACAATCTCATTCGGAATGCATTTTCGCACAGCGACGTACTGACTTCTCAACGCGCGATTAGTACCGCTCCTGACGTGACATCTCGTGGTCCAACATTTCACATGAAATTCGAGACATGGGATCGCTTGTTCGCGCTGATAGGGCAGTTCTTGCACTCCCTTTTTCGAGAGAGAAGGGTGGCTGAAGGACGACTTGCAGAACTTTCACAATTCACTTTCAATTTGCCAGAGTTCAAGGGGCCATTCAGAGTGAAGTTGGATAGCCACAAGCGATGGATATTCGACCAATAGTGACGCGTACCGTGGCCCCGCCCCGGCGACGAGCGGTGGCTCAACGCTGATGGAATCAGAGCGAGAAACGTATTAGTCTGTGACCTTCCGACGGAGACCACATGGCAAGACCGCGATCAAGAGTAGCCGGAGACAAACCTCTCCCATTCTCATTGGTTCTTCCTCCGGATGAATTGGAGGTACTGCGGAAGATCGCGCGCCAAGACGGGGTTGCAGTCGGCACTATCATCCGCAGGGCGATCTATTCGGTCATCAACCGAGTGCACCCCGAGTTTGTCAATCGTATGATTGAGGCAGAAGTAGACGCCTTCCTGGATCAGTTGGCCCAGAGATTCCCAGCCTCAACCCTGACAAGTGCCAAGCGGCAGGCGTTCAAGAGGCGGCTGGTCGAAGCGTTGGTCTGAATTACCCGCCCCGGCGACAAGGACAGGCCATGACGGTAGTGATCCAGTTAAAGAGCGCGGCGTTCGCGAACGGTGGACTGATTCTAAAACGATTCACGTGTGACGGTCCGAACATCTCTCCCCCATTGTCGTGGACGATGCCCCCTGAAGGCACCAAGAGTCTGGCGCTGACCATGGATGATCCCGATGCCCCGGTGGGGACGTGGGTGCATTGGGTGATCTACGACTTGTCGGCAGGCACGGCATCCCTTCCGGAACACATGCCTGCGGATCCCGAACTGGATAATGGGGCATCGCAGGGCGTCAATGACTTTGGACAACATGGTTATTGTGGGCCTTGTCCGCCTAGCGGCTCTCACCGCTACTACTTGCGGCTGTACGCATTGGATACGTTCCTGAATCTTTCGGGGCCGGTGACCAAAGATATTCTCCTGGCCGCCATGAAGGATCACATCATCGGCGAGGGGGAGCTAATGGGCGTGTACATGAGACAGTGACCGGCAGAAGGACAGCGCCGCTCCAGCATCAGGCAGGATCACCGATGGACGTACTGACTTTAGAATTGGTATAGCTTGTAGGAGTTGATCACGCCACTGCGAGATAATGACTGACAGTCGAAAAGGAGCACGCAATGGGAGACAAGGGCGGCAAGAAAGACAAGTCCAAGCATCAAAAACAGCATGACAAGAAACAGCAAGACAAGACACAGCACGATAAGGAGAAGGGGATTCCGGCGAAGCAACCGAAACCCGGGCCCCTCGGCCTTACATAGAGTCGGAACGACTAAGCGATTCGTCGATCCGCAGATTCCACGCCTCGGCGACGAGGAGTTGTGTCGAAATGCGAGTTGATCTCAACAGAGGAGGAAGACGATGCGATTTCTTGCCATCGTTCGAGTGGCGGCGGTATTCTGCACCGGACTATTCGCGGGCATTCTGTTTGGAGATCGAATGGGTGCGAGCTTCGCGCGCCCTGAAATGGCGGCATCGGCCTTCGTTCAATTTCAGCAGATAGTCCATCGAAACTACGTCGTGATGATGCCGGTCCTCCTGTTTTCCGCAATCATTCTTAGCTTAGTGTGGTTGTTCTTGGCACGGTCTCAACCTAAGAGAGCTGAGTTCTGGCTTGTTGCGGTGGCTACAGGCGCAGTCATTGTGGTGCTTGCCATGACACTTGCAGTCAGCGTGCCCATCAACAACGAGCTCATGACTTGGAATATCGCGTCACCGCCGGCTAACGTCATGGAGATCTGGGCACCTTGGGAGAAAGTTCACAGTCTGCGGACCGTACTTGTCATGGTCGCTTTTCTTATGGAGGTTGTCGCCCTCGCCGGAGTCCCGTCGACAACAAGCAGTCGATCATCGCAGACGGCCTAACGAAGCGTTGGGGCGTGTCGGCTCACGCATGAGGGGTTGAGATGACTCTGCACTGGCCCCGCTAGTACTCTGCCCCGGCGGCGAGGGGTAGCGTGCCAAGAGCGTGTTACCCAGGTCCCCGGATTGTACCGATCACCTTGCCACGAAACTCTCTGGATGTGTTCGAATGGGGATGACGAGCGAGAACACTCGCACTGGCGGGGGGAGTGGTAGGGGCACCCGATACGCCAGATGCGTCGAGGCGGCGCTCCGTGCGCGTCTCAAGCCGACCCGTCCGCTGCCGATCTTATAGCATGGAGCATATGCTCGGCGAAGACCCTCCGCTAAGAGACGAAGGCCAGGTCGACATGGTCACAAAATTGCGCAAAGTCTTGCTCGTGGATGACAACGAAAAGGTCCTCCAAAGTCTCACGATGGTGTGCGAGATCTTGGGTGTGGGCTCGGTGGCTTCCACGGGGGCTGTCGAAGCTCTGAAGAAGTGCGAATTGGGAGATGTCGACCTGGTGATCACCGATGTGAGGATGCCGGGGATGTCGGGCATCGAATTGCTGCTCGCTCTCAAGGATGCACATTCTGAGGTCCCGGTGGTCCTGTTCAGTGCCAATGAACTGAATCGCGATGATAGAAAAGTCGTCGATGAACGCGCGGACGGTTTCCTCGTCAAGCCGTTCAAAATCGATGCCTTGCGCGTTATCTTAGATCAGTTCCAACTCCGGTAGAAATTGCTCAACCATCCTCCGCACTCCCGCTGTGGGGGAGCGTATCTGCGTTATCGCACAACCACTTACAAGTTTGAACAGCGTCCCCTCCGGGGCCCTGCTCCGTACTCTCTTCGATCGGGATCAGGTGGCTTCGCGATACAGGAGAATTCCCCATACGCCGAGCCCTATTAATCCTTCCCCAAGTCTCCTGGTATTTCAGAGACCCAGGCCTCAACGATTGATGTCAGAGAGGCCCGCCCTCCGATCCGTTCGAGGTTTCCGTTCCGGGCTAATCGTGCCTCTACTGTCACGGGATTGATCGGGATTCCACGTTTGTAGAGCGACTGCATTGCTTCAAAGACCAGTCGGTGTTCAGCATTGTAGAAATCATCGGGGCCAAGAACTTCAAACACCCTGATTGCCGCCGTCCTGTTGTTCAGCATAGCCCCCAAGATCAGTCTCTGCTCAATGCTTGCAAGTGCGAGCAATTCGGCATTTTGCCGGTCCTGATTTGTCTTCGTTGGTTTCTTCATCGATTCAATTCCCCCACCGATCCGGATGCAGATCGCCGACCCAGCCTGATGGGATATAGTGGCCCTGTACCGATTCCGACCGGGAGACGACCTTGGCCATCTCCCGGTTTTAGGCTCACACTGGCGAATGCACTCTTCAACGTCGTCATTCCGGCGTAATGTTGAAATGATAGGTCACTCCGGCGCTGACATCGACGCCGCTAAGATTAGCGAAGTCCTCTCCGAACTTCTCCTCATCCTCGGTAAAGATGAGGTGGTACTTCCCTTCCGCAAAAAGTGAGAGTGCCGGGGTCGCAAAAATCTCGACGCCCGGACCGAAATGCAGACCGAGGCTGGTCTTCTTGAACTCCTCCTGGCCGATGCGCATCGGATCACCGTCCACACCATCGTCGGTCATGGTCCACATGTAGATACCGGGGCCGGCCGTGAGGTACGGATTGACGATGCCCTCGGGTTTCATGAAGCCGCCGAGATTCAGAACGCCATCCAAATAGAAATACGGCGTCCGAAAGTACGGTTCGAGATCGGGGTCGCCGTTGGCCTCATCCTTCAACTTGAGGAACGTATAGGAGAAGCCCGCCCGAATCGCTGCTTCCTTGGTGATCGCATACGTGACATGGCCGCCCAAGCCGGGGCCGGCGTTGAAGTAATCGCTGAACGTGCTGTCAGATGTAATGTCTCCGGAGACAGGGAGAAACACTCCGCCGTCCACTCCGAAACCAAACTTTCCGACAGTCTTGTCCACCTGGGCGCTTGCAGTTTCTGCAATCACCAGGCAAATGACCATGGCAGAAATCGTCATGCGTTGCATGACTTCCTCCTTGCTTCCATTGAGCATGTTGACAAGCACCACCAATTCTTTTCTCCAGGCATCATCCAATGGCTAATAGGCGTCACCTCCTTTCGTCAATGGCCAGGAACTGGTCTCCTGGTGTGTGAAGGAGATTGGCGACGCCCGGCCACAGCAGTGTCCGGAGGAGGGTCCTCCTGGGTGGGATACAGAGTGCAGCCGGGCGCGCCTTCTCTCACCGTGCGTCCCTTCGCTGAGCCAGAGGGAGTGCGGCTGGTTCGCACGGCTGAGACTCGATGTCCAGTTGCATGGGCTCCGAGCGGCGCGAACTGAGGGCTCGTATCACGCGGGCCTTGATACGATCAACTGTCACATACATGACCGGCACCAAGAGCAGGGTGATCACCATTCCACTAACCAGGCCACCGGCGATACACCAGCCCATACCGTTCTTCAACTCTGAGCCCGGATTGCTGGCCAGCGCCAACGGCATCATTCCGAGCACCATGGCAATGGTGGTCACTAGGATGGGCCGAAACCGGGTCCGCGCCGCTTCCAGCAGACAATCCGTGGCACTCAGGTTCCTCTCAGCCCGCACATGATTGGCACGATCCACCAACAGGATGGAGTTCTTGGTGACTAATCCGATCAGCATCAGTATGCCGAGGACAGACATCAGGTTGAGCGTGCTCATGGTCAGCGCCAGCATCACAATTGCCCCGACAAGCGCTCCCGGAATGGCGAAGAGAACGACGAACGGGTGGAGGAACGAGTCATAAAGCGCGACCATGATCATGTAGACAAACAGGATGGCCACGATGGATGAGATCACCAGGTCCCTGAATGCTTCATCCATGTGCTCCGTCTGACCCTTGAAGGTCACCTTGACGCCGGGAGGCAACGAAGCGTTGTCGAGGGCGGCGCGGATGTCATTGGCCACGGTACCGCCACTCCGCCCCGTGACTTGTGATCTGACCGTCACGCTGGCATTGCGGTCGGATCGTTCCAGCTTGGATGGTCCGGTGGCGCGCTGAATGCGGGCGAACTGCTTAAGTTGAATTCGCTCTCCGCGCGCGTTGGTGAAGCTGAGACTGCCGACATCGTCTGTCTTCGAGCGATCGAACTCGTCCAGCATGAGCCGGACGTCATACTGATTCGACCCCTCACGGAATTTGGTTTCATCGTCACCGGTCAGCGCCACCTGCAGAGTCGCGCCGACCTGAGCCAGTGAGAGGCCGAATTGCGCTATCTTGTCCCGGTCGATCTCCACCCGCATCTCCGGCTTGCCTTCCTCACTGGACAGACGGACATCGGTGGCCCCGGGCGTCTGGCGCACAACATCCTCGACAATGAGCGATGCTTTAGCGACATCGTCACGATCACTGCCCGTTACCAGCAACTCAATCGGGGCGCCGATGGACATGCCCAGAACGATTGTGCTCATACGGGTTTGCACTCCGGGGACCTGCCTCGCTGCCGCGCGGAGTTCCTCGCGCAACTCGTCGGCTGTCTTCCGCCGCTCCCCCTTGGCAACGGTCTTGATTTGGATTGAGGAGATGTTGTTCGCTGACTGGCTTGAGAGTATGTCCGTACTCGTCCCGACATTCGGGAAGATCATCCGGACTTCGGGGATTTTGGCGAGACGTCCCTCAATATCACGAGTGATTCGGTTTTGGTCTTCGAACTTGGTGCCCGGCGTCGTTTCAATCGTCATGCTGAAGTTGCCATCGTCGGTCGTCGAGACGAATTCGGTCCCCACAAAACCGAGAGGAATCATCGCGATGGCCGATAGGAGCAGCGAACCCGAGGCAAGAAGCACTGTCTTCCGGTGTCTCAACGCCCAGGCCAGAACGCGGGAGTAATTCTCCGCCACATTTTGGTACTGCCGCTCGAACCATATCGCAAAACGGCTGATGAACGTTCGCCCGGAAAGATGTTCGAGGACCGCAAAGCGGGATGCGAGCATCGGCGTCAACGTGAATGAGATTGCCAGGCTGAAGAGGGTCGAGGCAATCACGACGACCGCAAACTGCGCGAGCGCGTTCCCGACCGTGCTCCCCATGAACACGAGCGGGACCATGACGATCGCGATCACCAAAGCGATGGACGCCGCGGGCAGCATGATCTCCCGGAGGGCGGTGCTGGCCGCGCGGCGCCGGTCCTCACCCATTTCCAGATGCCGGTGGATGTTCTCGATGACGACGATCGAGTCGTCCACGACAATGCCGATGACGGTGGACATGCCGAGCAAGGTTACGACATTGAGCGTGTACCCCAGCGCCTCGATGACGATGAACGTCGAGATCAGCGAAATCGGAATCGTTACGAGCACGATCAGCGAGTTGCGCGTGCTGTGCAGAAAAAGCAACATGAGACCTGCGACCAACAACACGGCCACCGCCAGATCGAACTTGACGGCGTCGGCCGACGCGATGGTGAAATCGGCGTCGTCCTGCACGACGGTGAATCGCAAATTCTCAGGGGCGTACTCCGTCTCCAGGGTTTTCAATCTGTCCGTGACTTCATGGCAGACATCGACCGAATTGGCGTCCGACTGCTTACGAACCAACACTCCTACGGCGGTGACGCCGTTGAGGCGCGCCACCTGTGTGATCTCCGCCCGCCCATCCTGGATCTCGGCCACATCCGACAACCGTATGTCGCTGCCGGTTCTGGAATGCCCGATAATCAGACGACGCAGCACATCGAGATCGTCGATCCTGCCGGCAACGCGCACGACGTACTGCTCGTCGGCGTCCTTAACTGTGCCGGTCGGAAAGTCCAGATTCGAAACCCGTATCACCTGGGCGACTCCGGCGATCGACAAGCCGTAGCTGTCGAGCTTTTGACGATCGAGATTGACCCGGATCTCCCGCTTCTCCCCACCGATCAGATCAATCTGCGCCACCCCGGGAATCCGGGTTAGTTGCGGCTTGATCTGGTCCGTCAGGAATGTGTAGAAGTCGCGCGGCGGGCGACGGCTCGTCGCCGCCACACGCAGGATTGGTTGTTCATCGAGGGCGATTTTCGACAGGGCGGGTGTCTTTGCTTCAGTTGGCAGAAGGTATTCGATTTCCCGAATCTTGCGCTGCACATCCTGGAGCGCCAGATCGATGTCGACGCTGCTGACAAACTCCACTACCACGGCCGAGACCCCCTCCATCGACGTGGATCGCACGAGCTTCACCTTGTCGATGCCGGAGACTGCGTCCTCGATTCGTTTACTGACGGAGGTCTCCACCTCGTCGGGCGAAGCGCCCGGATACAGAGTGGTCACCGACACGATTGGCGCGCTCATCTTCGGCATCAACTCATAGCTCAGACCGTAGTAGCTAAACACACCAAGCACCACCAGGGCGCAGCAGGCGATGATGACCAGCGTGGGGCGCTTGATGGACAGCTCAATGGGTGTCATCGCTTGTTCTCCAGCCCCACGACCGCGACCTCGACGCTGTCACGGAGGTTGTATTGGCCATCGATCACGACCGTGTCGGCCGCCGTCAAGCCGTTCAGGATCTCGACGTTTAGGCCGTTGACCTCCCCCATCGTGATGTCGTGCAGCCGGGCGACTTTGCCACGAACAACAAACACCTGAGGGTTTTCGACGCTCCCGACCAGTGCTTGCCTTGGCAAGACCAGCGCCTCGCGGTGGCTCTGGGCATTGAAAGTCACCCGGCCGAACATGTTGGCCTTCAGGGGCGTCTCGCCGCAGTTGGGCAGGCCGACTTCGAGCGGGTAAGTGTGCGCGTCGTCCGCCCGCGAGCCGATGGTGCGAATGACCCCGCGGAAGATCACCCGCGGATACACGTCGCTGGCGACCTCAGCCGTGTCACCAACGGCCAGCTTAAACACATCCCCTTCCGGAACACTCAGTTTGACTCTCAGAGTGGCGATATCGACGACATTGGCGACCACGTTGTCTTTCTGCACCATGGCGCCGGTATCGACCGCGCAGGCGGTCACGGTGCCTGTGATCGGAGTCGTGATCCGCGTGTTCCGGAGGGCGCGGCGGGCGGTGATGTATTGCGCTTCGGCGGCCCGGCAACTCAGGCGGATCGCTTCGCACTGCGACTCGGGAATCGAGCTGTCCGCCAGCAGGGTTTCACTCCGCTCCAAATCCCGCCTCGCCTTTTCATAGCCGACCTCAGCCGCGACGCAGTCGGCCGCCGCCAGTTCATCGTCAACCTCGATCAGCACATCACCGACACGTTTGACGTCGCCTACCATTGCCCGCACCGCTGTCACGCGGCCCGATGTTTCCGCGACGATGTCAACGTCGTTATTGGCCGTGATCGTCCCGATGTAAGTCAGCACGTTGCTTAGAGGCTCCTTTCGCGCGGTCGTAACTGTTACCGGATAGGCCGATAGGGTGATGCCGCCGCCGGCCGTGCGTAGAACAGCACGATTGCGGATCAACACCGCGACAACGGCCGCGACGATCAGGATGGCGATGATGACGTACATTCTCTTCTTGCTCATGGTCTGTTCACCTCGGACAGGTTGCGTTGCGATGCAAGCCGCGTCATTCCCCCACGGTCGTTTCCAGGCGCGCCTTGGCCGTCTGATAGTCAATCAGCGCCTGCGAGTGATTGATCTTGGCCTGTGTCTGAAGCATCGAGGCATCCAGCAGATCGGAGGTCTTCGCCAATCCCTGCCTGTACAGATTGTGCGTGATGCGATACCCTTCGTCGGTCTGCTGCAGACTCAAATCGCTCACCTCGATGCGCCGAATCACCTCCTGCAAGGCGAGGTAGTCGTGGGTGAGTTGGAGGATGATCCCGTCGGTGACCTGTTGCTGCACGTCACGGATCTGAGCCAGTTCCGCTTGGGCTTGGCGGGCCTTGTATCCGTTGGAATTCCAATTCCAGAGGTCGTAGGTGAGATAGACGCCGATGTCCCATGTGGCGTGCGCTTCGTCTCTCAGAGGTTGAATTCGCTGGTTCGGGTGCAGGTATGAGTAATTGGCGACGAGTGCCACTTCTGGAAGCCAGCCAGACTTCGCTGCCCCGGCCAAGTCCCTGCCCATCTGGACGCGCTGGCTCATCGCCTTGGCTTCGGGCCGGTTTTGCAGCGCCATCTCCCGGAGCGCCATCAACTCGCCGGGATGACTGGCAGACACGGGTGGGACCGTCATGTCGAGTTCGCCCACCAGTGGCACGCCAACGACGTTCTCGAGATTCGCGCGGGCCAATTGCCGTGCATTCCCGACACTGATTTGCTGCAACAGCGCGTTGGAATGCTGGACCTCCACTCGCAGAACCTCGTTTCGGTTCACCAACCCCTGTGCAAAGAGGTTCTGAACGTCTTTGAAGTGCGCCTCCTGGCGGGCGACGTCTTCGTCGATGATGGTTTGGAACTCGTTCGCCTTCACTTCTGTCCAGTAGGCGTCGATGACGGCGAATCGCAATTCGCGGGTCGCGGCCTCGTAATCCAACCGCGACGCCTCGAGGTTCCGTCTCATTGCAGCGGAGGTCTTCTCCAAACGCAGGCCGGTGAAGAGTGGCTGATTCAAGACCAACCCGGCGGCATAGGTGTTAGGAATGTTGGGGTTGAACGTGAATGGTTCCGACGTGCCGGGCAGCGCGACCGCAAAGGGGTCGATGTCGCTCAGGCGGGTGTATCCCGCCGACAAGCCCAAGGAGGGAAGACGAGCGGCGTTGATTTCGCCCAGCTGCGCTTCGGCCGCATCGACCTTCATCTGTGACGAGTGCAACGCCGGACTATGCGCCAGCGCCAGACGAACACAGTCGTCGAGCGTCAACTGACCGGCGGTGGCCGAAGTGGGCGCGCAGGCTATCAGAGCACTTACTGCAAGAAGCCACTTAGGAGATTTCAGCGTCATCGATCACTTCTGATCCTGTTATAAGTAATTGAACAATTTCGTCAATTATTCACCACCTGCCAAAAAAAAGAGGCTGTGTCGGGTGGTGCCCTCTCATGCGGTTTTCAGCCCGCGGATCAAAAGGGCGAAACACAATTGCCAGGACTTCCGCGTGGCCTTGTATTCCTTTTCGTCCATCAAAGCCCGGGTCAACGAATAGGTTGAGAAGGTCTGGGCGATCGCCATGGCCGACTCTTCTGCATCCTCCACGTGGAATATCCCCTTCGCGCGACCCGACTCGATGATAGCCGTGATCTGTCGAACCATCGCCATCTGGTCGCGCATGTCTCGATGAATCTTCTTGCCAACGTACCGGAAACTGCGCGACCCGCGCAAGACGTAGTCGGCGAGTGAGTGATTCTCGCGCAGCATGTCCCCGACTATGTTGTCCATGCTCCTGAGGAGTTCCCCGAGTCGCTCGTCGGCCGCCTCGCTCTTGAATCGGAGCGTCGATATCTTCTTGTTGACCGACACGACCAAACGGTCCACCAGCGCATCGATCAGCGCTTCCTTGTTGGCGAATTCATTATAGAGGGTGCCGACGCTGACGCCGACTGCGACCGCAATTTCCTGCATGGTAATTCGGTCGATGCCATGCCTCTTGACCAACGCATCGAATGCGTCGAGGATAACCTCGCGGCGGTGGACTTTGGTGTGTTCGCTCTTCATTATGAATCTCTGAACATATCGCTCATATACTCACTTTTCGAGTGAGTTGTTGCACTTTTTTTGAAGTTTTCTTGGGTTTTGTCAATTCGGGTACGCCAAAAGGTCGGAACGCAATAGAGTTCAAGTGGTTAGGTCGGTAGGTCGCGTATCTGTCGAGTCAGACTCGTTCCATGCCCGGCCCCGAATCGCAGCTACCCTCCCCGGAACATGCGTGGATTTGTTTGCGTTCGAAGGCGGTTTCACTCGCCCCTCGTATCGATACGTTTTAAACTCAAGGTCTGGTGCGGGTTAGTGGGTCAGCTGCTTCAGCCGCTCCACATCTCAGAAGTCCGGTCGAATCGCACAAGCTTCGATAACGTCCCCCGGGGGAGCTTCGACCGATGCACTTTAAAACAAAGCCCGTGGTGCCATCTCGATCCCACGGGCTTCTTCTTGCTGCAATACTCTTACACGATCACGGACACGGATTGCAGAACTCCGTCGCTGGATCGCCGTTACGGAATGCGACGTTGACCAATCGCGTGACATCGAGAATATCCGTGACGGCATCGCAATTGACGTTAGTTGTCTGATACGGGCACAGAGCATTCGAATCTAGGATCGGATCGGCATTACGGAACGCAACATCGACTAAACGAACGACATCAAGGATGTCCGTAACTCCATCGCACTGCGGGTCGGCGTGGCAATCGCAGGCGCAGAGAGGTACGAGTGTGCAATTGATCAACACCGAGACATTGCCGCTGCTGCCATTGGCCACCGCCAGGTCGGCATAGGTATCTCCGTCCAGATCGGCGGCAAAGACCGAAGTAGGGGGCCCCCCGGACGCGTGGTTCACTGCCGCGAAGATCCCATTCCCGTCGTTCTTCAGCACTGCGATGCTGTCGCTGGCACTAATGGCCACCACCAGATCCCGATCCCCATCCTGATCGAGATCGGCGGCGAAGACCGAGAAAGCGGCATCTCCGGCCGCGTAGTTCACCGCCGCCGCAAAGGTCCCATCCCCGTTGTTCTTCAGCACTGATACGTTGTCGCTGAAGTCGTTGGCCACCGCCAGATCGGCATCGTCATCCCCGTCCAGATCGGCAGCAAAGACTGAGTATGGGCCGTCTCCGGTCGGGTAATTCACCGCCGCCGCAAAGGTCCCATCCCCGTTGTTTCTCAGCACCGAGGCGTTGTCGGTCCAAAAATTGACTGTCGCCAGGTCGACATCGTGATCTCCGTCTAGATCGACGCCAAAGACCGAGGTAGGGTCGCCCCCAACCGTGTAGTTCACCGCCGCTGCAAAGGTCCCATCCCCGTTGTTCTTCAGCACCGAGACGTTGGTGCTGGCGAAGCTCTCATTGGCCACCGCCAAGTCGGCATCGTTATCACCGTCCAGATCGGCGGCAAAGACCGAATAAGGGCGATCCCCCACCGCGTAGTTCACCGCTGCCGCGAAGGTCCCATCCCCATTGTTCTTCAGTACCGAGACGTTGTCACTCTGAAGATTGGCCACCACCAAGTCAGCATCGGTATCCCCGTCCAGATCAGAAGAAAAGACCGACATCGGTTCATCGCCGGACGCGTAGTTCACTGCCGCTGCAAAGGTCCCATCCCCATTATTCTTCAGCACGGAGACGTCGAAGCTCCAGTCATTGGCCACCGCCAAGTCGGCATCGTTATCACCGTCCAGATCGGCGGCAACGACCGAGTAAGGACCACCACCGGCGGCGTAGTTTATCGCCGCGTCAAAGCAGAGTTCCTGTGCGGTCGCTAAGGAGACGACCACGTTGAATGCACAAGTGTCTGCGTTGCCGGCGCTGTCAGTGGCGATCACCGCCACTTGTGTCGTTCCCAGCTGGAAGAACGATCCCGTGGGTGGGGCAGCAACGAGAGACGCAAGCGCACAGTTATCGGCTGCGCCGATACTATAGTCCACGACAGCACCCGACTGGCCTGAGTCGATGAATCTTGCAATGTCGCTCGGACAAGTCAGATTCGGTCGCGTTGTATCCAACACAGTGATCGTTGCATCGCAGGTGTCCTTGGCGCCCTGCGTATCGGTGACGATCAGCTTCAGCGGCGTCACGCCGTTTGCGAATGGCCCCGGTGGAACGAGTTCCAGGGTAACGTTGGTTCCGTCTTCAAGGTCTGAGGAGCCGTTGTTCACTTCAGCAGGTGTAACTGTCGCCTGGCAGTCGGCGTTGGCACTCTTGGTCACATTCTGGCAGACCGCATTCGGCGGCTGATTCACCCCTCCGCAGTTGATCAACACCGAGACGTTGTCGACGAGGCGGTAATCGACCACCGCTAGGTCGGCATCGCTATCCCCATCCAGATCGGCGGCAAAGACCGAATAAGGGCTAATCCCGGCCGCGTAGTTCCCCGCCGCCGCAAAGGTCCCATCCCCTTGGTTCTTCATCGCCGAGACGTTGTTGCTGTAGTCATTCGCCGCTACGAGGTCGGCATCGTTATCCTCGTCCAGATCGACCGCAAAGATCGACCGAGGCCCATCCCCGGCCGCGTAGTTCACCGCCGCCGCAAAGGTCCCATCCCCGTTGTTCCTCAGGACCGAAATATCGTCGCTGTTGACGTTGGCCACTGCCAGGTCGGCATCGTTATCCCCGTCCAGATCGGCGGCAAAGACCGAGACAGGAGTATCCCCCGTCACATAGGTCACGGTCGCCACAAAAGTCCCATCTCCGTTGTTCTTCAGCACCGAGACGTTGTCGCTGTTGCTATTCGCCACCGCCAAGTCGAGGTCGTTATCCCCGTCCAGATCGGCAGCAAAGATGAACCGAGGCTCATCCCCAGCCACGTAGTTCACCGCCGCCGCAAAGGCCCCGTCCCCGTTGTTCATCAGCACCGAAATATTGTCGCTGTTGACGTTGGCCACTGCCAGGTCGGCATCGTTATCCCCGTCCAGATCAGCGGCAAAGACCGAGAGAGGAGCATCGCCGGCCGCGTAGCTCACTGCCGCCGCAAAGGTCCCATCCCCATTGTTCTTCAGCACCGAAATGTTGTCACTGTACCAACTGGTCACCGCCAAGTCGGCGTCGTTATCCCCGTCCAGATCGGCGGCAAAGACTCCGTAAGGGTAATCCCCGGCCGCATAGTTCACCGCCGCCGCAAAGGTCCCATCCCCGTTGTTCTTCAACACCGAGACGTTGGCACTGTACTGATTGGCCACAGCCAGATCAGCATCGTTATCGCCGTCCAGATCGGCGGCAACGCCCAAGGCAGGGACATTCCCAGCCGTGTAGCTCATCGCCGCATCGAAGCAGAGCTCCTGCCCGCGGACATGTGATGCGGTCAACATCACCGCCGCGAGGGCAGCGACACAGGTCACAACCAGTCGAAATGGCATTGTCCACCTCCGGTGGATGGTGAGGCGAAGACGATCTTTCCGGTCAACTCGATCGGGGTTCATGCACAGGACTTAAGATAAGATACCGGAGATTGTGCGGGATGGCCGTCGACTTGCCTCTCGTCATCAACAAAAACTGTCAAAATCATTAGGCAATGTCGCATCAGGACAATTGGTGGTTCTGGGCAACCGCAATAACTGGCCTGATTGCCTGGAACGTGCAATGACGGTGAGTGAAACCAGACGAACTAGGGGGGCGAACACGACGCCGAAGGTCAACGGGAAGCCGCACTGAGTGGTTTGTGAAGCTTGACCTCGATTTGAAATTCATCGCTGTTAGTACAGGTCACGGCTTCGATCGCTGAATCAATGAGTGCTAATTGTTCTCTCAGCCACATCGCACCCCACACCCCCTCAGACTCCGCCAGCTTCTGGGCGACTTCCTCTGGATCGAAAGCCGCTCGTTGAGTGTCAGAGACTTACGCCAGGGCAACCAACTCTGAAGAGTTAGTAAAACCGTTTCGCTCGCCCCGCCATCATAATTCGGTTACTCATTCTTACGATGTGACGGACAGGGCTGACCCCGATGTTGGGTTGGCCCTTTCGTTTTGAACGCGGCGACGTGTCAAAGGGTTAGGGCATTGCCCACCCATGGCAGGGTCGGTGCCGATTCGCGCCACGTGCGGCCCGTGTGGCGGTTTGTTGGCCACACACCGTCCGGATTCGGTCCATTCCGCGTGGAATCCTGCCGAATTGGTGACTTCAGTTGGGGCTACTTATCGGTACGGAAGACGATCTGGATGTCGCCATCCAGTGAACACACGACGCGTTGGATGAGGGAGGCCATGAGTGGTGCCCTTTTGTGAGCCAATAGGACGTCCCACGCGGCATCGAATTCAATAAGAGCAGTCCGCCATTGGTCAAAATCCATCTCGCTTTGTTGCTCCGCCTCACCATCCCGCAGACGTATTGCATGATCAAAGACTTCACGTGCGAGATCGGAGTCACGTGCCACCCTGCGGATCTGCTCGACGATGAACTCCTCGATGTCGGCGGCGGGTAGGGAGGGTACCGGACAGGCATCGCGCCCTTGCTTCTGAGCGGTCGTGCAGCGGTAGTAACGAAACAACCGGCCCTGTCTCTTGGCGTAGGAATGAGCCATCGCCTGACCACAGACCCCGCACTTGATCAACCCACCTAACAGGGCTCCGTGCTTGTTGCGGGTTCCTGGTCCAGGGATCTGGCTGTTGCGATTGAACGCCAGTAGATCCTGCACCTGCTTAAAGATCAGTTCGTCAATGATGGCCTCCTGTAATCCGCCATAGACGTCACCGTGCAGTCTCACCTGTCCGATGTAGAGTGGATTGATGAGCAGTCGCTGCAGGTAGACCTTGTCGAAAGGTCGACCATTCTTGTACACACCCTTGGCGTTCTGCCACGACTTCTTGGTCCACCCACGTTCATTAACTTCCTGCACCACGGCGAGCAGTGAGCGTCGATCCAGGTAGAGCCGGAACAACTCCCGCACCATCTCGGCCTCAGCGGGATTGACGGTCAGTTGATGGCTCTCTCGATCGATGTCATAGCCAAGCGGGGGATGCCCACCGATATAGCGGCCCTTCTTGCGCGCGGCACAGACCTTCTCCCGGGTGCGCTCCGAGCCAATCTCCCGTTCAAACTGTGCGAAGGACATGAGGACATTGACGAGGAGTCGACCTGCTGATGAGGCGGTGTTGATCTGTTGGGTCACGGCACAGAAGGCGATGTGGTGGTTCTCCATGAACTCCATCAACTGCAGAAACTGGCTCAGGCTCCGTGAGAGGCGATCGAGCTTGACGACCACGACCGCATCGATACTGCCGGACTCGATGTCGGTGATCAACTGCTTCAGCGCCGGACGATCGACTGTGCCTCCTGAGATGGCAGCATCCTCGTAGGTCTGATCCAACGCGATCCACCCTTCAGACTTCATCGACGCGATGTAGGCCTGACATGCTTCGCGCTGTGCATCCAACGAATTGAAGTCCGAATGCAGGTTCTCGTCAGTGGACTTGCGACAGTAGATGGCGGCACGGACTAACCTCACCGGAGCCGGGGATTCAACCCGGTCGCTCCGGCGAGACTTGGCAACAGGTCCGAGAACAGGGTTCACTTGCTGATCTTCTCCTTGTTCGCGTAATCGCCCAATCGGAAGAAGAGGAATCCATTGACAGCCTTGGAACCTGTGATATGCTGAGCCAAAGATGAGAGGGACTTGTAACTCTTGCCTCCAAAGGTGAAGCCATCAGCTTCGACAGTGACCTGTAGCTTCTTGCCTTTGTACTCTCTCTGAAGCGCAGTCCCCACCTTGGGCAATCGTGGATCCCGCCCTCCGACCGGTTTGACTCTGGATCGGGACGTCTTCACTGACTTTGCCTTCTTGGTTTTACTCTTCCTGAACTTCGCTACCAGTGTCGGAAGTGGCACCGGTCGCTTTGCCGACTCCGGCTCTTCGTTGTCCTGGATCTTCTTGGCGATCACCTTGAAGAGCCAATCGCGGTTGCGAGACTTGGAGGGTTTGCCGAACGCCTGTTGGTAGGCATCCTGGAGTCCCTTCAGATCAGCCGCTCGGAGCTTACTGATCTGTGTGGTTGTTGGTGCGTCCATGGTCACGTCTCCTCTCCGGGGCGGGGGTTGACCGCCCGGTCAGGACGTGTACTGCAATGGATCGCGGCGACTCATCCAGTCCATTCTGACCGGAATCCGAAGAATTTTTAAAGGGGCTGAGTGGCTAGAAGTTGCGGCTGGTGGGGTCTTCATGTGCGAACGAGGGGATCGGGCAGTACTGTCTAGGCGTTTGGGCGAGGGATGTTGAGTTCAGGGGGCAGTGGCAATTGACGGTCGACGGAAGACAATCGCCGGCACTTACTCAATTCAGGCGGGAAATCATTCTGCCATCAAAGTCGATAAGATTGACGTCCGAATCTTGAACGAGCTCGGTGAGGTCGGCTCTCGCCTGACTAGTCGCAAAAATTACCTGCTGTTTCCTTGGAAGTGTAAGCGAAGCTCTCTGCAAGAGTTTCTGGAAACTCATATTTGCTGCCTCTTGCTGTCTTGGCTCGTCAAAGATGAGAAGTCCGGGATGGTTGGTATCGAATTGGCATGACAATTCGAGCAATCCCAAAAGGTATGACCAGATTAGTCTTATGTTATCGCTCGCCGAAATATCAAACCCGAGATTGAACCCCTCTTTTGCCGGGAGATAGCTTTCATTGGAAATGTTGATTGAGCCAGGTCTGTGACTGCTAAATCCATACTCGCTCAATTGTGTCTGTAGAATGGATTCGATGCCTGACAGTTTTGACTTGTCGAGTGTTGACAAGTTATCGGCGGGAAGTAACTTAATTTGATGTTGCGCCTCTCTCCACTGATCAACTAGCTCGGCAATCAAAGAAAGAAACTCATCAAATTCCTCTCTCGCTTTGTTCATGCTCCGAATTTCCGTGTCTAACTGAATTCTGCGCCTGACGTCTTCGATAGATGGGGAAGATCCTACAGAGAGCAGGCTTTGTTTTATTGCCCTAATCTGTGATCTCAATGTTGAAAGCTCGTCTCGCACCGATGCCAGCTCTTCGTCCTTAGTGGAGACCAATTTGGTGCTATTCTCCAAGAGGCGTTTAAAAGTTCGAAGTTGTTCACTGATGAATTGCACACTCTCGTAAAGCGTCATGGGTTCAACATTCGATGGTTGGGGGAGAAGAAGATCAGACAGCTGCTGATGACACGTAGGACAAACTTGTTTGTTGACTTGCCAGTCGGATACTGATCCGAGAGCACGCAACTTCAATGCGTCCTGGTTGCGTCGCAAATCTTCGTCCAATGCAGAAATCCTAACTTGGATTGCTTGAACTTGTGCTCTTTCAGATTCGATATCCGACGCGAGAATGCCTGCAAGGACTTCCTTTTCTCGGAGGCTCGTAGTCGCTTTCTCAAGCTGTATCTGCAAGTCAGGAACAATTACCCCGACAGTTGGGGGCGGATTCTCTTCGATTTCTGCCAGCTCTTGTTTGTCTGAAACAAGCGCCTCATCAAACTTCATCCATGCCCCAGCTCGGTAAATCTGCATCTCAGGTTCGATTGCAGGCGGCCACTGGCTAGTGGGAAGCTCGGGTATTGCCGTTACTCGACTATGTATCATTCGGAGTGACGCAGAAAGTGCGGAGCGAAGTGACTTCCACTGGCTTCGAATCCGATCTTCCTCCTGTCGAAGTCTCTGTCGCTCTTCCACAAGCGCCGCAGCATCGAGGTGCATCGCGAATTCGCACGCTCGCTTCGCTACCTCTCTTATCCCAAAATAGGTGGGCACATTCGCTTGAATTCCGCTCCATCCATGCTTTTGCTCCACGAAAAACAGTGGAAAGATAACCTCCAAGTAGAGGGGACACTCTAGGCCGCTATATCTGGCTACTTGGGGGAGCGTCCATCCAAGGAAATCCGCGAGAAACGTGTGAAACCCTGCTTCTCTGATTGCTGCCCCCGGATCTCGAACGAAGAAGTCTCGTTGATCAAAGGACTGTGAAGGATCCGAGAGTTTTGGGCCGTGCCAGACGCTAATTAGTTTTGAATCACGCTGGCCGATAACGCTTCGTTGAATGGTGAGGACCTGATCATCGGCGCCGATGATTTCCATCAGGACTTCGGATTCCAAGACTTGTACGTCGCCCTCACTGTCAGAGAGGTATTGTGTCATTGCATGAGGAAGCGGTACCACAGAGGACGGGCCAAGCATCCTCTCAAGTCCCAGAGCATAGATCATCGCCTGAATACAGGTGGATTTCCCCATATTGTTGTCAGCGCGGATGAGATTTAGGCCATCTTTGAACTCGAGTCTTGTGCCGTACAGGCCCTTGTTCGTGCTGACTCTGAGGTGCAAGTGGCGGACGCGCATACTCACAGCGGTAGCTCCCAAGACAAGAATTGACTGATTGAACTCTCGGAAAACGCACTCTTGATGTCATTAATGAAACGCTTTTCCACAGCCATGCAGTAGTTGTCCTCCACAATCTCCTGCGCGGCACATAAGCCTTTTGTCGTCAATTGTAGCGTCCGACCTCCGCTGACCACGATCAATCCTTCCGCACGCGCATATTCTATTGCACGATTCAGGCTTGGTTCAATACGCGGAACCAGAGATTCCTTTTTTGTCTCTCCTCTGATGCACCTAAGAAAGGCATCCCGATTCTTCTCGGATCGGATTGCCCAGTTGGTGACGTGCACCTTATTCAGCGACGCTCTCTTGGATCGCGAGTTAAAGAGGATGAGAATTACAAGCGCAATCCTCCAGGTAGGACGAAGCTCAGCCGGGAAGGACGACGGTCGCCTTGTGAAAGAAAACGGGAGATCAAAAATCTCGATAAGAGGTTTCATGACCTGATACTCACAAGTCCGGGAAATCTAACGGGCACCTGATTAACCAGTCGGCCAGTGCTTCGTGCACGAGCAAATCGACAGTATGAATAGCTACTCCTGGCATTTCATCAGTCAGCCGCTTCTTTAGGTCGCCGAGAGCCTGCCTCATGATTTGTGGCGGATGGAAGTCATGTGAAATTAGCGTGCTTGTCTGAATGAACTCCTCGGCGTCGGCCTTGATCCGCATGGCCGATTCATAAAGATCTGGATACTTGGATTGCATTGCGTCCAACGCATTCTTCCCTTGCAAGAAATGGAACACGAACTGATTCCTTAGTTGGACACTGTGAGCCTCGTCACCGCCCCGGATCTTTCGAGTTTTACGATCCAATCCGTTTACGAGAGCATCATTTTCATCAACCCAATCTCCAATTTGTTCTTGGGCAGGATTATCTACTTCGATGCGGAGAAACTCCCTGCGGGCTAGCGCGAGCTTTTGTCGTTCAATAGCAAAATCGTCTCCGGTCAGGATTGCGGGGGCAAAGCCTGACGCAAGGCACGGGAGATTGCACCCGATTAGTTCATTTGCCTTGGATTGCGCATGCGAAAGTACCGCCTTGTCCTCCCATCGCGGCACCACCAGTATCCAATGTGAAATCCGAGTTTGACCAAGAAGTGATGCTAGTTCGGACGCGTTCGATTTGAGCTTACGGAGGTCCGTCGTGATCTTGGTGCGCTGTTTTTGGGAAAGTATTTTGGTATCCACAGGTTCTTCGGCGGCATAGCATTGATAGGCTCTACCATCTCGTGCGAACCCCTCGATTCCGTAATCGCCGCGAACCTTGTCAGGGATTTCAATGAAGTCGCCTGGTGATGAATAGCGGACTTTGAGGAACTGCACAATCTGCAGTTGCCACTCCTCCGAAGTTCGTCTCCAAACCTCCCCAGCCATTCTATTCCTTTTCGAGTGAATTGCTGCAAGCAGTCACGAAGAGCACATTTGTGTCAGGGCCGTCGACTCCATAAAGTGCTGACTGAGCTGCTTTCATATACACTGTTTGACACGTGCATCACCTCCCGGGACCACCTGCGCCGCGGTAACGCAATGGGAGGCAAAACTAGGTATTGCAATGTAAATCTATAAACTGTGGGACAGCAAAGGGTATTTAGACAAGTCAGGGACCGTGTCGCAGGCATACTGCAAATCCGCGCAGAAGAGAGGGCCCATCAATCGCGATTATCCTGAGATGAAGCTGCAAATGGTGGGAGCGGAGGCAGAGGCATTTTGGGGCCAATTGACGCAGAGGTTCCCAGCCTCGATCCTGACAAGTGCGAAGCGAAGAGCTTTCAAGACACTCCTTGTCAAACATCTGGGTTGAATTCACCGTCCATTGGGCCAAAGCGAGCTCGACTCTTGACTTAGCCTTCCAGTAGAACCAAATTTCGATTGCCTCAAAGGTCCGATCTGCTGAAGTGTATTGAAATTGTTCCAAAATCGTGCTGCCGCCAGGATGCACGAATCGGTCACAGCCGATGGAGCGACTACGATGACGAGCTTTCGCTCGGCCGCATCCGTCGCTGAACTGTAGATAACTGGAGATTATCC
>CAYJMP010000001.1:1710724-1760092 GCA_964371625.1 uncultured Ignavibacteria bacterium | reverse complement strand
AAGACTGGTCCAAGGCTGCCGAGTGGCATGAGAAGGCGGTGCGCTTGCAGCCCAAAGCCGAACGGGTGGTCAGCGGGTTGGCCATCGCACTTGGACAGGCCACGGGTGTGGTGGAAGCACGGCAGCGGTTGGAGGCGTTGGCCCGCGAGTTCCCCGACAGCGCCTGGCTGGCCACCGTCACGGGTCGCAGTTTTGCGGGCGACGAGCCCAAAGACTGGTCCAAGGCTGCCGAGTGGCATGAGAAGGCGGTGCGCTTGCAGCCCAACAGCGAGGAGATTTGCAGTAACCTGGCTGTTGCCTTACGAGAGGCGAAGGGTGTGGTGGAAGCGCGGCAGCGGTTGGAGGCGTTGGCCCGCGAGTTCTCTGAATCAGCGACCAACTTCGTGTCAGAAATCATGGATTTGGTTAAGAAGGAGCACCCGGCCGAGTCACTACGAGTTGCAGATGCTGTTCCTGCAGAGCAGTGGATTAGACAAATGCACGTAACTGCTGCCTGGTGCTGCTTTCGCCTACACTATGAGGAGAGAATGTCGAAGCATCTTGATGTGATCCTCGTAGATATGGATAAACAGAGTTCTCCAGGTGATGTCCAAGAGGCCGCTGAAATAGCCCTCGGATGCGGCAAGCCAGTGCAGGCCCTCGAAGTCTTAGCTTCCTTTGGACAAAGCGGTGGTGAAGATCGCTGGCCGGCAATTGATGCGTTGATCTCGGCTGGTGTCCATGCTCTGAATCAATCCAGCGCTGATCTGAAACAAAGCTTAGCCAAGTTGCTTTCACAGCAGTCGCTCTGCGACCGTTGGGATTGCACAGAATTGATGCTTGTCGCTCGAGCATTGCCGGAGGGGCCGGCCAAGACAGCATTTTCTCTCGGCATTCAGTTCTACGAGAAGGAACTTAGTTGTGAGGAACTGAACAAAGCGATCGCGGCACTCTAGCTCGGCCAGGGGCTTCGATCAATTCGAGACATTGATGACCAAGCACAGGACAATGTTGCGCGACATGCTGACAGAGGAATGCGGCGGACGGCGCTCGTGCGCCGCAACTAATGCTGGGCGTTTAACGGCTGTCACAATGTGAGGTGTAATCAAAAATCACGGGTGCGTTCCCTCGTCCCCGACTCTGGCCGCGGCCTTGTACGCGCTAACAGAGGTCACGGCCGCTGCGCCCTCCAGAGATGCCTTCATTGGCACACGACGACTTATGAGTTCAAAAACCGTTTCACTCGCCCCGCCATATAAAGCTTCTTACGAACTAATCAAGATTGACGGACAGGGTCGGTCCCGCTGGTGGGGTCGGCCCTTTCGCTTTGAATGTCCCCACTTGTCAAACGGTTAGCCGCCTGTGCGCAATCCTGCGTGACCCGCACACGCGCGGCAGGTGCGAAGTTCGAGCGCCGTTCTGTCCGCTACGATTGCAACCGTCCTTGGAATAATCTGGGATTTGGTGACTTCAGATATGGCTGCGTTCGGTGCGGAATTCGACCCGGGTTTCGCCATCAGGTGAGCACACAATACGCTGGACGAGGGAGTGAATCAGCCGACCCTGTTCATGCGGCAACATCACATCCCACAGGGCGTCAAACTCAGCCAGCGTTGCCTTCAGGTGCGCGATGTCCAGCTGGAAGCTCTGACCGGCGGCGATCCGATCGTCCAGCTCAGCAATGCGGGAGGTCAGGGTGCGTGATAGCTCCTCGGCGGCGTTGATGCGACGTAGCAGGGGAGAGGACTCGTCCTGATGCACCAACAAGGCAGTCAATCGCCGCACTTCCTCGTCGCGCTGGATCTTCTGTTTGATCAGCCGCTCGCGCTCTGACTTGACCCGCGCAGCCTCTTTCTCCTGCTGTATCTGCGCTTCGGCAAACACACTCTCGACTAAGTCGGGATCCTTGCCGACTTGCCGGATCTGGTCGATCACAAACGTTTCGATATCCGGGGCGGATAAGGGCGGTGTGGGACAGGCATCCCGTCCTTGCTTGACTCGGGTGGTGCAGGTGTAGAATCGGTAGAGCTTGTTGCCCTTCTTGGTGTAGGTGTGACCGAGAGCTGACCCACAGACCCCGCACTTGATCAATCCCCTCAGAAGCGCATTGTGCTTGTTGCGGGTTTCCGGTCCCGGCTTCTGGCCGTTGCGGTTGGAAACAAGAAGCGCCTGCACCTGGGCAAAGGTCTCATCGTCAATGATGGCCTCCTGCTGGCCATCGAAGACCTGCCCCTTCAGTGTCACCTTGCCGATGTAGGTCACATTGGTGAGCAAGCGTACGAGGTAGACCTTGTCGTATGGTCCCCCGGATCCCGCCCCCTTGCCTTTGATCCAGCGCTTCTTGCACCAGCCACGGGAGTTGACTTCGGTCACAACGGCCAGCAGGGATCGCCTGTTAAGGTACAGATTGAACAATTCGCGAACACAAAGGGCTTCCTCTTCGTCGACCACCAGCTTGTGCTGCTCCCGGTCAATCCGGTATCCCAATATGACCCCGCCACCGATCCACTGACCTCGCTTACGTGCCGCATGCATCTTGTCCCGGGTGCGCTCGGAGATGATGGAGCGTTCGTAGGAGGCGAAGCTGGCCAGGATGTGCAGCATCAGTTTGCCGGCTGACGTGGCGGTATTGATCTGCTGGGTCACACTGACAAACGAGATATTATGCTGCTCGAAGTACTCGATCAGGTTGAGGAAGTCCAGAAGCGAGCGGGAGAGGCGGTCAATTTTGTAGACCAGGACCGCATCGACAGCCCCGCGCTCGACCTCAGCGATCAGGCGCTGGAGCGCGGGTCTGTCGGTGTTGCCGCCGGTAAAGCCACCATCATCGTAATGCTCTGGTAAGACCGTCCAGCCCTCGCCCTGCATCGTCTTGACGTACGCTTCACCGGCTTCCCGTTGTGCATCCAGCGAGTTAAAGGCGGAGTCCAAGCCCTCGTCGGTCGATTTGCGGGTGTAGATCGCCGCCCGAACGACCTTCGCCGGAGCCACTGGGACATCCCGTAGGCTCCGGCGTGTCTTGGTGACTGGTCCAAGAACCGGGTTCACTTACCCGCCTTCTCCTTCTTCGGCTTGGCGTAATCGCCCAGTTGGAAGAAGAGGTAACCATTGATCGCCTTGGCCCCGGTGATGTGGGCTGCCAGAGCCGAAAGCGACTTGTAACTCTTGCCGGAAAAAGTGAACCCATCCTGCTCGACGGTGATGTGCAGTTTCTTTCCTTTGTACTCGCGCTCGATGGTGGTTCCCTGACGAGGCAAGCGGGGGTCGCGGCCACCAACCGGTTTGACCCGGGACTTTGATTTCTTTTCGCCGGGCTTCTTCTCCCGAGCAGCGGTCTTCGTCTTGTTCTTCGAGCGGCCCTTCTTCTCATACTTGGCCACCAAGGTCGGAAGCGCCACCGGCTTGTTCGCCGACTCCGGCTCTTCGCCGTTTTGCAGCTTGCGAGCCACGGTCTTGAACAGCCACTCGCGGTTGCGCGATTTGGATTTCTTGCCAAACGCTTTTTCGTAAGCCTCTTGGAGTCCCTTCAAATCAAGGGTCCGTAGGCGGCTGATTTGGGTGGTGGCTGATGCAGATGCGTCCATTAGTTCTCCTCTCCGGGGCCGGGGTTGTCCGTCCTCGTAGGCTGAACGTCTGCAATCAGTTCGCCTCGAATAGCGAGTCTATTCTGGCGGAGCTGATCAGATTCTTTGGAGGCGGCTAAGTCGCGACGTGTCGGGGAGATGTGCGCCTGGGAGAAGAGGCGTAGGTAAGCACCGGCTAAGATGCTGGAGACTTCCGACCTTTGGAGCTTAGTGGGGGTGCATTCCATACATGCATTGTTCAACGGATCCTGGATAAGTATGTAGTGTCTTAACTGGGCTCGGTTGATTGCTTCTTATCAGCGAGTTTCGTATCGACGGAGTAGCAATGAGCAAATCAACGAAGTCAATGAAGCGAGCAAGATTGCCACGCAGGTGGACTGTGGTGGAGACAATCAAGCTCCACGATCTTGGGCTTGCCGCATTCGTCCCAGCCGGAAAGTCTTGGCCAGTGGATAGAGTTGAGCGTGAAGACTTCATAAACGATACTTCTCTTCGACTCGGCGACCCTGCGGCTGATTCGAAGATGCTCAGCCTTTGGATCGGCATCCCACACGAACTCTGGAAAACAGATTGGTGGCGATGGAGTTTCGAAATCCGTTATCGGTACGGTGAGCTCAGCCCGCTTGAGCTCCTCGGGAAGGCGTGGGCGCGTAGAATTCGAGAGGCTGCGCTCGCGAGTTTCGAGGAGTTTACCAATGAGTCAATCCTGCGGGAACTGGGTACGGAGCCTGGACAACCAAAATGTTTGCGCCTGCTCGCAGGTGAGTTGGCGAGAGAGTGTATTCGTTCCAAACGTGAGCGGACAGATTTGGAGTTGGCCCCTTGGACCGAGCCGGTCAAGAATCCGACACTCTGGAACTACCTACGGCGTACCCGTCCCGAACATTACGGCGGTCCAGAGCACTTTCGGTATCTTGAGACTGCGGATGACTCATATGAGGCGCTAATCGGTAGAGTGCTCTATTTTGCTCAAGCTGCAGAAGATTGGCATTGTCAGCGGGCAACGGAGCTCCCGCCAGATCTCGCATCCCTTAATGGGCTTATCGAGAAACCAATCACTCCAAAGTTGGCCTCAAACCAAGATTTTAGAAGTCTCGTTGTCGAATACAGGGCTCGACTGGGTATCCCCCTTGAAGACTTTATGACATTGTTGGAATTGTGGCTCGATCTCGCGGTTTACGACCAGATTCGTTCGGCCTCGCAGATGTTCAGCATTGTGAATGTCGCGAGCGGCATTCTCGAGCGTCTGCGCCCAGACATTCACCGTGAACTCTCTTCGTGGGTGAGCAGATTTCGGGAGGAGCTTATCTACCCATATGCGCAAAACAACTCCATGGATGAAGCCTTTTGGCGGACAAAACTCGCGTGCTTTCGAGGGGCCTTGGAGGAAAACCCACTTCTCAACTGCGTCCTAAACTCCAGCATCTTCCACTCAGAGGCCAAGACAAAGTGGCCAAGCTACAAGACGGGTAGGCCAGCCGAACTCAACCGTGGGAAGGCGAGCGCTTACCTCGTTCGAGTATTCAGAGCGACCATACCTAAACAATCTCTGATTTCCGTCAACGAGTTGACCAAGGCTTTGGAACTCAAGCCTCTCGTTCGAGCTTCCATCCCCACAAGTGCACAATACTCCGTCTATGCCCTCGCTGCTCCCATGCTCACAGCCCTCTTCGACTCAGCCGTCACTCCCGGACAGGTCAAGACCAATAGCAGGAGATATGACGGGGTCCTGATGAAAGACCAGTGGCTCAAGCGGTACACTCGGCGGTTCGACTCCTGATACAGAAGTAGTCAGTTCGACGCGCTTAACTCGGCGAATTAAGCAACACCGTTCATTCCGCGCTCCTCGCGTATCTGGTGAGTTACGGGGAGAGGAATGAACGGAATCTACAGGACCCATGATTTGACACTCGCCGCCTTCCTGGTGGCAAGTGACGTGGCTCAACTCACGGACATCACCAGCAACGGTGACGGTCGTAAGCTCTTCTGTTTTAATCCCGCTCCATCCAGGGAACAACTGATCGAGTTCTACGCCGGGACGGCTCAGGTCTCGGCGCGGAAGTTCGCGGAGGTGTTCGCCACCCTCAAGGGGACGAACTACACGCTGAAGGAGTATGCCTGACGTCGAGTCAGGGCAGATGAAGGAAGCCGAGTATGAACGAATCTCAAGAGGCGATTTCACCAACACCCCGAATCAAATGGGGGCTGGCTCGGCTACTAACCGGACTCGACACGGAGATGTTTGAGAACGGGGTTCCCGAGCCATGGAAGAGTGTCGGTCAGAGAATCCGAGTCACTGACTTCCAGCAGAGGTCTGGCGTCCTCGAATCGGAAGTGCGGCAGATACCAGGTCTCGATTGCGACGAGTTAATCATCTCACTCGCCCAAATCGACGCGACGCGCGAGTATGAGTCCAGAGTTGATTACCAAGCCGCCTCCCTTCCGAGTGCCGTCCCGTTCCCCGTCCTAGCGCTGCCCGACGTCCTGGCCCGCTACGTGAGTGAGGGAGCACGTGCTGTCCATTGCCCACTTGATTATCTCGGTTCTCCTCTGTTGGGGTTTCTCGGCGCCGCCATAGGCGGAACGAGGCGGCTCATCGTCAAACCCGGGTGGCCCGAACAGCCAAACCTGTATCTGCTCGTCGTGGGCGCATCAGGATCGAAGAAGAGCCCAGCGGCAAGCTTCGTCTCGCGATTCGCTGAGGCGCGCTCTAGGCAATTTGTCGATGACTATAGTTCGAAGGTCAAAGAGTACGAGAGCCTGCACTCTGGGTATGAAGATGATCTGAGCGACTACCGATCACACCGCCGCAGACATCCGGGGTCGCCCACTTCCGGGAATCGTCCTCAAGCACCGGACAAGCCTATCCTATCCCGCGCAATCGTCGACGACACGACGGTCGAGGCACTACAACGCACTCTCTACGAGAACCCGCGCGGCGTAGTCATGCACCGGGATGAACTCACGGGATTGCTTCAGGGGCTCAATCAGTACAAGGGCGGTCGGGGATCGGACGGCTCGTTCTTTCTCTCAGCCTGGAGTGGAAAATCGATCACAGTAGATCGGAAGAGTCTTGCGTCGCCCTACCACATTCCGCGACCCGTGTTAACAATCGTCGGAGGAATTCCACCTGGTGTATTGAGCAGCGTGCTTGGATCGATGCGACTCGAGGACGGCATGTCCGCACGCTTCCTCGTGTCTTATCCCAATCTGATGTTGCAGGAGATCTCGGACGAGATTGTGTCGCCCGAAAGCGTTGGGCAGATGGAGGGTCTCCTTGAAGGGTTGTATGGGTTGGAACCCCAATCGTCCGAAGGCCATTACGACCCACGTCTGGTCGAGATGGCCCCACACGCCTACACTGAATTCAACGCCTGGCAGAAGGTCAACAACGACCATATTAACTCGCTCTCCGAATTCGATCCGCGTCGCGCGGCCATCTCGAAGATGCCATCGCAACTCGCCCGAATTACTTTGATCCTACATGAAGTCATGATTCATACGGGCGAATCCAGGAATCCATTCGTCGTCGATCCTGAGACGGTCGTTCGCGCGGGAATGATTGCCGACTACTTCGTCGCCAATGTAGACCGCGTGTGGCAGGTCTTAAGCGAGAGCAAGCCCGATCGGCAGGCCCGCCAACTGCATACGTGGCTGTGCCGACAGGCAAAGTCCGTAACAGTCAGAGAGATACTCCGTTACGGAGTCGCCGGTTTCCGATCTGACACCGAGGCCGAAGGAGCCCTTCGATATTTGGAGGCCGCTGGATTGGCCTTGCGCGAGAAAACCGTCCGCACCGAGAAGTTCACAGCAGTCACCCAGGATGGTTATCTGGATGAGTGAACGCCCACAAGTGTCGGGTAACTGTCGGGTCGGAACCCGACAGTTGATGTCATTACACATCAAAGAGATAGACACTGTTTTTTCGAAGTGTCGGGTGTCGGGTCCAGTAGAAAGTTGGACATGCAAACCGGAATGGAGGACGTCGTGAAAGTCGAAATTCCGGTCAAGCTGATCGATGTCATTTCTCGGGACATAGGTGCGCCGTCCCGCCGAGGGAATCGTCCTACCTGGAAGTGTGTTTTTCACACGGAGAAAACCCCGAGCCTCACGCTTTGGCCGGATCCGGAACACTTCAAGTGTTTCGGCTGCCAGAAACATGGCGACGCCATCGATTGGGTTCGCGAGCGAAACGGATTGTCCTTCAAGGAAGCGGTCTTGTTTCTCAATGGGACAATCATCGGCGGGCAATCCGATTCCGACGTTTCTCGTGTCGCCGAAAAACCGCTGCCGAAGAAACCAAGAGCACCTGAAACGGATTGGAGTAGACGTGCAGGGTTGGTTGTGACGGAGTGTGCTCAAGCTATCGAGAGTCGGGCAGCAGAGGATACCCGGAAGTGGCTACGCGATCGCGGCCTGAAGCGGTCGACACTTGAGTATTGGAAGATCGGACACAACGCGAAGGAACAGTACCTGCATGGATTGAAAGTCCACGAAGGGATCACGATTCCGTGGTTCGCCAATGACCAAGTCATCTCGGTTAAGATTAGACAATTCCGTAGGGACTCAAAGTACGTGAGCATCGCTGGAAGTCGCCCTTCCGGTGTCTTCCTCCATCAAGACATTCGCGCGGCAATCCCAACGATTCTCTTTGAGGGAGAGTTCGATGCCCTACTGGCGTGGCAGGAAGTCCGCGACCTCGTCAATGTCGGCACGCTTGGATCAGCCGGCATCGCGCCAGATCAACATGCCCTGATTCAGCTACTCGGCTCACCGCTGATTCTTCTCAGCTACGACAGAGACGATCCGGGAACAGACGCGATCAAAAGATGGCAGGAGACGACCGAACGCTGCCGAGTTGCACGCGTGCCTCATGGAAAAGACCTGACTGACTTCTTTATGCAGGGAGGGGACATCAAATCGTGGGCATCGGGTGAGTTGTCACGTCACACATAGACTCTCACCCGACACCCGACAGTTGGTAGAAAGTGGCCGTAACATATTGGGAGACGGTGAGAAAAGCTGTCGGGTCGGTACCCGACACTTACCCGACACTTGGTGTCACTCATGAGTTTTTTCGCTCGCAGGCAAGGAAGGAAGAGGGGGCATAAATGTTGAAAATCGAAACCGTTCCGATCGGGATGATCAAAGAGAATCCGCGCAACCCGAGGAGGAACGAAGAAGCCATCGAGCCGGTCGCTCGCAGTATTGCGACTTACGGATTCATCAACCCTCTGATCTGCGACGAGGAATTCAACCTCGCCGCTGGACATACCAGGTTGGCGGCCGCACAGCGTCTCGGACTTACTGAGGTTCCCGTCATCCGAGTGCCTGGGTTGACCGGTTCCAAATTCTCCGGATTTGCGATCGCCGACAGCAAAACCGCCGAAATTGCATCCTGGGATGCCGAGTTGCTGGCGACCATTGTCGCGGAGCTCAATCTCGATGTCGACTTTGATTTGTCCTCGCTTGGATTTGACGACATGGAACTGACGAGGCTCCTGGACTCCAACTTCGCGGAGAACGAGAAGGACGAGGATGACGCGCCGCCGTTACCGGAAGAGCCAGTAAGTAAACCTGGCGATCTCTACATCCTGGGTGAGCATCGCGTGCTTTGTGGTGACTCCACAAACCCAGATGACTATCGGCGCCTCATGGAAGGGGAGCAGATCGATTGCATCGTCTGCGACCCACCCTACAATGTCCAATATCGATCTCGGGGAGCCAATCGTGAGTCATGGGGTGGGATCAAGAACGACGACATGTCGATGGCTTCCTTCGAGCAATTCCTCGGCACGGTCTTCAAGAATGTTGCCAGTCAATGTCGCACTGGCGCCACGGCGTACATCTGCCACGGAATCTCCATGGCTGGGATTCGCATTGCGTTCGAGCGCTCCTTCATCGCCGCTGGCTTTCATTTGTCTTCAACCATTGTGTGGGTCAAGCAGGTGGCAAGTATGGGACATCAGGATTTTCGTGAGAGGCACGAGTGTCTTCTTTACGGGTGGATCGGTGAGGGGCACAGGCGCGTCAAGGACAGACGCGAGACGACCGTGTGGGAGATAGACCGCGAGGGAAACTACAGGCACCCGACTCAGAAACCTGTAGCCCTGTTCTCCCGCGCGTTGCGCAACTCGACGATTCGTGGAGAACGAGTGTGGGATGGCTTCGTCGGATCCGGCACGACGATCATTGCCTGCGAGCAATTGGGTCGCCGCTGCTTCGCCATGGAACTCGATCCCAAGTACGTCGACGTCTGCGTCCAACGTTGGGAGCAGTACACCGGCAAGAAGGCGGAGTTGATCCGCCCTGACATACCGACACAGAGCGAGGTGACGACCATCGATGTCTAATCGCGGCACGCTGCGCACCGAACAGGAGCATCACAAGCAGGCCTTTGAGATCTACTACAGCCTCGGTCCCAAACGCTCCTACCCGGAAGTGGCCAAGAAGCTCGGTGTCTCCGCCAGTGCGATCAAGCTCATGGCCCGATCGTTCGGATGGGCAGGTCGCATCGCCGAACGGGATGCAGTCATTACCCGTAAGGTGAGTGATCAGACCTCCACATCTTTGATCACCTCCCGTACCCGCTACCGCAAGATCGTCGAGGCATCATTGGGTCAGGTGGTCAAGGAGATCGCCGCCGGCAAAGCTGGCGAGAACGTCGGCAACGTCGACCGGCTCATCCGGCTTCTGACCTTCCTGGACGGCGGCGACAAAGTGGTCACCGTGGAGATGCTCAATGCCATGCCGCCCTTGGAGGTGGCTGATTTGATCGATAACTGGATGCGAGCTCAGAGCAGCGAAACACTCAGGTTGATCGTCGCCGACGCCAAGAGCACTCCGGACTACGGGCTGCCAAGATGAGAGTTAACCAGCTGAAGGAGGAATCACCCCGCCACCTGCAGGCGTTCGAAGTGTACTACGGCCTGGGAGCCAAGCGCACCTACCGTGACGCCGCCAAGCAACTCGGGCTGTCAGCCAGTGCTCTGAAGCTGATGGCCCGCTCGTTCGCATGGTCGGCTCGCATTGCCGAGAGGGAAGCCACCGTAGCCCGACAAGCCGCCGATCAGGTGATTCAGTCAGCCATCAGCGACAGTGCCAGGAAGCGCCGCATCGTAGACATGGCTCTGGTCAAAGTGGCCAAGGCCATCAATGCCGACAAGGTCAAGGTGCAAGTGGCGGACTTGGACCGACTGCTCAGGCTGCAGCACTTCCTCGACGGTGGGAAGGCGGAGCTCTCACTTGAGATGCTGCGCGGCAAGCCGGTGCTGGAGGTGTTCGAGTTCTTCATGGAGTGGTACCGCAACATCCCCGCTGATGAGCGTCAGGTTTTCATTGAGGTGATGCGCAAGCGCAAGGAAAACCGCTTCGATAACTACCGCTCATTGCCTCCGCCTGCTGTCCCTAAGGTAGAATGAAGGGACAAAAGGGACAGTGTCGTCCCTGATCAGTCTGATCCATGTAACTGACAATGCACATTAGGGTTGCGGGGATGGGAAGGCGCAATTCTGCCTGACCGCACTGTCCACCCCGGACAGCAAGGGACAGCAAGGGGACAGTGCCGAACGAACGCTCAGGCGCTCGCGCAACCGGCCAAACGATTGTGACTTACAGGGAGTCGCGACTAAGGTGATCAGCTCAAAACTGTCCCTTGGCGTGAAATCGGCCAAAAAGGGACAATTAGGGACAGTTTGGGACATCGCATAACAGGCATTATACGAATGAGTTACGGTGCTACAGGGCGTGCTATAGCTCGTATTTGAGAGCACATCGCTGACTAATAACAAGCCCAATGACAATCACGATTGCCCAAGAGGAACTGCTGAGTCCGTCGCATACGCTTTCAGGTGCTCGAAGTCTCCCCTGAAATCAGAGTATGCAATTTGGTCGTCCTTGATCTTCAGCAATACCTCAAAGCTCTTCTCGATGGCCGCCTTCGTCATGTTGGGGCTACCCAACCATACGAGCTTTTGATGTGCGAATGCACCCGAGTCCTGTTTATACGGGCCGTCGACCAACAGGTACTTCGAGTGAATGAAAGAAACAGGATGCCCTTTGTGCTTCTGCCAATACCTAGTGGAGCACTTCTTTAGTGCGTTTGCGACATCCCCCGACATCTCCTTGGTCTCGTTTTCGCCGTCGGAATCGAGATCAGCTTCATCTTCTGGGCTTCGGGCTACGACTTCGACGCCAGCTCCCAAAACGTGTAAGCGGCATAGTTGATCCGCCACTTTAACGCGATTCCATCTGTTGTTTGAAACCTGGATGGAACTGGAACCAGTACGCGACGTAGATGAAGGGTCCATGTTTTCGAGAATCCCCTTCACCACATCGGCTCCTGATTTTCTTGGATACAGGTAGAGCTTGAAGTGTTCGTCTTCGGCAGTTACGTAATCCAACCGATCCTTCACAATTGGCTTCACAATCCAACCGAATTTGTAGCACAACTTCAGCGTTTCTACGCGTTCCTTTAGCGGATTCGCCAATCGACTATCGACGGGAATCAGTACTGCGGCATTGTGCTTCTTGGGGTCTTCGGTGGACAAGTTGTTGGTCGACAAGAAGAGTGCCTGCCTCACTCCGCGGATGGTCTGCGTGGCATGGATGTTTGGGTGAAGGCCGAGCGTCCGCAATAGGTCGAAATCCAATGCATCAAACAGGAACCACTTATCGTGGTTTCTGCGGCCCATTGGTCGTCTCTGCCAGACTCCGCCGTCAGTTACGTAATCCCTAAAGAACTCCTTCACTTCACGCGGTACTGACATACCGCTGTCGCCAGCGACCAAGTGAAGGATCAGTTTCTTGGGTGCTACGACACGCGCGAGCGAGGTGGTGAAACCGACGTCGTTCCAATGGAACATTGAGCCGTGGACAGCCGAGGACGCCTGAACACAGGAGAAGATCTGAAACAGGAAAGTCTGAAGTATGCTCGTTTGTCCGCCATCAGGTGGGCGATTGAATGCCGTGTACACGCGTAATCCTCCTATGCTTGGGTCCTCGTGGGGTCCAGTGCTCGCAGCCCCGCATACCGCTAACAATTCGGATAGTGCATCAATCGTCAAGATTGTTACAGCCTCAGCATCCTGAACAATTGACCAATCCGAATGGGACAGGCGGGATCATTCAACTCGGCCCTTCCTGCCTTAAAGATTTGGTTTCAGGGAAGTCGGGTTGCCACGGTTTCACTTCGTCTCCCTGTCTTCTGGTACAGCCGCGTGGCAAAGGTGTCCGAGAGGAGATGCTATGAAGGCAAGAATCTCACGGGTTTTCCTTGACAGATCGTGCCCGGACCCCGATCTCGCCCTTGGACAAAGGAGGTCAAAGATGCCGAAAAAGAAGACCACCAAACGGGGAGTCCGGTGTCCCGCCAAGACCGCAACCGGAAAGCAGTGCAAGAACTACGCCTCCGGGAAGTCGAAGTACTGTCGAAGCCATCGTTGATCGGTCACCGCGAAGAATCTGCTCAGATCTTAGAGAAGGGTGTGGCGACGACTGCTGCACCCTTCCACAATTCACTTGAATCCTACAGCCCGCCTCAGCGTCTGGTCACTCACCCTCGCATAAATCTCCGTCGTCGTAATCTGCCTGTGCCCCAGCGAATGAGGCGCTCAGTGCATGAACTGCTTGATGTGGGGCTCAGGACCTCGGCGAGATGACACGTCAGAGGGGACGTTTTCTCTGTCCTCTCGGCAATAAACATTCGAGAGCCCGGCCTGCACCAAGCAGTGCCGGGCTCATCTCCATGTCACTTGCAATCTCGTGTTAAGTCCGGAGCTAATCGAAGTCATGCATCCAATGTCTACTCCATCGGGGGACATTCAATTGCACCGCAGAGTCGATCATTGCACGGATTACCGCCGCCGCCGTAAGGAGTGACGCCATCCCAGCATATCCCTCCGCACGAGCAAGCGTATGCATTCGGGGCGACCGATGTGATTCCAACTCCTATTCCAACCGCAAATGCAAACAAGAGGACCATTGCGACCAGTAGCTTTCTCATTTTGACTCACCTCCCTCCATGGAAGTGTACCAAGTGACACGGACACTACTCATTCAGTAAGGCTTCAAATTCGTCTTGGCGGTCCGTACCGGCCGTGATGGATTTGAGGTAACCACGGTCGTCAACGAGATAGGCTGTCGGTATCACATTCGCCCCATAGTCTCGGGCGAGTACCTCTTGAAGATCGCAATACAGCGGAATGGAGATTCCCTCTGAACTTAGGAACTCTCCGAACTGACCAACTGGCCCAAGTAGTAGTACCGCAACATCCTTGGGCTTGTGTTTAGCCTGATGCATTGCTTCCTCTAGGGCTTTCACGGTTTCCTTACAAGATTCGCAACCTGCCGAGAGGTAAACGAGGAGTCCCCCATGTGGCAGGATTTCCGTCGACATCAGTGATGACTTTCCGTCCGTCGACCACACGGGAAACTCCGGAAGTGGCATGCCGGCTCCAATTCCCCGAATCCCACGCTCAAGATCAGCCTGCAACTTCTGGTCGCGGTTCGCCTCTACCCGTTGGACCCGGGACTCTCCGAGCAGTGATCCAACCTTGTAGCCCAGGACAGTGACAGCGGTGACCGCAACCACCACGATTGCGACGGAACCAATCCTGCTCATGCCCAATAGCAAGTGCACCCCCAAGGCAGATGAGACACTTCGACTGGCCGGAGACGCAAACAGACTCCAGCACGGTACGTTCTGCTCTGCTGGCGGACAGAGACTGTGGGATTTTGACTACACTGATTGCTACTGCAGATCGAACCTGCGTGGAACTAACGGTACGGGGCTGATGACGTCAAGAAATAAATCGGAGAGTGTTCGACATGATGCCTGCAGGATCACGCCGCACGCATGGCTCTTTTCACAGAGTCGTCGGTGACTCTTGCATATATCTCAGTAGTCGTAATCTGCCGATGCCTCAGCGCTCTCTGCACCAGGTGCGGGGCTCCTGACCAGATTTCGCAACGGAAGGGGCCGATGTCATCCGCACGACACTGGCATGTACTGCGTCAGACATGAAGTGGTTGGGCCCATGCCTAGCATTACCCTCGAGTTTATCCTGTATCCGGACCTCCTCCAATGTCGGCCGCAAACCGTGACATTCAATACTCAGCCTGCTCTGCAATTGAATAAGTGATCCATTCTCGCTTGAACAGGGACATCAAATGCGATGGCATGCAGAGGTTACCAACGGTTGGTTGGTAGCCTCTGGAAGCAAGCGCATCACAGCGCGATCCGCTGGCTCATATTGGCAAGTAGGGTTCTTCAAGGTCCAATACCTACCGGTCTGAGTCGCTTGTTAGTGAATCGATGATCGGCTGCCAATTCATTCTGTGCTCGATCGTAGACAGTCGCCAAATGGACCGGGACTCCTTTGCCATCTGAAGATCCGCCTCTAGGTCATTACTAATCTTGCGATACAACTCAGCAGCGCGACCCTGCTGTAACGCCTTTCTTGCTGCCCTTCGCAACATTTCAAATGCTGCGATGTGCCCTTCATCATGGTCTGCTCTGAAGATAAAGGTCTTACAGAGCGAGTAGATGGCTAGCGGCTCGTCCCCGACTCGGTGAGAGTAGGTATTGATGATGAGCTGGGCTCTTTGTATCCGATCGGGCGCTGACTGGAACGTCCACAATGAGCGGTTTTCTGTTTCGATGGAATCTACGAGCGCTTGAGAAGAGCTGTCACTTCGATAGCTTATCACGTGATCCGCGACAGTGGTATCGTGATGGAGTATGACAACGCAGCTAGCCATTGAGTCATTGCTTAGTCGCTTCATGATGTCGGCACGGACGGCCCATAGCCGAGACAATGCGCCATCTCCTATCGTCAGGGTGTCAGCATTGGGATATTCGCTGAGCATCGCCCTTAGGCTCACAGTTCGGCCCGAAGTGCGGCTCAATAACTGACAAGTTTCAAGTGTGCCTAAGCGCTGCGAATAATCCTCAATCAGGTTAGCAGCGGGCAGTAAGCCAATCTGACGCCTCCACCTATTCAATGGTGATAATGGGCACGAAAGAGACTCAACTACCGGTGGTGCAAAGTCAGTTCGCACAACGATCACCTCCGGGACGAATACCGTGCCCGTGATGGCAGTGTCCTCATAATAGTTAGCTAGTCCTCTCATCACGGATTGCATTGGATTTACAGGTTGTGCCAGCAACTCCTCACCGGCTACTACTCTAAGCGTGAAGTACTTGACATTTCGGCCCTGACATGACACAAGACAGACTAACACGTAGCAAAGCGCCATAACCCGCACGGTGAGTCTAAGCATGCGCTTCTCCTTACCTAGTTATTCTGAGCAAGATTCTCCAGCTGTAGTTTACGGCAAGCGCGAAATAGGGCTTCGCGGTTCGAATCGTCTTGACCGTCTATTAAGTTCAGAATGTCGTCATCTGTGAGAACTCCCTTGGCAACAATCATATAGGAATTCGGAGTCGCATCTGCTTCGATGACGTGAGGGTTGTGTTTGATCGGTAGATCCCGCAGAGGTAATGGAGTTGCGACGGCTTCCTTCGCTTCGTGGGCATCAAATTGTCCTGATGCCAGTCGCTTGTGCTCCTGAGAGAAGGCTCTTTCAGTATCCACATAGGCAAAGAAGTACCCGGTGTGATTGATGTGAACGTACGCTACTATCAGATAGATTACCGCAAACGGAAAATACAGCGCGATATTGTTGAAAACTCCGAGTACGAGAATGCCGAAGATCTTCAGCAGAGCAATCGCGAAGATGCCGGCTTGAAGCAAGAAGTCAACAAACCTCCCGCTGCCGAGTTTTATCTCAAGATCGACAAGAGCCTTTCTGTCATCCCCCGCCAGTACGCGCTCTGATTGGATCCGGCAATCACGAGCCTTGTTCCGATGCAATTTCACCGCAAAGAAGTAATCGCAGAACACGAACATGACTATCGCGAGAATCGCAAGGGGAATGAAGATGCCGCCACTATTGAAGCCGGCGTAGATGGTCGTGAATAGCCCAATCAGCTCTCCAATAAACCCAACCCAAAACCAGCCATTGTCGGATGCATTTCCAGTGTCAGAAAAGAAGCCCGGCATCGGAGCACCTCCAATTCTGAGCGTGGGCTTGCGACACGCAAGCCACTTGTTGAGCGATTGATCCGAAGGCTGAAATACACTCTTGTCTGGGATGTACACAGAATCCTCCCTGGGTGCGTGGATCTAGAAAACTATCATGTGATTCGAGTCCCGTGTTGCCGAGATTGCACATGAAAAGACACGTGCAAACCAGACGCTTCCAATTACCAAAGCATACGACACACGGCAACCGGATGGGATAGGCTCTGAGAATAGCCTACCATCGACTTGGGCACACCACAACTTTCTCTCCTTGAGGGAGATCCCAAGTTCTGCCGCGGCACTCTTGGCGGTTAGAGTGCTAGAATCTGCATGTCAGGATCGGACCTGTAAGTCAGTAGTTAACTTGGCGGCTAGGCATGCTCAAAGTCAAGCGAGTTTCGAACGCTGTGTCAATTTGAGCGGCATCTAATTGAAGGAGGCTGTACACGTTCCACGCGTGCCCCTAGAAGTCACGCGGAGGTAGAGTCTAGGCGGACATGCCTGCAACCGACTGCAGTCCTGCGGGAGTGGATATCCCTGACCCGAAAAGACAGACGAGTCTGGCCGGGTTCTGCGCATTCACAATTGTGATTGATACGACAGCAGAAACAGGGAGGACCACAACGACGAAATACCCCAGCCGCCCGCTGTAGGGGAATGTCGGTGACCCTCGCATAAGTCTCCGTCGTAGTGATTTGCCAATGTCCCAACACCCACATCGCCAAGTTCAAATCACCCAGCTTGACTCAGCGTGTGTCCTTCAACGACAAAAGCCAGGCCGGAGCCTGGCTTTGTCGGACTCGGCGATCAGCGTATGAAAACCGTTCTATGGCAGCTCGTCGCAGTGAGGTTGGAGACACACGTGTGGGACACATCCATAGGTTGGAGACCAACCTCCGGTTGCGAACCACGTACCTTCTCCGCGACAACGCGAACAGCAGTTACAACTTGTACCACCAGACGAGCATTCAATTGCCTCCGCCGTGCCTGCGGAGAACAATGCTGCACCAAACGCAAAGGTAAACGTAAATGTCACCAGCGCAGTAATGATGATTCTCTGCTTCATGTAGACACCCTCCGAGTTATGTGTGCGCCGAGGCCGAGTCGTCAGTTCAATTCATCGAGAATTGCCGCGAAGTCTTCCGTCAAAGTCTGACCGGCCCGCATGTCCGAGACATTTCCGGATGCATCAAGAGTGAAGACCGCCGTCCGCGACCTGACGCGATACGTATCTCGCATTGCTTTGGTCACGTCGCAGTAGTAGGGGAATCGGATGTCTGTCTTTTGAAGGTCATCAAGGATATCCAGAGACATTTCCTCGCGGTCGGCAAGGATCACGATCTTCTGTGGATCTATCCTGAGAGAGTCGGCCGCCCGCTGGAGTGAGGTCAGTGATTCCACGCAATCACCACACCCTGGAGAGAATAAGTAGATCGCCCCTCCCGTCGGTAGAAGTTCAGTGCAGTTGACAGCAATCCTGCCATCAATCGACCAGACGGCCAGTTCGGGGAACTGTTGTCCGATCGCGATTCCCTCAGTTTGCTCTCGCAGTATTCTGTCATTGAACGCCGCTTCGGTCGCTCGCTCTTGGTTAGCCTTCGCGCGAGCTCTGTGCTCGCCATAGACTTTCCCGAGACCGATACCGCTCACCGCTGCGACTGCCAGAACGCATGAGATGATTGAAACGCTTTTGAGGCGGGTCACTGCAGGTCCTCCTTCCACCAGGGGCCCAAGTCACAGATGCCAAACGACACCCTTCACACCGAACGCACAAGCCGATTGCGGTTCAATGCAACGTGACCACTGAAGTTACGAGAGTTGCCTCTGGCGGAGGGCTGGATCTACTGGATTACTAAACGAACTACTCGGACCCGGATAGTAAGAAACGTCACCTTCAAGATCCGTCAAGATAAATCTCACGATTGTCTACTACTCATGAGGGTTCAACACAATGCTGCGAGGTTCAATTACGTGCGAGAGCTCTCTGCAAGCGACTGTCCGAAACTTTCGCATAGATCTCCGTGGTCGTGATCTGCCTATGCCCCAGCGCCCTCTGCACAAGGTGCAAGTCCCCAGTCCTGCGGTACAGCTGCGTGGCAAACGTATGCCTGAGCGAATGCACCGACGCCGTAATTCTCGCCTCCCGGCACAACTTGGCGAAGTTGAGCTGGATCTGCCTCGCGCCCAGCCGCTGCCCGTGGATCGAGCGGAATAGGGGCGCATTCGGCGACGTGTTGGCTTCAGGGGCGACATTCTTGAGGTAACGGGCAATGAGGCGCTGAAGCTGAGGTTTGAGGTACACCCTGTCCCGTCCCCCGCCCTTGGTGCGCATGTGGGCAACACCGGACTTGAAGTCGATGTCGCAGACGTTCAGGGCTACCAGGGAACCAAGACGCATCCCGGTGCCGAGGAGGATCTCAAAGATAAGGCGGTCGCGACTTGTCGTCGGGCCGGTCACTCTACCGCTCCAGACGCCACGCAACCGCCTTATGTCTTCCTCAGATAGTAACGTAGGCTCCTTGGGGCTTGTTGGGGTCGATCTGATCAGCCGGGCCGGATTCTCCCTCATCCACCCCGATTCCACGCAAAATGCGAAGAACGACCGCAGGGCCGACTTGGTGCGGTTGACGGACATGGGGGAGCGGGGCTGGCCGTCCTGCATACACAGAGCCGCGTCACTGATCAAGAACCGTGCCAGAAGATCGGGTGTCACTGCAGAAAGACCAGGTTTCTTCCCCATCCACCGGCCCAGCCCCTCCAAATCCTGCCTGTACGCCGCCTGTGTGTGCCCCGACCTGCCATTGGCGGCCAGTTGACGGGTGAATCGGTCTACTGCACTGGCGATATTCATCTCGTAACCTCCTGCCACCCAGCTGTGACAGTGCAGGATTACGCGAAGAAGTCAAGTGCTTCGAATCAGGAAACGGGACCACTCAGCCGGTTGATCTGCAATGGTGCACTCACTATCTTGACAATCACTAACTACCAGAGCGCCGCAATTGTGAACCACTATCGCAGTTTTCACGGTGTCGCCGAGTGATAAGACACATTCAACTTGTCAGAAATGTCGGCCAATTCGAATCAGTAGACACTGGTGCGAGAATTCGGCTCGGTCGCCTGACTCTAATTTACTCAGAGAATGGAAGGGGTAAGACGACCTTGGCCGCCATACTTCGCTCGTTGGCCACAGGTGACCCCTTGCCAATCGCGGAGCGCAGGCGACTTACTGCCCTACACCCGCCGCACGTTGTCCTCGAATGTAGTGGTGGACCTATGCCTGCGATCTTCCAAGACAATTCGTGGAACAGGACGCTGCCAGCCGTAGTCGTGTTCGACGATTTGTTCATTGACGAGAATGTTCATTCCGGATTGTCTGTTCAGCCTCATCACCGGCAGAATCTGCATGACCTAGCTCTCGGTACAGAAGCTGTAAGGCTTAGCCGTGAATACCAGCGCCTCGTTGAAAGAATTGAGGTTCACAATCGCGAACTACGATTGAAGGAGCGAGCCGTACCAACGGGTCCACGAGGACCGCTCTCAATTGATGAGTTTTGTGCTTTACCCTCAATTCCGAACGTAGATCAAGCGATCCAAGATTCAGAGCGTAGCTTGGCTAGCGCTCGAGAGCAGGATGCAATTCGCAACACCCCAACCCTTGAGCTGATCAACCTCCCTGTCTTCAATCTCCTTGAGATTGAACGAGCCTTGATGCAAAGTTTGCCAGAACTTGAAACTGCTACTCTCACCCGTGTACAGACCCATCTCGCCTCCCTCGGACAGGGCGGCGAGGCTTGGGTTGCGGAGGGGATGAATTTATCGGACTCAAAGGGGGCTCCTGATTCCGATCGACCTTGCCCATTTTGTGCACAGAGTCTCACGGGATCATCTGTATTCCGGCACTACAGCGAGTATTTTAGCGACGAGTACGTTGCCCTCAAACGTGAGGTCGCAAGAATCATCGAGGCAATAGACCGAACCCACGGTGGGAATTCTACAACGGCATTTGAACGCGCCATCAGAGTAGCAGCAGAGCGCAGACAGTTCTGGTCACGGTTCTCAGAAGTCCCTGAGTTCTCACTGGATACGACCGATATAGTAAGGGACTGGGCCACCGTCCGAGGGGCCATCATTGCGCACCTGTCTGAGAAGCTTGCTGCGCCCCTTGAGCCAATGAGGATAAGTGACGAATGCCGAGAAGCACTGGCGAGGTATGATGCTCACCGCGAATCGATTGCCTTGGTAAACCGTGACGTTCAAGAGGCAAATCGGGCAATCGCGGTGACCAAGGAGCGAGCAGCCGTCGCAGATTCCGCAGTCATAGTAACTGACTTGATCCGGCTCAATGCAATCAAGTCCCGGCATTCGACGGACATCGCTCCACTCTGCGAAGAGTACTTGCTAGAGAAGATCTCCAAAGTTGATACGGAGTGCCAGCGAGATCAGATCCGCGAGAGTTTGGAACAGCATCGATCGGAGATCTTTCCTCAATACCAAGCCGCGATCAATATACACCTAGCGAATTTCAATGCGGACTTTCGGTTGGACAGTATGACATTCGCCAACACACGAGGTGGGCCGACCTGTACGTATAGCGTGATCGTCAACAGTACGGCCGTACCCGTGGGAGCTTCAGATCCACAGCCCGGCGAGCCTTCGTTTCGCACAATTCTAAGCGCTGGTGATCGTAACACCTTGGCGCTGTCTCTCTTCTTCGCATCGCTTCAAGAAGATCCTGCCTTAGCATCCCGTGTAGTAATTATCGACGATCCAATCTCAAGTCTGGATGAACATCGTAGGATGGCAACCGCTCAGCAAATTCGGCGCCTTGTAGAACAAGTCGGTCAAGTAATCGTCCTCTCACACAACAAGTCGTTTCTGTGTCGACTAAGTGAAGGGATGGAGCCGACAGCGCTTGCTGCGCTTGAGGTCGCGCGGGACGGCAGGGGTTCCACTTTGCGTTCCTGGGACGTGAGCCGGGACTCATTGACAGAGCACGATCAACGCAATGCGAGACTAAGGGAATTTCGTGATCGAGGAGTGGGGGACATGCGCGAAGTTGCTCGGTCCATTCGCCCTCATTTGGAGGCGTTTCTTCGCGTCGGGTACCCCGAGCACTTTCCTCCAGGGGCCCTGCTCGGACCGTTTATCTGTGTCTGCGAGCAACGGATGGGAACTGCGACTGAAATACTCGACGTCCAGTCGACTCACACATTACAACACTTGAATGAGTATGCGAGCAGGTATCATCACCAAGGTTGGGAATCAGAGCCTATCAACGATGGCGAGTTGCGACGGTTTGTGAGTGACGCGCTGCAATTCTGCCGGCGATGACTGTTTGAAAGGAGACAGAAAAGCGGCCCCGCCCCGGCGACGAGGGGCTGCTACCGATTGAAGCTTCGGGTGGTCACTCAGACTCAACCACAGAGTGTGCAGTTAGCGGAGAACCGCAATGTTACAATGGGTCACTATCGTCGCGGCGCTGCTGAGCGGCATCGCTGCATGCCTTGCGTGGATCGCGAAGATTCGGTGGGCAAAGGAGTTCAGCCGAGCGAAAGATGCCCAGATTGATGCCATCAAGAGCGAACTAGAGTTTGCTAGATCGCTCACCCCGGCCCGAATTCGAGAGCAACTGATCGCAATGCGCCAAACCCTGGAGGAGCAAGTAGAATTCCTGCAGGCCGAGAACGAGAAGCTTAAGAGCGAGCTGCACTCAGCAAATGCGGAGAGCCGCGCCAAACTTGAGAACTTGGACTTGCAGCACGTGGACCTGATCCAGAATTTACAAGACGAGTTGAACTCACTTAAGCGTCAGCTCGAGCTTATGGATCAGTACTGGTCGGGAGCTGACTACAGGACTGAGATCGCCCAAGAGGAACGCCTTGAACGAGAGTCAGCTAGAGCGTTGTATCAGTCAAAGCAGGCGCCCTTAAATCCATAGAGCGCCCCGCCCCTGCGACGAGGGGCCGCTTTGTGCGGGTGGAATCAAACTCGGATCGTGTTAGCCTGCGACCACGCGGAGGCGACCAAATGGCAAGACCCCGTTCAAGAGTAGCCGGTGACAAACCTCTCCCGTTCTCATTGGTTCTTCCTCCGGATGAATTGGAGGTACTGCGGAAGATCGCGCGCCAAGACGGAGTTGCAGTCGGCACAATTATCCGCAGAGCGATCTACACGGTCATCTACCGGGTCAACCCCAGGCTGATCAATAGGATGCTCGAGACAGAGGTGGATGAGTTCTTGGATCAATTGGCCCAGAGGTTTCCAGCTTCGATCCTCACAGGTTCGAAGCGGAAGGCGTTCAAGAGGCGGCTGGTCGAAATGCTGGTTTGATTTCCCTGTCCCGGGGACTAGGACTGGCGGCCAAATCGACTGAACTCGACAGAGCTGATTCTTGGGTTTCTAAGACAGCCGCCCACTTTGGTTTGACGACAGACACCAATGAACTATGTCCTCGGGTCGGTGGCCGCCACGTCTGGCCAGTTCTGCGTTCGCTCAAGCGAACGCCCTTGATTCGTCCGTCTCCAATTCCGCATCATTACACACTACAGCTAATGCCAAAGCACTGTGTGCAGTTCTACACGGTCTCGCGGGTAACTCCGCTGATTTGACACCTGGGCAGGTCGGATCTTGCAAGTCTACTCATCCCAATTAGACCTGAGCGCAACGCAGTCTGCGGGCGACGCTTCTAACGTCATAGAATGCCGGGATCGGATTTCAGGCGTATGCCGCGTGGCAAGGGTTAGCCACGTGCATTCGCCCAGCACCCAGAACTCTGTATTGAATCAGTTCAACATACATCGCGCACTATCCAAGTCTGGTGTGGTAGATGCAGAAGATCTGATCGTCGAAGACGCCTTGGCAATCGGATACACCATGCCTCGGCTCGCCGGTACTTCACTCTCGCATTCACTTGATAGCCTCGGGGACGAGGAAGTCCTCGCTGTCATTCGAGATGTCTCGTTTGCGGCGTTCTGCATGCACTCCATCGGCTTCATTCACGGGGATCTGACTCCAAACAACATCTGGGTCTGCCGGGATGGACCAAAGATGAGCGGAAAACTCCTGGATCTCGGATTCGTGGCGCCGATCGGGGTGAGGACACCCAGGGAGATTCGCGGGACGCCCGGCTATATCGCCCCGGAATTCGAACGATGCCTGCCCTCACATCCAGCAAGCGATGCGTTTTCATTCGGGAAGGTCATTGAGTTCGTCATCCCCCGCATCGCCAACGAGCGTCTTCAGAAGGACCTAAATGGGCTGCTGGTCCGTTGCATCCACCCTATCCCGGAGAAACGAGAAAGCGATTTTGCTGCAATTTACGAGTTCATCGTCCGAGCAGCTCGGGTCCAGGCTACCTCAGTATTTCCACATACAAGCAACCTCGTTCCGCTAAGATCGACGGGTCTCAAAGGACGGGTTCGCTTGCTGCGGTCGCAGCTACTGGCTGGCGGGCATGGGCAGTTCGTCCTCTGTGCTGGGCCTGCTCAAAGCGGAAAGTCGGAATTGATGAGATCGGCCAGCCAGATTCTTCAGATGGAAGGCAGACCAACAATTCGGATTGTCGATGTTGTCAGTGTCGACGAGCTATCCGACGCGCTCGCTGACTTGCTGCAGTTGCCAGATTTATCGGATGGCGTAGTCTACTTCGTGGAGACTAATCCGGGGTTCAACCTGGACTTGGCTCAATTGAAGGCACTACGGCATGGGGTCCCGAATAATCGTTCGATCATTCTGGAGAGCCGTGTCGATCCTCTGGGCGCTGCCTCCGATGGTCTGCAAGTCATCTCTACTCGACCGTTGAACACGCGAGAGTGCATCTACGCAACGAGCCACCTTCTCATTTCCTCCAGCATCGCAACCCCACATTCAGAAGCCCTGCAGGCTGTGACTGGCGGTAATCCCGGACGTATCCGGTCCGTGATGACAGACTATTTGATCTCCGGGAGGCGTGCCAGGGGAGAGCCGTTGGACTTTGAACGTAGGATTTTCGGGGCGGGCTCCGATGCGTGTCAAGCATCAGCTGAGAGTCGCCACTCCGCCGGGGATAGATCACGACTGCGTGAGCTGCGGAGCCGGTTGGGACAATCTCTTGAAGAAGTCAGACGCGCGGGTCGGTCTCAAGGAAAGCCTCCGCTCTCCTCGTTCAGATTCATCTCGGAGACCTACTCAGCTTTGGGGAGCGTTCGACGACAGTCTCGTTGGGCGCGAAAAGGCGTCGAATCTTACGGCGACTATCGAATCACCCCTGAAAGCAGACCGAGTTTGGAGGAGTATCTTAGACTGATGAGAGACACCTTCTCGCCGGAACAGCGAATCAGCCGGTTGGGAAAGCTGGAAGTTGAGAGCACAGACATGACGTCAACCGATCGCGCGATGATCAAGAGCGAAATTGGCGTGGCATACATCTATGCCAAGAAACCGACGATGGCCCTCGAGCCATTGCACGAGGCATTGGCTCTCTCAAAAAAGTCACCTCGACACGAGGCGGAGCTCGCGACGATCCTCAATCGATTAGGAACGGCGAAAATGCTGTGCGGTGAGCATGAACCGGCAAGAACCTACTTGGTCGATGCTGCTCGGTCCGCCAGGGCAGGAGGCGACATGGCCGTTCTGGCCCGCATCAACGGAAACCTTGGGCTGTTGTCTCTGTATTCGGGTCGACCCGAGTCTGGCTTGGACTACTTTCGAAGACATCGAATCAGTGCCGCCAATGCCGGCCAGTATGCTGAGTACCTCACCACGCTGGTGAACGAGACCATCTGCCTATTCGACCTGGGAAAGAACCAAGCCGCGGAGCGTCGGGCGCGCTTGGCCGTGTCGCTGGCCGAGATGCTGGCCGACCAAATGCGGCTCTCATATGCATATAACAACTTGGGGTGGATTCTCATGGCTAGATGCCAAGGGGAAAACTCAGTCCGATTACTCCGACAGTCACTGGCTGTCCGCGAGCGAACCGGCGACGCCCGTGGCATAGCAGACTGCCTCTTGAATATCTCGCGTCTCCATCTGTTGGCGAGGGACTATTCCACTTCCGCAGACCTTTTGGCGAAGGCCCATGCGGAATACAAGTCACTGTGCGATCAAGAAGGGGAGTGGGATTGTCTCAGAGTCCAAGCCAAAGCCGCTTTGCTTCAGGAGGACTACGCACGAGCTCAGAATCTCCTGTCGGACATCCCCTTGGAATCACGTGCACTCTTAGAGAATGACCGTGCCGACACATGCCTGCTGCGTTTGGAGCGCCAGCTTTGGCTCGGGGATATTGAAAACGCCCGAGTGGAACTGGAAAGAGTCGATTCGTTGAAGGCGTCAAAACACGTCCATCACATAGGTGCCCGCCGTGATCTCCTTGCTGGGCATCTGGCGATGCTTGAGGGGGATTTCGACGCCGCACATACACATTCAAGCAAGGCAGCCGAGGAGTTCCGGAAGTCCGGGCGTGAGGACCTGCTGTTGGATGCATTGACAATCATCGCGCTCTATGCTATGGAGGTTGGAAACACGTCAGCAGCCCGACGAAACCTGCAATACGTAAACGACACGACGTCCAGACTTAGAGAGGAAATCCGTGAGTGACCGCATAGAGTCCACTTCGAAGCGACTGGAGGCCGAATTAAGCCGCCAAACAGGATTTGATCCCGTCTCAGCGATCACGACCATCCTGGAGGCGATTCCGGATCGGACGGCCTTTCTGCAAGCGTTGTTGGGGACGGCGAGACGCTGCTTTCTTTCCAATCATGAGGCAATTCTGTCCTATCACCAACCGACCAGGCGGTGGTTTGTTGAGGCCGCCGCCGACATGAGTGATGACATTTTGGAAGAGCTCAAGGGCGTGAGCAAGAGCGTGATGGAGCAGACCCGAAAGTCTGCTGCCAGTCTGTTAATTCCAGATGCCCAATCTGATGAAAGGTTCAAAGAAAGTCGCAGTATCAGATACTTCAACATCCAGTCCGTATTGACGGCACCGGTCCATGTGAACTCCGAACTCTGGGGTCTGATCTACCTGGCGAATACGAGCATCCCAAACGCGTTCGATGAAGACTCGCGGACACAACTTGAGAGATTTGCCAAGTTCGCGGGAATGGCGATCACCCGCTGCGAGGAATTCGTCAGATTCAACCTGCCACCTCTGAAGGACGATGACGACGCCCCAACGATCCTCGAAGATGTTAACAGCTCCCAAATGGCTGATGTTTTCGCATTGCTCAAACAGGCTGCTCCCACTGATGCCTCGATTCTACTACAAGGAGAGACTGGAACAGGCAAGGATGTCCTTGCCCATTGGATTCACCAGCATAGTCCGCGTCACTTCAAGCCGATGATTCAGATCAACTGCGCCGAGCTCACGACCAATCTCATGGAGGTGGAATTGTTCGGGGTTGAGTCCGGCGTGGCAACTGGCGTCAGCTTCCGGGAAGGGAAGATCAAAGTCGCCGACGGGGGCACGATCTTCCTGAATGAGATAGGGGAATTGCCGCTTTCAATGCAGGCCAAGATTCTCCGTGCCCTCGATGAACGGGTGGTTGAGCGGGTTGGTGGGCGGTCTCTCTTAGGCGTGGACGTTCGTTTCGTGTTCGCGACCAATCGTGATCTGGCATCTATGGTGGAGGCGAAGGAATTTCGCCGGGACTTGTATCACCGTATCAACGTCTTCGAGGCTCACATTCCGACACTCGCAGAGCGGCGCGAAGACATTCCTGCGCTGGCTCAGAATATTCTCAAGCGAATCTGCAAACGGCAGAACCGTCCAAAGATGCGACTCTCCAAAGCGACATTGGAGTATCTCTCGAAACGAGAGTGGCCTGGGAATATCCGGGAGCTCGCGAATCTAATCGAGCGATCTGTCATTCTCACGCCTGGCGACGAACTTGTGATCGGGCCGGGTGACTCGGTTGACTCAATGGTCAGTCCCAAGCGACGTCACTCGCCCGGTCTCAAGCAGGCTGTTGCGGACTTCGAATCGTCGCAAATTCTGCGGACTCTCCAGCAGGTCGGATGGGTCGAGGTTCGCGCAGCGCGAGCGCTGGGAATCCCCGAAGCGACCCTGCGTTCCAAGATGAAAAAGTACGGTATTAAACGCCCGCGGCGAGTGAAGTAAGCGCGGATTTTCGCGGCGCATCATTCTGTCCACCAATCAACTCGGACCTGCACGGCGATAGCGCGCTGAGCAACCGCGAAATATCGCGGATTCATCACACTCCCTGAACTTCAATGCAACCACTCGGCCGCCGAGTTCGCGCCGGTTTTCGCGGATTCTGCGCTCCCTTAGATCCTCTCGAAGCCTGCCCACATAATCGTCGGTGTATCGCCTATCCCCAATAGCGGTAACCTAATCCGGAAGCAACCACGACGCGCGGCGGCTCACCCGGAGATGGATTGGCAAGGATTCTGATTGAACTCCTCAGGTCCGGCCACAACCATCGGAGGGAACATTGCGAATCAAACATCTGGCTGTAACGAAGAGCCTGAAGCGAACTCTGGCTCTCACGATGTTTTTCAGTCTGTTTCTGGCCTTTTGTGCTAAGTCTGGTTCAGGTGGGGGGGGCGGTGGCACGATACCCTATCCCCCGCCGCTGCCCGTTCCAAACGGTCCAAGTGTTCCCCCTGCTGACAGTCTTGGGGATACGACCGCCGTTAGTATGAAATAGCGTTGCCTGAAACTTGGTGTACCTGGGCCCCATTCGGGGGGGATGGATTGTGAATTGGCGAGCAAAAGCTCTGGTGGATAATAGCGACACATTGTACGCCGAAGTTGCCAAGTCACATGCGAGGAGGAACTGTTTAGTGATCGGACCTGCCGGGTCCGGGACGCTGTCGCTCGTTCGGGGTCTGGCGGCCCTGACGGAATCCCGGGCTCGGAAGTTCCTCTTCGATTGGGAGGTCGAACTGGAGGCACAACAGAGATTACTCAATGATCTTGCTACCCGTTCGCTTGCTGATGCCGAGGAAGAGGAAGTGTGGGTCCTCCGCAAGATCCATCTCCTGGGTGAGGGTGAGTTAGCGAAACTGGTGCCGGCATTGCGATCGCTTCAAGAATCCAATACTAACACAGTCATTTGCTATGCCACGTCAGAGCCTGGCTTTCAGTCGACAGCCTCGTCCCGTGAGTTGGCAGGACTTTTCGCAGTGCACATAACACTCGGAGATGGCGGCTACGCCCGTGGAGCGTTCGATTCGATTCTCGCAAGCGCTCTGGCCATGCTTCGCCGAAAGTACGGGAACAGGGTATCTCGTATCGAACCGGAAGCAGTACGAATGCTCGAGAATATTGCCTTGCAGGAGAAACTTCCGGCCATGCTTACATCATTAGAAAGGGCATTCGTCGTCGAGAGTGAGGCTTCATTGCGGGTATCAACACTCCTCGGCGGCAAGAGAGTAGAACCGGTATCCTGAGAGGAACCAGCCAAGGCATAGGAAGCACCATGGATCTCTTTGTTGTTTGTGAGGTGGGGACTCTCGGAAAGCGGGCGGCACGTGTTTTCGCGGAGGAATCGATGGCCGACAGCTTCATAGGAGACAAGAATCCACATTTGTTCAAACGAGAAATGTGTCCAGCCCCGAACGGATACGCTCCACCTATGGAACTCTTTGCCGCGCACGTCCTTGATGCCGAATACAATATCCACCGCTTCTCACGCCTCTGCCTCACACATGACGATGCGAGTCGCGTGGCAGGGGACGGAGGTCTGGTCTTGATGCTCGTGCCTGGCTAGAATTCGACAAGGCGCGGTCGACCTCTCTCGCTTGACTTATCATGAGTCCCCATATTCATTAGAAGAGACTTATCTGGTCCGATCAGTGCAATTCAATAGAAGTCGCAGGCCCAGCCTTTCCGCCAGAGGCTAAGGCGTCTGTCGTAATGCAGGCAACTCGCCTGCGTTTTCGGCATGTGGTGTTCAGCCAGCTAGTGCTGAAGCATTGACAACTGGGTTATGCCTACTCCAAGCGACTACGATAGGAAGCGCCGTTTCGACTCCGCACCTGCGGAGTCCAGCCGGAAGCTGGACAATCCGCAGGTGGAGGATGTGATGGCCGCCTTCGCATCTCTGCCCGAGCGAGGATCCCACCTGAAGGCGCTCTGTGGAACTCACATTCCCGGCCACCGCTACACTGATTTCACTCTCTACAATCACTTCCAAGGTATTCAACGACTTTTCGGGAGCCGGTACATCTTTCTCTCCGGCGGGGATCCGGGAGTCAAGGCCGGGCAGTTCTCGAACTCTTCGGCGTCCCATCTATTCCTGATCATGATCGGCCCCCCGGCGACAGGAGTAGGGCCATTCGGGGACAAGATTCTCACTACCGGGGACTGCATCGTCAAGACCTTCGTGCTCGACAATGAGAAGTGGCATGCCGGTGGTATCAGCCTGCTGGGGCACATCCTGGCTGTGCCGATCTATGGAGAGAATCCCAAGACCCATCTCCACAACTCCGAGATCGTCTTTTTTGACGTCTCGCTGCCTGAGTTCCCAAAGCTCTTCCCATCGCGGATCATTCGGCCCGGAGTGAAAGCAGGGGCGACGTCGCTTGCACGGCTTCCGAACGGACACTTCATCTGCGCCGTCTGGAGCGATGATGACACCAAACCCAAGCGGAAACCACGCCTCGATTTCTACATCAGCAAGGGTGCGGATTTCATGGAAGGATTCCGCAAGGACGTGGAGGTCACCTGGTATGCCACCGAGGTCGTGAACACGGCCGGTGTCGAGCCTGGCTTCACGAATTACCAGGCCATCAACTTCGTCACTCAGAAATACCACGACGCCGGGGATTTCCACCTGTTCCTCGTCGGGACAGAGCGCAAAGACCCAGGTGACACGGCAGATCTGTTCATGGTCGAGTTTCCTCCAGAGACTCTCGCACCGAATCCGGTGCTGCAAAAGCCGGCCATCACCAAGCTAGACACGCAGCTTTTTATCTGTGACGACGTGCACGGTCATTTCGACGCGGCCAACGGCGTGTTCATCGATCTGGACGGGAGCATGATGCTCTACTCAGCCTACTACTGGCGCATCGACAACATGATTCGACTCATCGAGTTTGCGGCGTGAGGATGACGAATCGACAACTCAGAGCTTGGAGGTATCCGGGGTAGCTGCAGTCCAGGGATCGGACCCGCTTGCCCTTGGAAGCATGAAACGTTGTAAGGTGAAGGGATCGCGATGATGCAGATGCTGCGAAGATTCGGTGCCACGGCGTTGTGTGCTGCTGCCGTGACAATACTTCTTGTCCTCGGACAAAGCGCCGGGGCCGAGACGATGCACGTCTACTTTGGTAACCTCCACAGCCATACGTCTTACAGCGACGGGTCCGGCAAGCCCAATGATGCCTACAAGCACGCCAAGGAGAAGGCAAAGCTCGATTTCCTGGCAGTCACCGAGCACAATCATTCAAAGGCGGAGAGCGGTGCCAAGGAGCGGGCCGATGGGAAGCTCATTGCCACGGACCACTCCCTGTACAACGGGTCGCAGAGCAGCTCTGTCATCTCGGCGGCCAACAAGTGGAACAAGGATGGTGAGTTTGTTGCGATCTTCGGGCAGGAGTTCTCGACGATCTCATCAGGCAACCACATCATTGTTTACGAGGTGCCACAGGTGATCGACGTCCCGAATGGCGCGTTCGACAAACTCATTAATGAGTGGCTCCCTCAGCATCCTCCGGCGGGCGGAGGTGTCACCCTGATACAGTTCAATCACCCGGACGATTTTCGGGATTACTCCAAGGAATACGGGGCGGACGATTTTGGCACACTGGCCACTTGGATAACAGCAATGGATGCCCATGCGGAGCTGTTTGAGTTGTTAAACGGGCCAGCCATGGCAAAGGTGGCACCGCCCGTCCGCTCATCCGATGTCTCGCAGACCGAGTACTTACACTACCTGAATCTCGGGTTCCACCTCGGACCCACCGGAGACCAAGACAACCACTACAAAACCTGGGGGACAACGACCGACTCCCGGACCGGCGTAGTCGCGTCGGAGCTCACCAAGCCGGCAATTCTTGAAGCGCTCAGACAGCGGCGCGTCTATGCCACTGAGGACAAGAACCTGAGGGCGATCTTTCGGGTTAACGACCACCTCTGCGGTGATCGTGTCAGCACGGTTCCGACGGCCCACAGCAAACTGGAAGTAGAACTCACGCTGACCGACGATGATGAGCCCGATGCCGAATACCAGGTGGAGGTCTATTCCGATGAGGGCTTCGGGGGCCCGGAAGCTGAACCCATTGAAACCGTCCGCCTCACCGGCAACTCGCCAGCCAGCGTGCCTCACAGGCTCGAAGACATCGAATACGTTGGTGGCAGCCAGTACCTCTTCTTCAAGATCACGCAATTCAGCGAGCACGGACTCAACGACCGCTTATGGACGGCTCCGGTCTGGTTCGAATCTGCACCCTCGGTGGCCGCGGCTCCCGATCCATCGACATGCGTTGCCTCCAAGCGATCGGACGTCTACCACGTCTCCGATCAATGCCGAGATGCCCAGCGCATCTCTCCGGCAAATCGAGTCACAGGGCAGGATGCCGTGCAAGGGCGCAGGCTGCATGAAGGATGTCCACGCTGATCGCGTGCGATTCTACTTCTTGGGAGGCACATGGGATCTGAGGGCGCACAGCCAGAGATTGAGGAGTCGGACCAGTCGAAGAAGAAGTATGTCGGTGTCGTCTTTGTCCACGGGATCGGGCAACAGCGCAACTACGAGTCAACGTCGCTGCTGATCGAGGCAATTGACGACTGGGTGTATGATCGATATCGGGAAGAAGATCCTCAGGCGGGACCGCGTCTCAGCGTGAAGACGCGTCGCGAAAGGCTCGTCGGGTCGACCGAGAATGCGGCGATTCCGTACGTCCAGGCGGATCACGACAAATCGCAAGTGCGTTTCTACGAGATCTACTGGGCGCCCGCTGCGGCGTATGGTACCACTGCTCTTGGGTCGTTCTTATGGCTCATGCGCCAAATCCAACAGCCGTTGAAGGTTCTGGCAGCGCCTTGGGGGTCATACATGCGACTCAGGCGTGGGGATCTCGTACGTCTCGGCTCTCGAAGATCTGTTCCCAGCAAGGAGAACTCGGAGGGCGAAAGCAGGTTGGGGAAACACATCTCGGCTCTGTCCAGCATCTACTTAGCATTCGTTTCACAGCGCGGGAAAGGGCGGAGGACTTACCGACGGTTCCGGGCATTTCTCTCTGAGCGCGAGAAGGGAAGAGACAATCTCGAGGAGTTGAAGGCGCTTTGCCGGTCTTGGCGGCGTTTTCATCGATGGACGCAGATCGTGAACTTGATGCTGCTTGTCGGGGTTGGCGTCACGGTGGTTGCCACTCTCTTGCTACTGGTGATCATCTCATGGAAGATGCTCGCCTGGGCAGCAGGCAACCCCACACTCTCCAGCCTATTGCCAGGCGATTCATTGCGTCCCGGGATCGGGAATGTGCTCGGCTTGTTAGCAATCATTCTAAGTGCCATCGGTCTTCGCGGATTCTTTCGCGATTACGTAGGCGACATCCGTCAGTTTGTGACATACGAGGAGACCCAACCGTTGCACGAACGCAGGCGCAAGATTCTCGACGTCGCCGAATGCACGCTCCGTCATGTGCTCAACGACGAGCGATGTACCCGCGTCGTTGTGGTCTCCCATAGCCTAGGGACGACAATTGCGTTTGATGCCATGCTGCGATTGCGAGCGTTCAATCAGGCGGACAACCCGGATGCCGATGACGGGACCCACATGATTAAACCTCTGCCACTTAACAAGCTTCAGTATTTCATCACCTTCGGTAGCCCGATCGACAAGGTCAATTACTTCTTCGCAGCCTTGCGCTCGTCGACGCGCAGCTACGAGGAACTTGTCGAGTGGTTGCGGGGGGACATAACCTGCGTTCCGTTCTCAAAGTCTGGGCAGCAACCTCATATCCACTGGATCAATTTCTGGGACCGAGGGGATCCTGTCAGCGGCCCCATCGAGACTGTCACTGGGGCCACCATTCGCAAGCAGCGAGTTGACAATGTTCAGGTTGCGACATGCGTGTGGCCGGATCCTGGCGCGTCCCACGGCGAGTATTTTAGGAATCCGGAAGTGATCGGCACAATTTATCGGGCCGCATTCTTGGACAAGTTGAGCTTCGCCAACCCACCAAAGACTGACAATGAGCGGACGATCTTACAGTTCCTGGGACCAGGTCGATCATCCCACTTGCAGTCAGTGTTGCTGGTTGTCCCGCTGGTTGTTCTCTCAGTGCTGGTCTGGACTGTAATGGCACTCGTTGCAACCTCGTTCGGTGCGCCTCCAGTGGCGACACTGGGAGTGTGTATCGCAGTTCTCGCGCTCGGGGCATGGATTCAGCGGCGCATTCGGAGAGGCATGATCTACAGGAAAGATCCAATTGGGTCAGGGGCACATTGAGCATATCGACGGGCGGCTCATGAAGGCAAAATGACGATAATTCCAGCTACAAGGGGTAAGTGATCATGATCCTCGGACAAAGGAACGCTGCAACTGTCATTGTATTGTCGGTAGCTCTCTTGACCGTCGGCTGCGCGTTTCGTGAGGGGCCGCCATGTGATGATACGAACATTCGAGATAACAACCCCTCATCTGGAGGGGCTACCACTCGACCAGCATATCCGTTCGGGTTGACAAGCGGTATGTCGACGGCTGAAGTGAAGTCAGTCATTGGCGAGCCTGATCAGGTCGACCGAGATTCTGCGGATTCGATTGAGGAGTGGCTGTACAGGATAGAACCGTCGAGTGCGTCATACAGGACCACCGCCATAATCCTCACGTTCAGGGACAATTCACTCATTAGCGTAAAGGAGATATTTCCCGCCACAGCCAACGGGCACAGTCTTGATGACACTGCGAGACCCGATACAGTTCTTGGCGAGCCCGTTCCGAGATTCCCGTGGCCCCCTCCCCAACCATCGGATAGGTGTCTTGTCCCAGATTCGTTAGTGAATCCAGCGCGGGATGCCGATTTTAGGGATGTAATCGATCGAGTCAAGTCAGCTATGGCGACCTGTGGCTACGCTGAGTTGACATATTACAGTGCGCCGGGTGGTTGCGTGCTCGTGACACGTGTGGAGCGGATCAATGCAAATGGAGTCCCATTAGCCGGTGACACTCGCTGGCGTCGGGATGTCGGCCCTCTCTCTCTACAAGAGTTCGACTTGAGGGAGTACTTCAGTAGATTGCTTACTGCTCCTGTCGGTTACTATCGGCTTATCGCTTTGGTATTCACCGACCAACCCATTGTATCGGACTTGGAGACCATTCTCACAGAAGCCAGTGCAGACAGCCTAATTGCCCGTGGCGCGTTAACCCTTCCCGAGACACTCCTTGAAGAGCCATATACCGGCACACACCATTGCGCCGCCCTTATCTACGAGTTTGCGTGGAGAGACGATCGGGAACCTCCCGTGAGCATTAGAAGGCCGGGCAGTCTGCCGGCCCATGATCACCTGTCGCGATCAGGAATACTTGCAGCCTTGAAAGGGAGATAGACCGTGCCATTGAACCGCTGCCTCAGACGACTCTCATACTTGTGGGCCGGAGGCGCCGCCATCGTATTCAGTGTGTCCTTCATCCAATTTCTTCTTGACCACTACCCATCGGGTCCGGCCGGGGCTGGCGCATTGAGCATGCTGCTCTCTTTGGTGCTCCCGACGACTGGCCTTATCGTCTCGTCTTGGTGGACGGCTACTTCGTCCGTTCAGTCCAACAAACGATTGATCGATTCTCGATTCTTCGGTTTGACATGGTGGTTATCTCTGCTCTATCTGATTCTCTTGCTCGGTGCGATCCTATTCCAGCCGCTGGTAACAACAAACATGACTGACTATATTGGGAAAGTGCATCTTGCCATGTCAATATTTCAGACCGTGATAGCTGCGGCTCTGGGGGCGTTCTTTATAGGTAAGTCGGAGCCTGCGAAGGCTTGACATGCGAATTGCCGAGTCATGGTGCCAGAAACTGCCAACCCGGGTGGAAGCGTGGAGGATGGCGACTTGACGAGAGTCCTTCCTCTTGCCAGCGCGGCTGGCGAGTCGCGATGGAGGTGGTGATTCCCCGCCCAGGCGACGAGGGTATGGAAGCTCGATTTCTATTGACTTCCGACTCGCCAGTTCCTCAGATTTGAACTGCCCCAAGGGTCCGAGGCAAAAAAGTAGTCCCATGAGATTGTGTCAAGTCCTGCGCCAGCAGGGAGCGTGTGATTAGCGAGGGAAGCTAAGCACGGCGTTTGTATTTATGCCGCCTGAAAACTCAGACTCCACGTAATTGGAGCGCTGAAGGTCAACGCGGGGATACGGTCAGGAGTTGCCATCAGGAGTTTCCATGCAGAATAAACCGATTCTCTCTGGATCGGGAATCTTGTGGACAGACCTTGGAACCTGCTCGGAGTTGATCGTGGCGAGGCTATGGAAGGTGTTTGTGGGATAGCGAGTCGCGGCCCTTCCGAGGGCCGGAAAGATATAACATGTAAATCAGAAGCCCGACTAGAAAGGCGCCGACGACGATGTAATCGATGGTAGTCATCGTACTCCCTTCGTTAAGTCGATCAGCCTCGATAATTTGCTGACAGTTCTTCTACGAGAGTCAGCCCCAATGGTTTCCGACTAAAGAGCCAATCTAACGCCATGTGCCTCAAGGTCCTATGCACTTAATCAACGACACCATGCTCAAGAATCTGACGGAATCCATCAGTTTGATGCCGTCATCTGGCTACTGGGCCGACCAGCTTCCAGCCGCGGGTTTGAGCCCGATTGACTTCCACACGTCCGATTCAGATAACATTTGTGTATCGACACGGCCTCACGCAATCTTTACCCAGATCGGCAACTGCGAGGACCACGATGATCCCTAGTTTCATATTGAAGGTTGCCGTACCCATTTTCACCTTCGTAGTGCTGCGTGTATACGACAGATTGTCGCATCGCTTATCGGGGTGTGTTCCTAACGGATCGCATTGCACGGTTATCTCAAGAATCTGGGGGCACAAACTCGCCTTCATTTCAGCTGTTGCCTCTATCTCCGCAATGGAATTGTGCGACGCTTCATCCATCGGACCAACCGAGCCATTCCGGAGCTATGCGATATTTGCGCGTTTTGCACTCTATTTTTCGTTGGCATCTATAGTTGTGTACCTTGGAATGATGGACCGGATTCGCCTCTTAATAGACAATGACTATCCGGTCGATCGAATCCGTATCCGAGGGCGGGTAGCATTCATCAATTTGGTTGGATCACTTTGGTATCTCATCAGCGTGTTCCTATTAACGGGAGCATTGTATGCCTCTAATTGAACTGCTGATGGCGGCGGGAATATTCGTCGTCTTACTGCTGGTCTTTGGTGGTGCCATCGACCGAATTGTCTCTGGGAGTGTGGGAATGATCTCAGGTGCCTTCAAGGGCTTCACTACGCGCAACTTTGGATTTGCTTTTGTTGGCACCTTTTGCACTGTTGTCGTTGTTCTATTCGTCTTCGCGGTACTGATACCTGTATATAAGTACCTCGATCGAAGCTTTTTGATCGATCACGGAATTGGGATAGGAGTTAGCCTCACAAGAACACTCATGGCGATGTCATTCGTTGCCGCTGTTCTCAGCCTGGGACTTTATGCCGCAGTGACTTGGCGGTTCTACCCAGCTCGACGCACGGTCATCTTTGGTGCCTTATGTGCCGTGGTGATGGCAGCCTCGATCGCGTCCGCATGGAACCAACTGATTGGCGGCCCGCTTATTCTGGCGACTACCAGGAGCTTCCTCTCGGAGCTGATCCTCCTATCAAATGGTGAGGCAGTCGCGTTTGCTGAGAGTCTTCCCGACAACCCATCGCAAGTTGAGGTGGGTTCTTATTTGACGAGAATCGGTCGCGAGATGTATGAAGTCTCTGATGCACAGCTAGGGGGGTCCGATTCCGTCCTCTCGTTCACGGGAGAACTGAAGAGAATTGAGCCGAGCTCCTTTTTGGTCAGAGGGACTCAGAACATCGAGATTCTTGGGTACGGCCCGTCATCATTTACGAGCATGCTTCTTGATTCTCTGTCTGATTTGATGTCGCTAAGAGCAGGGACGGCCGACCTCGTACCGTTGTCTACTGACTCCCCCAGAGCCTATCGAGCCTTAGCGAGTGGCGTTAGCGAGATGCTCAGTCACACTCGAATAGGACTCGAGACCGCGATGGGGCGATTTGATGCTGCAATAGCTGATGACTCTTCGTATGGCCTTGCGTATGCGTACCGAGCTTATGCAATGTGCTTGTACGCAAATCGTGGTTGGGTGGATCTCGGTTCAGAAACCAATTCTCATCTCCCGAACATGACGTTTGCTGACACCGTGTCCGGTTACTTGGATTATGCGAGAGAAATGACTTCAGACGGGGGTGCTTCTCCCTCGAACCCCGCTCTTGAGTTTATGGTGTTACGGACACAAGGCCTACTCTATCAAGTATACGGAATGTCGGTTCTAAATCATTGTGAGAAGAAGGGGCGGGACCCGGGGATTCTCCGTGACCTGGCACTCGACTTTGCTATCGGCAGTCTGAACAGGTCGAGGATGGCTTACATCGAGGCAATACTTCGACGCCCTCTAGATCATAGATCGAAGAACAATCTGGCACTGGTATACCTAGCCCTGGCCCGAGCACAGCGCGTTAGAGGGGACGGACGGGAGGTCCTGAAGAGTCTCGCGCTCGCTCAGCAGGCTATTGAAAACACCTTGGAATTGAACTTCGTGGATGAGCGCTATCGTATGAATAAGGCTCTAATCCTCTATGATAGATTCAGATGGGTCGATACCTCAGATTCCCAACTCTACTCAAATGCAAGAGCCTTGCTTCTGGAGGGCGCATCTTCCTTCAGGGATCCGTCGTCGCGAGCATTGTCATTGTATAATCTCGCGTGTATCTCTAGCGACCGTCGGGAGACGGATGATGCCAAAGCGTTTCTCTGCAGAGCCCTGGAAATTGGTGGGGTCGAGTACAATTTCCGAAAGATCGCTCTCGAAGACGCGGATCTTTCTTGGTTGAGGAACGAGCTCGGACAGGACCGGTTTGTGACATTATTGGACAGTTGCTCAGCACAGCCAAGTCAAGTTCCACTGTCTCCTGTTACAGTGACTTCGTCGCAATACTGAGAGCCTGACTCGGCGGTTTTGCTCGGGCGGTGATCGCAGGTTGCACCTTAATGGTCTGATCACTCGAATGTCCATAGCGGTTCTTAGTCTCGGAGTTCGGCCGGGCTCCAAAGCTCCGCTTCCGATCGCAAATGCGCCGAGTCGAGCGTTTCCTGTCGGCCGAGAGTCGACGGATAGTGGTCGTCCACTGAGATACTATTGGGCGCCTCTGCCTCCCAATCACTTTCAAGTTTGAGAGGCGTCCCCTCCGGGAGCTACTTCCAACGCACTTCAAACAAAAGGCCCGTGGGGCCGTCACCGTCCCCACGGGCTGTTCAACTTGCGATTCTCCTGACCCTCCCGATGAGGGCACGGATCGCCGGAGATATCTCCTACTTCACCAGAGTCATCTTTTTCGTCGCCGTGAATCCATTCGCACTGATGCGATAGAGATACACACCCGAAGACGCCGAATTGCCGCCCTCGGTGCGTCCGTCCCACGTCACACTTACTCGCCCGGCGTCGTTGTTTCCTTCAAATCGGCGGATGGCCTGACCGAGCACGTTGTAGATCGTTAGATCCCAATCCGCATTCTCGATAAGGTCGAACGCGATGACTGTGCCGGCATTGAATGGGTTCGGGTAGTTCTGGAGCAACGCATACGACTTCGGGACGAAGGATTTCGCCACCACGGTCGATAGCAGCGCGCCGCGCGCATCCGACATCTGTACCTCGACCAACTCAATCGTCCCATCACCAGTGGTGGGGATCGTGAGTATGTCGTGGCTTCCTGTGCCAACGGACGCAAAGTCGCCGTCCCAGGAAGGATGGACGAGGACACGCAACTCACCAGCCTCGGCGTTGTAACGGAGATTCATCCCGCTCGCGGCATCAAGTAATGCCGGCCCACCAATCGTTATGCCGCTATATCGGAAGATCAACCATGCGCCCCCCACGTCCACCGGGGAGGTCGTTGACACGATCAGTCGATCGCTCTCCGTCCGCACCGTGGCACTACCGAAGTTGGCATAGGGCGTCATCTTCGGATTTCCACCCGGCGGGAACGGCTGCTCGTCACCCGTGATGATCCGAATAAGGTAGATAAGGTCTGCGACCGTGAGGACAACGCCGTCATCATTGACGTCAGATGCGAGTAGCTGGACATCCTGGTAGGGCGGCGACCAGACCGACGACCCGTAGACGAAGTAGTTCGTGTATAACACCGCGTCACCGATCTCATTCGCAATGCCGTTCAGATTCAGATCCCCGCGATCATCCGGAGGCTCGTTGATACACACCCAGCCGTTGCGGAAGCAGATTCTTCTCTCAGGCAGCGGCTTGCCCGGTCCTCCACCAATGAGGCAAAAGTCCGGGGCTCCAAGACCTTGCGGCCGGGCACTCTCCGGGAACTGCACGTCGTCTTCCTCGTCCCAGAGTACAGAACCATCGGGGGATGATATCGATTGATCGACATACGTCGTGTCGCCGCTGACGCTCGAGAAGACGTTGTCCCCGCAGTCATTCCAGAAGAACCGCACCGGGATGCACTGTCCGATGAAGTTGCGGTCGCCTGTGACCTGGAATCTGAGGATCGCAAGCTCTCCGGGTTCAGCTGACACGACTGGATGCTGCGATGGCCCGTTGTCGAGGTCGGCGATGGCAATCAGCCGCACCAACCCATTTGGGCACCCGCCGGTGCAATTTCCGCCTGCGCCGGTGCGGTAAGTGAAGTACTCCCATTCCAGCGAATCGAGAAGCAAACCCGTCGAAGCCGAGAGAAACGTCAGTGCCGACGCATCGTAGGAGACGAGCAGGTCGAAGCCACCGACGAGTAACGAAGCGTCCGCACGAACAATCGGGATAGTCGCTGTGAGTCCGTTCAGCGTCCGTACCGTATCGATGCAGATTCTGTGGCAACACAGAGTACCGTCGCCCTTGTATGTGCCGCCGGCTGCCGTACAGTTCGCCAGAGATCGGATCGCACATCCCGTGGCACTACAGCAGCAACCGCGCACCGTGTCGGGATTGCAGGTCGTGGGTACCGGGAACACCGGGAAGCATGACGACCCGTAGATGAAGTAGCACTTGTAAGCATCGATGTCCGCCTGATCTATGTAGCCGTCGCTGTTCAGGTCGCCCTGATAGAGCGGATTGGGTGGCGGTCCACCCGAGTCCACAAATCGGATCAGATCCACTAAGTCACTCACAGTGAGGATCACCCCATCGCCGTTGACGTCGCCTTCGGCGTAGCACACGCAGGGGGCCTCAACCACTGGAAACGTCCCCGAGGCAAGGATAGTCGGATCGCCGCTTTTGCCCGGCGTGTTAGTGATGACTATGTCGACCGTGAGGGGAGGGTCCACCACAGGGGGGCAGTCACACGTTACCGTTTCATCGAACGTGTTGTCTGTTACACCTGTCTTTGAAATTGTTTTCTCACAGATAATGTTTCCTGCTTCGTCTCTGAACGTCAACTTGATATCGAAGTTCTCACCGAGACAGTTTACCGTTCCGGTTACGTGGAACGTACACTGGGGGGGTATGCCCGAGATGACACACCCGTTGTTGTAGGTACTAGTCACTACCACACCGGGCACTGATAAGTCCGCTTCTTCGAGGTACCCGGTGACAAAATGCCCGTCTGCACTGATGTCATTGCGTGCAGGGTCCCCCGGGTAGGTTCCAGCCGGGATGTTCACGTAGTCCAGTGCTTTACCGAGCCTCACTGCAGCCTCGTCACCGCCAGCGATGACGGCGATCGACCTTGCATAGGCCTGCCAGTCGAACTCGAAACTAAGCGAAGCGGGACCCTTTCCCGTGACTATGGCTGGGCCGACCTCGTCGTCGATCGGCTCGTTGTCAGGCTCCTGTGGATCACCGCCGTCATCAGGCGCATTTGAAGCGAATGGCTCAGAGGAGATGGCTAGCGAACCGGACACGGTGTAGTCCTCTGACCCCGAAGGAGATGAGGGTGTCCAGCTTACCGAGAACATTTGCGCCCTCCCCGCTCTGCCGTTATCGTCGCGAATGTTGACGTCCCCCTTCCGATGGGAGAAGAGGTGGAGCTTCCACTCTTCACCGGGTAATGCGGCGATGTGAATCTCGACCTTGTAGTTGCTCTTGAAAGTCTTCTCCTCACTCTGTCCGCCAGTCTTGCGATCGATGGCGAGGGCCTGCACGTATCGCACCGCAAACGCACATGGCCCATATCCGAACGACGCGACGGCGCTGGACCACTCATGGCGAGAATCATTCCCATCGTTGTGGTTGTCAGCGTCGTTTTCAGTCCCGTGTTTGGTGGCCACGAGATTATCGATTCTCGCGGTACCATAGCTACAAGCCGGAACCAGCGCGACCATTAGAACTGCCTGAATGACCGCTGCTCGTAGGAACCGGAACCGCGAGTGCCGGATTCTGCCGACACACGCGGGAATACTCCGTACGCAAATTGTGTGCTTGAGTGAAGCCATTGCAAATCCCCTTCCAGTTGCGGTGCCGTCCGAAAGAGCACGGCTCGGATTGCTTCATAGGCGGCGAACGCTCCCGTGGCTCTCACAGACAATGACAACTTTTGCCGCTTGAAGTTCATGGGAGTGGCAACGGGTCTCCGGCTCCTGTTTGGAGGAGGGAGATACGCGTAGTCGCAATCAAAAAAACTCTCCTGTCTACCACATCACAATCGTTTGTCTGAATGATTCAACCCAACCTCCTCGGAAACAGGGTGACGGAATCATCACAACTAGATGGCACTTCAGATCTCAAATGAGCACTCTCGTCCAATCGCCTGTCCGCGTCCCATCCTGCCCGGCTCGACAAGACAACTCCAAAAACGGCTCGTTACAGGCTGCCAACGAGAGGTAGTTCCTCCTGCCCGTACCCTGCAATCGTGCGCGGGACTCAGCTGCAGTTGCCGGGTATTGTGCAGAGTTATCTGCGTGCTTGGCGATACGAGAGGTGACTCTTATGACACACCTCGACCGCCGTGCGGCGGTTGTGCACTTCAATTGTCAAACCTGTCGCGTACCTGGCTGGCGGACCGGGTGGAGTAAACGACTTGACAGACGACGGTGAAGACTCTCGAGCACGGAGTCAACACGTGGCTGTAGTAGGATCGGACCTAATATCCTGTGTGCATCAGTTAAGTATGTTGAGTCAAGTGATATTTTAGGTGAATTGAGTATTACTAGTGAATTCCTTTGGGGATCCATCCAAGTCGAGCAGAGTGGTTTCGTCACGTTGGTCCGCATGTCTTTCAACGATAGAAGCGAATAAGTGAACGTCGGTCACCTCCCCGGGCGACGTCGTTTCTGTGTTTCTCTAAGTCCTGCAAGGGATTCGGAGGATGTGGTTAGTGCCGTCAGGTCGCCCTCCACCAGTTCGTGGGCTCCGTGCAGACATCGGTCTGACACCCACCGGATTCCTGAAGTAAACTACACCCTTCTAAGCAACTGGACCCAAGTAAGGAACAGTCAAGTCTAGATAGATCTGGTGTGCACGTTGGGTCCGGGAGCACCCGTTGAGAATCAACGGCTTAAGCTGAGACCGGCGGCTCCCAAGAGTTCGTAAAACCGTTTCACTCGCCCCGCCATTCAAAGCCTTTTAAGAACTAGTCAAGATTGACGGACAGGGTCGACTCTGCGGTTGAGTCGGCCCTTTCGTTTTGCGCTTATGCGTGTGTCAAAGGGTTGCGGTGGTGGCACCCGATGGTGGCCACGTTACGCCATAGTGCGCGATTCCTAGCCATTTCGGCCCGAACATCTGGGATTTGGTGACTTCAGTCGTTGCTTCAGATAGCCGAACGCTCCTGCTCATTCCCGCCTGCGAACTGCCGATAAACACTGTAATCGCTTCGGCTAATCTCGGGAGGGTCCAATGGCAGGATGGTGGCTAATCTTGTTCGGCCTCAGCGTGATGACGTTCGTCGACACGTTTTTTGGAGTGGGGGAGAGTCTGCGTGAGATGACCTCAGTGGCCCTCCTCCTGTCGCTACTCGGTCTGATGACACGAATCGCTCGGAAAACCCGTCAAGGGGAGCGGGAAGAACTCGTCTCACAGATTGCGCAGTTGGAGAAAGACCTACGAGAGGCTCAGATGAAGCGTTTTCCACAGATCGTGGACAGACCATCTTCCGAGAGGGCTTCGACTACGGTCTAAGGACGGAGTTCACGATGACGATTGCGCAGCCAGTGACAGCAAATCGCTCGCGCTCGATACCTCAGAGGAAGAAATCGCTTTGGTCGATGATCTCCGGCACACCCCCGCTTGCGATTGGGGCGGCGGGTGCGGTGATCATGGCCGTTGAGGGGAGGATCTTGGGAGTGTTGCTCGTTTTGCTCCTGGTCTTCCTGCATCACCTTGCGGGGAGTCTGTTGACGCGTCGGTACTTGACCATCGATCAGACGGCTGACTGGACTGCGATCTGCGTTTTGACGACCGTCGTCTGCTACGGATTGCCTTTCTACCTCGCCATGACAATGGGCTAGCACGGGGTCGAATCGTCACGACGGTCGGTGCGAAAAACGACCTGAACTTCACCGGAAGGTAAACACACGACACGTTGGACAAGGGAATGGATCAGCTGTCCCCGCTCGGAAGGCACTAAGACATCCCAAACTGCATCGAACTCCGCCAGGGTGGATGCCAGGTGCTCGTAACTGATCTCACTCTGCTGTGCCGACAGAATCTCCTGGTCAAATTCCCCTAATCGTCGTGTGATCGTCGCTGCTTGCTCCTTCGCCTCTCACTTGCGCCCCTACGAATGATCGACTTGTCGCTCGCATCGCAAACCGTACCACTTCTGCTTGGATGGCAGACGTCCGAAACACAATCGTCTCAGGTTGTCATCAGAAAGCACTTGTCCGCCAGTGAGTTCCTGCAGTCGAATTCGTCTGTCAAAATCGGACACCAAAGCGCATAATTGGTTGACTGTGGTCGGCGCGAGGCGCATGGATGAGCATGGGCGTTCCCGCAGGGAGGGCTCGTGCATTGGTTGGGGGAGGGCGATTCCCCGTCGCAGCACAGGTTTTGTGAGAAGGAGTTGTCGGCAATGAGCATTAGTCAATTAGCGCGATCCATCGCGGATTCCCCGACCTTGCGGCTTAATGAGCAGGCTCGGATTCTCCGGGAGAAGGGGGAGCCGGTCATCCATCTGGGAGCCGGGGAACCGAAGAGCAAGATCCCGATGGAGGCGATTCGCAACGCCGCCGCGCAGATCACTTCCGGTGAAGTGCGCTACACACCGACCGATGGAATCCCCGAGTTGAAAAAGGCCATCGTCCGGTACATGGAAGAGAACTATGGAAAGATCGTCGCCCCGGAAAACGTGATCGTCTCCGGCGGTGCGAAGCAGGCGTTGTCGGTGCTCTTGACCGTGCTGGTCAATCCCCAGGATGAAGTCATCATCCCCGCGCCGTACTGGGTGAGCTACCCGGAAATGGTGAAGATGGTGTACGGCATCCCGGTCATCGTGCACGCCGAGGATGGCCGTTTCCAGCCGCGGGCACAGGACATCAAGGCGGCGGTCAGTTCCTACACCAAGGCGATCATCCTCAACAGCCCCAACAACCCGTCAGGCGCGGTGTATTCCGATGAATTCGTCGCTGAGATGGTCGACTTCTGTGAGACCAAAGGCATCTATCTCATCACCGACGACATCTATCACAAGTTGATGTTCGATGGCAAGACCTTCACACCAGCCTATCGCTATGTGAAGAAGGATTTGGAAGATTCGAAGGTCATCGTGATCAATGGTGTCTCGAAGCTCTATGCGATGACCGGATTCCGTATTGGCTGGACGATTGCGCCGAAGAAGATCATCGAGGTGATGATCAATGTGCAGGCGCAGACGACATCCTGCCCATCGACGATCTCGCAGGTGGCCTCGGTCGGAGCGCTCAACGGAATCCAGAGCGGGATTGAAAGCCTGCGGTTCACACTGCAAAACAACCGTAACATCATGGTGCAGGAATTGAAGGCGATCGATGGTGTTCACATCACGCCACCGGGAGGGACATTCTACTGTCTGCCGGACTTTCGCGCCTACAACAAGAGTTCAGTCGAACTCTGCAAATTCTTGCTCGACAAAGTTCGGGTTGTCACGGTGCCCGGCAAGGAATTCGGCATGGAAGGCTACCTGCGGCTCTCCTATTGCGGCACGGTCAAAGACATTACCGACGGGGCCGCGCGCATCAAGTGGGCGCTCGACCCGAACGCACCCAATGAGATTTTCATCGGTGACAGAAAGCTTGTGAGGGACTGGCTATGAAGTTCTACCTCGATATTAAGACACCGGCGCAGGACATCGCCATGGAACGCGCGGCCGATTTCAGGCTGAAGGATCAGGGTTTCACCAAGTTCAATCGTGTGTATTGGAATCTGTGCACCTCTGCGCTGTACGAGGAAGCGGTGTTCCGTCGCGAAGGGCAGATCGGCTACATGGGGCCGTTCATCGTCAACACGGGCAAGCACACAGCGCGTGCTGCCAATGACAAATTTGTTGTGCGCGAGGCTTCAACCGATCCGCATATCTGGTGGGGCAAGTACAACCGTCCCTTCAGTTCCGAGAAATTCAGCGCCGTGCTGAATCGGATGCAGGCCTACCTGCAGGACCGGGATGTGTTCGTGCAGGATTGCTACGTCGGCGCCGACGCCAATTACCGGTTGCCCATCCGTGTGGTCACCGAGTATGCCTGGCACAGTCATTTTGCGCGAAACATGTTCATCCCAGTCGATGTACTCGAAGAACAGCGGCGGCATGTGCCGGAGTTCACGATCATCGCAATTCCGTCGTTCAGCGGATCGCCGGAAATGGATGGGACTCTCAGTTCGACGTTCATCCTGCTCAGTTTTGAACAGAAGCTCGCGCTGATCGGCGGAACGGGTTACGGCGGCGAGATCAAGAAATCGGCATTCACGATTCTGAACTACCTGCTCCCACTTCAAGGCATTCTCAGCATGCACTGTTCGGCCAATGTGGGCAAGAACGGCGACAGCGCGCTGTTCTTCGGCCTCTCTGGAACAGGGAAGACCACGTTGTCGGCTGACCCGCGCCGCCGGCTCATCGGAGACGATGAACATGGATGGAGCGATGAAGGGGTTTTCAATTTCGAGAACGGCTGTTATGCCAAGGTGATCGCGTTGTCATCCACGGCCGAGCCGGAGATTTATGCGTGCACGCGCAAGTATGGTACGATCCTCGAAAACGTCATCTTCGATCCAATCAGCCGTCTCCCCGACTTGGATGACGACCGGCGGACCGAGAACACTCGGGCTTCGTATCCATTGAGCTATATCGACAATGCCGTCCCAGAGAAGATGGCTGGACATCCGAAGAACATTATCATGCTCACCTGTGATGCCTCAGGTGTCATGCCGCCGATCGCCCGTCTTACGCCCGATCAAGCTCTCTATCATTTCATCTCCGGCTACACGGCCAAGGTCAGCGGCACTGAAATCGAGTTGGGTAAGGAACCGGAGATTACTTTCAGTGCCTGCTTCGGCGCCCCCTTCATGGTTCACCACCCGTACTACTACGCCGACCTGCTCAAGCGCAAGATGACGCGTCACAATGTCACCTGCTGGCTAGTCAACACTGGCTGGACCGGCGGCCCCTACGGTGTCGGGAAACGAATCAGTATCCGGTACACCCGGGCACTGCTGGATGCGGCATTGGAAGGGAAGCTCGACAAGGTCGAGTACTACCTAGATCCGATCTTCGGATTCTCGGTGCCGAAGACCTGTCCCGAAGTTCCAGATCCTGTCCTGCGACCTGAGAGTTCATGGGCGGACAAGACGGCCTATCAACTGAAGTACAAAGACTTGGCAATGCGTTTCATCGACAACTTCAAGCAATTCAAAGATGGCTGCCCGACGGAAATCGCCGCGGCCGGACCCAAGGTCTGAAGCCAAAGCACGCCTGGTCTCAATCGCCATTACGAAAAGACCCCGCCAGTCTGCACTGACGGGGTCTTCTTGCACCTGCCCAGGTGTGTCGTCTATGGACAGCTTGTAGGAAACGGATTGCATTCGCAAGGATTGCAGATAAAGTAGTCTGGATCGCCGTTGCGGAAGGCGACTTCGACCAACCGCACAACATCGACGACGTTGGGCTGGAGGTCGCAGTTGATTTCCGCGCGGTTGGCGGGGCAGCCGGCATCCTGATAGGGAGTCGGCCCATAGCGGAAAACATAATCGACGAGCATCACCAGGTCGACGATGTCAAAGTTGCCCGAGGAGTCCAGGTCGCCCTGAAACCGGCAGCAACACGTGGTTGTCATTGTCGCGCCAACGGCCGCATGGGCGATGGCTGCGTTGGATGAATCGCGCAGGATCGACGTCTGAAACGACACGGATGTAGACACGATGTTGGTACCCGGCGCGCAGATGATCCCCGCCACGTCTCCGGGGCCGTCAAAGTCACCGATGAGGAAACCCATGTTGATGACGATCGAGTCGTTCGGAAAGATGGTATAGTCCAAAAAGACGCTGGAATCGAAGGCGGGAGCCTTTATGACTGCCATCGGGATCAGGTGTGTGGCGTCGAATCCGACCGCGAAGTACGCAGCTTCGACATCCTGAAGCCCTCCATCAAACGTGATCCATAGAGTATCAACGACCAGGCACTGACTGGCCGGCGTCGATGGCGTGATCGACACTTGCTGGGCGCTGGCCGTCGCGCAAAATGCCATCACCACGGCGATCGTGATGAGGGCGATGGTCGTTCTGTCAGTCAACTGCTGGTGCATACTACCTCCAAATCCAATACCCCCGGGATCATGAGCACGTCGTTGCGCAAATCATTGGCAAGGCTGGCAAAACTCGACACTGGGATTTCCGTTGCGAAACGCCACGTTGACGACGTGGATCACATCGAGAATGTCCGTGTGTCCGGAACAATCGGTGTCGGTCCGCTCATTCGGGCAGTCGGGGTCGAACACGGCCGCGACATTGCGGAAGGCGACGGACACTGTCTGCACCGCATCCAGCACGTCGGTTGCTCCGTCACAAACCGGGTCGCCGATGCACGAGCAGGCGCAACAGCCGGGCGCGACAAACTCGCCGTTGGTGTACGCCACCGCCTGTGAATCCAAGCCGACATCCTGAATAAGGACATACCGGTACGAGAGCGGATAGCCACAGGGGCTTCCCGTGGTCGCAAAGGTCATTCTGGCCAGACTGCCGGGTCCATTGGTAAACGTCCCCGGGCCCAGAAAACAGGCAAAGATGTCATAGCCGCCCAGTGTGTCTTTCCAAAAGAAGAATGTGTTCCCGGAAGGGATGAGCGATCCCCGGCGAACATCCAGAAGCGAGATGCCGGCATCGACCGAATCGATGAGGACGCGAAAGCAGTGAATGCTGTCGACATCAGCATCCACCCACACGTCGACTTCCACAGTGTCATTGGGGGAAATGGTCGTGGGTGTGGGGCTGAAGGAAACGACTCCAACGGCATGGGAGGTCGCGGCTGACGCGAAGCCAGCCAGAGTCATAATCACCACTGCGATTCTGAAGATCGATTCTCTCATGTGTTGACTCTGCCAGAATCGGAGGCGCCCCCCCCCCCGCCCGCCCCCCCCCCGGGGGGCGCCCCCCCCCCCGGGGCGCCCCACGCCCCCCAAG
>CAYJMP010000001.1:1151242-1710714 GCA_964371625.1 uncultured Ignavibacteria bacterium | reverse complement strand
GGTATTCTTATTTTCTTTTCTCTCTTTTTTTTACGATGCCTTAAGGGGCGGCGCCGCCGGCGCGGCGGGCGCCCCCGCTTTCTGACTGCTCCCCCTGGTTACTTTACGAGCACCATCTTGCGACTGGCGGTGTATGCGCCGGCGGTAATGCGATAGAGATAGATGCCGCTGGACACATGATTGCCGCCGTTGTCGGTGCCATCCCAGCTCGCGCTGTAGTGGCCCTGCTCGCGTTGACCTTGATACAGAACCTTGACGACCTGACCAGTGACGTTGTAGACGACGATCGAAACCTCGCCGCTTGACGGGACCTGGTAGGTGATCACGGTGCCGGCGTTGAACGGGTTCGGATAGTTCTGAGCAAGAGCATAGGTGGTCGGCAGGATCGAGCGACCGCCGATGTCCGCGCTTTCCGCTATAGCATTGAGGCGATTGTTTTCGCCGTCGCGGACATCGATTTCCTCGAACGCCAAGGGCATCGGTTCCGAGGAGACACGTTGCAGCCGGATCACCGCGACTTCGCCCGAGCCACCGATGGATGTCTCGCCTCCGAGGAGCGCGAGACTGACATCGACACGACCGTCGACTTCACGTCCATCGAAGAAAACCGGCAAAGTGCTCGCGGAGAGCGCCTCGCTGACGCGCGCGTCGATGAGCTTCAGGCCCGAGGCCGTCGAGGGAATCACGAACCGCAGGCTCTTGGCCGCATCCGGATTATTTTTCAAGTTCACGTGTACCGTCACTTCATCGGTGGCGGTCTCCTGGATGGTCATACCCAGACTCATCGGGCCATTGATCGCGGTCGATGTAAAGATCGGAGCGATCTTCATCAGCGGGTCGACCTTGTCGAAGTTGATCGCAAAGATCGAGAGGTCCTCGAACTGGATGATATTGTCGGTCGTCGGGATGCCTTTGGGACTGCCGTTGTACGTGGGTCCGATATCGAAATCGTTTTCGTACCCAAGATTCCCATGCGACAACCCGAAGGTGTTCGAAAAGATCGCCAGGTCTTCGTAGTAGACGAAGCCATCGAAATTCCCAACGGACAGCGGGCTGTTGGTGACATCGCCCAGCCAGTACGAGGTGGAGCGAGCGGGATTGCTCGGGGCCGAGACATTGCCCGCTGCGTCGACCGTGAAGGCGGAGAAGTGATAGACGTCACGGGTGGCGTTGGAGAGATCGTCCGTGTCGATGTGCGTCGTGCCGGTCCCGGAGTAAACCTGGTCACCGGTCAGAATATCCGGCGGGTATGGACCTTCCGGATTGTTGTCGTCGTACTCCGGATACTCATGTCCACCGGCATACCAGTCGGTGCGCATGATGACGGTGTGATCGAAGTCGGAGGTGGCGTTGGCCCATGACAGATGCACTTTGTTGTGCCCCGGCGTAGCGGTCAGGCTGGTTGGCGGCGGGGGCGGAGTCGCATCCTTGGTGAAACACCAGGAATACGTGCATGTGTCGCCGTTAATCCTGCCTTGGTCGTCAACGGCCTTGAAGTAGAGGCAGTGCAGACCGTCAGGCAAGCCGGCGTATCCGGGGACGGCCCAACCGCTCAGATTGAAAGCTGTTCCGCTGAGCCCGGTTCCCAAAGCGACCCAGCCAGCTCCGACACAACCATCGAGCTGGTAGTAGGCTTCTTCGATCTCGCAATCGTCCGATGCCGCGATATCGAGACTCGGTGCCGTGCCGCTGTAGTAGCCGCCCGGAGCCGGTGCGGTCACGACGATGTCAGGATCGACGCAGTCGGTTACGACATGGATCGGCATTGACGGTGGCACGATGATAGACGCGTTGGTGCTGTCACGCAGATCCTGGAAAACCATCTCAATGTCCGCGGAGAGGCAACTGGCCGCTCCGCTCATCTTGACAGTGTAAAGCGTCGCGGGGCCATCTTCGACACCGGTCAGGACGCCGAGATCAACCTTGAGCGTATCGATCTGGCCGGCGCCCAAGCTGGTCTGCGAGAAGAAGACGATGTAATTCGGATCGGCGCCTACCACGTCGGTGACGGTGAATTCCGCCGGATAGGTGAAGTGGATCTTCGCGGCATCCATTGCCATGACTGCTTCGCCGACGGCAACGTCGAATTCGAATTCGCCCGAACAGAGATACAGAATGTTGTCGGGCGACATATCGAGACCGCAATTGGTGTTCGGGTTGTTGTCGACATTGGCCCCGGCGCCACCGACAGGATACGGACCGCTGCCCGAGTAATCGCTCCAGCAGTTCTGGTCGTAGAAGTTGCCCGCCTTGTTGTCAGTGGCGTTGGTGGTGTTCACAAACAAGTTCTGGGTTGCCGAGAGAGTTACCCCGACGTTGGGCAGACTACCGTATGTCAGGCCGACACCATTGCTGATGCCCAACCCGTTTTGAACGATGTCGTTGTTCAGGAGCGTCATCGTGGCGGTCTTACCGGCTTCGGCGACGAGATAGAGGCCCTCGGTGAAATTGCTGAAGGAATTGTTCTCGAAATGCACGGAGACGTCGCCCGACGCGTAACCCCAGATGTCAGTCGTGACGTAGACGCCGGCGCTGTTCGGCCGTCCCATGCCGTCGGCGGTGTTGTTGGTGAATTGGGGCGTCACGGTCGCGTACGATCCGGCGCAGGTGAGAGCGACGTCGACATCCGTGATCGTATTGAGATTGATGGTCGGCGCAATATAGGGCGCAAACACAAAGATGCCATAGCCGCCCGCCGGGCTGTTCGAGATGTTGTTGTTCTCGATCAGATCGGCTGTGCTGCCGACGGCATTGCCGGCATTGTCCGTGTGAATGCCGCTGCCTGAAGCCGTCACGACATTGTAGGTGAAGGTACATCCTTTCGACCAGTTGGATGCAATCGCGTCGTTGCAGTTCGAGGCGGTGTTGCTGTCAAATACACCGGAGCCGCCGAAGTTGAACATGCCGATCGAGGCATATTCTGCCTGCACATTATCCACCGTGTTGTGATGGAAATTGAAAGTTCCACCGGAGGAGGCATAGACTCCGCGCAGGTAGATATTCTTGATCGTGCAGTGATCAACGACGAGGTTGTTGAACAGTCCCAAGGCATGGTTGGTGATAATGCCGTTGCGAGCGTCAAGGTTTGCTCCGCCGATATTGTAGGCGCTGGTCAAAGACGTGTTGTCACCATCGAACGTGAACCCGGTGATCGTGACATCGTGCGCCTGCACAAGTACCATGTTGCTCGACCCCGGTGGCAACGAACTAGCGCCTCCGGGATTGGGTCCCGAGAGGGCTGGATAAACCATTGTGGATGCGGCTCCAGCACCGAGCAATGTCATCGGTTTGCCCACAACCAGATTGTCCGTGTAGGATCCTGCGGCAACATTGACAACGCCCGTCGCCAGCACGCCGGATATACCGGCCGAGATAGTCTGGACAGGGGCGAGGATGCTGCCAAACCCGTCCGGAAGGGCAGAAGCATCGACATAGGAAATCGCGCGTCCCTTGTCAGACGGTGTGAACTGCGCATCGACATAGGCGTTGTTGTTCGCGTTGGACAATGCCATCAGGTCTGGATACCAGATCGGACCGTTGGCACCGAGTGTTGCCAGCAAGGCAATTTCGGCTCCCTGGTTGGGCGGCAATGGCCAACTGTTGCTGGTGAACGTCAGATTCGCGCCTTCGTTCACCCAACCCCGCGTGCCCGATACGGCGTTGTTGGAGATTACGCCCGTCGTCGGGCCGGTGAAGTAGCCTGGTTGACGGAGGTGGTGGATCGTGTTGTTGTCGATCAGGAGACCTGTCAGGCCACCGGTCGAGATCATCGCGCGACTGACGATGCCATTGGAGCTCCACGGTGTTCCCGGATCAGGGCCGTAGATTAGGTTGTTCAGGATCGAGCAACTGCTCGCGCCGATGTAGATGAGGTTGTGCGGCGCGCCTGCGACATCGGTCTTCTGAAGCTCGATATCCTTCAGAGTCACTCCCGCCGCCGATATGTTAAAGGCGTAGCCAACAGCGCTGGAGACCTGCACGATGGTCAAACCGGCGCCGGCGCCCTGAACCATCAGGTTCGGCACGTTCAGGTTGACCGTGCTCGCCAAAACATACGTACCCGGGAGAATCATGACGGTCGATCCAGAGACGGCATCCACGCCATCTTGGATCTCTGAGAAGGCGTCGTACCCCCAGACATACGAGGTCGAATTCGACGTGTTGTAGAGGTCCACATCGGCTTGGCTTGCGAAGTCATCATCGACGATGACATACGTCGGCGCTTGACCCAAGTAAAGGGCGACCGCGTTCTCGCCGCCGATCTCTGGGTAGTGATCGGTACCGGAATAAAGCCAACCGCCGCTCACGTCCTGTGTCGCGCCTGTCCAGTAGGCCATGTGATTTATGGCCATCTGGTGTGTCGACTGATCGACTGCAGCCAGAGCGGCCGCCGCGTATGCGGTCGACTGCCAGTCTTCGTCGGTCGCATTGGCGCCGTAGCTGAAGCTCACCGCACCCGTCGAGAATTGGCTCTGCAAGAGAAGGTTCACCAGCCCCGGCACCTCAGAGGTGTGGGAATTCGATGCCGTGAACGCCTCGATCAGTCCCGTGACACCCAGGGAATAGTACCAGTAATTGACGTTTGAATAGGAGGGGTCCCAACCGGCATCATCGACGATGTCGAAATAGCCAGGATTGTCGTTGTACGAATCCTGCCAGAGCACTTCTGCCATGTCGGTAGAGGCCTGCGCGTAGTCGTAAGCGTCCGCCGGATACCGAACTTCCAACATCGCTGCAGCGACGACAAATTTGCCAATGTCCCATCCGATGATCCCGTTGGGATAGGATGCGCCACGGACCTCGCGGATGTATTCGGCAAATCCAGTAGCAGTTGGCGGAGTTGCACCTGTGATCCGGCCGTCGAATTTCAGCTTGGCGGCATCTTTATATGCCGTGCCGACGACGCCTGGCAGGTCATTGTACAGCATCAGGAACACCAGATCTGATGCTGAACGGATTCCTGCGTCGGCGACCATTACATTTGCCGCATCGGTCATCGCGGTGAAGTACGATGCGTTGTTAGTTTCCAGATAGGCGTAGTACAGTCCCAGAACTGTCGCACCATATATGTTCTTGGGGCTTGCAGCCGTGGTGTGAAAGAATGGCGCAGGCGGAGAGGTAAGTACCCAGTCCCATCCGCCATCTTCCGGATCGTCCGGCGCTTCTGTCCCGCCAGAACCGTTCCCGGCATTGTCTTCCGTAATGTCCGCTTGCATGCTTCTCAGATAATTCGCGGCCTCTATCAATGCATTATCGAGGTCGACCAAATCTCCCGGCGCCATGATGGCATTCGCGCCTGCCGTTCTTATACCAGATGCCACCGGGGCTCGCATCACAGACGGCTGACTCAGATCGGTCCATTGTGAGATCGCATAGGGCGCTCCTGATTTCGGATTGATTGTCTCAGCTTGAGTAGTCGAGGCAGCAAACGTGATCAGGGTCAAAGCGACAAAGGACAACCGAAACCATTTCGTGTTGCGCATATCTCCTCCACTGAAGGCAATGGGACAGGCCTGCCCCTCGGGCAAACGGGTCCGGCCCGGTGACGAATCATGTTCTACAACTGTGGAAAAACGCGCGTGTACTCGACAAGACGAAAAGCGACTACAGTAGTGCGTTATGCGGGGACGAGCCGATCATAGGCAACTCCGTGCGTTGGCGGCGTCGATACGGACATGAATACCGACCATGCGACGCTTCGCGGGCCGACGTTGAGTACGGCCCCTCGGTCATACAGCCATGACATGCGACAAGTGAAGATCTAGTACAACTGCATGTACCGCAACAGCACCGGAGGAGCCCCGAATTGCGAGGCCTGACCCTGACGCTGTTTAACTACTGAGACTAGTGTAAACACGCCCATTTACTCATGTCAAGAGCGACGATGACCAATTCCGTCAAAATTCTCCCTGTTCACGCAGGGTGATGGGTAAACCAGACCTCACGGAGGACTGTTTAGTGGCCAAATCGCCAATCTGTTGAAATTGAAGCAGGACCGCCTCATGTAGAGGTATAGTCGCTTCCGCCGCAGTTTTGTTACGTGGATTCCACAAATTGCGAGAAAAGGAGTCGTGGCAGTCGCACTCGCAGCCGGAATCTCGCCGCAAAGTGTACGCCGCACTCAGTGCTGACGCGGGTCTGGGTCAGCAGTCGTAATACATCTCGAACTCGTACGGTGTGGGCCGGCTGCGGATTTCGTGAACATCGCTCGACTTCAACTCCACCCAACTGGTCAACAGGTCCTCGGTGAACACCCCACCCTGCAGCAAGTACTTGTGATCCGCAATCAGGGCATTAAGCGCCTTGTTGAGTGAAGTCGGCAGTTGGTGCACCTTGCGCCGCTCGGTCGCCGAGAGTTCGTCGAGATTCTTCTCAAGCGGCTGTCCAGGGTCGAGTTTGCGTTTGATGCCATCGAGGCCGGCCATCAGCATGGCGGCATAAGCCAGATAGGCATTCATCGTTCCGTCGGGCGGACGGAATTCGATGCGCATGCTTTTTGGGTCACGCTGGTATCCAGGAATGCGAACGCAGGCTGTGCGATTGCCGATTCCATAGGTGCCCGCGACCGGCGCCTCGAATCCGGGGACGAGCCGTTTGAACGAATTGGTCGAGGGATTGGTAAACGCCAGGAGCGAATCGGCATGGGCGAGCAGTCCACCGATGTAGTGTAGACCGGTTCGCGACATCCGCGATGGGCCTTGTGCATCATAGAACAAGGACCCTTTGGCATTCGTGAGGAACTGATGCACATGCAGTCCCGACCCAGGCTCATTGAACAGCGGCTTCGGCATAAACGACGCTGACTTGTGAAGGCGGAAGCACTGGTTCTTGATTATGTATTTGACGAGCAAGGTCTGATCGGCGGCACGCAGGAGAGGAGAGAATGCGATTTCGATCTCGTGTTGTCCGGCCCCCCCGACTTCATGGTGGTGATACTTGAGGCCGACACCGGCGGCGGCGAGCAGAACGGAGATCTCGGAGCGGAGGTTAAAGGTGCGATCCAGCGGTGGAGTCACGTGGTAACCGCGTTTGTAGGGAATACGGTAAGCCAGAGACTCTTCCTCCATCCCGGCATTCCAAATCGCCTCATTGGCGTGGAGTTCGTAAAAGGCATGATCGGGCCGTTGTGAGAAATCTACGCGGTCGAAGACGTAGAATTCGAATTCGGGTCCAAGTATCGCGGCCGCGTCTTTCAGCGACTTCTTCAGGTAGGAGGCCGCATCGGCGGCGACACGCCGCGGATTGCGCGAGTAGGGAACCACACGGTCCCCGGATTCCATGATATCGCCGGTCAGGGAAATTGTCGGGCGGTCAAAGAACGGATCCATGAAGGCGGTGGCGGCATCGGGAATGAGAATCATGTCGCCGCGCTCGATCTTGGTGAATCCGGGCAGGGAGGAACCATCGATCCCGACGCCGTTCACGAATAAGTCATCTGCCAGGGCGGAGATTGGCATGGTCAAGTGGTGCCAACTCCCCGGTAAGTCGCAGAATTTCAGATCGAGGAACTCGGCGTGATTCTCTTTTGCCAGCTTGGTCAGTGATTGAGGCAGCATGAGTGGCTCCAGTGGACGTTGCTCAACCGGCCCCGTCCATCCTAATGCTCGGTGACAATGGCAGCAAGATCAAGAGTCGATGTGTCAGATAAAGGTCGAACCATCTGTGAAAGCACGGATTTTGTCAGCTGCCAAGGTGCTTGACTTGTGCAAGGCATTGCGTTTCTTGGAGTCTTGATGCTGGAGCACCTGAGTCCATGACAGCGCTATTTGGATCGAAAAAAGACGAATCGCCATCGCCGGATTCGATGGAAGTCGACCGTCTGCGCAGTGAGAACCAACGCCTCCACCGCGCGGTCGAGGAGTTGTCGGTTCTCAACGAGATCGCGCTGGCGATCAACTCGACCATGGCGCCCGAGCAGATCAACAAGTTGATCGTGAGCAAGTGCATGCGCCGGCTGGGTGTCCAGCAGGGGACCATCCACATGTTCGGCGACAATGAGTCTGATCCCACCAAGACGCTCATGCGTGTGGTCTCCAGCGGCGACGGTCTGCCGATGCGGATTTCGATCCAGATGCAGGGGTGGATGCACAAGAACCGCAAGCCGCTGGTCATCAATGACCTGGCCAACGACGAGCGGTTCGGCGGCGCCGACGCCAAGAATCTGCCGATTAAGTCACTTCTCTGCGTGCCACTCGAATTGAAGGGGCGCCTGATTGGCATCCTCAATTTGTTCAACAAGATCGATGGCGAGATCACTCCCGAAGACGCGCGGCTGGCGGCCATCATCGCGTCGCAGTGCTCGCAGGTGATCGAGACGGCGCGGCTGAACGCAGAAGAGCAGAAGTATCTTGAGCTGCAGACTGACTTACGCAACGCAACTTCGATCCAGCGGCTGCTTCTGCCGGGCAGCGCTCCGGACATCGCCGGCGCCGACATCGCCGGGGTGTCGCATCCCGCCCGCGACGTGGGCGGCGATTACTTTGACTATATCGATTTGGGCAACGGACGCTGGGGCATCGCCGTCGGCGATGTTTCGGGTAAAGGGATGCCCGCAGCGCTGCTCATGGCGAATTTGCAGGCGACAATGCGCGGGAGCGCTTTCAATACGAATTCAGTTTCTGAATGCGTGAGCGCGGTCAACAAGCTCCTGCTCGGATCGACTGATGCGAAGACGTTTGTCACGTTGTTTTATGCCATTTACGATTCGGTGAATCACACACTCACCTATTGCAATGCCGGGCACAATCCCCCGTACCTTGTGGGTACAAGGGGCGAGATGACGACACTCGAGGTCGGCGGGCCGTTGGCGGCCGCGTTCTCTTGGTCCAGCTACAATGAAGAGACGGTCCCGATGTTGCCCGGCCAACGGCTGGTGATCTACACCGACGGCGTGACCGAGGCGGCGGACAAGACGGATGAGCAGTTTGGCGAAGAACGGCTGATCGAATTGATCAAGAAGTGGAATGCGGCGCAGTCGAAGGCGTTCATCGATCAAGTCGTCAACGAAGTGCTGGCCTTCCAGAAAGACCTGCCGGTCGCCGATGACATTACATTGGTATGTTTGAGGACTTAGTGCGGCACGCTCGAGAGGGGAAACGACACGGCGTCTCGATTCGGGGACGCCGTTTGTCGTTGAGGGAAATCGCGATTCAGAACCGGGCCGGCTCATGTTGAATATTCTGCTCATAACATCGCTGTGCATTGTCTGGGGGGCAACCTGGGTCGTGATCAAGATCGGCCTGGCGGAATCGCCGCCGTTCTACGGCGCGGCTTTTCGTTTCATTCTAGCCGTTGGCATTTTGACGGCGATTATCCTGTACCGCAAGTTGCCTTGGCCACGTTCCCGGCAGGCATGGATGTGGACAGCCATCAGCGGCGTGCTCATGTATTTCGGATCGTATTCGGTCGTCTACTACGTCGAGCAGTACATCAATGCGGCGTTGGCCGCCATCCTGTTTGCATCGTTTCCTTTCTTCGTCGCAATTGGTGCGCATTACTACTTGCCGTACGAACGTCTCACTGCGCTCAAGATCGTCGGGCTGATCATCGGGTTTGGGGGTGTCGTCATCCTGTTTTCGGGCGGGGCGGCCGCGCCCTCGACGAAGGCATGGTGGGCGCCCGCACTCATGATTGCATCTCCATTGTGCTCCGCCATCGCATCGGTGATTGTCAAGAAGCACCTGACGAAAGAAGACCCGTATGCACTCAACGTCGTGCAGATGACGATCGGCATCTGTCTCTTGTTGCCGATGGCATTTGTCTTTGAGGATTTCCGGGCATTCACCTGGAATGCGAAATCAGTTGGGGCGGTGGTCTTTCTGGGGACGCTCGGTTCGGCATTCGCGTTTGTCACGCTCTATCATCTCATGAAGACGATGGCCGCCAGCCGTCTTTCACTCATTGCCTTTGTGACGCCGGTGGTCGCGGCGCTTCTGGGTTGGTGGATTCTCGATGAGATGCCAACATGGGCCACTGTCGCGGGCGCGGCGTTGGTGCTCGTCGGGATCTACATCGTGAACATCCTCGCGGAACGGGATAAGACGATTGTGATCGAGGCCGCCGCCGTTGAGGCGGTTGATTGCGGGGACACGCAGAAGCTCTGAGTCTCTAACTTCCCAAGTGAGTCGACACAGAAGAAGGGCCGCACGGTTACGACCAAGCGGCCCCAAGTGTCTTGCCGGAGGATCCGGTCGACTACTGGTTATATCTCTCCTGATACGCTTTGCGCAGCGCTTCCGCCTCCTTGGGATCCAGACCTTTCATCCAGCGATGTTCTTCTTGCGTGAGCAGTTCTGCAATCCGGCGGCCGTATTTTTCCTCTAATTCCGGACTTTTGGTCGCAGCCGCCTCAACGACGGCTGGCAGGAATTCAGTGTAGTAGTGCTTCGATACTTCGTACATCCCATGCCAGTGCGTGTAATCGGGACCCATCATGCTGGCACCATGACGCGCGCGGCGGCCCTCGTGGTGCCAGAGTTCCCAGAAGACCCACTGCACCTTGTACTCAAAGGGTGCATCGGCATGGAGGACGCTGTCCGCCTTCAGGTCATCCATCATCTTTTGCGCCGGGATCGCGAACTTCGTGTTGTACAAGTCAACCAGGTCGTCATACTGGGCATAGAAATTGTCCACGTACGAGTTGTTATGACAGTTAAGGCATGCGCCTTTCATGTTCTCTCGCCGTTGCTCCCATCTGATAACTTGTGCCACTTTGCGCGGTACAGTCTTGGAGACGAGTTGTTCATTCTCAACTTGCATCTCCGTTGTCTCGATGACATCGCCAATCTTGGGCAATGTACGAGTGTGCGGGTAGTTCTCCTTAAACCCGTCCTCGTAGATGATCTCATTCAGCTTCGTCGAGATGACTGGACGTAACGTCCAGCTGATGCGCTCGCCGACGTCGTGGTTGTTGGCGACTACCGCGCCTTCAGGAGTCATGTAGGAAGACATGTGGCACGTGGCACAGGTCGGTGCGGCGGAGTAGTCACGTCCCAAGACCCAATCGCCATCTTTATCGAGCGCCATGAGATCACGATTGGCGTAGAAGGCGATGCCGTGCTTCGATTCATTGTAGATCTCGATTTGCGGATGATCGGGACCCATATGGCACTTGCCGCAATTCTCCGGAGACCGCGAGAGTTTTGCTTCAAACGAATGGCGTGAATGGCATGCGTGGCATGATCCCTTCGATCCGTCGGGGTTGAGGCGTCCCATCCCGCTGTTTGGCCACGTGTCTGAGTCAATGACAGGCTTCTGACTCTTGCCCGAGCGGACAATTTCGCCCTTCTCGTCACGTGCGAAGCGGATGATGCTGCCGTGGCACTGCAGACATCCATTGACGGCGTCGGCATTGTTCCCCGGCATTCCCGCGACCTTTTCGGCCAGGACATTGTCGAGGCTGGCAAGAATCTCGCCGGCTTTGGCGTGATGGCTGCGGGAGAATTCTTCAACTTCGCGATCGTGACACTGGCCGCAATCTTTCGGGGTTACCAAGGCCGATACCCAAGTGCCTTCATGCAGCCACGCATCCGGTTCGCCTTCGTTTCCCCCATGACACTCGGCACACCCGACATCGTTTTGAGAATGCAGTGAGCGCTCCCATTCCATGACGAGAGCGGGGCTGGTTTTGCGATGACAATCGACGCAACTTTGCGTGTCCTGGCTTAGCGTCACGTCTGGTTGCGAGAGATCAATGAGCGCCAACGCCGCGAGCGCGACTGGAAGAACTAACGCGGAGCGAAATCGTCGAAAGGGACTGGGGTTTAGCATGTCCATACTCCTGTGGTGGGGTTCGGCGTCAGCACGACAAAGAACTGACTCCAATTTGTCCTTTCACGGTGACAAACACGATAACAAGCTTAATTGATGGCAAGCGCTTTCTCGATCGGAGTCACAGCAACCGTCATCGATCAAGGCGGCTCCGGAGCATGGTCAGGCTCATGGTGTCCGGTATCAGCCTATTGTTCCGCTGCCAGATAGATCAGTGACCGTCTCTCTCTGTCGTTTTCGATCACGCATTCGATTCGTTTGCTGCGTATATCGGACGGATTTAGTCATAGTCTAAAGTGCATTTGACGTGTGTATATTGGTTGAAAGAGGAGTGGGATGAACGATACGGTTGCCATGACCCCTGGCGCAATTCAGGCAGAAACGATTCAGAGCCGCTCAGTCCAAGTTGATGAGACGCTGAAGACTCGAGTAAGAGCGCAGATTGATCGCTGGGGCGATCGGCTGGTCATCCTCGCGCATCACTATCAGCGCAAGGAGGTGGTACCATTCGGTAACTTCATCGGCGATTCGTATTACCTCTCCAAAATGGCCGCGCAGCAGGAGAAAGCCGAGCACATCGTCTTTTGCGGTGTGCATTTTATGGCCGAATCGGCACGTATTCTGTGCCGTCCGGAACAGCGCGTCTACCTGCCGAACCTGCGCGCCGGATGCCCGATGGCCGATATGGCGGATGATGCGCAGGTCGATGAAGCATGGGAGTTCCTGGGAGGGTTCTGCGATCTCAAGACAATCATCCCGATCTCGTACATGAACTCGGCGGCGCGGCTTAAAGCGTTCACTGGCGCCAATGGCGGTCTGATCTGCACATCATCGAATGCCGAACGGGCGTTTGAATGGGCATTTGAACGCGGCGAGAAGGTCTTCTTTTTCCCCGATGAGCACCTTGGCACTAACACGGCAAACCGTCTGGGGATTCCGCGCGACCAGCGGGTCTTGTATGATCCGCTCAATTCCCCGACCGATCCGGAGCCATACAAGAAGGCGCGCGTAATCCTCTGGAAGGGGTTTTGCCACGTTCACACGAATTTCACGGTGGAACACGTGGAACGGACACGGCGTGACTATCCCGGCGTGAAGATCGTCGTGCACCCCGAATGCTGTGAGGAAGTCGTGGATCTCGCCGATGCCTGCGGCTCGACCGCCTTCATCGACAAGTATGTTCGCTCGCAGCCTGCCGGATCGTACATCGCGATCGCCACCGAAATCAACTTGACCTCGCGCTTGGCTGATGAACATCCCGACAAGACAATCTTCGAACTCTCCGGACAAAACTGCCCGCTCTGCGTCAACATGTTCCGCACGTCGCTTGACGATCTCGCCGACTGCCTCGAAGCCCTCGGTCTCGGCCCACACGATAAAGAGATCTTCGTGAAGCCGGAGATCGCGCGCGATGCGAAGTTGGCATTGGATCGGATGCTGGAGTTGCAGAAGTGAACCATTTGATTTCGCCCTGATGCGCCTCTGGTCATTCCATCCCGAATACTTGGACGCAAAGGGCTTGGTCGCGTTGTGGAGGGAGACACTTCTCGCTCAAGCGGTCTTGCGCGGCCGGACACGTGGCTATACGAATCATCCCCAGTTAATCCGATTCCGTGCCCACCGCGCTCCTGTCGCCGCGATCGCGACTTACTTGGAGGTCGTGTTCCAAGTGGGAAACAGTCGAGGATATCACTTTGACCGAAGCAGGATTGCGGCGCATCGCCCTGTGGAGATGATCTCTGTCACTTCATCGCAACTCGAATACGAATGGCACCGCTTGTTGGACAAGCTGAAACAGCGGGACCCCGAACATTGGCGGCGAATCGAATCAATGAAGATGGTCAAGCCGCATTCTCTGTTCCGCGTCGCGGCGGGCACGATTGAACCGTGGGAGAAGATTCCGCGTGAGGCAGATCGATACGCCGGGGCCGGGTCGTTGTCGACCCTCAACGGCTCAGGTGGAATGGCACGCTGATGATGATTCGGTCGTGCTTGCGGCCTTCTTTGTAGAGGATCGCGTCCTTGAGCAGGCGGGCGGTCTGGTTGTGCAGATACTTCTGCCAGATTTTGGCTGGGACGAACTCGGGGATGACCACCACCGCCAGCGCGTGATCGGCCGGACGTTTGTCGACTTCTTCGAGGAAATCCATGAGCGGCGCGATCGTTGAGCGATAGGGGGAATCGAGGACAACCAGAGGGACATCGTTGCACCATTTGTGCCAGTCCGATCTGACTCTCTCGGTGCCCTGGCGATCAATGTCGACCATGACCGCGACGACATCGGCCGACATCGAGCGGGCGAACTCCAATGCCGCAAGCGTGCCGCGATGCACGCTTGACACCGGTACGACTACCTTATGTCGTATGTGTGTGGCGGGTTTGTTCCATGGGCGTGGCTCTTCGCCGACCAACGACAACATCAGGCTGGCGCTGTCGTAATGCTCGCGAATCATGCGAAACATAAACACGAGAATCGGGATGAGCGTCAGGACCACCCAGGCGCCATGGAGCAGTTTGGTCCCCACGATGACCAACGCCACCACTGATGTGCTGACAAACCCCACGGCATTGATGATCAGCTTCCACTGCCAGCCACTTGTCTTGTCCACGAACCAATGACGGATCATTCCGGCCTGTGACAGCGAGAAGGAGATGAAGACGCCGACGGCATAGAGCGGGATCAGCGAATGTGTTTTTCCGCGGAAGACGATGACGAGGAGTCCGGCCAGGATTGCCAGCGTCACGATTCCGTTAGAGAAAACCAGGCGGTCGCCGCGGTTTGACAATTGCCGTGGTAGGTAGCGATCCTGCGCCAGGATGGACCCCAGTCGCGGGAAGTCGGCAAAGGCCGTGTTTCCCGCCAAAACGAGAATCATCGCCGTCGCCGCCTGGAGCAGATAGTAGAGTGCTCCACCCCCAAAGACGGCCCGGCCGATTTGCGAATTGACTGTCTCGGTGCCGGCGGGAATCACATTCAGGAATCGCGCCAAGTATGTGATGCCGAGAAACATCGTGACCAGGAGCGCGGCCATCGCGATGAGCGTGCGCCCGGCATTACGTGACTCTGGCGTCTTGAACGCCGGAATGCCATTGCTGATCGCCTCGATTCCAGTTAGGGCCGTGCACCCAGAGGCAAATGCGCGCAAGATGAGGAACAGCGTCAAAGATTGGGAAATCTCGATGTGCACCGGGCTCGGCAAGGGAGTGAGCGATCCCGACATGATTCGCACTGCGCCCGTTGCCAGCAGGGCGAACATGACGGTGATGAAGGCATAAGTCGGGATCGAGAAGATCATGCCCGATTCACGTACGCCGCGCATGTTGGCCCAGGCGATGAGCACGATCGCGATCAAACCGAGCTCAACGCGAACGGGATACAATTGTGGCGCAGCCGAGGTAATCGCCTCGATACCGGCCGTGATACTGACAGCCACAGTCAGGACGTAATCGATCAACAGTGAGCCGGCCGCAACCAACCCTGGAAATGCCCCGAGATTCTGATGCGCCACGATGTAGGCGCCGCCCCCCGAGGGATAGGCGTGAATCGTCTGGAAGTACGAGATCGCGACGATGATCAAGACGGCCGAGATCGAGAGCGAGATGGGCACCGAGAGCGTGAGCGCCGCCGCACCGGCCAGGACAAGCACGCGCAGGATCTCCTCGGTCGCATAGGCCACCGACGACAAGGCATCGGATGAGAAGACCGCGAGTCCCCGGGCCTTCGACAGACGCTCATGCGACTCCCGAGCGGTGGGGATTGGGCTTCCGAGTAAGACGCGGCGTAATTGGGAGATCATCAGATTCTGGGCTCGCGCCCTATGGGCGATGGGTCATCGACGGAGATTCGAGTCGCCGTAGTGGCAGGCAAAGTTCATGCACGACTTCACCCGGAGGATTCGGCGCGTGGGCGCTGACAATACCAGACAAGAACGGGAGCGTCAAGCGGGAGTTGGGCGGTTCTGACATTCTGAGACACGGCTAATCGCTCTCTCTATCGGCTTGAACCACAACATCATCGCTGTCGCCCAATTGGACGGTCAGAAGATTCGGACGGCAGCAGACCTGACAGTCCTCGACATATCGTTGCAGCATCCCTCCCGAGAGATCCACAAGAAGATCATTCTCTTCGCCGCAATACGCACAGATGTAAGTCGTTTCCATGATTACGCGAAATACCGTGATCTTGGTCAAGAATGTCAAAAGCATTGTCCTGCTGTCAAATACGGTCTCCGGCCCATTGGGGACAAGGGGCGCAATCCGTATAGTTTCAGTAGTGATCGCCCCGACCCGGGCGGTCCGTGCAGGAGAGTCACCATTATGGCCGATGCCAAGCCGAAGAGCCCGAAAGGGAAGGTCATCATCAACATCGAACGCTGCAAGGGATGCGGCTTCTGTGCGCAGTATTGCCCGACCGGGGTTCTGGAGATGGGCAATGTCTTCAATCGGAAGGGGTATCACCCTCCAGTCGCGTCGCACCCGGAGAAGTGCTCGGGCTGCGATCTCTGCGGCATGTACTGTCCCGATTTTGCGATCTATGGTCTCAAGTCCAAGAAGGCATAGGCTCAACGAATGAAAACCAATCCGCGCGGCGTACTGACTGGAATTCACTTTCTCGACGGCGACCATGCGGCCGCCGAAGGAGCGCTGGCGGCCGGCGCCGATTTTTCCGCCGGCTACCCGATCACGCCTTCGACCGAAATCGTCGAACGATTGGCCCACCGTTTTCCACGCACCGGCGGCACCTTCATCCAAATGGAAGATGAACTCGCCGCGTCGATCGCCATCCAAGGCGCCGTGTGGGGCGGAGCAAAAGCGGTCACGGTCACCTCGGGTCCCGGATTCTCCCTGATGATGGAGCATCTCGGCTACGGCATCATGACCGAAACGCCGTTTGTGTTGATCGATGTGCAACGGGGTGGGCCGTCGACCGGATTGCCAACGTTGCCGGCACAATCAGACATGATGCAAGCACGCTGGGGCAGTCATGGCGATTACGAGATTATCGCACTGGCGCCCTCATCGCCGCAGGAGTGCTTCGATCTGACCATACGGGCATTCAATCTTTCAGAGAAATTTCGGACACCTGTGCTCGTGATGATGGATGAGTGTGTGGGGCACATGCTTGAGCGAGTGGACATTCCGCCCGCCGACGAGATCGAAATCGAACCGCGCCGCATGACCAAAGTTGCGCCCGGGGCAGAGTATTGGCCGTATAGCCTGGCGGAATCCGACAATGGATCACTGGTGCCGCCGATGACCAAAGTCGGGCTCGGTCACTTTCCACACGTGACCGGTCTCACTCACGATGAACGCGGCTATCCGGCCATGAACGCTGAGGCGCAGGCCAAACTTGTGGAGCGGCTGATCGACAAGATCCGAAACCACAGGGATGAAATCATCACACTGGAAGAAGAGGGCGTCGAAGACGCCGACATTATCGTCCTGTCATATGGGATTACCGCTCGAGTCTGCCATCCAGCGATCGAAAGGGCGCGCGCCGAAGGGCACAAGATCGGTTTCCTGCGTCTGATCACTGTGTGGCCGTTTGCCGGCAAGCGAATAGCCGAACTCGCGGCGCGCGTGAAGGGATTTGTCGTCCCGGAAATGAACATGGGACAGATGGTGCGCGAAGTCGAACGTGCCGTGGCGGGGAAAGCGCAGGTCGTGTCGGTGACTCATGCCGGCGGTGAAGTGCACGATCCCGAAGTCATCTACCGTGCGATAATTGAGGTGGCGAAATGAGCGCAGCGAAGACACTGGAATCCAATCTCGAAGGATTTGAATCGCTCATTTCCTGCCCGGTGGAAACCGACGAACACCCCATTGGCGACTGGTTGCGTCAGGAACGCATGCCGCATATCTGGTGCCCGGGATGCGGCATCGGCACCACGGTCAATTGCTTTACGCGCGCGATCGAGGATCTGGGAATCGCGCGCGAGGATCTCGCCATTGTCTCCGGAATCGGCTGTACCGGACGTGTCGCGGGATACTTGAAGCTCGACACGTTTCACACCACGCACGGACGGGCGATCCCGTTTGCGACCGGTCTCAAGCTGGCGCATCCGAAAACCAAGGTGGTAGTGTACTCCGGCGACGGCGACTTGTTCGCAATCGGCGGCAACCACTTCATTCATGCGGCCAGACGGAATGTCGACCTCACCGTGCTCTGCGTGAACAATTTCAACTATGGCATGACCGGCGGTCAGGCGGCACCGACCACTCCGGAAGTCGGTATTGTGTCCACTGCGCCCTATGGCGCTGTCGAAAAGCCATTCAATCTGCCGTACCTGGCGCAGTCTTGTGGCGCGGTGTTTGTCGCGCGCTGGACAGTTTATCACGTGCGGCAATTGGCCAATGCGATCAAGACCGCGATGTCGAAGCCGGGATTCACGTTTGTCGAGATGCTGGCGCCCTGCCCGACTCTATTTGGACGGCGCAATCGTTTGGGCGACGGTCTGGCGATGGTCGAGCAGTACCGCGAACGCAGCGTGATCAAAAATGGCGCTGACACGCGGGAAGTGGATGTGAACATGGATGGCCCGATCGTCTGCGGGAACTTTGTTGATCTTGAACGGCCATCGTACATCAATGCACAAGCTGCGCAGATGAAGAAGATTCTCGGGGATCGTTATGTGATGCCGGATACATGGCGCGAGGTGATGGAATGACACGAGCAGAGATCAAAGTGGCGGGATTCGGCGGACAGGGTGTCATCCTTGCCGGAATCATTCTCGGCAAGGCGGCGTCGATTTACGATCACTCGCACGCGACCATGATCCAATCGTTCGGCCCCGAGGCGCGCGGTTCGGCGTGCGCCGCGCAGATCATGATCGACAAGCGGCCCATCGCTTATCCGTACATCAAACACCCCTCGATCCTCATCGCCTTCAACCAGGACGCATACAACCTCTTTGCGCATCAGTTGCAGCCGAACGGTTTCCTCATCTACGAGCAGGACATCGTGACGCTGAGCGACCGGCATCATCCCTCAACGCAGACATTCGCGGTCCCCGCAGCGCGTATCGCCGAAGAGCTGGGGCGAACCTTGGTCCAGAACATCGTCATGGTGGGCGCCTTCGCTGGCCTCATTCCTCTCATCACTTTCGAGGCGATCGAGAAGGCGGTGCGCGACTCGATCCCGAAAGGGACTGAGGAATTGAACCTCAAGGCGCTTGAGCGCGGGTATGCGTATGCGCAAGAGCTAATGACCTCCCCAATCGTATCTTAGATCCCCGCCTGGCAGAGTTTACTCGGTAAACAAGGGGCTTGAGCCCCTTGTTTACCATTGGGTTACGGGGAATCGTATTGGGAGCCGACGATTTCCACAACCAACTCTATAATCGTGCCGTATCATGCAATCGAAGTGATATCATATCGATAACATCTATCGATGTGCTCACTCGATTAAGGAGGCGGAGATGTTTCGCGAGAATCACAGGAAGGTCATGTCGGGTTGGCTGCCGCTGCTATTGGGCCTGGCCGTGATGGCCTACAGCGTCTACCTCGTCATGACTGGTTCGGTGTCGCTTAAGATCAGCGGCGGGATCGTCGCCACGTTGACGTTTGTTCTTCTCACCGGGCTTTTCATGGTGAACCCGAATGAGGGCCGGGTGATGCAGCTTTTTGGCAAGTATGTCGGCACTGCCAGAGAAGAGGGGCTGCATTGGGCGAATCCGTTTTATACCAAGAAGCGGATCAGCCTGCGGGTGCGGAACTTTGAGACCGGACGCATGAAAGTCAATGACACCGACGGCAACCCGGTCGAGATCGCGGCCATTGTCGTGTGGAAAGTCGTCGACACGGCCGAGGCGAGTTTCCATGTCGACAACTACGAGAAATTTGTCGAGGTGCAAAGCGAGTCGGCGGTGCGCAACATGGCGACCAATTACCCTTACGACTCGCACGAGGACACGGTCGTGTCACTGCGCGGCAACACGGCGCAGATCTCCGAGCACCTAAAGAAGGAGATTCAGGACCGATTGGAGCAAGCGGGTGTGCAAGTGATCGAAGCGCGGATCAGTCATCTGGCGTACGCACAGGAAATCGCCGAAGTGATGCTGCGCCGGCAGCAGGCGGGCGCCATCGTCGCCGCCCGCAGTCGAATTGTCGATGGCGCCGTGGGCATGGTGCAGATGGCGCTCAAGCGTCTCTCCGAAGAGAAGATCATCGAACTGGATGAAGAACGTAAAGCGCAAATGGTGTCGAACCTGCTGGTGGTGCTCTGTGGAGATCGCGGGGCGCAACCGGTGGTCAACGCCGGATCGATTCACCAATAGTCGTGCGAACACGGGCCTTCGGGCCCGTGTCTGTTTTGGGGGTCCCTCAGACGTGGACTTGACAAAGACATCGTCTTGTCATTCCGAGCGGCGCGAGGAATCTGATTTTTCGCGGCATGGGACGAAAAGCAGATCCTTCACTTCGTTCAGGATGACAGTAGTTTGGAATCCGAACCCGTGAGCGAACGCAAACCATTCCTTCTGCGCATCGACTCTCAAATTCTTGAGGGGGTGCAGCGCTGGGCCAACGACGATCTGCGCAGTCTCAATGCGCAGATCGAGTATCTGTTGCGCAAAGCGCTCAAGGATTCGAAGCGGGCGAAAGTGAATCCGGAAAACAAGACGGGTCAGCCTGAAGGCTGACCCGAGTGGAACTCGGACTTCTTCAGGCGAATGTGTCTAACGCGGTGGGTGCAAAGAGCGCACCCACCCTACACCTTCATCCGCTTCACTAACTCACCGATCAATGCCGACAACTTCGGTTCGGCGCGGCCGGCGACGCCGATGATGATCTCGTGGCTGGTCGGATGCAGGTTATCCGGTAAACCCATGTCGGTGATGATGGAGAAGCCCGCGACACGTGTGCCCTGCTGACGCGCCGCGATCACTTCGGGCACAGTCGACATACCGACGACATCTGCGCCCATGATCCGCAGCATTCTGTATTCGGCGGCGGTCTCTAAGTTCGGACCGGCGACGCCGACATAGACGCCCTTCTTCATCGGAATCTTCAGATCGAGGGCGCATTCTTCGGCTAGAGCGAGGAATTCGGGGTCATAGCATTGGTACATGTCGGGGAAGCGTGGGCCCAGATCGTCCAAATTGGGGCCAATGAGCGGATTGCCGCCCTGGAAATTGATGTGGTCGGTGATCGCCATGATGTCACCAGCGACAAACTGGGGATTCATGCCGCCGCAGGCATTCGAAACGATCAGCACTTTCACGCCGAGCATCTTCATCACGCGCACCGGCAGGACGATCTCTAGGAATGAGTACCCCTCGTAATAGTGGAAGCGTCCCTGCATGGCGACGACCGATTTGCCGCCGAGCTGGCCGAAGAGCAGACGGCCGGCATGCGATTCGACGGTGGAATGCGGGAAGTGGGTGATCTTTTTGTAGTCGACTTCGGTCTCGACCTGAATGCCTTTGCCGAGCTGGCCCAAGCCGGTGCCGAGGATGATGCCGACTGACGGTGTCGCTTTCGTGAATTGACGGATAGCGGATGTGGCTTCGGTGATTTGGGTGCGGTAGTCGGGCATTTGATCTCCAATGTTGAGGTGCAAGGGTAGCAATTGTAGGGACGTATTGCAATACGCCGCTAGGCGCGCGGTCCGAAAATCGCTCGGCCAATCCGTAGCATGTTCGACCCTTCGGCCAGTGCGATCTTCCAGTCATCACTCATGCCCATCGAGCAATAGAGCATCTTGCCGCCATGCAGGTCGACTGACTTTAGCCGTTCATAGATCGAATGCAGTTCCTGAAATGCGGGGGCAATTTCTTCCTCATCGTCGGTGAGCGGGCCGATTGTCATCACGCCCTGGATGCGGAGATTAGCCATCGCCGCGACATCGCCGACCAGTTCGTCGACCTCCCACGGGTCGCACCCGGATTTCTGCTCCTCGCCCGAAGTGTTGACTTGGATCAGGACATCCTGACGTTTGCTTGCGGCTTCGGCGCGGCGATTGACCTCATCAGCCAGGTGCCAACTGTCGATCGACTGAATCACATCGAAGAGCGCCACCGCATCTTTCGCTTTATTCGACTGGAGATGTCCGATGAGATGCCAAATTGGCTTCGCGGCAATTTTCACCAGCGGCAATTTCTCCTTGGCTTCCTGCACCCGATTCTCGCCGAACTGTGTCAGACCGCAGTCAATTGCTGAGGTGACTGCTTCGGGCGGGAATGTTTTGGAGACGGCAACAACGGTGATCTCGTCGGAGCGCCGTCCGAGACGCGCGCATTCGCGTTCGAGTTCGTCGCGAAAGCGGCGGATGTTGTCGGGGATGGAAGATTGGCCGGATGTCACAGATGCTAATGTAAGTGAGATCGCGGGCTGAAAAAAGATTCCAGACCCCGCAAAGAGCGCGGGGTCTGGAATGACGATTGAAGCTAGACAGGCAGTGAGTGTCAGTTCTCGACGCGGCCGCCGAGATACTTGTTCAGGAACTTCTCGGACTTGCCATAGAAGTCGAGACGGTTTTCCGGACGGGCGAAACCGTGGCCCTCATCGGGATACACGACGTACTCGACATACTGCTCATTGGCTTTCAGCGCCGCGACAATCTGTTCTGATTCGGCCTGCTTGACGCGCGGATCATTGGCGCCCTGGCCGATCAGGAGCGGAATGCGAATCTTGTTGGCAGAGAAGAGCGGCGACTGTTCGCGCAGACGCGCAGAATCAACCGCCGGATCGCCGACGCGGTGGTGGAAGAGCTTGAGCAGCGGTTCCCAATACGGCGGGACCGACGCGATCAAGGTCATGATGTTCGAGGGTCCGACGATGTCGACGCCGCAGGCATAGAGATCAGGCGTGAAGGCGGCGCCGGCCAAGGTGGCATATCCGCCGTACGAGCCACCATAGATCGCGACCTTTGCAGGATCGGCGTAGCCCTGCTTCACGGCCCACTGGACCGCCTCGGTCAGGTCATCCTGCATCTTGTTTCCCCACTGGCCATTGCCGGCATTGACGAAGGCCTTGCCGAAGCCGGTTGAGCCACGGAAGTTGACCTGCAAGACAGCCCAACCACGATTGGCCATCCACTGCACTTCGGGATTGAAACCCCATTCGTCACGTGCCCATGGTCCGCCATGAACGTCGAGAACCATCGGCAGATTCTTCGGGTCGACACCCACCGGCAAGGTGAGATAGCAGGGGAGAGTCAAGCCATCGGACGTCTTGATTTCAACGAATTCCATAGGAGCAAATGTGTACTTCTCCAATTCCGGCCGCACTGAGAAGAGAAAGTCTCCCTTCTTGGTGTCACGATGGTAGACGTAGTACTTCGTTGCGGAGACCGGCGAATCATACGCGACCAGCCAGGTGTTGTCCGAGCGATCGCGCGCGACAATGGAGAAATCGCCGGTACCGATCTGTTCCAACGCCTCGAAGTCGGCCTTGATCGATTCATCGAGAATCTGCCAGCGGTTGCGGTCATAGTTAAAGGACACCGCTTGCACGTGGTACTTCGTTGGATGGGCCATCACACTGCCCAAGTCGACGCGCGCGTCTTCGGCCAGGATAGTCTCGGCCCCTGTCTTGACGTTGATCGTCTTCAATCGTGTGACGTTCGATTCACGGGAATCGCCGATGTAGAGACTTCCGCCATCGGGGGTGAAGCCGTATGGCTGGCCATCCTCATCCGGGCTCCAGGTCACCAACGTGCGGAATGAGTCGGTTTCCGCCTCGCGAGCGAGAAGCTCGAAGCCGCCGTCCGCAGTCGCGGCCTGAGCGGCCCGCGCCTTGAATTGATTGTCAGGCAGCCAACCGACGATGTTGCCGGGATTTTCGCCGACCAACTTCGCTTCACCGGTGGCGATGTTGATACGATGCAGGTCCATTAGACGCGGATCGCGCTGGTTCATCTGCACGAGAATCTCGGATGGAAACTTTACGTCGGTGGCGACCGGCGAGGCCTGCACGTTCGGATAGGGCGTGAGGTCTTTGATGGCGCCACTGGTGAGATTGACCGAATAGATGTGCCAGTTTTCGTCGCCGCCGATGTCCTGCATGAATAGGACATGCTGGTCATCTTCGGCCCACATGTGCATGCGGATGCCGCGCAAAGTGTCGGCGGTGACGACTTTGTCGTCATCCATGCCGATTGTCTTCACCCAGACATTCAGGACGCCGTTTTTGGGGGCGAGATATGACATGCGTTTACCGTCAGGCGAAATGCGCGCCTGGGCACGTTCGGGATTGCCGAACAGAAGGTCCTTCGGGATAAGCGACGGCAAGGCGGCCATGGCGTTAACGGCGATCCCCAGAGTGAAGGCCGTGACCAATGCCGCTCCCAGCGCGCGACGTAGACCTGACAGAGACATGACTTCCTCCTTGGTGGTTTTCACGCATCATGCGAACTCTCCATTAAACGAATGGGCCCGGCAAAGGTTGTCACAATCTGTGCCAGCGAATGCTTGGGGAGGGCGATGATAGAGCAATGTCACAGGGGATTCAACGGGCATTCGCAAATGACAAGGGCGCACGTGAGTGCGCCCTTGCCAAAACATGATCGTGTAAGGCTACTTTTTCTTCACGGCGATTTTGAAGCTCTGCTCGAAGCCACCGGTGCCGGGAGCTTCGACACGGCAGATATACACGCCGGTCGACACAAAGTGCTCATCCTCGTTCTTGCCGTCCCAGAAGAGACTGGTGGTGCCCGTTGAGATTTCGCCCAGGTCGACGACAAACTCGCCGCCGAGATCATAGATACGCGCATGTGTCCCGGCGGTCGCGGCGTGGGCCAGCGACAACGAGACTATGCCCGCGGCAGGGTTGAACGGATTGGGGCTCACACTGGCTGTGCCGCTGCCGCCGACAGTCAGATTGACTTGGATCCTCGCAACGGGGAGCAGAGCGTCAGTGGTCGTCAAGACCAACGTGTCACGGTAAAGACCGATCGGCCTGTCGCCGACCGCCACGCTGACCGTCAGTACCGCGTCGTCGCTGGCGGGAACTTCGCCGGATGTCGGGTCGACCGTCGCGAAGACTGGAAGTTCGGTTGCTTCGAACGACAATGGCACATCCGTGCCGTTGTGGATCGTGAGTGTCTGGTCGGCCGGATCGGATCCGCCGGCCACGGCATTGAATTGCATGACGACCGGGGAGAGCGTGACTGTCCCGGCGTTATAGTTGTTCTTCGCGGTCTGCGCCGAATTGAGCAGATCTGCTTCGCTGGTGGCGCCGATGATCGCGAACGCGACGCGAACCGCCGAGTCGGGCTGGATGCTGTAGGGGCCCGTGGCGATCAGATGCGAAGCGTCACGCTCGGCAATCGGCTCAGTCTGCACAAAACCCTCTGTCATCGTGTTCCATTTTTCCGCCTCGGTGAATCCATCGCACTGCGGACACAGCTCGAAGGGGATATAGACCTCAGTGAAATTATCGAAGTAGTGATAAGACGTGGTACCGAGGGGGCTGACAACGCACAGTCCACGGAAACGATTCTCATCGCGGTCGCGCATCCAGCCGACGCCGATCTGCGAATTGAATCCGCCATCATCGCGCGACGCGACCGGGATTTGATCGGTACCTACCCAGGGGAAGTCCCAGTCGAAGTAGAGCGCGGCATGCAGATTATTAATCTGGTGGCCCGAGCGATTCCAGATCGTGTACTCGGCGATCAGGTAGTCGTTTTCATCGGGATCATCCGAAACCCAGGTCCGTTGTTCGATGAAAACACCGATCGGATTATAGGCGCGAACATCGGACATGCCGGCGCGTGTCTCCTCGGGGTAACTCGGTCCCGGTTCCGAGACCGCAAGTCGACCTCCTGGATCAACGAAGAAGTCCACATTCGGCGCACCGGACTCATTACGCACCACATCGGAGACCTGAGTGGGACCGGTGGCAACGATTAAGCCGCCCTCGAACAGGCTGGGAGTATTGTCGTCGCCGTAGAGATAGCCCGAACCATAGCCTTCATCACCTTTGCGGGGATTGAGATTGTCAATCTGGAGGCCGAATCCGCCAAACGACGAGACCGTGAGTTCGAAATTGCCGGCATCGTGGGTGAAGAGCTCGGGAATCTGCGATGGGCCGGTCTGGATTGCCGCGTGAAGGGTCTTCGTGTATCCGTTCGCTGCCGTGATTACAACGGTGATAGGGAGGCGTTCGCCCGAGACGATGTCTTCGATCGAAACGGTGGCGTCAAAGGGATCATCGCTGTTGTCGGCGGTGTCGCCGACATTCGGCATATCAGGGAACGACGCAGTGCCGTCCTGAATGGTCAGCCGTGGATCATTGCTGGTAATCGTCGCTGAGACGCCGGTCGCCGCAGTTCCTGTGTTCTTCAACACGAGTACGATTTCGGCTGATTGTCCGGGCGCCGGACGTGTGTAGTAGTCCTTACGAATCGCAATGCTCGGTTTGGTGTTGGCCGGAAGCGCCCGCAAGGCGGCAACGACGTTAAGTATTCCGTGTCCGTAGTCATTGTCGGGTCCCGCCGGTCCCAGATCGCGCGCACCAGCGAGGAGCGCCTGCTTGATTTGATCCGCGGTCGCGTTAGGATTGTACTCTCGCAGGAGCGCCACGGCGCCGGCCACCAGTGGTGTCGAAAACGAAGTGCCGTAAACTCCGCTCGTGGACACGCCATTGGGCGGTGTTGTGCTCCGGAGGTACACACCCGGGGCGACAAGTTCCGGCTTGATCGTTGAACCGTCACAATCCGATGGCCCTCTCGAAGAGAGAGGATCAACCGGTGGATTGACGATATCTAATCGCGTGTCCACCATGCCCACACTGAACGCGTTCGTCTCCGAGCTGATGCGATTCGCAGGATTCCGAATCGTCTGGTTTTCGGCGCAGTCGCCCTCGTTGCCGGCGGCGAAGATCATGACGGCACCCGCCGCTTCGATATTGTCGATGGCATTCCAGAAGATGTTTGCACAACCAGCATATGTCGGAGCGCAGCCCAATGAAGGGTCGTACTGGAATATCCCCCAGGGGTTGGCCACGGCGTCCGGGACATCGTTATCAGTGAGAGGATCGCCATCTGGATCGGCGACCCACTCCAAGGCTTCAAAGAGGTTGCCACAGGTGATGTTGGGATCTGCGGGGCAGGGTATGCCGATCGCCGCGGCCGAGATCCACTGGCAGTCGGGGCAAACACCCAGCGTGTCTTGCGCCTGTGGCCCGAAGGTCGCGACCATGAGACCCATGACTTGGGTGCCGTGCGTCAAACCGCCGCCGCCGTAGGTGCGCGGAACCGTGTCGTTGTAAATCGGATCGAACCAGCTTTCTTTCAGGGAGTAGCCATTGTGGCCGCGCCATTTGGGGGAAAGATAGATGTGCTTGCCTTCGACCCCGGTGTCGATCGAGCCAACCAGGCGCCCGGTTCCGGTGTAACCCATCGCCCAGACCGAATCGACATAGAGCGCTTTCAAAGTGTTGTCAATGCCCTGGGCCTCGGTCACATCGGTGGCATCGGCCGGAACCGGCGCAACCAATTCGACTTTGGGCATCGCGAGAATCTCATCGATATCAGCGCGCAATGACAGCTCCGCGATTGCGGAGGCGGTCATCTCGGCGGTGATCACGTTATCGATCCAGAAGCCCTTGGCGTTGTAGGCGCGCCCATCGAAGTCGGGCGAGGCGAGGGCGCTCAAGATCGCGGGTTGGGTCACTCTCGATGTCGCTTGCAGGGCCTGAACCGTGGCCGTGTGTTGCTCGGCGCGGGTGGCGTATTGTGATGTCACCTGCTTTTTCAGAGCCGAGCCAACCAGTGTGCCCACTGGACGAATGACGACCTGTATCAATTCATCGGCGCGGGCCACCTGCATGCGCGCCGCGAGCCCGGCATCGATCTGCCCGGCCTGAATCGCGCCTGCCATCAGGCTAAGGAGAAGTGCTGCGATGAGAGGGACTATTCGAAGAAGCGTACGACCGTGCATTGTGTGTCTCCCTTGAAACTGCGAATAATGTCGTGATGGGGCGCCCCGTCCGCGACGTGCCCCATTAACCTATGATCGTCTTATCGGCGGAATCGTCCGTCGACTTGTGATGCCTGATGATGGAGTTGAGATTGGCTGGGAATCCGCATCTGGGTGTGCGTGATAGCTTGTTTCTTGTGCCCCTGGCCGGCAAAGCTGGCCGCAGCCATCCCTGGCTGGCCGATTAACATAGTCTACAACACACCGCCATCCAAGCGGTTCCACGACTGTCATAGTGAGCGAATTGTGGCCTTTTGGCCTTGTTGTTGGCCCGAGATCACCCCTATGATACCCCTCCACGTAGGTCTGGTTGATCATGCCTTTTTCACTTCCGACAAACACGAATCTTGAGGGAGGATGCAGTGCCCCCTAAACGAAAGTCACGCCGTCTGATCGAAGCCGAAGATATAACCCGGCTCAACTTCGTCCGCTCCCCGGCCCTGTCCCCAGATGAAGAGACAGTTGTCTTTGTCGTTGAGACAGTGCCGGAAGACAAAAAGAAGTACAACACCCACCTGTGGCGCTGCAAAGCCGACGGGACCGATCTGCGCCAACTCACCTTCGGCGATCGCAACGACACTTCGCCGGTGTTCTCGCCCGACGGCAAGTGGATCGCGTTTACGTCGAAACGCGGCGATCTGCCCGGTATATACATTATGCCGACCGACGGCGGCGAAGCGCGCAAAGTGGTGGAAAAAGACGGGGCCTTTGCATGGATACAGTTTACGCCCGACTCGCAGACGATCGTCTGCGGATTCCGGGCGAATGATCCGCCGCAGACCCTTGACGGCAAACCGAAGAAGGACAACGAGTCGAAGGATAAGAAGCCAGCCAAGAAGGAAGCGCCGATCTACCGTCATATCACCCGTCTGTGGTATCGCTATGACGGCGACGGCTTCCTCCCGCAGGACCGCTGGCATATCTGGACATTCGATATCGCCACCGGCAAAGAGACGCAGCTCACCAAGGGCAGGTTCGACGAGACCGGGCCCACTGTCTCTCCCGATGGCAAGAGGGTGGCTTACACGACCAATCTTCGCCCCGATCCCGAACGCGATCCGATGCGCCAGGATCTTCTGCTTGTTCCGATCAAAGGAGGCAAGCCGCGCCGCATCGTCCGTCCCGAGGGGCCGGTCGAATGGCCGTCATTCTCGCCCGATGGCAAACGGATCGCCTTCTATGCACATACCGATCCCGATGGTGCGTGGGGTGTGACGCCGGCGCACTTGTGGATTGCCAATGTGAACGGCGCGGCGAACGCGCGCGACATCACGCGGCGACTTGATCGCGAGATGTACGACATGACCATCGCCGACACCGGCGAGGGTTTTGGCGCGATCAGGCCGTATTGGTCGCGTGATGGGCGCACGATTACGCATTTCTACTGTGACACGGGCGCGACTCTGGTCGCGCGCGTTTCCATTCGCGATGGCAAGCCGGCGCCGATCATCGGGGGCCAGTATCACGTGCAGAGCGTGGCATTCGGCAAGCAGGGCAAACGGGCCGCGGCGCTGGTCTCCACCTCAACCTCGCCGGGCGAAATCGCGATCATCGATTTGACGAAGAAGGTCACCACGCCGAAGTTCATCACCAAAATGAACGGCGATTGGCTGAAATCGGTGCAGGTCAGCAAGCCGCAGGAAGTCTGGTTCAGCTCGACCGGGAAGACGCGCGTGCAGGGTTGGGTGCTCAAGCCGCCGGGATTTCGTCCGGGCAAGCGCTATCCCGCCATCGTTCAGATTCATGGTGGGCCACGGGCGCAATACGGTTACTCGTTTTTCCACGAGTTCCAAATGCTCGCCGCCAAGGGATATGTTGTCCTCTATACGAATCCGCGCGGCTCGCAGGGAAGAGGTGCGGCGTTTTCGGCGGCGATCGTCAATGGCTGGGGCACGGTGGACTACGAAGATGTCATGGCGGGGACCGATTGGCTGGTCAAACAGCCGTACATCGATCCGAAGCGGCTCGGTGTGACCGGCGGGTCGTACGGCGGTTACATGACCAACTGGATTGTCGGGCACACCAACCGCTTCCGCGCCGCGGTCACAGGACGTTCGGTTGTAGAACTGAAGTCGTTTTTTGGCACGACCGATGTCGGCTGGGACTTCGATCGCGAGTTCGGTGGATATCCTTGGGAAAATGAGAAAGGGTATGAGTGGATGTCGCCGCTGACGTATGCGAAGAACATCCGCACGCCGCTTTTGATCGTTCACAACGAGTTCGATATGCGCTGCAACATCGAGCAGGCGGAGCAACTCTTTACCCGGCTCAAGGTGATGCGCAAGACGGTCGAGATGGTTCGTTTCCCGGAGGAGCCGCATGGTCTTTCGCGGCATGGACGCCCCGACCGGCGTGTGTCGCGCCTCTTGCACATCTCGCGTTGGTTTGACAAGTATTTGCAGGGACGCTAACAGTGGCCTTCGCCTCACTGCGCGATTCCGACAGACTGGCCTGGCGACAGGCCAGTCTGTTCACGCGCGCGGTCGAGGTTGTGAGCGGTGAGACTCTCGCCGGAGTCCTGCGGTTTGAAGGCTGGGGGATGAAATGCGACGCCACCTGCGCCGATGGCATGTGGACCCTGCGACGTCACGGACTTCTCTGGAGAAACGTCAACGTAGAGGCTGCCGGAACGGGTCAGACTGTCGCGGACGTGAAGATGCGATTCACCAGCGGAGTATTAACAATGGCCGGCCGCCCCGATGACTACGGCTGGAAGCGGTTGAGTTTCTGGAGCGGTGAGAGCGCGTTTGTCACGCCGTCAGACTTCAACATCGTCAAGTTCCAGCCGAAGAGATTTTCATTCAAGGATACAGGCGAGATTGCTGTTCAGAGGGAATATGCGACCTCTCCCGATCTGCCCTTCCTTATCATGCTGGGTGTGTATCTATCGGTGTTGAATCAGCGGCGCCGTCGATCGTAAACGCGGTGGGCAGAGCCCACCCTACACTGGCGGTCGCTTACGACGACTTGCGCGGCAAATAGAACTGCGCACGCTTGTACTTCCCCCCGGATCGCACCATCATCTTTTCAAGAATGAACTCGCGTCGGAGTGTGCAGACGTCGGAATGAAAGCGGCGCAGGATCTCGTTGACCTCTGATTCCGGATACACCTTCAGCGGGTCGAATTCGGCCAGCAGTCTCTCGAGGATGTAGACGCGTTTCTTGCGCTGAGCCGGGATCTCAACCAGGCGACCATTTTTGAAAAACGTCTTTTCCACTTTTCCGCGCTCGTCGAGACGGTTCTGATTGGAGCGCGACTCCAACCATGCCGACAGTTGTTGATCGGAGATCCGCCAGTCCTTGCCAATCTTATAGCCGGGAATCTCACCGGTCTGGAGCTTGCGCACGACGACCTGCTGATTGAACTGCAGTTTTTCGGCGACTTGCGCGCTGGTGTAGAAGACCGCGTTTTCCAAACTCTGCTGTGACATACTTTCCTCCATCGGACGATACGATACAGTACTATAACGTATTTTGCAATACGTTATCGCGGATTTCGCGCTAAGCCATTAAGAGGCAGCGGCTTGTCTTGCAGCGCCTCTAAATTTTGGCACCTATCGCAGGTCCATCAGAGCGGGGGAGACTGGTAATTCGGAACGCGTCGGTACACTCCGGCGGCGCGCGTCATCATCTTGGTGTCGATGAACTCGCGTCTCAGGGTGGCGACGTCGGGATGAAACTGTTTGAGGACACCGTTGACCTCAAGCTCGGTGTAGTCACGCTCCAATTCAAACGCTTGCACCAATCGTTCGAGAACAACGATGCGCTTCTTGCGCTGCGCGGGCAGTTCGGTCAAGCGGCCGTCTTTGAAGAACGAGCGCTCGATCTTTTCGCGTTCGGCTTGATCCGGCCTGGGAGTGTTTTCCATTGGGTGAATCTACAACGTCCGACACATGGTCGTCAATTCTGTCTCAGCCATGCGCCGACGAACAGGGTTCGCAGGAGCTCTTCCCTCGGCTTCGCTCGGGAGCTGCGGAGAGCCGGGCTCCTGCGTTACGACCGAAAAGCATGGAATCCAGCCTAAAGCCGCGGAAATCACGGGTCTTTTCCTTCCGTGACATGTGTGGATTAGGAGTGTGCAGTCATGCATATGCATGCGATCTTCCCTCACTATGACGGCGTTTGACCTCTCTCTTCTGCTGGCAGGCGCGTTTGTCGCGGGGGTCATTTCGGCGATTGCCGGTTTCGGCGGCGGCATCCTCTATCTGCCGCTGGTGGTCGCGCTTGTGGGTCCGCGCGAGGCCGTGCCGCTGGTGACTTTCGGTCTGATGTTCTCCAATCTCACACGCGTCTCGATACATTGGAAGAGCATCGTTTGGCCGCTGGCGTTGCGCTACATCATCGGGGCGATACCGGGCGCGGCGCTCGGCGCGATTGTCTTTGTGAAGTTGCCTTCAGACTGGATCACGAAGGGGATCGGCGCGTTCCTGCTCGCTTCGGTCGCCTTCCTGGTCTTTCAGAGGGAAGATCGTCCGCCCCTGAAGCATTGGGCGGTCTTCTACCCGCTCGGAGCGGCGGTGGGGTTTTTCTCGAACATGCTCGGCGTTGTGGGGCCGATGGCGGTGCCGTTCTTTCTGGCGACCGGAGTCCGTAAGCAGGCGTTTGTCGGGACCATGGCCATCGGGGCGTTGCTTATGCATATCACCGGCGTCACGACCTGGACCGCGTTCGATGTGATCTCAGAGTCTATCGTCGTCTACGGCCTGCTCATGGGCGCGCTCATGGTCGTTGGCACGTATGCGGGGACGGCCATGTTGAGGAGGATCAACCCGAAGATCTTCATGTACACTGTGGAGGGGTTGTTGGTGGTTATTGGGGTGTTGTTTCTGATGAAGTGAGGAGGTGCCATGACTCGATTCGCTATGGGCGTGTTTCAATCGACGATCGCAACTGCTCTCTTCGTTATAACATCGTGGGTCAACTATCCGTCTCGGGCGGAAGCTGGCGTCCTGGACTGGCCCGGTTTCGGAGTTGGAATTGAAGTACGGGGACAGGGCGGTACGATGGATGAATTGGAAGCTAAGCTACCCCCAGATTCGGTCGGCTTCGACCTGATTGGTCCCAAGCTTGGATTCTCAGCTTCCGTGGGTGCTTACTGGCAGTTGCTCGGCGCAGTTTGGACTGGAGAGTGGTTCGCACTGACCGAGAACCGCAAGAGGTGGGATTCCTCCACATACTGGTCAAAGCGATCATCCAACCACTTGCTCGCCGCACTTAGAGTCTCAACATTGAACGGGCGATTCGTCACGGAGCCGAGATTCGGGTACGGTTGGCGCAGTGAGGAAGTGAACCGTGACTCTATGAGCGGGAGTTTTCTGCCCGCTTCCCGCAAGATCCACAAGGCAGAAGGAATTGTAGTCGGCTGTGAACAGTATGCAAGACTGACTGGTCTGTTTGGACTCAGGGCTTATTACACTTATGGAAACCTCGGCAAGTCTTTCGACTCACGACTGAGGGCAGAACTCGATTTCCATTTGGACTACCCGCCTAAACCATAAGAGCCCAGAGGACACATCACCTTCGGCTTCACCAAGGTCTGGAAGGAGGAGGGGCGCACCGAGTTCTTCATACAGTTAGGAGCCGTCTTTAAGAATTGGTAACGGTCAGTTCTTTCGGAGATATATTTCACCATGTCCAAACTCCTGACCATCGACATCGGCAACACGACCGCGCACGTCGGCGGATTCGACGGCGACCGGATTGTCTTCTCGTTCCGGTTCGCCTCAACGCACACGCGCACGATCGATGAGGCGGCGCTTCTGCTCAAGCAGGTAATCGCCGATGCCGGGATGTCGGCGAAACAGTTGGATGGCGCGATTGTCTGTTCGGTCGTGCCGGTCCTGACGCCGGTTGTCAGCGCGGCGGTGGAGAAGATCAGCGGCAGGACGCCCCTGCAGGTATCGCATCATTCGAAGCTGAGTATTCGGATTGACGTCCATGCGCCCGAGCAAGTCGGGGCCGACCGCATCGCCAACGCCGAGGGTTTCTGGGTCGAGCACAAGTGCGCGGGGATCGTCGTCGATTTCGGCACGGCCACGACCTTTGATGTCATCTCAGCCGATGGCGCGTATCTCGGCGGCGCGATCGCACCGGGCATTGAGACATCGGCCGAACGGCTCTCACTCAAAGGCGCACAGCTCTTCAAGGTCGCGTTGACCGAACCCGCATCGCCGATCGGGAAGAATACCGAGGAGGCGCTGCGTTCCGGCCTCTATTATGGAGCGATTGGCGCGGTCGATGAGACAGTCCGGCGCATCGCCGCTTCGATGGGTGGCTCGCCCAAGGTCATCGCCACCGGTGGGCTGGCACCGCTCATCTCTCATGGATCGAAGACAATTCAGGCGGTCGATGAGATACTGACTCTGAAGGGACTTCTGTCGATCCATCGCAATGCTGGATAGGGCCTCTGGACAATCAGAAATCGTAAAGCCGCTGTATGTCAATAAGTTAGCCTGCATACGTCCCGCTTGTGAACTAATTCTCTCCTGACTTCAGAAAAATTTGCATCCGGCACCAACACATTCGTATAATCGGGCATCGATTCATTAGCACTCATGACGGTTGAGTGCTAACAATTGGTTTTGGAGAGCAAAAGTCACGGGGTCACTGGACACAGTCTAACCCAATCACAACCAAATAAATCGCGGCCCATCACCTGTCGTGTACTGAGGCCGCAAAGCTGGAGGAAGAAGCAATGTCAATCAATGTTAAGCCGCTCGCGGATCGTGTCGTCATCAAGGCGCTCGATGCGGAAAAAGAAGTGAAGAAGGGCGGAATCATCATTCCCGACACCGCCAAGGAAAAGCCACAGGAAGGCGAAGTGGTCGAAGTCGGCGCTGGCCGCAAGACCGACGAAGGCAAGCTGATTCCGTTGGAAGTCAAGAAGGGCGACCGCGTGCTGTACGGGAAGTACTCGGGCACCGAGGTCACGATCGGGATGGACGAATTCTTGATCATGCGCGAGGCGGACATTCTCGCGGTGATCGGCAGCAAGAACTAAGAGAAACAAAGATTCCGCGGAGCGTCCCGACCAAGAGCGTCGGGCCTCAGAATGACGGATCGGTCGGATTCGAGGATCCGTCGGATGAGTCTAACAAGAAGCAAACTGATAAACGGAGGAGTTTGACGAATGGCAAAGATGCTGGAATTTTCCGGGGCGGCACGCGAGAAGTTGCGTCGTGGAGTCGACATCCTGGCGAACACGGTCAAGGTGACCCTCGGTCCCAAGGGCCGCAATGTGGTCATCGACAAGAAGTTTGGCGCCCCGACCGTCACGAAGGACGGAGTTACCGTCGCCAAGGAAATCGAGCTGGAAGACCATTTTGAGAATATGGGCGCGCAGATGGTGAAGGAAGTCGCCTCGAAGACGTCCGACGTGGCCGGCGACGGCACCACCACCGCGACAGTTCTCGCGCAGGCGATCTACCGCGAGGGCTTGAAGAACGTCACCGCAGGCGCCAACCCGATGGCCCTGCAGCGCGGCGTGAACAAGGCAGTGCAGGCGGTCGTCGCGGAGCTCAAGAAGCTCAAGATCGATGTGCCGTCGAAGAAGGAATACGCCCAGGTCGCGACCATCTCGGCCAACAACGACCACACGATCGGCGATCTGATTGCCGAGGCGATGGACAAAGTCGGCAAAGACGGCGTCATCACAGTTGAAGAGGCCAAGTCGACCGAGACGACGCTTGAGCTGGTCGAGGGCATGCAGTTTGACCGCGGCTATATCTCGCCGTATTTCGTGACCGATCCCGAGGGCATGGAAGCCGTCCTCGACGAGCCGGTCATTCTCATTCACGACAAGAAGATCTCGACCATGAAGGACATGCTGCCGCTTCTGGAGAAGGTCGCGCAGTTGGGCAAGCCGCTTCTGGTCATTGCCGAGGACGTTGAGGGCGAGGCGCTCGCGACATTGGTGGTCAACAAGCTGCGCGGCACGTTGCGCGTGTGCGCCGTGAAGGCGCCGGGCTTTGGCGACCGTCGCAAGGCCATGCTCGATGACATCGCCACGCTCACCGGCGGCATCGTGATCTCCGAGGAAATGGGTTACAAGCTTGAGAATGCGATTCTGACCCAGCTCGGCAAGGCCAAGCGCGTTGTGATCGACAAGGACAACACGACCATTGTCGAGGGCGCGGGCAAAAGCGATGAGATCAAGGGACGCATCAAGCAGATCCGCAAGCAGATCGACGACACCACCTCCGACTACGACAAAGAGAAGTTGCAGGAGCGTCTGGCCAAGTTGGCGGGCGGCGTGGCGGTGATCAATGTCGGCGCGGCGACCGAGATGGAGATGAAGGAAAAGAAGGCGCGTGTCGAGGATGCGTTGCACGCGACCCGTGCGGCGGCCGAAGAAGGCATCGTGCCGGGCGGCGGCGTGGCGTATCTGCGTTGCATTAAGGTGCTCGACAGCGTGCAGACCAACGGCGCCGGCGAAGACGAGAAGATCGGCGTCAATATTATCCGCAAGGCGCTCGAAGAGCCGATCCGCATGATCGCCGAGAACGCCGGTTTCGAAGGCTCGATTGTCGTGAACAAGGTCAAGTCGGACACCGGCGCGATGGGCTTCAACGCCCAGAGCGGCGTCTACGAAGACATGATGAAGGCCGGCGTCATCGACCCGACCAAGGTCACGCGTATCGCGCTGGAGAACGCGGCGTCGATTGCCTCATTGCTCCTCACCACTGAGGCCATGATCACCGACAAGCCGGAGCGCAAGCAGCAGATGCCGGGCGGTCCTGGTGGCGGCGGCATGGGTGGCATGGGCGGCGACTACGATTTCTAAGCCGTACGATTTACGATAGTCTGGAAACAAGCACCCCCGTGTTTCGCCTCGGCGAACGCGGGGGTGAGTTTTTGTGCCTTGCGGTTGCAACTCCCGTGGGTATTTGACCTGTCAGAGCCGGCCATAACTAATTGTGTCGCAGGAAAATGGGGTGGGATGCCGGCTGTGGCAATTGTCTTAACTCGATGTTTGCCGGTGGTCAAGCCACTGTCGGGAAATCCTCGCAACTGTCCTGTCAAGATCCGGTTGTCCCGGGAGCCCAACCCCACTTTCTTCTTGCCGTAATACCCCTCCAACTTGCATATTGGCATCAGGTAAGGAAGGTCTCGTAAGAGGCCTTTGATCCTTCACTACGGAGAAGCGGCGGTCCTCACTACCGCCGTGAGAAGACAATTGAAGATCGGCTTTCGGCATGCGGCGTATTCCGCCGTGCTTACCGTGAAAGCCATGGTGGAGAAGAAAACCTACAAGGGGTTGTTGGCCATCCTTGTGATGGCCGCGGGAGTTCTGTGCCTCTCCGGGCCGGTCTTTGCCCAGAGCGGCTGGGGACTGCCGTGGGGACACATGATCCCCACCGAAGTCGATCGCGATGCGCTCGAGTTCGACCCGAGTGCCGGGGCCTCTGTGGTCTTCGACCGTGGTCTCATCACAGTCGGCCCTGGATTTAAGTTTACGTTCGAACGGCACCGCAGGGTTCAAATATTTCGCACCGATGCCTACCGTTTCGCCAACGTCGAAATCCCGTACCACTCTTCCGAACAAATCGAATTCGTCGAAGCCCACACCCTGACCAAGGACGGCCAGAAGGTCGAAGTGCAATTGTCAGATATGCACGAGGCCCGCACTGGCGAGTGGCGCAAGCTGGTCTTCGCATTTCCGGAGGTACAGCCGGGCTGCGTCGTCGAATTCCGCTATAAAGTTCTGTCACGCAATTTCTATTACCTCCGTCCGTGGGTTTTCCAGAGCGAGATTCCCACCGAGAGATCCGAGTTGTCGGTGAAGTTGCCGCAGGGCTTCGAGTATGCGGCGGTTCTCAATAATTCTGATTTTGTCAGTGGGCCGGACACGGTCGAAATCGCTTCGGTCAGTCACGAGGATCAGAAGATCCGGCTGTTTACGTGGCGCGCCCACAGCCTGCCGCCACTGACGCCCGAACCCTACATGGCGTCGATTCTGAACCACCGCGTCCTGCTCGACTTCCAAATCGTTCGCTACAAAGACAACAACCATGTGCGCGAGTTCGTCGATACCTGGGAAGACGTGGCCGGCCAGGTGCGGCGTGTCTATGCGCCGCTTTTGAAGAACGAAGATTCATGGCCCATCTGGGGACAGATCCCGATGGATCTACGGCCGGCCGACCTGACCAAACAGAAACGCGAATTAGCGCGGCGCATCTACAGTTTCGTGCGTGACTCGGTGGCGCTCTCGGGGGCGGCCGTTTCGGTTTACGATTCCGAAATCAAGTCCGCCCGTGTAGTCATGAGCCAGCGGTACGGCAATCCGCTGGAGAAGAATCTCCTGCTGGTTGCGCTGCTGCGCTACCACGGCTTCGATGCCTGGCCCGTCTTGATTTCGCGCCGCAGTCACTACCGTTTCGACAGTCGTGATCATCGTCTCGAGCAGTTCGATCACGCCGTAGTCTTGTTGGATTTGGACGGCGAAGAGATTTTTTGCGAGACTGGGACTCCCTGCGCGTGGATGGGATATCTCCCGCCCAATGATCAGGTGGATGCCGGAATTGTGGTCGGCCGTGAAAACGTGAAGAGTGTGGTCATCGATCTGCCGGCGGCGCCGGTGGACCGCGACGTGATGGCCGAAGGACTGATCAACGTTCTTCCGGACGGCTCAGCAACCGGCACACTGGATCTCTGGGTCGGGGGGCAGGCCGCGTACGAACTGCTGTGCGCGCTCGCCGATCAGGACACCGCCGGATATCTGCATGAGAATTGGCTGCCGGGGATCCGGACCGGTCGCATCGAAATCCAACGTGATCCCGAAAATGAATGGGCGCCGGTCCGCTTGACTACGGAATTCGACTGGCCGAATGCCGCCGATGTGGACGGCAATCGATTGTTAATCCGTCCCGCCCTCATCCACGCTTTGGAAGGCAATCCCTTCCTCACATCTCATCGACGCTATCCGATCTCGTTTGACACGCCGTGGAGCGAAGACTGCCGCATCGAGTGGCGGATACCCGACGGGTACCGGTTCGGTGATCTTCCTTCGGGACGTGATCTGGTTGGCGAGGGGTACGAATTCCGTGCCTCCATCGTGACCGAGGCCAATTCGATTATCGCGTCACGTTTCTGGCGCGTGTCGCAGCGCGATTTTGGGGTGCGGAGATTCGAAGAATTGCGTGAGTTGTTCAACACCGTGAAGCTGGCCGAACACGGTCCGCTCATGCTGTATCGCGAGTAGTCGATTCGTTAGTCCTTGTTACCTCCTCCTTGTTTGGCACGTGGCAAGGGGCCCTCTGGGCCCCTTGTTTCGTTATTGGCCCCTTGGCGCGTTTTCGGCGTATCATGGGTGACGATGGTCTTGCTCAAACAACTCCTGCGTTCTCGCTTCCTCCGACTGGTGTGGCTGACCGGCGTGTGTTGGCAGTTCTCGGCGATCACCCACGCTCAAGACCCATTCGAAACTGCGGCCGCCGTCTACGAGCTTGACGACCGTTCAGTTGATTGGTCGCCGGTCAAGGGTCTGACTGTGACCTCGCATCGCATCATTCGTGTCAATCGGACGGCCGGCGCCGAAGTGGGGCGTATACGCATCTGGGACACTTTCTTTCAGAAGCTCAAATCATTCCACGGTGAAGTCCGCGATACGTCGGGGCGGGTGCTCTTTAGCGCCGGCCTGCCCGATGTCCGCGCCGTCGCGCCGTTCAGCGAGTTCCGGCTCTATTCGGGCGACATTGTGCGCGCCGTCGATTTGGTTGCCGCGCAGGCCCCGTTCATGGTTGAAGCCCGATGGACCGTGGAGATCGATAACGCCTTCTTCTGGCCGGATTGGGCGTTTGAAGATTCCTGGCCTCGTCGGCAGGCCAGCTATGAGGTACACGCGCCCTCGGACCGCATTGTCCGTTGGCGAGAGGCGGTCCCCGGCCTCACTCGGACCGAAGGTGATGAGGCCCGGCGGGATGTGATCCGCTGGGAGATTGAGGACTGGGTTCCGAGTGATACGGACATCGCGATCATCGGCGCACATCCGCTTCTCTACATCGCGCCAGAAGAATTCAAAGTCGGCCGGTTGAAGGGACGAACTGACTCGTGGGATGCGCTCGGACGGTGGTACTGGTCATTGACGAAGGACCAGCTTGAACTGCGTTCCGAGCAGGAGTACCAGATCGAGAAGCAGATCAGAGACAAGGTCGGCGAGCGCGCGCGTGCTGCCGCGCTGAAGGACTGGATCTCCGACCAGTGGCGCTACGTCGCGATCGAGGTCGGTCTGGGCGGCTGGCGCCCAAACCAGGCACGTGAGGTGTTTGTAAACAGATATGGCGACTGCAAGGATGTGGTCTTCCTTTGGGTGGCGATGATGCGATCGATCGGCCTGACGGCGTACCCGGCGCTGGTGCGGGCGCGCAATCCGTTGCCGATTGAGGCCGATTTTCCGAAGGACTGGTTCGACCATGTGATCGGCGTGACGATGATCAATGGCGACACATTGTGGGCGGACCTGTCCGATCCGCGATACCCTCTCGGAACGTTGCCGCGATGGTGTGAGTCACGGTGGGCGCTGGTCGTGGGCGATTTTGGCGGGCAACTGCTCTGGACGCCGGACCGCAGTGCGCGCGAGAATGTCATGACGACGAATCTCGAGGGGACTCTCAGTACCGACGGCGATCTCACCTTCAGAGTCGGCGTGTATGCGAGCGGACATTTTGCCCGGCAGTTGCCTCTGCAAGGGCGTTTGGATCCCAAAGTCGCGGCGGCCGTGATACTTGGTGTTTCGACGACGGCGATTGATGCCTGGCTGGATTCGATTTCGGTCGTGTCGGGTGAGGCTATTTATGCGCACCTGCACGGTACCATTCGCGGCTGGGCACTGGCCGGGACCAGACAGATTGTCGTACGCCCGCGGACGGCAGGGTGGACCTCGATGGACACGCTCGGCGGACGTCCCGAGCCTTCTTTGGTGGACTTCGCCCAGAATGTTTATGATACCCTGGTCGTTGAACTCCCCAGCGGATGGTCGCCAGACTTTTGGCCCGAAGCCCAGAGGTTGGACGAGGATGCCGGCGAGTTAGTCGAAGAGCGAGGTTATAAGGATGCCCAACTGCGTGTGGTTCGGCACTTGCGCGCCAACACGCCGGGGCGCGCGCCGGCCGATCGACGATCGGCGGCGCGATTGCGCGCGGCATATCGCAATGCCAGCGCCGCCGAGTGGGTATTCAAAAGGGGAGAAGCGCGGCCCGACAGTGGTTCGCCGTGACGGCCACCGCAGGAGCTCTGTTGGTCATGAGGCGGTGTCACGCACGACTTCGACGGTGCAATGGGCACGGGCCGCAACTGCCGCCGAGACGCTGCCGATCAGAAAGTGCTTGAGCCCGCTTAGCCCTCTTGCGCCGACGAAGATGCAATCGGCTCCCCATTGCTCCGCCTCCTCCAAAATCGCGCTCTTGGGGTTGCCTTCAACTCTTCGTTGCGTCACCGTCAGGCCGTGCGCATGCAATCTCTTCGCGGATGATTCGAGGAGCCGGCTCACCCAGCCGTGCTCGTCGATGTCAGCGTCGCCGACCCAACGGCGCAGTCCCGAATCCGGCTGAGCCAGCGAGGTAATCAGCTTGGAATCGATGACCGTCACCAGATGGACCTGGGACCCCGCCGGCCATTTCCTGCGGCAGACTTCATCCACGGCCCGGTCTGAATTCTCCGACCCGTCGACACCGATCACAATGCGGAGATGAGACTTGGTCTTTGGCCTGTGGTGCACAACGCGAACCGAGCACGTGGCGTCGGTTACGATCCTCTGCGAGACGCTGCCGAGAATCAAACGCGCGGTCGATGACATCCCCAAGGCTCCCACGACGATCAAGTCCGCCTTCCACTCAGCGCTCTTCCTCAGGATTCCCCAAGGAGGCGAATCGCCGAGTGCTGTGGTCTCGACACTCCACGCGGGAAACTGCGCCCGCAGCGATTTGCCGCACTTTTCCGAAAGCGATCGCGCATCCTCGATCAGTTGACGCGCTTGTTGCTCTGATTTCTTGAATGAATCCGCGATCGGGGCTGGCAGCGGCGCAGCCCGATATCCCGGTGGGTCGGGTGGGAGGAGAACATCCGCGACTGAAATCACGAGGGCGTGCGTTTTTTCCGGCAATCCCGCCCGCTTCAGATCCTCGACTGCGGCATCCGCGCCCGCTGAGCCGTCATATCCGATTACGATTCTCATCTGTTTCTCCACGAGGGCATTTTGCGATGCGAAGAAATCCGACTTGCCCAGCTTCCCAACTCCACATGGGGTACGTCACTTGCGCCGAGAGTCTTGTCACATTCCCAGGTCGAACAGCCAGCAGCCCGCCCCACTACACCCCTTTGATGGGGATACCGCGTTTTTTCAATTCCACGACGAACTGATCAGCATCCACCGCGATCTCTTGGGGGATAACGCCCCGTTGCGTGATGCGGCCGTCGCAGGCCATTTGCAGGATGATGGCGGCGGGGAACGCGGTCGTGCGCATCATCGAAGTGAGATTATTCGCCCTGTCATACTCATCAATGATGTCGATCTGATGGATGCGTTTCTCCCCATTTTCCGAACCGTCGAACTGCACGCGGACAACCGACAGGTCATGCGTTCCCAGTGGGACTTTCGCGGCAATACGCTCGGCGGTCAGTCGGCGGGGAATGATCTTCTGGCCGTCGACCGTCACCGGTTCCGAAGAGAACAAATCAAGGTGCAAGAGCCATTGCATCGCCTTGGCGTGGCCGGGATAGCGCAGCGTCTTGTAGTTGAGATTCTTCACTCTATTCGCATAGGTCTGAGGCAGTGTCGATGTGCCGCCGGAAGTGTTGAAGGCTTCCAATCGGCCCACCGGAGCGTCAAAGATCACCTCTTCGACATCTCCCAGGGGCTCGCCGATTACGCTCTTGCCGTCGCGCAGAGAGATCGGCGGCTCGACATATTCATTGATGAGGCCCTCGACGGAGAAGAGGCGCTCGTACTCGAACGGATGCTTGGGATGTGCAGGAAGTCCACCGACTCTGATTTTGACCGAGTCAGCCCAAGGGAAGCGATTGAGGCCCCATGCGGTGAGGACGGAGACCATGCCAGGTGCGAGTCCACAGTCGGGAATGATCGTGACCCCGGCGGCTTTGGCCGCATCGGTCATGGCTAACTCGGCCGCGACCACGTCATTGTTGCCGCCGAGATCGACCATATGCGTTTTGGTGGCGATCGCGGTCTTCGCGAATTCGACATTGAATCCGTAATGGATAGAACAGAAGACACCATCGGCGTCCTGGAGTAGTCTGTGCACCGCCGCTTGGTCATTAGCGTCAGACTTGACGACCTTCAGACGCGGATCGGGGAATCGCTCACGAAAAGTTCTCAGGGCTTCGTCCGAGGAGTCGGCCACCACCAGTGACTCGAGCGCTTTGTTGTTGAGGAAATCGAAGGCGGCGCCGCGGGCCATAAGTCCCGCGCCGAGGATGACAAGTTTCATGAGGCAGCTCCTATCGTCATGTGGACTCAGAAGGTAACTGCGGCGGGCCGGTGATTTCCAGCGATTGTGGGTAACGACATTGGGGACTGAGTGGTCGGGCTTGGAGACAAGGCATCTTCAGGGTTGAAACTTTCTGTAGAGTTTTCTTGGTGTCAATTCGATAGAGTAAGTGTTAAGTCATAAGAACATGGAGTGGGTCTCTCATACAGCGACGGGGTACTTTCTCGGCCAGCTACTGGTTAAGGAGGGGGAGCGTCCCAAGCGAGCCGGGTGGTGGTGGGCGATTGCCTCGATCAGTCCCGACTGGTTGGAGTGGGGGACCCGTTGGTTCGGCGATATTCATCGCGGCGTGACGCACTCGCTTTACTTCTGGCCGTTTCTGGCACTCGCCTGGGCGGCGGCGGCGCACAAGTGGGGGCGACAAGAGTCGGGACAGATCGCCAGTCTGCCACGACTCTGGGGCGCGTTCTTCATCGTGGTCGGCTCGCACATGCTCCTCGACGTTTTCATGAGCTATCGCTGGTACCTCGCGTGGCCGTTTTCTCAAGAGACCTGGGCCTGGGGAATCATGCCCCTGTTTGACGTTTATGTCTTCGCGGGCTGGCTGTGTCTTTGGTATCTCAACCGGAAGCTAAAGTTGTCCACGAAAACCACTGCCCGGATCGGATTAGCGGTCTTGCTTGTCATGTTCCTGGCTCGCGGGGCCGGAAAGATCCGTGCATATACCCTTGTTGCTGATGGGTCCCTGCTTGGGAGTCCGGCTGAGATTCAGACGCGACCGACCTACTACCAGCCGTGGATCTGGTTTGTGCGGAATGGGTCACCCGCCGCGGTGTGGCAGCCGCTTAACATCTTCACTGGCAAGATGATGCGGGATTACACCCGTGGAAGGGGATTCCCACCCTTTCCGGGACGCGAGATTATCAAACTGCCATCAAAGTGATCGAGAATCGGCGCCTCTCTCAAGACATTGTACCGCAATGTCTTGAGTCCGGAACACCAAGGTGGATTCTTGGTATACTCATCTGGATCACGTCTTTGGCCGATGCCACAGAGGGAAGAGGTCTTGAATGCGCTTGACAGAGCGAGGCGGGAGTATGATGATGATAGCGGGACGGGGCGTTTCATCTCAAGGTTTTCAGGATCATCGCAGCCGGGCCATATGGGTTGGTAGCATGAAGCGTTTCGCAATTGCGACATTGTTCTCGTTTTCTATCTGCGCCTCGACTTGGGCTCTGGCACCTGTGTCCCCGATTGGCCAGACTTCGAATTCCGAGACATCCTTTTCCGGCGCGGATCGCGTGAGCGATCTGGTGAACGCACCATCGGGGATGGGCTGGGGACTTTTGGATCCGTCGCGCTTCCGGATGCGTCAATCGTACTCGGTGAGCTACATGTCCGGCTCGGGAAGCTCGGGTTCGGTTGGTCTGTACATGAACAATATTGAGTACCAACTTTTCAAGCCTTTGACATTGCATGTGGGGCTTGGGTATTTGCATCAGCCGTTCGGATCACGGGGGGCAAACTCGGCGGGATTGTCAGTCGACGATGGGTTTTTCATTCCCAGCGCCGGCTTGGAATATCGCCCGTCCGACAACTTTCTGTTGATGGTGGATTTCCGTCAGTACCCGTCGGGCATGTCGCCATACAGCCGCTGGGGGTACGGTGGATGGAGGCCGTACGGCACCGGCAACCTGTTCGATGAGTGGTAGAAGAGCGTACTGATCGCCCCGCCATCGGTATTCTGAACCTGCCAATGAACTTATGAGACCATCTTTACGCCTGCGTAAGGGGCAACAATCTGCGTCTACTCCGCGCTGGAAAGCGCGCTTGGTTGACATCGCCATTTTGGCGGCCGCGGCCATCGTTTGCCTCTTTGTGTTTTCGTTCTCGACACGGTTATCATACTCGCGTCCGGAAGTGAAAGAAGCGCCGGAGATCATCCGCGTTCAGGTCTTGAATGGCAGCGGCCATGCGGGCATGGCGCGCAAGGTGGCCGATCACCTAACCATGCTGGCGGTTGGGAAGATGCGCTTTGACGCGATCGACGTGGGCAATTTCGACCGGGCCGACATCAGGCGGACTTTCGTTATTAACCGTCGTCTCGCCCCCGAGCAGGTCCGGCAAATCACCGAAGCCTGGGGCTTGGGTGAGACCGAAATCTCGGACGGCAGTGGACGTAGCAACGATCTCGGAGTTGATTTGACAATCGTTCTTGGCGCCAATGTGGTGGATCCATCCGCCGCGTCATCGGCAGATGCCAAGAAACCATAGACACTCGATGTTATCTCCCACCCCCTCGACCCAAAGGAGGATTACACCATAACACCAGCGCGGCTGGCCTTACGTGCGGGCGAACTGGCCCGTGAGAAAAAGGCATTCTCCGTGCGCATCCTGGACTTGCGCAAGCGTTCTTCGGTCACGGATTTCTTCGTCATCTGCTCAGTCGATGCCGAAGTCCAGGCAAGAGCCGTGGCCGACCACATCACCGACAAATTCAAGGAAAAGGACATCCGGCCCTGGCACACCGATGGGTACCGCGGTACGGGCTGGGTCATTGTCGACTTCGTCGATGTCGTGGTGCACATCTTCATGCCGCGTACGCGCGAGTTTTACGCACTCGAAAAACTCTGGGGCGATGCGCCCTCTCGGGAGTTGCCGGACCTCTGAGAATGCTTACTGGTGACGCGCTCGGCCACTAACATCCTCACCAATCGCCCGCAACGGGCACTCAACCACGACAATCAACAATTCACTGTGAACTGATCCGTATTGTAACCGGATCACAAGACCGCGAGGTGGTCTTCCTTGGACATTATTGAACTGAAATCGAAAACGATTGCCGAGCTTTTGGAAATAGCCGAGAAGCTCGACATCCCCGGCGTGTCCGGGCTACGTAAGCAGGAACTGATATTCAAGATACTCGAGGCGAACACTGAGAAAGACGGCCTGATTTTCGCCGAAGGTGTTCTCGAAATACTCGAAGAGGGATACGGTTTCCTCCGATCGCCCGATTACAATTATCTACCCGGCCCCGACGACATCTATGTCTCGCCGTCGCAGATCAAGCGTTTCGATCTGCGGACCGGCGATACGATCTCCGGCCAGGTGCGTCCGCCGAAAGAGACCGAACGCTACTTTGCGCTTCTGAAGATTGAGGCGGTCAACTTCGAGAATCCGGATGTTGCCAAACACAAGATTCTCTTCGACAACCTGACCCCGCTCTATCCGCAGACGCGCTTCAATCTCGAGACCGACCCGAAGGATATGTCGACGCGCATTATTGATCTTCTGGCGCCGATCGGACGGGGACAGCGCGGCCTCATCACTTCGCCGCCGAAGGCAGGCAAGACGATTATCCTGCAGAAGATCGCCAACTCGATCACGGCGAATCATCCCGACGTGAAGCTGATGGTGCTCCTCATCGATGAGCGTCCCGAAGAAGTGACGGACATGAAGCGCTCGGTCAAAGGTGAGGTCATTTCCTCGACCTTCGATGAGCCGCAGGAACGTCACGTGCAGGTGGCCGACATGGTGATTGAGAAGGCCAAACGGCTCGTTGAGCACAAGCACGACGTGGTGATTCTGCTCGACTCGATCACGCGTCTGGCGCGCGCGCACAACGCGGTCGTGCCGCATTCAGGCAAGATCCTGTCGGGTGGTGTCGATGCCAACGCGCTCCAGCGTCCGAAGCGATTCTTCGGCGCGGCGCGCAATGTGGAAGAGGGAGGATCGCTGACGATCGTTGCGACCGCTTTGATCGAGACCGGCTCGCGCATGGACGAAGTCATCTTTGAAGAATTCAAAGGCACCGGCAACATGGAGTTGGTTCTCGATCGGCGTTTGGCCAACCGTCGCATCTTCCCGGCCATCGATCTGAATCGCTCGTCGACTCGTAAAGAAGAGCTGCTGATGGATGAGGACACCTTGAACAAGGTGTGGATTCTGCGCAAGTTCCTCTCGGACATGAATCCGGTCGAGGCGATGGAGTTCCTGGTCGATCGCATCGCCAAGACCAAGAACAACGAGCGGTTCCTCGATTCGATGAAGCGGTAGAGGTGGTGATAGGCTCGTCATTCCCGCGGTTCTAAGCGGGAATCCATCTGTGCGCGAGACGTGGATCCCCGCTTAGAGCCGCGGGGATGACGGCTTGGCGAATGCTCACTCCAGAAGACGATATCTGAACACTGAAAGCACCGTGACAACATTCTGGCATCAATCGGCGGCGGAACGGACATTGCGTCAGGCCGCGGCGCTCGGGCGGCTGTCGCGTTCTTTCCTATTCACCGGCCCGGATGGCGTGGGGAAATGGGTCGCCGCGCTGTGGGTGGCGCAGTCGCTCCTCTGCCGGGGGAAGCATGATGGGGCGCCATGTGGTACCTGTCGAGATTGCACGCGGGTACGGTCGTGCACACATCCGGATTTGCATCTTCTGTTCCCCATTCCCGGCAAATCTCGCGAGGATTCCGAGAAATCCAATGACAGCGCGGCCGACGAGTACATCGCCGAGTTCATGGCGGCGAAGTCTGCCGATCCGTTTGCGGTTGTGAAGTTCAAAAAGAAGCCGACTATCCGTCTCGCGAACATCCGTGAACTTATTTCTGAACTCAATCTCACTTCCGTCGAGGGAGGCGAGAAGGTCGTTATCATTCACGCGGCAGAGCAGACCAAGGACGACGACTGCCAATCGGTGATGCTCAAGACAATTGAAGAGCCGCCGACCGGCGCTCATTTCATTCTCACCAGTGCGGCGCCGGAGCGTTTGCTGGCCACAATTCACTCACGCTGCCAAACGATCCGGTTTGAGCCGGTCGATCCGGAGTTGATCGCTGAACGGCTCATCGCCGAACGGGGCGTCGATCCCGAGCAAGCCCGGGTGGTCGGCGCACTCAGCGGGGGTGGCTGGGGGAATGCGGCGCGTCTCGCGTCGGCTGAGTTTCAAACTTGGCGCGAGACGATGATCGAGTTTTGGAATGGAGCATTTCGGGTCAAGCCATACGAGATGCTGGCTCAGATTCAGCCGACATTCCGTCCGGGCAACAAACAGTCGGTTGGCTTCGATCTTCTTTTGCAGGCCTTCGATGTTTGGGGCTACTGCCTGTGGCGCGATTGCCGGGCGCTGAGTACTGCCGATGGGCCACATACTGTGGGCGCTCCGATTCCCGATCTCGAGACGGGCTGGGCCTGCTGGCGTATTCTGCAGAATGCGCGCTCGACATTGTACGTGAACGTCGGCGAACGGCACGCCATTGCGGGGGCGTTCCTAGCACTTCGTCAACGACTCAGACTCTCGTAACGACCAATTGAACCACTCCTTGACTTGCCCTGATTCGGGCGAGTTATTCACATTTACCCACTGTCAGAGTCCAACATCGTGATTCGACGCGTGGGCGGGAGCGAATCGTGGAAGACGAAGAATTTCATCAAGATACAAGTCCTGAACCAGAGCCGGAATCCACTCCAGAGGCACAATCGGACACTCCGGTGGAGCCGACAGAGCCGGTCCATACTGGCCCATTCCCGGTCTATCTGGTCGAATTCAAGGGGGCGCGTAAGGAGTATTACCGCGATCCCTACAATCTTCCGATTTCGATTGGCGATGCGGTCATTGTTCAAGTCGAGCGCGGCGAAGACTTCGGACATGCGATCCTGAAATTCTCTCCGGATCGGGCGAAAGACGCCCGGGTCAAGCCGCTGCCGATCATTCGCATTGCCTCGGCTTCGGACATCGCGCGCGACAGCGAGAACCGGTCAAGCGAGTGGGAGGCGCGGCAAAAGTGCCGCGGGATGGTCGAGGAACGCAATCTCGAGATGAAAGTTGTCGACGCCGAGTGGCAGTTCGACCGCAACAAGATGACGTTCTACTTCACGGCCGATAAGCGTGTCGATTTTCGGGCGCTGGTCAAGGATCTGGCGGGAATATTCAAGACACGGATCGAATTGAGGCAAATTGGCGCGCGCGACGAAGCGAGGCGCACCGGCGGTGTCGGCATCTGCGGTTATGAGCAGTGCTGCACTATGTTCCTGAAAGAGTTCGAACCGATCACGACGCAGATGGCGCGTGACCAGAGCCTGTCGCTTAATCCCGCGAAGATCTCCGGGAATTGCGGCCGGCTCCTTTGCTGTCTGCGTTATGAGAGCGGCTACTACAAAGAAGCGACCAAGCTCTTTCCGAATCTCGGACTGCCTTGGGAAACGGAAGAGGGGCCGGGGACGATTGAGTCGATCCAGGTGCTCCGGGAGCAGGTGACAGTCCGACTGCAGGACGGTCGGACCAACAAGGTTCCGCTCGAGGACATCCAGCGCAAAGAGCGCAAGAAGACCTCGTGGTTTGAGTAGGATTGCTGCCGATGTTTCGACCTGATTAGGAATTTGTAAGATTCCGTCATTCCAAGCCCCACGCTCTGGCTCTTCGTGGGGCTTGGAATCTTTGTTAGTTGATCGTGCGAACAAAGATTCCAGGTCTCACAAAGAGCCGTGGGACTTGGAATGACGAGCCTGTCTTTGACTGTGATTTCGTATCTTAGGATTGTATGACAAACGATAAACGACCGATTTACATCACGACGCCGATCTACTACGTCAACGACAAGCCGCATGTCGGGCATGCGTACACGACGATCGTCGCCGATTATCTGACGCGCGCCTTTCGTGTGCTCGGCCGTGAAGCCTACTTCCTCACGGGAACCGATGAGCACGGGGCGAAAGTTGCGGCAGTGGCGCGCGAGAACGGCATGACCCCCCAACAGTGGTGCGACAAGCACGCGCAGTTATTCCAGGATGCGTGGAGGCGATTAGACATTCAGTACGATCAGTTCATCCGCACCACCGATGATCGGCACGTGAAGGGCGTTTCGAAATTGCTGGAGAAACTGCGCGCCGCCAAAACACACGACGGGCAGGATGCGGTTTACGAAGGGTCTTACAAGGGGCTCTACTGTCTTGGTTGCGAGAAGTTCATTACCGAGAAGGAGTTGGTCAATGGGCTCTGCCCCGAGCACATGACCAAACCGCAGGAGATCAGCGAAAGGAACTACTTCTTCCGTCTGACGGCATACCTGAAAGAAGTCGAGGCGAAAATACGTTCGGATGAGATCAGGATCATGCCGGGCGAGCGCAAGAATGAGGTGCTCGGATTGTTCAAGCAAAGTCTCGAGGACTTCTCGATCTCGCGCGAGAAAGTCGACTGGGGGATCCCGCTGCCCTTCGATCCATCACAGAACGCCTATGTCTGGGTCGATGCCTTGCCGAATTACATCACCGCAGTCGGCTATGGCGACGATGCGAAGTCGTTCAAGCATTGGTGGGGCGATGGCCAGGTGCTTCACCTCATGGCCAAGGATATCCTGAAATTTCACGCCGTCTACTGGCCGGCGATGCTCTTGGCGATCGGCGAGAAGCCGCCGGATTCGCTTTTTATTCACGGGTATTTCACCGTGAACGGCCAAAAGATGAGCAAGACACTGCGCAACACGCTCGACCCGCATGCGATGGTCGATCAGTTCGGCCCGGATGGGGCGCGTTACCTGCTTCTGACGCAATTTCAATTCGGGCAGGACGGCGACCTGAAAGCGGATTTGTTCGTGCAGCAGTTCAATGCCGACTTGGCAAATGACCTGGGAAATCTGGTGTCGCGCGCGGTCACCATGATCCAGCGGCATTTTGAGGGCGCCTCGTTGCGAAATCGTAGCATGGAGGGTCCGCTGGGAGATGCCGTGACCGGCTTGCGCCGTCAGGCGCTGGCCGCAGCCGAGACCTTCGAGGCCGGTGTCGTGTCGCACTCCCCGAATGCCGCAATCGGCGCAGGACTGGAACTTGTGCGGGCTGCCAATCGGTTCTTCGATGACGCGAAGCCGTGGGAACTCGCCAAGAAGAATGATCTCGAGAACCTTGCAACTGTTCTCGCGGTAACTGCTGAATTGGTTCGGATCGCGACGATTATCGCATCTCCTGTGATTCCGGCAAAGTCGCGAGAGATTTTGCGCGCGCTGGGTTTCTCAGATCCCGATTCTGAATTGACACGTGACGCCTTGTTCGGATGGGATCGCTGTCCCGGCCCATTCCGGCTCGACGCGCCAATCTTTCCGCGTCTGGACAAAGTTGAATCATCGAAAGTGGAGAAGAAGCCTGTGACTGATATATCTGTCGTGGTCGAGAATGTCGTCACCATTGATCAGTTCCGTCAGACGAAGCTGCGGACCGCCGAGGTGATCGCCGCCGAAAAGGTGGAGGGGGCGGACAAGCTCCTGAAGCTGCAACTCGCTCTTGGCGATGAGCGCCGTCAGATCGTGGCGGGGATCGCGCTCCACTATAAGCCGGAGGAACTAGTCGGCAAGACCATCATTATCGTAGCCAATCTCCAGCCATCCAAGATCAGGGGTGTCGAATCGCAGGGGATGCTGTTGGCGGCCTCGAACGGGACGACGCTGCGGCTTTTGACGACCGATGGGGTAATCGATTCGGGGAGTTCGATCGGGTAACTGAAGCCGCGGAACATTCGGGAGGGCGAGGCTCCTGCCGAGCCGTGTCTCCGACCGCGAGCGGCTCGGCAGGAGCCTCGCCCTCCCAGAACGCCATGCAAGACGGCCTTCCATGATTGATACACACGCCCATTTGGACTTTCCGGATTTCGACGCTGACCGCGATGATGTCGTTAAGCGGGCGCACGACGCGGGCATTCATACGATCATCAACATCGCCACGGACTTCGCATCTTGCGAGCGAGTGCTAGCACTCGCCGACCGGTATCCGAACATGTACGCAGCGCTCGGGGTGCACCCACATGACGCGAAAGACTGGCAGGGGACCAAATCGGCAGAGCGATTGAAATCACTGGCGGCACACCCGAAGGTTGTCGCGATTGGCGAGATTGGTCTCGACTATTTCCGCGATCACTCGCCTCGCGATGCGCAGAAGCGCGCCTTTGTTGATCAGATCGCGGTCGCCAAGGAACTGAAACTGCCTATCGTCATCCACAACCGCGATGCCTTCCCTGATATCTTCGATATTGTGCTGCGCGAGGATGCCTACATGGTTGGCGGCGTGTTTCATTGTTTCTCGGGAACCGTGATGGAGGCTATGAAGACGCTTGAGCTCGGCTTCCACATTTCGGTCAACGGAATACTGACGTACAAAAACGCGACGATGATCGATGTTGGGCGCGAGATTCGATTGGATCGCATCCTGCTTGAGACCGATTGTCCGTTTCTGGCGCCGCACCCGTACCGTGGCAAGCGGAACGAACCTTCGTATGTTTTGCTCGTCGCTGAACGGTTAGCAGAGGTGCGTATGCGAGCAGGCTCGGCGGGAGCCTCGCCCTCCCCAGAAGAAATCTCGCGCCAGACCGACGCCAATGCACGACAGCTGTTCAGTCTGCCGGTCGCCACGAAAGTTGCGAACACATGAGTGGAAAGCCGCTCAAAGCCCCACGCCGCACGGAGGAATTCAAGTCTTCCAAGCCCAAGTTGCGGGCGAAGAAGTCGCTCTCGCAGAATTTCCTTATCGATGGCGGCATCGCCGATCGCATTGCGAACGCATTGCCGATCAAGCCACACGACATGGTCTACGAGATCGGACCGGGAAAAGGATTCATCACCGAACGCCTGGTCGAAAAAGTCGAAGGGGTTGAAAGTGTCTGGGTGGTCGAGAAAGACAACCGCATGGTGGGGATGCTCAAGAAGAAATATCCGACCGGGGGCAAAGTCAGAGTCATCTACGCCGACGTACTGAATTTGCCTGAGGATGCGGAGCCGCTAAAGCCCTGCTGGTTGGTCGGTAATCTACCGTTTGGGATCGGGCACGCCATCCTGACATGGGCATTTGCGCGCGGCGATCGTTTTCCCGGGGCAGTGTTGACCTTGCAGCGCGAGGTAGTGCGTCGGCTGTTGGCCGCGCCCGGTGAATCGGATCGTGGGGCGTCGTCGATCTGGTTTCAATCACATGCCCGGGGCCAGGCGTTGTTTCACATCCCACCGAGCGCGTTTCATCCGCCGCCTCGTGTGACCTCCACGGTCATGTGGATCGAATTCACTCCGACGACGCCAGGATTAAGGGACATTCCGGGGATCGAGCATATCGTGCAACGCGCCTTCGCACAGAAACGCAAGACTCTTGCGAACAACCTGCGTGGCCTGCCTGAGATCACACCTGCAAAATGGGAATTGCTCAAATCATCGTGTCCGGAGTTGCTGACACTTCGCGCCGAACAGCTTCGCGCCGAAGATTTTGCGAGGCTGGCTCAAATCCTCGCCCTCGGCCAAATCTGAAGAAGGCATCCGTCATGTGGATAACTGTCCGATAATTGCACATAAGTCTTGGGAGTTTCCTCTAGACCCGGAATAAGATTCCGGGAGGATATCCGCAGATTTCCCGCTCCCAGTGCGATTTTGCGGTGACAAACCTCCTGTGGGGCAGAGGAACACGGGTTCGACCGAGCTGACTGCTCGTATCTTTTCTCCGGGTCCAGATTCGCTTCGGCCCGCATCGCTTTCCCCCTATAGAAATCCCCACGTCCTCCGACACTAAACATGTCGGGTTGTCGGCAGTTCGCGCGCTTGCATTCGAGGTCTGTCGTGTGAAATGCCGCACTCGATTTTAACGATTCTGGTGGCTGGCAGGATGCTCGGGCGGGATCGATTCACTCGCCAACCACCAGTGCCCGGTTAGAATCTCTGATTCTTCACAGCTCAACAAGGAGAAGCGCCATGTCTTTCGGCCTTCTACGCGGATCACGATCATCGTTCGCCATCTTCGCGATGATTCTGACCATTGCTTTCGCCTTTGGGGCACTCGCACTGGCCGGAACCTCGGGAAAAATCTCGGGAGTTGTCTCCGACCAAATGACGGGCGCCCCGATCGCCGGGGCGGTCGTGCGTGTTGAGGGGACATCGCTCTCGGCGATCACAGATGCCGAGGGGCGGTACACGATCCTAAACGTCCCAGTTGGCAAGCACACGCTGATCGCCTCGCTTCTTGGTGAAGCGGATAGTCCGGCCGAGACGGAGCTGTTGCTGTTTCAGCCCATCGAAGTCAAGGACCTAAAGGTCTCGGTCGATCTCGACACGCAGACAGATATCACGTTGTCGTCGAATCCGGTCGAGATGGGGACGATCGTGGTGGTGGCGGAGCGGCCAGTGGTGATTAGAGACCGCACTGCATCACTGCGCATCGTTGAATCAGAGCAGATCCAGTCGCTGCCGACGCGCGGGTACCGCGACATCGTCGCGTTGCAGCCTGGTGTTGTCGTGCGCACCGGCAATCTCCTGAACGTCCGCGGCGGCCGCACATCAGAAGTCGCTTACTTCGTTGACGGCTTCTCGCAGCAGGATCCACTCACCGGCATCTCAACAACGCAGATCAACAACAACGATCTCGAGGAAGTATCGATCGTGACCGGTGGATTTAACGCCGAGTACGGCTGGATCGCCTCGGGGGCGGTCAACGTTACCACCAAGAGTGGCGCCGACAAGCTCTCGGGTACGTTCGAGGCAGTGACGGACAATTTCCACGCCAACAGCTACGACTACAATGTTTACAACGCGAGCCTTTCCGGGCCACTGTCAGGAATTACGAATGATGTGAAGTTCATCGCGTCGGCGGAGAGGCGTTACCGCGGTGACCGGACACCGACGGCCGTGAGTTTTGGTGATCTGCCAGCAGACGATGAGGCGGGCTGGACATTCCGCGGAAAACTGAACGCCAAGTTGACCAAGTCGATGGAACTGCGGTTCGGCGGGCTCACTTCGCAAGACAACTGGGATCAGTTCCTCAACGAATGGCGGTTCAATTCCGAACATATGCCGCGCCTAGAGGACAAGAACCAGTCGCTCTATGCCACATTCGAGCAGGTGATGTCACCGAAGACGTTTTGGACACTGTCCACCAACTATTTCATGACCGAACGAGAACGTGGTGATGGCGTCTACTTCGATGACATCTGGGCCTATGGACGTCCCGGCGCATCCGGAAAATTCGATGAGACGGACCTGTTCTACTCCTGGGATGACATCAATGGCCCAACGGATATCGAGGACACTGTTATCAACGGCCGCACTTACACGGTGCGCGGGGACGAAGCCGCAGTCTGGAACAACTACCTGCACCGCAAATCATCCTATGTCGGTGCGAAATTCGACATCACAAGTCAGGTCACTCAGTTTCACGAGACCAAAGCCGGTGTGGAATTCGAGCGACATACGCTCCGCCGCTATCAGCACCTGCAACCGACCCGCATCTGGTCGGAGAAGTTTGGATTTGATGATGTCGATCGCTACGGCTATAGCCTGAGTGGTGAGGAAGAAGAGGATGGCGGGATGCAGGGGGCGAAGCATCCGGTCACAATGGCCGCGTATGTGCAGGATAAATTCGAACTCGAGGGCATGATTATCAACGCCGGGTTGCGTCTCGACTACTTCGACGTCAATACCAAGCGGTTGCGCAGTGAGACGAACCCGTTGGATCCTGATGGTTATTCCGACAAGACGAAGTACCCGAATCCGACGGACGAGCAAAGGCTGGCCGCGCAGAATCTAGATGAAGGAGATTTGGAGGACAGCCGCCCTGAGACGGCACTCTCGCCACGTCTCGGTCTCGCATTCCCGGTCGCCGAAGGGTCGGTCTTCCACGCGTCGTATGGTCGGTTCATGCAGAGGCCCGATCTCCAGAACCTCTACGTGTCGTATGACTTCCTCGAATACAAGATCAAGAACGGCGGGTACTTCTTCCCATTCGGGAATCCGAATCTCCGCCCCGAGCGCACGATAGCGTACGAGATCGGCTGGACGCGCCAACTGGGGGCAAACAGCTCCCTTGACGTGACCGCCTACTATAAGGATATCAAGGATCTGACGCAGGTTGTCAACCAACCAACCGACCCGTTTTCCTTCTCGACCTATCGCAACACGGATTTCGGCACGGTCAAAGGTGCTGAGATTCGCTTTGATATGCACCGCACCAGAAACATCGGGCTACAGGCGTCCTACGCTCTTTCTGAGGCGACAGGCACCGGATCCACGCCGAATTCACAACAGAACATCGCGTGGCTGGCCACCGATCAGCCTCTGACGCCGAGCCCATTGGATCACGATCAGCGCCACAAGCTGGTTGGCATCCTCGATCTACGTCTCGGTCCGGATGAGGGTCCGGCGCTGGGCAGTTGGAAGCCGTTCGCGAACAGCGGATTCAACGCGACGTTCCAGGCGGGATCGGGTTTCCCATACACGCCGACGAAAGTCTGGAATGAAGTCACACTTACCAGTTCGCTCAGCCCGTTGGATGGCTCGGTCAATTCGCGGTACTCCGGCTGGCGCATGCAAACCGACGTGAAGGCCACGAAGTCTTTCCTGATCTCCGGCGCGCAGTTTGAGTTCTCACTGTGGATCATCAATCTGTTCAACAACGAGAACGCTCTCACAGTATTCCAGTCCACGGGATTGCCGAACTCAACCGGCTGGCTCGAGACACCTGAAGGCGAAGACTTCCTGAGTGATTACGGCGACGTTCACGATGGCAGCGGCTTGACTGGTGAAGAGAAGTACCGTCTGCGCGAGAATGATCCAAATAACTACGACGTCCCGCGGCAAATCCGCGCCGGACTGAAACTGTCGTTCTGACGAGGAGTCCCCAATGGGGGTGGCGATGATGAAGCGACTGACAATCTTGGCCTTTGGCTTACTGGCGATTTCGATGGCGCAGGATGCCGAGGCAGGGCGTTGGGCGAAGGGGGCGAGCAGCCGTCCCGAGCCCGCAGCGATCGATGTAAGATCATACATTGGAGTGAACAACCTCCAGATGGTGGTCTCCAACATCGGATCATTCGCGTTTGATCCATCGGGATCGCTTGGCAAGAATGACGGGCTGTATTTCCCGCGCGGGACGAACAAGACCGTAGTCTTCGCCTCGGGTCTATGGCTCGGCGCGCAAGTGAACGGCTCGCCGCGCGTGGCCGTAGCCGAATATTCCTCGGAATACACGCCGGGACCCATGGCCGATGGCACCTACCAGCCCGATCAGGCGCGGTTTCGCGTCTATAAAGTGAATCGCGGTGATGACGCCACCAGCAACGCCGATTACCGGGATTGGCCCGCCGACGACGGAGCGCCGGTCGTGAAGACCGCATCGGGTGAGGATTCGCTTGATGCCGACGGCTATCCGATCCCCGCTGTCGTTGGTGATCAGGTGTTGTTCAGCGTGTACAACGATGCCGATCCCGCGGCCCATACGAATAACGCCGGCTCAACCGTACCGCTCGGAATCGAAGTCCGGCAGCACGTGTTTGGATATGCCCGCGGCGGTGCCTTGGGTAATTCCGTTTACCTGGCCTTTCAGTTCATCAACAAAGGAACTGATACGCTGGAAGAGACATTTGTATCGGTCTGGTGTGATCCCGATGTCGGAGACGCCGGTGACGACTTGGTCGGTTGCGACACGTCGTTGTCGCTGGGGTACGCTTACAATGAGGGCGCCGATGAAGTGTACGGAGAGGGTGCTCCGGCGGTCGGCTTCGATTTCCTTGAAGGCCCTGCTGTACCGTCTCCGGGTGACTCAGCGACCGTGTTGGGCGAGTGGAGACAGGGATATCGCAATCTGCCGATGACGTCGTTCAATCGCTATTCGAATAACGCCGGTGATCCGCAGAACGCAACCGAGACGATAAACTACATGCGCGGGCTGACCGCCAGTGGGGCCATCGTCATCGATCCGGTCTCGGGTGAGCCGACAAAATTCCAACTGCCCGGCGACCCGGTGACAGGCGAAGGCTGGCTCGATGTGAATCCGGGCGATCGTCGATTTATGATGACATCCGGCCCGTTCACGATGGCACCGGGTGATACGCAGCAAGTGATCGTGGCAGTTCTCGTTGGCCAGGGGGCCGATCCGGTCTCATCGATCACGGCGTTGAAGTCGATCGATCAACAGGTTCAGACCGTGTTCGACAACGGCTTCAACATTCCGTTTCCGCCGCCGCAACCCCACGTTTGGGTGCAACCGTTAGTCAACCGCATCGACCTGACATGGGATACCCAAGCCGAAGGAGACGTGCAGGATTCGCCCACGCTCGGTCAACGATTCGTGATGGAAGGGTACAACATCTACCAGGGAGAATCGGTCGCGGGGCCGTGGAAGAAATTCGCTACTTACGATGTCGACAATGGCATCACACGCATCTACAGCGATGAATTCGACCCGACGCTTGGAGCCGTGGAACGGATCCTGATCCAGAACGGCGCCAACAGCGGTTTGCGCAACAACCTCCGAATCGACACAGACAAGATCAAGGGCGGAGAACTCATCAACCATCGTCCCTACTATTTCGCCGTGACCGCATACTCCTACGACGAGTTGAATGTCGCGGAGTACCAGATGGGTGCGTCCGTCATCGGCCATCTTACCGAGGTGCTCGAAAGTCGAATCAATCCGATAACGGCAATTCCGAATTCAGTCGCGGTGAGCTTGGCGGACACAGCCAGCCACGTCTCGGGCGAAAGCGATGGCGAAGTCGCCATTCAGATTCTCGAGCCCGACCAGGTCACCGGGCATGAGTACGCCGTGTCATTCAATGAGGACCAGAGTTGGAACCTCGATGATGTTACGGACGGGACGCGAGTGTTGGCCGACCAACCGCAATCCGCCGGCGAATACACCGATCCGATTGTGAATGGCATGATGATCCAAGTTAGTGGCCCCCCGCCGGGCATTCAAACGGTCGAATGGAGCGGCGGCGATCAATGGATCAGCAGCGTCAATTGGGGCGGATACTACTTCGACGGAGGCGTTGACGAGGGATGCTATTTCTTCGGCTCGTCGATATGCGACCCGACGCGACTGCCCAATGTAGAACTGCGATTCTCCCCGACAGAGACACAGAAGGGATACCGTTACGTTCGGGGCACGGACCCCAATTATATGTATGGTGGTTATGGGACACTACCCTTTACCGCTTGGGACGTTTCTCACGAACCGGCGCGTCAACTCAACGTCTGCTTTGTCGAGCAATTCGAGCTCATATCGGAGGACAACTACTGGCTACCGCCGGACGATGCCCCCGATGGCGGGCGCGAGTACATTTTCATACTCAACAGTGATTACAGCGACGAGCCTGCCGAGCCTTACACGTCACTTTCGATTTACGACAATGCCGATCAATTCGATGTTCTCTATGCCTGGTGGCCGACCGTCGCCGAAGGACACTCCAATGCTGAGCTTGCGGCGGGGCAAGTCCTGAACTTTACGGTGAACAAGTTCAACACGACGGCAGACCACTTCGCATTCACGACCGTGAAGGCCGGTACAGATGCCGCCAAAGAGATCTCTGCATTGAACGGCGTCTATGCGTTTCCCAATCCGTACCTCCACGGCAACGACATGGAGATCGACCAGCGTCACCGGGTCATCAAGTTTGTCGGTCTCCCTCCCGTTGAGGCGACAGTCGAAATCTACAATCTCGTCGGTGAGCGCATTCGCACGCTGCAAAAGGGAAGCCCCGAAGAGCAGGAACTCTCGTGGGATGTGCTGACCGAGAACGGCCTCCCGCCGGCGAGTGGAGTCTACATCTATCGGGTCACGTCGCCGGGGCTGGCTCCAAAAACAGGCAAATTGGCTTTGTTCATCGATCGCGAACGATTGCAACAATTCTGATTGGTCGTACGCGTTGCTGATGCCGGTATCGAAGAGGATGGAGGAAGGATATGTTAAGACAACTGCGAGTTCTCGCGTTTACCGCCGCGATCATCGTTCCACAACTGGCCATGGCCGGTGGCGATGAGCGATTAGGGACAGCAGGCGCTCTGGAACTGCTTATCCCGATGGGAGCGCGTGGTGTGGCCATGGGCGGGTCGATCATGGCGCAAAGCAGCGGCACCGAGGCATGGTTTTGGAATCCGGCCTGTGCCGCGACGACCGAGGGGAGTGAGGCCAGCTTCTCGCATCGGCAGTACATCGCCGACATCGGTCTTGATCGCGTTTCATTTGCCCATAATGCCGGTGGGCTCGGCGTACTTGGATTGACAGCAACCGTGCTCTCGACCAATGATGAAATGGTACGCACGACGACGCAGCCCGAAGGGACCGGCGAGACTTGGGCGGCGTCGTTCGTGATTGTCGGAGTGTCCTACGCGCGCGCTCTCACTGATCGTGTTTCGCTTGGCCTCAATGGGAATTACCTGGCCGAGACGATCCTCAACGAGTCGGCTCAGGGAGTTGCATTCGATTTCGGTTTTACTTACCGGCCGACATGGGACGGCATCACGTTGGGCGTGGTGGTAAAGAACTATGGCCCCACGATGAAATTCGACGGGCCGGATTTCGATCACCCGGTCGATCCCGATGAAGATGGCGGCGCCGGGGATCGCCAGGGGCGGACGCAATCGGCCGCTTTTGAGCTTCCGTCCTTCATCCAGTTTGGCGCGTCATGGGATGCCTGGCGTCATGCTAATCATTACGTCCGGATCACAGGCTCGTTCCAATCGAACAATTTTACGGAAGATGAGTATCGTGTTGGCTCGGAATGGGGCGTCTCGAACCAACTGTTCCTGCGCGGCGGGTACGTGGCTTCGTCGCTGGATCAATACATGTACGGGTTTTCAGCGGGGGCGGGATTGCGGCTGCCGATCGGTGAGCGAGAGGCGCGCATCGACTACGCCTGGGCCGACGCGGGCGTGTTCGAGGGAAACCATCTGTTTACGTTGACTTTTGGCTTTTAGCGGGCCGGGAACTACGAGCATGGCTTAGTACCAATACCGGCACGGTCGCGGCGCTGGTTCGGAAGCGAAACCACAGGACGCGAACGTGGCATCGAAAATGGAGCGCTCAAAGGGTATGGGCGCGTCGCAGAGAGCAGATTGGTGACCACAGGGTTTGACATCGGGGCACATCGCAGGGTCGCCGGGGTATTGAACGTGCTGGCGGCACTGCTGTCCCTTGCCTTGACGCCGGCGCCGGCCGGAGCGCACGAGCCACGAAATCTGGCGGGCGGCGGCTCGGCGCGCATTGCGGTCATCAAGAGTCTCGATCTCCCCGAGTACAATCTCGCCTACGAGGGATTCATCAACGAACTTGATGAGACCGGCCATCGGATCATCCCACTTTCCTATGTGCTTGAGCGCAGCGATTCGGCCAACGCTGGACTGATGGCGACCATTCATTCTGCGGCTCCCGACTTGATTCTGGCGCTGGGCACCAGGGCGGCGCGCGAAGCCGCCAAGCATCTCGGACACATCCCCATCATCTACTCGATGGTGCTAACGCCCCCGGACGATGCGCCGGCGTCGGCGCAGCCCAACATGACCGGTGCGACGCTGACGATTCCGTTGGCGGTGCAGGTCCAGGAACTAAAGCGCGCCTTTCCGACATTGAAACGAATTGGAATTATCTCTGACCCGTCGAGAACCAAAGTCCTGGCCGATTCGGCGGTGGAACTCTGCCGACAGCAAGGGCTCACCGCGCAGGTCGGCTGGGCCAAAGGCGAGACCGAAGTCCCTGACGCGGTACGCGCGCTCAAAGACTCGATTGAAGTGCTTTGGATGATCCCGGACGAGACCGTGCTCACGCCCCGGTCCTCGCGTTTCATCATCTTCGAGTTGATCAAGTCGGGCGTTCCTGTGGTCGGATTGTCTTCGGCCTATGTAAAGGCCGGCGCCCTGATGTCGTTGGACTGCAACTACACCGACATCGGCCGCCAATCTGCGGAATTGGCTGTTCGCGTGTTGGCGGGGCAGAAACCTGGTCAACTTCAGTATACGATTCCACGCACATACACCCGGTCGCTGAATCTCAAGATCATGGAACATGTCAAGATTCACATGGATCAGAAGGTGATCCGCGATTCGAATGCCGTCACGTTTTAGTCAGTTGGGGCGAACGCAGCGATGAGACTGAGCATGCAAAAAAAGTCAATTGCCGCCATTTCCATCTTGATGGTGGCGTTGGCCTTTTCGCTCATGACGGTCTCGCTGTATCACAGCGGCGACGCGATTCGCCAAGAATTGCTCATGCGTGGGCGCATCGCGACCAACAGCCTTGCGCACAACGCCAACTACGCGACCTTGATCGCCGACACGACGACGCTCGGCGATCTGCTCGACGGCATGCTGGCGGAAAAGGAAGTTCTGTACGCACGCGTCATCGATCCTAATGGTAGCATCCTTATCAGCCGTCAGCGGGTAGGGAGCGATGTTCCGCCGTACACGCCGCTCGACTTGCGAGTTAGCAGCCACAAGTCCGAGGCTGAGCATGTTCCCCAGACGGTGGATGACGGTGAAGGCATCGTTCACTTCTTGACTCCCGTCATGATCTCCGAGGGATCCGATGATCTTGTTTCGGAGATTGGGCTTTACGATATGATCGATGCGCCCGCCGACACGTCGCGGGCGACCTGTCGGCTCATCGGGTTTGCCCAATCGGGGATGACAACTCGCTATATCGAGGAAGCCATTGACGCGATGCACCGAACCATGCTTTGGACCACGCTTTTGGCGGTTCTGGCTGCGATGCTCATCACCTCAATCATGGTGCGCGTCAGCATTCGGCCCATCAACGAGCTGGTTGTCGCCACGGGGCGAGTCGCGGGCGGCGATTACGATGTCAAGGTCACAACCCCGGTCCGCAATGACGAGATTGGCGATTTGGCGGCGTCATTCAATAAAATGACGGTCGATCTCAAGGACTCGCGGCGGGCGCTGGTCGAAAAGGAACTCCTTGAAGATCTTGTCGCGGAATTGAAAGAAACACAACAGCAGTTGGTCCAGGCCGGCAAGATGGCCGCCATTGGCCAGCTCGCCGCCGGCGTCGCTCATGAAATCAACAATCCACTCGCCGGCATCATGGGGTATGCGCAACTGGCCTCAGAACATATCCGGGCGCGCCAACAAACCGGAATCCCGCCGTCCGAGGTCTTGCGATTCCTCGGTTATGTCGAGAACATGGAAAAGCAAAGCCAGCGCTGCAAACAGATCGTGCAGAATTTGCTGCGGTTCGCGAGGTCCTCGACACTCGAAGAACCCGAAGCGGTCGATGTCAACGACGTGATCCGCGAGACGCTCTCGTTCCTCTCGCATCAGATGGTCTCGTCGCGCGTCGACCTCGATCTGGATTTGGCGGGCAACCTGCCGGCAATCAAGGGGCACTCCGGGAAGCTGCAACAAGTCCTGACGAACATTCTCATCAACGCCCTGCATGCATTGGGTGAAGAGAGTGGTCGAGTGCGGGTCGAAACGACGGTTAGCGACAACTGGGTGCGCATTTGCATCTGTGACACGGGTGAAGGAATTCCCGCCGAGAACCTGGACAAGATCTTCGAGCCCTTCTTCACCACCAAGGAAATCGGCCAGGGCACCGGGCTGGGGTTGTCGGTCACGTATGGATTGGTCAAAGGAATGGGTGGAAATATCTCGGTCGATTCCAAGGTCGGCGAGGGTACGAAATTCACCGTCACCTTCCCGGCGATGAATATGGACGGTACGGCAGGGAAGCCGAACCAGACGAACGAAACCAACAAGGAGGCTTCCGCCAATGCCGGAATTTGAGTCGAATCTTGATGAGAAGCACCAGCGGTACGCCATCTTGATCGTCGACGATGAGCCGTCACTGCGAGACATCCTGTCGCAAATCCTGTACGGCTACAAGATCACAGTTGTGCAAAACGGGAGCGAGGCAATCGCGGCTCTCGGTGACACGCCGTTCGAGATGGTCATCACCGATCTTATGATGCCGCAGGTGGATGGTTTCGCCGTGCTGGTCACGGCAAAGAAAGCCAATCCTAAGACTGATGTCCTGGTCCTCACGGGTTATCCGTCATTGGAGAATGAGCGTCGCTGCCGGGCGCTGGGATGCACCGATGTGCTGGCGAAGCCATTCGCGGTGACGGCGATTCGTGCGCGCGTCGAGGAATGCCTGCGGAGCCGAGACGCGCGACTGGCGACGGCCTGAGTTGTGGTAATGATCACAAACTGAATCGCCCCGATCACCTACGGTGAACGGGGCGATTCCTTGTCAGCCAAAAGCGAAGACTACTTCCCGACCGATGTCGGCAATGCCTTGTCAGCGTCGGAATGACGGAAAAGCTCGCTTTGCATCCGTCCTTGGGCCGTGACGACAGTAACGGCCGCAAGGTGCATAATGTCGCGGACCGTGTACGAGCCGACCTGCAGGACCTGAATCGGTTTGTCCATGCCGACCAACAGCGGGCCGATGATTTCGGCGCCGCCGAGGCGTTGGATCAGCTTATAGGCGATGTTGCCCGACTGCAGATCGGGGAAGATGAGCAGGTTGGCTTCCTCTTTCAGCTTCGAGAACGGATAGGTCTCATTCAGAATCTGCGGCGTCACCGCTGTATCGGCCTGCATTTCGCCGTCAACGATCAACAGTGGATCGCGCTCTTTCACCAGGGCGACCGCTTCGCGGACTTTCTGTGTGTAAGGATGCTCGACCGATCCGAAATTCGAGAACGAGAGCAGCGCGGCCTTCGGTTCGATGCCGAAGCGACGGACTTCGCGGGCACAACCAAGCGTGATTTCGGCGAGTTGCTCTGCCGTGGGATCGATGCGCACAGTCGTATCGGCGAAGAACATGATGTCATTGGGCCAGATGACCATGGTCATGCCGCAGACTTCGCGCGAGCCATGATGGCGTGGGAACACCTGCAGGGCAGGACGCAACACTTCGGGATAGTGCATGGTGGCGCCGGCGACGAGACCGTCGGCCTTCCCCGCACGGACCATCATAAGGCCGAAATAGTGCGGGTCGAGCATGAGACGTTGGGCGTCTCGCAATGTGGTACCTTTGCGCGCGCGCAAGAGGTGGAATTGTTCGATGAACTCTTCACGCCACGGCGAAGTGGCCGGATTGATCATTTCGATTTCGGAGAGGTCGACGCTGATTTCATCGGCGACAGCCTTGATCTTGACTGGATCGCCGATCAGGATCGGGTCGCCGATGCGTTCTTCGCGGATCGCCCGGGTCGCATGCAGAATCTTCTTGGCTGAGCCTTCTGGGAAGACGATGCGTTTGCGCTCGGTGCGGGCTCGATTGATGACATCGCGCATGATGGCGCGTGAACGACCCAACCGGGCTTCGAGTTCGTAGGTGTACTGATCCGGGTCGATCATCTTGCCGGCGACTCCGGACTTCATCGCGGCTTCCGCGACGGCACGGGCTTCCCACAGCAGCACGCGATGATCGAATGGCTTGGGAATGATGTAATCGCGTCCAAAGGTGAAATCGGTCGCGCCGTAGGCGGCGAGGACCGATTCGGGTACCGGCTGCTTGGCGAGATCAGCCAAGGCGTGCGTGGCGGCGATCTTCATCTCATCGTTGATCGCTTTGGCGTGGACATCGAGGGCGCCGCGGAAGATGAAGGGGAATCCCAGGACATTGTTGACCTGATTTGGATAATCTGATCGGCCAGTTGCCATGATCAGATCCGAACGCGCGGCTTTGGCATCGGGATAGGTTATTTCGGGATCCGGATTGGCCATGGCAAAGACGATCGGGTTCTTCGCCATCGAACGGACCATGTCCTGAGTCACCGTATTGGCGACCGAACAACCGCAGAAGACATCGACTCCCTCGAACGCTTCCGCAAGCGTGCGCGCAGTTGTCTCGGAAGCGAAGCGCTCCTTGTAGGGATTCATGCCTTTCTTGCGTCCCTTGTAGACTACGCCATTGGAATCGCAGAGGACGATGTTTTCGAGTTTCACGCCCAGCCGAACATAGTGATTGGCGCACGCAATGCCGGCAGCACCGGCGCCATTGAAGAGCACTTTGATCCGGCTCAGGTCTTTCTCGGCGATCTCACAGGCATTGAGTAGCGCGGCGCCGGAAATAATGGCGGTGCCGTGTTGGTCGTCGTGGAAGACCGGAATCGACATCGTTGCTTTGAGCTGTTCTTCGATGTAGAAGCACTCCGGCGCTTTGATGTCTTCGAGATTGATGCCGCCGAATGTGGGTTCGAGCGCGCGGACAATTTCGACAATCTTGACAGGGTCGAGTTCGTCGATTTCGATGTCAAAGACATCGATGTCGGCAAAGCGTTTGAAGAGGACGCCTTTCCCCTCCATTACTGGTTTTCCGGCCAAGGCGCCGATGTGTCCCAAACCGAGTACTGCCGTTCCGTTTGAAATCACCGCGACCAAATTACCCTTTGCGGTATAGAGATTTGCGGTTGAGGGGTCTTTCTCAATCTCCCGGCAAGGCTCGGCCACGCCCGGGGTATAAGCCAGCGACAAGTCGACTTGCGTCGTGCATGGCTTCGTTGGAACGACCTGGATTTTGCCCGCTCGACCCCGACGGTGGTATTCCAGAGCATCCTCACGGCGTATCATTGGATTCCTTCCCTTCTGGACACGCTTTTGCACGGTCGGACATCACACGGCGAGGCGGTCCTGCGACGACAAGTTAATACCAGGCAGGGTGGCGGAAAAGGACGCTCGCACTTTTCTGTCAATATCGTACGTCCCGGGGCCATCGACTTCCGAACTTGACCACAACAATCAATACCAAGCGCGTATACGATGCATGGGCCGAGATTGCGCCATCTTTCACAAGAATAACCCCAAGGAGGGTATGGTTTTGACAATTGTCAAAATCGCGATGTCAGAAGCAGGAAGGCTGAGGTGTTGACAGCGGAGGCAACTGTCGACGTAGTCAATGTGTTATACTGATCGGGTGCCTGATGGAGAAAGGCCAAGGAGAATCTAATATGACAACGTTACAAGAAAGAATGGCTCAACTGCTTCCGCAGTGGAACGCAGAGGTCAAGGGCCTGATCAAAGAGCACGGTGACACTGTGGTTGGCAAGGTAACGATGGCGCAGGCCTATGGCGGCATGCGCGGCGTGCGCGCCCTGGTCTGCGACACGTCGTTGGTCGAGCCGGACACCGGGCTGGTGATTCGCGGCATTCCGTGCAAAAAGCTCGTCGACCGGTTGCCCGAAGAAATCCTGTGGCTGTTGCTCACCGGCGAATTTCCGGACGAGCACCAACTGCAGTGGCTCCAGAGCGACCTGAAGAAGCGTTCGCGAGTTCCCGACTACGTGTGGACCGTGCTCGAGGCGATGCCGCGCGATTCACATCCGATGTGCATGTTCAACACCGCGATTCTGTGCATGGAACGTGAGTCGGTGTTTCATCGTCACTATGATGAGGGTCTCACCAAGGAGCATTATTGGGAAGAGACGCTTGATGACGCGTTGACGATCATCGCCCGTCTCCCGGCCATCGCCTCCGGCGTGTATCGGCTACGTTTTGGCAAGGGACCGCGCATTCTCTCCAACCCCAAGCTGGACTGGGGCGCGGACTATGCCTACATGCTCGGCGTGCCCGATCCCGACGGCAGCTTCGCAAAGCTGATGCGCCTCTACATGGTTCTCCATTCCGATCATGAATCTGGAAATGTTTCAGCGGCCGCCGCTTCGACCGTGAATTCCGCGTTGTCCGATCTGTACTATGCGCTGTCAGCCGGATTGAATGGTCTGGCGGGTCCGTTGCATGGTCTGGCGAATCAGGAATGCCTGACTTGGGTTCTGCAAACCAAGGAACGTTTCGGCGGCGTGCCGACAGCTGAACAACTCGAGAAGTATGCGTGGGAGACGCTGCAAGCCGGTCACGTGGTTCCGGGATATGGCCACGCAGTGCTGCGCATCACCGACCCTCGCTTCGATGCCTTCCTCGAATTCGGCAAGAAGTATTGCGCCGATGATGAGGTCTTCCAGATCGTCAAGCGGGTTTTCGAGGTTGTGCCAGAGGTGCTGAAGCAGGTGAAGAAGATCAAAGATCCATGGCCGAACGTCGATGCGGGCTCGGGCGCCTTGTTGTGGAAGTACGGGCTGACCGAGATGTCGTACTACACGGTACTCTTCTCCGTTTCGCGCGCGCTTGGCATCTGCGCGCAAGCGGTGATTGCCCGCGGCATGGGATATCCGATCGTTCGCCCGAAGTCGTCGACGACCGACTGGATGAAAAAGCAAGTGATGGGAACTCCGATTCCGGCGTAATTGGTCGCCAGCGCGTGCCCATCCCTCGGGCCGCAGGAGCCGGGAGCCTCCATCTTATGACCGCACCGCCTATCTTGGCGGTGCGGTTGTTTTTATGTGCCGGCAGGAACATGGATTTGTTACTCAGAGACCAAGCCGCGATTGACTTGGCTGGCCCAATCCTGATAATGTGAGGCTTCCGAGAGTCATTTCAGTTGGCAAAAGGGAGTAAATACAATGTCGGACAATCACTTCAAGGTCATCATCGTCGGGACTGGTCCCGCTGGATACACAGCGGCGATCTACGCCGCCCGTGCCGATCTTTCGCCGATCGTGTTCGAGGGCGACCAGCCAGGCGGGCAACTGACCATCACGACCGAGGTCGAGAACTACCCCGGTTTTGCCCATGGGATCATGGGACCGGAACTAATGATCCAATTCCGCGAGCAGGCGCTTCGGTTTGGGACCGACATTCGCGCCGAGACGGTGACGGCGGTCGATTTCAGCGTTAAGCCGCTTAAAGTCATCACGACCAAGGGCATCTACACCAGCGAGACGGTGATCATCGCTTCAGGCGCGCGCGCGCTGCTTTTGGATCTCCCGAACGAGAAGAAGCTGATGGGATATGGCGTGTCCGCCTGCGCGACTTGCGACGGGTTCTTTTTCCGTGGACGGAAGATTGCCGTGGTCGGCGGCGGTGATTCAGCCATGGAAGAGGCAAACTTCCTGACCAAATTCGCTGAGAAGGTCACGATCATCCATCGCCGCGACTCATTGCGCGCTTCGCGGATCATGCAGAAGCGGGCGCTGGACAACCCGAAGATCGAGTTTCTCTGGAATACAAACGTGGTCGATGTGCTCGGTGAGCCGGAAACGGGGATCAAGGCGCTGCGACTGAAGAGCACGGTCGATGGCCGCGAGTGGGAGTGGCCGACCCAGGGACTGTTTTTGGGGATTGGACACAAACCCAATACTGAGTTCCTCCAAGGGCAAGTGACTTTGGATGATAATGGTTACGTGGTCACGTTTCCCGGCACGACCCGGACTTCGGTCGACGGCGTGTTCGCCGCTGGCGATGTGCAGGATCATGTGTATCGTCAGGCCATCACCGCCGCGGGGACCGGGTGCATGGCAGCGCTCGAAGCGGAGAGGTATCTGGAGGGGTAGCCGCAAGAGCATGGCACGAATTCGATTCTACGGCAAGTTCACATGAAGCTCGTGTGTGAGCGCGAGGAGTTTCCTGCGCGGCAAGAAGCTCGAAGTTGTCGAGCGCGACTTCTTCAAGGAGCCGTTCACCAAGAACGAACTCGAGAACCTAATTCGCGATCGCCCGATCGCCGATTTCATCAGCACACGCGCGAAGTCCTACAAGAACACAGGCTGGGACAAGAACCCCCCCACCCGGAAGCAGGCGATTGCGGCGATGATCGCCGATCCGACGCTGTTGCGGCGGCCGATTTTGATGATCGGGAAGAGAGTCGTAATTGGGTGGTCGTCGAACGGGTACGACCGTCACTTTTGATATCGTACTGGAGGACGGGCATTCCTGCCTGTCATATCGCCGCGTAAGGATATCGTCGCCAATCGAGAGCCAAAGAGCGGCCCTCAATTGGCGACGATACGACAGGCAGGAATGCCTATCCTCCTTAACCTCCTCCCGATAATCGTTCTGGCTACAAGGCCCGTTACTCAACTTCTTCTCCGCATGCCATCGACGCATCGGGCATCGATCCTGCTTCTTCTCCTCGCGGTGCTGGCGGTCGGGCCGGCGGCGGTGCTAATTCGACTGGCTGAGGCGCCTCCGATCACTGTGGCATTCTACCGGATGCTGGCCGCCTCGTTGGCGATCGGCGGGATCGTCATTGCGCGAGGCGGACGTGATCTCAGCGGCATCGACCGGACAGCGCTGTCACGCTCGATTGTCGCGGGAGTACTGCTCGCAATCCATTTCGCCACGTGGATTACTTCCCTGAGTTACACCTCGATTGCCAATTCTGTCATCATCGTCACCACGCAGCCGATTTGGGCGGCGTTGCTGGGTATCTGGTACCTGCGCGAACGAATCCATACGGCGACGTTTCTCGCGATTGGTCTCGCCCTCGTCGGTGTAGTTGTCATCTCAGGCGGGAATCCGGAACCGGGAGGATTGAAGGGCGACTTGTTCGCCTTGGCGGGCGCGATCATGGCGGCAGCGTATCTGGTTGTAGGGCGTCAGGTGCGTAAGAGTGTCTCGACCCTCGGCTATGTGCTCATTGCGTACTCGACTGCGGCAATTGTGCTCGGCATTGTGGCTGTGATTATCCAAACTCCATTGACTGGATTGCCTGCTCACTCATGGCTCTGGATCATCGCCGCGGCGTTGGGACCATCTGTTATCGGGCACACTCTCTACAATCGCGCGCTCAAGGACTTTTCGGCGCATGCAGTGGCGACGACCATCCTCGGCGGCGAGACGCTGGTGGCGACAGGCTTGGCAGCGCTTGTACTCTCAGAATATCCCGGTCCGTGGGCGATTGTCGGCGCGGTACCGATTGCGATTGGTGTGATTTGGACGCTGCGGCTGGAGCGTAATCGGGTGCTTGTCGAGGAGACGTAACCCTTGAGATCCACGGGCACGGCAGGGCCGTGCCACTACGAAGTTTTTCGAGTTAGTCGCGATAACACGAAGTAGAATACTCCCGCGAGAACCAGCACCACGCCATTAACCCACCAGCGCACCGTGACCGGATCGCCGGGGTTTTCAGGCAAGACAACGCCGAAGTGCCAGAGGGGAACGGTCAGGTACATTGCCGCCAGGACGGTCGCAATGTTGATGAGTCGCAATCTTCCAGTCGGAGCGGCACTCTCCCGCCAGTAAGACAGAATTGTCGCTACGACGACGATGACCGCGGCAAAGGGGAAGATCGCGCGTGAAACTGCGCGTCCCTCCGGGCCGCGTCCGCCGATCGACAGTCCGGCGAGGATGACAACGATCGTGATAACGGACCAAACCCAGGCGGGGATACGTCGCATTCTAATAGGACTCTTCCGGGCCGGGGAAACGCTTGGCGCGAACGTCATCGCGGTACTTGGTGAACGCCTCTTTCATCGTCGCCGCGAGATCAGCGTACCGTCTCACAAACTTGGGGCGGAAATCGGGGAATAGGCCAAGCAGATCATTTGTGACGAGTATCTGCCCATCGCAGCCGATACCAGCGCCGATGCCGATTGTCGGAATCGCAATTGATTCAGAGATTTTTGCGGCGAGACCGGCTGGGATGCTCTCCAGCACCATCGAGAAGCAGCCGGCTTCCGCGAGCGCCTGCGCTGATTCGAGCAGATAGTGTTGAGCCTCGTCGGTCTTACCCTGCACCGAGTAACCGCCAAAGCGATGGACCGACTGCGGGACAAGGCCGATGTGCCCCATCACGGGGATTCCGGCTTCGACGATTCGCTTGATCGTCGGCGCCATTGCCAAGCCGCCTTCCAATTTGACGGCCGCAGCGCCCGCCTCTTTCAGAAAACTACCGGCGTTACGTAAAGCTTCATCTGGATTGACCTGATAGGACATGAACGGCATGTCGGCGATGACGAGTGCATGTTTCACCGCGTTGGCTACAGCGCGCGTGTGATAGACCATTTGATCAACCGTGATGGAGAGCGTGGTCTCTTCGCCGTAGAAGACCATGTTGGCGGAATCGCCGACCAAAACACCGTCGATCCCACACTCATCGAGGAAGCGGGCGGTGTAATAGTCGTAGGCGGTCAGCATGGCAATCGGCTGGCCGAGTTTCTTCATCCGGACGATGTCGGTCACGCTGACCGGTTTGTCACTCAGCATGGTCTTTGTTCCCGTCTGAGTCATCTTGGACATTCGGGCTGACACGGTTGACATATGCTACCTCATTACGTTTGAAAATCGTCAAACGCAGAGGGAAGCTACCGATTCTCGGGGGGCAAATCAATCGGCTGTGGGCTGGCCGCCGGACCAGGCATCGGCTTCGCCCATGAGATAGGTCTTCGCGCCGCGCACAGTCATAATGCGTTGAAGCAGCGCCTTCTTGGCCGGCTCAGATCCCAGCCAGGCGGCCGACGCCGTGCGGACTACCAATAGAGGTGTGGAGTCGTAGGCAAAGAAGTGGTGGTTGAAGTTGGTCACCAAGTCGCGCCAGCGCTCAACATCGATAGTCTTATCGAGCGGACGCAGCATCTCCACCAACTCATCGTCGGGAGCCTGCAAGTACACGACCAGGTCGGGCACAACTGGTGGTGGGATGATCACCGCCGCAATCTTCTGATAGAGCGTCCAATCCTTCTCGGACAGGAGCGATCTTGCCCAGAGAAGATGTGTCTCAAAGAGGTAATCGGTGACAATCTGCTCCCGGAACAGGTCAGTCCCGACCAATCCCTGCATCCATTCGAAGCGGTCGAGAAGAACCTGCAAGAGGGGCGAGAGGAGCGACGTGCGGCTGGCGCCGGCAATGGTCACGGGTTGTTCGGCGCACGCGGCAAACCACCCGGGCTGATCGCCGATCCATTGCGCCAACTCGGAATTGCCGGCCCCAGGCAATCCTTCAATGGCGATGAGGCGTCGATTCGGCGCTGCTTGTGAGGTCATTCGCAAATGAGATTATGCGTGAGCAAACGTCAGCGAAATCGCAACAACACCGAGAATTTGGTCAGAGGGCGGCAGCGCCGCAAGCAGTTCTCGCACGGTCAAACCGGTTTCCGGATGGCAGAATTCGGGGTCAAGCTCGCACAGCGGGCGAAGGACAAACTCGCGCCGATGCAGGTGCGGATGCGGCACGCTCAATTCGTCATTCTGGAACACAAGGTCGTCGTAGAACAAAATGTCCAAGTCGATGGTGCGTGCCCCGGCACGCGCGCCGACGCCCGAGCTCGATGGCGCCGCCGGCCGCCCTAAGAGGAGTTCGGTTGCATGAAGCGCATGCAACAACTGCAGGGGCGAGAGGCAGACTTCAAGCGAGAACACGGTGTTGAGAAAGTTGTCCGGGCCCGAAGGACCAACTGGCCGAGTCTCATAAATCGGCGCGCACCGCAACGACCGTATTCCCTGAGTTTCGAGGAGACACTCCGCGGCTTCCGTGATGTATCCCATCCGGTCGCCCGCGTTCGAACCGACGCCGATGAAGGCGCGGCTCGGTCGAAAACACTGGCTGTTCTCGGAATTCATCGACTGCCTCACTTGCGTCGCGATGGGCGGGTGTCGTCGTCGATCGAATCGTACTCGACCTCAATATAGTCGAGATTGCCGGGTATGGGTGGAATTCGCTTGCGGACCCGCACGATGACCCGCTTTGGCGCGAAGTCCTTTTGAATCTGAATGGCGATGCGTGTGGCCACCGTCTCCAGGAGATTGAACTTGTTTCGGCCGACAATCTCCTCGACAACACCATAGACGCGGGTGTAGTTCTTCGTGTCGGAAAGTTTGTCTGACTTGGCGGCCTTCTTGATGTCGAACTCGAGTTCGCAATCGACTTCGAAACGGCGGCCGGTTTCACGTTCGGCTTTCGAGACGCCGTGATAACCGTAAAATGTCATGTTGTGCAGACGGATGAAGGCCACAGTAGTGCCATCCTATTCTTCCAATGTGTGCCTGCTCAGGCGTTTACGTAAAGGGACATGCGGGCGGGGCAGGCGGCGTTGGTAGACTTTGGCGTGCCGGGTCAATCGTTCGGCGACGGATTGCGCCACCTGCAGATTCTCGGGAATGGTCATACGCACAAATCCCTCGCCGCCCTCACCGAAATCAGATCCCGGCGCCATCAGGACTCCGGTCCGTCGGAGCATCCGACGGCAGAAAGCCTCCGCTCCGACACGGGCCGGAACTGAGACCCAGAGGAATGGCGTCGTCGAGGAACCATGTGGCAGCCACCCAATCTCCTTGATTGTGCTCGTAATCAGGCTCCGTGATTCCGCAAGACGGCTCATTCGCGCCTTGCCCTTCGAGTCGCCATTGAGGAGCAGTTGAATCGCCGCGGTGGCCATGCCTCGTGAAGGCAGCCAATGACTGGACTCCAGAAGAAATCTGACCGCCGAGACTGCTTCACGGTTGCCGCAGAGGAGGGCCAGCGAAAGTCCAGTGATTCCGAAGTTTGTATCGAGTGCCGCAATCTCCACTCCGACACCAGTTGCGAATGAGGAGGAGAGGAACGACGGGGGCTTGTCTTTTCCATCGGAGGCGAATGTGAACGCGGCGTCGGCTACAACCAGCGTCTGATGTTTGCGGGCGAAAGCGACGGCTTCGGCATACAGTGCGACATCGGCAATCGCGGTCGTGGGATTGTGCGGGTACGACATCACGATCATGCGCGTGCGTCCCACCAGCCGCTCCGCGAGAGCGGCGAAGCGGGGACGGTACCCGTTGCCTTCGTTGAGATGGTAGGGGATGACACCGCCGCCGGAGAGGACAACGGCGCCTCGATAAAACGCCGCGCCCGGGTCGGGCAACAGAACCATGTCTCCGGCCTCGACAAAGGCCATCGCCAGCGTCGTCAAGCCGACGATCGCATTGGGCGCGAATGTGATTTCCAGTTCTGGGTCGAGCTCAACGCCAAAGCGATGTTCGTACCAGTGTGCCGACGCTTCACGCAGGGCGATCATCTGGTCCCGAGTCGCAGGTTCCCAACCACTCTGTGTTGACGCCGGAGTAGCGGCTGCTTCCTGATGACGATTCGAAATGCGCGAGAGATCGATAATCTCGATGCCGCGACGGCGTAAGCGGTCGGCGATGTGGGCCAGATCCTGCGAAGGCACGGCCAATCGTTGAACACGATCGGTGCGGTCAAGAAAGATGCGCCGTCCCAAATTCATGATTTAAGCTCCGTATCCCGACGGTGAGCCGGACGGAACTGGGCCCGTGCCAACATGACAATGGCCACAGACCGGAGTGTCCGTGCCTGAGAATCGGGAATGGAGATTGTGACTGAGCGCGAGAAGATCATCCACCTGTTTACACGTCAACTCGTCGACGGTGCCCAAACTTCGCGCCAAATGCACGATTTGCGCGAACCGCTCGACGGTCTCCATCTTCCGAAATGCGGTCTCGAGATCCGGTCCTAATGTCAATACGCCGTGATTCTTCAAAAGGAAGGCATCAAACTTGTCGAGATATCCTTCAATCGATGCGCCGACCTGCGGAGTCGAGGGTGTGGCATAGTCGGCCAGAGGAACACCACCCAGTGTGGCGACCACTTCAGGGAGGATACAATCGGCCAACGGGATCCCGGCGACCGCAAAGGCAGTGGCATACGGTGGATGCGCATGCACGGCCGCCATTACGTCGGGCCGCTTTCTCATCGCGGTTAGGTGCATGCCCAACTCGGTGCTGGCGCTGTTGTTGCCTTGAACTTTCTTGCCTTCCAGGCTGACAACAACCAGGTCTTCCGGGCTCATTCTGCCTTTGCAGTATCCGGCCGGGGTGATCAGGATGTTTCCTTCGGGCAAACGGGCAGAGATGTTGCCTTCGGCGGCGACAACTAAGCCGCGTTCATACATGCGGCAACCGATTTCGACCATGACCCGACGCAGGTTGAAAAGCGATGAGGCAACTTGAGCCATCACATCAATTAAGGCGGCGCAACTGACTTGAATCAATGGCTTTGTCGAAACGCCGAGGCACCGCTTGACGTGACAGGCCCAGGGAGTATAGTCTGTGTGCTTGAGGAGCGTCTGACATGCCGCATTGCTGGAATTGTGGCGAGCCATACGAAATCGAAGGCAAGATCGCGCGCAGCATGGAATGCGGCAAGTGCGCGGCTTGGTTGCGTTGTTGCCGCAACTGCCAGTTTTTCGATGTGACCGCGCCCGGCCAGTGCCGCGAGCCGCAGGCCGAGCTGCAAGGCGATAAAGAAGTCGCCAATGCCTGCGACTACTTTCGTCCGCTCGGGGTCGGGCCCGCCTCGAAGCCGAACAAATCCAAGAACGACTTTGACGGCTTGTTCAAGGATTAGCACAAGTCTGTTGTGGAGGGCGAGCGTCCTCGCCGAAGGTCCTGAGCGGAGCGTGAGGGCGAGCCTACTCTTACTCTCTGATTCTAATCATCAATAAGCGATTGCATTTGCGGTGCGCGCGTCTATATTGAGAATGAAGGCCGAAGGAGAGCAGATTTGAAGAACCCTTTACAAACGTTCCAAATGAAGGCCGCCCCAATCGGATTGCGTCACTTGCCGTGACCCCCGCCGCAAAACGGGGTAGCGAGGACAAAAGACCCGATGTGGCTTTAAACCGCCTTTACCGTATTGTTGTTGTTGGCGTTCTTCAAATCACACTCTCGACTGGCCCGAACCGCCCCGGCGCAAGCCGGGGCGGTTTCTATTTTTCAGACGAATCGACTTTGAGCGGCTGATTGGCACCAAATCGGACAACCCAAGAAGAAGCCCGTGGAGTCATTTCGACTCCACGGGCAACGCAGCACGTTGGAAGATCTCGGCGACTACGCCGATTCAATCACACTCAAGGCGCCGACCTGAGATCGCATGCATTGGGAGTTGCAGGTTGATTGCGAAACGCGGCACCAACAACTTGAACCACATCTAATATCTCAGCAGCGCCGCTTCCGTTCACATCCTCCGCAGAAACCGCGCACGGGTACGTTGATGGGCAGGCGATGACCGGATTCGGATATGGCTCATAGCAAATGTCGTCATAGAAGTTGTCGGTCGGTGTTACATCCGAGCAGGATGAAATGTAGAACCCTCCTGGCGTAGTGATTGGACTTGGATCGATGGCCGCGTAGGTGACGACATTGCCGTTGTAGTTATAACCTACAATGATGACGTTTCCCACGTGCTCAATCCAAACCTGCACCCATTCGCTCATGCTGAATTGAGCTGGTTCGGATAAGAGAACCTGGCTTCCACCCAGTCCATCGTTGCGGAGAAGGGTGAAGCTGCCCGGAGGAAACGCATCATTCGCATGCATTTGTAGCTGGTATCCAGGACGGAAGGCAGGCGAGCGGTCCGGATCATCTTGCACTTGAATATTCACCCAAAGTCCTGCTTCGAAGTGCTGCTGATTGATCCAGAAGGAATAGCGGCCACTCCCGGCCAGGAGGTCCCTTCTCCTCAGGACCGAATGACACTCGAAACTTGCCTCCCCTATTCCCCGGAATTGCAACGCGCCATTTCCGGAGTGTGCCGGCGAGCTGACGAGAGTCTGCGTGCCATAGATCCTTTCCCAGCGATTCTCCCAGCCAGTTCCATCCTCGAACCCTTCGCAGAATGGATTTGAGTTGTACTCCTCGAAGCAGGCATCATCGAAATACGTGAAAGGCGGAACATCGCTACATGCCCAAAGCAGAAACGTTCCGGGATCATTGATCGGGTCAGGATCATAACAGATGATCGAATCACGCGCAGGAAGGCCTGCTGTCCTTTCATAACCCGCTATGATTGTGTCGTTCGGTAGCCTGCGGACAAAGACCTTGATCCATTCTCCTAGTACGAACTGCCCGATCCCTGTACCGAGTCTCGTCTGAGTCCCATTCACGTTGCGGTTCAGGTACATGAGTTCACCGCTGGAATTCGCGGCGGATAGACTAAACTCATAACCAGTGTGCTTGATCGGGCTTGGATCCGGATCTGAACCAGTCGCGAATTGGGTATAGACAGAGAAGTGCGCAATATTGTGCTCTTGGTTGGCCCAGACCGTGTATTCGCCGTACACGGCGGCAAATCCGTTGCGATAAACGGAGGAATGGCACCCGCCGTGGAATTCAAGCGCACTGTCCCCAGAGTGAACAGGAGCACTGACCAGCGTCTGAGACCCCTGGTAAACAGTCCATCGATTGGACCAAGCCAAATCCTCGAATCCATCACAGAAATGACTCGATTGCGCCCTTATCGCACTCACCGATGCGAACGTGAATGCCAAAGAGCATGAAACAACTAGAACCCTTGAGCGATGATGCATACAACACCTCCAGGTTGTGTATTTGCCTGACTGACACGAACTCCGCTCAACTTCTCGAAGCAAGCCGATGATGAATTGACCTCGTTTCGATCGATCACAGAGTTCTATTAGTGGGGGGTGGGCGACTTGGCGGAAAAGCAACTCGATGGACCTACGCCCGAGATGGTCATAGGCGATCTCTGGCGCTAATCCACCCTTGCGAGGTCCAGTAAAGAACGGAGTCGCGCAAATGGGCGGCTTCGAGGGTCAGGTCGGCTTGGTGAACTCTTGCTGAGTCAAGGAGTTGGGCGTGGCGGGTCACAAATTGATCCGTGAAGCCAATCCGATCGAGCCCCAAGTCGTGGTCGAAGACGTAGAAGACACTGATCGCTTGGTTGCGATTGGACTCTGTATTGTACACGGCGAACTGGCGATCTCCGAGTTGACGAACCTGAAATGGCTGGCTGTATCCACTGGAGATGTCGACACGCCCCATCTCGGTCGTTGGCATGAAGATATACGCGTACTGACGGCCACGCTCGATTGGTCGCCCGTTCGGTTTGACTCTCTCATGCGGAGGCGAACAGCCGAATGCCGAATCCGCGCTTAGCACGAGGAGCGAAGTTCCAAAGAGGCGGTTCAAGTAACAATGGAAGAGTAGTTCCTCGCGGCCGTCTTCATTGAGGTCTTCGGTCATTGCAAACTTGCTTCCACCAGCGTTGATATACCAACCCAGCGAATCGCCATTCGTATCCCATAGCCGTATGTGCGATCGTGCCGGAGGCGAGGTGGCAACCTCAGTGATGATGATCGGATGGCCCCCGACATTGACTCTGTTTATGTATTCGAAATCGTACAGAACGCCGCTGGTATCGCCGGGGTACTCCCCTATGATCGGGCAGTACCGTCGAAACCGAACACTGCCATCGTGGTTCAAGCAGAAGAACCAATTCGCATCGGGTGCTCGTCGTTGGATCACAGGGACATACAGGATTTCATTTCTTCCGTCGCCATCGAGATCATCGATTTTCCAGTTTCTATCAACAGCGGATGGCGATCCATAGGTCACAATCGAGTCACACGAGAATTCCCTCGACCACAGCGCCCGGCTGTACTGATTGTAGACAGTGAATCCGCGTTTGATCTCGCGCAATTCGACCGGATTTCGATCGAGCCAGCTTCTAAGCTGTGGCCAGGCAACAATCCCGAGAATGGCAATGAGGGCCAAGAAAGTGGGGATGCCGACGCGCGGCTCCTGCATTCTTTTGCGGAATCGCAGAAAACCAAATGTCGTGCGAGTGCGCCGATGCGGGAAGACGAGATTGCGATCGTCGAGGACATTGGCCAGATCATCAGCGGCGGCGATGCTTAGCTGGTTCTGCGAACCCCGGGGTGGGCATTCACGGATGAAATCCCATGCCTCCGCTATGTGAGCTCGAGGCACGACCACGTGTCGTATCCCCGAATGAATCGCGCGCACGAGTTTGAGGCGCAGGCCCTCGCCATCGATCATGACGAGACGGCCGTCGCCGGATAGCGCGCCGGAGAACGCGACATCGTGCGGGACATGCAGCGCTTCGCGCAGGACCTCCCTTTGGGCAATTGCGACCGTAGCGCCCACCGCCAAGGCCAGACCGAGCGACGGGCCGGTGAGGGATGCTGACGCGCCTTCGACTTCGAAATCGATGCGGTAGCGTTTGCCGGGATCAAGCTGGAATCGGCGCGTGAGGTACTCTCGCGCGAGTCGTACGGCAAGTTCGGCCTGATGACGAAATTCATCGTCCGGTTTGATTGTCGTGTTACGAATGATCGTCTGGTCATCCGTCCTGCCACGTCGTCGTTCTTCGGCTTCGACACGCAGCCAGAGGAGCCGTCCACGGGGCGGAAGGCGCAGTTCGGGATGATGCTCGACAAACAGGCCGGCCAAAACGACTTGATCATCATCCGACTTCGGTGCTGTGAGCAGGTGATCAGAGTCAGCAGCCGAGGCGAACGACTCAAGGGTGGCTTGTTCAGCAGGACTGACAATGCCGGGTGTAGCGCGGATCAGATCATTGAGGTTTCGAAGCCACCGAATCTCGTCCGGGAGAAGGTCATTCGGGTGTGAGAGGCGACTGGCGGCCGCGACCTCGGGCACAAACTCGCGCAGACTTGCTTCGACAAAAGTCCCGCGAGTCCCGTTCGCGGCTCTTTCGCTCAGCCAGGCGAAGAACTGGAGTCCGCAGAGGAGGGCATGAATCCCTTGCGCGTGACCAAGACAGGCACGCAGATGTTGGGCTCTGGACTCAAGTTCGGGGAGTGCGGCCACGTTGTGTCACCAGGGTTGGCAGGATCAGGAAACAACGGCTACTTATAAACGAAGATCTCGATCCGATCCAGCGGGCTGGGCTGTTCGATTGTCAGCGGCCGGTCCAACTGTGAGGCACGAACCTGGATTGGGGTCTCGACGCCGCGGGCACGTACCGCGACCTGCAGCGGAGCTTCTTGACTCAATCCGGCCAGAGCTTGGACTTCAATCGTGATGCGTCGGCCCCGTTCATCGGCCGTCCAACTCACATGAAGCCGGTCTCCCGCCAAGGAGGTCAGCGTCGCCTCACCAATCGGCAGATCAAGGTTGCCAATCTCCTCCAGACGGAAGGATGCGCTTGGCAGTCTCACCTCGGCGCGCAGCGATTCCTTGTCCGGCCAGTCCACGCGGCCAAGGTTGATGCGCCCCTGATCGTCGGTTACGAAATCGCGCTGGATCCCGAAAGGCCGGACCACGGCATTGCGGGGGATAATCGTCTCGTCCTCAGAGTACAAGTAGAGCCAGACATCTCCGGTCTGGGCATCTCTGACCGCCTTGAGCCACATGACTTGGTCTGACGAGGCCAAGGTGAGTCCACGCGGAGGAAGAGGAGCGCCTGTTCCCTTCGCGGCCAAAGACGTCGCTCCGACAAACGTCGAAAATTCATCAACCGGCGCGAGTATGAACGTGGTGGAACTAGTTGCTTCCGCGGCCGCGGCCAATTCAGACCATTCCCGTTTCATTTCAGCAACGGAGACCTGGCAGTATGGGCAGGATCCAACATGAACACTGATTCGATCCCGATCCGGAAAAGTCGGATCGAGGACGAACTGCTCCAGGTCGGGCGCTGTTGGACAACGAGTTAACATCCCTGCCTCATCCTCCCGCCATCCGCTTATTAGTCATCATTTTCCGGATTCGCAGAATCGTCTCCCCACCGCTTTCGGAATTCATGATCCAAGGTCTCGTTGGCCAGACGCATGATATACTGAAACTTGTTGCGGATCTTCAGGCGGTATTCCTCGCGCGACATCCCGGAACAGCAGTTCAGAACATACTCGGCATGGTCGACGTTTCGGTCGCCGCTCAAACCGAAGTCCTCGTAAATCTTTTCGACGGCTTTGTATAGGCCGCTGGCAATGCCGGAGGTCAGCTTTACTTCAGCCACGTAGCCCTCCAGCATCTCCCGGACTTTCTGCATGGTCGGCTCCAATGCCGCCTTCAGCACACGCGACACGTCGGGTGAGGACTCAGCAGACGTGAATTTGAGTTCCTCGGCGCGCATGATCCCCAGACGAGCGGCTTCGCACAGGCCATCGAACAGGACGTCATGGATCGGGACAAGGGCACACCATTGATTGTCGTCGCGCACAATGCTTAGAACCGCTCTCACACAGGGGGGAATCTGACGGGCGCCTTTCCACATTTCCGCGATCAGGCGGACCATTTCAGCAAGAGTGATGAGCGGCCGGTCTGTTCTCAGCTCGCCATTGCGACACATGGTGACATAGCGCGGCGAGGGCGACGAATCGGGAAGGAGGATGTAGAGATCTGGACGATTCTTCAATTCATGCCAGAGGGCCCGGTCAATGCTGGCGGCGGTCTTACGAGACTCTATCCAGCGATGGTACAACTCGTTCTGTACTCGCATGATCACACGTCTACGGCAAGTACTGACGAGCACTCCATCGGTTGCGTTGAGCACGTCCGATAGTAGTTTCGCTAATTCGTTTGGATTGCGGGCAAGGATGTCGCCCAGGTAGTCGGAGGCAATGCACTCGCGGCTTTCGACGCCTTGCGCGAGGCCAGCAGCGCGCAATCGCCGCGAGCAAATCGGGTCTTTCGAGAGCCAATCGATCATCCGTTCGATCATCCACCTCTCGTCGCGGTGGACCAACGATTCGTCGCGGCAATACCGGCGGATCAAGTCCGCCATACGCTTGATGTACCCGAGGCCGGGGGCGTTGATGTTCATGTGCAGGATGGTCGAGTGAGAATCCGGAAGGCAAAATAGCCCCGGTTTTCATCCGAATCAATGCCCGAAAGACCCTCTCGCGTTGACAGGGACCTGCTTGTAAAGACCTCTCAGATGTCGGAAATTAGCGGTCATGACCATCAGACAATCTCGTACGGCACTCGTCACTGGCGGAAATCGCGGAATCGGTCTGGAAGTGTGCGCGCAATTGGCCAAGCGGGGGCTGAATGTGCTTCTCGGGGCGCGTGACAGCGCACTGGGTAGACAGGCGGCCCGAGAACTGGCTGACAGCGGCCATGGAGTTCAGGTTGTCGCACTAGATGTCAGCGATCCCAAGAGCATCGATCGTTGCCTCGAGAGTTTGGGCAAGAAAGAGATCGCGGTCGATGTTCTGGTGAACAACGCGGGTGTCTATCCGCCTGGTGCTGTGCTGACCTCCGCTGAAGATGCTTTTCGTGAGACCATGGAGGTGCATTACTTCGGTCCACTACGGCTCTGTCGGGCTCTGGTGCCGGTGATGCAGAAGCGGAAATATGGGCGCATCGTCAATGTCTCATCCGGATCTGGGTCATTCGGAGAGAGACTTGAGGGCCCGGCAGCGTATTGCATATCCAAGACGACATTGAATGCGCTTACAGTCAAGCTCGCTGAAGTTGCCGGGCCGCACATCAAGGTCAATACGCTTTGCCCCGGATGGGTCCGTACTCGCATGGGTGGATGGAACGCATCGCGTGGCGTTGTCAAAGCGGCCGAGACAATAATCTGGCTGGCAACACTTGATGACGAGGGTCCGACAGGAAAGTACTTCAGGGATAAGAAAGAGATTCCGTGGTGATCAACTAGTCGGCTGAATTGCCGGCCATGCTCAGCGCGTCACTTTGCCACGCTGCTGCTGATCCAGGTACATGAAGAAGCCGGACTGCTCGAGTGTCGCGCGGTGGGGCCGAAGGAGCATGTAGAATTCCTCTTCGGCCATCGTGCGCTGTGTGTCGAGAGTTTCGAGGAATGAATCGACCATCAGAGCAATGGCCGACATGACCACAGCTGTTGTCGGCAGGGAATGTCCCTTACGCAAGTGAAGGCGTCCGGCGGCGTCGACCATGATCGGGTCGAGCACACCACTTGTGCCATTGGCCAGATCGCGCGCCTTGCGCCAGTCATTTGACAATCGCAACCGCCCGCGCGAATCGGCCAGTTGGTCGGTCAGCGAATTGCACGCGGTCAGCAACCGCGGAATCGAATCATCAGTAACAGCCTGGCTCGGGGAAGGGCCAGGATGCTTCTGGTGCGTCTGGCGAATCGGAGTAACCGTAGCTGTGCCGGGAACCATCGCGTTGCCGCTCTGCACCAGTTCGCGGGAAATCGAGCCGAACTTCGAGTTGACCACCATCTCAAACTGGCGGGTGTCAGTGTCCGGCAGTGTGGTCACAAACAGCAGGTACTCCGGTTGATTGTAGAGGTGGACAACCACGCGCTCGAAGCGTAGTGCCAGACGGGTGAATCCACGCAGACGTTGATAGGTCGATGTGATCAGTTCGCGCAGGAACTGAGTGTGACGCTCGGTGAACGCTGCAGGAAAGAAATGTTCAATCTTTCCGGTGCGTTTGGCGATCACCGCCACGCCGGTCACGCCCGACAGGGCGCGAATGTCAGACAGGATCTGTCGCATTGTACACGGCCTCAAAGAATTCCGGGAAATCGCGGCGCAGATGCTCGACGGTCGCTTCGGGATCGGTCATGATGCCGAAGGCGCGGCCTTTAATGCGCGCTGTGATGAGGTTCTCGGCACCGAAGAAGACAATGCCCTGACGGAAATCGCCGACTCGAATGACCGAAGGCATTCCAAAGACAATGGCGGAGATGGATTCGAACTCCCGGTCCCACTCGGCGACCATGTCGCGGAATTGGGCGCGATAAACGACCTGGCCCTCGATGTCGAACTCGTAGAGAGCCATGATGTACGGAACGGTCCGCAACACCTCTTCAATCGTATCGCGGAATGTGGATGCCTCGTACCCGTCCCCGCCGGGTGTCGCCACGACGCTGGGCTCCCCGGTAAACTCGACTGCGCGCTCCTGGACCAGGGCCATGGTCGCTTTGTGTTGCTCGCCGATCGCCGCTTCGAGCTTTTCCCGGTTTTCTGCCTGCGACAGATCAGAGTCCCATTCACGGTCGGTCTTGTGGACGATCCGTCCATCGACAACAACCGAGGATGTGACACGTGGCCGGGGTCGCATGGCGAATTCGGTCTGCACCTGCAGGACCTTATCGCCGAGCTTATGATGCCCCAATTGACCGGGCGGGATGTAGTCGACTGCTTCCATTGCTCTCCGGGTTGCCTGACCGTATCTTGCGCCGTCCAACGGACTTGAGCGGCTACCGACATAGTCTCATAATAGATTATCGAACCAATCCGGAATACATTTAGCGCGGGATTTACACCTATGAGGAACCATATCGCCACAGTAAAAGCCGAGGGGCACCTGGTCGATTCGGGCACCCTCTCGGAGGCTATGGACCAGATTGTCCGCCGGGGCGGCACTTTTGAGGTCCGTGAGTTCAAACTGGGCGCCAGCAACACCGAGGTGAGCCGCGCGGTGCTGGAAGTGCGCTCCGATTCCAAGGCCAAGCTCGACGATATTCTCGAACACCTTGTCGATCTCGGTTTCTATACCGACACGGTCGCCAAGTTATCGCTCAAGCGAGCGCCGAAAGACGGTGCCGCTCCCGACGGATTCTACTCCAGCACCAACAACGTGACCGAAGCGTTCCTTTCGGGGAAATGGCGGCGAGTTGCCAAACAGCGGATGGACGCTTGTATCATCGTCTCCGCCGACCGCGCCCGCTGCGAATGCCGAAAATTGCGCGATGTTAAGAAAGGCGATTGGGTCATCTGCGGTCACGATGGCATTCGCATCCTCCCGGAATTCAAGGATCGTTCGCGATCGGATTTCGGTTTCATGGCCAGTGATGTCTCATCGGAAAAGAAAGTCGAGTGGGTCGTGAGTCATCTCACCCGTTGGATACGCGAACGGAAGGGGAAACTCGTGGTCGTAGCCGGACCGGTTGTGATTCACACCGGCGGCGTCGAGCCACTTTCGCGCATCATCTCGGGAGGGTGGGTCGATGCCCTGCTGGCTGGGAATGCCCTGGCGGTGCATGATGTCGAGCGCGTCCTGTATGGAACATCATTGGGGATCAACACGGACACGGGTGTACCGGTCGAACATGGCCACCAACATCACATGCGGGCAATCAATGCGATTCGACTGGCTGGGAATTTGAAAGTTGCGGTCAAGAAGGGCATCCTGAAGCGCGGGCTCATGCACGCCCTCATCAAGAACAAAGTGCCATACGTACTCGCAGGTTCGATCCGCGACGATGGTCCTCTCCCCGATGTGATCACCGATATGAATCTCGCGCAGGAAGCCTATGCGAAGCACCTTGAGGGCGCGGAGATTGTCTTAATGCTGTCCTCGATGCTGCATTCGATTGGTGTGGGCAACATGCTGCCCTCATCGGCGAAGACCGTGTGTGTCGACATTAATCCCTCAGTCGTCACCAAGCTGGCTGATCGCGGATCGCACCAGGCGATTGGCTGCGTGACCGATGTCGGTCTGTTCCTGCACCTTCTGGCGGATCAACTGGGGGGATCAATACGTCGTTCCAAGAACACGCACCGTTCCCGGCATCGGGTCGTCAGAGCTTGAAGACTTCCCGTAGCGCCGGGATTACGTGCTTTCGGACGATCTGGTCCCAGGAATACTCTTTGGCTCTTGCCACGAGTGCGATTCCAAGTCTCTCTCGATCCGAAACGAGAACCTCGGAGATTGCCTTCCCAAACGACTCTGGGTCACTCTCCGCAGTCCTCAGCAAGTCTCCGAATCGGCTTAATTCAGGCAACTGTGTGGACACGACGGGCAGCCCGACAGCCATGTACTCGAACAGTTTGAGCGGGCTGATGGCACGCGTGAAATCGTTCAGAACGAATGGCACCAATCCAATATCCATACATCGAATGATGGCGGGCACATGCAAGTAAGACTGAACTCCGAACATGTGAACGTTCTTCAATTCGCGCAGTCGATCAATCGTTGACCCATTCTGCCCCGGACCGACCAGCACTAGGTGCCAGTCAGGGCTGCGCGACATGACGTTGTACAGCAACGCACAATCGACACGCGGAAGCATACTGCCTACATACAGAAGACGAGGATGCGGTACTCTCTCGAATTCCGGATCAATTGTAAGTCGCAGTGGATCGAAGAAGCGGGCGGGGACGCCATTCGGCAACAACTCGAGACGTTTGGCGAATGGTGCGCGCGCTGGGATGAGCGAACGCGTTGCGGCAAAAACTAAATCCGCTTCGCTCAGGAGAGACAGTTCACCCTTCCAAGTCCGCTCATCGGAACCTCCAGAGGCTGTGCGCGCATACTCATCATAGCATTCGTATACCTTGCCGCAGTCAGGAACGGCATCCCAGGTCCACTTCTGGAGCGGGTGGTAGATCCACTGAATCACCTTTCTGTAACCGGGATAGCGACCTTGTAGGACCGAACGTAGCTGTCGAGCTAATAGTTTCTGATTGAATACGGAACCTACGGGCAGATGTAATGCGATTCGATCGTGAAAGAGCAACCGAGGGGTGAGAACCTCAATGCGACCGTCCCGGTCTTCTCTCAGCTCGGAACGCCAGATCCCTGAAAAGAACTTCTGGGGGTGTTTCCAAGGGGTGACATCGAGGGTGATCGGCCGGTTAACCACCAGTATTGCGGTGTCTGGATCCAACGCTTCTGAGAGAGCTGTGAGCATGCCCCTGCGGTGAAAGGTTTCCCATTCCGCGTAGGCGTAGACGATGATCACAGTTTGCGTCGTGGCAGTCATCATATCGCAAAGTATCAGACAGACATTGTCCATCGCCACAGCGATGTCGTGGTCGATCAGGCCGTGCAAGTGGTCTGACGCACCTGGTCGTTGGTCAAGTTGACAATGGACAATTGTATCGTGGAACGGTTGCCGGTGATGAATGCCGGCTGGGTTGTGACACCATGATCTCCACTCACCGAGGCTGGGGGCGTCAATGGCGTCAAGCGTTCACAACTTATTGTCACCAAGCTGGCTGATCGCGGATCGCGCCAGGCGATTGGCTGCGTGACCGTTGTCGGTCTTTTCCTGCATTTGCTGGCCGACCAATTGGCAAGCACGAGGGAGAAGCGGACGAAACGTTGATCACGGTCCGCCGGACATCATCGACACTTGACCTCGCCACGCACCACTTCCTTCTAAAGCTCATAGAGCGTATGTCTGTTGCGAGCGTGCAAGAGATCTAACGCGAGATTGAGGACTTCGTCGGCTCGCAATTCGCCCATGCGTGCCTGGAAGGGACAAGTACGCCCCGCGTCGAAGCAACAATACTGCTTCACAGGTCGGGGCGTGCAGCGGGTGCGCTTGAAGATGGCGATGTTCTTTTCGGAGAACGAATGGCTGATCAAGGGATTTGTCGGCCCGAAGATGGTCAGGCTCTTTGTCCCCAGGGCACAAGCCAGGTGTGAACCGACGGAATCGACTCCAATGTGGATCGCTGAGTCTGCAATCACGGCCGCCAATTCATCGAGTTCGAGCTTGCCGGCAAGGCTGAGACAAGGGACGCCTGAACTTGAACTGATTACTTCGAGATCTGCCCTGTCCTGATCAGCTCCCAATAGCACGGGCAAGAGTCCAGACTGTCGCGAGAGTTCGGCCACGACAGTGGCAAAGTGAGCTTGCGGCCAATTCTTTGCGCGCCAGCCACCGTTAGGCTGAACGGTGAAGTACTCCCCGGGGGCAAGACCGTAGAGTCCAAGGCAGTCGTTGGCCAGGGCATCATCGACGGCAATGGTATTGAGAACCGAGTTCTGGTTTCGAGCGACAATCCCAAGCGGCCACAGAAGTTTGAGTCGTTTCTGAATGAGCTGGCAATCGGAGTCCGGCGCGAAATCATAGTGGTTCAAGAATCCATATCCCTGGGAGTTCCTACCGATTCGGATTTTGATGCCAGCCAGCGCGCCTATCAAGGTCGTGAAACCGCTTCCACTGTCATCAATCATGAGTGTGAAATTGCGATTGCGCAGGTCGCGGAGCAGTGGTCGATGCCGGCGTATCCGCAGAAGTTCTACAATCACGCCCAATCCAGAACTCCTGAATTCGTCATAGACGAAAATCTGGTCGACGGCCGAGCTCATACCAGCCAATGGTCGATTGAATCCTCTAACCCAGCATGTGATATGAGCATTCGGGAAGTGCTGTTTGATTTCGATGAGAGTGGGAAGGACGAGTATGAAGTCGCCACGTTCCGCGAGACCCACATACAGGATTCGGCTCGGATCGACCTGCCCAGCGAAGCGGCGCCTTATCAGAAGAATCGGTTTGATGAATACGCAACCGACAGCATAGATCAGGTGTTTGACGACGGTTCTAAGGCGATGTGCGGAAAGTGATAATAGGCGTTGGTGCATCAATGACCGGCTCGGACCGTGGGGGGCACAGGTTGAGGTCGTCTCTTGTCCAATTATATGCGGTCAGGGGTGCAAATGCAATCGACGACGACATCCGACTCTCTCCCGATTAAGTGGCGTCGCCTGCGAATCGATCACGGCACCTTTGATCGTCGTCGGGGCGCAGCTTTAGGAGTCGGGGTACCTGATCCGACGATTCTCGGTGCTGGGCGGTCGCCGAGGCTATGACCCGGAACTCGCGGGGGACTCGCGATTCCCAAGTCACCGGATACATCTCGAGTGTCTCCGGACGCACACAGAAAGTTGCGAGAATCTTAACCGGTTTCGTCGCGGTCCTCCTTCGCCAGGGCTCTGTGTTTCCACGTCCGGACCCTGCAGGGGCTATTCGGGCGAGCATGGATTGACAAGGGCAAAGAAGCGCGCAACGGGCAAACATAGCCCAAGAGGAGCCTCATGCGCCAGACAGAGTCTGCTACGGGAGTCTGGCTTCGCCATTTGCTCGCTGATCCTCACGGGCCGAACTCGCGGACTTCCAGCGCCAAAGTGCGACGCCCGCCCAGACGATCTCCACGACCCCGAAGGGCCACGCGCCTTGGAGAAATCCGTAAACTGACCCGAGGGCACACGCGAAGGCAAAAAGCAGGATAAACGATCTGCCCCTCCGCTCAAGGGTGTACGACACCATCATCAGTGTCACCGCGATCAATCCGAAAGTTGAGAGCAAACTCACTAGCAGTTCTCCTTTACGGTCTCTCACCGCTGAAGAACTGTACCACCGAGTGCGATTCAAACCTGATCCTCTGAATTCCTCAGGGCCTAATAGAATCTTTATGCTTCAGGGGACCGCCTCTAGGTGACGCCGTTCCACCGGATGGCGCAAATGTGTCAGCGTTGCGATGGCGACGGCGACGTAGGATCCGCAATGAAGGAGCCTGAGATGGAAGACTTGAAGTTCATCATGAAGATCGTCGTGTTCGGCGCCGTATTGGGTGGAATTGCGTACGGACTGATTATGATCACTTTAGCCGGGCCCGTCCTGCTCGGAGGCTAACTCGTCTTTACGAAATCCTTATGCGAGATGGCGTCCCATTTACATGACGCCGTTTCACTTTTCGCGTATTTCTGTCATCGCCACGAACGCAATGAGCCGCTCGATCGGGGCAATGAGGCCCTGTTACGAGCACGGCCCGTTTGAGGCAGGAGGCAATGAATCGAATGTCACGCACGTCTGTAATTCACACCCTGGTCATCGCACTGCTGGCCGCTGCTATAGTTGGTTCCGGTCAGGCGCAGGCATGGGGCACCGCGAGTACGCATATCTGGGCGCCCTCTACTGACATCCAGGCATTTAAGGTCCCGCACATCACCTACGACGTGTACATGCCCATTGAACCAGACCTGGCGGGGAATTTCCCGGCGACCGTGACGAATGTCGGACTAACGATTGGGATCATTCCGTCTTCGATTGTGCAGGCTGAAGTCGGGTTCGACCATAAGACGGGCTTGGGCATGGCGGACCGTTACCCACTTTACTTCAATGCCAAAGTCGGTGTGCCGGAAGGTGCCGCATTCAACGGCTCCCCTGCTGTGGCTGCCGGCATCTTCGACGTGGGGACGAAAGACTTAACCGGATACAACGTAATGTACGCGAAGGCAGCCAAGTCCATCGATGCATCGGGCACATCGCTGGGCCGACTCAGTCTCGGTTACTTCCTCGGGGATGAAAAACTGCTTACCGACGCCCTCGGCGAGAAAGACAACAGCGGCGTGTTTCTTGCCTGGGAACGCACGATGTCTGAGATTTCGGATAATCTCTGGATCTGCGGAGAGTATATGGGCACCGAATCCGGCTACGGCTCCTGGAGCGCCGGCGGTGCATGGAAATTCACACCGGACATCGGTCTGGTCGGAGGCTATACAGGATACAATCGAGACGGCCTCATCGGGACCGTGACCCTGCAGCTGGACATCGATATTCGTTGAGGAGGAACCTGTCATGTCTGACATACTCTTCGTGGTCATAATAGTCGTCTTCTTTGTAGTCGCCGCGGCCTTCACGCGTGGCTGCGAGAAGATGCAGAAGGAGAAAGGCGATGACTGATTACATCTGGACCGGCATCGTCTGTGTGCTCCTCCTGGTGTATCTGGTGTACGCACTTCTAAGGCCGGAGAAATTCTAGGAGGCATGGATGACGTCTAACGGAATTCTTCAATTGCTGCTCTTCTTTGGCTTGGTCTTAGTCTTCACCAAGCCGATCGGCAGCTATATGGCCCGTGTGTTTGCGGGCGAACGCACGTTCCTCAGTCCAATCCTCAGGCCCATTGAGCGGCTCTTCTATCGGGTCTTTGGAATTGATGAGAATGAGGATATGAAGTGGACGACCTATGCCTTTGCCATGCTGATGTTCAGCCTGGTCGGCGGGCTCCTGAGCTATGGGCTCTTGCGTTTACAGGGCCCATTGCCTCTGAACCCGCAGGGGTTTGGCGGAGCGCAGATGACGCCGGATCTTGCCTTCAATACGGCAATGTCGTTTACGACCAATACCAATTGGCAGAACTATATACCGGAGATCGTCCTAAGCTACTTCTCTAATATGGTCGCGCTGGCAATCCATAACTGGATGTCAGCGGCCACAGGTATCGCTGTTGCCATCGCATTGGTACGGGGTTTCGCGCGACGCTCCGCGTCAGGGATCGGCAATTTCTGGACCGATGTCACACGCACCACACTGTACATCCTTCTGCCGATCTGCCTGGTCTATTCGGTGTTCCTGGTGTACCAGGGAGTGCCGCAGAACTTCAATTCGTACACGCAAGTGACGACGATCGAGGGCGCGTCACAGTCCATCGCTCAAGGTGCCGTCGCTTCACAGGAATCGATCAAGATGCTTGGCACCAACGGTGGCGGTATCTTCAATGCGAATTCTGCTCACCCGTATGAGAACCCGACGCCACTGTCGAATCTGGTACAGATGTTCTCGATTTTCCTGATCGGTGCCGGACTCACTTACACGTTCGGGAAGATGGTTGGCAACACACGTCAGGGGTGGGCCATCTTCGCGGCGATGTCCATTATGTTCCTGGGCGGGCTGGGCGCTGCGTATTGGTCAGAAGCCAAGGGCAATCCCAATGCTTACAACGTCGGAGTCATGACATCCGCGACCGCCGACCAACCCGGCGGAAATATGGAAGGCAAGGAGACGCGTTTTGGGACCGCGAACTCGGCACTCTTCGCCACGATTACGACATCTGCATCATGCGGTGCGGTCAACTCGATGCACGACAGTTACACGCCTCTTGGTGGAGCGGTGCCGCTCATCAATATGATGTGCGACGAAGTGATCTTCGGGGGAGTTGGCGCCGGGCTGTATGGAATGCTGATGTACGCCGTCGTTGCCGTCTTTCTCGCGGGGCTGATGGTCGGCCGCACACCTGAATACGTCGGGAAGAAGATTGAGAAATTTGAAGTGCGAATGGCGATCCTTGCCGTGCTCATACTATTCGCCAACGTCGTCTTCTGGACCGCGCTGGCCTCGAATGTGAATCTGCCTCCGGGGGGTACGTCGGCGACCTACAGCGATGAGCAGTCTGCCGATGAGGCGGCGTTCCTCAAGGAGAACCCGACGGCGGCGTGGAATCGTGTTAATGGCAGCAATCCGCGTCTGTACTATGGCGCCACGTATAACAACATCAACAACGCCGGGCCGCATGGTTTCTCTGAAATCCTGTACATGTACGCGTCTCAGACCGCGAATAACGGCTCAGCGTTCGCCGGGATAACGGGCAACACGCCGTACTACAACGCCACTGGTGGCTTGGCGATGCTCGTCGGGCGATTTCTCATGATCATACCGCTCCTGGCTCTAGCCGGCAGTTTGGCGCGGAAGAAATCTGTGCCCGCTTCATCGGGGACGCTTGCGACTGATACTCCGCTGTTCGCCGTGCTGTTGGCGTCAGTCGTGCTGATCGTCGGCGCGTTAGAGTATTTCCCGGCACTATCACTTGGGCCATTGGTTGAGCATCTGAAGATGCTCGGCGGATCACTACTGTAATCTCGGAGAATCGGTGAATCTATGACGACTGCAACTCCTGTATTAGAGAGTCCGACACTAACGGCCGCTTCCATCGGCCAGCCCGGACCGGGTAAGCATGCTCCGCGACGGCTATTCGATCCGCCGATTGTCAAACGCGCGATCATCGAGTCGTTTCGCAAGCTGGATCCGCGGCTGGTGGCGAAGAATCCGGTCATGTTTGTGGTCGAAGTGGGGAGTGTCATCCTCACCTTCTTGTTCCTTCGCGACCTGTTTACCGGTGGAGAAAATCTACGCTTCAACGGTCAGATCACCCTCTGGCTCTGGTTCACAGTCTTGTTTGCCAATTTCGCCGAAGCAATGGCGGAGGGGCGAGGTAAGGCACAAGCCGATGCGTTGCGCAAGACCAGGACCGAAACAGTTGCGCGCCGGATCTTGACCAATCGGGCAATTGGTCGAACCGAGGAGCGAGTTCCAGCAGCGAGCCTGAAGTCGGGCGATCTCGTAGTCTGCGAAACCGGGGACATCATTCCTGGGGACGGAGATGTCATCGAGGGCATAGCGAGCGTCGATGAGTCAGCGATCACGGGCGAATCAGCTCCAGTTATTCGTGAAAGCGGAGGGGACCGTAGCGCGGTAACTGGCGGTACACGCGTCATCAGCGATCGTATTGTCATCCGCATCACAGCTGACCCCGGGCATACGTTTCTTGATCGGATGATCGCTCTTGTGGAGGGTGCCAAACGTCAAAAGACACCGAATGAGATAGCACTGACGCTGCTCTTGGCGGGGTCGACCATCATATTCCTCCTGGCGGTCGTGACGCTGGTGCCCTTTGCATCCTACAGCGTCCGGGCGGCCGGGATTGGCGCGTTGCCGACAATAACTGTCCTTGTTGCGCTACTTGTCTATCTGATTCCAACCACGATTGGTGGATTGCTCTCTGCGATAGGCGTTGCCGGGATGGATCGTGTGATGCAGCACAATGTGCTCGCGATGTCGGGCAAAGCCGTCGAGGCGGCCGGTGATGTCGATGTCATGCTGCTCGACAAGACGGGCACAATCACGCTCGGCAATCGCATGGCAAATGACTTCGTCCCTGTTCCCGGGGTGCCTGTCCAATTGCTTGCGGAAGTCGCGCAACTGGCATCAATGAGTGACGAGACTCCGGAGGGGCGTTCGATTGTAATTCTGGCGAAAGAGCGATTCAATCTTCGCGCGCAGTCACTACAGCCTCATCAAGCGAAATTCGTTCCCTTCTCGGCACACACCCGCTTGAGTGGCGTTGACCTTGCCGCAGGTGAGGATGATGAAGTTACGATCATTCGAAAGGGCGCTGCCGATGCCATCAAGGCCCACATCGAGGGGCTTGGTGGCGAGTGGCCGGCGCAGATTGATGGAATTGTCGAGAAGATCGCCAAGTCTGGTGGAACGCCGCTTGTCGTAACTTCGGGACGTCAGGTGCTCGGCACTATACAACTGAAAGACATTGTGAAGGGTGGGATCAAGGAACGGTTCCATCAGCTTCGCAAGATGGGCATTCGCACGGTCATGATCACCGGGGATAATCCGCTGACTGCAGCGGCGATTGCGGCCGAGGCGGGAGTGGATGACTTCCTGGCCCAGGCGACTCCGGAAGCCAAGCTCAAGCGTATTCGCGAATATCAATCGCAAGGCCATCTGGTCGCGATGACCGGGGACGGCACCAATGATGCTCCGGCGCTCGCGCAGGCCGACGTGGGCGTGGCGATGAACACCGGCACGCAGGCGGCACGCGAAGCCGGCAACATGGTTGATTTGGACAGCAACCCGACCAAACTGATCGAAGTTGTCGAGACCGGGAAGCAACTGCTCATGACGCGCGGATCGCTCACGACGTTTAGCATTACCAACGATGTGGCCAAGTACTTCGCGATCATTCCGGCAATCTTCGTCGCGACATACCCTGAACTCAAGGCGCTCGATATCATGCGCCTGACCAATCCGCAGTCAGCGGTGCTCGCGGCGGTGATTTTCAATGCACTCATCATCGTTGCGCTGATTCCACTCGCGCTTCGCGGAGTGAAATACCGTCCGCTAGGGGCCACTGCGGTCTTGCGCCGGAATCTGTTCGTTTACGGCCTGGGCGGATTGATCATACCATTTCCGGCAATCTGGGCCATCGACCGCCTGCTTGTTCTCTTGCATTTGGCGTAGTGGAGTGGTGTTGGACTGACTTTGAGGAGATCGAAATGTTGAAACAACTGAAACCCGCGATAATGAGCGTGATTGCCTTCACGGTACTCTGCGGATTTGTGTTTCCGTTCCTTATCACGGCCATCGCACAAGTCACGATGCCGGACCGCGCTAATGGAAGTCTGATCAAGCGGAATGGAGCAATCATCGGCTCCGAACTGATCGGGCAGAATTTCAGCAAACCGGAGTACTTTCATCCACGGCCGTCGGCTGCGGGCGCGGGATATGACGGCGCGCTGTCTGGCGGGACCAACCTTGGTCCAATAAGTGGCAAGCTCATCAATGGGATACACAACAAGCTGCCGGATGGCAGTGATGATCCGGGGAATTACCAGGGGATCCGCGACTTGGCCATTGCCTACCGTTTGGAGAACGGCCTTCCGGAGAATGCGGCTGTTCCGGCCGACGCAGTCACCCGGTCGGCGTCGGGATTGGACCCGCATATCAGCCCCGCAAATGCGGAACTTCAAGTACAACGTGTGGCAAAGGCGCGCGGCTTCAACGATATTGTGACCCAACGCCTGGCCGATTTAGTCGCCCGTCACACGGAGGGCCGGACATTCGGTCTTTTGGGAGAACCGCGCGTAAATGTACTGATGCTCAATCTTGACTTGGACTCTCTAAGCAATAGCGAGTCACCATGACCTCCGAATCTGAGAAGAAATCCGACGAGCTCCTTTCCGCGATCCAACGAACGGAAGCGCGGACGGAAGCGGGTCGGTTGAGGATTTTTCTCGGAATGTCTGCCGGCGTGGGCAAGACGTATGCGATGCTCAAGGCTGCCCATGAGCAGCGAAAAGAGGGCGTCAATGTCGTCGTCGGCTTGGTCGAGACGCACGGTCGACCCGAGACGGAAGAATTGCTCGCTGGATTCTCGATCCTGCCCCGGCGGGCTCTGACATATCGCGGCACTTCACTTGAAGAGCTTGACGTTGATTCCATCCTCAAGCGTCATCCGCAACTGGTCTTGATTGATGAGTTGGCGCACACCAACGTGCCGGGATCACGACATCCGAAACGATGGCAGGATGTGGTCGAGATTCTCGATGCGGGCATCGACGTCTACAGCACGCTCAATGTTCAGCATATCGAAAGCCGCAAGGAATCAGTCGAGGCGATCACAGGCATCACGGTCCGTGAAACGGTACCGGATTCTATCCTCGAGCGCGCCGCCCAGATCATTCTCATCGACATCACACCGGCAGAGCTGCTCAAGCGGCTAGCCGAAGGCAAAGTGTACCTTGGCGACCGTGCGCAAGCGGCGCTCGAGGGGTTCTTCAAGGAAGACCGTCTTACAGCGCTCCGCGAAATCGCTCTGCGTCTCACGGCCGAGACAGTTGACAACGAACTGCAGGATCTGATTGCCGGACAGGATTCGCGCGGCGTCTGGAAGCCGACCGAGCGGCTCATGGTGGCTGTCAGCCACAGCCCGTATTCTGCGCAACTCATTCGTTCGACACGCCGTCTCGCGTTCAGCCTGGATGCCTCCTGGATCGCCGTCAACGTCGACACCGGCGCTTCGTTGTCGCAAGAAGACCGCGCCGCCTTGTCCAAGAATCTTGCCATGGTGCGTGAGCTCGGCGGTGAGGTTGTCACTACGCCCGACACCGACATCGCCTCGGCGCTAGTGCGCATTGCGCGCCAGCGTGGTGTCACCCAATTGGTGATCGGACGTCCGACACGACGGCCGATCCGTGATGCCATCCGTCGGGGGACACTCGTGGACCGACTTGTGACCGAGAGTGTGCCGTTTGACGTCCACGTACTGCACCCTGATGAAAAGCCGAGGACCCAGGCGCCTGCCCGCAAGGGGCCGGAGATTCCGATTGATTGGTCAGCATACGCCATTGTCGCGGGAATCATCATCGGGGTGGCAATACTCAGCAGACTTGCGCTGCCGATCCTCGGATACCGCGCGGTCGGATTCTTCTTTCTGTTGGCAGTACTTGGCATCGGTTCCTATGCCTCGATTGGTCCCATCCTGCTGGCGGCGGCAATGAGCGCCTTAGTCTGGGACTTCTTCTTCATCCCGCCCCCGGGTACTTTCTATATCACGGAAGTCGCCGATGTTGTGATGACTGTCGCGTATTTCGTGGCGGCAGCAACGACCGGCACACTCACCCATCGCATACGACGCCGCGAGCGCATGATCCGGCGACAAGAGAACCAGACCCAAGTCCTGTATGATGTCGTTCGCGCCCTGGTGTCTCGCCCGAATCCCACAGAGGCGATGAACGCCGCCGCCTCGCGGCTGGGCGAGGTCATCGATTGCGAGTGTTGGGTCATTCCGATTGCGGCAGACGGCGAGCTGGACCGGAAGTACGCCCGCGCGCTCGACGACGTCACCGATGACAAGGAGTGGGCCGTTGCCCTTTGGTCTTTTCAACAGCGCCGGCCGGCCGGCTGGTCGACTGACACATTGCTGGCCGCGGATGCGATGTATGTCCCGTTGATCGGTCCGACGGCCGTGGTCGGGATTCTGGCGGTCAAGCCACGTACGACCTTGCGCCTTCTCGCTGAAGAGGAAGATCTGCTCATGGCGGTGGCCCAACAAATGGCCATTGCCCTCGAGAGAGAAGTGCTGCACCAGCGGGCGGTGGAGGGCGATCGACTGAGGGAGTCGGAGCGGTTGCATCAGACCATTCTCGATTCCGTTTCGCATGAATTGCGCACGCCGTTGACCGGTATCATCGGCGCAGCGTCGGCGCTGCAGAACTCCAAAATCAGCGCTTCTGAAGCCACACGCGATCAACTCGCGCACGAACTGGTCGAAAACGCCGAACGCTTGAATCGGGTTGTGGGCAACCTGCTTGATATGTCACGTCTTGCATCCGGTGTCCTCAAGCTGAACCGAGACTGGTATGACATCGCTGACCTCATTGCCGTGACTCTGGAGTCGAATCGACGAGGCTTGGAGGGGCGCACTGTCGCGACCCGGATTGACGAAAAGGTGCCACTGGTTCGGATTGACTTTCAATTGTTCGAACAGGCTCTCGCGAACTTGATTGTCAATGCCCTGACGCACACCGCGGCCGGGACGCCGATCGAAATCATGGCACACGTGAGGGGCGAGAGTCTGGAAATCAGTCTGGCCGATCAGGGGCGTGGGATTCCCGAAGCGTCCTTGCCCAAGCTTTTCGACAGATTCTACCGTGTTCCCGGAACGGCTCCGAGCGGCACCGGGACCGGATTGGCAATCGTGAAGGCGGTCGTTGAATTGCACGGAGGGCGGGTCGAAGCCGCCAATCGTCACGAGGGTGGCGCCATTTTCACGATTCGGCTTCCACTTGAACCGCAACCGAAGATGCCGGTTGAAGCAGAAACCAAAGGATGACTACGCCGCGCATACTGGTCATCGATGATGAGGCGCCGATTCGCCGCTTCCTTAAGATCAGCCTGGAGGCGGAGGGTTTCGGTTATCTCGAAGCGTCCAATGGCCAAGAGGGGTTGGCACTGGCGGCATCGCAGCGTCCCGACCTCATCGTCCTTGACCTGGGACTGCCGGATCTGGATGGCATGACGATACTCAAGCGTGTGCGTGAGTGGTCGGCGCTTCCGATCATCATTCTGACAGTCAAGAACTCGGAGACGGACAAAGTGGCGCTGCTCGATTCCGGGGCAGATGATTATCTGACCAAGCCGTTCAGCGTCCCGGAACTGATCGCGCGAATCCGTGTCGCATTACGGCATGCACAGCCGCAGGACGCCGATGCCGTGATCCGCAGCGGTGAAATTGTGATCGACCTGTCGAATCGCTTGGTGACGCGGCAAGGATCACCGATCAAGCTCACTGCTACCGAGTACGCGCTCTTGCGCATCCTGGCGAAAAATGCGGGCCGTGTGGTCACGCAAACTCATCTGTTGAAGGAAGTCTGGGGACCGCACGCGGCCGAGCAATCCCAGTACCTGCGGGTATTTATCGCCCAGTTGCGCAAGAAGTTGGAGAACGATCCCTCGCGTCCGCAGATCATCCTGACTGAACCGGCGGTGGGGTATCGGTTGGTGACCGATCGACCCTGATAGGACCTATCAGACCGGTAGGACCTATTTGATTGTGGTTCAAGCGCATAGAAAATGACCCTAAACGGGCCAACGACCTTTCGGCGAACTTCGTTACATCAGTCACAAGATGGGGTGGTCGTTACCCAATGAACCACAAGATATTGTGATTTTTTCGACGAATGTTGATTCTTTCTGATTGACACTCACTTCACACCCCGATAATCTGGCCCAGCAACAACGAAGACCTGCGGGTCGAGGGCGCCCGCGGAGACGCTGAATTTCACATTCTGAAGACCGTATTAACTAAGGGGCGGGGGCAACCTATCGCCATGAGGCTGGGTTACCCTCAGGAGGGGTCAAATGTTCGAACAGACACCGATGCTGGCTCAAAATGCTGTACGCGTCTTGGAGCGGCGCTATCTCATCAAGGATGATGATGGCCGCATTATCGAGACGCCGACCGAGTTGTTCTGGCGGGTGGCCAACGCCATTGCCGCGCCGGATGCGACCTATGGCGCGACCGAAGCCGATGTGAAGCGCACGGCCGAGCGGTTCTACCGGGCGATGGCGGCCTGCGAATTCATGCCGAATTCGCCGACTCTGATGAACGCCGGGCGTTCGCTGGGGCAGTTGTCCGCCTGTTTTGTCCTCCCCGTCGGCGATTCGATGGAGGAGATTTTCGAGTCGATCAAGAATGCCGCCTTGATTCACAAGTCCGGCGGCGGAACCGGGTTCGCCTTTTCACGTTTGCGTCCGCGCAATTCCGTGGTGGCCTCGACATCCGGTGTCGCCTCCGGACCGGTGTCGTTTATGAAGGTGTTCAATGCCGCGACCGAGGCGGTCAAGCAGGGGGGGACACGGCGCGGCGCCAACATGGGCATTCTGCGCGTCGATCATCCCGACATCGAAGAGTTTATCTCGTGCAAAGACGATCTCACCCAGGTCACCAACTTCAACATCTCGGTGGCAGTGACGGATGAGTTCATGGAAGCAGTTGAACGCGGCGTGCCCTACAATCTTTACGACCCCCGCACGCGTCGTCCCTACTTGAAAGATGGCCAACCAGTCACGCTCGATGCGCGCAAGGTGTTCAATCATGTGGTCGAGCATGCCTGGCGCACCGGCGAGCCGGGTGTGGTGTTCATCGACCGGATGAACCAGGGCAATCCCACTCATCGTGTCGAAGAGATCGAAGCGACCAATCCTTGCGGCGAACAGCCGTTGCCGCCGTACGACTCGTGCAATCTCGCCTCGATCAACCTCGGTAAAGTCGTGAAAGACGAGTTGCCGCACGACTACGATCATCGCCGTCCGGCCGAAGGGATCGACTGGGAAAAACTCACGCAGTTGGTGCACATGGGCGTGCACTTCCTCGATAATGTGATCGATGCGAACAAGTATCCGATTGAGGAAATCGCCGAGCAGACTCGTCGCAACCGTCGCATCGGACTGGGCGTGATGGGTTGGGCCGACATGCTGGCGCGTCTGGGTGTGCGTTACGATTCGGAAGAAGCCTTCGAATTGGGCGACAAGCTGATGGCGCATGTCGAATCGGAGGCGCGTCTGCATTCCTCCGATCTCGCGGCCAACCGCGGCAAGTTTGCGAATTGGGATGGGTCGATCTACGCCGACGAGGGGATCGCGATGCGCAATGCGACGGTGACCACGGTGGCGCCGACCGGCACGATCTCGATCATCGCCGGCTGTTCATCCGGGATCGAGCCCTTCTACGCAATTTCGTTTGTGCGCAATGTGATGGAAGGCACGCGCCTGGTCGATGTGAATCCGCTCTTCGAGCAGGTGGCCAAGGAGCGCGGCTTCTATTCGCAGGAGCTCATGGAGCGCATTGCCAATGCGAACTCGCTGGTCGGATTCGATGAGATTCCCGAAGACATCCGCGACGTGTTCGTAACCGCGGCCGATGTCGCGCCCGAATCGCATATTCGCATGCAGTCGGTTTTCCAGAAGCACTGCGATTCGGCGGTCTCGAAGACGATCAACATGCCGCAATCGGCGACGCGTGATGACGTGCAGACCGCCTACTGGCAGGCATTCCGCGGACGTTGCAAGGGCGTGACGATTTACCGCGACGGCTCGCGTCCGGGTCAGGTTCTCTCGACCGGGGCGACGCCGGAAAACGCACGCAACACCGAACAGGTCGGCGCGTTCACTTCGAAAAAGGAGACTGGCGAAGTGGAGAAGATAAATGGGTTGGTCGGGCCGGATCCGTGCGATATCAAGGCGATCCCGCCGTCCGTTGAGGCCGAAAACAAGAAGCATGCGACACCGGAAGTTCGGAAGCCGGCGGCGCGGCGCTCGCACACTGAGCTCTACCCCGAACCCGAAGATCGTCCGGATACGCTGAATGGATTCACCGAGAAGATCAAGACCGGGTATGGCAATTTGTACATCACGGTTAACATGCACGACGGCAAGCCGTTCGAAGTGTTCGCCTCGATTGGCAAGTCGGGGTATTCGACCATGGCCGACACCGAGGCGATCTGTCGCCTGATTTCGTTGGCGCTGCGGTCGGGGATTCCGGTGCTGCAAATTGTGCGCCAACTTCAGGGAATTGGCGGCTCGCAGCCAATTTTTGAACGTGGTGGTGTCGTTTTTTCGATCCCGGACGCCATCGCCAAAGTCCTGTCCGATCATTTTGTCAATAGCGGCGGCAAGAAGGGAAATGGCCGCAGTAACGCGCGCGATATCTCAAAAGAGCATTGTCCGGACTGCGGCGGCATGTTGGAGCACGAAGAAGGTTGCGTTTTGTGCCGTGGTTGCGGATATTCCCAGTGTTAGTAGGACTTTTTCTGGGCCAAGTGTCTTGACCCAGTCCTTTCCAATACCCCCGCGCTCCCCCCGCGGGGGTTTTGGATTTTTGGGACTGTCCTATTTGCTCAGAGATTCGACGACATCACGAATGTCGATCACACCGTCGGCATTGACATCCCAGTTCGTGTCTGGAGTTGTCGGTCCCCGGCCGTACAACCAGTTAATCATCCGACTCGACACATCAACGGGGTTTGATGAGCTCGTCAACACCCCCGACACTTCCAGCGAACGATCGCCCTCGACGCCGATCGCATTGGTTATCGATGCTGAGTAGAAGTATGGCCAGCCGGGTATGGCCGAACGATCATCATAGGGAGGAATCAGCTTGACCAGATCCCCTCTCGGTGCTGGAAATACGCCCGCCGACGCAGGGGTATTAGTCGGATGGCTTCCCGCTGGCCTGATCTGTTGGTCGACGTATTCGAACTTGCCGATCAAAGTCGCGTCGTACCAGGGTTCAGAGTACAGTCGGCGATAGAGATTGACGTAGCGCGGTGGAGAAAATGCAGAGCCGGCTGGATGGATTGTCCAGTCCAAGCGAATTGCCCCAAGCACCACGCTCAGCGTCAACTCAGGGCGAACGGCTGGTTTGCCCGGCGTCACTTCCAGCGTGGGAGACTTGGGACCCTCATATCCCACTGAGTCCAGAGCGGCGATCGCATAACCATATCGATGCCCGATCGTAACGGCTGCATCCTCCGTCCCGAACCACTCCGGGCCACCTGATGAAACGACAGCCCACGGCAAATTGAATGTCAGATCTCTCCGATACAACCTGAAACCGGAGATGCCCTCAGAACGCGATTCATTCCACCAGCAGCCGACAATCGAATCCGACAATAATGAAACGGTGAAGTCAATTGGTGGCAGCGCCGGCAATCGTAGTCCGTTTTCGTAAACCTTCCGTGCGAGTCGTACATTCTCGCGCAGGTCACTGAAGTCCAAGTGATCCCGATACACTTGCGGGTTCGAGGGATCGAAGTGTGTCTGATAGTCGGTCGGCGATACGTGAATTGAGTCACCGGGCAAAATGGCCATAGCGAATTGAATCGAATCCCCGACCGCCAAGTCGTATGGACCGAAGCAAAGCAGTATGCGTGTGTCCAACCCATTGGCAACATTTCGGGCCGAAACCAGGTCGTAGGAAATGGGGGGATACCACCCGGCCGCGGAGTGGTCGACCGCTGAGAAAATCTGATCGTAGTCGATCTCGGCATTTGACATCATTGCATAGCGAAGAACATCCCCATAAGGGAATCCCCCAAGTGCCGGATTGGCATCGGCCTTTGCCGGTCCAAATGTGACAAGCTCGAAGTCAGTTGCGAGCCAATTGAATGATGTGTCGGTAGCCGGTGGATCAAGCGCCAGCGGCGCCATTGCGAAAGCGCTTCTCAGCGACTGCGAGTTCCAAGCTGTGCCGGAGGGGTCCCCGTCATTGTCCATTGCATAGGCAATACAGGCGTCGTCAAGATACCCTGCGACATCGTCTTCGGCTGGGTTGAGCTGATCTAAAGACTCATTATACAGATCAGGGTCAGCGAAGTGTCCCAGGCGTGCCGCCGATATTGGCGTCGAGCCGATGTTCGTAACCGCGTACTCGATTAGCACGAAGCGATTGTAGGGGGCAGCGGTGAATATATGTGAGCGTTGCGTGATCTTGAGTCCAAGCGGCTTGTGGAGTCGGGGTACGAGCCCCTCATCATAGGTGTCGGTCCGAACAAGAGTGTCGAAATATATACACTGAAATGATTGGCGCATTTTGACCGGATCGCTGGTGTCTTCGATGGCGGAATACCCATTGAACTCCCGCGCACTGTTGCTCCACGGAAGCACGGCAGTGCTCACCAACGTGTCACCACCGATAATGCCTCCGACCCAGAGCGAGCCATTGAATAGATGCGCGCCCCGCGAAAATGCCGGGTACTCAAATGATGGCGCCCGATGACCAATGTAGGTCCACTCTGGACTGGTTTGTGAAACCCCTTCATCGCCGCCAAAGCTCCCGTCGTTGGCAATCTTCGCGAAGAGATTCCCAAGACAGTGAATGCGCCGGTCGGTGATTCGCGCGAACATATCGGCTGGCGTGTGACAGACGATTGAATCCGGCCGTAGAGGAGCCGTGGCTGCAGAAGTGTCCAGACCCAGCGCGATAAGTGGCAGAATCACGAGAGCGAGAAGAACCGGCAGATGTTTCATCTTAGCCTCTCAAGCCCAGTGGTAAGATAATATGCTGAGAGTTGACAACTCTTTCAGCCGATGACAAAATCTCAGCGATTTCAACCGATGAGCCAACGAAGTCAGGATTAGCCCGCTCAATGCGAAGGTTCTCGCCATGTTTGATCGACTAAGTAGACGACATCGCGGATGTCGATCCCGCCATCGTGGTTACGGTCCCATTCGGGCCGGGCGTCTCCCGATCCTCTGCCATAGAGCCAATCGATAATCATTCGGGCCGGCGATTCTTGATTCGGCGCGACGTGCGTCGTGTCGATGCCGAGGTCGGCCACTGCCTGAGTGAGCGCGCGCCATGCCTGGTCGTGCTTCATCAGCGAAAGCGGGAAGTTGAAGAGGATGGCTGCGGTCGAGTCGGTGATGCGTTTGACGGCGATGGGTTTGTTGTGAAAGAAGGAAGTGTCATAAGCCGACGTATAGGTGTAAAGGACCTCCGTTCCTTCAGCAATCGAATCCAAACAGCCGATGTTCCAAACCCTGCCTGCCGTGAGCGAGCTGTCATCGTCAGGCGGTTGATCGTATCCCGCCTCATGCCAGCCGAGAATTGTGTCTGCCTCAAGCTCGGGATAATCCTCGGACTGTGAGGCCGCGCCCGTGAAGAACACACTAAAATGCCAATCGTAATGAGGGTCCTCCCCCGTGTGGTAGATATTGCCTTCTAGCCGACTTCGCCTTACTCCAAGTAGTTCCCTGATGACACGCACGGGCATGGCCGCTTCACCAACGACATTTGAGCCGTGGTTGCGCGTAATGAACACGACCTTTCCGCCATTTCTCAAATAGCGGTTGAGGGTGTTACAAAGCGGCGACCACTCCCAGAGGGGGACACCCTTATCTTCTACGACCAATACCAGTACTCGGTATCTCAAGAGAGTTTCCATGCGGAGGTCAATGGATATGCTTAGCGGGTGATCCGGATCCTTCGAAAGCGGCCGAAACGGAGGAGTTACCGTGTCGAATGCACGGAGAAGAGCCCAGCTTCCATAGAATTCACGCATCGTGTCGAGGAGCATATCACTATACATCCAGGTATGAAAAGCGACAAGTCCTCGGCGATCCAAGGTCATTGGCAAGGCGCTGTCTGGCGGGGACTGTGGGCCCTCGATTCCGACGTCATTTGTGAGCGAAGCTCGATAATGGTACATCACACCCGGTGTCACGCTATCGTCGATCAGAGTGAATGGCGTCATGCTGTACGGATCTCGACGAGGGAGAGTGTGCGCGGGGTCAGGTGAGAACACGAGCGCTCGCGCGACGACGGGAATCCTGGTGTAGAGCACGAAGTCGCCGCTGTTCTCAGTTTTCCGGTAGAGGTTTAGAATCGAGTTCACTGAGAAGCCCGAATCCTGGCGGGGGAGCGTCCAGCTGATTTCAACACGGTCTGGCGTGTTCTTTGCTGAGATTACGGGCGCGGCAATTGGTCGTCCGACCTTCAGGCTGACAGGTCGGGATCGCGACCCTTCCTTGCCGCTTAGCGAGATTGACGAAACGGTGTATTGATAGGTTTTTCCGACAGAGACCGAGTCGTCGGTGATCGACCTGACCGAAGCCGGGACTTCCGCAAGTTGACTCCACGTCGAATCTCCAGCTACTTGTTTGTAGATGCGGTATCCGGACAGGACTCGATATGTTGGAGGCGGATTCCAAGAGCACTGAACTGTGCCACTGGAGAGTGGCGTCACACGGACACCGACCGGCGCAGCATCCACGAGATTGCGCGGGTGTCCCCATGCCCAGCGCGCCAACGCTACATTCCGGCGCAAGTCCGCGAATGACAACTGCGCATAAAAGCTATCTGCGTCTAACGGATACTGCTCTGTCCAAGGCTGTTGCAGAATCGAGTCTCCCACTACCAATGCAATGACAACTCTGAGGGATTCATTCGGAGCCAAGTCCCGAATGCCGAATGACATGAGCCAGCGCGTGTCAAATCCGTTGGCGATATTCTCGGCGTGATAGACTGTGAATGGAGGCACCCTCCATGTGGATGAGCTCATGTTCGCCAATGTGTATATCTGGTCGTAATCAATTTCTTTGTTCGCCATGACCTGATACTGATCAGCGGGATAAAGAGGCATGCTGGGAGTCTCTGGAGAACTCTGCTCAACCGGTCCCCATTCCACTGTTCCGAAGTTAGTCACCCACCAGTTAAACGACGTGTCCTTGGGAGCGCGACTGAAGTAGATAGGCGCCATCCCGAATCCGCTTGGGCACCAATTGCGTTCTTTGTCATCGGTTCGGCTCGTGCGCCAGTCACCATCGGTGTCAATCGTGTAGGCAATTGCCTCGTCGGGGAGGAATCCACTGACGTCATCCTCCGCGCCGGTTTCGGGCTGCTGTGAGCGAAGCCGATTGAACACGTCAGGGTCGGCGAAGAAGCCGACATGAAGCTTTCGGATCGTCTCCTTCCTGATATTGCGAATCAAATATTCGAGTATAACGAACCGGTCATAGGGTGGACTCTGGAATGCCCGCGCCGTCTGGGTCACTTCGACGCCGAGCAATCCCGGATCCCTGGGGCCCGGTTCCCATATGTAGGGGAAGGCAGTATCTCGGTATGTGCATGTTGTGATTTGCTGCCCGGTAATGGAATCAAACGTCGCGATCATCGAGTCGTAGGCGGAGAAAGTCTCCCTGGTACTACTGCCTGCCCACACAGCGGCGCTCACCAAAGTGTCAGTTCCGATCAGGCCCCCGACCCAGATTCCCCCTTTGAAGAGATGTTCCCGCGACGACCCGCCTGGAAACTCGAAGGAAGCTGAAGAGACTGCCGTCGTGTCGGGAGAGAATGGAAGTCCGCTATCATGTCCGGAGCCGAACGAGCCGTCGTTGGCTATGCCGCACCATGTGTCCCCAATCGTGAGGACATGGCGATCGACAATTCGCTGGGTGGCGACAGAAGATGTCCGGTTTTCTGGCGGTGCGGATGCAGGCTGGCCGGCCACACTGGACAAGGTGACGAGAAGGAACGCGGAGAGGAGCGACCGTCCCATATAGGTGTCTCTGGGTGTATTACCGATGAGGGGCAGTGGTATTCCCGGTATTCTTGCTGGTCAGATAACGGGGATGGTGCTCGCAATATGCAGGATTTGACCCTCACCCGTCCCGTCTGCGACGGGACGACCTCTCCCTTCCAGGGAGAGGTTAAGAGCAACAAAGATTCCGACCCCTATTCGCCTTCGGCGAACAGGGGTCGGAGTGACGGTTCGTTGTCGAGCTGAGTTATTAGATGAAAAGCGGTGCGAGCACGAGCGTGATCGTAGACAGCAGTTTGATCAGCACGTGCAGCGATGGACCGGCGGTGTCTTTGAAGGGATCGCCGACTGTGTCGCCGACGACGCCGGCTTTATGGGCGTCGGAGCCCTTGCCGCCGTACATGCCTGTCTCGATGTACTTCTTGGCGTTGTCCCAGGCGCCGCCACCGTTATTTAGCATGGTGGCCACGAGCACGCCGCCAATGGTGCCGACCATGAGGAAGGCCGCGACAGCTTCGGCCGCGATCAGAGGATCCTCGGCGGTGATGAACATGCGGAATGTGAGTCCGACTGCGATGGGCATGCCGATCGCCAACAGGCCGGGAAGGACCATCTGTTTGAGCGCGCCGCGGGTGACGATATCGACGGTGCGGCCATAATCCGGCTTTTCTGTTCCTTTAAGGATGCCCGGCTTTTCTTTGAATTGCTGACGAACATCGTTGATGACGTAGTATGCCGCTTTACCCACCGCGCGAATCGCCAACGCCGAGAAGAGGAAGACCAGCATCGCGCCGAGGAGAGCGCCGACGAAGACCGCCGGCTTGCCGAGATCGACGACGTGGAATTTCGTGCCGGTGTAATTAGTGATTTCATCCATGTACGCGCTGAAAAGCAGGAAAGCCGCGAGCGCCGCCGAGCCAATTGCATATCCTTTGGTCAACGCCTTGGTCGTGTTGCCAACGGAATCGAGACGGTCAGTCTTGCGACGGATCTCTTCGGGCTGATGACTCATTTCGATAATGCCGCCGGCGTTGTCGGTGATCGGGCCGAAGGTGTCCATCGCGAGGATGTAGGCTGCGGTGGCGAGCATGCCCATGGTGGCCACGGCGGTGCCGAAGAACCCGCCGCCGGGAATAGCCTGTTCACCGAGGAAGTACGACGACAGAATCGCGATAGAGATGGCGATCACGGGGAGAGCCGTACACTCAAAGGCAACCGCCATACCCGTGATGATGTTGGTGGCCGGTCCGGTCTGGCAGGCCTCGGCGATTTCACGCACCGGACGGTATTTGTATTCAGTGTAGTATTGAGTGATCCAAACAAATGCGACGGATGTGAGAACACCGATTAATCCGCTCGCGAAGAAGTAGAGCCAGGCGTTGGGAGCGGCTTCAATGTGCAAGAGCCAGCGGGTGGAGAAGCCAAAGCCGATCATCGCGAGAACAACGGCGATCATGTATCCGCGGTTCAGCGCTTTCATCGGGTCCTCAGTCTCATTGGTCTTGACCATCATGATGCCGATGATCGAGGCGATGATGCCGAAGGCACGGGCGATGAGGGGGAAGAGCATGACGCCGATAGCGCCGGCGGCGAAGGCCATGCCCTGGCTCGAAGCTGCCATCGCGACGCCCGCGCCGAGAATCATCGCGCCGATGTTTTCGGCGGCGGTCGATTCGAAGAGGTCCGCGCCGCGTCCCGCGCAGTCGCCGACGTTGTCGCCGACCAGGTCGGCGATCACCGCCGGGTTACGGGGATCATCCTCCGGGATTCCCGCTTCCACTTTGCCGACAAGATCAGCGCCGACGTCAGCGGCCTTCGTGTAGATACCGCCGCCCAACTGGGCAAAGAGCGCGACGAACGACGCGCCGAATCCATAGCCGACGATCAGCAGGGGGATCTTCTCCGGGGCGACATTGGTGGTCGCTTCGACCAGCCAATACAACCCGCCGACGCCGAGGAGACTCATCGCGACAACCAAAAGACCCGAAACGGCGCCGCCTCGCAAAGCGATACGGAGCGCATCGTTGATGGAGCGTGTGGCGGCACTGGCGGTGCGGATGTTGGTGCGAATCGAGATCCACATGCCGACAAAACCGGCGATGCCGGAGCACAATGCGCCTAGGACAAAAGACAGCGTGATCCACCAAGCCATGGCCATGCGCGAGTCGACCGGATCGAAACTGTGGTGTCCGCGTACGAAGCCGTAGAGGATGAAGATTACAGCTGCCAGGAGAATCGAGAGTTTGAGAATGGTGCCGTATTGCCGGCGCATGAATGCCTCGGCGCCTTCCTTGATGGCGTCTGAAATGGCTCGCATCGCGGCGGTGCCAGTATCAAAGCCGAGGACATGCTTTGCCAGCCAGACAACAAAAACGAGGGTGGCCAAGCTGATGCCCATGATGATCGACATGTAACCGTTGATGTCCATGCTTCCGATCCCCTTGTGCGGTTTGAGGTTAACCGTTTGAAGCTGACCCAAGAACCCGCTCGGCAGTCAGACCTATAGCGCCAAGGCGCATGGGAAGACCGCAAAGCGGGGCGGCGAAGATACTCTGGCGGGCATCCCCATGTCAATTCGACTCTTGGGCAAAAGGGACTCCTCGTGAGCAATCTCATTTAATACAGGCTTAACCCCGGCGTTGGACACGTAACCTACATTTGGGGGGAGGCGGTCAGTCGGGAAATGACATCTGTAGAGACAATCCCACTCGATCTCTGGCTGCGTCAGCTTAAGCGGTATCTGAAAGTCGCCCGGATCGGGATTGACCCGGAGGGAGTGCATCAGGTCCGGGTAGCGACCCGACGACTCGATGTGTGGTTAATTCTCGGTGGCTGGCGAATTTACCGCGACGATCTGCGTTGGCTGCGTGGCCGGGCTTCAGTGCTGCGTGACGCCGATGTACTCCTGGCCCGGAAAGGACTGCCGCGCGCGACTCGCACCGCATTGATCGGCTGGCGGCGTGAAGCGCAGGCAGAATTAATCATGGCGTGTGATGATGGACGTCTGACGGCGCTGATGGTGGGGCTCGGGGCAATGCATCCTATCAGCGCATCCGGAGCAAGAAAGCGGACTCTGGACCTTTTGAGCGACATCATGCGGGCGGGAGCAAAGATCGAGGGCGAGAACGGTGAGATCGAATCGTTCCACCGACTGCGTCGAGCGGCACGCCGATTACGCTACGGTCTCGAGGCTGTCGGTGCTTCTGCCTCGCGGCTCAAGAAGTTGCAGGAAGTACTCGGGGCGGTCAATGATTTGGCCGTGGCGCGCCGCTGTCTCGAACGGCTGCCGGGCGACAAAGTACCGACAGAGCTGGTCGTGCTGCTCCAGGATGAATTGGCATTCCTTCTGCCACGGGCGCGCGAGCTTTGGCTGGAAGAAAAAAGCGCAATCAACAAGATGGTGGGCTGATGGAATTGTATCTCATCCGACATGCTGAGGCAGAGCCGCGCGGCGAAGGATTCCGCGAGGAGTCGCGTCCATTGACCGACAAGGGCGCGCGCGAGTTCCGTGCCGCGGCATCCGGATTGAAGAAGATGGGGGTGCGATTTGATCGGCTGGTATTCAGTCCATGGCTGCGTGCCGCGGCAACCGCTGATGTTCTCACCCCGCTCGTCGAGGGCGAAACTGAGGCCACTCTACTCTTGGCGCAATCTCCGACAAGGGACATTCTGAAGATTCTTGCCGGCGAATCGGTCGGCGCGGTAGGGCATCAGCCGTGGTTGGGTGAACTGCTGGGATGGCTGCTCTTCAATGACATGTATGCCGGGGTGCGCTTCGATTTCGACAAGGGCGGCATTGCGGTACTCCAGGGAGCCCGTCGGCCGGGAGGCATGGTTCTGCGTGAGTTGCTCAGAATCGACGACCTCATTCGCATGGACGTCTGAGTAAACGATGCTCGAATGAGATCGCCCGTAAACCTCACAGGGAGAACAACCGACCTTCCATTATGGATGCCGAACTGACCACCGTGGGCTGGATATCACCCGAAACGCGGGAGGAGCGGGACATTCCCGAAATCGACCGACCAGACCGGACGATCTACCTCAATCCGGCCTTGAGCTTTCTTGAGTTCAATCGGCGCGTGCTGCATCTGGCGCGCGATGCGGACACACCGCTTTTGGAACGCGTGCGGTTTCTGACGATCTGCAGCACGAATCTCGATGAGTTCTTCGAGATCCGCGTCGCCGGCCGTAAGGAGCGGCAGGCGCTTGGAATCTCACATCCGGAACCGGACGGGCTCTCCATACCCGAAACGCTGAAGCGGATCAGCGAGGAGGCGCACGGTTTTGTCTCCGAGCAGTACCGGGTGTTGCAGACCGAGCTTTTGCCGGCGCTGGAGTCTGCGGGGATCCGTGTATTACGCCGGGCTTCATGGGATGAACAGCAGAAAGCATGGGTGCGCGACTACTTCCACCAGGAAGTGTTTCCGGTTCTCACGCCGAAGGGATTGGATCCTGCTCATCCGTTTCCGCGAATTCTCAACAAGAGTCTCAACTTCATTATCTCGCTTGAGGGTACCGACGCGTTCGGTCGGAGCAGCCGTTTTGCAGTCGTTCAGGTGCCGCGAAGTCTGCCGCGTGTGATCGCGATGCCGACGGCCACCGGCGAAGGCGCCTACGATTTCGTCTTGTTGTCTTCAGTCGTTCACGATCAGGTCGATGAGCTCTTTCCCGGGATGAAGATCACCGGGTGCCACCAATTCCGGGTGACCAGGAACAGCGATCTGTGGGTGGACGAAGAAGACATTGAGGATCTACTCGATGCATTGAAAGGCGAATTGGGGAGCCGCAACTACGGGGCGGCGGTGCGTTTGGAGTTGGCGGAGAGTTGCCCCGATGAGATTGCCGATTTTCTGCTGTCGGAGTTTGAACTGACGCGCGACGACCTCTACCAAGTCGATGGCCCGGTCAATCTCAACCGGTTGGCGGCCATCTACGACCGAGTCGCACGCCCGGACTTGAAGTATCCGCCCTTCATCCCGGGCGCGGACTATGATCCCGAGAAGGGCCCGGACATCTTCAAGCTGATTCGCCAAGGCGATATCCTGCTTCATCACCCATTTCAGAGTTTCCGTCCGGTCGCGGAGTTCGTAATGCAAGCCGCCGCCGACCCGGATGTCCTCGCGATCAAACAGACGTTATACCGCACGGACAGCCAATCGCAGATGGCCCGGGCGTTAATCGATGCCGCGCGCGCCGGGAAAGACGTGACCGCAGTGGTCGAATTGCGGGCGCGTTTCGAAGAGGCGGCCAATATCGACTTGGCGACACGGCTACAGGAAGTCGGAGCGAACGTCGTCTACGGTGTCGTGGGATTCAAGACGCACGCGAAGATGATCCTGGTGGTGCGGCGCGAGTCGGGAAAGCTGCGATACTACGTGCATCTCGGCACCGGCAATTACCATGTCAAGACCGCCCAACTCTACACCGACTTCGGACTTCTGACATCCGACCAGGAGATCGGCGAGGACGTTCATAAACTGTTCATGCAGTTGACCGGATTGGGAAAGGTCAACAACATCAAGAAGCTCCTGCATTCACCTTTTACGCTCGAACGATCGCTGCTCGAATATATCGAGCAGGAGGCTGTCAATGCGCGCGCCGGACAACCCGCGCGTATCATCGCCCGCATGAACGCGCTCTCGGAGACACGGGTGATTCGGGCGCTCTATGAAGCGTCCCAGGCGGGGGTCTCGATTGACTTGATCGTCCGCGGCGTGTGCTGCCTGCGCCCCGGCATACCCGGCGTCTCGGAGAACATCCGCGTACGTTCGATCGTCGGGCGATTCCTCGAACACAGCCGCGTTTTCCACTTTCATGCGGGCGGACGGGGACTGACATACTGCTCCAGCGCCGACTGGATGCCGCGGAATCTCTACCGCCGCGTGGAGACGTGCTTCCCCATCGAACAGATCGCGCTCAAGGAACGGGTCGTCGACGAGGGTCTACTGACCTATCTGGACGACAATACCGAAGCGTGGATATTGCAGTCGGATGGGCATTACGAGAAGTGCGAGCCGCTTGGCGAGGCGCCACGCGCGGCGCAGCAGGTTTTGTTGCGCAAGCATGCGGCTCAACGCGCTGTGAGCACAAACCCCACGGGATGAAGACGGGTCTTCTCGTCGTCGAGATCCGCACGGGTGAGCGGGTGCTTGTCGAGCCAGCCGCGGGGAAACTTCAGTTCCAGACGATTTTTCTTCACTGATAATTGCAGATGTGGGAGCGCACGGGCGCGTCGTCCGCGGTGCAGCCGTACGCTGACCCGCAAAAGCACGCAGAGGCATCGGGCCATCCACGCATGATCTTCCGGCAAATCGCAGAACTGGGAGGGGCTGATCTTTCGTCGGTGTCCAAGAATAACTGCTGCCAACAACTCCTGATCCTCGCGGGAGAATCCAGGCATGTCGGCGTGCGCGACAATGTAAGCGCTGTGCTTATGATAGCCGTTGTAGGAAATCGACAGTCCAATCTCCAGCAATCGACTGCCCCAGGCAATGAGTTGGCGCGCAATGTTGTTGTCCAATCCCCACACAGGAGCCGCGACACGCAGAAAGGACAGGGCGGTCCGCTGGACACGTTCGGCCTGCTCGAGATCAATATGATAGCGATCCGCGAATTGACGTATGGTCGCATCGCGGACATCCTCATGCCCAATGCGTCCCAGGAGGTCGTAGACCAATCCCTCGCGCAACGCGCCGGTCGATGTCTGCATCCGCGTGATGCCGAAGGCATCGAAGGCGGCGCAGAGGATCGCAAGTCCCCCGGAATAGACGGACGCCCGGTCGGCGGAGATGCCGCGTACTTGGGCAAGTTGATCCGCATGCCCGACACCGACGATGGCTTTGCGCAATTTGGCGAGCCCTTCGCGCGTGATGCCCTGCCGCGCCCAATTGTTGGCACGCAGTATCTGTTCGGTCGCCAGAATTGTGCCGGATGAACCGACGCACTCCTTCCATTTCAGCGCCCCGTATCGCGATGTCAGCGTCTCGAATTCCAAACGCGCGGCGATCTCGGCGCGATCGAAGTACTCCTGCCGGATCCGCCCGCGTGGAAAGAACTTCATGCTGTAAGACACGCATCCCATGTAGAGACTATCGGCGGCCAGCGGCTCGAAATCCTTGCCGACGATGCACTCGGTCGAGCCGCCCCCGATATCGATCACCAGCCGCCGTCCAACATTCCCGGCGATGCTGTGCGCCACTCCGAGATGGATGAGTCGCGCTTCCTCGCGTCCGGAAATCACCTCGATCGGGTGTCCGAGAGCGCGCTGCGCGCGGCGGATGAAGCTCTTGGAGTTGTGTGCAAGGCGCAGAGTGTTGGTCCCGACGGCGCGTACGCTGTGATTCGGCAAGTGGCCCAGACGCTGGCCAAATCGTTCGAGGCACTCGAGAGCACGGTCCTGCGCCGCCTTGGACAGGTTTCCTTTGGCGTCGAGGCCCGCTGCCAGCAGGACTCGCTGCTTTAGTCGGTCAACAATGTGCAGCCGACCATCGATCACCCGTGCGACGAACAAGTGGAAGCTGTTCGAGCCAAGGTCGACAGCCGCGACTTTGGTTATGCCACGAGGGGTCATTGTGCGACAAGGTAGTCAAGCGCAGACGCTTGGCAATGCAAAACCCCCGCCGCGGGAGGCGACGGGGGCCGGCAGACTTGATTGTGCTGATGGATTGTTAGCGTCGTTCGCGGGGTGGGGCGGCTTCGACTTCCAGCAGGATCTCGACGTCGTTGCTGACGACGAGCCCACCTGAAGTGAGAGCATCCTCGCCACCGACGCCGAAGTCCTTGCGACTGATCTTGGTGGTGGCCGAGAAGCCCATTCGTTTTCCCATTTCAGGGTCATCGAGCATGCCAACCATTTCGGCGTTCAACTTCACGGGCTTGGTTACGCCGCGCATGGTGAGGTCACCTTCGATCTCGAATGTCTTGTCCGTGAGCTTGGTGACTTTCGTGGACTTGAAAGAGGCAGTCGGGAATGAGTCGACGGCAAAGAAGTTGGCGCTCTTAAGATCGTTATCGCGCCCTTGGCTGTTCGTCGAAATGGAATAGGCCTTGATATTGACTTCGACCGAAGACTTGGTGATGTCGGCCGGATCGTACTGGATGGTTCCCGAGAAATCACTGAAGTTTCCCTTCACGCGGGAGACCATGAGATGCGTCACGGAAAAGCCGACGCTGGAATGCGAGCGGTCGATGTTGTAGGTGTCAGCGTTGGCAACGCCCGCCAATCCGGCGATCATGACTGCAACAGTGGCAATACGCTTGAACATCCGTCCTCCTTGAACCTCCGCAATTGGTTGGGATCGGACACGTGCGGCTCGCGTCCGGGGGTGGTCATTATCGAATTATGTACCTTGCTTGCTGTTTTCGGGTGAGTCGCTCGCGGCGCCATGTTCACGATCCGGCTTAACGAAGATCGACATCGGTTGTTGCTCTTCGCCGAAGGTGATCCGATGCGCCACTTGCGACAGATATGCCGCGGTCATCAGATACGCCCATGTCGGAACGAGGATGTTGCCACAGCCGCGCACATGCACAGTTTTGTCGCGGTACTGCTCCCAGTCATGACGGTCAAACGCCTGACGAACTGACTGCTCACGGAGAATTCCATTCTCCGCAAATGTCTCAAGATCAAATTGTGGCATCGCAGAGAAGGGAGTCGTTAGGCGGAGAATGACGTGCCGCAGCCGCAGGATTTCGACGCGTTCGGGTTGCTGAACTTGAAGCCGCCGCCCACCATGGCGGAGACGTAATCAATGACCACGCCACGCAAATAGAGCGCGCTTTTCAGATCGACGACCACGGGGACGCCCTGCACGTCGAAGACCTTGTCGAACTTCCCTACTTGGTCATCGAAAGCGAGCTGATACATCAGACCTGAGCAGCCGCCGCCCTGAACGCCGACGCGCAGGTAGTGCCCCTTCATGTCCTCGGCCTGCAAACGACGCTTCACTTCGGCGCTCGCCGCCTCGGTCAGATCGATCATTTGTGCCGACTGGCCCGCGATCGGTAAGTCTTGGGTCTGTTTCTGTGAAGCCAAATCACTCATCGATACTCCCGTCGAAGCTTGCACGACCGACTATGACCGTTGCGCGAATATAACCAAAAAATGCCCTGATTGTTCCGTCAATTCTGGGCTTTGGTGGGGGGAGGGCCGGGGCGGCGCGGGGCCAGAGATCTAAGGCCGGCAACAACTTCCACGAAACGGCCGATAACGTAATCGACCTCTTCCACGGTTGTCCAACGTCCCAACCCGAAACGAATCGACCCTGAAGCCAGATCATCTGACAGCCCTATGGCCTTCAGAACATGCGAGGGCTCAACCTCCGCTGAACTGCAGGCCGATCCTGAGGAAAGCGCGACGTCCTTCATGTTGGTCAGCACGGCTTCCGCGTCGATCCCCTCGAAGGCCAGGTTGAGGTTGTTGGGCAGACGGGGGCTCAGCGCCCCGTTGACGCGCACTCCATCCAGGTTTCCCAGGATGCCATGCATGAGTCGATCTCGTAATGCGGACACCCTCTCGACTTCAGCAGTCATGGTTTCCCCGGCGAGTGCGACGGCGCACGCCAGACCGATGATGAGCGGGACGGGTAAAGTACCTGAACGAAGTCCCTGCTCGTGACCGCCGCCGTCAAGGAGCGGGATCAGTTTTACGCGCGGACGATGGCGGCGGACATACAGCGCGCCAATTCCCTTTGGGCCATAAATCTTATGCCCCGAAATCGAGAGGAGGTCGACTTGGTCATCGTTCACATTGATTGCGACTTTGCCCACAGCCTGCACGGCATCGGTGTGAAAGTAGACACCACGTTCGCGCGCGACCTGGCCAATCGCGTGAATCGGCTGAATCGTGCCGATCTCGTTGTTGGCGGTCATAACGGAAATCAGGATGGTGCGTTCGTTGATCGCACGACGAATGTCGTCGGGATCGACCAGCCCATCGCTGGACACCGGGACGTAAGTGACATCGAATCCATCGGCGGCGAGACGTCGAGCGGAGTCGAGCACCGCGTTGTGTTCGATCGCGGAGGCAATGAGGTGATTGCCTCGATGCTTATTGGCAAGCATCGCGCCTTTGAGGGCCAGATTGTCCGACTCTGTGGCGCCGGAGGTGAAGGTGATTTCCTTGGCCTCGGCGCCGATGGACTCGGCAATCTGGAGGCGCGCCTTTTCAACCTCTTCCTGTGCTTCCCAGCCGAAGACATGCGTCACCGAAGCGGCGTTGCCGAACCTCTCGGTGAAGAATGGCAGCATGGCCCCGAGCACGCGCGGATCCACAGGCGTTGTCGCGTGATGATCCATGTAGATGGGGAGTTTTGGCGCCATCGGCTGATTTCCAACTTAGCGAAACCTACCAGGTTACGTTATCGCCATCTTGCAGTTTGCCCGAGGAAACGGGCTTGACCGGTCAACGGCCCGTGTATAATGTGTCTGGTACTTCTTACCGGCCGGAAATGGCCCGGTTTATCCCCAGGCGCGGAGGTTGTCATGGCGGCGATCGGTTCGATCATTGTACGCGGCATGCCGCTCAAATGGATTCCCGTCGAATCTTCGGTGATCGATGCAGTCAAAATCATGATTGGGCACAACGTCGGCGCCCTGCCCGTGCTCGATAACATGCAACTGGTCGGAGTGTTCTCCGAACGGGATCTCATGAAGCGGGTGATCATGCAGGGACGCGATACACACTCGACCAAGGTCTCCGAAGTCATGACACGGGATATCTGGGCGGCCGACGTGCATGACGACCACACGGTGGCGATGAAGATCATGGCGGATCAACGCGTCCGCCACCTGCCCGTCATGGATAAAGGGGCGTTGGCGGGATTTCTCTCACTGCGTGATCTGCTCCGCATCGAGTTGGAAGGTAAGGAGCACGAGATCAAGTCGTTGACCGACTACATTCACTACGTCCCACCGAATCCTGAATAGTCTCTCGAGTCTCTCATAATATATGCAAAGGGCGCGATGGTCATCGCGCCCTTTCAGATTTCGAATGTAACTACAGTTTAGTCGGCCGCCGGTGGCGCGGATGCGCCGCCCGCTTTGTCTCCACTACTGCGACGTCTCCTGAAGAAACGGCGGCGGTTGCGCCGGCGCTGTTGTTGCTGCGGATCCTTGGTCGTGGCGTCGGTCCCGGGCTGCGTTTCGGCGGACGGTTCTACGCTTACCGCCTGAGGCTGTTGTTGGCGTCGAGGTGTTCCCGGTTGCTGTTGCGGCTGCTGCGCTGGGCGAGCGCCGCCACGTCCACGCTGGCGTCGCCGGCGATCACCGCCGGCATTTTCCTGCTTGGGTTGTGGTTGTTGCTTTTGGCCCCTTTGTTCACCACCGCGTGGCTCCGCTTGCGATGTGGGTCGTGGTTGTTGGCGACCTCCCGCGGGCTTTTCGGGCACGGGGACTTTTTCGCCGGCATCGCGCAGGAAACCCGTCAGAAACTCCGCCGATAGACCGGGAAGTCGAAGTTTCAGATCTTCCAGAAGCGCGTCGAGTCCGTCGACTTCAAATGAGCGTACGTACTGTCGAAACGTCCCATAGATCTGGCGGATACGCCAGAATGATTCGGCCCAGCGGATGATCGCCTCGGTCTGGCCGCTCATGCGGGCGCTGAATTCGCCGCCAACCGAGCCAATTGCCTCGCGCACATCGCCGGGGCCATAGGTCGACAACCTCAGCAGATTCATGCCAGCGAGCGCTTGGACTGCGCGTGGCCAAACTTCTTCAAACTCGGCGATATCCCCGGTGGAACGCATCACTTTGAGGAGGAGCAACTCGAAGTAAGCTTGGTCGAGACGGGGTTTTTCACCCGGCACATAATAGCGAAACGGAGTGTCCTCCGGTTCGGCGACTGCCACGGCCTCGTTGTTTTTTGCGGGTTTCTGCCCCTGCGGCTGCACTTTTGCCATCTGAGATAATATCGCCCAACGGGCGGTCACAATCAACCGCCAAGACGACTCCTAATGATGGATAATGGGCGACTAAGATTACCGCAGGCCGGCCAGATTCTGCTTCTGCGTCCGCGCATGAGCACGGACCTCGAAGAGCGATGATTTCCCTTTAGGATTGGCAAGCATCAATTCGACGGCCGCCGCGGCGCGATGACATTGTCTGCCCTCGCGCAGGGTGTTCAGCAGCGATTCCCGCACGAGCGGCTGTCCCAACAGGTGGCGCTTTCCTGGTGGGAATCGCTTGGCATTCGTCGACCACCAAGTCTCGATCTTCACGGGGTCCGGCCACGGCAGATTCTCATCCGGATCCATCGCGACGCTTTGATCCTCGGGGTTGTCGGTCGGGCCCGCTCCCGCGTCCTCCGGTGCAGGGACATCCAATTTGAGCAAAGTGAGATCGGCGCCGGTGATTGAGGTAAACGAATCGCCGGCGATGCGCGCGAGCTTCGCATCACTCATCTGTTCCAGTAGCCACGGAACCGCGACGGCATCGCCGACAATTCCCGCCGCGGCAATCGCCAATCGGAGTGTTGCAGGATCTGAGGCGAGTTCCTGACGCCAAGTGTTGGCTTGCGGGACGTCCAAGACCCGCAGGGCGAGATCGAGCGCTGTCGCCTGGCGCGGGAATTCGGGATCCTCGGCGAATCCGCGCAACTGGTCTGCGACTCCGCGATCACCGAGGAGTCCCAATGAACACGCCGCCCAGAATCGCGCCAGTGAATCATCATCCTTCAGTCCCGCACGGAGCGGGGGGAGAAGATCGTGACGTCCCAATTCACTGGTGGCGCGTCGGGCCCGGGCGCGCAAACGGGGATCGTCATTTTCGAGAGAATCCGTTAGCGGTCTGCCCGGGTCGATCCGTTGAATCGCCGATGCACTGAGACCGAGGAATTGCATCTCCGGCGAATGCGACCCTGTCAATTGTTCGATTCTCGACATCACCTGTTTGTGGGGAAGGAATCCCAGCGCCGCAATCATGGCGCGCGCCAACTCCGGTGACTTGCGAGCAACATCGAGCACGGGCTGCATCCTGGCGACGTCATCGGAGCTAAAGGCGATCGCGGCGGCGGCGAAAACTTCACCCGGCTCCGACCAACTCAGTTCATCAACACACACCTGCCAGCCAGCTCCGCCGGCGACGAGCAGCCCATCGAGATGCGCGTCGATGCGTTCGTCCAATCGCGCAAGGTCGCGCAGTGTGTATTGAGGAGCGCGCACGGCCGCGTCCCGAAGCAGCCAGAGGAAGGAAGCCTCTTCGGCGAATTGACTAACGATGGACTGGATGACGGGGCTGGGAGCCGCACGAGCCTGGCGTTGACGGGATGCTGTACTCAAATGTCACTCCGCAAAGGGGTTAAACGGCACGCCGGATGGCGGTTCGTCGAACTCCCGCTCTCCGGTTTGCAGCATCTGCGGCAGACGTTCGCCGGTGAGGTTGAGGTACGGGCAGTTCTCACCGGAGCCAGCGCCGAGGGTGATGAACTTCCCGTCTCGCTCGATGACCCAGCAGAGTTGCTTTCGCTCGATCCATGGCGCCAAATCAAAGTCCCAAGTGTCATTGGCGATCAGCCAGGACGTGTCGCCGGTTTCGGTTTTGAACCACAAGTCCTGGCGCAGCCAGGTTTGATGTAACTTGGCGGGCGGAATGTCCTGCTCCGAGAAGTAGGCGACTGGAAATGCACGGTCACCGGTTTCGAGTTTAAGCTCGCTGACCACGGCGACCATTCCCGGCAAGCCCAAGAGTCGCGGCACAACGAATGGCACTTCCGGCCCCGGAATGACCTCCTGGATAACCTCGGCTGGTTGCCTTGATCCCAAGTAGAGTGCTCCGAGCAGAGTTTTGAATGTCGAGGGCGCCGCCGGTTCATTGATCTCGGCGAGAATATCCTTATGCCACCACGGTCCGTCCAAACCGAATGGATCGAACGAACGCACCAGTGGATTGCCCGTAAAGGGACAGACGCTCATCACGACGCGCGGCAGTCGATCAAAATATTCGTCGAGGACTTTGAAATACGTCTCCTTGATACGGGCCCGCTCTGCGCCTCGCGGGGTCAGAGCCGTCTCATCAGGCGGATAGAGCATGGTGTCCAGTTCGCGCAGCCTGGCCAGCAATGTGTCGCGCCGTTCGCGGGTGAGAATCCCGTCACTCATCGGCACATCCCTCGCAGATCAGCGCGTCTCTCACCTCGCTATCGTCGTCCTTTGTTCCGAGCCCGATCACCACGCCGTTCCCGGCGACCACGGTGAGGGGGCTGTCTATCGGCTTCATGCCTTTTCTCCCTTTCGCGAATTCTTTTTCGGGATTGGTTCCGGTTTGGAGAGCCTTCTTCACCTCGAAGGGCATCTTGAAGGGTTCCAGACCGCCAAGCTCTGCCTCCGTGGGACACCACTGCGCCTGCGGGCCATGCTGTATTGCATCCCACTTAAGTCGCGTGTTAATCTCCTTCTTGAGTCTCGCGAAGTTTGCGCCGGTCTGACAGACGGGCACGCACTTCTTCTCCCCCGTCACGACTTGAAAGAGGTCATAATCTCCGGTGATCCACTTGCGCTTGTAGCTTGCGCCCGTGCTTGACTTCCCAGAGGCCTGAAGCGGCCTGCCATTGTCTGCACCGTCCTGTGTGCTGGCCGTTATGCCGATATAATCGGCTGCCCGGCGACTGTAGTACTTTGAACTGTTTCGAATGTTGTGGTTGGGTGGATAGAGACGAAACTCATCCTCATCCATACTCTCGAAGAATCTGTCGAGCCATTTTTGTACCGCGCCGACACTTGCGCCGGTGATCGTCGTTCCGGCGAGCACGCTATGCGGTTTCGGGCGGTGCTTCGCCCGAATCCATTCAGCGCATTCATCCTTTGTCTGGCGGAAGTAGATCACCACTTTTTCGTCAGTGGCGACTTGTTGGATGATGCTGCGATGCTCGGGGATAATGCCCGACTTTCCCCAGGCGGTATTCTCCGTCTTCTGCTTCTTCTCCTTCTCTTTCGTCTTCTTGCAAGCCTCTTCCTTGGCGTCTAAAGCCATGCCGATCACCGGCCCCTGAAGGTTTGGCATTACAGACTCACCGTGTTTTCGTGGTTCATCGTCATCATATCCATAAGACGGCATGCATTCTTGCCTTCAATCTTGACATCAAACGAGTAGAGTATCCACTTGGCTTCCTTCTTAAACGTACTGGACTTGACGCCACCGATGGTGCCTGGTTCATCTCCCGTGCTCATGGAGTATTCCGAGCCTTTGATCGCAATCATTTCGCCGTCGCCCTTGACGGTCTTTGTGCCATTGGCCAGGTCACTGGACATCGCAATGTTGGGATAGGGGATCGGCACGGGTCCGCCGGGGCTCGGGGTCTTACAGATATCCGGGATGGTTGCGACCGCAGTGCCATTGCTGCCTTTGTGCGCAAGTGACAAGCCGTCAACGGAAATGGTCACGGGCATCGGTTATGCCTTTCCTTCCGCGGCCTCAATCCGAATGATGGCGGCGCCGCGTTCGCCGCTTTCAGATGAAGCCCATATCAGGGTGTTCGGGCCAGCGGAATACTCCTTCTGAGCGGCGGCCACGGCCAGGCTGATGAAGAGCGGAGCCGAAGCCGCGCCGACATCTCCCCAACAATCAGCCGGTGCCGTGTACTGACCCGGATCGAGGAAGCGATCGCCCGTTCGCGTGAGCGTATAGCCAAACTCAGTGGCGCGATATCGCTCGCCGTTCAGGTCGCAGATTGTCTGGTGTATAGCTTTCTCTTCTCCACCCATCATCGAGAGGACTTGTCGGACTGCTTGTGAAAGCCCCTCGCCGACGCAAACGGATTCGGTCTTAATCAGGTTGTTCTCGCGGGCGAGCGACACACTCAGCACTTCACCGAGATTCGGCAGATTGTGCTTGTTGGCAAACGGCTGGGATGACAGGAGCACGAATCCTGCCGCCTGTCCGGGGACGAATCCCCATTTGTTCACCTTGGAATTCAACTGTTCGAGCTCATCGAGCCAATCGAGTGTGTCATCGTGATCATATGAATCCACGCCACCGACCAGGCAGATGTCGATTTCGCCCGAGCGAATCAGTCGCCACGCCTGTTCGAGGGCCGCAAGCCCGGCGGCGTGTCCGTGCGGGACGGTACGGACGGCAGAGATGAGCGAGCCGCCACCGAGTTCCGCTTTGAGCTGTTGCGTGATCTCCGTGTCGAGGTTCGCGGGGCGGCCGGGACGTGCGGGCGGCAGGCCAAGTACCAGCGGAATTCCCGAAAACTTACGCTGGCCCCGTGTCAGTGACCTCGAGGCCTCCTCGGCAGCCAGGACCGCAAGAGCGATGGAGTCTTCAACCATGTCCGGGTCCACTTGGGAGGAAAAGACCCTGGCCACAACCATGGGGACACCGGCTTTGTCGACCTTGTAGGGATGGTCTGCAAATCCGCTGATCGCGGCGCGGACCGCCGCGGCCGATGATGGCGCGTCACGGCCGACGGCCGTGCATGCGCCGACACCGACAAGTTGAACTCTGTTCGTGACGGCTGCGCTCATGTTTGATCAATCCGGCAAACATCCCTCACTAACGTGAAAACGTGTGCGATTCTTTGAGCTCTACGGTTGTGCCTTCGATTTTGGTGTCCTTCCCGTGGCAGGGCACCGACGCGTGCCAGACCATGATGACTTGCGGAACATCCGGTTCGAGGATCACCGTGTGCAAGTTGGCGTGATGGTCGATGGTCTCGCTGGCGATTCGAGTCCTAAACGACAGCCAGATACGAGGCAGATTGAAGCGCAGCGGCCCTTCCGGCGTCAAATTCAACAGTCCCACCGGTTCTCCGCCTTTGAGGTACTGCGCCGTTTGCTGATCGGGGGGCGCGCACTGATAGAAGCGCTCATCGAAGTCGCGTGGCAGAAGCGGGAGTCGTTCTTTCTCCCATTTTTCATCGTAGGTCCCCGCCCACTCGACACGCGGCACCCAGTGACGGCCGATCGCCCCGAAGCCGGTGGGCTGCGCTTTGAGCCGCGTGCCTGAGAGCAGCGACTCCGGATTCTCGATATTGGGGACAGGTTTGCCGACCAAGCGATCGGGGTTCTTAGCGTACCCGATTCCCACTGGGTTGCGGCGCTCAAAGGCTGGATTCGGCCCTCCAACCGAGAGTTCGTCGATCCCGCCATAGGCCCGCTCGTAGACTATGGGCAACTTCATGAACGGCTGTGGATGGCTCGTCTTGAGTCCCGCGACACTCTTTTCCCATATTCGATCACCGATAGCACGCACGGTCTTTGTCACTCCGGCGACTTGCATCGTGGCATCGATTTCGAAGGCCGGTTTTCCATTCGGGGCGTAGGCGTGGCCGTTAAGGATGATGTCGGTAGACGGTTTGGTGTGCACGAAATCGATGTCGTAGACCAAACTGGACGACTCAGGCTCTCCGCGATAGACCGGCTTCACGCACACTTCCGTCTGCTGGACAGCGGCCACGGTGCTTCCGTCGGAGTTGATCATAAACGTGGCCTTTACGACGACGACCCACACCATTGCGCCATTGGCATCGCAGACGAGGGTCCGATCCGCCGCGAACGGAGTGTTGTTGGTGACGGTCCACATGGGAATTCGAAGTATACCTTGGTCGCTACGGCGTCTGTCAGTTGATCTGGACCGATCCACCTTTAATGCGGTTGACACCCGAGGAACGAGATGAAACGTAAGCGCCACGCAGGAGAATTTTCCCAGTCTTGGTCAAGGTAATTGACGCCTTGCCGCAACGAAGGACGATTTCGTCTTGTCCGTCGAGGATGATCCGCTCGCCGTCGATTTCGGCTGCGAGAGGTCTTGGCGAGGGGGCTGTCTCGTTGGTGACCGGCCGCGATGCAATAATGCCGACGACAACCGGTTCCTGGGTGTCACAGAGAATGGCAGTGACGGCCCTTGCGCCCGATTCGGCGGCGTTCTCCAACTCCGCGTTAGTCACCGAGGTCGTAATTTTAGCGGAAGCGACTCGCCCTCCCGGCAAACGCACCCACGGGATGCCCGCGGAATCGACCCGCTCGATCAGGCAAAGCATCATGCCGGTATCGATTTGAATGTTATCGCGCCATTTGTCTTGGTCCTGCATGGAATTTCTCCCGTCAGTTCTCGAGAATCTTCTGGCCCTTCACCGTCACATTCTTACTGGCTTTGATGTCGATGGCCCCTGACCCTTTGATTTTGATGTCCTTGCCGTGAATCGAAATCGTGCCGTCCTTTTTCATAACGATTCCCGAGTCGCCGCACTTCAGGACGATAAACTTCTCGCTTGTGATTTCGACTCCGTCTTTGACAGTGCACTTGAATGCCTTGTCGACCGTGATCGTAAAGCTCTTGCCGACTGACATGGCCGCATCATTGGCAACCGATTGAGTTAGACCTTTCTCGATGGTCTCGGACTTGTCCCCGGAAATGGTGCTGGACTCGTTTTTCCCGACCGAGCTTGAGCGTGCCCCGGCCACGGACAGCTTCTCATCCTTGCCGACAGAGAGAGTTCGACTGCCATCGATCGAAACGGTTTCGTCTTTGTTCACAGTCTCGCTGCGATTGCCCTGAATCGTGATCGCCTCGTTTTTCGCGACAGTCTCACCGCGGTTACCGTTGACCGTGATTGTCTCGTTTTTCTCGACCGTTTCGGTTCGATTCCCGCCGACTTTGGTTGTCTCGTCATTGCCGACGGTTTTCGTACGATCGTGCCCGATCTTCAGTGTTTCATTGTGCCCGGTGGACTGATTCTTGTCATTCTCGGTCACAATGGTCAAGTCCTTCTGACCGTGCTGATATATCTCTTCAGATCCCTTCTTGTCTTCGAACCGGTACTCATTGAAACCACCGCCACCTTTTGAACTGTTCGATTTGATCGTGCTCTTCGTTTTCTCGCCGTCGAGGCCATAGGGTGGCATGTTGGCGGCATTGTACACGCGCCCGGTGATGATCGGCCGATCGGGATCTCCCTCGATGAAGTCGACAATGACTTCGTGACCGATGCGTGGGATGAACATCGCGCCCCAGCTTTCGCCGGCCCACAACTGTGAGACACGAATCCAGCACGAGGTTTTTTCGTTCTTTTGGCCTTCACGGTCCCAGGGGAACTGAACTTTGACGCGGCCAAACTTGTCGGTGTGGATTTCTTCGCCGGAGGGACCGGTGACCACCGCGGTCTGAACGCCCTCGACGATTGGTTTGGGCGTGACGCGGATCGGGCGGAACGGGACATCGGCAGGAATGGCGCGAAATGTGTTCGTGTAGTTGAAGCGCCCGCCTTCTTCGTTCTCGCCAACCGGCTGCTGGCCGTCATGCTGAACCGAAGTGATCACGTACTTCCCATCGAACACATTGGCCGGTGCTTCCTTCAGTTCGAATACGTACCCGGAGGACAAACGGCGGCAAACACTCTGCCCGACGAGTTCTTTGGCTCGTGCCAGAACCGATTGTAATCTCAGTTCCGCCAAGCGCTGGCCATTGTTGTCGACTTCATATAGCCCGGGATAGTCGTAGACCTCAAGTTTCTCGGTACCACCCTGCTCCTTGGTGGATTTCTTGTCTTTCTTCAGGTCCAAACTGGGCGTGGTGAAATTGTAGTCCTGCAGGGTCACTTTCCCCGAGCGCACGCGCTGCCCAAATCGCACCTCGTAGACCCACTCGGCCTCCTCGATCATTCCGGTCGGGGGGCGATAGGGGAGGGCGATGTCGCCATCGATATCCAGGTGGGCGCCGGGCGTGTTGGCAATGGTCATCATCGTGCCCGAATCGGAGGATTCGAAGTAGTAGTAGATTCCCTCCTCCTCCATCAGCCGCGAGATGAAGTTCCAATCGGTCTCACGGTACTGGACGCAATACGTACGCACCGGGAATGAGCCCTTCGGGTTGAGCTTGATGGCGTCGCTGAACCCGGCTCGTTTGAAGACTTCAGTGATGATCTGCTTGACGTCCATCTCCTGGAAGATCCGGCAATCATAGCGCTGGGTGAGCAGCCAGACCTTGGGGACGAATTCCACATAATAAGGTGTATGGCGAGCGGTCGAGGCGCGCTGCTCAAACCGACAGACAATCCCCGTGATGTCACGTTGCGAATCAGGATAGTGCAGACTCAGAGTGGCGGCCGCACCGACCACGGCCGCGAAGTCGATTGCGTCGTCCTCGACAGCAATCTCGATAGCGAAGGAGAACAACTCCGATATGGCTTCGTGCCCGGACAGCGATATGACACGCAATTCCCCGTCGTACCCGTCAATCTTGAAGGTGAAGATCGGACGGTTGGGTACGAGAAACTCGGATCCGGTAACGTTACTGGCGTCGGGCATAGAGACCTCTCAGACGTCATCGCATGGCGAAATTACAGGGGCGGCGGCATGGCCGACCGTCGTTGCCGCATTGGCGCAACATCACGCGGTGTATCATCGGCGACTTCCTGGCTGGTCAATTGAATGGCGCGCCGCGCATCCGGTTCGATGCCGCCATAGCGAACATTGAATCCCGCATCGGGCCACAGTCGATGCGCCTCGGTGACGGCGGACGGACTCGGACGGGCTGTACCGATGAACAAACGCTCGGCAGCGTTGGAAGGATTTTCCAACACCGCGACCAAGTGGTAATCAAGCGCGGAGGATTGTGTCGGCCGCAAGTAGATTACTTGATAGCCGAGGAGACGCCATCCCGCCGCGGTCAACAACTCCGCGGCCAGGTAGGCATAGCCCTCACAATCGATGACGCGTTGTGACTGATGGCGTGGCCTGCGGACGACTTCCGACCAGCGATCGCAGCTCCCACCGGGCCAGGACACATCGTCGTCGCGGGTTCCCGGGACGAACATAACGTGCACATAGAAACTTCGTGCGTACTCAGTATACAGCTCGACAGCGCGCGCTCGGTCGGTGATAGTGCAAAAGTAGGCGATGAGATCATTCCGATCCGGCTGGCCATGACGCAGACGGACACTGTGCCCGAGAACGGATTGCATATCGGCGATGAATGACTCGCGGCTCATCTAATTTCCAAACTGCAGGGCGAAGCCGGCGGGATCTTCCCAAGTAATCTTGACGGTGTCGGGGAGCGGGCCGTCGGCCATGCGCTGAAGGATCTGCGTCGACATCAGGGGCAACAGCGATCCCTGGATGATATGATCGATATTGCGGGCGCCGGTTTCCACTTCGGTGCAGCGCTCGGTGATGCGGTCAACGATCACGTCATCCCAGTCCAGTTTCATCTTATGACTCTGCTGCAGGCGATCGGCGACGCGACCCAGCTTCAATTTGACGATGCGGCCGATGGCATCGGCCTTAAGTGGGAAGAAGGGCACGATCGTCATCCGGCCCACGAGCGCCGGCTTGAAATGACGATTGAGAATCGGGCGAATCGTCGAAGTCACCTGCTCATGCGTTGGCGGCGTATCGGCCATGCCCATTTCCGTGATCTCGTTGGTCGCCAGATTGGAGGTGAGAAAGATCACGGTGTTCTTGAAATCGATTATCCGTCCTTCTCCATCCGAGAGCATTCCCTTGTCGAAGACCTGGTAGAACAGATTCATCACCTCGGGATCGGCCTTCTCGCATTCATCGAGGAGAACAACCGAGTATGGTCGTTGACGAACGGCTTCGGTCAAGACACCGCCCTCGCCGAATCCAACGTATCCCGGCGGCGAGCCGATGAGGCGAGAGACAGTGTGTTTCTCTTGAAACTCAGACATGTTGATCGTTGTGATAAAACGTTCACCGCCGAACAGCAAGTCGGCAACTCCCAGTGCGGTCTCAGTCTTGCCAACACCGGAAGGTCCCACGAAGAGGAAGACGCCAATTGGCTTCGAGGGATCCTGCAGTCCCGCCTTCGAGGCGCGAATGCCGGTAGCCACGCTCTCGAGCGCCCAGTCCTGACCTTTGATCCGCTCTTGTAATCGGTCACCAATGGTGAGGATTGTCTGTGCTTCGTCCTTCACCATGTTCCCGACGGGGATCCCGGTCCAATCGGCGACAACCTTGCCGACAACTTCCGGGGTGACTTCCAGCGGGATGAAGGGGTCTGTACCCTGCGCGGTCTTCAGGGTCTGCATCGCCTCTTTGAGCGCGCCCGGCTTGGCGCCACCATTACCGAGTATTACGTCACGTTGCTTCAGGTATTCATCGACGGCGCTTTTCTCCGACTGCCAACGGGATGTCATCTCTTCGAGTGTCTTTCGCAGTGCATCGATCTTTGTGTTGAGATCGGCGACGCGTGCATCATCAGTTTCGCCACGGCCACGCAAGTCGCGCTGATGCGCATCGCGTTCACGGGTCAATGTCTGAATGCGCCTTTCGGTGTCCTCCAGAGTATCGGGGCGCGACGAGAGCGCGATCTTGACGCGCGCCGCCGCGGTATCGACCAGATCAACGGCCTTGTCGGGCAGGAGGCGTCCGGAGATGTATCGCCCGGACAACTCGGCGGCAGCGACCAGCGCAGAATCCGGAATTTGGACACCGTGCGATTCTTCATACTTCTCGCGCAGACCACGCAGCATAACGATGGTGTCCTGCACGGAAGGCTCTTCGAGTTTCACCAACTGAAAGCGGCGCGCCAGGGCGGGGTCTTTCTCGAAGTATTTCTTGTATTCCGACCAAGTGGTGGCTGCTATTGTGCGCAGTTCGCCGCGCGCGAGGGCAGGCTTGAGGAGATTCGCAGCATCCGAGCCTCCTGCCTGTCCGCCGGCTCCAATCAGGGTGTGCGCTTCGTCAATGAAGAGAACAATCGGTTTGGGTGAAGATTTGACTTCCGAGATCACCTGCTTCAGCCGGTTTTCGAATTCGCCTTTGACCCCGGCACCGGCCTGAAGCAATCCCAGGTCGATCACGAGGAGTGACACATCAGCGAGGACCTGCGGCACATCGCCCTGGGCGATCCGGAGCGCGAGTCCTTCGACGACCGCAGTCTTCCCGACGCCTGGTTCGCCGACGACAATCGGGTTGTTCTTCCGTCGCCGCGCGAGAATATCGACCATGGCGCGGATTTCGCGGTCCCGCCCGAAGACCGGGTCAATCTCGCCCGCTTTGGCGCGGGCAGTCGCGTCGATGCAGAACCGTGCCAACGCCCCATCGCCGGTGGGCGCCGCGCCCTCGCGTGCCGGGGCACCCTTGCCGGCAGTGGCGCGCGCCAAGAGCGTCTCGACTGAGGCGCCGGTGATCTTGTGGAATTCCTTTCGCAAATCATCGGCGTCAATCGGACTCAGTTCGAGTATCTCGCCACCGACGAGATAGCGCGCCGGAGATTCCATCAGGGCCAGAAGCAGGACACCGGAGCGTAGCGACATTTCTCCGAGACTAAGCGAGCCCATCATCCAGGCCTCCCGCATCCACTCGAAGAGCAGTGGCGAGAAGACGGGCTTGCCGGTGTTGCCGGACTTCAAGCTCTCGACGTTGTGTTGCAGTGCGCCGATGACTCGCGCCGGTTCGATTTCAAAGTGACGGAGGATGTTTTGAACGTCCGCCTGCGGACTCTCGAGCAACTTAAGCATCAAATGATCGACCGTTACTTCGTAGTGGGAGCGGGCCACGCACAACCCGGTCGCGTTTTCCATGGCGTCCCGGCAATATGTATTGAGCTTATCAATCAGCGACTTTGGATCAAACTTGGCCATGCGGAGCCCTTTCTGAGTCTTTTGCCGACCGGATTCGATCCGGTTCGGCGATTATGCTGCGGCGGCAACGACGACTGACAACTCCTGCCTCGGACGCGAGAACAGCCCCGTGGTCCATCCGAGGTTTCCGCTGCGGGCCAGGGTTATGCCCAACTGCGGAGTATCTTCTTTGCGAATCACAAGTTCGACGTCATGCTCAAGCGCGTCCCCGGTCGCCGTCCGCGCGAGATTATTCAGAACGCGCAAATTCGGGCTGCCGGGGAGGAAACTCCGGTACGTCTCGATATCCACAGGCCCAATGCGGATACGAAACTTGCCTGTCCAATCACGGACTCGCGAGCCGATAGTCGCGTCGTTGCCGAGTTGACATGATTGCTGCCCGAGCGAGGAGCGCAGGTCTGTGCCGAGATAAACCCAACGGGGTGTGCATTGTTCGACGGCGACGCGCAGGCCATGAAACCAACTTCCGAGCACAGCGCGGAGCGATTCGGCCGAGCGCGGTTTCTGACTTAAGAGTCCGGTATATCTCAAGAGTCTTTGTGCCGGTAGCGCGGCCGCGTCAGTGACTCCCTCCGGCGAGAGTCCTGCCAAGGCAAACAGTCGCCAAGAGAACTCGTCTGCCGCATCGGGTTGAAACAGCAAATGTCCACGGTACTTGAGAAGGCCACGGTACAGCAGACTCAAGAGGCGGTGATTGAAAATGTCCAGAAAGAGACGCGTGATGTGGTTTTCATCGTCCGCGCAACGCTTGGTGATTTCTTCGGCATAGAAACTGGGTAAAGGCGAGTGAGCGCCATACAGCCCCATGAAAGTCGTGGTCAGGCGGAATGGCGGCCGGTCGGGCAGGCTCTCGAAGGATTCCAAGTCGCCGGGCGGAAAGGCGAGCGAGGCACTGGGCCGCAGGCGGATCAACTCCTCGGCAGCTGGACCCTGGTGCCCCGGCGGCACCGCGCCGGGGTAGGCGCGATGCAGGAGCCACATCGCCTGCAGGAAGACAAACTGCGAGGCGTGGTCTTTCAGTGCATCGGCTACAGCAGGGGTTGACTGCCCAGCATTGGCGGCCATTGGTACGATGTTCCCTTCTGCGCGCCGCGGACTCGCAGGCGCGTGTAGGAATTCAAAGTCGCGTAAATCCCGAGGAAGTGGTTTAGGACTGAGGCCAGGAGAAACATATCTCCATCTCCGGCGAATCGGTCTTCCTGCATATCCAGTTCGATTTCCAGGCCGCGGTACGTGGCGCCGTGACGGAGGATTTCTCCGGGATGGACACGCAGGTTCTTCAAACCCTCGAGGCGCAGTTGATGAGCGCGGGCCACTTGCCGGTCGATGAGTGCGCCGAAGTTATAGACGGAGAGCACTGTACGCAGGGTTTCGATACGGGTGAGAGAGAGGTAGTTCACCGATTGGTGCGAGATCAGGTGCCAGAGCAGGCGGTCCTCGAGCGGCGGCGCGACGGTCGGCGTGACCCGTGTGATGTTGGAGAACTCCGCAAAAGCGGGACTTTCCGATGTCGGTGAATTGATGTCGCCCGGACGCAATTTCTCGGAGAGATTGCGGTTGGTACAAGTGAGATCGCAGGCTACGGTTTCAACCGGCGGCATCTGGCCCGATACGACTTGTGGCGCGAAGGACAGATAGGTCTCCGTCCCCGAACCCACAGTCGCGGGCTTCAATCGAGTTTGGTAGTAATCTCCGGAGTCGGCTGCTGGCCCGAGCGTATGCTCGTACGAGAAGAATGGTCGATACTCGCGTTCGACCATGGTCGTCTTCACCCAGCCAACGACATGGTTCACTGAAAAGATTTCGTAGTGTGCCGGATTGGCCACATCGGGACGGACCCGGTACTCCGATTTTTCGTGATCGATATGAAGCGGCGCGGACCGCAATTCAGCCAAATTGGCGACCGGCGTGCATCCGAGCCGCAGCATCCCCTGTTTGACGCGGACATCATCCGGGGGGCGCTCATCGAACTCAATTAGGATTTCAAACTTGCTTCCCACATCCATCGCGGCGAGCGGGCGCAGATCGACGAGGTCGATGAAGTGGTAGCGCTCGGGGAATGCGAAATACTCCTGGAGCAAACGAAATCCCAGGAAGGAGTCGGCGGGATATGGCCAGAGAGGTTCGGTGTCATCGAACCCGACTGGCACCAACGATTCCGGCCCCAGGCGAGCTGTTCGTGAGCCCGCCCGCAGAGTCACGGCTTGAACATGTCGCGAGAGCCAGAGATAGAGGTTGTTGACGATCGCCGGCTCTCCGCTGAGGAATAGCCGCAGGACTCCCCAATCGAGCGCGGCTCCGGAAGCCTGCTGGCCCAATGTCAACCCGATGCGCAGATAGGAAGGCTGGGACAACGGAGTCTCAAGCACTATCGCATCGATGCTGAACGGATAAAGCCGCACGTCCGAGGTCGTGCGAAATCGGCAGCGCGTCTCTTCCACCGGAGTCGAATCAATCGTCGTACCGATAGGAATCGTCTGCACATCCTGCAAGGACGCCGCGGGGCGGAACTCGACGACCGACAACGACGGGATCGGCCGCAGATAGTGCGGCCACAAGAGCCCGACCAATGTGTGAGTCAGTTCCGGCAGTTCTGAGTCGAGACGCTGGCGGATGCGCCCCGTGAGAAACGCGAATCCCTCGAGGAGTCTTTCGACGTCCGGATCGGTTCCGGTTTCGGCGAGCATGTGGGCGACCTGAGGGTGGGCCGCCGCGAATTCCTGTCCCAGTTGCCGCAGATAGGTGAGCTCGTCCTGGTAGTATTTGTTGAACATATTGGCCCGGCGAATTTACATCTCCAGCATATCGAGGCTGGAGGCGGATCCCACTTGAGTCGCGAATTTCAGTGGCACATTGCCCTGCTCCAGCGCCAATCGCGCCGAAATTTCAAACCGAATGTTGAGTGGATTCTCTTCATCGGAAACCCAAGTGGCCTTCACATTTTTCAGGCGGGGTTCATACTTCTCAATGGATCGTTCAATCGCCTGACGCATCGGCCCAATGGATTCAGGAAACGAAAACATGAATTCATTAAGATCAGGAATGCCATAATCCGGCTGCGCCGGCGCATGACTGTGGCGGCTGTTCAGCATTTTCTGCAGGTGCAAAAGGACTGAATGTTTCAGACGGCCGATATCCAACTCCAGCCGCCGGGAGCTGGGCGCATCGGGGTCGGTCAACCGTTCAAAAAGGGTGCGTTCGACTATCATGTTTAATCAAAGGGCAATCCCGGTGACAGGCACCGGGATTGCCCATGTCCTGCCGGTCTGATCGAACGTGTCCGGCAATCCGGAGAGCTTACTTGGGAGCGAGCCAGCTGTCCTCGGACTCGATACCGTCGACTTCCCACGTCCACCGGATCTTCTTGTAGGTGAACATGACTTCTTCCATGTGGGTGTACGATTCGGTCTGCGCATCGAGACAATTCGGCATCCACGGCCGAACACTGACAACGATCGCATCGGTCAGAGTGTGCGTGAAGTAGTGCTCTTCCTGTCCCGAAGGATCAATCCGGTACCACTTCACCGTCACGTTCTTCATATGCTCGCCCTGGCAGAGCGCCTGATAGAGCTTCGGTGACGACTTATCGAACACTTTGACGACTTTCATCGCCTCATGGACGCGTTTGCCGGTCGAGAGGCCGGACTGCGGGTCGCGCGGAATGCGGACGGTGTGCTCGAAAGCATCGATCAAAATCGTGCCTTCGCGGCCCGACATCTCGCATGACCCTTCAATGTTGCCCTGTGACTCGCCTTCCAACGTCATATGGGCTGGCATTGGCATAGCAGAATCCCTCCTATAGTTGGTTCACTTCGATTTGAACGTCCCACTGTTATGCCCCCAGCCATCCTTACTTCTGTTCCAAACGGCCAACCAGCGACAGCGTGATATCGGAACCCATGTACTTGAAGTGCGGGCGAACTTTGAGATCGACTTTGTACCAGCCGGGATTGCCCTCGACATCCTCGACAGTGACCTGGGCCTGCCGGAGCGGACGACGGCTGCGGACACCGGGAAGCGGATTGTCCATGTCGACCACATACTGACGAATCCACTCATTGAGTTCGCGCTGCAGGTCGGAGCGTTCCTTCCAACTGCCCAAGTTTTCACGTTGAAGCACTTTCAGATAGTGCGCCAGACGCGAGACAATGAACATGTAGGGGAGCTGGGTGCCGAGTTTGTAGTTCGTTTCGGCTGCTTTTCCCTCCGCCGATGTGCCGAAGTATTTTGGCTTCTGGCAGGAATTAGCGGAGAAGAAGCAGGCGTTGTCGGAATCCTTGCGCATCGTGAGCGCGATGAATCCTTCTTCAGCCAATTCGTATTCCCGACGCTCGGTAATGAGAATCTCGGTCGGAATCTTCGCTTGGACCTCGCCCATCGCCTCGAAAGTATGAATGGGGAGATTCTCGACCGCGCCGCCGCCCTGCGGCCCGATGATGTTCGGGCACCAACGCCACTTGGCGAAGCTATCGGTCAGGCGTGTCGCGAACGTGTAGGCCGTGTTGCCCCAGAGGTAGCTCTCGTGGTTGTCCGTGACGGTCTCATTGTAGTCGAATGACTTGACTGGGTTGTCGGTTTTGCTGTAAGGCAGCCGCAGAAGGAATCGCGGCGTTGTCAAACCGACATAACGCGCATCCTCAGACTCACGGAAACCGCGCCACTTCGTGTACCGGGGACCTTCGAGGATCGATTTGAGATCCTTGAGGTTTGGGAATTTCAGCCATGACTCCTCGCCGAAGAACTGCGGGCCGGCAGCGGAAATAAAGGGCGCATGGGCCATAGCGCCGACCGCCGCGACATACTGCATCAGGGCGACATCCTGCGAGCCGGGACCAAAGTAGTAGTTTCCAATCATCCCACCCACCGGCGAACCGCCAAACTGGCCGTACTCTCGCGAGTAGATCAGCTTGTAGAGTCCCGACTTGGGAATCTCCGGCGAGTCCTGAAAGTCATTGAGCAGGTCTTCCTTCGAGACATTGATCATTTCGATCTTGATGTTCTCACGGAAGTTCGTGCGATCGACAACCAGTTTCAACCCACGCCAAGACGATTCCATCTGCTGGTAGGTTGGATTGTGCAGAATTTGGTCGAGCTGCTTGGACATCTTTTGATCGATTTCCGAGATCATTTCATCGACGATCTTCTGCTGGACGCGTTCACCCTTGCGTTCCGGTGTCGCCAGCATCGCGATCAATTCGCGCATTCCCTCACGTGCGAGGGAAAACCCTTCGTCGGAGGGACGGAGCTTGGTTTCCAAGAGGATTTCCTCAACCAGCGATCCGCCGGTGGACTCCGCTTGGGCTCCGCCTGTCTTTTCCTGTGCGTCAGCCATCAGACAATCTCCTTAGTCGTCCCATTTGTTGGCGAAGCGGCTCAGCCGACGCCCAATTCCTTGAGTAGCTTGTCACGGGCCGCATCATCGGCCATGATGTCCATGATCTTCTTGCGGAAGCCCGGCACATTCCCCAGCGGACCCTTCAGTGCCAGAAGCGCATTGCGCAACTGGAGGAGCTTGTTCAGCTCCGGCACCTGCTGGACCACAGCTTCGGGGCCGAAATCGTTGACGTTCTTGAATTGCAGCGTCACCGGTACTTCGGAACCTTCCTCCGCGACGAGGGCATTCTTGGCGTTGAAGGACACCTTCAGGTTCATCGCCTTCATAACGTCATTGAAATTGTCCTTGTCGATATTGATGGGCTTGCGCTCTTCGAGCGGCGTGTCATCCGGGCGCATCGTATAGTCACCCAGCATCACCATCTTCAGCGGCAGTTCCTTTTCTTCCTGCACGCCGGTGGCCGGCTTGTAGACGATGTTGACCCGTTCCTTTGGGGCAACAGTTCCTTCTTGAGCCATATTCGCTTAGCCTTTCTGAATGGTGGTTAGACTACAGTATTTGTCTATTTCATAACACATTTTGACACTGCTTGCCAGTGAATCATTTGACATCCAGGGACAAAGCCGTGGCTAAGTCAAGCCGGGCAATGCGTTCGTGGAGTTGGCTCGTCTTGGCCGCGAGGTCGGGAGTGGCCCGTCTTTGGTCCTTCATGAGCATCCGTCGGGCGGTCAGGAGCGTCGTATAAGCCGCCAGGCAGAGCCGGGGCTCCCAAATCTCCAGTTGATGCCTTTGGATGTAGGTTTCGAGTTCTTCGAGGAGCGGGGCGGCCAATTGGGGTTGGTTGGAATCCAGGCAGATCCGGGCCAGTTCGAGCCGCCAGAGAAACTGTCCGCGGTGTTCGCCGGTCGAGTGGATGCCTTCCTGCATTTTTCGGACGGCTTCCGGGAATTGTCCGCGTGCGGCCATCTTGCGAGCCTCGGATGAGGTGTCCGCCAGTCCCTCAGGCAGGCTCTCGGCCCCGATTTCCGTACCCGAAACCCGACTCGAGGTCTTCCGAACCGAGACTTCGTCCTTAATCCACTTAGCGGTCTCGGCGGAAGCAAATGGACTCCCCCCAGCAAAAGTCAGATCGACGAGGTCTGGGAAGCGAGAAATTACCCCGGCGACCTCCGATATGACGGTCTCCTGCGCTTCAAGGTGGTTCTGGCCAAGGGCTCCCAACCCCTGAGCGATCCAGCGCTGGAGGTCCAACCAGAGCGGGGAGCTGGGGAATGCGGCTTCCGCTGACTCGACAAGCGCAGTCCACTCGCCTTTGGTAAAAAGCTCCAACATGCGGGCGGCCAGCTCCGGACTGGGAGCTGGGATTTGTGTCAGTCCTTTAGAGTTGGGCGGGGTTGTGGACATCGTGCCCCAGGCCATCGCGCGGTTCAGCCGATAGGGCAGCGGGTCAGATAGGGAGCCTTTCCGCAGAATGCCGCTGATCTTGTGAATCGTGGCCTTTAGCTTATTGAGCACCTGCCGGGCCTGGTCAGGAGTGGTTGTTTCGTCGATTTCCCCGGCCGCGATCTTGACCTGTTGCTGTTTTCGGGCTTCGCCGGCTTTTTCGTCGGCTTCGATAGCTTTGATTCGTGACTTAATCTCGCGTTCGAGGTCGCCGAATCCCGGTGCATCATTGCCCAGTTTCTCACTTAGGGCAGACTGAAGTCCTCCGACCAGAGTCACACACTCCTGCAGAATTTCCTTTTCCCCGGAGGCAGACTCCTTGCCCGCCGCGGACTTGCCCGCGCGCTCATTGAGCCAGACAAACGCCTCGATACGGCCGCGCTTCCGGGCCGGTGGCGGATCAAGGACCTCCCAGAAAGTGGCCACAAGGTCGCGGCAGACCTGTAGCCCGGCCGCCATACCTTCGTACCCTTCCTTCTCGAAGAGCCCAAGAGTCAGGTATGTGGCGACAAGTAGGTTTTTGGATCGCTTCTCGAGGATTTCGGTCCCGGTATCGACAACCGTGGACCAGTTGACCGGCTCCTGATTGATCGAGTCGAGTTTTTGGACTTCGGTCCGCATCGCCTCATAGTCGGGGTCGAGCATGACCGATTCGCCTCCCGGTTTGTCGCCCGGGATCGGTGATTGGCCCAAGGTGCGAATGGAAGCGAGGTCAGCCATCGATGGTCTCTCAAATCCTTTGGATGAATTCGAGCACCGCGAACCGCGGTGTCTCAAGCACACTGGTGATCGCCGGGCCGAGCGCGTCGCGTGCTTCGGCGATTCGATCTGCGCCCAGCGATTCTATGTCCCAGATATTCTCGACGGCCCTAGCGGGTTCGAGCATTGCTCCCAATGCTCCCGACGACGGGGGCCGAAAATACAAATAACATCCGGGCTTCGTTGCGCCGGTCGCATCATGCCAGAAGATCCATGCGACAGCCAGCGATTCCTCGCCGACGACGGCTCGGCAGAGTGATGCCCAAGCGGACATTATAAACGACGGCGCCGGCGAAGTTCTTCCCGATGCACCTGGGAATCGTAATCCCATCGCCAACCGTCGCGGATCATGTCCGCGTAACGGGGCGAGAATTCCAAATAGATTCTTGATGCACAGGTACTTGCGGGGATCGTCGAACGAGCCGAAAAGCGCGCTCCAGAACGATTCCATCGTGACCGCCCGCAGATGATCGGCCATTCCCCTGGCGAGTTCAACCGGATTCTCGGGAACCAGCGTCCCCATGGCCCTGATGACCGTGCCATCCGGGGTGCGAGTGGCGCAGGCATCCGCGAGGAGCTTGGCCGAGTCGAGAAACGATTCGAGCGCGTAGGGAAGAACTTGGACGCCCCGACCCTGCCGATCCAACTGCAGTTCGCAGAAAACCGTGAGTGGGTAGCGTCGGCCGCTTTGATCGTGGCTGGGGCTAATGTGGCCGGCCACAATCTGACGAGGGTCTCCCGATGGCCGGCCGACGAATCGCAGGGTCGGAGCCGAATCGAACTTGGATTCCCACTCAGGTCCCCCCGAGCGCCGCAGCTCGCCGAGTGAGGCATTCATCCACTCATCCCAGGCCCGTGCTGCCGGACTGCCGGCGTTGAAACGCACGAAGTCCGCCTGCATGGGCGTTTTCCCAAACAGACCAACATTGGTCGATGTGCCAAGACCAAGCACCATAGCTGTGGGGATGCTACTGGTAATCAACCGCGCATCACGGACAAACACGCGGCGGGCAACGGAATCGTGAAAAGTGACCGGACCGAATGAACTCAGCGCCAGAACCCGACAGGTCGAATCGCGCGACCAACGTCTGTCCTGAAGCGGGGAAGCTCCAAGCCATCGTACTTCCGGATGGGGTCGCCTCATCAAAGAGCCGCATGAGAGCCCATTCGCCGACAAAGCGTTTGGGGTTGGCGTACAGTGCCCCATTGATCGGTTCGATCGAAAGCGACGCCTGATCGGCGCCCGGGGTTGGCCAGCGGAAGTTGCGTGACTCGTCCTGGCCCATCGCGTAGTCAAATCGGCTCGAACCGTATTCGAAACGAACCATCCGCAAGCCGGTCACATTGCGGGACGATGCGGTGATCGTGAAAGCCACAGAGAGATGCCCTCCCGGCATGGCCAATCGGAGTTGTTCGGCTACGCTGATCGCCTGCATGTAGTCACCGGACATCGAGATGCCCTCGGCGCGGGCGGGCGCTCCCTCGGATTCATCAAAGGAGAAGATGCCGCCGGTCGAGCCGAAGAACCCAGCGACCTCAGCGCGAGGCGCTTCGTTTTCTGCCGAACGGTTGAACGGATACGCTTGCTCAAATGTCGTTTGAAACTTCTTGAAGACGGGTTCCCACATGCGGTTGAGGCAGGCGCATACTTCACCGCCGGCGGCAGAGCGAGCGGCATCGAGTGGGCGGGACAGCCACGTGGCCGCGGAACGGGCCAGGTTCGAGCCGGCAATCAGGCGATTGATCTGACGCCGACGTTCATCGATTTCCGTGTTCAACTTCTTGAGCCGGATAGCGCACTGCCCGGCCGACTGCAATTCTTCCGCGGCTTTGGCGGTCAGTTTCGGCACGTCGGCCATGAGCTTGAGATAGGTTGCCGCGCCAGTCTCGGGAGCGCCATCCGTCTCGAGCTCGCCGAGGAATCGACCGACCGGATCGAACTCGGCGCGCACTTCATCTTCGTACCGTCCGCTGATGTCGATTTGGCTATTGGCGTATGTGGCTTTGAGGACGCCGATCATCGGCGAAGTAGGTTGCGCCAGTTCATCGAGGGCACTGGTGGCCTCGGTCAGATCAGCCACCGGAATAACGTGGGCCGTTTCAAGGAATGTCCGCCAAACGTTGCGGAACTCGGTCGCATACCGCGAAGTCAACTCATCCTTGATCTTCTCCGCGGTCATCCGCCCGAACGCCTGTTTCAGAGCCGGGTTGGCGGCGATCTCTTCCGGCATGTTGTCGATGCGTTTTTCGACGTGCTTGTCCCATCCTTCAAGCGTAAAGGCGCGCGGGACCTGCCCGCCTTGAACCCGGACCGAACCGGGTGCCGCATCCAGAAGCGAGTAGGCCGCGCCCATTGCCGTACTGGCGTCATTGACCACGCGGCGGTAGAGGCGCCCGATGCTCCAAAAGTTGGCCATCGCCTGCTCGATGTCCGCAACAAGGGCGCGGTCAGCCTGTGCCCGCATCCATTTCAACTCGGGGTCGGCGCGATGGGCCCAATAGTAGCGGACTTGTTCGCCCAAGAGGTGCTCAAAGCGACCATGATCCTCGACGGGGACAGACGAGCGCCAGAGTGTGTCGGACTCCATCAGCAGCGCGCCAAGATCATGGTAGACCGAGTCGTAATGGGCGGTCATCATGAGATAGGCCGACACGCTCTGGAAGTACTGATCGCCTTCCTCTTCGGTTGTGAAGTTGCGGCCCTGGCGCAAACGCGACTCGAGTTTCTGCGTGGAGGGAGTCAGGAACAGATCATGGAACCGTTTGAAGTACGCTTGCCTCGCTGCGGAGATCGGGACACCACCGAAATAAAGTCCGAAGCGGTGGAAGAATCCGGGGCCGCGTTCCATGCGCTCAAGAGTCGAACGCAGGACTTCCAGTGAATCCAAGGCGTCCAACGAGTACCCGCTCGTTGCCGATGTGACCGCCATCGCATGACCGGTGACAGTGGCCAGATACTCGGTCGTGCTTCGGTTGCTCAAATACGTCCTGAAGAACGCTGCGAATCCGAAGACCACCAATGCCGCAGCGGCCGCGAAAAAGACGAGTCGTCCCATGCGCCGGCGCTTCTCAGCGGCGGTCGTCGGCAAAACATTGGTCTCATCAGGGAGTATGATCTCCTGAAAAACATCGCGGATGAAATACGCCTTTGGTTCCGCGGGGGCAGAAGATGCAACGGGCGCCGTCGACAGGCCATAGTCGCGGCGCATCGCCTCCATAACTTGGGCGATCGGCGCGCCTTCCTGTGTGCCGGAAGTAAAGTAAAATCCGCGCACCAATGGGTTTTGCTGATAGGGATTCGGCGCGAAGAGCGTTTCGACGAACGGGACCAGTCGTTGGCAGACCGATTCGTATTCAAGGGGGAAGAGATACGTGGCCCGTTTGTTCGCCGGCCGGACTTCGGTGGCCAATTGCCGTAAGCGGCGTTGATCGAGCACGGCCTTGAGACGGGCGCATTCCGCGGCGAATTCCTGATGCAGCGGCGTCTTGGTGGCTTCATACTTGCGCGTGTATCCCCAGACTTGTTCGCGCCAATCGCGATTGTAGTCACCAAAGAATTCTGAGAAGCCGGCGATGAGATCGCACTTGGTGAAGACGACGTAAATCGGGAAGAGGATTTCCAGTTTGACGATCAGCTCGTCGATGCGGGCGCGCAAGGCCTTGGCGACCTCGACGCGTTCATCGGCGCCTTTGCGGAGAATGTCTTCTATGGAGACAGCCAGGAGCAGGCCGTTGATCGGCGCGCGCGGACGCGCCTTCTTGAGCATAAGCAGGAACTTCGTCCATTCTTCACGGTCTTCCGCGCCCTGCGAGGAAATGGTGTAGCGCCCGGCGGTATCGAGGATGATGCCCTCGTTCGTAAACCACCAATCGCAGTTGCGGGTGCCCCCCAGACCTTTGACGCGGCCCGGATCGACTGAGTCGGTGTCGATCGGCGGGAAGTTCAAACCCGAATTGCGCAACGCGGTCGATTTCCCTGCCGCCGACGGGCCGATGATCATGTACCAGGGAAGCAGATAGAGAGCTTCGGAACCGCCGCGCGCCTTTGCCAGACGGGACCGTTTGAGGATCGCGATGGCCTTGTCGAGCTTCTCTTTGATCGCGCCCAGTTCGTCCTTTACGTCGGGACGTGACGAGATGACCTGATCTTCCGCCTGCTTTTTGAGGAATCCTTCGAGCAGGCGCGCCTTGCGTTTGGCCTGCCACGCCTTGACCGCCAAGTAAATCAAGAACCCAACGACGACGGCGGCGGCGGCGAGATAAAACCAGAAGCGCCACTTTACCCCGAAAATCATCGGGCCGCCGATGACCAGGACCAACACAATCACGATCACCGCGCCGAAGGCGGCGAGCTTCGATTTCAAAAACGAGAGGAGAAGCGACATGCTATGTCAGCCCCCGCAAGCGCGCCGCAACGCTCTCCGCATGACCGGAGGCCATGAAGCGGAAAACCAGGTAGACGATGAAGAACACGCCGACGGTAACTCCAGCGACCACCCACAGCGGCAGCTCATTGCGCATTCGCTTGAGCGTCTCTTCCGGCGGTTCCCAATGAGGGGAAAGCCCGGGCACGCGTCCGCGAATGCGCTCCAATTCCCGAGCGGTGGTCTCAATCAAATTCTGCAATTGCCGCGGATCGGTCAGAGCATACTTGCCCTCGAATCCCAGCGCGAGGCAGGTGTAATAAACTTCAAGAAGATCGGTCTTGGCATCGGGACGCTGGCGCAAAGCGTCGAGGTTGGTAAAGAACTCGACCCCGGCGTTATTGGTATTGAAGTACTCCAGTGAGAGCGGGTTCTGTGCCCAAGATGTCTTTCCCCGCCAATCGGAGCGGTTAATCGCCTCGTCGATGAAGGCGGTCAAAGCGAAGCGAGCCGACAGAATGTCTTCACTTGAAACGCCCGCCAACCGCGTCCGTCGTTCCATCTCGGCGAACATGTCGCCGATCCGTGCTCGCAATTGCCCCGGCTCGCCGAATTCCGAACCGGTCAGAAGCCCCATGACCAGGGCGAATCCCGGTTGGCAGGCCTGTGGCAGGGTCATCTGCGAGGCGCGAGATTGCTGATTGGACTCTGGCATTCTAAGAGACCTATAGGTTCGATTCAGCTATGCTTTTTCTATGGCAAGGCACTCGGCTTCCCAGCCGGGAAATTCCGCCGGGGGTGCATAGATTGCAATCTGTGATGCCTTCTTAATGTATTCCCAACGGTCGCCCCGGGGGTCAATACGGAAGTAGACCATTCCAGCTTTACGTGGGACCGATGCCGGAGGCATCTGAACAAAGATCAGGTTCGCGCCGGGAAGATTCTTGCCGATCAACTGCTCGATCTTATCTGGGGAGACAACTTTCGCGTGCTTCGGGAATTCCCCGGCCAGCCGACTTTCGGTGACGTCGGCGTTGATGCCAAGGTAGAAGTCACAACTTGTGAAGAGTTGAGGATTGTCGATCGTGCCTTCAAGTCGGGCGATGTCGATTCGCGTCAGCGGAATGCGCGTGAACTTTGCCTCGACAACCGATTCCAGTAACGATCTCAACTTGGGAATAAGTTGTGAAAACGAGCCGCCAATGTCGTCATGCCGGTACGCTGGCAGATCGCGCGGATGCATCCCGACCTCAAAGGCACAGAGATGGCCGGCGAATTGCGCCAGAAGTTGAAAGAGCTCCGCTGGATGGGCTGTGGGATTCTGATGATAGAATGCCAGACGCGGTATATAGGTGTTCACCGTATGCAATTTTAGAAAATTCGGCATGTCACTGGTCGAAAACTCAGTCAGAGTCGGCGTGCGCTGCCGTACCTGATCGGCTAAAGTCTGTGACTTGGCGGAGGCAGTCTCCAGAAGCATCCGGACGTGATTGACCAACCACGTCGAGGCCGAGATTGCCAATGCCGGCGGGACATGCGATTGCCGCAATTGCGGTACACCTTCGGCGTTGCGCTCCACCTCCGCGATCTTCAATGTATCGTAGCCCTCGAGATCCTCACCCGAGAAGAGGATGAACAGACGTTTCTTGAGATAGGCGACTTCACGTTCATGCTCGCCAGTCACTATGTCGGGGAGATTCGCGAACGCGCGCTGGAATCGGGTCGGCGTGTGGGTGTCTTTCGCCTCCATCTGCACGCCTTGGGCGCCGGTGCGGAGGCGCGGCAGTGCCAGGTAGACGGAAAGCGATTTTGCGGTGGGCGCGAAGTGTTCATCGAAAGAGCGGGAGGCCGGCGGATCGTCGACAGCCGGGGCCCGGACGGTTGTGCCATCAGGGAGAATGCCCTCAAACTCTGAGAGGGTCAGAAGCCGGTTGGCGACCGCCTCGGTATCGATCACCAGACGTGCCGCACCCCAGGCCAGCGGGGCCAGCGTGCGCAGTGCGAAGGCGCGGTCCTGTTCGTGCCAGATGTCGAACTGCTGAAAATGGTGCTGTGTTAGAAACAGCCCTTCATTCCAAAGTATCTTATGATAGTGCGGCATCGCGTCGTGTCCTGTCGTGTCGGTGCGCGTTCTACTTCTTCTTGCCCTGCTCGATGGTGTTCTTGTTCAACTGAACCCGCAAGGTCTGCTTGCTCTTCTTCTGCATTTTAAACGACATGCGCTCTTTGCCGCGTTCCGACGGCGGTTGAGCGAAATTGGCGAGCGAACCGAAATACAAGCTCGCTTCGCGTTTGACGAAGGCGTAGGGCACTTCAATGATCGCGCTGCGAGTCTCGCCGGGTGCCACGATCATTGTCACCGACCCCAATGTGTCGCGGGAAAATGCCTCCAAGAAACCTGGATCGAATTCCGGGTTGAAGAACGCGCGCACATCGGCGGCACTGAAGCGTTGAACATCCTTCAGCACAAATGCCTTCACCTGGCAAGCCTGGACCGAGCGGCCATCGAAGTTTAACGAATCGGCGCCGGTAAAGACGACTTCCACGCGCAGCGGTTTCTCTTCCTTGTTGAACAGCCAGCCGCACCCGACCGTCGTCGTCAAGAGTACGGCCAGTGTCGCCGCGGAGAGTTTTTGGATCAATCGACTCTTTCTCATCTGCAAGTTCCTCATGCCTTGGGAGTGTGTTTCCCCGCGATGGACGCTCGTGAAACCATGTAATCACGATACCCCTGCCGAAATGCCGGCAAGAATTGCCGTTGATACCAACGAGCGTCTTCGCTGGTTATTTGTGAGAACCTCTTCTTGTAGGAATTCCACAGGAAGCAGCCGCGAAATGGCAAAAACCGTTTCAGGCCGCCTCGAGGTTTTGCGGTTTGGTCGTCGCCAGTGCCCAAGTATTCACGCTCAACCGATGCGGGATCAAGCGAATCAAGCAGCGAACGCGCCCCTTCGGCCACGGAACGTTCGTACCCGGCCATGGTGGCCAGTTGATGGTGCTTGAGCTCTTCCAGTGAGATCTTCAGGCTCGCGATTGCCTCGTCGGTCGTTTCGGGATGACGCCAATCAAAGAGCATTTTACCTAATTCACCATGAACATCGCCGAGGCGAATGTCACGTGTCATCAGAGCCTGATCTCCGCCCGACGCGCTTGAAGAGTACAGCGACCAGTCGTTCTGCACTTTCTTGCGGCCCGCGAGCAATTCCTGGAACTCCTCGACAAGCAAGGCGACAGAGCGTCGGAGACGTTCACAAAAGGCGCGGATCTGCGAAGTTTCGCTGAAATGAACTTCTTCGCCGGAAAAATGATGTGCGAGCCTCTCGAGATAGAGTGCAGCATCTTCCTGGACGCCGGCAGGCGACTCCCAAGACGCACGCAGCGTGGACACGATCAGTCTGCGAGTCGGCTCGTCAGGGGTCCCAGGCGAGGCAGTCCAGTGCTTTTCCAAATCGTCGAGCCACTGGCGCGCCTTATCGCGCGTTGTCACATTGCCATCCACAGCGGAAACCCCTCGATCAAACGTGGCATGCAGGCGTTACACCCAGCGATTGTACGCCAATGGCTTCGGCCCGGCAAGAGTGTTTCACGATGATCGCTCGGCCGCGTCGGCGGCGGAGCGGTAGACCCAGTCGAGCATCGGCTCAGTTAAGCGCCCGGTGAACGTGTTCTGCTGTGAGGGATGGTAGGAGGCGAAGAGTCGGTATTGTCCAACAGCGTTTCTGGCTCCGTGAGCGAATCGTGCGCGGGGTCTTGAGGAGTGCCCCAAGGTTGCGAGGGCGCGATGGACTCCATCCCATGCGAATGCCTCAAGGGCGATGATGACTTGGATCCTCTCGAGGAGTCGGATTTCGGAAACAAGATAGGGGAGGCAATTATCGCGTTCGGCGGGGCTGGGTTTGTTCGCCGGTGGGGCGCATCGAACAACGGCGGTGACGTAGGCATCGAGTAGCTTCAGCCCATCAACCCGCGTGGTGGATGACGGCTGATTGGCCAAGCCGGCCCGATACATGGCGCGGTAAAGCCATTCTCCCGACCGGTCTCCAGTGAACATTCGCCCAGTGCGATTGCCGCCGTGCGCCGCAGGGGCCAGGTCAACCACCAGGATTCTTGCGGCGGGATTACCCCAACCGGGGAGAGGGCGAGCCCAGTAATCCTCGTTACGATAGGCGGGTCGCTTAGTCCGGGCCGCCGCCTCGCGCCACGCCACCAAACGCGGCCGGGCCCGACATTCAATGATGGTCCTACGGCAGGCCGTAAGCGATTTCAGCCTTGTAACATGTTGCCTTGCAACAAATAAGAGTTCTTGGGTCTCGTTGGGTCAAGTACGCCCAGGAGGAGTTGAACCCCCAACCTTCTGATCCGTAGTCAGACGCTCTATCCAATTGAGCTATGGGCGCATCGAGTATGTCTCTACGACCCAAGAAAGCGCCGCAGAGTCATGAAGTCAACGTGCATCATAAGTGGCAGGTTCCGCCCCGGTCGCCAGAACTTCATGGCGATTGAGGACTTCTCTTATTGCCGGTTAGCGCTTTCCGGATGTGGGAGAGAGGCGGAAGCGGACGTTCTTTTTCTTCCGCAGAAGAGGTAGATAGGGGGGATCCTTGTCCTGACGATGCGATCGATTCCGAATACGGACTCAAGGACTTCGATTCGGTTTGAAGTCATGAAACTCGCCTGCGAATAGTCCCAGCCCCCGTGGTGCCTGAATTTCCTCGCCAGCTGCAGCAGCGGTCCCCCGAGTCCATTCTCAACGAAGACGACGCGCCCATCCTCAGCCAGCAGTCCATGTAACTCCACACAGAATGTTCGCAGATCATCAAATAGAAACATGACTGATTTGAGGAACACGATATCAAAAGTTCGTGGCCGCAATTCGCTGAGTTGTCCTCCGTACTTGAGGAACGCTACGTTCGATTCGACCCCAAGGTATTCCGCCTCGGCCCGCGCCACATCGACATGCTCCGAATGTATGTCGACCCCGGTCACGCGCGCTCCGAGCAGGCCGAAAAGGCAGCTCATCTTGCCGTAACGGGAACCGATTTCGAGCACGCGCTTGCCTTCGAAGTTTCCGCCGAGGTACTCGACCATGCCGATTCTGACGAGGCGTTCCCACGCCCGCCCACCCCATTCCGTGAAGTAATCGAGATGCGCGAGAGGGGCGGTCTTCAGGGCCTCATAGTCTGTCATGCCGCAATAAGCCGATCGAGGCGGAACGGGGACAAGAGCGAAGAAATGTGTTAGTGAAGTCGTGTCTGTGACTTCGCGATGGTTCACCGGGATTCGGGAGGAACCTTATTCGCGACTGGTTCACCTGTCCGTGGTCGTTGCAGTGGAAGGTTCGATCACATCCAACGAGAGACAGTTAAAGAGAACGACGCTGGTGCTATCGTCGATCACGACCGGCGAATCGATTTTTCGACGAATGTCGTCCGGGGTGATGATTGCGGGATCGTAGGTAAAGACGACGCGGTGATCGGCCGCGAATGTCTCAATAGTGTTGATGCCCGCCACTCCGTTGAAATGCGAGGTGAAGAGTGAGGCCGTTCCCTGGCACTTGACGCCGTCCACGATGCACTCGACAGAGGCCGCACCGATCGTGCCCGTGGTCACACTCGTGCTGGGTTGAGTGAACGCGCTCCTTAGGAAGAATCCTCCAAACAGCGCGATAATGACCAGGATTGGTATCGTGATCTTTGGGATTCGCATGATTTCTCTCTAAGCTCCGGCCCGTAACGAGAGCACATCACTCTCAGGGCACACTTCCACACATTCGAGGCAATTCGTACAATCACGATTGCGCACTTTGGCTAGCTTGTGCACGGGGATGTTGTGCGGACAGGCCAGTTGGCAATGGCCACAGGCGGTGCAAGTCTCGGCATTTCGATGGATCTTGATCAGCCCGAGGCGGCTGAACGGATCGAACACGGCGCCAAGCGGGCAAAGGTAGCGGCAGAAGAACATCGGGATGGCCAACGCGCCAATCGTGAGTACGCCAAGGACGACGTAAGAAACCCAACCGACGCTCCCATGTCCGATCCCAGAGAAGATCAAGTAGAAGGGGTCGTAGCCACGGAGGATGAGTTCGCCGAGTTTGTAGGTGAAATACAATGAGACAATCAACACCACATACCGCAGCAGGCGGAGCCAGCGATCGACTCGATCACTGGGAATAGTCTTGCCCTTGGTGATTCTTGCTCCGAGTTTGCCGAAAAGCTCGCCCAGGAACCCGATCGGGCAGGCCCAACTGCAGAAGGCCTTTTTGGCGACGAGGGTCAGTCCGATGACACCGACGAACAGCGAGAGGTTTACCGGGCCCAAGGCGCAACTGAATTGCCCCGATGTAACCAGTCCCCAAAGGCTCTCTGCGCCGCCGAACGGACAGAATGCTTCGAATGATCGTTCGCCGTACCCAAGGGCAAGGTATGTGATTAACCCGACTATAACGGTCAGTAGACTATAGCGAATTACACGAGTCGGCATGGAATCGCTCCCATCAACAATTCGACGGGAATATCGCCACAAAAGAGTGATGTGGTTGTCAAAAAAGGCAGTCGTCCAATTTTGAGCGTGACGAACTCACGGGACCTGTCGTTATTGTTGCCATATTCGGTGTCGCGGTCTGACTTGCGTCTGAAAACCATCTGTCAGAGGGAGGTTCGCCGTGAAGCAATACGTTGCGGAGTTCTTCGGGACGTTTTGGCTCGTGCTCGGAGGGTGTGGAAGTGCGGTGCTGGCCGCCGCATTCCCGGATGTGGGAATCGGGCTTTTGGGTGTCGCATTGGCATTCGGCCTGACCGTTCTGACCATGGCCTTTGCGATTGGCCACATCTCGGGATGCCATCTGAATCCGGCCGTATCGATTGGCCTGTGGGCCGGGGGACGATTCTCCGCCAATAAGTTGCTGCCGTACATCGTGGCCCAGGTGCTGGGGGCCATAGTCGCCGCCGGTGTGCTGTTTCTGATCGCCAGCGGCAAGGCAGGATTTGATGTGGCGGCGGGGTTCGCTTCAAACGGTTACGGTCAACACTCCCCGGGTGGATACTCGCTGGTCGCAGCGCTGGTGACGGAAATCGTCATGACCATGATGTTCCTGATCATCATTCTCGGTGCGACGGACAAGCGAGCGCCGTCGGGATTCGCGCCGATCGCGATCGGGCTCGGCCTGACGTTGATCCATCTGATCAGCATTCCGGTGACCAACACATCGGTCAATCCGGCGCGAAGCACGGGCGTGGCGCTGTTTGTTGGCGACTGGGCAGTGGCGCAATTGTGGCTCTTTTGGGTTGCGCCGATAATCGGGGCCGTAATCGGCGCGACCGTCTACAAGTTCGTCGGTGGCGAGAAGTCGCAGGTTTAGAACTCCGCGGTTGAAACGACTGCAGCGTCTCGGCCAAATTCGCCGGAGGCGCACTCATTGCGAGGTACGTTCTCCAGGGCAGGGCAGACTGTGCCCGACGCGTGATGTGGCGTGGGCGCGGGGAAATCCAGACGCCTGTACTGCAACACGGGTTTCTACTGTCTGGTCACGCGCGGAAACCGAATCACTTCGTCCAATCGTGCAGCGTCAGAACCGAACTCGACCACTGCAGTCCAGAAGGCAGATTGTGCGGACATAAGGCGGTTGATGAGGGCGTACAACCAGGAGTCGTGAGACAGACGATGAGAGTAGCCGTGCTGCGCTGCAACGCGCTTCCCAGCTTTGTCACATGGCCCATCCCAAATGTTGACGATCTGTTTGCGGACGATCACTTGCTCATCGCAGAATTCGTAAAGCGGGGTATCGATGTTTCATCGCTCGCCTGGGGCGATCCTGGTACAGACTGGAGTCAATTCGGTCTCGCGCTCATCCGCAGCACGTGGGATTACATTGACGATCGCGCGCGCTTTCTGAGTGTACTATCGGCGATCGATGCATCGTCGTGCCGGCTGTTCAACCCTCTGGATGCTGTGCGCTGGAACAGCGACAAGTGCTACCTGTTTGATCTGGACGATTGCGGCGTTCCGGTTGTCCCGACGCTACGCGTGCCCACAACGAATCCGGCGAGTGTGGAGAGCACAGTGGCAAGAAAAGGGTGGGGCACCGTCGTCGTGAAGCCAACCATTGGCGCAGCAGGGTCCGCAGTCTGCCGGATATCATCCCGAGACATCGGCCGCTCCGTGGAGATGCTCGCCGCGCAGAATCCGCAGCACGAGTTTCTGATCCAACCTCTGATCGAATCGGTCATCACCGAAGGCGAATGGTCATTCATTTTTCTCGGAGGCGAGATCAGCCACGTTCTTCTAAAACAACCTGCTCCCGGCGACTATCGGGCGCATGGTATCTATGGTGGAACGGTCGAACGTGTCACGCCCCGCCGGGACGATCTCCGTCAAGCCGAGGCAATGCTGGGAAGACTTCCGTATGATTTGCTCTACGCGCGACTCGACTTAGTGAGGATCAACGGCCGTCTCGCGGTGATGGAGCTTGAACTCATCGAGCCAATCCTCTACTTCAACTTGGCCCCTGAAGGCGTCGACAAACTCGCCGACGCCGTGATGGCGAGGCTCGGGGCGCCCCGATAAGTCCCTCAGATACGTACGCCCGTGGCGGATCACTTCCAGTGCGCGGCGATGAATTCGTCCGTATCAGGAAGTCCTCCTTGGAGGATCAGATAGCCGTTGTGCGGTTCTCGCAGGGTGATCTCGTGGCTGATCGACTCACGCATCATGCGCATGACCTCAGTGTGGTCGTCCGTGTGGGCAAGGACCCAGGAGAGCTTCATGAGCGCTGTCTCGGGTAACATGTTATCGAGGGGGACGACTCCAAGGTCCATGAGATCGCGACCGGTGTCGTAGACGTACATTTGCGCGTATCCCCAGAGCGTTTGCACGGTCATGACAATGTGCACACCCGCGGCGACTGCACGCTTCAATGCTGGATAGAGCGGCTTGTTTACGTGGCCGAGTCCAGTGCCGGCGATGACGATCCCGCGATATCCCTTTTCCACCAGGGCGTCGACCAAGTCGGGGTGCATCCCCGGGTAGTAGTAGAGAATGGTCACGCGATCATCATAGACTGCATCCACGACGACCTTCCTTGACCGGTCGCGACGCCGGAAATCATCCGTCAAATACGAGAATTCGTCGCGACTCACCGTGGCCAGCGGTGTGTCGCCGACGGTGCGGAATGTGCTGCGATACGAACTGTGCATTTTCCGGCAACGCGTACCACGGTGGAGAAGGCCGTATCTGTCGGAGGTGGGTCCGAACATGCAGATCATGACCTCGGCGATTTCGCCGTAAGCCGCCGAACGGACCGAGTGGATTAGATTGAGCGCCGCGTCGCTCGACGGGCGGTCGCTGGAGCGCTGCGAACCCACCAGCACGATCGGCACCGGGGAATTCTGCACCATGAACGAGAGGATCGCCGCCGTGTGGCCCATCGTGTCTGTGCCGTGACCGATGACGATGCCGTCGGCGCCTGCCTCGATTTCCGCACCGATCGCCAACGCCAGTTCAATGTACTGGTCCTTCGCCATGTTCTCGGAGAAGACACCGAAGATCTTCTTCGTGGTCAGATTGCATATGTCGGCCAATTCCGGGACCGCGCCGTAGAGCTCTCCTGGTGTGAAGGCAGGAATCACCGCTCCCGTCCGGTAGTCGAGCCGTGAGGCGATGGTGCCTCCGGTTCCGAGGAGGGTCACGGCCGGGAGGTTCGGTCGACTGGGGAATTCCTTCTCGGGGATCTTGTACACTGCCACTTTGTAGCCAACTTCGCTGATTGCGGAGATGCGGTCGACGTGCACGCCGACGTTGTAGCCATTCTTCAGCTTGATCACCACATGTGCGTCATCAAGCGTCTCGCTACGGGGCAGAATGACCCCTTCGAACACGCTGCCCGCGTCATTGGTGAGCTTTACGTCGCTCCAGACGCGAACACCAAGCTCCGTGAGGCGGGCGCGGGAGCGTCCCTTGTATCCCTTCAGGTCATCATCGGGCATGAGTGCTCCTGGTTGCGAGTGCGCTATCCAGTGTCGCCGCAACCTCGCGGGCGGCCACCTTTCCACGCAGGATTTTCATGCACTTGCCCATGGCCAGTCGCCGGAGTCGCTCGCGATCACCGTCACGTAGCTCGCGGAGCGCCGCCTCGGTTTGCCGGCGTACGAGATCTTGCCAGTCGACGGGAGCTTCGCCTAGACGATCCGCCGCTAGGATTTCGGCCACGCTCATCGATGTTGCGCTCGCCATCTTGCGCACAATGATCTCCCACGCCTCACGTAGCTGCGGCCGGGTCTTCATCGCCTGGAATAGGTCACACCAGTGATCCTCGGGAACGGTTGCTACCGGGACACCGGCGCGGCGGAGCCCTTTCAGGCGCTCGCCGAAGAAGAAGCAGGCGGCACGAAGCTCGCCGCCGCAAGAAGCCACCACACGGTCCACCAAGGCCGCGCCGTTGCGTCGAATCAGATAGTGAATGGTCGGAATCGGTACACCCGCCGCTCTGTACCGTGCCTCCCGTTCCCAGGGACGCGATGCCAAGTCACGGCGCAGCCGTTCCACACGCTCCCGTGTGACGAGCGATGGTGGGCTGTCTGTATCCGGGTACATCCGGTCGGGGCCCGGAAGGATTCGCTCGAAGTCTGTGTGTCCGTCGCGGAATGGCTGACGGGTCTCGTTGGGCACTCCGTCGATCGCGTCGATGTAGCGTGTGCGGATCTCCTCCATCGCGGTCACCGTATCCCCCTCGGTGCCCCAGACGATGACGATGGCATCGCCAGGATCGCTCCGAAGTCGCGACCGCAAGCGGCGGAGATCGGCGACGGAACCTTCATAGTCGGGCCACTTCTCGTCGTGAAAGAGAATCGGAATCTGATCGAGTCCCGCGATGACTCGGACCCGGCCGGCCAGTTCAGTGGCGAAAGTCAGGTCCGGCTGAGTGGGCCAGCTTAACGTGCCGGCCAGCCCCTTAAGCAGGATGGCGCGCACGCAGAATGACCCCGGCCTCAACTCGAATCCCGTGCGTCGGCCCGTAAACGTCACCCATTTCTCCCACGATTCCACTCGGAATGGCTTGAACGCGCTCGACGCGAACATATCGGTGACACTGGCGCTCTCGATTCTCAGGTCGGTTGCATTGTGCAAACCACGGCGATGGAGTTCGTCACGGAGCCGCAACAGGTTCATCTGGCGGACCGCCTCGCTATGGACAAGCCTCCCCGCCCAGTGCGCTTGGGGAACTCCCTTGATCTCCACCCGTCTTCCGCCACGCACTGAGACGTTTACGTCCTGCCGGCTGGCGCCGATCCCCACGCGCACGTGTCCGGTGCTTCGGCACACCCGGCCGATGAGCAGGATTGCCTCCTCCACTTCCTCGGGCGTGCGCAGATCGGGGCCGGTCACTGTCTCGATCAGCGGCATCCCGAGTCGGTCGGTGCGCCAGACGATCAGATGCCCGCGGTCCGAGACCTCGCGGCAGGAGTCTTCTTCGACGCTCACCTGCGTAATCGAAATTTCGCGGCCGCGAAACGGCAGGCGGCCGTTGACCCCGACAATCGCGGTGCGTTGAAACCCGGTCGGAATCGACCCATCGAGGTACTGCTTGCGGGCGATGTGCACCTCGTCGACAATGTCACACCCGAGCATGAGGCACTGCTCTATCGCGATGTCGATGGCCTGCTGATTGACAAGGAAAGGAGGCGTGTCGTCCATTTCGTAGGTGCAGACGTTTTCTTTATGAAGCAGGTAAATGATGTTCTTCTTGGTCCGAAACTCCATCAGCGCCGTCCCGTCATACTCGCCGAGTTCCGAGAGGGTCGGGCGCATGTGACGGAGCACTTCGCCGTCATGGGTCTCAGTGTAGTGACCGGCGGGGCAATGACAGAACATCTTGGTGTCTGTCAAGAGTTGTTGGTGGACTTCCAGTCCGGCCCGCAGGCCGAGTTCCTGGTAGTCAATCGATGAGTGGTTCTGCAATCCGAATGTCTCCTCCGAGGGGTCACACCAAGCAGAGGATAGCGTGGAAAGCACTTTCAGGGGAAGCGCTCAGTTTTCGGTGCTGTCAAAACCTCCCAGTCGATATCCTTTTTTGCGGCATCAATCACTACTTTGCCAAGAGGGATTTGTTACTTGCCTAAGTCAGGTGGCGCTGTCTCAATATGTGACACACCCGACCATTCGCGGAGGCTCATCGTGACCGTAGAATTCTCTGTACTTCGTTACGGCATCTTCGTTTTGGCGCTGAGTTTGGCCCAAATCGACGATTCAGGCGCACAAATTTCAGTCCAAGCGGATGCCTCTGATGTCCCCGGGGCGCTGGACCTGGCCGGAACGGCGCCACTAACGATCGAGGGGGTCTTCGGCGACACTTCGCTTTCCGGAGTTACTCCACGGGGCGTGAAGATTTCTCCCGACGGAAAACGCGTGGGGTATCTACGCGGACGCAAGGACGATCAGTATCAGCTCGACCTGTGGGCGTATGACGCCAAGGACCACGAGTCACATTTGCTTGTGGATTCAAAGGTGCTGCTCCCGAAGGAGCAATTGCCCGATGTCGAGAAGGCCCGTCGTGAACGTGCCCGCACCGCATCCTTTCGTGGCATCCTGAGTTATCAATGGTCGCCGGATGGTCAGATGCTGCTTTTCCCGTTGGGCGACACACTGTACCTCTGTGAAGTCGACGATCGTGCCGCGACGAAGACCCGCCGACTCCTGGCCAGCGCCGGGATCCTGGACCCAAAGATCTCCCCCAAGGGGCGTTACGTATCATTCGTGCGCGACCAGAATCTATACGTCATCGAATTGGACAGTGGTCAGGAACGCCAGCTCACCTTCGATGGCGGCGGGAACATCCATAACGCCGAGGCGGAGTTCATCGCACAGGAAGAGTTGGGACAATATCACGGCTACTGGTGGGCGCCGGATGACAGCCAAATCGCCTTCAAGCAATTCGATGAGTCACCCGTTCCGATCATCAAGCGCTTCGAAATCTATGCCGACAGCACGGCAATGGTCGAACAGCGCTATCCCAAGGCCGGGGACCCCAACGTCGTTGTCCGGTTGGGGCTGGTCAGCCCGTCAGCGAGCCCGGTCCGCTGGATTGATTTGGGCTCCGACACCGACATCTATCTGGCACGCGTGAAGTGGCTACCCGATGGCAAGACATTGAGCTATCAACGTCAGAGTCGCGATCAGAAACGCCTCGAATTGATGAGTGTCGATGCCGCAACGCTCGCGCAACGAATCATCTTAACGGAGACATCGAGCACCTGGGTCAATGTCACCGATGACCTGCACTTCCTTAAGAATCGGCCCGCGCTCGTCTGGTCATCAGAACGCAGCTCTTATAACCATCTGTATCTCTACGGTGTGGATGGTAATCTTCTGCGTCCGTTGACGGCGGGCGATTGGAATGTCGATGAGTTGCTGGATATTGATGAATCGCTGGGGCTCGTGTACTTCTCCTCCAATCGCGACACGATCATCGATAAGCAAGTGTACACTGTTAGAATCGATGGGGTGCCGGGGGAACCGGTGAGGATCAGTGCCGGCGCGGGCTGGCATGATGCCACGTTCCCCGATGAAGCCGACACCGTTTCGCTCTATGTCGACCGTTTCTCCAATCCCTCTACGCCGCCGCAGACCAGCGTGCGCGGACCGGATGGCCGTTTCCTGGCATGGATCGAAGAAAACCGCCTCAATCAAGATCACCCATACTGGCGGCACGCCGGCTTACATGTGACCCAGGAATACGGATTCATTCCTGCAGAGGACGGCCAATTGCTCGCCTACGGTTTATGCAAGCCGCCGCACTTTGATCCGGCCAAACGATACCCGGTGATTGTCAGCGTCTACGGCGGGCCCGGCAGCCAAACAGTCTCGAGAGGCTGGAGTGATCCGTTCACCCAGTATTTGGCGCAACAGGGGTACATTGTCTTCGAGCTCGACAACCGTGGCACGGCGCGACGAGGTCGCAGATTCGCCGACGCGATCTACCATCGGCTGGGTGAGGTCGAAGTGCGCGACCAGCTCGTGGGAATCCGGTGGCTGAAGGAGCAACCGTTTGTCGATCGGTCGCGGATCGCCGTGAACGGCTGGAGCTACGGCGGATACATGGCAGTGATGCTGCTTGCCAAAGGTGGTGCCGAAATCGCTGCCGGGGTTGCAGGAGCGCCGGTGACCGATTGGCGCGAGTATGACACACATTACACGGAACACTACCTCGGTACGCCGCAAGAGAATGCTGTCGGATACGATTCGAGCGCGGTGTTCAGCGCGTTGGCCGGCCTCACATCACCACTGCTTTTGATTCACGGTATGGCTGATGACAACGTGCTCTTTGTGAACTCAACCGAGTTGATGGACGCACTTCAAAAGCAGGGGACACAGTTCCGCCTGATGACCTACCCGGGCGGCAAGCATGGCCTGTCAACTCCGGCGATGCAAAAGCACGTTCATCATCTGATGATAGACTTTCTTGATGAGGCATTGAAACGTCGATAGTGGCCGGTTCGATTGCGACACCATTGCTCATTTCGGCTGCAAACGAAATTGATCCGGCCGCGATTTCAGCACTTCTCTCTGCCAGCCCTCTGGATATCCTTTTTCTTCAGGGCTTCCCTTGTCGTTTTTGACGAATCCATCGTTGTACTTGGTAATGAGATGTTCTCCAAGGTCTTTCCATTGCGCCACGACCATCTCCGCATGAGACACTGAGTAGTCAGTCAGATACCGAGTCATCAGGGCCGGATCGCTCTTGCCGAGCTCGACGGCGGTTTTCTCCATCACCGGCTGAAGCTCAAAGCAGTTCCCCTCCAACTTGGCCTGTACTGCCTGAATTTCCGGCAACATGTGCGAGTACTTGAGATTGGCATAATTGGAGACGAAGTTGAAAACCCACCAGGCCGACTCCCACGAGAATCGCGATAGCGCGCCAACAGTGTAGGATTGAGGCACGGCATCAATGCCACAATACAGCGGGACATAGCAGCAGGTGTAGGTGTTGTCCAGGCCGTACCAGTAGACACCGCCAACAGGATCCGGAAGCGATGCGCGCGATTGTGAGACGAAGGAGTAAGCGGTCTGTGGCGTCGATATGGATCGCTCCCAGGCGTAATCCACACTATCAACTGTCCATGTCAGGGGACGGCAGCGATCGGGTGAACCGAAGGGGCCGGCATCTATCCCTTTTGTCATATCGAAAGGGGTCCCTTCGTAATGATCCCTCATGAGCCCGAAGACATCCTGTACGGATAGTCTCTCGTCTGGCTTTATCCACAGCGGGTAGGGTTCTGCGCCGGGCACGGCACGGTGATAATCCGTCGAGAATTCCTGCGATGGGGCGGCACGCCGGAAGATGCTCCAGACTCGAGTGTCACCAAACCGATAATCCTTCGGTAATGGCGGGCAATAGGCGTCGCAGAAACGAAACGGCTTTCCGGAGTTGGGTTCATAGTATCCCTTGGCCACCGCGAACGAGATGACGTTCGCGGAGTAGCGGCAGTTCTCGGGATCGTTCAGTGGGAATTCACCGATGCGCGCTTTGTTGGCATGGCAGGAGATGTAACCATCGGGGATTTTCACCGCGACCCATTCCGCCCCTGATCCGTCGGGGCCGCGACCAATCATCTCCATAATCCAGGCCTCCGAAGGATCGCCTATGGAGAAAGACTCTCCGGTGGATCGGTATCCGTATTGGGCGGCCAGTTCGGTCATGACCGATATGGCTTCGCGGGCGGTTCGGGCGCGCTGAAGCGCCAGCTGCATCAGGTCCCAATACTCGAGCAGCCCGGTCGTATCCGCCAACTCCATTCGGCCATCAAAAGTTGTCTCACCGATGGCAACCTGATGTTCGTTCATCTCGCCGACAACGCCGTAGGTGTGCGGAACCTGCTTGATCCAGCCACGCACTTGGCCACCCCACTCGCTGATAGCCAAGGAGTCACCTGTCCTGTGGTCAGCCGGCGGAGAGTACCTGAGCTGCGGATGGAATTCGCCGTCGCAGGTGTAGGTAATCATGACCGAACTGTCCCGAGACGCTCCCTTGGTGACGAGCATGCTTGTGCAGGAATCCACCTGATCGCACATCGCCAAAGTGATAATCGCCACGCAGGAGCACGACGCCAGTAACTGCCTCATGATGTCATCCGCCCTTTCTTCGTGAAGATGCGGTACTACCGATGAGGCTGAATTATGAGGGGTTCATGTCTGAGGATTGAGAAGAAAAGCGAGCGACCTGAAAATAATGTCACCCTGCTTCGCTGAATGCGCCAAAGGCGCATTAGCTACGCAGGGCGGGCCCTCTATCACCACAGGTGCCGTTTTGCAAAGGCGTCGCCGGAGCCGGATTTGAGGTAGCGCTCGAAGAGAGCGGCTTTCATGTCATCGTTGAAACGGATAGCGACTTCGATTTCCCAGGGTTGGTGTTTCGAGGTGTGTGGGGATTTGCCGTTGTTGTGTTCTTCGAGTCGGCGTTTTAGGTCGTCGGTCAGTCCCACATATGTCTGACGAGGGTTGGAGAGACTGCGGAGGAGATACACGTACTTCATGCGATCGAATATTTGAAAGAGCGGGTGTGTGAGGTGTCACTTTGTGGGCGTCACCGGCCCTACTTCGCTGAATCCGCCTGCGGCGGATTAGCTTCGAAGGGCATTCTGCTTCGCTCTTTCTGAGATGTGACTCGACGTAATGCAGAACTTGTTCTGCGTAGCGAACTTGCGCGCCAGCGCAAGCTCGCGAAGCAGAATGGAGGCGGGGGGAATCGAACCCCCGTCCGAAAGTGCCTACAAGAGGCCGTCTACCCGCATAGTCGGTCGTTTTTATTCGCGCGACCGGCGCCGAGCGACAGGCTACGGTGGCGCTATCCCGTCTTTAGTTTCGCGTCGGGCCGGCGGGAGCGGTCGGGCGCTATCCCTCATTTTCGGCCAAGAGACCCAACGCCGAGGGCGGGCTTCGGGCCTATGGGGCGCCTAAGCTAAGTTAGGCAGCCAGCGCGTACGAGTTATCGTAGGCGTTTGTTTTGTTTCCCAACGGTTTAGCGAGGATCTTGGGGACCTCGGCGGGCAAACCTCCCATCAGCGACTCCGTCGAATCCAGTCGCCCCCGGTTTCCATCGAATATACGTGCTTTTTGAATACGCGGCGTAGCGTTACCTGTTTGTGGCAGCCGAACCGTCGGCGCAGAATCTGCGTTGGCTTTTGACTGCGAAAAATCAAAATCGGCTTGACAAAGGTTGACTTCACTTTATAGTGTTATTCGGGTTTGGTGGCTTCGCGCAGTTGCGGATTATAGCAAAGACTGGTAGGACCTTCGCGGTAGGCACTTAACCGTATTACTTTCTCTTACTTGCCCCTTCAGTCCGGGTCCTCTCCCCGGGCGCGTGCCGAGTTGGCACAAGCGACAACCCGACGGGCCATAGTGTCCGCGATTGACAACGTGATGACATCGACTGGCATACGGAAGATCTTATGCCTACAAAATCTGCCAAGACGTTAACCAGTTGAACGAAAACAACGGCCGTCAAGCATTGCGCTTGAGGTTCCGGGGAGGTGGTACTCACACAATAGTTTCGGGACGGACGCACTCAGAAAAGCATCTCCGCTCCATCTGTGTTAGCTCCCAGCGGCGCGGTGGAGACGGGGAAGAGTAAACGGCGTTTCGCGCAAGCGGGACGACAACGTTTCAAGCAAGTTCTTTAAGGAGACACGCATGACGGGGAAGATTGTGAAAATTGGGGTGGCCCTCTTGGTCGTCGCGGCGGCAGCAAGCACCGTGGTGGTCAACGCGGCCAACACCCCCGATGCCATCGCCAAGCGCAAAATTCAGCGTCGGGTCGACCGACATCGGCAGACCGAGCAGTACCGGAACGAAGTGAACCGCCAGTGGTTGCAGACTCGCATCATGGATGCCGGCCGCGGCCCGGTGAGTCACGATTTCAACAGCTCGATTATCAACGAGAGCATGCCGTCGCGCGAGGCATTCGCTGCGGTCGGCGCTGTTCCGCCCCCGCCGTCGCCGGGGCAGGACATCGGCTTCACCAGCTACGACTATCAGGCCAACGATTCGCAGGGTTACAACGTTGCCCGCACACCGGCTGGTTCGCGTCTTCACTTCACCTGGATGTCGTTTAAGTACATCCCGTCGACAGGGGAAAACTCTGACCGGTATGTGCTGTATTCGGGATACGACGATCCGGGCGCGTATCCGTCGATGACCATCGGCACCGGCTACAACGGTATCGAAATCACCGGCGCGACGAACCGCGGCGGCTATTGCGGCATCGACGTGGACAATCTCAATCACGCGCAGATTGCCCTGCACCAGGCCGAGAACGACTACACTCTCGAGCCCTACGAGCCGTGGCACGCGCAACTCCCGTTCGGTGATGACACTTACCAGATTTATGGTCTCACCGGTCAGGACAATAGCTGCGCCGGCACCGGCGGCGGCACCGGCGGCGTTCTCTGGCCGCGTCTGACTGCCGACCGTTCCAACGCCATTCTTCACGAAATCGCCCACACGAACACCAACGACTGCCCGACCCACAAGTTGTGGTACTGGCGTTTTGACGGTGTCAGCGTGTGGTCGGGCCCGGCGTTTGTTGGTACGACCGGGGACATCAGCTATGTGCTGGGCGCCGATGCCACCAGCAATAAAGTGGCCATCGTCACCCATGAGACCGAGGGTGGCTACAGCAACGTCGGTTACATCGAGTCGCTCACGAACGGCACCGACTGGTTGGCGCTTGTGCCAAACGTCGATCCGGTTCCGACCCCGACGATGGTGACCAACTATGGCCTGCCGGACATGTTTACCTCGTGGGTGCATCTGACCACGACCTATGACAATTCCGGCAACCTGCACATCATGTGGGACGAGCAGGAAAACGCCAACAGCGAGCACATCGCGATTAAGCACTGGAGCAACAACGTTCCGACGATCCGCACCGTGGCCCTCGGCTACTGGGACCGCCCGGTCTCGACCGGCGTGTTCAACTTGAACCTGACCAAGCTCACGATGGGTATTGGCGATGGTTCGACGACGTGCGGCGGCGGCTCGAACAACAACTACGTGTATGTGACGTACACGCAGTTTGGCGGCAACACGCCGGCCCAGTTGGCTGATTACTCTTCCGAGTATTCGTTCGAAGGCCGCAACGGCGGCTACATGAATGGCGAAATCTACCTGGCCATTTCGAACACGGGTGGCAACACCTGGTCACCGCCGGTCAACCTGACCAACACCAAGACCCCAGGCTGCCAGCCGGGTCTCGCCGACATCGGTACCGGTCTGCCGGCCAATCCGGACAGCGTTTGCCGTTCCGAGCACTGGTCGACGATCGGCCGTGTGGTGAAAGACATCGATCTGTTCTTCGTCAGCGACATGGATGCTGGTGGCATTCCGCAGGGTGAAGGCTCCTGGCAGTTGAACCCGGTGCACTACCTGCAGCTTTCGGGCTCCGGCATCGCTCCGGCGGGCGTGTGCCCGTTGATCGCTCCGGTGTTCGAAGCCACGTTGGGCACCGATCCGTTGTGCGAATACAATGCCCCGCGCGCGGGAGCAACGACGGCTCCGCTGTCGATCCTCAACCTGGGTAATGCCACGTTGAATCAGGGTGGCGGCGCTGGTATTGCTTTGACGGATTTCACCGGACTTCCGACTCTGTCGATTACGGGTCATGCCCTGGGCGCCTATTCGATTCCCGCCGGCGATCCGGACATTGACATGACGGTCAACATGGCGTCGAACAACGCGGCCGAAGGTCTCTACATGGGCCAGATCTCGATTTCGCACAACGCGGCCACGACCGAAAACCCCAGCCCGCGCGTCTATCCGGTTGAATTCTTCGTTTTCGACATCTTCTTCTGTCCGCAAGCGGAGATTCTCAAGACCGGTGTGGCGAGCCCGGGTTCGCTCGCGCTGGACGTTCAGAGCAGCGGTCGATTTGGATCACAAGAAGACGAGGGCGGTCTGTGGCGTAATTCCGACTCATCGTCGAGCTTCTTTGATGCGTCGCTTCTGATGGCGCATGGAACGCAGGGACCAACAGACACCACCGTGTTCCTCCGCTTCTTTGACCGTCTCTCGAACGGCCAGAATGGCTTCCGTTCGCAGAGTTCGCTGTGGGTTGACACGCTCGGGTACGTCGGCGCTCAGCCGTACGCCACAGCCGGTGCGTACATGAGCACCCGCGACTCGATCATGGGCGTCAACGTGAGCTGGTACTTCCCGCAGGATATCAGTGCTGACGAAGTTGTCATCGTCAACTATCTGGTCTTCCCGGGCCCGGAGGCGACGTTGCCGGTGAGCGGCGTCACCACGGGTATGCTGGCTGACTTGGATATGATCCCGGCCCAGCGCAACCCGATCGACACCATGCAGAGCGGCGCGACGAACCACGGCTTGGGCGACGCGACACGCAACCTCGCGTACGTTCGTGGCGTGAACCGGGTCGGAACCACTCCGACTCCTCAGAATACCGCCGAGCGTTTCCGCGCCGGTATCGCCGTACCGTCGGCCTCCGACTTTAACGGCGCGTATGTTGGAAACAACATCGACAACCAGACCGCGGGCGGTCCTTCTGACGGCCACCTGTACCAGTTGTTGCAAACCGTTTCCGGCGTCGAAGTTGGCGAAGTCGCGGATACCGATCTGTACGTGATGGTCGGATTCGACAACGGCCAGACCTTCCAGACTGTTGCCGGAACGTATCGCACGACGACCGTGAGAAGCCACTATGCCATCCTCGTTTCCGACACGCTCGATGATGTTGCCTTCAAGGCGAAGGTCGATGCGGCGGCGGCGTTGGTGAATGGTGGCGCGTTCAGCGGCTGCGCGATTTGTCCGTGCCGTTATGATCCCGCTTGCGATGGCAGCGCGACCGTGCTCGACGTGACTCACGTCGTCGGCGGCGCCTTCCGTAACGTGATCGTTGATCCTGCGATCGATCCTTCGGGCACGGCGAGCGACAAGCCTGCCCAGGCCGGTTGCAACTTCGACAGCCGTGACGTCGACGCCAGTGGCGCAATCGACGTTCTCGACGTGACGAAGATGGTCGGCGTGGCGTTCCGTAACGTGGCGATCACCGCGAACAACTCGTTCGTCGATCCGTGCGTGAAGTGGAAACCGTAGTCGACAATCGGCAGGTGGCCGTCTAAGCGGTCATCCTGACGACGAAATTCCAAAACGGGGTGGAGGAGAAATCCTCCACCCCGTTTGGTTTTTGTTGTGTGCTTGACGATGGCGCGCGTGTGGGATATCGTCACCAATGATCCGCGATTAGAGGAACCAACGTCTAATTGTAAATCAGGAGGACAGGCATTCCTGCCTGTGCACACCGGCCCGAGAGGGCCGGTGTTCTTTGCGGTGGACGCCGGGGTGATCTCCGCGCGGGGATATCGTCACCAATCGGCGGCACCCTTTCGACTTTGCTCAGGGCGCTTCGCGAAAGCCGCCGCCAATTGGTGACGATACGACAGGCAAGAATGCCTGTCCTCCTGGGAATCAGAGGTGCTTTTTGCGATGGATGCGGGAAAGGATGTGAATCATGATTGGAGGAACCAACCTCGATATGTCCAAGGATCATCGGTCAGTCCCTCTTCAACGGGGTTCATCAACATGTACTTGAGTTTCTCCTGGAATTCTCCTTCGTCCCTCAAGATTCGGTCCCAGGACTCGCCCTGCCATAGCGCCCCGCGCACCCCTCGAAGTCGATTGATATCCCTCGAAGAGACGCCCTTGATGCCTTTCATGATGTCGGAGATCTTGCGGCCGTTATTGGGTGACAGAATGACATGCACGTGGTCCGGCATCACACAAAGAGCGGTCAATCGATAGAACTTCGGATGTCCGCTCTTGATGTGTCCCAGGACCAATTGCTGCTCTTGGTCCGTAAGTGTTCCGGATCCCAAGCAGAAAGTCACATAATACCAGGCGCCGTTCAACGACCAGTGCGGCAGATGCCGATGCGAAATCGATAAGTCAGCCATGCGTCGCATCGATCGCAAGTGGATAAGAAGTTGTCAATCACTTGTAAATCAGGAGGACAGGCATTCCTGCCTGTCCACACCGGCCCGAAAGGGCCGGTGTTCTTTGCGGTGGACGCCGGGGTGATCTCCGCGTGCGGGATATCGTCACCAATCGGCGGCGAAGAAGCCGCCGCCAATTGGTGACGATACGACAGGCAAGAATGCCTGTCCTCCTGGGCATGGTTCGGAGGGCCGGTGTTCTTTGCGGTGGACGCCGGGGTGATCTCCGCGCGGGGATATCGTCACCGATGATCCGGGATTAGAGGAACCAACGTCTAATTGTTAATCAGGAGGACAGGCATTCCTGCCTGTCCACACCGGCCCGAGAGGGCCGGTGTTCTTTGCGGTGGACGCCGGGATGATCTCCGCGCAGGGGGGATATCGCCACCAATCGGCGGCGAACGAACCGCCGCCAATTTGCGACGATACGACAGGCAAGAATGCCTGTCCTCCTGTCTCTGATTCGTGGGCCGGTGTTCTTTGCGGTGGACGCGGGGTGATCTCCGTGGTGGCGATACGACAGGCAAGAATGCCTGTCCTCCTAAAATGTGCGCAAAGGGTTGCAGGAGTGCGGCGGCGGGGCCGTGGCGGGCCGCGTGGGGTCGGATGGTGTAAGGCGCTGGACTACAGAGTGTTATGTAATCGGCGGTTTCGGTATGCTGTTGGCATACTGAATGCGATATCTACGGGACTTCTCTATTGGTATGGACTGAGTTAGGAATCTCCGGGATGGATATTGACAAGTTGACTGAAAAGCTTATCATAGAAGTCGGTCGGGCGACCCCGTCCGGGTCTAGGCTGGACGTTGCGGTCATTGACCTTTCTTTTATCAGCGGGGACAACTTCGCCTTTACCAACCGGTTTGTTGCGCTCAGTGAGCGCATCCGTTTAACTGACGCACAACTTCGCCGTTTCGTGATCACGTTGCCGAAGACCAGGCGGTATGCATCTTTTGCCCTTCCGTTCAAGTGGGCGGCCTCGGCAATTTCGGCGTGTTTTTACAGCTTCGGGCGGCGACTTTTCATCGGATTTACACAGGATCAACTTCGCGCATTTGTCTTCGGGGGGAGCCGTTAGACAAGAAGGACCGCTCCGCGTCTCTGGCGGAGTTCCAACGTGCAAATAGAATGATGCGAACAAATCATAACACTTTCCTCAAAAGGAGAGCACGAATGAAAAAGGTAGCACTCATCGCGTGTTGTCTGCTTCTCTGTTTGTGGGCGGCAACCGCGAATGCGGTTAACTCCGTCGTGGTCGAGTCGCGGACTTACGCGGCCGACGCGGCACCCTGTAGCGTTGGTGTCTTCATCACCAATGACATAAACATTCAGGGCATCGTCGTCCCACTGGAGATCCGATCCTTCAACGGCGGCGCCGAGATCGACTCCGGGACATCGACGACATCGTTTTGGGGGCTTGTCAACGCGAATCGGATGAACAACAGCGCGCTTGGCAACGCAAACCCCAATGGGCCGGCTGCGAGTGTAACCACCCGCAAATATGCGGTGCCGGAGGCCGCAGGTGCAAACTGCACCGGCGGTGGTGACTATGGCTGGGGTGCGGCAGGCGCTCAATTTGACGGGCACAGCCCAGATGCCATGTTGTTCGCATCCGTCAGCACGGGCGATCCTGATATCGGCGAGGACATTTTCCTCGCCCCGGGTGCGGACGGAGCGGGCACACCAAATGCATCCCTTCTGATCCGCTTCAACCTCAAGGCGACAAACGGCTGCATCATCATCGACACGATGTGCACCAAGCCTGCAAGTCATTTAACCTTCGTTGATGAATTTACCTCGGCAGTTCAGCCGGACTTCACTCCCGGCTTCATCACAGTCGGAACCGGTTCGTGCGTGCAGGTTCCGAATGTTCCGCCGAATGCCGTTTGCCAAAATATCCAAGTGGCGGCCAACGGCCTTTGCCAAGGGGACGCGACCGCCGATTTGGTGGATAATGGCTCGACAGATTCAGATGGCACGATCCAAAGCATGGTCCTGCATCCCGGCCCGCCGTATGCATTGGGCGCCAATCCTGTTTGGTTGGTTGTCACCGACGATGACGGCGATGTTGATTCGTGCAGTGCGACGATCACGGTTGTCGATGATACGGACCCGGCCATCACCTGCCCGGGCGACATCGCGGTGCAGTGTTCGGCCAATATTCCGGCGGCCTATGCCGACGCGGCGGCTTTCCTCACCGCTGGCGGAACCTTCGCCGACAACTGCGCGGGTGCGGGTTGGACGTTCTCGTACGCGGGTCAGACCAGTGATGGGCAGTCCTGCCCGGAGGTCATCACGCGCCTTTATGTGCTTACCGATGACGCCGGCAACGCGGACACCTGCGCGCAATTGATCACGGTGGATGACACGGAAGCGCCGGTGATCACGGCCTGTCCCAACGACACGACAATCCATCTTCCGAACGGGACGACGAGCACAGCTGTGCTTTATTCGGACGCTGACATCACGGACAATTGCAATAACGTCAACATCATTCATTCGCCGTTGTCGAACTCCACATTCAATGTGGGAACGACGCAGGTTCGTCTGATCGCAAGCGACCTGTGCGGCAACGCCGACACCTGCTTCTTCAATGTGACAATCATTGAAGATCCGCCGGGGAACACGCCGCCGACCGCGGTTTGCCAGAATGTCGTTGTGGACGCTGACGGCAATTGCCAGGGCAGCGCGACTGCGGCCCAGGTCAACAACGGCTCGAATGACAACGAGGACGGCACCAACCTGATCCTGGCTCTCGAACCCGCCGGACCGTACGCTCTTGGTGCGAACCCGGTGAAGTTGATCGTCACCGACCAGGGTGGTTTGGCCGATACCTGCGATGCGACGGTCACCGTCGAGGATAACACCGCTCCGGTGGTTGTCTGCCCGGATACGGTGACGGTGGCGTGTTTCGACGACGTTCCGGCGCACCTTGCGGACGTCGCGGCCTTCCTCACGGCGGGCGGGACGATCACCGACAACTGCCCCGGGCCGTTCAACCTGAACTGGAGCGGACAACAGCCGACTGCTGATGAATGCACCGGGTATTTCAAATACTTCTATATCCTATCCGATGCCGCCGGTAATGAGCAAGGCTGCGAACAGGTGTTTGCGATTCGCGACGCGATCGCGCCGGTCGTGACCTGTCCGAACGACACGCTCGTGCAGGTGCCGTTTGGTACGCCGTCGGTCAACGTCTCCTACAGTGCGGCTTCGGCCAGCGACAATTGCGATCCGTCGGTGGACATCAGCTACAATCCGCCGTTGGGTACGTCGTTCACGGTTCCGGGCAACTATGATATCGAAGTGATTGCCACAGACAACTGCGGCAACGCCGATACCTGCCACTTCAGCGTCACCGTTGAAGAGCTGCCGGATGTGAAGGTTCCGCCAGTGGCACTCTGCACCGACCGTATCGTCGACGCCGATACCAACTGCGAAGCGAACGCCGACATCAACAATGGTTCGAATGATCCGGACGGCGGTTCGGTGACAACGTCTCAGGCCCCGCCCGGACCGTACAGCTTGGGATCGACTCTCGTTCTCCTGACCGTGACCGATGACGAAGGCGACGAAGATACCTGCTCGGCTTTCGTGACGGTGGTCGACAACACGCCGCCGACGGTGACGTGCGGCCCGATCAATGTCGATAACGATCCCGGTTTCTGCAGTGGTCAGATCTGCGTTGAAGATATTAACCCCGTGGTTGGCGGAGACGATAACTGCGGTTTGAATTTGATCACCGTGGTGATCTACACGCCGGTCAAAGCGGTCTTCTCGACCAAGGGCGTCGAGTGCTACGACATTCCTGTCGGCATCTGGGACATGTCGGTCGTGGCCTATGACAATGCCGGCAATGCCTCGGATACGTGCTGGACGACGGTGACAGTCAGCGATACGGAACATCCTGTCGCCTTCTGCCCGGATGACTTTACAATACCCAACGATCCCGCCCAATGCGGCGCGATCTTTGACTTCTTGGCCAACGGTGTTGGCTCCACGGACAATTGTGAAGTCGCAAGCAGCGTCTATTCCCCACCGGCCGGATCGTTCTTCCCGGTCGGAACCACGCAGGTCAGGCACATCGTGGCTGACAACGCGGGGAATAAGGACACGTGCTTCTTCAACGTTACAGTTGAAGACACCGAAGTTCCGGTCATTACGTGCTCTGACAACATCACGATTAACGCCGCGTTTGGTCAGACTGGCGCCGTGGTGAACTGGACGACGGGTGCCACAGACAACTGCCCGGGCGTCACATACGATTGTGACTCGTCGTCCGGGGCTTTCTTCCTGGTCGGCGGTCCCTACACGGTCTGCTGTCGCGCGTATGATGCGGCGCAGAACTTCGATTCATGCTGCTTCACGATCACAGTGTTGCCGCCGTCGCAAGAGGTTCCGGGACCGCACGTGACGGATGAGACCGACACGTTGACGTTCAAGGTGACCTGTGGCTGCGACACGCAGCAGGTCGATATCTTCTGTATCTCCCCGAATAAGGGTGAGGAGTGCTTCTACCAGGCCGAGACCGCGGTTCCGGGCATCAGCGTTTCGCCGAATCCGGGCAACGGACCGGCCTTGGTCGATGTGATCGCGTGCGCCACGGGCGTCGCGGCCACCGTCGAGGGCTGGGTGTACTTGCACAACGCCCCGGGCGCGATCTCGGATTCGTTCTACGTGATCTTCGAGACCAACCAGGACACGCCGGGTGTGGTCCTCGATACTGACACGCTGTCCTTCACCTACACCGGCGACATCTGGAACGACAAGCTCTGCTTGCCGGTCAATATCGCCAAGCTGGGTTGCGAGGAGACGTGCTGGTCGCTGGTTGGCGAGACCGGTTGGGTTTGGGTCGATCCGACCTCCGGCACGACACCGGGCGAGATCGAAATCTGCGTCGATCCGTGCACGCTGGCGGTCGGCACATACTATCAGACTGTAACGTTCTGTCCGTGCGAAAAGGGCGCCGATGTGATCTCCGGTTGCGATCAACTGGTGGTCAAGCTCGTCGTCGAGGCCCAGCCGATCATGGTTGTTGAGCCGAAGAATCTGCTCTTCGAGATCTTCTGCGATCAGAAGGCCAATCCGCTGCCCGTGTACGTCAGCAATGCCGACGGCGGCGTGCTGGAATGGGTGGCCACGTGGGATGCCAACTGGTTCAATGTTGAGCCGAGCGACGGCACCGCGGACGACACGTTCTATGTCAGCTTGAACCCGGATTCGATCAAGTGTCCGGAAGTCTGCGATACGATCATCGACTCGATCTGTGTCACCGGCAACAAGCTGTGCGCGATCGATGCCCAGCAGTGGGTGAGAGTCGAGTTGCGTATCTGCCCGCGCGACACAGTCGAATGCGATTCGATCTGCGGCTGGGTGTACAACAGCGACTGCTTCGAACAAAAGAGCCTCTGCGGACTTGACGACGCGACGGTTGAACTGTGGACGTCGTATCCGGATGGCGTGCTGATCACCTCCACCACGACGGACTGGGGCAAGTTCTGCTTCGCCGTGACCCCCGGCGAGAAGTATGAAATCCGCGCGTGGAAGAAGGGGTACTGCACCGACGTCGTTGGTCCGTGGTCATGCGAGGACGGCGAGTTGATCATCCATCTTGACCCGATCAACTTCGTGCCGCTGCCGAACTGGCCGTACTTCACCGACTACTATTCTTCGGATGCGACCTCTGAAGGCTTCCCGATCCAGCCGGGCGATGTCATCTACGCGACCGATCCGGATGGCGTGATTTGCGGCATCACCTATGTCGAGCTTGATAGCGCCGGCACGTATCTGATCCACGTTCTCGGCGATGACATCAAGACGCCGGAAGACGAAGGCGCGCTGCCGGGCGACTCGATCACGCTGTGGCTGAATTGCGAATGCCCGGTGGTGGCTCCGGATACCTGGCTCAACTTCGCCAGCTACCGGTTCGACGCGGCGTGGGATTGCCGTCCGACCGGACTCTGCTGCACTCTGTGCGAAGGCTGGAACATGTGGTCATACAACATACAACTCCCCGATTACGCGCGGGAAGCGGTGTTGGCGACCATTGACTTGAACTATGACGCGGTTCGTTCGGGACTGTGCGATTACGGTTCAATCTCCTGGTTCGCGAACCGTCCGATCAACGACCTGGTTGACGTGTCGCCGTGGTTCGGCTACGACATCCATATGTTGCAGGAAGACACAATCTGCATCGAGGGTGAAGTTATCGACCCGTCGACGCCGATCTACCTCTGTGAGGGCTGGAACTACATTCCATACCTCCCGATGGAGATGGACAACCTCGGGCATGCGCTCGAGTCGCTGGACGGCAACTACGCGCACATCTTTACCCTGATCTGCGGTTATGGTGTGGCGTCGTGGAACGAACTGCGCGAACCACAGAACAACGACCTGGTCTGTATGGAGTCGTGCCACGGTTACTGGATCAAGATGAAGTCGGAAGATACGCTGATCTATCCGGCCGAGGCCGAGGGCTGTCTCGCAGGCACGGCGAAGCTGGTGGCGAATTCGACGTCGGGCCGTGTGACGGCCACGCCGATGGTCGCCGACTACTACGCGAACTCGTCGAATCTGAATGCGGGCTCGACGATCTCGGTCCGCAACTCGTCCGGCACCTTGATCGGTGAAGGCACCGTGGGCGCCAATGGCGCGTTCCTGGTCCACGTCTATGGCGATGTGCCGCAGACATCAGAGATCGAGGGTGCGGTGTACGGTGAAGAGTTGAGCTTCCAGGTCAACGGTGTGGCAGCGTCCGCCGGAAACGACGTGCGCTGGATCGATCGCGACAACCAGGCGATCGCGCTGACCGTTGATGAGGCGAGCGCCGTACCGACCGAGTACTCGCTCTTGCAGAACTATCCGAACCCGTTCAACGCGGGCACGGTGATGCCGTTCGTGATCAAGAATGCTTCTCAATGGACCCTGACGGTCTACAATATCATGGGCCAGACGGTGCAGACCTTTGAGGGCTTCGATGCGGCCGGCACAGTGCGCGTAGCGTGGAACGGTCAGGACCAGAACGGCTCCACGGTCCCGAGCGGTGTGTACTTCTACCGCGTGACCACGCCGGAATGGTCGGCAACCAAGAAGATGACGCTGCTGAAATAATTGGCACGTTGTCTGCGGGGTTGTAGATCGTGAACTGAATCCGTATGTATGACATCGATCCCGCTGGCCCAATACGGGCCAGCGGGATCGAAACTCAAAAGGGGTGGTGGAAGTGAGCAAGACAATGCGGCAGAAATGGTTGGCAACGACGCTGGCAGCGGGATTGATTCTCGCGGCCCCTTCCGCTGTGTGGTCTCAGATTGCAGGACGTGTGCAAGATGGCAGCGGAAATGCGATCTCCGGGGCGACCGTCGAAGCATGGGACAGTTACCCGGACGGGACCATCCTCCTTTCGGGCAGTTCGAATGCTCAGGGAGCTTTCTCACTGGGTGCGATTGGTCCGGCCACGTTCGATTTGCGCGTGTGGCGGAATGACGATCTTGGTGGCGGGGTATTCCAGGCAAGCCACTTCCCGGTGGTGGTGCGCAATCTCCCAGAGCCGATCTCGAACACGACTGTTCGCCTGACCGCCGTGCCTGATTATTTCTATAACCCGCTCTCATATTGCGATTACAGTGATGGCGGCACGACGTTTCTGACGGATCTCATTGTCCCGGGCGACGTCATCGAAATTGAGAGTGTCGGAGGTGAGTTGTGCGGGGTGACACGCACAAACTCTGCGGGTAGTTGGCTGGGACACGCCTATGGGGACGATCCATCAACACCGTTGGTAGATGAAGGGCCCGACCCCGGTGAAGTGCTGGCGTTTCGCATCAACGGTCTCGCGGCCACGGTTGTCAACGCACCGGTGACATTTTCTGGTTCATTTGGCTGCAGCAAGTTGGCGGATATTGTCGGTGCGACCAGCGCCAGCGGAATAACGCTGACGGGGCCGACCGCTGAGAATGGCAGCGCCGGCAGTTCGGCGTTTATCACGTACTCGATTACCAACACGGGGAATATCGCGGGCAATTTCACGGTCAGTATCGAGTTGGATCCGGCGTGGAATGTCATCATCCAGTCGGTTGCGGGTCTCGGCCTCAATCTCGAACCTGCTGAAACGGCGACCATCGTTGCGGAGATCGAAATCCCTGAAGGCACGCCGAATCAAGACGTGGAAGTGCGCGCCAAGGTGTCATCCGACACTTATGGCCCGGCGAATTCGGGCGCTTGGACGACCTTGACGGTCGAGACGGTTTCCGATATCGGTGATGGCGGGCACGGGCTCTTGCCGAACTCGTTTGCGCTGGCGCAAAACTACCCGAATCCCTTCAACGCCGGGACCAACATCACGTTTGGTCTGGATAAGAGCGGGCAGGTCTCGCTTTCGGTGTGCAATCTGCTGGGACAGCGGGTGCGCACATTGATCGACGGCCATCGTGAAGCGGGCATCTACACCGAAGCGTGGGATGGCCGCGACGAGAATGGCAATCCGGTGTCGTCGGGGATCTACTTCTCGCGGCTTTTGCAGAATGGCCGGTCCGACATCCGGAAGATGGTGCTTCTGAAGTAACTCGAGATCTGATTCTGAAATTTCGAACCCCCGCCAGAGAGTTGGCGGGGGTTTTTGTTATGTGGGTGATACCTCTTCAGGCTTACATGCGGCTGAACACTCTCCCCCAAAGGGGGAGAGTGCTTCAAAGTGATTGCCTCTCAGGTGCAAGCGTTCCTACATAACTGCACGAATCGAGTGATGGACGACCCGCGACCAACGAAATTCAAACGACCATGGACTCCCCCTGGTATGTGGGAACGAGCGCGTGAACTCCGGCAGGAGACCTCCCCGATCGAGCGTCTGGTCTGGTCGCGCCTGCGGGCTCATCGCCTCGAGGGGATTAAGTTCCGCAGGCAACATCCCATTGGCCCGTACATTGTCGACTTCTATCATCACGAGACAAAGACGGTAATTGAACTCGATGGTTCGTCGCATGAGAATCAGTTCGAGTACGATTTGGCTCGTCAAACTTGGCTCATGACGCAAGGCTACAGGGTCATTAGATTCGCGAACGGCGACGTGGTCAGTAACCTCGATGGTGTCATGGCGAGGATACTGGAAGTCTGTCGACCTCTCTGGAAACAGCAACTCAAATAGATTGACTGCAGACTCGCTCTCTCCCCCTTTGGGGGAGATGTCATCGCGGCGCTTTTTGCCGCGATGACAGAGAGGGCAATCGGCGCGTGGGATGCCCTCTCTGTCATCAGCGCATAGAGCCGCGCTGCCGACATCTCCCCCAGAGGGGGAGAGTGCGATGACGTCTTCCGTTGTGACAGAAACAAGAAGGTCCAAACGGGTCTTGCGTTGCGCGGCTTTGTGGGGCAATTTGGCGCCGTTCGCCACGGTGCTCACCAACAATCACAGGGAGGATAGATGTTCAAGAGAACTTGGCTGCGACATGCGCTGCTTGGAATCGCATTGGTCGCGGTTTCGCAGGCGACCGCGCACGGCGATGTGACGATCAAGCGCAATTCGCTCATGGACGGGATGGGCGGGCTGCTCAAGGCGTCGACGATATCGTCCGAGTCATACTCCGGCGACATGATGGCCAACGACAGCGAAACAAAGATGGAAAACAAACTCATGAAGATGTTCGGGGGCGGCAAACCGATCCAGACCACGACCATCACGCGCCTCGACAAAGAGTTGATCTGGAACGTCAACCACAAGGACAAGAAATACACGGAGATGACATTCGCCGAGATGCGGCAGATGATGGATTCTCTGGGCGCGATGATGTCCGGCAGCGCCGACCCGATGGCACAGCAGAAACCCACGATCGACACATCGGAGATCATCTTCTCGGAGCCGGAGTTCGACATCTCGCGGACCGGGAAGAGAGAGACGATCGCCGGTTATGAATGCGAACAGGCGATCATGACCATGACCACCAAAGGTACCAATCGCGAGACAGGCGACTCGATCACGCTCGACGTCAAGATGGACATGATGCTAGCGAGGAACGTGCCGGGATCGGACGAGGTCACTGCCTTCGGAGTCAAGATGGCGCGAGCGATGGGTTACGAGACGGACCGGGCCGGGCAGTCGATGGCCAAGATGCTGGCGATGTACGGCGTTGACGCTGAGAAACTCGCCGAGGAAGCCAAGAAGCTCGAAGGGTTTGCGATGAAGACGGTGATGAGCTTCAGCATGGGCGGCGATGCCATGGCGCAAGCAGAGGCCGAAGCGGAGAAGGCCGAGAAGGAACAGGAAGAAGAGGAAGACGGCGAGCAGGCCGACAAGAACGAAGAGAGCCCCAGCGATCCATCAGGGATGGCCGCTAAAGCGCTGGGTGGGCTGTTCGGCAAGAAGGATACGGGCGAGGATAAGGAAGAAGCCAAAAACGAGAAACCCGCCGGTGCCCCCGCGGGTGCGATGTTCTGGATGACAACGACTGTCACCGGGATTGAAACAAGCGCGGTTCCAGCCGGCGCCTTCGAGGTGCCCGAAGGTTACAAGTTGGACGACTAGGATGCGTCGCGGCACTTTGACGCCGTGACGATATGGGTTTGAAGACCCATAGCAGCATACGTTGGTTGTAGGGGCGACCCGTCGGGCCGCCCTGGCAATTTCTGGGGGCGCTACGGCGCGCAGGGATTGCAGTACTCGGTGGCGGCGGCGAGATTGCGAAAGGCGACACCGACAACTTTCACGACATCGATGACGTCCGTCGAACCGGTGCAGTTGACATCGGTGCGCGCCCTGGTGCAGGTCGGGTCGGTGACGGCTGCGACATTGCGGAAGGCGACGCCAATGGTGCTGACGACGTCGAGGACATCGGAACGCACGCCGTCACAGGCGGGATCTCCGGGGCACGGACAGCCGCATTCGGGGTAGATCGTGAGACGGACAAGCGCATGCGCGGATGTGTCGGTACCATCGGAAGCGCGATACGTTACGGAATCGTTGCCGACATAATCCAAACTGGGAGAATAATTGAATGATCCGGTCGCGGCATTGAAACTCGAGACCGTGCCATTGAATGGTCCGACGACATGGGTGATGGTCCAGGAGCTGTTGTCGACATCGGAGACGGGCATCGCGCCAACCATGACGCTGAAATTCTTTACGGTGCTGGCTTCGACATCGGCGGCCGCGGGAGGATCGTTCACCGGAGTAACGGTGACACGCCACCTGGCCGAGTTGGAATAGACATTACGGTCGAATACGCGGAAAGCCAGCGAGTCGGGGCCGGTCAGGTCGAGACTCGGCGAGTAGGTGAATGAGCCGGTCAATGTGTCCAAGTCACTCACCTGCCCCCGATACGGCCCGGAGAGAATACTGTAGATGAGAGTGTCGCCATCGGGATCGCTGGCCTGTAGCTGAGCGGCAAAGGGCGTGTCCTCGGTGGTGGTCGCGAGCGAGTCGTAGGCGAAGGGCGGGTCGGTCACTTCGATGACGGTGATTTCAATGTATTCAGAGTCGGCCAACTGGCCGTCGGACGCGACGAACAGCACGGTATCGATCACCGCCTGCAAGTAAGTGGGAGTCCAATTGAAGGTACCGTTTCCATTCCCGTGATCGTTGAAGCTGGCCCCCATAGGCACATCGAAAGCCATGAGGGTTGGCGTTGTCCCATTGCCGTCGGTGGCGTTGACACCGAAACTCAGCAGTTGGCCCTCCTCCACGCCTTGCGACCCAATCGGTGCCAACACCGGGGGCAACGGATCTCCCTGCAGAGTGCCGGTCGCGCCGTCATTGCGCTTCGGGGAGTTTACCGCATGAGTGAAATCGGTCGAGTTATTGGGAGTGACGAAGCTATAGCGAATTCGGGTGAGGGACTGAATGCCATTGGTCGGCAGGGACGGCGCCGGCGTTCCGAAGCCGGTATTGTCCCCGGAGTACGCGCCATAGGCCACGGCATCGATCGCGGCTCCGATGTCCTGATCGAAGACGATCTTGCCATCGACGAGGTAAATCGAATTGCTCGGAATTATGCGATCGACGTTGAAGCCGAGCTCAGCCTGGACGGCGGCTGTGGCCAGAAGGACGGTCTCGTTGTTGCCAAGTTGTGGGAAGGACGTGGTCCAGTCATAGACCATGGTTGTATCGGTGCCATCGGAGTTGATCGCCTCGATGTGGGTCGGGGCGAAGTTGGTCTGACCTTCGGAGAGGGCGATGAGTTCGATAAACTGTTTGGTGCCGTCGCCGTTGGAGTAGATCTCATTGACCATCACCAGCAGCGACGTTGCCGGGTCAGCGGCAAGCGAGCCCTGTGTGACAAAACCGGCGATGAGCGTCACAACTGCGGAACGCATCAATCGTCGACCGCCTCCATGCGGATCAAGGAGTTGCATCGACAACCTCCGGCAGAGCGGGGTGAGGGAACGCCACCTTCTGGTCGGACCAAACTGGAGTTACTTTACCAGCAAGCTTGGGCCGGTGAGTGACCGAACTGGCCCACTCTCAATATACTTCGGCCAAACACAAGGTCAAGCCCAGCCTGATGTGAATAACTTCACAACCCCATTCTTGGCCGGGGGCCCGCGAAATCTCCCCACGATTTCCAGACCCGGCGATGGCGAAAAACCACCCCTCGCGGGTACTACTGGTTGAAATGAGAATCTTGATGTAGTGTTGCACTTCCGAGGGGTGGAGTTGTACGTGTCTTTAGGAGAAATGAGCGAGCAGACGAAATCGGTTGTGTGGTTGTCGGTCATCCTGGCGGCAGTGATTTTGCTTATCGTCTCTGCGGTTAAGTACTTCGGCCCGGCAGGACCGCATGTGGCCGAGGGGGAAGCGGATGTGGTGGAAGTCGATGATGGATCGCCCTATGTGATCCGCAGCATCCCCTCGCGGGCCGAGGTGTACATCAATAATTCTCTGGTCGGTTCGACGCCGTATAAATACGAGTCCTTCGATCCGGGCATACTCAGGATCCGCCTTGAACACGCCGAATTGGCCCCTGTGGAGACTCTCTTGATCGTGCCGGAGGATGGGCCGATACCAGTGTTTCCCGAGTTTGTGTTCTCGATCCCAGTTGAGTTGACCTCACTCCCCTCGGGAGCCCAACCGGTCGTCAATGGTCGTGCCTTACGTCCTTACGAGATCGCGAGCTACTCGGTGCCGGCAACCGATACGCTCGAGGTTTCATTCGAGTTGGAGGGCGAAGCCTCGGAACCGGTGCGTTTCAATCCGCTGGTCGGTCTTGTCGAGGAAACCGACACGACGCATTGGCAATGGCGATCGGCCAGCGCGGAAGCCCCGGCTCAACTCACCGGGGTGTTCGCCGCTCGCATTCGTGTCACCTCGATTCCGGCCGGCGCGGACATCTATCTCGACAACAATCCGGTGCCGATCGGACGAACAGATGATCGCGTGGCCATCCCGTATGGGGATCACAAGCTGACGCTACGTTTGGCGCCTTTTGATGATGCCATAATCGAGGTGTCCTCGGCCAAGGACCGTAGGGAGACGATTTTCGCGGTGTTGAGTCGGGCGGTTTGGCTGGCCGCCGTCGATGCGCAGAATCCCTTCTCGGACCTCAACGCTCGTGTCTCTTGGGTGAGGCAAGGGCAGGAGTACGTCATTAATCCGGATGACGGCATTTCCACGCCTCGCAATATCCTGCTAGAGGGGCGGGGTTCGGAGATGTTCCTGACCTGCCCGGGCTATGCCGACACAACGGTCTTCTTGCCGGCATTTGCCAGTGAGATCACGGTGGCGATGCGTCCCCTGCCAAAGATTCGTCAAGAGGAACCGGGAGGGGAAGACGAGGAGATGGCCTGGGTGCGGTTTGTCGTCAAACAGGGGCGCAAAAAACGCGTGGCGGGGGCCGAAGTGTTTGGCGTTGATAAACACGATGGTCGCACCGTACGTTATGGGCCGACCGACGAGAACGGCATCCTGACGGCCCGTGTTCCGATCGGAGATTATAACTGGTGGGCGGAGAGAACCGGTTTCGAGTCCGCCAAGCCGAATGGTGAACGGGTCAAGAAGGGCCGGAAGACAAAAGAGATTACACTCAAGATGAAGCCGATGTAAGACACCTGTTGGATTTCACGAATAATCGACCCCATGCCCAGATTTTCGATCACACGCAACGGCCAGCCGGTGAGCCAAATCGATGCTCATGGCGATCGCATCGAGTTAGGTTCTGCCCGCACCGCGCAGGTGGTCATCGATGACCTGCTGATCTCGCTTAAGCAGGCGGCCCTTGTGCGCGCTTCAACAGCCGACCGCTATAAAGTCGAGCCAATCTCGCGCATACCGGCATTTACCCTGAATGGCGTCGCCGTCGAGGGGCCAGTCGAAATTCCCGAGGGGGCGATACTCGGCATTGAAGGATATCAGGTCAGAATCGAGTATCTGCCTGGAGAAGTCTTGGGCGTGGCCGCATCTGCGGCTCCGGTTCAGCCAATGGCACAATCCGCGATCCCAGCGAGTCAGCCGCCCTTGCCGCCACCACTTGAGCCCGATCTGCCGCCGCCATTGGAGTCGAGTCAACCATCGGCGCCAGCAGTTGCGACGACGCCGAGTATCTCAGCGCCGGCTGGTCCGGCGGACATGGAACGGACCGTCTTTGTTCGGCGAGTCGGGAGACTGGTTGCGACCGCAGGTCCACTCAAGGGCCAGCACTGGGATCTGAAATCGGGAGAGACCCGGATCGGACGTGAATCCGGTCAGAATGATATCGTGATTCGCTTCGATGCACAGGGGAATGTCGACAACAGCGTATCCCGTCGGCATGCGTCGGTACATGTTGTGGGCGACCGCGTCTACGTTGAGGATACTGGCAGCGCGGCCGGGACATTCGTCAATGGGAATGCGGCTCCGCCGCGACAACGGGTTGAAGTGAGGGCGCAGGATCTGATCGAGATACGTTCGTCACGCGAAAGCACGTTGCTGAGAGTCGAGCTGGGTCGAGAAGCCGCTCCGGCCATGGCCGTGCCGCAGCCTCGACAAGCGTCTCCACAGCCTCCGCTTCGCCCGATTGAGCCGGCAGCGGCTCCGATGCCCGCGCCGCGTCATGAAGTCCCGGCATTGGGTGATTTTGCGGCGGAAGAGCCACCGGTGGTACGCCGTCGCCGCCGTGAGGCCAGCGCGGCTGAGAATCCCTTTGTCCCGTTGGATGAACCACGTGCCAGTGGCAAGATCCCGCGCTGGGGGTGGATTGTCGCCGGGGTGGGAATCCTGCTTCTCCTGGTAATTATTCTGCTCATCGCCCTGTAATTCCCCAAGTCAATCGCATTGTTGTCCATTGATTGATAAAGGGATACATCTGGCGCTATTGGTTGCCTCCCGCATGCCGATTTAGTATCTATGCGGAGGTTTGTCGGCCGGGTCCTGAGGTGGGACCGGGCCGCGACTATTATTAAGCCCCCTTCGCTTATGACAACTGTGGCCCTATTCGGAGATAGCGACATTGGCCGGGTCCGCCGGATCAATGAGGACAGCTACTGCCTCATTCCCGAGCGTGAGACCATGGTTGTTTGCGACGGCATGGGGGGCCATGCCGCTGGAGAAGTCGCTTCTCAGCGGGCTGTCGAGACGGTCGCCGCTTACCTGATGCGGGTCGGGGAGTTCGAACGTCCGCCATCTCCACTCGCTGGCGACGAGTCGTCTTTGCCTCGCGAGGCCGAAGACTTGGTCTGGGCGGTACGTCTGGCGAATCGTCGGGTATTTCAGACAGCACAGTCGCAAAAGCACACACGTGGGATGGGCACGACACTCGTGGCCGCTCGGTTTGTTCCCGGACGCGCCGTGATCTGCCATGTCGGTGATTCCCGGGCCTATCTCTTCCGCAACGGCGCACTCGAACCGATTACAGTCGATCATTCGCTTGTTGCCGAACTTCTGGCGCAAAACGAGATAACGGCCGAGCAGGCACGGACTTTCCCCGACCGCAACATCATCACGCGGGCGCTGGGGACGCGGCCGGTGGTTTCGGTAGATGTCACCGTGATGCCGGTGGCACAGGGGGATTGGTATCTCCTCTGCTCCGATGGTCTTTGCGGCGCGATCGACGACGACGAGATGGCGGCCGTGGTCAAGCGCCACGCGGACGATCCGACGTCAGCCATCGATGCCCTGATCGAAGCAGCGAATGCCGCCGGTGGTCACGACAACATCACCGTCGCGATTGCTGAAGTCCGGGACGCGGCGGGGAGTGTCGCCGCGGCGAGCGATTCCATGACTGTTCCCGAGACTGACGAGAGCACCAACAATATCGAAGAGGCGCTCATCGACCGTCTCTTCGATGGATCGGACTCGATGTCCGAGTATGTCGAAGCCGATACGGACAAGATTCCGATATTTCGCCCACCGAAGTAGCAGTCTACCAACCGTTCGCAGAGCCTGCCGGAAGTTGCTTAGGCGGCCTGCCGCCTTCTGCTATCACATCAATGCCAATTCCGCCGCGGGCGTAGAAGCGGCCGATTACGCGGATCCAGCGGGGCTTGAGGAATGCGGAAAGGGCGTCGAGAAGTTCGTTGCAGACATTCTCGTGGAAGATGCCGACATCGCGGTAGGTCCACAGATACAGCTTCAACGACTTGCTTTCGAGGACGAGCCTGTTGGGGATATAGGAAATCTCCAACGTCGCGAAGTCGGGTTGCCCGGTGATTGGGCAGAGGCATGTGAACTCGTCGCAGTTGAACGTGATGACCGTGTCGCGCTTGGGATACGAGTTGGGGAAGGCCTCGAGTTTTCGAATTGGTTTGGCCGGGCCGCGGCCGAGGTGGGTGAGGGAGGCGCGGGGTGAGCTGCGTTTCTTCATCGAGTTCTCCTATTCATCATACAGAGCAACAAGGATTGCTTCGTCGTCGTCCACCGCGGCGGACTCCTCCTCGCAATGACGCTCTTGCCGTGTTATTACTCACGATTCAAGCGACAGGAGGAAGTACACGTTTCCGCGACTCTGATTTCCGTGTAACCACACTTGCGACCTTTCAATTCTTGATCGATCCACTGAGCGAGCCTCTCCGATGTCGGGTTTTCCAGGCCGGGGACTTCATTTAACAGGCGATGATCCAGCATCGTATAGATATCAAACAGGGGATCAGCAAGTTTGCCGGCATCGGGGGATGACACGGCGACCCGAAAGCTATGGCCATGGATCCGTCGGCACTTATGCGTCTCCGGCAGGGCCGGAAGAAAATGCGCCGCGTCGAAGCCGAAGATTAGACGTTCGCCCCCCGAAGGAATGCGTTTGAGGGCCGGTGACCACTGATGCTCGCCGATTATGGCAATCCGGCAATCGTGTAACGCCGGGAGAATGGGGCGCAATGACTCGGAAGCCCAGCGTTCGACATCTTTGCGTGTCGTGTCACGCATTCCCGCAATTTCGTTCAGAGTGTAGTGATCGAGTCGGTCAATCACAGTCCGGGCACGATCTTTCACCTCAGCGAAATCCATGACCCAGCCGATCGTCTGATCCAGTTCCCCTTTCACGGCGATCGTTGCCTCGTAGGAATGGCCGTGCAGACGGCGGGTCCGCTGATCGGCCTGTGCCGACGTGTTGCGATGCGCCGCTTCGAAGGTCAGTTTGCACTCGAGGATCATCACGCTGAATTCCTACTAAGCATATCGCACCGGATCTGTGGCCTTCAGTTCTGTAAAGGCGTTGCGGCGGATGATGCAGGCATCACAGACGCCGCAGGCGATGATTCCCTCGGCATCGATCTGCGGCTGATAGCAGCTAACCGTCTGGGCAAAAGGCACCCCCAGTGACAGTCCCAAGCGAATGATGTCCGATTTCGTCATGTGCAGAAGTGGTGTATGGATCTGCCAACGGGCGCCCTCGACGCCGGCCCTGGTGGCCAGTTCGGCCATTTGCGTGAACGCGGTGAAGTACTCCGGGCGGCAGTCGGGGTAGCCGGAGTAGTCAAGCGCATGCGCGCCGATGTAGACATCGGAGCAATTCAACGTCTCCGCCCAGCCCATGGCCAACGAAAGGAAGATCGTATTCCGAGCTGGCACGTACGTGATCGGAACATCCTGACCGATTGACTCCGTCTTGCGCCTCACGGGGACATCGATAGCGGCGGTCAGCGCCGAGCCGCCCCACTGGGTGAGATCGACGGACAGGACGATATGACGCTCAACAGCCATCGCCTGGGCCAGACGCTGGGCGCACTCCAATTCAACCCGATGGCGTTGGCCATAGTCGATGGTCAGAGCATAGGGAGAGAAGCTGGCGCTACGGCTGATGGCCAACGCCACGGCGGAATCAAGACCGCCAGAGAGCAAAACCACAGCGGGACGCGGGCTCTTCATACGCCCCGTTGTAATGGATCCCAGATGTACTTGTGCATCTGCAGTTGGAATCGCGCGTCAAGATTATCGGCCAGCATCCATTCAGTCACGGCGGCGGGATCAATCTTCCCGAAGACCGTTGAAATGAGCACGGCACATCGTTTCGAGAGGTTGTATTTCTGCATCACGTCCCGGGTCCAATCATAATCTTCGCGGTCGCCGATGACGAATTTGACCTCATCGAACGGTTTGAGCCGCTTGATATTGTCCCAGTCATTCTTATCGCACTCGCCCGATGATGGGCATTTCAGGTCCATGATGCGGATCGCGCCTTCGGGCAGGACATCGATAGGAAATGCGCCCGAAGTCTCAACCAGAACCTGTTTTCCTAAACCGAGCAGCCCTTTGGCCAGAGTCGCGCAGCCCTTTTGCAGGAGCGGTTCGCCGCCGGTAATTTCTACCAAGCGTATCTTGTATTCTGAAACTTGATTGAGCACATCATCCACTGAACGCCGCTCGCCGTCATAGAAGGCGTATTCCGTATCGCAATAAGTGCAGCGCAGACTGCAGCCAGTGAGCCGTACAAAAACGCAGGGAAGGCCCGCATACGAGGACTCGCCTTGGATGCTCGGATATATCTCGTTGATCACGAGGGTGTTCGCGTCGTTATCCACACCCACAAAATACCCCGCGAACCGGATCGGTACAAGGGGGCGGGGCCGAATAAACGGGCCACTTGCGGGAAATCCGACAGATTCGGTTCTTCTTTTTATGGCCAAACCGAAAGTCAGCGCCGCCGGAGGTATGCCCGCCCTCCTCTATGTTTGGAAGAAAGGACGGGAGGCTGGTGGGGTCCTTCGTCTTTACCGGCGTCTGCGCGGACGCAATGTCTGCAAGACCTGCGCGCTGGGAATGGGCGGCCAAGCTGGTGGCATGGTCAACGAGGCCGGGCATTTCCCCGAGGTGTGCAAGAAGTCGGTGCAAGCGCAGGCGGGGGATATGCAAGGCGCGATCAGTGAAGATCTGTTTGCAGAGATGTCGATTGAGAACCTTGGGCGACTGAGCCCCGCGGCAATTGAGCGTCTCGGACGGCTCGCATTCCCCATCATCGCCCGCCCCGGCGATACGCACTTCCGGCGAGTCTCCTGGGATGAAGCGCTCAGGCTTTCTGGTGAGAAGATTTCCGGCGTTCCCCCGGACGAAGTCTTCTTCTATTCATCGGGGAGATCGAGCAATGAGGCGGCGTTTCTCTTTCAGTTGATCGCACGGGCGTTCGGCACCGCACACATTCACAATTGTTCGTTCTACTGCCATTCGGCATCCGGTGTGGCATTGAGTCGCGTGGTTGGCACTGGAACCTCCACCATTGTACTGGATGACCTCGCCAAAGCCGATCTCGCGATCGTCGCCGGGGCCAACCCCGCCAGCAATCATCCGCGCCTGATCTCGCAATTGGTGCAGTTGCGACGTCGCGGCGGAATTGTCATCGTGGTGAATCCGATCAAGGAACTGGGGCTGACACGATTCCGTGTGCCGTCGGATTGGCGTAGTATGCTCTTCGGCTCGACCGTCAGCGACATCTATCTCCAACCGCATGTGGGCAGCGATGTCGCCGTCTTCAAAGCGCTGCTCAAGGGCGTGTTCGAGCGCGGGGGAATCGACCACGACTTTATCAGTCAACACACGCAGGGTTGGGAAGAGGTCGTCCACGATGTCATGCAGACGTCGTGGCGGGACCTCCTCGAAGCGTGCGGCCTGGATCAAGAGAGTCTGAGTCGCGCGGTGTCCGCCTTGCTCAAGGCGCAACGCGGCATCTTTCTCTGGGCGATGGGGCTAACGCACCACGAGAATGGCGTAGACAATATCATTGCGCTGGCCAATCTCGCGCTGGCGCGCGGATGGGTGGGCAAGCCGGGGTGTGGGCTTCTACCGATTCGCGGACATTCGAATGTGCAGGGAGTCGGATCTGTCGGCGTCTCGCCGGCGGTCAAGCGGGTGTTTGCCGAGAAGCTGGAGGAGGTTTATGGAATCACTGTCCCCCGGACGCCGGGAATGGACACATATGCATCGATGGAGGCGGCACATGCGGGGCGGATCAAAGCGGCGGTCTTGCTCGGGGGCAATCTCTTCTCCTCTAATCCCGATCGTGATTGGGCCGGGATCGCGCTCCGGCGAATTCCCTTCACGCTCTCAATCACGACCAAACTGAACGAGGGGCATATCCACGGGCGTGATCAGACGTCGATCATTCTGCCGGTGCTGGCGCGCGATGAAGAATTCCAGGCGACGACACAGGAGTCGATGTTCAATTTCGTGCGCCTGTCGGACGGCGGTATACCTGCCGTGGCCGGTGAGATGCGCTCGGAAGTCGAGGTGATCGCGGAACTCGCCGAGCGGATTCTGCCATCGGGCCGATTCGATTGGAAGGCGCTGCGCTCGCACCGGCACCTGCGCCAGGAAATGGCGCGTGTCGTGCCGGGTCTTGAAGAGTTGGCCGAGATCGACAAGACCAGGCACGAATTTCAGATCCGCGGGCGGACATTTCATCTGCCAGAGTTCGGCACGACTGAACGACGGGCGCAGTTTTTTGTCACACGCCTGCCGGCCGCGGTCGCCGGGAAAGGCGAATTCCGCCTAACAACCATTCGGTCAGAGGGCCAATTCAATACCGTGGTCTACGAGGAAGAGGATCTGTACCGCGGTAACACCCGACGGGACGTCGTGATGATCTCTGCGCGGGATGCCGGAATCTTATTGCTTCGCGAGGGCGACGGCGTGACCGTGCGAACCGAGGTGGGGGCGTTACACGCCCATGTGGCGATCATTGACATCGCGCCCGGCAATATCGCCATGTACTACCCGGAGGCAAATATCCTGGTGCCCCGCAGGATCGACCCCCAATCAAAGACCCCGGCATTCAAGTCCATCCCCGCGGAGATTGTCAAATCCTGTTAAGTACCTGGCACAGCGTCACCTCCGCCTACAAATTCACGGTGCGTGCGTATAACTTATCAGAGTGAAGGCATTGATGCCGATAGAGGCGGTGGTGCCAACGAAATATTGGCACCGTCTGGACGATGGCCGCGTTCAGTGTGACGTCTGCCCGCGATTCTGCAGATTGAACGAGGGGCAGCGGGGGCTGTGCTTTGTCCGGATGCGGCAGGATGACGCCGTCGTGCTGACAACTTACGGCCGTTCGAGCGGGTTCTGCGTGGATCCGATCGAGAAGAAGCCGCTCTACCATTTCTTGCCGGGCACACCGGTGCTGTCATTCGGTACCGCTGGCTGCAACCTTACCTGCCTTTTCTGTCAGAACTGGGACATCAGCAAGTCGCGGGAAACCGACACTCTGGCCGATCAGGCATCGCCCGAATTGGTGGCACATGCCGCGGTCGAATTGGGCTGCCGCAGTATTGCGTTCACTTACAACGATCCGGTGATCTTTATGGAGTACGCGATCGACGTCGCGGCGGCGTGTCGTGCAGCCGGCATCAAGACAGTTGCCGTGACGGCGGGATACATGGCCCCCGATCCACGAGCGGAATTCTACCGTCACATGGATGCGGCGAATGTCGATCTCAAGGCATTCTCCGAGGCGTTCTACCGTAACGTCTGCGGCGGCCATCTGGATGCGGTACTTGACACCCTGGTCTATCTGAAGAATGAAACGTCTGTGTGGTTCGAGATTACCAACTTAATCATCCCGGGCATGAATGACAGCGATGCGGAAATCGACGCGATGACACGCTGGATTGTGAAACATCTCGGGAGAGATGTGCCGATTCACTTCACCGCATTCCACCCGGATTGGAAACTCACCGACCGTCCACAAACACCCGCGGCGACCCTTTCCCGGGCGCGACGGATCGCACTTCAGAACGGCTTACACTACGCGTACACAGGCAATGTCCACGATGAAGATGGTGAATCGACCTACTGTCCGAATTGCGGCGAGAAGTTGATCGGGCGCGACTGGTACACGATGACCGATTGGCATCTGACCGGGGAGGGGCACTGCGAAAGATGCGGCAGTATGATCGCGGGACTCTTCGATTCTCAACCCGGGCAGTGGGGCGCGAAACGCCAACCCGTGACACTCGCGGACTTTGTTGCGGGAGGAGAGTTCTCACCGCATTTGAATCGACGGTGGCGCTGTTGACCCTCCTCGAATCCCGAGTCCAGAACCAAGGGGCCGGTCATTTGACCGGCTCCTTTTGCATTCGGTATCCACTCGTTTCTAAGGGCAATTCGTCGGATAGGGATTGCACTTGCAGGGGTTGCAGAACTGCTCGGTTCCTGCCCGAAAAGCGACGTTTACCATCATGGTCACGTCGATGATATCCGTCACACCATCACAGTTTACATCGGTGCGGCCGGCGGGCGCGTGCGGGCACGTCGGATCGACCAAGGCGTCGCCGTAGCGGAAAGCGATCTCGACGATCATCACCACATCGATAATATCCGTCACCCCGTTTGTGTCCGGGTCACCGTGATGCGAGCAACCGACTTGATCGGGATTGGGGATGTATGGGCAACCGTCGCAGGAATCGCCGACATTGTCGCCATCGCCATCCGTCTGGTCGATGTTCGAGACCAAGGGGCAATTATCACAAGCGTCGCCGAGTGAGTCGGCATCAGAGTTGACTTGGGCCGTGTTGGGGAGGGAGGGGCAATTGTCGCAAACGTCTCCGACCGAATCGGCGTCGAGGTCCTCCTGCAGTGGATTGGCGATTTGCGGGCAATTGTCGCAGGCATCGCCGAGTCCATCGCCATCGGTGTCCACTTGGTCATTATTGGCAACGAGAGCACAGTTGTCGCAGGCATCGCCGATGCCGTCCGCATCCGAGTTCGTCTGTGTCGTGTTTGCGGTATCTGGGCAGTTATCACACACATCGCCCACCGAGTCGACATCGCTATCTTCCTGCAGGGGATTAGCCGTCAGAGGACAATTGTCGTCAAGGTCACACACGCCATCGGCATCCCCGTCCGGGCAGCTGCACCCCCCATACGCGGAGAGATCCGACTCAGTAAAGCCGACCGGAATCCCAACGCCTTGGGATAGTCCCGCCAAGCCGTCCGAGGCGGCGATGGCGAGGTAAGTCATCACGATCTTGCCATCGAAATACAGCTCGGCTTGGAAGCTATTCAGATTGCCGGCATTGTACTCTGAGACGTTCTGATACGTCACCACGAAGCGATCGGAAAATTGCTCGCGCCGGATTGACGCCGATCCCTGACCGGGATGGAGATCGTCATAGAGAATTGACACGTGAGGGATGGCAAAATGGTCCGCGAGCGATTCATCATAGTCGTCGTCGCCCGCCACAAAGGTCAGATATCCATTTGAGCTGATGTAGAGCGAGGAGTAAGCGGTACCGTACAAGTGAACCTGCGCGCCTCCGGTCAAATTCACCAACGAATCTGCATCATCGCCCAGAGTGACGGCGGTACCCGTGCTGGGGTCAGTCGGAAACGATGCGGCTGGTCCGACGCAAACACTGTAGAAATCGCTTGAGGCATCGGGTGTAAACGTCAGCGACTGATTGTCAAGATCGTTATCGCCGGTCGTGAAGATCTCCGTGAAAAAATCGGGTTGGTCGACGGTCGTGAAGCTGTAGCAGGCTCCGAGGTTGTCGGCAATGGTCGTGTTGCCGGCGGCGTCACTCGCTTCCACAGTGTAGTAATAGGTTGTGAGTTGTGTTAACCCCGCGACATTGACCAGATGCGAAGCTGTCGCGCCGCCCGCCGCCGTGCCCGTGAGGTTGCCGCAGGTTACCCCGTAGTCGACTTGCGATACCGCTTGCTCGTCCGTATCGAAGGCGACGAGCGCGTACGATCCGCCAATCTCCGGTGTGTTGACGTTGGAGATGACCGGTCCCTGGCAATCGATCGAAGCGGTGTCTGCGTCTGTGGCCGGTGATCCGGTGCCGTCGTCGGCGTCGGTGTAGATCGCGAAGATGCTGTCTTCATGGGCTACATCGGCTTTGTCATTACCAGGGTTGACGGCTCCGTCGCTGGTAGAAATCGCCCCTTGGAAAATCCCCGTCGCCAGTCCTGTCTCCGTCAGTGTTAATGTTTCCGAGTCTCCGGAGCTGGTCCCGACGGTGACACCGAGAATCCCTGCGCCCTGAAGGTCGAGATCGCGCACTTCCAGTTGGGCCAGATCGGCGCAGTTGTACTTAAGTCGATTGAGTTTGATCGTGCCGGCCTCAGAGATCAATTCGGGCACGAAGGACTGAAAGGTAATCGTCTTGCTGACTTCTTCGAACTTCAGGCCGCTCCCGGTGTTGCCGGTATCCGGGACCTGATTGGATCTAACGCATCCATCCACCGTGACGAAGTCCGGCGCGCCCCGGACGAGGATCCCTTCAATCATGCCCGAATTGACACCGAAGACCGGGGACCCCGAGTTGCCGCCGTAGGTGTCGAGATTGGCCTGGAACCAGGCGGTCGCGCCGTTGGCGTTCTTGACCACCGCGTTGTCGGCGGCCTTCATCGGGAGTGTGATGCCGTGTCCAACGACAAAGAGCGGATCGCTGTTGCTGACCACGCCGGTTCTCCGAATGGGCAAGGGCTCCCGGCCGACCACCGCGCGATCAAGCTGCACCAGCGAATAATCGAAGTCACCGGAGTATTGGCGCGTAACGATACCATCGCAAAAGTAGATGTTGTCCGCCGCGATCGTGGTCACCGGTGGGGTTGTTGCATCGATCTGCTGGAATCCGAAGACGAACGCCGTACCGCCGCAGTCAAGGTTGCTGATGCAGTGCCCCGCTGTGGCCAACAAGCTGTCGCCGATGAGAAAGCCAGTGCAAAATCCTGCTGTCAGCTGTCCACGGAAAGGTTCAGCGGCGCAGATCGTCGTTCCGCCCTGGGTAGTCCAAGCGGATGTCGCCAGCGAGTACGTCCCATTGCCGTTGTTTGTCAACTCGCTGACATCGACGATCAGGCAAGTGGCCTGCGCGACCTGTAATTGTTGGGCATCGATGACGTTGTAGATGTCCTTGCGATCGTCCGTGCCGTAGATGACCTCGAATTGCGTCCCGTCCGTTGTCGAGCCTTCGCCCCGCGTCAGCGAGTATGCAGAGTCGGCGTGAAACTTGCGGCCGCCCAAATCGTCGGGGACCGTGTAATCGGATTTGTCTCCCGGTTCGGCCAGCGAGACATTGACCGATCCGGTCTGATCGATTCCCAAGAAACAGAGGCAACAGAGGACCGCGAGGATCCTCACAAGACCTACGACACTAAACGAGCGTGGCATTATCGAGGTACCTTTTCAAAGCTTGAGTTTAGGAACGGCAGGGAGGACCATGTTACGACCCCCAAGATACTGTCAGGACAAGTATTGTCAACTACAGTTCAACCGTGAACTGGATGGCGTAAATTTCCCCATCGAATGAGTTCGGCGCGTCCTGGCGCCGAACGATCTGAGTGACGGCTTTCACGAGTGACCGTTCAGAGAGCCGTCTTCCCACACCGAATTCGAATCGAACCAGTGGGTATTCCCATTTCTGGGAATTGGCTCCCGGAGCGTCCAACCTGGAAAAAGTCAGCGCATCGAACCGGCCAGCCGCCCACGATCGTGTGGCGAACGTGTATTTGATGTCTGCATACCCACCGACGTTGTCGAGATCGCCGAGGTGGGGATGTTCAAAGCGGTTGATAATCACTTCCGCATTCAGTTCCGCATGCCCGGCGGAGGCTTGGAGCAGCCCGCCGGCCATCAGCTGGTTGTAATCTTCGACCTGCTTTCCCGAAGGCAGGCCCGCCTCGAAGCCGGGTGATAGATACGGACCTCCTGAGACCCACCCGCCAATGGTCGCATACGCACTTGGGACCCAGTTGAGATGCACCGCCACGGCGGGGCGATTGTAAACGACTTCGCGGCGTGGCGATCCGAGTGAGCCGTTAAGCAGGGCGAACCCGAAATCGAATTGGCGGTACGACGCGTAAGCGTGAACGCCTGTGTTCCAGCAAAACTCGTAGAGAATCGGCGCATATTCCGATTCGCCACGCTCATCCAGAAGTTGCTCGGGCGAGGTCTGCAGTTCTTTGTATCCATCCACCGGAGTCTTGTATTGATAGATCGCCGGGACCGATACCAGGGGGTTCTTGTCGGCGTAGGTACGGGGCGGCCACAAACCGACCGGGAGCGGCATCAAACCGGCTTCAAGATGGGTGTTGGGCGTGTGGTCGTACCGAACATAGGCGCCATAGAAAATCGCGCCGTCGTACTCATGAGAGAAGAGTTGGAGGAATGCCGAGAGACGATCGGTCACGGCGGCGTCGACAAAGAGACGGGAATAGACCGCGTCATAGGCCGTGATGCCGAAGTTGGTCTTGTTGCTCTCGATGGCTGCGTCCTTGTTGCGGGCAACCATGGACAACAAGGCGCTGACATGGACCTGCGCGCTGACTGGCGGGGCCATGGCGGCGAGTGTGGTGATCAGGAGGCCGCTAGACCGTAACAGACGCATGCTTGGATTCCCCCACTTCCGTGTGCAGTGGAAACCGGCTGAACGGCCCGATGGGAAGTCTTATCGTAAATGTCGTCCCCATGCCGGGTGCGCTCTCAAGCGTGATCGCACCACCGTGATCTTCAACGGCTTTCTTGGCCATGGCCAACCCCAGGCCCGAGCCCTTTTCCTTCCCAAATGTCGCGAAGGGTTCGAAGATCACGTCGCGAATATTCGCGGGGATACCCGGTCCTGTATCCGAAATCCCGATGGTCACACTGTCGCCGTCGCGACGGCAGGCGATCGCGATCGTGCCGCCGGCCTTGAGAACCTCGGTCGCGTTGATCACGATATTGTCGAGGGCCCGGCGAATCTTGTCCTGATCGATGGCGACAATCGTGTGCGGCGCCATGCATTCACACCGCACCTCAATGCCCTCGGGATCGCAGATCTGCCGCCAGGCGATGACGGCCACATTCAGGAATTCCACAAGATCGATCTCTGTGCGCGACATGCGCCGTTCACCCCGGGCGAATGACAGGAGGTCCTGCGCCATCCCCACCATGCGGTCCAATTCACGCATGATCATGCGGGCGTACTCCTCGCGTTTTTCGGGGCGGACGTTCTGCCCTGAAGACAATTCAACGGCGGTGCGGATCACTTGGATAGGTGTCTTGAAGTCATGAATGATCGTCGATGACATGTTCCCAATGACCGCGAGCCGTTCGGCGGCAAGTTTCTCGGCATTCGCCTTGCGAATGGCATCGATCTGTGCGGCCAGCTCGTGGCGCATCCGGTCGACGGCGTCGGCGACCACACGCAACTCATCCCGCCCCTCGTGGCTGACCACACGGTCATAGTCGCCGCGCGCGACCGCCTCCACCGCGGCAACCAGTTTCGGGACCCGCGCTGTGACGCGGCGGGCGACACTCCATGACACGGCGAAGGCAAAAAGGAGCGCGATACTTCCCACCCAGAGCACGGTGCTGCGCAAATCGGCGATCTGGGGATTCAGGCGTTTGTCGAGTGACATGATGACGGCATAAGTGGCGCCTTGATCACTGGTCAGGCGGCCGATGCGACAAAGTACCCGCTCGCCCCCGACATTGATCAACTCCGGCTCGACCACTGCCGTCACTGTCGCGTTCGACTTGAACTTGCGCACGTACTCAAGGGATTGGGCTTTCGAAAGTGTAGAGCCGAAGATGTCCTTGTTGTCGAAAAACATGACATCGGCGCCGGCCACCCGTGCCATAGTGCGAGCCAGATCTTCGTTGACACGCAGTCCCAGGGCGACGTACCCGACCGTGTCCGGTCCCACGGTGACGGCTTGAGATTGCAGGAGGAAGATCGAATTATCAGCGCGAACAATCTGGCCGACCGGTGGGATCGAGGCCGGCCAGGCGAGCTCTACGTCCGCCTCACCCGCTCCCAAGTGCGCCAGACGACGTCCACGGCGGTCGCAGACGAGGAAGAGGTCGCTGCCCGCCATCTTCTGGAATTCGCGTGCCGTCGGCGCGGCGGTCGCCTCATCGCCCTCGGCCACGGCCGCAAAGAAGCGCGGGTCGTGGGCGACAATTCGCGCCTCCGCTTGAAGATGCTTCTGGTGCTCGTCTTTCCAGTTGATGAAGGTCGATTCCGCTCCGGAGAGGATGCCGGCAATCTGCGCGGCCATGCGCGATTCGAGCTGATAGCTCACAGCCCAGAGGGCAGAGCCCAACGCGGCGACAGCGACGCCGGCCGCGACCAACAGGAACTTCATCCGCAGAGGCAGAAACATGATTGCTCGAGCGCCTTTCGATCACTCTAGGGTCAGTATCAGATCACTAACCTGATCTTCTTTCAAATCGATATCGGATTTGGCACGTCGCCCTGCCGCGTCGACGGCCACCACGCGATAATGCCCCGCCGATAGGCCGGGGAACGAGAATCCATCTTGCGAACTGATGATCTGGGTGAGGTCCGAAGGCGCCACGAGGATCGAGGCGTACATCGAAGCATGAATCTCGCAGAAGATGCGGACAATGCCCGGCTCTTCGAAGCGAACCGTGCGTGACTCACCTTGCGGATAGCGGCCGAGGTCGAATGAACGAGGAGGAGAGTATGAGAACACGTTATGGAAGAACGCGTCATGGTTGGGAAACGTGACTCGTGCTCCGACCGGCACCACCAACAGGTTCGGGACGAAGGAAGTGTTCGCCTGAGCCATCACGAACGGAGTGTCGGGTCTGTGCGTGACAATCTTCGCGTCGAGCGGTTCGAGGGCAATCGCAACAGTACCGACGACACTCGTGCTGGCGGGTGTGGTTTTCTGTCCCCGCACGACATAGCGTGCGGGCGGGGCTGCTTCGCTTGCGCTCGCACGAATGCGACCGCGGATTTCGCCAGCGGTGCCCAATGAGGCAGCCGAAATCAGACCGAGAGTACCGAGTGCTATGGTGATCGCGCCGGTTCGCATCACTATAGGTATCGGCGACTTACGGCGGAGGCGCAGTATCCTCAGATGTTAAATATGGATCGATTTGGGTGTATTTCGGCGGCGGCGCCGATTAGCAGCCGTACGGAAGGTATTGGATTGGCAATCAATGATTTATAGGACGCCCCGGAATAGTGAAGGCTAAGGCGCGCTTTCGAGCCGATACACACGGCCATCGAAGCATGTCACTAGGACTTCGCCCTCGGCGTCCTCGCCGAATGAGGAGATGTTGTTAGGCTGTTCGAGCAGAGTCGCCTTTTCAAGTTTCCGACCATCGGAGTGGTGCAGTCCCCAGATCGTGCCGGTGACATAGTCGGCGTAGATGTATACGCCTTGAAGAGCGGGGAAACGCGACCCGCGATAGACGTACCCTCCGGTGACCGAGGCACCATCATCGCGGCCATACTCAGCCACGGGATCGATCAATTTAGATATCGGTTCGGCATCCTCAAAGGGGTGCATCCCCTCGCGAATATTCCAGCCGTAGTTGCCGCCGCGGACGATGATGTCGATTTCTTCCCATTTGTTCTGACCGACATCACCGGCCCAGAGTTCTCCGGTTTGCCGGTCGAAACTCATTCGCCAGACATTTCTCAAGCCATACGCCCATACTTCCGGGCGCGCGCCTTTAACACCAACAAAGGGATTGTCCGATGGAATAGCATAGTTCTTTGATGAATCGGTACGATTGACATCAAGACGGAGGATTTTCCCGAGGAGCGCGTCGAGGTTCTGCCCGTTGCCGTACGGATCGCCTGCCGAGCCGCCGTCGCCGAGGCTGATGTACAAGTACCCATCGGGACCAAAGAGCACCGTCGCGCCATTGTGGTTGCCGTACGGTTGCTCGACTTCCAGGACCACGCGTTCTGAGGACGGATCGGCAGCGTTCTCGTTGTCGGGAGATACACGGAAGCGCGAGAGTACGCCGCGGCGAGGATCCGAGGCGGAGTAGTAGATATAGAAGAAGCCATTGTCCTTGTATCCAGGATGAAACGCCAAAGCGAGCAGGCCCTCTTCGTTGTGCGCCGTGCGGACTCTCTCGCTGATATCCAGGAAGACCGATGACTGCTTCGTTCCGGGATCGTCTGGCATGACGTGGATGCGTCCCGCCTGTTCGACCACGAACAACCGCCCCGCCCCATCATTCGCATGCGTGATGCAGAGCGGGCGATCGAATTGGAGATGCGGATAGACCGGGGTCAGACGGACCTTTGGCAAGGCCGCGTGGGCCTCGCATGCCAGGAACAGCAAAAGCAATGGGATGGTTCGCGACATTATCGGACTCCGACGGAGGAAGTGCATCCGATCTTGAATTGGCGGAGGCCTGAGAACGGGCATCACCACTCGCCCGCAAGCGCCGGCGCTCAGAGTGTAATACACCGCTCCGAGCTGAAATCTCAAAACCCACATTGAGGAAATTCGGTTCTCCGGGGTGTTGTGGCTGCCGCAGTAAGATTGTCTCGCGAGATGTGGTTTCTTCGGGCCTGATCTTACACTCCGGCCGCGGTGAGGGCCAGACAGAGGCACTCCCCATAGGTGCCAAGGCAGGACTGTGAATACCACGAAAGTCCCCGGTTGCTCACATTTGGCGAGTAGTCCCATCACTGCAGCATGTTGAAAGCCTGTCAGTCATGGAACGGTATGGGCCGTCATCCAAGCCGATGCCCAGTGGCTTGCCAGATTCTGTGGTCAGCGCCTGATAATGATGCCATAACCGATTGCAAACACAGGCTGTTCTGAATCGTCAGTCAGTATCCGCATTACGCCCGAAGCACTGCCCCTCAGTTTCAAGGCATTCGCGTTAGGTTTCGCTCTGATTACGTACCGCTCTCCAGCAGCCACAGTATCAATGTCGATTGCCAAGAGGCCCTTGGAATCTTCAACACCCAGCAGCCGGAATTTGAATTCGCTCTGTGTGCCGCTGACTTGTATCTCTTGTTCGGTCGGAGCAGTTGCCGCTCGGGAGGTATCGACTGTGAAGCGCACATTCTCAGTACTTACCTCAACATTGCCAACAACGGTTCCTTCGATCTGCAGCCTTGCTGTCGGATACGAGCCATCCGATATCTCTGCCATAACCCACTGATTCATTTTTCCGGCTGGCGTCTCAGGACTCACGGTGATTTCAACATCAATTCGGCCACTGTCGACGGCTGCCGATTCAACCAACCGGGCAGCGATCTGAGAAGATTGGGAAGTGAGATTGATCAGGCTTCTCTTGGAGGGATCCTTGATCAACAGAACCGCAGTCTTGGTTGTGGGTGCTCCTTTGCGAATGTGACCGATGCTCAAGATGGAAGACTCGAATTCAAACTCAACCTCGATCAGCACGGAAATCCGTAGGGTCGACTCCGGATGAGCAGGATCGTTCGATTCTACGGTGATAGACTTCTGCTGCTTGCCTTTCTTGTGTGTGCTGTCGAAGGTCACCTCTATTTTGCCTTCCCCGCCCGGGGGAATGTCCGTCACTGTCAAGACGGCAGCTGTGCACCCTCACGTTGCCTTTGCCCTGATCAATTTCAGCGGTTTATCGCCGGTGTTTTTCACGGCGAATGTGTGGGCGACTTTGGTTCCCTGAGAGACCGTGCCAAAATCAAATGATGGCTCCGGAAAGTGGATCGATGGCCCTCCTGTGACAGCGCCAGAGGATTGGCCACTATCCACGGCCACCCTGTCGGGCTGACTTGCGACGGAGGATTCGACTCCCGCTCTGGCGCCTGAAGGATGCAGTCCCAGGCAGATTGCCACGACGACGGTTGTTGCAGCCATACTGATGATCGCTGGTAACAAGCGGCGATGGTCTCTCGCTGCGATTGCGTGCACCGCCGAGATTGCGCTGTCATTAGAAGTATGTCGCCGTCCTGAATTCTTCTCTTTCAACATTACTAAGTCCTCACCCTCTTCCACTCTTCGTTAACAAGTGAACCGTCATTTCTAACTCATTCGTCCGGATCCGAATCCAACACTCACGTGCCGCCTCTCGCGCCGGGGCCGGAAGTTCAGGCATAACGCCTCAACTGTCACCCTCATCGAATATCCATCGCTTGGCCTTGTCAAGCTTTACACTGTATCGGCCCTCCTGCGTGCCACCGACATTGGCAGTGACCCTGCCGGGCGCTTCACCGCTTGTGGGGCAGTTTTCGGAGGCGAATTGAATTCGCGTGGGTATATCCCTAAGTCGATTGTATTCAGCCAGATACCGATTGGAAATTCTCCTGTTCGCCGGGTTCGAATCGGAGAGACGGCGTCGCCGATGTAGGGCAGAGGAATGTCAAACCCTGGCCGCGCGAGCAGGAATCTACTTGACTGAGTTAGGGCGGCCTAATAATCTGCGCGCGGAGGAGAACCAGTGACCAAGCCACTTTCGTCCAACATGGAAATGTACCTCAAGACGATCCTGCGTCTGGGGCTTGACGGGGAAGCGGTGCGCGTGAAAGCCATCGCCGAGTCGCTGGGGGTGACCATGCCGTCGGTGTCCGAGGCCCTGCGATCGCTGAAGGCGCGAGGGTTGGTGCTGCATACCTCGTACGGGACGGTGCAATTATCGTCGCGGGGGAAGAAGCTGGCCGAGGCGATCAACAGCCGTTATGAAGTCCTGCAGAAGTTCTTTGTCGAGGTCCTGCAGCTCAACCCGCGCACGGCCGCGCGTGATGCCTGCGAAGTCGAACATGTGATGGGAGCCGAGACGATGGCGCGCCTGACCGCATTCCTAGACTACATGCAACACTGCCGGATGGATATTGCCGCCATGATCGAGCATTTCCACGAGTATCTGGAATTGCGCATGGCCGGGGAGCATTGTCGCGACTGCGAACTGGAAGAATCATGCCGGATCGAGGCAAAGAGGTGAGGGTTCTCTCTTTTTTTCCTTTATTGTTAGGTGCGCCTAACTCACAGCGGCAAGTCAGGGCCCAACCCTTTCGACTTCGCTCAGGGCCTTCGGAGAGCGGGCCCCTGACCTACGAGAGCTATTCTCCGTTCACATGTCTGCAATCATCTTGAGTGGGGATGACTGTGGTGTGTCTTGTTGCAGCGTCGACGCTGCGTCACCTTTTGGAGGGTTTCATGTATCGTAAGTCGATCGTTTTTGCCGCCGCGTTCCTTGGTTGCGGCATCCTGGCCGCAAAATCGTCACATGCGCAAGTTGCAACTGGTCCGCGCCCGGTCGTTCCAGGCGGAATCACCGACAAGCCCTATCTGAAAAACTTCGCGGGCGGCATCGCGATCGGTGGATATATGGATCACGAACTTCTAATATCCGGGGAGCATTCCACGTTCGACCAGCATCGACTCATCCCGTTCATATTCGCGCAACCGGTTGATTACATCCACGTCGCAACGGAGATCGAGTTCGAGCACGGAGGAGCAGTGGCCGGCGACGAGGAGACGGACGGCGAGATCAAATTGGAATACGCCTTCATGGACTGGGTATTCTCGGATGCGCTCAACATCCGTGGTGGTGTGCTTCTGACGCCATTGGGGAAATTTAACCTCATCCATGATTCGCCGCTCAACGATCTCACCAATAGGCCGGCAGTCTCGCGTCAACTGCTCCCGACCACATTGTCCGAGGCCGGCATGGGGGTCTTTGGGTCGTTCTATCCGCAGGATTGGGTCATCGGGTACGAGCTTTACATCATAAACGGGTTCAATCAGAGAATCATAGACAGCAATCAGCGGCTGCGCGTACGCGGCGGTCGCGGTTCACAGAAGACTGATAACAACGAGAACAAGGCGATCACTGGTCGTTTGTCGGCCTCGCCGATGCTCGGTGTCGATGTCGGGATATCCGGGCATCATGGGAAGTACGACGACTTCGGCGAGCAGGATCTCACAATCGGCGCGCTGGACTGGGATCTGCAGCGCGGGCCGTACCAGTTCAGCGGGGAGGGGGCGTTGGTCTCCGCCGATGTAGCGCCATCAGCCTCCCCGACCGCAGAGGCGCAAATGGGCTTCTATGCCCAGGTGGGATACCACTTCGGCTTTGGCGCGATCCGGCGTTATCCGGAGAGCGTGTTCACCGGCGTGGTGCGGTGGGACCGCGTCGACTACGACACCGATCGCGACGGCGACGATGAGCAGGCGGCCACTTTCGGTCTCAATATGCGTCCGGTCGAAGGCACGGTTGTCAAAGCCGACTACAGTTGGTCATGGACGCGCGGAACCGGCGCGACGACGTGGTCAGTGCCCAGCAAATTGTTCAGTTTCTCACTGGCGACGTACTTCTAGGCGACGATGAAGTCTCGATTCGTGGCCGCACGTTCTGATGAACCCACTTGGACGCGTCGTCGCTTTCTTGGCGCGGGCGCGACGTTGGCGGGAGCGCTCTTTGTGCCTCCACTCTTACTTCGCCCTGTTGAGGCAATGGGCCGCCCCAAGCTCCATCGGGAGCTCTGGGCAATGGGAGGTTGGAATACCCTTCAGGCCGAGAGTGAAAAGCTGGAGGTGGCCCGACTGGCGGTTGCCGCGATGGTCGAGGCGATTCGCGAGGTTGATCGCGTGTATTCTGTGTTCGACATGCGATCGTCTCTCTCACAATTCAATTCCAACAAGACCCTCTCCGTCGACATCGACGATGAGTCCCTGCTCGAAGCCATCGGTGCGAGTCTCCATTGGGCAGGGCGGTTCGAGGGGATGTTCGATCCGACGGTCGAGCCGATGATGCGGCGCTGGGGATTCCGGAGCCCACTTGAGAGCTCCGTGCCCACGAAGGAATCCCCATCGACACGGGATTGGGATTACCGCATGCTCGAGTGCGATTTGCACGGCGGGCGCCTCCTGCGCGAATCAACCGAGATCGAATTGGATTCGGGGGGATGGGCGAAGGGACTCGCTGCGGAGCGAGCGGTCTGCGCGGCGCTCGCCGCGGGCGCGGAATCGGCGATGGCCAATTGTGGCGGTGACATCTTCCGAGCCGCCAAGAATGGCATCGGCACTTGGGAGTGCGTGATTCGAGACCCGCTACGTGGTCGATTCGATCCCGCTATGCGTGTTCGCCATCGATTCTCCACCGTGGCGACGTCGGGGAACATCGAGACATTCCGCATGTCGCTGGAAGGAAAACGCGTCGGTCATTTGATGGATCCGAGGACCGGCATGCCGGCACAAACCGACCTGCTATCCATCACCGTGTTCGGCCATCAGGGGTTGGCGGTCGACGCAGCGTCATCAGGATTGTTTGTCATGGGGAGTGCTAAAGCGAAGGAATGGCTTGTGTCCAATCAGGATTTTGCGGCGGTAATGATCGATTCAAGTTGGCCCGACATCGACGAGGGCGTGACAGTGATCGGGGATCTCGAGGCGCTGCACCCATGACTACCTTGCGCCTGTTCTCATCCGTATTCCTCGTGTTCGGGCATTTGGTGTCCAGCGGAGCGCAGGAAATCCCGACGGAAGATGAAATCGGGGCAGTCGAGGTGCTCACTTCAGAAGACGCGGCCCTAGCCGAGATTTTTCCCGATGCAGACTCGGCATTATCTCAGGTCATCGTGGTGGACTCGGTCATGTGCGCGAAACTTCGCGCTCGGCTTGGCTGCGAATTGCGCGACAGCGCATTCGTTTATATCGATGTGTTTTCCGCAGGAAAGTTGCTCGGCACGGCCGTGGTCGCCGATGAGCAGGGAAAATATCGACCGATCACGTTTATGGCGGGAGTGGATACGGCATTGCACATCGTCGATGTGCGCGTGCTGGTGTACCGTGAGAGCCGTGGGGGAGACGTGCGGCAGACGAGATTCCTCAAGCAGTACCGGGGAAAGTCTCTGGCCGACCCGATCCGTATCAATCGTGATATCATCAACATCACCGGCGCCACGATCTCGGTTAACGCCTTGAATGCGGGTGTGCGCAAGGCGCTGGCCCTGGCCGAGCAAGTACGGGCGGAAAAGTGGGAGAACCAATAATGGTGCGACTCCGAACGCTGCCGTCATACCTGCGCATGCCGATCGCAGTGTTCATCCTCGTGAGTCTTTTGGGGTACGCCGCGGGCCTCGCGTTCATCGCGCACAACACGGGGATGCGATCCGAAGGAATCTCAGATCACTACCAAGGCAATGAAGAAGAACTGAAGTTCGGAAAGTCGACGGGGGAGATGCTCGAGATTGTGCACACCCATCTTCTGGGGATGGGCATGCTGTTCTTTGCAGTGGCGGTGCTCTTTGCGTTCACTGACGTGTTGGCAAGATGGAAGAGCCTTTGGGCCACAGAGACTTTACTTTCCCTGCTGTCGACCTTCGGCTCACTTTGGCTGATCGCGATCGGGGAGCGGTGGGCGGCTTGGGTCATTTATCCAAGCTCCGTTCTCATGGTGTGCGGGTTTCTTGTGATGGCCAGCGTCATACTCTGGCACTGCTTTACTCCTGAGGCAAGACCGGGGAATTAGACGCGACAAGACTCAATTTGCGACTCAGCAGCAATTCAAGGAAACGGCTCCTCGTCCTCGGGTCGCCAATGCCAGCTTCGATTTCGCGCGCCAATGTGGTGCATTGAGTGAGGCAACGCTCCCGAACGTGCTTCGGCATGTCATCCCGCGCGCCCAATTCGGCAAAGCGCAGTTCCCACCAGCGGTAGCCGCTCCTTCGTGCTTTCGTCATCCCAGACATGATGATCCGGCCCGGTTTGTGGGCCAGTCGCGCGAGTCCATGCTGCGCCCACAATTGATAATAGACGAGTCCGACTTCGGTTGCGGCCCTGTGCGCCTCGACGAATCGATTCTCGGCGACTGATTTGTTGGACTGAACCATCTCGAGTTCGGCCCGCAGCATTTGCTCATAGAGAGCGAATTCGCGTGAATCGGCGCACTTGGCGGCTTCCTTTGACTTACGCAGGAGTCTCGGCATGCAGTTATAGCGCCCGGCCAACAGGTGCAGGTGCGCCAGGCGGCCGAAGCATTCGGCTTTCAACTCCTCATCGCCGGCTTTGATGGCGAATTTGAGTGTGGAATCGTAGCGTTCGTGCGCGACATCCCAGTCGCCAAAGTCACGCGCGAGATCTCCGAGATTTCCGACCGTGTACGCCGCGGCATGCGCCTCACCCATCGCGCGCAGTTCGGTATCAACCTCTTCGTAGGCGGCACGGGCACGTTCATACCGCGCGCCGTGACGATGCAAATTGGCCAGGTTGCCCAGGCTGTAGGCGCGGTGGCGTCGTACGCCGGTGCGGTCGAAGACCGTAAACGATTTGGCGTAGTAGTGTTCGGCCCGACGGAGATGGCCTTGCTCTTCATGGAGAATCCCGAGATTATTCGCGACCTGGCCGCGGCGGGCCGGGTCACCACTGCGGGCAAGAGCCCGCAGTGATCTCTCGAAACACGCGTGCGCATCTTCGAGCCGGCCGCAGTTCCAATGCAGAAGCCCAAGGGCATTGAGCACATCAGCATAAACATCTCGTTTGTCCGAATCCCGAAGGAGCGCCTCGGCTTCGGTGAGGGCTCGCAGGGACGCATTGACTCGACCGGTGCGTCGGCACGTCTCACCGAAGAGATAGGCCGACTCTGCCGTCAAAGTCTGATCTTTCAGGCGCCGTGATTGCCGCAAAACAGATAGAGCCTGTCGACCGGATTTCTCGTAATGACCGCTGTACCAATCCATGCGCGCCGCGACCAGGCGATGATGACAGGACAGCCGGAGGTTCTTTGAGCCCTTGGCGATCCGCGCCAGCCAGCGGTGGATGCGCCCTGCTTCAACATGAAGCCCCTGCAATCGAAAGATCTCGGCGAGAGAATCAAAAAGTGTCACTTCCGTATGCGCCGGGTGCTTGGAGAGAGGGGGAATAACTGATGCATAATCGACCTTACAATTGCCTTGTGCGGCGAGAATTGCCCATCGGCTGAATTGGCGTGCGCGGTCCAGCGACCACAATCGCTGAGCCCGTGTCGCCGCCTGAGACAGCCACTTGGCCGATTCAACCCGGCGCGCGCGAAATAGATGCTCCCCAATGCGAGCAGGGTCGGGTCGCGTCACGGCGCGCCAGAAGGACGCCGCCTCTTGGTGCCATGCTTCGCGCAGGCGGTATGACATTGTCTCGTATACAGCCTGACGACAGGTCAGATCACAGACAGATGCACGCAATTCCCGGTCGCCACTGTGCAGTTCAATCAGACCATGCTCTTTCAACTTTTCCAGGCAGGCTGCAATCTTCGCCTCGTCGAGATCATTGCACAGGCGGGCAATTGCCTGAAACGGTGCCGAATCATTGAGGAGGGTCACGGCCCGGAGGACCATTCGTTCAGGATGGGGAAGCCGGTCCACATGCTGGAGGAAATGCGCGCGCAGACCATCGGGGATGTTCACACTGTCTGGATCGCGCAACTGCCAGACGGCGCGGTGCCCCCCCGAACGGGTGACGGCGCCCGCGGAAATGAGATGCGAGAGAAAAGACCGCGCCAGGCGGACGGTCCCATGAGAGCGTTCGTACAAGAAGTCAATCAAGGATCGTGATGGACGGGCCGGTTCCAAAATGTCGCCGATGACCCGTGTCAATTCGTCGCGCGTCAATGCGCCAAGCGTAACAACCTCTGCACCACTTGGCGAAGACGTGTGCGGCTCGTCCTGAAACTCGATGACCAGCCATCGGTTTGGCGCCTTCTCGATGAGCGTTTCGATGGCTTTGCGATCCAATCCTTCGAGGAATTCGACGTGATCCAAAACGATAGGGCTCGCCGGTGCCACCTGTCGCAGTACTAGTCGCGCGATCTCATTGGCTGCCGCTTCCAACCCAAGACGGGCAAGCATGCGAGGCACGTGTCTTTCCGAATCCTCCAGCAATTCAGCCAGGGGATCGTTCGCGCTCGGCAACAAGATCGCGCACAACCGCCGAAGGCCTGCCAGTGGACGCGAGGCATCACCCGGGTCAAATGTCACTGCGAGGTGGTTGCTGCCAAAATCGCGCAAGCGTGAAGTCAGCTGAGCGAGGAATTTGCGCGCATCGGTGCCGGGCTCGACGGCAATATGGACACTGTGTGCCCCATCCTCCCAAAGCATCAGACAACGACGCAGGGCCGTCGGGTGCTCGACAATATGGTCTGCCGTCTTCCTGGCATCGACCGAGATCACTCCGGCAGGCCGAAACACGGCCGTTGGCTTGCGGACATTCTTGAGCGCCAACACTCCCGCGGGCCGGAATTGATAACGCGTCGACTCGTCTCGCGTCGTTGCGTCCACGAGAATGCTGCCGTTTTTCGCTTTTGCGGCTAGGCGGGCCGCAAGGTTGACACCGTCCCCCATCGCGGTAAACTCGCGACGCTCCTTGTTGCCGACAAATCCGGTAAACACAGTCGCCGTGGCGACACCGATTCCCAGCTTGAGAGACGGAAACTTCTTTCGCAGTTTGGCAAAGTCATCCCGCAGGGTATTGGCAAACGACACCGCGCGATTCACATCGTCCGTCGAGCTTTGCGTTGCTCCAAAGAGAACCAGAATCTTCTGCTTGTCACCGGAGGGATCACTGCGAGCCCACACGCCGTTCTCGGAAGAAGATGCGGCATGGGCGCATTGGAAAACGGAATTGAATAGCTCCGCGCTCTGAACAGGATTTTTCATGCCCTGCGGACACTTCCAAAACGCGAAGACCGTTGAGACACGCCGATGCTCGGCGGAATGGGCGGCGTCGAACGCCGCAATTCGGTCGGGATCGCGGAGGACCTCGGGTACGAAATCCCAGATCGCTTGGGTATCATTCGGAGTTTCAAAGACGTGCCGGGAGATGGAGGCGATTCCCGGGGCGGACGATTTGAGGTCGAATTGGTGAGCGCCGACTCGATCGAATCGACTCACGCCATCGCGTGGCAGAAGGCGGGCAGGGCAGTCAATGCGCACGTTACGACTGACAGAGTCCGCGGCATCCATGGCCCGTGCGATGGTTTCTCCCCAGACAAAGTGCTCACGCCTTGCGCCCGTGATTCCCGCCACATATTCCCACCACGGCCCTTGAGCAATGCCGAGATGCAGCGAAAGTGATCGCAGCGTGGCGCGACGATGGCGCGCGATTGCTGTTTGCATCCGTCCGGCGCAGCGAATCGCGCGGGCGACGGCATCTTGATCATCGCCATTGGCATCGAAGGCGACGAGGATCGCGTCCCCTCCGAATTTCAGGATGTCGCCGCCGGTTGAGTGCGCCGCCACGACCAAGTCATCAAAGACGGCATTGATGCGGGCGGTCAGTTCCTCGATGCCGCGAGTACCGGCGCGCAGCTTCGCGGTCTCGGTCAGGTGGGTGAACCCCGCAATGTCGGCGAAAAGGACTGAGCCGTTGCAGATGCGGGACTCGCGGCTCTGTTGAGTAGTCCAGAGTCGGCGCGAGACCAGCGCCACGACCGCTTCGTCTGGTCTCCCCGATTCGGTCATATCAGAAGCAGCCGGATGATGTACAGTTGGGCCAAGTGCAAGACTTGGTCGGCGTAGTACGCTTGCTTGCTGTGGGCGAGGTAGTGGCCCTTGATGTAATCCTGAATCCAGTGCAACGCCAGAAGTGGGGCCAGCATTCCGGCCGCGTGCCAGGAATAGAATTTGAACTGTGAAGTTGCCGCAGCGTAGAGCCACAACGTGGCGCCAATACAGAGTGTATAGATCACCACATGCCGAGTCAGTTGCGACAGTCTGCGACCCTTTTCTGCCGCCATGCGGTCAGACTGGAGCGCATAGTCCCCGGTCAGATGCGCGAGAAAGAGGAACCACATCAGGTCCATGTGGCCATCATCCTCTTAAGAGTGGGCTGGTTTAAGCGGAAGACGAATAATGAATCGGGCGCCGCCGCCTTCACGCGAACCGGGCGTAATCGTGCCACCGTGTTCCTGGATGATCCGTGCAATGGTCATTAAGCCGAAGCCATGCCCGGTCGGTTTGGTTGAGATACGCTCTCTGAACATCCGCGATTGCACTTCCGGCGGGATGCCGGGCCCATTGTCTTCGACGATCAACTCAACGTGATGGGTGGCGTTGTCGAAGTTCGTGGTGACGAAAATGGAATGGCAGTCCGGGCCCGCAGCGGCCAGAGAGTCCGCAGCATTCAGGAGGAGATTGTAGAAGACTTGTTGAAGTCCCGAAGCATCGCATTCGAACGCCGGGATATTCTCGCCCCAACGCGTTTCGATCACAGCTTTCTTTAGCCGCTTTTGCGGACGCAGAAAGGCGATCTGATTTTCAAGGAACTCATTCAAGTTGATTTCTGTGAGTTGTCCTGCGGGATGGCGCGAGCGCAACAGGCTGTCGGTGAATAGCGTGACTTGCCCGAGGGCGTGTTGAATGCTGCTCAGCGACTTTTGCGCGGCCGGCGGCAGTGAATTCCCCAGGAACATGGGGAGGAGTTCAACATTTCCCAACAGCACCGCGAGGTAGTTGTTGAGTTCGTGGGCGATTTCACCGGCCATTTCGCCTTTGAGCGCCAGCCGCTCGCGGTCCAGCGCCCGGGATTGCAGCGCGCGAATCTCCGTCAGGTCCTCGAAGATCCATAAACGCGCCGACCGGCCATCCCCGGTGTCGGCAATGGGTACCACCACGAGTTTGCAGAACAGTTGCGCGTCTTCGGGGCCCGTCAATTCCAGCTCGGTCTTCCAGCTGGAGGAGCGTTGGAGCCGTGATTCCAATTCGGCTTTGAGATCGGGGTTTTTCGGAATGATCCATTCCCACAGGATGCGCTTCTTCGGATTGCCGAATGTACGCTGCGCAGCGTTGTTGGCAAGTTGGACCCGATTGACGACGTCGGTGACGATAATCGGATATGGCGCGTTCGCGAGAACGCGATCGCGGTATGTCAAAGAAGCTTCCAGCCGCGACCGTGCCGCTTCCAACTCACGTGTCTTGGCTTCCAGTCCCTCAAGGCGTTTGACATCGGCTTCGCGCACACGCTGACTCATGACTCGCATGATGCGTTCCGCTATGCTCGGATGCTGGGGGAGGAGATCATAGAAACGACTGCGTGAGAGGACGAACAGGTCGCACTCGGTTTCACAGATGGCGGTGGCAAACCGTGGTGAGGCGTCTAAGAGCGCCATCTCGCCAATGACCTCACCCCGTCCGCGACGCGCCAAGACCTCGGCCCTCCCATCCTGCGTCTTGATGATTTGGACCGTGCCCTTGCGGAGGAAGAAGACATCCTCGGCCTTCTGGCCTTCTTCGAACAGCACCATTCCCGCCGGAGTCGTGCGCTCTTCCATGTAGGAACGAATCACGTCGAGGATGTCATCGGGCAGACCGCCGAAGACTTCGACGGCTTTCAAGACGATGTGTCCGGTGTCAGTAAGTGTCATGACGCTCGCTCGATTCAGGCGTAACGGGGACTGCGCCCGGGGCGCCTGAGGTCCATTATTCAGTATCGGCGCGGCGGCGAATTTGTTGAGTCACATGGACTAAGATGTGCGGATTGTCCTCGTGCCGCTGAGCATTGGTCAGCCGGCTTTCTCGAGATGCCGATGCGGGGCGTCGTGAGTCCGATGTTGCAAATACTACTTAGTCTGTCGTATTTAGGGGCACGCGCAAGTGAGTGGCCACTCGCCTCGTAGGGGCCCAGCGCACGGCAATCTTTCGGCTTATGTTGTCAAAAACAGTTGACGTTTGTGGCGTTCTTCCTTGCCAGCGGATGTCAACAAATGTACCGTGATCGCGGTCATGGTTCTCGGATCGAAATGACCCGCCGATACTATCGGTGGATGGAAGGGTCGTCAAATCGTGGGGGAGCCCGATGAACCGTATACCTGTTAGTCTTGCTCTGGTCATTCTCCTCGGGATTTCGATATCAGCCAACGCGGCTGTGCTCACGGGTCGAGTCGGTGTTTCCAGCTATTTGTGGGAGCGCAGTGAGCTCGACAGCACCGACACACGGCATTGGCAGAACTCCGGGACATTGGGCTTGCGTCTCGGCCGGATCGGCGGCCAGGACTTGGAAATCGCGACGACCATGCGCGGCCGTTTGGACTCGCGCAGTCAGGGAGACAATGTCGACGATTACCGTGTCTACGACCTCTATGCGCGCTGGAAGAAGCTGGCGAACGTCCTCGATCTGACTGTTGGACGCCACCGGATGAGTTGGCCGAATGGCTCGTTAGCTATTGACGGCGGCTCTGCCGATTTGCGCTTCTGGAAAGAATTTGAGCTTGGCGGATACATCGGATCACTCGCTCCGGAAGACGGACGATTCAAGCCGAGAGATTTCGATGAGGGGCATGCGTTCGGTCTACGAGTCGGCAGACGATGCCCGATGATGGGAACCATGTTTCTGACCTTTGCCGAGCGCCGAATTCAGCGCAGTTATGGGTCGACGGAGGTGGATGATCTCGCGTCCCGTAATTTCGGACTCGATTGGCGCAGGTCGTTCCCGGCGTTCGGTTCTCTCTATGGAAATCTCCTCTATGATCAACCGCGCTCACGGATCCAGCGGGCGCATATTTCGGCGCGCTGGGATGCGACTTCGAAGCTCAGCGTGCAAGGGCAATTTCGCTATCGTCGTCCCGGCCTCGCTTACAATTCGATCTTTTGGGTGTTTGGTGATACCGAGTTCCGCGAAGGACGATTGCGACTGCACTACCGCGTGAACGAGACCTGGACATTGACAGTCGGCGGGGCCTTGGTGGACATCGCTGATGAAAGTGCCCAACGTTTTGATCTCGGGGCCTCACACAAGTATTTCTCACTCATGCTCCACACCAAGGCGGGAGCCTCCGGATCGACCGTGTCGTTGTCCGGGGAAGCCATGTATCCGCTCAACCCACGCTGGACATTGCGCGGCGGCTCGCACTATTCGACTTACGAACTCTTCGAGGATCAGGAAGAATCCAATACCGAAGCCTCGGCGTGGGCCGGGGTGCGGTGGCAGTGGATGCCGCAAGCATCGTGGGATCTGGAGCTGCAATATCTGACTCAAGACCTGAAGACCATGGCGTCGTTCGCCGGAGACGAATCGGATTTCCGCGTGATCGCGCGATTCTCCTGGTGGTTCTTCAACCGCTTGGGTGGGCAGGGATCGACCGAGGGGGGTGGGCAATAATGAAGCGGCGCGCAACCATAGTGGGTTTGGTGATGGCGGCGGGAGCAATCTTCTTTTCGGCATACGCCTCGGGCACGAAGACTCCCACGATCCCCTTCGATCATAAAAAGCATATTGAAGACGTTGGCGCCGCCTGCCTCGATTGCCACAAAGCGGCCAGTTCTGCCACGACCTCGGTGACGATACTGCTGCCCACTCTTGCAGACTGCTACGGCTGTCACGAGCAAGCCGACATGAACTGGACGGTCCCGGCCGATGGCTCATCGCCGTGGCCGACACCGGCGCGTGAACTCATCTTCGACCACGCCAAGCACGTGTCGATGGGGATGGAATGCGCGAGCTGTCATGCAGGGGTCGAGAAATCGACGAAGGCTCCGAGTCATGCCCTGCCGTCGATGTCGATTTGCACTGATTGCCACGGCGAACGTGAGATGAACGACAACTGCAACGTGTGCCATTCGCAGGTACAGTTGCTCCGCCCCAAGGATCACGTGGCCGACTGGGTGTCGGATCACTCAATCAAGGCGCGGGGCGACGCCAAATCGTGCGAGACATGTCATCGTGAGAGTTACTGCTCGGAGTGCCACGAAGGGGCGGCGCTGGGACTGGCGATCTTGAATAAGGCGGACGCGCCGGTCGATCGAATTGGTCCGATGGCTTCAGCCCATGAGGGAAACGACCTTTTGATTCTGCAGCGGGCGCATGATCTGAACTACCGTTGGACGCACGGTAGTGACGTGCGCGCGAAGACCTTGGACTGCGCAGTTTGCCACGAACCGCAGACATTCTGCAATGCCTGCCATAACCCCGAGAATGATGGTTCGCGGCTGAAGCCAGTGTGGCATGACTTGGCCGATTTCGAATACCACAGGCACGCCGAGTTTGCGCGCACCGATATTGAGGTTTGCGCGGCCTGCCACGAAGAGAGTGCTGCCGAGCCGACATGCCTGCGATGCCATCGCAACACCATCTCGCCACATCCCGAGGGATTCATGCGCGATGTTAAGGGCTCATGGCACGACGATGAAAACGCTGTTTGCTATGTCTGTCACGAGGGCGGGGCGCGTCGGCCAGGCGTCGGTTTCTGCGAGCGTTGTCACGGACGGGATCCGGAATGATGGTCATGAAAGACGAGGATTTTGAATAGTGATCGAAAGGAGCGCGGGATGAAACAATGGTTGAAGGCGGCCATGCCATTGGCTGTCGGGCTGATGCTCTTGGGGTTGGCCAGTTGCGAGGGCGACGTGGGCCCGCAGGGTCCGCCAGGGGTGGCAACGTGTATGAATTGCCACACGGACGAATACGAACTTGTTGACGACTCGGTGTACTATCTGCGGACGATCCAAACGCAGTTTGCCCTCTCACGGCACAACTTGAGCGACACATATGTCCGGGGCACCGCGGAGAGCAGCGCCGCATGCTCCCGCTGCCACAGTACGGAAGGGTACCAGACCTACATCGCAACGGGTGAGTCCGCCCCGTTGGAGGAGTCGTCTCACATTGGCTGTTTTGCTTGCCACGCCCCTCACACTTTCGGGGATTTCGGTCTACGCAAGGAGGGGGCGACAGCGATGACTGTGGGTACGTCTTATGACAAAGCTGAGAGTAATACATGCGCGGTTTGTCATCAGGCACGTGCCCCGGAGCCCGCGATAGATGACGAAGCGACACTGATCACCAGCTACCGGTGGGGTACACATTACGGCCCACAGTCAAATGTCTTGTCTGGGCAGGGCGCTTGGGTGCTGCCCGGCGCAGTTTATCGGACCAACGCCACTCACAACGCCATCGCCAACGGCTGCGTGACCTGCCACATGGCGAATCTTCCGGACAATGCGATCTCCGGTGGCCACAGTTTTGCCATCAATTACTCGTCGGGCACCAGAATTAACTCGAGCGGTTGCCGCGAGGCCGGTTGCCACCTAAACTGGACGGGATCCTCGGCGGATCAGATGGCGAGGACCGATGTCAATGCCGTTCAAGACGCCTTTAATGAGCATCTCGATGAACTCCGTGATGCGCTCTTTGCTCGTGGCTGGGTGAGTGAAAACGGCGATTCGGTCAGGACAGGTGCCGCCGCGCCACTGAATGCCAATGATCGAGGCGTGGTGTGGAATTACAAGCTCTTGCATTACGATCTGAGTGATGGAGTGCACAATCCCCGCTATGCGGAGGATGTCATCGCGGCGAGTTTAGACTACCTGGCCCAGTCGGCTGCGAAATAGCGATTCGGACCACTCTTCTGTCGCAGCGGGCCGCCGGATTTTCGGCGGCCCGCTTTGTCATATATGCCAGTTGACTGTCAGTGATTGAACTGACGGCGTTGACAATCCGGATGATTGAGGATAGGTTTAGAGCCCTCTGACATGGTTCGGCCGGCTTGGCCATCATGCATGAAGGGCAAGGGAGAGTAAGGTGCTTAAACGACTGACAAGCAACTGGATCAGTTTCGCGGGTCTGCTGACCGTTTGCGTGTCAGCGGTGTTCATACTGTTCATCCTTGTGGCTGCCTGGCTGGGTTTCGAATCGAACCCATATATCGGCGTCATCGCCTTTCTCGTGCTTCCCGGCTTCATATTGTTGGGCATTGTATTGATTCCCGTGGGGATGAGCTGGGAACGACGCCGGCTCGCCCACGCGGCAGGATTGCCTAAGGGGCTGATTCGTGTAGAAGTCAACCTCGATGACACGCGGACCCGTCGGCGAATCATCGTGATGACGATCACCGCCGCGCTTGTGGTCTCGCTCATGGCGGCGACCGCGTACGAGAGCGTGGTCTTCATGGACACGACGACCTTCTGCGGCGAGGTATGCCACTCGGTTATGGAGCCGGAACTCACGTCGTACCGGAACGGCCCGCATGCGCGAGTCGCGTGCGTTGAGTGTCACATTGGCGAGGGCGCGGACTGGTATGTGAAATCCAAACTGTCGGGCTTGGGACAGGTGATCGCCGTCACCTTCGATACCTACGAAAAGCCCATCCCTTCGCCAGTCCGCAACCTGCGCCCGGCGCGAGAGACCTGCGAGCAATGTCATTGGCCGGAGAAGTTTCACAGCTTCAAGCTTGTTGTGAAGACGCGATACCAGGAAGACTCGGCCAACACGGCGCTCAAGAACATCCTGCTGATGAAGACCGGGGGAGGCAGCCCGAAACTCGGCGGGACCGCAGGTATTCACTGGCACATGAACATCAAGAACAAGGTCGAGTATGTCGCTCTCGATGAAGTCCGTGACACCATTGCGTACATCAAAATGACTGATCTTGACGGACGCCAGACCGAGTACGTCTCGAGCGATTCCCCTTACCCTATCGAAGAACTGCGGACGATGCCGCGTCGCGTCATGGATTGTATGGACTGCCACAATCGCCCGGCGCACACCTTTGAAGTGCCCGAGGTGGCCGTCGACGAAGCGTTGGTCACGGGCGATCTGCCCGCCGAATTGCCGTTTATCAAGCGGGAGGGAGTCCGAATTCTGAAGCAGCCGTACGGCTCGCGCGAAGACGCTGCCCGCGACATCCGCGTTGCAGTGCGGACTTATTATCGCACTGAGTACCCGGATTTGGCGAGCAGTAAGGGCGAAATGGTAGAACAGGCGGCGGACGTGCTCGCAGGCATCTGGTCGCGCAACATTTTCCCGGAAATGGGAATCGTGTGGGGGACGTACCGCAATTTCATCGGGCACACATTCTCGAATGGGTGTTTCCGCTGTCACGACGAGAATCACGTTTCGCCGGAGGGTCTGACCATTTCTCAGGACTGCGGCGCCTGCCATCAGTTGTTGGCGTACGAGGAAGAGAATCCGACTCCGGTCCTGGAAGATCTGCCAAAACGTTGACAATTCTGACCTATAGAAGTTGACAAAATTCATCGAGACTTGCGGGCTCTCTGTCATTCCTTGGCGAGGGTTCGTTGACAATCCGGACATTGATACGTAGGATTTGAGTGTGGGGGGACGATCTCCCCGCAGGCGCGCCGCAGGCGAGCCGAAGGCGAGAGGGGTCTATGTCCAACGCCGTCCTACCACGTTATCAGAGTTCGAGGTCGACCATTGCTATCTGGCTGGTAATCGTCCTCGCGTTCAGCCTGTGTTCCTTCGCAACCGCGGTCGCCGACAACAGCACGTGTCTTGAGTGCCACGGCACGCGCGACATGTTTGAGGACTATGGGCCACGTGCCGACTCATTGGTCGTTACCGCGGAACAGGTCGGTCAATCCGCGCACGCGACCTTTGAGTGCTCAAGCTGCCATGCTGACCTCGCTGGCGTCTCTGATTTCCCACATGCCGAGAAGCTTGCGAAGGTCAACTGCGGGTCGTGCCACGAGGAGGAGACTTCGATTTACCAATGGCACGGGCGGCTGCGAGTCGGTGTCGGCGAGGATATTCCCAACTGCGCTGATTGCCACGGGACGCATGATATCCTGCCCTCGACGGACCGTCACTCGAAGGTCAATCCCATCAATCTCCCGCGCACCTGCGCTAGCTGTCACGAGAATCTCGATCTGGTCAAGAAACACAAGATTCCGCTCGAGCGGCCCATAGAAGTGTTCGAGAGCAGCGTCCATGGCCGTGCCTCGACTGCGGGCGTGCACCTTGCCGCGACCTGCAATGATTGCCATTCGACTGCGGGGACAGCACATCGGATACTGCCCGCTGGGAACACTGAGTCCTCGATCAACCACTTCAACATCCCGAAGACTTGTGGAAAATGCCATCGCAACGTCGAGCAGGACTATTGGGAGGGAATCCACGGGCAGCTGACCGAGCGCGGCGAGACGGACTCGCCGGTATGCACCAATTGCCATGGCGAGCACGGCATTCTGCCGCTGCGGGATCCGCGATCCCCGGTGAGCCCCAGCCGTGTGGCTGAGGCCACTTGTTCACCTTGTCATGAGTCGGCCCGCCTGAATGAGAAATACGGGATACCCACCGGCCGTTTGAAGACTTTTGTCGACAGCTATCATGGCCTGAAGAGCAAGACCGGGGACGTGACAGTGGCGAACTGCGCCTCGTGTCACGGCGGCCATCGCATTCTTCCGTCAACCGACTCGGCGTCTTCGATCAATCAAGGCAACCTGCAGAAGACCTGCGGCCATTGTCATCCGGGGATCTCCGTCGCCGCGGCAACAGCGCCAATCCACGGATCGCCCGGAGTGAGCCGGACACCGATCGCCGGGATCATTAAGAACATCTACATCGTCATCATCTTTGTCGTGATCGGCGGGATGGTCCTGCATTGGCTCATCGATCTGCGCAAACAGATTCATTTGGTAAACCTCAGGAAGCAGTTTGTCCGCATGACGTTCAATGAGGTCTGGCAGCACACGTTTCTCATGGTCACGTTTATCGTTCTCGTAGTCACGGGATTCGCGCTGCGTTTTTCGGACGCGTGGTGGGTGCAGTTATTGTTCGGGCGCGAGGGCGGTTTCCCGCTTCGCGGCACGATCCACCGTGTCTCCGCCATTCTCTTCATTCTGACGGCGATGTGGCATGTCGGGTACCTGTTACGCCCGCGCGGTCGGCAATTCATCATCGACATGATGCCCGGGAAATCGGATATCTCGGAATTCAAGCAGATGATTTACTACAATCTTGGCCGCAGCGCTTCCCGTCCATCATTCGGCCGGTTCAGTTACGTGGAAAAGGCGGAGTACTGGGCCTTGGTCTGGGGCACAGTAATCATGGCCATCACGGGTCTCTTCATGTGGGAAGAGTCATTGGCCGTCAAGTTTTTCCCCAAAGGTTTCCTGGATGTGATGTTGGTGATCCACTACTACGAAGCCTGGCTGGCGACTCTTGCCATTCTGATCTGGCACATGTATTCAACCGTGTTCAGCCCGGCGGTTTATCCGATGAATCCCTCCTGGTACACGGGGAAGATGCCGGAGGACGTGTATCGCCATGAACATCCCGGCGATCCGGCATTGCCGCCCACTTCGACGAACGAAGCCGAGCACCTCTCCGACCGGCGGACTCCGAGTAATGAAGGCGACGAGGGCGGCAGCGGCAAGAGCGGCAAACAGAGCGGAGATCATTAGTGCGTCGTCGGCTGTCGATTGTGGCGCTGGGTGTGTTGACACTGGCGGTTTGCATGTCGCCAGCCAGCTTGGCGCAGTCGCTCGAAGATTGCATGATGTGCCATGAGGATCCGTCGCTCGTCTCAGAGCGAACAGGTCAGCGGGTCAATCTCCTACTCCCCGGCTTTCAGGCATCGGTGCATGGTTCACTCACGTGTATAGACTGCCACGGCGATCTGGCGGGCGCCGAATTTCCCCATGACGCTCCACTCGCTCCGGTCGATTGTGGCCTCTGTCATGATGATATCGCCGGAGTCTACAACAATAGCATGCACGGCCGGATGGTTAACTCTGGCGCCCCGCTGGCGCCGCGATGCTGGGATTGCCACGGTTCGCATGACATCATGGGCCCGACGTCGCCGAATTCGCGAGTCACGAAGTTCCAGATTCCGTTCATGTGCGGGCGTTGCCATAAGGAAGGAACTCCAGTTCATCAGACGTACGACATTCCTCAGGATTCGATTCTCTCGCACTATTCATTTGGCGCGCATGGTGAGGGGCTTTACAAGAAAGGACTGACAGTCGTCGCAGTGTGCACCGACTGCCACACGGCGCACAATGTGCTGCCGCACACCGACCCGGCCTCAAGCATCCATGCGAGCAATATTCCAAACACCTGCCAGAAGTGTCATGGGCGTATCGAGGATGTGCATTCCAAGGTCATCCGCGGTGAGTTGTGGGAGAAAGAACCGCACAAAATCCCGGTCTGTATAGATTGCCATGAACCGCATCGGACCCGCCGCCTGGTGTACGAGGAGAGCATCTCCGACGATGAATGCATGACTTGTCATGTCCGGCCGGATTTGCAGACCGTGAGGGGCGCCGACACGGTCTCGCTGTTTGTTGACTCAGCCGAGTTCGGGCCGTCGATACATCACCGATCCAAAGTTGCCTGCGCCCAATGCCACACGGGGGCATCGCGCCAGGGACACGAGCGTCCCTGCGCGACGGTAGCGGCGCGTGTCGATTGCGGCGTGTGTCATGCCGGTGTCGATTCGGTGTACGCGACGAGCACGCACGGACAACTGGTCGATCGCGGCGATCCGAATGCGCCGACATGCACAGACTGCCACGGCGATCATGGGATCCGGGATCGACGCGATCAGAAGTCCGCGACATTCCCAATCAATGTTCCGAAGCTCTGCGCGCAATGCCACCGAGAGGGTAAGAAGGCCGCGGTCCGCTACACAGGAACGCAGCACGACATCATCGAGCACTACACAGAGAGCATCCACGGCAAGGGACTCTTGGAGAGCGGCCTGGTGGTGACCGCCATGTGCACCGATTGCCACACGGCGCATCATGTCCTGCCGAAAGACAACCCCGAGTCGAGCGTCAACCACACAAACGTCCCGGAAACATGCGCGCGGTGCCACAATGGGATCTTTGAGAAGTTCTCGAAGAGCATTCACTCAACGGCGGTCTCGACCAGCGACAAAAAGCTCCCGGTCTGTATCGACTGCCACTCATCGCACACGATCACACGAACCGGCGACGAGGGGTTCAAGCTGGCGATCACGGCGCAATGCGGCGAGTGCCACAAGGATGTGACCGAGTCGTATTTCGAGACGTTCCACGGTAAAGTCTCCAAGCTCGGATACACCATGGCCGCCAAGTGCTACGATTGCCACGGCTCGCACGACATTCTCCCGCCCAGTGAGCCCGCGTCGCACCTATCACGTGCCAACATCGTGCAGACTTGCGCGCAATGCCACCCCGGCTCGAACCGGCGTTTTGCTGGATACTTGACGCACGCGACCCATCACGACAAGAACAAGTACCCGATTCTGTACTACACGTTTTGGTTCATGAGCACGCTCTTGATTGGCACGTTGACTCTCGCAGGGACGCATACCCTGATGTGGATGCCGCGATCGTTCCAGGCGATGCGGCAGCACCAGAAGATCGAAGCCAAACCGCATCGACTGGAGTTCAAGCGGTTCACGCGCCGTCAGCGGCAAATGCACATTCTCGTGGTCATCAGCTTCCTCGGGTTGGCATTGACGGGGATGACGCTCAAGTTTTCATACCTGGGTTGGGCGCAGTTCCTCTCACGCATGTTCGGTGGATTTGAGGCGGCGTCATTTGTGCATCGGGTGTGTGCCGTGATTACTTTTGGGTACTTCGCGATGCATCTGCACGACGTCTGGAAGCGGCGCAAAGAAAGCCGGAAGTCGTGGTTCAAGTTCCTGCTCGACAAAGATTCGATGCTGCCGAACCGAAACGACTGGCTGGACTTGAAAGCAACGCTCAAGTGGTTTGTCGGCGCCGGGCCGCGTCCGCGCTATGGGCGATGGACGTACTGGGAGAAATTTGACTACTTCGCGGTCTTCTGGGGCGTGCTGATCATCGGCTCGACCGGGCTGATGTTGTGGTTCCCGGAATTCTTCACAAAGTTGCTGCCGGGGTGGTTCATCAACGTGGCGACCATCATCCACTCGGATGAAGCGCTATTGGCGGTGGGTTTCATCTTCACCGTACACTTTTTCAATACACACTTCCGTCCGGACAAATTCCCGATGGACACGGTCATCTTCACGGGACGCGTGCCGATTCAGGAATTCCGCCTTGATCGGCCTCGGGAATTCGAGGAGTTGGTTCGCACCGGTCAACTCAAGAAGCACTTGGCCGAGCCTCTGCCGCCTATGGTGGTCAAGGGTATGAAAGTCTTTGGCTGGATCGCGCTCTCGCTTGGGTTGGGGCTGATCCTTCTCATTATCTGGGCCGAAGTCTTCGGGTACCGCTGAGAAGAGCAGGCTCGCGAGTACGCTCGTCCTCCAAATCAGGATGTGGAGGGCGAGCGTACTCGCGAGCCTGCATTTTTCGGTGCCAGAACGCCCTCAGTGCTTCACGGCTTTGATAGAGAACATCAGTGGCAGCGAGTCTGGATGTTCGATCAGGCGCCACATCCCGTCGGCGTCCTCGCGCATGCGTCCGGGGAAGCATTCAGAGATGCTGTCGGGGAATTCGTTGAAATATTCGATGCGTAAGCCGGCAGCGATAAGGGAGTTGATCACGTCGGCAATGCTGTATGGCCACTCGTACGATTCGTGGACAAAATCAGCATCGGGATCTGCGTAGGATCCCTTCTCGACCCAGCGCAACGGTTGAACCCGGTGAAAGTACGGGAGCGCAAGTTCCATGGTGCCTTCCCGATTGTTTGGATCGAAGGGATTGGTCATGGGATGAAACTCGACAATGTGGAATCGGCCGCCCGGCTTGAGATAGCGCGCGACAATCTGTCCCCAGCGGGGAATGTCGGGCAGCCAGCAGAGTACTCCATAGGAGGTGAACACGACATCGAATTGTTCCGCGAGGTGATCGGGTAGATCATAGATGTCGCAGCAGAAGAAGCGCGCCGGAATGTCCAGCTCCCGGCTCAGGGCTTCGGCGCGTTCAATGCCCTTGGGAGAGAAATCCACACCGGTCACCGTTGCTCCGGCACGTGCCCAGGAGAGCGTGTCGAGCCCGAAGTGACATTGGAGGTGGAGCAGCGTTTTGCCACGCACATCGCCGACCTCTGCTAACTCAATCGGATGGAGTTTGGACAATCCGGCCTTGAATTCTTCGGTGCGATATGAAGGCGCGCGATAATTGATTTCGGTCCAGCCATCCCAGAGAGACTTGTTTACACGTTTGTATTCGTTCATTAATCCTCCGATGTCCTGACCAAGCCACATCCAGGCGGAAGCAATGACTTTTCTGCCCTGCAGTCACGGGATTTGCCGTAATTGGTTCGGAGACGCAATAGGCAATGCAATTGATCTTGTGTAGGAGAGGGTCATGAAGATACTGGTGACAGGATCGACAGGTTTGATCGGAGGCGCACTTCTCCCGCAGCTTAGGGCGCACGATCACTCGGTCGTCGACCTGAAGCGCGCCGAAGTCATCGCACCGGGTTCAGGCAGTTGGAATCCGGCAACCGGAGAGATCGATCCAGCCACGCTCTTGGGTGCGCAGGCGGTTGTGCATCTGGCCGGCGCCAACATTGGCGACAAACGTTGGACCAAGGCAAGGAAGGACCTGCTCTACTCCAGCCGGGTCGGACCGACCCAAGCCCTCTGCGAGACGCTCGCCGGTACGCCAACTCCGCCCGATGTTTTCGTCGTCGCCTCTGCGATCGGCATCTATGGCGACCGCGACGACGAATGGCTGGATGAAGCATCGGCTCCGGGGCAGGGATTTCTCGCCGAGCTGGTGAAGGATTGGGAGAGTGCGACCGCACCAGCTCAAGAGAAGGGCATTCGGGTCGTCAATCTGCGCTTTGGCATCATCCTGACGCCAAAAGGCGGGGCGCTGAAACGGATGCTGCTCCCTTTCAAACTTGGCTTGGGCAGCGTAATGGGATCGGGGAGGCAGTATTGGAGCTGGGTCGGGATCGATGATGTGATCGGTGTTATCGAACATGCGATCTCGAATCCGGCTTTGTCCGGCCCCGTGAACGTCGTGGCGCCGAATCCGGTGAGCAACCGCGAATTCACCCGCACGCTGGCCCGGATTCTCAATCGGCCGGCGATTTTCCCTGTGCCCGCATTTGTACTCCGAGTCGTCCTCGGTGAAATGGCCGAGGAACTGCTTCTATACTCGGCGCACGTCCGACCCGCCAAGCTGACAGCGAGCGGATATCAGTTTGAAGGAACGGACCTGGGGACGACTCTGCGACACCTGTTGAATCGGTGAAAGTTTCAAGCGCCTGGCGATAGCGCGGCGCTGATGTAGCGCAGGCCCCAAAGCAGCCTCGCCCCAGTAAGCAGGAAGGGCGAGGCTACCCCCGAACGAAGACTTACGAACTGGTGGCTTTGGGTTGTTCGATCTTCTGATACAACAGCCCGCCGACGTACATCGTGACGCCCAACACGACGAGGCAGCCAATGCGCACCAGCGTCGATGTCCCCGACAAATCGAAGAGCATGACCTTGGCGGCAAAAGCGGCGAAGACGAGTAGTGACGATCGACCGAGTCGTTTGTCGCCGGTGAGCATCGAGATGATCAGTGCGGCGACGGCGAGAAAGCCCCAAACAATCGAGACGACAAACCGACTTTCAGTGAAATGTATCGCGCCGGCCATCACGATCAGGTGGCCGAAGTAGAGCGATGCAAATGGCCCGATACCGACTTCCTTCTGCAAGCGCAGGATCCAATATGCCACATACAGGATTGCTGCGTAGGCGGGAACGAGCACCCTCCACCCGATCACATTGTTGAGATCCAGCCCCGCCGCAAGTCGCGCGTAGCCGAGGAACGCGACAATCGCGGCCGCGGCCGTGAGCGGCCAGAAACGCTTGAGCCACGTTTTCTGTCTTATGGCAATAGCGGCCAGGGCGAGCGCGACGATCAATCCCGTGAACGCGCCCCAATGGTCCGGCACCAGATCGATGTACCCCGCATGGAATAAGGCAATCGCCGCGTAGCTTGTGATGATCTGTTCGCCGGCGCGGGCCCTGTCGCTCAGTTGTGATCTTGCGATCAAGTATCCCATCACAAGGACCAGCACGCTTGCAAGCGCCAGCCATGGCGCGGCCTCCGGAATATGACGATTGAGGATCCCGTATTCCGTCGCGTAGAAGAAAAGAAGCGGCGGCAGATGCAGGACCGCCTCGTGCTCCTTGAGCGGCATGCGATGCCTGATCGAGTACGCGATCGTCGCCGCGGAATAGAGGGCAAGCTGGAATGCCTGAAAACCGGCCGCCCACATCCAATCAGAGTATTCCGCCATCCGCCAGGTGGCATCGAAACCGACGAAGGCCAAGTACGCCGACACCAGGTACACCGAGCGCCAGCCGGCTCGAATCGCGTAGGCGCAGAAGAGCAGATCCCAGGCGGCAAAGTAGATCATGAGGTCGAGTGGACGGGCGGCGAGGGCGTGAAGGAAATACGGGCCGGTGAGTGATCCGACAACCGCAAAAAACGTGTAGAGTTCGGTCTTGTAATGCTCACGCAATGCCAGCGCGCCAAGACAAATCACAATGACGCCGACTGTCGCGGGGATCGGGCCGATGAGTTTGTGATAGAGATGAGCGCCGTAGACGGTAAGAAAGAGCACGGCAATCCCGCCTGCGGGCAGAAGACTTCCATAGCGGCGGAGCGAATCACGCAACAGCAAACCGGTAGCGATCAATCCGACGCCAAAGACTCCGGCGATTCCCACCTGACGGACTGGTGTGAGCCAGCCCGAATCAATCGCCAGACGGATCAGATACGCGGTCGCAAGAACCAGTGCAGCGACCCCTCCCCAACCGAGTACGGTTGTTGCCGAAATACCGATGCCGGTTCGGGTCTCGGGCCTTGCCGCGGTCGGCTGCGGGGGAGTCGGGGCCGCCAAAGGTGTTGCGGCAGGCGGTGGGAGAGGCGTTGCCTGTGGAAGTTGCGGAAACGCGAGTCGCTGTTCGATTGCCGTGAGGCGATCCTCGATCCGCCGCAAGCGATCATCATGTTCGGTCATGCCACCCTCCGATGTGAAAGACTTGGGCGCAAGTAAGCGTGATGGAGGGATTGGGCAAGGGGAGAATTGACACTTAGTCGCCCAGGGGAAAAGAGAGCAGGCTCGGCATAGCCTCGCCCTCCCAAATGTCGCCATGGGAGGGCGAGGCTATGCCGAGCCTGCTCTCCGTCGGTCAGAAGCCGACACGAACGCCAAAGCGGATCTGGCGTGGGATGTCGAGATTGGCCGGGTCGGATTGGCGCAACTCGTACTTCTGTTCGCCGGTCAGGAATGAGGAATCGTGGATATAGTTCCAACTTTCCACGAATTGCTGCCCCTCGGTGGTCTGGAGCCAGCCGGTGTTGTCGGGCTGTCCGGTGCCATTGTAGACATCGACGACGTTCTCACGATCGAAGAGATTGATCACCCAAACGTACAGCTCGAGATCTGCACGGAAAACCGGGAACGACTTGTTGGCTTTCAGGTCGATTCTGAAAGTCCAATCACTGCGTTCCGAGTTGACCGGCCCAAGCGGCACGCCGAGACTGGGAGTAAGTGACACTTCGTCGTGCACGCGTACGGGAGAGTAGGGGAAGCCAGAGCCAATATCGGCGAGTACATCGATTCCCGCGTTGGCCAAAGGGTGCCAATCGCCCAGTTGTGGTCCACCGGTCGGCCCAGTCCGATAGTCAGCCTGGATTACGATGCGATGTGGTTGATCGTACCACACGGGCGCAGTGACCAGCGGGGGCGCCGCTACTGTCCAGGCGATGTTGTTCGGGGCGTCGAAGATATTCCCTCGCTCCTCGGTTGAGGATGTGGCGTAGGTGACAACGGCCGCGAGTCCCGATGTGCGTTTGAATTCCGCCGAAAGCTCAAGTCCCTTGGCTGTGGCATCTCCGACATTGCCAACTATCGCGTAGCTATTCGGCACCGCGGCCTGTCCGACGATGCCGAGCCGGTTCTCGATGTCCTTGTAGTATGCCCTGACTTTAAAGCTGGCGACGGAGGTGAGATCATGTTCCCAGCCTGCCTCGTACAAGGTAACGCTGACAGGTTCGGTCGACGAGTTGCCGAAGACGTAATTGTATCCGCCGGTTCTGACTTTGTATTCCAGGAATCGAAAATCGGCGTAGAGGTCCCTGAACGCGGGACGCTGAACATACCGTCCAAAATCAAAAAGCAGTCTGCTGTTCTGGGCGATGGCAAAAGTGGCGGCGAGGCGCGGAGAGAGGCGGTCGAGCGGGTCGGCATCTTCGAGTTCGTCGTCATCGAGTTGCTGCGCCGACTGGCGAAGTTCATTCCGTTCGTCATCCGAGAGCCCGGTCGCCGTATCGGCATAGGCCGCACGGTCGAACGGGTCGAGCGGGTTGGTTGGGTCCACAAGCTGCTTCGTGTCGTAGTCGAAATGGTCCCAGCGCGCGCCCAAGTCGAGTGACAACTCCCGCCAATTCACATGTTCGTTGAAGAAACTCCCGACAATAAGCGGATGCTTCGCGCCGTTAATGCCATCCTCGTCCGATTCTGCACCGAACTCATCGTAGCCGTATCGATTGATGTCATCGAATCCGCCATTAATTCCCTGATAGACATTGACTGGGAAGAGATGATTGTACGCGCGCACAGTGTGTCGCTGAAACTCGACCCCAAGCTGTGACTGTGCTTCGCGGGAGTGAATATGGGACAACGCGAATCTCCCGCCGAGATATGAGCCCTTCTGCTCTAAGTAATCGTCCCAAACGCTGCCTTCGTCGCCGCGGATGATGAATGTATGTTCTTCAGTGCCGCCGCCGGGGAGCGTGACCGTGAATGTTGACTCGACAATGGGCGAATGGAACGGGACATACTGGGCATGTTCGAGACTGTCGGGATCGAGCAACCGGTCATCCCAACTCCAGAACAACTTGGTCCGGTCGAACAGGGGATTGCCGTTGGGACGGCCATAGGCCCAGATGTCGTCGAAATGCACGCCGTCGCCCTGACGATGACTTGACGAAAACCAGTTGGCAGAGGCTGAGAGATTAGTCCGGTTGGAGAGTTCCTGCTCGACGGTACCGAAAACCGTGTAGTTCTCATCAATCCCACGCGGAGCGTGAACGGCGTCGAAAGTGTAAGCTCGTGGAGTGTACTTCCAATCCTCATAGGAACCGCGTGTGCCGAGCATGATCCGGGAACCATCGGCTGGGCGCCAATTGAGTTTGCCATGCCAGGAGCCGAGGGAGTTCCAGTCGTCCGCGCCGCCGGGATCGCGGTTCCCGATTGTGCGCAGTTCGCCGTCGATGAGGTATGTCAATTGCCCAGGTCGATTGGGCAGAAGCGATCCGGAGAGGTCGAGCGCATAGAGTGTGAAATCGGACTTCTCGCCGTGAAAGTTGTCGGTGATCGCTTCGAATGATCCGCCGGTTGCCCAGGTTTCGCGCGTGGTCACCTCGGCCTGCCCCGAGGTCAGCCAACCATCGGCGGGATGATTGTACCCGGATTGAAAGTCGATTTCGTCGGCGACATTGCCGTTCAGCGCCGCAAAAGACATCCCGGTAAACGGGTCCTGGGTCGAGAAGCCGTCGACCGAATAGCTGAATTCCTCGATCCTCCCACCTCGAACATGAATCGGCGCGCCATAGGACCGGCGTACCGTGCCGGGCTGAATTGCGATATAGTCCGCATAACCCCTGATCGGCATGTCCGCGATGCGGATCGGATCGCGGCGAAGAGAATGGCTCCCGGTCCCGATGAACAAGGGCGCAGCACCAGCCTCGGACTCTGATTCGCCATCACCCATTGGCGCTCCATCCGGCCGTAGTGCGGCATCGAGCGTGGTGGAATCCTCCGCGGCGACCTCGATCACGCCGATCGCATATTCGCTCGTTCCTGAGGACGCGACGACGACCGTGTAGCGTCCCGCCGGGACACCTTCGAAGATGTATCTACCGTCCGCATCGGTGTGCGCCTCTTTGCTCAATTCGAGAAGTCTGACCGTCGCGAACACAACCGGTTTTTCGGTCGCGGCGTCTGTAATTCGACCAAGAATTGTTGCAGAGACTGCATTGACGGGAAAAGCGAGGCAGAGCACGAGCGCCACGGCGAAACGGCGGGCTGCGGAGAGCATGACTGCTCCTTTGAAGTTAGCGGATCAGGACCATGCTCCTGGCGGCGGAGTGATGACCGACGATAAGTCGGTACATGTAGACGCCCGATGCCACGGCCTGACCATCATCATTGGTACCATCCCAGTTGACCGAATGGAATGCCGCGGGCATATCGCGGTCAATCACTTTTCGCACTCGCTTCCCGAGTATATCGAATATTGACAAGTCGACATACGCCGGGGATGTCATCTGCCACGAAATGACTGTGCCCGCATTGAAAGGATTAGGGTAGTTCTGTTCGAGTGTGAAGGAAGATGGAAGCGGCGCCTCTGTCTCCGTCTGGCCTTGGAGCGCATGGATCAAAGTGGTGTGCGCAGCGGCACTGCCAACTTCGCAGTCCAACAGTGCATTCAGCAGAGAAGCACGTACGGGGTCGTCAAGCGCCGTGAGCGCTTCGACCGTCTGACTCGAGATGCCACGCTTGGATGACACCGCGCGGTCAAAGAACTCGAGAATCGTGCAGATGTCGAGCGAGTCGATGATGCCGTTGCCATCGCAGTCGGCGTGGGTGGCCGCAAAAGGACTCCAGGCGAATGCCCGCTCCAAAGTCCAAATGTCCGGATTCCGCAGGCGCTGCTGACCGGTTCTCAGATAGTGAACGCCGAGCGGGAGGACATCACGTTCATCAACGGTGCCATCATCATTGGCGTCGCCGGGATAGACGCCGGCTGTTGTGAAAAACCAGAACCTGTAGTCATCGACTGGTGATCCTTCGGGAATTCCATCTGAGTCGCCATCGAGGCTGTTTCCTGCTGCGTCTTCGAGCTCGCCTGATAGAACCACCGTGATTGTGTCATCGTCCGGCCATTGCTCGCTGGGGAGCAGGGAGAGGATGACGCCATTCCAACTCTCGGTAACAGGGAGAGCGCCGCTGTTATTCGACTGGACCAAAACGCAGGGTAGTGGAGCTGTGAGGATATCGCAGGTATTTATCACAGGCTCGGAGAATTCGATGATGACTCGGGCGTCCCAGGGAACCTCCGTCACGCCATTGCTCGGCGACACCGAGACAACGAATGGTGGAGTGCTTTCCAGCACGGCGATTATCGTCGTGATGGTGTCTTTGGCGCCGGAATTGTCTTGAAGGATGAATCCGATGAAGTGGTTTCCGGGTGAGGTTGGCGTCCAGGAGAACTGCGACGAGATGCCAGTATTCGGTCCGGTCAGCGGCAGGGGCGGAGTCATCGTCGCGCCGGTGGGAATTGCTCCGAACGGGTTAAGCGTAATCGTCTGGCCATCATTACCATCAGCGCCGGTTACCGTAAAGCTCAGATTTGTCCCCGCGCGAACTGTGAACGGCCCGATCGGGTCAATGACGCAGACGGGCGGGACATTGATCTGCACCGACGAGACTGTGATTTGCACCGACGCTGTGTCCGCTCCGCCCAAACTGTCGGTCACGAAAAAGGCGGCGGTGTAAACACCGGCTTGTGTCGGGGTCCAGGAGAACTGCGACGATAATCCTGTCCGTGATCCTGCAAGCGGGAGGGACGGATTCATCACCGCGCCGGGCGGGAGATTGCCAAGCGCGTACATGTAGATCGACTGGCCATCATTCGGGTCGCTCCCGGTCACAGTGAACGTCAGATCCGATCCAACATTGAGATTGAATGGTCCGGCGGGATCGATTACGCAGATCGGCGGATTGTTTACCTGTGGCTGCGAGACGGTGAGCTGCACCGATGCGGTATCCGCTCCACCCAGGCTGTCGGTCACGAAGAAGGCCGCGGTGTACACACCCGCTTGGGTGGGTGTCCAAGTGAACTGCGATGACATCCCAGTCTGCGACCCGGCGCGTGGCAGGGACGGATTCATCACCGCGCCGGGCGGGAGATTGCCGACCGCGTACATGTAGATAGCTTGGCCGTCATCCGGATCGCTTCCGCTGACTGTGAATGCCAAGTTCGAACCGACAGTGACATTGAATGGTCCCGAGGGATCGATCTCGCAGGTCGGCGCATTATTGTTCACTGCGCCGCAGACAAAGCTTTGGCCCTTGAGGAAGACGTCGGAATCGAGGTTCTGATCGCCCACGTCGGCGATTGCCAGCTTGATGTGATTTGGGCCAGGTTGAATCTTTGCTTCCGCAATCAAAACGACCGTGAGTCCATCCATCTCAGTATTGATCTGACAAGAAGGTTGACACTCACCGTTGTTGATGTGGTACTCCGGATTTCTTGCGACCGAGTCGGGAAATACAGTTGGATTGCCGTGATTGACGGTGTTGATGGAGACGACCGTCTTTCCATCAGGAAGTAGCGCAATGTTCTCGCCATTGACGAAGAAGCCGAACATGTCGTTGAAGAGAAAAACAAACTCGTTGTACTCCTCGGAGGAAAAAACATACTCGAATCCAATCTCACGGACTGCGGGGCATTCAAAGTCGAATTCCAGGATGCACGCGTCCTGAGTGGTCTGGAAATCAGGAAGAAGACTGTCGAGGTCGGCATCACCGAGTCGACCAAAAGGGAAACTGGCGCCGTCATTCTCGTTCGGTCCCACGACGTTTTCAACCAGCCCCGAGGAGAGTACGATTCCCCGTTCGAAACCGATAATTCCCGTCCCGCCAGTGAAGATTCCCAAGGCAGAATCAGAGCCGGTGAATTGCACATTGGAGATCGCAATCGATGACGTACCCACCAGCGCGGCGATTATGCTGTCCAGCGTGAGGCCGGTGGCGAGATCGCGAGTCTGAAGAACTTGAGGATTCGCCGGGGCGATTGGGCTTTTTGGTTTCGATGACGCCATTCGTTCGCGTGTCACGTTCCGATCGGCGGCAAGGGTATCGATGCTGATGGCCAGCACAAACGTGATGCAGATCGTGGACACGATGAGTCGAGAATTCATATCAGACCTCGGAATTGTTGGCGAACTCTGCACCGGGAACGACCTGTGTTAGGTACGGCTCCGCAGCAACCACGTCAAGAACCGGCCGACGGCCTCGTTATGTCATTGTCCGGCAATCGGTTCCGAGGGGCACGAGAAGGCCGCGCTGGTGACGACTTGCCGACGTCCAAATCACGCCTTGGAAGCGGGTGTTTCCGCGATTTTGACATCCCCTCCTTGCATTTGCGCCGTAGATTTGTGGCCCCCAGCGAGCGGTTGACCATGTCGCTGAGGGAGGATAAACAAAGAAACGCTCTCTGATAAGGAGGAGATGCAATGCCAGTCGCTGAAACAAAGAAACCGGAACACACAACTCATTCGGAGAAGAGGACAGCCGGGATGTCGAACTACATCACTGATCTACTCGCCGATGTTCAGGCGAAGAACCCCGCGCAGCCGGAATTCCTGCAGGCCGTGAAAGAAGTGGCGGAGTCTCTCTCCGCCGTCCTTGACCGGCATCCAAAATATCGCAAAGCCAAGATCCTCGAGCGCATCATCGAACCCGAGCGAGTTCTCATGTTTCGTGTGCCGTGGGTCAATGACCGTGGCGATGTCGAAATCAACCGCGGCTATCGCATCGAGATGAACAGCGCGATTGGCCCATACAAGGGCGGTCTGCGCTTCCATCCGTCGGTCAACCTTGGCATTCTCAAATTCCTCGCCTTTGAGCAAGTGTTTAAGAACAGCCTGACGACGCTTCCCATGGGCGGCGGCAAGGGCGGGTCGGACTTCGATCCCAAGGGCAAGAGTGACGCCGAAGTCATGCGTTTCTGCCAGTCGTTCATGAGCGAGCTGTTCCGTCACATCGGCGCGAACACTGACGTACCCGCCGGAGACATTGGCGTGGGCGGACGCGAAATCGGTTTCATGTTTGGCCAGTACAAAAAGCTTCGCAACGAGTTTGTCGGCGTGTTGACGGGCAAGGGATTGAACTGGGGCGGATCGCTCATTCGTCCCGAAGCCACCGGCTACGGTGCCGTGTACTTCGCCGCGTACATGCTTGAGACTCGCGGCGAATCGCTGAAGGGCAAGACCTGCCTCGTTTCCGGTTCGGGAAACGTATCGCAATACACGATCGAGAAGATCATGCAGTTGGGTGGAAAAGTCGTGACCGTGTCCGATTCCGATGGCTACATCTATGATCCGAAGGGGATGGATGCCGCAAAGCTCGGGTTCGTGATGGATCTGAAGAACAACCAGCGCGGCCGGATCAAAGAGTACATCGCCAAGTACCCCGACACGACTTACACGCCGGTCGATCCGAAGCTCGGATACAATCCGCTTTGGAATCACAAGGCCGATTGCGCTTTCCCGTCGGCGACGCAGAATGAGATCAACGCGAAGGACGCCGAGAATCTACTCAAGAACGGCGTCTATGTGGTCAGTGAAGGCGCCAACATGCCGAGCACGCCCGAGGCGGTCGAGCGCTTCATCGATGCCAAGATTCTCTACGGTCCCGGCAAGGCGGCGAACGCCGGCGGTGTGTCGATTTCCGGCCTGGAAATGTCGCAGAACAGCCTGCGCCTCTCCTGGACACGCGAAGAAGTGGACGAACGGCTCAAGGGCATTATGAAGAGCATCCACACTTCGTGCATGCAGGCGGCCAAAGAGTACGGCGCACCGAGCAACTACGTTAACGGCGCCAACATTGCAGGATTCCTCAAAGTCGCCGATGCCATGCTCGATCAGGGTATTGTCTAAACGATCGATCAGCAGCATTCAGAATACAGGGGAGGCCCACCGGCCTCCCCTGTTTCGCATTCGGGAAGTTCCTATTACCTTCATCGTATGAAAACGTCCATGTCTGGCACACACTTGCCGAGTTCGTTGGTGCGCGCACTTCTTGTCCTCGCGTCTTGCCTGGCGGCGACGTCCGCGGATGCACGCCCCAGGTTGGGTGTCATCATCATCGTCGATCAATTCTGTGCCGATCAATTGGCAGGTTACTCGCCGTTGTTTACGGGAGGGCTTAACCGCATCGAAAAGGGTGGAGTGAGCTTCAGCGACGCGCATCATGAGCACGCAATGACGCTCACAGCGACCGGGCACGCCACTTTGTCCACCGGATGCTATCCCAATCGGCATGGCATCGTGGGCAACAATTGGTACGAGCGGGGCACGGGTCAGCGGGTCTATTGCTGTGACGATTCCACCGTGCAGGTGATTGGCGACCCGGAGGCGGTGGGACGATCTCCACACTATCTCATGACCGAGGCGATTGGCGATTGGCTCAAGAGTGCCTGGGTACAGTCAAAGGTGTTTACGGTTTCGCAAAAGGACCGGAGCGCCATCTTACTCGGGGGCCACAGGCCCGACGGCGCCTATTGGTTTGACGATGCCAAAGGACGATTTGTCACTTCGACATACTATACCGACTCCTTACCGGACTGGGTGGCTGGGTATGACTGCTTTCCCTTCCGGGAGAAGGCCATCAGGGATGGCTGGCGAAAGGGCTGGCCTGAAAAGACCTATGCGCTGGCCAATCCTGATGACTCGCCGGCCGAGAACGACAGCGCGCAGTCGACCTTTCCTCATTTGTACGATAGCGCGGCTGCCGTGGCGCGGACGCCATCAGAATGGCTGATGGAGACGCCGTACAGCGATGAGATGATCCTCGACTTTGCGCGTGTCTTAGTGGAAACAGAGACGCTGGGACAGGATTCAGTTCCCGACTTGCTGTGCATCAGCCTGTCGGCGAATGATTACATCGGGCATTCTTTTGGGCCTCACAGTCAGGAAGCGCTCGATGGACTCCTGAGGGTAGATTCCTATTTGGGGAAGTTCCTCGACGTCTTGGACAAACTGGTCGGCGTCGGTCAGTACACCTTGGCGCTCAGTTCAGATCATGGCGTCATGCCATTACCGGAGGACATTGCGGTCAAAGGCGACTACGCTGAACGGATATTGCGCGCCGACAATAAACAGGACTATGAAGCCGCGGCGCGGCAGGTCGCGGATGAATTTGGCATCATGCGACCTCTGATCGTTGGCCAGATCAATGGGCTCATGCTTGACACAAAGGCCGGAGAAGAACGGCGGGTACGTCCTCCGGATCTTCGTCAGGCTGTGGCGAAGGCACTGGGCACGATCGACTACATCGACGAAGTATTGACCTACGAAGATCTGGCCGCGCCGAAGGGAAGCGACCGCGGTTATCGGGCGTTGTACCGACAGAGTTTTCACCCCGACCGGGCGCCGGATATCGTGATTCGCACCAAGGAAAACGTCTTGATCCTCGATTCCCGTTATGGCACAACGCATGGGACGCCGTACGAGTACGATACTCACGTACCCCTGATCTTCTGGGGACAGGGGGTCGCGAGTGTGTCCGAACCAAAGACGGACAGAGTGCGGACTGTTGATCTGGCGCCGACGTTGGCAGTCCTGTTGGGCTTAGCCCCGCCTGCCAAAATCGACGGGGCGGTCTTGGACGACGTGATTGCCGAACACGCTCACTAATTGATGTGATCAGGAGTTCGCGTGTGAGTCTTCCACTTCTTGCATTGGTCTTTCTCGTGATGCTCGCGGCCGCATACCGCATCTACGGCGGCTGGGTAGCGCGACAATTTCGCATCGATGACGCCCGCGCGACACCCGCGCACGAACTGAACGACGGGATCGACTATGTCCCCGTTAAGCCATTCTACCTATTCGGGCAACATTTCTCAGCGATTGCCGCCGCTGGTCCCATCGCCGGGCCAATCATCGCCTGCCAGGCATTCGGATGGCTCCCCTGTCTGCTCTGGATCGGGCTTGGCGTGGTGCTCATTGGCGCGGTGCATGACTTCTCGACACTCACGGCTTCGGTGCGTCACGGCGCCCGTTCGATTGCCGACATCACGCGTGAACAGCTTGGTCCCAAGGCCGGAATTGCGATTCTCATCTTCATCTGGATTGCGCTCGTCTATGTGATCGTGGCGTTTACCGATATCACGGCTGGGAGTTTTGTTCATACAACCGAAGAGTTGGAAGGGGCGGCTGTCGCCTTCAATCCCGGCGGGGCGGTGGCGGCGGCCAGTGTCTTGTATCTGACACTTGCCGTCGTGATGGGGTTGGTGCAGAGATACCTCAATCCGCCGCTTTGGATCATCACCGTGATCTTTGTGCCCGCATCGTTGGCGGCGGCGTGGGCGGGCACGTATATGTCGAACTGGTTGGTGTTTGATACGAAGACTTGGGGACTTCTCATTCTCGGATATTGCGCTGTGGCATCGGTCGTGCCGGTGTGGTCACTTCTGCAGCCGCGCGGATATCTCGGCGGTTTCATTCTCTTTCTCGCTCTCGCTCTCGGTGTTGTCGGTGTGTTCTTCGGGGGATATGAAGTTCAACAACCGAGCTTCACGACCTGGGACACGGGTGGAATGACGGGCACGCTCTTTCCATTCCTGTTTGTGACGATCGCCTGCGGGGCCTGTTCGGGATTCCATGGGCTGGTGTGTTCGGGGACGACATCGAAGCAGGTCGACCGTGAATCGCATATGCAGCCGGTTGGATATGGCGCCATGCTGGCCGAGGGGTTTGTCGCGCTGATCGCTCTTGTGACGATCATGATTATGGCTCCCGCGGAGTCGAAGGGGCTTAAGCCGGGGACGATCTACGGCAATGGCATCGGGAATTTCCTGGCCCTCATCATCGGCAAGGAGCATTTGCCGTTTGCGATCACATTCGGCGCCATGGCGTTCTCGACTTTCGTGTTCGACACGCTCGATGTGTGCACGCGGCTCGGTCGGTACATCCTGCAGGAGTTGTTCCATCGTCGGGATCGCGCCGGTGCGGTCATCGCGACCTTGATCACCATCGCGTTGCCCGTTTACTTCATCGCCGGTGCTGAAGAGGGGTCTTGGGTGAGATTCTGGACACTCTTTGGCGCATCGAATCAACTCTTGGCGGCGTTGAGTCTGCTGACGATTACAATCTGGCTCCATCGCGCCCGTCGTCGAATTGCTTTCACACTCTGGCCGATGATCTTTGTCCTGACCATCACGCTCTGGTCGCTCGGAAAACTGTGTATCAGCAATTTCAAGACGGCGACCGGATTCGATCTCGCGTTGATCAATGGCGTTTCTGCGCTCGCCCTCATCCTGCTTGCATTGTATCTCGCCGCCAGTGCCCTGTGGAAGTCGCGGCAGGGTGGTAGCCTCGATCCGTCATTCTGACGGCAACTCACTGATCAACTTCAGGAAACGTTCAAAGGTCTCCAGGCCCGGCCAGGTCCGATCGCGAAGCTCGGCATGTTCGGCGACCCAGCGCGGGGCCAGCGACAGGGGAATCAGCCGTGTTTTGGTATCGGTCAATTCCGCGGCCAACCGCGCGAGTGGCGTCGTGAGCGGTTGGGGCATGGGCAGCCGGATCACGTTGTTGCGGATGGGGTCGACACACAGCTCCGCCGGAGAGGTGACATTGTATTCGCGGCAGACGACCGGACGATGCGTGTGAATACTGCACGATTCTTCGGTGAGGAACGGGCAGGGCATGTGCATGAAGAAGTACTTGTGGGCTATCTGCAGGGCCCGGTCGTCATGGTAATCGGGGTCGAGAAGGGGCTCAATGAGATTCTGCTCCGCCAGCCGGCTCTCGATTTCCGCAAACTGCCGTAGCGCAGTCGCGCGCGCCGCCCCCGGCATTCTCTCCATGAAGTCGACAAGGTAGAAACACTCGGGAATCGACAGGCAGACCATCTGGCGGCAACAAGCGCCGCACCCTGCCCGGCACGAGATTCGGTCTCCGCTTCGCGCCACTTTACGTGTCGCGCGAGCCACAAGTATGTCGGTCAACTCAAGTGTGGTCGGAACCAGTTCCGCCAACCGCATGGGGCCGGAGTCCACTTCGACTTGCCCATGAATTGGACCATCAGGCGTAGTGAGCGTCACGCGCATCGAAACGAGTTCGCGATCTGGCCGCGGGTCAGATGGATAGTTCATGATTCAGTTCGCCAGGCCGCTCGTTATCGCTGACGGAGTTTTGAATGTATGCAAGAACAACAAAGATTCCATGTCTGACAAAGAGCCGTCAGACATGGAATGACGGGCTTAGTGGTCAGGTCTGAACCGAGAGCCGTCTGGCCGGAAACGACAGCCGAGGCATTTATGATTCGCCCAAATAGGTGCGGCGGACATCATCGGACTTGAGCAGTTCGGCGCAGGGGCCGGAAAGAGCGATCGAGCCTGTCTCCATCACGAACCCGACCTCAGCCGTCGTCAGAGCCATGTGCGCGTTTTGCTCCACCAACAGGATCGTCGTGCCAGCCTCATTGATCTGACGAATCGCGGCAAAAACTGTCTGCACGAGCAATGGGGAGAGCCCCAGTGATGGCTCGTCGAGTAGCATGAGGCGCGGCCGGCTCATCAGGGCGCGTCCGATCGCCAGCATCTGTTGCTCGCCGCCGGAGAGTGTACCTGCGCTTTGTTTCAGCCGCTCACGCAACCGGGGGAACAACTCAAGCACCCACTCCCAGTCCTTCTTGATCGCGTCGCGATCGCTGCGTGTGTAAGCGCCCATTTCGAGATTCTCTTTGACGCTCAGGTTCGCGAAGACGATCCGTCCTTCGGGAACGTGGGCAATCCCGAGACGGACGATCTCATGCGGCGGTGTCGTTGTCAGTGTACAAACGGGCTTCGCCTGCTCGCCGTTCTCATTCCAGTAACAGGCCTTGCCTTCCTTTGGACGCAGAATCCCGGAAATTGTGCGCAACAGAGTCGTTTTACCGGCGCCGTTGGCTCCGATCAACGTGACGATTTGGCCGCGCCGGACCGTAAATGAGATACCTCTGAGCGCACGAATGGCACCGTAGGAGACGTGAAGATTCTCGATTTCAAGTAACAGGTCGTTCATTGCTTCCTCATTCGCACTATTTACTTTGCGGCGTACCCAAGTAGGCCGCAATGACGCGCGGATTGTTCTGGATCTCATCCGGGCGCCCCTCAGCGATTTTCTCGCCGTAGTCGAGCACGGCGATGCGTTCACAGATTCCCATAACTACTTTCATGTCGTGCTCGATTAAGAGCACGGCCAGATGCCGGTCACGCTGCAATTTCTGGATGAGCTCCATGAGCTTGACCTTTTCACCGGTGTTCATGCCCGCGACCGGTTCATCGAGAAGCAGGAGAGTCGGGTCGGTCGCCAAGGCGCGCGCGATCTCCAGACGGCGCTGCTCGCCATAGGGAAGATTGCGGGCTTTCTCATCCTCAAAACGAATGAGATCGAAGTAGGCAAGGAGTTCACGCGCGCATTCGCGCACTCGGGACTCGTTTTGTTCGCCCGCATTGGTGCGCAAGACGACCTGCCAAAGCGGCGTGCCGCAGGTGCCCAGCAAGGCGGCGCGGACGTTGTCCAGTACCGAAAGATCTCCCCAGAGCCGGATGTTCTGAAATGTGCGGGCGATTCCCAGCCGGTTGATCTCATGGGGCGCACGGCCGGAAATGTCCTCGCCTTTCAGACGAATATGGCCATGGTCAGGCGAGTAAACGCCGGTCGTGAGGTTGAACATCGTCGTCTTGCCGGCGCCGTTGGGACCGATCAGTCCGACCAATTCCCGCGAGCCGACACGCAAGGTCACGTCCTTGATCGCCTTCAATCCTCCGAAAGAGAGGCTCACGTTTTCAAAATCCAAGGCTGGGAGATCCTGTGTGTTCACTTCTTGCGCCCCGGAAGAATCCACGACCACTGAAATTCCTTGCCGCCCATCAGACCCTGCGGACGGGTCAGCATCATAACAACAAGCAATGTCGAGTAAATCACCATCCGCCACGACTGGGCGATGCGCAGAAATTCGGGCAGAATGGTCAGAACCGCCGCGGCAATCACGCTGCCGGTGATCGACCCCGAACCGCCCAGTACCACAAAAACGATGATCTCGATTGAGCGCAGAAAAGTGAAGGAGTTTGTGTGCAGATACTGAATGTAGTGCGCTTGGAGTCCGCCTGCGACTCCGGCAAAGAACGCGCCGAGCACGAACGCCAGCACTTTGAAATTGGTGGTGTTGATGCCCATGGCCGAGGCCGCATCCTCGTCTTCACGTACGGCGATGAGCGCGCGGCCCATGGTCGAGTTGATGAGGTTGCGCACAACCAGAATACAGATTCCTGTAATCAGGAAAACCCAGGTGAACGTTGTCCAGGGCGGAATGTCGCCGAAACCGCGCGCCCCGCCGACAAAGTCTGTGTTCAAGATCACCACACGAATAATCTCACCCATGCCGAGTGTGGCGATGGCCAGATAGTCGCCGCGCAGGCGCAATGTCGGAACGCCCACCAATAATCCGGCGAGCGCAGCGAAGATTCCGCCGGCCAGGAGCGAGGACGCAAAGCAGACATTAGTCGATAGACTGCTCATCAAACCGGCACTTTGCCCGACGAGCATCGGCTCGAAGATGTAATGTGAGATCGCCGCGGCGGAGTAGCCGCCAAGTGCCATGAAACCGGCGTGGCCGATGGAGAACTGCCCCGCGAAACCGAGGACGAGATTCAGGCTGACCGCGAGCGTGATGTTGATTCCGATGAAGATGAGAATCTGCGTATGGTACGGGTTCATCTGCGGGATGACGACCTGGCCCAAGACGACCAGCGCGACCAGATAGACTCCCAACCATGCGAGTGTGCGCGCGGCGTTTTGTTTTTTGGGAAGCGCGGTCATCGTAGGCGTCAGAACTTAGTCCGTTGCGGCGTACCTAATAGCCCTGTTGGCCGAAAGAGCAAGACGGCAATGAGAATCACGAAGGTGATGGCGTCGCGGTACGTAGAGGAGAGATACCCCACGGTCAGTGTCTCGGCCACACCCATAATCAGACCACCGAGAATCGCTCCCGGGATGTTGCCGATGCCGCCAAGCACGGCGGCGACAAATGCTTTGAGCCCGGGCATGATTCCCATGAGCGGATCGATTTTCGGATTGTAGAGGCCAACCAGAATCCCGGCGGCGGCGGCGAGCGCCGAGCCGAGCACGAAGGTAAATGAGATCACGCGATCGATATTGATCCCCATCAACCCGGCGGCGTCATGCGAGAAAGACACGGCGCGCATCGCTGTGCCCATGCGGGTGCGATGGACGATGAGTTCAAGGCCAATGGTCAGGACGACGGCAGTTCCCAGGACGATGACCTGTATATTCGAAATCGTCGCAATGCCGATCGTAAAGGTTGCCCTGTCGATCAGGGTCGGGAAGTCCTTGGGGTCGGCGCCAAAGACCAACTGCCCCAGGTTCTCAAGGAGAAGTGAAACCCCGATAGCGGTAATCAGGGCATTGAGACGCGGGGCGCGTCGCAAGGGGCGGTAGGCGGCGCGTTCGATCACAAATCCCAGCACGCTGCAAGCCGCCATAGAAGCTGCCAGTGCGACGAACAAGACCCCCAGTCCGGAATCCGCGCTTGGGGTGAGCCAACGAAAGACATAGTAGCCGACAAACGCCCCGACCATGTACACGTCGCCGTGGGCAAAATTGATCAGCCTCAAGATCCCGTATACCATCGTGTATCCCAACGCGATCAGGGCGTAGATCGCGCCGAGCGAAAGACCATTGATGAGTTGTTGGACGAACTGCTCCAAAACGGCCTCTCAAAAAAACAGGGAATGAATCGGGAATGGCAGGATGGTTTGACTCGCGTGGGAGCGAAGCAATGAGCGCATATGGATCATGCCCACAGGCCAAGTCGGCGCTATGGGGACTATTCTCAGGGTTGAATCACGTCGTAAACGGTGAATTTCCCGTCTTTAATTTGAATTACGACCGCCGACTTGCGCGCGTTGCGTTCTTCATCCATGCTGACATTGCCACAGATTCCCGGAAAATCCCTGGTTTGGGCGATGGCATCGCGGACGGCGCGTCCTTCGGTCGAGCCCGCCTTCTGAATCGAAGCGAAGAGCAAATTGGCGGCATCGTATGACAACGGCGCCATGGCATCAGGCACGTACCCATGGCGTTCTTTATATCGCCCGACAAACCCCTGGACGGCCTGGCTGGTGTCATCCGCGGAGTAGTGATTGCAGAAGAATGAGCCCTCGACCGCTTCGCCGCCGATTTCCGGAGTACGGGGCGAATCCCAGCCATCGCCGCCGATCAACACGGCCGCGATATTCTGTTCGCGGACCTGCTTGGCAATGAGCCCGACTTCGGTGTAGTAACCCGGGATGAAGATTCCTTCGGGATTCGTTCCCTTCATTGAGGTAATCTGCGCCCGAAAATCTGTGTCTCCTTCGGAATACGATTGCTCGCTGACAATTTCACCGCCGAGCGCGAGGACGTTCTGCCTGAAATAGTCGGCCAATCCCACTGAGTAGTCGTTCTTGATATCCGTGAGTATAGCCAAACGTTTCAATCCGAGCTTCTGCGTGGCAAAACGCGCGCAAACGACACCTTGGAATGAATCCACGTAGCAGACGCGGAAGATAAAATCACCGACCCTGGTGACCTTGGGGTTGGTTGATGCCGGAGTGATGAGGGGAATGCCCGCCTTCTGGGCGATCGGCGCAGCCGCGAGAGTGCGCGAGGAAGCCACTTCACCGAGAATTCCAATGACGCGATTCTGATTGATGAGCTTCGTCACGGCCAGAGCCGCCTCATCCGGCTTGCTCTGATCGTCTTCGACGATAAGCTCGATTTGTTTGCCCAGCAGTCCGCCGCGAGCGTTCCACTCGTCGGCAGCCATTTGAATGCCCTGTGTCGAGGAAATCCCGAAGGTCGCCGTCCCGCCGGTCAGAGAGTTAAAGACCCCGACTCTTACCGTGTCTTGCTTGGCTGTGCAGGCCGCGAGGATAAGGGCGAGAGCCACGAACGCCAAAACCCCTAACTGCCTAAATCGCAAGACCTTCGTTGACATGTGTGCTCCCTCGTCGCAAGTGGTGTGACGGAGGATGTTACTTCTTGCCGGATCGAAAAGCAAACCCATAATGCGGACGATCAAGAGCAGAGGCCGGCACAGCAGGCGCTACTGGTAGCGGACGCGTGGCGGGGATGACGATGTCGTACTCGGCGTGCGGCGTGTGCGGTCTGTCGGCGATGCAGTTGTCGTGCTATCGCCCTTTTGGGTCGGGAGCTGCTGTTTTTCCATGGCCAAAGTGATGGCATGGTAGAGAGTCAGGCTTGACAGCGCGTCCTTGGAAAGAAAATCACTCAGTCCGGCGACGACCATGGACGCGACTTCGTCTTTTCCGCACCCTGAAAGCAGGATGATGGGACCGGAGAAACCGGAGTTGCGGATCGCGGGAAGGGCATCCAATCCGGACGCAACGCCGAAGTTGAAGTCCAGAAGAATGAGATCAGGTTTGCGCTGATGGACTTGCTGTGCGGCTTGTGCAACATCCAGACAGGCGAGAAGTTCGACCGACCAGACCGGAACCCGTTCGAGCATGCCGCGGACGATCGCGATGTCCTCGGGATCATCGTCGATCATGAGTATGGTTAGTTTGTCGGTCGCCATGGGAGTGCCAGCTCCGCCACAACTACGTTTCCTCAATCTATATCGGCCAAGCCGGCGGGGAGTTGAGGGTCTAAAGCGGGGCTATCATTGCAAATTGCACCCGGAATGGCGTACTTGGTTTTGGCCGTGCGGCGATTGGCAACTGTGGTTGTTGCGGCCGATGGACTTGGGTACGGAATCGAGCTAAAGAGGGGCCCGTGTCGAAAACTGATATAGTGAAGTTCAATACGGAGGGCCGCTTGGCGCGGCTGACATTATCACGCCCGCCGCTTAATGTCATGAATATTGCGATGATTAAGCGTGCGAATGAGTTTCTGGGATCACTGTCGACACGCGGCGACCTTTGTGGGCTCTTAATCGAAGCAGAAGGGCCGGTCTTCTCGGCCGGCGTCGATGTCCCCGAACACCGGCGTGAAACAGTGGAGCAGATGATCGGGACGTTTCACCAGACGATTCACTTGATCGACGAGTTGCCAATGCCGGTCGTGGCCGCTGTGCATGGAGGCGCTTATGGCGGTGGCATGGAGTTGGCCATCATCTGCGATATAGTCTTGGCCGCCGATGACCTGAAAATCGGTGTCCCGGAGGTTACGCTGGGAGTGTACCCGCCGGTAGCGGTTGCGCACCTGGCACGAATGGTGGGGTTTCATCGGGCCGCCGAGTTGATTCTGACCGGACGGGTGCTCAATGCCCGTGAAGCGCTCGCGATGGGACTAGTGAATCATGTCTATCCGATCGCATCTTTCCGGCAAGATGTCGACGCCTTCCTGGCACAGCTCACCCGGTTGTCCGCCTTCTCTCTTCGACACACACGCCGCGCCTTGCGAGCCGCTTCACTGCAGTCTTTCGAGGAGTCGTTGGCGACCGCGGAATCGATCTACCTGCGGGACTTGATGACCGGGAGCGACCCGAGCGAGGGGTTGGACGCGTTTGTCGAGAAACGCGCCCCCAGATGGAAGGACAGATAGTTGGGCCCAAGATGAGAGCAGGCTCGCCCATCGACTTCGCTCAGGACGAGCCTGCTCTTTGTTCGCGAAAACCCAGTAAGACTCAGATCAATTTCCAATAGACATCCAAACATGTGTGCGTGGCGTCGTTGCCGGTGCGGAACTGCGCGCGCACTTTGTCGCCGATGGCGATGGGTCTGCGGTCGACGAGGTAGCTCTTGAAGATCGAGCAGACGCCGTCGATCTTGACATCGATCTGATAGTACGGGCATTCGATTTCCAGCCCGGTGCCACCTCGTTCGACGTAGGTGTAGGCGTAGATGTAGCCCTGGGGATTGGCAATTTGACCCCACTCCATGGGTTGATGGCAGTCGGGGCAATCGGCGCGCGGCGGAAGCCAGAGTTCACCTTTCCCCTTGGTGATCGGGCACTTGTGATTCACGCAGCGTGTCCCCATGAGCTTGCCTTCGGTCAACGCCTTGAAATAAGGTGTGAGCAAGCCGTAGGTGTGGTAGTGTGTTCCTTCCGGTCCAAAACGGGGGACGTGGATGACCCAAGCGCCGCCTTGTTCGTCGATCTTGGACGGAGTCGTGATCAGCTTAACAGTATCAGTCATTGTCGTTTCCTTCCGGGTTAGACGTTTTCCAAGACCGCGCAAGTAACGTGGCTTCCGACCCCGGCGTGCGATATTGCCACGCCGCGCCGCGGGCTCTTCACCTGCAAACTCTTCCAGTCGCTCGGCTTGGTCTTACCATAACGCTGCCATAGCTTCGGGTCGCCGTGGAACTTGTCGTATTTGCCCTGCAACTGCCAGAGGACTTCGTTGCATTGGAAAATGCCGGTGGCACCGACCGCGTGCATGGTGCCGAGCAATCCGCCGGAGATGTTCGACGGGCATTTCCCCGGTTTGCCGGTGTGAGGATTGGTGTGATAGCCTTCACCCGAGCGCACATACTCTTGTTCTTCGCCGTACAGAGTGAGCCCGACATCGCCGTACGTCTGCAAGTCCGAAATCGTGAACGCATCATGCGTTTCGATCAGGTCGACATCTTCGATCGGGACTTTGATTCCCGCCATCCGGTAGGCGAGATAGGCCGCGATTCTTGTGGCGCCGAAGCTCTCGAACCCGGGCCAACGCCCATCTTGCTTGGCCATCTCGTCGTAGAGCCACTTGTACCCTTCTTCCGTCTCATGCGGGAGCAAAGGGATGCGCATCGGACGCCGATCGCCGGTACGGAGCGTGTGTGATCCCCCAGCCATATAGAGGCGGACGGGGTGATCGGTCAGTTTGTAGGCGAGTTCCTCGGAGCACAACAGCGCGGAGGCGGAGCCGACACTCATCGCGCAGCATTCGAGGAAGCGCAATGGATCGGAGACGATATCGCCCTTTAGTACCTCATCGACGGTGTGACGTCCTGGTTGCTGAGAGTATGGAGAGAAGCTGGCGTAGTACCGGTTCTTGACCGCGATTTCCGCCCGCAGGCGCTCGTCGACTTTGTACATCTCCTGAAATCGCCGGGCCATGGGAGCGTAGTAGCTGGCATAGATACGCCCGAGGCGCGTCTCAAAGTCTTTGCAGGCGGCCGCGGCGATGTAGTAGTTGCCGGTCCACGTCTTGACTTCGTCCATGCGTTCCCAGCCGAGCACAAGCGTGCAATCGCTGAGTCCGGAGGCAACCGTCGTCGCGCCCATGAGCATTGCCGAGCCGCCGGTGGCTCCACCGGTCTTAATGCCGACGTTTCCGAGCGGATCGAGGCCGATGTAATCATGGACCTTCGCCTCGCACAAGAGCTGGTCCTGAAAGTGATCGGCGAATTCCCCATAGCAGGCGAAATTGATGTGCCCTTTCACTTCCAATGGGTCCATTTTGAGATCATTCTCTTCCAACATCATCCGGAAGGCCATCATGCAGATCTCTTCCAGTTTTTTCTCCGGATAGCGTTTACGAAAATCGCTTTGTCCTCCGGCCACCATGTACACCGGGCGTGTCCACTTGGGGATGCGAAGGTTTTGCGGGCCAAACTCGATCATGATTCCCTCCCAAAAAAAATGTTTCTAATGACTTGTATGCGAGCTTTGAATCCGGTGCGAACCTACAATTTGCCCGTCCCAAACTCCACCGGGACTTCGGCGCATCGATCGCCAGTGAGACGAAGTTTTGACAGATGGGGATTACGGCTTCTCGATCCAGCCCGGCCGGCGCTTTTCCAGGAACGCCGACAGTCCCTCCTGGCCCTCCAGGGATATGCGCAACCGGGCGATGGTCGCGATCGTGTGTTCGCGCGCCCCATCGCGGCCCATTCCCCCGACCTCACGAATCAGTCTCTTGGCCGTCCGCACCGCCTTGGGGCCGTTCTTTTCAAGCAAGCCGACGATGCCTTCGACACTGGCGTCAAGTTTGTCTGCGGCAACAACCTCGTGAATCAGGCCGATCTCGCGAGCGGTCTTGGCATCGAAAGTCTCGCCGGTAAGGAAGTAGCGACGGGCCGCCTGTTTGCCGATTTTGGCGAGCGAAAAAGGCGAGATCACGGCGGGGACGATGCCCAATCGCACCTCGGTGTACCCGAATTGCGCGGTATCCACCGCGATCGCGATGTCACTGCAGGCGAGAAGTCCCATGCCGCCGCCGAGCCCCGAACCATTAATCCGTGCGACGACCGGGCACGGGCATTCGTCGATGGCGCGAAACATGGCCTCCATCCGCGCAGCGTCCTGCCGATTGTCAGCCTCAGTGCGATGAACTGACTCCCGCATCCAATTGACGTCCGCCCCAGCACAGAAGACGTTGCCTTCACCCGTCAACACGACGACGCGTGTCGATTCCGGGATGGAGGAGAATGTCTCCCTCAGTTCCCCGATCATCAATTCGTTGAATGCGTTTCGGGCCTCGGGCCTGTTCAACGTGACCCGGAGGACCGGTCCCGAGATCGAAGTGAGCAGTGTCTGCATGGATCCTGGGTCGGGTTGGCCGAAGTGTTCGCCTGAATCGCACGGCTCAGTTCGGGCCGCGTCGTTCTAATTGACCGTCTGACTTGAATTTGCCGCCAGATACAGAAGATGGAGAAACAGCACGAGGCGTTGCAAGCGAAATCCCAGATCCACACGCGCCGCGGAGAGTCAAGCTCCTTCGATAACGAACATCGATCCGGACTACGCAAGTTATCGCGCCACAAGTCGATACGATAAGATGAGGGCGTGGCGGCACACGTCGCGGCGGCCTCGGAAGGGAACGGCATGGCGCAACCGGGATACGCGCGTATCGGCGATGTTCTGCTGACTCGTGGTTTCATCAACAAGGAACAGCTTGAAACCGCCCTGAAAGAGCAGGAGGCAACAGGCAAACGCCTCGGTGATCTGCTTGTTGCCCGCGGCTGGATTTCTTCGACCGATCTGGTAGAAGTCATCAGCGAACGCCTGGGCTTGCCCAAGATCACGATCAAGGGATTGGCGGCCGATCCGGAAGTTGTCAACATCATCCCGCTTCCCACGGCGAAGAAGCACCGTGTCGTGCCGCTTTTCAAGATTGGCAATCGCTTGACGGTTGCGATGGCCGATCCGCTCGACATGGTGGCCATCGATGAAGTGCGCTATCGGACCGGACTCATGGTCAACCGTGCGGTCGCGACCCCTGAAGACATTGACGCGGCGATTACACAGTTCTACACCGTGGCCGACAGCGTTGAACGCGCAATTCATGATGTCCCCGCCGGAGGGACAAGTGCGGCTGAAGACGCGCCGGTGGTTCGCCTGGTCGAGGTCCTGATGACCGAGGCGATCAAACAGCGCGCCTCAGATCTGCATATCGAGCCGGACGAAGGCGCCTTGCGCGTTCGATTCCGCGTCGACGGCGTCTTGCGCGAAGAGGCGCAGCCACCCGCACAACTTCATCCCGCAATCGTCTCACGCATCAAGGTGCTGGCCGGTATGGATGTCTCCGAGAAGCGAATCCCACAGGACGGGCGGTTCGGAATGAGTTCGTCGACCGGGCCGGTTGACATGCGCGTTTCGACGATCCCGACGATTCACGGCGAGAAAGTCGTCGTGCGCATCCTGTCACGCCAAACTGGCGCGCTCGCGTTGCCGAGTATCGGTCTTTCGCCGGCGCATGAAGAACTCCTGCGCACGCAACTCAACGCGACCGAGGGAATGATCCTGATCTGTGGCCCCACGTCGTCCGGCAAAACCACGACGCTGTACGCGGCCCTGCAGGAGATCACGACACCGGAGAAGAACGTCGTCACGGTTGAGGATCCGGTCGAATACGCACTATCGACAGTCAATCAAGTCCAGGTGAACGAGAAGGCCGGTCTGACATTCCCGCTCTGTTTGCGCGCATTCCTACGGCAGAATCCCGATGTGATCATGGTGGGTGAGGTACGTGACGCCGCGACAGCCCAGATTGCTGTTCGCGCCGCCATGACGGGCCACTTGGTGCTTTCGACGATTCACACCATCGATGCGGCGGCGGCGGCGCACCGCCTGATGGACATTGGTGTCGAGCCGTTTCTGGTGGCCACTGCCTTGCGCGCGGTGATCGCGCAACGACTGGTACGACGTCTGTGCAATGACTGTGCCGTTCCGACCGAGCCGAAAACCTCCGTCGCCGAACAACTGGGTTATGATGTCTTCACCGAGACCGGCCAGTGGCGCAAGGCCGTCGGTTGCCGCATGTGCCGCGGGACTGGTTACGCCGGACAGATCGGGGTCTTCGAGATGTTCGCCGTCAACGATGCTCTCCGACAGCTAATTTCCGACGGTCAGAGCGCCGCAGCCATCCGTGACTATCTCGGCCAGGGTGGATTCGAGACCTTGCGTGATCAGGCGCGTCGACTGGTCGCTTCAGGCTTGACCACGGCGGAAGAAGTGTTGCGTGTGATTCCGCGGCGCACGGAAGTCTGGGACTCTATTGCCTGAGATTGTGACCGGGACACTCTATGTCTGAATTCCACTACGTCGCCGCCAATCAACTGGGCCAGACTGTGCGCGGGCGCGTGCAAGCCGACTCCGTCGGATCGGCGGGCGCGGTCCTGGACCGACAAGGACTCATCCCGATCAAACTCGCACCGGCGTTTTCGATGGCTGAGTGGCGTCATCGTGTCTCCGGAAGTGTGCGATGGGCGATCGAAGACAAGATACTGTTCACCCAAAAGCTTGCTTCGCTGCTTAAGGCGGGAATCCCGATTCTCACCGTCTTGAAACTGGTCGCCTCGCAGACAAAGAACCCGCGCGTGGTGGCCGCCATACGCCGGGTGGGGGACCAGGTCTCCGGCGGATCGACTTTCTCAGACGCGCTGGCGTCCGAGCCTGGGCTGTTCGACCCGGTCTATCTCGGCGCGATCCGCGCAGGCGAATCGACCGGGCGACTCGATGCCATTCTCGAACAGACCTCGCGTTATCTCGAACGCGAGATGGATACACGCCGAAAGGTCAAAGAGACACTTCGCTATCCAGTCATGGTTGTGATCGCCATGTTCATAGCCGGGGCGATCATTCTGAAATTTGTCGTGCCACAGTTCCTGACATTCTATGCGAATTTCAACGCCGACCTGCCACTACCGACCCGGATCCTGATGGGAATCGCCGAGTGGCTGAATCGGCTGTGGTGGATTTTGATCGTCGGGCTTAGCGCCTCCGTTGTTACGTTTTGGCGGTGGGTGAAAACGCCGAACGGAACCCGGTGGCTGGATCGCCGGCTTCTGCGTCTGCCTATTGCCGGACCTCTCTTCCTGAAAGTGGCTGTCAGCCGATTTTGCCGTTTGTTCGGTGTGCTCTTTTCGGCCGGTATTCCAGCGACAACCGCATTGGATACGGTCAGCGAGGGCGTTGGCAACGTGATCGTGTCGGATGACGTCAAGGCGCTGCGATCGCGCATCGTCCAGGGTGAGCCAGTGATGCCGCGACCGGACAATGCGGCCATGCCGGAGTTGGTCTACCAAATGCTGGCGATCGGTTTCGAGTCAGGCGATGTCGATCGCATGCTGAACGAAACCGCCCGCCACTTCGAGCAGGAAGTCGACTATGATGTACGTCGACTCAACGACCGTATTCAGCCCGTTTTGTTGGCTCTGCTGGCGGTGGGCGTGCTGCTGTTGGCGCTGGCCGTCTTACTGCCGATGTGGAACCTGATCTCGCTATTTAAAAACTGAGAGTTGGTCCGGTCATGCCTCCGCGGTCTGACAAGCGGACTAAATTGATCCGACTTGCCCGATCCGGGTGCAGCCTCGACCTTACGGGCGCATTGACATACGCCATTCTTGGAGTCCGGGGAAGAGGGGCTCATATCAATACACCCTGGCAGGTGGATTCTCTGTTGCACTTCGCATCATTCCCGCCAGGAAGGACGCAAGGTCTCGGCGCATCTGCCGATACTTTACATGAGCAACATTTGAACATGAAGTGTTACGCATTTATGTGAATGGCATTGAAAGGAGAGGACGGGAATGAACACGATCCGCAAGTGGCAGCGTGACCAAGCAGGCTTCACACTGATCGAGCTGGTCATCATCATCGTGGTACTCGGCATCTTGGCGGCGGTGGCGATTCCGCGCTATTTCGACATGGTGTCGGAGGCCAAGGAATCTTCGTGCAAGGGCGCGTTGGGTGGCCTGCGCTCGGGGATTTCGATCTGGTACGCCAATCAGGCATTGACGACCGGCACCGCCGGTTGGCCGGCGATTGATTCGGTGCGCACGGTTGGTGTGGTTATGGCGGGCGCGATTCCCCCTAATCCCTATCAACTGTCAACAAGCGCTCCCGATTCGATTGTGACCGGTGTCACGAAGGGCACGATCGTCGGCACGCGCGGCGGCTGGGCCTACAAGGCATCGACCGGTGAAGTCTGGCCGAACACCAGCGGCGCGGGCGAAAACAACTTTTAGGCGCAGTCTCGCGAAGGCGCGATTACGGGGATCTCAAAGAGGACCCCGGGAAAAGCGATGGCAGGAATGCGCGCTATGATAGCCTGGCTCAATCATGCGGGTGTGCGTCGAAACGCACGCCCGCATGTTCGACTGAATCGGTCGGATGGATTCACCCTGATCGAATTGGTCATGGTCATCATTGTGCTCGGGATCATGGCCGCCGTGGCGATTCCGGTCATTGGCTCGTTTATCGCCTCCTCGAAAGAGACCGCGACTAAGGACGAGATGCAGCGTTTGGCCCGGGCATTGGCGGGATCGAATTCGGACAGCGATCGCGGCTTCGAAGGGGATGTCGGGCGGTTGCCTTCGGCGTTGGCCGATCTGACCGCCAAACCGGCTTCGGTGCCCACTTGGAATGCTTTCACGCATGTCGGTTGGAATGGGCCCTACATGGACAGCACGAACGGTGACTATCTCAAGGATGCGTGGGGGCAGGACTACGTTTACGACACATTGGCTCGGACCCTGGAGAGCACTGGGTCTGGGAGCCCGATCACGATCAACTTCTAGTCATGAGCATGATGGACGCGCGCAACCATAAGGACGAGCATCGCGAAAGCGGCTTCACGCTCATTGAAGTTCTGATGACCGTGGTTATCATCGGCATTCTCGCCGCCGTGGCGATGCGCTCGGTTCAGAGCTCCATCGATGGCTCGCGTATCCGCGAGACGCAGGCGGAGATCGATGAGCTGATCGTGGCCATTGCGGGTAATCCTGATCTCTACAATAATGGCATGCGTTCAGATTTTGGTTACGTGGGCGATGTCGGCGCCGTTCCCGGTTCCATTGATGATTTGGTGACCAATCCCGGGGGCTACACGACTTGGGACGGACCTTACGTCAGCCGTCGCTTCACCCAGGACGCTGACGGATTTAAGAAAGATGCCTGGGGTAACAACTACACATTTAGCAGCGGCATTACGTTGGCCTCGACGGGCGGCGGATCGACCGCGATGACCAAGTCGGCGGCGACTGCCGCCCCCGACTTGACCACCACGCCGATCAACGGCACGATCACCGATGCAGCGGGGAATCCGCCGGGCGATTCCTCGGTCGCAGTGACGATCTCACTGGACTATCCAGATGGTGCCGGCGGGACCACGACGGCATCGACGAATCCAACAGCGGGCGGCTCTTTTACGATCAACAGCATTCCGGTCGGTGTTCGCGCACTGACCGCGGATTATCGGGCGACATCCGATACCGTGGTCACATACGCGGCGCTGCTGCCCAAGACAGGCGCGACGGTCACAATGCGATTGCCCGGAGCGCCATTTGCGGCGGTGGGCGGTGGGGGCGGTGGAACCGGAGCCATTGAGTTCGTAACGGGATCATCATCTTCTCCAAGTGACGACATTCAATTCTCGATCTGGAACACGGGAACATCTTCGATAACAGTCTCGTCTCTGACGGCGAATTACCCCACGACCGCATACTACCGATACATCCGGTGGAATGGCACCGTGCTTTTCAATAGCCCGAATCCGCGCGCGGCGAGCGGACAAGAGGTCACTTTCTCCGCGAGTCAGACTTTGAATCCAGCACAATCGGCAATCATTCGACTCGAAGATTTCACCGGCAATGTCACCGGCGGAGGCGGAACAGTGACATTTGCCAACGTGATCTTCACGATTCAATTCAGCGACGGTTCATCCATTGCCTTTAACAGCCTATGATGACGGAACGCCTCACCATTGGACGCTCATGAGCTACGGAGTCTCCCAAGATCAGGTTTCAACACCCGTTGGATTCGATGCGTCTCGGGTGCGTCGAGACTCCGTGCCGCCCGGCGACCATCAGCGAGCCGAGGACTCGGATGAGCGAACACTTAAGGAGAAAACGGCTTTTGAGTGGGTTTCTCCATCGGTCCGCGCGCGTCGTGATGGGTTGCTGGGAATCGAGTTCGATGGTCGGGGACTTGTCGTCATCGGGATGGACGAGAGCCGTGGCGGTCGTCAAATCGATCATGTTCTCGTCACGCGATTCGAGGACAGCCCTGATTCCCAAGCGCTGTCCGATCGGTTGCGGTCGTTTGTCCGTCATCGCCGCCCCGATGTCCATGTCGTCCTATCGACCCCGCGTGCCGTGGTCCGTCACTTCCTCATTCCACCGATCCCAACACGCCAACGCGCTGCCGCGGCCATGTGGGAAGGACAGAAGCTTATCCCATTCTCGCTCAAAGATGGCGAGGCGCTGTTCGGGCTGGATTTCATCTCGGCCGGGGACCGTGGATGGTGGGCGACACTGGTCGCGGTGCCTTCTGAAGATGCGGCGCCGATTATCGATGCGGTGACATCATTGGACTGGATGCTTCGCACGGTCTCGTTGATTGGAACACAACGATTCACTGAGGATCTGCCGGCGTCCACGGAAGAGGCAACGGCGACGGTTTCGTGGTCTGATCGGCGAGGGTGTTTTTCAGTCTACCATCGTCGTCAGCTCGTCTTTCACTACGACTTGGGACCAATGCCAGCCATGCCGGCCAAGATGGAGTTGGGTGTCGTGCCGGAATCCATGGCGATCTGGCAGCGTTGGACCGATTCACTGGGTGCTGCGGTCAGCGACTCACTTGATTTCCATTTGAACGTCAATCCCACGTTGGCGCCATCTCAACTCAGGCTCTACGGACTTCCGCAGGAGACCGCGCCGCTTCTCACCGAATGGCAGACTCGATTCCCCGGCGGTGTCATCATAGGCGATCCGATTTCCGCCTGTCGCAGTGCGTTGCCCGAGGGCGTCAACAATTGGCTGTCGGCGAATCCAGGACTGATTGCGCCGACAATGGCGGCGATGTCGGGGAGCGTGGCGGTCGATTTGACGCCGGCACTCATTCGTCACACCCGGACCCGTCGACAGCGGGAACGAATCAGCCGGACTGCTTGCATTCTTTCGATTCTTGCCTGCGCAAGCTGGTCCGCAATGATCTGGACGCAGATCGCCGGGCATCGGACGGAAAGTGAGCGCGCACGCGAGGCATTGTCCCAATTCCAATCGTCGCCTGTCAGCATCAAGCTCGATCAGGCGCTGGCGGCGGTGGCCGGCACACAATTGTTGGTGTCCAACGCGTCCCAAGTCGGACAGGCATGGATGCCGTGGCTCAAGACCATTCTCGCGACTCTGCCGGCGAACGCCAACCTGCAGCATGTAGGCATGGAATATCGCTCCGACAAGAATGGTGTCATTGTCCATCTCGAAGGATCGCTCGGACCCGCATCGATTGCGCATTCAATGACGTACCGTGAATGGTTTGATCGTCTGCGTCCGTTGTGTTCGTCGATACCGGTTCTGGTGAGCGAGAGAACCATCGATGTCATCGGTACCAAACGCTCCGCCTTCACGATTGAATTGGTGGCGCCGGCGGCCCTCAGCCCCGCAAAGATGAAGGTCGTAGAATGACAAATCGACCACGCTGGATAATCTGGACGACCGCGACCGTCCTCCTCTGGGCAGCCTGGGGGGCATTCGGCTACCTGCCCCTGCGGCATCGGCATCAACATGAGGAAGCAACGAGAAGCGAGTGGGCAGCAAGGCATCAGGATATGACTAACCGCATCCAGAAGGCCCCGGACGTCATGGCAAGGCTCGGTGTGTTGGAAGCGCAGATGGATTCCGCGACCCAGTTTCTGCCGCAGACTCCGATGCTTCGTGAGTACATGGATCGACTGGCAGATCTCGGGCGTCAATCGAAGATCTCTTCAGTCGAAGTCAGTCCTGAGTTGGTGAGTATGATGTCACTCACGAGAAGCGCGACCGGGAATGCGACAATCCTGGACACGCTTGTCGTGGAATTCAACGCGACCGGTAGATTCCACGAGATTGGAACCTGGTTGGACCAGATCGAGTCGCAGTCAGCGTTTCGTCATTGGCGGTTGGCACGTTGGGACAAAGGCGAAGAGCCCGGCGCGGTTCGTTTCAGCGGTGCCGCCGCGTTCCTGGTGGCCGTTCCCAGGGAGAGTGCGTCGTGACTGCGCAGAAACGCCAACGCGTCATGTTCGCGATCCTGATCGGAAGCGTCCTCTTTGGGCTCTATATGAAACCGTGGGAGCGGCGCAAGCCCGTTCGACAATCGGACATCGAGACTGTTACGGCGAGTGTTGCAGTGCCGTCGGTCGAGTCAGTCAGGGCAGATATCACGTTTGCCACCGAATGGCCCACACGTGACCCGTTTACACGCTCGGATGAATACGTCGTCGTGCACAGCACAGCCCCGGTCGAGGCCGTGGACATGGGTGAACCGACATTCGCATTGCAGGGCATCATGACGATCGGTGGCCAGATGGCCTGCGTCATTGATGGGAAGACGCATACAGTCGGCGCGCAGTTCTCCGGCTGGCGGCTGGATCAGATCGATGCGGACGGTGTGTGGGTCTCGCAGGGAGGCGAGCGCCACTTTGTGCCGCTGCCGTAGCACGTTTGAATTGATGGGGGAGAGTATGATCTACCGACGCACCGCAAAATCCGCTGCATTGGTCATCCTGGCCGTGACCCTCGGGTTCAATCCCGTGGCCTGGGGAAAGCCCGCGCCCAAGAATGTCTCGCTGCGGTTTTCGAGCACGCCGATTCCCGTGGTCCTGAGGACGTTGGCCGAGCAGGTTGGCTTTGATCTGGTTGTTGGCCCCGGCATTGAGTCCGAAATCGATGTTAATCTCAATGACGTGCCGTGGGAAACGGCGCTCGATGCCGTGCTCTCGGCGAATGGCATGTCCTATCATTGGCGCGATAACGTATTGGTCGTGTTGGCGACCACGGCCGAGGGCGGCGGTTACCTGACGCATCAGGTTGTCACCCTTCGCTATGCCAACCCGGCGGCGGTGAAGACGATTCTGGCCGGCATCCTGAAGGCGCCCGCGAAGGCCGAGCTTCTGCAGGCCGTCGCGGTTGGCCCGGCTGGCACACCAGTGGCCGGCGCTCCACCCGTACTTGTTGTCTCCGAATCGCCGCAGGCGATGCCGGCGATTCTCGAACTCATTGATTCGCTTGACGTGCAACGTCCGCAGTTTGAAATCGAAGTGAAGTTTGTCGAAACGGCTCTCGATGACAAGCTGGGTGTGGGATTCAATTGGCCGACCAAGATCAGCGCGTCGATCTCTTCCAACGACCAAACAGATGATGTCGAGACTGTCGGACCTGCCGCCGAGTATGACATTCCCGATGGCAAGATCTGGAAGTTTGGCACGCTGAATGTAGCGCAACTCTCCGGGTTCCTCGAGATGCTCAAGCAGAAGGGCAAGTCCAAGCTCCTTTCGGACCCGCGCGTGACAGTGGTCGAATCTGAACGCGCGGTCATGCGCGTCGCTACGACGATTCCGGTTCAAACGCTCAACCGGTTCTCGGAGGGCGGCACGATTCAGGATATCGTCAGCTTCCAGGACCTGGACGTCGGCATCACACTGGCCGTCACGCCCCGGATGAACGAGGGGGGCTACATGACCCTTGATGTTGAGCCGGTGGTGGAAGAGATCACCGGATTCACAGGGCCGGTCGATAATCAGCGACCGATTACGTCGAAGCGCACAGTGCGCACCACTGTGCGGGTAATGAACAATGAGACAGTCGTGATCGGCGGGCTGGTGCGCGAGACAGACATCTCTACCAAGAGCAAAGTCTTTCTCCTGGGCGATATCCCGATTCTTGGGGCGCTGTTTACCCACCACAAGATTTCCAAGGAAAAGACAGATCTGTTGATCTTCATAACGCCGCGCGTGCTCGAACCCGTCGCGGCAAACTAAGCACTGGCCAAATTCAGTTCGAAGAAGAGCGCCCCCGGCACCGGATTATCCCGGTAGGGGGCGATTTCTTTGAAGCCAAGCTTGCGATAGAGGCCGATGGCCGTGCCCATGAGCGGAAGCGTGTCCAGGCACATCACTTCGTAACCGATGCCGCGCGCATCCCGAATGACGGCCTCGGCGAGCAGTCGACCCAGCCCGAGTCCGCGGAACGAGTCTTTGATGTAGAGCCGCTTCATTTCACAGGCGTGTTCTGACAACCTGCGGAGTGCAACACACCCAGCGGCGTCGGCTTCCACTTTGGCGATGTAGAGTCGGCCGTCTGGCGGCGCATAGCCGCCAGGCAATGTACGAAGTTCCTCGTCGAATCCCTGAAAGCAGAGATCGATCCCCAGCGAGGCGGCATATTCCAGGAAGAGTTCGCGGACGACGGGGATTTTTTCGTTCGCATCAGCCGGGGTAAGCTGGATAGATTGCGCGCTCATCAATCGTAGGTCCGCAGGATGGCGCGCACTGGCGAAGCGTCCATGCCGGCGAGTTTCAGTGGTAGCGCGATGAGCTCATAGCGACCGGCGGCGACGTGGCTGAGCATGAGGTTTTCCAGAATCGCAATGTTGGCCGAGGCGAAGAGCTTGTGCGACGTCAGCGTCTTGGAATCGCTCTTGTCGACCGAAGGCGTGTCAATGCCGACCAGGACAACGCGGCGATCGATAAGCATCCGCGCTGCTTCCGGGGTGAAGTAGGCAAAGCCATCGTTCCAGCGTTTCGGATCGGCGGTGTCGGTGCGAAAGAGGACTCGCTTAGCATCACGTTCGGTGATGGAATCAACATGCTCGGGACGAATGGCATCGGCGCCGGTGGCGTCGACGACCAGTGCCGGGCCGATGAAAGCATCTAGGGCGGAGTCTGCCGGAGCGAGCCCGTTGGGCACGAAGTGCAAGGGCGCGTCCGCGTGTGTGCCGGTGTGTAGACTCATGGTCACGCTGCCGACGTTGCAGGAATCGCCCTGACCGAGCTGCATTACCCAGAAACTGTGGAATTGCGTATCGCCCGGCCAAACGGCGATGCCGGGCTCAAGACGCTGACTAATGTCGATCAAGCGGGCCATAGAATCCCCTAAGTCACGATTCGGCGTTTCTCGGTGTGACTCTTCCAAGTGGCGTCGGATACGATTTCATCAATCTGGCCGATGGCGAAATCGATTTCATCATCCGTGTTATAGAAATGTGGTGACATGCGGATGCCCGCGTTGGGCCGGTAGTCGACGAGGATATTGCGGCGTTTGAGCTCGGTCGTGATCTCGAGCGCCCTCGGCATGACGACGGCCACGGTCCCCGCCCGCCGGGAGGGGTCGCGCGGGGCATTCACCGTCCAACCGCGTCCGTCGGCTAATGCAATCAAGCGCGCGGTCATGTGCGCCGAACGCTCTCGTATTCTGTCGATCCCGATTTCGGTGACGATCTCCAATCCGGCGCGACAAGTGTAGAGCGCGGGAACATTCGCCGTGCCGTTCATAAACCGGTAAGACCCACTCGTCAAGTCGATCTCGCCAATGTCGAATGCGAATGGTTCTCGATGTGCGCTCCATCCTGTGAACCGGGGACGCAGATTCGGCTGAAGATCGGGGCGGACATAGAGGAAGCACGCCCCCGGTCCGCCGCAGAGCCACTTCAAGCATCCCCCAACAGCGAAATCGACATTCAGATCAATCACGTCGACAGGGACCGATCCCAACGATTGAAACACGTCGAGAACAACAAGCGCCCCGACACGGTGAGCTTTTTCGATAATCGCTTTCGCATCCATGATGTAGGAGGAGCGAAAGAGGACATGCGACATCGGCACCAGCAGGGTGCGATCATCGATGGCATCAATCACTCGCTGTGTGTCGATTGTAACAGCATCATCTGACGGGATGAGCCTCAACTCTCCGCGCTCACGCAGCCATTCGTGGTAGATATAGAGGACCGAGGGGAATTCCATCTCGAGCATGACGACCTTGTTGCGCGAGGATTTGAGTTCGAAGCACGACTGGATCGTGGCCTGAGCCGATGTGACATTCAGGTGCATGGATACGCTATCGGGCGCCGCGTCCATGAGCGCGCCGATCCGATCACCAATTTGACGCGGCAACATCCACCATTCATCCTCCCACGCCCGGACTCCCCGCTCCTGCCAGATGCGGGTGTATTCTACCGTATACTCTCGCGCCTGGTTCGGCATGGCCCCAAGCGAATTGGAGATGAGATGACAGCAGCCGGACAGGGAATCGAACGCCGGGCGGTAGAGCAACGGATCAAGCATGGTCGTCATTGTGGTTTGGAAGGTCGCTCAGTTTCTTCTGATTCATAACCGTGGCACTTGAGTCGTGGCAAGGCAGGGTATTTCGCCAATTTCTCATCCGAGAACGATGCCTCACAGAGTACGAAACGGCTGCCTTTCTCTGACACGATCAGCCGCGCGTGACGGCAATTGTGACAGAGCCCTGCGTTTTCTGGGACGTCTCGCATCAGACTGGCTCAGGTGACTCCACTCCGCTGATTTTCACCCGGCAACCGTCGCCACCGGGGATGATGACCGCGTCGGGAGCATGCGTCCAGAAGTAGTCTCCGAGAGCTTGAAGCTCCGCCGCGGTCAGCCTTGCTTCTATCTTTGGGAACAACTCACGCTCTTCGAAGCGGACATGTGCTTCGAGACGGTCGGTCAGATTCGTGAGCGGCACAGTTAAGTCGGCGCCGAGTTCCATCGCAGCCTTCAGATCGAGGATCAACTGATGGAGAACGATATGATCCGTGAGGAGTCGGACCACATCGGGATCATTGGCTGAGGCATGACGGAGATAGCGGGGGAGAAGCCACTCCTCTTCATGGCGAAAGTGCGGGAGCAGGGCCTCCTGGTGAAAGACAAGAAATTCCCGCGCTATCTGTTGCAGTCGTTCAGGCGTGCTCCCGTTTTTTATATGTTTGCGCGTGAACACGACGCTGGTTAAAGCGGCGTGGTGATCCCAACTCAGTGGATGGAGGCTCCTGTCGCGTTTCACGGCCTAATGATACATTCGGATCGACCGGACGTCGCGGTGAATCAGACGCCGCGCCGCGGCAGATTTCGCATTGCTAATACGGCCGATGACGACTATATTGTTATTGGTTCGCGACTTACCTGCCTCACGCTGTCTCTTTACTTGGTCGTTTCTAAGAATGTGGGCCAGTTCCACCCTCTGGGGCGCCGAATCGCGGGTGATTATGAAGAAACTTGGATTACTCGTGTCGTGCGTGTTGATCGGCATGGTGACAGTTGCCATTGCCGCGGCGCCAGGAACTAAGAAGACGTCCACGGCACGTGTCGCTCCTCCGCGCACATCCGGGGCTGCAGCAGGGTCAGACGCCATCCGACCCGACCGGGTCGGACAGTTGGAAGGCGAAGTCGCGCCTGCGCCGATGGACGCCGCGGTTCCACAAACCGAACTATCAGTGCCCCTTGGTGGAGAGGCTGGTATTCCAACGGCCACAACCGCCGGGTCACCGGCCGCGGCCATCAACATGGATTGGTATTCGATCAACAACGGTGGGGCGATTGAAGTGGCTGCGGGGAACATCAAGATGGGGTTGTCGATCGGCCAGAGTGCCGTCGGTGAAGTGTCCGCGGGAAATATCAAGATGGGGCTGGGGTTCTGGTACGGCGCCTCGAGGGCATCGGCAACTTGCATCTGTGAATGCCACGCCGACCCAGCTTGTGACAGCGTTACAGACATTTTCGATGTGACCCAGCTTGTTAATGTGGCGTTTCGTAATGAGCCGGCCATTCCTGACCCCAATGTGCTTTGCACCAGCGAGACGACCGATGTCAACTGCGACGGGGTGACCGACATCTTCGATGTCACCAAGATGGTCAACGTGGCGTTCCGGAACGGCGACCCGGCGCTCGAATTCTGCAATCCCTGTATTGCCGCTCCAAACCTATAGAAGTGTGCACCTCCCGCTCGACCCGGCCGGCCAGAGCAGGCTCACGATCGACTCATTGCTTCCAATTAGCCGAAAAAATCACCCTATTCCCCCCCGAATTAACAATCTGTTTTCATCCCGATTCCGTAGTATCAGTTTCCCAGTTGGTTTGTGGAACTGATTGACGACGGCTGGGTTATTAACTGTAATTCGCGGCCAGAAATCGTATGCGACGAAGGACATTTGTGGTAGAGAGAGCTATGAATTTACCAGTCAAACCTGGGCCTATCTCAACTCGGATCATCTCAGCGGCACCGTGGGGGTGTACGTGCCCAGTCAAGTGCCAGTCAGGAGATTGGAGTCCCCAGCCAAGAGGCATCATGCGTACCGTAGTCCTCACGCTGCTAGTGGCGATTAGTCTGCCGATTTTCGCTTTTGGCCAGGAGTCCATGGCACCCGATAGTGGGATGCAAGTCGTGCTTGACTCTTTAAGGGGCACACGACTCGAATTGCAGCGCGCCGTCAGTCTTGCACTGCAGAATGCAACTTCGGTCAGACAGGCTGAGGCCGTCTACCTGGCTGCAGGCGGATCCGTGAAGCGCGAGCGGGGCATGTTTGATCCGGAATTGTTCTTCTCGTACAACCGTCTGGATCAGGAGCAGCCGTCGGCTTCGTACTTTTCCGGGGCGCAGACGCTCACGACGACGCAAACCGATTACCGAACAGGCTTGCGCCTGAATCTGCCCATCGGCACTGATTTGGAACTGGGGCTGAATGCTTCGAAGCTGACGACCAATTCCAGTCTCGCCTCCCTCAATCCGCAATACGACGCATTCGGCAGTCTCAATGTCCGGCAGCCGATCTTCGGCGGGTTTCATCTGTCGGCGCGCAAGCAACTCGTGAAGTCAAAACGCGAATTCGATGCCGCCAAAGCACGTTACGATCAGCAAGTGTTGGCGGTGGCCTCAGAAGTTGAGCGCATGTATTGGGACCTGTATGCGGCCGTGCGCGACTATGCTGTACAGGTTCTTGCCTTCGAAAGGGCGCAGGTTTTTCTGCGGGACACCGAAATACGTGCCAAGGCCGGGCTGGTGGGACCGAACCAGGTGGCAACCGCACGCACATTCCTGGCTGAGCAGGAGTTGTTGCTGCTTGATCGTGAGGAGCTCTTGGATCAAAGGTCCGATCAACTGGCCTCGCTGATCGGCTCTCGTCCCGAATCGGGTCAGGCCCGCTTCGTTCCGATCGATGATCCGCAAGGCGATTATGCGGTGGAGCCGGTCGAAGCAGTGGTGGAACGGGCGATGACCGAGAATCTCGAACTGCTTGCTGCGAAAAACGATGTCGGGGCGGTGCGCGCGTTGTCGCGAGCGGCGCTTTGGGAAGCACTGCCGAGCGTCGACCTTTTGGGATCGCTGGGCGGCTATGGACTCGCGGGCCGTCCACAGGATGTGATCTTCGGCGGGGATACTCTGCTCTCAACCGTTGAAGATCGCAATTTTGGTGATGCGGTTGGGCAGGTTGGGTCGCGAGACTATCCCAGTTGGAGCGTCGGTGTCGAAGTGACAATCCCCTTCGGATTGCGTCGTGGTCTGGGTTAAAAAAAGCGACTGGATGCCGAGGTGATGCGCGCGGAGCAGGGTGAAATCGCGCAGGCGCGGTCTCTGGAAGAGAGGGTGCGCGCCGGACATCGGGAAGTTATGCATGGACAGGACCGGCTGCGCGCCGCCTCCGCCGGCGTTGAAGCCGCGAGGGAGCAGGTACGCATTGGCCTGATAGAGTTTCACAATGGACGCTCGACGACATTTGAGCTGGTGAGGCTCTCCGAAGATCTGGCGGTTGCCCAGCGGCGTTATTCCGAGGCGCTGGTTCGCACCGCTAAAGCGGCGGCGACATTACGCGAGTTGACGTCGAGCGGGAATCTCACCACCACAAACAAATAAGGACGGCTGTGTGATGAAGTCTTCGATGCATGGGAACCTCAGCAGTGTCGCTCTGCTTTCTGCGGCGGTGATCGTCTCGATTTCCGGATGCTCCAAAGAGCAGCAGGGGGGAGGCTTCGCGGGTATGCCTCCGATGCCCGTCGAGGTGAGCGAGGCGGCGGTACAGGCCGTCGTCGATCGATTCGAAGCCGTGGGCACCGTCGAAGCCAGCGAAGGCGCAAGCATCGTCGCCGAGATCGATGGTCTCATCACCAAGCTCCCCTTTGAAGAAGGCGGAGCCGTGCGACGCGGCCAGTTGATAGCGCAGATAGACGATGCGCAGTTGGCCGCCGAAGTGGATCGGGCCGAAGCGCTCCGGGTCCAGGGCCAGACAAGCTACGATCGTGTCAAGAACGTAGTCGATCTCAAGGCCGGAAGTCCGCAGGAATTGGACGATGCGGCGGCGGCGCTCAAGGTGGCCGAGGCGAATCTCGCCGTGGCCAAGGCGAGACTCGCGAAGTCCAGGATCGTCGCGCCTTTCGACGGCGTCGTCGGCTCACGACGAGTCAGTGTGGGAACCTACGTGAGCCCCGGCGAGGTGATCACCGAATTGGCCAGCATCAATGAGATACGGATCGTTTTTTCGGCTCCCGAGCGGTCGCTGGCGGCGCTGTCGCGCGATGCGGCACTGGTGGCATCTTCGACCGCGCTTCCGGGTGTCACTCTGGAAGGCAGTGTCCTTGCCATAGATCCAGTTCTTGATCCGCAGACGCGCAATGCGCGTGTGGTGGCGAGGGTTGTCAACCGGGATCAGAAATTTCTGCCCGGGATGTCGGCCAACGTTTCGGTGACCTTACGTACGCGTCCGAGCGCGATCACGATTCCCAACGAAGCCGTGTTCGCCAGCGGTGACCAGTCGTTTGTCTTCGTCGTTCGGCCCGACAGCAGTGTGGTGCGCACGGCCGTGTCGCTTGGAACGCGCACATCAGATGTGGTTGAAGTAACAAGCGGCCTCGAGGCTGGAACGATGGTTGTCAGAGCTGGGCACCAGAAGCTCTTCGATGGCGCCAAGGTGCTGGCGGTGACGAGTCAGGCGCCCGGGACCACTGGCCAGTAACGCCGCGAATTCCACCCTGCGGCAGCGGAGATATTCGGAATGAAGCTGAGTGAAGTATCTATACGACGGCCCGTCTTTGCGACCGTCATGAGTCTGGCCATCGTGCTGTTCGGCGTGGTTGCCTTCACGCTCCTGCCTGTTCGGGAATACCCCGATATCGATCCCCCCATCGTCTCCATCGCCACGTTCTATCGCGGGGCGAATGCGAGCGTGGTCGAGACTGAAATCACCAACGTGCTCGAAGAGCAGTTCGCGACGCTGCAAGGCGTCAAGACGATGAACTCCTCAAGCCGCGAAGGCGGGTCGATCATCACGATCGAATTCGAACTGGGGCAGAATGTCGACGAAGCGGCCAACGACATTCGTGACCGCATCTCCCGTGTCCGCGGCGAACTGCCCGAGGAAGTGAACGACCCAATCGTCTCGAAGGTGGATGCGAACGCGCAGGCCATCATGTGGCTGAGTCTTTCGAGTGCGGAGCACTCCGGGCTGGAGCTGACCGACGTGGCCGAGCGGCTTCTCAAAGAGAGGATTCAGCGTTTTCCGGGTGTCGGATCGGTGATCATCGGCGGCGGGCGACGGTACGCGATGCGTGTTTGGCTCGACCCGTTGCAGATGGCCTCGTTCGGATTGACCGCGCAGGATGTCGAGGCAGCCATCCGACGTGAGAATGCCGAGATCCCCAGCGGCCGAGTTGAAGGGGCCGAACGCGAATTCGCCGTGCGCACACGCGGCGAGCTGACCAAGCCCGAAGAATTCGGCGCCATCGTCATCGCCCACAAAGGCAACGACGTCGTTCGCTTGCAAGATGTGGCCCGCGTCGAAGTCGGCGCCGAGGACGAACGCACCATCGCGCGTTTCAACGGTCAGCCCACGGTCGGAATGGGCATCGTCAAGCAATCCAAGGCCAGCACCATCGACGTGGCCAATGTTGTAAAAGACGCTCTTCCGGAGCTCGCAGGGCTCTTGCCCCCGGGAATGAAGCTCAACGTCGCCTACGATGCCTCGACCTTTATCAGCGAATCGATCGACGAAGTCGCCGAGACCCTCATCATCGCGATGGTCCTCGTCATTCTCGTTGTCTTGGCATTCTTGAAGAGTGTCCGGGCGACGGTGATTCCGACGATTGCTATCCCCATCTCGATCATCGGGGCCCTGGCTGTCGCGTACTTCGCCGGGTTCACAATTAACATTCTCACGCTTTTGGCCATGGTGCTCGCGATCGGATTGGTGGTCGATGATGCCATTGTCGTGCTCGAAAACGTCTTTCGGCACATGGAAATGGGCAAGAGCCGCCGGCAAGCCGCCTACGACGGCTCGAAGGAGATCGGCTTCGCCGTGGTCGCCACCACCGTCACGTTGGTCGCCGTCTTTGTGCCGTTGGCATTCTTGACGGGAACTGTGGGCCGGTTGTTCAACGAGTTCGGCGTCACGGTCGCGGTTGCGGTGCTGATCTCCGGGTTTGTGGCATTGACGATGACACCCATGCTGTGCTCGAAGCTTCTCAAGCCGATTCATGGGACGAGCAGGAGTTGGGCCTCGCGTTCCTTCGACAATTTCTTCGACGGCTTGGATCGGGTGTATCGCGGGACGCTGTCTTGGTCTCTGAGTCATCGCGCACTGGTTACTGCTTCGGGATTGGCCGGACTCGCCATGACCGGCGTGCTCTTCTGGATGTTACCCAGCGAGCTGGCGCCGATCGAAGACCGTAGCATCGGATTCGGGATTGTGATCGCTCCCGAGGGTGCGACGCTTGAATACACGGATCGGTACATGCGTCAAGTCGAGGCCATCATTCTCCAGCGTCCCGAATGCCAGGGGCTGTTCAGTGCGATTGGATTGTCGTTCGAGGGACCGGGACAGGTCACCAATGGTATCGCGTTCATGGTGCTCAAGCCGAGGCACGAACGCGAGAAGACCCAACAGCAGGTTGTCCAGGAATTATTCCCGCAACTGCTGTCGATACCCGGCGTCCTCGCCTTTGTCATCAGTCCACCCAGCCTGGGGGGCGACTTTGGTTCCAGTCCTGTCGAGTATGTGCTCGAAGCCGAAGATTACGACGAGCTGAATCAAGCGGTCGGAATCATGATGGGAAGCGCCTCACAACTGGGATATCTCATCAACCTCGACACGGACTTGCGTCTCAACAAGCCACAGTTGGACATCACGGTCGATCGCGAGCGTGCCGCTAGTCTCGGTGTTTCTGTGTCCGATGTCGGAACGACGTTGGAAACACTGTTGGGCGGACGCACGGTCACGAACTTCAAGCGTGGGACCAAGCAGTACGACGTGATTCTGCAGACGGGGGTCGCCCAGAGGGCGACGCCGGACGCAATCCACGACATCTACATTCGGGGATCAGGCGGACTGGTGCAATTGGCGAACGTCGTCAGACTGGAAGAGACGGTCGCGCCGAAAGAGCTTAACCATTACAATCGCGTGCGCGCCGCAAAGATCACGGCGACGTTGCTGCCGGGGACGCCACTGGGGCAGGCGCTGGATGATCTGGATCGGATCGCGGCGGAGAAACTTCCAGCCGGAGTCCGGCGCGAATTCGGCGGACAGTCGCTTGAATACAAGAGCTCGAGCGCCGGGTTGTATTACATGTTCGTAGGGGCGTTGGTGTTCATCTACCTGGTGCTGGCGGCGCAGTTCGAGAGCTTTATTCATCCGTTCACGATTCTGCTCTCGGTACCTCTGGCTGTCTTCGGGGCGCTCCTGGCGTTGTATGTGTTCAAACAAAGTCTGAACATCTACTCGCAGATCGGACTGATCATGCTGATTGGTCTGGTGACGAAGAACGCCATTCTAATCGTCGAGTTCGCCAATCAACTGCGACGGCGCGGCTCGGAGATGCTCGAGGCGGTCATCCAGGCGTCGGCGACGCGTCTACGGCCGATTCTCATGACCTCGTTTTCCACAGTCTTTGGTATTTTGCCGATTGCGATCGGCCTTGGCGCCGGTGGCGAATCACGCCGTCCTCTTGGTCTGGCGGTGGTCGGCGGTATGCTGTTCTCGACCTTCCTCACGCTGATTGTCGTGCCCGTGGTCTATACACTCTTGTCGCGAAAAATGGGAGTGGACGAAGACGAGGCCACTGAGGCGCATCACGGCGCGCCGCCGCATGTGGCAGAGGTTTCCGCGAAGCCGTAGGCGTAATCAACAGAAGCAAAATGCCGGCTCGCGAGTACGCCCTCCCTCCCAAAGAAGCTCTTGGAGGGCGGGCGTACTCGCGAGCCGGCATTGAACACTCCACGGAGCTTGCCTGCAGCCGGTGCGGGGCGGGCAGAATACGCTTGGTCCAGAGCCTCTGATATGCGATAGTGTCGGTCGGGAATTTCTCGATCGATGCCGCACACCTTAAGCGAAGAGAAGATCACCTCGTCACCGTCGGCCGCGCCCGGCGAACTGCGCCGCGTCCTGTCGTATTGGGATGCGGTCGCTCTAATCGCCGGGATCATGATCGGCTCGGGGATTTTCGCGACGCCGCCGCAGATTGCCGCGACCATGGACCGTTTCGGTCCCATGCTCATGGTCTGGCTTCTGGGCGGGCTGCTGGCCCTGTGCGGGGCGTTGACCTATGCGGAATTGGCGGCGATGTACCCGCGCACGGGCGGCGTGTTTGTTTTCCTGAAAGAGGCATGGGGACGGCCGCCCGCTTTTGTCTACGGCTGGTCGGCGCTTCTGATTACCTATCCGGCCTCGATCGCCGCGGTGTCGGTTGTGTTCGCGGCGTATTTCAAGCGGCTCGTTCCGGCCTTTCCGCTTCCTGAGAATATCATCGCAGCTTTGCTGGCTTTGGCCGCCTGTGTTGTCAACATCATCGGCGTGATCCTCGGCGCGCGTGTGCAGCGCACATTCACAGCCGCCAAGATCGCGGCATTGGTGGCATTGGTGGGATTCGCGGTGATTTCCAGCGCCGGGAGTTTTGAGAACTTCACTCCGATCTGGGCGACGCCGTCGCAGGGTTGGCATCTGGGTGCCTTGGCGTTGGCGATGGCGGCAGTGCTGTGGACCTACGAAGGATGGTCAGATGGTCCCACACTCTCAGGAGAGTGCCGCGACAAGAAACGCGACCTGCCCCGCGCGCTCCTGATCGGAACTGGCATGGTGACACTGGTCTATCTCCTCATCAACGCTTCCTATGTCTATGTGATGTCGATCCCCGGCATCGCGGCGAGCAGTTCGGTGGCGGTCGACATGGCTGAACGCACCATGGGTCAGTACGGCGGGTTGTTTGTCAACCTGCTGGTCCTGGCTTCGACGGCGGGGAGCGTCAACGGCATGGTGATCGCCGGATCGCGGGTGTCGTTTGCGATGGCGCATGAGGGGCTCTTCTTCAATTTAGTCGGGCGGGTGCATCCGCGTCTCAAGACCCCGGCGAATGCCGTGATGGTCCTCGGAATCGTCTCGGCGAGCTACTGCCTGCTAGGGACATTCGACCAGTTGATCCGCTACTTCGTTTTCATTTCGATGATCTGGTATGTCATGAGCATCCTCGCGGTCTTCCGTCTGCGTATCGCTCGTCCCGCTGCGGAACGGCCGTTCCGTGTGCCGCTCTACCCGATCACGCCCGCGATTTTTCTCATCGCGGCGCTTGGACTTCTCTACCAGCTCTACCACGAGAACACACGCGATTCGCAGATCGGGCTGGTGATTCTTGCAGTGAGTCTGCCGACGTACTGGATCTGGCGGAAATTCCATCAGAAGTAGGGTTTATCCCGAGGAGACCCAGAGGAATTGGGAGGCGTCGTTCTCCCGGGATCAATCCCATCCTGTCTGAGAATCAAATCTGCTACTCGTAGCGGAGGGCCACAATCGGGTCGACTTTCGCGGCGCGCCAGGCGGGGTAGAGGCCCGCGAGAACACCGGTGCCACCCGAGGCCACCAATCCAATCAGCGTCCAGAGCGGGGAGAGGGAGTAATGCCAGTCGAGGGCCAGCGTAACGAAGAAGCCGGCGAGCGCGCCGACGATGATGCCGACCAGCCCGCCCATGCCGGTTAGCGTGCCCGCTTCCACGAGGAATTGAAACATGATGTTGGCACGGCGCGCGCCCACGGCCTTGCGTATCCCGATCTCACGGGTGCGCTGCGTGACGGCAATCAGCATGATGTTCATGACCCCGATCACACCGACCATGAGCCCCACACACGCGACACCTGTCGCGCCAAGCTGCACTTTGGTCGTGATATCGCCGACCTGATCTTTAAACCGATCCTGTGTCTCGACACCGAAGTTGTTCTCGTCCTCGGGACGCAGCTTGCGGACACGCCGCACGGCATTAACGACCTGATCGTATGCCTCATCGAATGTCTGCCGTGAAACCGCGCTGACCAGAAGCTCGACTTCCTTTTCCTTCGGGTACAGGCGCTCAAAGGTTGTCATCGGGATGAAGGCGAAATCGTTCTCGCTGATGTTGAAGAAGTCCTCGATCCGTTCCATGACGCCGATGACGCGAAATTTGTAGCCGTTGATGCGGATGTCTTTGTCGACCGCGTCGGCCTGCGAGTTGAAAAGCGCGTCGGCGATCTCCGGGCCGATGACGACAACCATCGCTTCGCGAGTCATGTCATTGTCATCGAAGGTGCGGCCAAAGGCGATCTCACGCGCCATCACATCGGCCCAGGCCGGCCAGGTGCCGCGGAAGTCATCGGGCGTCCGGATTTCCTTCTCTTCAAACTTGAGCACGTTGTTTTGCGCGCTCTTCTGCGGGGCGATGGCATCGACAAGGGTGCAGTATTCCTGGATCGCGTACGCCTCTTCCATCGTGATCGGCTTGCGGCGTCGTTCTTCCTCGGTCAGGTTGTCCCAATCCTCGTGGCCGCTCCACTGCGAGACATACATAACGTTGCGGCCGATCTTGTCGATGGAGGAATACGTGTACTGGGTGAACCCCTCCATGATGGTGTTGACCAGAATGACGGCGCCGACGCCGATCATCACGCCGATGATCGTCATGATCGAGCGGAACTTGTTGGTACGGACAGCGTCAAAGGCAAGCCTCATGCCTTCCACCATCTCCGGCCACGATTTGAAGCGCTCATTCATAGGAGAGGGCCTTGATGGGATCGAGGCGGGCGGCCTTCATCGCCGGATAGATGCCAAAGAACAGCCCGACGCCAGTCGAGATGCCAAATCCCAGCAACAGGCCGAGCGCAGTGGCGGAAACATGAATGTCCATGACCGATGTCAGGAGCATCTGCGAAAGCCAGATACCAATCGTTGCGCCGATCAGCCCGCCCGCAAACGAGAGAATGAGCGATTCATAAAGAAACTGCGAGAGGACATGGCGCCGGCGCGCGCCGATCGATTTGCGAATGCCGATCTCGCGGGTGCGTTCGGTGACTGAGATCATCATGATGTTCATGATGACGATCCCGCCGATCACGATGGATAGCAAGGGCAACGAGACCAGAAGCACCCGGAAGGCCTGGGTGATGTTGTTGATGAAACTCAGGATCGCGTCCGGTGTGAATATCTCGAAGTCATCATCCTTTTCGTAGTCCACACGCCGGATTGTGCGCAAGACAACGCGCACCTGATCCATCGCCTGTTCGCGCCTCTCGAGTGAGGCGGCTTTGACGATCAGATTGACGGGGTTGCCCGGTTTCGGATAGAGCGACTGATGCGTGGCCAGCGGAATTGAGACGAACTCATCGGCATCGCTGCCGAAGAGTCCGCCGATCGTCTTGGCGACCCCGATGACAGTAAACTCATTTCCGCCGACGCGGATCTTCTTGTCGATCGGGTCTTCGTTGGGAAAGAGCTTCTCTTTGACCCGTCCGCCGATGAAAGCCACTTTGCGACGCCTGTAATCGTCCTCCCACGAGAAGTAGCGGCCCTCAGCGACATCATTCTCGCGAATAGCCAGGAGGTTGGGTGTTTCGCCAGTCACCTGGACCCAGCTCATTCCTTCCGCGCCATACTTCAAATGATCGCTGGCATAACTTTCGGCGCCGATGTCTTCGCAGTCGGGGCAGCCCTCTTTGAGAGGGTCGATCAGATGGCGATTGAGTTTCTTGCGCCGCAAACGTTCGAGGTATTGGCGCATATCGATGGCGAAACCTATGCGGGAAACCATGAATGTGTTCGGTCCCATTGACTGGAACGCCGACACCATATCCTTCTGCATGCCCTCGACAGTCGAGACAATGGCCGTGACGGACGTCACGCCCATGATCATGCCCAGAATGGTGAGGGCTGAACGCAGGCGGTTGGCCCAGAGGGCGGCGAAGGCCTCTTTGAGGAGTGCCAGGAAGATCATCAGGTCGTCCGAACGGAATTACTTCTTTTCGGGACCACTCGGGGTCTCAATTTGAACGAGTTCTCCGTCCTTGAGCCGACGAAGCGTTTGGAATGAGCCGGATACGACGCTATCGCCATCGACCACGCCGGTCAACACGGCGATGTTGCGGTCATCGGCGATGCCGGTCGTGATCTCCTTGAAGGATGCTTTGCCGTCCTTGATCACGAAGACACCGGTCTGACGGATCTTCTTCGATTTCTTCTTGGATGCGCCGTCAGCCTGAGCCTGGACGTCCGGATCATCGGACGGCGCGGCATGCGCGGTACCGACGGTGCTGCTTTCGGTCTCGGCTACCTGCTTTCCTTTCAGGGAATCAGGATCAAACTCGCGCGTGACAACTGATGCATAGGGAATGAGCAGGGCATCTTCGGCCTTGGCCGTGGTGATGTCGACTGACGCCGACATGCCGGGCCGTACGCCCGGGTTGTTCTCGACAAAGCGGACTTTCACGCGGAAGCTGGTGGTGTACTCGGCTGTACCTTGCCCGGTGACGTTGGCCGAGTTGCCGACTTCGACCACCTCGCCCGCATAAGAGGTGTCACGGAAGGCATCGACGCGAATCCGCGCATCCTGGCCGATCTGAACCTTTGCCACTTCGGTTTCGTCAACATCCACTTCAACTTCAAAAACGGAGAGATCGGAGATTGTCATCAGAGTTTGACCTTGGGTGAACGAGGTCTGCGCCTGCGAGATTTCGCCGACTTCAGCGCCGAGAAAAGTCACAACACCATCCATGGGCGCGATGATGCGCGTCTTGCGCAAATTATCCAGCGTCTTGTCCAGTCGAGCGCGGCTCGTCTTGACTTGGGATTCCATCGCCTCGAATTCGGCTTTGCTGCTTTCGTAGGCGAGCCGAGCGTTGGTGTACTCCGTCTCCGAAGTCAGCTTCTGAGCATAGAGTTTTTCCTGCCGGTCAGACTCAAGTTTGGTTCGTTCGTATTGAGCCCGTGCGGACGCGGTTCGTGATGTCATTTCATCGAGCGAATACCTGGTCTGAGCCACATCCGACTTCAACTGGACCGTGTCCAAAAGCAGGAGCGGTTGCCCTTTGGCAACTCGATCTCCTTCTCGGACATAGATTTCGCGAATTTCCGCCGAGACTTCGGCGACGATATTGACCTTTGTCTGTGGCTGGATTCGTCCCGAAGCGTTGACCAATTCGGTGATGTCATCCATCAGGGCGACATCGGCCTGGACGTTGGTGCGCTTCTCACCTGAACGCGTGAGGGATACGACTGCAAGAATGATGATGAGGAGAGCGATTGAGCCGCCGATAAGCAGCTTCTTCCGGGAGCGCCATTTGATAGCCATGCCCCCAATTACGTTCACAACAACGACAGGTTGCGTTTGTGCCGGACTTTTTTGCCGCCGGGCGGCGGGCGGGAAATTGACAGAATCGGGGTCGTCGGAAAATAAGACAAGTTTCTGTCAGTTTGTGACTCCTGTCACTTGCGTTTACTACCCTTTCCTTATCTTGTTTCCGCTGCCGGATGGTGTGCCGGTCACAGGAAGGGGGCGGGGATGTCCCGCTGGAGTGCGAGATCGATAAGTAAGACCCTCGTTTTGGCCATAGCCACTTTCGTGCTGGCATCATCCCAGCTCTCCTTGGCAGCGGAGAAGACCTGCTATTCATGCCACGACGCGGCGGCGACGCGATTCAAGAAGAAGAATCAGCACGCGCCGGTGGCCAAGCAGGACTGCGAAGCCTGTCATGTACGGCATGGTTTCTCGAACATGCTGATTCTGAAGAAAGAGGGGAAAGACCTCTGCACGACTTGTCATACCGACTTCGACTCGCTGGTCGCCAAGGGTTCACATGTGCATCCGGCGGTGAGCGAAGGACTCTGCGCGACCTGCCATGACCCGCACGCCTCCGACCTGAAAGGTCTGATGCGCGTGGTCGACGGCGACCTTGCCTGCTTTGTCTGCCACACCGCCTTGAGCGATACGACGGTGGCTGTGAAGGAACACTCGCCCTTCATGCAGCGGAATTGTCGCGGCTGCCATGTCGAACACTCCGGGGCATTACCCGGGCTTTTGGTTTCCGATGAACATACATTGTGCGCGAAGTGCCACGAGCCGGCCCAAACCGCGAAGTCGCATGCGGATAAAGGCATCGTGACGAATGGTTTGGTCTGCTCGGATTGCCATGACCCCCACCGGTCAAGCCAACCCGCACTGATTGGTGAAAACGTGCATGAGCCGGTCTCGGCCGGTACGTGTGATGCGTGCCATACTGGCGATCCGGTGCCTCCCAGTCCGATCGGCGCCGCCGATTCGACCTGGGACGGATGCTCGGGCTGTCATGAGGATATTGGCGCGAAGCTCGCGATGGCCAATCCGCATGCCCCGGCAGCGATGGGAGAGTGCTTCCAATGCCATTCGGCTCACAAGTCGGATCGGGCCGCACTGTTGAAAGGCGGCGCCGCGGAGTTGTGCCAGACTTGCCACGAGAATATGACTGCGGCTACTCTTGCCAAGTCGGCGAGCGTTCATCGTCCGGTCATGGAGGGGCAGTGTGCGGCCTGCCACGATTCGCATGGCAGTAATGAGAAAGCTCTGTTGATTAAATCGGGAGACGCACTCTGCACGACATGCCACAACACTGAGAAGTTCACTCAGTCACACCACCTCCAAGTGGCCGGAGTCGCCTGCGCCGATTGCCATCTGCCCCACGCAAGCAGTGAGCCGTCGCTTCTCAAGGAATCCGCGAAAAACACCTGCGCCACCTGTCATGAACCGGAACTCTCGCCGACCATGGTGGCGCATGAACCGGTCAAGCAGGGGGACTGCGCGCTCTGTCACGATCCGCATGCCGGACCGGGAAAGTCGCTCCAGCGCCCTGTGCCGATGCTGTGCTTTGATTGTCATCCGAACATCGCCCGGTTCGCCACGGCCGGCGTCAAACACGAGATCGCGGAAGATTGCCTCGCCTGCCACGAATCGCATGAGGGATCGAACAAGCACTTGCTTTCCAAACAAGGGGCTGCGGCTTGCTCGGATTGCCACGAGGTGGCGAAAGATGCAGCGTCCAAATCCGTGCACAAGCCATTCGAAGCGGGGGACTGCGCCGGATGTCATAATCCGCATGGTTCAGAGCAAGCGCATCTTCTGGGTCCGCGTCGTCAGATGCAAAGCACCCCGGTGGGACAGATCTTCACCTACCCGAAGATCGATAGCACTTCGATGAGTCTCTGCAAGACTTGTCATGCCGAAGAGATAGAAGTTTGGCAAGGAATGACGGTTCAGCATTTGCCGGCACGGAACGGCGAATGCTCGGCATGCCATTCGGCGCATCAATCTCCGAATGGACACCTCTTATCGAAAGCGACCAGCCAGCTCTGTCAGGGGTGTCACGATCCTGCCGCGATTCCGACTGAGCCTCACCGCGGCATCAATCTCGCGAGCGCGGACTGCGCCCAGTGCCACGACCCACACGCTTCCAATACCAAAGGGCTCTTGAAGGCGAATGCGCACGCGCCGTTTGCCGATGGCTCGTGCGATGCCTGTCATTCCGCTCCCGGAAGCGTCACTCTGACGGCGGCGCAGCCGGACCTCTGCCTCACGTGCCACGAGGATATGCAGAGCCAGCTGGCACTCCCGGTCGCGCATGCTCCTGCCGCCGCCGGCGAGTGTACGGCCTGCCATAACCCGCACACATCGAACGAGAAAGCTCTGCTGAGTACGAACATCACGTCGCTCTGCCGCGATTGCCACGAGAAGACTCTAGGGTCGCACGTCCATGCTCCGTACGAATCAGGCGCGTGCGATCGCTGTCATTCGCCGCACGGCTCAGAGAATCCCGCTCTCCTGGCCAAGAGTGCCAACATGCTTTGTCTTGATTGCCACACGACTCTGGCAGAGCGTCTGAAATCTGAAACTCCGCATGCGGCGGTCGAGGATGGATGCCTGGTTTGCCATGCGGGCCACGCCTCGGAGAGTGCTTCCCTATTGAAGTCGCCTCCGGCTGAACTCTGCGCAAAATGCCACGACACCAAGACCGCGGGTTGGCGCGCCGCGCACACCGTCGCCGGGGCTGATGCATCTTCCGGCAACTGCATGTCGTGCCATGACCCACACACATCGCCGCCGTCGGCGACCGCGATGCTGAAACGGTCACAACATGCGCCGTTCGAGGGACGTGAATGTGGTGCATGTCATGAAGCGGGAGTGACTTCGATCCGCGGCGATCGCGAACTGTGCGGCCAGTGTCATTCTGAAACCGTTGCGGCCATCGACAAAATGCCGGTCGTGCATGCGGCTCTGGCGGACAGCGCCGCCTGCATGACCTGCCATTCACCACACGTGGGCGACACCAAGGCGCTATTACGCCAAAGCGGATTCTCCGTCTGCATGGGATGTCATGAGACCATAAATCTTTCAGCGCCGTTTGTTCACGCCCCGGCCAAGGAAGACTGCGCCAATTGCCATACTCCGCACGGAGGAGATGATGCCTCGCTCCTGGTTGAAAAGGATGTGATGGCGCTTTGCATGCGTTGCCACGAGGATGCTCCCAAGACACATTTCCACCCGATGGGTGACAAGATCAGGGACGAGAAGAATCGCGGCATGATCGTGTGCACGAGTTGCCATTCACCGCACAACTCCGAGCAGAAGGCATTGCTGTTGGGCGACCCGACGCGTGGGCTCTGCGTGCGCTGCCATGACCCTTCCGCCTCTCACCAGGGAGGATGATATGAGAAGTTGGAAGCCGCTGGGAGATGTGACCGCCGCGTTAATGATGTCGGTGTGTGCCGTCGTCATTGTGTTCGTAGGCGGTGCCCGTTCACAGATTGATCTCGGGAAACCGGGATCATTGCCGTATGAGGGGATTCATCTTTCACCGGTCGATGGAGTCCTGCGTGACCCGGCGATACCGCGCGGTGACTGCCGTCAGTGCCATGTCTTGCATGCCGAGACTGCCCCGCAAGTCCGCAATCTCTTCGCCCCGAACGACAACATGCTTTGTTATTCGACGACCGGAATCGGTGGGTGCCACATCAATCGTCCGGACGGCGGAACAGCAGGATACCCAGCTCAAGAGCAGGACCGCTTTCCCGACCTTCACCCTTTCCATGGCTATTTCGAAGCCAATGGTGGCGGCGTGCGGACTCCGGGGGTCAACAATCGTACGCGCTGGCCCGGCAAACAGATCTGGGAGAACAGTCAGTTCTCGGCGCATTACTCAAGTCCACTCATGCCGCGGCTTGATGGAACCGGGCGCGGATCATGCCTCAACTGCCACGATCCCCACGGCGGCGCATCGCCGTCCGATCAATTGACCCGCCGGTACGGACCGATTGCCGGATCGGGTTCGAATGCGGCGCCAGCCGAATATGACATGTGTCTCAGCTGTCACAGTGCCAATGGGCCTTCCGGATTATCCGCGGAATCGCGGCGCATCGCGGACTTCTACAGCCGGACAAGCAGCGGCTCAACGCGCGCCGGACACGCCATTACGGAAACGCGCGGAGCGGTAAAGCAGGGAGATCGATTGGCCTGCTACGACTGCCATAATCCCCACGGTTCTTCGGGCAATGACGGACAACATCCCAATGCATATCTCATTTCGGACCAACGGTCCGGCTGGTATGGACTGACTGATATCAAGAACGACTCGACGCAGGTGCGGCGTTTCTGCGCCGGGTGCCATGCCTATGCCGATCTGCCCGGCAGCAGTGGCCGAGTTGAAGGAATCTCTGCCGAACGGCTCCCTGACGAGTATCCGCACCGCTCCTATGAGTCCAAGCACTGTTACGACTGTCATGGCAAAGACTACTCGAGCCCGAACGGATTCAACGTGCACAATCCCTCTGAAGGCGAAGGGGATGGGGGCGGTTGATACGCGCGATGGATCAGCCATGAGTCGTTGGTCGGGGCGTGTGCGCATGGTTGCCCTGTTCCTCGGATTTCTCGTGTTGCCGGCGAGGGCTCAACAATTGAGTGGTTCGATGCGACTTGATTACCAAAACACGGATGGCGGCGGTCCCGAGGGTGAGCGGGTCGGTACGCTGCTTCAGCATTATTACGTTCGAGCGGTCGATCGGCTCTTTACCAAGAACCTGCTCACGTTTACTGGCAATTTCGCTTATCGCGCCGGGAACACCGCGGGGCAACCGGTCGAGTTTCGCCCCCGTTACGAATTGCAGATGACGGGCATTGGTTATGGCGGCCGCGCAGGATACGAACCCTACACTCTTAGGCGGGGAAGCACCTCATCCAACGAGGTCAACCGCCGGTGGCGCGCCAACGCGTACATCCAACCAAACCGATGGCCCCGGTTGATCTACGACATGTCGCGGTTTCGACAAGAACGTGAGACCGGAGAGAACTCGCGCGATGACTGGAATTCCTATGCCATGAACTGGCAGCCGGGGACGCAGGTGTTTTCTTCGTCGTATTCGCGGCAAGCGCGCACACCGCGGGACTCGATCGCGGAACTTCTCGAGACTTATCGGGCGCTGGCCTCGACCGATATCCCTCTGCCCGGTAATGGACGCCTGGGCTTGGCCTACAACTACGATCGTACTTGGCGCCGACGTAGCCCCGAAGAATCGGGAGCGCTGGATCAGCATGTTCCAACGGCGAGCTTCTCCGCACAGCCAGCCGCATGGATCGGGTGGAATGCGCAGTACACTGGCCGCTACATCGTCCAACGGGATTTCGATGATCCTGAAAGCCGGTATTACAACGATCAACTGGCATCGGGAAGTTTGAATCTGGCACCTGTCCGGTCGTTGTCCCTGGGTGTGGTCCGCTATTACGAGAAGACTGACACGCGCGAGGGGCTGGAATCGCACAACACCGACTATTGGCAGGTACGCGGATCGGCGGAAAGGACTCTCTTCCGCCAGATTCGCAGCCAGTTCACAGTTTATCGAATCATGTACTCAGGCGCCGAGGAGGGAGTGCGTTTTTCAGACGCCTACTTTGCGGCGTTACGCGGCCGTCCGCACCGTCACGCCGAACTGTCAACCGAAGCGGGCTTCGCCGATCGCCACGGTCTGCAAGCGCGACGGTACGCCGTCAATCTCAACAGCTACCTGCGCCTGTTCCCAACACACGGATCGCAGATGCAGATCGGCTACAACACGATCGCCGATGCCGTTGACTTTGGAGATTTTGACATCAGCGAAGAGACATTCGCATCAAGTTTGCAGTATTACCCGGATGCACGGCTCAGCGTGACGCTGGGCGAGACGTTACGGCGCAACCGCCTGCAGGATGCGGAATGGAAGAGCTCTTGGAATGGCACGGTCTCATACCGGTGGCCGGGGTTTGCGAATGTCAGCGTCTATTATGTGAACCGGGAGTCACAGGTCGCTCAGACGATCGAGAAGACCGAGGAAGTCGCCGCACAGGAATCCTGGCTGGCCACGCTCGATTGGTGGGTGACGCCGGCGACCACACTCTCATTCAATTACTCGTTGCGTTCCGGTGGTGGCATCGACGCACGTGATCTTTGGGGACTGAGTTTGTCGACCCAATTCTGATGCGAAAGATGAGGTAGAAGATGAAAGTCCTGCGAGTCCCGGCAACGATCGTAATTCTCCTGGCGGCGGTGTCCTGTTCGGGTCCGAGGTCGTACCTGAATCCCGATGCCGACATGGGGTTCTATCGTCGCGTCGGCGTGGCATCGTTTGTTTCGCTCACCGACGATCCGCGCGCTGCGCAGAAATTGCAGCGTGTGCTGGTCACCGAACTCTTGAAACGAGGCGAATTCGACGTCGTCCCGCAGGGCCAATTCGAAAAGATCGAGACGGATGTTCGTGGCAAACAGTCACTGACCTATCCCGCTCCATTGGACTCCGCCGCGCTCGAAATGGTCGGCGAACAGACCGGTGCGCAGGGCATTCTCCTGGGTACGATCCGAGAATTCAGGATGGAACGGGTGGGTCAGGAGGAATTTCCCCTGGTGGCATTCTCGCTTCAATTGGTAGATGCACCAACCGGACGTGTGGTCTGGGATGTCTCCCTGGGCGAACGCGGGGGGCCCAAGTTTCCGATTATTTCGATCGGGGAGACGCACACGCTGAGCGAGCTTTCGGCGAAGCTCTGCCGGAAGGCGTTGGGAACAATGTGATGAGCAGTAAATCTGCATGTGCGCTGATTCTTGCCCTCTTCATGTGTGGGCTTGCCCAAGGACAGACGATGGAAGTGACTTGTCCGGAGACTGTCACGACCCCGTGCCACCAGCTGGAGGACTTAAATGTGACCGGGCGTCCGGTCGTTGCGGGTGGGTGCGGCGAGGCGGCACTGGTATTCCGGGATTCGACTCTCGCGCGAGATTCGTTGGTCATCCGGATTTGGACAGTCCGTGATACCTGCGGCGGTGTCCAAACTTGTTTCCAGACGATTCGATTGACCCCGGGACACCCACGCATTGCAGTTCTCCCGTTGGAGAATCTGGCCGCAGCAGAGGACGGCGCCCGCGTCTTGATGCGGCTCATGGCGGAGGCGATCTCGAGTTCGCCGTCCCTGGAATCGATTTCCGCGGGCAAAGTCGACGATGCGCTCCTGCGGGGACGCGTGCGCCAGCCATTTCTCATGGACGACGAGCAGAGAGTCAAGCTGGCGGCCGCACTCGATGCCCAGTACTTCGTCGTCGGTTCCCTACTGAATTATCAAGTCTACGAGGATCAGTACTCTGGCCCCATCCCCATGATCAGCTGTGCCTTACAGCTCCAACGGGCTTCCGACGGGAAGGTCGTCTGGTCGGAGTCGCTCCATGCCGTCGGCAACGACGGCGAGTGGCTCTTTGGCATGGGGGTCGAACACGATATCACCCGTTTGGGCCGGGATTTGGCGAAGCGGGCAGCGACCGCTATCTCGGCGCGCGCCATCGGCGGACGATGCTCCGAGTGAAACAGACCGTGTGCCAGCGAAAGACTCATCTCCCCGAGTTTTGACAACCGATAGCGAATAGGTGTCAATTCCTGCAAGATTCACTGTCAAAACAAGAGAAAGATTTCACAAAATTGGTTGACTTTTCATAGGTAATTCTGATCTTTTTGCGCAACGGTTACGCAGGGCGTGACCGGGAGGGCGCCGCGACGGAGTTGGCCAGTGCCACACGCCACGACGCGCACCATGACGAGACAACGAGACCACCGTTTCCCTACTCCCCTTAGTGAACAGAATCACAAAGTAGCCGTATTCAGGACGTTTTTCATCCTGTTGTTTTTCGCCGGGGTGTTTGCTGCCCCGGCTCTCGCACAGGTCTCACCATGGGTCGTGACGTCGATTCTCACCGAGTCGGCCAGTGGTCAGCACTATCGGTCGATCGTGGGGATGGCCGAGGATCCGGTCAACCGCGAATTGTACGTGCTCGACAATGGGCGTCGCGCGATCGACGTACTCGACTCCACCGGATTGCCGCGATTCTCATTCGTGCATTGGGTAACCGACCCCACGACAGGACGTCGCGGGCCAGGTGAGCCGCACGCATTGGTCGTGACTCCAGAAGGCGAAATCTTCATCACCGATTTTTATTCGCGCACGATCGACGTTCTCAACATTCGCGGCGAACGCATCGGCCAGCTTGACATTCTCAAAGAGATTGGCTGGCATGATCCCTCGCTCCGTCCGGAGAAATTGGCAATGGATGGACTGGGACGCCTCTACGTGAGCATCGCCGGCTCACGCACTGGGGTGGCACGCTGCCAGACCGATGGTTCATCGTGCGAGCTTCTGGTTAATGCCAGTGCGGAAGGAGTAGAGGCGATAACAGGTATGAGTGTTGCCCCGGATGGACGATTCGCAGTCTTGGACTATCGTGGCGAACCGGCGGTGCGTGTCTATGATGCCCGCGGCCGGATGGTCGTTGCCTTCGGTGGTCATGAAATCTCCGACGCCGATTTGTCGTACCCGACATCGTTCCTGTTTGCTGCGGATGGAACGTACTGGGTCGCTGATGCGCTGCGTCACGCGGTCAAGCACTATACGGCCACGGGCGAGTTTCTCGAATTTGTCGGCGGTTATGGCGCCGAGCCAGGCAGTGTGCGTTATCCCACCGCCGTCACTGGCGATGGCGTCGGTCGTCTCGTGATTTCCGAACGCATCGGCGGGCGTATCCAGGAATATGTCTTTCCTGGAGCGCAATACGCGACCCCGGCGAACACTTCCCCATCCTTGGGGGCGAGTTCCGTCGCGGCAGACCCAGAAAGTGAAAACTAAGATGTCATTGTACCTAAGCGGTAAACCAACCAACCTTTGGAGGCTTCAAATGAAGCGTACCCTAATCTTGATGGTCGCCGTGGCGCTCATCGTGCCAGTGGCAGCACTGGCCGGTGACTACCACAAAGGGGTGACCCTCAACTGTTCGGAATGTCATGTGATGCACGGTGCCCAGTCACATGGCTATAACAACAACGGTGGCGGTTTCTTCACCAATCCTGGTGCAAGCGCCCCGTACGAGTACCTGCTGCGCAACGAGATCAACGAACTCTGCCTGACCTGCCATGACAATCAGACCTTCGCGCCTGATGTCTTGGAAGCCAACGGCGGAGCCGCTGGTACCGATGGCCGCGCCGCCGGTGCACTTAACATGAACAACACCGGGTCGTACCTCGATGCAACGGGTCATACGCTCGGTTCGCATGACGTGGCGCCAGGCGGCACGTGGAACAATGCGACGCATGGCCTGACTTGCGTCGATTGCCATGCCCCACACGGCCGCACGACCGGGACAAATTCGAATCCGTATCGCAACCTGTTCACCGAAGCGACCGGCACCGCCATCGCTCCGGTATCTTATGCGATCGGGACAAACGACCTGACCAAGAGCGTGTTCGAGCGCGCGGCAGACGGCGCGAATCACTATGATCTGACCAACGTTGATTACAACGAACCGTCAGCGACCGCCTCCGACATGGGCACATTCTGCAAGGCGTGCCACACGGACTTCCATGGCTCGTCGTCTGATGCGAATATGCGCGACCAACTCGGCGAAGCCGGTACCCTCTGGCTGCGTCACCCGGCGGCTGATGCCAATATCGGCGGCGTCGGTGGTGGACATTCCCGTCTGACTCAGTTTGCCAATCGGCTCTACCGTCCGAAGGTTATGAGCCCGACCGGCAATTGGGGCACGCAGGGCGTCGCATTCGCGAGCACACCGACGGATTTGACACCGTCGTGCTTCACCTGCCATGCGTCGCACGGCAACACCAACGCTTTCGCGATCAAGTACATCACCGGTAATAATGTCGTCGGCGAGAATGGCGACGGTGGTACGTATCGTGAGACCTGCCGCGCCTGCCACGGACAGGGTTCGTAATCGTTCATCTTGTTCTGCAGCTTTGACGTTGTTCTGGGAGGGGCGCCGCGGCGCGGCGCCCTTTCCCATAGACACTCTGGATAGGATTCAACAATGACTTCAACTGGCTCCTTCAAGGTGGCCGCGGCATTTGTCTGTGCTTACTTTCTGATTTCAGTCATTTCTGTCGCCGCTGAGGGCAACTCCGCCGATATCTTCTCTCGTCCCATACACATTCGCAGTGGCAACAAGAATGGCGCAATTGGGATGGCATCGGTACAGAGTTCGTCCGCGTACCATAATGGAGTGACGCTGCGATGCGCCGACTGCCACATCATGCACGAATCCAAACAGCACCGACTTGACGACGATCCGATCAACGACCCGTTCGGGGGGTATCCTCAGAGCTCTCCCGGCGCCGGCTACCTATTGAAATCACCGGACCCCGTGGCATTGTGCCTAGCTTGCCACGACGGCCAAGTCGGAATTCCCGACGTCGTAGGCGCTGATGCCAATGGGCTGGTCGAGCGATCGGCCGGTTTTTTTTCGATGCCAGGCGAACGCAATCCACGTGGGCATTCGCTCGATTATGGGCTCAAGAGAGACGATTACGAACTCTGCCTGCGATGCCATTTTGACGGGGCATTTGCCACGGCATCCGTGACTTGCATTGACTGCCACAATCCGCATGGAAACGGTCGGGTGCGTAACCTGCAGTGGGCCTCATATCCCGGAGGGGAACCTCAATTCGGACTCTTGGAATTCGGCGGGGGAGCGGGCTTGGCGCGCTACGAAGCCGCCAACATCGCCTACGGCACAGACAACACCGACGCGATGCGCGAAGTCACCAATATGTGCATTGACTGTCATCATGTTTTCTCCGGGGACTCGTACATCGATCCCGATGGTAATGGCTGGCACAATCGACATCCCAGCTATGACAGTGAGCGAGCATCGCCCAACCATATCGCGCAGGGCGCATTACCGCGCGGGACGACCGACCCGGATCACTGGATGTCCGGCACGGGCGCCGGGTTCGCCGGAACAGCCCGAATGCGCTGGGTGGCGAATGGCGCGACAGATTTCGCCGCTGCCACGGTCGTTGACGCGGCCACCAATGGCGTCTTCTGCCTGAGTTGTCATCAGGCGCATGGCAATGGTCACTCCTTTGGCCTGCGTTGGGATCCGGCGGATGGTCCCGCCGGCGATGGTTGCGATCAGTGCCATAACAAGACCCAGCAATAAACCCTGCGAGGGGGCAGTTTATCCCCCGGTCGGGGGCCGCCGAGGTCCTATGTCGCTGTCAAATTGTGAGTGAAACAGTCGGAATTGACCCTCGATCCCCTTGCCACGGCGTAGATTGTTTGCGGGTGGGAGGAGAATACGATGATGAACATAAGCAACGCAACATTGTGGCTGGCTGGGCTGGCGATGATCGCTGCGATTGGGCTTTATGTCAGGGCCCGCGATCAACACGGGCTTACCATTGCGCGCAAACTGGTTTACGCCCACGCCGGGTTCCTCACGCTGGCGCTGGGCATCCTATTCTATTTCTTTTTGAGTGACCAATTTCAGTACGCCTACGTCACGCATCATTCTTCAAGCGCGCAGGAATTATTCTACAAGATATCGGCCTTGTGGGCCGGGCAGGAGGGCACGTTTCTGCTCTGGGGTTGGATCATTGCCGTCCTGGCCATTTTCGTCAGCCGCCATCGCGGCGAGTATCAACGCTGGGCGATGATCTACCTGTTGGCGACGCAAGCCTTCCTGCTGATTCTGCTCTATGTCCGCTCGCCCTTCGCTCCCGTTCCGGGGGAAATTCCGGTCGACGGCAACGGCCTTAACCCGCTTTTGAAGGACCCATGGATGGTTATCCATCCGCCGATCGTCTTCATTGGTTATGCGGCTTTCACGATTCCGTTTGTCTATGTCATTGCAGCGCTGACGATGCGGTCCTACAAATCTCTTGCGACGACCATCTTTCCATGGGCGGCGTTTGCCACGGTCACTCTGGGCGCCGGCATCTTCATCGGCGGCTTCTGGGCGTACAAAGTCCTCGGGTGGGGCGGGTATTGGGGATGGGACCCTGTCGAGAATGCCTCCCTTGTTCCCTGGCTGACTGGCTTGGCGCTCATGCACGCGTTGATTCTCTACCGGGCAAAGGGCCAACTGCCGAAGACGACGATGTGGCTGGCGTGCGTCTCGTACATTCTCGTGGTCTACGGCACCTTTCTCACGCGGTCGGGAGTGCTCGCTGACTTCTCTGTGCACTCATTCACGGACGAAGGGATCAACTCGTACCTGTCAGGGTATCTGTTCATCGTTTCACACATTTCATTTGTCATGTTGCTGATGCGCGGACGCAAGGTCGCGGGGCCTCCGGTCGCGAAGGCGATTTCCTCGCGCGAGTTCGGGCTTGTCACGGGGATCATGCTCTTTTGTCTGGCGGCGGGATTCGTGCTGGTCGGGACATCCTCGCCGATCCTGACCGGTGTGTTTGGAAATCCCGCGAATGTCACAGCGAGCTACTACAACCAAGTGGCCCTCCCGGTCGGCATCTTCATCGCGCTGGTTCTCAGTTTTTCGCCGTTTCTCCTGGTCGAGCGTACGCAGTGGGGAGAACTGTTCAAGGCCGTCATTATGTCCGTGGCGGCCTCTACGCTGGTCACGGCTGGAGCGATCATGCTGACGACCCTGGAACCACTGCACGCGCTCTTCATCTTCTTTTCCACGATGGCGCTTGTTTCAAATGGGTTAGCGATCTGGAAGTTTTCGGCGGGACGGCCGTTGCGCATGGCCGGTCACCTGACTCATGCCGGGTTCGCGCTGATGCTTCTTGGCGTCATCGGCTCCGCGGCCTACTCCGGAGAGGAAGTGTTCACGCTGGCCTCCGGCGAATCCGTCTCGGCGTACGGTGCAGATATCCGATTTATCGGCGCTGTCGAAGGCGATACGCCCGAACAGGGATACCTCGACTTGCGTCTCGTGCGTGGCGACGACACCACCGTTGCACGACCGAGACTCTACACGTCGGAGTACACGCAACAGGTTATGCGGACGCCATATATAGAATCGGGACTTCTCTACGATGTCTATCTGGCGCCGCTCGACCACAAGGCCGCCGAAGCTCATGCACATGGCCTCTCGCTGGTCAAGGGACAGACCACCCATTACAACGGTTGGAATCTGACATTTGACCGCTATGACATGTCACAGCACAGCGAGGGCGCGACGATGAGAGTCGGTGCGATCATCAGCGCCGAGCGCGACGGCCAGGTCTACGAGATCGCCCCATCGATGGAATCCAGCTTACAGGGCCGTCGATCGGCACCGGCCGAACTGCCCGGGACCGAGATCACATTTTCGCTCGTGGGCATGTCCGTCGAACAGAAATCGATCAGCCTCGAAGTCGCTGATCCCGCAGACGGACATCAGACGGCGGGAGGCGAGTCGCTGGTCCTCTCCGTGTCACGCAAACCACTCACGAGTCTGGTCTGGATCGGATGCATCCTCATAACCATCGGGACCGCGTTGTCCTACTGGCGGCGCAGAGTTGAGGAACGGATTCTCGCGGCGATGTCGCCCCGGTCAGTCTCGATGCCGCCGTTGCCAAATGGTGCACGGCTAAAGTCGGCGACGCTCCGTTAGATCATCTCGCAGTCAAAAGAGCAAGCTCGCGAGTACGCTCGCCCTCCCCAAAGTCCCTTGGAGGGCGAGCGTACTCGCGAGCCTGTTCTTTGCCGTGTCACGGACATATGGTAAGTCCTGGTACAGGGCAGAAACTTCGAATCTTCCCGTCCGTATATCTGATGGTGATTACTGGGAGACTGTGATGGGAACTTTCATACTCTGGCTTGTGCTCTTTGTGCTTTGCTGGCCACTGGCCCTGTTGGCGCTGGTTCTCTATCCGGTCATCTGGATAATTCTGCTGCCGTTTCGATTGCTGGGGATTGCCGTGAATTCGGTTTTCGAGCTTCTGCGGGCGATTCTCATGTTGCCGGCGCGTCTCTTGGGCGGCCCCGGAAGCGTCTGAATGGACTAAGGCTTTTTGACCATGACATAGTGCGGTCCGACGCCTCTGGTTTCGAATTCCTCGCCCGCCGTTTCGAATCCATGCTTCCGATAGAATGCCAGCGCGCTCGTGCGGGCATTGCACCACATGAGCGAACTCCCTTTCGTCCGCGCGTGATCGAGGCACGCCGCCAAGACTTGCGATCCGATTCCACGCCCCTGCCAAGCGGGCTCAGTTGCCATGCCTCGTAGGCGCCACGTGTTGGGTGGGTCACCCTCGCGTGGGCAAATCGCAATCGATGCGATTCCGATGATTTGCCCCTCGTGCTCCGCAGCGAAATGCACCGTGTTGCTGTCCTCGTCTTGGGCCCAGACACAGTCCGCGAGCATCTGATTCGGTCTCAGGACCTTGTGTCTGAGAGGGTAGACGTTCTCCGCCGGGACCTTACGGATCCTCACCGCGTACGTGTCACTCATCTGCCATCTCGTCCGAGGCAATCCCGGCGGTCGGGTTCGAGAGGCGGTTCAGAAACCCTCGAGCACGCTGAAAGCTCCCGAACAGAGTTATCACGTCGTGTCCACCGGGAGTGTAATAGTGGACCGAATAATCCGGTGCGGCGAGCCCTTCGGCGTCAAATGCTGCCCGCAGACGCTGTGCTTCTGTGACGGGGACGACATTGTCGGAAGTCCCATGATGTGCCTGCGTTGGCGGCAATAGATCTACGAAGTAGGCCGGGGAGCGCCGCAGCATCTCCAATCGTGCCTGAGCCGAAGTCAGCGAGCCGGTCTTCAAGGGCTGGATGATGTTGGCGTTGAGAACCGACAGTCCCGGCAAGTCGCGGAGCTCATCGTTTAAGGCATCTACAAAGATTTCCTCGGTGAACGGGCTGAAAAAGTCTGTAGGGCCGAAGAACTCGATCACGAGGTCGATACGCGAATCGCGGATTCCCATGAGCATTCCCACACACGCGCCACGGCTGAATCCGACCACGCCGATTCGTTCGGGATCTGCGGCCGGGGTGAGATCCAGTGCGACGGTAGTCAGCGCTAAAGCATCATCAACATCGCGGTCCCAGGGGCTCGCCTCACCTGCCGATGTGTATGTCGCGCCCGCGTATCGGAGCTCCTCCGAGCGGAATGAGGGTACAACGTACGCGAAATCATCCTGCTCATTTTCCAAAGCGTACGGCAACACGGTGAGCAGTTCGCTCACGTCGACACCATTGTCCCCGCCGTGGAGATAGAGCACCAGCGGGAGCGACCCCGGCTTGGCGACATCGGGCGAGACGATTGCGCCGTAGTGCATGGCGCCGTCCACAGTATGCGAAACGACTCTGAGCGTCGCGGCCGACTCGCCCAGCGTTAAAGTGGTCTGGTATTGTATCTCGACATCCGTCGCGGGATTCGAGCGCAGGGCCCAATTGGCAAACACAGAGTCGCGCTCGGCTTCGGTCGGTGCTTTGAACAACTCCGTCAGGTTCACACCTTCGACGATGCGATCGTTATCGTCGCTCCCAGTGGATGAACCACCGCAGCCGGCGAACGATGCTGCGAGCACGAAAACCACAACCAGACTCGCGAGGCTTCCATGGGGCCGAACTGACCACGTGACTGATTTGCTCATGTTAGTCCTGAACTCGTTCGCGTAAGTGTTTCCAACTTCAACTCTTACAGCGTTTTCCACATGGCGTTGTGTGACTCCAGCTTGGGCGATTTAACCCGCACTTTACTCGACTGTTACCGCTTGGCAATACGTCTGGGGTATTCCTCTACGATCCTGAGCCACAAGAGGATGACGGCTCTGAAGGTTGTTCATCCAAAGTCCATGGAGGGTCATATGCGGATGATAACGAATCAGGTCGCGAGAATGATATACCCAAGACGAGGAGAGTCTGTGCGATTGATGCGAAATCTTATTTCGCTTGCTGCTCTGTTTTCCGTGCTCGTGTTCGTTCCGCTGGCGCACGCCAGCTTTGGCCAGATAGTCGGGACGGTCCTTGACGAAAAAAGTGGCGAGCCATTGATTGGAGCGAGCGTTCAGGTCGAAGGGACATCCCCCGCTATCGGTGCGGCCTGCGACATCGATGGACGGTTTGTCATTCGCGACGTCCCGCATGGTACGCACTCACTGTTGATCGCAAGTCTGGGATACACCCCCAAGAAGATTACTGAGGTGGCCGTTCTGAATGGTGAGCCGGTACGGGTCGACGCGGCTCTTAGTGAAGCCCTCACTGAATTGAAGCCGATCGAAGTTATTCACGAGAGAGCAAGGGCGACAGAATCTTCAGTCCTGATTAAGCGGCGGGCTGCCGTAAATGTCACCGATGGGATGTCGTCGGAAATGATGCGTAGGGCCGGTGACGCTGACGCCGGTGACGCCGTGCGTCGCGTGGTCGGAGTGTCGGTTGTCGACGGTCGCAGCCTGATCGTGCGCGGCATGGGCGGACGATACTCCTCGGTGAGTCTTAACGGATCACCGATTCCAAGTCCCGAACCCGAAAAGCGCGAGGTGCCGCTGGACCTGTTCCCCTCGAACCTGCTCGATGAAGTTGTGGCATCTAAAACGTACACCCCAGACATGCCTGCGACGTTTGGCGGCGGCGGAGTCAATCTGGCGACGAAAGATTTCCCCACCGGCCGCGAGATTACCTTCTCGGCGTCGGGGAGCTACAATTCGGCGAACACGGGCAATTCCCAGCTGACCTATGAGGGTGGCGAAGAGGAATTCGCCGGACTCTTCAATCTCGGTGTCGACGACGGCGGTCGCGATCTTCCAGCCGAGTTGAGCGATCCACTCTGGGCGTCATCCGACTCGTTGAAGGAGATCTCCGGTGAGGCTTTGGCGGAAGGACGTCAGTGGACGCCGACGCGTACGCGCGCGCCGCTCAATAGCGGTTACAATCTAACTCTCGGCGATCTGTACCAACTCGGAGAGCGGACCAACCTCGGGATGTCCGCCTCTCTCTCCTACAGCAATTCGTACAAAGCCAGCAAGGAGTTGTATCGAGAGTATAAAGGCGGGGGTGGCACTAAAGACCTCGAGCTGAATGTCGAGCGGGGGGTGAGTTCCATCCTTTGGGGTGGCTTGTTTAATACGGCACTTAATCTCACCGAGAGTCACCGGTTCTACTTTCGCGGAATCCATAATCGCACGGCCGATGACGAAGCGCAAATGGGGTATGGGTACGACGAGTATTCGAGCACGTTCGTCGAGGATGTCAGGCTGCGATACTCGACGCGTCGGATAACCTCCGGTCAGTTTGGCGGCGATCACAATTTCAAGTGGCTCTTCGGGTCAACGATTGCCTGGCGAGCGGTGATCTCAGGCGCAGATCGTGAAGATCCCGCCATGCGGTCCAATTTGTACGCACTGGACATCGTCGATAGTGACACCACGCGCTCATGGTACCAAGCCGGATATTCCGGAGCGTTCATCGACATTGGATTCAAAGACCGGGACAATCTTGTTGGGCTGGACTGGAGCGCCCCCTTCGTGACCTCTGGTTCAAAGCTGAAATTCGGTGGCTTGTTTCAAGCCAAGAGCCGGGATTTCCAGACCAGCCGATTTCGTTATGTGACGACTTCCGGCCTCACGCCCAAGAACGGCTACGCCGAGGAGATCTTTGTCCCGGAGAATATCGCGGGACGAAAGAACCAGGGCTTTGAATTGATTTCCGGCACCAGCGCCGCAGACAGGTACGATGTGAATGAGCACATGGCCGCGTTTTACACCATGCTCGAAATCCCGGTGGGCAAGCGCCTACGCCTGATCGGAGGGGGACGTTACGAGAACTCCGAGATGCTGCTGAATACGGGAAATCCCACGACTCCGGGCTCAGAGCAGATTCGCTTGTCCACGGGCGACTGGTTCCCTGCCGCAAATGCCATCCTCGCGATCTCGGATCGCATCAATATTCGCGGCGGCTGGAGCCAGACCGTGGCGCGACCGGAGTACCGCGAATTGGCGCCTTTTCAGTTCCAAGACTACGTGCAGGGACGTCCCACAGTGGGAAATCGCGACTTGCGGACGACCTACATCACCGGGTACGACGTGCGCTTTGAGGTCTATCCCCGCCCGGGTGAAGTCCTGGCAGTCAGTTTATTCGCGAAATCATTCGATGACCCTATCGAGATTATCTCCGATGGTGGTGCAACGCGGCCAATCATGACCTGGGAGAATGCAGACGAGGCCAGCAATCATGGCATCGAACTTGAAGCGAGAAAATCGCTGGGGTTTGTCTCGGATGCCTTAGCGACGTTGACCATCGGCGGCAACCTGACACTGATTGATTCGAAAGTGGTCTATCGCGACTCAGCCGCCTCCTATGATTTTGAGCGTCCATTGACAGGACAATCGCCGTACACCTTCAATCTGGCTGCGGGCTATGTCACCCCGAACGGTCGAACCGATGCGAATGTGATTCTGAACGCCTTTGGCAAGAGAGTCGACGGTCTCGATATATTGTCCGCTCCACCGTACTATGAACAGTCGCGACTGGAGTTGGATCTCTCCGTTTCGCACAAGATCTGGCATGGCGTCACGGCCAAGTTTGGCGCGAGGAATGTTCTCGGCGCCGACTATGAAGTGACCCAGCTGCAAACTGGAGGAGAGGTCGCCGGCCAAGAGGTCCTAATCAAGAGGAAAGAGATCGGACGGTCCTTCTCGTTGGGATTCTCGTACTCGCTCTGAGGAATACGTGACAGGACTTGCATGCGGCCGTTCGATGTGGACGGCCGTATTGCTATCCGTACCGGAATGAGAGCGTGCCCGCGAGCCTGCTCTTGCGCACACTCAGTACTTGCGCCCCGACTTCTTTCCCCGAATTAGCACCCGCTTAACCTGACGTTATCCCTTCCAGTCGTATCAATCGTGGCAAGCAGAACAGAGTACGTCTAGGACCCACACACTCGGAGGGAGCAGACGATGAAGAGAAATTGCCGGTTCGATCGCAGGCGAGGCGGACAATCGGAGCCAGGAGAGTCTCAACCCAAGAGCATCTGGCATCCTCTGTCCCTGCAGCACATGAGGCCCAGCCAGTTTGTGGATGTCGTTAACAAGATTCTCGACGGACGCAATGAACTGTGCGAGGGAACGCTAAGGGGCGCGACGGGGGTGGGCCAGGAAGACCGGCTCATCGATCAAATGAAGGAACTGGTTGCCGCAACAAGTAGGTTCTAATCCACGCCGCAAGAACTTCATCGGACCGTGGTCTCAGTCGCGAATGCTGACCAGTTTGTATCGCCCGTCTTGCTCAAGAATTGATCCAAATATTCCCACGACCACTTCTTCGCCATCGGCTTTCTTGGCCCTGACTTCCGTTCCCTTGTGGAGCGTGAGCGCGCCGTAGGTATGGTCGGGCTTATTGAATTTTACCGAGACGAATTCAAACTTTTCCCCCTCATAGTCCGCGAGCGCCCGTCGGATGCCTTTGACGCTTCGCTGGTTCAGCATAAACCACGCAAGTTCCAGATCCTTGTTTCCTGTCGTGTCTTGTCCAATCGGCATGCAGGGAACCAGAATCGAGTCGTGCTCGAATCGAGTTAGGACGAGGTTCTGAAGGGCCAGCGTGTCGCCGAGCGAGAGCGCGTCGAGCACACGCCGGCAGACCTCTTCCGGGGAGCCTGAGGTATTTGACAATTGCGGAATATCGGCGGCTGGATGCCCACAAGATGCCGGGAGCAGAATCACCACGCTGAATAGAGCAAGGCTGTACAGGGCTCCGACAACACATCGAGAGCTTCGTATTCCCCTGTGCGAAATCGTCGTGGGAGCTGATCCACCATGTTCTGGAGCCCCGACCGTGTTATGTGTCGTCTCGTTCATGTGACTGACGTCTCCATTCGCATCAAGATACGGTCACTCCTACACTTCAAAAAAGAAAAACGCCCCGGTGGGGAGTCCCGGGGCGTTTTCTGCCGAATGACTACTGTTTAGTTGTTCTTATCCCCACTTGTATCTTCAAGCAGCCGATTTAGAACTGCGAGAAGTCTGTCCAGCCGAGCCACCACGGCGACGCATCAGCGGCGGAGATAGCACCCTTGTACGTCGCCGTCGGGTCGAAGAAACCGTCGTTTGGAGGAGTGCCGCCAACCTGTGTATCCAGGCCGATTGGATTGCCAACGGAGATTGGACGGAAGTCCGGGAAACCGGCATCGCCATAATTCACTTCGACGAAGATCTCTGCCATCGGAACCGCCGGCGTGGCATTCACATGAGCCTGGTTCGCGTACGCGACTGTGTCGCGCAGGCGATTCTCGAGGACCAACGAATCGGCGTCACCGAAGAAGCGATAATCATACCAGACCGAATTCTTGATCGCCAGCGCGCCGACGTCGATGAGAGAATCGGCGGGCGGGTTGTTGTCGATGTCGAGAGCCATACGGAATTTCGTCCAGACAGTGTTATTGATGTCGCAGGCCGCGCCCTTGCGGATGTGGTTACCCGCGTTCTGCGAGGTCGCGAAATTCGCGCTCTGGCCGATGACCGTCATGTTCCATACGGTGGGCTTCATGCGCGGCAGAGAATCGATGAGCGAAGGGTGGCTATCCCACTCATTGCCATTGGGGTTCGACGATGAGGTCTTGGTCGGATCCTGGATGGTAATCAGGAATTGGCCCTTCCACTGAGCGCCCAAGTCAGAATCGAATCCGTCATCATCGGTGCCGGAGAAGACGATATGCTTCACGTTGACCCGGCCGCCGAACCATTCAAAACCGTCGTCGGCATTCTGATTGACTTGGACGTATTCGACCGTGGTACCATCACCGACACCATTGAATGTGATTCCATTCAATTCGTTGTCCGTCGTGAATTCGCGTCCTGCAAACTCGACGCGCAGATACTTGTAGCAGCCGCTGTTGTCGTTGATCTCGTTGCCGCCACCCAGACCGCCATTACCTTCGGCCTGGAAGAGGTACGTCGGGTAGTTGTTGTTCGGCGCAAAACCGTTGACAACCATGCCGCCCCAGTCGCCGCGATCGCGGGCGCCGTCTGCCAGCATGCTCGTGATCACGACCGGGTCCGTCGGAGTGCCGACGAAGTGGCCGTAGCCCGTGCGGCGGATGACAAGAGCCGCTGGCGTGGCCGTCGAAGTATCGCCCTCAACATCCGTTCCGGGCTGGATGCGCAGAGTGTCGGTCTTGGCGGTCGAGGCGGTGCCAAGGTCGGCGCGATCTTCCCCGATCTCGTAGATTCCGAAGAAGCGGTACTGAATCGAATCATCGGAGATCAGCGTCTTGGTTCCGACGCCCGAACGGCCAGAGAGCGAATAGACGCGGTAGGAGAAATTCGGAAGAAGGTTGCGGAATGCCACCCCGACAATCCCGACGACGTCGAGAACATCACAGGAAATGCCGTCGCCGTTGAGATCGTCGGACCCCAGATAGCGGGACGGTGGCAAATTGCGAAATGCGGCGCCGACCACTCCGACCACATCCAGAACATCGTGGGCGCCGTCACCATTGACATCGCCAAGCTTCGTCTGCGGAAGTGGACTGCACTGTGCGTTGGCCATCGACGAAATCCCCATGGCCGCCAACAGGGCCAATGAGATCGCCGACAACATTCGAGTAAACTTCATCGGGTAATCCTCCTTGGGCCGAGGGGCGGCCCGGGGGTTGATGGTCCCCGTCCGGCCTGGTCCAGAGGCGGACGGATCGAGCGTGAAGTACTTGGATGCCTGGCACGGCAACGACGGGTTGTGTCTCGACTGCCCGTCGGGTGCGAAAGACGATGGGAGTGATTAGTCGAGGATTATTGCGGCATTAAGCAGGGGTAAATACTCACCGGCGGTTTGGAACCTCTTGAACCGCAAGGTGTCAGCCATCGAGGAACTGGCGTCTTTCGAATCAGCGGCCGTTCTGTCGACGGTTGATCTGGGCGCGAGCGGTATTGTGTTGGGCGAGAGTGCGCGAGAAAACGTGTCCGCCTTTGCCGTCGGCAACAAAGTACATCGCGTCGGTCGAAACGGGATACAGTGCGGCATTGAGTGAAGCGCGGCCGGGGTTGCAGATTGGGCCTGGGGGGAGACCGGCGTATTTGTAGGTATTGTAGGGGGAATCAACCAGGAGATCGGATTCTTGCAATGCGCTTCCTTGAGGGAGCCCGCCTAAGGCATAGACGACAGTGGGATCGCACTGGAGAAGCCAGCCGTCACGCAGGCGATTATGGAAAACTCCGGAAACACGTCCGCGCTCGTCTCCCGCTGCGGCTTCAGCTTCGATCATTGAAGCCAAGGTCAGAATCTGATGTCGGGTCATTCCCAGACCGGCAGCGCGCGTTTCCGGCGAATCAACAAAGGCCCTTTCCGCGTCTCGCAGCAACTTCTCCATAACCTCGCGAGGAGAGACTCCCCAATAGAAATTGTAGGTCTCGGGCCACAGATATCCTTCCAACGACAGGGCCCCCGGGGCCCACGTTGCGATCAGAGCGGGATCTCTCGTCAGGCTCAGAAAACTGTCGGCGCTAAACCCGAGCTCACTGGCCAGATAGGGCGCCATGCGCGCCGTCGTCCAACCTTCGGGTATCGTTACGGCAACAATGACGGCGCGTCCATCGTGGAGCACATCCAGAATGTCTGAGAGACTGAGTTGGCCTTCGAACCGGTATCGGCCCGGTCGTAAATGGCGATCGATCTGCCGCCAACGTGCCATCCAGCGGAAGACACGCTTTGAGCGAATCAAACCTGCCGAGTCGAGCTTTGTGGCGATTTCGCCGGTCCCGTCGCCCGCCGCGACGACAATGTCGACTGGCGCGGTCAAGTTGACCGGGCGCTCAAGCCAATACCCGATTGAAACTGCCGCGATTAATGCGAGCACAAGAACCGCGAATAAGATGACGACAAATCTCATGGAGTCAGCTTTGTTCGCCGTGTCTGCGCAAGAAGGCCATTGTGATTCTGTCCGTGGTTAGGATCACCAACGCCGGCAAGACCAGAAGGAGAGCCAAAATCCAACCCGCCAGATTTCGAGTCGATTCACCCATCCGTTGTTCGAGTGTCATTCTTGGGCTCTCACTCATCGTCGTTGTATCCAGCGGCCGCATCGAGGGTGTCGAGATATCCGCGCAGGAGTATTTCCGCGGCAAGTCGGTCGATCTCACCTTTCCTACCCTTGAGCTTCTTGCCCGATTGATGGAAAATCCGGTGCGCCTCCCGCGACGTATACCTCTCATCGACCAAACGCACTTCGACCCGGGTTCGCTCCGCCAGGTGCGTGGCGAAAGACCGAACAGATTCGGACATTGTCCCTTCAGTGCCCGACTCGGTGATCGGCAGGCCGATGATGATTTTCCGATAGCCCCACTCCGCATGTCCGGCGCAGATCCGGTCCAAGGCGTCCGCATCACTTTCTACCTCGAGAGTCCCGATTCCGGTGGCAATCGTTCCAGTGGGATCGGAAATGGCCAGGCCAATCCGGCGTTTGCCGTAGTCGATGGCCAGAACGCGTCCGCCGGGGCTATTAGCTTCGGGATGATCCATAAGTCTTAACCTAATCGATCTGATCCACCTCGTCATCCGCTTTGAGGAGTACAGAAAGTGTGCAGCGGGATGCGCAATATGGAGCAAAGAAGGCAGTCGAGGCCGATGATGGTCCGATGTCAAAACCCTGCCGGAACCGCGCCGATAGGGATTAAGAGCCGTAAGTGGCTGTTCTCCAATTGGTTCGAGGAGGCCGCGAGTATAGGGGATCCCCGAAAAGCTTGCACGGTCACGCTCGGTTTGGGATACATTTCAGCGGCACGGGGGTTGCCTAAGTGGACAGCATGAGAGCTGACCAAGAGCAAATGACACCGCCGGTATCGCATCCATTGGCCGAACTTGAACGGGGTTTCCCGATTTCGCGTCTGGAGAATCAGCGCGAACCCAAGGTCAAACACGATGACCGCGGGTACTTCATCATGACCTTGTCGGAGAACATCAAGGTCTACTTCGAAGACTACTACCAGTTTTTGGAGATCATCGCGGGACGCTGTCAGTCGGAGCTCGAACACATTGAGAGTGCGTCTCAAAACACTCCTGAAGACCACGTCGAGTCGATTGCCTATTTCCGCGCCCGCCGTCTCGTGGTCGACCTCGTCTACCGCAATGTCCGTTCATTCTATTCGGACCGTCACAATCTTGGCGTCATCATGACCCCGTGGTGCTTCGGGACGGTCATTCTCGAGAAGGTCGAGCTGATGCGCGACCGAATTTCCCGCGGCGAAGTGGCGAATGCGGACGTGGGTGAGTATCCATTCGACGTTGTCCGCTACATCGATGAAATCAAGACCAGCGTGCTGATGGACATTTTCGAATTCCCGCCCAAGGCCTTTGCGATGCGCTGGCAGTACACCGAACTAATCAAGCGGTACTCAACCGCGTTGTCGAATGTTACGACTTCCCTCCAGAATATCCTTGAGTTGATGAAGAACTACGGCAAGTAATTCCTCTTCTCCCCGTTGGTTGGTGAAGGCCGCATTGGCAGCGATGCGGCCTTCGTTTTTGCTTCAACCCACCAGTTGCACCCATGGCTGCACTTTGATCCTGAAAGCAGGCTGGAAGCACTCATCACAATTTCGTAACGTGTGGTAAGGAGGTCTGAGGACTATGACCCATCATGCCATAACCACATCGGAAGCCCCCGGGGCGGTCGGGCCGTACAGTCCCGCCATTTCGTTTGAAGGCGGGATGATGCTCTTCGTCAGTGGACAGATTGCGATTGACCCGGCGACGGGGCAGATTCTGACGGGGAGTGTCGCCGAGCAGACCGAAAGGGTTCTCAAGAACCTGCGTGCGCTCCTGGAAGTTGGAGGATCCGGGATGGACCGTGTGCTCAAGACAACGGTCTTTCTGGTCGACATGAACGACTTCGGCGCGATGAATGAGGTGTACGCCCAGCACTTTCCCGGCGTCAAGCCGGCGCGTTCGACGATCGAGGTGAGACGCCTGCCGAAGGATGTCAAAGTCGAGATCGAGGCCATCGCGGCGATATGATCGATTTCACGCTCAATGAAGGGCATCACTCCGTAGAATCGCTTGTCCGCGAATTCTGCGCGCGCGAGGTTCTGCCAGGGATTCGCGAACGTGACCGGAATTCCCAGTATGATCCTGACCTTATCCCGAAATTGGCCAAAGCCGACATTCTCGGCCTATGTCTGCCACAGGAGTACGGTGGCTTGGGCATGGATTACACTTCGCTGGGTCTGGCCTGCGAAGAGACAGAATATGCGGATACTTCTGTCCGCGTGATCCTCTCTGTGCACGTCGGGCTTGTCTCGTTGCCAGTACTGACCTGGGGCACGGCCGCCCAGAAGTCGAAATACCTTCCCGATCTTGTCGCGGCAAGACGCATCGGTGCATTTGGTCTGACCGAGCCCAATGCCGGATCTGATGTCGCGGGACTGCAGTCAACGGGCGATCGTCACGGCAACGATTACATTCTCAACGGCGAGAAGATGTGGATCTCGTTGGCCGATGTCGCCAGCACGTTTCTCGTCTTCGTCTGGACTGACAGGGAGAAGATGACGAAACGCGACCATTCGGGCATGAGCGCATTCATCGTTGATCGCTCGATGGCCGGGGTCACGACGGCGAGCATCCACGGCAAGCTTGGAGTCCGGGCCGGAAACACCGGGTCGATCCAGTTGGCAGATGTCAAGGTCCCGTCTGACTGCATGCTCGGACATGAGGGGGAAGGTTACAAGATCGCAATGTTCGCTCTCGATCAGGGACGGTTCACCGTGGCGGCCGGGGCGACCGGTCTCATCCGGGCGTGCCGCGATGCCTCTGTCTCATACAGCCAGACACGCAGAGCCTTTGGCCGGGCGATAGGCGATCATCAATTGGTCAAGGAGATGATCGCGCGTATTGAGGCGAATTACCAATCGTGCCGTCTCTTATGGATGCGCGCCGCCTGGTTAAAGAACTTGGGCAAGCCAAACACACGCGAGACCGCTTTGGCGAAGTGGATAGCCGCCGAAGCCGCTGAAGCCGCTGCCGCCGATGCAGTGCAGGTGCATGGTGCTTACGGGTTCTCCGATGAGTATCCTGTTGAGCGGTTTTATCGTAATGCCAAGGGATCGTCAATCTACGAAGGATCGCGTGAGATCCAGAAGTTGATGCAGGCCGACTATGCTCTGGGCTTGCGTCACGATGAGCCGACACGATGCATGCTTCCAATGCCGGAGCGAGCAAGTGAGTAGAGTGTCCCACATCGCAGGGAGTCGCAGCGGCGAACGGAGGATGGATTCGGCGCCCTCGGTATTCCGCATTCAGACCCATGGAGCCGGGCGATGATGCCACTCATTCGATCACTCCGTCCCGTGCAGTGGGTGAAGAACCTCGTCGTCTTCGCCGGCCTGATCTTTGCGCGACACTTTGACCAACCCGACGACATTCTCCGTTCGGTTGGGGTCTTCGGTGTCTTCTGCGCGCTGGCGAGTGCAATCTACCTGTTCAACGACACCCGCGACCGCGACAGTGATCGTTCGCATCCGCAGAAGAAGACGCGCCCCATCGCCTCGGGAGAGCTGTCGATCGGACTTGCGGCGGCGACATCGGTCGTGCTCTTCGCTGTTGGCTTGACGGCGGCCTGCCTGCTCGGTCTCAATGTGTTTGTCACGGTGGCGATCTACGTCCTGCTTAACATCGCCTACTCGATGGGGCTTAAGCATATCGCCTTAGTGGACGTGATGATCGTTGCCCTTGGGTTCGTCTTGCGGGCGGTCGCGGGCGCTGAGGCGATCAATGTCGAAATCTCACCGTGGCTGGTCGTCTGCACCCTGCTTCTGGCGCTTTTTCTCGGATTTGGAAAGCGGCGCTGGGAATTGGTGGCTTTGGGCGGCGATGCCACGAATCATCGCGCGGCTTTGGCTGGATACACAACGCACCTTCTCGATCAGTTGATCGCCGTGACGACCGCGTCCACTGTAGTCGCCTACGCGCTCTACACGCTGGCCCCCGAGACGCAGGCGAAATTTGGTACCGACCAATTGATCTGGACGCTGCCGTTCGTGCTCTTCGGAGTCTTCCGCTATCTGTGGCTCATCCACGGGGCGCAACAGGGCGGAAACCCGACCTCGGCCCTCCTGCGCGATTGGCCGATTGTCGTGACGGCGGGATTGTGGTTGCTGACCGTTATAGTTATTATTGCTTGAGTTGGTGTCAAAAAGCGGGCGAACCCTCACTCGCCGCTTGCGAAAAGCCCAACAAGCCTCACAGATTTCCATCTGAGCACTATGCCTGATCCACTGCCCATACTCGGGAATGGGCCAATCGCGCTCATTTGCCTCTTCCTAATCAGTGCGATCCTATCATCGATATTTGTTGCAGCCACACGCAGGCTGGCGCTGCGGTCGAAGTTCATCGATCATCCAAACTCGAATACAGGCAATGCAGGCGGCGCCGCCTTGGGCGGAGGGATCGCGATTGTTGCCGCGATTTTCTTGATGTCCCTGCTGACGCTCGGACTGGACGGTGCCGTCGGCCGAATCGCCGTGCTCGCCGTGTCCGCCTGTCTTCTTGGTCTGTTGGATGATGTTTTCAAATTGCAGCCGGCGACGAAAGTGATCGGTCAGGCGGCGTGTGCCATTCTCTATGCCGCTCTGACCGGCGTCGAATTCTATGAGTTTGTTTTCATCGTCTTGTTCCTGATCCTCACGTCAAATGCTTGGAATGTTGTGGACGTCATGGATTCGCTGCTCGCCTCGATCGCCACCGTGTGCCTGATCGGCGTCAGCGCTGTACTGGCAATCCATGGTATCGAATCACGGGGATTGTCGGCCATGGCATTGATTTCCGCTGGATCAACCGCCGGATTTCTATTGTGGAATTGGCCGCCGGCAAAGATTCTCATGGGTGACGCCGGGAGCATCTCGCTCGGGATGCTCTATGGGGCTCTGGTGACCGAGGCGCATTCGAACGCTCCGGGTCTCGCAGCCGCGCTCATTTTACCGGGCCTGATCCCCTATCTGGAAGTTATCTTTCTGATCATACAGCGATCAATGAAGAGAATTCCCTTCTATGAGACGACCCCGGATCACTTTGCCCTGCGTCTGCTCCACAACGGGCATACGGTCGGGGAAGTTATCGCCCCAGTCACTTGGGCCGGAATCGGACTTTCGGTCCTTGCTTGTCTGGTCGCGTTTACAGCATTCGATTTCGTTGTCCTGGCGGCAGTGATTGTCGCTCTCAGCGCCGCTGTCTGGTGGGCTTACCGATATTTCGGTCGGCTGCCCGTACGGGGCCCGCTTCCGTGACGACTAACCGCGATCGTCGTATAGCGAATCTGAGACGCTATTTTTCTCGTTACCCAGAGCGAAACGGCAGCGGCCTGGCGCTTTTTGCCCGCAGAGGAGAGGTGGACAGGCACCAGGTGATCTCCTCGTGGCTTCCAAGCACCGAGGGCCGGTCCATCCTCGACGCAGGATGCGGTGACGGAGTCTTTCTGTCTCGAGTCTTGCGGGGACGCCCCGCGTGCATAAAATTGGAAGACATCGTCGACCGATGGCCTGCAGTGGCGCGCGCACATCTGAACGGTGCGTCCGACAACGTCACCATGGCGACCGTTGATTGTCGGCATGCGCAAGATGAGAAACGCTACAGTATCGTGTTCGCTCTCGGCGTTTCCGACTATGATGATGATTGGCCCGGACTCATCCAGTGCCTCATTCGGCGTGCTGACCAGATTCTGATAGTGGATTTCCCCAAGGCAGGAACTTGGCACTGCCGGGCTCGCCGATCGTGGCTGCGATTCCACGCGGTCCAGCTGCATGCCGCAAAGCGCGGAGAAATAGAGGAATTGACCAGTATGACCGGTGTAGTTTCTGACTGCGTGGAATTGCCTCTTCAATGGGTCGTTCGCTTTCAAGTGGACCGAGCTGCGGTATGAGAGTTACACTGCTCTCTCAATACTATCCGCCCGAACACGGAGCGGTCCGCTATGGACACGAGCTGGCAAAGGGCTTGTCTGCAGTTGGCCACACGGTCACCGTTGTTGCGGGCATTCCCCACTTTCCCAAAGGCACTCCCTATGACGGGTATAGTCGGTGGCGGGTATCCTCAAGCTCTCAAAACGGGGTGCACGTCATTCGGCTTCCACTCGTTATGGGATCCAATGCTCAGCCGTTCAGGCGCATGCTTGGATTCGCAACATTTGCAGTGTCAGCATTCCTCTGCCTGTTGTTCATGCCGCACCAGGACATCGTCATTGCCTCCGTTCCTCCTCCAACCACAAGTCTTGCGGCACTCCTGGTGTCGTGGCTTCGGAAATCGACGTTCATCGTGTTACTTCGCGACATCGAACCACTGCGATCTTTGGCTCAGCGAGGGTATGCAGACAGCTGGGCTGGAAGAGTCCTTACTCGCGTCTTCATGAGCGTTTATAAAAGAGCCAAACGAGTTGTCATCGTGCATCCTGCTGAGGCTGACATTCTGCTTCCATACGGATTCCAGTCCCGGCGACTTGCTGTCATTCCCCATGGTGTCGAGATGGGCGCAGATGTGGATGTGCCAGATGACCCATCGGTTGCACTTCCTCGCAGACGCGGGCGGCTGCTTGCTCTCTATGCAGGGACGATCGGGCTTGTACATGGTTTGACGACCCTGGTGGAATCCTTCTCCGATGAGCGCATCGGGAACCTGCCGATTGATCTTGCTATCGTGGGTGATGGCCAGTACGCCGGTGCGTGCCGTGACATCATCAGACAGCGCGGTATGAGAAATGTCCACATGCTTCCTTCCGTGCCGCAAGAAGATATCCGGGCGCTGCTGCAGCAGGCGGACATTTTAGTCTGCTCGTTCAGAAACGACGCGAACGTCCCACTGGGTTCCAAGTTCTATGAGTATTGCTCGGCGGGAAAACCGATTCTCGTGCATGGCCATAATCTCGCCGGTCGCTTCGTCGCAGAGGTCGGCAACGGCTTATCCTGCGATGCGGGCGACATCCAGAGACTGGAAGCAGCGCTTCGGGAGTTTGTGTCGCAACCGGCGGCACGGGTTGCCATGGGGCAACGAGGGCGGGAGTATGCGCGACGGCACTTCACGCAGGCTCTTCGGAACGAGCTGTGGGCCAATCTGATTTCCGACGTCTCCGGACACAATGAAACCGTCCCATTGCCTGCAGGATTCAGAGGGCGAGCCTGTGAAAACTGAAAGAATTAATTGCGCTGCCCAGGAATCACTGGCGGCGCCGGAAGCGAGTGTGGGCATCGCCTGTGGCGCGTGCGGAGAGCGTGCGGATGATTACGCAGGTTCGATCCCCTTCTATCTAAGGTCAGGGTCAATCTCGACTCCGCTTTGGCGCTGCCGATCGTGCGGCACGTACATCCGGGATATCGACTATGATGACCCGGTCATCAGAGAGCACTTTAGTATGGCCAGCTACACCGACCCGTCGACGGAGTCGCATTGGCGACAGCTGAGAGTGGGACTGTTCAAGTACGTAGTCGAGCTCGCGGAATTCCATCTCGTCCGGCCGGTTCGCGGGGCAAGGACCCTCGATCTGGGCACGGCATTTGGAATACTCCTGGAACTTCTGAGAGATGCCGGTGCACGGCCGGAGGGTATCGAAATCGTCGCCTCACTCCGCGAGATTGCGCGCTCTCGTGGCTTGGTGATCCATCAAGAAATCGACTCACTGCCAAAGAACTCGTATGACCTCATTACTGCGATCGACAGTTTCTACTATATCAACGCGCCCTGCACTGTGTTGATGAAGCTGAAGGAACTGATGGTTGCCGATGGAACGCTCATCCTGCGTTTAACCAATCGAACATGGTACTTTAATGGTGTCAGAACTCTGGGGATGCGAATTCCCGCGGCGCGCTACGATGACATCAAGTACAATTACAGCGTTGAGGGCGCATTCAAGCTCCTGGAGCGCTCCGGTTTTCACGTCGAAGCGGTTTACTGGGCCGATAAGGGGAGGGGTGATCTGCGGTCGCTCGCGGCAGCGTATTACAGACTCTCACCACTGCTGAGCCAGTTCTTTTCCCTGAGAGTAAGCCCCGGCATGGTGATCGTCGCGAAGCCGAGCCGGGCAAGTTAAAAGCGCACCATTCGCACCATCTCCGCTGTCAGCTTGGCCGCCAGAAAATCCGGATGATGCAGACCTGCGATCGGTGAGAGTTCGACGATGTCGAAGCCGACAACGTTCTTCCTCGCGAAAACCATGCGGAGGAATTCGAGTGTCTCATACCAATACATGCCGCCCGGCTCAGGTGTGCCAACGGCTGGCATTATCGAAGGATCAAAGACATCAAGATCGAGCGTAATGTAGACCTGCTCGGTGAGGTTGCCGAGTGCATCGCCCTGCCAGCCGCTTTTTCCCGCGACGTCCTTTGCCCAGAAAACCGGGCACTTGCCCGCGGCGATGGACTGCAGGCAATCCTCGGAGGCGTTGCGGATACCCACCGAGACCGCTGGGCAGATTTCGCGCACCCGACGCATCACGGACGCGTGCGACCACTTTGAGCCCTGATACGATTCGCGCATGTCGGCGTGGGCGTCGATGTGGAGGACGCTCAGATTTGGGAACTTCGCCTTGTGAGCGCGAACTGGGGCGGTGGTCAGGGAGTGTTCGCCACCGAGCATGACGACAAACTTGCCATTCTTTAGATGTCCAGCGACGGCCTTCTCGACAACTTCGATCATCCTTGCCGGGCCATCGGCCTCGGCTTCGATTTCAAGGGCAGTGTGGATTCCGATTGTACCGATGTCGCGGTGCGACTCGGGATCATAGGTCTCCACTTCGCGTGAAGCGGCGATGATCGCGACGGGTCCGTACTTCGTCCCCGACTTATAGGAAGTCGTCGCGTCATAGGCGACTGGAAGTATGACGACGCGGGCGTTCTCGTATTTGGTTTCTTCCGGCGTCAGGCCGAGGAAGTTGTAACCGCGGATGGGTTCGGTCATAGGTCCGTCTGCTTCGCGAGCTTCTGCCCGATCATGCGTAGGGGCGTATTGCATACGCCCTTTCCTTGATCGGGAGAGGGCGTATCCCTCGACTTCGCTCGGGACTATAGTTCAATACGCCCCTACGAGCGGCGTCTCGATTAGTCCGTGATCATCACGGCGGCGGTGACGACAGTCGTCCAGAGACCATCCTTGTCGCCGGTTGCTGACTGAGTGATGTTGCGCGTTGTGTAGATCTTCCCCTGAACTTTCCACTCTTCTTTATTCTGGTTCCAACTCTTGTCGAGGTCGATCCGCCAGCCCATCGATGTGGCCAGCATGGAGATCGCGAGATCCTCAGAGTAGTCACCGGCCTTCTTCTCCGTCAGGCCGAAATCGTGGTGCTCAGTCAGGTAGCCGATCGTCCCCTTGGCCTTGGGAACGGCGAGGCCGACGGTGGCGGAGATGAGGCGCGACGGTTCGTTGGTATCATTGCGGCTCATGACGACGAAGAGGACTTGGCCGGCCTGAAGTTTCTTTTCGCCCTGCTTGCGCGAAACCAGCCGGCACTGCGGCGGAAAGATCGAAGAGACCGTTACGATGTTATAGTGGGCAATCCCGGCATCACGCAGCGCGAGCTCAAAACTCGACAGGCGTTCCCGGTGCCTTCCGACACCCTTGGTGAGATAGAGTTCCTTGGCGATAATCATGGGTGCTCCTCTAAGCGCGACGCGCCATTCCAAGTACAAAGCGTCTTACGGCCCGATTGGGCGCGCAATATACGTGTGCACTCCGAGAAATCAACATTCGTGGCATCGGGAGACCAAAATGGGCGAAAAAATGTGGGAAGGTCAGGCGGCAGGCGGACCTTCCGAAGGCGGGTTTGGAGATGTCGGCTTCGACCCGAACGGCCACCACCAACGACGCCCGCCGCGCAGAGCGCTGGCAGCCCGACGTGCCGCCTTGGCCTCTTTCTCCTGTTGCAGCGCCTCGGCATCGAGCTCTTCGATCTTCAGGAGTAGCCGCTCCACGTTTTCGCGCTTTTCCATCATGATCCGAAGAGTGTCATAATCTTTGAGGTTGAAGATTGTCTGCACGAATGGCTCGAAGAAGACCATCGCCTGCGCGCCGATGAAATTCAAGGGCTTGACCGACTCAAGAAAGAGGATGGCGGGAACTGTCATCTTCCACTCGACCACCTTGGCCGCGAGGCGCCTCAGAATGGCCTCTTCGGCGTCGCGTTGGGCCGCGGCCTGAGGATCAAGTGGCGTGGTCTCCGGCGTCTTGCGCGATTGGAACCAGTCGGCGAAGCTCATGCGGACTTAGCCTCGACTTTGGCGGGCGCGGCGACCCTTTCACGCACAATCGCGAGAACGGCATCGCGGTTCCGGCTGAAGCGGACGAAGAGCCCGCGGAAGTTCTCAAGTCGGGAGGGCGCCGGAAAGGGAGACAAGAGCACACCGTTTCGGTCCGGGTAAAAACTGCGAAACTGCGCCCACGTGAACCGACGTGTCACGCCGATGAACCTTGTCTCCAGCCCACCGGCGTAGAGAGTGTATTCTGTTGGGAGGAAGTAGGTGCCCAGAGAAGCGCCGAGAATGACCAACGACAAGAGAATATAGAATGAGCCATAGATCGCACCCACCAGGACAGGAATTCCAACGACAAAAGCCGCGACCGCTACGAGCCGCCAACCGCCTTCCTTGACCGGATGGTACTTCCATCGCAACAGCTCCCGCGCAGGATCCTCGGTCGGATCCGCCGGGGTCACAACAGGAGTTACTTCTGTCATCATGACGCCGCGCCGCCGCGGGGGTCGGGGCGATACCGTTCCGTCTTGACCGCGTTGATTTCTTCGAGGAGTTCTTCGGGTTTAATGATCTTCTTCTTGACCAGAAGGCGGACCAGCGCCTCCTGGGCGAGGTTGTTGGATAGCGCCAACTCCTCGTAGGAGACGAGACGTTCCTTGCCGTCGACCACAAGCCGCATGGCATAAGGGGTGTTGCGTTTTTCGTCGGTCACAGGGCACTCCTTCAATTTGGCCGAGCTTTTGAACGACTTGTGTGGCTCAAGATAGGCAAAGAAAAACCGCGGCGCGTGAATTTCGCGCCGCGGTCGCAATTGTCAGTCAGAAGCTACAGCGAGTATTTCCCGAAGTCCTCCGGGTTGATGTTGCGGAGACGCTCTTTGAGTGCTTCCGCATCATACTTCTCCGGCTGGTCTTGTGAAGCCGGTTTCTTCTGGAAGAGGTCATGACGCACCATGATTGGCGCTTTCGCCTTCAGCGCTAGCGCGATCGAGTCCGAGGGCCGGGCGTCTACTTCGATCTTCGTGCCGTTCTTCGCCAGGATAATCTTGGCGAAAAAGGTCTGGTCGCGCAGATCGATAACCTGCACACTGTCCACTTTCGCGCCCAGCGACTGGATCATGCCGTTGAGCAGATCGTGTGTCAGCGGACGCTTGGATTTGACTTCGGAAAGCTCCATGGCAATCGCCCAAGCCTCGAAGTGGCCGATCCAGATGGGCAAGATCAGGTCCTCATTTTCCGGCGCCAACACCACGACCGGCGAATTGGATGTCACATCCAATGCAAGGCCGTTGATCTTGGCCTTCACGAGTTCCTGTCCGGCTTCTTCGCCCACATTTACTCCGGTTTCTTAACGACCCAGACCTTGACCTTGGCAATGGCATCGCGATCAATCTTGATGTCCACCGTGTAAACCCCCAGTGCCTTCAAGGGTTCCTCGAGCAGAATGTCGCGGCGGTCGATCGTGAAGCCCTGGTCCTTCAGCAACTCGGCGATGTTGCCCGATGTCACTGAACCGAAAACCTTGTCCTCCTCACCGACCTGGACTTCAGCGGTGACGGACACTTTCTCCAGCGCGACCTTGATCCGATCGGCTTCACGCATGCGCTTCTTGTCGCGCTGGTCTTTCTGATGCTTCACTTGATCGATGGCGTGCAAATTGCCCGGCGAGGCGGGGATGGCCAGCTTGCGCGGAATGAGGTAGTTGCGCGCGTAGCCGTCCTTGACCGTGACGACTTCGCCGACACGGCCCACATTTTCAACATCATCACGCATTATGATTTTCATGTCCGTGTTCCTTTTCCGGTCTACTTGAACGTCTCCGCCACGTAGGGGAGAAGGGCCAGATGACGGGCGCGCTTGACCGCTGTGGTCAGACGCCGTTGAAAGAGCGCCGAAATCCCTGTGGTCCGGCGGGGAAGAAGCTTGCCCCGCTCGGAGACAAACTTGCGAAGCAGGCGCTCGTTGCGATAGTCGATTTCGTACAGCTTCAGATCGGTGAATCGGCGTCCACGGCGCTGGCCGCGCATCCCGCGACCGCCGTAACCCTCTTTGCCGTCCTGCTCATCCCGATCGCGGTCACGGCCACGATCGCGGTCTCTTGAATCTCGACGATGATACTCTGCCATATCTCTTTCATCCTTCCATCTGGTCTCTGGTTGATCTGCAACTACACGGTTTCGTCAGTTCCCGCGGCGCGTTCAGGCGTCGGCGCCGCTCCGGTGGCCGCAGCCTCAGTACCCGCGGCCGCTTCGGCTTCCTCACGCGCCGTACGGCGGCGGTCCATTTCTTCCAGGTATAGCGGATTGTCCGCCACGACCGTCAAGTAACGCAGACAGGTCTCGTCGAGCAGGAACTGGCGCTCGAGGTCACGTGGGACTGAGGGCGCTGATTCATGCACAAGATGCACGTAGTAGCCCTGCGTGCGCTTCTTGATCGGGTACGCCATCCGGCGCAATCCCCAGCGCTCGGTGCGTTTGATCTGACCGTTGCGCGTGATGATGTCGGAGTAACGCGCCACGGCTTTTTCCCAGCCCTCTTCGAGAAGCTGGGGGTCCATAATGAACGTTGTTTCGTAGAGCTTCACGTACCCTCCCTCGGTCTGTCGGCGCCCAACTGATCCCCGGAGGGGGCATCGGGCGCGGGGGGTTTGCGGTTATAGGTATTCGCGGCAACGACGACACCGTCGGTCAAGATTGATTTGACCGCGGCAGCCGCACGCGCCGCCATGTCTCGCGCTAATGATAACTCATTATCGGCGAAGGGGGCAAGGACAAACTCAGCGGGATCAAGATCGGCCGGCACCGGCCCGATACCGCAACGAACTCTGGCAAACTGATCGTCGCCAAGTACTTCGATCACGGATGCCAGGCCGTTGTGTCCCCCGGAGGAACCATGGGCACGGATGCGGATCTTCCCCAACGGCAAGTCGATATCGTCGGCGACAACGAGCAAGTGGCTTATATCCACCTCGAGACGCGCCGCGAGTTCCGGGATGATCTGGCCTGACAGGTTCATGAAGGTTGTAGGTTTCACCAGTGCGACTGGCGTTTCTCGCACGAGTATCTCGGAGAGATAGAAACGACCCCACCCTGGACGAAAACTGATCCGAGCTTCCGTCGCGAGAATATCGCCGACCCACCATCCAAGGTTATGCCGGGTCAGGGCATATCTCTGTCCCGGATTCCCGAGGAAAATGACAATTGTGGGGGCGGATGGCAATGAAGGGTCCGAGGATGGGGTGTACCCCAGGGTTCCTTCCCCGGGGTCGTGCGTGCTTCCGAATCAACAGTCTTTGACAATCGGTGTCATTATCGGATTTTCCGATGTGTTAACTTGCTTGGATGAACATCGCCCGGCTTCTCGAACCCGCCCTAATCAAACTCTCCATGGAGACTGTCATCGAGCCATCTCCGGAGGGTGGGGAGAAGTCCCCGCGTCAGTTACGGGAGGATAAAGAGAGAATACTGGACGAGTTGGTTTCGGTGCTCGAGCTTTCGGACAAAGTCGGCAACCGCACGAAGCTGCTTACCGACTTCATCAACCGAGAGCGCAAAGCCTCAACCGCGACGGGGCACGGGATTGCCTTTCCTCACATTCGCACCTATCAGGCCAAGGATCTGGTGATCGGATTTGCGCGGTCGCAGGAAGGTTATGAGTTCGATGCTCCGGACGGCGAACCGGTGCATCTGTTCTTCGTCATGGCCGCCCCCTGCTACGGTGATGATGCGCTCTACCTCCGCGTTTTTAAAGCTCTTGCCGAAGTTCTGCGCTTTGACTATTTCCGCGAGCGGTTGCTCAATGCGGAATCGGTGTACGAGATCATCCGCGCATTCGGAGAAATGGAATAGGCGACCCGCGGGTCGGCCTTTCTGAGGGATACCAAGATGCGCCTGTTGCAGTCTCGGAAGGCCCAGATTGCTGCCATCGCGATCATGTTGGTGTTGGCGCTGGTATTCCTAATTCAGACTTACGGGAAAGCCAATCGCCCACAGGGTTTCGACCTCTCGAGTTATCTGATGTCGGCCAAGGCGCTGATGCATGGGGAGGACCCGTATGCGACCGGATCGCCATTCCCGTATCTCTACCCGCCATTCCTCGCATTCAGTCTTATCCCCCTGGCCGTTCTACCATACTGGCTGGCCGTTTTCCTCTGGTATCTCGCTGCGATACTCTCGCTCATCTTAGTGGCGAGATTCCTCATCCCGATCCTGGGTGAAGGGGTGGGAGTCGGCTGGCACTCCGGTGTGTACGTTCCTCTGACCGCGTTGTGTGTATTGCTCGGTCCGATGCTGCAAAACAATCTGCTTAATGGCCAGGTGAACTTCATCGTTCTGGCCCTTTGCGTCCTCTTCCTGAAACTCCATCTTGATCGACGTCACAACCTCTCAGCAGTCGTCTTGGCGGCTGCAATCAGCGTAAAGTTGGTCCCCGCCATATTCCTGCTCTTCCTGCTCGTCCGCCGTCGATACTCTGCCGCGTTGCTGGCCTGCGTATTTGCCGTCGGCTTCTGCCTCGTGCCCGCGCTGTTCATGGGAGACCAAGCGACATCGATCTACTCGGGGTGGATCGAGAGTATGACCTCATTGGCATCCAGTGATGGTCCGGAGAAGGGTACGATGTTTTTCACTCTGGGCGGTTTCCTGCCCTACGTACTGCCGGGATTGTCAGGTTTGGTCATGATCAAGGTAGTCAGCGCTCTGGTGGTGATCGCTGTAATCGCGGGGTTGGATATCTACAGCCAATCTAGAAGCCCCAAAAGTAATGAAGTATGGGTGTTCAGCGCGTATCTTTTGGCAACACTCCTGGTATTGCCGATTTCGGAGACACACCACTTGGCGCTTCTGATTCCCGCATCACTTCTGATACTACTTCGATCCACCCCTGCTTCGGGTATATCGAACATCAAACGGTATGCGATGCCGGGCGTGTTCTTCCTGTTGTTCTGGATTGGCAAGACGGACAAGGACGGGCCGTGGTATTTTCTGGCCATTGTGTTCCTGCTTGCCTGCGTGGGGGGGCAGGTTATCACCCATCGAGCCGCATCTGTCGAATCGCGCGAAGTCGCATAGCCGGATAACTTGATGCACCTGTCGGTTGACACCGCGCAATTTGCAGTGCTTCTTAAGGGTCTGCGATCCAGTTTTACAAAACTCTTGGGAGGGAAACGCGCATGAAACGGTCGGCAGCCATAATCGTCCTCGCTTCGCTGACAATCGCCTGCGGGCAAAAGACGGAGCAGCAGACAGCCCAACAACCAGCCACCACGACCCAGGTCCCACCCGCCACGAAGACGCCGCCGCGTCCGGCGATCAGGCAGTCTGATGCCCGAGTCTGGATCGACGCGGTGAACGTGGCCAAAGGGTCGAGCGGATCCTTCAGGGTGAATTATTTCGGTGTCGAGCCCGCGAAGGCGTTCGTGGTACCGTTGGCAATACCGGCCGGTATTACTGTTGACTCAGTTTCGTACGCCGGTGGTATTCTGGATTACATCGCCACGCGCCCTGTGCGGATCGACAATGACAACCACTTCGTGCTCTTCACGGCGATTCCGACCACCGAGCCCGACATCCCCGCCAAGGAGGGTGTGCTGGGAACAGTTTACTTTACGGCGACCGCGAGTGCCGTCTCCGGTAACATCGAAGAGACGTTTATTCCTCCAGGCAACTACCTAACGTACGTAGACACGGCGAGCACACTGGTCGAGCCGCAATTCGAGCCAGGCAAGCTTACGGTCCAATAGGTTGATGGAATCAGTCGCATCAATACGCACGACAGAGGATGCCCGTTCGGAATTGCGCAACGGGCTGAACCGCTTTGCCTTGAAGCGGGGGCGGTTTGTCCTCGCTTCAGGAGCGGTGTCCGACTACTACGTCAACGTGAAGGAAATCTGTCTCCGTGGCGAGTATCTGCGCTTGGTCGGCCAACTGCTGTGGCAGATGATTAAGAACTCCGAGGCGACCGCTGTTGGTGGAATGACTCTTGGCGCCGACCCAATCGTGGCCGCTGTAACCATTGCGGCTGCCGACGACGGCCGACTTTGTCCGGCGCTGATTGTCCGCAAAGAAGCCAAAGAACACGGGACGGCGCGTCAGATTGAGGGGCCATTCGAGGTCGGGATGCGAGTTGCTGTGGTGGAAGATGTGACGACCACAGGGCAGTCGGCCATGAAAGCGGCCGAAGCGATTCTCGCGGCCGGAGCATCAGTGGTCGGCGTGTACAGTGTGCTCAATCGGGCGGCTGGGGCTGATGCGCTGTTTGCACAGCGTGGATGGCCGTTTCAGGCCATCTTCAGTACTGCCGATCTTGATCTGTAGGAATCGAGCCGGGAGCCAAGCGGTTCTCAGCAGACACCCCGACGGCAGCGGTCGGGCCAGAAGTCAAAGGACCCACCCCTCGAATGAGGGATGGGGTTTTTGCGTATTCGCATACTTGGGCACACTCAAATGACAGGCGCGTCGACGAAGACCCCCGCAGCAGATCGCTCCCGTTCCTCACGCGGCAAACATCCATTTGATTCGCTGCTCCGGGCTGTGGACCGGCTTGCGGCTTTCCCCGCAATCGAAGATGCTTGGCGGAGCCAGGCACTTTCAAATCTCGATCTCACCGGTGCTGCGGGGTCACTACCGGCCAGTGTGTTGGCTAAGCTCTATCTTGAGACGCCACGCCCGGTGCTGGTGGTAGTCAGTGAGCCGGACGATGCGGCGCATTGGCATGACGATCTCAATCATTTGGTCGGGCCCGAATCTGTGGCTCGTTTCCATTCTTGGGAAATCTTGCCGTATGAGTTCCGCCACCCGGGACCCGAATCGGTCGGTCGGCGCTTGGAAGCGCTTTGGCGTTGCCTGGCGCCGCAGCCACCAATCGTCGTCACGCATCTGCGCGCCCTGTTTGAGCCGACGCTGCCACCCGACGAGCTCAAACGCCGAATGTTTGAGATCAGGTTGGGGGACGAGTTCAATCTGGACGAGCTTGCGGGCCGGTTGGTCAATCTCGGATTTCGCCGAGTGCCGCTGGTCGAAGAGGTCGGCACGTTTTCGGTTCGCGGCGGCATTGTGGACGTGTTCACGTTTAGCGCTTCCGAACCGATCCGTCTCGAGTTCTTCGGCGACACTGTCGATTCAATTCGTTCATTTGCGGTGACATCGCAGCGAACCACGGGGAAGCGCGAGCACTGCGTGATTCTGCCTTCACGCGAGGTATTCGCCAGCGGGCCTGTGTACGAGAAAGGATGGGAGGTCTCCGGACTTGACCAAGGCTGGCGGGACCGTGTGGAAAACGACCCCGACAGGCCCGGATTGGAATGGCTGGCAGAGCGTTTAGGGCAGAGACGCGCCAGTTTGCTCGACTACTTCGGCAAGGATCTCTCAATCTGGTCACACGACCGACAGCGCCTCGATAGTGCGCGGGAGCGTTTTTCCGAGGAAGCGGCGAAATTTCATGCCCGCTTGGCCGGACATCTTCCCGCTCCGCCACCACCTGAGGAAGTCTATCTATCAATCGAATCGTTGCTGACACCGGAGTCCGGGCATTCGCGTGTTTGGGTCCATGATCTGTACGTCCCCGACAAGCGGTCCGGTTTGCGCTGTGAGCTTGGCGCCACAGCGCCCCCAGCAATCGGAGCCAGCGTCAAGCGACTCTCCGAGGAGCTAACGGCGTTCGCCCGCGAGGGATTCGACACCGCGATTGCCTGCGACAACGAGGGGCAGAAGCGCCGGTTGACGGAAATCCTCGAGGACCTCCACAGCACGGTTGAATTCATCTATCCGGCACTGCACTCCGGGTTCGTCATTCGCGAGGCGGCATACGCGCTGCTCACCGAGCACGAGTCCTTCAATCGGCACAAGGCACGATTCCGTCGCCGCAAGTTTCAGGAAGGTCTCGCACTCTCCAGCTACACCCAACTGAAGAAGAATGACTACGTCGTGCACGTCGATCATGGGATCGCGCGATTTCGCGGCCTGGAGTCCATCGTGGTCGAGGGTCGGCGTCGCGATTGCCTGCTTTTGCTTTATCAGGGTGATGACCGCCTCTTTGTCCCGATCGAGGAGTTCGACCGAGTCCAGAAATACTCGGGGCAGGATGCCAAACCACAGTTGTCGAAACTGGGTGGCACTGCCTGGGAAAAGACCAAACGCCGCGCCAAGCAGGCGCTGTTAGCAATGGCCGAGGAACTAATCGCACTCTATGCGACACGCAAGGCGCAACCGGGATTCGCGTTCAATGAAAACGGCGAGTGGATGGCGCAGTTGGAATCTTCGTTTGTCTACGATGAGACTCCCGATCAGGAGAAGGCAATCGCCGCCGTTGCCGCCGACATGTCAGCGGCGACGCCGATGGACCGGCTGATTTGTGGTGATGTCGGATATGGAAAGACCGAAGTCGCGATCCGCGCCGCGTTCCGCGCGGTCTCCGATCACAAACAGGTCGCTATTCTCGTCCCGACGACCATTCTCGCGCAGCAGCATTTGGCGACATTCCGCGAGCGGCTTTCGGAATTCCCGGTTCGCATCGAGACCTTGTCCCGGTTTCGCACGCCCAAAGAACAGAAACGGGTCGTGAGCGATATGGCTGCCGGAAAAGTCGATATCGTGATCGGGACACACCGTCTCCTGCAGAAGGACATCAGCTTTCCAGATCTTGGCCTGCTGGTGATCGACGAGGAGCAAAGATTCGGTGTCGTGCATAAGGAGCGTCTGCGGAAGTTGCGCCAGACGGTGGACACCCTGGCGTTGTCGGCAACACCGATTCCGCGGACCCTGCAAATGTCGCTTTTGGGAGCGCGGGATCTGTCGCTGATCACGACCTCGCCTCGTGACCGCCTCCCTGTCCAGACCGAGATCCGGCCCTTTGGCCCGGATGTCGTGTCAGAGGCAATCCTGCGGGAATTGGATCGCGGCGGGCAGGTGTACTTTGTGCACAATCGCATCCAGACCATCGGCACGATGGCGGAGTTTCTCAGACGGCTCATGCCCACGGTAAAGATCGCGGTCGCGCATGGCGAAATGCCCGAGCGCGAGTTGGAGTCGGTGATGACGCGTTTCTACCACGGCGAGTACCATGTCTTGCTCTCAACCGCGATTATTGAGTCTGGCCTGGATATTCCTTCGGTGAACACAATCATCATCCACCGAGCCGACCGGTTCGGCCTCGCGCAGCTGTACCAGTTGCGCGGGAGGGTGGGCCGTTCGGCCCGGCAGGCGTATGCGTACCTTCTGATTCCACCGTCCGGTGGGCTAAGTTCGACCGCAAAGGCGCGATTGCGCGCCATTGAGGAACACACGGCGCTGGGGTCCGGATTTCATCTGGCAATGCGCGATATGGAAATCCGCGGCGCCGGGAATCTGCTCGGCCCGCAACAACACGGCTTCATCGAGGAAATCGGCTTCGATCTCTATTGCCGGCTGCTCGACGAGGCCGTCTCAGAGGCACGCGGCACCGCCCCGACTCTGGTACAAGCCCCGGTGCAAATCGACGTGGACGGCGACCGTTTCCTCCCGGACAACTACATCGTGGACAATCAACAGCGTTTTGAGATGTATAAGCGGTTGGCCGAACTGAATGCGCCTGAGGGAGTGGACGATCTGCTGCTCGAACTGACGGATCGATTTGGGAGCCCGCCGGAAGAGGCGCGTCGCTTGTTGGACATGGCGCGGGCCCGAGTCTGGGCGCGTCGAGCAGGCGTGGCTCAGGCGAGCGCCCGCGGCAATGCCTGGAATGTCGTGTTCAGACAGGAGACCATGATCACCAGATCGCAGATCGAGTCGTGGCGGCAAGCCCTCGGTGACCGGGCCGCCTTCGTCAGCGGCCCGCCGTTCGCGGTTCAGACTCGCCCGGCTCTTGGCGAATCAGCCGATCTGACAGGACTGATCAGGATTCTCACGATTATGGCCGGCGCCGGCGATCAGTCTCGACCACTGAATGCCGCTGCTCCGCTGAAATGAGGCGTCTGTGGGTGTGTTGGAGACCGCCGAGTCTTGTGTTACATTGACGGCCATAGGTTCTGCGAAGTTGACGTTTTGAAGGAGAGTGCATGACATCTGGACGACCAATCAAAGTTGCGCTGGCTCTGAGCCTGATCGCCGGAGTTCTGACGGGGTGGATTGTCAGCTGCGGATCGCAGACAACCCCGGATGACGCGGTGGTGGCGGAAGTCGGCGGCCGCAAAATCAAGATGCGCGAAGTGACCGATTACCTGACGGGGCTGTCGATTCATTACCCCACTTCGGCGGAAGAGTACACAGCCCGCCAGAAGTATCTCGATCGTTTGATCGAGGACAAGCTTTTGGTCATCGGCGGATATGCGCGTACGCTCGATGCCGACATCGGGATCCTCGAGGCCGTCGATGCCGAGAAAGAGAAGTTCCTTCTCGACGAGCTTTATCGGGCGGAGGTCCTGGACAAGGTCACGGTTGAGGAACCCGAGATTAAGGCGATCTTCGAGCATTGGTTCGACCGCGCGCATTTTCGTCACATTGTCACGAAGGAAAAAGCCCTGGCCGATTCCCTGCTCGGTGCGCTGAATTCCGGCGCGGATTTTGGCGATCTGGCCGAGCGATTCTCCCTCGATCAATCCTCGCGTTTTCGCGGTGGCGACCCGGGCCGCGAATTTGCCTACAATGACCTGCCTATCGACATGGCGAAGCTGGCGTTTTCGCTGCAGAAGGATCAGCTCGGCGGCCCAGTCCAGACTGACATGGGTTGGCATCTTTTGAAACTTGTTGAGACGCGCAAACTCGAGGCGCGTGAATACGATGCCGTTCGGCCGGCGATCGAAGCCACTCTGCGCCGACGCAAGCAACAGGAGCGTCGCGCCGTGCATCTGGAGCAAGTCGAGGAAAAAGCCAAAATCGAATTCAACCCGGCCACGTTATCGTTCTGGCAGGAGCAGCTCCAGCGGGTCGTCGACACAACGTCGCTTCCCAAGGACCGTCTTCCTGCTGTCCCGGCCGCCAGCCTTTCCCAGGAAGATCGTGATCGCGTGATGTACACGTTCGGAGACGATTACAGCGTGGGGCTCGCCGAGTTCTGCGAGGCGCTCGAGGCGCGGTCGCCGTTCGAACGACCATCTCCTACTGACGACAAACAGCTTCGTCGGTTCGCATTTCAGCTCTCGCTCTTCGACATACTTCACGACGAGGCGCTTCGGCAAAGGCTCGATGAGTCGCCGATCTACAAAGAGCGAGTTCAGAGTTTCCTCGAGAGTCTCATCGCGGATCGCATGCGCAATTCCATCCTGGTCCGAGGCATCAGCGTCACAGAATCCGACGTGCGCGGATTCTACGACGCTAACCCCGATTCATTCATCACACCCACCGAATACCATTGCCGCGAGATTCTCCTGTTCAAGCAGGAGGATGCCGAACGCCTGGCCGGGCAGCTTCGCGCCGGCGCCTCATTCGAGGAACTCGCCCGCCTCCACACAAAGCGAGAGGGGCATAGTAGCAAGGGGGGAGATATTGGCTGGGTGGCGCCATATGCCTGGCCGGATTATTACGAGCCGGCATCGAAATTGAAACCCGGCGAGTGGACGGGGCCGCTCCCCGGGACGGATCAGTATCCGCTGCTCCAGTTAATTGAGGTTCGTCCGGCTTCGAAGCGCAGTTTTGAGGATGTCGCGACCGAAGTGTTTGAAAACATCCAGCGGAAGCGCCGCGATTCCGTTTATGCCGAGTACATCGATTCTATGCGGACGGTCTATCCGGTGACCGTCAACGAGGAGATTCTCAAATCTGGCCTGACGAGTTCCCAGGGGCAAATCGACAGCGGTGGGTCGAAGTGATGCGGTTTGACGGCTCGGCGGGTACCATGAATCAAGAAAGGCGCAACTCAGTGAGTCGAGTCATCCCAGTCGTTTTGTTGGCCGCCTTGGCGAGCATTCTCATTCCTCGAGACTCCGCGAGCGCCGAGGTGCTGGAAGAACCCATTGCCATCGTTGGTGATCGAGTCATTCTGCGTTCGGAGTGGGAAGCACAAACCTCGCTGTTCGCGATGCAAACCAAGCGCGAGATGTCAAACCCTGCAGTGCGCGACACCATCGGGCGGATGATGCTCGAGCAACTGATCAATGATCAACTCATACTCCTGGTGGCCGAACGCGACACCACGTTAAAGATTGATGCGAGGGCGATCGACGCGGCGCTGGAAGACCACATCGCGGACATGCGGCGGCGGTTTTCCACCGATGACGAGTTCCGCGCCGCGCTCGAACGCGAGGGGCTCTCGGAGCGTGATCTGCGCGTGCGTTTTCGTCGCGATGTGGAAAACCAACTGCTGAAGCAGCGGTTGATCCAGAAGAAACTGGCCGAAGTCAATGTTTCGAACGGCGAGGTGCGTGAGTTCTACAATAAGTACAAAGACTCATTGCCAGCCCAGCCTGCTGCGATCAAGCTGTCGCACATTCTTTTTACGGTTGAAGCGACACCGGCAACGACCGAGGCCGTGCGATCGCGTCTCACCGGGATGCTCGCCGAAATCCAAGGCGGACTCGATTTCGCAGAAGCGGCGCGCAAGTACTCCGAGGATCCGACTGCGCCAACCGGGGGTGATTTAGGCTGGCTCACCAAGGGAGACCTGGTCGGACCTTTTGAGGATGCCGCGTTTGAGCTGACTCCGGGGCAGGTCTCGGGCGTCGTACGCACCGACATCGGATTGCATCTGATTCAATGCATCGAACGCGACCGGGAGCGAGTGCACGTTCGCCATATCTTCCTCTCGCTCTCGCCGACAGCTGCCGACACCGCGGCCGTGGTCGCGCAGGCGGATTCGGTGGCCCAGGCGGTCCGCGATGGCGCCGACTTCTGCGCGTTGGCCCAGAACTACTCGCGGGATGCGGAATCGCAGAAGAACTGCGGCGAGCTTGGCTGGTACCCGATCGAAGAAATGTTCCCTGAGTTCAAAGTCGCGCTGGAGGCGTCGTCTGCAGGTGACATTGTCGGGCCGGTGAGGACCCAGTTTGGCTGGCATGTGCTCCGGGTGCTTGAGCGACGGACCAGCCGCGCGCTTGACATCTCTGAGGACTGGGATCGAATCAAGGACAACGCGCGGCAGGACAAGACGAATCAGGTCGTCACTGCCTGGCTGGCCGAGATTCGGCAGGACACGTATGTCGAAGTGAAGCCGATCTCGGGCTCCATTACCGTCGAGCCGGGGCAGTAGCCGCGCCGGTATCACGTCATCGCGCATAGGCAGGGATTTCGACCTGCCGGCATTTGGTGATCGACACTATCAGATGAACCAGTCCATTAGCCGTTCTATCGGACGAGAGCGCGCCATTTTAGTTGGCTTCGGTCGCCCATCCGTGCGTGCGGAGCAGTTGGAAGAATCGCTGGATGAGTTGTCGCGTTTGTTGGAATCGGCCGGTGGCATCGAAGTCGGGCGCGTGACCCAACGTGGCAAGCCACACGCGGCACATTTGGTCGGAACGGGGAAGCTCGAGGAAATCGCCGAGCTGGCAGAAGAGCAGAGGGCCACGTTAGCAGTTTTCGACGACGAGTTATCGCCGGCCCAGATCCGTAATCTCGATTCGGAACTCAAGATCCGCGTCATCGATCGTCCCACACTCATTCTCTCGATCTTCGCGCGGCACGCGCACACCAAAGAGGCGCGCACCCAGGTGGAGTTGGCGCAATACCAGTATCTCTATCCGCGTCTGACTGGTCAGTGGAGCCACATGACCAAACACGAAGGCGGGATCGGGACACGTGGACCCGGAGAGACCCAGCTGGAAACTGACCGTCGCTTGGTTGGTAAGCGCATTCAGAAGCTCAAACGCCAGCTTGAGGACATTGAATCCGAGCGGACAGTGCAACGGCGAGGGCGCGAGGAGCTCTTTCGCGTCGTCCTCGTGGGATACACCAACGCCGGCAAGTCGACGTTGTTCAATCGGCTGACGCGCGCGAAGGTGTGGGCCGAGGATCGTCTCTTTTGCACGCTTGATCCGACCACGCGAATACTCGCTTACGGCGGGACACGCCGTATTCTGCTGACCGACACCATCGGCTTTATCCGCAAGCTCCCCGCACTGCTATTCGCGGCGTTCAAGACGACGTTGAGCGAGGTCGCCGCAGCGGATCTGATTCTGATCGTGGTCGATTACTCCGACCCATTCTATGAGCACGCGTTGGATGAGGTGGAGACCTCGCTTAAGGAAATCGGCGCCGATCATGTGCCCAGGATCTATGTCCTCAACAAGATCGATCTTCTGAACGGCACTCCCGTGGCGCCGTTCTCGATGGACCGGCCTCAGGGCGAGATAGTTGCAATCTCCGCGACTGATGGAATCGGCGTCGAACGGCTCGTCAGCGCCATCGTCCAGCTCGCGGAAGCAGCGCCCGCGCCCGCGGCGCGCACCCGTTCCCGCACCGCGAGAGCTCGTGTAAGCTGGGAAAAGCCCCCGTCCCCGTAGGAAGCGCCAGTATGGGGCTTGCCCCATACTGCCAAACTTCTTGCCACGAAAGTCAGCTCCGCCCGGTGGAGAAAACACCGGGAAGCGACGACAATGTGATTAGGATGAGCAAGGCGCGCAAAATACTGGTCGTGGAAGACAATCCCAATATGTCCAGCTTGCTGGCGGACATGTTGGAGGTTTTTGCGGTCGACAGTGTGCGGGCGACCGATGGGGAAGACGCGCTGAAAAAGCTCGAAAAGGAAGATATCGGTCTGGTCATCACCGATCTGCGTATGCCCAAGATGTCGGGGACGGAATTGATTGCGGCTGTCAAAGACAAGAACCCGAATCTGCCGGTTGTGCTGATCAGCGGTTACAATTTGACTGATGCCGATTCCAACGGCCCAGCGGGACGCGCCGATGGTTTTCTCATGAAGCCCTTCCGCATGAACGACATCAAAGACATTCTCGACCGCTTCTTCCTGAAGTAACTTTCGATCCTCCGGCAAGGCCGTCATGCGCTCAGATTGATCTGGGCGCGTTTTTCTTTTCATGCCGTATGTGTTTGATCCACTCGAACACGATGGGCAGAACCGAGATGACAATGATGGCGATGACGACGAAGCTGAAATTGCGTTTCACGAAGGGTATGTTACCGAACCAAAACCCAGCCCACACCAGAATCGCGACCCAGCCGATTCCGCCGATCACATTGAAACTCATGAAGCGCGGATAGCTCATTGTGCCGATGCCGGCGACGAAGGGCGCGAAAGTCCGGACGATGGGCACGAATCGCGCGATGATGATGGTCCGTCCGCCATACCGCTCATAGAACCGGTGAGTGCGATCAAGGTACGATTTCCGGAAGATCCGCGAGTCGGAATTCTGAAACGCTCGCGGCCCGATGTATTTCCCAATCGCGTAATTGAGTGAATCCCCGGCAATCGCCGCCGTCGAAAGCAAGACCGTTAACCAGAGCGGATCGAGCGACTCGCTCGCGGCGAATGCCCCGGCGGCGAACAGGAGTGAGTCGCCGGGAAGGAATGGTGCGATGACCAGTCCTGTCTCGGCAAAGATGATCAGAAACAGGATCGCATAGGTCCAAGTACCATAAGCGGCGATTATTTCATTGAGATGGCGGTCAAGATGTAGGAAAATGTCGATGATTCCGGCCAGAAACTCCATTATTTCACCCCGCGTCCACCCCGTGCTTGGACGGGGGGCAAGGCAAGTTAGGGTGTGTATCATGAGATTGTCAAAGCGGGAAGAAGGGTCAGAATGCCGACACGCATCACATTAATACCCGGAGATGGAATCGGACCGGAGATCACTCATGCCGCCGCGCGCGTCATCGATGCGGCCGGGGCCAGCATTGAGTGGGAAGTGCAAGAGGCTGGGATGAAGGTCTTCGCCGAACAGAACAAGGCTGTCCCGGATTCCTTGCTGGATTCGATTCGACGCAACAAGATCGCGTTTAAGGGACCGATTACGACGTTTGTCGGGAAAGGCTTCGCATCCGCGAACGTCACACTGCGCAAGGAACTGGACTTGTACGCCAACCTGCGCCCAGTACGCAATCTCGGCGGCATTCCATCGCGATACGAAAACGTCGATCTTGTCATTGTTCGCGAGAACACGGAAGATCTGTATGCAGGCATTGAGCACGTTGTGGTGCCGGGTGTGACCGCATCGATCAAGATCATTACCTCGCTGGCTTCGGAGCGGATCGCCCGCTTTGCCTTCGAGTATGCCCGCAAGCGCAATCGCCGCAAGGTGACCGCGGTGCACAAAGCCAATATCATGAAGTTGACCGATGGGCTCTTCCTGGAGTCGGCACGCAAAGTTGCGGCGGATTATCCGGATATTGAGTTCGAAGATCAGATCGTCGATGCCCTTTGCATGAAACTGGTCATGGATCCGCACCGCTTCGATGTTCTGCTCTTGTCAAACCTGTACGGCGACATTGTCTCCGACTTGGCGGCGGGGCTTGTCGGAGGGCTGGGAGTGGTCCCGGGGGCCAATTACGGCGATGAATATGCCGTCTTCGAGGCGGTGCATGGTTCGGCGCCGGATATCGCCGGCAAGGGAATCGCCAATCCACTGGCCATTCTTTTTTCCGGAATCATGATGCTGCGCTGGATCAAACGGGATGACATCGCCGACCGCGTCAAGAACGCGGCGTTCGCCGTCCTGCAGAAGGGCCAGATCCGCACGCCCGATCTGGGCGGGAAGGCGACTACCGAACAATTTGCGGATGCCATCATCTCCGAACTGGGCTGATACGCCTTTCCCGAGCCCGCCCGCACTCCGAGCAAGGCATGGCACCCCACCTGCTCTAATGGATACATAATCCTGGGATTCAGTGGGTGTAACCCTCAGGGATCCTTGGGGCTGGGCGCCGCGTACCAACAACAGAGCGGCAGCTGGTGTGCAAGCCGTTGCCGAGTTTGAGTAGAGTTGACGCAAAGACAGTCGCACGGACGGACGTATTCGAAGACGCTGTGAGGAGACGCGAGAAGACAATGCGGAACGGACATTCCAACGGGACAAAGCCGAAAGAGCCGCCATTTAGAATCCGCAAGTCGACGATCCATGGATGGGGCGCCTATGCGACCCGCCGGATTCGCAAGGGTCAACGCATCATCGAGTACGTCGGACAACGGATCTCGCACGCGGAGGCCGAAAGCCGTTACGATGAAGACGCGATGGAAAACCCGACGACCTATCTGTTTACGGTCGATGAGAAGGTCGTCATCGATTCCACCCGTTGGGGTAATCGTGCGAAATATATCAATCACTCCTGCGAGCCGAATTGCGAATCGGTCAATGAAGATGGACGAATCTTCGTTGAGGCACTCCGCAATATCGAGCCAGGTGTCGAGTTGACCTACGACTATCATCTGGAATGCGACGGACCCTATGGCGCCGAATGGCGCAGCCGGTATGCGTGCCGATGTGGCTCGCGCATCTGTCGTGGCACACTCTTGCATCCCCCCAAACGCTCGAAACGCAATGGGAACGGCAGCAGGAAACGCGCCCGGAAGTGAGACGTGTGGATTCCCGGTGTCGCGGGCACATCGACATCGATGGAGAATGGTTGTACCAGTCAAGTCGGGCGGCGAATGGCCGCCCTTCGTATTTGTGACTTGGCTCTCAGGGGTTGATCGGCTAACTTCGCCACATGGCAAAAGACCAATCCCCGGCGAAGAAAGGCACTTCCAGACAAGTCCACAGACCTGAACGCGCTGCCGCGTCGGGGCCGAGTTTTGCAGAACGGGTCGCCCAGCATCCCGTGCGCTGGGCGGTGATCGCTTATGCCGCGTTGACGATTTTGTTCTTCCTCGTGCAGGGCGCGTTCACGCCCGGCCGGATGGTGCTTGGCACCGACACAATGTCGGCGGGTGTTTTCTTCCGGACATTCTACGCCGACTTCTGGAGCGAGCATTTCCGCATGCCGATGTGGAATCCTTTCATCCATGGGGGGCTGCCATTCGTCGATGCCATGCACGGCGACATTTTCTATCCTGCAGCGATCCTTCAGATCATTCTGCCCGTCACCTACGCGCTCGGCCTGAAGCTCATTCTGCATGTCTTCCTTGCGGGTGTGTTCATGTTCCTGTTTCTGCGCGCGATCGGGCGCAGCGACCAGGCGTCATTCATCGGCGGACTACTGTACATGTGGACGCCCTGCCTCGTGTCACTCTTCTATCCTGGGCACGATGGGAAGATCTATGTCACAGCATTGACACCACTCGCGTTCCTGCTGGTGCACCGCGCCGTCACCACCCGCAGCGTTGCGTGGTTTCTTGGTTTTGGCTTGGTGTACTCGCTCATGATTCTGACGGCGCATGTCCAGATGGCGTACTATGCCTCCTGGGGTATTGGTGCCTATTTTCTCTTTCTGCTCTGGGATCAGTATCGGTTCCGTCCCGGCAAGATCGCCCTGCCGGTCGGGGCCTTTGTGTTGGCGGTTGCGCTGGCTCTCGGCGCGGCATCGATTCAGTGGATGGCCCCCTATCAGTACTTGAACAAGTACTCGCAGCGCATTCAGCACAGCGAAGGCGGAGGATTCGAGTGGTCGGCCTCGTGGGCGATGCATTCCGAGGAGGCATTGTCGCAGCTTAATCCGGCGCTGCCCGGTGCGGATCTCTCGACCGAGCCGCCGACGTATTGGGGCGACAACATATTCAAGTTGAATTCCGAGGCGGCGGGAGTGATGGCGGTCTTTCTGGCGATTGTCGCCTTTGTCGTAGCGCGCTCGCCGGCCATGTGGTTTTTCGCGGGGGTCTCGCTTTTGGCCCTGGTCCATGCGCTCGGTGATTCGACGCCGATCTTCCGCCTGTTCTTCGAGTTTGTCCCCGGTGTGAAGAAGTTTCGAGCGCCCTCGATGATCTGTTTCCTCTTTGCGTTCTCATGGGTCGTGATGGCGGCGCGCGCACTCGATGTGTTTGGGCAATTCCGCGCGCATCCCGCAACGCCGAACAAGACGACGAAAGACCCGTATAACATTCTCCTGATTGCCGCCTTCGCTTATTCTGCCATTGCCATCATCGGCTTGATCGGCGGAGCATCGTTCATGAACACATGGGCGTCGCTGACCGGTGGAACACTTACGAACGAAAAGTTGGTCGCGCTGGACAACAATGTGAACTACATGCGCGTCGGCTTTCTCATTGGTCTGGTGGTCGTCTGGGGTGTGGTGGGCTTATTTCGCATGCGACGCGCCGGATCGCTTGGAAACGTAGGCCTGACCGGCGGATTGGCTGTCCTGGCGGTTCTGCCCCTGTGGCAGTTTGACGCGCGGTTTGTTGAGACAGTGCCGCAGCAGCAGGTGAGGCAGCTCTATGGGGAACGTCCGATCCTGCCGCTGATTCGTGCCAATGTGCCGGTCGTCAATTCAATCCCGCAGCCATACCGTGTCCTGAATTTCCCACGTACTCTGGAGGACAACTACCTCGCATTGCACGGCATCGAGGAACTGTCGTCTTCGGCCATGCACGGCAACCATCTTTTGACTCATGACAACTTTGTGGGACGGCACGATCCCAGCCCGGCACTCTTCACCAATGCCGCCACGCGCAATCTCATGAATACCGTTTTCCTTGTCGCCCCTCAGCAATTCAACGATCCGGGACTGACTCAAGTCGGCCAGGCCCAGGGTCTCTTTCTGTACCGCAACAGCGAAGCCCTGCCGCGCGCCGCGGTGTTCTACCAATACGAAGTCATCGCCGATTCGAATGCCACGCTGGCGCGGATCAGAGAAGCGGCGTTTCCGTATCGCAGCCGCCTGATTCTCGATCAACAGCTCTCATCGTTGCCGCCCTCCGATTCGTTGGCGACGCCAATCGAGTTTACCCCAGCGCGCATCGTTGAGTGGGATGTCGATCGGTTCGTCGTGGAGTACACGGCCGAGCGCGACGGCATTTTGTGGTTGTCAGAAAACTACTACCCGGCTTGGCAGGCGACGGATGAGTCGGGGTTGACGGTCCCGATTTACCGCGCCGATTACACATTTCGGGCGGTCGAAGCAAAAGCGGGAACCCACCGCGTGACGTTTGAATTCCACAACAAGACATTCACTTTGTCCGCGTGGTTGACGCTGATCTGCGGACTGATCCTCGCTGGCGGTACAGTTTTCGCGATCCGTAAGCCGCAAGGCGCCCGACCGAGGACATCGCCAGAACCCGCCTGAGCATGACACCAACTTCTGAGAAGTCGTTCCGGCCGTTTGTCGCGCCAAGCGAGTCGCTGGCCGAGTTCACGATCAAGGCCGGTGTCGCCGGAGTCATCTTCGGCGTCCTGTTTGGCGCCGCGAATACGTACCTCGGTCTCAAAGCCGGTCTCACGGTCTCGACGTCGATCCCGATTGCCGTCATGACAGTTGCGCTCTTCCGCGCCTTCCGTTTGGCGGGTGGCAGATCGACGATTCTGGAACACAATATTTCCCAGACAATCGGCTCGGCATCATCGTCGCTGGCTTCGGGTACGATCTTCACGATCCCGGCACTGTACCTCTGGGGAGTGAATCCGTCCTTCCTGCACATCTCGCTGCTGGCGTTGTTGGGCGGAGTTCTCGGAACCGCAATCATGATTCCGTTGCGGCAATACCTGATTGTCGAGGAACACAAGAATCTACCGTTCCCGGAGGGCACAGCGTGCGCTGAAGTGCTCGAGAGCGCCGAGGGCCATGCCTCGCAATCCAAGCCACTGTTCTTAGGGATGGCCTTGGGCGGCGTCTATGAGTACTGCCTCGGCTTCCTGCATCTCTGGAAAGAATCGCCGCGCACTGGAATCATCGGGTTACCAAAAGCTGAGGTCGGTGTGGAGGCGTCTCCGGCTCTGCTCGGGGTCGGGTTCATACTCGGCCCAAAGATCGCGGCGGTCATGGTGGCGGGCGCTGGGCTTTCATGGGTTGTGCTCATTCCGATTTTGCACTGGTACGGCACAACTCTGTCCGGACCGTTGTTCCCGGAGACATCAAAGTTACTAACGGACATGACGACTCAGGAGATTTGGGGAAAGTACATCCGGTATCTCGGCGCCGGTGCGGTCGCGATGGCCGGGATCATGACGATCATCAACGCAATCCCAACCATGGTGCAGTCATTCAAGCTGGGGTTGCACGGGCTGCGCCACGGCTCCGGGGATGCTTCCTCGCGCCCGCGCACCGAGCGCGACTTGTCGATGCGCACTGTGTTGGGAATAGTATTCGTGATTGCCGCCGCAATCATCTTCATCCCACATCTGGTCGGCGGATTTGACACGATCGTGGGTCGAATTGTCGTGTCTCTGGCGATCTGCATCTTTGCATTCTTCTTCGTGACGGTCTCTTCGCGGATCGTGGGGTTGATCGGAGTCTCCTCGAACCCTGTCTCGGGAATGACCATTGTCACGCTGTTGGGCACATCGTTTGTTTTCTATCTGCTTGGTTGGACGGACATGCTGGGACAGGTGACGGCGCTATCGATTGGCACGGTCGTGTGCGTGGCATCATCGATTGCCGGCGATATGTCGCAGGATCTCAAGACCGGCTATCTGCTGGGCGCCACTCCGTACAAGCAGCAGGTCGGGGAGTTCATCGGCGCCATCACATCCGCCTGGGGTGTCGCCTATGCTGTTGATGTCCTCCATCACGCATACGGGTTCGGGACAGTGTCTTTGCCGGCGCCGCAAGCAATGCTGATGAAGACAGTGATCGAGGGTGTCCTGTCGGCCCAATTGCCGTGGACTTTGGTATTCATTGGAGCGGGATTTGCGCTCTTGGCGGCCGTTCTTAAGATCCCGGCGCTACCGTTCTCAGTCGGCCTCTATCTGCCGCTTTCTACGATGACGCCAATCTTCGCCGGTGGGATCGTACGGTGGCTTGTTGATAAACGCTCAAGAGGAAGTGATGAGAATGTCGACCGCGATCGCGGGATTTTGATGGGGTCGGGCTACATCGCCGGTGTCGGGCTTGTCAGAGTCGGTCTGGCCGCGTGGATCTATTTCGTCGGTCTGCCCGAGGGACTTGGCGATGCCTGGTCGGGACCACTCTCTGGTTGGGTGGCGATGGGGCTTTTTGGATTCCTGGCGTGGACACTGTGGCGGCCAAGTAGCTCAAGGACGAGTGGACGGGAGTAATCGCGACAATCGAAGTTTGAGGTCCTCTAATTCTCCACCAAGACGAATCGCCTCCTGATACTCCAGGACTGCGCCTGTCGAATCGCCGACTCGTTCCGCTAAGACACCGAGCAAGTAATGCGCTTCATAGCGCGTGGGTGATTGCCGAATGCTTCTCTCCAACATCAAGGAAGCGAGTGAATCGGCCCCCAGTTCGATGTAGACACTCGCCAAGGTATTCCGTTCGGAGTACGAGGTATCTTCAATGGCGAGCAGTTCTTCATAAGCGTCGCGAATGCAAACAAGGTCTCCCGTCTTCATACACAGCTGCCCGAGTTCGCGCCAGCGGGATGGATTTCGCGGACTGTAATTGGCCGCTTGAGCCTGCGCGATGATGGCGCTGTCCGGCTGGCCGAGGTTCCAGAAGTTCACTGCGAGATTGTGCCACGCTGTCGAATGAGTTGGCGCATAGGAAAGTCGGAATTGATTGTGCACTTTGGCTAAGTCATCGCGCCCCAACTCCCGCGAGAGCATATCGGCCCATGAGAGGCGTCGCTCTCCACTATGGAATCGCCCCGAGTAGTGCATGTCCTGCCGGACCATCCGATCGACTCTGAGGGCGCTGGCTTCTTCGTGCTGAACCGACCATACAAACCCGCCGACGTGGGCGACTGCAAATACCGCTACCACCACCCAGTTCATCCACTTCTGATCGGTAGGATTCTTCCCTCGGACGAGGACTGTCGCCGCCCAGAGGGACATCGGAATGCCGAACACCCCCAAGAGATCCCAGTCACGGAAAGCGCCGATTAATGGGTCGACCCAAAACGCAAACAACCACAAAGACGCTGCTGAAATCGAGACCACCACCGTCTGGGCATCGGCCTCATGGTCGAACACACCGATATCTCTCGATCGTCTCCCGCCAAACAGCCACGCAAGCACACCCAGGATCCCGAGCGGGGCGCAGAAGAGCATCAAGTTGAGAATATCGAGCAGGTGGTCTATCGAGAACGCCGAGTAGCCAGACTGTGAAGTGGTCAACAGGGGTACAAACGTCCCCGGTACTGCGAGATTGAGAACATGCGCTGCCACTGCTGACGCCAGCATGACCGCCAAGGCAACGAGGAAGGCGGAGTTCCGGGACTGCATGACAGCGGGCAGCGAGCGAGCCGGCTTCATCGTGCACCAGAGTAGAGCAGGCAGAAACGCCAGTGCCAGAGCATGCATGAGTACCGCGACCGCCCACAGTATCCAGGCCGGAATCAGGCTGGCACGGGATTGCACACTCCGCACTGCGAAGGCGAGGCTCCATAGGATTGCCGCACTTGTCAGCGAATAGGCTTCAACGTGCCCGAACCACATCACAACAGACCCGCTTGCCAGCGCACCGGCAACAAGAAACCATCGGTTGCTCTGTTTTGTCGGATACAATGACTTCGCGATGGCCATAAGCGCGACAATCGAGACCATGCCGGCCATCATACTCACGGCGGCGTAGGTCGTCCTGGCGCTATATCCCAACAGGGAGAATATCAACTCGTGAAGCGCACGATGCGTCAACAAATCGCCCGACATGAGCAGGAGGTTTCCCGTCAGTTGGATCGGTGCTCCACCGTCCAACAGGCCCGCCATCGAGTAACCATCGCCGTAGGCCAACCCCCGCGAATGGAACGAGGCGAATACTGCGCCAATTGCGAGCACGCCGATCAATGGAGAAAGACGATGCGTCGAAAGCGATCGAATGGCAGCATCCGTGGCGATCGCGAATCTAGAAATCAACGAGAAGGCGAGTAATCCGGTCGCCGCCAATCTCGCCCAGATGGGAATCTCCGACCAGTAATCGATCCCCCAGGAACGAACACTCGGGACAAACGATGTTAACAGGTGAATTATCAGAAGAAGTGGCAAGCCCACCAGGAGGACTCTGTTTCCATGAGTTCCCGCTTGATGTCTCTCCATAACGTCCTGGTCATCTGCTCCGGGAATGCGTGGCGTGAGGGATTCGATGCCGCAGAATCGCGCGAGGAACTTGGCTCCGGCCCGCTTGGCTACGTGGGACGATCAGCCTCGTATCACCTTGCTCACGATATCCCGTCTTAAGATCATCCCAATCAACTTTCCATCCTGCACGACCGGGATTCTTCGGATGTTGCGGAAGAGCATGAGCGCCGCAACTTCGACAATCGGTGTGTCCTCCGATGTCGTGTAGAGTCGAGTGGTCATGATGTCCTTGACCTTGATTTCGTCTTCGCGACGGAGGAGATCGTCGAACGGTTCGGTGTCGGGTGACATTGAGAGGTTCTGGATCAACGATTCAAAGTCGGGGAGCGCGGCTTTGATGAGGTGGCGCTCAGAGATCATGCCGACTGGCCTGCCGTCCTCATCGACTACCGGCATTCCCGAGACTTTGTAGCGGTAGAGTTTGTTGGCGACGTCTTTCAGTGTATCCTCGGGCGAGACTGTAATCACATCGCGGTGCATGAGATCGCGGACGGTCAGGTGCTTGCGGATGGTCAAGCCCGTCTCCCAAATGACGCGGATCAACTCCTCGGCATTCGGCGCCGCGATAAGCTTAGCGAGGGAATGGTCGTCGCGTGCGATCTGTGCTAGGCCGGAGAGTGTCTGCAGATATAACTGGGCGATGTTCCTTGGCGTCAGAAGCAGGCAGACGACATGCAAGGGACGTCCGTCGGGTGTCTGGGCTTTGATTCCACGCTTGGAAATGCCGATCGCCACGTGCATGTCTTTGACGAGATCGGTGCGGGCATGGGGGAAGGCAAACGATCGTCCAAAAGAAGTCGTTTCGATTTCTTCGCGTTCGGCGATCGATGCCAGAACGCCGCCCCGGTCGATCTCGGGGTACTTCCTCACGACCAAATCCATCAATTCCGAGATCGCCCCGGCTTTCGATTCCGCTTTGAGTTCCGGATTGACGAGCGCCGGATCGAGCATGGCCGCCAAACGCATTTCCTCACGCCTCCAACATGCTCGACACCGAGCGGTTGATAACCGGCGGAGTTGCGAACCCGCCGGAAACGATGAACTTGATTGCTTCCTCGGTTGTCATGGCCAATGCATGCACTTCCGATGCTGGCAGCATCACGACGAATCCGGTCACGGGAGTCGGTGTCGATGGTACAAAGATCGCGACCATCTCCTTCGCATCGCTGCCCGTTCGTAATTCAGTGCGCGCTGATGCGAATCCAATCGTGTACATGCCGGGACGCGGGTATTCGATCATGACCGCGCGATTGAAAGTTTTGCGTTCTGTCGAGGTCACCGCTTCCAGCAATTGCTTGGCGGCGGTGTAAACGGCACGGACCAGCGGCGTGCGGATGAAAATGAGCTCGCCCAATCCGAACAATCGCGATCCGAGGACGTTACGCGCGATGATGCCAATGACGAATATGACTAGCAGTGTCGCGATGAACCCCATCCCCGGGATGCTGAACCCGAGGTATTTGAGGAACAGGGGCGAGAGGATGCCGTCGATCTTCTGGAAGAGGAAGTACAGGACATAGAGTGTGACTGTGACCGGCACCACGACCAGAATGCCCGACACGAAGACACGTTGCAGTGTGCTGAAGATTTGACGGCCGAGAGGGCGCGCCGCTGGAGGGTCGCTGTCCATGACCTTTGCCCCCGCTGGGGCTTCACCACTGATACGTACCGCTGGGGATTCTGTCAAGTGGGGAACTCGGGTGGGCAAAGTCCACCCGATGAGGGAATGCGCGACGGCGGGCAATTCCGGCCGCCTGATTCTATTCTAAACCCAGCGCCGTCGGATGCTTCGGCTGGTAGAGGCCCAGGAGTCCGCCGCCGGGGAGCTGAATTCGTGTGAGTGATCCCCAACGCTCTTCCTGAATCTCAGAGCACGAGACACCCTTACGCGTCAACACATCTACTTCGGACTGGACGTCATCGCACATGAGATAGATTTCATTCCGGCCGCTCTCTTCTGATGGATGGCAAGCGAGCTCTGCAGGGGGGAGCGCGAAAATCAACCAACTCTGACCTGCGTCCACCGATCTGAATCCGAGGGTGTCGCGCAAGAACGCGCGATCGGCGTCGGCGTCCCGACTGTACAGGATGACGTGCGCGCCGTTGATCATTCGAACATCGGTGGGGGTGGATTCTCCGGGGCCGAAGCAATCGGCGCCGTTGTCGGCACCGCTGATGCGTACGCCGGCGCGCGCAGGCGGAGGAAGACTTTTGTCCAGACGAACGAATCGAATGTCCCGAGATAAGACTCGGTCAGGATAACAAACGGCCCCAGGACAAGGATTCCATAGATAATCGCCAATGGCTTGCTCGCCATCCAAATTCCGACCGCGGGCAGGGCGAGGACCAGGGCGATACCGCCGAGCCCGATGGCGGCGGCGATGCCAATCGCGATTTTGACCAGCAAGACAGTCAGTGTTGCCCGCCACTCGCTGCGGACCAGGCTCCAGCCCTCGCCGATCGCTTCGACCACTCCGCGGTTTTCGAGGGCGATGAATCGTTCGCCATACGCCCAAATCACCAGCGCCAATGCGATCCCCCCGAACAGAACCGGCAGAGCAATCAGCAACGAGAGGAATCCGAGGGCAAGCGATGCGATAAAGAGCCCGATCTCGACAAGGATGATTACCACGACAAACGCAAACAGGACAAACCACTCCGTAACGGTCAATCCCAGCATCGGCCAGAACCGCTTGACAGCAAAGTCCCATCCGCCGGAGAGCGAGTGTGTGCCCCCGGTCTCGATTTGGTAGATGTTGTAGATGAGCGCCGTTTTGCAGAGCGTGTGGAGGATGAGCACGATCACAGCGATGATGAATCCGATGAGAATGATCATGGCCAACGCGGCCAACACCCAAGCCTTGATCTCTTCGATGCGTTCGAGCCCAGATCCGCTATCGCCGCCAGGAAATTGCAGACCGCCGCTCAGCCCGCCGGCAAAGAGCCCGAACAGCCACAGGTATTTGTAGCGCCAAGCCAGCGTGAAGGAATCACGAATAATGTCGGACAATGGAAGGGTCGTCATGCCGGTCTTCCCAACGGCGATGTGCGCCCACAAGGACTCGAACCTTGGACCCGCTGATTAAGAGTCAGCTGCTCTACCAACTGAGCTATGGGCGCCACAAAGACAACAAATCGCGGTGCATGAAAACAGAATCACGACCGTGGGGTCAATCGGTTTCGAACGTGTCCCTCGCCGAAGTTACACAAAGAGCAGGCTCGCGAGCCTGCTCTTGGCGCGCTACTCCTTGATGCCCAGATGGTCGAGCAGGAACGCGTACTCGAAGGCAATGTCTTTCAAGTAATCGTACCGTCCGGTCGCGCCCATGTGGCCCGCGCCCATCTCGATTTTGAAGACCAGGTCATTCTTGTCGGTTTTCATCGTCCGTAGTTTCGCCACAAATTTGGACGGTTCCCAGTACCCGACGCGTGGATCATTGAGTCCGGCATCGATAAGCAAGTGCGGGTAGTTCTGAGCTTTAATCTGGTCGTACGGCGAATATGACAACATGTAGTCGTAGAATTCCTTGTTCTTCGGATTGCCCCATTCGTCGAATTCGATCACCGTAAGCGGAATTGTCTCATCAAGCATGGTGTTGATCACATCGACAAAAGGGACACTGGCGAAAACCACTTTGAACAGGTCGGGGCGCATGTTGACCACGGCGCCCATGAGCAAACCGCCGGCGCTGCCGCCGAAAGCCGCCAGGTGGTTGGCCGACGTGTACTTCTCTGCAATCAGGTGTTCGGCACAGGCGATGAAATCGGTGAAGGTATTCTTCTTGTGGAGCAATTTGCCGTCATCGTACCACTGCCGCCCCATCTCCTCGCCGCCGCGGACATGAGCGATGGCGTAAATCACCCCGCGGTCCAAGAAGCTCAGGCGGTTCGACGAGAAAGTCGGCTCGGTGCTGGCTCCATACGAACCATAGGCATAAAGCAGGAGCGGTTCGGTGCCGTCGCGCTTGATGCCTTTCTTGTAGACTAATGAGATCGGGACCTTCACGCCATCGGGAGCGGTTGCGAAGATGCGTTCCGAGGCATACTGCGTGCGATCATACCCGCCCTTGACCTCATATTCTTTTTTCAGTTCACGCGTCTTCGTCTCCATGTTGTAATCGAACACGGAGCGCGGTGTCACCAGCGAGTTGTAGGTGAACCGAATCAGGTTCGTGTTGTACTCTGGGTTGCTTGCGCCGGAGAAGGTAAAGACCGGCTCCGCGAAATCGACGTAGTGGAAACTGCCGTCACGCGAATCAATGACCCGCATCTTGCGGAGGCCGTTCTCGCGCTCGTAGACGACGAGATGATTGGCGAAAGCCTCGACCCGGTCTACTTTGACTGCTTCGCGGTGAGGGATGAACTCGACCCAATTGGGCAATCCCGGATCGTTTACCGGCGCGAACATGACCCTGAAATTCTGGGCATTGTCGTTGGTGACGATATAGAAACGGTCGCCCTGGTGATCGACGGAGTACTCGACATTCTTGCGGCGTGGCGTGATCACCTTCCATTCGCTGTCGGGCGCGTCGCTCTTGATGTACCGGTATTCGGTTGAGCTGATGCTGCCAAGACCGAGAAGCAGGTATTGGCGGCTCTTGGTGGTTGCGACATCGACATAGAAGGCCTCGTCTTTTTCTTCGTAAACAAGAAGATTGGCCGTCGGGTCGGTTCCCAGCGTGTGCTTCCAGAGTTTGTATGGACGATGGGCGGCGTCGAGCGTGATGTAGAAGATGGTCTTGTTGTCGCCGGCCCACTGGAGACTGTAAGTGTTCGGGATGGCATCGGGCAGGTTCTTGCCGGTGGTCAAGTCGCGCACATAAATCGTGTATTCTTCGGCGCCGGTGGTGTCCACGGAGTAGGCGAGCAGCATGTGATTGGGGCTGACTTCGAAGGCCCCCACATCAAAGTGCTCGAACCCTTCGGCTTCTTTGTTGATGTCGAGTACGACTTCCTCAGGGGCTTCGAGGCTGCCCTGCTTGCGGCAGTGGATTTTGTACTGCTTGCCTTCTTCACTGCGCGTGTAGTAGAAGTATTCGTCCCGTTTCTCCGGTACATCGAGATCGGTCTCGACGATACGTCCGAGCATCTCCTGATACAGTTTCGCTTGGAGGGGCTTGGTATGCGCGGTCATCGCCTCCATGTACTTATTTTCGGCCTCGAGGTAGGCGATCACCTCGGGGCTGGTTTTTTCGCGCAACCAGAAGTAGTTGTCAACGCGGACGTCGCCGTGGACGGTGTCGGTCTTCGGCACGATCTTGGCGACCGGCGGCTTGAGGTCGGTTTGGGCTGAAATCATGGTGGTCGGCATGGCGATGGTGGCGATGACGAACGCGATCACAGCGCTCATCGGGTAGAAGCGGCGTTCCTTTCCGCTGCACAGGTTGCGCATGGAGTGGCTCCTGAATGGGGATTGAATTTGTTCACTAAAATGGAGAAGGCGGCGTCCATGATCCGGGCCGCCGCCTGAGAGTGTGCCGGTCATTGTCCACTTACCGGAGATTCTTCTCCTTAAAGAGGACGTGCTTGCGCACCACGGGATCGTACTTCATCAACTCGAGCTTCGTGTCGCCTTTGCGCTTATTGCGCGTGGTGACATAGAAGTAGCCGGTTCCGGCGGTGCTTTCTAATTTGATCATGTCTCGTTTGGACTTGGCCATATCGTATCCTGTCTTTAGCTGGCCGGCAACTTGTCGGCTAGTTTCACAATATAATGGTCCAGCCGCGACAGTGCCAGCCCGATCTGGCCATTTGGGCTCGTGGGAACAAAGAACAGCCTGACTCGTTGCGTATCAACACGATCCGGAGGACAGCCCAGAATGAGAATCGATTTCGGGAGGGTTATTGAAGCGTCGTAAGTTTCTTGCGATCACAGGCGGCACCGTCGGGGTTCTGGGATTCGGCGGGTTTAGCCTTCGATGCGCGCATTCCGCCCCGGGCTATGCCGGTCCGACCAGTGACCACTTCGACGGCAAGAATTTCCTCAATCCACTCCGCGGCGAGGCCAAGGGTTTCACCGACATGTTGCGATGGATTACCAATCGGGAGCCGGGAAAGTGGAATGGCTGGACTGAGATTGCCGAACAGCCGAAACCGCCCTCGCGAGTTGGCATGGGTGAGCTGCGCGTGACCTTTGTCAATCACTCAACACTGCTCTTACAGATCGATGGCCTCAATATTCTCACCGATCCCATCTGGTCCAAACGTGCCAGCCCTTTTTCTTGGATGGGCCCCACTCGTCACAAGGCACCGGGCGTGAGGCTCGAGGATTTGCCCCCGATCGACATCGTGCTCGTTAGCCACAATCATTATGACCACATGGACTTGGAGACCCTCAAGAGACTCGCTGCCACGCATCACCCTCGCACCGTTGTCACGCTGGGCAATCGGGCCTACCTCGAACCTCTGGTGATTCCTGTCGCCGCGGAACTCGACTGGTGGCAGAGTTATGATCTGAGCCAGGACGTCCGCTTGCACTGTGTACCGGCCCAGCATTTTTCTGGTCGCGGTTTCTGCGATCGCAGCACCACACTCTGGGCCGGCTATGTTCTCGAATCCAAGTCCGGAAATGTCTACTTCGCCGCCGACAGCAGCTGGGGGCCGCACTTCGAGGAGATCGGAAATCGTTTCGGGCCGTTTCGATTATCGATGCTGCCGGTTGGGGCGTTCCGTCCACGTTGGTTCATGTCCGGGGTCCACATCGGGCCCGAAGAAGCTGTCAAGGCACACAGAGTTGTTCGCTCCGAGGTCAGCGTGCCGATCCACTATGGGACGTTTCGCCTGGGTGATGACGGCGAGGAGGAGGCGGTCGAACTGTTGCGCGAGATTCTCGCCAAGGAGACCGACCCCAAACCTGAATTCTGGGTGCTGGCACATGGCGAGGGTAGAAGTCGATGACTTTGCAGTTGATCAAGCGTGCGTCATTCGACCAGTCATCGCGGATTTCATCAGAAGAATCGCGAGGATCAGGAAGGGCAGGGGAAACGTCAGATACGTGACGTCAAAGCCATTCTCCATGATCGCCGCTTCGAGACCTAACCCGGCCACAACGCGGATCCAAGTCGCTGCGACGATTACGAGCAGGACTCCGGAGATCCATGCGGAGAGAGATCGGAGACTCCTGGTCCTGCGACCAACGAAGAACGGCGCAGCAATCGCGAATCCCAGAGCCGCGATCGGCAGATGGCTCAATTGTATCTGGTGACCGATCGGACCCCAGTCGACGAAATTCTGCCAATCCCAAATCGCAAACGGCACAAGCGTGGCGACAAACGTCGTGAGAGCAGCTACGGCGTAGCCGATCGTCTGCTTCTGGTGGCGCAGGCTTGCGTACCCCATGTACGCCGAGAAGATGACGAGTGCCACTCCCCGGCTTGAGAGCAAAAGCCCCGTGAGCAGACCGGCGAGAATCGTCAGGCGATTCTCATCGCGCGCCATGAGTCTATCCGAAATCACCATGACGGCCAATAGCGCGATCATGTTAAGTGCGATATCGCTGCGAACGGCGACGTCGTACAGGTATTGGGGGGCCGAGACGAGAAGGAGGACGCCCGGAATGCAAAGTGTGGGCTCGATCTTCCAAAGCGTCCACGCAAAAATCGGAAGCGCCAGCAACACCATGACTCCCGAATCCCCCATGAGGTAGAAAGGAGTCGCCAGCAGAATCCAACCAGGAAAGGCTGAGTGTGTGCTGAATGCGGGCGCCTGATAGGGGAATTCACCGCCGACCAGTCGTCCGAGTGCCAGATCCAACGCGAAGTGTCGGCCATTGCGAATGCCCGCCATGTCGAACTGGTACATGAAGACGGCAAGCAGGCATGTGAGTAGGGCAGTTGACGCGATGACAAATCGCCGATCGGAGAAGAGCCTCGGCAGGCCCCTTGCCCAATAGACTAACATCACCCCGGTCGCGATCGCACAATAGAGTCCCGATGTCCAGACCGGATCGAAGCCATATCGGACGCCGTACTTGGTAATGAATGTGGAAGCGATGACGAGATGGCAGGCGAAGAGAAGCCAGAGCCAGATGCGCATGGAAGGGCCGGGGGCGGTCATGTCGCGCGCCGTTTGCGCTTCGCTACGAGCTTTTCCTTGCTCTGCCGGGACCACTTTTTGATCTGCAGTTCCCGGCGCATTGCGCTTCCCTGATCGGCGTGCTTCTCGCGGAAGATGAGCGATACGGGCGTTCGTTGCTTCGTGTACTTCGCGCCTCTGCCGGCGTTGTGCTTCTTGAGGCGGGCCGCAACATTGTTCGTGATGCCCGTGTAGATGGAGCCGTCGCAGCAACGGAGCATGTAGACGAACCAGCAGGATTGGGATGTGGCCATGAGAATCGAGCGGGGAGGCCGGGATTCGTTTATCCCGAGTGAACTCCGCGAAGCGGAGAGAATCGAGGGAAACCCGCAATGAGTTCCTCTTTCTTCTGCCTCGTCCACGACTTCAGCTGCATCTCCCTGCGCCTCGCGCTGCCCTGATCCGAGTGAGGTTCTGAGTAGAGCAAAACTACCGGCCCGCGCTGTCTCGTGTAGCCTGCTCCTTTGCCAGCATTGTGCTTCTTGATGCGGGCTTCGACATCATCAGTGATGCCCGTGTAAATTGAGCCGTCCCGACAACGTACGAGACAGACGTACCAAGGTTTGCCTATGGATTCCATTGCGCCACCCTTCGACTTGCTCCGCCTGCGGCAGAGCGCGCTCAGGGTAAACGGGGAGGCCGGGATTCGAACCCGGGAATGGGGGTTAGCCCATTAACTGCTTAGCAGGCAGCTGCCTTAAGCCAACTCGGCCACCTCCCCTGATGAAGCCTTCATGCGGCTCGAGAACCGCATCGACATCCGTGACGGCTTCGCCCCAAAATACGCTCCCTCTGCGGCCATTGCCATTGTTAAAGCGCGATGCCCTCCAGTTGCCCTCCGTGCCTGCTGGTATCGAAGTAAGTCATGTGGTCGGAGATTCCTGTAGTCTTCCTCAACAGAACGCAAAAAGTCCAGAATCTCTTGACATTGATTGGGTAACGGGGTAGAATCGGGGCTTCGTCGGACACGGGATTTGTAACCTGTGGCCTTGTGAAAAAGCAAACAAGCCGTCATAGAATACCGATATGATAAGATTCGCCCGGCATCGGGTATCGCATCATGAGTGACGAACAAACAGAAGGCCAAGCGTCGATCGGCGGAGAGGGAGCGGCTCCCAAGCCGGCCGCCCGACCCAGGCCCGCCGCTGACGCTGTCGGGCCAGAAGTCAAGACAGCGGCGCCATCTGAAGTCGGCGCCGTTGCAGCGGCCAAGCCCGTGCCCGCGCGTCCACAAAAGAAGGAAGACGGCCTGCGGCGGACGGCCGCGGCCGACGAGTCCGACACCAACATCTGGCGATACTCACGGCGCGACTTCTTTGCGAAGATTGGCTGGCTTTCGATTTTCTCGTTTCTCGGCGTGATGCTGGTCGGGACGTTGCGTTTCATGTTTCCGCGCGTGCTCTTCGAGCCTTCGCCGATATTTCGTGCCGGATTTCCCGAAGAGTATTTGCCCGGTACCGTCTCAACGAAGTGGATGAAAGATTTCCGCGTCTGGGTGATTCGCGAAGATGACCGGATCTATGCGCTCTTGGGGATTTGCACACATCTCGGTTGTACGCCTCGCTGGCTCGAGCAGGAAGACAAATTCAAGTGCCCGTGCCATGGATCGGGGTTCTACCGCTCCGGTGTGAATTTTGAAGGACCTGCCCCGCGCGCTTTGGAGAGGCTGAAGGTCTCACGCGCCGAGGACGGAACGATTCTCATCGACAAGTCGATTAAGTTTCTGTTTGAGAAGGGCGGCTGGGACAATCCCCAGTCGTATATCAACGTCTGAGTGTTTAAGCGATTCGGATTCAGCAAATGCCATTGGACGACCTGAAAAAATCGGTTTCGAAGTCGCCGGTCTGGAAGTCGATCTTCCGGCACGACTACAAGGACACCGAGCGCAATCGTTACCTCCAGATTCTCTCGAACATCTGGCTGCATTTGCATCCGACTAAGATCTCTCGTCACGCCGTAGAAGTGAAATACACCTGGGGGATGGGTGGCATTTCGTTTTTCATCTTCTTGGTGCTCACGGTAACCGGCGTTGTGCTGATGTTCTACTACCGTCCGACCGACCAATACGCCTACTACGACATGAAGTACCTGATGAACGATGTTCCGTTCGGGGCGTTCATCCGCAACATGCACCGTTGGGCCGCGCACGCGATGGTGATCACGGTCTGGCTGCACATGTTGCGCGTGTTCATGACGGGATCGTACAAACCGCCGCGCGAATTCAATTGGGTGATCGGCGTTGTTCTGTTGGTTCTAACGCTCTTGCTCTCATTTACAGGTTATTTGCTCCCGTGGGACCAGTTGGCTATATGGGCGGTCACGGTGGGAACGAACATGGCGCGCGCCACGCCGCTTTTGGGTCACGAGGGGCCGCTGGGTCCGCAGATCGGGATGAAGCCCGACAACGACGTCCGTTTCCTGTTGCTCGGCGGTACGATGGTCGGCCCACCGGCGCTTTTGCGGTTCTATGTCTTGCATTGCGTCTTTCTGCCGGTGGCCATCGGCATCTTTATGATTGTGCACTTCTGGCGCATCCGTAAGGATGGCGGGATCTCGGGTCCGACGGGCAAAGTCTAAACGGAGATAGACCGACACTATGCATCAATTGTGGGACATCGTCAGCAAGGGTGACAACATACCAATAGTCATCATGCTGTTCCTCGTCGGGTTCTATGTCTGGTGGGGGTTGAAGCAAGCGCTGCGCAACGACGAGAGTCTCGAAAAAACCGGCGCGCTTCCGGTTCCGAGCAAGGTGCACGTGTGGCCGTTCCTGGTGCGTGTGGAGTTTCTCGCGGCGATTGTGGTGATGGCGATCCTGACTGTTTGGTCCGTCTTCATCAATGCTCCCTTAGAAGAAGCCGCCAACCCCAATCGCACGCCGAATCCATCGAAGGCGCCGTGGTATTTCCTGGGCCTGCAGGAGATGTTGGTTTACTTCGATCCGTGGATCGCCGGGGTGGTTCTGCCCAGCCTGATCATCGTGGGCTTGATGCTGATACCCTACATCGATCTGAATCCATCGGGCAACGGGTACTACTCTTACAAGCAGCGCAGATTCGCCATTTGGACCTACATGTTCGGTTTCATTGTCTTGTGGGTCATCCTGATCTTCGTCGGCACATTCATGCGCGGTCCGGGATGGTACTTCTTCTGGCCGTGGCAGACATGGGATCCCCACAAGGTTGTCGCCCTCACCAATGTCGACTTGCATGAGTTGTTCGGGATTCACAGCAAGACAATCGCGTTGTTCTTTGGGCTAATCGTCGTGGGTGGATACTTCGCGCTCATCCCGATTGTCTGGTTTTGGAAACGGAAGACAATGCCCGTGCTTGAGAAGATGGGCATGGTGCGCTACAGCATCGTGGCGTTCCTCTTCCTGACCATGATGTCCTTGCCGATCAAGATGCTTTTGCGCTGGACACTGAACATCAAGTATGTCTGGGTCACTCCCTGGTTTAACGTCTAATCGCGCAATCTTTTCATCATGGCCGATCAACCGACACCAACCACCCGCAGCGATATCCCGGTCGAGAAGCGCCCGTATGGCGCCATCTTCTTCGTCTTTGCCCTAGTGCTTGCGTTGGGAACGCTATGGGCAGTGGCGGATGAGGTCATTGTTCGACGGCCATGGAAAGACTGGCAGCGCAAGTTCAATACGTACGAGCACGACATGATCGCAGCGCGCCGTGATTTGCTAGTGCTGGCATTGGAAACAGAAGATCAATCGGCCGATCCCAGCCAGACTCGCGCTGGACTGACGCGGCAGCTCACAGCTCTGAGAGAGGCGCTGGCCGGCAATCCTGAATACCACGCGCTCCAAGCCGAATTCAAAGACCGGGACTTCGATCTGTTCAAGGTGAACCGGGAGTACCAGTTCACCAAGAGCACATACGACGAGAAATTCTACTACTTCACCGAAGCCAAGCACGCGGGGCATGACTATTCTTCGCTTGAAACCGAAACCGACGGGTTGAAGCGAACGATGGATTCGCTACTGCCCATCATTCGGATGAAAGCAGCGGGGCGCGATTCGGTCCAGCATCAGATCGATGCGCTGGAGGGGCCGGTCGATTCACTTTCCGGGATGATTCAGGGCAAGACGCAGGAGATTACGAAGCTCAATGAGCGTCTTGCGGCGATTGGCGACCGCGCCATCAAGATCAAGCAGATGGTGCTGCCCGACTACGAGCCCGACGAGTTTAACAACCCCATCATCCGCGTCGATCGCTGCATGACCTGCCACGGCGGTATCGACAAAGCCGAGTTTGCCGGTGCGCCGCAGCCGTTTACTGTACACCCGCGCATGGACGAGTACTTCAAGGACCACCCGATCGAGAAGTTTGGCTGCACGCCGTGCCATGATGGTCAAGGGCCGGCACTGACCGTGGAAGATGCGCACGCTCCGCACAAATACTGGGAGCACACCATGCTGCCAGTCCACATGCGCGAGGCGGGCTGTCAGAAGTGTCATCAGAACCGTATTTGGTTGAACGACGCCGATAAGCTGACCCTCGCGCAGGAGAAAGTGCGCCGCTGGGGGTGCGTGGGTTGCCACGATATCGAGGGCTACAATCATCTCGCCAAGGTGGCGCCGCGACTTGATAAGATTACATCAAAAGTCACAACGTCGTGGATGTACGACTGGATCAAGAATCCGCGGAATTTCCGTCCCGACACGCGCATGCCGAATTTCCGCATGCCCGATTCGGAGATCGTCGCCGTCACGACCTATCTGCAATCCGTTTCGGCCACCGCACCGGGTCAGGACTGGCCGCGCTATCGCGGCACCGGCGATTCGCGTCGCGGTCTGGATCTGGTCAAGAGTGTCGGATGTCTCGGTTGCCATCAGATCGGCGATCTGGCGCAAACTGCCGGGGATGTCTCGCGGGCGACGCAGATTAACCACGGTCCAACCTTATCACGCATCGGCAACAAAGTCTCCGGGGAATGGCTGTTCGGCTGGCTCAAAGACCCACGCGCCTACAATCCCGACACACGGATGCCGTCACTGCGGCTGACGGATCCCGAGGCCGAGGACATTACTGCTTACCTTCTGACGTTGCGTGAGGGTGCCTATTCTGCAGCGCCTCCGCCCTCATTCGACCGCTCACACGATTACCTTGTCGAGCAGGGCGCGCATTGGATTCGCACCTATGGTTGCTTTGGCTGCCACGAAATTCCCGGCATGGAAAAGGAAGGCAAAGTCTCCGTCGCCTTGACGACCTTTGGCGCCAAGGACGCATCCGAACTGGCCTTCGGCGATGCGACCGAACTTCCCGAGACTTGGGAAGCATGGACTCTGGGTAAGCTGACCAATTCGCGCCGATACGAGACTGAGCAGGTCGTTCAGCGCATGCCCGATTTTGCGATGAACGAAGAAGACGCCGACCTGACGACGATGTTGCTCAAGTCATGGGATGGCCGCAAAGTATACGAAGACTATCGTGAGAAGACGGACGACCGTCGTGAGCGCCTCGAGGCCGGGCGCACGCTCATCGATCATTACAATTGCACCGGCTGTCATATTGTCGAGGGACGCGGCGGCGACATCCGCGCCTATATCGCGGACAAGGGGTACCAGCCTCCTATTCTCACGCCGGAGGGCGCCAAGGTCCAATCAGACTGGCTGTTCAAGTTCTTGCGTGAACCCTATCCGATCCGTCCCTGGCTGAATGTGCGCATGCCGACCTTTAGCATGACCGCTCCTGAGATCACGGCCATCAATCAGTATTTCATGGCTTATAACGGGGTTGTGGCGCCGTTCCACTACGTCAAGGTCGAGGACCTTGATCCGGAATCGGTGCGCAAGGGCAAAGAGCTCTTCGACCAGTTGCAGTGTATGTCCTGTCATGTGCTCTCGGCCGAAGTTCTGGCGAAGAAGGGCGCATCGAGTCTGGCGCCGAACCTGGCGTTGGCGCATGAACGTTTGCGCCCGGATTGGATTGTCGACTGGATGACCGATCCACAGCGGATCGATCCGGGAACCAACATGCCCTCGTTCTTCTATTCGGAGGGGCAGCGTCTTTACGACGACGCTGATGAGCAGATCCAGGCGCTGCGCGATTACCTACTGACCCTGAAACCCTTATAGGGCAGCCAACAGAGGTGACGGACGCGGCGTGCGGGTCAACCGGCGCCGCGTTTGTCTTTTGGGAATCCAGCCGATACCTTATAGATGATTGCGGATTGCGGATTGAAAGTGCAGTGTCATTCGGGCCACCGCAGAGAAGGCAAGGGGAGAAATAATGAACTTTGTGGAAGAGATGAGATGGCGCGGCTTGTTGTCGGATCTGACACCCGGGCTGGAAGAGCATCTGAAATCGCAGACGGTGTCGGGATACATTGGATTCGACCCGACCGCATCGAGTCTGCATGTCGGCTCGCTTATGCAGATCATGAATCTGGCGCGTCTGCAGCGCGCCGGGCATCGTCCGATCGCGGTGGTGGGCGGCGGCACAGGAATGATCGGCGACCCGAGTGGTAAAGCGACCGAGCGTCCCTTATTGACGACTGGCCAAGTCGAAGAGAATGCGGCTGCCATTCACAAACAACTTCAGAGCTTTCTCGATTTCGATTTTGGTCCCAGCCGGGCAATCTTCGTCAACAACGGCGACTGGCTGAACTCGCTTAACTTCGTGGCGTTTCTCCGCGACATCGGCAAGCACTTTTCGGTAAACGCGATGATCAATCGCGAGTCGGTCAAACGGCGACTGGAAAGCCAGGATGGGATTTCCTTCACCGAGTTTTCATACCTGCTTTTGCAGGCGTACGATTTTCTCATGCTCTATGACCGTCACGGCTGCACACTGCAGATGGGTGGCAGCGATCAGTGGGGAAATATCGTCTCGGGCGCCGACTTGATCCGCCGCCTGCGCGGCGGTCAGGCGCACGGACTGGTCTCGCCCTTGGTGACCACCGCCTCCGGCACGAAGTTCGGCAAGACCGAGGCGGGGACAGTCTGGCTCGACAAGACGCGCACATCGCCCTACAAGTACTACCAGTTCTGGCTCAACGTCGAAGACGGGGATGTGATCGACTATCTCAAATTCTTCACGTGGCTCGATCAGACGGCCATAGGCGACCTCGACGAGTCGACACGCTCCCAACCGGAGGCCCGCGAGGCTCAGAAAGTCCTGGCGCGTGAAGTCACAACGCTGACGCATGGCGCCAAGGCATTGGAACGCGCCGAGCATGTGTCGCGTCTCTTCTTCAGCGGCGAACTCTCGGAACTGTCCGCGGCGGAGCTCCTTGATGTTCTCGATGATGCGCCGGCCAGCGAAATCGCACGTCAAGAGATTGAAGGCGGCAATTTGGAGTTAGCGGCGCTTCTGCATCATGCCGGACTTGCCTCATCGAAGGGTGATGGCAAGAGGTCGATTGAAGGCGGCGGTATCTCGCTGTCCGGACGGAAGATTTCGGACCGGGATTACAAGGTCTCGATGGCAGATAGCACCGAGGCGAAGATCCTGCTCCTGCGCAAAGGGAAGAAGCAGTATCACGTGGTGAGGATCGTGTAGCACGATCATCGTGCAGAACTCGGACTTGCACCTCGTTCTTAAACTTGACACCTCAATTCCCGACTTGCTGGCTGCTCATTGTCCATGCGGTTAGAATAGTCAAAAAGGTCGAGCGCCCCGATTGGTCGGTTGACATGCTCTCGACCGGTCCTATGTTGCCTGCAGTCGAGGGAAGTGAGGGATCTTATATGTTGACAACCCTCAAGAGCTTATGCGTCGCCGCCGCAATCTGCGCTTTTCCAGCGCAGACTTGGGGTTTGGAGAATTCTGTTATCATCGAATCCAAGACGGTCCCGCCGGGAGCGGACAGTGTCCGCGTGGCCATTTGGTTTAACAATGCCGATCCAATTTCGGGCGTGTACCTACCGCTCGAGATTCGCAACGAGTCCGGGCAGGCGTTCATCCGCGATTTCGTTGCTTTGGAGTTCTCGCCGGCTGGCAGAGCCATCAACAGCGGACTTAACGGCGAGTCGATATGCTGGCCTTGGCCGTGGGTGAATCCTCGCGGCCTCCAGGTTCGCACATTCGATACTTCCTTCCACTGCAGTGGGCCGATCTCGAGTAGTTATGGCCATGACAAGGAGCCTTTGAATCAGAATTTCATCAGCCCGGAAGGCCTCCTTTGGTACGCGGAAAATGGGTCCTGCCTTGACTACGCGCTTGCACCGGGAGTCGATCCGGCTCCACCCGAAAGCTCATCCTGTTCTCTCTTCTTCGGCGTTACGACGTCGTCCGGGCAATTCGTGATCGACACATGTTGCATTGCTGGCACGCACTTATGGTACGGAGTCGAGCAAGGCGCGGTAGAGCCCTCCTTTGTCCGCGGCGTGATCACCGTGAACTGTGAGTGCCCATGCTCCTGCGACCCGAAGTGCGATTCGGTGTTGGATGCCCTTGACTTGGCTGTTCTAATCGGCCGCGCTTTTGGCGGCGACGGAATCGCGGCGGACGAGTATTGTTTCGGCCAAGGGTCAGCAGTGGATGGTCGTACCGATGTCGATTGTTCCGGGGGCACCGACATCGTGGACGTCGTAAGAATGATTGAAGTTGTCATCCGTGGTCAGGCGATCGACGAGCTCTGCTGCGATCCGTGCACGCGCTTCGGCGAATGAACGCTGCCTGAATCCTCGGATTCGAAGTACGAGAGGAAGTCTCGCAGGGTGCGTGCGTTCTTTGCACGCACCGTTGGGTTGGTCATTCCCCGGCCGCAGGAAAGAAAAACGCGGCGCGTACAAAGAGCGTACGCACCCTACTTTTGATTCGAAAGCAAACGCCCGTCTTTGATAGTTGGTACCACTGCGACCGTATCGAGCGCTGCGCACGTCGCCAGATCCGCGCCGAATCCCAGCGAAATGAGATACTTGCCGTGGTCGCTCTGCCACAGCGCCATGGCGGGATCGGCTTTGTAACGGTCCCACATCGCTTGTGCTGCATAAGCGCTGTCGGTCGCGGGTTCTGCATGCTCTGAGACTTCCCACAGACGCGCGATCAAGGCGCCGGCGCAGACAGCATCCTCAAGTGAAAATCCACCCTCACGTCCGGCGCAGACGATGAGGGTCGTGAGTCCCGTGCGGTCGATGTGCTCGGCGGCCGCTGTCAGATTCACAAATCCGGCGACGATTGTCTCAGATCCTCGTGGAGACTGCGCCAACGCGACGGACCCGTTGGTTGAGGCGTAGAGGAGTGACTTCCCGCGGATCGCTTCAGAAATGTATTCGGATGGTGAGTTTCCCAAGTCAAAACCGGGGAGTTTGACTCCCTCGCGTTCGCCGCAGAGAAGCGCGGCGGCATTCGACCGTTTCGCGGCGCGCGCCTTGTCGACATCAGCGAAGGGGAAGACTTCGCTGGCGCCATTGGCGAGCGCGGTGCAGATGACGGTCGAGGCACGGAGGACATCGATCACGACGACGCAGCCGAGCGAATCACCCAGTTGGGCAATGTCGCGTGGTCGCGAGGCGGGAGAGAGGGAGACGGCGATGTGCATGGGCGCAGCGCCACCCGAGGGCGGGTGGCGCGCACTCTATCTGGGGTTATCGGTGGCTGGTGTTGGTCACGAAGGGCGGCTTGATCACGCTGGCTTTCGCGGCCCGGTCACGAATCATGATCTCGATCTTGGTGCCCGGCTTAGCGTACGGCGTGTCGATATAGCCAAGCCCAATGCCTTTGTCCAACGACGGCGAATGTGTCCCCGATGTCACTGTGCCGACTGCGTTGCCATTCACGCGGATGTCACAGTGCGAACGCGGGATGGCCTTCTCGTCCATGACGAACGCCGAGAGCTTTTGCTTCGGTCCGCTCTGCTTGATCGACGTGATGTGCGATTTGCCGATAAACTCCTGCGGTTTCTCGGGCTTAACGACCCAGCCCAATCCCGCCTCGATCGGGTTGGTGGTGTTATCGATGTCGTTGCCGTAGAGCGTGTACTTCATTTCCAGACGCAAGGTGTCGCGCGCGCCGAGACCGATTGGAGTGATGCCGAACTCCTCGCCGGCTTCCATCGCCGCCTGCCAGCAGCTCTGCGCCAGCTCATTGGGAACGTAGATCTCGAATCCATCCTCGCCGGTGTAGCCGGTACGTGAGAAAATAATCCGGTGCCCACCGACTGTTCCCTCCGCCGCGTGGTAGTATTCGATGTCGTCCAGGTCGCAGTCGATGAAGCGCGAAACCACTTCCTGGGCTTTGGGGCCTTGGACGGCGATGAGCGCGGTCTCGTCCGAGTGATTGGTCAATTCCACGCCGGGCGGACAATGTCTCTTAAGCCAGGCGAAGTCCTTGTCAATGTTGGCGGCGTTTACCACCAGCATGGCGCCTTCGGGGAGATGGTAGATGATCAGATCGTCGATGATCCCGCCCTCTTCATTCATGAAGAGCGAGTACTGACACTGGTAGGTCTGCAGCGATCCAACGTCGTTCGTTGTCATGCGTTCAAGAAAATCCAACATGCCCGGCCCTTTGACCATAAACTCGCCCATGTGCGTGAGGTCAAAGATGCCGACTGAAGTCCTGACGGCCCGGTGTTCCGGGATGATCCCGGTGTACTGCACCGGCATCCGGTATCCGGCAAACGGCACCATGCGCGCGCCGGCCGCTTCATGAAGCGCCGTCAGCGGAGTGGTCTTAAGCGGCGCGGTTGATGTTTCCATGTAGAAGCCCCTCCCGATGTCTCTTACGCAGCGTGTCGACTTGTGTAGTTCAAGAGCCCGCCCTCGATCAACACAGCACGGTTGAACGGTGACAGATCATACGCCAGCGGAAAATCAAATCCCTTTGTTACGTTGCGCGCCACAATCGGCGCGCCGTTCATGATCCGTTCGGTCAACCCGGGGATCTCGATCACGTCGCCCTGTTCGATCCGGTCGTAATCGGCCAGGTTGGCGAAAGTCAGCGGTGGAATGCCGAAGTTCACGAGGTTGGCGTGATGGATGCGGGCAAAGGTCTTGGCGATCACCGCTTTGACGCCGAGGTACATCGGCGCCAATGCGGCGTGCTCGCGCGATGAGCCCTGTCCGTAATTGTCGCCCCCGATAATCAGGCCGCCGCCCTTTTCCTTGGCGCGACGCGGGAAATCGGGATCGACGCGCACGAACACAAACTCGGAGATGGCCGGGATATTCGAACGCAACGGCAGGACCTTGGCGCCGGCGGGCATGATGTGGTCAGTTGTGATATTGTCGCCGACTTTGAGCAGCACTTCGCCGCTGATCGAACTCGGCAGCGGTACCTGCTTGGGCAGTGGCTTGATGTTCGGTCCACGACGGATCTCGACTGACTTGCGGTCTGTAGGCGGTTTGACAATCAACGCATCATCCAGCGGGATCTCATCGGGGAGGACAATCTTCGGTTCCGGACCCCACGTACGCGGATCGGAAATCTCTCCGGTCAACGCACAGACCGCACAGACTTGCGGTGAGGCGAGATAGACGTTGGCATCCTTCGTGCCGGAGCGGCCCTCGAAGTTACGATTGAAGCTGCGGATCGAAACGCCTCCTGATGGCGGCGCCTGTCCCATGCCGATGCAGGGCCCGCAGGCCGATTCGAGAATGCGCGCGCCGGCGGCGATAATGTCGGCCAGGGCGCCCACCTGCGCGATGGCTGTAAACACCTGGCGCGATCCGGGCGTTACAGTCATGCTGACATTCGGGTGAATGTGCTTGCCCTTCAAGATCGCGGCGGTCACCATGAGATCGTAGAGTGACGAATTCGTGCAGGAACCCACGCAGACCTGATCGACTTTCATGCCGGCGATTTCGCGGACCGGGATCACCTTGTCGGGCGAGTGCGGCTGCGCCATCATCGGCTCAAGTTTGTCCAAGTCGATGATGATCTCGCCGTCGTAAGTCGCATTGGGATCGGCGGCGAATGGCTTGTAGTCCTTCTCGCGTCCCTGCATTGCCAGGTACTTGCGAGTGTTGTCATCAGAGGGGAAGACTGAGGTTGTCGCGCCGAGCTCCGCGCCCATGTTGGTAATCGTGGCACGCTCCGGCACCGTCAGCGACTTGACGCCCTCGCCGCCGTATTCGAAAATCCGGCCGACACCGCCCTTGACCGTCAATTGCCGGAGGATTTCGAGGATGATGTCCTTCGCCGCGACCCACGGCTGCAATTTGCCTTTCAAGTTGATGCGAATGACTTTCGGCATGGTCAGGTTGAACGCGCCGCCGGCCATGGCCACAGCAACATCCAAACCGCCGGCGCCGATGGAGAGCATACCCAATCCACCGTTGGTGGGCGTGTGCGAATCGGAACCCAACAGTGTCTTGCCCGGCACGCCGTACCGTTCCAGATGCACCTGATGGCAGATGCCGTTGCCGGGACGGGAAAAATCCACTCCGTAACGCGCGGCGACGGTCTGCAAGTACTGATGATCGTCGGCGTTCTCGAATCCCGCCTGCAGCATGTTGTGATCGACATAGGAAACCGAGCGTTCGGTCTTCACCTTGTCGATACCGAGCGCCTCGAATTGCAGGTAAGCCATCGTGCCGGTGGCATCCTGCGTCAGCGTCTGGTCGATGCGGATCGCGATCGGCTCTCCGGCCGCGACCTTGCCCTCGACCAAGTGATCCTTGATGATCTTCTGTACGAGATTTTGACCCATATTGTCCTTCCTTGAAAGTCTTATGTCCCCATCGAGCTAGGCCGCGAGCTCGGTTGTGACGCGTTTCGACGCGGCGCCTCCACGGGAATTACGGGTGTCGTTTTTGAGTTCCTGACGCAGGAACCGCCCGGTGTGCGAGCGTTCAACACGAGCCACCTGTTCCGGGGTCCCCGCGGCAATAATGTAGCCGCCGTCCTCGCCGCCCTCCGGGCCCAGATCGATGATCCAGTCGGCTGTCTTAATCACGTCGAGGTTGTGTTCGATCACCACGACGCTGTTGCCTCGTTCGACCAGTTCATTCAAGACGCCGAGCAGCATACGAATGTCTTCGAAATGCAGGCCCGTGGTCGGCTCATCCAGAATGTACAACGTCTGTCCGGTCGCGGTCTTTGACAATTCTGTCGAAAGTTTTACGCGCTGGGCTTCGCCTCCGGACAGGGTCGTCGCCTGCTGGCCCAAGTGAATGTAGCCCAGTCCGACACGCGAAAGTGTCAATAGCTTCTGCTTGATGCGGGGAATATTCGTGAAAAACTCGAGCGCCTCGTCGACGGTCAGATCGAGGACATCGGCGATGCTCTTGCCCTTGTAGGCCACTTCGAGCGTCTCGCGGTTGTAGCGTTTCCCCTTGCAAACTTCGCACGGCACATAAACATCCGGAAGGAAGTGCATTTCGATCTTGATGATGCCATCGCCCTCGCAGGCCTCGCACCGTCCGCCCTTGACATTGAACGAAAACCGTCCGGGTTCATAGCCGCGCATCTTCGCATCAGGCAGTTGGGCGAAGAGATCGCGAATGAAGGTGAAAACGCCGGTGTAGGTCGCCGGATTCGAACGCGGTGTGCGCCCGATGGGCGACTGGTCGATGTCGATGACCTTGTCGAGCAGTTTGAGCCCGTCGATTTTGCGGTACGGCAGCGGCGCGTGCTTGGCATCAAAGAAGTGCTGCGCGCAGATGCGATAAACCGTCTCATTGACCAGAGTCGATTTGCCCGACCCCGAGACTCCGGTGACACAAGTCAGAACACCCAAAGGGAAATCCACGGAAACTTCTTTTAGGTTATTCCCTGTCGCACCCACGAGTGTGAGCGACTCACCATTGCCTTTGCGGCGCGTCCGCGGCACAGGAATCGAGCGACGGTTTGACAGGTACTGCCCCGTCAGAGATGCCTTGGTCGCCTTGATCTTCGATGGTGGCCCAATGGCAACAATCTCGCCGCCATTCTTGCCGGCCCCCGGCCCGAGATCGACAACGAAATCGGCTTCTTCGATTGTCTCACGGTCGTGCTCGACGACGATGACCGTGTTGCCGAGATCGCGCAGTTCAACCAGCGTCTCGAGCAGGCGACGATTATCCCTCTGATGCAGTCCGATCGATGGTTCATCGAGAATGTAGAGCACGCCCACCAGTCGCGATCCGATCTGAGTCGCTAGGCGGATTCGTTGTGCTTCGCCACCGGATAGAGTCTGTGCTGCGCGGTCGAGCGTCAAGTAATCGAGGCCGACATTGACCAGGAAACCGAGGCGTTCGTTCACCTCTTTCAATATCTGGCGCGCGATCTTGAGATCGCGGGCGCTCAACTGCAAATCGGCGAAGAAACGTGCGGATTGCTTGATCGGCATCGTGACGATGTCGTGAATCGATTGCTTTCCGACCGACACCGCCAGCGCCTCTGGTTTCAGACGCGCCCCCTTGCAGTCCGGGCAGGGGGTCATGCGCATGTACTGCTCGATCCATTGACGCACCGAAGCGGATTCTGTCTGACGGTAACGGCGTTCGAGATTCGGGATGACGCCCTCAAACTTGCCGGTGAACTCGCCTTTGCCGCGGCCATTCGCGTGCTCGTAGGCGAACCGGAACTCTTTGGAGCCGGAACCAAAGAGGATGACTTTCTGCGCCTCTTTGGGCAAATCGCAGAATCGCGTCCGGAAATTGAAATTGAAGTGGTTTGCCACGCCGCGGAGCATGAAGCGGTACCAATTTGCCGGATCCTCGCCCCAGGGGACGATCGCTCCTTCAAAGATCGAACGGGTCGGATCGGGAAGAACCATGTCTGGGTCGATTTCGAGTTTATGACCCAGGCCGCTGCACGTAGTGCAGGCCCCAAACGGTGAATTGAATGAGAAGAGCCGGGGAGAAGGTTCTTCAAAGGAGAGGCCGCAGCTTGGGCAGGCGGAGCTTTCCGAGAACACCGTCTCGTCTCTCGAGCCGATAACGACTCTTGCCGTGCCGCTGGCCAGGCGCAGGGCCGTCTCCAGAGAGTCGGCGAGACGAGACTTGATCGTCGGCGCGGCTACCAAGCGATCGACGACAGCCTCGATCGTGTGCTTGGTTTTCTTGTTCAGCGCGGGGACTTCATCCAGTTCGAATATCTCGCCGTCGACCCGCACTCTGACCAGGCCCTTCTTCTTGATCTGTTCGAGAATCTCCCTGTGCTCGCCTTTGCGTCCCACCACCAGCGGGGCGAGGATGATCATCCGCGTCTTGGGAGGGAGGTCCATGAGTTGATCAACCATCTGCGAAACGGTCTGTCGGGCAATCGGCCGGCCGCAGCGCGGGCAGTACGGGACGCCGATGCGTGCGAAAAGCAGACGCAGATAGTCATAGATCTCCGTCACGGTCCCGACGGTCGAACGCGGGTTGCGCGCCGAAGAGCGCTGTTCTATGGAGATCGCCGGTGAGAGACCGTCAATGAAATCGACATCCGGCTTCTCCATAAGTCCGAGAAACTGCCGGGCGTACGCTGAGAGCGATTCGACGTAACGGCGCTGGCCTTCGGCGTAGATTGTGTCAAAAGCTAAAGAGGACTTACCGGAACCGGAAAGACCCGTAATGACGATGAGTTTATCGCGAGGGATGCGTAGCGATAGGTTACGCAAGTTGTGTTCGCGAGCGCCCTTGATTTGAATGAAGCCGGACATAATGTGGCATGACCTTTATCACGACCATCGGAAATGGGGTCGCGAATCTAAGTGACTGTCGATAAGGCGGTAATCTCCGCCAAGCCGCCAAGTTACCCGTTGTATTCTAAACTGGCAATCGTTTACCGGAGTTTCCTGTCCGGGAACGGGAATAAGATGCCTGGCCAACGGTAATGTGAGCGTTACGGTCGATCGGCGGTGACTCTCTGTCAGTGCCGTGCGTGGTCCGATCCGCCGTAACAGCCCGGCCAGAAAGCGTTTGACTGGTCGTCGAATTGGTGGGTAGATTCGCGGCTTCGCGTGGCTTTCCGAATGCCACTCAACGGTTAACGACAACCTTGAACGGGGAGAGGCAATTGTATCATTTCGCAGGGTTTAGGATTCGAGCCATCTTTTTGATGGCCGTGCTGATAGGGGGGCTTCTCGTTTTGGCCGTGCCGCAAGCCGAAGCTGCGGGTTTCTCGACCGCTGGGATAGGGCTTCGGGCTCGTTCCATGGGCGGCGCATTTCGTGGTGTGGCAAGCGATTGGAGTGCCTTAAGCTACAATCCGGCCGGGATCGCCTTCATGGAGAGAAACGAGTTTAACGCCACGCTCGGCACCTACAGCCCACAACTGGGCTTCGATGCTGACATCAGCTCCGGCGGCCTCGATCTCGGGTACCTGGCTGCGGACACTTCCGGTGTGCTGCATTCGACCGATGATATCTGGCCGATTCCATCGTTGGCCATTGTCATGGCGCCGAAAGAGAACTCGCGCTGGGCTTGGGGCGTCGGCGTGTTCTGGCCCTACGACGTCAACTACCAGTGGGACCTGTTCCGTTCGCCGCTTGGCTACAACACCGACTACGTGTTCAACGGAAAGAAAAACTTCCACACCGATCTGGATGTCATGGATGTCCATCCGACGATCGCCCGGCAGATGAGCGATAATCTGGCCATTGGCGTCGGCCTGTCCATCACGCGCGGCGATGTCGTATACCGCCGTGTCATACCCTTCGACAACACGCTTCACGATCAGTTGGATGATTACCCGATCAACAACTTCTACGGCGACTACCGAATGGAAGGAAACGGCGTCGGCGTCGGCGCCAACCTCGGCGTTCTTTGGAAGGCGTCCGACAAACTCAGCATTGGTTTCAGCGGCCAGACACCGATTTCGATACCGATGGAAGGCACCGCCGAGCTCGACATGGCCTGGCCGATCAATGCCGAACGCCAGGCCGTCGAGGATCAGTTGTTTGAACGAGTGCGGTCGTTTTTCGCCGGCGTGAATAATGAGACCAAGAGCGAGGAGAGTCACTTCTCCCACGATTACCAGTACGATCTCGAGTTGCCGGCGTCAATCGGCGCGGGGGTCGGGTACGCAGCCAGCGACCGTCTCCTTCTGGCCTTCGACTTGTCGATGACTTTTTGGTCGGCGGTAGATGCCTGGGATGTTCAATTCGGTGAGGGGCATCAAGAGGGTTTGGAATTCGTTGTGACCGATAGTGGGCTCGCCAACGGAATCGGGTACGTCTGGGATCTGACAGTGCCATTCCGATGGGAGGATCAGATCCGGGTCTCGGCTGGCGGCGAGTACATGGCCAAGGACAACCTCGCGGTTCGGGGCGGGTTCTACTATGATGGCGGTGCGGCGGTTGATTCCACCTTCAGCCCCAACTTCCCAGACGTTGGCGACCGCATCGGTCTGACAGCCGGTTTGTCGTATATGATCTCGCCCGATTGGGAGTTGTCCGCCGCCCAGGAAATCGCTTTTGCGTCGGAGAGAAAGATTGAGAAGAGTGGAGCTGCTGACGGAGTGTCCGTATTTCCCGGCACGTATTCTCTGACACGTTACGAGACTTTGCTCTCGGTTTCATATCGGTTCTGATCTGATCCGGAGGTCACTAGTGAACAATTATAGGCAATGGCTAATTCCCGTCACCCTGTGCGCTCTCAGCGTTATGGCTTTCAGTTGCACGAAAGAAGAGAACCCGCTCGTTCCGCAGGAATACTCGGCGAGGAAACCCGCATCAATGACGGCGGATTTCAAGAGCAACCTTGATCGGAACTCGGCGGAGGATAGCGACCAGCGTTTGATCACGATTGCCTACGCGTCCAAGGACTCGACCGACAGGCGTCAGCCCCCATTCCCGATCCTTTATCTCCTCCATGATTACCTTGGGGATGAGGGGTACTATGAGCGGTTCTCGTTGCAGGCATTGTTGGATGACATGTTTGCAAAAGGTGAGATTGGCAGAATGTTGGTCGTCACCGTGGACGCTTCGAACTACTTTGGCGGGTCGTACTATCGCAACTCCGGCACCACGGGGAACTATGCCGACGTGTTAGAGAGCACGATTAAGACAATCGAGAACAACTATCGCATTCACACGCGCGCCGGCAAGGCAGCACGTGCCATCGGAGGACATGGCATGGGCGGCTACGGCGCTATGCGTTATGCGCTCGATCATCCGGAACTGTTCGGTTCCATCTCGTCGATGTCCGGGCCACTCTCACTGGGCGATCCGGCAGTAGGAACCGGGGTATGGAGCGCGCAGGGCGGTGTGATTCAGACCGCCTTTGCACAGAATGGCGCGGTCGTCGGGGACCCATCGCTCTATGCGAAGCTTGTGGCGGGGTATTCCATTCACTACGACACGCGCAATCTGATTGCGATGTCATCGGCGTTCTCGGCTCACCCTCTACGGGTATATGATTCCACCGCAATCAAGTTGGTGCCGAGCTTCCCATTCAACGGCACGTATGACACCATATACAATTACGATTACTACAGCGGTCGGCCCGCGAGTGCGAATACGATATCATTCGTCAGCCAGGTGGATACATTCGGTGTTGGCGTCGACCTGCCGTTCGATTCCGTCGGTTATGTCACTCCCTCTGTCTGGGCGCTCTGGCGCGATTCGGCGGATGTGCAAAACAACTTCATCGCCAAAAAGCAGCAGAATCCGTCCTTGTGGAACGATGTGGATATCTACATCGACGTGGGTACGGAGGATGAATACGGCTACTTGGAGCAGAATCGGGAATTCCACGCAACTCTAACCCAAGCGGGTGTGGCTCACACCTATGAGGAATACGGGCCGGCGGGGGCCTTCCCAGCAGGACACGCGGATCAGTTATTCTCTCGACTGCGCAAAGTCATCAAATTCCATTCGGATAGATTGGCCAGACCGGATGGTCCATCGCAATAATCGTTTTCGTTCTAGCAGCATACAGAGACGTCCTCTGGGATCGCTCCCAGAGGACGTTTTTCTTTGCCAAGCGAAGTGCGAATTGAGTCAACGCCCCTGCGTGTAGACCGCGCTGCCGTATTTGGTGATGAGGGTGGAGTCGCCGAGGATGTAACGCGCCAGAAATTCCCCGGCAAAGGTGTGTCCCTGCGCATTGAAGATCTCGTTTTCTGCTTTGATGTCGTCAAAGAAATTCGGATGCTCATCGAAGACGTTGGCCAACTCGACGAACTCGCCATCGGCGGCGATGGAACCGAATCGGGCCAGCCGGCGGTAGCGATGATGGACGTGGAAGATTCCCGATGAGTCAGCCTGACCGGGCGGCGGCCAGGAAATCGGAGATGTGAGCGTGATCGGGCGGGCATCGACGGCCAGGGCTTCCCTGGTCAGCTTCTCGATGTTTTCCGAGAAAGCCGTAGATGGCACCCGTCGTTGATCGAACCCCGGCACCGCGGTGGCAGGGACCGGAGGGGGGCTGATCTTCGCCCAACCAACTTGGATCCAACGCCAAACGGCGGAATTGTTCGAGAGATTTACAAGTTTGATTTGCCAGTCTGATCCCATGTCGATGCGATCATCCGGAATGCCATTTGCCGCCGACTGATGATCGGCCCATGAGTAGCAGAAGAGAACGATGTCCGGCTCAAGCCGCGGGAATTCCCGGCGGGCCTGACGCACGCCCTGAAACGTGGAGTAATTGGTGACCCCGAGATTCAGGACTTCCCAGCGGCGCTTCTGAGGGTCGAGAGCGTTGAGATTCTTTTCGAGCTGAACCGGCCACACACCTTCGTCGGTGACGCCGAGTCCGAATGTCGAGGACTCACCGAGGCAGACCACGCGGATTGCGCCGTCCGGTTTGGGGATGGCGAAGTCGCCTCCACGGTATCCAGCGGAGTTGATCGTGTAGCGTCCCGGCTTAAGGAATGAGCCGTCAATCTGTCGTGACGGACGATACCGCCAGAGGAGCTCGGAATCTTTCTCGATCCAATCGGGAAAACTCCACTCGCGTGCTTCGATGAACGCGGGGTCAGACGGCAATGTCGGTGCGCCCAGGATGCGTCCGGCAATTTCGCCGGCAGCCAACAATGCCACAAGGCTCAAAAGGAGCAGACCAAAACGTGAACGATTGCGTTTCATCTGAGATTAGTGCCGGATCGAACCGCCTCCCAATTGGCAAACAAGGGGCTTAGGCCCCTTGCTCGCACAGAAGATGGGTGTGATGGTCTCTTACCGCAAGGCCTTCGCCGAGAGCTTGTCTTTGAGAGCTGGGTGGACCCAGATGCCGTTTTTGCGCACCAGCTTGCCGTCCATGTAGATCTCGCCGCCGCCGTATTCGGGAGTCTGGATCCAGACGAGATCCCAGTGGATCGCCGACTTGTTGCCGTTGGGGGCCTCTTTGTAGCACTGGCCGGGGGTGAGATGGATCGAACCGAAGATCTTCTCATCAAAGAGGATGTCCTTCATCGGCTTGGTGATGTTGGGATTGAGGCCGAAGGAAAACTCGCCGATGTAACGCGCGCCGGGATCGGTGTCGAGGATCTTGTTGAGCTTCGCGTTGTCGGTGGCGCAGTCGGCCTTCACGATCTTGCCGTTCTTGAAGACGAAATGCACTTTGTCGAAGAGCGTCGACTCATAAAGCGACGGGCAGTTGTAGGTGACCTCGCCGTTGATCGAGGTACGGACCGGCGCGGTGTAGACTTCGCCGTCGGGGATGTTGCGCAGCCCAGCGCACTTTCTTGGCGGGATACCCTTGATCGAGAATCGCAGATCGGTCCCCGGCCCTTTGAGGTGAATTTGGTCGGTCTTTCTCATGACATCGGCGAGAACGTCCTGCGCCTTGTCCATCTTGACATAGTCAACATTGCAGACCGAGAAGTAGTAGTCCTCGAAGGCCTCGCGCGAGGTCTCGGCCAATTGCGCCATGGCATAGTTGGGGTAGCGCAGCACAACCCAGCGGGTGCGCTTGACCCGCTGTTCAAGATGCACCGGTTTGTAGTAGTATTTCTGGTACATCTCGCGCTTTTCACGCGGGACGTCGGCAAGGGAGAATGAGTTGTTCGAGCCGCGCACAGCGATATAGCAAGCCATGTCCTTCATCATGCGCAGGTGCATCTGGCCGTAGGCTTTGAGTTGCGCTTCGGATGCGCCCAAGACCCAGCGGCGCTCCACTTCTTCTTCATTATAGTAGTAGAAGGGCAGGCCGCCGGCCTCGGCGACTTTGGTGACGATCTCCTTCACCAGTTCATGTGTGTGATCGCCTTTGGCTTCGATCAGGACTTTGTCGCCGGGTTGGACTTTGGTTGAGTAGTTGACCAGTGTGTCGGCGAGTTTGACGAGACGTGCGTCTTTCATATTATCCCTCGATTCTGCGTAGGGGCGTACTCCCATGTGCCCCCGCGTGGATCGGGAATATACAATCCCGCGCGGAAAGATGATGGCATCTCTGTTATGAATTTCGTATTCCATGCCACCACGTAGGGGCGCACGGATGTGCGGCCATTCCCGCGCGGGGCGGGCGCACATTCGTGCGCCCCTACGGTCGAGATATGACACAGCAATCCGCCCATCGCCGCATCTACCTGATGAAAGACCTGCCGCCCGAGGTTGTCGCGGTGGCGTTTGCCAAGACTTCGCGGTCGCCGGAGCCGTTTGATCAGATTGCCACCGAGCTGAACGAGGCAAAATCGTCGCAATTCCACGAGAAGTGGGTGGTGGGTTACGGGCACGCCTCGGTCGCCGAGCATGCGATCCTCTCGTTGGCAGTCGAGAACGTCTCGATTCTGGCCGCCAAGGCGATTGAAGACAATCGGCTGGCGTCATACACCGAGAAATCGACGCGGTACCAGATTTACGATCCCGATCATGTCTATCGTCCGGCTGTCTTCCAGTCACATCCGGAGTTGAATCGACAGTACGAAGACCTGATCCGCGAACTCACGACGACATATATCGCCTGGTCCGAAAAAGCGGTCGAGCACCTGCGTAAGGTCGATCCTTGTCCGGCGGACAAGTCGCCGAAGATGTGGGAGAGCCGATTGCGTGCCAAGGCGTGTGATGCGATTCGTTATCTCCTGCCGACTGCGACGCTCACGAATCTTGGCTGGACGATCAACGCTCGGGCGCTGGCGCATGCGATCCGCAAGCTGACCGGCTCGCCACTGGCCGAGTTGCGGGAGATCGGCGCCGAAGTCAAAGCCTCGGCCCTGGAGAAAGTCCCGACATTGCTCAAATACGCCGACCCTGACATGGCGCGTTACAGCGGGGCGCATCGTGTCGCATCAGTGCTGCGCGAGAAGATCCCGCCGGTCGAACGCATCAGGAGAGAAACCGGGGCTGAAGTGCGGCTTATCCACTGCGATCATGATGCGCTGCGCCGTCTCTCCTGCGGAGTCGCCTACGCCAATCAGCATGCCGACTGGACGCAATTGGAAGAAGTCAGCGTGGGGTGGTCGACCGATGAGATGCTCGATCTAGTCCGCTCCAGCGTCGAGGAACTCGGGCCATACGATCCGATGCCGCGTGCCTTCGAGCACCTCAACTACACGCTGGAAATCACCGTCGATTACGGCGCCTGGCGCGACATTCAGCGCCACCGCATCGGCACGCAGACCGCGCAGGATCTCACGCCCGATCTCGGCTGGACCACGCCGCAGTTGATCAAAGACCTCGGCCTTCAGTCTGAGTTCGAGCGCCTGATCGAGAAGTCGGCATCAGTCTATGACGCCCTCAAGCCAGTCTTCCCCAATGAGGCGGTCTATCCGCTCATGCTCGCCTTCCGCAAGCGCACACTCTTCGAGTGGAATCTGCGTCAAGTCTGCCATTTCGTGAAGTTGCGCGGTGGCTCGAAGGGGCACGAAGCGTATCGCGTCGTCGCGCACGATGTCTGGCGGCGAGTTCTGGAGGCGCAGCCGTGGCTCTCTGAAATTGTCTCACCGCTCGGATCAGATTTCGTGTAGCCGCTCGCCTGGATGAAGTCAGGATTCGCTCCAAGAAAGTGGAAGTGCCTTTCATCATGACAAAGCTCCACGCCCGGTCCAGATTTTGACACAAATCCGTCCTCCTGCCTTTGACTTCCCCCGGTTTGACCCCAATGCTTCCCCCTGCGCGGGCACTGGCGCCGGCGTTGCCGCAACCGCTTGTCAATTATGACAAAAGCGCCCCGCATTTGCCAAACGGCGGTCCGACAATACAGTAGAATGGGTGGTATGAGGACGCGTGGTGACAAAGCAACAAAGATTGCTTCCTGCTTCGCCAAGGCTTCGCAGGACCTTCGGTCGTCGGCCACAAAGAGCGTGGTCTCCTCACAATGACCTATTAGGGATGAGGTGCTTAAGATGAGTGAACACGTGCAATTACCTGTGCCGCCGACGTTGCCGTGGGTGCATGTCACCAGCCGGCTGTGCAAAGGCTGCGACTTTTGTGTGAAGGCGTGTCCCCCCGAAGTGCTGGGATTTTCCACTGATATCAACGAGCGGGGCTATCGCTATTCGTTTTATCTCGGCGATGGTTGTACCGGATGCGGCATCTGTTTCTATAATTGCCCCGAGCCAGGGGCTATTATTGTTTGGCGCAAGCCGGCGGATAAGAAAGAAAAGAAGGTACTCAGTTGATTGGGAAAAGAGGGCAGAGCCATGAAGATTAAAGTCGTGCTGTGCAATTGTCGCGGCCTGTCGAGCACCTTCGACAGCGATATGAATACGTTACCATTTGCGCTCGAAAGCGAACTCGACATCGACTACACGGTAGTACATCCGGAATTGTGCGGACACGGCGGACGTGAAGCATTGGCCGACATCCTCAGGACCGCCGACAAGGAAACATATGTGATCTGCGGGGCGTGCGACCCGAAACAACAGGATGAAGAATTCCGCACGCTCTTGGCCGAGCATCATTTTCCGCGCGAACGATTCTTCCCGATCGACATTCGCTTGGCGCACAATGAACGGGTTGTGGACCGGTTGCGGACGGCGGTGGAGGCGGTGCTCTCCGCGACCGATGTGCCGTAAACAAAGATTGCTTCGTCGGCGCAAAGAGCGCGCCTCCTCGCAATGACGGTCGATCGTTGATGGGATGGAGAAGTGACGAAGTTGAAGATGATGAGGAGATACGATGCATCAGGAACTAATGAAAGGTAACGAGGCGATTGTGCTGGGGGCGCTTCTGGCCGGGTGCCGGTCGTATTTCGGCTACCCGATCACGCCCGCCTCGGAGATAGCCGAGACTGCTGCCAAGCTCTTCCCGAAGTTTGGCGGGACTTTCCTGCAGGCCGAATCGGAAGTCGCAGCGATCAACATGGTCTACGGTGCGGCCTCGACCGGCCAGCGCACGATGACCGCGTCATCGTCGCCGGGTGTCTCGCTCAAAATGGAGGGAGTTTCCTACTGCGCCGGGTCAGAGTTGCCTTGCGTGCTCGTTGATATCATGCGCGGCGGACCGGGGCTGGGGAATATCGGACCCGAGCAATCGGATTACAACCAGATGGTCAAGGGCGGCGGGCACGGTAACTACCATGTCATCTGCCTGGCTCCCAATGGGGCGCAGGAGATGTGCAACCTGACCATGCTCGCATTCGACTTGGCCGACAAGTACCGCAATCCAGTTGCGATTCTTGCGGATGGATTCATCGGTCAGATGATGGAGCCGGTCAATGTCCCCAAACCAGTGGGGCCACTTCCTGACAAGCCATGGGCGGTAAAGGGCACCAAGGAGACGCGGGACAACCTACTCAGCTCGATTCACCTTGGCCACGACGAATTAGAGGCGCATATCGACCATCTGTACGAAAAGTACGCCGAGGTGGAAAAGCACGAGGTGCGATATGAAGAATACCGTCTCGATGACGCCGAGTATGTCACTGTCGCCTACGGGATCGTCTCGCGGGTGCTGATGAGCGCCATCGACCAGGCGCGGGCGGCGGGGATCAAGGTCGGTATGCTGCGCCCGATTACGCTCTGGCCATTCCCAATCGCAGCATTGGATCGGTTGTCACGCAAGGCGAAGGCGATGTTGGTGGCCGAGTGTTCGAAGGGCATGTTGGTCGATGACGTGAAGCTGGCAATCGAGTGCCGTATCCCGGTCAAACTCCACTCACGCAATGGCGGCAATATTCCGAGTCAGCAAGAACTGTTCGAAGCGATCGTCAAGTTGACCAAATCCGTCGGGTAGACAAAGAAGGAGAGAACCGTGAAAGACGTCTTCAAGAAACCCGACTCATTCTATGAGTTCTTTACCCGTTCGGCCGGGGTGGACAAAGAAGCCACGCATTACTGTCCCGGCTGCGGGCACGGGAATCTGCACAAGATTATCGCCGAGGCCATCGATGACCTCGAGATCGCCGATCGCACAGTCTTTGTCAGCCCGGTCGGATGTTCGGTGTTTGGTTATTACTATTTCCAAGTCGGCAATGTGCAGTCAGCGCATGGACGCGCACCGGCAGTGGCGACCGGGATCAAGCGCGCCCTGCCCCACGCGATCGTTATCTCCTATCAGGGCGACGGCGATCTTGCGGCCATTGGCGCCAATGAGATCCTCCAGGCGGCCAATCGCGGCGAATCGCTGACGGTCATCTTTGTCAACAATGCGATCTACGGAATGACCGGCGGGCAAATGGCCCCGACGACGCTAATGGGGATGAAGACCACCACGACGCCGTACGGACGGAATGCTGAGAACGAAGGGTATCCATTGCGCGTGTCGGAATTGCTCTCAACGCTGCAGGCGCCGGTCTACATCGAGCGCTGCACGCTGGAGGACTCGAAATCGATCATGAAGACCCGCAAGGCGATTCGTAAAGCTCTGGAATTGCAGATTGCCAACAAGGGATTCTCATTGATCGAGGTTCTGAGTCCGTGCCCGACCGGTTGGAAGCTGGAGCCGGTCGATTCGCGGGAGTGGATCACCAAGAACATGACGACCGTATTTCCACCGGCCGTTTACAAGGACCGTATCGATGCGGTGCCGCGGCCGGCCCCTCCGACTCCGATCTATGATGCTGAAGAGGTTCTCAAAGTCTTAGGCATCAAGGGCGGTGAGGAACCCAAAGTCGCGGCTGTCGCCGGGAGCTTCCCGACGCAAAAGCTCGTGCTTGCGGGTTTCGGCGGGCAGGGCGTCCTCTTGCTTGGGCAATTGCTCGCGAAGTCGGCGATGCGCGAAGGAAAATACGTCTCGTGGCTGCCCTCGTACGGTCCCGAAATGCGCGGCGGAACCGCCAACTGCCACGTCGTAGTCTCCCGGGAGCGTATCGGTTCGCCCTTTGTCTCCAATCCCAACGTACTGGTTGCGATGAACCAGCCTTCGTTGGAGAAGTTTGCCGAGTTGGTGGAGCCGGGCGGCATCGTGATCTACGACAGTTCGTTTGTGAAGAGCGTCAAGCTGCCGGCGCATGTGAAGGCTATTCCAATTCCGTTTTCGGAGATTGCCAATGAATTGGGGAATGCCAAGGTGGCCAATATTGTCGCCGCCGGCGCGATCATCGGCCTGACGGGCATCACCGACATTGAAGCGTTTAAGACACTGCTTGGAACGCTTAAGAAAGAACTCCTGGATGCGAATTTGAAAGCGCTGGCCGCTGGTTTGGGCGAAGCGCATCATGCTAATGAGAAGTTGTCCATGCAGGCGGCGCCTGCGGCGGGTTGATTATGAATGTAGGAATCATCAAACAGACGCGAAATGATGAGCGGCGTGTGCCGCTGGTCCCGGCCGGGGCGCACCTTCTGACGAAGAAGGGACACACCGTCAATTTCGAGCACGACGCCGGGTTGGCAGCCGGATTCCCCGATCGGGATTACCTGGATGCCGGCGCAAACATTGTGTATTCACGCGCCGAGGCCGTCGGACGCGCCGACCTGGTATTGGGTGTCACGCCGTTTCAGACTGAGGATGTCGAGTTATTCCTGCCCGGACAGATGGTGATGAGCTTTGGGCATCTGGCGACTCTGAATTCTGGAGCGCTCCGCGGAATGACGGAGAAGTCGATTACGGCCGCGGCGTACGAATTGATCGAGAATGAGAAACACCGCCGTCCGATCGTGGAGATCATGGGCGAGGTGGCTGGACCGGTCGCACTGACTTTGGCCTCGACCTTCCTTGAGAGTCACCACGGCGGACGTGGGGTGTTGTTGTCCAGCCTGCCGGGGATCCCCCCGGCCCATGTGCTGGTGATCGGGGGCGGTTCGGTGGGGCTGGCAGCAGCCCGAGCGGCGCTGGGCATGGGTGCTCAGGTCACGTTGTTCGACAAGGATCCAGACAAACTCCAGTTGGCAGACCGCATGTTCGATCGACGAGTCGTGACTCTTCTCGCGTATCGGTACAATCTCGAACGCGCTCTTATGACCGCCGATGTTGTCATCGGCGCGGTGTGGGTTCATGGCTCGAAACCACCGATCTTGATTACGCGCGAGATGATACGCGAGATGAAGCCCGGATCCGTCATCGTCGATTGTTCCATCGATCAGGGCGGTATTTGTGAAACGGGGCGTCCGACGACGCTCTCAAACCCGACGTTTGTCGCCGAGAATGTCGTGCACTGCTGCATACCCAACATGCCGTCAGCAGTGTCGCGCACGTCCTCGTTTGCGTTAGCCAACGCACTCTTTCCATACATCCGCTGGTTCGCCGACGGGGGGCTGTCAGCGGTCCTCGCTGCACAGCCGGGTTTTGCGGAGGGACTGTATCTGCGCGAGGGGAGGGCGGCGAATCCCGTGGTGGCCTCTTCGTCGAACCAAGGCACGGGCGCACCGTCACGTTAGCGAGATCGTCCCGGGATGGGGCGCTGGCACGCCCTGCTCAATCGGGAATCAAGGTGCCCGCAGGCACCAGGAGTTGAAACACCATGCAATGGGTGGATGATTATCGCAGCAAACTGACATCAGCGGAACAGGCGGCCAAGCTCGTCGAGAGCGGCAACAAAGTCTATTACGGCGGGAATGCGGCCACTCCGACGGCCCTCATCAAGGCATTGGCCGAGCGGCATTCTGAACTGACCGGCGTTCAGCTCTACCATGTGCTCCTTCTCGGCGACGATCCACTGAGCAAGCCGGAGATGGAGCAGCACTTTCGACACAATTCCCTGTTCGTAGGTCCGGCCGATCGCGAGGCCGTCAACAGCGGGCGGGCCGACTACATCCCGATCTTTCTGTACCAGATTCCGCGATTGCTTCACGAGCGGATCATTCCGCTCGATGTGGCCATGGTGATGGTATCGCCTCCCGATGATCACGGTTTTATGAGTTTCGGTGTCGAGGTGATGAACACCCATGCCGCCTGCACGATGGCCAAGAGAGTCGTCCTTCAGGTCAACGAAAAGATGCCGCGCGTGCTGGGAGATTCATTCATTCACGTAAGCCGCGCCCACGCTATCGTCGAGCACACGCACGATCTGCCCGAATTAACTCCACATCCCATCAGCGATGTGGAACGTCGGATCGGCGGGCACATTCGCGGGTTGATTTCCGACGGGGCCACCATTCAGATGGGTATTGGCGGCATTCCCGATGCCGTCTGGGCCATGATGGACGGCGTGAAAGATCTGGGAATTCACACCGAGATGCTCTCCGACGGGGCGATGAGCGCGATCGAGCGGGGAATCGTCACCGGATACCGGAAGACTCTTCATCCGGGGAAAGCCGTGATCACGTTCGCTTTGGGCACACGGGCACTCTACGAGTTTCTTGATAATAACCCGATCGTCGAGGCCCATCCGGTCGACCACGTCAATGATCCGTTTGTCATTGGTCAGAACGACAACATTATCGGTATCAATTCGGCGATTGAAGTCGATCTGTCCGGCCAGGTTTGCTCCGATTCGATCGGACCGAAGATTTACTCCGGGTTTGGCGGCCAAGTCGACTTCATTCGCGGCGCGGCGCGGTCGCGGGGCGGCAAGCCAATCATCGCGCTTCCCTCGACGGCACGTGGCGGCAAGGAATCACGGATCGCCGCAATGCTCAAACAAGGGGCCGGCGTAGTGACGACCCGTGCGGATGTGCATTACGTGGTGACTGAGCACGGAATCGCGTACCTGTTCGGGAAGAACTTACGTGAGCGTGCCCAGGCGCTGATCGGAATCGCCGACCCGAAATTCCGCGACGAACTGACAGAGCAGGCCCGGCAGCGAAAACTCCTCTGAAATCCACTTCTTGAGTTGACAGACTGTGGCGATCACCGCCACAGTCTGTTGTCTTGTCCCCATTGAATCGTCTCTATTAAGGCTAGAATGCTCACAGCCTGAACGACTGTACAGAATCCGCACATCGCTGCATCTCATGCTCTCTCAGGAGGTTTGGAGAAGTCTCCAAAATAGTCTGCCTCTCGGCGGAGCATTTGCGCTCCTGACACTCACACGCGGACGCGGCCGATGACGAGACTTAGTGGAGGCCATTCACCCCGTTCGTGATGCAAGGAGGCGGTAAAGAGAAAATATCTGTGAACGTCCCTGTAAGACCCCCAGACCCATGCAATTCCTCCACGCCCCGGGTTGCCGCCCTCAACCCGGGGCTCCCTCCTTTTGGGCCGTGATTTGGTCACCGCGTTTCACGCGAGTCCGTACATTGTGCCTGATCGGGACAATGCATGGACAGACGATTTCCATTTGACGATTTGCCAAAGCCCGGACCGGGTTTCGATATGACCGGCCCGCCGCGTCGTCGTTGGGATGGCGGTCATGCGATGTTGTATTTCGTGCTGGCTGCGCTGCTATCGTTGTTGGCGGCTCTCGCCTTAATTGGCGCTATTGGTTTCTATGCCTCGGTCATTCTCTCGGAAGTGGTCGCGTTTGCCGCTATCCCGTTTCTGCTCCGGCGATTCTTCGACACTGGGTGGACCACTTGGACACGTCGCGCCGAAGTCGGCGCTGCGTTTTGGCTCTGGTGCCTGACCGCGATTGTCTCATTTGCCATCGTGCAAAGCAATCTCCCAGTGCTGCTGGATCGGGTCTGGCCGATCCCCCACGAGCAGTTCGACTTCTACCGCGAGCATTTGTCCGCCGGTTCACCGGTGGAATTTGTGCTCTTGCTTCTGATGGCTGCCGTGGTCCCCGGGATTTGCGAAGAGATTGCGTTTCGCGGCCTGATCCACACCGGACTCCGACGTTCATTCGGCACCAATCACGCAATCATCTGGGGTGGGGCGATGTTTGCCATCCTGCATTTGAACCCTTGGAATTTCCTCGGCCTCTGGACCTTTGGCTCACTCTTGGGCTATTTGCGGGAGCGAACAGGGTCGGTCTATCCGAGCATGATCGCGCACATCACCAACAACTCGCTGGCTTTGGTCATCTTCGCAATGCAGCAGCCAGAAGATTGGGACACGCCTCCCGAGTTTCTCCCCTGGTATGCTGTGGTCCCGGCCGGGGCGCTGTTGGTCTACGCTGTCTGGAATCTCCACCGTCTGACCGCGCAGACGGCGGCCAAAGCGGTCGTGAAGACGAACACCGTCTCCGAACCTCCTGACTGATAACGGTTTCGGTGGCCGGACTTTTTCCGCACAAATCGTGGTCAAACTCGTATGTTAGTCCGACAGACGGGTACAATGACATTCAGGCCCCGTTCTGAATAGACCTCAATGGATACGACTACGCGCCCAAAGGGTAAATCTGCGCCCAGACCAAGCCGCCGACCGGGATTCGTCCCGAAATCGGAGGCCGAGGCGCTCATTCATGCGGCGCGGACTCTGCATGCCACTCTGCGTCTGGATGAGCTTTATTCGCTGGTTCCAGAACTTGTCGCCTCGTTGACCGGCTCAGCGGGCGCGGTGCTCCTGCTTCATCGTCCGCGCACGCACCACCCCGTCATTTTCAAGTACTGGAGCCGCGCACAGGAGGTTTCTTCCGACCTGCCGCGCGATGCCGGGGCGCAGTTCATCGACTGGCTGCAGACACACGGCGACATTCACGAATCATTCTCGACGCCGTTGCCTGAAGTCGAGTCCGCGGTTGCCGGGGCATCGGCCGGTCAGGCATCTCTTGATCGGTGGGTTCCGCTCATTCACCGCTCCCGTGTGCTCGGGGCTGTCGGAGTTCTCGTCAATCCGGCTCATCCCGGAGACAAAATCGAGGCGCTGCTCCGGCCCCTGGTCGAGCAATCGGCAGTGGCCTTGGAAAATGCACTGCTCTATCGGCGCGCCGAGCGTCAATCACTGGAAAATCAGAGCCTGCTTGAGGCAAGCCAGGCCATCTCCAGCTCACTGGATCTCGACGAAGTTCTCGATAAGATTCTCGATTCCCTCAATCGCGTGCTGCCCTACGATGCCGGCGGCATTTTCCTCGTCGGCGGCGATGGGGAAATCGAGCGTATCGTTGACCGCGGGTACGGGAGCGAGATTCGGGAGTTTTGCGAGTCATCGCCGCTGGAGCGCAAGGCCCGGCGCGGATTGGTTGGCTGGGTCGCCACCAACGGCCAGCCGCTCATCGTCGATGACGTGACCAAGGACGAGCGGTACCAACGCGCGCGCGAACAGACGCGTTCGGAAATCGTTGTGCCAATTTTCGCCGGCGAACGGCTGGTCGGCGTCTTCAACATCGAACGCGATGTGCCGCGCGGGTTCTTCGAGGCCGATTTGGATTTCGTTACTGCCTTCGCAAGTCACGCCGGGATGGCGATCGAGCGCACGCGCGACCACGCGACGGTGCTTGAGCAGCGGCGGATCAAGGGTGAACTGGAAGTCGCCAAGCACATTCAGCAGACGTTTCTGCCCGACGACAATCCCCGCATTCCGGGATTCGACATCGCGGGACTCAACATCCCCTCGGCGGAAGTCGGCGGCGACTATTACGATTTCATCGATATTATCGAGGGGCAGATTGGCATCGCCATCGCGGATGTAGCGGGAAAGGGCGTCCCGGCGGCGCTTATCATGGCGACATTTCGCGCGTCCCTGATCGCCGAGATCCGCAACAATTATGCGCTGCGCAGCATCATGCAGAAGGTCAACCGGCTCCTGTGCGAGCGCAACGAGCGGTCGCGGTTTGTCACCGCGATTTACGGCGTTCTCGACGTCCGCAATCGAATCTTTACATTCTCGAATGCGGGACATAATCCCGGCATACTGCGACGCGCCGATGGGTCGATCGTCATGCTCAAAGAAGGCGGGACCGCACTGGGCTTATTCGAGAATTCAATCTTTGAGGAGCGCGCCATCAGTCTATTGCCGGGGGACCTGATCTTTCTCTACACTGACGGCGTCACCGATGTCATCGGCTATGACGGTACGATGTTCGAGATGGATCGCCTGACCAATGTGATCAACACGAACGCCGGGCGTACGGCCGAGGAAATCGTCGCCGCCGTCCGTGACGCTGTCAATGATTACTCAGATCCGGCGCAACCGCGCGACGATATCACGATGTTGGCGGTTCGCATTCACTAACGGTTTCTGGAATAATGAACAAAGCCAATCGACGACAGGTCAAAGACCCATCAACAAATCGCGTTTCGGACTCGACGCCCGCGAGGATGGAAATCCTGTCCCGGGTGGAGGGATACTTCACGCGGCATGGACGGCCCCGCAGGGGAAGCCGGATTCTTGTCGCAGTTTCGGGCGGACCGGATTCAGGCGCACTTCTCGCCATTCTGGTCGAGTTGGCGGCAAGGCACAAATGGACGCTCGGCGTGGCTCATGTCAATCATGGACTCCGTGGCGCCGATGCTACCGGCGACGAGTTATTCGTTCGCCAGCTCGCTCATTCGCTTGGGCTCCGTTTTCATTGTCGTCACCTGCATCCGGCGCTGCGCCCACCCCAGTCCAATTTGCAGTCTTGGGCACGCGTCCAGCGTTACGCATTCTTTGAGAAGACTGCTTCACGTTCGGAGTATTCTCATGTCGCGCTGGCGCATCAATTGAATGATCGCGCAGAGACTGTCGCCGCCGCCGTGTTGGACGGGAGCGGGACATTCGCACTCGGTGGGATCCCGCCGGTGCGCGGAATGATCATCCGGCCCCTCTTCGACGTGTCGCGAGATATGATCGAGAGGTTCCTTGGCGAGGGAGGAATCGCATTTCGGATTGATGGAAGCAACGAATCGCCAAAGTACCAGCGGAACCGTATCCGACGGGAAATCCTCCCGGCCTGGGAGCGCGAGAATCCGGGTATCATCTTGGGTCTGGCCCGTTTGGGCGAGCAGGTTTGGCTCCAACGCAGGTATCTAGAAATCCAGGCCGAACGCATTGTTGTGCGCGCGTTGACCGGGAGAACTCATGGCGCCTTGACGCTTGATGTGCGCAAGCTCATCCGGTATGATGAGGCGCTGGATCCTCACGTCCTGCGGTTTTTGATCGATCGCATCGGGTTGGACGTCGTCCCGCGTCCAACGACCGTCGCGAGATTTACCGAGTTACGCAGAAAACTGAGTGGATCCGCAGCGGTGGAGCAGGGGAAGTTGGCCATCATGCGGTCGCAGCAAGTACTTAAGGTGTTTGTAAGAAGGACCCGCGTGGCAGGGAGAGCGATTTCTCAGGCGACTACGCCCGAATTGACGACACGCGTTGTCGAAATGCCCAAAACGTTGCAAAACGACGACCGCCTCGTCGCACGGTTTGACATGGACGCACTCGAAGGGGGACTCTCGGTGCGATGGCCGCAGTCCGGGGACCGCTACCGGCCCATCGGTCTCCAAGGAACAAAAAAGCTCTTTGACCTGTTGGCGGACCGCAAGGTGCCGTCATTCGAACGTCCTCTTGTTCCGATCGTAGTTGACCATCAGGGGATCTTGTGGCCGGTCGGACATCCGATCGCCCATCGGGCACGCCTGACCAATCGAACTCGGCGGGTTCTGGAAGCGCGCCTAGAGGAGGGATCATGGAAGAGCAGGTCTTGACACCCGTGACGGAACGCTCTCTGCCACAGATGGATGTGGTCCTGTCCGCCGAACAGATACGCCGGCGCGTAAAGGAAATGGCCCACGAAATCGATCGCGATTTCGTGGATGATACGCCGGTGCTGATCGGCATGCTCAAGGGGAGTTTTATCTTTGTCGCCGACATGTGCCGGGCCATGACGATCCCGCATCACATCGACTTCATGGCGGTGGCGGCTTATGGGACAGGCACGGCGGCGGCCGGCTCCCCTAAACTTTTGAAGGATTTGACGGTAAACATAACTGGGCGAAGCGTTCTCATCGTCGAAGACATCGTGGACACCGGTGCCACCCTGTCGCACGTTCGGCGGCTTTTGATGTCCCGGCAGCCGCGGAGATTGGCCGCGGTCGCGCTTTTGGACAAGCGAACTCATGAGGACCCGGAACTGCCGATAGAATATGTGGGGTTCAAGATTGACGGCGGGTTTGTGGTCGGGTACGGACTCGACTTGGCGGAGCGCTACCGCCACTTGCCGTTCATCGGGCGTCTGAACCCGACGCAAACAGAGGAGAATGACACGCGTGTCTGATTCATCGTCGCCACGTCCCAGCCCTCCCAAGGGACGTATCCCCCGTAATCTCAGCGAGCCGGAGGGCAAGTCGCCATTCTCGTGGAAAAGGTCTTCGCGGACTCTGGTCTTTTGGATCGCGTTGATCACGATTTCCGCCCTGCTGGTCAATTACTATAGCTTTAATCGCGATGTCGCCGCCGAGCTGACGTACTCGGAGTTCCTCGAACAGCTTGACAGCGACAATGTCGCCTCCGTGACGTTTATCGAACGGAATATGGAGGGGACGTTCAAAGTCGATGTTCTGAAAACAGTTAACAACCGCTCGCGTCAGGTCAAAGAATTTCGCCTGCTGCTTCCCGGGAGCAATCCGGAGCAGTTGTTGGCGCGCCTTGAGGCCAAGAAGGTTGCGATCAAGGCGCAGGAGCAGGGTGTTAATTGGGTGAGCCTGTTGCTCGGCTTTGCCCCGTGGCTGCTTATCCTGGTGTTCTTCTGGTTGTTCATGTTCCGACAAATGCAGTCGGGCCCGAAGGGGATTTTCTCATTCGGCAAGAGCCGCGCGCGTCTCTTGGCCGAGGACCGTCCCAAAGTCACATTCGCCGATGTTGCCGGCGCCGACGAGGCCAAACAGGAGTTGCAGGAGGTCATCGATTTTCTCCGCGATCCCGGCCGATTTCAGCGGTTGGGCGGAAAGATTCCCAAGGGAGTCCTGCTTCTCGGGCCTCCGGGAACGGGGAAGACGCTGCTGGCGCGTGCCGTCGCAGGTGAAGCATCCGTGCCGTTCTTCTCGATGTCCGGTTCCGATTTCGTCGAGATGTTTGTCGGTGTGGGCGCTTCGCGAGTACGCGATCTGTTCGAACAGGGGAAACGGTCGGCGCCTTGCATCATTTTCATTGATGAGATCGATGCCGTTGGACGGCACCGCGGCGCGGGACTGGGCGGCGGGCACGACGAGCGCGAGCAGACATTAAATCAGCTTCTCGTCGAGATGGACGGTTTTGAATCCAACGAGGGTGTCATCTTGCTGGCGGCCACCAACCGTCCCGATGTGCTCGATCCGGCGCTCTTGCGTCCGGGTCGGTTCGATCGGCAGGTTGTGGTCGATTCTCCCGATGTGCGTGGACGCGAAGGCATTCTCAAAGTCCATGTGCGCCGCATACCGGTCGGCAATGATGTCGACCTGAAGGTGCTGGCGCGCGGTACCCCGGGTCTTTCGGGCGCCGATCTGGCCAATCTGGTCAATGAGGCGGCTCTGTTGGCGGCGCGGCGCAATCGTGACAAGGTCACGATGGAAGATTTCGAAGAGGCAAAAGACAAGGTCATGATGGGCAGTGAGCGGCGCTCGCTGGTCATCTCGCCCTATGAAAAGAAGACGACCGCCTACCATGAGGCCGGGCACGCGCTTCTGGGCAAGTTGATTCCCAAGGCGGATCCTGTACACAAAGTCACGATTATTCCGCGCGGCATGGCCTTGGGCGTGACCCACTTTCTGCCCGTTGATGAGCGGCACACGCACTCGAAGGAATATCTCGAGGCGCGTCTCATCTACATCATGGGTGGGCGCATTGCCGAAAGGTTGATATTCAATCAGCTGACGACGGGCGCCGGGAACGATCTCGAACGCGCCACCGCCTTGGCGCGCAAGATGGTCTGCGAATGGGGCATGTCCGAGAAACTCGGCCCCATGACCTTTGGCAAGAAGCAGGAAGAGATTTTCCTCGGCCGCGAGATTGCCCAGCACCGTGATTATTCGGAACGAACAGCGCAGATGATTGACGATGAGGTGAAAGACATCCTTGCCAGGTCTGAAGAGAAGGCAATGAACTTGATGTCGGCCAATCTGCACCACTTGCACGCGATCGCCAAGGCGCTCTTGGAGCGGGAGATTCTCGACGGTGAACAGATCGACATCATCTTGAGGGGCGAGCAATTGGCGCCGATCAATGAGACCCCCACGCCAAATTCGCCCGGCACGACCGCGGTGATCACGCCGGCCCCGACCGCAACCCGACCGGTAGGGTCATTGGGCGATGTGGCCCCCGGCGCGAGTCCGGCTTGATTGTCTGGCGAACTCGATTCATGCTCATTCCTGGGGCGCACCACGGTGCGCCCTTCTTACTTTGGTGAACCATGTCCAATCTCCATTGGCCTCAGGTGGCTTCCCCGTGGATCATGGGGATTCTCAATGTGACGCCGGATTCGTTCTCCGATGGCGGGCAATTCCACGGTCTGGGGCGGGCCGTTGAGCATGTCCGTCGCATGGTCGATGAGGGAGCGCACATCATCGACATCGGCGGTGAATCGACACGGCCGGGGACAGCAAGGGTCGATTCGCACGAGCAAATCTCGCGTGTCGTTCCTATCGTCACCGCCGTCCGAAAGTTTTGGTGGGGACCCATCTCAATTGATACGACCAGTTCCGTCGTCGCGCGCGCGGCACTTGATGCTGGCGCATCATGGATTAACGACATTTCAGCGCTGCGTGAAGACCCGTTTCTGGCCGGACTGATCGCGGAGCGCGATTGCCCGGTTGTACTCATGCACATGCAGGGAACACCGCGTACCATGCAGGACCATCCAACATACGAGAACGTCGTCGGTGAAGTGTGCGCGTTCTTGCGAGAGCGCGCTGAATTTGCCGAAACCGTGGGAATCGACCGCGGGGATATCATCGTTGATCCGGGCATTGGCTTCGGCAAGACGCTCGAACACAACCTCGCGCTGTTGAACCGTCTCTCTGAGCTCGTCGCACTTGGGTATCCCGTCCTCGTCGGGGCCTCACGAAAATCGTTTATCGGCATGATCACGGGTGCGCCCGTGGACGACCGCCTCGCCGGGTCGCTGGCAGCCGCCGTGAGCGCTGTGCGGGAGGGCGCCAAGATCGTCCGCGTCCATGACGTCGGTCCCACACGACAGGCACTGGCCGTGGCCGCGGCCCTAACAAGTCATTAGCCTCATCACATTAGTCTGGAATCGGCGCGTCCGGTGTTTGACCAGGTGCCGCGCTGTGTGTATTATGCGGTGCAAGTACTGTCACTTGCACCGGAGGAGCGGTGGAACTGTTTCGCATTGGATTCCTGCAGTTCCGTCTCATCGATCTGATCGATGTGGTGGTGGTCTCATTCATTTTCTACCGCATGCTCCGCTTGATGAAGGGGACGCGTTCGGCCCAGATTGTAGCGGGACTGCTTCTGGTCGGCGCGCTGGCTTTTCTCTCGCTGTGGTTTCAATTACGAGGGGTGACGTGGCTATTCAGTAACCTGGCGACCGTGGGATTCATCGTGCTGGTTGTTGTCTTCCAGCCTGAACTCCGCGGCGCTTTGGCGCAGATTGGGCAATCTCGCTTTTTCAAGTCTGTCCTGCACATTCAGGATACCACCGAGACCATGGATGAGATCATCCGCGGCGTCGAACGCCTGTCGGAACTGGGATGGGGCGGATTGATTGTGATCGAGCGCGACGTCGGCTTACGCAACATTGCCGAAACGGGGAAGATGGTCGATTCCAAAGTCTCGGCGGAACTTCTGGTCACAATTTTCACGCCGCACTCGCCTCTGCATGACGGCGCCGTGGTTATTCGGGGGGACAACATCAGCGCAGCGGCATGCACATTGCCTCTGACGCTCGATGAAGAGTACGCCGATCTCTTCGGGATGCGTCACAAAGCCGCGGTTGGAATCACTGAGGATTCCGACGCGATTTCCATCGTGGTCTCCGAGGAGACACGCCAGGTTTCGCTGGCTCACAGCGGCCGGCTGTACCGCAATATTCCGTCGGACAAACTGAAAGAGAATATCATTGCACTTCTGGAATCTTAGGATCCAGCAAACGGTCAATTAGCTTCGAGGCGCGTGCATGCAATTCGTCGATGAAGTCACTTTGCGTGTCAGCGCCGGCCACGGTGGGGCCGGGTGTGTCTCGTTTCGCCGCGAGAAATTCGTCCCCAAAGGCGGGCCCGACGGCGGCGATGGCGGCAAGGCCGGGGATATTGTCGCCGAAGTCGATCCGAATCTCGCCACGCTCCTTGATCTTCGTTACAAAAAACACATCAAGAGCCCGCACGGCGGGCGCGGGTCGGGGGCATTGCGTACCGGGCGAGAAGGACTAGACACAATCGTTCGGGTTCCTCCCGGCACTCTGATTTTCGATGATGAAGACCGGATGCTGTTGGCCGAATTGCTGTTGCCGGGTGAGCGCGCGATCATCGCCCACGGGGGTGTCGGCGGCAAGGGGAACGCCCATTTCAAGACTTCCACTCGCCAGGCGCCACGCAAAGCACAGACAGGTATGCCCGGCGAATCGCGCATGATCAAGATCGAGTTGCGTCTGATCGCCGATGTGGGATTGGTCGGCTACCCCAATGCCGGGAAATCGACGTTTCTGAGCTCGATCTCGGCAGCCGAACCGAAGATTGCGTCTTATCCGTTCACGACGCTCCAACCACAATTGGGCGTGGTCGAACGCGCGCAATTTCGCACCTACACTGTGGCCGACCTTCCGGGGTTGATCGACGGTGCCCACGAGGGAAAAGGGTTGGGGTTCCGCTTTCTTCGACACATCCAACGTACGCGTGTTCTCCTCTTCATTTTGGATGTCACCGCTGATTCGCCTGGCGACGACCTCGCCCATCTGCTGGCTGAGCTACAGGCTTTCGATCCGTTGCTTCTGGAAAAGCCGCGACGGGTTGTTCTCAACAAGGTTGACCTCTTACCCGGTGGGGACGTTGATCTCGGTGAATATCCTTACGCAGAGTTCGCGATATCGGCCATGACCGGACGCGGGATTGAGCAGGTCTTGCAGGCGTTGGACATGCTCTTGTTGCCGCCGAAACGCGAATCGGCACGACAATCCGCATAGCGAGCGATTGTGGTAGCATCGACTCCAGATTCAGAGACAGATCGACAGCCAGTGGCGTTGGCAGCGGAGAGGATTCCGCCCGAAGCCGAGTACTGGCTGGCGCTTTCGCGACTGCCGGGTGTCGGACGAGCGACATTTCTCCGCATTTTGGAGAAATTCCAGACACCGAAGGATGCTTGGGGATGTTCTGATACCGAGTGGAATCAGGCCGAGGTCTCGCGCGCCAAGTTGGAAACTCACGCTCAGCGTGCGGAGGCGCTTGCTTGGGCGAGGGACCAAGTCGAGAAGCTCAGCGCGAGCCGCTGGTCCCTGATTGTCTACGGCGCACCCAAGTACCCGGCGAGTCTGGCGACGCTGCGCTATCCGCCGCCGTACCTCTTCGTGTTGGGTGAAATACCTGATCCTCCGGCCCTGGCGATTGTCGGATCCCGCAAAGTCACAGAGTATGGCGCGCGCGTCACACGCGAGCTGGCTGAAGACCTCGCGGCCGCCGGTCTTACCATCGTATCCGGATTTGCACGCGGGATCGACACCATCGCGCACAAGGCGGCGATCGCTGTCAAAGGGAAGACTATAGCCGTATGGGGAACCGGTCCAGACGAAGTCTATCCGGATGAGAACAAGGATCTCGTGGACGAGGTGGTCGCGCATGGCTGCATCATCACTGAATTTCCGTTCGGATTGGCGCCCGATGCGGCCAACTTTCCTGTGCGCAATCGCCTGATCGCGGGGCTATCTGATGGCGTGCTTGTGGCGCAGGCGCGCCGCAAGTCAGGCGCTTTGCTCACCGCCGAGCACGCGCTGGAGCAGGGGAAAGAGATCTTCGCCATTCCCGGCGAGATTGGATCGGAGTCGTTCGTCGGCACGCATGCGTTGCTCAAGCAGGGGGCGCGGATTGTGACGTGTGCGGATGATATTCTCAGCGTCTTTCAACTGGCGTCGCGGCCGCGCTCGTCCCCTGAATCCAAGAGAGTCTTGGCTCCGGCGATCCCGCTGCCGCCATTGAATGAGATCGAGCGGCGCGTCTATGAAGGACTCGGAACAACCGCTTGCCACATCGACCGGCTCTCGGTTTCTTTGCATTTGTCCGTGGGAGAAACAGCTCGGGTTCTGACAATGCTTGAGTTGAAGGGACTGGTGACCAAACAAGCGGGCAATCTCATCGCCCGCGCGCGCTGACCGGTCTGTATTGATGCCTAACCTTGCTGGCCGCCGCGACCGTGACTGAAAAAAGCGTGACCGTCACCAATCCCCTGGGAGTGCATGCCCGGCCTTCTGCCATGATTGTCCAGACGGCGGCGAAATTCCGCTCGGAAATCTGGCTCATCAAGGATGGCAATCAGGTTAATGCCAAGAGCATGCTCGGCGTGATGACGCTCGCGGCGGAGATGGGATCGGTCGTCACCATCGGGGCCGAGGGGGCCGATGAAGAAAAGGCCGTCGAGGCGCTCGTAAAAGTCTTCGAAATGCGATTCGGCGAACGGTAGATCGAAAACCATGGCGACATCCTCGACAGAGACTCGACTGCGTGGCATTGCGGCCTCCCCCGGGATTGCGCTTGGGCCGGCCTTTGTCTACCGCGTCGGTCATGAAGCTCCGCCCGTCCGTACACTGAGACCGGAAGAAACTGTGGACTCCGAGTGCGCAAGACTGGATGCGGCGCTGGCATCTGTACGCGATGACCTACTGAGTCTAAAGAAACAATCCCCCGGCTCAGTCGGCTCCGCCCTCGCCAAAATTTTCGACGCCCAAGTCATGATCGTTGAGGATCCAGCAATCTGTTTACAAGTCAAGCAGGCCATCGCTGACAAGCGACTGGCCGCCGAATCGGCATTCTCCAAAGTCGTCAGTGACGCGCAACAGGCGATAGTGCGCTCGCCGGACCTGTACCTGCGCGAGATGGTAAACGATATTGAGGCAGTCAAGACGCGCGTCATCAACCAACTCATGGGGCACGGCGTGGAATCCGAGCATCATCTCGCGTCACCGTCGATTATCCTCGCCAACACGATCACGCCGGCCGATATCATGAGTCTTCACAAGGGGCTGGTTCTCGGTGTCGTTACACAGACCGGGGGACAGACATCGCACATGGCGTTGTTGGCCAAATCGCTGGGTATCCCCGCGGTCGCGGGGCTTGGTGTGGACCTGCGCACGGTACGTCCCGGCACGCAAATCGTGATCGATGGGTTCTCTGGTGTGGTCATACTCAGCCCCCGGGCCCACACCATCGAGTTCTTCGAACGCAAGCGCAAGCGTACCCACTCGCCATGGCCCAAGAAGCTCGATGCGTTGCGTGAGCTTCCGGCCGTTACGACCGACAAGCATCAAGTCGCCATCATGGCGAATATCGATTTGGCGGGCGAAACCGAGTTGGCGCTTGCCGCCGGCGCCGTTGGAGTTGGCCTGTATCGCACCGAGTATCTCTTCCTGCAGAAGGGCAGCTATCCCAGCGAAGCCAAGCAGCGCGAGTCGTATCGTCAGGCGCTCAGTGCCTTGGCGGGGCGCCCACTCGTGGTGCGAACCTTCGATCTGGGGTCAGACAAGGCGGCCCCGGACGCGGCGCCTGAGCCGAATCCGGCGCTGGGCGTACGCGGCTTACGCCTATCGATGGAGAAGCCTGCGACACTGCAGACGCAGCTCCGCGCACTGCTGGCGGCATCGGCAGCCGGACCCTTGTGGGTGATGGTGCCGATGATCGCCAGTGCAGAGGAATTTGCCGAAGTGAAGTCGATGTGGAGTTCAATCAAAACGGAGCTGCGCCGGAAGCGCATCCCATTTGATGCCAGGGCCAAGCTCGGGCTGATGATCGAGACGCCCGCGGCGGTTCAGATGGCTAGAGAACTGGCGAAGGCCGCAGACTTCTTCTCCGTCGGCACAAACGATCTGGTCCAATACACGACCGCAGTCGATCGGGGCAATCCCCGTCTACGTGCCTTGCAGCATTACTGGCATCCATCGTTGTGGCGGCAACTCGATAGTACGGTGCGTGCTGGGCACAAGGCAAAGATCCCTGTGGGGATTTGTGGCGAGATGTCGGGCGACCCGATCGCGGTTTTGCCTTTGGTCGGTTTGGGGTTCGACTCCTTGTCGTTTCATCCAAACTCAATTCCCCGTGTGAAGGCCCTGATTCGTTCGGTGTCCTTCGCAGGTTGTCGCAAGCTGGCCGCAAGTGTCGTCGCATCATCGACGGCAGGCGAGGCGCGCAAGCTGGCCAAAGAATTCCACGATCGCTCACAGCGTCGGGCCAAAGCCTGAGTGCCGACCCAAGACCCCCTCGTGAGCATCAATCTCCACATCTTTGGCGCCCCCGCTCATTCGGCGGCTGCATCGCTTGACCAGCAGAGCGTGCATAGGCGTCTCGATCCAAGCGGCATGCTCTCTGCAATCGACACTTTCCCCGATCAGCTACAGGAGGCGCAAGCGTTGGCCGATCAGGTCGACTGGTTTTCCTATAAGCCAACGACTCCCGCGGGCGTGTGCGTCTGCGGGATGGGTGGATCAGCCATCGGCGGCGATTTGGTTCGATCATACTGGGAGTCAGAGTCCCCCGTGCCGATGGTTGTTGTGCGATCGGACAAGCTCCCGGAATACATTAACAGGTTTTGGTTGGTCATTGCTTCCACCTACTCCGGCGGAACCCAGGAGACTCTGAGCGCGGTCGAAGATGCCCGATGTCGTGGCGCCAGCATCCTCGCTCTGACCTCAGGTGGGAGATTGGCGGAGTGGGCGCAAACAGAAAGTTGGCCGCTCATCACCGTCCCCGGTGGACTCATGCCGCGCGCGGCTCTGGGCTACTCAATCGGACCGGTGATGCTGGCCCTGATCCGTTGGGGTGTTGTACCGGATCGCACGACTGACCTTCTGCGCGCCGCGGACGCGCTGTCCTCCTCACGGGATCGATTTGGTCACGCTGTCTCGATCAATGTCAACCCTGCGAAACAGGCTGCCGATGCGCTGGCTGGACGCATCATCTGTGTCTACGGTACGACCGGAGTCTCAGATGTGGTCGCGCTTCGCTATAAGTGTCAGCTTGCGGAAAACTCAAAGGCCGTCGCGTTCGCGAATGCGCTCCCTGAACTCAATCACAACGAAATCGTCGGACTGGATGCCTCCGCCGATCCGGACCGATTGGGAATCGTAATCCTGCGTTCAGGTGAGGAATCAACAATTGCCGAGAAGCGTCTGGAGTGGCTCACCAAGCGACTGAGCGAACGCGGCATCCCGGTTGTATCGGTTACGGCTTCGGGCCTCGATCGCCTGACGCGTATGCTCTCGCTCGTGCAGTTCGGAGATTATCTCAGCTACCACCTCGCCATCGTGACCGGACAAGACCCCACCCCGATTCCTGCCATCGCCGCTCTGAAGGCGGAGCTCGCGTGAAGTCCGCACGCCTAGGCGTCCTCGTAGTTCTTGGAGTGTGTCTCTTCGCGACTCAGGCGTTTGCTGAGGACGAAGTGTCAAGTAGCGTCTTCCGCTTCGAACGCCTCAATGTGCTCGTGTTCGCCATTCTGTTCTCGATGGCGATACTTTGGTACATCCGGAAGGCCATGCAGGGTGAGAAGTTCTACATCCGCCCGTTGACCGGTTTGAATGCTGTTGACGAGGCCGTCGGCAGGGCGACGGAGATGGGCAAACCCGTGGTGTTCATTCCGGGTACCGGCGAATTGGACCAGATTCAGACGATCGCCGGCTTGTCAGTGCTGGGACGTGTTGCGGCCACGACCGCCCGCTGCCGTACCCCGCTCCGGGTCCCGGTTCTCTACCCATTGCCAATGGCCGCGGCTAAAGAAACAGTCCAACAGGCCTACCTGGACGAGGGGATCACCGACCCGCTGGACCCGCAGACGGTGCAGTATGTCGCTGGTGAGTCGTTTTCCTTCTCGGCTCGCCTCGGCGGCATGATGTCGCGCGAGAAGCCCGCTGCCGCGATTTACATGGGCCAGTTCCATGCGGAGTCGCTTTTGATCGCCGAGATGGGGCAATCGGTGGGGGCGATTCAAATTGCCGGAACGGCAGAACCGGAACAACTTCCGTTCTTTATCGCGACGTGTGACTACACCCTCATTGGCGAGGAATTCTACGCGGCGAGTGCCTACCTCTCAGGCGAGCCGAAGATGCTGGGAGCGCTCCGTGGACAGGACCTAATAAAAGTGGTCGTTGCTTTGGTCATCGTGGGCGGCGCCGTCTCGTACACGTTTGGATGGGGCGAAGCGTTTTGGAGATCTTTGCTCGCGGCGTTGTAGTGTGCTGCGCCATCACCAGAAGTCCAAATGAAGCATCGCATTCCCATACTCGTGGCATTTGTCTCAGGCGGCATCATGGTATTCGCGTTTTTTGGACGCGGTTCGGCCGTGGATGCCGTTTCGGATGAGGCCCTGCGCGGCCAGACCATTGTCGGTGGAATCGCGCTGCTCTTGGGCGTGTTTTCCATTGTCCAGGTTCATTGGGCCCGGATCACTTCCCATCACGTCGATCGCTTCTACTCGGCTGTGTTGTTGGTCTGTCTGGCGGTCATGGCGGGATTTGGCGTCTTCGCGGGGGTCGCGGCCGGTGGAGTTTACGATTGGCTCTTCCAGCAGATCCAGGCGCCGATGATGGCGACCATGTTTTCGATGCTCGCCTTTTTCATCGCCTCGGCGGCCTACCGGGCATTTCGGGCCCGCACGGTTCCGTCCGCGATTCTACTTCTGACTGCGCTCATTGTCATGCTCGGTCGAATCCCGATGGGTCAATACATCTATGATCAATTGCCCGAATGGACGAACTGGATCATGATCGTGCCCTCCGTGGCAGTGCAACGCGGCATCATCATCGGCGCGGCCCTTGGCGCTGCCTCGATGGCGCTGCGTATTCTCGTGGGAATCGAACGGACCTACCTGGGGCGTGGCTAACTCATGAGATTCTGGGAACGCATGCAACAGGTGGATCGACGGATTCTGTACACGTTGATCTTCATCTCCGTCATCATTCCGACAATCTGGCCGCTGCGTCTCCCCACCGCCGTGACACCTGAGACGCAGGCGTTTTTCAACGCTGTCGACTCGCTGCCGCCGGGTTCGCGCATACTTTTTCCCTTCGATTGCTGGCCATCGACTCTGGCGGAAACCGAACCGATGGCGGTGGCGGCACTGCGTCATTGTTTCAAGAAAGATTTGCGTGTGGTCGGCCTCTCGAATGTCGGGATGGGGGGGCCCTCCGTGCTCGAGCGCGTGCTTCTGCAGGTCGGCGGGGAATTCGACAAAGAATACGGGACTGACTACGTGAACCTTGGCTACAAGGCGAATTACCAGGCCGTGCTATTGGGCATGGGCTCCCGAATTGAAGATATCTTTCCGACCGACTACCGCAGCACCCGTACATCCGAGATTCCCCTGATGCGCGAAGTACCCAACTACGATTCTCTCCGGTGCACCATTATTATCTCCGACAACGCCATGGTCGATTATTGGGTATCGCTCGTGAATGCGCGTTTTGGCATGCCGATGGTCGCCGCGGTGACCGCCGTCATGGCTCCCAAGCAATTGTCGTACGTGCAGTCCCACCAACTCCAGGGGTTATTGGGTGGGATGAAGGGCGCCGCGGAGTATGAACGTCTCATCGGCGCCGTGGCCAAGGCCAATAGCGGTATGGACTCCCAATCGCTCATTCACTTGCTCATCATCGGATTCATCGTTCTGGGGAATATCGGGTACTTCATGACGCTTTCTCACAAACGCCCATTGCGGGCGGGGCAGGGATAGCAGATGCCCGAGTTCTTTTCCTCCTCCTTTGTGACTCTGTTTCCGACGGCGTTTTTTACGCTGGCCCTGTACTCGTTTCTCTATCGCGACAATCCCATGTTCAAGTTCGCGGAGCATGTGTTTGCCGGATTGTCGGCCGGCTATTACTTCGGGCTCATCGTGCATTCCGTCATTGTGCAACAACTGTGGATTCCGCTCTCGCAGGATCGCGAGTGGATTCTGCTCCTGCCTGCGGTACTGGGCTTGTTGCTCTTTGCCCGTTACATTCCGCGCGCCGGATGGATGTCGCGGATTTCATTGGCCTTTGTAATCGGCAGCACCGCCGGCATCACATTCATTCAGCAACTGCATGGGCTCATCTTGCCGCAGGTGTCGCGCACCTTATTGCCTCTGAATTCGCTGGATAACATCCTGATTGTCGTCGGCGTTCTTTCGACCCTGATCTACTTCTATTTCTCCAAGCCGCACAAGGGCCCGCTCGGGTGGGTTGCCTCCGCGGGGATCGGGTTCATCATGGTGGCCTTCGGCGCCCATTTCGGCTACACGGTGATGGCGCGCGTCTCGCTTCTCATCGGACGTATTCAATTCCTCCTCATCGACTGGCTCCACATCGCCTCCTGACCGGGGAATTCCGCGTTTGACGATCCTTTCAGTTGTCCGCGGGCGTCAAATCGGCATATAATCCGGCACAAGGAGATTGATGATGAACGTATCTCGGACGATCTGGAAGCGGGGAATCCTGGCTCTACTAACGTTGACGGCAATCGCATCCTGCGGCGGCGGTGGGAAAGTGGACCCGCAATCGTTCGCCAAGGATTGGCGAAAGCTGGAAATGGTGAATTTTACCATCTACACTCCACCGGACACTCCCCGTCCGCGTCGCGGTATTGAGACGTTTGGGGCGGCGTGCGACGGCAGCTATGACTACACCGCGCGCCAACTCAAACTTCAGGTCGAAGACGACATCGGCGTGTATTTGTTTACCAGCGACGAAGACTGCAAAGAGGCGACCGGCCGGCCAGCCAGTTTTGTCGAGGGCCTAAATATCTACACGCGGCTCGGCGCTCCGATCGGCGGACTTATTGCAGAGGCGATGTGCAATTCCGTGGACCCGGAGGCGAAGTCGTTTAAGCTCATCCGAGACGGTGTGCGCAATCTCTTTGATGAGCGGGACCGAAATGTGCACTACGAAGCTCTGGCATTACGGCAGTCGAGTGAATGGCCGACACTCGAGGAACTGATTGCCAAGCAGTCCGCCACAGATCCTGAGGTCTACAAATACGCCAGCGCATCGTATGTCGCCTTTCTCGTGCAACGTTACGGCACCGACCAGTTCTTTATGCTTTGGAAGAGCGTCCTGGAACTTCAGCCATCCCTGGAGAAGATCTACGGAGGAACGCTGCCGCAGATGCAGGAAGAGTGGTACCGGATTCAGGACAGGTTGGCCAAGCGTACGTAGCTTCAGCAGTTCAAAACGGCGCATGATCTTCGAGGGGGTCCGGGGCGGGTGACCCAATCAGGCCAGCCGCGCACACTAATTGACAGTCTTCGCCTGTCAAAATCGAACGATTTCTTTAAGATGGGCACATGGCTCGGGGCTGCCTCTGCGCGAAGATCGCTCGGAATAAAACGACATCTCAGCGGTAGAAGATTTGGGGTATGGTGCCCGATGCAGACATCGTCGTCAATGGAACCCAAGTCGCGATTGCGTGTTAACCCATTACTGATTTGGCGTTATGGTTTCTCGCTCGTGCTCACGGCCGTGGGGCTGTGGCTGGTGATTACGGCGCCGATGCTCGGCGCCGCCTCCGGGCGCACGCTCGGGTGGATCATAATGGGGTATGCACTGGTGAGATTGGCGATTGGCTGGCTCACTGACAGAGGGAAGGCGCGAATTTGACACCGCTCAGCACAACCATGACGGAGAATCCGCTTGACTCAGGCGGTAAAATCGGAAAAAATGGGGGTCTTATGCGCCCCAAGGGTCAGAAGGGTCATTGCCTGCACATGCTAAAGCACATGGCCCGTGGCCTGTTAGCTCTATTGGCAATACTGGTCATCGTGAGTCCGGTTTGGGCGGCGAAGACCGACCTTGTGCCGGTACGAGCCGCGCTCGAATCCGGGGCCTACGACAAGGCTCTCTCGCTGTTGCAGCCCGTCATGGCTGCTGGCGAGCAGTCGGGTGAGGCGTCTTATTTGCTCGGCGCCATCCATCTCGGGAAGCAGAACTGGGCCGAGGCGGAAGCGGCGCTGTCAGAAGCAGTCAACAAAAAGCGCTATAATGAAATCGAGGCGTTGCTCGCCTACGGACATGCCCTGATCGGGACCAAGAAGTCTGCGGAAGTTGCGGCACTCATCGAAAAGCCGCTGGCCAAGACCAAGGACCCGAAGAAGGCCGCGGCGCTCAAGCACGTTTTAGGATTGGCCGAGATGGCCAATGGGAATTATTCCAAGGCGCAAGAGTGGCTCTTGGGCGCGCGCGTCGACGATGAAGACAATCTTGCGTACCGTGAGGCGTTGGGAGATGCGTACTATGCCGGCCAGATCTATCCTCTGGCGAAGGGAGAATATGAAGCCGTGATGGCCGCGGATTCGTCCCGCGTCGATCTCATGTTCCGCCTGGCGCAAGCTTACTACCAGCAGCGGCAGCTCACCGAAGCCCGCCCGCTTCTCCTCGAAGTACTGAAACGCGACTCGACTTTTGATGAAGCATACTACCTGTTGGCCAACATCTACATGATCGGGGCACAGAGCAAGTCGGGTGGCGATCCCGCCACCCAGTACCGGAACGCGCTATCGCTTTACCGCAAAGTGCGCGAAGTCGATCCCAAGGCCAATCCTGTCCTCGTGGCCAAGAATATCGCGAAAGTCTACTATCTTTTGAACGCCCACGATTCCGCGATTGTCGAATTGCAGAATGCGATCAACACGGGCGCGACCGACCCCGAGTTGTATTTCTATCTTGGTCGCTCGAACCGGCTCCTGAGCAACCATCAGGCCGCGATAGAGGCATTTCAGAAATACCGCGAGTTGCGCGAGGCCGAGGTTCCATCGTACCAATGGACCAAGGAAGACGCCGACTTGTTCTTGCAGATGGCGGCGTCGATGGAAGCACTGAAGGACACAAGTCTCGCCCAACAGATTGCTGAGAATCGTCGACGCGCTTCGGATCTCGACCCTGAAAATCCCACTTCGATCAGCGGTTTGGCGATGGCGCTCTACAATGCCGGCCGTTACCCGGAGGCCGCCGTCGAATTCGAAAAACTGGTGCAGATATCGCCGAGTGACGCGCGCGTTCTCTTCAATTCATCGTTGCCGTACCTAAAAATGCAGAACAACGTGCGGGCAGTGGAACTCCTGCTTAAGGCCGCTGAGTTTGACACATCCGCAGATGACTCCTATCGCGGAAAAGCTTACAAGATCTCTGGGCCGATTCTGGTAAATCTGACTCGCTTCCCGGAGGCGCAGAAGGCTTACAAGTGGTTGATTGATCACGAGGCGGGAGTTTGTGATCATTTGCAGTGGTACTCGTTCACGTTCTTCGGTCAGAAGCAGTACCCGGCGGCTCTCCCGCATCTCAAGCGCGCCTATCAGTGCTTCGAAGGCAAGTCACCTGCCGGTTGCGGGCATAACGAACTGCGTTGGTGGCTCGCGTACGCGACCTATGAAACGGCGACCGGTGACACGCAGAAGGACGAAGCCTATAAGCTGTGCGAACAAGTGATCAAGTGTAATCCCAACCATAAAGACGCCAAGCTGCTCATGGACCGAATCGACGAAGAGATCGAGGAGGTCGGCTCCAATTGATGCAGGCTCCTCTCGCCTGAAGGGTCGCCGGGGGTAAACGCAAAATGGCTCAAGCACCGAACACTTCCCAAGACATGCAGGAACCCAAGTCGGAGGATCGTTACCGCTACATCGGGTTTAATGTCTTTCCCGCGAAGCCGGAGTCGTTTTGGAAATCCGACGCCGAAGCGCAGCAGTTCGCCGCCAAAGTACGGGCCGGACTTGGCGAATCGGTTCTGCACCGCGAGTTCTCACTTCTTGAGACCAAGCCGATGGGAAGGGCCGACAAGTGGATTCTGACTTTGACAGGCGCGGTCATGCTCTTGACCGTGGCCTTCCCCTGGATCTCGTATCGGACCACGGATGGCAGCACCTATTCCTTGAGTTGGCCGGCGGCACTGGGCGCCCTTCTGGGCGGGATCGGTACGGCGTTTGCATCGGGGATTGGAGTAGGGCTATCCGCGTTGCTGGGACTGGTTGTCATGCTCGGGGCTCCGGTTCTGGGTGCATGGACTCTGGCCATGGTCTGGCGTCGTGCCAAGTCGGCTGAGGCATATTTCCTCGGCTTGCGGACGCCGCTGAAGTTGTCCTACGTTGTCTTCTTTTCCGGATTAGCAGTCTTTGTGTTGTCGTTCTTAGGCGGGGACATCCCGGGATTCTCCTCGTGGGGTCTGATCGAGGCACCGGAGCATTATGGTATTGGGGCGCTCGTCCAGATTTTGTCAATGGGCCCGTACATGGCGGTCGGGATGTCACTGGTGTGTGCCGTCAAATCGGGAGATCTTTAGTCAACGGTCCGGTCCGCTTCATGCGGTCCGAGCTCAATGAGATGCGAAAATTAACGGCACCGCGCGCAGCCTCGTAAAGGCGACTGTCGCGGCGAGTCATTCAGATTAAAAGGAGGCCGGAGTGAAGCAGGGACTCTTTGTGACCGTGGTACTGGTGGTGGCGTTGGCCACCGGGTTCATTATCTGGACCCAATTGCCGGCGTACCTCCAAGAGGGCGGTCCACTGGTGGCGGTCTTGATTGCGCTGTCAGTGATGTTGGTGGCGTTTATTCTCGAGCGTTTGTTCACGCTGCGCAAGGCGCGCGGCCAGATGTCGATCCAGGCCTTCTTCAAGAAAGTCGTCGAAGCCCTGTCTGCCGGAGACTACAAGGCCGCGATGGCCGCCTGCGACAAGCAACGCGGATCGTGCGCCAACGTCCTGCGGGCCGGTGTCGAGCGGTATTCCCAAGTCAAAGAGGATCGGTCACTTAACACCGATAAGCGCATTGAGGAGACGCAACGGGCCATCGAGGAAGCCAATGCCCTCGAAGTCCCACTTCTGGAGCGCAACCTGATTGCGATGTCGACGATCGCCTCGATTGCAACCATGACCGGTCTTTTGGGCACGACGATCGGTATGATCCGCGCGTTCAATGCCACGGGCCACGCGGCCGGCGGCGTCATCGACGCCACATCGTTGGCGACTGGTATCTCGGAAGCACTGGTTAATACCGCCGGCGGGTTGGTCAATGCGATTATTGGGATCGTTGCCTACAATTTCTTTGTTAACAAGGTGGACAGCTTCAACTACACGATCGACGAAGCGTCCTATGAGGTCATCCAACTGCTTAAGTCGCGCGAAGCGCGCTCATCGGGTGCTTAATCGATGCTGAAGAAGTCAAAGAGGCGAGTCGGGATCGTCATTGACATGACGCCCATGGTGGATATCGCGTTCCTGCTCTTAATTTTCTACATGTCCACAACGCAGTTCAAGCCGCCGGAGCAGAAGTCGGTGCAGCTGCCGATGTCGAGCTCCCAACGCGACTTGCCGAAGAAGAACTTCATCACGATCACGGTCACGAAGGATGACTCGATTTACGTCGATCTCATCCTGATGAAGAAGGAATTCAATGCCCAGATCGGGGACTCGATAGAAGTGCCGTCCCGTGTTTACTCAGTGGCGACACCGGAAACCGCTGGGGAGGAGATTCAGAAAGTCAGGAGCCAGGCGCTCAACGAGCTTGGGTCGCGCGCCGGGGCCAGTTTGTTTCTCGTTTTGAAGGCCGACAGGGATGCCGCCTTCGGGACCGTCGAGAAGATCATGAAGTCGATGCAGACGGAAAATCTCACGAGCTTTCAGGTTGTCACTGATCTTGACCCTTCGGTCTCTCGCCGGGCCAGTTCCGAAGGCAGTTAGGGCGCAGCGGGGGAATAAAAGGGCAGGGTGGAGTGTAAGATAACCGGGATCAGGATCGGTCCCCAAGCGAGGCAAGACAATGGGCGGATTTGATGTAGGCGCTCCAAGTGGCGGACACAAGAAGAAAGGGTTGCGCCGTCCCAAAAGACGTCTCGGTATTCGTATCGATATGACGCCGATGGTCGATATCGCGTTTCTCCTTCTGATCTTCTACATGGTCTCGACGATTTTCGCGGAGCCCCAGGCGATGGAGATCAACCTCCCGCCCAAGGAGGCCGAAGAAACCGAGATCAAGACGAAAGAGTCTGAGCTCTTGACACTCCGCGTCGATGCCAAGGACCGCATCTTCTGGAGCATCGGGACCCACACGCCGGATACCGTATCTCTGGTCCGGCTGCCGGTCTTCCTCCAGGACAAAGTGCGGGAGATTCCGGGACTCATCACCGTCGTCAAGATCCACAAGGACGCTCACTACTCACGCATGGTTGATCTTCTCGATCGCATCGAGGTTGTGGAATACCGCTTCCGTGATGCCCAGAAGGTTGCCAAGGAACGCGGCCAGTTGAGTCAGGACGAAAAAGAGTTCTCCTATCGATTCTCGATGGCGCCCTGGACCCGGTTGGACACCAAGATGATCGCGGAAGCAACCGGTGAGGGTGAAGCCCCAGCGGAGGAGGGATCGTAGATGAATGCCCCTTCGGTAGGAACGATCACGCACACCTGGTATGGCGCATTTGAACTGAAACGCACCTATCAGCGCAACCTCGGCATGGGTGTACTCTGGGCGGCTGCGTTGCATATCGCCCTCATTGGCGGATTCCTGGTCTACAAGTGGTGGTCTGAGCGCGCATCTGATGATGTAGTTGCGCAAAGTGTCGTGATCCGCTCGCTGTCCGACATCGCGCCGCCGCCGTCGATGACCGCCGCCAAGCCACAGGTCAACGTGGCTGAGCCCAACATCGCGCCGCCATCGATCGGTATTCCGACCCCGGTTCCCGACGAAGAAGTGGTCGAAGAAGTTCGTTTCGCGACACGTGAGGAATTGGCCCAATTGTCTGCGCCGATCAGCACGGGAATCGAGGGAGATGGCGATGAGAACGTTGTCGTCGATATCCCCCTCGAGGAGTATTTCCCGGCGCCCGATGAGTTCGTGGCGGTGCAGGAGATGCCGACCATCATCAAGGAAGAGAAGCCGGTTTACCCCGAAGTCGCTCTCCTGACCAATCGCGAGGCGACAGTCTGGGTGAAGGCGCTCGTCGACAAGGAAGGCAAGGTGCGCGAAGCGCGTGTGGCCAAATCATCCGGTATGAATGTCGGATTTGATGAGGCGGCGCTGGAAGCGGCTTACAAGAACATCTATAAACCGGCGATCCAAAACGGCCGCCCAGTGGCCATCTGGGTCACCTATCCCGTCGAATTTAAGCTGAAGTAGAATCTCGCGCAGTTCCCTCACCATTGGCGGTCCGCTATCGCGGACCGCCACCGAAGTAACGACAACTAAACGCTGGACCCCTCGCCTCCGGCAGATTGTCCGAGCACGTGAGTGGCATTTCCCCAAGGGAGATTGCTGTGGCTCAAGGAGGCGCAAGATGGCGGCGAATGCAGGGACTTATGGGGCGCTTGAGCTCAAGCGTGCGTATCAGTCGCACTTCGGCTGGGGCTTGATACTCGGGATTACGTTGCACGCCGGGGCAGTGCTGTGGTTGGCAGTTGTCCTGAATTCGGACACGATCGTCGGACCAGTAGTCCTGCCCGAGGACACAGTACCGACCAAGATGATACCTCTACCGAAGTTGACTGAAATCTTGACCCCGCGAGTCCCAATGGGGCAATCAGTGCCTGTCAAATCCAAAGTCGGGATCCCTGTAGCCATTCCGGACGAGGATATACCGCTGGATTATGTACCGCCCGTCTGGGAAAACCCTTCGGCTGGAAGTGGGCGAATCGGACCGGATGGTGGCAACGGTGCCGCGGAATCAAACGGCGCTGTCCTGAATAGCATTACCCCCGCGGAGTCTGAGATCTTTCCGACTCCGAACGACTTTGTGGCGGTGGAGTCTCTACCCGTGCCGATCAAGAGTGTGCCGCCCGTCTTTCCAGAAGTTGCCCAGTTGACCGGACGGGAGGGCAGCGTCGTGATTCGTGCGCTCGTCGACCGCGAAGGGGTTGTTCGCAAAGCTGAAGTCGTCGTCCCCTCCGGCACCAATGTTGGCTTCGATGACGCCGCGGTTGCTGCAGCGCTCCTCTGTCGATACAAACCGGCGATCCAGAATGGCATGCCCGTCGCGGTATGGGTCACGTACCGGGTCGATTTCAAACTTAAGTAGAGAATACCCAGTCGCGTAATCCTTGATTCAGGAGGACAGGCATTCCTGCCTGTCGTATCGCCACGGTCGCGCCGGTCGCTTTTTGACCGGCCGAACGTGGCGACAAACTGGCCCCGCGGGAATTTCCGCCCCGTCCGGTGGGATGCACATTCGATTCATGCGGCCAATCAAAGTGCGATTGGCACGCACGAATCGATAGACAGGCAGGAATGCCCGTCCTCCTGATCCGGTGGCCCACACCACTTTGATTTCAGTTCGATCACCCGACGCGGGGTTGACTTGAGTGAATTTGTCGGGTTCTTTAGTGGTCTGTCACAGATTCCGACAAAGAGAGTATCATGCCAACCAAACGACTCAATAGCGTGCTCGAAGCCATCGGCTGGACGCCGATGATCCCTCTCAAACGCGTCGCCGCGGGGCTGGCCATGCCACTTCTGGCCAAGGTCGAATTCCTCAATCCCGGCGGCTCGGTCAAGGACCGCATGGCCCTTCATATCCTCAACAAAGCCGAAAGGGAGGGAAAGCTCAAACCGGGCGGGACCATAGTCGAAAACACGTCGGGCAACACCGGTGTTGGTGTTGCCATGGTTTCGGCGGTGCGCGGGTATAAAGCGATTTTCACCATGCCCGACAAGATGTCGACCGAGAAGGTAAATCTGCTCAAGGCTTATGGGGCGAAAGTCGTCGTAACGCCAACCAATGTGCCCGCCGACTCGCCGGAATCGTACTACGAGACCGCCAAACGCATCGCGCGGGAGACGCCCGGCTCGTTTATGCTGAACCAGTATCACAACGAAGACAACATCGATGCACACTACCGCTCGACCGGCCCGGAGATCTGGGAGCAAACCGAGGGGAAGATCGATTGCTTCATCGCCGGCATCGGCACCGGAGGGACATTGTCCGGATCGGCCCGATTCTTGAAAGAGCAGAATCCCAAGATCAAGGTCATTGCCGTCGATCCGGAGGGGTCAATCTTCTACGACTGGTTCAAGTCGAAGAAGATGGTCGAACCCAAGGTCTACAAAGTCGAGGGTATCGGCGAAGATATGATCACCGGCGCGATGGACTTTTCCGTTGTCGATGACATGGTCAAGATAAATGACCGGGAGAGCTTTTACTACGCGCGGCGTTTGACCACCGAAGAGGGGCTGTTCGCCGGTGGATCTTCAGGCTCTGCCGTGGCGGGTGCGATCAAGTACCTGACCGCACACCCCGAGTTCAAAATGCCGGTCACGATTCTACCCGATTCCGGCACACGGTACCTCTCTAAGATCTACTCCGATGAGTGGATGCGTGACAATGGTTTCCTGGATGAGCCGGTGCGCCTCGGGACAGTCCGGGATATGATCGCCGAACGGACCGGCAAAGTTGTCACGGCGACAACCGACCAGCCCGTATTCAAAGTCGTTGAACTCATGAAGGCCAATGACATTTCGCAGTTGCCCGTGATGGAGGATGGACAGTTGGTCGGGGTGATCGGCGAAGCCGACCTTCTACGGCACATGATGTCGGGAACGCATCGCATCGTTGAGCCGCTCGGACAGGTGCCGCGTCATGCTGCCCGAACCGTGACGTCGGAGACGCCGCTCGGTGAGATCGCGGCGGCGTTTTCTACCGGTGGGCACGAGATGGCGGTCGTCGTCGATAACGATGAGATCAAGGGCGTCATCACGAAAATTGATCTGCTAGACTATCTGGCGAAGACATTCAAATCGTAGGTGCATTCGACATCGGAAGTGACGCGTAGGGGCACGGCCTGCCGTGCCCTTGCGTCCATAGAGAGGATACGATGAAGTTCGAAACACTGGCCATTCATGCCGGGCAGGCACCCGAGCCGCAGACGGGCGCAATCGTTGTGCCGATCTACCAGACCGCGACCTACGCGCAGCCGGCTATCGGGGAACACAAGGGGTACGAATACTCGCGCACCCACAATCCGACTCGCAAGGCGTTGGAGGAATGTCTCGCCGCCTTGGAGAACGGCAAGTATGGAATGGCCTTCGCCTCGGGAATGGCGGCGACCTCGACCAGCATGGCGCTTTTCAACAAAGGCGATCATGTCATCTGCGGCGATGATGTCTATGGCGGCACCTATCGTGTCTTCGAAAAGGTCTTTCGCCCCTGGGGCTTAGACTTCTCGTTTGTCGACACGACTGATGTCGCGCAGGTCGAGAAGGCGATCAAGCCGACGACGAAGATGATTTGGTTTGAAACGCCGTCGAATCCGCTACTAAAAGTCGCGGACCTGCGCGGCATCGCGACACTGGCCAAGAAGCATGGCATACTCACTGCGGTCGACAACACGTTTGCTTCGCCCTACTTCCAGCGCCCGCTTGAGTTCGGAATCGACATCGTCGTTCACTCGACCACGAAATTTCTGGGGGGGCATTCCGACACGGTCGGCGGCGCCATTGTCACATCGCATGAGAAGGCCTACGAGCGTCTCTTATTCTCGCAAAACGCCATCGGTGCAATTCCCGGGCCGTTTGACTCATGGATCACACTGCGTGGACTGAAGACTCTGGCGATTCGTATGAAGGCGCATGAAGCAAACGCTTCCGTAATCGCCCAGCATCTGAGCAAGCACAAGCGTGTGACCAAGGTGCTCTATCCTGGATTGCCGGGTGATCCGTACCATGCGCTGGCGAAATCGCAGATGTCGGGATTCGGCTCGCTCATTTCGTTCTATCTCGATGGCGGGGAGAAAGAAGCGCGCATGGTGTGCAAATCGACCAAAGTCTTCGCGCTGGCTGAGTCCCTCGGCGGTGTCGAGTCACTGATCGAGCACCCGGGACTCATGACGCATGCTTCGATTCCCAAAGAGATTCGCGAGCCGCGAGGATTGGGCGACAGCCTCATCCGCCTCTCCGTTGGCATCGAGCACATCGATGACTTGCTCGTGGACATCGACGCCGCACTTTCGTCATATTAGACCCATCCAGTCTCCGCGTATCTCCGACCCCGGGGTCGCGTGTATACTGTATGACGAAGGAGGCGTGATGCCGCAGACCAAGTACGGATACTCTGTCAATACCAAGCTCGGATTCGATGAGGCCGTTACCCGCGTCACCGACGAATTGAAGAAAGCCGGCTTCGGTATCCTCACCGAGATCGACGTCAAGAGCACTCTCAAAAAGAAGCTCGATCTCGACTTTCGACGTTATGTCATCCTCGGCGCCTGTAACCCCGTGCTGGCGTCGAGAATGCTCGCCGAAGAGATCGAAGTGGGTTTGCTCATGCCCTGCAATGCGATTGTCTATGAAAACGACGATCGCACCGCGACGATCTCGCTTCTATCTCCACGCGCGATGTTGTCGGTGACGGGACGTGACGACCTGGTCGCGACCGCCGACGAAGCAGAGAAACTGATCGCCGGAGTGGCCAACGCACTGTCCTGAACGCCTATCCGCAGTGAGGAGCGCAGACTTTCAGCCTGCACCGAATAGGCTGAAAGCCTGTTCTCCTCGCCGGAAGTTACAGCATGCCCCAGTCACACAATCACCATCAAGCGCCTGAAAACCCGGCGCGACCTGAGACCGGCGCGACTGAGGTATCGTATCCCGTCCTCGGGATGCACTGCGCCAGTTGTGTGAGGACAGTCGAGAAGGCGATCGCCGCAGTCCCAGGTGTGACTTCTGCCACGGTTAATCTCGCCTCGAGCAAGGCCACGGTCGCATTCGACCACGAGAAAGTGCGCCCGAGCGACCTCGCCGATGCGGTGAAGGATGCGGGGTACACGCTGGTCGTACCTGATGCGGCGAAGATGGCTTCGCATGCAGGTCATTCCGACCCAGCCGATCACTCCGCGCATCTGTTCGAGGGGGCACAGGCCGAGGAGTTCGCCGATTACCGCAGGCGCACTCTCATTTCCGCGTCGCTGACAGTTGGCATCATGATCGTCGGGCTCGGGCACATGCTCGGTGGATTGTTCCGTGTGCCTTGGCACGGCGATCCTCGACTGGAACTCTTGCTCTGCACACCGATCGTCTGGTGGGCGGCCCTGCCGTTTCACCGCTCGACCTGGGCGGCCGCGCGGCACTTTCGCACCGACATGAACACGTTGATCAGTGTCGGAACGCTCATTGCGTACACTTATAGTCTCGTTGCCACACTCTGGCCATCCGCGCTTTCGACCGGTGGTTCGCAGCCGCCGGTCTATTTTGAGACCGCCGCGATGATTGTCACGCTGATTCTCGCGGGACGATGGATGGAGGCCGGCGCGAAAGGAAAGGCGCGCGCGGCGATCAAGGAGCTCTTGAATCTACGGCCGAGCCGGGCACGAGTGAAGCGCGGCAAGGAGTACGTCGAAGTAGATGTGGCAACGCTGGCAAAGGGCGATGAGGTCCTGTTGCGTCCGGGCGAGCGGGTCGCCGCCGATGGCGTAGTCATCTTGGGGCAGAGCGCGATTGATGAATCAATGTTGACCGGCGAGCCGGTACCGGTCACGAAGGCAGTTGGAGATACCATCACCGGGGGAACGCTCAACACCAAGGGTTCGCTCAGTTTCCGAGTGACGCGCAGCGGCGCCGACACCACGCTGGCGCAGATCGCGCGTCTGGTCGAGCAGGCACAGGGGAGCAAGCCGCCGATCCAGAAGACTGTTGATGAGGTCGCGTCCGTGTTCGTGCCCGCCGTCTTTGGCATCGCCGCCATCACACTCCTGATCTGGATTTTGGTCGGGCCGGAGCCACGTTTCCTGATGGCAATGAAAGCCGCCGTTGCCGTGTTGATCATCGCTTGCCCCTGTGCGCTCGGGCTGGCAACTCCGGCGGCTATCATGGTTGGCACCGGACGTGGCGCGCAACTGGGACTCCTGTTCAAGAATGCGGCCGCACTCGAATCACTCGCGCAGATCGACACCGTTATTCTCGACAAGACCGGGACGGTGACCGCGGGCACTCCGTCGGTCATCGCCGAGTGGATTTCACCCAGCATCGATCCAAGGGTGTACTGGGGCGTTATTGCCGCAATGGAGGAACGCTCGGAGCATCCACTGGCCGCGGCGATCTTGAAGCGCGCCCAGCGCGAGAGCCCCGATGATTTGTCGATCTCCGACTTTGCCGCCGAGACTGGCAAAGGCATTTCGGCTCATGTGGGATCGTCGCTCTGGCAGATTGGGCGACTCGACTGGTTGCGTGGGTCGTTGAGCCCAGATTCAGAGCTGAGCAAGAATCTCGCAAGCTGGGAGAGTGCGGGAAATTCCATCGCGCTCATCGCCCGTGACAACGAGTTTGTCGGCGGTTTCGCAATCGGCGACCGCATCAAGCCCGATGCCGCGGCGACAGTCCAACGGCTCAAGTCACATGGCTGGCGGATCATCCTGCTTTCCGGGGATCGCAAAAAGGCTGTCGAATCGGTGGGCGAGGCGCTCGGAGTCGATGATGTCATCGCCGAAGTCTTGCCGCATGACAAACATGAAGTCGTGAAGATGTTGCAGTCGGAGGGGCACCGGGTTGCCATGGTCGGCGATGGCATCAACGATGCGCCGGCGTTGGCGGCCGCCGATCTTGGTATCGCGATTGGCACCGGCACCGACGTCGCCAAAGAAGCCGCCGATATCACCGTACTCGGGCATCATGCCGGCGCGATTGCCGATGGCGTCGATCTTGGCAAGAAGACGCTGGCGACTATTCGCGGGAATCTGTTCTGGGCCTTCTTCTACAATGTCGCGGCGATTCCCATCGCCGCGGGAGTGTTCTATCCAATGACCGGCATGCTGCTCTCGCCGGCAATCGCGGCGGGAGCGATGGCGTTTTCATCGATCTTCGTGCTGACAAACTCGCTGCGTTTACGCGGTTTCCGTCCGGTATCTTCCTCATAAGATGGAAGAGACACCCGCTCAAGCCACAACCCTGCCCCGCAAAGGCGAGACCGTCGCACTCACGATCGAGGATTGGGGCGACCGGGGGCGCGGCATCGCCCATCTCGGACGCCTAGTCGTCTTGACCGATCACGGACTGCCCGGCGATGTAATCTCTGCGAAGATTGTCAAACGTCGCTCGCACCATCTCGAAGCGGTTCTTCAATCCGTCATCACACCGTCGCCGCATCGCATTCTGGCCAGGTGCATCCACTTCGGCATCTGCGGCGGGTGTAAGTTGCAGGATCTCGACTACCGCCAGCAAGTCGGCGACAAGGTGCGCCATGTGCGCGATCAACTGCAGCGGATCGGCGGTATCGAGCACGTACCGGAAATCGATGTCATTCCGTCAGAGCCGCCGTGGAATTATCGCAACAAGATGGAGTTCTCCTTCGGCGGGCATCGCGAAGGAACCATCAAGCTTGGGCTGCATTCGCAGAACACCTACAACGACTCCTTCGACTTGAACGAGTGTTGGATCACCGACCCACGCGCGGCGGAAATCGTCCGAAACACGCGTGAGTACTTCGCGGCGCGCGGTCTGCCCTCGTATGACCCAGTCGCGCATACCGGTTTTCTCCGGTTTCTCGTTGTGCGCTTTGGCGTGCAAACCGGTGAAGTGCTTGTCAATCTGGTCACTGCCGATCTCCCGTGGCCCGAGGCCGATGCCTTCGGCGAACATCTCCGATCGGCTTGCCCCTACATCTCCACGGCGCTCTGGACCGTGACTTCGTCGCGCGCCAATGTCGCGGTAGGGGAGGTGCGCCGGACCTTCTTCGGCTCCGGCGTCCTTCACGAACAACTCGGGCCGTTCACATTTGAGATTGCTCCGATGGGGTTTTTTCAGACGAACACGCGCGGCGCCGAACTCCTTTTCGGCAAAGTCATCGAATGGATCGGCGGCAAAGGTGAACGCGTTCTCGATCTCTACTCGGGCGCCGGAGCTATTTCGCTTTTTCTTTCGCAGGCGGCATCGGAAGTGATAGGTGTCGAATCGCACGCCGAGTCGGTCGGCGCAGCGGAGCGCAACGCCGCCCGCAACAGTGTTTCGAATTGTCGATTTGTCTGCGCCGACACGCTCGATTATATGAGAGCCGCACCACCCGAGGAAATTGCGCGGTCCTTGGTCGTGCTCGATCCGCCGCGGGCCGGTTTGCATCCCAAAGTGATCAAGATTCTCGTGCAGACACATCCCGCCCGGATTGTCTATGTCTCCTGCAACACCGCGGCGCTGGCGCGCGACCTGCAGCTGTTGGGTGATTCGTATCGTCTCACGCGTCTGGCGGCGGTCGACATGTTTCCGCACACGCCGCATATCGAGGCGGTGGCGCTGCTGGAAAGCCTGTGCTACCACGGTTGATTGAGTTCGGTAGCACAGGCTTTCAGCCTGTGTCGGTGAGTTGAGAGTCGTACACACAATTCACTAGTTCTCGGTTGCACCCTCCCGCCGACTCCGCGATCTTTCCCGCATGAGCGACATCCTTTACGCCCCCTGGCGGCAGGAATTCATCCTCAGCGCGAAGAAACAGCAAGAGGATGAGGGATGCATCTTCTGTGATCCCGACTCGCGTAAGCATGTGCGTGAACTCATCCTGCATCGCGGCAAGACCGCTTTTGTCGTAATGAACCGCTACCCGTACAACTCCGGGCACCTGATGGTCGTGCCGTTTCGACACGTTGCTCAACTCCACGAACTGAAAACCGCTGAACGGCGCGAAATTATGGATCTTGTGGCGTTATCGAGCGAAGTCCTGACCGAGGTGCAGAACCCCGCGGGGTTAAATATCGGGATGAACCTCGGACGGCCCGCCGGGGCGGGGATCGACGGCCACTTGCATGTGCATCTGGTCCCGCGCTGGATCGGCGACAACAATTTCATGCCCGCGCTGTTTGAGACCCGGATTATCTCCATTGACCTGAAAGTCGTCTACCGGAAGCTCAAAGCCGCCTTCGCGAAACGGAAATAGGAGGACAGGCATTCCTGCCTGTCATGGCGGCTCGGATTGAGGGCTGCTCTTTAGCCCTCAAGCGGAGACGCCAATTCGTGTGGTAGTGTATCCCCTCGTTCGACCCGTCAAACAGCGATGGGTCTCGCGAGGCGATAGACAGGCAGGAATGCTGTCCTCCTGAAGTGCTCCGATTGTTATTCTTACCCCTTGTACCACAATATCTTGTGATACTGTCATTCCTTGCTTTCGGCCCGTTTGACTTGGCTAATTCCCAATCAGTATCATAGCGCCAACAGGCAATCGCCTAACACTCGTCGGGTGACCGAGCCAGCCCGACGGCCTAACTGTCGCCACACATGAAGATTCCGCGCAAATCCGATCTGATCAGCCTGCAAGAGGTCTACAAGACCGACGACAAGATCGCCGAGGCGTTGGGCGGAATCCCCGAGTACCTCGTCGCTTACTGGCGGCGCAAGAAGGGCGTCGCGCCGTGGAGCGAGCCGAAATTCACTGAGCAGCAGATCGCGCAGTTGTGGGAACGGTTCGGTGATGACTTTCGCTGCGGACGCGAACTCAACTTGTCCAAGGCCGCCTTCTACAGTTGGCGGCGCAAGTACGGCATCCTTGAGAAGCCTGCGGAACTCAAGCTCGAACAGTTGGAGCTGCGCCTTCCCGGCGACCTGATCGAGGAAGAACCCAAGGCGGTCGAGAAGTCTCCCGGCCTCGCCAAAGACAAGCCGCACACCTCGACCGCGAAGATCCTCGCCCGCGCCGCCGAAGCCTGGCCCGCCGCGCCGGTCAAGGCTGATTGGGCCGTGCAGGCGGATGGCTCCGGTGAGAATGCGCCACTTATCGTCTCGCCCGGCGGCAAGATCGAAAGGCCATCGAGTGATTTGTACGCCGAGATTCCCACCGCCGATGCGCATCAACCATTCTGGCTCGCGCCCTGGCGCGGCGATCTCGCCTGGCAACTGATCGAAACGCGCGCCGTGTTGCCGGGGCAGTTTGTTTCAGCGCCGCATAATCTGCTCGGCGGATTGGGTGGCGTCGGCGTGTTGGTCCTGAGCGCCGCGCAACTCCGGGATCTTCCCAAGGTCGCGCGGGTCGAGGTGACACGGCGCATCCCGGCCGAATCGGATGTCGAGGACATCATCCTCGCCATGATCGAGGCGGCATGGCACAAGACACTGGCCGGAAAGATTCTCGAATTGGTCGGCCCGCCGATCGAACGGCTCACCGTCGACCGCAAAGTCAAGCTGTGCGCCTCGCTGGTCACACTCGGCGCCGCCGCGGCGATCGTGACCTTCGACGACTCGATCCGCCGCCACTATGGACGCATCCTGCAGGGACGCTTCCCGCAGACCCATCCCGACCGCACGGCCATCTATGACGAGGAACACTTCCTCGAAGGGCGGGGCATTGAGCCGAGAGTTGGGATTTGTGAGAATGGGGAGTGGAAGATCATTCCCGCGCATGACGCGCCGCATACCGGTGGCCTGATCGTCGGTCCCGATGCCTTGCCCTACGAGATCGAGCTGTGCGGGCAACTTCTGACGGGCAAGCATATCGGCCCTGATGATCCGCCAGTGATCGTCTGTCCGGCCACGCTGCAAGTCTATCACAACGCCTTCCGCAAGGGCTGGGCGCAGACGATTGTGAATGCGGGTGGGTCGGTGGTGGATGTGGCGATGGGGAGGAAGGTGGATTCGTTCACGATCAAAGCCCCACTTCAGACTTCATTCGCAGTGCGCCAGGGCATTCAAACAGTGGTCAGTTGTCCTACGGGTCTTCCATCGAAATAGAATCCAGCAAGCGATGGGAGGGCGAGGCTCCTGCGGCTCTTTCGCCGTCGATGTGCAAGTCAGGAGCCTGATCTCTCGGCTGCGCTCGGGACCTTCGGGAGCAGGCTCGTGACCTACAAGAACAAAAACAAAGAAACCCCCGGCGGAATCCGTTCCGCCGGGGGTTTGTGTTGCTCGGTGCTTTACGACTTAGGAGAGCTTGCGCACTGATGCGGCGCGCGGACCCTTGGGGCCTTCGGTCAGTTCGAAGGAGACGCGATCACCGACGGAGAGAGTGCGATTGCCCTCACCCGTGATGGCTTCCTGATGCACGAAGACTTCCTTGGTGACGCCATCCTGCGTGATGAAGCCAAAACCCTTGCCGATGTCGAATGTCTTGACCGTGCCTTCGACACAATTGCCGTTGGTCTTGGCGGCAACTTCGGTGGCGACTTCGGCCACGACTTCGGGTGTTGCGACGTTGTTTTCTTCCATGAGACACATCCTTCCATTACCAGAGATGAAACGGCATCCCTTGTCCGTTGGCCCGGACGGCCATTGAAACCAGTTGAGGATTCTGAGAGTGTCCGAGGAAGCGTACTGCGCGGTCAGTCAAAGAAAATTCGAAGGGCTTCGCTTTAATGCTCCTCTTATACGGGGTCAGCTGGTGAAAGGGCAGGTATATCTCGGGCAGTTGCGCGCCTGGGAGGTAAGCGGGGCGGGGGTGGCGGGTTAGAGAGCAAAAAAGATCCCAATTCGTTGGACGCAGAGAGCGCGGCCAACGAATTGGGATGACGGGGAGAAAGATCGCAACAAAGACTGCTTCCTGCTTCGCCAAGGCTTTGCAGGACGAGTCGTCGGTATAGAGCCGGCTCCTCGCAATGACGATTCACTCTCCCATTCACATGATGTGCCATTGCATCGTTGTCACAATTCTCGTAGCGCTGACTTTGTGACATTCGACGGTACATATCGCGCGTAATTGCTTCGCTGGGCGATTCTTCGCGCCCTGCGGGAGCAATTGGCCATGAGTGTCAGAAATCTCGACTGCTTCTTCCGTCCCAAGCGCATTGCGCTGATTGGCGTCACGATTAACCCCAACTCGGTCGGGGGACGGGTGCTCAGCAACCTTGTCACCGGCGGGTTTGGGGGCGTGGTGTATCCGGTCAATCCCGACAGCGAAGCGGTGATGGGGATGCCCTGCTACCCTGATTTGCGCAGTCTGCCCAAGACGCCCGATCTGGCGGTGGTCTGCACGGCGGCGGCGAAGGTCCCCGATGTGGTGCGCGAGTGCGGCGAGGCGGGGATCAAAGCGATCATCATCATGACCGCCGGGTTCCGCGAGACCGGCGAAGAAGGGCGGCTCCTCGAAGAGAAGGTCCGCGCCGAGCAGCTGAATTTTGATGGCCTGCGCATACTCGGCCCGAACTGCCTCGGCATCATCGTGCCGGGGATCAATCTCAATGTCAGTTTTGCCGCCGCCGGAATGCCCAAGAATGGGCACGTCGCATTTCTCTCACAGTCGGGAGCGCTGTGCACCGCAATTCTCGACTGGGCGATCATGGGGAAGATCGGGTTTTCGTATTTCGTGTCGGTCGGCAATGGGCTCGATGTTGGGTTCGGCGACCTGATCGACTACTTCGGCGAAGACGACAACACCAAATCGATCATTACCTATATCGAATCGGTCAACGACACGCGCCGTTTCATGACCGCGGCACGGGCCTTCGCGCGCACCAAGCCAATCATCGTCTACAAAGCCGGCCGTTTCGCCGAATCGGCGGCGGTTGCCACTTCGCACACCGGGGCGATGGCGTCATCGGATGCGGTGTACGACGCGGCGTTCCGACGTGTGGGGATGGCGCGTGTCTTCGACATTGGCGAAATCTTCGATTGTGCCGAGCTGATTGGGCGCAACAAGATCCCGATGGGCTCGCGGCTGGCAATCGTCACCAACGCTGGCGGCCCCGGTGTCATGGCGACCGATGCCCTGATCGCTGAAGGCGGTTCGCTCGCGACACTCCTGCCCGAAACGCATCAGAAGCTGAACGAGATTCTCCCGCCGTCATGGTCACACCGCAACCCGGTCGATGTGCTCGGCGATGCGGGGCCAAAGCGGATTGAGAAGGCCATGCAGGTTGTCCTCGCTGATTCGCAGGTCGATGCGGTGCTCGTCATACTCACGCCGCAGGCGATGACCAACCCGAGCGCAGTCGCCAAGACCGTGGGATCGATCGCGACCACGACAACCAAGCCGATTCTCGCGGCGTGGCTGGGTGGCCAGTCGATGCGCGAAGGTAGGCAGATCCTGATCGATGCTGGAGTCTCGGCTTACCGGACTCCCGAGCAGGCAATCCGCGCCTTCATGACATTGGTGGCATACGCGCACAACCTCGAGACACTCTACGAAACACCCAAGGACATGCCGGTCGAGTTTGCCTGGGACCGCGAGAAGATTCGGCGTGAGTTCACGGCGCAAGTTGACGGTGAATTGACTCTGCCTGAGCATGTGTCCAAGTCGCTGATCGAGGCGTATGGCATCTCGACCACGCGGACACTGCCCGCGGAGACTGCGGAGCGTGCGGTCGAGATTGCCTCGCAATTCGGCTACCCCGTTGTCCTCAAGATTCTCTCGCCCGACATCACGCACAAATCCGATGTCGGCGGCGTGGCGCTTGGATTGAGCGATGAAGCATCGGTCCGCGCGGCATTCGAATCGATCACGTCACTCGCCAGAAAAAAGATGCCACAGGCGCGAATCCATGGCGTCACGGTTCAGCCGATGGCGAATCTACGTGATGGCGTCGAGTTGATCGCCGGCATCCGCAAAGATCCGGCCTTCGGCACTGTGATTCTCGTGGGCATGGGCGGGGTCACAGCCGAACTTTTCGGCGACAAGGCGATCGGGTTTCCACCATTGAATGAGCGATTAGCGCGTTGGATGCTCGAATCACTCAAAATCTGGCCACTTCTCAACGGCTATCGCGGCAAGCCGCCCTGCGATGTCAGCAAGTTGATCGAGGTCCTGATCCGTCTCTCGTATCTGGCCGCTGACTATCCCGAAATCGCCGAGCTGGACATCAATCCCCTACTCGTGACGTCGAACGATGTAACCGCTCTCGATGCCCGGATCGTCCTCGATCCAGCCGCCCTCGGCAAGAGTATCGAGCCGTACTCGCATTTGGCCCTGCGTCCCTATCCCGAGACGTATGTCAAACGGGTGCAGTTGAAGGATGGCACCAAAGTGCTCCTGCGGCCGATCAAGCCGGAAGATGAGCCGCTCTGGATGGCCATGCTGGCGAGTTGCTCGAAGGAGACTATCTACTCGCGGTTCCGCTACTTCTTCCACTGGGCATCGCATGCCGTGGCGGCGCGGTACTGCTATATCGATTATGACCGCGAAATCGCGATAGTGGCCGAGATTAATGGCGACCAAACACGTCAACTCATAGGGGTGGGCCGGTTAATTGCCGATCTCGATCATGAGACCGTAGAATACGCTGTCCTCATCACCGATGCCTGGCAGAAGAAGGAACTGGGGAGCATCCTCACCGACCATTGTCTGGAAATCGCCGGGCGTTGGAAGATGAAACGGGTCGTGGCGCAGACCACAACCGACAACAAGCCGATGATTGCCGTGTTCGAGAAGCGGGACTTTGCCGTTACCTATGGCGTGGACGACACAACGGTCGAAGTGGTAAAAGAGATTGTGTGACGACGGTCGCCGGGATGCCGAGTGGGCACGGCGGAGCCGTGCTGCTACGTAATCAGGATCATTCGCCTCAAAGAGTCGGGAACCAGCCCGGGCTTTCCCTCGTTTTCCTCTTCATGCCCGGCCCTTCAGCCTGATGTGCCGGAACTCGTGTGTTCAATCACATAAAGAGGAGGGAAGTATGTCCGTGAGTACTCGCGTTCGTCGGCTTTTGCCCGCTGCCGCGCTGATCTTGCTCGGGTCCGTGACACTTGTCGCCGGATGCTCCGACGATGAGCCATCGGGGCCGGGCAACAGCCCGAAATTCGATCCCGCCCAAGTGACTATCGTCATTGGCGACACGATCAGATGGACGGCCGTGTCAGGAGATCACACGGTGACGTCGGGCACCGGCTCAAGCGATCCCAACGCCGGAGACTTGTTCGACGAGGAGCTGCCAGACGGGGACACGTACACGCGGGTATTCAGCACGGTTGGGACATTTGACTACTTCTGCATCCCCCATGAAGCCGATGGTATGAAAGGGAAGGTCATCGTGACCGCCATCGACATCGACACAGTTCACATCACCGCTTCCGGGTCCTCATTCGGTCCCAAGAATGTGCAAATCAACGTCGGCGATGCCGTGCGCTGGACCTCTAACGGGTCACACACGGTGACGTCTGGAACTGGCAGTGCCGATCCGGATGCCGGCCTTGAGTTTGAAAAAGACCCGTTATTGAATGGCCAGACGTTCATCGTCGTCTTCGATCAAGTTGGTACCTATCCGTACTTCTGCGAGATTCACGAGAACATGGGAATGACCGGCACGATCACGGTGGTGGAGGACACGCGTCAGACTGTCGAGGTTGACGCGACAGAGTAGAGCCCTGTCATTGCGGGCGTCAGCGAAGCAATCCCGTGATGCGACAGTCAGTGGCGTTGCGGGATTGCTTCAATTTCTCTACGGAGCCCATTCCTCAAGGCGAAACAGGCCATCTTCCATACGCACGTAGTTAAACTTGTCGTACCACTCGCCGGTGTTGACCCACCAGCCATTCCCGATGCGCTTCACCCATCCCTGGTGAATATGGGCCATGACGACGGCATCGAACCCCGCTTTGAGCAAATCTTCCGCAACACGGTCATATTCTTCGATGAACTTCGGAGGGCGTCTCCCGGTAAGGTCGCGGGAGCGCCCCGAAGTGAAGTTGGCCAGACGGAAGGCCCAGTCGGCAGGCAGATGGCGGTACAGCCAGATCGCTGTCCGGGATCGCAGGACTCGTTTGAGGAGACGATAGCCTCGATCCGACGGGGCTTTGCCATCGCCGTGCGAGAGAATGAGACGCAATCCCTGGCGATTGATCGTCAGGTCGGCCCGGTGAAGGGCCACTCCCAAGTGCTTAGGGAAGAAATCCTCCGCCCAGCAGTCATGATTGCCGATGATGAGGTGGAAGGGTATTCCCGCGGCAGTCAGATCGCGGATGGCGTTGGTGATTCGGACATCATGCTTGGGGAGCCAATGCCTGTATTCAAACCAAAAATCAAATAGGTCGCCCAGGAAGAAAACCTCGGCGCCAATTGCGCGCGCGTGGTGTAGAAAGCTCACGAATCGTTGGATTTTCTCCTCTTCCTGAGTCGGGCCATGGGCGCCGAAGTGGGCATCGGAGAAGAAGAGAATGGGGCGACTCTCGGTCATCAGGGGGAATATACGTCCTATAAGTCCTATTGGACCTATACCTCTTGACAGCCCCGGCCAGTAGGTGATTCTTGACGATCTCAGCGGCCGAAAACGCTGCAAGAGAGGGGACAGTTGGATAAGTTTGTCATCAAGGGCGGGAAGAAGCTCTCCGGGAGCATCAGGGTAGACAGTTCCAAAAACTCGACGTTGCCAATCATCTGCGCTGCCTTGCTCGCCGAAAAGGGCAAGACCGTTCTCACCCACATCCCAGACCTGGTCGACATTCGCACCGCGACGACGGTGTGTAATCACCTGGGTGCGAAGGCCGAGTACGATCCCAAATCGCAGACGCTGACGATCGATGCGGCAGGGATGACGGGGCGTGAGGTTCCGTACGACCTCATGCGGCGCATGCGGGCATCGTTTCTCTATTTGGGCACTCTGCTCGGACGCATGCGTGAGGCAAGGGTGTCCCTTCCCGGGGGCTGCGCCTTTGGGCCGCGTCCGGTCGATCTGCACATCAAGGGCTTTGAGGCGTTGGGCGTCAAGTTTGTCGAAGACCACGGCTATGTGCATGGCGACGGCAAGGCGATGAAAGCGGCGACATTTGTCTTCGATCGTCCCACTCATACCGGCACAGAGAATCTGATGATCGGGGCGGCGCTCCTGCCCGGCGAGACTGTGCTCGTCAATGCCGCCTGTGACCCTGAAATCGAGGACGTGGCCAATTATCTGAACAAGATGGGCGCGAAGATCTCCGGAGCCGGCACGACAACAATTCGCATCCAGGGCGTGAAGTCGCTACATGGCGTCGAACACCGTCCGATCCCGGACCGTCTCGAGGCCGGGACCCTGATGATGGCGGCGGCGATCACCAACGGCTCCGTCGAATTGACCGAATTGGCCCCGGAACACTTAGAGGCTGTGACTGCTAAACTCCGCGAGATGGGAGCCGAGGTTTCTTCTGGTGAAGGCCGAATGTCCGTAAAAGGACCCAAGAAGCTCTGGCCCGCCAGGGTGGTTGCATTCCCATACCCGGGCTTCCCGACCGATCTCCAGCCAGCGATCTTGGCACTGCTGACAGTCGCTGACGGCGCGTCAGTCGTTTCCGACACAGTCTTCCCAAACCGGTTCTCACACGCCATGGAAATGGCCCGCATGGGGGCAGATATTCAGATTTCCGGGGATGAGGCGCGTATTTCCGGGGTCCCGCAGTTGCATGGGACAGCCGTGATGGCTGCCGATATCAGAGCCGGGGCAGGGGTCGTGCTTGCTGCATTGGGCGCCGAGGGAATATCCGAGGTACGTCGCGTGTATCACATCGACAGGGGTTACGACCACCTGGAAACCAAGCTGGCTCAACTGGGCGCGGATATCAAGCGCGTCAAGGACGAATAGGTTCGTGGTTTTCCACGGAACTCCCGCCAATCCATGAAGTTTCTCTTGTTGTAGGCCATATCGGCCGGGCGTTTGCCTCTCAGCCGCCGGTTTCCACCTTAACGCAGAGGGCGATCTCCCTGTCTTGATCTGATGTCGGAGAATACGATGAAAAAAGTCTGGTTGGTGCTGGCGACAGTCGGCTTGCTTCTGGCAACAGGACGAGTGCAGGCGCAGGGATTCGGCCAAAACAAGGTTCAGTACGATAACTTCGTCTGGAATTACATCTCCTCGCCGCACTTCGACATCTACTTCTACGAGGGTGGCTATGACCTTGCGGTATTCTCAGCCGAAGTGCTCGAGTCTGCCTATGTCCAAGTCTCGGCCCAGCTCGATCACCGTCTGCGCAAGAAGGTCCCGACCATTATCTATCAGTCGCACAACGAGTTCCAGCAAACCAACGTGACCGGCGGTCTCCTCCCCGAAGGTGTCGGCGGGTTCACCGAATCGTTCAAGAACCGTATGGTGATGCCGTTCACTGGCTCTTACGAGGACTTCCGACACGTCCTCCACCATGAACTCACGCACGCAGTCACCTTCGACAAGATCTATGGCGAAGGGGTCGGCTCGATTATCTCGCGGCGCTCGTTCTTCGACCTGCCGCTCTGGTTTGCCGAAGGATTCGCTGAGTATTCCTCCCGCCATGGTTGGGACACATTTGCCGACATGGTTATCCGCGATGCGACGGTCCACAACTATCTGGTTCCGCTGCAGTATGTCGGCGGCTACCTCGCTTACAAGCAGGGGCAGTCGGCGGTCCTCTACATGGCCGAACGGTATGGCGAAGCCAAGATCTCCGAGCTTCTGAACAAGGGCCGTTTCGAGATGTCGATGGATAACGTCCTTCGCAAAACCATTGGCATGGGGGAAGAGGAATTCAACGAGGACTGGCAGAAGCGGCTGCGCAAGGAATACTGGCCGGAGATTTCAGTGCGGGAAGAGCCGAAGGACTTTGCCAAGCAATTGACCGACCACGAGAAGGACGGCTCATATTACAACGACAAGCCCGTCTTCTCGCCGCGCGGGGATCGTCTGGCCATTCTCTCCGAGCGCGCCGACTACACCGAGGTCAAGATCATCTCCGCCGTCGATGGCAAGAGACTGCAACGCGTGTTGAAGGGCGGCTCTTCCGACCGATTCGAATCGCTTCACTCTTACCTCTCGGCGATGAGTTTCTCACCGGATGGATCGACGCTCGCACTGATCACCAAGTCATCGGGTCATGATGTGTTGTTCCTTGCCAACGTCGACGGCAAGGGAAGTGATCGTTCCATCTCGCTCGGGTTCTCCTCGTTGCGTTCGCCCACCTTTGCGCCCGACGGGAATTCCGTGGTGCTCGTCGGCTGTCGCCAAGACCGTAACGATCTGTATCGCGTCGATATCGCTTCTGGCGCAGTGACGCGTTTGACGAACGACCGATACGACGAACAGGATCCCGAGTTTGATCCGTCGGGCAACAAGATCGTCTTTGCCTGCGATCGTCCGGCGGTGAAATCGTCGCTGATGGTCGACGAAGTTCAGGATCCCCGCACTTTTCGGTATGGCCGTTACAATATCTTCGAAGCCGATCTCTCGACGGCAACAGTGCGTCCGCTCACCGATGACGATGCCGAGTGCAAGATGCCAGTGTACGCGCCTGACGGAGAGCGCATCTGTTACGTCTCGAACGCCAACGGCATCTACAATCTTTACGTGATCGATTCGGGCGAGACGCGGCAGTACCCGATCACCGATGCCCTGTCCGGATGCTTCTCGCCTTCATGGGCGCCTGACGGGAAGAGCATCGCATTCACCGCGTTCTTCAAGGGCGGGTTCGATGTTTTCTTGATGAAGGAGATTCGTCCGCGCGGAGATTCGGCGGGATTGTTGTCGCCGACGGCGTTTGTGCGGCGTCTCACCGGCGCGGACTCCGGGACATTCGTCCAGCGAAAAGAGATTGATCTTGAGGAGCAGGCGCCGAAGGCGATCGAAGAAGATCTCGAGTTCACATCGTATGTCAAGCGGGCTGAAAGTCCGCTGCGCAAACAACCCCTGCCCGAGACCGCGGCGGCCGATTCCGCCCAGGCCGCCATTGCAGATTCGACTGCCGACACGACGGCTCTCGCTGAGAGTGATTCTTCACGGGCCACAGACAAGATTGCAGGGGCGGCAAGATCCTCTCCCATCGATTCTCTGGCGGCAGCCGAGCTGGCCTCGACTGATACAAGCTTTGAAGTCCACCGGTACAAGTTGAAGTTTTCACCCGATCTCGTGACCGGTGGCTTGGGCTACGACACGTTTTTCGGATTACGCGGACAATCGTACTTTGTCATCTCCGACTACATGGGAGATCACCAGATCTACATCGCCTCGGACCTGATCAACACGATTGATCAATCAAACATTCAGGTTTTCTATGCCTACCGGCCCAAGCGAATTGATTGGGGCTTCGGCGTTTTCCATTCGAAATACTATTATTTGGATTTCACCGACCGGCTTTTTTCCGATCGCACGTACGGGTTCCAGGGGATCGCGTCACGCCCGTTTTCGAAATTCACGCGGCTGGAGTTGGATGGAATGATGATCTTCATCGACCGTCGCTACTTCGATCCCGACGAAAACGGTGACTACGACGATCGTTCTGATCGCGTGGGGTTGGGTGCCCTGGCGTTGGTCCACGACAACGCGAACTGGGGCCTGACCGGGCCCGTCAGCGGTCGTCGTTACCGCGTCAATTTCGAAATCGCGCCGGAAGGCGTATCGGATGGCATCTCCTACCAGGCCCTGACCGCCGACGCGCGCCAATACATCCGCATCGGTGGCCGTTACAGTCTCGGTCTGCGATTGGCCGGTGGCACGTCCGGAGGCAAGAATCCGAAGCGATTCTATCTGGGTGGTGTCAGCAACTGGGTCGGTTCGGACATCGCCCGCTCCGATGTTTATGACGTTGACGGCTTGTATTTCTCGCAGGTGATCACACCATTTCGCGGGTATGACTACTATGCGATATCCGGAAACAAGTTCGTGATGGCCAATGTGGAATTCCGATTCCCATTTGTCGACTACCTGCAACTGCGATTCCCGTTGCCCATGATACTCTCGCGCGTTGGCGGCGCCGTCTTCACCGATATCGGTTCGGCGTGGACAGATAATGACACTTTCCAAGGCGCCACGACCGAGGACGGATTTCACCTCAAGGACATCCGCATGTCGTTTGGCTACGGCCTGCGCGCAAATCTTGGATTCGTCGTCCTGCGATTCGACCAAGCTTGGCGCACCGACTTGAAGACTGTCGGGGCGCGTCCCGCCTTCTATTTCTCGCTCGGCGCCGATTATTGATTGCCGCCGCCGTCTAACACTTAACGGCCGCCACGGGTCAAACCTCTGGCGGCCGTGTTGCATGTGGGCCACCCGCATCGGTATATTGGCGGACCAAGTCCGATGGCCAAGCGCAAGACGGAGCCGTTTTCGGTCGTCGTCACGCGCCCGAAGAGCCTTGGAAAGATGAAACTTTCACATGCTCACAACGTCTTTTGTTCCCATGTCACGTCGGTTGCAGGTATTGCCTTCGCAGTGCCGGCGGCGGAGAGGTGGATGTGATGACAACTGAACCTGGACAGGCTTTCGACGCCGAAGTGCGCACTCCCGAATCGCCGGAGCACCTTGGTTTCCTGGAGAAATTCTGGAACCTCTTCGTCGATCCGCGCAAGTTGTTTGCGAGCATCGGTGGCGGACACCAGTGGATCATTCTCTGGTTGATCATGGGAGCTGTCGCGATTGCCGGGTACCTCCCGATCAAAGACATCGTCAAAGCCAACCAGATGGAACAAGTCGAGAAAAGCTTGGCTGGCAACACAGCCGTGACACCGGAGCAGAAACAGGAGATTCTCGACAACATGTCCGAGAACTTCGAGAATCCAGCCTGGTTGCTGCTCACTCCGGTATTTCAGCTCGTTGCGCTACTTTTCGCTGCGGCTGTTCTCCTGTTTATTGGAAATATCATTCTTGGTGGAAATACGAAGTTCCTTCCTGTGCTGAATGCGTATGCGTGGACGGGAATGCTGACCATCCTGGGGACGTTGGTTGTAGTCCCTTTGGTCATGGCAAAAGGATCGATGGATGTTTCGATCGGGCTGGGTGTGCTCACCTCGCCCGACACTGGGCCGTTCATGAAAAAACTGCTTTCGTCCTTTGAGCTGTTTGGCCTATGGCAGGTCTGGCTTTCTTCCGTGGCGGTGTCTGTCTTGGCGAAGGCGCCGTCGGGCAAGTCGTTTGTCGCGGTGTTTATCGCGTGGTTTATCTGGGTGTTGGCACAGAGTGGTCTGGCCACGTTGGGAATGAACTTTGGCATGTAGATTGAGCCTCACTAGTACGAGACGATCGATGAAGGAGAGGTGCATGGGACGCAATATCGGAAAGGTGTTTGTCGCGGTGTGTGTGGCCGTGATGGCGCTGGGAGCCACAGGCACAGCATCCGCCCAGGTCTTGACATTGGATGAGGCAATTGCCGAGGCGCTGCGCACCAACGGCTCCTCGCAATATGGAGTGCCGCAGGCGCGGGAGAGCGCACACCGCGGCGGGCAGGGTGTATGGACCGCCTGGGGCGACCTGTTGCCTTCCTTGTCGTTTTCTTATGACTACAGTCACTCAAAGGGCACCTCATTTGTGCTGGATACGACGGGGACATACGTTCCTACCGCGCTCTCGTCGTCGCGCTATTCAAGCAGCATCGGACTTCGACAGACTTTGTTTGACGGCGGCGCCAACTGGTACAGTGTCTCGCGGGCCAACCACAACCGCCGAGCCGGGTCGGAAAACCTCCGGGGCGCTCAGAACGGCTTGGTGTTCGGCGTAAAGGAGAGCTACTTCGGACTCCTCAAGGCGCAAGAGCTGGTGGTTGTGCAAGAAGCGGCCGTTGCCCGCGCCGAACAGTTTCACAAAACCGTTCAGAGCAAGTACGAGTTGGGATCGGCTTCGCTCTCGGAAGTGCTGAAAGCCAAAGTAGAACTCGGTACGGCTCAATTAGAGCTTCTGCGCCGCCAGAACGAAGTGCGAAATGGCCAGGCGGGGCTGAACACGATTCTCAATCGTCCGGTAGACGACACCATCGTAGTTGCCCCGGTGACAGAGGAGGCGCCGTCGGCGCCGACATACGAGGAGGCACTGGAGATTGCGCGGCGCGAGTCGCCTGATTTGAGTATCGCCGAGGCCAACCTGGGCTCCGCCAAGGCGGACCTCGGCATCGCTCGGGCAACACTGTTCCCCAGTCTCGGCTGGTCACGCAGCCGCAGTTTTGCCGCCGAAGACGCCGGAGATGTCTTCAAGGGAGAGAATGGCACGTGGTCAACCGGTGTCGGGCTGTCGTGGACACTTTTCAGCGCGTTTCATCAGAAGACAACGATCTCGAACGCCAGAGTCGGCGTGAAGTATACCCGTGAGATTGAACAGCAGACCGCGAAGGCGCTGGAGCTGGCTGTTAAGCAGGCATATCTGGGAGTGGAATTGGCGAGCGAAAGCCGAAATGTTGCCGATCAGACCGAAGCTTCCGCGCAGGAGGATTACAATCTGGCGCAGGAGAAATACAATCTGGGTGCGGCGACCATCCTCGATTTGCTCAATGCACAGGAATCTCTAACACGGGCACAGACCGACAAGGTAAACGCACTCTATGACCATTTCATCGCGGTGGCGAATTTGCAGAACGCGATGGGAAGACGCTAAAGCATCGTGCCGGTTTGGCTTGGCAAAACCGGCCGGGAGAATCACGAATCCTGAATCCTATTCCGTGCAGTGGCGTAGGAATCATTCAGCAGGCAGCGCGCAAACCGCCACTCGTAGGAGTGGCTTTCAGATGGTGACTTGTGGCAAATAACAAGAAGAGTCGAAAGAAACTCTACATCATCGGGGGCATCGTTCTCGTGGCCGCCATTCTCGTCGTGGCCAACCTGACCCGTTCCTCCGAAAAGGCAGAGAAGGTCAAAACGGCAAAGGCCAAGCAGGGACGGATTGTCTCCCTGGTCAATGCGACCGGCAAGGTCCAGCCGCGCACGGAAGTGAAAATTTCAGCGAATGTCTCCGGCGAGATCGTCAGCATGCCTGTGATCGAAGGGCAGCGGGTCGCCAAGGGCGACTTGCTGATCCAGATCGACGCGCGCACATACGAAGCGCAGCTTCGTTCCTCCGAGGCCGGTTACGAAGCGGCTAAAGCGAACCTGGCATACGAGCAAGCGTCGGCCCGAGAAGCCGAACTCACTTACAATCGGATCAAGGCTCTCTTCGACAAGAACCTCGCCTCCCAGCAGGAATTCGATGCCGCGGAGACACGGTACCATACGTCGACAGCCTCGTTCGAGTCCGCCGAGGCTCGTTTGAAACAGGCGAAAGCCTCTGTGGACCAAGCGCGAGAAAGCCTGGGGTACACCAAGATCACCGCCCCGATAGATGGATATGTCACCAATCTGCCAACCGAGCTCGGTGAAATCGTCATGGGTTCGTTAAACTACCAGGCTTCTGTGATCATGGTGATCTCGGATCTCTCGGTGATCGAAGTAGAAGTCGAGGTGGATGAGACCGACATCTCCAATGTTGGACTCGGGCAGCCGGTGAAGATCGAGCTCGACGCATTTCCCGATACGACATTCGCGGGTCGCGTCAGCCAGATTGGGAATACGGCGCAAGTCACCGGCATGGGGACGCAAGACCAGGTGACCAACTTTCTGGTTACGATCCTCGTCGTGGACACGGTTCCGAACATCAAACCGGGAATGACCGCGACGTGCGACATTACCACCGACGAGCGTGACGGTGTCATCAACGTGCCGATCGGTGCTGTGGTCCTGCGCGATGAGGCGTTGCTCAAGAAAGACAAGAAGCCCGGATCCTCCGATGAAGGCAGCGCCGGTGCGACCGCACTTTCGGGAACGGAAACCTCGGGTGATAGTGTTTCGAACGAAAAGAAGAAACCGCTTGAAGGAGTCTTCGTTGTCCGCGATGGACGCGCCGCCTTCGTTCAAGTTGAGACCGGTATAGCGGATCAGCAGAATATCGAGATCATCTCCGGCGTTCAGCCAACTGATGTCGTCATCGTCGGGCCATTCCGCACGTTGCGCGAACTCGAGGACGGCGAGAAAATCGAGGCCGAGGATGAAAGCAAGGGCAACAAACCAAGTGAAACCTGATTGGTCGGGAGATACACGATGGGCGACAACGGCATCTTGATTAAGACAGAGGACCTCTGGAAGACATACGTCATGGGTGATGAAGAGGTCCACGCGTTGCGTGGGGTCTCGGTCAATGTTGCTCGCGGCGAGTACCTCGCCATCATGGGTCCATCCGGTTCAGGCAAGTCAACCCTAATGAACCTCATCGGTTGCCTGGACACACCGACCCGCGGGACCTATGAACTCAATGGCCGGCAAGTCGCCTCAATGAACGACGATGAACTCGCCTACGTGCGCAATAAGGAGATTGGATTTGTTTTCCAAACATTCAACCTACTCCCGCGTGCCACGGCGCTCCACAACGTCGAGTTGCCGCTGATCTATAACGGCACATCGGCGGAACAGCGCATCGACATGGCGAAACGGGCCCTGGAGATGGTTGATCTGGGCGACCGCATGACGCACCGTCCGAACCAGCTGTCGGGCGGCCAGCGCCAACGCGTGGCGATCGCGCGCGCTCTTGTCAATAATCCCTCGCTCATCCTCGCGGACGAACCGACTGGAAATCTCGACACCAAGACGGGCGAGGAAATCATGGCGCTGTTCGACCGCCTGCATCAGGCCGGCAACACGCTCATTCTGGTTACGCACGAGCATGACGTCGCGGCGTATGCCAACCGTATCATTCACATCCGCGACGGTAAGGTGGAGAAGGAAGAAATGGGGCGTCGAGCGGCGTAGGGCGCACTCCTGTGCCTTCGGCGCGTTCGCCCTGCATCACCACAAGCGGTCCCCATGCGCCAATTCCTCGAAAGTGCCCGCATCGCTCTGGCCGCTCTCTGGGCCAATAAACTCCGTTCCATCCTGACCCTGGTCGGCGTCATCATCGGTGTCGCGACGATCATCGCGATCGTTTCGCTCATCACCGGGATGAATCAGTACGTGTCATCCGAGATCGCGACACTTGGCGCGACCACCTTCATGCTCGATCGCGAGGGCATCATCACGTCCGATGATCAGTGGTTTGAACGCTCAGGCCGGCCGAAGATTAAGATGCAGGACGTCGCGGTGATCGAGCAGGGATGTGAGTCCTGCGAGCTGGTCGGTGCGCGCGCCATCACCTCGCGTACCGCCAAAGCGGGAGGCAACAACATCAACGATGTTTGGATTATGGGTTCGACGGCGAATTTCCCCAGCATCGTCGATTTCGACGTTGAGAACGGCTACTATCCGACCGAATCTGACAACGAGCACCGCCGCTCCGTCGCGTTTATCGGCTACGATGTCATTGATAATCTGTTCCCCGGTATCAACCACATCGGACAGACATTGCGTCTCGGCGGTCGTGACTACACCGTCATCGGCAACGGCAAGCGGCGTGGTTCGACTCTGGGCCAGAGTAAGGACAACTACGTCATCATTCCGTTGTCCACTTTTGAGAAACACTTTGGCGAGCGGCGGTCACTGGATGTTTTTGTCAAGGCCGGCGCTTACGGATCGATGGACGATGCGCAAAACGAGGTGCGCGTCGTCATGCGCGCTCGACACAAGCTGAACTACGGCGACGATGACGATTTCGAAATCTATACCGCGGGCGACATCATCACCGTCTGGGAGGACTTCTCGCGCGGCGCGTTCATCGTCATGATCGGCATCTCCTCCATCGCCCTGGTCGTCGGCGGCATTGTGATCATGAATATCATGCTCGTTTCGGTGACCGAGCGGACGCGGGAAATTGGCATCCGCAAGGCGATCGGCGCCCGTAAAGCGAATATCATGTGGCAGTTTCTATCCGAGTCGCTCACCCTGTCCGTGATTGGCGGCGTATTCGGGATTGCGCTCGGGGTGGTGGCCGGTTGGGGACTGTCGAAGTTCTCCGGCCTACCGATGGGAATCGAATTGTGGTCTGTGATCGCGGGCGTGATGGTGTCCGGCGGTATTGGTACCATCTTCGGGGTCTATCCGGCGATGAAGGCGGCGCGTCTCGACCCGATCGAGGCCCTGCGTTATGAGTAACCCATGAAAATCACCGGGTTCGAAATGCGCGAGGCGATGCTCATGGCATTCGCCGCCATTCGCGCCAATAAACTGCGTTCATTCCTCACGGTGCTTGGAGTACTGATCGGTGTGAGTTCCGTGATCGGTATGGTCTCGCTCATCACCGGCCTCAACAACTCGATGACGGAGCAAATCGAGTCGCTGGGCTCCAATGCGATCTATGTGGCCAAGAACAAACCCGGTATTCACTTCGGGCCGCGTTCATCGGAAGAGCGCAATCGCAAGGGGATTGTCTTCGAAGATGCCATGGCCATTTATGAGCAATGCTCATTGGTCGACGCGGTCTCGCCGGAGAATCACTATCGCGCGCCCGGAGGCAACACGGTGCGCTATGGCGAAAACACGGGGATGCAACCCGACCTCGTTGGCGTCCTTCCTGCTTATATGACGATCAACAAGTCGGAGATGGCGGAAGGCCGATTCATCACCGAAATCGACCACCACTTCAAACGCATGGTCTGCGTCATCGGCAGTTCCATCGCCGATGCGCTCTTTGCGGGGCTGGATCCGGTGGGGAAAGACATCCTGGTTAACAACCATCGTTACCAGATCATCGGGGTGGTGGCCAAGCGCGATTCGTTTCTGGGCGAGGACTTTAACAATTTTATTCTCATACCCTATGGCACCTTCGCCAAGCTGCATCCCTGGGAAAAGGAGCTTTGGCTCCAGTGCCACACCACGGACCCAACGCTCATCCCCGCCGCAATCGACCAGATCACCGAACTTATGCGGCGGCGGCGCGGCGTCCCCTATGACAAACCAGAAGACTTCGCCGTCTTCACGCAGGATTCGATCCTGGAGCAATACAAGAGCATCACCGGCGCGATCTACGTGGCCATGACAGTGATTTCATCCATCGGCCTCATGGTCGGCGGCGTGGGCGTGATGAACATCATGCTCGTGTCGGTGACCGAACGGACCCGGGAGATCGGCATTCGCAAGGCCATGGGCGCCCGGCGCTCCAATATCGTCTGGCAGTTCCTGATCGAGGCCATGACCCTGTCAGGACTGGGCGGAGTGATTGGAATCGTTTTCGGAATCCTCATCGCATTCCTCGTCAACGCGCTCTCACCGTTGCCGGCGGCCGTGTCGGTCAGCTGGATATTCATTGCCTTCGTGGTGGCGGTGATGGTCGGGCTGGTGTTCGGCATCTACCCTGCTTACCGGGCCGCCCGCGTCGACCCGATTGTCAGCCTCCGCTACGAATAGCCCCATCCCTGGCCCCGCTTTCAGGGGAACACGCGGCCTGTTTTGCGTGGTTTCTTCGGTCGGGCAGAAATATATTCGGACGTCAAGTGTAATAGAGGGGGCATACGTGATGGGGTCTCGCCGCATTGACATCGTTCGGATTCTCGGATGGGCCGTGGCGCTTCTGATTTGCCTGGGTCTCTATGCCCCAGCCGCCCATAGCCAAGTAGAGTTTTCCAACCTGCCGCCGCCGGGAGTGCCGGTCTTCGACCTCGACTGGGCGGCGTTCCGGGCGAGCGAGGACAGCATCCGGATCGAGTGCTACTACAAAATCGTCAACCCTAGGCTGTCCTACATTCGGCGGACGATGAAGCATTCCGACGCCCGGATGGGGTCGCAGCCGGCAACGTCCGATACGGGCGGCAGCGCCGAATACTACGTTGCGGCCTATGAGATCAACGCCATCCTCGCCTCTGATCGGGACCCGCAATCGGCAAGCGTGAGCGCCCGCGAGAATTACGCCCTCCCGACGTTTGAGGAGACGCGCAACCCTTCCGGATACCTGGTGAACATCCTGACGATGACGGTCCTTCCAGACGAGTATGAATTGTCCGTGACGCTGACTGATCGTGTCTCCAGCAGTTCGTACACGAGGAAGGCGACTTTGGAGTTGCGGGATGCGCACGGCGATAAGTGGCCTGTTGGCGGACCGATGTTCTTCGATCCAACCGCCGATGTGTCGGGCGTGGCCCGATTTGAACGAAATGGCATGCATCTCGTGCCCAGCGTCACACGCGCTTTCGCGGCCTCGAAAGACCGGATCGCGATGTATCTCGAAGTCTACCGCGACGCAGCGCCCGATGCGACATTTCTTGAGATCACGGCCGAGCAGCGCTTCGGCGACAAAAAGCAAGTCGATACGATTCCGGTCACCTCCGCTGATCCGTTGATCCCCGTTGTTTACAGGAGCCCATTGGCCGGGTTCAAGACTGGTGAAGCTCTCCTCACCCTTCAGCTTCGCGCCGCATCGGGGAAGGCGATGCGGGAGCCCGTCCATGTACCGTTCTGGGTCGATTGGTCCATGGCTGGTTTGGTGGAGGAGAATTGGGAAGAAGCTGTCGACATGCTGGTCCATATCGCGACGCACGAAGACCTCAAGACACTGCGCGCGACACCGCCCGAAGGTCGAGTCGCCGCGTTCGCCGCATTCTGGAAATCCAAAGATCCAACTCCACAGACCGACGACAACGAATGGCAGGATGAGTACTATCGGCGGGTTCGCCATGCCGACCTGCATTTCACGACGTCATTCAGGCGAGGGTGGCGTTCAGATTACGGGACCGTGTACGTAAAGTACGGTGAGCCTGACGAAATCGAGCGTCATCCTTTTGAGCGCGAAAGCAAACCGTATCAACTGTGGTACTACTACGCTCAGCGTCGACGGTTTCTCTTCGTCGACGCCAACGGCAACGGGGAGTATGCACTTCAGTATCCGTACGACGGCATCGTCCGCTAAGGAGTGGCTGCCGTGAATCGGGGGAGAATCATGAAGTACTGCAAAGGGGCGTTGTTACTCGTCACGATGACAGCACTGTCAGTCGTAAGTTGGGCTCACCATGCGGTTGGGCACGATGCGGTCGGCGACTTGCGGATGTGGTCCGATTACGCGGCCTTCCGGATGACCCATGGTCTGCCCAACAGCTTTGTCGAATTCTACTTTGAACTCAAACGATCCGATCTCGAGTTCCGGCGTGTCGATGACGTCATCCGTGCCGACGTATTCACCTGGGTGCATGTCACCGACTCGCTCGGTAACCCCGTCGACTCGGTGGGGAGTGGTTTCGTCTCGGTCGTGTCGGATTCCGCTGATCTTGCGGACACGAATTTCACTCACTTCTTCGCCTGCTGGCTGGAGCTTCCGCCGGGGTCGTACCAAGCACGTGTTGTGACCATCGACCTTACCGACAAATCGACATCCGAAGCCAAGTACCATGTACGTGCGAGGGATTATTCGAGCCCTGCGCTAACACTGTCGGATGTGGAATTCGGCTACGACATTATGCGGGTGCCTCCCGATACGGTCGAACGGCCTCAGGATGTGTTGGTGAAGAACCAATACAAAGTATACCCCGACTCCCGGGGGCTTGTCGGGCCGTCGCGTCCCCGGCTCTGTTTCTATCTGGAAGCGTACAACCTCATTGCCGATTCCGTGCCTAACGGTGAATACACGGTCGCATTCTCCATCGTGCCGACCGACGGGTCCCCGGCACGAGAACTGCCCGCCCAGACTCTGACGAAACCGGGCTCCTCGGCCGTGCTGGCCAGTGCCATCAGTGTGCGGGATCTGACGGCCGGTCTGTACCGATTCCGTGCCGAAGTGACCGACCCGGTATCATTGCAGACAGCGTATATCGAAAAGCCCTTCCACGTCGTCTCGGCTGTTATCGACACACTCACGACTGAGGAGATAGAGCAGCTGAAAGTCATCATGGCCTACGTCGCGCGGCCGGGTGAGATGGCGACGTTCGAATCTCTGAACGCCACGGGCAAAGCGAATTTTATGGCGCAGTTCTGGAAAGATCGCGATCCGTCGCCCGAGACTCCGTTGAATGAGTTCCGCGATGAACATCTGCGCCGACTGAATTTCGCCAATGACCGGTTCTCCATCGGATTCCGTGATCGTTCCGATGGCTGGCGCACCGATCAGGGGCGTGTCTACATCGTGTATGGTCCACCGGACCAAATCGATCGCTTTCCCTTTACGTCCGGACGCGAGGCCGCAGAAAAGTGGAGTTATGAGAGCCTGCCGGGACAGGGAGCTGCGTATTTCCTGTTCGTCGATGAAAACGGCTACGGTGATTATCGCATGGTGACATCATCCGCGCGCGGCGAGAAGCGCGATCCGACCTGGGATCAACGAATTCAGTCGGGGGAGTTCGAACGCGGACGATGAAATTCCAAGGACGGGCAACTCGTAACTTAGCGGTCACATGATTTCTGTTCAAAACCTGAAGAAGACCTTTTATGACAAGAAGCGCGGCCCAATCCGCGCTGTCGATGGCGTGACGTTTTCCGTCAAGGCCGGGGAGATTTACGGCCTCCTCGGACTGAACGGCGCCGGGAAGACCACGACCCTGCGGATGCTCGCCACCATGCTGCGGCCCGATGAGGGCACGATCTCGATCAACGGGCAGGATGCGGTAACCCATCCGGAACGCGTGCGCGCCCAGATTGGATTCCTCACGGGCTCAACGGGGCTGTACTGGCGGCTGACACCACGCGAGATCATGACCTACTTTGGCTGGCTTTCCGGAATGCCGGGTGACTTGATCAAGCAGCGCTCTGCCGACCTGATCGCACGACTTGGCTTGGAGGAATTTGTCGACCGACGCGTGGACAAGCTCTCATCGGGGCAGAAGCAGCGCGCGTCCATCGCGCGGACTTTGATCCATGATCCGCCCGTTCTGATCCTCGATGAGCCGACCATCGGGTTGGATGTGATTACATCGCGCGCGATAGTCGACTTTATCGCCGATGCAAAAAGCCGCGGCAAGTCGGTGATTCTCTCGACTCATATCATGCACGAAGCCGCCAAGCTCTGCGATCGCATCGGTATTATTCACGCCGGCAAGATCCGCAGCGAGGGGACTCTCGAGCAATTCCGCGCTCACACCGGCAAGAATGATCTCGATGACATCTTCGTTGCCGCCATCGGCGTCGAGGCGGTCAGCATATGAGACGCTGGGACGGAGCACTGATCGTCTTCGCCAAGGAGATGAAAGACATCCTGCGCGACCGCCGCACGATTGTCTCTATGGTGCTTATCCCGATTCTATTCTACCCATTGCTTTCGATCGGGCTGGGCTCGGTGATCGCTTCTCAAATCACCAAGACGCAGGCCGAATCGCAAAAGGTGCTGATACTTCCGCGCGACGCTGATCCAGAATTCGTGCGACTGCTCGGTAGCGTGGAGAAGATCGTTGTCATCAATACCGACAGTGTGCAGACGTCTCTCATCGAGTCCGCGCGATCCGACAGCGCGATATCGCCGGCACAAGTCGAGCGGCTCTTCGGTGACTCCCCTGAGAGCCTTTCGGATTCTATTAAATCGTCGATCTACTACCGGGCCATTGCGGACAAGCTCGTGCGCGCTGTGATCGAGATTCCCCCCGACATCGGTGGACGCATTCAGGCGGGCGACTCAGTCGTGGTGCGCACCTTCACCGATGAGGCCGACATCAAGTCGGAGGCGGCGGGGGATCGATTGCGGGATTGGGCGATTAAGGTTCGTGACTCGATCGTCACCGAGCGATTGACATCGGCGGGTATGGACCGTCGGCTGCTGCGACCCGTTGTGCTTCAATCCGTTGACGTCGCGCCAGCCGCAAAGAAGTCGGGATTCTTCCTGGCCATGTTTCTCCCTTACATGCTTGTCATTCTCATGATGACAGGCGGCATGTACCCCGCACTGGACATCACGGCGGGGGAGAAGGAGCGCGGCACGCTGGAGACTTTGCTGGTCGCGCCGGTCTCACGCTGGCATTTAGCGATCGGGAAGTTCCTCGCCGTGGTCACTGCGGGGATGGTGACGACCGCGCTGGCGACCATCTCGATGACGGTGAGTTTCGGGATCGGCGGGATGCGTTTCGGCGACGATGGCGGTCAGGCGGCGACCATCGGGTTTTCGCCCATTACGATTCTCTGGATCTTCCTGCTCATGATACCGACCGCGGTTTTGTTCTCGTCGCTGCTTATCATGATCTCGATCTCTGCCCGTAGTTACAAGGAAGGGCAGAGCTATGTCACGCCCCTCTTGATGGCCGCGATCATGCCGGCGATGGTCAGCTTGGTCCCCGGTCTCGAGTTAAACGCAGTACTCGCCTGCATTCCCGTGGTCAATATCTGCATGGCTATGAAGGAGGTTATTCTCGGAGTGTATCAACCGGGGATGATCGCTCTCGTCTTCCTCTCAACCGCAGTCTATGCGGGCTTTGCCCTCTTTATCGCCACACGCCTCTTCGAGCGTGAGTCGATTCTGTTTCGGACGTAGGTTGCCCCAAAGAGAAAAGCCCTGTTCGTTGAAGAGGGCTCCCCAGAATCCAGACTGCGAATTCTCTACTGCGCTGATGACGTCGTCGTCGGTCCCCAGCGTTGTGTCTTCTGAATTGGAACCGTGTAGCGGGTCATCGCGGAATCAGATGCTTCAATCGTAAATGACTTGTTGAGAATCTCCTCGGTCAGGCTCTTGACGAAACGTATCTGAATTGCTTCCTCGGAGCCTGGAGCGACTGAGCTGCCGGGAATATCGACTGAGAACCATTCGGCCGACGCAGAGATCAGTTTAAACGTCAATGGCTCGGTTCCGGTGTTCCTGACGCGGACCTCAAGACTCCCGGATTGCGCCTGGTCTTTCAGCGAGTCGAGGTCGACCAAGGGCGGGGTCACAATGAACGGGGTGAGGGAATCCACGTTCTTCTGGGGATATGCACTGAACGTCAACGGTGGCACCATGTGGGGCACATCGGAGATTACTGTGGCGCTTTTCCGGGTCTGGTTCGAGTACATCCCGGTCGAGAAGATGACTTCGACATCTGTGGAGTCGCCTGGGCCAAGGACCTTAGTCTTCAGCGGCGCCTTGGTGCAGCCGCAGCCGGGACGCACATCGGTGAGGTGAAGAGTGTCGGGGCCGGCATTTCGCAGCCAGTAGTTGTGGGTGATCTTTGCGTTCTGAGGCGCATAGCCGAAACGGAAATCCGTCTCCGGGACTTCGAGGCGGGCATTGCTCGTCTTGACCGCCGTCGGTGGCGCCGCGGGAGGACCCTGTTTGCGTTTCACGATGGAGGGAAGCGGGCTACTCGTGTCCGGCGCGGCGTTTTTGGCATCCTGGGCCAGGGCCACACTTGCCGAAGCGAAGACCAAGACCGTCGCCCATGAAGTCAGTTTGAACATCAGATCTTCCTTTCCTGTCGGATTAACCGAACTATGCTCTCTTGTACACGGCAAAGCCCTGATGCCGATGAAACGGCATCAGGGCTTGAGGTCGTTCATGGCGAATGAAAAACTGTTATGGCGATGTCGGCGCAGGGCCCCAACGCATGGCTTTCGAGACGGGCACGGTGAGACGGGTGCGTGCGGAGTCCGACGCTTCGATGGTGAATGACTTGGTAAACAGTTGATCCGCAACGTTACGATCCACCTTGACCTTAATGGTTTTTTCCTCGCCCGGGTCAATGGTGCCCCCGGGTACATCGACGCTCATGTAATCGGCCGGCGCCGCGATCAGCTTGAAATCCAGTTCTTCACTGCTGGTGTTGCGAACCGCCAGTTCATACTCCCATGGATTCTTCTGAGCTTCCGGCCGCAACGAGTCCAGGCTGACAAGCGCCGGCACGACGCGGAAGAGCTTGAGAGAATCTATGGAAGCCACTGGGAACGACGTAATCGAGAGCGACGGCGCCATGCCCGGTGAGTTGCAAATGATGCTCGCGCTCTTGCTGGTGCGCGAACTGTAGTGCCCGGTATTGAAGATGAGTTCGACGTCTGTGCTGTCACCGACAGCAAGCACCTTCTTTTTCAGAGGCGCCTTTGTGCATCCTCACCCAGGGCGCACGTCGGTGATACGCAGTGTATCTCCTCCGACGTTTCTTAACCAAAACGTGTGCGAAATGCTGGAACCCTGAGGCACGTAGCCGAAGTTGAACGAAACTTCAGGTACCTCGAGCCTGGGGGGATTGGCTGATGGAGCCGGCGCTGCTCCCTGTTGGGCTCGCGCCGCCAAGGCCGTCAAAGCCAACATCGCTACTGCGCTTCCGATCCGACTTGTCTTCATCTATTGTCCTCTTTGGCTCCGAAGCCAAAATCGCGATATTATACACATCGGGTCATGGTATCGCAAACCTGAACAGTACGTGGACGTGCTTCTGTTCCGGGGTGTTAACGAGAGATCTCACTCTTTCTTAACATTACTGAGGGGGATCGTGATGCGGGTTCTTTCGGGGTTGTCGGCTTCGAGCGTGATTGACTTGGTGTAGTCCTGCAGCGTTGTCTGAGCGACCAACGTGAGGCTTATCTCTTTGCTTTCATCCGGCTCCAAGGACATCTCTTTGGTGTCCAAGCGGATAAGCGACGATGGCAGGTCTACAACCGAGATCTTCAGGGGTGTCTTACTCGTGTTCTTGACCGCGACTTTTGACTCTGTGGCGCCGCCCATCGTCAGTGCCGTGGGTGAAACAGCAAAGCTCTCCGATTTTTCGTCAGTCTTGAGGACGTGAGCCCGGAAGGTCAGTGCTGGCACCCGCCCTTCCGCATTTGACATGATCCGCGTGAATTTTTCGACTTTCCCGAACATAGAACGGGACCCGAAGAGGACCTCCACCGGCAGTGAATCGCCTGCCGCAATGGTCGAGTCGATAGGCGGAATCTGGGTACAGCCGCAATTGGGCTTTATTTGACTGATCTTCACCATTTCGGTGCCCGTATTGCGCAGCCAAAAGGTGTGAGACACAATCACGTTCTGTGGCATGAATCCGAAATCGAATATCTCAGTGGCGCATTTTATCCGCGGGCCATTTGAGGACCCCTGGCCGAATGCGATCCCAGGTAGCACCGAAATGGCAAATGCGAGGATCAGATTGCGCGACGTCTTCAAGTGAGTGAATCTCATAAGGTATTTTAGCACAAAGGTTTGTACAAGCCTCGTGGGCCAAGCTGTTGCATTATACGCATATCGAGGGCCAATTTCGCCCAAAGAAATGATCCCGATATCGCATTTTCTGATTGGCACTTAAACAAATGTTCAGTATCACATGGCAGACCCGAAGAGGTCGGAGGAGGTTGCCGTGGGCAAGACGAAAGAAACTCTGACCGAAAGCCAAAGGCGCGTTTACGAGTTTGTCCGTGAACATATCCAATCGGAGGGGCGTCCGCCGACAGTCCGCGAGATCGGCGAGGCGCTGGGCATCAGTTCGACCAATGGCGTCCGTGACGGGCTCTTAATCCTCGAACGCAAAGGCTACATTCGTCGCGAGAAGAATTTATCGCGCGCCATCGAGTTGACCGAGGAATCGACCGCGATGAATGTCGATTCCATTCCGGTTGTGGGACGGGTCGCCGCCGGTCTGCCGCTTCTGGCGGTCGAGAATATCGATGGCCATGTCGCCGTCGACCGATCGTTTCTGCCGCGCGGCGAAGTATTTTCCCTGCGCATTGTCGGCGAGAGCATGAAAGACGAGGGCATTATGGACGGAGATCTTGTCCTCGTGAAGCGCCAGGATGTCGCCAACCGCGGTGACATTGTCGTGGCGGTGATCGGCGAAGAGGCGACCGTGAAGAAATTCTATCCCGATCGCAATCGCGTCCGTCTCGAGCCGGCCAACGAGGCGTTTCAGACAATCGTGGTCGATCGCAACGCGCCGGGCTTCTTTATCGCGGGCGTCGTGGTGGGCCTGTTGAGGCGGATTGCGTAGCTCGACTCGATTTTGGTGTGTGGGCAAGCGCCCGACTAGTACAGCTTGTTAATTCACTGACACTCCAGCGGGGGGAAGACGGGTGAGGTTGGTTGTACCACGACCTCGATGAGCCGGTCGATGTGATCGCGATTTTTGAGAAAGGCAACCTGAAGCCCCTGCGGTTTCGCTGGAAGGGCCAGACCTACAAAATCGCGCGTGTCACCGGTCGATGGAAAGCCCCGAAGGGCGAGACGTGGGTGCGCCATTTTTCCGTGGTCGATTCCCAGGACAATGTCTTTCAGTTGATCTACGACGAGCGGCGCACCGACTGGTCGATTGGCAAGGTGTGGGTGGAGTGAAAAAGATTCTCAAGTCAAAGTCGGTTCGCTGTTGCGAATCGACTTTGACTTGAGAATGACGGCGTAGGATTTGCATGTCAGAGAGGCTATCAACATTCCCATCGCATCAGCGGAAGGTGCTGATGTCGGGCGATGTGTTATCACGACGGATTATGCACATCGACATGGATGCCTATTTTGCGGCACTCGAGCAAAGGGCCAATCCAAAGCTGGTCGGAAAGCCAGTCGTTGTTGGATCGACGGGCGCCAAACGCGGAGTGGTATCGACGGCATCGTATGAGTCGCGAGTGTATGGAATCCACTCGGGAATGCCGGCGTCCGAAGCGAGACGCTTGTGTCCGGACGCCGTGTTTATCGGGGTCGACCCTGATCACTACATTTCCGTCTCCGCCGAGCTAATCAAGATCTTTAATGAATTCTCGCCAAAAGTAGAATCGGTGTCGGTAGATGAAGCCTTTCTTGATGTCACGGGTTGTGATGAGGTCTTTGGCAGTGAGGAAGCGCTGGCGCGAGGCTTGAAAGCGCGGATTCGATCCGCGTTATCGTTGACATGCTCCATCGGCATTGCTCCATCCAAAATCATGGCCAAGCTGGCATCATCTGTATTTAAGCCGGATGGACTGACGATTCTCTGTGAGCAAGATGTCGAATCCGTCTTGTATCCGTTGCCGGTCGAAAAGATGTGGGGGATTGGGCCGGTTGCCGCCAAGACATTCCATGAAATGGGAGTTCGGACGATCGGGGATCTTGCGAGTTTTGATCTTAAAGAACTACGTCGGGCGTTGGGTCAAAATGGCGAAGTGATGGGCCGTATCGCCCGCGGCGGCGATCACTCGCCGGTGCTGGCGCCTGAGGATCAACCCGATGAAAAGTCCATCGGTCATGAACGGACATTCCCGAAAGACTCAGCCGATCCAGACTATCTGCATGCCACACTCCATTACCTTGCCGACCTCGTGGGGCGCCGCATGCGAAACGGCGGATTTTGCGGCAAGACGATCACGGTGAGAATTCGTCATGCCGACTTCACGACCTTCACTCGTCGTACCACTCTCAGGACCCCGTGCGACAGCCAAAAGGTGATCTATAGACATGCAGCAGATCTCTTCGATCGGAATTGGACTAAAGGGGTCAAGATTCGGCTGTTGGGGATATCGGTGTCGCAATTGGAACGGGCTGGCGAGGAACGTTTTCAGCCCGATCTCTTCAGTTCCCCTGATGATTGTGCGAACTTTGACCGTCAAACAGTTGATGAACTCGTCGACAACATCCGTGATCGATTCGGCGAGGGCGCGATTCGACTTGGTTACTCGTATCTTGGTTCTGCGGGTCATTAGCAGTAACAATTTTGTCGCAGTTCTGTCAGAATCACGCGACGCCAGCGCGACCTTTCTGCCTCTAGGCCGTATACTGCAGTGTGACCAGGCACGTTGCCGGTCGCCGCAAACGGACTGCATCCGAGACGGATGCTAATCCATTGACCATTAGGCTCTTAAACAGGTAGATTGGGCCATGATGACTGACACACTTCCGACTCTCGCGCCACCCGCTCCTTTCAAGTTCGAGGCACATCACTTTTCGCCCGCGGGTTACAATCTTGAATCATCGATCCTTCGCGACATTCTGAAATTCTCAAATCAACCCGGCGTTATCTCCTTTGCCGGTGGATTGCCTGCGCCGGAGCTGTTTCCGGTGGATGACATTCGCGAGGCTGTCGATCGTGTGCTGACCAAGTACGGCAGCCAGGCTCTCCAGTACGGCCTCTCGATGGGCTATGGCCCGCTTCGTGAATGGCTCGCGGCACGCATGTCAAAGCACGGCGGTGTGCATCTCACGGCTGACAACGTTCTGGTGACCGCCGGATCTCAGCAGGCGCTCGACATCGTCGGACGCGCCTTCCTCAGCAAAGGCGACTATGTACTCTGTTCACGTCCGACCTATCTCGGAGCGCTCCAAGCCTTCAACTTCTACGGTGTGAAGTATGCACTGGCGGAGATGGATGGCCAGGGAATGCAGGTCGAGACACTCGATCCCTTGATCGAGAAATATCGGCCACGATTCGTCTATACAGTTCCTACATTCCAGAATCCGACTGGCATCACAATGAGTCTTGAGCGCCGAAAGCTCCTCGTGCAAAAGGCACAGAAGTACAGCCTCCCGATCATCGACGATAACCCGTATGGTGAACTGCGCTATTCTGGAGAATCGGCCCCATCGGTCAAGAATCTTGGCGGGCAGGCTGTCATCCAGCTCGGCACATTCTCCAAGACTGTCAGCCCCGGATTCCGTCTGGGCTGGATTGCGGCGTCGCGTCAGACCATGGGCGTCTTCACGCGGGTGAAGCAGGCGGCCGATCTTCACACCAATGAATTCTCACAGTATGTGATTTACGAGTTCGTCCAAGAAGGCCGTCTCGACCGTCACATTGAAGTGCTGAAGCGGTCGTATCGCGAGCGACGCGACGCGATGTTGCGCGCTATGAGCGAGTTTTTCCCGGATACCGTGCACTGGACTAAGCCCGACGGCGGTCTGTTCCTATGGATCACATTACCGGAGCATGTCGACGCCGCCAAGATTCTGCCTCAGGCCATCGAAGAGAAAGTCGCCTTTGTTCCGGGGCAGTCGTTCCATCCGGACGGCTCCGGCAAGAACACGATGCGCCTAAACTTCTCGAACGCGAACTTGGCCGACATTCACGAGGGCATGAAGCGTCTGGGACGGCTGTTCGCGGCGGTACTTTAGGCGAATCGGGGCAAACGCGGCTGCCCGATGCTCGTATTATATAAAGCGGGCTGAAACAGCCCGGGATGAAGCCATGAAGAATCAGCTCACAGTTTGGCACTGGCGTTGGGAGGGATCCAATTAGGGTCGGTGGGCTGATACATTCAATTTCCAATGAGATTTCCAAGCCCGTCGAGCCCGACGGGCTTTTTTTTGCACCAGTTCTTCATTGTTAAGCGAGGCATGAGGGCCTACTCTAACGCGTCAATTCGGCAATCAGACTATGGCCAAAATATCATTCATCAAAGTCGAATCGCTCGGCAATGACTTTGTCATCGTTGAAGCGGAGCGCTCGCGCTCTTCCTGGTCAGCATTGCGGGCTGCGAGAATCTGCGACCGCCGCAGCGGTGTTGGCGCCGACGGGTTGATTATCCTCGGACCGAGAGGAAGAAACGGGATACGATTTCGCCTCTTCAACGCCGATGGTTCCGGCGCCGAGTGGTCCGGTAATGGCGTGCGTGGCGTGGGGGCCTATCTGGCCGCGATGAATCCACGCCAATCGGAATTCCATCTCGATACACTTGCGGGCTGCATTCGGATCGGCGCCAAACGCCGGAAAGGTGGCGGTGTCGACGCCGAGTTCACTCGCCCGATGCCGAGCGTGACGGCATTGACGTCACGCAGCGCGCGTCTTATCGGCGGGATGCTGGGGCGCTTCCTGGTCGCCGGGCCGGTGTACGTCGACGCTGGGAATCCGCACTGCGTCTTTGTCGTCTCGGGCTTCGAGTATGATTGGGAGAAGGTCGGCGCCGACTGCCAGACACAGAATCGCCGCACCGGCGGCATTAATGTCGAATTCGTTAGAGCGAAGAACCGGCGCCAGATCGAGTTCTTGATCTATGAACGCGGCGTCGGTCCGACGCCGTCGTCGGGTTCCGGCGCATTGGCGGCGCTCGCCGCTTGTTTCGCAATGGATTTTATCGGCACGACTGTGTCAGTGACTTCGCCCGGAGGGACACAGTCCGCCGTAATTGGCGATGCCGGGGAAAGCGTCACGCTCAAAGCACCAGCGCGCATCATCATGGCCGGGGTCTGGTCCGATGGCGATGTCACTGCAAAGAAGGGCCGCTGATGGATTTCAGAGCCCTCAAGAGAAATTGGGCGGAGGATCCGGTTATCCACCTAGCAGCTGAGATTCCCGCAGATCTACTCACGCCGGCCTCGGTATTCCTTAAACTCGGCGGTGACAAGACAGGTATGTCGTTTCTTTTGGAAAGTGTCGAGGCCGGAGAGAATGTCGGACGCTACTCGATTATAGGTGTTGATCCTGCCGAGATCATCGTGCTAAAGGATGAGGAATGCCTCCATGTCCGCGGCAGGAAGACACACAAGTACTCGCCAGTCGAATTTGGCCGCTTGATCAGGTCGCGACTTCCCCAGACTCGTGTACGGAACTCCGATGGGGACTCAGGGTTGACCGGCGGATGGATCGGCTATCTCGGATATGACTGTGTGCGGCTCTTCGAGCGTCTTCCTTCCCGGGCATCTGATACGACCGGGCATCCCCGTGCGATGTTGGGCCTCTACGACCGTGTCGTGGTCTTCGATCATGCGCGGCAGACCGCTCGAGCGGTGGCGACCGTGGGATGTGGAATCGATGGCAAGTTGTCAGCGAAGTCCCAGTATGATCGCGCCCGGCGGGATTTGGATGCTATGATACGGAAACTCTCACGTCCGCTCCCCATGCCGAAATTGAGTCCAGCCCATGAACGGCGTGCTCGTTCGAACACCACGCGAATGGCATTTCACGACGGCGTGCGTCAGTTCAAGAAGCACATTGGCCGCGGTGATATCTTTCAGGGCGTGCTGTCGCAGCGGTTCTCGGTTCGCGGGGAGATTCCCGCCTACGATGTGTATCGCCGGCTGCGCCGGAGTAATCCATCCCCCTACATGTACTTTCTGCGCTGCGGCGACATCTCGATCGCGGGATCGTCGCCCGAGACGCTGGTCCAGAAGCGCGGCGGCATTGCGACGACTCGTCCGATCGCCGGAACACGTCCGCGCGGCGCGACGCATGATGAAGACATCCGTTTCGAACGAAATCTGTTGGCTTCGGTGAAGGAAAACGCCGAGCACATCATGCTGGTCGACCTGGGACGTAACGATCTGGGGCGGGTCTGTCGTGCGGGTACGATTGCGACCGGACAACTGCGTGAGATCGACAGGTACTCGCATGTTATGCATTTGGTGTCAACGGTGTCGGGTCAGACAAAGCGAAAGGTCGATGCCTTCGACGTGATCGCCGCCACGTTCCCGGCCGGCACTGTGACCGGTGCGCCTAAGATCCGCGCGATGGAATTGATCGACGCCACGGAACCTGACCGGCGTGGTGTCTATGCCGGATGCGTGGGGTACATCGACTGGTACGACAACCTCGACATGGCCATCACGATTCGCACTGCGGTCATTGACAGGAAAGGCGCGAGCGTTCAGGCTGGGGCGGGCATCGTTGCCGACAGCGACCCGGATCGCGAGTATCTCGAGACATGCGACAAGGCGGCCGCGCCGTTGGCGGCGCTCGGCGGCGTGATCGCGGACAAGTAAGCTTATGATTCTCTTGGTCGACAATTACGATTCGTTTACTTACAACCTGTACCAGTATCTGGCGGAGCTGGGCGCCAAGGTGCAGGTGAAGCGCAATGATGCCGTAGATGTGGAGAAGATTCTGGATCAATACGATTCGGTGGTGCTTTCACCGGGTCCCGGACGTCCCGCTGAGGCCGGTGTGACTCCGGTTATCGTTAGAATGCTGTCTGGAAGCATCCCAATTCTGGGAGTTTGTTTGGGGCACCAGGCGATCGGCGAGGTCTTTGGAGGCAAGATCACCCGTGCGCCACGTCTTATGCACGGCAAAACCTCGATGATCAAACACAATGAGCGTGGGCTGTTTTCCGGCGTTCCCAATCCCTTTGAAGCGACCCGATACCATTCACTCATCGTCGAGCGTGACACCTGTCCCAAGTCACTTGAGATCACCGCGGAAACCGATGACGGCGTCATCATGGGTCTGCGTCACAAGGACCATCCAACGGTCGGCGTACAATTTCATCCTGAGTCGATTCTGACCCGGGAGGGAAAAAACCTCCTGAAGAACTTTCTATCGGGAAATTTCTAATGCCGCTTCGACCGTACATCCAAGCCGCCCTCGCCTCGGAGCATCTCGACTCCGCACGCGCAAGTGCGGCCATGCGGTATGTGATGCGCGGGGATGCGACGTCGGCGCAAATCGCTGCGTGGCTTGTCGCGCTGCGACAAAAGCGCGAGACCGTCGAGGAAATCGTGGGCTTCGTGACTGCGATGCGTGAAGCGATGGTCGATTTGCCCAATGCCCCGGCAGATGCGATTGACACGTGCGGGACTGGAGGAGACGGTCTCGATACGTTTAATATCTCGACCGCAGCGGCGCTGATTGTTGCCGCGTGCGGCGTTCCGGTCGCCAAGCACGGCAACCGTGCGGTGTCCTCACAGTCGGGATCGGCGGATGTTCTCGCGGCTTTGGGATTCGAGATTGATCCCGGGGTGGATGCAGTTGCCCAAGCGCTGGTCGAGACAGGGTTCGCGTTCATGTTTGCTCCGAGGTTCCATCCGGCGATGAAGCATGCGGCGGGGCCACGGCGCGAGATCGGCGTGCGCACCGTCTTCAACCTGCTTGGACCGTTGTGCAATCCGGCGCGGGTGAGCCGCCAGATTGTCGGCGTCTTTGATCGAACGCGTGTTCGCGAAATCGCCGAAGTCCTCGGCGCCTTAGGTGCCGCGCGGGCTCTCGTCGTTTCCGGTCCCGACGGTGCAGATGAGCTCCTGCCCACCGGCGAGAATTTCGTCGTTGAATGGAACGGGCAAAGTTTGACCGAGAGGGTCATTCAACCCGAGGAATTCGAGATGAATCGTTGCGAGGTCGGCGACCTTCGCGGTGGCGGTGCCGAAGACAACGCGCTCATCATCCAAGCGATACTGGCAGGCGAGGACGGGCCCAAGGCGCAGACTGCGCTCTTGAATGCCGGCGCCGCGCTGTATGTTGCAGGAAAGTCGACGGGGATTGCGGATGGGATCAAGCTGGCGAGGACGGTTGTGCGCTCTGGGGCGGCGCTCGATCTGTTGAGAGCTGCCTCGACCGCAAGCCAAACTCTTGGTGAGTCGCAGACATGACTCCACGCCCGCCATTGACCCCCGAGCGACCGGACATCGAATCCGCCGAGCCGCCGCATCAGCCGTTGCCGCGGTCATCGCACTGGTTTGATGAATATATGGAAAACGTGCGCCGGATCTCGCCGCAGTCGTGGTGGTTTCTCGTGGGCACAATGTTTGTCAGTTTGGCGTGGCTCACCTTCATGCTGCTGTTTAACCTGTACATGAAAGAACGCGGTTACCCCGAAGGGGTGATGGGCCAGGTGTTGTCGGCCCAATCATTTGGGACCATGGCGATGGCGATTCCCGCCGCGTATCTCGTGTCGCGCCTATCGGCGCGGGCCGCGCTGGCCTGGTCGTCGATTGGTGTTGCGCTGGGATTCACCTGGGTCACGTTGGTCGACATCAAGGGGTTCATCATCGCCGCGGCGTTTCTTGCCGGTATGATGATGGCGTTTTCACGCGTCTATAGCTCGCCGTATCTGATGAAGTACACGACATCCTCCGAGCGGGCCATCGTGTTTTCGCTCAATTTTGCCGCATCGTTGGGATCAGGACTGATCGCACATCTTGGCGCGGGCTCCTTGCACCGTTACTTCACGACGATTTCGGGTTCGACGATTGTCGCGTACCGCTGGGTGCTCTGGTGCAGCGCCGCCTGCGGCATACTCGGCGCTCTTGCCTACTCGCGGCTGCCCGGTGGCGCAATCGGTGAACGCCGGAATCGGATCCCCGTGCGAGAATTTCTGCGAACGAAAGGGCGGCTCTTCTTTCGACTGGTCTTTCCCTCGTTCCTCGTCGGATTGGGAGCCGGGCTGATCATTCCGTTTCTGAATCTGTACTTCCGCGACCGATTCAATTTGTCGACGCAGACCATTGGCATCTACTATGCCATGGTTCAGGGATCGATGATTGTGGGAGTCATGCTGGGGCCTGAATTGGCGCGGCGCTATGGAATGGTCCGAACGATTGTCATAAGCGAATTAGCCTCGCTACCGTTCATGGCAGTCTTGGCATTCACCCACGACTTGACCCTCGCCACCCTCGCTTTCCTGGCGCGCGGGGCTTTCATGAATCTTGGCGTGCCGATCGCCAACAACTATCTAATGGAACGGGTCGGACGCGAAGATCGTGCGACCGCAAATAGCCTGGCGCTTCTGGCGTGGACCTCTTCGTGGGCAATCACGACGGCGCTCGGTGGGTGGATGATTGAGCTTTGGGGATATGCGCCACCTCTGTTGGCAGGCTGCGCGCTCTATGTCGTCTCGTCGGGCCTCTATTACTTGTATTTTCGAAACGAGGATATCTACGCGGGCCGCATGTCGCCGGGGCTGGTTGAACCTGAGTAAATGAAAAGTGATGACGACTTCAGTAAACACATCGGCAAGCCAGGGACGATTGTTCCTTGAGAAGATCGTCGAGCTCACACGGGCCCGGGCCAGGAAAATCGCGTCCCAACGATCGTTTGAATCGCTGCTGGCCGATGGGTGGCAGCATTCCAGGCGGTCTCTTTCTGCCACGCTCCGCGCTCAATCCGCATCGGTCATCGCCGAGATCAAGAAGGCGTCGCCTTCCAAGGGGGTCTTTCGTCTCGACTTTGACCATCTGCGCTTGGCCGTGGCGTACACGTCCGGTGGCGCTGCGGCGCTGTCAGTCGTGACGGAACCCGCGTTCTTTCAGGGCGAGGACGTGTGGATTTCACAGATCAAAGCCGCGACGAGAGTGCCCGTACTGAGGAAGGACTTCATTCTCGAACCGATCCAAGTTGCCGAAGCCGCGGCGCTGGGAGCGGACGCAGTACTGTTGATCGCGCGGATTCTCTCGGTTGCACAGATGCGCGAGTTGTACGATGCCGCGACGCGGGCCAAGCTCGAAGTGCTCTTCGAGGCACACGATGAATACGATCTTTCCAAGATCGCGGAGTGTGATCCACGAATCGTCGGAATCAACGCGCGGAATCTCGATACCTTCGAGGTGAGTACACGTGAGTTTGAACAATTGGCGCCCCGGATTCCTGAAGGTGTGGTCGCGATCGCCGAAAGCGGAATCGGCTCCTGCGATCAAGTCACGGCGGCGGTGAAGCTGGGATATCAAGCGTTCCTCATCGGTGAGGCGTTGGTGACCTCGCCCGATTCGGCCGAGACAATTCGGCAACTGCGAGCGGGAGTCGTGAAGTGACGCGAACGCGCATCAAGATTTGCGGCATCACGCGCCCGGAGGATGCTGTCGCGGCAGTCGAAGCCGGGGCGGATGCCATCGGCCTTGTCTTTTGGCCGGGCAGCAAGAGGGTTGTCGATGTAAAGTCGGCGCAAGCGATCCGCACGGTCGTGCCTCCGTCCGTGGCCATGATTGGAGTTTTTGTGGAGCCAGATATGGCCATGGTGCGAGAGACGGCGGATGCGGTCGGCCTCAATTCAGTTCAACTGTGCGGGATGCTGAATGGTGACGGCTGGCAAGAACTGCGGAATTCTCTTGGCTTGTTGCGGGCAATCAGTGCCATCGACAGCACGACCATCCCCGATTCGATGAGATTGAACGGGATTCATGATTATCTCGTAGATAGCGGCTCCTCGGGCCGTCATGGTGGAACGGGCGAGACTTTCGACTGGACACTAGTTGAGAAGCTGCGCTCATGGGGACGGATCTGGCTGGCGGGCGGCCTGACCCCGCGCAATGTGGGCGAGGCAATTCGCACGGTGCATCCGCATGCTGTTGATGTCTCGACAGGGGTCGAGGTTTCTCATGGTATTAAGTCACAGGGGCTAATTAAAGCATTCGTCGAAGCGGTACATCGCGCAGATCATGCGATCGCCCCCGGGAGCCAAGATGCCTCGTAGGTCCACAAAGCGGGGCGAGCCGGACTACTTGCGGCGTCCCGATCGGCACGGTCGGTTCGGCAAGTTCGGTGGAAGGTATGTGCCGGAGACTCTGATTCCCGCGCTCGACCGCCTGACGACCGACTTCGAAAAAGCATGGAGGGACAAGTCGTTTCGCGCGGAATACTCACATCTGTTGGCCGATTTTGCCGGACGCCCAACGCCGCTCTATTACGCCGAACGGCTCTCGAGCCGCCTCAAGCGCGGACGCATCTATCTCAAGCGCGAGGATCTTAATCACACTGGATCGCACAAGCTGAACAACACGATTGGGCAGATTCTGCTGGCGATACGTCAGGGGAAGAAGCGGATCATCGCCGAGACGGGCGCTGGTCAACACGGCGTCGCCACAGCGACTGTTGCGGCACGATTCGGATTATCGTGCGAAGTCTACATGGGTGCGGTAGATGTCGCGCGTCAGGCGCCCAATGTTGATCGTATGCGCCTTCTCGGCGCGCGCGTCATTCCCGTAACATCTGGCGCGCGGACGTTGAAGGATGCGACCAGCGAGGCGATTCGTGACTGGGTCGCCAATGTTGAGGACACATTCTACGTCATCGGCTCGGTCGTCGGTCCGCATCCGTATCCATACATGGTCCGTGAATTCCAACGTGTGATCGGCCACGAGGCGTTGGCGCAAAGTCGCAAGCAGTTGGGGAGACTTCCGGATACACTGATTGCCTGTGTCGGTGGTGGATCAAACGCGATCGGGCTTTTTACCGAATTTCTGCCTTACAAGGAAGTAGAGATCATTGGAGTTGAGGCGGGGGGATGCGGTCTCACGTCCGGGCGTCATTCAGCCAGTCTCACGGCTGGCACTATCGGCGTGCTGCATGGTTCGATGGGATATCTCTTGCAGGACGAGTGGGGACAAGTCATGGTTCCGCATTCTGTCTCGGCGGGTCTGGACTATCCCGGGGTTGGACCGGAACATTCCTTCTTGCACGACAGTGGCCGGGTGCAATATCAGACTGTCACCGACGGCGAGGCGCTTGATGCCTTTGAGTTGTTGTCGCGCACCGAGGGAATACTCCCCGCTCTCGAATCGGCGCATGCCATCGCGGCACTCAACCATCTGACACGTGACCCTGCGGGGAAACGCGTCATTGTCGTCTGCCTCTCAGGACGTGGCGACAAAGACCTGGCAACCGTCATGAGATTGCGCCATGAGAAATAACCGGACACGGCAGTTGTTCGATGGGGATTTCCCGGTCGTGGTACCGTTCTTGACGGCGGGATTTCCGACGAAGCGAGCGTTCCTCGACTGTGCTCTCGCCGCCTGCGATGCTGGCGCTTCCGCGATTGAGATCGGAATGCCCTTTTCTGATCCTCTGGCCGATGGTCCCGCGATTCAGCACTCTTCGCAAATCGCCCTCGATAACGGCATCACGACCGGCGATGTCTTCGCGTTGACGGCTCAGTTGCGAGCGAAAGTCACAGTCCCGATTCTGCTCATGGGATATTTGAATCCGCTGCTGAAAATGGGAATGACGAAGTTTGCCGAGCGCGCCGCCTCGGCCGGAGCCGATGGAACGATCATCCCCGATTGTCCTATCGAAGAGGCGGGCGACTGGATCGCCGCTTCCAAGAAAGCGGGACTCGCGAATGTGTTCCTCGTTGCACCCACATCCCCGGACGAGCGGGTCGGGCGCATTGACCGCCTCTCGACATCCTTTTCGTATTGTGTCTCGGTGGCGGGGGTGACCGGCGCAAGACGTGATGTTTCTGATGCGACGAAGACGTATCTTCGACGAGTGCGGCGGATTGCCACGAAGCCCTATGTTGTGGGCTTTGGGATCTCATCGCCGGCACACATCAGAGCGCTTCGTGGATTGGCCGATGGCTTCGTAGTCGGGTCGGCGTTGGTGAGCGTGATCGAAGCGGGAACAAAAACGTCGGCGCCAAATCGTGTCGGACGGCAAATGGCGGCCTTGGTGCGCGCGGCCCAATCGAACTGAAGGATGGAAATGCAATCAACGGTCCAACAAGAACGATCATCGTTTTTCGATCAAGTCTGCCACGCCACCGTGGATGCACTGACCAAGATCGGCGCGACGCTGAAGGTCTCTGAAGTGGCCAATCTCTATGAATCGCCGAACAAGAAGGGTTTCGGCGACTCGGCATTTCCGTGCTTCTCACTGGCAGGCAGGTTGCGGATAGCGCCCAATCAGATCGCTAATCGGATCGCGGAGATATTCGTCGCGCCGCCGTCGGTGACTGAGTCGAAGGCAATCGGCGGCTATTTCAATGTCTGGTACAATCCGGAAAGCGTTGCCAAAGAAGTGTTGCCGGTGATTCGAGATCTCGGGGCTTCGTTCGGTTCCTCGGACGTCGGCAAGGACCGCACGATCTGCATGGATTATTCGCATCCAAACATCGCCAAACCGATGGGCGTTGGCCACCTGCGTTCCACAGTGATTGGGCATGCGCTTAAGAACATACTTGAGAAGCAGGGTTACACGACGGTCGGGATCAATCACCTCGGCGACTGGGGCACACAGTTCGGGAAACTCATCGTCGCCTTCCGCGATTGGGGAAATGAAGCCGAGCTGGCAAGCCGGCCGATTCAACATCTCTACGATTTGTATGTTCGCTTTCACCAAGAGGCGGAGTCTAATCCCGAGCTCGATACGCGGGCGCGCGCCGAATTCAAGAAGCTTGAAGACGGCGACCCCGAGAATCTGGCGCAATGGAGGCTATTTCGCGAACTCTCGCTCAATGAATTCCAGCGCGTCTACAGGCGACTCGGTGTCAGCTTCGATTCCTATGACGGCGAGGCATTCTATAATGAGGGGCTGAATGAGCTCATTGAGAGACTGCACAAGTCAGGTGTGGCGAAACTCGGAGAAGACGGCGCTCTTGTCATTCCAGTGGGCGATGAAAGTGAGCCGCCGCTGTTGCTCCGCAAATCGGATGGCGCGACTCTGTACGCGACACGCGATCTGGCTGCGGCCGAGTACCGCTGGAATACCTACCATTTCGACAAGTGCCTCTACATCGTCGGGAGCGCTCAGGCTCTGCACTTCAAGCAACTGTTCGCCGCGCTCGAGAAAATGAATTACCCTTGGGCTAAACGGATGGCGCATGTCGATTTCGGCTGGGTCAAGTTCGCTGATAGCATGATGTCGACGCGCAAAGGGAATATCGTCTTTCTCGACGACGTTATCGAAGAAGCCGTCACGCTCACACGCAAGATCATCGAGGAGAAGAACGCCGAATTGCCAAACCCCGACGCGGTCGCGGAGGCAGTGGGTGTCGGCGCTGTGGTCTTCTGGCAACTGTCCGTCAAACGCCAGAAGGATGTCAACTTTGATTGGGAGGATGTCCTCTCGTTTGATGGCCGCACTGGTCCCTATCTCCAGTACACGCACGCGCGCCTCTGCTCACTGCTACGCAAATGGGGACAGCCAATCCCTGAGACGGTGGATTACGCGCTGGACGGGGAAGAAGAGCGCCGTCTGCTGCTGCAACTGGCGGACTGGCCACGGAAGATTTCGCAGGCGGCGGAGCAATACGAACCGCAAATTACCGCTTCGGCCCTGCTCGACATGGCGGGGAGCTACAATACGTTCTATCAAAAGGTACGAATACTCGACGGAGAACCAGAGGCGCGCGCCGCACGTCTCTGTCTGTCGGACTGTTTGCGGATGGTCATGGCGGAAGGACTGAGACTCTTGGGGCTTGGCGCTCCGGAGCAGATGTAAGGCACGACCAAACACCATGGGGATGGTAGCAGGGGAGATGACGGAGTCATGAGATGCTGATTGTCATGGATATGCATGCCGGCCCGGCAGAGATCGAGGCGGTCTGTAATGAAATTCGTTTATTGGGACTGATTCCGCATGCGATGCCCGGCGCGCAACGGACCGCGATTGGAATCACCGGCAACAAGGGCTCGGTCGAGGCAGGGCGATTTGAATCGATGCGTGGCGTAATGCGCGTCATTCATGTCACCGCCCCATTCAAGCTGGTGAGCCGGGAATTTCATGAGGAGAATTCTATCGTGCGGGTTGGCGATGTCGCCATTGGCGGCACAGGATTCGTCGTCATGGCGGGTCCGTGCGCCGTCGAATCGCCCGAGCAGCTCGACCTGGTCGCGCGCCGTGTCAAGAAAGCGGGCGCTCACATTCTCCGTGGTGGCGCCTTCAAGCCACGGACATCGCCATACAGCTTCCAAGGGATGGGATTGGAAGGACTGAAGATTCTCGCCAAAGCTCGCCAAGACCACGGGATGCCGATCGTGACCGAGGCCATGGATCATGAGTCTCTCGATCAGGTGGCAGAGTATGCCGATATGGTGCAGATCGGCGCGCGGAACATGCAGAATTTCTCGTTGCTCAAACGCGCCGGGCGCTGTGGCAGACCCGTTCTGCTGAAGCGCGGCATGGCGGCGACGCTTGAAGAATTGCTGATGGCGGCCGAGTACATTGCCAATGAGGGTAATCCCAACATCGTGCTCTGCGAGCGCGGCGTCCGGACATTCGCCGATCACACGCGCAACACGCTGGATCTGTCCGCGGTCCCATTCGTGCAACGGACCAGCCATCTTCCGATCATCGTCGACCCCAGCCACGGAACCGGCAAGCGGCACAAGGTCGCGCCGCTTTCGTGCGCGGCCGCGGCGGTTGGATGTGATGGTCTCATGGTTGAAGTTCACCCGCATCCGGACAGCGCACTTTCCGACGGACCCCAGTCACTCGATCCGGATCAGTTCGATGATCTGATGAAACGTGTCGCAACCATCACCGCGGTGGTGGGACGCACCATGAACTGAATGCTGTCTATGACGACAACGCCGACCATGACACCCGAGAACATCTTCAACGCGCGCATCGAACATGTGCGAAAGCTGCAGGGAGTGTACCGTCCTCCGGCCGACAAATCGATCTCGCATCGGGCTCTGATTCTTGCCGCCATTTCCAAGGGCCGCTCATTGATCACGCCGGTTTCAAAATCGGCCGATGTCGCTTCGACGGCTTCGTGCTTGCGGCAACTCGGAGTCAGTATCCAGGAGCATGAGGGCACATGGATCATCGAGAGCCCGGGAATGGCCGGTTGGATGGCGCCCGAGCGGGCGCTCGACTGCGGCAATTCGGGCACCACGATGCGTCTGCTGGCCGGCTGCCTGGCATGCTGTTCATTCTCATCAGTTCTCATCGGTGACGAATCCCTCTCGAAGCGACCGATGCTGCGTGTCGCGGAGCCGCTGCGGCGGATGGGTGCCACGATCAATCTCTCGGAGAAAAACACCGCCCCGATCCAGGTCCGTGGCGGTTCGTTGACGGCGATTCGCTATGAGTTGCCAGTACCATCGGCGCAGGTAAAGTCGGCAGTTTTACTTGCCGGCCTGGCCGCCTCGGGAGACACGATCGTGATCGAGGACGTCCCATGCCGTGACCACACCGAGCGAATGCTCACCGCATCGGGGGCTGATTGCGAAATCGAGCACCCGCAGCGTGTGATCGGCGACAAACGCGAGCTGCTTCTTGCTGGTAACACCGAATCCGAGACGCCAATGCACCGCCGCACGATCCGCCTCAGTGAACACCGAACCTCCCAACCGCAGGAGTGGACAATTCCCGGCGATTTCTCGGCGGCGGCATTTGTCATTGCCGCGGCAATCGGGGCGCGAAAATCCGATGTGATCATCGACAATGTCGGACTCAACCCGACCCGGACCGGGTTTTTGAAGGTAATAAAGCGAATGGGCGCCGAAGTTGACGTCAAGAAACAGGGCGAGAATGGCGGCGAACCGTTTGGGCAGATTCGCGTCTCGAATTGCTCACAACTGAAGGCGATACGGGTTCACGAGAACGAAATCCCCACCTTAATCGATGAGCTGCCCGTATTGGCCGTGCTCGCAGCGCGCGCCGAAGGAGTCACTGTTATTCGCGGCGCAGCCGAACTGCGAAATAAGGAATCCGATCGCATCGCAACCGTCACGGCAAACCTACGGGCGATGGGTGCGAAAGTAGCGGAAGTCGAGGACGGCTGGGCGATCGAAGGCCCGAGCGAATGGCATGGAGCGACGATCAATCCCCACAACGATCATCGCATCGCCATGGCATTCGCTGTGGCCGCGTTATGGGCAGATTCGCCCTCGATGATTCAGAACGCCGGCATTATGGCCATATCCGACCCCGAGTTTCTCTCATCTCTCACGGCGTTGGCCCAATAAGATTGCTCATGATCTCGAAGCGCGCGATGACCCGTTCCTGCAGTGGCGTCTACGCTGTGGTCGGGTGCCAGATCGGTTACACCCTGTCCCCCTTCATTTTCAATCGTGTGTTTGCCACGCTCAATTGGAGCGCCGATTACACCAGATTTGACATCGAGAAACAAGAGTTGGGCGGACTCCTGGACTCGATGCGGTATGCCCCGATTCGTGGACTCAATATCACGCGACCATACAAAGAACTGGTAATCGCCCATGTTGATCGGCTCGATCGGACCGCAGAGATCTTGGGCGCAGTCAATACTGTCGCTCTCGAGGGAAAGCGGTTGGTCGGCTACAACACCGATGTCTCGGGGGTGATCGCTGCCCTTACTCCAGTACGTAACCGCCTGCGGGGGAAGAATGCGGTAATCTTTGGCGCCGGCGGCGCCGCGCGGGCCGTGTCATTTGCGCTCTTGGAGCACTTCCGTATGAGCAATGTCACGATTGCGGCACGTCGGTCCGCGCAGGCGCGACAGTTGATTCACCAACTGCAAGACCACATGCCGCCCACTGCCGTCGCCTCAGCCGCGTTCAAGCCTGCCAGCGATCTGACTGCGGCGCTTTCAGGTGCCGCACTCGTCGTCAATGCCACGCCAGTGGGAACGGGAGGCAAATCAGGGGAAAGCCTGCTGCCGAGGGGCATTCAACTTCGCTCGGACACAGTCGCTTTCGATCTCGTCTACCGTCCGCGTCCCACTCGCTTCACGTTTGACGCCCGCCGCGCCGGGTGCAAAGTGACAATTGACGGTTGGCCAATGTTGATTGCGCAGGCGGAATCCGCGTTTCGGATTTGGACGGGAAAGCGGTTTCCTGCCGGAAGTCGCAGAGAACTACTGTCGATGAAGACTCTGCCATGAACACGACGAATTCGTTACCGACATGGCCGGTGCTCAAGCGCGGCGCCATTCAGGGGCTTCGCGTCTTCTGGATATTCATGCGCATCATGATTCCGATCTATCTCATCGTCGCGATTCTCGCCCGGACGCCGGTCTTGCCGGCAATTGCCGAGTTTTTCCAGCCGGCGATGGGGATCTGGCACTTGCCGGGAGATGCGGCGCTGGCGATGGTCCTCGGGCATTTCGTCAATCTCTATGCGGCGCTGGCCGTGATCGCAGCCGGCCATTGGGATCCGACGGCCGTGACCGTTGCCGCAATCATCCTGGGGATTTCACATTCGCACCTGATGGAATCGGCAATCTTTCGAAAGATGCAGGCGCCCTACGGCGTGCTTCTCGGCCTCCGTTTGGGAGCAGGGTGGACGCTCGGTTGGATCGTTGCTGCTCTGCTCGCGAAATAGAGTAATTATGTTGGAAGCCGCACTCGACATTGCCAAGGGTCTATGGGGACTGGTGTTCAAAGTCTTCATCATCATCATGCCATTGCTCATTTTCTTGGAGTGGGCCCGGACCCAGACATGGTTTGCCCGATTTGTCAGCGCAACCGCCCGCGTCTTCGCGCCGATCGGGTTGCGCTCAGAATCGATGTTCTCGCTCATTATCGGGGTTCTGTTCGGGGTTTCCTATGGTGCGGGCGTGTTGATTCCACAGGCGCAGTCCGGCGATTTGAGCCGCAAGCAGATATTCCTGGTCGCCGCCTTCCTCTGCCTCTGTCATGCGATTGTCGAGGACACCTTGCTGTTTGTCGTGTTGGGGGCCAATGGCGCTCTGATTGTAACGACTAGGATTATCGCGGCCGTGGGAATCGTCTTTGTGTTATCGCGCATGTCTTGGCCTGTTCCCGCCGACAACGTGGGCATGGAGACACAGAGCCGTGTTTGACACATCACGACGTCATATTCTCCTCGCCGGGTTCATGGGGACGGGCAAATCGGCGGTGGGGCGCGCTCTAGCCAAACGGCTTGACTGTGGTTCTGTTGACTTGGATGAGATGATTACCTCGCTGTGCCGCCGGTCGATTTCCGACATCTTCAAACTCGAGGGCGAAGCCACCTTTCGTCAGCACGAGTCACGCGCGCTGCGGCTTGCGGTTATCTCGCCGCATTCGGTGATTGCCCTCGGTGGAGGGACCCCACTTTTGCCCGCAAACGCGAATATCATCCGTGCGACTGGGCGGTGCTGGCTTCTGACTGCTGCGTGGGAAGCAATCTGGGAGCGGGTGCGCGGGAATATCGCCGAACGGCCGATCTTGGCGGAGTTCGCGCAAATGCTGCAGACCGACGAAATGCAGTATGAAGACTTCGTGCGTGCCGCCAAGGCCGTGCTGGAAAAACGAAGCTACGCATACGCCCACGTGGCCGATCATGTGATCGACACATCGGGTCGCACTATCGATGATGTGGCGCGTCAGATTGTGGAAGAATTCAACACGGATCTCGCAGGACCAAAAGCCCAATGACCAAGCTACGCGCTCTCACGCCTTCGCTGATCGGGCGGACCACCGGGACCAAGGTCCCAGTCTATGTTCGGGCCGGACTTGGCACCGAAGTGGGGCGTCTATTGCCGCCCGCGAACGGACAGCGTCTCGCACTGGTCACTGACAAGATCGTCGGCCGTCTGCATGGCGAACGAGTACGAGATGGCGTGGTATCGGCCGGTTGGAAGGTCGATCTCTATGAACTCGCACCGGGTGAGCGCATAAAATCTGCGCGTGTGGTCGAGAAGCTGCACGAATCATGGCTGCGGGCGGGCTACGATCGCTCCACGCCCGTCATCGCGCTAGGGGGCGGGACTATCGGTGATGCCGTCGGATTCGCGGCGGCGACCTTCATGCGAGGATTACCATTGTGGCAGGTGCCGACGACGGTCGTCGGGCAAGTCGATTCGTCGATCGGCGGTAAAGTCGGAATCAACCATCCACAGAGTAAGAACCTGATCGGGTGCTTTTATCAGCCCACGGGAATCGTGATCGATCCGGATTTTCTCGCCACACTTCCGGCTCGTGAGATTCGCTCGGGACTTGCCGAAGTGGTGAAGTATGGCATCATCGCCGATTTCGGTCTTTTTCGCCGTTGCGAGAAACACGTTTCTGCCTGGATATCACAGCAGGAACCCATTGAACAGGAAACGATCAAGCGCTGTGTCGAAATCAAGTTGGATGTTGTGCGTTCCGACGAGCACGATACCGGACGGCGGCACATCCTAAACTTCGGACATACACTGGGGCACGCGTTCGAAGCATGGGGCAAATTCAAAACTCTGCGGCATGGTGAAGCAGTAACTTTGGGGATGGTGGTGGCTGCTCATATCGCTTCCAAACGGGCCATTCTCTCTGCTAAGGAGTTTGATCGTATTTGTTCGATTTGCCTTCTGATTGCCCCAACTGAGAACCTGGGACGAATTGAGGCGAAGAAGGTCATGAGTTATCTTGCGACCGACAAGAAGCGTGTGGCCAGCCAGAATAAATGGGTGTTACCGGAGAGATTTGGAAAGGTCACGCTGGCCAACGATGTGACCGACAAAGAAATAGTGGCCGCGATCGATTCTGTGCGGCAATGGCTTAATCACACGAGGTGAGGTGGTTGTGGCATCGACAATCTTGGTCGTCAATGGTCCGAATTTGAATCGTCTGGGGCTACGCGAGCCGGAGATCTACGGCCGTGAGACGCTCGATGAGCTCAATGCGCGTATCCAGACGCATGCCCAGAGCCGTGGCCTGAAGGCTGTGTTCTTTCAGTCCAATCATGAGGGCGGATTGATTGATTGTTTGCATTCGTACGGTGAGTACAAGGGAGTCATTCTCAATCCCGGCGGTCTGGCGCACACGTCAGTCTCGCTTCGAGACGCCATCAGCTCCATTCCGATCCCGGTGATCGAAGTGCACATCTCAAACATCTTCGCCCGCGAGCCGTTTCGGCACGTCTCTCTCATCTCGGGCGCCTGTCGCGGTGTGATCTCTGGACTGGGCACAAATGGGTATATGCTTGCCGTGGACCATTTGGCAAGTATGATCCCTGACGCCTGACGACAGCTCCCATCGGTTTTGCCTCCGCACTCGCTTCGGTGTACCTTCCGGCCTCACGTCGAGATAGCCGCGCATGGATACACCTTCCACACCAATCAGCAAGGACATCGAATCGGTCCTCCGGGGGCATCCCTACAAGGCGATCATGCGTCTGGCGTGGCCGGCCACGCTCTCGATGATCCTGCACACATTGTTCGCCGTGGTTGATTTGATCTGGGTCGGCCGGTTGGGTGCAGTTCCGATTGCGGCGGTCATCTCGGCGACGTTCGTGCTCTGGATCATGTACTCGCTGGTCAGCATTCTCTCCACCGGCGTTGTCGCGGTCATCTCACAATCACTGGGCGCCGGGAAGTTAGATCAGGCTCGAGATGTCGCCGAAGAAACCTGGCGGTTCGCTCTGCTCTTCGCCTGCCTGATTGCCATTCCCGGATACCTGTTCCGTGAGCCGATCATCGATTTCATGCACTTGGAGCCGTTGGTTGCCAAGACCGCCTCGGCTTACCTCGGCATCTATTTCCTGACTGCCGTCTTCATCGTCATCTCCGAATGGGCGGCGGCGCTCTTTAGGGCTTCCGGGAATACGCGCACGCCACTGGTCGTTTTCGGCGTCGGGCTCGGGCTCAATATTGTACTCGATCCACTGTTCATCTTCGGCTGGGGTTCGTTTCCGCGCCTGGAAACAGTAGGCGCCGCGGTCGCGACCGCCATCTCATATGGGATTTCGACCCTGCTCATCTTCCTGCTTTTGCGGGGTAAACGGCTCCCCTTCAAGTTTACGTTTGCGCTGATCGGCCGCATGGACTGGCGTCGCATCGGCCGGCTTGCCATGATCGGTGTCCCGATTTCGATCTCGGGCATCGTGTTTTCCATTGTCTATCTGTTCATCAACCGGCTGACGTCCAGCTTTGGAACCGAGACGGTAGCCACCCTCGGCATCGGCAATCGGATCGAGTCGATCAACTACTTGGTCGCGTACGGCTTCTCGCTCGCTACCGCCACACTTGTCGGGCAGAATCTGGGAGCGCGCAATCCCGAGCGAGCCGCCGAGATGACCCACAAGACCATTCAGTTGGTCTCAATCTACGTCGGCATCACGTCGCTTTTCTTTCTCGTCTTTCCCGAAGTCATCGTGCGGGTCTTCACCGATGATCCGTTGGTGATCGCATCGGGATGCGATTATGTCCGTATCCTGGCGCTGTCGCAGGTGTTCATGGGGTGGGAGATTGTCCTGGAAGGGGCATTCTCCGGCGCTGGGTACACATGGCCACCGATGATCGTGGCGATCCCCGGGGCAGTTGCCCGCATCCCTCTGGCGTGGTTCCTGGCGGACTATTGGAAGATGGGGCCCGATGGAATCTGGTGGGCCATCTCAGTCACCACAATTGCGAAAGCCGTCGTCCTGTACTTCTGGTTTGCCCGAGGGTCGTGGAAGCACCGAAAGGTCCATTAGGGCGCCGAGCAAGGCGAAAGAGCAAGCAAGAGCAGGCTCGCGAGTACGCTCGCCCTCCACTATCTTTACGCCATGAGAGAGACGGTACGCACCGGGTGGGCCTATTCGCCGAGGTTTCTCGAACATAACGCCGAGATACCGCATCCGGAGAATCCGGCACGGCTCACGGCGATCGTCGACCGGCTGTCGGGAGACGGGTTGCTGGCGTGCATGAAGCAAGTGGTGTTTGCTCCCGCGACCGACGATGAACTGGCGAAAGCGCACACACGCCGCTACATCGCATCGTTGGCCAAATCAGAGGGTCAGCAGTTGGACCCTGACACCTATTGCGGGTACGGCACGCCGGAGATTGCCCGGCTGGCGGCTGGGGCAGTTCTCGAAGCGGCCCGCCTAGCGATTCGGGGTGATGTCAAGAGAGCGTTCTGTGCCGTCAGGCCCCCGGGGCATCATGCGCCAGCAGACCGCGCGATGGGATTCTGTTACCTCAACAGCGTCGCCATCGCTGCGGCGAATATCGTCGCGGAGAACTCCCATTCGCGAGTCATGATACTCGACTGGGACGTGCATCATGGCAACGGAACTCAGTCGATCTTTTATGAATCAAGCACCGTGCTCTATGCGTCCGTTCATCAGTATCCGCTGTATCCCGGCACCGGGGGAGTTGAAGAAATTGGGCGCGGCCCCGGGAAGGGCTTGACGATCAACAGGCCGCTCTGGATGGGGTTAGGGGATCAGGAGTTCCTGGAAGCGATCTCCGCGATCTTGGATCAGGCCGCGACCATCATGAAGCCTGACTTGCTCATGATTTCGGCGGGGTTTGATGCCCATCGCGATGATCCGCTCGCGGCTCTCAACGTCTCCACTGAGGGATTCGCAGAAGCCACCCGCCGCGCCTGCGCTTTCGCGGATCAGTATTGCCAGGGGCGGATCGTCTCGGTCCTCGAGGGCGGGTACAATCTGAGCGCTTTGGCCGATTCGGTCGCCGCACACATCAACGCTTTGCTCGACGCAGCTTGAGAGGATTAGACAGGAGAGAAATGTTGTGACAAGAATCGTCAGATTCCGCTGGCAGGCCGGAGAGTACTGGGGCGCGCACGAGGGCGATCAGGTGCGTCGTTGGAGCGGGCCACCCTATGCCGGCGGCGTGGCCACCGAGCGGTTGCATCCGATCAGCGAGATCGAGTGGCTCCCGCCGGTAGTTCCATCCAAGATTATTGCCGTCGGCTTGAACTACGCCCCGCATGTGGCCGAGAGCGCCTCGGCCGATGCCATCCCCGAAGAGCCGGTGATCTTTCTCATGCCGCCCACAGCGCTGCTTCCCCCCGGGGGAAAGATCGTCTACCCTCAGGGACTGGACCGTGTCGACTACGAAGGGGAGTTGGGAGTCGTGATCGGGGAGGGCGGGCGTAACATAGCTCGCGCGGAGGCGCTGACGCATGTCCTCGGCTGGACGATCGTCAACGATGTCACGGCTCGCAATCTGCAGAAGAAAGACAAGCAATGGACGCGGGCCAAGGGATTCGACACCTTCTGCCCTGTGGGGCCGTGGGTACAGACTGATCTTGATCTATCTAAAACAAGCCTGACCACTCGCCTCAATGGCGGGGTGCGACAACAAACGACATTTGACCAGATGATCTTCGACGTCTCATTCCTCATAGCGTTTATTTCGCGCGTGATGACGCTTAAGCCTGGCGACCTTATTTCGACCGGGACCCCCGCCGGAGTGGGACCGCTGGCGATTGGGGACAAAGTGGCGATTACCATCGAAGGACTGGGTGTCTTGGAAAACTCCGTGGTCGCCGAATCGGGAGTATGAAAACGCCAAAACCCTCACTTTCCGACGAAACACTCTGTGTGCACAGCCAGGGCGGCCACACGCATGGCGCCTTGGCATTGCCGATCTACCTGTCATCTACCTATCGTTTCGAGAACACCGCGGAAGCCGCGGCGCTCGCGCGCGGCGAAGTGCAGCGTTACATCTACTCCCGTTATGACAATCCCACGGTGAACGAGGTAGAAATAAAGCTCGCAGCATTGGAACGCGGTGAACGTGCCTTCCTCTTTGCTTCCGGTTCGGCTGCGACCGCCACATGGTGTTACGCGTTTCTGAAGGCGGGGGACAAGCTGGTCGCCTCAACCGACCTCTATGGTGGGACAGCGCACTTCTTCGAGAAATATCTCCCGGCGCTGGGGGTTACAATCGAGAAAATCAGCTTCCAAGATTTGGCGAAACTCGATTCTGCCTTGCGAGGGGCGCGCGCCTGCTGGTTTGAAACGCCAAACAACCCGACTGTCCGTGTCCTCGATGGTCGCGCTATTGCCGCGCTCTGCCGCAGACATGGCGTGTTGTCCGCCATCGATAACACCTTTGCCACGCCGATTCTCCAGAAGCCAATCGAATGGGGGATCGACTGGGTGATGCACTCGGCGACGAAGTATCTGGGTGGGCACACCGATCTTATCGGTGGCGCGTTGGTGGCCGGCGTTGGAGCCGATCACCGACGAATCTATGACGCGCGTAAGGCCCTCGGTGGGGTCATGGACCCGCATGCCGCTTTCCTGGTCAATCGCGGGATGATGACACTCGCGGTGCGGATGGAGAGGCAGTGTGCCACCGCCGCTTTATTGGCCCAGTGGGCATCGTCGCATTCGAAAATCGCCAAGGTGCATTATCCCGGACTGGTCGGCCATCCTGGACACGAGATCGCCGGCACCCAAATGCGGGCATTTGGCGCCATGATGGCGCTCGACATCGCCGGCGGGTATGAGGAGGCGGCGCGTTTTGTCGACCAGCTCAAACTGATCGTGAATGCGGCCTCGCTCGGCGGCGGAGAGTCGCTCGTTTCAATGCCAATCTTGACTTCTCATGTTCACGCAACGCCCGAAGAGCGGGCGATGTCTGGCGTAACGGACAGTACAGTACGTCTGTCGGTGGGACTGGAATCGTTCGCTGATCTACGGGACGACCTGACGCAAGCGCTTGAGGCAGTTTAGCGGATGCCCGGCCGGGGGGCCATGCAAGGGACTCTCCACAAGATTCGCCACTACTGGATCGGCCAACTGGGACTCATGGTTGCGCTCGCGTTTGCGGGTTCGGCGTATGCGCAAGAGCCGTTAGTCCTCGAACATGCCGACTCGACCGAGGTCTTTCGACCCAGCCCCGATGAAACAGAGTACCAGCTCTACGGCGATGTTCGGTTCTCGCAGGGCGAAACTCATCTCCGTGGGGATCGCGCCATTTGGCGGCGCGAGAGCGGCATTATCCAACTCGACGGAAACGTGTTGGTGCAGCAGCCGCACCGCTGGGTTGCGGCGGAGAGCATGGTGTACGAGCGTGCCGGACGGACCGTGGTCGCGCATGGCAATGTCCACCTCGAAGACACCACGCAGAGTTTCTCACTCGTTTCGGAGCGGGCTCGCTATGACCGCTCACGCGACCTGGCAATCGCCGATTCGCTCCCTGTGGTGTTCTGGGATTTCCTGCTCGAATCCGCCGCGCAAACGATCGTAAATGCCGACACGGTCATCTATGACCGCCTGGCCCGGCGCGGTGACGGGATTGGCAATGTCACGGTGTTAAAGGGAGATTGGGTCGCGAAAGGCCAGCGCGGCACCATCTATCCCGATTCAAACCGCGCGGTAATGACAGGGGAGCCGACCGCAGTCGGTGTCGGCGGTACGATCAAGGGCGACACACTGGTGATGGAGTTCTCCGGTCGTGGTGTGCGCCGCGTGCGCGCCATCGGCAACGCGGAAGGAACTTACCGCGACACAACGTCGAGCAGTTCCGGGACCAATCTCATTCGCGGTCACATTGCCGACTTCTTTATCGCAAACGACACATTGCAGGCGATCCGTGTCATCGGAGAGGCGTACACCGACTATCAGCCCGTAGACAGCACCGAGGGCTCCAATCATGCCTCGGGAGATTCACTCTGGCTGTATTTCGACGGCGGGCAGATCGCGACCGTGTTCATTTCCGGCGGGGCACAGGGACGATACAATGCGCCGCGTCCGTCTGGCGGCGCGGATACGGTAGATTACAAAGCGGCGGAGATCTACTTCATCCCCGACTCCAGCCGCGTCGATCTCGAACGCGATGGGCAGCTGAAATTCGGCACCGTGGTGCTCGATGCCGGACGCATCTCCTACTGGACCAACAAACGCAACCTGCTCGCTCGCGCATTCAAGCCATCGGACACGGCGCAGGCGGTTCAGCGCCCGGTTCTCACCGATGGCCAACAGACCATCGAAGGAGATCAACTCGCCTACAGCATCGACACGCGCCGGGGCCGTATCCGGGGCTCCTCCACGCAATTCGAGGGCGCCTACTACAAGGGCGGCGATTTCCGCAAGTACACCGACAGCGTCTATTTTGTCACCGATGGAATCTACACGACGTGCGAATTGGACGAACCGCACTACCGCTTTGAAAGCCGTGACATGATGATCATACGCAATGACAAAGTCATCGCGCGTCCGGTGAAGATGCGGGTTGGCGAATTGCCGATCGCCATGCTGCCGTACTACATCTTTCCGATCAAGCGCGGCCGTCACTCCGGCTTCCTCCCTCTGCGATTCGGCAACTTTCAGCAAGGGGAGCGATTCATCGGCAACGCTGGCTATTATTGGGCGGCCTCGGACTACTGGGATGTGCAGGCATCGCTCGATTACAATGAAGAGTCGGGTGTGTTGATCCGCAGCGGCGTCAATTATGCCTGGCGTTATCGTTTCAGTGGAAATGTATCTGGGTCGTACACGCGTTCCTCGCAACTCTCGACAGCCGGCACAAGCCAGAGCACGCGTTGGAGTTTGCGCGGCGCGCATCAGCAAACCCTGTCACCGACGGCATCGCTCTCCGGAAGCATGGACTTTGTTTCGGACGCATCCTTTTACCAAAGCTACAGCTTCGATCCAACCGACCGCCGCCAACGCACGTTGCGCTCACAACTCAACTTCAGCAAACGCTGGAAAGCCGCTTCGATGACGGCGTATCTCGAAAACACCGAAAACCTGGATACCGAATCGCTCACCCGGCGATTGCCGCACGTGGATTTTCAACTCTCACAGCGACGGATACTCTCGCCCGACTCGGGGCAAGACACTCGCTGGTACCACAACGGCTATGTCAGTTATTCGTCGCGCTTCTCACACTTTGAGAGTCGTGCACTGAGACTCGGCGATACGACCGGCGCGACGGATACCAAACATTTCGCCACGGCCGATCACTCCGCAGGACTCAGCTTTCCCCAAAAGGCCTTGCACTACATCACCATTTCTCCCAACGCGTCTCTTCAGGAGACATGGTACTACGTGTTCGACACACCGTTTGCCGACTCGATCGGCGTTCCCGCCAAAGAAGGGGCGCGGCGCCTGTCCGGATCGGCGGGCATCTCGACCAGCACGAACTTGTATGGTTTTCTCAATCCACATCTTTGGGGGCTCTCGACCATTCGGCACACCATGAGCCCGCGGGCCAGCTACACCTTCACGCCCGCCATCGTCCATAACGACGCCTATCGCACCTACACCGGGACGGGAGGCGGCTCAGCACGAAGGACCCAGACTCTCGGCCTGTCTTTGTCGAATACCCTCGATGCCAAGTTGGGCGAAGCGGAGAAAGAGAAGAAGCTGACGCTGCTTAACTTCAATCTGTCGAGCGGCTACAATTTTGAAAAAGACTCCCGCAAATGGAATAATCTCTCGGGGAACGCGCGAACGAACATCGGCAATCTCGATCTCGCCGTCGACGGTGTCTGGGACCTCTACAATCAACAGACACTAGATTTGCAGTGGACGAATCCCACGTTGGTCAACTTCGGCGTTTCCGCGGCGACCAGCCTCGAAGCCGGCATCTCGCCGTTCACGTCAATCACGTCCATTGGCGAGGAGTTTGATCGAGAGGACACAACAACGATTCGCGAGGAGATTCCGTTCAACATGTCCGTTTCCTATCGCTATTCAGAGTCTCGCAGCCTGAGCTCGATCTCGAAAGATCATTGGATCGGCTGGCGGGTGGACATCCAGCCGACGGCCAATTGGACGGTGAATTACCAGCAGACCTATAACTGGGCCCGTCACGCAGTCACTGACCAGCGGTTTGAGATCACGCGCGATTTGCACTGCTGGGAGATGCGTTTTCTTTGGGTCCCGACCGGATCGGGAGCCGGTTACTATTTCCGCATCAATGCCAAGTCACTGCCCGACATTCGTCTCGAACGCTCCGAAAGCGGCGTCATCGGTGCTTTCGGACGGAAGTTCTGATCCCGATTTACCATTGACAGATTCGTGCTTTGGTCCTTGCTTAATCCTTGGTTTCAGGGGAAGGCTGGGTTCAGTGCGAACCCGCCTTGGGGAAGGGGACATCCGCAATGCGGCTTTTCTCCGCGCTTACGTATCAGCGTAAGAACGAGATTCTTGGCTTTCTATTGGTCGTGCTCTGCCTGTTTGTCTGGCTGTCGCTTTTCACGCACCGGGTCGAGGACGATACGTGGATCGCGGCCGGGACGGACGCCGACTGGGTGGATGGATATCATCCACACAATTTGGCGGGGACCGTCGGTGCGATCATTTCGTACGGTATGTACGAGTGGCTCGGATTCACGGCATATCTGCTAACCCTGCTATCCGGCGCCTTCGGGCTGCATCGGTTTCTCTCGGCGCGTCCCTCCAAGCCAGTGCTCTATTCGGCCGGCGCCTTCGCTTGGTTCTTCATCCTGGGCGTCATCATCGATCTCTCGCCGGCCGCGGCGGGGGCCGAGTGGGCAGGAGGATTGGGCACGGTCTCCGGCTGGCTCGGGCGTAATGTGGCGACTTGGATGGCTGATCTTCTGGGGGTCGTCGGGGGTGGATTGATCCTGGGTTCTGCTCTGCTGGGCGCGGTCTTACTCATTGTGCCGTGGGAAAAGGTGAATTTCGGGAAGCTTAAGAAGCCGAGCCGCTCTGAGAAGTCGGCGAAGACCGTCGAACGGCGGCCCGCCAAATCCAAAGAACCATCATTGCTGTCGCGCCGCTTCGCCGCCATCGCGTCGGCGATCTCCGGCAGGTACCGTGGCTGGCGCCAGACACGGGCCGAGAGAAAGAATGCGGAGGCCGAGCTCTCCGCGCAGACAACCGCGGCCAAGCGGTCATCCAAACCCGTTCCCGTCGAGCCAGAAGTCGATCCCAATCTGGTTCTCCCTGACTGGGCGAAGTACGACACAACCTCTCCAGGTCCGGCTCCCACACCCGTCGAGCAGGCTGAGGCGATTGTCGCCGAGCGATCTGCTGAGGCAGAATCCGTCACTCCGCGCCCGCGTCGCGTGGTCAAAATGGTGCGCGCCGCCGAGAATGGCGAATACCAGTTTCCGTCGCTCGATCTGTTGGAAGAACCGCCGGCAAAGCGGCGCAAACCGGAGGGACTCACCAACGGTGCCGAATTGCTGACCAAGGCGCTGGCAACGTTTGACGTGGGAATCGATGGTCCGATCGAAACTTTCCCCGGCCCGGTCATCACGCGCTACGAATTTCGTCCGGCCCCCGGAGTGAAAGTGAATCAGGTCGTCGGCTTGGCCGACGATCTGGCGTTGGCGCTTTCCGCCTCGCGTGTCCGCATTGTCGCGCCCGTTCCGGGCAAGGCCGCGGTAGGGGTCGAGGTACCAAATCGCGATCCTGCCGTGGTGCCTTTGACCCAGATTATCGGGAGTGACGAGTTTGCCAATTCGGATGCGATTCTGCCGCTGGCCCTGGGCGAGACAATCGATGGTCTGCCGTTCGTCGCTGATCTGGCCTCGATGCCGCATCTTCTGATTGCCGGCGCGACCGGTTCGGGAAAGAGTGTTTGCATCAATGTCATCATCACCTCGCTGCTGTTTCGCCATCACCCGAACGACGTCCGTCTCCTCTTCGTCGACCCGAAACGGCTTGAACTCTCGGTCTATGCGGGGATCCCGCACATGGAACGTCCGGTCGTGACCCATCCGCGCGGGGCCGAGCGGCTCCTCGCCGACGCCGCTCGCGAAATGGATGAGCGCTACAAGACACTGGCGGCGATGGGTGTGCGTAACATCGCCGACTACAACCGTAAAGCTCCGGAAAACCAGAAGCTTCCCTACATCGTCATTGTGGTCGATGAGCTCGCCGACCTCATGATGAGCCAATCGGCCGCGCGCATCGAACTTCTCATAACGCGACTAGCACAGATGGCCCGTGCGGTCGGAATCCACCTCATACTGGCAACACAGCGACCCTCTGTCGATGTTATCACCGGCCTGATTAAAGCTAACTTCTCATGCCGCATAGCGTTCCAAGTGGCCAGCAAGATAGATTCACGCACGATTCTGGATGTCAATGGCGCCGACAAGTTGCTTGGCCGCGGGGATATGCTCTACCTGTCGCCCGGCGTGGCTGAGCCGGTTCGTGTGCACGGCGCCTACATTTCGAATGGCGAGACCTCGTCCATCGTCGATTTCCTCCGGGCTCAGAATGTCGCCCCCGAGGCTTTGTCGACTTTCTCAGGCACTGTCGAGCCCGAGTCGGATGGCGAGGGGCATGCCGACGACTCTGACCCTGACGGCACCAGCGATAAGCTCTTCCAAGAGGCCGCCGAGGTCGTCATCCGTCACAAACAGGGTTCGGTTTCCCTCCTCCAACGCCGCCTCGGTATCGGCTACCAGCGGGCCGCCCGGCTGATCGACAGGCTGGAGGAGTCCGGCATCGTCGGCGCCTACGACGGCAGCAAGGCCCGCGAAGTCCTCTGGTCGCTCCAGGATTACGAAGACCGCTTCGCCAAGTCTGCAAATTAAGCCATTGTAAATCAGTGGGTTAGGTTTTTGCCTGCGATTGGGTTGCCTTTATTCGGCCAAAAATCGTATACTCCAGCATTCGGCTAAACCTCCCTTAGGTGGGTATCCCAGTCATGATGAGATTGACTCTGTATCATTTTAGGGCACATGTCTGCCCCGGCCCAGTCCGGCGGGCGGGCTGGTTATGCCTGTTCTTGGGAATCGCGGCCCTCGCGATCCCCCCGGTTGCCAATGCCTGTGAGGCTGATTCGATCCTCAACGTCTTTGAGGGAAGTCTGCCGACGGACCAGATTACCAAGGTCAAGTACCACAAAGTCGCCCGATCCTTGCTGTTTGGTGAGCGCCCCTCTGAAGATGGCACTCTCTGGCTCGGTCCCCCCAAGCGATACCGGATCGAGGCGGGGGAACAGGTCATCGTACGAGGTTTTGACACACTTTGGAGCTATACGCCCCAGACCAAGCAGGTGACACTTCGTGTTGGCGGCTTGGATTCGCTTGAATTCGGCCCTGCCGGCTTCTTCGGCTCCTTGCGTCAAGACTTCTTCCCGGTTGATTGCGGAGAAGACACGATTGAGACCGAACCACTCTGGCGGGTTCGCCTCGCTGCCAAGACCGAGACTGCGGCGATCCAACGCCTGACTCTATGGATCAGCCCCTCGACCCACCATGTCCAGATTGCAGAGTATGTGGACTATAATGAAGAAAGCGCGCGTCTGACATTCACGGAGTACATAACGGAGAAGGCGGGCGGCAAAGACCGCTTTGCCTTCGCCTATCCCAGTGGAGTCGAGCGCATTGTCCTGCCGGCGGTTAAGGCGGGCCAAGCACACGACGACGGTGAGTAGATCTGAAATCGCCTTCATCCGATAGCAACAACCAGACCGTTCAGCCAGGCAAACGGGGACGCGTGTATTTGCGCACCCTCGGCTGCCCGAAAAACGAGGCGGATGGCGCGGCCATGATTCGTCATCTCGAGATGGCGGGATGGACGATCGTCGACGATCCCTCCTTAGCTGACGCCGAAATCGTCAACACTTGTGGCTTCATTGAACAGACGAAAGTCGAGTCACTGGAAGCGATCTGGGAGGCCGTGGAGAGAAAAGGGGCCGGTTCCGGGCGTCGACTGGTTGTTACGGGATGCCTGGCCCAACGCTACCCCGAGCAGATCGCCGCGCAAATCGAAGGATTGGATGCCGTGGTCGGATTCAATCGTCCTGATTTGCTTGAAGAAGCGCTGACGGCGCCCCTCAAAGCCGGCGCCCCTGCCTGTTGGGTTGAGAAGCCCGATGCCGTCTATCGTGAACACTCGACATCATGGACGTTTAACGAGGCGCATCCAGCTCCGCTCTCAGCCTACATCAAGGTGGGCGACGGTTGTGACAACGCCTGCCGTTTTTGCGCCATTCCGCTCATTCGTGGCCGGCTGCGTTCGCGAACAGCGAAGGCGATCATCGACGAGATCCGCGCGCTTGTCGACCACGGGACACGTGAGGTCATTCTTGTTTCTCAAGACACGACTTCCTGGGGAATCGACCGAAACGATGGATCGGGATTGGGTGATCTGCTCACTCAAATCAACGCGATCCCCGGTGATTTCTGGATACGCGTCATGTACGCGCACCCGGCGTTTTTGAAATCCGAACACATCAACGCGATTCGGGATTGTGAGAAGATCGTCCCGTATCTCGACATGCCGCTGCAACACATCTCCGACCGGATGTTGCGGATCATGAATCGGCACACCACGCGTCGCGAGACGCAGTTGAAGATTGATGCTTTGCGCCGGGCCCGCCCGGAGATGGCCCTGCGGACGACGTTCATCATCGGGCACCCGGGTGAGACGAAATCTGATTTTGCCGAACTTCTTTCCTTCGCGGAAGAGAATGCCTTCGAGCGGCTGGGCGGGTTCATCTACTCGGCCGAAGAAGGGACACCCGCAGCGCGTTTCCGCGGTCGCGTGAGTCCGCGCGTCGCCCGTGAACGCCTCGAACAACTCATCGATGCCCACGACCGCTGGTCATCGGATCAATCCGTGGACAAGATCGGAATGCGGCTTCGCGTTCTGGTCGAAAGTCGGAATGAGGAAGAACAATGGGAGGGGCGTACACCCTTTGACGCACCCGATATCGACGGGCGCGTGGTTCTCGCCGGCGATGCTGTGACACGCGCCGGATTCCATGACGTGGTCATCGAGCGGGCCGACGGCGTCGATTTGTATGCCGCGACCGTAACCGAACACCCGATGACGATTCAGGAGATCACACGATGAAAACACACAGTCCGATTACGAGCAAGCGCGGCATTCTCGTGGGGCGCCCGTTGGCGGGTGCCATGTTTCTGGCTTGGATGCTATCGCTGGTGGGATTTGTCCATTTGCTGCAGCAAAACCAGCAGTTGGCTCATATGGTACAATCGCAACAAGACCAACTGTCGGCGCAGAGCGAGCAGGTGGCTCACCTCCAGCAGCGTCTCCACATTCTCGAAGCTGTCGAGGAATTGCAGAGCAATCTGTCTCCCGACGAAGAGGCTGAATTGGCGCGTCAGGTCTTCGATTACAGCCACGAGCGAGGGCTGGATCCGTTGCTGGTCCTCTCCGTGATCCGTGTCGAGTCTGACTTTGCCAGTGATGCCGTGTCTCCCATGGGGGCAATGGGGATTATGCAGGTCATGCCGGCGACCGCACGGTTTGTCAGCGAGCAGCGCGGTTGGAATTGGCCGGGTGAAAGCCGTCTTTTTGAGCCGTCCTTCAACATCCGTATCGCCACCAGCTATCTTTCCGACCTGGTCGCGAAGTTTGGCAGTGTCGAAGAAGCATTGATTGCATACAATTGTGGAGAGGGGACAATGCAGGAATTAGCATCCATTGGTCTGCCTCTGCCACGCTCCTACGCCAGGCGCGTGCTTTCCGTTTATGACAGGTTGCAACGTCGCTATGGCATCGCTGACTCGAACTCCCCTCCCGTTATCCACAACGATTAGGATTCTCGTCACGCTGGTCTCTCTGGCGGTTCCGTTTACGGCACGGGCCTCAGACGCGTCCGACAGCGCCCGGGCCGTACCACCGACCCACAGGCAATTCGTCGACTCATGCCTGGCTGATCTGGCCGGCAGTCTCCTCGCAGGATTCACCCCCAACCGATCGCAGCCTATCGTCGTGATACCCGACACGTCCGACGACTCGGCGCGCGCTCTGGCTCTGCGGCTCGCGGAGATACTATCTGACCGGGGACTTCTGATCCGTGATCCAACTTCGAGGGAACCCGACGCCGGCAACTGGTCGCTGCACTACAAAATCTCGCCTTTGGAACTCGCACTCACGGAGCCGCAACGCCGCGCGTTCCTGGGGAGAATCTGGGTTAAGCGGACACTTCACGCGGGATTGCAGATGAATGTCCGTGATGAGAGCGAGGGTGTGGACCTTTGGACCGATTCGGCCGATTCCACGTACTTTGATTGGGTGGCGAAGCGGGAGCTACAGCAATTAGAAAGCGACGAGTTTTCCCCCGTTGCCCCGCGCGAGGTGTGGGAAAAGGCCAAGGTCCCGCTCATTATGGGTGGAACGGTGGTTGTTGTTGGCGTGTTATTGCTGACCCTGCGCTGAGAGCTTCCGGTTGACAGAGTATGACCGGGTGTGCGTTAATGCGCGCACGAATCGAGATGATGATGACCGCTATGAAGGATTACTTCGCCAATCCACCCCTGCCCGCGTTTCGCGCGGCGTGTCTTGCCTTCGTGTTGTTTGCCATGGGCGGTTGCGGCGGGAGCTCGCCGTCGGCGATCAGCACCGAGCCGGCGACCGAGATGTACTCCCGGGCGCGGACGCAGTACGACAAGGGCGATTGGATGAAAGCCAAGATATCGTTCGAGACATTTGTCTACAGCTATCCCGGCGCGGCCAACGTCGACTCCGCTCAGTATTTTCTGGCCATGTGCAGTTACAACATCAAAGACTACATTGTCGCCGCCGACGAGTTTCGTCGCCTGAGAACGCGCTACCCTAACAGTTCGCTCGTCGAAGAAGGCGACCTGCTTCGCTGCCGCGCTCTCCTGCGCATTGCCCCCAAGAATGCCGCGCTCGATCAGGAGAAAACGCGTGAGGCAATTGCCGAAATCGCTCTGTACAAGGACAATCATCCGCTCTCGCCACACGTGGTGGTGGCGGATTCACTTCTGCGCGAGGCGCACGCACGACTCTCGCGGCGCGACTTTCGTGCTGCCATGCTCTACCAGCGACTGGGAAAGTTCGAAGCGGCGCGGATTTACTACCAGCAGGTCATCGATAATTACACCGACTCGCCGTACGTGCCCGATTGTCTCTACAACATTGCGGAAGGGTTTCGCAAACAGGACTCTACCGAACGGGCTCTCGAATACTACGAGAAGATGCTGTACTTGTACCCCGACGCGGAAAATGTGGGCCGGGCGAAGAAACGCATTGCCGACCTGGCGCAATCGCGCGACACGGCCAGCTCTGGCGAATGAGCCATACGCAATAAAGGAAGCCCCGCGGCCATGGCCCAGACGATCGGCATTCTCGGGGGGAGCTTCGATCCCGTCCATCGTGGCCATCTCGCCCTTGCCGCCGCGGCCCGAACCGCGCTCGATCTCGACCGCCTGATCTTCGTGCCCAATTCGCGTTCTTCCTTGAAGTCATCCGGACCATTTGCCTCGTTTGAGCATCGCGTGGCCATGCTCCGTCTGGCGCTTGAGGAATGCGTCGGATGTGAAATCTCCGATGTGGAGGGCAGGCGCGGCGGCATCTCGTTTACGATCGACACTCTGCGCGAGTTCAAATCCGAGAATCCCGACGCGTCGTTTTTCCTCATCGTTGGCGCGGATGCCCTGGAAGAATTCTATTTGTGGCGCGACCACCAAGAGATCTTGAAACACGCCAACCTCGCCTATGTCGAGCGCAGCAACGCAACAGCCGTACCGTCGAAGTTGACGGCACGATCGATTCCGATGCCGCGCGTGGACGTTTCTTCAACAGCCGTTCGCGATCGTTTACGGCGAGGGCAGTCAATTGATGCGCTCGTGCCCGGCGCAGTTGTGAAATACATCGCGAGCCATCGTTTATACAGCATTTAGCATCGCATTCCCAAGTCGCTTGATTGCCGGGTGTCCACGACAGTATACTCGGTGCGAGGCATCTCATGGCGTCACGCAACGTCATAATTCTGCAACTTCGCAATCCCGTCGGCAAAGCAGAGCCGGTTCCGGTGCTGCGCGTCTACGACGACATCCACATGCTGCGCCTGAAACGCGCCTTCTTCGAGGATACGCTGCGGCAGGTGGCGCGGGTGGAGAATGCCGACATCAAGGTTGCGGTCGCGCCTCCTTCGCGCACTGTTTGGGGAAAAGATGCCGTCGCCAATCTCGCCCGCCATCATCCCGAAGAGCGTGCGTTTGCGGCACTGGCTTCGCGTTGCGAGATCATTGGGCAGGGCGTGGCTCCGATCGAGGAGCGTTCTGCCGAGAACCTCGAAATGGCTCTCAAGGCCGGGTACAAGAATATTATTCTCATGAGCGGGTACATGCCGACCTTGCGAACCCAGCAGGTTGCCGACGTCCTGCAATATCTCTCGGAGCATCCAATCATCCTGGGCCCGACGATTGAGGGCGGCTGTTATCTCGTGGCGATGCGATCGGAAATACCACAAGCGGCAACGTTGGTGACGATTGGCGGCGACACATCGTACAAGGACTCCACCGAGGCTCTCACGAAGAACAAGCTGACGTGGCAGGAAACCGACCTCTCGTATGACGTCAGCCATCAGGAAGACCTTGAGTTCATCGTGCGTGAGATCAATCATGCCCGATTCACTGGCGATGAGGAGATCGGGCTTTGCACCGAGGAGATCCTGTCGGAATTCATGAGTGAAACGGAGCGGCGGGCCGCGGCCGGCGCGAATGGACGGAAACGCTCGATGGGCGACGAGTAGGGGAAGGGGCTTGCGCCCCTTTTTTGTTTCGTGACGGGTGAATGGAGAAACAATGCCGACTTATTGGGAAGATCTAAATTGGGCGGAATTTCAGGAACAAGTGCCGGCGCGTTGGCGGACGGCGATTGTGCCGATCGGGACGGTTGAGGCCCACGGGGTAGGGCCATTGGGCACCGACAACTTCATCCCCATCGATCTTGTTGCCCAGATTGGCGACGAACTTGGAGCGCTTGTTTGTCCTCCGATCCATTACGGCCAGGTGCGGGGACTGGCCGGATATCCCGGCTCGATCGCAGTCGATGACCGTGTCCTGGGAGATTACTGCGCGCAGGTCTTCAAGAGCATGGCGGCTTGGGGACTGGACACGATCATCGTGATCAATGGCCACGGCGGAAACACCAGTACCTTGAAAAGTGCCGCCTGGGAGGCGCATCATGCCACAGGGGTGAAGGTCCTCGTCGTCGATTGGTGGATCCTCGCATACTCGGTGTGCGAGGAAGTCTTCGGACAGACCGGAGGGCACGCCGGGACCGACGAAAATGCCTACACGATGGCGATACGACCCGACACGATTCACGCTGACTGGTACAAGGACGACATGACCTTCACGTTTGAGAATGGCGTCACTGCTTATCCGATTCCCGGACCGGTCATCACATACAAGAAAGGTGAGGGTGCCCCTGTCTTCGACGCCGAGAAGGCGAAGCGATACCGTGAAGGCGCAATCGTCAAAGTGCGCGATTACTGCAAGTTGGTGCTGGCGAAGTGGGAGACGATGGGGATCTGAATGCGGAATGCGGAATGCGGATTGAAAATATGAGATCGTCATTCCCGCTTTCGCGGGAATGACGGCTGGGTTGTTGCGTGTTGCTAAGGAGTGATCACGCAACTTGAGCAGCCACGATTTTGGACGCGCAACAAAAAGGGCGCACAACCGTGCGCCCCTACGAATCCAATCATCAAACAGGATTAGATGCGATAGCCGAACGTGGCGAAGATGCGGCGTGTCTTGTATTCAGCATTGTACGTGCCGGGGTCGTCATTGCGCAGTTCGTAGCCGCCGTGGACGTACGCGAGATCGAGCGTCATGACGCGGTCGATCAGGAATCCCAGGCCGGCCGTGAAGTACTGCCGCTGTTTCTCGATGAACTTCTCATCGACAGGCAGGGGGTCGCGGAAGTACCCGGCGCGCAGAGTCAATCCCTGCTCGGGGAACAGGTATTCTCCGCCAAGTTGAATGCTCAGGACATCGCTCAGCTCATCTTGAATAAAGCGCAGGGTAGCGTTTTCCGCCGCATCCAGATCGGGACTGTCGTAGTCGAAGTTCATCTGCGTCCAGTCGGTATAGCGGAAGTCAGCGGCGAGATTGAAGCGGTCGAAACTGCCTGCCCCGCCGAATCCGAAGACGAACGGACGCGTCACGGTGTAGGAAGCGAAGCTCTCATCAAACCACACAAACTCCGAGAAAGCCGAGTCGATTTCGAGTGTCGCGCGTTCGTCCGCGTTTAAGAGGGTCGGAGTCTCGATCGTTAGTCCAGCCGACAGCGATGGGGAGATGTTAAACGACACTCCGCCTGTGGCAGCGATGCCTACATAGTCGATCTCAATGAGTTGGTCCTCGGTGATGACATTGGCTGTCGTCGCATCGCGACTGTCCCAACGGTATTCATCCTTCCCCGTCAGCAGATGCAAGGATGCGCCGACAGACAAGCGCGGCGAGAGATCGACCGCACCGCCGGCCGACCATTTCCAAAGCCCTCCGGTTTCGATTTCACGCCCGCGAAAGCCGCCGTCTTCACCCCCGGCATCATCGAACGTCACGCCAAAAGCCCGATCATAGGAGTTGATGCGATGCAAGCCGAACGCGAAGACCAGCGAGCCGCGATAGGTCGGCACGGGGACAGCCAGTGACATCGCGTTGATGCGTGTTTTGGAAAGATCGCGATTGTCTGTTAGTTCATCGCTGCCGCCCAGATCAAGACGGGTGTCATTTGTAAGTCGCAAATGTGACAGCCCGGCCCGCAGTTCCATACGTTTGATGCTGGCTAGGTTGGCGGGATTGTAGATGAGTGCTGATCCGTTCGTACTGAGAGCGAGACCCGTGTTGCCCATGCCGATGGCGCGCGCGTCGACGCCGAAGAAGTCAGACCACAAGACTTCCTGCCCGAGAGCCTGTGTATCGAATACCTGTGCAAAAGCCGGTGCACAGAAACCCAAGGCGAGCGCCAACACGCCCGAAGATCGCCAAATCGCCTTTGTGAGTGACCTGCAATTCATCAGCCAAACTCCCTGTCTGCGGATCGTCAGTTTCTATTTACGGTTTTGTGCCGCCACGTCGAGTGGCCTTTGTTGATTTGGTTTCTTTCGCGTCGGTATTCGGAGTCTGAGTCGAATCCGCCGAGCCCATGCGCACGCGCGTCTTCTCAGGCTGCTCTCCGCCCGCTCCGGTTGAGCCGCCTGCTCCTGTCTTACCGCCAGAGATGGTGCCCGGCGCCACATACCCGCCGCCACCGCCGTAGTTGCCGCCGGTGTTGATCGCGGGTGATCCCGTCACATACGGTGGAATCAAACCACCGCGACGCACGGCCTTTTGGCCCTCGACAACTTGTTCGCCCTGGTCATCGCCTGATCCAGCTTCATACCAGTGGCGATCCCACCACCATGGGTACGCGTAGTAATACCCCCAGCGCGGGTACTCGAAGTAGTAATCCGGGTAATCCCCGTAGAAATAGCCGTAGGGGTACTCGGAGTAGTCCGAATGACATTCGATGCAATTCTGACGGTAGTATTCCTGCGGATGAGGACTGCCGTCGCTCAACTCGCTCTGATCGCCTTGCGGCCCCTCTTGCTCAGTCACGGGATGCTTGAGAATGGTATAGCACCCGACGACGGCGAAGCTTAGCGCCACAATGAGAAGGGGAGCCCAATGGGCCAGTTTTCTGGGGGATGTTTCTTTGGCGTCATTCATGATGTTTACCCTGCTTCAGGAAACCCAGGTTGCTCGCTACAGTTCCATCAAATCCTACACATGATAACGTCTTCTGGGCGATCAAACGTGTCAATCCTCACCGGAACGCGCCGAATTTCCGCATCCTGTTGCCACCAAGAGCCATGCGCGTTGCCTCTAAACAGCACGACCGGGCAGAATACCCGGTCGTTAGGGGGGTTCTGGACGGTCTTGGTTCAGAATGATTCCACGTATATCAAGCGCAACTCCCGGCCGATTGACGAACTACTCCTGCGGTTGCTGGTCAGGTCTTTCAAATTGAACTGCATGAGGATGCGGTCGAGGACCACCCAATGGATGCCGGCATTCAGATACCCGTACCCGGCACCCTCCGAGAGCGGTTTGCGATCATCGTTCAAGGCGAGATCGTATTCGGCGACCAGGCCGACGTTGTTGTCGAAGCGGATGTCGGAACCGAAAAAGAAGTTGATGTCCTTATCCTTGTCATCGGTTTCTCCCGAGTAGTTCATCCCAGCATGGAGTGCTGAGACGAAACTCGTGCCTCGATAGGCCTTGGATGCTACCGCATAGAACCCCTTTGATTTTGTTTGGTAGCGATCAAGCGAATCAATCCAGCGTCCGAATCCGACATCCTCATAGCCGATCGCCACGCCCGGAATCGTTACTGTCTCGCCGATGATCTGCAGCTTCGTCGTGAACTGGATGCGCGGATTCCAGTCTGGATTGGTGGATGCGATGATATTCGTGCCACCGTAGCCGATGCCGACCGTCCAGGAGTTTGTCAGACCGATCTGCAGGATGCCCAGCATACCACCGTCCGGAAAGGCGCGCAGCTCGGTGTCAAACGTGCCACGCCGCAGCGTCCCCGCGGTCGGATTGTCGATAACGCGGCGCGGAGCCTGAAACCCGTCAACGCTGGAAAAGACATCATCATCCCTGTCGCGGCGCGGGCTCTGCGCGCACACCTGATCAGCCGCCAGCGCCAAAATCGCCACAAAGAACAGCCCCGCCACGAGCGGCCATTTTGAATTCTGCATAATGCTCCCCTCTCGGATTACAACTTCCTGCCGGAAGCAAGATTCGGGGGGAAAGTGGGGCTGTCAACAACTATCTGAGGAGATCGCTCCAACCGCTTTTCTTCCAAGCTCTTACATACTCCCTGACGGCGGCGGAATAGGATTTCGCAATCAACTCGCAGTTTGGCGCCTTCCGTCGAGTCAGTCTCCAATGATCGGAAATCTGCGAGACGCACGAGATTCCGCGAAGCGAGGACGTTACAAACACCTCATCGGCTCGGAGAAGGGATTTCCAGGTAATGCGTGTTTCCCGGTGCGGGATTTTCAGTTCCCGAAGGATGTCCAAGACGACCGACCGTGTAATTCCGGGGAGGGTGCCCTGATCCAGTCGCGGAGTCAGAACTTGACCGTCGCTGATCAAAAAAATCGACGATGCCGCTCCATCGGCGACACGGTTGGATGTATTGAGGACGAGCGCTTCATCGAATCCCTCTCGACGCGCTGCGAGCCCGGCGAAGATGTATGGGAAGTAAGCGAGTGTCTTGACGCCGGTACCTGGATATGTCGGTTCGATCCGCCACGGCGCGAGCCACAACTTCAGCGGTCCCTTCGGATAACGCGATCGTGGGCGAACACGGATCACGCGCGACGGCCGGACCTGCGCCAGCAACGATCCGCGCGTCCAGTAGCAGTTGAGAATCCCTTCGTTCATCGATGACAACTTCACAGCCTTGCGGATTTCCAAGCGCCAGCGTGTCCGTTGCTCCTCAGCATCGTCCGCCACCTCGAGCAGCGAAGCCGCTCCGCACAGGCGGGCCAGATGCCGTTCGAGAAACAACGGGCAGCCCTTGTGGATACGAATGGTTTCGAAGAGCCCCCAACCGTAACGCATACCCCAGTCGTCGACGGGAATCATGGCAGAGCGGGGGCTTACAGCCCTGCCGTTGAGGAGGCAGACTTCAGGCATGGGCCGGTTCCGTTGGTAGGGCCGGTAATAACGTTGCGGCTGCGTTCGATTCGGAGAGCGCTTCGAGCAAGGGGGCAATCTTAATCAGCGATTCATAATACTCCGATTCAGGTTCGGAATCCGCAACGATACCTCCACCTCCATGGATTCGAATCCGGTCCCCGATTTGGAGGCAGGTGCGAATTCCCACGGCGAAGTCAGCGTTCCCCGCGGCATCCACCCATCCGATCGCGCCGCAGTACGGGCCACGATCGACAGGTTCGAGTTTGGCGAGAATCTCCGTGGCGCGTCGTTTCGGTGTCCCTGTGATCGAACCGGCTGGGTGAAGTGCTTTCATCACGTCGACCCATGACAGCTCCGGAGAGAGCCGGGCGCTCACGGTCGATTCCAAATGCCAGACCGATGGCGTTGGGCGAATTCGAACAAGCGACTCAGTCCTCACTCCTCCAATATCGGCCACTTGGCCGAGATCATTGCGCACCAGATCGGTAATCATCAGGAGTTCCGCCCGATCTTTGCCGCTCGCCAGGAGTTGCCGCCTGCGCACTCGCTCCTCGTGCGCAGTCGCACCGCGCGCGATCGTGCCCTTGATCGGTCGGGAATCCACGACGTTTCCCCGCTTGCGCCAGAACCGTTCCGGCGAAACTGACATGATCGCCATGGGCGGATACCGCTTCGCCACACCCTCACGTGTACGGACTTCGCAGACGTCGAAACTCAGGTATCCTGCATATGGGGCCATTACCTGACTCTGCAAGCGTCGTGCATTCTCCTTGGGAGGAGAGGCGGTCATCAAATCGAATACCTGGGTGTAATTGGCCTGGTAAATCTCCCCCTGGCCGATAAGTTCTTTAATCTGGTCTACATCTGCCTTGTACTTGGCCCTCGTAACCAATCTCCTCACCTCGGGCTGCTCGAACAACTGATCGAGTTCCCTTCGCGTGAATGTGCGATGGCTGGCATCTGATAAGCGCAGGGACCGGGGTGTCGGATGAGTGAGGCCTGCGAAGATGTGGAATTGTATTGCTGGGATCCGCCAGCGGTCTCTGGTCGGCGTGCTGCGGGGCGAAAGATCGAGATGCCGAGAGCCCATCTCATAGCTCACGTACCCAATCGCGCCAGCTTCGGGGAATTCTGGACGGAGCTCATCCAAGGCAGATCGGAGAGCATCGAGCGGGTCCCCGAATCCACAACGCGACTCGTTTTCATCGATCCAGTGCAGTCGCCAGCCATCACCATCTGAGACAAGACTCGCAATGATTCTGTCTCCGGCTGCTGATGTCTCAGCCAAACCGGTCCGCGGCCACGTGTTGATGATGTACGCTTCTGCGTGAGATCCGGACTCGAGACTGGCTTGGATCGACATGGGTGCGAAGCATAACTGAGCGTGCGGGCCCTTACAAGCCGTCTGACCATCCATCCAGAAGAAGGGCGGCCCCCGCACGGAAACTGTGCATCAAACGGGATCCGTGATGGCCCGATCCGGAAATCGGCTTAGAATTGCGGCCGTGGACAGTCGAGGTAAGCCATTGTAGTTCAATACGTTGAATAGGTTTTCAGAATAATTCTAGCAACTGAGACTAATTTGGTCCGTATATAAACCAGGGAACGGAATGCGCGTTGCTTTGTATACTCTCGTTAAGATGTCCCGATGGTCCTCAACCAAAGTGAGGTAAACCTTGGATACCGCCAAAGCCATTGACCATGCGCTTATGCGCCGCGTCCAGAAGGACGAATACGATGCCTTCGAGGAATTGGTGGATCGTTACAAGACGCGTCTGGTGAACGTGATTTACCGGATGCTCAACGATCAAAACGAGGCCGAAGATCTTGTGCAGGAGACCTTCCTGCGTGTGTGGACGCACCGGCAGGACTACGATTTTTCTTACTGTTTATCGACATGGATCTACACGATCGCGCTCAACCTGGCCAAGAACGAACTACGCAAGCGACGCAAGTTCAAATTCTTCAGTCTGCTTGAGATGACGGAGAAGGGGCTGGAGCTTCCGGATCCGAAGCTGGGGCCGTCGGCGCTGGGGCATATGCTCGAAGGCGCGATTGGCAAGCTGCCCGGCAAGTACAAGGAGGCGTTTCTGCTTCGTGATGTCGAGCAGTTGCCGTACGAAGAAGTCGCTCAGATTCTCGGTGTCCCATTAGGGACTGTCAAGTCGCGGGTCAACCGCGCGCGTGCGGTCCTCAAAGACGAACTCAAACCCAAGCTGGAGCAATCACGTGCGCTGTCGCAAGGCTCATTGGTTCCTGTCCGCTCGATGTGACGGGACCCTTTCAGAACGCCAGCGTCTCCGGTTAGAGGCGCATCTCGAATCATGTGAAGCATGCCGTCGTGAGGCATTCTACTTCAGTGAGATCGGATCTCAGGCAGCGCGATTGGCGCCGCGCAGTGTGCAGCCGGATTTCAATCTGCGCCTCCGGGCAGCGATTCGCCGTGCCGACGATCTCGCGGCCCGACCAGTCAGCCGGAGGGCGAAGTTTGCGGGGTTTGTCCTGCGCCCGGCGTTTGTCGCCGCCAGCATTGTCGTCCTCGGTCTCGGCGGAGTGGGGGCATGGCGTCTGACTCACAACGGCGACGCGGCATCTTTCACATCAACTTCGACAAAGCCGGTGAGTTCGGAATATGGCCTGTCAGTGCCTGCGGGCCCCATGTCACCCGCTGGAGAACTGATCCCGGTTGACGCCGTCGACGATGAAGCCGCCCGTCTCCGAGATCGCTACCTCGAAACGGGCAACTGGCCACAGAACTTTGTGGTCGATGGGGTTCCCCTGAATGACTCGAATGGGCAAAGCAGCAACACACGGTATGTGCTGCCGACCGTCTCCACGGACCAAGTTGCAAAGGATGTGAGCTACTGATCCTAAATAGAACGATTTTTCTCTCGACGGCCGCCCTCGGGCGGCCGTTTTTTTGTCACGTGCGGCTGCGTCCTGGGGACGGCTGGGCGGTACAATTGTCAGATGGAAAGGCGAAGGGGTCGTGCCATCTGAAGGAGCAGATACCGACGACACTGGCGACGAGATTGGTACGATGACAAATCGAAGATCTTCCCTGATTGCGCCTTTAATGGGTGCATTGACAGCCATTGCTCTGCTGATACCAACGGTCGTATCCGAGGCGCAGCAGATGCGGCGCGGCGAGAGCCTCCTATCTGCCCTAGAACGTGAGGTCAGAGGTCTTGTCGACGCGGTGTCCCCATCCGTGGTAACAATCCGCTCGGCCTGCAAGCTGTCGGGTACTCCCTCGAATCCCGGCCCCAGTTCACTCTCAATTGGATCTGGCCTCATTCTCGACACAACAGGGCGGATTGTCACAAGTGGGCGTGTTGTTGAAAACGCGGATGAATTCTGGGTGGAGACTTTTGACGAGCGAATCTTCCCAGCGCTCTTGTTGGGGACGAGTGGCGATGTCGCCGTTCTGCAGATTGATGCGACAGACTTGAAGCCGGCGCAATTCGGCGATGCGGGCGATTTGGACGTTGGTTCGTTTGTTGCGGCGGTCGGCAATTCCTACGGCTTTGCCTGCGGCTTGGCGTGGGGTGAGGTCAACGGTTTCCGTCCGGATGGGACAATTCAGCTATCGCTGGGCGTCTCAGCCGGAAGTTCCGGCGGGGCGATTGTCGACACACGCGGGTATGTCGTGGGCTTGATCAAAGCGAAGATCTCTGAACCGTACTACATCGATGTTCCATTCGGAGCCGGCAGTTCCGGTGGGACTTTTGCTTCGCGCCGGCTGGAATTGCCCACATCGTCTGTATCGCTGGCGATCCCGATTGGCCATGTGTTGCGGTTGGCGCACAACGTTACGGAAAGCGGCACAGGCGCTCCGGCGTACGTCGGTGTCTATGTCGACGATCTGGCAGGCTGGCAGGTCGAGCACTTCAAGACCGCCAGTGGCGTGTTGATTGTGGGCGTGGTGGCCGGATCGCCGGCTCAGCGATATGGCCTTGCCACCGGGGACATCATTCGATCGGTCGGGGTGGATACAATCGAGTCAGTCCGTCGTTTTCGGCAGGTAATCGTGCAGTCACGTCCCGGTGAGAGGCTGACATTCAATATCCTGCGCGATGGCCGGCCCTTGAAAGTCACTCTTGAGACAGCACGGGCTGAGTTGCCGGACCTTGGTGTGCCACTTGATCCGTTCCCGATGACCGCCGCCCGTCCGGTACCAATCAGCACCGGCACTGCGGATCTCACAGAAGCGGCCCTGAATTCAAGCGTCGAGCCGCGTCGGATGGCGCCACCGTCGAGCAATGATGACATCGTCAACGATCCGGATACCGAAGCCCGCCTCCGCGGTCTCGAGCTCGTTGTCGACTCCCTATTGCGCGAGATCGAGTCCCTGCATCGTAACCAGAAGCCGTAGATAGTACGCTAGCCCCCGCAGCGGCTGCTGTTGCCACCGGCGGCAATTCACGATATTGTCTGACCGCCCGAGCGGGCTCGTGCACGGGCGGCCGTTCCAGTCCCTATGCGAAAACGATTTGCCATACCCCTGTGGTCTGTGGTAGCCGTCATTCTGGTTATCGTGGGCCTCTATATCTGGATCACCCAGTCTTCCTGGCTCCAGAACCAGATTGTCTCACAAGTCAACCGTGCCCTGGGCGAGCGCACAGACCTGAACCTGTCCGTCGGCGAGATGTCAGGCGACCTGTTTTCCGGTGCAGTGTTTTCGGGAGCCTCGATCACCGTCAAAGCTGGGGCGCGGATAGACACCTTGGCGCAAGTTGATCGGATCTACCTGCGATACGAAACCCGCGGGATTCTCTCGAGGGATCGCCGGATTCGCGCACTGGGAATCGAGGGTTTGCGGGTGTTTCTGCCTCCAGACTCGCTTGATCATTTGCTGCGCAGGGCCGGAGGAGAAATCGAGTCCGGGACAGACCTCAAAAAGTCACAAAACCTCACCGTTGATTCGCTCTCGATCCGTCGCGGAGTTGTCTATCATTACGGAGAAACCGACCCGTTGGTCGATTCGATTGAGGTCGACGGTTCTTTCACCTACGTGGAGGGCCAATGGCGTCTGGCCATCGCGCCTTCGACAGCCCACGCGGCACCGATTGGGCTGGTCCACTTTGAGGGAGTGGCCGGATCGACGGGCGAAGGGTGGCAGATAGATTCGCTCGCGGCGCACACGGACAACTCTTCCTTCGTCCTCGGTGGGAAGCCCGACAGCGTTCAGGTGCGCACCGCGCACGTGGACATGGGCGAACTTTCCCGCGTGGCCAAGTCGGATTTCACCGGCGCCTTGGATTTGTCGGGGGAAGTCTTTCCCGGGCCCGGCCTAAAATCGGCATCCGGAGTTCTGGCGATTTCCGGGACGTTCAAAGAGTATGAATTGTCAGGGATACAAGTCCGCTTTCAGGCAGACTCGCTGTCGGTCAGTCTCGATTCCGTGAGTGGTGTCGTTTCGGGTGCGCGCTTCGATGGCCGGGGTGCGTTCGTTTGGTCGGTCAAACCCGAACGATGGGAGTATTCGGGGAGAGTCAGCGGTTTCGATCTGGAACGGTTCGCAAGCGGGACGATTACAACCGCGCTCACTGGCCAGGTTGAGATAGCCGGCTCTGGAGTTACCAATGATCTCCTCCACGTTCGCGCGGAGGTCAACTTGGGCCCGGGGAGAATCGATGAGATACGATTCGAATCTGCCGTCGGATCGATTGGGGCCACGGTCGACTCGATGTGGATCGGCGAGGATTTTGCGGCGCGTTATCGGAGTGCTACGATGGTCGGCGGCGGGACCATGGCCTTTGCCGACTCGATCGACCTGTTCGTCGAGTTCGATGCCCCGGACTTGCGCGCCTTTGATGACCAGGTGTTTATCGATTCGCTGGCGGGTCAGCTCGACGGCTATGCCTACCTCTCGGGATTGACTGAGGATCCCGATATCGCCGCGTTCATCAATTCTGACTCATTGCGTCTGTTCGATCTGCGGAGTGCGCAGTTTGACGCGCGCGTCTTTGTGCCGCATTTCCTGTCCAATCCCTCGGGGCAAATTGACGCGCAATGGGGCAGCGCGTCGACATGGGGAATCCCGACCGATTCAATCAGTCTCCACGCGACGCTGTCCGGTCGTCAGATCGACATCGGCTGGGCTCGTTGGTATTCGCCGCAAGTTGACATCGAAGGATCGGGTACACTCGATTGGTCCGCAGACACGATTCCGCTGAATCTTTATCCCCTCACAATGCGGTGGGGGAATCAGACGTATTCTGCCAGCGACGACATCAGCTTGGTCATCGATTCGACGGGGTTCGCCTTCAAGCAGTTTCAATTCGAAGGGCCACTCGGAATCCTGGATGCGACTGGGCGCCTAAATTTCGATAACTCGATGGCGCTGGATTTTGAATTGGATCGGTTCCGGATTGCGAAGGTGTGGAAGCAGCTTTTCCCGACGTGGGAGTTGGATGGAGTCGTCGCCGCGCGCGGGCAACTTTCCGGGACTTTTGAATCTCCCGTTTTGGAGATGGCCGGCGATGTGAGCGAGCTGGAGTTCGAGGAAGAGGAATACGGGGAACTCGAAGGGAATATCTCCTACCGTGACCGTGTGCTGCACGTGGAGTCAGCAGAACTCGACAACCGTTATTTCCATGCCACGGCTTCCGGGACGTTTCCGATTGATCTGAGTCTCGACTCTGTCGCGACTCGTGTTCTGTCGACCGAGCCGCTTTCCGGTCGGCTGGAAGTTTCCGGGGACAATCTCGATCCGATCAATCGCTTCCTACCCCAAACGATCGAATCGGTCCATGGGAATTTCAGAATCAAGGCTGGTGTGGCGGGCACGCCACAAAAGCCGCTCTTCTCCGGCGAGGCCTCCCTGACAGGCGGAACGATCAAGACCATCGAGATTATCAATCCGCTTGAAGACGTGGTGATCGATGTGGCCCTAACGCAGGATACTGTTGTTATCCGAAATGCCTCCGCAGTCGTGCGCGACAAGGGTCAGACAGGAAAAGTCGACGTGAAGGGCGCGATGCGTATCGCATCGGTGAAATCGTTCGATTACAACCTGCAAATGAGCGGTCGTGGTATCCCGGCCCGTATGGAATTCAAAGATTTCTATGTGCTGGCGGACTTCGACCTTTCGGTCGTCGGACCAACTCCCCCGAAGGTCAAAGGTCAGGTGCGGCCCCAACGCATCGAAGATCGGGAGCCCTTCACTGAAACTGAGGCCAGGCCAGTTTATGATCCGAGCTTGTGGGACTGGGACATCGCGATCGATATGCCAGCCGGAGGGTACTTCATCAGGAACGACCAGATCGATGCCGAGTTGTCGGCCGGCTTACAACTCTTGCGCGAACGGGGGCAGCCAAGTTATATCGGTACCGCCGAGTTTATTCGTGGGAGGGTCTTCCTGTTTGACAAGACGGGACGAGTCGAACGTGGCGTGTTGACCTTCGATGACCCGATTAAGAACGATCCGCAACTGGATCTCGATGTGGTCTTTCGCATCCAGCAGCCCCGGATTCAGACACGCACTGAGACATCGCCGAGTCCCATTGTGGATCTCAATCTTCATATCACGGGACGCGCCTCGGAGCCGTTGATCCAGCCGGAGGCCCCTTATTCCGAGCAAGACGTGCTCCTGCTTTTGGCCGCGGGGACGACGTCACTGTCCGGTAATGATTCGTTGGCCGTGTCCGACCCACTCGCAAGTCGACTGCGCTTCGCGGCCACCGGCTTGGTTTTTTCCGAGGTGCAGCGTGCGGCCGCCCGCAAGCTTGGCCTCGAGACTTTGGAGATCAACTCTGGCGAGAATCCATTTGACGCATCGGTCACCGTCGGACGGTATTTCACACCCCAGCTCTACCTTTATGGCACCAGCCCGATCGATGCCGGCGCCGGCCAAGAGGTAGGGTTCGAATACCGTCTCTCGCGACGAGTCTTTCTGGACGGCAACCGCGACAAAAACAACCTCTACCGCATGAACCTCCACTTCAATTGGGAATATTGATCGACATGAGACGCTTGCCAGCGGCAGTCGGGTTTGTCCTGGCCGTACTCTGCTTTGCCGCGCCATCGCTTTCGCAAACAGAGGACGTTCAGGACGAGATCCGGCAGTGGCGGCGGAAGCGCCCGGAGGTCGCGCGCATCGACATTGAAGGCAATACCGCCATCGACGACGGCGACATCCGCGACATCATGCAGATCCGCAAACCTGGTCTCCTGCACAAATTCGGACTGAGGAGAGACCCGCTTTTGGTGTCGGGGGCCGAAGAGCGGGATGAGGCCTCCATTCGCCGAGCCTATCGCCAGAAGGGCCGATGGGATGCCACGGTTGCAATCAGTGCCGCGCCTGACCCCGATGATCAACGGGCGTTGGTCACGGTCTTTATCACCGAGAACACGCTTTATCGTTGGGGTGCCGTCAGCGTTGTTGGGGATGACTCCAGCCTGACCGGGCGGGCGCAGAGCTTTGCTCTGGAACTGAAGCCCGCGGACCCTGCCGACTCCCTGCTGATGGAGTACACGGCGGCACGCATCCGCGCGATGTTCGCCGATCGCGGACACCCGCGAATGGCAATGTCCACCGAGATCTCGCGCCGACTTGACACTTTAGATCTTACGTTTCGCATCAGTGCCGGGCCCGAAGTTCATCTCGGGGAGTTGATGATTTCGGGAGCGACTTTCACTGACGAGTCATTAATCCGCCGTGAAGCTGGCTGGAAGGCCGGCGAAATGTATTCGCAGGCCAAGTTGGCGGCGAAGCAGCAGGATGTGTACGCGACTGGTCTCTTCACATTCGTACATCTTGACCCAGTACTGCCCGACAGTGGAGCGGTATTGGATTCAAACCGGGCTGATTTTCAGATGCGTGTCGTCGAACGAAAGCCCTCGTTTATCGGTGTCCGCACGGGCGCAGGCCAGGATCCCAATCGCGACCTGACTTGGGATTATGCCTTCGAATGGGGTTCACGCAACTGGCGAGGGACCGGGCGGCAGTGGTCACTCACGGCCCGTTCGGGTTTCGTGGTCGTGACTGCCTGGGAGGTTCTCCACCATCGTTTTGCCGCCCGTTACACCGAACCGTGGCCGTTGGGAATCAAACTCCCGACCACCTTAACGTTGGCATATGAACCGGGCGTGCATTCCCCGGTCCAGGAGTACCGGGTCGAACGATTCGAAGGCGTGCTCGATGTGACCCGGCGTATCCGGCGAGTCATGCGAATCTGGTCGTCCCTGGTCTATGAGCGCGTCAACATCTATGATATCCCGCCCGACCGAGCGGCCGATTATGTTCAGGAGAAAGGTATCAGCATCAAGCGCCGTTTCCGAATTGCGGGTGAGCGAGACACGCGTCCAAACCTCTTCGTGCCTACCTCGGGAGCGCGCACCCGCATTGATGCAGAATACGTTGGCGGCATTCTGGGCGGTGCGGAGGACTTTTACAAAGTCGACGCGTCTTGGTCGCGCTTTCTGGTCGTAAGTGCTCCGAGTGTCCTGGCGGGGAGAGTTCGGCTGGCCTGGGTCAAGACGCACTCGGGCAGTGGCTTTGTACCCACAATCGACCGGTTCTACCTCGGCGGCGCCAACTCGATTCGCGGGTATTCAGAGAACACGGTTGGGCCGATGGACTCGACCGGCGTGCCCGCCGGCGGACAAGTCGTGATGCTCGGCAATATGGAGTTACGCACGCCGATGAGCTCGCGATTCTGGTTTACCTTCTTCATGGACGCGGGGAATAATTTCGAACGGTTCCGCGATGTGGCCTTGGGCGACATGCTCGTATCCATCGGCGCAGGTCTCCAGTATATCGCGCCGGTCGGGCCCCTGCGCGTGGACTACGCGCGGCGCGTCGTTCATCCCGACTATCCCGCCTCCGATCGTGTCCACCTGTCTATTCTCTTCTCCTTCTGAAGTGAAACTCGCGTGAAACTATCTTATTCTCCGGCACAACAACCGGATCGGTGTCTGCGTACTCACTCCATGCCCGGTCAAACTCCAACCAAGCGAGACTCGAAATGTCCTCCCCAGTGATCTGCCTGACCATGCGCGGACGCCCATTCAAGGAGGGGCGGATCGAGCCGACACCGTATGCTTATGAATGGCTGCCGAATTCTTATGGAGAGGCCATCGCGAAAGCCAAGGGCATCCCCGTCTTTCTATCCAACCAGAGCGACCCGGAGCAGGTGGACGAGATTCTTCGCCGCGTCGACGGTCTGTTTTTGACCGGTGGGGAGGATGTGGCAGCAGAGTACTACGGCGAAACTGACGAAGTCGGGAACTTGACAATTCATGCCGAGCGCGATCGCGTCGAGCTTGCGGCGATTGCCGCCGCGGATCAGCGCGGCCTGCCGATCTTGGGAGTCTGCAGGGGTGTGCAGGTGCTTAATGTGGCGCGGGGCGGAACATTATATCAGGACCTCGACCAGCAGCTTGACGGCAAGCCGCGCGATCATTCACGCGGCGGGACCGGCATGTTTGTGCAAACTCACGATGTCGAGGTCGCGCCGGGGTGTCAGCTCGAAAGACTCTTGGGCACATCGCGGTTCGCCGGCGCGACCAGTCATCATCAGGCGGTCAAGACCCCCGGACGCGATCTCGTGGCGGCCGCATTTTCACCGGAAGATGGCATCATCGAAGCGTTAGAGCAGCCCGGCGAACGGTTTGTCGTTGGCGTGCAATGGCATCCAGAGGTACGGGCCGAAGATGAAACAACGATTCGCCTCTTCAAGTCATTTGTCGAAGCGGCCGCCAAGTTCCATTCTGGCCGCTCATGACGTATCTTAAACAAATGCGCACCATTTTCTGCGATCATAACAGTACGACCCGTACCGATCCGCGTGTGGCGGCCGCGATGCAGGAAGTCGCGGTCGAGCAGTTCGCGAATGCCTCGTCGTCTCACCGTCTTGGCCAGGCGGCAAGAGTTCGCCTGGATGAAGCGCGCGGCAAGATTGCCTCATTGCTCGGGGCGAAGCCGTCGGAGATCGTCTTCACCGCTGGCGGCAGCGAATCGGACAATTTGGCAATCATGGGATCGCTTGTGTCCCCCGAGGCACGAGGCAAGCACTTCGTAACGGTTGCTTCTGAGCATCCGGCTATTACCGCGACCGCCGCATGGGCACAGCGGAATGGGTTTGATGTTAATATCCTCATGGTGGATCGCGAGGGCCGGCTCGATCCGGCGCAGTTTGCTCAAGCCCTGCGTGCCGACACACAGATTGCCTCGGTGATGTTGGCCAACAACGAAATCGGGACCGTCTACCCGATTGCTGAGTTGGCGCAAATCGCACATGACCGCGGCGTCGTCTTTCACACCGATGCCGTGCAGGCGTACGCGAAGATTCCTGTTAATGTCAACGAACTTGGCGTCGACATGCTCTCGCTCTCGTCGCACAAGTTCTATGGGCCGAAGGGAATCGGCGTTCTGTACGTCCGTCAGGGCACACGCATCGCTCCCATCCTGTTCGGCGGCGGCCAAGAGCAAGGACGGCGTCCGGGAACCGAAAACGTGCCCGGCGCAGTCGGTACGGCGCTCGCGATGCAGATTGCCGCTGAGGAACCTCAGGAGATGCGTCGGGTCAGCAAGCTGACCGACGAATTCCGTAAACTTCTCATGCAACAAGTGGAAGACATTGCCATCTTCGGTGATCCCGAGAACCGATTGCCCAATACTGTCGCGGCAGGATTCGGCGGTGTCGATGGTGAATCGCTGACCATCGCGCTCGATCTGCGCGGCATTTGTGTTTCGACCGGCTCAGCCTGTCATTCCGGCGCTCGCGAGCCATCGCATGTGCTCAAGGCGATGGGGATTGGGCTTCATCACGCCATGGGCGCGATTCGATTCTCTTTCGGGCGCGACAACAAGCCGGACGATCCGCAAATAATCGCCAACGCCGTGACCGAAGAAGTCGAGCGTCTGCGTTCGATGTCACCCACGCACGCGTAAGGAAAACACAACAGTTCATGACTCTTTCTCGTGACGAGCGTCTGGCTCTGGTTGATCCGCGTTGGCGGGGCAAACGCATTGCCGTGGCCATGTCGGGGGGCGTCGATTCCTCCGTTGCGGCCGTCGTCTTGAAGGAAGCCGGATGTGACGTTGTCGGCATCACGATGAAGTTGTGGGACTATGCCGATGTCGGCGGCGATGCCAAGAAAGACGGCGCCTGTTGCACGCTCGAAGCATTCATGGATGCGCGTTCAGTCTGCGCCCGCTTTGGCATTCCGCACTACACGCTCGATCTGACGGAAACCTTCGAAGACACTGTCATTAAGTATTTCATCGGCGAGTACCGACGTGCGCGGACACCGAACCCCTGCGTCATCTGCAATATCGAAATCAAGTGGGCGGCGTTGTGGAAGAAAGCGCAGGCGATTGGCTGTGAGGCGATCGCAACCGGACATTACGCGCGGCTTGAGGATCGCAATAACGACGTAGTTCTTAGTCGCGGTGTCGATGCCTCACGCGACCAGACCTACTTCCTATGGGGCGTGTCGGCCTCGTACTTCGCACACACGATATTCCCACTTGGTCCAGTGCTCAAAACACAAGTGCGCGAGCTCGCAGCCGAATATGGTCTCTCGAACGCCGAGAAGCCGGAAAGCCGCGACATCTGTTTTGTAGCCGATGACGACCTGCCGCGTTTCTTGGCCGAGCGCGCCGACAAGGATGGTCTGTCCAATACGCCGGGCTCGTACATTGACAAACATGGCAACATTGTCGGACAGCATGCCGGATTCGAATCGCTGACCATAGGCCAGAGGCGCGGGCTCGGCGTTGCCTTTGGCAAGCGCCGGTATGTTACCGACATTGATCCGAATTCCGCGTCGGTCGTCATCGGTGATGACGCGGACTTGTGGCGGCGCGCCTGCACCGTCTCCGCGCTCAATTGGCTCGTCACGACCCCGGCTGAGCCGTTCGATGCCATGGTCCAGATTCGTTATCGTCATGAAGCGGCGGCAGCACGGATCACTCCCCACGGCAATTCCCTCGAAATCGAATTCCGCGATCCCCAGCGGGCCATCACGCCTGGGCAATCGGCCGTCATCTATGATCTTGCTAATGAGCGCTTGCTCGGTGGTGGCGTGATTGAGTTCGTGCCGCGGAATTCGTGATGTGTAGGGTGGGCGCGTTCTGTGCTCCCACCAATTTCCTCGATTGTAATGAATCAAGATGGTGGGCGCCAAGAGCGCGCCCACCCTACGATTTCGAATGCCCGATAATTCCAACCAAGACGGAGATCAGCAGCCCAGGGAAGATCGGCTCCAGTGCGAGGGGATAGCTCCCGATGAACGCATTGATGATCACCCAGGAGAGCGAGGCGAGCCCCGGCAGGGTCATCCAGAGGACGACGAAGCGCGGCGACAACTGCGGACGATTCGTGCGAAATGTCGAGAGTATCGGCAAAAGTAAGATCGGAACTCCAATTGATCCGACAATCTTCCAGATTCCAATCACTGACTGCGCGCTCACAGCTAACACGACAGCAAGCACGGCCGAGGCCAGAAGCGCCCAGCGGGTCGAGGTGCGGACCGCGTGATCAGTCATCGTCCGCACACGCGACATGACATCACGCCCCAAAGCCACAGCCGATAGGAACATGTACGAATCGACTGTTGAGATCACGGTTGCGATGAGGCCGACAAAGAAGAGCCCAAGGACTCCAGCAGGCAATACTCGCGCCGCGAGTGTGGGATACGACATAACAGGGTTATCCAGCGATGGCATAGCGGCCCGGGCATAGAGGCCGGTCGTGGTGGTCATGAAGTCAAAGACGATCCAGAAAGCGATCGACCAGAAGATTCCCCGCTTGGCCGTTTTCTCGTCTTTCGCCGCGTAACATCGCTGATAGAAGGCCGGTTCGACGAGAGTCGAAGTGGCGATGAAGTACCAGGAGATGATGTACCACCATGAATTACCGCCGCTGGCAGTCAGATGAGTTGCCGGCAATTGCGTTTGTAGGAACGACCAACCGCCGAATTCGCTAATGGCAAAGGGCAGAATGAGGGAGAAGCCGCCGAACATGCAGACGAATTGCAGCAAGTCGGCTCGTATCGCCGAACGAAACCCACCGATAAACAGATACATAATCGACAATCCGGCCCCGACAGCGGCGCCGATCCATAGCGGCCACCCAAGAAGCATGCGCCCGAAATCCCCGAGCATGAGGACGTAGGCCGCGGGCACTGTCATCACAAATACGACCAGCGCCCCCATAAGGCCGGGGCCGCGTCCGTACGCCTGACCGAGATGATCGGGAAGCGATATAAAATGCGTGCGGCGCGCTTTTTTGGCCAAAAACAGCGCAAAGACGAGTGCCCAGAGGTAGTACGGCACTCCGAACACCAGCCAATTCGAGACTCCGTAGAGGTAGGAGTATTCGCCGACCCCGAGGATGCCGCCATACCAGGTCGACACCAGCGACGCGACAAACGCGGGCATCGTCAGGGCACGTCCACCGATGAGATAGTCGGTCGTGTTGCGGAGCCGACTTCCCTTTGCGCGGCCAAATCCCAAGTACGCCTGCAGGATGAAGAACCCGGCAATCAATGCCCAGTCGATGGGATGGAGTCGCAGCATTCCGCCTACAGTCGGACGCGCAATCCCGCAAAGAAATTGCGCTTGGCCGCCGGAATGAAGAGCGGTCCCTCTTCGTCGACATACCCGCCGGCCTCGTACTCTTTGTCGAACACATTGTTCATTTGCAGGTAGAGGTCCATCCCTGCCCAGCCGATTGCTTCATCCAGCTTGATCGCTCCGCGAAGATTCAGGACCGTCCGTGGGGCGATCCGCTTTTCCGCCTCGTTCGAGTTGTCGATGAAGAGCTCGGCCGCATGAAAGACATGCGCCGAGACGGAGGCAAATCTGTGGTCGTACGTGAGTCGCAAGTTCGCCAACTGCTCAGGGAATCCCGCAATCGTGTTATTGGCGCGATCAACCGTGTCGATTGGAAGGATCTCTCCCCAGTTTGCCCAGTCGGGAACGTATTCGGTAAACTCATCGAAGTGATTATCGCTCAATGAAGCGTTGCCTTCGAGCGTCAGGCCCTCAAGAAGCGTGACGCCGGCGGCGATCTCGATTCCCTGATGGATGGAACTGGGAGCATTGGCACGGATCGGGACACCGTCGTCGTTGATCAGGCCGTTGTACACGATCTCGTCGTGGAATCTCATGTGGTACAAATTGAGTTCAGCGCGCCATCGTGGTTTGCGAATCGATACCCCCAATTCGTAGTTCATCAACCGTTCGGGTTTGATGATCGGGTCGGAGCCGACAAGAACACCTTCGCTATTCCTCGTTGTATCACCGAAGAATGCCGAAGCATCGGCGAAGTAGTCGGTGGCGTCAAAGACCTCGTCATTCGTAGGCTCCTGCTCGTTGTGGCTAACACTTCCAAACACCGATAGTCCCGGTGAGGGGCGGGCTGTCATCCCGAATCGCGGCGAAATGAAGTTGTAGTCGGTTTGATGCTCGACTCTCTGACCATAGTAATTCGGGAATCTCATGTTGACCAGTTCGTAGCGCTTGAACGAATAGCTGAGAGCCCCGGTTATGGTCAGGCGCGGGTCGGGAGTATAAACCTCCTGCACGAACGGAGTCACAACTGTCTTCCGGCCGTCGAAATCATAGTACCGCTGCCCCGGAGTGAAATCCGGAGGAGCGGGACGCACAAACTGGACTTCCGCCCAATGGTCAGCGAGCAGTCGGTTGAATTCGACACCCGCCGTAAACTCGCCTCGATGATGCTGACGGGTCATGCGGGGAATGAACCCCCAGAAATCGTTTTCGACCCAACGGCGTCGCCAGAGTTGATCGCCTGCATCGACAAGAACAGAATCGTTGTCTGGTGCCGGGATGAAGAACGGGTTGAGTTGGTACTGGGCAAAGTCCGCCCCTTCACGCAGTTGGTCGTAGTAGCCTTTGCCCTTGATGTAATACAACGTGTTTTCAAATCGCCAGGCGGAATCGTGGCGGTACTCGGTCAACCATTGGTAATGCGGTTGATTGAAGTTGTCGGTCTCGTTTTCCCAAGTGAATGGGTTAAAGCGACGGTCCTTTTCGGAATCGCCTGTCGGGCGTGGGAGGTTTTCTCTCAGAATCGAATTAGAGGTCGTGTCGGAGAATGTCGTGTCACCACGGAGGAACCAGCGCGGCAATCCCTTATAGGCCAGATGTGTCTGTTCCGGGCCCCCGAAGATGTTGATACGATTGGTCCATTTTTCGTCGTACCGCGCCGCCGCGAGGAAATACGACCATAGATCGGTCCATGCATTATCACGGTAACCGTCACTGACGATGCGGGAGAAACGGCCATAGACGGAATGCCGATCATCGATCAGTCCGGAATTGAATCCCACGGTGAACTTGCGTGTGCCGTAGGAGCCGAAGCCGGAATTGAAAGTGACTTCGCGAGTCGGCGAAAGGTAGTTGGTCAGGACATTGACCGTGCCGCCGATTGAATTGGCGCCATACAGTGTCGTGCCAACTCCACGCTGCACCTGAACATCCTGCGTGTTTTCCGGCAAATCAGGCAGATCGATCCAATAGACCTCATGCGATTCCGGGTCGTTTAGAGGAACTCCATTCACCAGTACCGAGATGCGACGTTGAGTAAAGCCACGAATCGAGAGGTAGGAGTATCCGATGCCGTTGCCATTGTCTGAATACGCATACACGCTTGGCGATTCGGTCAGGAGCATGGGGACATCCTGTGCGTAGTGGGCGCGGCGGATTTCTTCCTGCGTCACATTGTCGAATGCCACTGGCGATTCACCGCGCATCGCGCGTGTCCCCGTGACCACAACCTCCTGCCCCTTAAGGATCAGCGGGCTCAAGCGAATGTCATCGAGATCGTTCGTCGATGCCACGCGTTTGCGCCATGGGTGGTAGGCCACATGGCTCACCGAGATTTCAAAGGTGCCCTCCGGAAGACCCTCGAGTACAAACCGACCGGAATCATCAGCGGCGACAACGATATTCGCGGCAGTCACGCGGACCGTCGCGGCCGCGACCGGCGCGCCGGTCTGCGCATCGAGCACGCGTCCGGAGAGTGCCCAGGCACTCAGAGGCCATAGGAGAAATACAGCGAGCGTCGAAACGAGCAGTAGCCGGGTAGATGCGCCATAACGGGATGCCATGGGCACAATCCTCTCCCGGGGCCTTTTAAACACAAAACCGTTCCCGGTCTTGCGGAAACGGTATTGTTCCGGCGCCCGATTGTTTGCCGCGAGCGCCCACCTGGTCCGTTTCCCTACGCCGGCATTATCCGGATCAGGTTCGAGGGGTATGATCTCAGGCCCCGTTTAGGGGACCATCCCCACGAACTCAGGTTGCTTTACGATACGTTGCGGTCACACGAATTGCAAGTGAGTCGTAGGGGTTTACTGCACACGCCCGCTCCCGCACAATCTAGGAGGGCGTATGCAATATGCTCCTACGGGTGCGGAACCGGGATTCGAAATTATCTCCCGTTTGCATCGTGGACGCGACTATATTGCGGGCCACACGGACCCCTTATGTACCGACTCTTTGGAATCCTCACACGATTCGCCTTCGACGTCCAGGGGCTGACATATTACTCCGGACGGTTGATCGCGCGCCTGTTTGGACGTCCCTTCTACTTTGCCGACATGCTGGAGCAGATGTACTTCCTCGGCGTGGGATCGTTGTTTGTCGTGGTGCTCACCGGAATGTTCGCCGGGCAGGGGATGGCGCTTCAGTTCTCGATCGAATTAGCGGACTTTGGCTCGAAGAACTATCTCGGACGTGTTCTGGCGATTGCCATCATCCGCGAATTGGGCCCGGTCCTTGCCGGCCTCATGGTCGCGGCCCGCGTTGCCGCCGGCATCACCGCCGAAATCGGATCGATGAAATCGTCGGAACAGATCGATGCCTTGGTCGCATTCGGTGTCGACCCGATCCGCAAGCTTGCGGTCACGCGTTTCTGGGCGCTGTTTATCATGTTGCCGATTCTCACGGTCATATGTGACTTCGTGGCCATTGTCGGCGGGTGGGTCATCGCGGTGTACATCGCGCACATTTCCGGAACAGCCTATTGGACCAACGTGGTCAACAAACTGTCAATTGGTAACTTCATCGTCGGGCTTTCGAAGCCATTCCTGTTTGCGATCATTATCGCAACCATCTCCACCTACATGGGGTTCACGACCAAGGGCGGCACCAAGGGCGTGGGACGCTCGACCACCAACTCCGTTGTCGCCTGCTCGATCACAATTCTGTTCGTCAATTTCCTGTTCACGCGATTGATCGTGCCGCACCTGAAGGGGCTGATGTAAGCGATGATCCGTTTCGAAAACGTCTCCTTCTCCTATGGCGCCGCGCCGGTCCTTCGCGATGTCAGTTTTCACGTCAAGCCGGGCGAGACAGTTGTCATGCTAGGCATCTCCGGTTCGGGGAAGAGCACAATTCTCAAACTGGTGTCGGGATTGGTGCATGCTCAGACCGGCAAGATCTTCGTCAATGGCCGCGATATGACGTCCGCGAACGAGGACGAGTGGCGTGAGTTGAGGACCAAAATCGGCTATGTGTTCCAGGGCGGGGCATTGTTTGATTCGATGACCGTGGGGGAGAACATCGGCTTCGCCCTGCTTGAGCACACCGACAAGCCGCTCGATGAGATTGAGAAGGTTGCACGGGACACGCTGAAATTCCTCAACCTCTCCGAGGACATCATCGACGATCTGCCCGACGCGCTTTCCGGGGGCATGCAAAGGCGCGTGGCGATCGGACGCGCTGTCGCGGCGGTTGATCCGCTGATCATGCTCTACGACGAGCCGACCACAGGGCTGGACCCGATCTCGACCAAGTCGATCACCGAGTTGATTCTCAAGCTGCAGTCGGTCAAGAAAGTCTCCTCGATCGTTGTTACGCATCAGATTGCCGATGCCTTCGAGGTCACCGACCATTTCATTGTGCTGCACAATGGCGTGATGGTCTTCGATGGTGCCGGCAATGAACTGCTCAAGTCCGGGCAGAAGCATGTCCAGGAATTCCTGGCGCCGTTTTTGGATTCGGTCAATGCTCTTCCGGGCGCGTCGAAGGCGGCAGTGTGAAAATTCTGTTTCTGTGCACCGGGAACTCGTGCCGATCCCAGATGGCGGAGGGATTCGCTCACCATCTTGGTAGAGACCAGGTTCGGGCGATGTCCGCCGGCATCGAGGCGCACGGTCTCAACCCTCGGGCCGTGGCGGCCATGGGCGAGATCGGGATCGACATCTCACGACAAGAATCGACGGTAGTGGATGCGGCCATGCTCGCGTCCGCCGACATCGTCGTCACAGTCTGCGACCACGCCAGGGAACATTGCCCCGTTGTACCGCGGGATGTACGTCAACTGCACTGGTCATTCGAAGATCCGGCCAAGGCACAGGGAACGGAGCCTGAGATTATGAGTACATTCCGACGGGTGCGCGATGAGATCGGCGACAAGGTAGGCGCACTGATCGGCGAACTGTACGCCGAACGCGAGCGAAAAGGGGCCTGAGCGCATGGCTCTGTCGGTTGCATAACGGAAGAATTCTCGTTTCATTGGGGTCCTATGGGATCATGTTGCTCGGCAATAGACGCTTTGGCAATCCAGTACGTCCGTGAAATAGCGGTTGTCCTGCGCACGCAAGATCTGACCAAGGTCAAGTCGTTCTACCGTCGCTGGGAGAAAGTCATGGACATGCCCCCCATGCCCGAGGACACTCAACTCGAAATCGACATGCACAAGATGATCGTCGAGCTTCCTGCTCTCTCCGACATGCACGCCGACTCAATTGCATTCCTGGAAGCCAAGGGTGAGGTGTGGGACGTCCGCGGCAACAATTGCACGCACGGTTGCGAGCCGGGTTCCTGTGGACGAAAGGCGGTTGGTTGATGAAGCGCAGCGGCCGAGTGCCATGGGTCGAAGTCCGTGTGGGAATGATCATCCTGTTCGCCTTCGCCGTGCTGAGCTGGGCTGCCTTCAACGGTACGGGCATGACGTTCCTTGAGAAGAAGAACGAATTGCACGCGTACTTCGACGATATCGGCGGGCTGGTTAGCGGGTCACCGGTTTGGCTCGGTGGCATCGAGGTCGGCAATGTCAGCAAGATCGAGTTTGCCGAGCGCGAGGGACTTGGTCGTATCCATGTCGCCTTCAAGGTCAACGAAGAAGGCTGGGCCCTCCTGTCGGATCGTTCAGAGGTCTCAATTGCAACGATGGGACTCATGGGCGACAAGTACGTCGCGGTGTCAGTCCGCAAACCAGGCGAGCTACAGGTCACACCTGGCGCCACGTTGCCGACAGCGACGGCAGCGGACATGACGAGTTCATTTGCCTCTGTCCCTGATCTCATGGATACATTGAAGGTGACACTCTCGAATCTTAATGGGACGCTGGCACGGATTGAGCGTGGTGAAGGTCTGTTGGGGCGGCTTACCACCAACAGCGCGACATCAGACGAAATCGATTCGCTGATTTTCTCTTCACGTCTGGCGATGAAGGAACTGGTGACTACCCAACGCCGACTGGTAACGGCCATGGAGACGGTCGCCACCTCTTTCGACACCTTATCGTATGATATGCTGCATGGCGAGGGGACGTTGTCGAAGCTGGTGTACGATTCCTCACTCTATGTCGGTCTGCGCGGCATGACAGCCCGCAGCGACTCGCTCCTAGCCCGCTGGGAGACAGGTCCCGGCACCATGGGCAAGCTGTCATCCGACTCGATGCTCTATGTCGAGGTTCGCAATCTTGTCGCCGATACGCGTGGATTGATCGACGACATCATGGCCAATCCGAAAAAGTACTTCAAGTTTAGCGTATTCTAGGTTTCCCAACATCGTGGCACGGCCCCTCCGTGCCTACGTCTGATTTCCAGGTACAATGACCAACGCCGAATTCGCCGCCGAGATCGAAAAGCACATCCGCCCGGCGACCTACCCGGTCGCGGTGAAGATGATCAAACCCGGCGACACGCTCCCGCCCAAGGCCAAGCGGCCGAAATCCGAACTCGGGTTCGAGACGGCGATCTGTCAGGCCATCGGCCTTGCGCGTCGTTACGGTTGGACATTGGCGGTTTCCCGGGATGACATCTCGTGTCCGATCACGAAAGCGTTCTTCGGTTTTGAGGAGCGCGTTCCATACCTGACCGAAGGTCACGCCTGTGCGGGTATGTACACGAAGACGGCCGAGGCAGGCGCGAAGACCGAAGCGGCGATCCCGCAATTCAAGCGCGGCGAGTACGAGTACCTGGTCTGTGGCGCGTTGGCGCGCGCCGACTACGATTGGGATGTCGTGGTGGTCTACGCCAATCCCGCTCAAGTTCTTCGCCTCGTGACCGCGGCGCTCTACCATGGCGGCGGGGCGATGCAATCACAAACCGCCGGACGTGTTGATTGTGCCGAGCTCATCATCGGAGCGATGCAGTCCGGTGAATGCCAGTATGTCCTGCCCTGTTATGGAGACCGTATCTTTGGCGGTACCACTGATGAAGAGATGGCGTTCTCGCTGCCGAAGTCGAAGATGGCGGAGCTGGTCGCGGGGTTGGAAGGCACGCACAAGGGCGGCATCCGCTATCCGATTCCGGCCTATTTGCGGTTCACCGGGGAATTCCCGGAGTCGTATCGGAAACTTGAGGATTACTGGAAAGAGTAGAGTGCGTGCGCTCCCGAAAGGCATGCACCTTTTCGTTTTCCGTCATTTCAAGAGCGGTGGGTGCCAAGAGCGCACCCACCCTACGGTTCCTGTGGCACAGCCTTGCCCTCCCCAAGCCCGCGCGAATGAGTCAGGACATGACAACCGAATCCCTGAAGATCGTCTCAGAACCACAGCCTTCGCCTGGCGACATCTCTTTCGTCAAAAATGCGCTCTATGAATTCAACATGATGCGCATGAACGATCACTCTCCTGCTGCGATCAGTCTTTTCGTGCGTGATGAATCGAAGGTGATCTATGGCGGTCTCCTGGCAAATTGCTGGGGGAAGTGGGTGCATATCGATTTCCTTTGGGTTTCTGAAACGGCACGCCATCGCGGCTTCGGCTCTCGAATGCTCGAAATGGCGCACGACAGGGCGCGGGAATTGCGCTGTCAGGGAGCGTATCTTGAGACGTTCACTTTTCAGGCACGGCCATTTTACGAGCGCTTCGGCTATCGGGTCGTGGGGGAAGTGAAGGAGTTTCCTCCGGGGGAAACTTACTTCTTCATGGCGAAAACTCCGCTTTGATGAACATTGCGCTTCTCATCCTCGCCGCGTTTGCGTTCCTGTTCTGGCTCTCATTTGCGCTCGAGATGTTTCTCGCCTATCGCTCCATGGCATACCTGGCCCGGGTCGCTCCCTTGGAACCCGGGACTGGCCCCTCCGTATCCATCATCGTTCCGGCCTGCAACGAGGAAGAGAAGATCGAAGAGGCCATGCGGTCACTCTTGGGGCAGGATTACCATGACTATGAGATTATCGCCATCGACGACCGCTCCACGGATCGCACAGGGGAGATTCTCGATCGGTTGGCCGCCGCGGATGCCCATTTGAGAGTCGATCACATCGCAGAGCTGCCAGTTGGCTGGCTCGGGAAGAATCACGCGCTACATGACGGTGCGAGTCGGGCCCGGGGGGAGTGGCTGCTTTTCACCGACGCCGATGTCGTGATGGAACCGACCACGTTGAGACGTTCGTTGGCGTACGCTGTCGGGAATCGACGCGACCATCTGACGCTTTCGCCGGAAGTCATCATGCCGGGGACGCTCCTTAAAATGTTCGCCGCGACTTTCGTTATTGTTTTCTCGCTGTTCGCCCGGCCATGGAAGGCGGTGAATCCGGGGAGCAAGCGATTCGTTGGCGTTGGCGCCTTCAATCTCGTTCGCTCCGAGGTCTATCAAGCCATCGGTGGGCACTCTCGCATCGCGATGCGTCCGGATGATGATATGAAGCTGGGGAAGATCATCAAGCGGGCGGGGTATAGCCAGGAAGCACTCATCGGGCATGCGATGGTATCGGTCGAGTGGTATTCATCGCTGCGTGAAGTCATTCACGGTCTCACAAAGAACATGTTCTCCGGCGTTGACTATCGAGTCTCGATCGTCGTGTTGGCAGTGATCGCCCAAGTCACGACCTTCATTTGGCCATTTGTCGCGGTTTTCATCACGACGGGCGCCGTGTTTTGGCTCAACCTTGGTGCCGTCCTGATCATACTCTCCCTTTTTGCGCGTGTGAGCCCCTACGCGCACGGCAAACGGTGGCACGGTGTGGGATTCCCCGTTGTGAGCGCAATTCTCCTGTACATCATGGTCCGTTCGACGTACCTGACACTCCGGCATGGCGGTATCACTTGGCGCGACACATTCTATCCACTTGATCAGCTCCGTCGAAACGCCGTGTGAAACATTTGTGTGGGATTGAATGATTGGCGCAATCGAAGTCGCGTGATTTGCGTATCTGTTCCTTTCATGGGGCGGAGATGAGTCCGTCTCATGCAACTGCCTGTGAGGTACGCGATGTTGTCTACTTCCCAACGCAACGAATTGATAGACAAGATGCGCCAGCTGCCGGATCAGATCGAAGCCGCTGTGCGCGGGCTTGAAGATCTACGGCTCGACACGCCCTACGGCCCCGGCAAATGGACGCCGCGCCAGGTTGTCCACCATCTGGCCGACTCACACATGAATGCGTTCGTCCGCATGAAACTCATCCTTGCCGAAGACAAGCCGACGCTGAAAACGTACAATCAAGATGACTGGGCGAAGTTCGACGATGCGTCAAAGCTTCCGGTCGCTTCCTCGCTAGCGATCATTCGTGGATTGCATGAACGTCTTGTCCACATGCTCAAGCATGCCAAGGATTCGGATTTTGCCCGTCCCGCGCATCATCCGGAGCGCGGTGAGGTCACGCTGGATGACATGGTGGTGATTTACGGCCGTCACGGCGAAAAGCACTGTGGTCAGATCAACGGATTGCGCACTGCGAAAGGCTGGTAGCGCCTCCTCGCCCCGTGGCACAACGTCTCGACCATACAGATCGCCTGCTGGCCCTAGCCGAGGGAGTCCGTCCGGATCGTCCGCCGGTTTCCCTTTGGAGGCATTTCTATAAAGACGAGGATGATCTCGATAGGTTCGTCGAGGCGATGGCGTGGTGGCAGAAGACTCACGACTGGGACTTCATGAAGATCAATCCCCGCGCCTCATATCACTATGAGCCGTGGGGTGTTGTGATGCGCCCGAGCCCCGACCGGGACACAAAGCCGGTTCGCATCGGATTTCCGATACAATCTCCGTCCGATTGGGCAAAGATTGCGCCACTCCCGACGACGCATCCGCGATTCGATTTTCAATTGCGCGCCGTCTCGAGAATTCGCCGGGAAGTGGGGCGATCCGTTCCCATCACCATGACGGTCTTCAATCCGATCTCGATTCTTGGTGACATGGTCGCCACTGAGGACATCCTCCTGCAATCGGTGCGGGAGAGACCCGATATCGTCCATGCCGCCTTGCGGGCGGTGACTACGACATTCGTGAACCTCGTGCATGAGTTCCGGAACGCCGGGGCTGACGGTCTGTTCTTTGCGACGACGCAATGGGCGTCGAAGTCACGCCTGACGGCAGAGGAGTTGGGGACATTTGCATTGCCTTATGACCGCGAGGTTTGGAACGCCGCCGGCCCGGAGGCCTTCAACATCCTTCATGTCTGCGACCGCGATATCTACCTGTCAGCGCACCGGGACTTCTCCGCCAAGTTGGTCAATTGGGATGTGTCATTGCCGGGAAATCCAACGATGGCAGAGGGCTTCACGATCTTGGGGCGACCAGTGCTCGGCGGGATACTCCAAGAAACTGACCTGGTCAACCAGACTCCGGAACAAATCGTTGTGGGCGTGCGACACCTTATTGATGAGAATCATGAGATTCCGTATTGTGTGGGGCCCGGTTGCGCGATCCCGGTGAATACGCCGGAGGACAACGTCGCGGCGGTGCGAAGTGCTGTTGAAGAGAGTTGATCGGAGTGACAGTGAACAAGAAGGGCAGTGCGGCAGCCAAGCCGAATGATATCCTGAGTATCGTAGGACGCATCGTTGAAACGGCGCCCAATGCAGAGAAGTTGATGGATGCGATTGTGGAGCTCTTACACCACCGGATGTCGCAGTACACCTGGGTCGGAATCTACATGATGGATGGCCCCTCGGAATTGGTATTGGGCCCGTTTCGCGGCGAACCGTCACCGCACACCCGCATCCCGCTGAATCAGGGGATCTGCGGCGCGGCCGCTTCGCAGAAACAAACCGTCATCGTCGCGGATGTGAACGCCGATCCTCGTTACCTGGCGTGCTCACTGGAAACCAAATCCGAAATCGTCGTGCCGATTATACACGCCGGCCGCTGCCTCGGCGAGATTGACATCGATTCCGATCAGCCGAGCGCTTTCGGCGACACCGACAGACAACTCCTCGAAGCCGTGGCCGCAAAGATCGCCCCGCGCTTGGCGAAATCGTGACCCCACTTCTCGTAAAGGAGCGCCGTCATGTTCGGAGCTGAAGGCGCCGGGTTTTGGATAGGCTTTCTAGCGCTGGTCATCGCGCTCCTGCTTTTCGATCTGCTGTGGTTTCATCGCAAGCCGCATACGATCGGGCAGCGGGAGGCACTCGGCTGGGTTTGCTTCTGGGTGGCGCTTGCGGTCGGGTTCAACGGTTTCGTTTATCTTGAGTGGGGAACGGCCAAGGCGCTCGAATTCAGCACGGGGTACCTTGTCGAGTTGGCGCTAAGCCTCGACAATGTCTTCGTGTTCATCGTCATCTTCCGGTATTTCAAAGTCCCGACACAATTCCAACACCGCGTGCTCTTTTATGGCATTCTGGGAGCGATCATTCTGCGTGGGATCTTCATCCTCGTCGGAGCGGCACTGCTTAACCGCTTCCATTGGCTCCTCTACGTGTTTGGCGCGTTTCTGGTTTTTACAGCGATCAAGCTGCTTGTCCAGAAGGATGAAGGCGTGCATCCGGAGCACAACCCGATGCTCAAGTGGCTCCGCAAGGCAATTCCGATCACGCACGATTACCACGGGCAGCGATTTTTCTGGAGGCACGAACGCGGGCTGTACGCTACTCCACTACTTGCGGTGTTGGTCCTCGTTGAAAGCACCGATGTGGTCTTCGCTTTGGATTCCATCCCGGCCATCTTCGGAATTACGAAGGATCCCTTCGTTGTTTACACGTCCAACATCTTCGCGATCTTGGGTCTTCGCGCACTGTACATGCTTCTGGCCGGCGTAATGGACAAATTTCATTATCTCAAGTATGGGTTGGGTGCGGTTCTGTTGTTCATCGGCGTAAAAATGCTGGTCGCCGGATTCATTCACATCCCCATCGTGCTCTCGCTGGGAATTGTCGCCCTCCTGCTCGCCGGTTCTATCATCCTCTCGTTTCTGCACCCGGTCTCCCCGAAGATCAAGAACATTCCGGAAGTCCCGGATTGACCGGTTGGTCTTCTCAACTGGCTAATCCCGGCCGAGCGGTATGAAATTCAGGTAATCTACTTGCCAAAGATCGAATAGTAGAGCACGCGTGGCGCGTTGACGAAGCCCGTCCAGAAGAGGTTTGGCGAGTGGCGCAGGCGACGGCGCGAGTAGGCAATGGCCTGGTCCCAGTGTTCCGCAAAGGGGACGTACATGCGGTGCACGATGCCGCGGCGTAGTTGCTCGGAGGAGCCATTGTACGAGGCGAAGTACTCCCCCGAGGTCAACTGCTCAATGAGTTGCTGTCGCGGGACTCCCATGAGTGTCTGCGTCTCAAACTGATTCGGAGTCAGGCGCATGGGGACGACCACTTCGCGCACGAAGCGTTGAATGAGCGGGAGGTCGTGGGTGGCGAATTCAAGAAAGACATTCTTCTCGATCAGTCGTTTGGCCATCGGGATCATGCGCGCTTTCATTTCGGGGAAATCACGCGTGGCCACGGATGTCGGCTCATTATAGATACCGATGCACAAGCGAATGCGGCAACCGTCTGGGAGTTCTTCGATATCGCGAGCGGTGCGACCCAGCCGGGATTGCAGCACCGTGCCGACCGCCGGACCAAACCGCGCGAACAACCGCTTGTACATCGCCAATGTCGCATCGGTGAATTGGTGGTTTTCCATGTCGACGGTGACACGGAGATTCAGGCGAGAGGTGACATCCAGGATACCGGAGATTGTCTGCTCGCATTCATCCCACCGCACTGCGCCGTTATCGAGCAAACTGCCGTTCTCATCTTTGGCCGCGATGACGAACATCGACGGCTTGAGACTGATCGACGGGCGAAGCCCTTCCGCGAGTTTTTCCAGGCGCGCGTCCGATGCAATCGTTTCTGCCAGACGGATATACAATCGAGAGTAGTCGGCAATCTCTTCTTCGCTGGCGACATCTTCTCCCAGGACGTCGATCGTGGCCGCGACACCTATGGACGCGAGGTCGCGCGCTCGTGCCAACGCGGCTTCCGGCGATATCCCCGCCACGTATGGGCTGGAGAAGACGCGGATTGCCTGTTTGGGAAGCAACTCGACAAATCGTTCGCGCAAGTTCATAAGGGGCTCCGAACGTCACATTAATGCCGTCGACTCAGCCGATCAAATGCAATCTTCGGATCGGACTCCTGATTTGACAGTGGATTCGACGGCAAAAGGAACGGGGCGTCCCGTGTTGGACGCCCCGTTTTATGGTGCTGGGGGTGGTTAGCCGGAGTACTGGTCTTGGGGGGGGCAAAACGTTCCCCCGACCTTCCGCCCCCTTATCGTTATTGGGCCGTGACCCGACTCAACTCCCTGCTGAGCAGCAGCGAACTCCGATCGAACAGCGCCCCTTACCGGAGCAGGACCATCTTCCGTATCGAGCGGGTTCCCGCGCTCTCCAGCCGCGCGAAGTAGACCCCGGAAGCTGCCGGATTGCCGTGTTCATCCACACCATCCCACTCGAGGCGCTGCGACCCCGGGGGGAGCGAACCCTGATGCAGCGTCGTCACCTTGCGACCGAGGACATCGTAGATCACCAGTGTCGCCTGGTCCGAACCTTCCGTCGCGAATTCGATCGTTGTCGAAGCGTTAAACGGATTCGGGCTGTTCGATAGCGCCAGTTCGTACTCGGCGGGCACGTCGCCATTGTCGTCAAACACATCCGAAATTAGTGCGACCTGGAAATCGCAACTCATACTGTTGCCGGAAGGAGAGATATTCGTGATCGTCACGAATGTCTGCGTTCCATTGTAGGCGTCGGAATTCGGCGTTGTGGCCGCGGAAAACGTGGTCTTGTTGGTCGAGCCGGGGAACGGGTCGCCTGTGTCGCCCTGATCGATATTCTTGTCCAGATCCCAGAGGCCGTCGGCTTGTTCGAGGGCGACGCAGTAGTTTCCGGTCGCCGTGTGGCCGGGATACCACTCTTTCGTGTTGTTGGATTTGCTCTCATCGATGTGCCAAATACACAGCCCCGCGCCCGGCAGTTGCGCGTCGTACCCGACCTTTTGTCGGTTCTCGATGAGATAGTACTGGTTGCCCACGATGCCGTCTTCCCAGAGGCGGTAGACCGTTGGGTTGTCCATCACCCGGGGGAGGACGGCGTTGGTCATATTGGTGGTGACGTTGATGGGAGTGACCCAGCCGACTCTCTTCTTGCACCAAGCATCCATGTGGGCCGGAGAATTTCCGAGCGTTCCATTCCATGATCCGCCGGCCATGAGCGACCACTTGCCGATGCCGCGAGAGCTGTTGTCGGTGTCATACAAATCAGGAAGGCCGAACAGATGGCCGATTTCGTGCGCGTAGACTCCGATCGTGATATCGCCGGGTGCATTCCAGTATTCGGGCTGAATCGAGTAAGCGCTGATGTTAACGCCGTCGCGCAGCCGCGGTGAAATGCCCCACTTGTGCGACCAGATGTCGGCGGTCGACCCGGAGTACTCGGCGCCGCGTCCCGGATGCACAAGGACAAGGCCATCGACATATCCGTTGTTGTCATTGTCGTAATCGCTGAAATCGACCAGAGGATCAATGAGGTCGACCAGATCCTCGCAGAGCTTCTGAGTGTTGTTGGGGTATCCGCCCATCCCGTACGCATTGTTCACGTAGGTTGAATAATTCGTTGAGAGCCGTTGCCATCCGAGAGTTGATGGCAAATTGACCGTCACGATCGTAAGTGTTCCATAGGACATCTCGCTGTAGAAATTCCGCACGCTGCCCGCGGCGTTTTGGAAAATCAGATTATCGAATGCGGTGGCACTGACGGTGGACACCTTGTCCGGATGGTCGGCGCAAATCGCCAGGACGTTGAAGTTGCCGCTCACCTGCGCGCCGGCCGCCAGACCGCCGCCCGGGGTGCAAATGCCGCGCTCGGCAAAGGACGCGCGCATTTCGTTGTACTTGTTGATGGCCGCCGCCATCACCGCCGACTCGGGCTTGCCGGCGTCATCAACGTACGGCGGCATCGCCCCCGCATCGAACAGATGGCCGGATGCACCCAGTCCGATCACCCCCCAGAGGGCTCCCAGAACCAATCGTGTTACGCGCTCCCGCTGCATAAGAGTCCGTCCTTTCAGATTGCAAGGTCAATGGCGGTGGCGGCGGACAGGCCGCTGCCGTTGCCGATCCAAAGTGCGCGGTCAATCTTGATTCCAATGTCCCAGACGAATCCGCCGAGATGCACTCCTGTGCCACAGCCGATGGCAAACTCGCTGCGACCGCCGACTGACATGCCGAGCCGGACGGGGAGATGCGGAGAGAATGAGTGCTCGACAGCGGCGGCCAGTGCCGGCTTTGTGCTGGCGCCGAAACGATCCGCCAGCGAGACAGAACTCTCCAGCGCGTAGCGAGTGCTACCGGATGTCAAACCGATGCCCAAGCGCAGGTTCGCCGGGAGTCCTTCGCGGAATGATGAAATCGATTCGGTAGTTTCTTCAGATTCCCAGAGCGAGTCTTCGAAATTGTCGACCGTGACATCCTCGAACACAAGATCGTAGTGGGTCCGCTCAACTTCGTGGTTCCACGAAATTGAGTGATAGAGATGCGTCCCCGAGAAGCTCACGAAGAGATTCGGACGGGCCTGCCAGGCGAGGCCGGCATCGACTCCCAATCCCGATCCGCCTGTGGACGTGATCCATTCGGCTGTGGCTTCTCCGGTCAGGCCGGTGGTCTGGGTCGCGAGATCGGCGCTGATTTGGTCAGCGCGGGCTAGGTAGAGACCGCGGATATATGCGGCAGATATTCCGGCATAGACCGCCCCGCCGTTTAGATGAAAGAGTTCGCGGCCGTGGGAGACGGCGATCTGCCATGAAGCCAGACCATCGCCCTTTGAATTCTCGAATGCCCAGTCGGGTTGTTCGGCATTGCCGTGCAGGATCAAATCGATTGCTTCACGATCGAGGTTTCCCCGCGCGCTGCCCAGACCGGACACTGCCAGTCCCCATGCTCCCGCCCGGACACCCAGGGCGGACGCGGAACCTTCGCTCCAGAGCGAGAGGCCGTCATCTGGTACTTGCGCCATGATGTCGGCCTTGTCATCGTCGTTAAGGGTTGCGCCGTTATAGCGGCGATAGTCGTCCAAGCCAAGTCCGTTGGTGTGGATTCCGCCGCTGGCGCCGAGGATTCGTAACTCGACCCAGGTTGATTGTGCCATGCCGAGATGGGCCGGATTCGCGTAGAGCGCCTCGACTCCGCGCGACAAGGCAAGGGAAGCTCCCGCGGTCGAGAGGGACAACGGGCTCTGTGCGTTCACACAGACCGTGGTGGCCAGGGCCGCCAGAACCACTAGTAATCCTGTGCGGATCGCGCTCATTATTCCTCCCACGGCCTCACGTCGCCGTCAACTTTGACTTCCATCACGGCATGAGCATGCCAGTCGAGGACGTCGGCCGCGGAGATTCGAGCGGGCTGGCCGTTTCCCGGGCCCAAGAGGGATAACGATTCTGCAAACCACACGATCTCGCCTTCGAAGAGCGCGAGGTCGGCGCTGTCCAGCGAATAGGTCAATTCAGAGGTTGTTGCCGAGACCGCGTTGCCGGTTCCATCCGTCGCGGCAGGCATCAACGTCGATGGTCCGAAGACAAGCGCGTCCGACCCCATTACGCCAATGGAGTCACCTGCGACGCGCAGCGTGAATCGCCCTCCGAGCGGGAATCGGTTCGCGACCGTGATCGTAACAGTGGCGTTAAGCAAGCGCCCGGTTCGATCGCCGTAGTCATCGCTGGAGAGCGCGAACGATGAGGGATCGACGTCGAGGCTGACACTGTCGACATAGATGTGAGAGGGTGCGCTTAGTCCGACCGATGCAATAATGAAATCTGTGGAGCTAATTTCGACAGATTCGTTCCCCCCGCCGATCGTGATTGTCCCTGAGAATTGCACTTCACCGGGCAATGGACGAAGTGGCTCGCTTCCGCCGTTCAACGGGATCCGCACCGTCACCGGGGAAGCGCCGGCCGGGGCGACCGATGCGTTGATTAGGAAATGAAGCCCCGTGTTGCTCGTCACCGTTCCATTCAATTGTGCGGGCAGCGGCAGGGAAGAGGTGACTACCATGAACGCTTGCCAGTTGTCGAGGCCCGCCGCTTCGAGTCCATCGTCCCACTCGATTGATGCCGCAAGCGTGCCCGTCGAAAACTGAGTTGCCGCTATTCTCCCTGAAGCGGACGACAGTGTCAGCTCCGACCATGTCAGCTCATAGCCGACAGTCTGCATCGAGGAAATTTCGACTGTCTCGCCATCGGATCCGGACGACTCGACCGTTACCTCAACGGCGGCTGTCGAACTCTGGCCATCGCCAGCGTATTGTGCGCCTGAAAGATCGATTGCCATCGAGGCAGAATCTCCCGGCGCGAATGTCGCATGGCCCGAAAAACTGGCGCCATCGATGCTCAAGTCCGGTACTTGCCACGAGACAGCCACCGGCAAGGGTGTCCGGTTGACCCAACCGATCACCAGTTCGCCACTGGAGATCACGGCGTCGGATAACTGATGAGTATCGCTCAGGACCAACGAATCCGCGAATTGCCGTGAAAGTGGGTTGATAATTGCGCGGGCAAAGGTGGCGCTGATGCCCTCTGGAAACGATGCGTGCACCGCGATGAACTTGTCCGCCGCGCTCAGAACTGTCCCGCCCGGAGTATGGAAGGCCAGCGTGAAGCGCCAATCGTCGCTCGCGGCGACGTCCGACAGGGGATAATCTGCGGATCGTGCATCGCCTGAGAGGATCGGACCGGGAATGCTTAAGGCAGCGATCGGTGCCGCTGCTTGGGAGTACACAGTGACGATCACCTGCTCCACCGTGACGCCGAGTTGATTCTCGATCTCTATGTGCAGGAGCCCACTTGCTCCCGAGACTGAATCGAATGCGCCAACCTGGGGAAAGTTCGCCTCGAGTTCTGTGGACAGTTCAGGAACCAGTCCGGCGGAGAGCGGTGTGACCTCGGAGAGCGTGATCGAGTGGGAGAGCATTGTTCCCTCTCCCACGGTCACATTACCCATCGGAAAAGTAGCGGAGGCTGTCGGAGGAGTGGTTGTGAGTTTCCCGGCAAGTGTCACCGTGTCCAGGTTGGCAGTGATGCCCCAAACCAGGCCGGAATCGCCCTGCCAGCGGAGGTATTCACTGCCGGCATGGTCGGCCAAATAGGGGCCGTCGATGTGACGACTCGCAAGCGGGACGCGCATGTCCACAGTCCAAGCTGGAGACTTGGGCTTCTCCAAACCGCATCCGGTCATGATCAGGGCGCACATAGTGCTGTGGAGGAAGGCCTTGCGGTGCCAGCAGTGAGTGACCAGATGTCTCAAACCGAATTGCAACTGCATCGTCCCCCCCGGAACACGTGCCACTGAAGATCAGCACCGTGTCCAGTTCGGCAAAGGGCATGCCATCACCGATTCAGCTGAGTGTGGAATGATTGCACAGGGGCTAACACATTGCCGGACAGCGGGGACACCGTGAATTCCGTGACAGCTGCGTGACCAAATCGACGGCGGCTGCGACTACGTTGGCTGTGATATATGGGGAAGCGCCTATCCTTGGCGGATGCTGTCCGGCGATGTCCGATTGAGGGCAGCCAGAATCTGGGATCATCTTGCGGCCCAGGTGGCGATCTCTCTTGGTACGCCGGTTGCTCAGCGCAAACTTTGCGGCGCAGAAATACCCGGGAAATCGACAAAGTGCTTGACAAGTAGCAGGATACGCTGGAAGTTGTCACTGTAGATCATCGGGGCGAGCCGCCCCAAAGAGACAGACAACACAAACGTACTGGCATCGAACGAGTCCATGAGTCTTGGCTCACGAAGGAGGCAGAGGATGGCACGCTCCAAGTCGCTGATCGCCATCTTTTTGGCTCTGACGCTACTCGTCTCACCGGCCTCTAGCGTTCTGGCAGATGGTCCACCGCCGTTCCGCGATGAAGGGAACGAGCTGGACGGGCACCCCTGGGACGACGGGACGGATGAGTCCACCACTGATCCTGGAAACGACCCGAACACCCCCGGGAATGTTGCCGTGATCGGCGATCAGCAATCCGGTTCTGTTTCGGCGAGTGTGACCGCAGGTTCTGGGTCGCAATTCGTCGCAGAGTTGGCCCGGATGCTCATCGGAAGATGGCTCAAAATGAGTGAGATGAAAGCTGTCAAGAGCAAACCCGGTCGGCGTATTCGCTGAACGGTAGGTTCTGTAATGAAGCCCCTTCCCCACCACCAAGCGGTCCCGGTAGGACCGGCATTTCAGCAAGTTCAGTCGATGCTGAATGACAAGAAATGGACTGACGCAGAGACGCTCCTGGCGACAATGCAGGAGCCGTCTCTGCGTGTTTCTTTATCCCCGGAAAGCGGCGAATGGAGTCTATTGAAAGCGCGTCTCTGTTTGGCCACCTCAAAGTACCGCGAGGCCGTGGACTGGGGTCGCAAGAGTCTGGCGGCGTTCGAGCACAGCGCCGATGATGATTTCCTCGGCGATGCGCACAGTGTCTTGGGACTTGGATATCTGGGTATTGGCGACACCAAGAATGCCCTGATTCACGTCCGCGATGCACTGGCGATCTATCGCCGCGTGGGAGACACCGCTGGTGTCGTGCGCGCGCACAACGACATGGCCCGTGTGCATTTTGTCCGCGGTGAGCATGACAACGCTATCGAGCATCTGAATGACGCGCTCGAGATTGCCCGTCGGGAGCAGGACGGCGATCGTGAAGCGATGCTCTTGGGCAATCTTGGCCGCGTTCTCCTCCTACAAGGGCACTGGGATGAGGCTGAGGCCGCTCTCTCTCAGGCGCATTCCCGCGCCGTAGCCATTCAGAATTGGACTTCTACCGGACGCAATCTGCTCTCACTTGGCTACCTTGCGATTCTCAAGCACCAGTTCAAAGAAGCCTCGTCCCGACTGGATGCCGCGCTCACGGCCATCGAAAAGGCAGGACTTGTTCGCGAAAAAGCAATCTACTTCGAGTATTCGGGATGGTGGCAATTCGAGCAGAAGCATTGGATTGCGGCGAAAGAGGCTTTTCGTCGGGCGTTGGAGATTGGTAAGCACATCAGTTCCGCCAACGATCTCGTTTCACAGTCGCTGCGCGGCCTCGCTGAGTGCGAGGCGTCGCTCGGCGATTGGAGTGAGGCTACCCGCCTGTCGCGCGACGGGCTCGAGGTGGCAATTCAAATTGGTGAGCGCGCCGAGGCCGGAAGCCTCTACCGCGTGCTGGCGCGGGCGCTGGCCCACGAATCCGAACGCGATGAGGCAATGGCGTGCTTGGCCAAGGCCGAAGAATGCCTGACTGCGGTGGGCGACGCCTACGAATTGGCTCATCTTGGTCTGGCGCGTGCGGAAGTGCTCGGCCGGTTCGAAGGGGTCCAGTCGCGTGAATCGCTCGCCGCCTTGAATCAAGCGGCGGCGATGTTTCAACGCTTGGGTGCCCGTGACCGCGCCCTCGAGGCGAACTGGCTTTCCATCGCCTCTCATCGTTCCAAGGGGATGATCGCCGAAGCAATGTCCTTCGCTGGCCACGCATTGTCAGCGAATGGTGATGTTCTCAAACTGCCGCTGGACGAAAAGGAACTCCTCTCGGGTCTCTCGGAGGACTGCGTCGACAAGGCGATTTCTTCGAAGAACGAATTCCGGCTGGCGGCAATGCCGTGGTCAGGCGGGCGCGACGATGATTTGCAGACCGCGATTGATTTCTGTCGCGCGCGTTTAGACGCCTCGCGCGTCATTTTGATCGAAGTCACGTCCTCCGGCGAGCGTTCGGGGCGCGTGTTGGCAGTGTCCGGTGCCACGGAGAAATTCGCAAGCGGCGTCGCGGCGTTGGCCGCCAATCCCTATCAGACCGATCTGCGCACAGATCGTCCCCGCTTCTTCTGGTTGACCGCATTGGCGCCGCAACTTGCCGCGCACCTGACCGCATTCTCGGAGGCCGTGCCACTCTCGGTGATGACCGTGCCGGTGGAGTTGGGGCCGGACTCCTCGGGGATCCTGTACGCCGACTCGCTCCCACAGCCCGATCGCTCATCGGGACCCGGCTTCGGTCCCCGTGATCTTGAGTTCGCCGTCGCGTATGCCGAAGTCGTCGCCTGGCGCTCGACCAAGTTGCGCTCCGAGGGACTCCTGCGCGATGTGCAACGGCTCAAGGATCAATTGGGCCGCGAGTGCGAATTCCCCAACATCATTACACAAAACGATGAATTCCGAGAGACGCTTTCACGTGTCCGCCTGATTGTCGACTCGGATGTCTCGCTGTTGCTCAACGGCGAAACCGGAACCGGCAAGGATCTCCTCGCCCGCGCCATTCACTATTCCGGCAAGCGACGTGACAAGCGGTTCGTGTCGGTCAATTGCGCGGCCTTGCCCGAGACACTCCTGGAGAGCGAGTTATTCGGTGTTAAACGCGGCGCGTTTACCGGCGCCGACCGTGATAAGACGGGGCTCTTCGAAGAAGCGGATGGCGGGACCTTTTTCCTCGATGAAATCGGCGAGATGCCGATCTCCATTCAGGCTAAGTTGCTCAGATTCCTCGAATCCAAGGAATTGACTCGTCTGGGCGATACCAAACCGCGCCACGTCGATGTGCGTGTTATCTCGGCGACGAACCGTGACTTGGCGGCGGAGATGGAGCGCGGCAGTTTCCGTCGGGATCTGTACTATCGTCTCACGCCGGTGGCATTCACACTCCCGCCACTGCGCGAGCGTCGGGAAGATATTCCGCTGCTCATCGAGCACTTCCTGGCGGAGTTGCAGGCCGAGGGCCGTCAAGTACGATTCTCACCGGAAGCAATCCGGGTGTTGTCGGCCTATGACTGGCCGGGCAACATTCGCGAGTTGGAAAACGAAATCCGTAAGATGGTGCTCTTGACCGAACCTGGCGTCGTGATCGGACCGGAACGTCTGTCGCGCAAGTTCACGACGGCGCCCCACAGTTCTGACGCAGTTGGCACCCCATCAATGCCCGATCGGTTTTCGCTGTACGATCACATCGCGGACATCGAGCGGCATTACATCGTCCAGGCGCTCAATGAAGCGGGCGGCATCAAGAAGCATGCCGCAACCCGTCTGGGGATTCCCGAATCGACCCTGCGACTCAAGATGAAGCAGTACAGCCTCGATAGCGATTAACCGTCAAAAGTCATTGGAGATTGTCAAATCGCCGCCGCAAGATCCGGGCGGCGATTTGCTTTGTTTAGCCTCGCGGGCCTACATTCCCTTGCGATGGACATATCGGTCGCCGATTCGCCTTCCCGCCAGCGCGACACAGAAGTGGTCTGCGCTCCGGCGCTGACGCAGATGGCGATCGATGCTCATCTGCTTGCGCGCGCGGCGACAACTGAGGCTGTCGTCATCCGGCTCTATCAAATGTCACCACCGGCCGTGACCATCGGGCGCCACCAGAAATGGGCTCGCCTGATCGACGAGAATGCCTGTTCAGCAAATGGCTGGGATTGGGTTCGCCGTCCGACCGGCGGCGGGGCCCTCCTCCACAAGGATGAGATCAACTACGCAGTTGTCGCGCCACGGGGTCTTCTGGCCCCGACCGGTGCGGGGGAATTCCGTTCTGTCTTCGAATTGATTGGGCAGTCGCTCTCACGCTGCCTGCAAGACATGGGGGGCGATCCTCGACTTTGTGCAGGAGAAAAAGCGTCAGCGCTGGCTCAACATGGACTGTGCGGGCGCTCCATCACTGGAAACGAGATCGCGATTGCCGGCAGGAAGGTGATCGCTGCTGCACAGTTGATTACTCCGACGGGAATTCTCCAACATGGCACTATCTACTTGAGCGCACCAAACCCAGCCGATCGGTTTTGGCCGGTCGTGGTAAGCGAGACGCGGCCGGTCGATTTCGAGCAGCGGTGGACAGATCTGCGCTCCACATTGCCTGGTCGTGTCACGGAAGAAATTGTCACGGTCTTGGCGCGCGGTCTCAGCCGGTACCTTCCGGCAGTCCTCCACATGGGCGCCTTATCGGATCTCGAACGGGCCGAAATTGCGGCGATTGTCCGGGATTGGCTGGCAAGTGACTGGAAACATTCCCGTTAATTTTTTCCGGAAAGCGGGAATAATCCCCCATCTCATCAATAATGAACGATGAGGAGAGGCACGAAACCGTGCCGCTTCTTCGGGTGGCAAACGGTACTCAAGAAGGGTGGTTTGTCCTTGACTTTGTGGGAGTTAACCCGCCAACTTCGCGTTTTCCCTCCGGCGGGGGACTCCTCAAAATCGGGGCCGGGTGGGAAGGGCGACACCCGTGTTTCACGGCTGGCTCAGGTCATAGGACGGACCGTGTCGGCTGCCGTTTGAAGGTGCATTGACACCCGCATTGGCTTGTGGAGGAGTGGCTTATGAATCGACGGGGAATGGGGCAATTTGGACAGGCAATCATCGCTCTTACGATCGCGCTCCTGTTGGCGTGTCTGGTCGGGGAAGCATGGGCCGCCGGAACCGGCAAGATTTCCGGAATCGTCGTTGATAAGAAGACAAAAGAGCCGTTGATCGGCGTCCCGGTCCAGATCGAAGGGACGACGCTCGGCGCATTGACCGATGTCGACGGGCGGTACACGATTCTGTCAGTGCCGCTCGGCCTCGTGACGATCAACGCGAAGATGGTCGGCTACACCTCGATGATTCAGACCGAAATCCAGGTCAAGCCAGATCAGACCACTCCGGTCAATTTTGAACTCGAAGAGACGGCGCTGGAGATGCCGGCGCAGGTCGTGGTCGGTCGCGCGGAACTGATCCAGATGGATCAGGCGACGACCAAGCGCGATGTTACCGCGGAGAAGATCAAGACGCTTCCGGTCACCAACGTCGGTGACATTCTCAAGACCCAGGTTGGCGTCACGGTCCGCAATGATCGTTTCCACATTCGCGGCGGCCGTTCCACCGAGTTGCTGTATGCCGTGGACGGTGTGACGTTGTCTGACCCGCTGGGTGGACGTGGCGCCACGGCAGCGCTCAATCTCTCCGGCACCGAAATCGAAAACATTTCCATTATCAAGGGCGCTTGGTCGCCGGAATATGGCGGCACGTCGGGGATCGTCAATGTTGCCACCAAGGAAGGCGATCAACAGGTGACCCGCGGGCATTTGCAGTATTTCACCGACAACTTCGGCACCGCTGCACTGAACGAGTACTCGCGCAATTTCCAGCGCATGGAATTTACGCTCGGTGGACCGGAGCCTCTATTCACCAGAAGGCTTCTGCCGGCGCTCGGCCTGGAGAATGCCCAAGATAAGTTGACGTATTTCATCAGCCTTGACTTCGATCGCTCGGATGGAGCTTTTGCCTGGGATCGCTACACGTCGCCATCAAATCCGGCGCTCTACCGTGATATCAAGTTTCTGGGGATGGTGTTCAACGAACGCGAGAACAACTCCGGCAATATACTGACGAAATTGACCTATCGCGTCACTCCCGACATCCGCCTGACCGGTCAGTACAAAAAGACGTATGAACGCAAGCAGATTTGGGACTGGGACTATCGCTACACTCCGAATACGCAGTTCTGGTCTGAGGACGAGAACGACTTCTACAGCTTTAAGTGGGTCCACAATCTCGGGCCTTCGACTTACTACGAAGTCCTATACTCTGACTTCATCCGAAATTACTGGGAGAAGCCGGGTGATCCGAATCGGCCGGGCGGCACGCTCAACCCCGATGCCTTCCTGTTCGAAGATCAGGCCGATAAATACGTGGACAACAATTCTAATGGCCGCTGGGACCCGCCGGAATCCTTTACGGATGTCTATCCTGACGGCCAATACAATTTCGGTGATATCTTCGAAGATCGTGGCGATGGCGAAGGCGGCGGCGCCAACGGCGTCTTTGACCAAAAACTGAGCGACGTCGATCAGTTCTACGACAGCCTCATCTACGATTTCAATGGAAATAATCAGTACGACAACTCATCCGGTGAGCCGTTTGTCGATGTTGATGGCGATGGTGTCTATACCGAAGGTGACTTGCTCTCGAATGATGGGAACGGGAATGGCCTGTATGATCCAGACCGCGAGCAGAACCAATTCTCGGGCGAGACCACAACACCGAACGACAACCCTGAGCCGTTTGTCGACGGTGACGTCTCGCTGGGTGAGCCGTTCACGGACGTGAATCGCAACGGCAGCTGGGACGGCCCGAACACGGTGACTGGCTATCCCCAGGGCGAGCCCTTTGATGATCTATCCCACAATGGTAAATACGAAAGTCCGACTGACCCGTGGAAGCTGGGCATTCCCTATCAGGACTTGAACAGCAATGGCCTGTTTGATGCCGGCACTTCGACCAACAGTTCTGGAGAGTGGTCGATCTCCGACGATAGCTACAACCTTGGCGAGCCGTACTATGATCTCAACGGCGACGGTATCCGGAATCGCGCCGACGGATACTATGATGTGGGTTGGGATTATTCGGTCGTCTGGCACGAGCGCAAACCTCGGACGCGCACACTGAAGGCCGATCTGGTGACGCAGATGCGGCGCGAGCATGAAGTCAAGCTCGGACTCAGTTATTCGGCATACGATCTTGTCTACAACGAGTTGCAGCAGCCCTACGTGAGGTACATCGGAGGCGATGACGGCGGGCCGTTCCCGGGACGCGGCGCCATCCGCAATTTCTACCACCAGACACCCAAGACCGGCGCCTTCTATCTGGTCGACAAGATGGAGTACGGTCAGATGGTCGCGCAGGTCGGGTTCCGCTATGAGTACTTCATTCAATCAGACAACGCGAGGGAGACGGATACGCTCCGCGCCGACACCGCCGGCGTAGAGGACTACCGCGATAAGTTCGCGCCCCGCCTCGCGTTCTCTTATCCGATTTCCGATCGGGCCAAGGTGTTCTTCAACTACGGCCACTTTTATCAACTGCCCCAGTTGCACTACATGTACCGCCGCAACACCCAGGCATCGACCGTGACGGGCACCATCGGAAACGTGAACTTGGATTTCGTCAAGACGATCAAGTACGAATTCGGCGTCCAGTATCTGTTGTCGCCGGAGTACTTGCTGTCGGTGCAAGGCTTCTACTCGGACGATTTCGGGCGCGTCTCGGAATCGGAGGAGTCAGGTGTTTCGTCGACCCAGGCCAAGAATTTCTACGAAAATTCCGACTACTCGCGCACGCGCGGCCTCGAGGTCGAGCTGGACAAGAAGTATGGCAACTACGTGTCTGGTTCGATGACCTACGATTTCTCCTACGCGTACGGCAAATCGTCGGCGGAGGCTCTCGACTACTTCCGGAACTTCTATGCCAACGCCGGTGGGAGGTTCGTCATCCAGGAATTCCCGTTAGATTGGGACGAACGGCACAAGGTCACCTTTATTCTCGATCTGCGTGTGCCGGCCAACGATCATCCAAAGTTGTTCGGATTGACCTTGCCTGACAATTTCGGACTAAACGTGTTCTGGCAGTACGGTTCGGGATTCCCTTACACGCCGACGTCAGCGCATCCGGGGATCGCCGAGAATCTTCCGCCCGGGCAGGATCCACTCTCGAATTCCGAGCGGCTTCCGGCGACAAACAACGTCGATGTCCGGTTCAACAAGGAATTCAAAATCGGCCCCATGGACTATTCGTTGGAACTGTGGGTCAACAATCTCTTCGACGCCCGCGATGTTGACCAGGTCTATGGCGCAACCGGGCGGCCGGAAAGTGGTCTGATCCAGAACAGCGTCGTGCTTCAGAATGATCGCGAGTCGAGCCCCGACAATTGGACCGCGCGCCGTCAGATTCGCGTGGGGTTGGGCGTTAATTTCTGATCAACCGGCGGCGCCCCGATTTCCGTGTGATGGTGGCGCCGCGAAGTCTCTCGGACTGAGGAGTAACAAATGCACGAAGTCGCATTGACGCGGAAGCAGATCTGGCAATTGACTCTATTGACCGCGTTTGTTGGCTTGGCCCTGTTGGCATGGGTCGGGTCGGCTTGGTCAGCGCTTGATCCCAAAGCTGCGAGCAACTCAAAGCCCGGCCAGACGGGTGCGGTATCCCCGGCGGATGCCATCCAGATCGAACACCGCCGCGTGCAGTACGCGGGTGATATCTGGATGTGTGTCTCCAACGACGGCAAGCTCGGGACCAATTCGGGCGACGTCCTGCCGGACGCGAGAGATCTGCAGGATTTGCGAATCACCTATGGCCCCTCCTTCGAATTCCCGGCGGGCTCGCGTATCGATTTCCTCTTCAATGGCAGCCTATGGATCGGTGGCATTGTCGGGCCCGACACCCTTGTGAGTATGGCGGTAAATTCCGGGAGCGGTGATGCTCTCGAATGGAATGGCCACCAATTGATTATTCCCGGGGTGCTGCCCGGCTATCCCGGCGAATGCGATACGGTGACGCGTCAGTTGCAGCAAGCCTACACGGCGATCTTTGCGGACACGATGATCAAGCCCAACACCAATGACCCAAAAGGTCGGCTCCATATCCCGTTGGGGGTGGAGATTGTGCAGACCACACATCAGTCTCCCGACAACTTCACGCGCCGCTTTATCATCTACGATTACAGGATTACCAATATTTCGAGTCACCCCATTGAGAAGATGTGGTGCGGGATATTCCTCGACAACGACTGCTTCTATGAGAATGTCTCGGGTTGCCCGGAAGGTCGTGCCGAGGATGACATCGGCGGTATCCTGACGACATGGCCGAATCCTACGAATCCGATCTACAGCGATTCACTCATGGTGGCCTGGGCGATGGACAACGATGGGGATGCTTGCGGCAGCAGCCGATTCCCGCTTGTTTCGGCGCGCGGCTGTATGGGTGTCCGAATTCTGCGTGGCCCCACCCCCAATTCGCGAGTGAACTTCAATTGGTTTACGACGAACTTCGGCAACATTGACTGGGGCCCCCGACTTTCGACGGATCAATACGTCTACGGCACGGGTGGTACAGGTCTTCCGCCGGGTGATGCCGGGGCCTATGCGATGATGTCGAACGGCGAGATCGATTATTCCCAGCCATTTGCGGCGCTGGACTTTTCGCCGGAGTGGCAGAGGCCGCTTGCGAACGCCTCGGCCGGCGAAAACGTCGCCAACGGGTTGGATTCACGCGTCTGTCTCTCAACCGGGCCCGAGCCACTGCTTATGCCGGGCGAGTCGGTGCCGTTCACGGTGGCGTTCATCGGCGGTGCCAATGTCCATCGTATCCCCACCAATGTCATCGATCCGCAAAATCCCCAGGAATTCATCGACAAACTGGACTTCAGCGATCTGGCGACCAACGCGTGGTGGGCGGGGTATGTCTGGGACAACTACGGCTTCGATACGGATCACGATGGCAATGCCGGGGCGTTCTATTTCCCGCCGATCGCCGGCGACACGATCTATTACACCGGTGATGGCTGTCCGGATCTGACCGGTCCGCCGCCACCACCCTCGCCCGATACCGCCAACGCCGATTTGCGGGTGCTTTCGCGTCCGGGTGAACTGACCCTGAAATGGTCGGGACGAACCGTCGAAACCAACAACGACCGGGTGCTCGGCACCGTCAATTTCGAGGGATACCGCGTCTACATGTGCGAGCGCAATTCCTCGAAAGTCCGTCCTTCGGAGGACGATTACTCATTGATCGCTTCGTGGGACCGGACCGATTTCCTTCGCTACACCTATTTTCCGGGCACCGACGAAGAATCCGGGAGTTGGTCGGTTGATTCCTATCCCTTGACCAATGATCAATGGCGCGAGGAGTTCAACGATCCGGCCTTCAATGCCACGGATCATTCCGGTCCGTCGTTGACCCACTGCTACCAGTACACGACGTATGACACGCTGGGCGTACCGTCTGTGCATTGCGCGTACTTTGTACCGCAGGACGTGAACCACGGAAACGAGTACATGGCGTCAGGCGAGATCGAGCAGAACAAAATCCAGCGGGTTGCGGTGCGTGACACGGTTATCGATGATATCACATATCAGTATGGCGAGTACGAGCTGCGCCTGACGGGTCTTTTGCAGTCGAAGCACTACTTCCTGACCTTGACGGCGTTTGACTTTGGCGATCCGTTCAAGGGGCGTGAATCGCTGGAGAGCATCGCGGGGGGCCAAGGCAATACCCGCATCGGTCTGCCGGTCTATTCCGCCGACATCGTCTCTCTGTATGACAGTCTGGGTGGCGCCTTTGCCGATTCGGTGCGGGTAGGGGTATATCCCAACCCTTACAAGGCGTCTTTCCTGGATGCGTCGGGAGAGCGAACCTCATATTACGATCAGGGATTCGAGACGATTGAAGGATCGAAGTTCACCGAGAAGGACCGTCGTATCCACTTCATTAACGTGCCTGACAGTTGCGAGATCAACATTTACACGCTTGACGGGGATCTTGTGCGGACGTTGACACACCCCGACGACGTGCTGTCGGGCTATTCCTCGAAGGTGTCGTGGGATCTGATCTCACGCAACCAGCAGGCGGTGACATCGGGGATTTATCTGTATCGCGTGAGTTCGCGTTTAGGTTCACAGGTCGGGAAGCTGGTCATCATCAAGTAAGCCGGGGCTCACTGATCGGCGAGGAACGCCAAAATGAAGAACATAAGACAGATTGTTGCTTGGATGGCCCTGGCGGGCGTCGTGGCCGTACTCAATTCCGCGCCAACGATGGCGCAGGACAAAGTTGGCACGACGGGCGCCCAGTTCCTGGAGATCGGAGTCTCGCCGCGCGCCGACGCAATTGGCGGCGCGTTCGCGGCGATTGCCGATGACGCGTCGGCGATTTACTACAATCCAGCTGGACTCGTGCAGCTCGAGGGTCGCCAGATTATGGTGTCGCTCATCGATTATCCCGCCGATATCAGCTATTCGTTTGTGGGAGTCGCGCTCCCGCTCGGACTCGGCGGTGTGCTGGGCGTTGGGTACTACGGGCTGGACGCAGGGGAAATGAGTGTCTCGACGCCCTACTATCCCTACGGCGTCGATGGTTGGACATTCGGCGCAAAGGACTATGCCGTGAGTCTCTCCTACGGTCGTTTCCTCACTGACCGATTCTCGATCGGTGTCACGGTGAAGGTCATTGATGAAGTCTACGAAGAAGAGCGCGCCACGGGTTGGGCGGCGGACGTTGGCACTCAGTACAACACCGGCTGGCGCAACTTCAAGATCACGATGTTGCTGGCCAACTTCGGTCCCGACATGACCTTCATCAATGAACCCTACCCGTTGCCGATCAACTTCAAGTTCGGCGGCGCGGTCGATGTTCTTGACGGTCCCGGCCACCACGCAATCCTGGCGATCGAAGGTTCGCATCCGGCCGACAACCGCGAGAAATACAACATGGGCATGGAGTACACCTATCATAATTTCGCCTCTCTGCGCGCCGGTCAGCGCTTCGAGCACGACCTTGGCGGGCTGAGCGTCGGCGGCGGCGTCAACTTCAATATCAGCGAGAAATACAAAGCGCATCTCGATTATGGATTTCAGGACTTCGATGAACTCAGCGAGATCCATCGCTTCGCGTTGACGGTCGATTTTTAGGCCCTATGGCGTGACACCAGGACAAGATCACGAGGATTGTGAAGGGACTCTCTCATATGAAACGTCACACACTACGATTTGTATCGATCAGCTTGGTTTCGGCGGCAGCGGCCATGCTGTTGGCCCTGGGATGCGGGGAACTGATTGACGGAGGACCGGGAGCGAATCGGCTTCCGGAGGTCTTCATCGTCAACATTCCCGCGGATGGCTCCGAATTCGCAAGCAGTCCGGTCGTGCATTGGTATGGAACGGATTCCGACGGCAAGGTCGAGCGTTACGATTACGCCGTGGTCGTTGCCTCGGAAGTCGATAGCGTTGCCGCTGAGCTTCCCGGTGAAGGGTCGGCGGTCGAGAAGTACATCGCCGCTGTCCTGAATAGGCCCGAGTACCCGCTGTGGGTCTCAATCTTTGTCGACAGTATGGATGCCGGTGAGTTGCCCACGTTGGATACAATTCGATTATTCGCCTCGAAGTTTGCTGCCGACTGTGACACGGAATACGTGCAAGTGTTCGACCAGGAGACGCAGACCTTCGACACCCTGGAGTTTCCGGTCAACTGCGTCTCCGACACCATCCCGCAGTACTTCTTCGTGCGCGCCATCGATGATCACGACGCGGCCTCCCAGATCAAGTACCGCAGCTATAAGCGCCGCAATCACTGGCCCGAAGCCAGGATATCGGTTCGGTTCAACCAAAACGGGGAGTATGTTTCGCTGAAGCAACTCACGTCAACTTACTCCGGTATAGAGGTCATCTGGGGCGGGGAGGATCGCCTGGACTTTGTTCCTCCCTCTGTTCCCTTCCTCGAATACTACTGGCGGGTTTACGGGCCGTTTCCCATCAATCCCAATGACCCAAATGAACGCCCGACTCTTGCGGACACACTGACTTCTGACTCGATTCCGTTGACGCCAGTGCTCGAATCGGCCAACATCGATCCCTTGCAAGGGGTGTGGATTCGCGACACAACGGCATTGCTTCACGATCTCTGGCGGCAGATCGACAGCCAGGAAGATCCATTGAATGATACGACGGTTACACGTCGCGCATGGTTTATGTTCGTCGTCGTTACAAGAGATGATGCTTACATCTCTGACGAATCGCCGGCGGTCGCGACCTTCAAGGCGATCTATCCAAAATTCGAGCGGAAAATCGCGCTGTTAGATGAAACGGCCTATGAGAGCAAAGCGTGGGCGAATCCCGCGCTGAATCCGAGGCAGGGCACGCCAACCGTTAACCAGAATTTCTGGTTGGACCTGTTGAAGTCCGCATACCCCGAGGCCGATACCATGGAGGATTTCTGGTGGCGGAACTCCACGGTCCCCGTCTTTAAGAAGTGTAACCCGCCAAGAGTCGTCTGCGGAAACTATGTCGAGCTCGAGTTCCTCGTACGGCACAAATTGTGCATCATCGTCGACGATGACATGTGGGAACCTCCGAGTCGCCCCGGCCAAACACCCGCCGTGCAGGATGTGATCCGCAAGTATTTGGATGCGGGTGGAATGGTGTGGCTCATTGGCCGGAACAGTCTCCTGCCGCAACCCAGCATCTGCCAATCATGCAAGGAGAAGATGTTCGACCTGTGCGACGAGGAGTCGGCAAGCTACAACCTTCTCTCATGCACGTATTTCGATGTTGAGGCGTGCTGGTATCCCGGGCATCGCGCCACGGCACTTCCGCCGAAGCGGGAAGGCGATCAAGCTCCGCGCATTCCAGCTTCAAATGATGAATTCGTGGCTGCCACTCTGGTTGATCCGGGCAGTGGTCTTCCGCCGAAGTTGGAGATCGATCGCGAACGGGTCGACAGTATGTTCTATCCGCAGTATCTCTACCCGATCTGGGCTCTCGGGGGATTTACGGACAAGATCGTCGGCGTCCCAGAAGTCAATTTCCTGGTCCTCGGATCGAATTCAACGCCACTGTACATCTTCGAAAGCTGGCGCCCGGGTGGGCCGATCCCGCCGTTTAACAGTCAGTCGTTTATCCAGCATAAGCCGGTGGCGGTCCGTCGTGTCGGACCCGACCGGATCACACCGACCTACAAGACCTGCCAGATGACATTCCCGCTGTATTTTATCAAGCAGGACCAGGCCGAACTGCTATTCCAAAAGACAGTGGAGTGGTTCTTCCTGCCATTCGGCCAATCATAAACCGAGTCAATCCTGATTCTGAAACCCCCGGCTTCGCTCTGCGAAGCCGGGGTCTTTATTTGTGTGCACACAATCGTAAGGAATACGCCTCGCCGTGCTCACTCTGAATCCGAGCGCCCAATCATGCAGAAACTTTCACAGTATTTGCGTGGTTGTGTTCGGCCAAACTTGAGTCGAGGTTTCCGGCCCCGACACAACGCCATGTGACACCGATGGTTATCAAACAAAAGAAATCCGGTTATAAAATGGCGTTCTGGTCGTAAATTGAACAGGGTGGCACCGGTGTTGCGCAAGTCATGAGCATCATGAAGTTCTGCACCAGACTGGTCCTGATCTTCTCTCTTCTTCCCGCGGTCGCGGGGCATTCTGCGAGCCTTTCCCCGAGGCAGCAGTCTACGCTCGCGCCTGCCTTGGCGTCACGTGTCGCGACTGACCCTGCCGGAACTGAGTACGAGATTCTCGTGCGTTTCGGCGAACCCAACAACTCACGACAGAATCTGAGTAATCTCGCGGCATCTGCCGTCAGGCTGACCGACCGGTACCATCGCGTCGGCGAGCAACTTCGGAACACTGCTTCCATGGCCGTTCCAAGCGTGTCCGGTCAAGCGAGCGTGATCAGACGCTTCTGGATTGCGAACGTGGCGGAGATGCGCGTTGACAAGGTTGCGCTTCTTGGTCTGGCGGATCGGGACGATGTGGACATGATTGCCCCAAATGTCTCGATTGAACTTTTGGATCCAGTTTCAATCGCCGATGCGGTCTCGGCCTCGGCCGGCGCGGCGGCGAATCTTGCGGCCATTGGCGCCCGCTCGCTTTGGGTGCGTGGGTTAACAGGCAAAGGCCGGCTGGTGGCCTCACTCGATACCGGAGTTGAGGGGATTCATCCGGCTCTGGCCGATCGCTGGCATGGCAAGCATGGCGACACCGCGGCTTCGTGGTTTGATCCGCTGAAGAGCCCGGTCCCCATCGACAACAACGGGCATGGAACTCACGTCATGGGCATCATGGTTGGTCGCGACGGCGCCGACACCATCGGATTGGCCCCGGATGCTGAGTGGATCTGCGCAGCCGTGGTTGATCGCGGTCGCTTGCTCTCTGCGACATTTGCCGATATCCTGGCCGCTCTGCAATGGGTCGTCGATCCCGATGGCAATCCGCAGACGATGGACGATGTCCCGGACGCGGTCTGTAACTCGTGGGGCGTCTCGCGGGATATCATCAGCCCCTGCGACGATTTCTTCTTTGAGGCAATCGACAATGTCGAAGCGATGGGAGTCGTGTGTGTCTTCGCCGCAGGCAACGAAGGTCCGTACACGATGTCGATTCGGAACCCGGCGGATCGAGCAACTTCACCGACTGCGTCGTTTTCGGTAGGGGCGGTCGATGCTACGACGGACGCTCTGAGCGTCCCGGGCTTCTCCAGTCGCGGACCATCCGCCTGCGATGGTGCGGCGAAGAAGCCTGAGATCGCGGCGCCCGGTGTCTCGATTCGGTCGGCCTACAAGGGGGAATCGTACCGAATTATTAATGGCACGTCGATGGCCGCGCCGCATGTCGCTGCTGCCGTCGCTCTAATTCGTCAGTACAACCCCGAGCTAACCCCGGAAGAAATCAAGACCGCCCTGCTCGCAACGGCGGTCGATATCGATGCACCGGGTGAGGACAACGCGTCGGGGAAAGGCATGATTGATCTCGCGGCCGCGGTTGCGTCGTTGCCGTCGCCCGATTTCCCAGTGGTGTCCACCGGTGCAGTCGAACTCAATTCCGGCGAGGACGGTGTTGCCGCGTTCGGTGAAGACGTTGCATTGGTTGTCCCGGTGAGTGTCGAGGTTGCCGAGGCCGAGAACGTCACGCTGATGCTTTCGTCGATCTCCCCGCAGTCCACAGTCACCTTCGGTAGCGCCTATGTCGGCACGATCCCGGCTGGCGGTCATGTTTCGAATGCATCCTCGCCGTTCCTCGTACATGTCTCTGAAGATGCGCGTGCTGGTGACACGGCATGGCTCGAAGTACGAATGTCGGGCGAACCGCTCCTGAATTGGTGGCGCGATACCATTGGCGTGAGAGTTGGTTTGCCGGAGGCCGCGATCCTTGAGACCTCAGGTGATGAGTCCACTGCCTTGACGCTCTCCAACTTCGGACAGATCGGCCTCGCAGATGGCTCAGCGTTCAGCGCCGGCGGCGAAGGCTGGCAGACTTCAAATCTTGATGCCAATGTTCTCTATGAGGGAGCGCTTTTGATTTCTTCTGCCGATGGGGGATGGGTCGATGCTTCGCAGCCCGCCGACGGTGTGCGGCGTTTCGAGTTCAGTCCGAAGCCGGCCTCGGCAGGAACGTTGTGCTTCGATGACCTGCGGGCGGACAATTCCGTCGGTGTGACCATCGATCAGACCGTCTCTCCGCTATTTCGGACTACATCATATGAGGTCACCACTGTAACGTGGACGCTTCACAATCTCCGTGGGACTCGAATCGAGGATTTGCGCTTCGGTTTGCTTGTAGATATTGACCTGCCGGCGGCGGGTGTAACTGATGAAATGGTCGCCTTGGATCCGGTTTCCGGCGGGTTTTTCCATATTGCGCCGCGCGACGGATTCGTCGCGGGTCTGGCGCCCCTCTCAGGCGCATTCGGCGGACTCAACTTCTTCCAGAATTTGGGCGGAAAGCAGGCGTTGGCCAAAACGGCAAAGCAAGCGGCCATGCAAAGCAAAGGAGGAGAGGTCGATGAGCGGGGCGACTACTTCGCTGTGGTGGCGACCAACCCTGTTGACCTCTCGGCCGGCGATTCAATCGTTGTCGCCATTGCATTTATCAGTGGAAACGATGCGGGGGCGTTTTCGGATGCCGCCGCAAACGCGCGCACGCTCTGGCTCGATGTCGATGATACCGACGGTGGTGGAGTAGGTGTTCGCCCACCGTTGGATTACCGGCTTGAACAGAATTATCCGAACCCCTTCAACGCGGGAACGACGATTACCGTTCAGATTGCCGGGGATGGATCCCGTCAGGCACGATTGGAGATCGTCGATGTGCTTGGCCGACGTGTAAGGACTCTGCTCAATGATGTAGCCGCCCCCGGTACCCACCCGCTCTTCTGGGATGGCCGCAACGACGGGGGAGACCCCGTGGCATCCGGTGTGTATTTCGCACGACTGATTGTCGCGGGACAGGCCCAGCAAGTGCGCAGCCTGGTCCTGCTGAAATGATTCGGGTCACATGGGACGTCTTACCACGGGCGGACTGGGCAGTCCGCCCGTTTCTGTTTTCATCAGTTTCCGTGGGCCGTTTCTCGTTTCTTTGAACGGACAATTGGTGGTACAATGGAGCGGGGGATGAAGCGACGTGTCGGCATGACGATTGTCTGGTGGCTGATAGGAATAATGGTTGCGGCAGCGGCCCTAAAACTCATCATCGTATGGGCGGAGCCATACATGGCCTTTGTCCCGCGCCACGGACCAACGCCTCCGCCGCCCGGTTTTGAATCACTCGAGATCAGGACGACCGACGGCACTCGGCTGGCCGGCTGGAAGACGCCTTTGCCAGGCGAGGGGCCGGTGTTTCTTTACTTCTGCGGCAACGCCGGCAATCTCTCCGATCGTGAAGATCTCCTGGCGCGGGCTGCGGCGAGCGGGCTGGCGATCGTTGCCTTCAACTACCGGGGCACAGGCGAGTCGCAAGGACGCGCCACCGAGGAAGCGATCAATCGCGATGCGGCGGAGATTTACCGATTCGTCCTCAACGACCTGGGCGTGGATTCGTCGCGGGTGATCTTCTGGGGACATTCGATTGGTGGCGCCGTCGCGACCGAGCTAGGCCGCCAGCATCCTCCGGCCGGAATAGTGCTGGAAGGGACTTTTCGATCGGCCGAAGTCATGGCCAAAAGAATGCTCCCATTTCTTCCTGTTTCATGGCTGATGACATACAAATTCAATAATGAGCAGAACGTCGCGAGTCTGAGGTGCCCGTCACTGTTTATTCACGGCGCGCGCGACTATACGATTCCCGTGGCGGATTCCGAATACTTGCATCGACTCGCCGGCTACGAGACTGAACTGTGGGTCGTCGAAGGTGCCGACCATAACGATATCTATGAAGTCGCGGCGGATCAGTTCTTTTCTCGCTTACTTCAATTTGGGCAACGAGTTGTGAGCCGGTCGCAGCCGGTAAACTAGGGATTGCCCCGCAGATTCCGAGTCAATAGCCACTTGACAGCCATGCAGTTAGAGTCTATAATGTGCGTCTCGTTTTTTGTCACAGAGGGCTTAGATGAAGACATTTATTCCGAAGCAAGACCAGATCGAGAGACAGTGGTTCACGGTTGACGCGACCGACATGGTGTTAGGCCGTGCCGCGTCCCGGATCGCGCGCGTGTTGCGCGGCAAGCACAAACCGCAGTTCACGCCGCATATGGATGTTGGCGATTTTGTTGTCGTTGTGAATGCCGAGAAGATTCGGACCACTGGCGACAAGGAACTGACGAAGACATACTTCTCGTATTCGGGCTACCCCGGTGGCGCGAAGTTTGAATCGGTTGAGCATTTGCGCGAACGCAAGCCGGAAGAACTGATCCGTCGCGCGGTGCGCGGCATGTTGCCGAAGAACCGTCTGGGACGCAAACTGCTTGGCAAGTTGCACGTGTACGCCGGCGCGACGCACCCGCATTCGGCGCAAAAGCCTCAGCCATTGACCTTGAAGTAGCAGGTAAGCATTGATCGTGATGTAGTGGAGGCATTTTTGGCAGATACGACATTCTGGGCAACAGGCGGACGCAAAGAGGCGTCGGTACGTGTGGGAATCCGTCCCGGTAAGGGCGAGATGATGGTTAACGGACTCCCTCTCAAAGACTACTTCCACCGCGAGACACTGGTCATGCTTATCGAGCAGCCGTTGCGACTGGTCGACTCGATAGGACAACTTGACATCATCGGGTATGCTCATGGTGGAGGCAAGTCAGGTCAGGCAGGGGCGCTCTTGTTGGCGATCTCACGCGCCCTGCAAACCATGAATCCAGATTTCCGCGCCCGCCTCAAGAAGGCGGGTTTTCTCGAACGTGACGCCCGTGCGGTCGAGCGCAAGAAGTACGGTTTGGCGAAAGCGCGCAAACGCTTCCAGTATTCGAAGCGCTAAGCGATTGTGTTTTTGGATTGAGAATTACACGAAAGCCCCCGGCCTTCGCTGGGGGTTTTTGACACACACGCGGTGAGCGGCCCAAGGGTCGGATGAGAATCCGTCGGCGCCGGCACTGAATCCGCGTGGAGGTTTCCAACACCAACCCAAGTGAGGCAGTCGTGAACGTCACCCTCAAGGACCTGCTCGATGCCGGCGTGCACTTTGGTCATCAGACCAAGCGCTGGAACCCGAAGATGAAGCCGTTCATCTTCGGAGCTCGCAACGGAATCTACATCATCGATTTGCGCAAGACTCTGAAGTCGCTCGAGGCGGCCTGCCGCAAGGTGCGCGAAGTGGCTGCGGAGGGACGCCCGGTCCTCTTCGTGGGAACAAAGAAGCAGGCGAAAGAGGTTATTCAGGCCGAATCGCAGCGTTGTTCGCAGTTTTTCGTGACCGAGCGTTGGCTGGGCGGGATGCTGACCAACTTCGCCACCATTCGCCAGTCGATCAAACGGCTTCGTGATCTGGAAGCAATGAAGGCGGACGGCACTTTTGAGAAGCTGACCAAGAAAGAACGTCTGCGCCTCGATCGTGAGATGGAACGCCTCGAGGAGATCCTGGGCGGGATTAAGGATATGGGCCGTTTGCCGGGATTGATCTTCGTGGTTGATACGCGTAAGGAACGCATCGCGGTTGCCGAGGCGGAAAAGCTCGGAATCCCGATCATCGCAATCGTGGACACAAATTGCGATCCTGATCCCATCGATTTTCCCATCGCGGGGAATGACGATGCGATTAAGTCGATCCGCCTGATCACCAGCGCCGTAGCGACCTCGATCTTTGAAGCGATGGGTGGGCGCAACAAGAGCGGCATGGATGCTGAGGGCAAGGGCATTGCGACTCCCGGCGGAGTGATCGAAGAGGCTTGGAGCGCCGCGCCCGAGGCCGAAGAAGAAGCTTAGTTGAGCGAAAATGAAGGGGACGACAATGGCGATATCAGCACAAGATGTCATGGCGTTGCGTGAGCGTACCGGCGCCGGCATGATGGAGTGTAAGAAGGCCCTGACCGAGTCCGGTGGCGACTCGGAGAAGGCCGTTTCGTATCTGCGCGAGCGCGGTCTGGCGAAGGCGGCCGGCAAGGCGGGACGCGCCACCAAAGAAGGTCTCATCTACGCCTATATCCACCCCGGCGATAAACTCGGGGTGATGATCGAAATCAATTGCGAGACCGATTTCGTTGCCCGCACGGATGAATTCCGGGCCCTGACCAAGGACATCGCTATGCAGGTGGCGGCGGCCAATCCGTCGGCGGTGCGCCGCGAGGAACTCGATCCGGCCGTTGTTGAGCAGGAGCGGCAGATCTTCCGCACGCAGGTCCTCAATGAGGGCAAACCGGAAAAGATCGTCGACAAGATCGTCGAAGGCAAAATGGAGAAGTACTTCGGTGAAGTCTGCCTGATGGAGCAAGCGTTCGTCAAGCAGCCCGAGACGACGATTGGCGGTCTCGTCCAAGCCGCGATCAGCAAGCTTGGTGAGAACATGACCGTTAAGCGCTTTGTGCGGTTCCGGCTCGGCGAGTAACTGACCGCGTTGCCAATTCTTAATTGAAGGGCGGCCGTAACTGGCCGCCCTTTTTTGTTTTTTCCCATTCTGTTGGAGGACCTCTCGCGCTTTGCGGAGGGGGCACCCTTCGCCCGTCTGCTCATGCATCGGGGCGGGTGGCCCTGTTGCACTCTAACAATCTCGAGCGCCTGAATCCCCAAAAAAGCGTGCCACTGACGCCCTCGTCAGGGTTTACTTTAGGCGCGTATCAAATCCGATTCGAAGCCCTGTGATGCGAGGGCCTTTTCGGGATGGTGCCGCGATTGTCTCGGATACGTGAGTTAAGCCGGAGAACCATGAGCATGATCTCTCGACTCACTACCGTTCAAGTTTCCCATTGGATTCTGTTTGGTGCGGTCTTCCTCTCTGGTTGTTCACCTTCGAATGGGGGCGCTAACAAATGGGGGCGCTTCAGTCAAGGTAGGATTGGTTTCACAGCCTCTGCATCCATGAGCGCAGAGAGAGGCACTGCATATCTACTGACTCTGCCATCGCGTGAACTCCAACGCCTGCGAGTGCCTTCAAATGTGTCCGTTTCCCAGAATTCATTCACCGGGCCGGTTTTTGTTGATACGGGACTCGTTTGGCTGGTGGTTTCTGACCAAGGCAAGTCGTGGATTCTCGAAGCAAGTGCCTTCGATGACAGGCAGCGTAAAATTCTAGAGTTCGGTGAGTGGAATTTCCCTTCGGGGCATGGCACCGACAAACGCTCAAGGGGATGGGTAGGCCAGAAGCAGGATGAACTCCCCGGGCTCGTGGTCCACGTCGACGCGTTCGACAGAGGGAGTATCACCGGGACATGCTTTGCACTTGCGGAATTTCACATGGACCGCCGACTTACAGAAAGCGACGTGAAGGGATATGTGACAGGTGAAATGCCCGGTTGGATTCACGCGCGTGTAACCGCGCATCTTCGCGCGGGGGTATCTCAATGGTGCGATATGATGGCCATCGATGCGGGAGGGAACATAGAGCAAATTCACGAGTTTCCGCCTTCCTCTCCCATACGTCTGTCTGTCGATGCCAGTGAGCGCTTCTTTGCCGTGTATGATCTCGACTTGGGGGTCTACGTGTTTGATCGCCGCGAACAGCGAGTGTTCGCCCCATTGATCCCCAAGGGTACGACCGTTCGGCTTTGTGATTTTTCCACAAACGGCCAAAGAATAGCGGCATGTGGTTATGATTCTACTGGTTCGGCCATCTATATCTGCGACGGCCCAGGATTTACTCAGTTCTATCTTTTGCACCGAATCCCTGATTTTGAGGGCACCGATGTCATGTGGTCACCTGATGGGAAGTGGTTACTCGTCCAGCACACACGTGAGCTGGCTGAGGCTAGGATACGAGATTATGCCATCATGGAAGTCGCCACCGGAGAGATCACTCAAATTCCCAGGCCATATTTATTGGATGGCGAGCCTGCGATTGAGGTATTTGCCACCTCGGCTGCGCAGTGGGGGCCATAATCGGCCACTAATTCATGCCACCGGTAGGGCGTGTCAATCGTATTCGTTTCATGGGCGGGTGGCCCTGACTGACCGGGCAACCCTGTGTGACCATTCCCAAGAAGTGTGGCCCTGACCACCCGTGGAGCTCCGTTTAGGAAGTCCAAGAGAAAAACAACAAAGATCGCTTCGTCGTCGCAAAGGGAGCTCCTCCTCGCAATGACGATCCTCTCAGCTTCTAATACACCGTCACTGCACCCCCGCGCTTTTTGCGGGCCGTCTCCGACAATCTACTTGGCGGCTTGCCCCATGCACCTCTTTCTCAATAAGCAAGCCCTCGTCAGGGCCACCCGTCGTCGTATTCACCCCGTGCCGGGGTGAATGCGGCACGCACGAATCGCTCTGGCGTCATGGGGGCTCGTAACCCATCTTCACGCCATGCCGGCCACCCACTTCCAAGACAGAACCACGAAGTCTCCCGGATCGTTTAGTCGCATCCTAATCAAACTGTCCGGAGAAATCCTCGCCGGTGCCAACGGCTGGGGGATCGACCTTGATGTCCTCGGCAATATCGCCGCTCAAGTTGGCGATGTGCACAAACGGGGGATCGAGTGCGCCCTTGTGATCGGAGGCGGCAATATCTATCGGGGCGTGCAGTCGGCGGCGAAAGGCATGGACCGCGCTACCGCGGATCAGATGGGGATGCTGGGGACAGTCATCAATGCCCTGGCTTTGCAGGATGCGCTGGAAAAGATCGCCATCCCGATCCGCGTGATGACGGCGATTCCGATGGCGTCGGTAGGAGAGCCTTACATTCGACGCCGCGCGGTGCGCCATCTTGAAAAAGGGCGGGTGATCATCCTCGCCGCCGGGACCGGGCATCCCTATTTTACCACCGACACCGCAGCCGCGTTGCGCGCGCTTGAGATCAGCGCCGATGTCATCCTCAAAGGGACCAAAGTCGATGGGGTCTATTCCGCCGATCCAATGAAGGACAAGACAGCCCAGCGCTATGAGTCGCTCAAGTTTTCTGAGGCGCTTGCCCGACAGCTGAAGATCATGGATGCCACGGCATTATCCATGTGCATGGATAACAACATCCCCGTCATCGTATTCGATCTGACCAGCGATGGCAATCTGTTGCGAGCCGCCACAGGCGAAAAGATTGGCACGACTGTTCTTCCGGGGTAATCCCCACGGGCAATTCTTCGTACAAACCGATACGGCCGGGCGGCGAATGCGGAGCCCGGGAATTGACTTGCGGCATAACGCCCAGTGCCGCTTATTGTTGTGCCGATAAGGACTTGGAATTTGTGAGAATACAGAGCGGAGGACATTGACATGGCCGGATCTGCGGAGACGATCAAGGTGGACGCCCGTGACCGCATGCACAAGACCGTTGAGGCCACTCGTCGCGAGTTATCGACCATACGCAGCGGCAAAGCCAGCGTGGCTTTGCTCGATGGCGTTCGCGTCACGTACTACGGTAATCAGGTTCCACTGAGTCAGGTAGGCTCAGTCGCGGCGCCCGAGCCGCGCATGCTCGTCGTTCAGCCCTGGGAGAAGAACCTCGCGGGCGAGATCGTGAAGGCGATCCAGAAGGCAGAGCTCGGACTCAACCCGCTTGTTGAAGGCAACATTGTGCGGATTCCCGTGCCGCCGCTCAACGAGGAACGGCGCAAGGATCTGGTCAAGCTGGTGCGCAAGCACGCGGAAGAGGGCAAGGTCGCCATTCGCAACGTCCGGCGCGATGCCAATGATCATCTGAAGAAAGCCGAAACAAACAAGGAACTGACCCGGGACGACTACAAGCGGATTCACGATGAGATTCAGAAGTTCACTGATGCCTTCATTGCCGATGTCGACAAACTGGTCACCGTCAAAGAGGCGGAGATCATGGAGGTTTGACCGGCGATGCCCTCGCTTCTGACCCGCGCACGTAAGCTCGCATCACCTCCGAGTGCGAAGCCCGATCTGTTGGAGACGATCCGTCGTGCCGGCAATCCGCCGCCGCGTCATGTGGCCATCATCATGGATGGCAATGGACGCTGGGCGCAGCGGCGCGGACTGCCACGCTCGGCCGGCCACCGCGCCGGAGTCTCCGCTGTCAAACGCGTAGTCATGGCCGCCGACGAGGCCAAGATTGGGGCTCTCACACTCTTCGCATTCTCCGTCGAAAACTGGGGTCGTCCCAAGCGGGAGATCTCGGCGATCATGCGCCTGCTCTACGAGACGACGAAGAAGGAGCTGCGCGAAATCGCCGAGAACAATGTCCGCATTATCACCACGGGGGACATTGACGGACTTCCGGATACCAAGCGCGAAGCCGTGCTCGACGCCATCGAGCGCACACGCAATAATTCCGGTTTGGTTCTCAACCTCGCGCTCAACTACGGCGGGCGGACCGAAATTCTCCAAGCAGTGCGACAGATCGCCTCAAAAGTACAGAACGGACAGTTGAAGCTCGAAGACATCGACGAAAGTGTCTTCAAACTCCATCTCCAGACCAACGGCCTTCCCGATCCGGACCTGTTGATCCGCACATCCGGGGAGTACCGTCTCTCGAATTTCCTTCTCTGGCAGACCTCCTACACTGAACTCTATATCACTGATACCTTGTGGCCGGATTTCACGCGCGAAGATTTCTATCGGGCGATCCTCGACTTTCAGGCGCGCGAACGCCGCTTCGGGCGTGTCAGCCCGGTTCGTTAAGCGTCACCTCTCGGTCGACATATGCGATCGTTTCTGACACGCTTGCTGGTCGCCTTCATTGCCATCCCGGCGCTGCTGTTCGTTTTCTACCGGGGGGGCGAATGGATGAATGTCCTGGTCACCGTCTTGCTGGTGCTGGGAACACTCGAAGCACAGAGGCTGGCCGTCAAGGCGGGCGCGTCGTTTGCTCTCATGCCCGCAGTCATTCTCACCCTGCTCACGCCGTGGCTCGCGGGGCACTACTGGGAAGGACTCGGCTGGCCAATCTGGATTATCCTGATTCTTGTCATCGCAGCTTTCCGCGTCGTTCGCGCAACGGACATCAAGACAGTCGCTGTTGGAATTGCGGCTCAGTCAGTCTGCATTCTGTGGATCGGGGTAGGGTTTGGCGCGTTTCTGGGGCTGAGGGAGATGCCGGACGGCCTCGGTTTCTGGTGGCTCATTCTCTTGTTCTCCAATCTGTGGATTGGCGATACCGCCGCTTACCTGTTCGGGGTCTGGTTAGGCGATTCGAAATTGGCTCCTGCCGTTTCGCCGAAAAAGACAATCGTCGGCGCGATCGCGCAGATTATCGCATCCGCCGTTGTCGGCGGCGTAGTGGTGCTGGCGGGCTGGATTCCAGTGTCAGCAGCGCTGATCCTGGCTTCGTCAATCTTGATTGGCGTCATCGGGCAGATTGGTGATCTCCTCGAGTCCGTGCTCAAACGAGCCGCGAATGAGAAGGACTCGTCCACGCTCATTCCGGGGCACGGGGGAGTGCTCGACCGATTCGATTCCGCGCTCTTGGCGGCCCCGTCACTCTACGCGCTAATCCACCTCTGGCCTCGCTGAGGGTCGGCATGATCCAGGGCCACCGCACACCCCTCGATTTCTTCTTCTTTCTCCGTCCAGTGCTCCTGCCGCCGGTGTGGACCATCGCGCTTCTCGGCACCGTGTCGACGGGACCGTCACCTGAACTCAGCGCAGCACGGTGGGCGGCGTTTTTCTTGCATCTCACAGCGCTCTTTGGCGGTGTCTATACACTCAATCAGATCTGCGACATTGAGTCCGATCGCATCAACCGGAAACTCTACTTCTTGCCGGGTGGGATCATCTCGGTGCGCGCGGCATGGATTTTCACCGTGGCACTTGATGTCGTCGCGTTGGGTTTGTCTCTGATGTTTGGCTGGACCCACGTCATTCTGACAGCCGCGATCATTGCGCTTGGCGTGGCTTATTCGGTCGGGGCATCGCCGTGGAAAAATTCACCGTGGCTGGGACTTATCTCAAATGCAGTCGGGCATGGTTTGGCTGTCCATCTATTCGGCCGTATTGCATTCGGGTTGCCGCTTGTCGAGGGATGGGCGAGGGGAGCGGCCTACTCGTTGGCGGTCGCGGCCGTTTTCCTCGCAACAACCATCCCGGATGTTGCGGGAGATCGCATGACCGGAAAACGGACACCCGCGGTCGCATGGGGGCAGAAGAAGATCGCGGCGCTGGCCGCGGTCCTGGTCTTAGGTGCAATCGCGCTCGCCGCTTGGCAGGGGGATCGCTACCTGGCTCTGAGCGCGACCGTGGCCTGGCCGTTTTTTCTCCTGACGATTTTTCGCCCATGGACGGCGTCGACCGCCGCGAAAGCCGCAGTCGGCGCCCTGTCCATCGCGGCGGTTGTAGCTTACCCGTTATATCTGGTGCTTCTTGTCATAGGATTTGTCATGACCCGGCTTTTTTTCCGCTGGCGCTTCGGCATTTCGTACCCCAGTTTATCGTAAGGGAGAACGAGAAGGGGGCAGGGAACTCATGTCTCGCAAGAGCATCAAACTAACCGCGACGGCGGTTGCGCTTCTGGCCGTGCTGTCGTGCTCGCCTTACCCGGTCTACAATTCATCAGGCACTTCATCCCGGAAAGCACGAGTGGAGGCGGAGGAAGAGGACTCGAATCCGTCCGACCATGAGCCGGCAGTGGAATCACGGCCGATTCGGCGTGATCGGACTGATCGCGGGGCTACCGCCTCGGAAACGACTATCGATCCAAGACTCTTCACGCGCATTGTAGAGACGTACCTTGGCACGCCCTACAAACGCGGCGGGGATAATCTACGCGGGATCGATTGCTCCAACCTTGTCTGCTCGATCTATCGCGACTACGACGGAACCAAGCTCCCAGAGAGCACACGCGGCCTCTATCGGCTCCCGGACGCCGTCGAGGACGAAGAACTGCAAATCGGCGACCTGTTGTTCTTCAACTTCGCTGAGACCCGCAGTCCCTCACACGTTGGAGTGTACCTGGGCGACAAGCGTTTCGTGCATTCCTCCGAAACAAAGGGCGTGGTCATCTCTTCCATATCCGATGACGTTTACCGCTCCGCGTATCGGGGAGCCCGGCGGGTAGCGCCGCAATTGCACTCCGGCGAATAGTCCGATCCTTCGATACCGACTGTAGGGGCGTATGCAATACGCCCCTACGCGACTGTCCACCCCTTCACATTTCCGCTTTTGCCGCGTAAAATAAGGCGATGTCCGCCATTCTCGACAAGCTCGACACGCTTCCGGATCGTCCCGGCGTCTACATGTTCAAGGAGGCCGGCGGGGAGATTCTCTATATCGGCAAGGCTAAAAGCCTGCGCAGCCGGGTCCGTTCGTACTTTCGCGATGCCGGTCCGACTCATCCGCGCACCGTGCGGCTGCTTGAGCGAGTGACCGATTTCGAAATACTCTCGACCGACTCCGAGATCGAGGCCTTAATCCTCGAAGCCAACCTCGTCAAGGAGCACAAGCCGCGCTACAACGTCAGTCTCAAGGACGATAAGCGCTATCCCTACATCAAGGTCACGACGAACGAGCCGTTCCCCCGTATGCTTGTGGTCCGACGCATGCGCAAGGATGGTGCGCGATACTTCGGCCCCTACACAAATGTCAAGGGTATGCGCGAGACGATCAAGACCTTGGGGCGCGTCTTTCAGATTCGATCGTGCAATCTTATCATCCCCTCGCCGACCAAGCGCCAGTATCGCGTCTGCCTCGACTACTTCATTAAGCGTTGCCCGGGTCCATGCGAAGACAAAATCAGCGAGGTAGAATACCGTCGACTAATCGACTCTGCCTGCCTGTTCCTCGAAGGCAAGGAGGGGCGCCTAATTGAAGAAATGACCGCGAACATGGACGAGGCCGCCGACGCGATGCGCTTCGAAGAGGCGGCCGAATGGCGCGACAAGCTGCGTGCCGTCGAGTCGGTGCGGCACAAGCAGAAGGTGGCCGATGAGGACCAGATCGACCGCGATATCTTGGCTCTGGCGCGTTCGGATCGCCTCGTCGCGGCCGTCGCACTGCAGGTCCGCGACGGACTACTCATCGGCAGACAGAACTATCAACTTGCCGCCGACATCGAGGACACGGATGCCGACATCCTGACGGCGTTTGTGAAGCAATACTATCTCAATTCGCCATCTGTCCCCGATGAAGTCTATCTCCCATTCCACTGCGTGGAAGAGGAATTAATTGGTCAGTGGTTGTCAAAAGATCGGAAGCGAGCGGTCAGACTCATCGTACCGCAGCGGGGCGAACGATTTGCCCTCATGGAAATGGCCACAACCAATGCGCGGTTGGCGCTGAATGAACTCCTAACGCAGAAGGCCGCCAGCGCAGTTCGAATCCCAGAAAGTGTTTATCAGTTGCAGAAGGATTTGCGTTTGTCCATGCCGCCGCGATCCATTGGCGCCTTCGATGTCTCCAATCTCGGTGAGACTGATCCGGTTGGCTCGCTGGTGTATTTCCGCGACGGGAAGCCGCTCAAGCGGGAGTATCGCCGATTCAAGATCAAGACTGTCGTCGGACGCAACGACTTCGCCATGATTGGCGAACTTGTCTCACGCTGGTTTTCAGACCTGGTCGAAGAAAGCAAAGAGTTCCCCGACCTGGTCCTGATCGATGGCGGCGCAGGGCAGTTGTCAGCCGCCCTGCGCGCTCTGGAAGCGCTGAACATCTCCGATGTACCGGTGATTGGTCTGGCCAAGCGATTGGAGCAGGTTGTGTTTCCGGTTGGTCCGATGCTATCGATTCCGCGCTCTTCGCCGTCGCTTCGGCTGCTACAACGAGTGCGTGACGAAGCGCATCGATTCGCAGTCACGTTCCAGCGTGAACGGCGCAAGAAGCGTGTCATTCAATCTGAACTCGACACGATCGCGGGAGTGGGTCCGGCGCGTCGTCGTGCCCTGCTTGCGGGCCTGGGCTCCGTCGAGATCATTGCGCAGTCGGCCATCGACGAATTACGCGAGAAAGGCGGAGTCGATAGGAAGACTGCCGAAACAGTGTGGCGGCATTTTCATCCCTCGGAGGCGCCGCTAGTGGATGGGGCGGCCACAGAAACCGATTGATTTCCTCTCGGAATTTCCGCCACTATTGCCGCCACCTCGAGGTCATCTGTGCACACAAAACCTCTCCCGCAGTCGTTCTATAGCCGACCAACTCGGGAGGTCGCGCGCGAGCTGTTGGGGTGCGAGCTCTGGGTGGTCAATGGAAAGAGCGTCTGTGCCGGACGGTTAGTCGAGGTCGAGGCGTATATCGGCGAGGAAGATCCAGCATGCCATGCACACCGTGGGCGGACGACGCGCAACGAGGTCATGTACGGCCCGCCGGGTTTTGCTTATGTGTACTTCACCTACGGCAACCACTGGATGCTCAATTTCGTGACCGAACAATCAGGTTTCCCGGCGGCCGTGCTGATTCGCGGGATCGAGCCGATCGAAGGGCTTCGGCTCATGCGCCGCCGGCGTCGCGTTGAACGCGAATACGATCTGACCAATGGGCCGGGGAAACTGACCGCGGCGTTTCGCATCACGGGGGATGACAACGGCGCCAGTCTGTGCGGCCCGCGTTTTCTGGTAGCCCTGGGGCAGAACAATGCGAAGGAACGAATTGCCACCGGCGGACGCATCGGCGTCAACGAGGGGCACGAAAGGCCGTGGCGATTTTTTTATGATGGGAACCCGTGGGTATCGAAATTCCGGCGTGGTCCAAAGGCGCCGTTACGCTGGACAGGCATAACAGAAGGCTCGAATCACTCAACTTCAGTATTGGAGCGATGATCATGCAGAGCACAGATATTCCAGTTTCGACTTTTGAAAGCGCGATGCAGCAATTTGACGACGCCGCGCGACTTCTGCATTTGGACAAAGGGTTGCTCGAAGTCGTCAAACGTCCACGCCGGTCGATCCTGCTCGAAATACCGGTGACGATGGATGACGGCACCCTGCGCATTTTCAAGGCGTACCGCGTTCAGCATTCGATCATCCGCGGGCCAGGAAAGGGCGGCATACGCTACCATCCGGATACGAATCTGGACGAGGTTCAAGCTCTGGCTGCGTGGATGACCTTCAAGTGCGCGGTCGTGGGGATTCCCTTCGGTGGCGCGAAAGGTGGCGTCCAGTGCGATCCATCCAAGATGTCGAAAGGCGAACTGGAGCGTCTGACCCGGCGTTACACGGCCGAGTTGATCGATGTCATCGGACCCGACCGCGATATCCCGGCGCCCGACGTCAACACTGATCAGCAGGTGATGGCTTGGGTGATGGACACCTACAGCATGCACATGCGCAAGACCGAAACCGCCATCGTAACCGGTAAACCAATCAGCATGGGCGGGTCGCTGGGCCGGCGCGAAGCCACGGGGCGCGGAGTACAGTTCTGCGTACGGGGCATGGCCCACCATCTGGGATTACCGATGGATTCTCTAAAGGTGGCCGTGCAGGGATTCGGAAACGTCGGCTCGGTCGCCGCCGATCTGCTGGCAAAAGACGGCTGCAAGATCGTGGCGGTTGGCGATGTGAATGGCGCTCTTTATCGCAAAGAAGGGATCGACATCCCCGCCCTCTTGAGTTACACCGCCATACACAAGACGATTGTCGGGTTCGCCGGAGCGGAGCCACTGCCGTTGGAAAAGCTTCTCACCACGGAGTGTGATGTCCTGATTCCTGCGGCGTTAGAGAACGTCATCACAGCCACTGTCGCCAGGCAGCTAAAGGCAAAGTTCGTCGCCGAGGGAGCCAACGGACCGACGACGCCTGATGCCGACAAGATTCTCGCCGAGCGTGGCATTCTTGTGATACCGGATATCTTGTGCAATGCCGGCGGCGTTACGGTTTCGTACTTCGAATGGGTCCAGGACCGCATCGGGTATTTCTGGGAAGAGGATGAGGTGAACCGCCGTTTGGAGCTGATCATGACCCGTTCTTTCGGGGAGGTGCTGGCGATGGCGCTGGAGTACAAGACTACATTGCGCGTCGCGGCGTTCATGCTCGCCATTCGTCGCGTGACCGAGGTCATTCAGATGCGCGGGCTTTACGCCTAGACCTGTTCAAGCGGACCATTCGTTCGTATCATGTGATGGGGTGGCCGGGGATTGCCCCGCCACCCCTTCGAATTGGAGATTCAGTTGCTGCTATTGAAAGATCCGATCTTGCTCGTGATGTTCCTTCCTGCATTACTCTTTGCGCTGACATTTCATGAAGCCGCTCACGCTTGGATGGCGCAGCGATTAGGAGATCCGACCGCACGGATGCTCGGAAGACTGACCTTGAATCCAGCCGCACATCTGGACCTCTTCGGGAGCATAGCGGTGCTGCTGATCGGATTTGGCTGGGCGAAGCCCGTTCCATTTGATGCTCGCAATTTTCGCAGCCCCCGCCGCGATATTCTGCTGACCGCCGCAGCCGGTCCGGCGTCCAATCTCATTTTGGCCATCTTATCTGGGGTTACGATCCGGCTCATGTTGGATCAAGGTTGGGGAACATCGATGACCGAGGGATTCTGGCATTCCATCGGCCGGATTGTCGGTTTGGCTTTGGTGCTGAATCTCCAGCTTGCGTTTTTCAACCTAATTCCTTTGCCGCCCCTCGACGGTTCCAAGATCCTCTCGGGAATTGTGCCTCGAGAGTTAGATCGTTATGTCTGGCGCCTCGAACAGATCGGGCCCATGGTTCTGTTTGCGCTCATCATGGTCGGAATGCTCACGAGAATCTCAGTCTTCTGGGTGATCATTGGGCCGCCCGTCAGTCTACTTTGCCAACTCCTGAGTGGGCTCCCGATCGGATACCTTTACGCATTGATCTACGCGTGAGAACAGACACTTCCCGCCGCAACGCACCGTGCTTCCGATCCTTGGTGGTGATGACGATGGTATTTGCCGCAGGTTGCGCAGGTAGCCACGTCCTCACTGGTGAAGCGGAATCACACGCCGTCATCGAACGGCTCAATGAGAGACGCGATTCCATCCAGTCGGCGGTCTACCGTGTGCGCTGGCGCGCCATAGGCACTGAGCCCCACGCCGAGTTCATTCTCGAAATTGCCTACAAGGCCCCGGAGCAGTACCGAATCGTCGCCACCGGGCCCTTCGGGTTACCGGCGTTCACGGCCGTTGTCATCGGTGATGATTTTACTTTTGTCAACCACCACGATGGCAAGTTCATCACGGATGACATCGCGAACTTGATCGAGTACGAGTTCCCCGTGGCAGAATTTTTCGAAGGGCCGTGGCGCGACCTATTTGCCGGCGGCTGGGGTGGATCACACGAGGTCCAGACTCTTGAACGTCGCGATCAATCGAACAACTTCTTCGCGCGCTCAGAGACCACTGAGTGGAGCATCAGTTGGAATCGTGGCAAACGAGCGCCCACTCGCCTCTCGGCTCGTGCCAGCGGGCACTCCGGAATGCTCGAAGCCGATGTCTGGTTCGATCAATTCACCCCCAAGGAGTCGCCTTTCTGGGAGTTGGACAGACTTGTGCTTGAGGGGGTGGACGGCAAGGGAGAACATCGTTGGAAGATCATGCGTCAGGACTATAACGTGCCCGTTCCGGACCGTTTCTTCGAGCCCCTGCAACCCCCGCCGGCATGGGAACGGACCCGGAAATAGTGTGTAGAATGGCCTTGACGGGATTGAGCTAACCGTATTCATTGCTACAACTTTTGGGAACATCGCGCTGGAGTGCTAGTAAGGCCGTGCCGATAGCCCACTTAGTGGAATTCTTGAGGATTTGGGCGCCAAGAACAGAAGCCAGGCGCTTTACATATGGAGTAACCGAGGTGGTGACTCCACAAAGGAGGAGCGATGCGCACGAGTAATAGGCTCAAACTTGCGGGGATGGCAATTCTCTTGGTTGTCACTCCGTTGTTGAACAACTGTGCGTGGCGCGAAGGCGCGCCATGCGATGATGTCATGATCAAGGAAGGCCCCGGGGGCACGACCACCACCCCGATGGTTGAGGGCACTGACGATCAGGGCCTTCGTGATCGAATCGCCGACCTCGAACGACGTCTGGCAGCGAATGAGCAGCTCGCCGATTCTGCTATGCGGTCTGCGACGGAGGCTCTGAAATGCTGCCGGAAGGACTACACGATCTTCGCCACCGAGAATATTTTCTTCGATTTCAACAGGACGAATATCCGCCCGGGAGATGCCTTGATCCTGGATCGGGTGGCCGAACGCATGAAACAGGATCCCGAATCCATCGCAGAACTCTCCGGCTTTGCTGATGCCGTGGGCAGCCAGGATTACAATCTTGCTCTCGGCCAGCGCCGTGGCGAATCGGCCAGAGACTATCTTGTTAACAAAGGCATCGCGGCATCACGCATGACGGTCCGCACCTTTGGTGAGTCTGCCGCGATCCATCCTCCTGAATCGGATGAAAAGACGCGTGAAGCTGACCGCCGGGTCACGATTGATATCCTAAGCTACGGTACCGCCGAGTAGACTTTTATTCGACGACGTTTTCATTTGGCGGGGTGGAGGTTCTCTCCACCCCGCTTTCTATGTTCTGCAGCCCGGAGACGGGGGGATTCATTCCCCGGCTTATGCCGGAACCTAATTCCCCGACCGCGGTAAAATGATTCCCTCGCCGGACCCTGCCCCTCCAAGGTCTTGAGGGCGAGCGGAACGCGGAGTTAAGCTGTGAAAAAAGCTTGGATCAAAGGCATCGGGTGCATTAAAATCACAGGCTCTGACTGTCGTGAGACGACGGGGATCTTTCTAGGCTTCTGCTTGCATCATGGACGCTCGGCATTATGATTGAAGTTCAATCTCTCAGCAAGTCATTCGGCGCGACACGCGCCCTCGACAATATCAGCTTCACCGTGCCCACCGGCCAGATTATGGGATTTCTCGGGCCCAACGGCGCCGGCAAGAGCACGACGATGAAGATCATCACCTGTTTTATGCCACCCACGGCGGGCCAGGTGTTGGTCGACGGCCTGGATGCCCACGAGCACTCGCTGGACGTGCGTCGAAAGATCGGGTACCTGCCGGAAAACACCCCGCTCTATACGGAGATGAACGTCATTGAATACTTGACGTTCGTACAGCGCCTGCGCTCGATCCCTGTGTCCGAGCACGCGCGACGGAATAAGCGCATGGTCGATCTCTGCGGGCTGGGGGACGTGGTCCGAAAGGACATTGGCGAGTTGTCCAAAGGGTATCGCCAGCGTGTTGGTCTGGCCCAGGCGATCATTCACGAACCCGAGATCCTGATTTTGGACGAACCCACGGTCGGCTTGGATCCTAACCAAATCGTCGAAATCCGCGCGCTTATCAAAGAACTGGGGCGCGCCAAGACGCTGATTCTCTGCACGCACATTCTCTCGGAAGTGGAGCAGGCTTGCGATCGTGTGCTGATCATTAACAGGGGTAAGATCGTTGGGGATGGATCACCTGCCTCCCTGCGTGCCGCTTCGCAAGGGCAGGACCGGCTGTTCGTCGAACTGCGCGGTCCGTCGGCGGAAGTGCGCACGGCATTGGAGAAATTGGGTGGTGCCTCGCGGGTGGTGCCGGTCGAAGGCGACGGCGCCGGGAGATTCGTCATCGAATCGGCGGGAGGACGTGATCTCCGAGAAGCGGTCTTCATGTTGGCGAAAGACAGAAACTGGGTTTTGCTCGAACTGCGCCGCGAGGCCGTGCGCTTGGAAGACGTGTTCCGCGAATTGACAGCCGGATGAGATAGCGATGTTGGCAAACACCTGGACATTCACGACCAAAGAGTTGAAGAGCTTCTTCAATTCGCCGGTGGCGTATGTCATTCTGACGCTTTTCCTGCTCATTGCCGGGTGGTTCTTCACCGCAGGACTGTTCCTTCTCAATCAGGCGGAATTGCGCGATTTGTTTAGCGCCGTTGTACCATTGGCGTACCTTTTTTTCGTACCCGCCATCACGATGCGACTCATCGCCGAGGAAAAGAAAAGTGGCACACTGGAACTATTGGTCACGCTGCCGGTGCGCGACTCGGAAATCATCTTAGGCAAGTTTTTCGCATCGCTGATCCTTCTGGGAACGGCGCTATTCTTGACTTTCGCCTATCCGATGACGCTGGCGGTGTTGGGCGATCCTGACGGTGGGGCGATCATGGGCGGGTACTTCGGCCTCCTCCTAATGGGTGGAAGTTACCTGGCGATCGGGGTTTTCACCTCCGGCCTGACGCAGAATCAAATCGTGGCCTTCATCACCGGGTTTGTCCTCATCTTCCTATTCTTCATGCTGGACAAGGTGGTCATCTTCTTCCCCGGGGCGGTTGCCTCGGTGCTTGAATATCTGTCGATGACGTACCACTTGGACAACATCGCCCGTGGCATCATCGACACTCGGGATCTCGTGTACTTTGGTTCTGTGATCACCGTCTTCCTGTTTCTGGCCGTGCGCACACTGGAGTCGCGCCGCTGGCGCTAAGCGATTACCACCATGCAGCAGAACGTACGAAAAGGATTGGGATTATTGACGGCGGTGCCGCTGTTCATTGCGATTGTCATCGCGGTCAATCTCATTGGGCTTTTCTTTTTCGCACGCTTGGACATCACGGATGAGCGGCTCTATTCGCTCTCCGATGCATCGAAAAAGCTCGCCGAGTCACTCAACGATCCCGTCGTCTGCAAGTTGTATTTCTCCGAGGATATTCCGGCGCCGTACAACGCCAACGCCCGGTATCTGAAAGACCAGCTCTACGAGTACCGTGCGTATTCGGGCGGCCAACTGCGCTTTGAATTCATTGACCCGGTCAAGACCGACCGCGAGAAGGAAGCCCAGAGTCTGGGGATTCCGCCGCTTCAAGTTCAGGCCATCGAGAAAGACAAGATGGAGCTGAAGAAAGTCTACATGGGGCTGGCGTTCCTCTACGAGGACAAAAAGGAAGTCATTCCCGTTGTCCAGTCGACGCGCAATCTCGAATACGAAATCTCCAGTGCTATCCGCAAGGTGACCGCCGACAAGATCCCGGTGATCGGCCTCCTGGCCGGGCACGGGGAGCTGGAACGCGCCAATGGTCTGGGGATATTGTCCCAAGCGATGGAGCAGCTCTTCCAGACACGCCCGGTGCACATCGCGCCGGGCCAGTTGATCGACAAGGCGGTCGACGTACTACTCGTTGTTGGCCCAACGGAACCGCTCAGCGCCTGGGATCAGTACGCGATCGACCAATTCCTGATGAACAACGGCCGGGTGGCTGTGCTCTATGATCCAGTCGTTGCACTATTGCAGGAACAGCAGGCCATGGATCGTCAATCGAACTGGCCGGAGTTCCTCGGCCACTATGGCATCGGATTCAAGCCCGGCCTCGTGATCGATTCTCGATGCACGCGGATCGGTGTGACGCAAGAGCAGGGCATGTTGCGTTTCCAGAACATCGTTGAATATCCCTACATGCCGCAGGTGTCGCAGTTTAATCCCGATCAGCTGATCGGCAAAGACCTCGAGGCCGTCGACTTTCCCTTTGTTTCGCCGATCGACTCAACGAAAGTCGAAGGCACAGGATTGACGTTTGTCCCGATCTGTTGGTCGTCCGAGCGCTCGGGTTTGCGGCTGCCCCCGTATGATATCTCGCCGATGCAGAGATTCATGCAGGCGGACTTCAATCAGCCGGGGCAGATTCTCGCCGCGGCGATCACGGGACCTTTCGCCTCGGCATTCCCCAGTGGGCCGCCGCCGGATTCGGCGGTGAGCACCGCGACACTGCCGCCGACCGTGCGCGAGGCTGCCGACAACCGAATCGTCATTGTGGGCGACGCCGATTGTGCCAGTGACAATGGCCTGCGCAACCCGGCCAACGCCGCGTTCATCATGAACGTGCTCGACTGGCTGTCTCAGGATGAGGGGCTGATTTCCATTCGTTCGCGCGAGGTGACGGTACGCCCGCTCGAAGAAGTGAGCGAAGGGAACCGGACATTGGTCAAGTACGCAAATGTGTTCGGACCGCCCCTACTCGTCGTGTTCTTCGGACTGTGGCGTTGGCAAGCACGTCGGCGTCGCAAAGCCGGTCACTGAGCCGCCCCAGGCAGCAAGCAAGAGACTCAACCATGAAGCGTAGCACACTCATCCTTGCCGGGCTGGTCGTTCTTCTGTGGGGCGCCTGGTATCTATTCCATACGGAAGAGAAATCTGAACTCTCGATCCGGGAGCGGCGGGATTTCTTCAAGGCCGACTCACTGAGCGTCGATTCCATCGCGGTGAAATACGGCAACTGGACGCACTTGGCGAAACGCGATGGCCGGTGGATCGTCATCTTCCCCGATTGGGAGACGGACGCCGCGTCAAACACACTGGCCGATGTCTTCAAGTTCACCAACAACATGGTGCTTGAAAACCTCATCTCGACCCGCGCCGAGAAGCACCAAGCCTTCAAGGTGGATACGATGAGCGGCACGGTGCTCCGGTTCTTCGTGGCCGGGACACCCGCGGCCGAGTTCGTCATGGGCAAGGGCGGGGCCGATTTCAACCATACGTATATCCGCCAACTCCACTCCGACTCGGTGTACATGGCGCGCGGCGACTTTCAACGTGTCTTCCGTCATGTGCCCACCGATTGGGGTACGCGTATTCTCTTCGATGTCGACTCATCTCAATTGGCAGGCATTCGCTGGATTACGAGAGACAGTGAGGTACGCGCCGTGCGCGACCAGAAAGGCGAGTGGCTGGTCTTCAAGGACGGCGGTACCGTGGGGCTGCCTGTTGACACGAGTGTATTCAACGTCCGGCTTCGCCGCTTCAGTCCATTCTACATCGACAGTTATACCTCGCAGGGAGTGGAAGTCACGGCTCAGTTGGACAACCCGTACATGCAGTTGATTCTCACCGCGACCGACGGTCGAGCCGACACGACTTTGTGGAATCATCCATTGGAGACCGACCCGCGCATGTACGCGTTCCGGCCTGGGCGGCCGAAGCCGCTGTACCTCTTTTTTAAGGATTCCTACGATCGCCTCACCGGTGTCTATCGGGACCTTGTCGCCAAGCCCGGGCAGCCCACGCCAGATGTATCCAGCCTGAAGTGAGAGGCGTAAGTGATCGTCGGCTTAGGCATCGATCATATCGAAATCGAACGGGTCGCACGGGTGTGGAGGCGCCACGGCGATCGTTTCGGGCAGCGGGTTTACACGCGGGCTGAGTGGGCTTACTGTCTGTCCCGATCGCACCCGGCACAATCCCTGGCGGGGCGATTCGCGGCAAAGGAAGCCGCCATGAAGGCGCTTGGGTTAGGTTGGCCGGGCGGGATTGCCTATCGCGACATCGAAATCACACGCGAACCCACTGGCAAACCGGGTCTGCGATTTTCCAATCAGGCCGCGCGGCGTGCTTCGCTGATCGGCATGTCACGTGTGGTCGTGAGCATGACCCACGATCGCACTCATTCCTCGGCGACGGTCATTATCGAGAGCGAATAGAAAGACCTCAACGCCGGCGTCGTGCCCGGCTGGTGGCGGGTTTCTGCACTGACTTCTCGTGAGCCGCGACGGCCACACCCAGCGATTCCAACGCAAGCTTTTCCGACTTGAGCAGTTCAGATAGTTGCTCGAGGGCCTCGCGCCGCGCCCGAATACCAATCCAGTTGACCTGAAGGCTGTCCATCACGGCGTCGCCGGGGGCGGAGCCATATAGGGCAAGTGACATCGAAGCCAGGGCGTCAATCGCACTATGCATGTGGTACTCGGCGAGTCGCAGAGGCTGAGTCACGGACGTGTCTGATTGCTTTGCCCCCGATACGACATTCAAGAGCACGGTCAAAAGGTGTTCTCGCACCGCTTTCGCCCGCTTGATTCCGAGGGGATCAACCGGGACGATCGGTATCGCCAGAGGCGGCAGACTGTCCGTCGATGCGAGCATGTCGCGGAATCGCCGCAAGCTCAACGGGTATGGCTCGATTCCCTCGCCCTCGTTGCCCTGAACGGAACGTACTGCTCGTCCCAGAAACACCCACCCAAATGAGTCTGGCACGATGGGAGTCGTTTGTGCACTCCCCATCACAACCCAGAGGATTCCCGCGGTCGGGTCATCGCTCCAGAGGGTGAGCTGGATGTCGCGCTCAGATTCGAGCAAGATTTCAGGCGTCCCTCCTCGGTCGATCCACCACCAGTGATCCGGCTCGCGACGATCATATCCGTACGCAACTGCCGCATCGGGAGAGTTGAACAGGACGGGATGATCCAGAGAAATCGCACCGGCGATAGAATCAGCCAAGGCTGCCGGCCTCAAGTCGAGGGGGATGACCTCCCGGAAGTCCAAGCCGTTTTCCTCCAGCATCGCGCGTAACTCGATTCGCTGTAACTTCGCGTTGAGTGATTCGGCTGCAAAGACTCGGGGCCATGCCAAGGGGGATGGACTCGCTCGAAACACACTATTGGGATCGTAAGGTCGTCCATGAAACTGGCAGAGCCTTTCTATGGCGAATTCGGCCGGACCGCTTGAAGTTACGGGATAAGGTTGCGTGAGCGAGCTTTCCCATCCAGGGATTAGATAGAATGGGGGTGTCGTGCTGTCCACGACTGCCACTGTGTCCGATGGCGGCCTTTCCGTCTGTCTGCCAAACGCCGAAATCGCGCTCGTGGCCAGATACACCGCGGCACCAATCGTCCACAAAGACGCTACTGAAAGCTGAGTCCGTGTCTTCACGCACACAACATACACATTAGGCGGGGTGGAAGTCTAACGGGCACGGGTTCGCTGTATCGGTCGGGAGCATTCGCCCTCCCGTCGATGCGATATTAAAGGCTAGGACTCTCTAGAAGATGAACGTGAAGTGTTGAAGCAATTCGATCCCTGAGAGGTCGACTTCGCCCAATCCCAATGCGCCGTCCGACGATCCCATCCAGGCACGCAATCCGACTCCGGCGCGTGACCGAGGGCCGAGGTCGAAATCGACTCCCCCTCCCAGTCCCGTCAGCCGAGCCGCATCCTCGAAAAATGGTGAGGCCTTGGGGTAGTCATTCGCCGCGAGAAACTTGGCATCGGCGGAAATCCATGCGGACGCAGCAGAACTGACAGGTATGTGGCCTGCTGCATGGAGACGGAAGTCATCGCCATGCCGCTTGTCCGATTCGGCGATGAGATCGGCATCCGGACCGGGTTGCTTGTCTTTGCCCCTGAGGATATAACGGAATCCGCCCTCCAGCGAGCCGCGTCCAAAGGCGACGACACCGTGAACTCGAGCATCGAATTGAACGCCGTCACGAAAGATGGCCCGCCCTTCGAGCTTGTCATCGGTCGTGTAGATCATCAAGAGGTCGCAGGTGAGTCGGTGATTGGCAGGCCAGATACGTTCAGTCCCGACATCTAAAATCAGCCGTGAACCGGGTTGGTACTCGCGGCCATTGTCATACGGCTCGTATTTCCCGGCCAGATACGCGGCCGCCGACGCGCCAAAAACCCACTGTCCGGCGGGAATCGCAGTGCCAACTTGGCCGAAGACATTCAGTCCTTCACCCGGGTTCCTGATCGGGAGTGCCAGGAAGTCCGATGATAGCCACGTCAACAGTTCCTGTTGATCGCGGGTCAATTGCTTTTGACCGGTCGGAAGTGAAAGTCCTCCCGACAGAAGCATCTGATCATCCAGAAACGATGCCGAAACCTGGATCTTTGAGTCGGTGAGTCCGCTGATCTGCTCGTCTTCCAATCCCAAATCTCCGACCGCGTTCATCAACGCGCCGGACACGGCCAACTCGACATTCTCGGTGAGTCCCCCGCGGAAGACCAAAGGAACGTGCCATTCTTGTATGGTCAAGTCGCTGTCTCCGGAAATGTCCCACGACGAGAACGTCAACGACTGGGTGAGCTGCGGACGTTGTCCATGGATGATCTGCCCCTGAACGCCGGGTACGAACCACACAACGATCATGACCGCCATGAAAAACGTCTTGGCGGAGCTTAGACAGCGATTTGAATGCGCGTGTCTCATTCCGGCGGCTCTTCGTCGAAACTGCCCTTGATGATCACGGTCGTATTTGTTGAAGGGGGCGTGAAGGGATCGTCGGAGCCCGAACGGTCTGGGCCTATAGGTCGGAAGAGTCCGGAGTTCTCATTCAAAGCGCCCAGCCGATCATCAGTTCGCGCCGGACGTTCGGTCCATTCCAATCCGCCGGAATGCCGTCCAACCAGGCGATCCAGTCGTTCCGGGCGGGCATCCAGATCGAGCGATGACAAGTAGTCCATCTGCTTGGCGCGGTCGTTGGCCTCTTTGAAGGACGGATCGACCGACGCGGCGCGTTCGTACTCACGACGCGCATCGCCATAGCGGCCAGCGTCTTCATTGTCAAGCCCGCGCGAGTAAGCCAGAAAGGCGACAAACGACTCCGTCGGCACGCGGTCCAATTCCACTTTTTCCGACAGAGAGGGTTCGATTTTGAGTTTCTTAAGGACATCCCAGACGATTCGTTTCTCGATTTGGAAAAACTGCGCGAGTTCGCCGATTTGTTCCTTGCCGGGGTCGATATCTCCGGTCGTCGTGCGGACGAGCTGCGGATCGAAGCGCAGGCGGCCCTCCGAAAGCTCCATCGCATCGCCGCCGAGTATGTGGGCCGCGCCGAGGAGCTTGCCCAGGCGTGGCGCCGAGGCAGTATCGAACGCCGCCGTATGCGACATCTTGAGTTCCGTCAACAACCGATCGGTCTGCGTACGCTCGACAACGCGGAGTGAATTGACTTTTGACAAGTCGGTCACCAGCATCTCCGCCAGTCCCTTGGAGATGGGACGGAGGTTTTCGGGGAGGCGGTCGGAGTTGAAATAGACCACGCCAATGGTCGAGTCGGGATGGTGCGATGGGTTCAGGTCGCGCTCACGGGCGATGGACTCCTGCGCGATCTTGATCGAGCGCTCGCGACGGAGCATTTCAATGCGCTTGGCAATGTCCTTGGAGATCGATCCCGATGGCCGAATATCCAGGTAGCGCTGGTAATGTCCCAGCGCCACTTCGATGCTATCCTGCTCCTCGCCGATATACCCGAGGAACAGATGCGCCGATGGTACATAGGGATCGAGGCCGTTGGCTTTATAGAAAGACTCCTTAGCCGGTTCGAATTGCTGGACATGGTACTGCGCCTCGCCGAGCCGCGCCCAAAGACGCCCATCTTTGGGCGATGAAACCGTCTGTGCCATCAGGAGCGGGACGGCGCGCGGATAGTCCTCCTCGTACATGGCCCGCATGGCGCGCTGGCTCGGAGACGAAGCACACCCGCAGAGTAATAGAAGCGCAAGCGCGGTCCCGGCACTCGCCCAATTCGGGCTGGGCTTGTGCTTCGAAGCATGAGTCATCGGGGTTGAGATAGTTGTCCTCACGTCATGGTGTCAATGAGATTGTTCATGTCGGCACGATCTGTCATCCACCCGAGACCGAAAGATACGGTTCGAGGGCAAGGATCCTGTCCCGTGCCACCTCGAACTTTGGATCGGCTGCCAACGCCTCCTTGTATGCCTCGTAGGCCGCGCTCAACTGCATCTCATCCTCGAGATTGAGTCCGCGGGTATACGCCAGCACTGCCTCGATGGGTTGTTTGTCATCAGTCGGCGCGGACGCCATCTTCACACCCATCCAGGAAGCGACTTTGGCCGAGAGCTCGTTCTGCAGCTTTGCCAGTTGGCTTGGCTTGCCCTCGATCTTCTCGCTTTTGATGATCTCGCCGGTCTCGGTTTTCACGAGACGGGCATCGATGCGAATCTTGTTCTTGTCCAATTTGCTGAAAGACCCCATGACAAGGTTGTGGGCGCCGATCAGCTCGCCGACCTTGACGGCGACGCGTTTATCGAAATACTCACTTTCCTGGAGACTCAATTCTTCGAGCAGGAATTGGATTCGTTCGCGCTCGACGATGCGAATCCCCGGTGTCCCCATCAGATCTGTTATCAGCATCGCGGACAAACCCTTGGAGAGTCCGTCAAGGTCTTCTCGGTCGGCGACGCTGTTATTTTCAAAGTAAAGGATCGCGAGGGTCTGCATTTTGGAGGCGTCCTCGCCTTCGGCGCGCAGCGAGTCAACCTTGAACCACACGCGCTGGATTTGCGGGGGCTCGATCTTGGTATTCAGCCGGAATGACGGGTCGATTTCAACGACCTTACGCATATAGACGATGGCCTGGTCATTGAAGTTCTTGCCCGCCGACGCTTTGGCCAAAAGCAGGTACATGTCTCGCGAGTCCGTCTTGCTGACGGTCGTGTCGGTGGCGGCCTTCGTCAGGAGGTCGATGACCTCGGCAAACCGGCCCTCGTTGTACATCGTGCGGGCCTGCGACAGCGCTTCGCCGGTTTGAGCTTGTGGCCGCAACGTCGTTGCCAACAACGTGGCGACGAGGAAGAGGGCGCGCAGGCATAAGTTTCTCCTCATATCCGAACTCCTTTCATTGGTGCCAGAATTCGACCGATCTGTACGCGGGTCGCTTGCATTATACACCCGAACCCCTGCGGTTCCAATCCCTACCGTGGTGCCATCGGGATACTGATCCGGGCGCGGTCGTTGGCGGGAACACGTACGATTTGCGGCCCGCCTTGCATGCGATAGCCTTCCCGTTTCAACGTGACTTCGTGCGGGCCCGCGGCGATGTCCCGCAATTCACCGGGCGTGCCTTGCCCGGTCTCTCGGCCATCCAGCCAAATTTCGGCGTAACCCGGCCCGTCGGGAAAGGTCACAGCCACATTCACACGCCCACGGCTCATCTCGAACACCAAGTTCTTCTCGACCGGGCCGGCGCCGACCGTCACTGTGTCTGTCCAGATGTCATCACCGATTTGCCACGAGATCTTCCGCAATCCGGGTTTCGCATTCAGGCCCAAAGGGAAGTTGGCAGATTGCTTCTTGCCGTCCAGCCAGACAGATTCAACTCGCTCCCGTTCGGAAAAGGGTTGGACATCGATAGTCAGATTGTTGGCGGGAGTCGGCTGATCCGTAACCGGGGGGGGCTGCGGTTTGGGTGGTGTCGCGGCGGTGGCCGGCTGTTGAGCGATCTGGTCACCGACCTTCGGCTCAGAGGCGGGCGCGATCAGGCTCACCAGTCGCATATCCAATTGGATTGATGTCTGGTCCTTGGTCTTTACCCATCGTTCGCCACGTACGATTTCGGTCTTTCCGGCGTCGTAGCCGCTCAAGATGAATCGTATCGAGTCGGCCGGAGGAAGCGAAATCGACCCTTCAAACCCTTCTCCAACAAGCCTGACGGAGTCGGATTCGAAGGTACCAGCTGTAGGATGAGTGACAAGAAGCCGAGATGAACTCACACTTCGATTCTCGACACCGGCTGGAAGCGCGGCGCTCAAAGTTACGGAGACGGTTGCGATTGTGGGTTTGTCCTGCTCGGTGCCATCTTGCTCGTTAAGCAGGAAGACCTTCACGAAGGCGAGAATCGCCAGGACCGCAATGACAATACCGCCTATGAGTCGCTTGCGGCGTGCTGTTGATGTGTTGGCGGTTATTGGGTCGCGATCAATCCGATAGACTGTGCGCGACTTGTCCTCACCACCGGCCGCGTCCTTGAAGGCATCAGCGAGCTTTGCCGTCGACTCAAACCGCTCGGCCGGGTTCTTAGCCAGAGCCTTGAGAATTACCTGATCCATGGCCTTCGGGATCGAGGGATTGATCGAGGACGGGACTGGCGGCGGTGTCGAGAGGTGGTGCGACATCATGTCGTACTCTGTTTCGGCCAGAAACGGGCGGCGCCCGGTCAGCAATTCAAAGAACATCACGCCGAGCTGGTAAATGTCTGTGCGCTGGTCGACTCCCTGACCGCGAATCTGTTCGGGCGCCATGTAGGGGAGAGAACCGGTCGCCACACCAGTCTTCGTCTTGGCCGAAACACCGAGGATCTTCGCAATGCCGAAGTCGGTGACCTTGACGGTGTTATCTTCGGTCAGCAGAATGTTCGACGGCTTGATGTCGCGATGAATAACATGCCGGTTGTGGGCATAGCCGATCGCTACGCAGATTTGCGGGACGATGTGCGCCAACAGATCGAGCGGGAGCGGGCCCTCACGCCTGAGCTTCTCGGCCAAGTCGGCGCCTTCGACATACTCCATGACGATATAACGTTGATCCCCGATGACCATGTAGTGCAAGAGACGCGCGATATTGGGGTGGTCAAGGCGCGCCAGCGACTTGGCCTCTTCTTCGAGCTTAGCGAGGATTTCCGGTTCATGAAGCAGCTCGGCGCGGATGGTCTTAATCCCGACCAGTCGGTCCAAACGGGTGTCCTGGGCTTTGAAGAACATGCCCATGCCGCCTTCGCCGCGTTTTTCAAGGATTCGGTAGTCGCCGATGGTGTTGCCGATCACGCCTTTTTCTCCGAGCCGGGGAGTAGAATCCGCAAAAACGTATGACTGCGACTATCCCCTGTCAACAAGCGATTGGGCGGGAATAACTAAGCACGAGGTCAATATGGGCTATTGCCCTTGACAACATGGCATCGCAAGCGGGAAATTCTCACCAATGAGCATCCGACCCATCAAGAATGGAACGACACTCTGCGGCTTCCTCGTCCTGCTCGTATTGTCGATCTGCGGGTGTGGCGAGTCTCCGAACAGTGGCGGGGCTGTCGCACTCAAGTTCAATATTCAACTTGAGACACCCTCCTTGGCCAGTCAGGTCGAGGTGGTCACGTTGACCATTCGTTACGGTGGTGGCACGCCGATCGGACCTGACACGCTTAATTATGAAGACGGCGTCATTGACGACACGCTCAGCGTCGTACCGGGCGATTCAGTGGTGTTCATACTGAGAGCCTTGAATGGCACCGGTCTCGTCCTCTATGAGGGACGTGATACTGTGGGTGTAGTTCAGCCGGGATCGACGCTGACGATCGACATTACCCTACGTCCGGCCGTGCTCATGTTGCGTGCGGGGCCACTGATTCAGGAGGTCGAATTACCGGAGCAGTCGCTCATCGATGTCTTTGTTGATGTCTACAACGTGGATTCGTTGTTCGGCGCATCGTTCCGAGCTCATTACGATACGACGATCCTGGAATTCGCCGGCGTCGTCGAAGGGGATTTTCTGAAGAGCGCGGGGCCGCCGCCGATTTCGACATTTGCATTCCTGATCAAGGATTCTGCCGATTTCGTCGCTTATTCGGTCACCCGGCTAAGGGAATCGAGTTTCTCGGTGCCGGGCGTGTCGACCGGCACAACGCCGGGGCGTCTCGCCACACTTCGATTCAGCAAGAAACGCGTGGGGACAAGCGAGATCACGTTTGCACCCACGGCGCAGTTGGTGGATCCGAACGGACGGCTCGTCCGGAACCATGGCAGCATCGTCCTCGAGCCCGCCACCGTACGGATCGTTCCCAATTAGCAGGTGGCTCCACCGCGCTCATCCATGATGAAATCCTATCGTTTAGCACTGAGTTTTCGATCCTGCGCGCTCTTCGTGCTTGCCGCTGTCATCTTACTGCTAGTTTTGGCCGCAGCCCCGGCATTTGCCGCAGGCGCGGACACCGTTGAGATCATCGGAGGCAGGTTCCCGGCGGGGGAGGCACTTGTTTACGCCACCATCAGACTGGCCAATTCCGAAGTTCTCTCAGACATCAGCATCCCACTGGAACTCCGCGAGTTGACACCGGGGGCCTTTGTCAATTCGCTCAATGTCACATTCAGCGAGCGGCTGAGCGATCCACTCATCTTACCCAATGGGATCCGAACCGATCAATTCGAGGATTCCTCGGGCGTGGTTTGCCCATATGCAAACCCAGATTTCACAGATGGCGCCACGCATCCTGTCGGAACATCCCCGGAAGGAGTTTGGGTTTACCGTTCCGGCGGAAACGTCTCGGAGTACTTGACCCCGGGTGCCGACCCGGAGGGATTTGGGTCCATTAATGTCGGATTTTCGCTGACGAGCGTACCGGGGAGATTTGAAGTCGACACCGTCTGCGTCGATCCGGGAGATGCGCTCAATCATCTCGCATTTTCAAGCCCTGGTCCTGCAGGGATCTACACGCCGGTATTCAAGAAGGGGATTGTTATCCTCGACGCCGCGCCCGTTGCGCGGGATACGACGATCACCATCTACGTTGACAGCGTGGCGACGGGCACGCTTCCGGCTTCCGATCCTGATCTCAATGACACACTGCAATACTTGGATATCTCGACTCCGTCGATCGGAACCTGGGGGCTCCAGCCCGACGGCCATTTCAACTACATCGCACCCGAGGCCGCAGGCTCGACAACATTTGATTTTGAAGTCAGCGATGGATTGCTCACCGACATGGGGACTGTCACGATCAATGTCATCGTCCTGCCCCCCGACACCCTCTATGTCAGAGTGAATGGAGACGACGTAACGGGAGATGGCTCTTCCACTGCCCCCTTCAGAACGATTCCTCATGCGATCTCAGTCGCACGCACTCGAGATTACATCTTCGTCGGCCCCGGCACCTACGATCAGCCCGGCGAAGTCCCGATTGTGTTTCCCTCCGCGAAGACCCTGACGATCCGAGCGGAAGAAGGGCCGTTCGTCACCGAACTTGTGGGCACGCCGGGTGCCTCAGGATCTGTTGTCGTTATGGAAGTCGGCAACACTGCCGACACAGTGACCCTGGATGGATTCACCGTTCGTGACAACAACGTCACTGAACTGGGTTGCGACTTCTGCGGCGGCGGCGTCACAGTCGGGTCGAATACGGTCGCACAGATCACTAACTGCATCATTCGCGACAACTCAGCGTCGGGTGTTCCCGGAAAGTCGGCGGGGGGAATTCTCTTTACGGGAGCGGGTGGCGTGATCGCCAACAATTGGATCACCGGTAATGCCGGACTAGACGATCCGTCAGCCGTCGGCGGGATGATCATCTGGGCCGGCGCCGACGTTGTCGTCACCAACAACACAATATCGGGAAACGCCGGTCCCGAGGGCGAGGGCGTCTCGGGCGTTACCGTCGAAGACGAAACTGCCCTGGACCGTTTTGATAACAACATTATCTCTTTCAATACGCTGGGGAAAGGGCTCCTGGCGATAAATGCATTGTCAGTAAGCGAACAGACGCTCAACAATCTATACTTCGGAAATGCGGATAATCCGCAAGGATTCCCGTCGATTGGCACTTGGCTGATAGATCAGGATCCGCTCTTCCATGACACCAGCTCGGGCGATCTGCATCTGACCTGCAACTCTCTGGCCCGGAACAACGGCTTGATTGAATCGGTGCCGGATGAACTCAGCACAGATATCGACGGCCAACCCCGTCTCCCATCCGATCTGCCGCCGCGTGTCGACATCGGCGCAGATCAGTTCTTCGATGCGGATAAAGAGGCCACCTTCACTCAGTCGGCAGACAGTGGATGTGCGCCTCTGCTCGTGGACTTTTCTAATTTCTCCACGTGCATCGATGAGCAGTGGAGTTGGGACTTTGGCGATGGTGGGACCGCTACGACCAAGGACGCGAGTCATGAGTTTCTCGAAGGCGGGACTTACGAGGTTCGGTTGATTGCATTGGGTACCTACGATACCGACACCACCTTCGACACCGTCTTTGTCGACGGTGAAATCGGTCTGACATTCATCAGTGATGCACAATCCGGCTGCGTGCCCTTTGAGGTTGACTTCACCGCCTTCGCCGATCCTAGCGCCGATCTCTTCGCCTGGGATTTCGGCGATGGCGATGTCGACACCGGGCAGCAGGTCACGCATACATTCACGTCGCCGGCAACTCGCACAGTGACCGTGTTTGCCGCAAACGCTTGCAGCACATTCGCGCACACCAAGGCAGATTACATAGCGGCCAAGATTCCGCCCGTGGTGCAGCTCTCGTCGTCGTTCGACACTGTGGTTGGCGCGCCGTGCAATCCCTTTGCCGTACAGTTTTCCTACACATCCGATCAGCCGATTTTCGCGTGGGAGTGGGATTTTGGCGATGACGGCACATCGACGGATTCCCTCCCGCTGCATGTCTACGCCGAAGGGGACACCTTCAGCGTTCGACTCAGGGCGACCGGAGAGTGCGGGACGGTTCAGGACGTCAACCTGAACTACATTCGGCTGACGCCGCGGCCGAAAGTCAGCGGTGCGATAGCGGCACCCACCTTTGCCTGCGTGGGATCGACACAGGTTGCTTTCTCCGCAAATGTCACCGGGAGCTACAATAGCGCCTTTTGGGTGGTTGGTGACGGCGGGACCGCGCCGGGCGTAACCACGAACCACACTTATTCGCAAGTGGGGCGCTATTTGCCCAAACTCGTCATCGTATCCGGTTGCGGGCAAGACACCGTCGCACTTGCCGATTCGATCACGGTGGGGTCGCTCTCGGTCGCATCGTTCTCGCTCAGCGCGGACAGCGGTTACGATCCATTCAGTGTCCAGTTCACCGATGAATCGACTAATCTGCCAGACACATGGCTTTGGCGATTTGGCGACAACGGAACCTCGGCAGTGCGGCACCCGTCGCATGCATACGCCCCCGGCGTATACCAGGCCTCGCTCATCGCCGGGAACTCCTGCGGCTCTGATACCTCGACGGACCGAAGAATCGTCGTCGGATCATTCCGTGCTCCAGTCATTGACTCGCTGGGGACGTTGGCCGACACAGTGCTTTACTCGCTCTTGGTCGACTCTCAGGTCATCAGGTACGATCATCCTGTTTACTTGAATGGCCAGATCACTCCTTTGCCTATCCAAGGGTCGATGACCTTCATCTTCGATCCTCCCTCGGGGATACCGCCATTTACGGCGGTGATGAAGGTGGTTCCCTCCCTCAACCTGGCTACGGGCAATTACTCGCTCGGGATTTTGGCCGTCGATTCGACGCGCCTCAATGGGCAAGGCCAGCCGATCACCAAGGCTGCGACACGTCCCTTTCCGTACGTCGGTTTCACCGCCGTGCAAGCGACGCCCTCACCAGTTGTCATGGAGTCTACGGTCGTTGCGCAAGGACTGACGTCCCGAGTCGTCACGATCCGCAACACATCCACGCCGCCGCAACCGTACACGCTCGTTGTTCAGCCGGCGCAGATTTCGGGGCCTCCCTTCGAAATCGTGCAGGGGCAGGGAACCACCCTGAATGCAGGTCAATCGCTCGCCTGGACCATTGGATTTCGCCCGACCAAGAAGGGTGACTTCACAGGTGTCTTGCATGTGCGCTCCAACGATCCGGGCAATCCCGATCTTGAGGTGCCACTCATCGGACGAGGAATCGGAGAACAGAGACCTCCCAAGATTGAAACCGCAACTCCGGTGCTTAATGCCGAAGCCACGATTGACCAGAACATCACGCTGGCATTTGACTTGAGGATGCTGGTTGTATCGCTGGACACAATCTTACGAGTGCAGTCAAAGCGAATGGGCGCAGCCGTCAACGGGGCCCGGCAGATGACCGCCTTCGGTGCGACCTTCACTCCGACGAGTTGGTTCTGGCCCGATGACACGGTGACGGTGACCTTGATGGCGATCATTACCGACACCAACGGGAATCGACTCGATGGGAATGGCGATGGCGTGGAGGCTGGCTCACCGGCCGATGACTACCATCTGACCTTTTACACTGGGCCCGGTGTCTACCCCGGCGATGCCAATCACGACGGCTCCGTCAACGAAGCGGATATTCTGCCTCTGGGGCGGTTTTGGCGACTGCAGGGCCCGCCACGATCCCACCCGTACACGTCCTTTTCAGTGCAGCCGGCGCGCGGCTTCCCGACCCGCATCGCGGCGCACGCCGACTGTGATGGGAACGGCATAATCGATTCTGCGGACATTTGTCCAATCGCCGAGTTCTTCGATCAGGACACGGTCCTGCCGAAGGCCATTGTCCAAGCCTGGCTGACGGAGGCGCAGTCTTGGTCGTCGACCACGGTGGACGCGCTTCTCGGGGCGTTGCTTGACTGTTCGAGTCAGGGGCAGGGGACTGCTATCCTACGTCAGACCCTGACCGAGATGAAGGTGCAGAATCCCGTACCGGTCGATTACACCCTCGATCAGAATTATCCGAATCCGTTCAATCCCGCCACCGTAATCTCTTTTTCGCTTTCTCGCGCGGGGGATGTTGCGCTCGACGTCTTTGACATACTGGGAAGACGCGTGACGACCTTGGCGGATGGCCACTGGGAAGCGGGCAATCACCGGATTGTTTGGGACGGTCGGGACGATGAAGGCCGCGAGGTAGCCAGCGGCATCTACTTCTACAGGCTCCATGCCGACAGCTTCGTTAAGACTCGCAAGATGCTCCTGCTCAAGTGATTTCGGGGATGCGGGAACGCTCTGCACACGATGTGCGTTCTTGAACCTGCGGGCACAGCCGGCGTGTCCGAAAAGCCCTTGGAATCCGACAAGTAGATCATTATTTTGCGAATCTTAACAGGAGCAGGCTATGGCTAAAAAACAGACCTTCGCAGATAAGCTGAAGAAAGAAAAAGGTGGCAGCCTCTGTCCCGTTTGTGGCGGCGCGACCCAAGCGGTCCGTCTGGTCAATCCCGAACAGGACCCCGAATCAGGCGCCATCAAGTTCCGTACCGCCATCGTGGTTGTGTGCAAGTGCAATCAGAAGGCAGTCTACGGGTAAGACTTCCGAGAATCTCGATCCTGTAGACACGGCGCCGCAATAGTCTTGCGGCGCCGCGTTCTGCCTTGGGTGGACCCCTGACCCCGGGGGATCACGATCGGTTGTTCATGACACGCGACGCCGCCTTCTTCTACCAAATCCTAAAGCCCGGGCGATATCTCGGAAACGAACTGGGAGTGCCCGCCAAGTGCGACTCCGCGCACGACCGTCAGATCGTCTGGTGCTACCCCGATCGGTATGAGCGCGCGATCACTGATCCCGCCTGGCGTCGTTCGTACTTCCAGCTGGTTCAGGCCGGGGGGCTTTGTGTCTCACGCGCCGTCGAGTATGGCCGCGATGTCTGGCAGACACTAGCCGGGACAGGACGGCCCGTCTTCACGCTCGACCACTTGGATGACATTCACAAAGCCGCAGTGGTAGTCTTCTGGGCGCCCGATGTGCTCACAGCGGCACACATTCCATCCATCATTCGCCGTTCCGGTTTGGAAAACTCAAATCTCTCAATCGGCGTGCTTTGTGATGGATACTGGATTCCCCGGTTTCTACTCGGGCATGTTGATTGGATCGTTCCCGCGCCGGGCGGGTGGATCCCGCGCGATCTGATCGCCTTCCTCCGTGATGGCAGCACCCTCCCGGCGTGCGCAATTCCCGCGCGCGAGCGGTCGAGCTTCGTTTCAAAATCTGATTCATGGCGACCTTCGCCTCTCGCACCTACCGACCCGGCTCGGACTCCACGCTGGGTTCCCAATGTTGAAGTCGAAGAAGACTATGCCGATGTCGATTTGATCTGTGTCGATTCTGACGGCGCCTTGCGCGTTCGCGACCCTTCGGCCATCGTCCTCGACACGCTCGATGGTCTCGGCACGACCGGCATCGACGGTGTTCGATTCTGCGACGGCTTTGCCGACCCTGCGGAAATGCTCGTGACAGTCTTAACCGAACTTCAGCGGCGCTACAGCATGAAGCGTGTGCGCGCGCACTGTCCAGCCGTCCGTCCGGAACGGTTCCTCCATGAATGGCACTCGTACCGTCCACACTTGCTCAAGCCGATGCTTCGACTTCAGATTTCGGAGAAGCTTGATCCCCGGTTGATCATCGAAGCCGCTAACCTCGCTCTCAATTCCGGATGGCAGGGCCTGCATGCCGTGCTCAGATTCGACTCCTTTGAATCGTTGTCGGGCCTCTTGGGACCCGTGCATGAGGCCATCGCCGGGTGGAGCCGGTTAGCGCATGGATACGCGGACAAACGACCACTTCGCCTTGAGTATCAACCGGCACCGATCGGTCAATGGCAAGATGCCCCGGATGGTCCCGACGACGACAGCGCGCGTCGGTACTCAAGCGAACTGCGCAATTTCAAGGACGATCTGTCACGCATGGCCGCGGCCGGAACGTTTCGAGTCGAAGAAGTCATGGCCCGTAACTGGCTGGCGGCTGCCGACCTCGACCTCTGGGATGAGCTGGCATCGCTCGATCTTGCGGATCCCAATGACATTGAGGCTCCGGCATTCGATTGGTTCACGTGGGTGCGTCAAGAGGCGGGGCTATCCGAGCCGCCGAAATCGGGGTATGTGATCGCCCGGGTACCAGAGTTAAAGGTCGAGTCGGTGAAGGCATCGCCTGCCCAAGCGACAGGGTCAGTGCCGCTCCAGGCGCCATCCGACAACCTGTTTGGGCGTCGCCGGCAGAAATCCAGTCTCTCCCGGCGTCTTGCCGCTCCTGCCCTGACCCGAATGCGCGTGCAGTGGGCCAAAGAGTTGTCTTGGCGCCTGTATTCGCATCTGGACCTCGTCCGGGCTATCGAGCGCGCCATCCGCAGAGCAGGCCTGCCCGCGGCGTTCTCGGAAGGGTTCCATCCGCGGCTGAAACTCTCTTTCGGACCCCCGTTGGCATTCGGGCTACTTTCGGATGCGGAATACTTCGACCTTATCCTGGACGATGAGTATCAGCCATCGCACGCCGAGAGGCTCGCGCAGAGCCTGCCGTCCGGGCTACCTCTCGTTGGCGCGAGGGGCATGGCGGCGGGGATGCCGGCGCTGTCTGACACTATCACCAATGCCGAGTATTCGGCGATTATCCCGCTCGACGTGACGAGTGCCGAACAGAAGCTCGATGAATTCGACTCCCGCCCGGAGGTCTCTTGGCAGCGCATAGGCCGTGAGGATAAGCGCCCGGTCGATCCCCGCCCGACTCTGCGGGGCACGAGAGTCGAAACGACAGCCGAGGGCACGCGGTGGGAGTTGAAAGTGCTGGTCGGGGGACAGGGGAATATTCGTCCGACCGAGTGGGCCATGCTGCTTTTTGGCTTTACGCCCGAGCACATTGCGAGCATCGTAATCCGACGGACGGCGCTTCTCATTCAGCGCAATGCAACTGTCAGGACGCCGCTGGATCCGATTTGATGGAGAATCAACCTGATGATTGACGTCGATCTCCTGATTGTTAATTCAGGGCAATTGCAGTGCATCGGCACCGGCCCATCCGCAGAACCGCGGCTGGGGGCTGGTCTGTCGGACCTTCACACAGTCGTCGATGGGGCGCTCGGCGCCAACAACGGCCGAATCGTCTGGATTGGTCCGACCGCGGATCTCACCAAGCAGGTGCAGTTAACCGCGGGGGGCACGGAAATCGATGCGCACGGATCGGTGGTGACGCCCGGGCTCGTCGATGCGCACACGCATCCGGTGTTCGCGGCGCCACGAGAGATCGAATTCGCCATGCGCGTTGCGGGCAAAACCTATCAGGAGATCGCGGCAGAAGGCGGCGGCATTGCCAACTCCGTCGCCAAGACAAGGTCCACGTCCGAAGATGATCTCTATCGCAACGCCATTGCCGTCGCAGATCGAATGCTCACGTTTGGCACGACGACGGCCGAGGCCAAATCGGGATATGGTCTCTCTCTGGAAGATGAACTGAAAATACTCCGCGTCATTCGGCGCGTGAACAGTTCTCACAAGATCGGATGGGTACCGACGGCGCTCCCCGCCCATGAAATCCCGGTCGAATACAAATCAAAGCCCGACGAATATGTGGAGTTGATCTGCCGGGAAATTCTCCCCGCGATTGCACGGGAGAAGCTGGCGGAGTTCAATGATGTCTTCTTCGAAACAGGTGTTTTCAATCGCATTCAATCCCATCGCATCCAGTCGCTCGCGCTCGAGCTTGGCTTTGGGCTAAAGTTTCATGTCGATGAGCTTTCCGATGTCGGTGGCGCGCAATTGGCGGCGGAAATGAACGCGGTGTCCGCTGATCACCTGGTCTACGTCTCCGAAGCCGGGATCGCCGCGCTCGCCGAATCCGATACAATTGCGGTTATGCTCCCCGGGACGGCATACTTTCTCGATTTGCCGCGCAAGCCGCCGGTGCGTAAGATGATCGAAGCGGGGGTGGCAATCTCGATTGCCACCGACTGTAACCCCGGCAGCAACATGACAGAGTCGATGCAAATGGCGATGAATCAGGCCTGTGTTCTCTACAAGATGACGCCCGCCGAAGCTCTCGTGGCCGCCACTCACAATGCCGCCTGTGCCGTACGACGAGCGGGTCTGGTCGGTTCTCTCACCCCCGGACGACAATGCGATGTCGTTATTTGGGAAGCTCGCGACTATCGCGAAATACCTTACCACTATGGGGTCAATCTCGCGCACACAGTGATCAAGAATGGCTGCGTGGTGAGGGGGAGCGCGTGAAGACGGTAGGACTCATAGTAGTCGGGGCCTATCTCCTGGCGTCGATCGTCTCCTGCAGCCCCTACTCGTTCTCAGGCGGCCGCACCGCTTTGGTTCAGACTGTCGCTGTACCAGTCTTTGAAAACCGGACGACTGAATTTGGCCTACCGGAAAACCTGACGTCTGGGATCATCAAAGGCTTCGTGGATGACAACCAGATCAAAGTCGTCGACGCAGAGACCGCCGAGGCGGTCCTGACGGGGTCGATTGCGGAGTACAAACGCCGCGCGTACACTTTTGACGAGACCGATCGCGTGACCGAATACATCGTCGAAATCTGGGTGGACGCCGAATTGGTCAAGCGGGATGGCGGGACCAGCGTCTGGAAGGCGGATCGGGCCCGCGGCTTTGGTGTATACAAGGCGGACACCGAGGATGAGCAGGCGGGGCAGAGCCGGGCCATCGAAAAAATCGCCGAGGACCTTCTCAATCGCACAATCAAGAGCTGGTAAATGAGCTATACTTATTAAGGTCGACTTATCCGCTCATGACCGATTATGCTGACCGAGGCCCATGACGTATTCTCAAATCAACAAAGCTGCCGACGAGTAGGGGAATAGAATCCATGATGAAGAACTCCCGCATTACCGTTGCCACGCTCATCATTGTGGCTTTCGGTGCAGTGTATTCCCAGGCTGCCGATCCGGGTGAGGCCACGTATTCATTCCTTAAGATCGGAACAGATGCGCGCTCCGAGGCAATGGGTGGCGCTATGACAGCGGTGGCCGATCACCTGGGTTCGTCATTCTATAATCCCTCGGCACTCGCCCGTACCGCGCCGCGTTCGGTCATGGCCTCTTACGTGAACTGGCTCACCGATATTCAGGCCGGTTCGTTGGCGGCGACGTGGGCAGTCGGCAGGACAGGACGAATCGGGGCATTCGTGCAATATCTGGACTACGGAACGTTTGATCCGCGCGATGTCAATGGCAACCCCGGCGAAGAGTTCTCCGCTTCCGATGTGGCTTTTGCGCTCTCGTGGGCGGGACGCGCAGGGGAGAGATTTGCCTACGGAGTGTCCGGTCGCTTCATCAGCGAGTCCATCGAGGACGTCTCATCGACCGCACTGGCCGCCGATTTCGGATTGACCTACGAATTCCAGGACAAACGAACCAGAGTCGGGTTGGCGGCGCGCAATCTCGGTGCGCAGACCAAGTCGATCGAAGGCGGAGATAAGGAGGACCTACCGCTCACTCTCGCGGCAGGTCTGTCGCATCATCTGCGTGGCGCGCCGGTGCTTTTTGCCGCCGATCTGCTCAAGCCCTCCGACGACGATTTCGGCGGGGCATTCGGCGTGGAAGTCGCGGCTTTCAAGCAGATGCTGATTCGAGCTGGTTACAACACGCTCATCGCCAAGATTGAGACCGATTCGGACAGCGACACGTTTGCCGGGGTGAGCCTGGGAGCCGGGTTCGTGCTCGAGAGAATCGCGATCGACTATGCATTCTCGTCTTATTCCGAACTGGGCGATGCGCATCGTTTCTCTATCGGTTCGCGATTCTAAGCGGGTGATTATGGCGAAGCTCATGCGGCAGCTGTCTGTCATGACGGCCGTCGGTCTATTGACCAGTTTAGTTTCGTGCGCTTCCGATCAGCGCCCGGATCCCAGAGACACAGTCAAGGGGCTCTTCACCGCCATCCAAGCTTCCGATTCACTCTTTCTCACCGAAAGTGTCGATCTGGCAAGCGCCGTCGCGACGCTTGGCGAGGAGTTCAGCACCGACACAACGACTCCTACGGCCAGCCAATCACAGAGTTTGTTGGCGGCTCTGACCGGCGAGGGACAGTTGAGAAAGCGCTGGCTGGATGACCAGATCGTCTTGGGACGATCCATGGTGAGTGGAGACACCGCCTGGGTGGAAGTCTCGTTCATCGATCGGTTGACCCGCGTCCAATACTACAACAAGATGCGTCTCGAATTCCGCAACAGTCGCTGGGTCATCAACTCGTTTCGCACGCTCTGATAGCGCCCAACCCTGTTGGTACGGCTATGTCTCCCGCATCCCGCCAACGACTCACGATCGAAGACATATCGGCTGCGGCATGGTCGGAAGTTCCGCTCGTCTTCCTTGATGTCGAAACGACGGGGCTGGAGCCTGCACGCGGTGACCGCGTGTGCGAGGTTGCGCTGATTCGGCGGGAGGCGACGGGAGCAACTTACGAATGGTCTCAACTGGTCGATCCGCAACGGCCGATCTCTCCCGGAGCTTTTGCCGTCAATCGGATTAGCCGGGCGCTACTGAAGGGCGCGCCAAAGTTCGCGGCCCTCATACCTGAAATCAACGACCTCGTGAGCGATGCGGTTTGGGTCGCGCATAATGCTCCCTTCGATCTGGGATTCATGCAAAGTGAGTACCGGCGCGCGCGGCGTGTCTTTGTCGAACGGCCCGTGATCGACACTGTCCACCTCGCGCGCCGCCATTTCCGCTTTGCCTCGAATCGGCTGGGTGAGTTGGCTCGTGAATTCGGCGTTGTCACTCCCGATGCGCACCGGGCGCTGGGCGATTGCCGTACTACGATGGCCGTCTTCGAAAGTATAATCAACGCGGCGTACAAGGTGTCATCGCCTCAGGTCGGTGATCTGATGCTCCATCCCGACCGCAGGCAACTTAGTGGCGATCCGTGGAAGATGTTGCCGCCATCGATGGAACAGATGTTGACGGAATCTCGCGAGCTTGAGATTGTCTACGTGACGGCCGGCGGAGTGCGGTCAGCGCGTCGGGTGACCGTGGTCAACGTCGTGCAAAGATCGCGAGATCTCTATCTTGTGGCTCATTGCCACATGCGCGGCGAGGAACGGACCTTCCGACTCGATCGCATAGTCGACTGGAAGACCACCGCGCTTTCGGACCATGGCTGACATCGACACTTCGATTAACGTGCGGTCATTGACACGCGACGAACTCAGTCTGCTCGGACCGCTGTGGCAGGCGGCCGGATTGTCGTATCGTCCTCTGGGGCGCGACCGGGAAACGATGCTTGCGCAAGAGTGGGCGTCGAACGTGAGTGGATTCATCGGAGCATTCGATCACAGGGCGCTGGTCGGGTCGGTTCTCGCCACCGACGACGGGAGGCGGGGCTGGATCAACCGCCTGGCCGTCCTGCCGTCGCACCGTCACCGTGGACTCGGACATCGCCTGATCAAAGCAGCGGAAGACGTGTTAAAGAACAGGGGACTTTTGATCATCGCCGCTTTAATCGAAGATGCCAACGAGCCGTCGCGAAATCTGTTCACTGCTGCCGGTTACGAACTGCTCCCGGAGGTTTTGTATTACAGCAAGAGAGATTCTCCCGATGCATAGCGCGACTCTGTTGGCCCCCAGATGCCGGGGACTGCTGGCTATCGTAATCGCCTCCTTGTTGCTCGGCCTTTGCTCCGAGCAACTGGCAGCCGCCGAGACTGCACGAATTGAGAGCCTCGTCGACATCCTGCTGAAGCAGGGGGCAGTTGATTCGGCCAATGCCGTCATCAAACGGGCCCTGATCACCGATTCCGTCAACACCAGCTTGCTGATGTCCCTGGCCGATGTCCAGAAGGCTAGACGGCAACCGAAGGCGCGCCGCGCGACTCTGGACCGAATTCTAACGATTCAAAAGCGGTCAGTAGATGCGAGGTTGGCGCTCGTCGAGGATTTCTTCGCCGCCAAACAGCTCGACTCAGCGGCGTATTTCGCCAACACCGCCCTTTCCGCGAGCAGTCGAAGGAGTGCGGGGGCCTATTACTGGCTTGGGCGAATCCACCAGCAAGCCGGACACCCGGATTCCGCGTACGTCTACTACAAACGAGCGCAGACACTCCTGCCAATCGGGAACCTGTTCTGACATGTCAAGCAGACACTATCTATTTCAATCTCTGATGGTGGTCGTTATGTCCACCGGGTGCCTCGCGACGTCAGAAGCGGCGATGCGCAATTTTGACACAGGGGATAGGCTTTCCGTACGGCGGATGGTGTCGACCGACGGCAGCGAACAAATGCAAGCGTTTGGGAAGCCATCTGTGATAGTGCTGTGGTCCACTTGGTCACCCGTCTCGCAGGCGGCCCTGACGGAAATTCTCGAGAGTGCTCCTCAGGGCGGAACACGTTGGCAGCTGTTACCCATCAACGTGGATGGGCCATCCCTGACGACGAATGACACGGCACGTGTAAACTCCGCAGCAAGAGCGGCCGGATGGCATGGGCAGGTCTGGCATGACAGCGGATATCAGCTCATGGATGAATTGGGCGTATTCTCCATTCCGACCGTGATATTCACGAATTTGGGGGGACGAATCGAGGAGGTCGAGCACGACTGGTCTGCGAGGATCCGTCAGCGTCTCTTCACGTATTATTTCGGCGCCGTTTCTGACAGTTTTCCCGGAATCACGACACCGGAGTCGTCACCGTTGTGCCGGAGCAAATCCGAGAGCGCGCGCCGTCAGTGGCGATCGGGAAACACGGAGCTTGCGCTGACGCAGATGCATGGAGTGATAGATTCCTGCTCTGGACTCCCCAACGATTACGTTCGTTTTGCCGATTGGATCTGGTCGTCAGGGGACAGCTTGCGTCGGGGTGGAGAGATAGCGCGATGGATCACAGGGCGGGATCAAAACGCCTGGACGCTCAGCGCCCGGGCGGGTCTGGCCCGACGCAATGGGGATTGCTCCTTAAGCGTGTCCCTCTGTCGAGAGGCACTTGCTCTCGATTCTGCGTTCTTCCCAGCGTGGATTCTCCTCGCGGAAGCCAGCCGCGTTTGTGACGACTCAGCATCGATGATCCAGGCGTACAATCGCGCCCGGGCTCTCAATCGGCTGGACCAACGTGTCCTCGCATTAGGCGCGGAATTGGCCGCAAGACGGAATGAGTCGGACGAGGCCGTCCGGCTGCTGCGAGCGGCAGTCGAGGCGGGACTTCGGCGACGTCGACCCTGACCAAGGCGCCCCCGGGACCATGTCAATTCGTGTATTCTCCCCAGCCTTTCCCGGCTGCCGTGTGTATATTTCACGGTTGGTTCCAGTCTTCTGCTGAGCTGACGATAATGGAGATGTTGGGACCAGATGACAGCGAAAGGACAATTGATGACATCAATGAAGAGAATGTGCGCCAGGCTGTTGGGCTTGTTGATCGTGTTTGGATTCTTGGCAAGCGCACAGGCCGATGATCAGCCAAAGAACGCCAACAACAAAGTCACAGCCTATGTCCAGCAGGGGCCAACCGAACAGCAAGCAGTCGTAACTCTGTGGATGTCGAACGTGAACCCCGTTGGGGCGATCTGTTTACCCTTCAAGTTCGCGGCCGCCGATTCCTTCTGGCTCGACTCGATGGTGACGAAGCCGTATCGAGCCGGGAACTTTCAGATGTTACCGCCGAAGTACGAAAGGGACAAACAGACGCTGTTGGTGAATTTGTTGCGTGACGCCGACTCGGTGAAGGCCAAGACGGGCCTGATACCGGTCGGCGAAGGTGTCGTTGCCACTTTGCATCTCAGCGCCAAGGGGAAGTTCCCGCTGTCTGATTTCAAAATCGCCACAGTCCAACTGCCGCCCGAAAACGTGCTTCTCTATGTGACAGAGACATTCAATTCCGTTCTGCCGGAATTCAGCATGCTGCGTGAATCGCCACCGAGCCCCGGCAAGGATTCAAAGCACGAGAAGACACCATAGGGTCAATCCCGGGCGAAGCCAGAGCTGCTAATGGCTTGACTCGAGCCCGGCATTCCGCTTATCAAAGCAGTCTGTCGCGCCCTGTTGGCGCGACAGTTTTGCGACTGCCGCCCTAGCTCAGTTGGTAGAGCAACAGACTGAAAATCTGTGTGTCCGCAGTTCAATTCTGCGGGGCGGCATTTCACCCTCCGGCTCCGCCCCTAACAGCTACGCCAGGTCTGCTCAGTAACTTCGGATGTTTGCGATTGACACTCTGTCTTCGGCCACTAGATTGACAAGTGTATTCAGGACCTCCGAAGGTCTTCCTGCCTGACTTATCAGGAGTTAGCTAACCATGTCGCGCGTGACAATTGCGCTACTCGCCGCCTTGGCGACGGTTCTCATCGTTGCGAGTTCGGCCACCCCGCAGAATCTCGTCGATACCGCGTGGGTGGCCCGGTATGACTCACCCTCCAACGGCGTTGACCAGATGTTCGGCGAAGACAATCTCCGCGTCGATGGTTCCGGGAATGTCTACGTACTCGGGTCCTCGAATGGGATCGGGTCAGGAAGTTGGGATGCTCTTCTGATCAAGTACACTCCGGCAGGTGTTAAGGAGTGGAATCGCACCGGCCCTGGCGGTGGGCAGGAGTTGGGGCACAAGCTCGAGCTCGACGCCGCGGGACTCCCGCATGTTTGTTTCACGGAGCAGATCGGGGACTATGAGCACACCATCACCAGCAAATACACTCCTGATGGTGACACTATATGGGTCCGTAGCTACAATCCTCCCGACAGCGGCAACACTCCTCAGGCTTTGAGGATTGACTCGTCAGGGAATGTCATCGTGATCGCGAATCTCGTGTCCCTGGCGGCGTACAAGGGCAGAGTTTTGAAATACGATTCCGGAGGTAATCTCCTCTGGGCCCGAAGCTGGCCGGACTCAATTGACGGGATTCCCGCCGGGTCCCTCGCCTCGGCGTGCGACCTCGACGATGCGGGAAACGTCTACGTAGCGACATGGGCCTTGTCCGGAATGATCGGCCTCTTGAAGTACAGCCCGAGCGGCGACCTACTATGGCACCGAGCACAGATCTGCGGCAACACGCACTCTGTGGCAGAGCTTTCCATCATCGGAGCCCGTATTCACATGACGGGAGGTTCGAATTGCGAAGGGCTGTATGCTCCATTCGCCGCCATCTATAGCACGGACGGCGACTCTCTTTGGACTGACCGGGAGGCCTTCGAAGGTCAAACGACGACATCCGGCGCAACGGACCTTATCGTGAGTGAAGATGGCGGAGTGTTTCTAATAGGCAATTACAGCATCGCCTCGCAGAAAGTCGTTGGGGCGATCAGGTATGACTCGGATGGCAATCTCCTCTGGAAGAAAACATATGGATCCCCGGGCGGGATGGAGGCGCATGACATATCCTTGGACTCTGTCGGTAGCATCTATCTTTCCGGCGCCTCTCGCGTGAGTCTGGGGGGATATCGACAGTACATGCTGTTGAAGTGCAATTCGGCTGGGGATTCACTTCTCACGCTCTTGCACCAAGGAGGGACCGGATGTGACGCCAACATCATGGTGGCACATCGTGTCGACATCGCCGGAAATATCCATGTGGGCGGGTACAGTCAGTGCACGGGCGGCAACTACGACATTTTCACGATCAAGTACTCGCCCCGCTGCGACTGTTTCGGCGATCCTGCCTGTGACAATGTCGTGGCGGACGTGGTCGACGTTGTCAGCGTCGTCGGCGTCGCATTCCGCGGAGCGCCATCAACGCACGATGCGGATTGCTACCGCGACCGCATGGATCTCGATTGCTCGGGCGGCATCGATATCATCGATGTGGTGAAAATCGTCGAA
>CAYJMP010000001.1:1043742-1148742 GCA_964371625.1 uncultured Ignavibacteria bacterium | reverse complement strand
GTTAGAGCGCGTGCCTGATAAGCACGAGGTCAGTGGTTCAACTCCACTTAGGCCCACCATCATCGCGATGGTGAGCATGGGTTGGATGAAAAAGAATCTGGGGACGTAGCTCAGCTGGGAGAGCGATGGCTTTGCAAGCCATAGGTCGCCGGTTCGATCCCGGTCGTCTCCACTTGACGGCCCCTCATCGCAGACGCATCACAAGATTCGCGGCCCCGACGACGGGCGCGACGTGATCCGCTCATTGACAACTTCATACTGGAAGTGTCTCGATATTCTCGAAGAGGCATAGGCGCGTTTGGGCCTGTGCTTTGTAAGCCGAGAGAGTCGATCGAGCCACCCAAGGATTTTCGGTCAAGTTAGAAAGAGTATACGGGGGATGCCTTGGCACAGGTAGGCGACGAAGGACGTGGTAAGCTGCGATAAGCCTCGGGGAGTGGCAAACACACCTTGATCCGGGGATTTCCGAATGGGGCAACCCGGCGCGGGTCATACCGCGTCACCCTCCGCTGAATACATAGGCGGAGTGGAGCGAACGAGGAGAACTGAAACCTCTTATTAACCTCAGGAAAATACAACAAAAGTGATTCCCTCAGTAGCGGCGAGCGAACGGGGAACAGCCCAAACCAATTGGCACGTTAAAGGCGGCGTCCGTTGTGCGGTTGGGGTAGCGGGACTTAACGCGCTTCTCATGCCGGAGAGGCAAAGAGTCATAAACCGTATTCATAGCCGAAGCGTCTGGAATGACGATCCACAGAAGGTGAAAGGCCTGTAGGCGAAATGGATCCGGCTCTTAGTTAAGCACCCAAGTAGGGCGGGACACGAGAAATCCCGTTTGAATCTGTCGCGACCACGCGATAAGGCTAAATACTTACCTGTGACCGATAGTGAACCAGTACCGTGAGGGAAAGGTGAAAAGCACTCCTGGCGGAGAGTGAAATAGTACCTGAAACCGTATACTTACAAGCTGTGGGAGTCTGACGGCAATCTTCGGATTGCCGGACGGATGACCGCGTGCCTATTGAATAATGATCCGGCGAGTTGCTCGTCTGCGGCCGGTTAAGCCAAACACTGGCGTAGCCATAGCGAAAGCGAGTCCGAAATGGGCGCATCATGGTCGCAGGCGGCAGACCCGAAGCCGTGTGATCTAGGTATGGTCAGGATGAAAGCGCGGTAAAACGCGCTGGAGGTCCGAACCCACTAACGTTGAAAAGTTAGGGGATGAACTGTACCTAGGGGTGAAAGGCCAATCAAACTCGGCGATAGCTGGTTCTCCCCGAAATAGCTTTAGGGCTAGCCTCGAGCAATAGAGCCACGGAGGTAGAGCACTGAATGGGTTAGGGGCCCCACAAGGTTACCGACCCCAATCAAACTCCGAATGCCGTGGTTTCGTTTCTCGGGAGTCAGGGCGCGAGGGATAAGCTTCGCGTCCGAGAGGGAAACAACCCAGACCGCCGGCTAAGGTCCCGAAGAGTACGCTAAGTGACTAAGGATGTGGGACTACTAAAACAGCTAGGATGTTGGCTTAGAAGCAGCCATCATTTAAAGAGTGCGTAATAGCTCACTAGTCTAGTGATCCCGCGCCGATAATTGCCGGGACTAAGCGTACCACCGAAGCCGCGGACTCGACCCGCAAGGGACGAGTGGTAGGGGAGCATTGCCAATGCGGTGAAGCCCGTGGGCGACCACGAGTGGAGCGTTGGGAAGAGATGATGCCGGAACGAGTAGCGATAAGACGGGCGAGAAACCCGTCCACCGAAAACCCAAGGGTTCCTGAGGAAGGTTAATCCGCTCAGGGTTAGTCGGGACCTAAGCCGAGGTCGAAAGGCGTAGGCGATGGCAAACAGGTCAATATTCCTGTACCTCTTGTTACAGCGATGGGGTGACGCAGAAGTGAAAGGTCGGCCCGGTGTTGGATGTCCGGGTCCAAGCCCGTAGGCGGGGACAACAGGCAAATCCGTTGTCCCATACGCCGAGAAGCGATGGGGAGGGCGCAAGCCCGCAAACTGGCCCTAATCATGCTGCCGAGAAAAACCTCTAAGCTTAATGTAGCAGGAGCCCGTACCGTAAACCGACACAGGTGGGTGAGGAGAGAATCCTAAGGTGCTCGAGAGAACCCATGTTAAGGAACTAGGCAAAATGACCCCGTAACTTCGGGAGAAGGGGTGCTCCTGGGTAGGTCGTCGGACTCCGCGTCCGGCGGTTGACTGGAGCTTCAAGAAAGTGGCCTGGGTGACTGTTTACTAAAAACACATGTCTGTGCGAAGCCTAAGAAGGCGACGTATACGGACTGACACCTGCCCGGTGCTGGAAGGTTAAGAGGAGCGGTCAGTCGCAAGACAAAGCTGCGAATCGAAGCCCCAGTAAACGGCGGCCGTAACTATAACGGTTCAAACACGTCCCCAACTCCTGATTCGTCTATCTAAAGCGTTCTGCCCAAGCAGAACACAACCAAGGGCCGTTAGTAAATCCGGCTAAATGCTGGAACACCCGAGTATCGTCCGCTACCCTGCTTCGCCAAGGCTACGCAGGGTGACAATGCGTGACGTGCGGACAACCAGCAGGAAAGATCCCGGTGGCGCTTGCGCTACAGGGAAATCCTCAGAGACTATATGCCGGAGACGCGTGTGACCGCGTCATGATATAGTCCGACCTGCATGGCGACATGCAGAGTCCGGCGGAAACGTCCGGACCCGTTCTGCGAAGCGGCGCTCTTTGTCGCGAAGCAGGATGAGTAACAAAGATGCCTAAGGTAGCGAAATTCCTTGTCGGGTAAATTCCGACCTGCACGAATGGTGTAACAACTTGGGCGCTGTCTCAACATGGGGCTCGGCGAAACTGAAGCAGCGGTGAAGATACCGCTTTCCCGTATCGGGACGGAAAGACCCCGTGAACCTTTACTGTAACCTGACATTGTGTTTTGATGTGGCATGTGTAGCATAGGTGGGAGACTTTGAGACCGGGTCGCTAGATTCGGTGGAGTCGCCGTTGAAATACCACCCTTGTTTCATTGGAATTCTAACCCAGGGCCGTGAATCCGGCCCGGGGACCGTGTCAGGCGGGCAGTTTGACTGGGGCGGTTGCCTCCTAAAAAGTAACGGAGGCGTTCTAAGGTTCCCTCAGGCTGTTTGGTAATCAGCCGTAGAGCGCAAAGGCATAAGGGAGCTTGACTGCGAGACTTACAAGTCGAGCAGGTGCGAAAGCAGGACTTAGTGATCTGGCGGTTGCACGTGGAAGCGCCGTCACTCATCGGACAAAAGGTACTCCGGGGATAACAGGCTTATCTCCTCCGAGAGTTCACATCGACGAGGAGGTTTGGCACCTCGATGTCGGCTCATCGCATCCTGGAGCTGGAGAAGGTTCCAAGGGTTCGGCTGTTCGCCGATTAAAGCGGTACGTGAGCTGGGTTTAGAACGTCGTGAGACAGTTCGGTCCCTATCTGATACGGGCGTAGGAAATTTGAGGGGAGCTGTTCTTAGTACGAGAGGACCGGAATGGACAGACCTCCGGTGCACCGGTTGTCATGCCAATGGCATAGCCGGGTAGCCGCGTCTGGCAGGGATAAGCGCTGAATGCATCTAAGTGCTAAGCCCACCCCAAGACTAGATTTCCCACTCTTATGAGTCTAAAGGCCCCCGGTAGACTACCGGGTTGATAGGTCGCAGGTGTACGCCCCGCGAGGGGTTCAGCCGAGCGATACTAATCGGCCGTGCGACTTGACCGATTAAAATTTCCCAAGGTTTATCCTGAGGGGCCGAAGGCCCCGCAGGGAAATTCATCCTTGGGTGACTTGAATCGATTCAATCGCCTTACCTCTTCCTTCGGGAAGAGTACGTTGACCCGCCTCTCGGCGGGCCGGCGGGTGAGAGTCAAATCTCACTGACGAGAAGATCATTTGGTATTCACTTCCAGTATGACGTTGTCAGCGTGCGGCTCGCCCTGCGAAGCTCCGGGCACGAAGTGCCCGTAAGCGAAGCAGGGGCCGCGACGCAACAAGTTTCCGGTGGCTTTGGCGTAGGGGAAACACCCGATCCCATTCCGAACTCGGCAGTTAAGCCCTACAGCGTCGATGGTACTGCCTCCGCAAAGGGGTGGGAGAGTAGATCGCCGCCGGGAGTTATTTGAAGCCCCCGTCCCGCATCAGCGGGGCGGGGGTTTTTCATTGGCCCACCCGAGCGCGCTCACTATCATCCTGTCGATGCCGCAATGGAGAGCATGGATGGGCGTAGCGAAAAACTGGGGCTTTGTAGATCGCCTTGTCCCGTTGGCTGCTCTATTACTTGGTATCGTGGGCCTAATTCGAGACTGTGGCCACGAGGAGGCACTGGACAATCTCAGTCATACAACCTCGGCGCTCGAGTACAGGCCGTTGCTGAAGGTAGTAGGAGCTCCACGCGTCCTAGAATTCACCTTGGAGAGCGAAGAACTGACTCTGGAAGACCTCTCGAGAACATCCCAATCAGATAGTATCACTGACATCAACTCGACCCTTCATGTAAAGCTTCGGTTTTCCGTGTTAAACGTCGGAGATGCCGTGGCGCGAATCCACTCGATCGCCATCGCGGACAGTGGCACGGGAGAAGATCTTGTTAGGGCTCGAATTCGGGAAGGTGATCTCTCGAGATTTCAGCTCCTACCCGATAGCTCTTACTTTAGAACTGAGGCCATTGCGCCGGGTGATTCCGCATATTTCGACGAATCGCTGACGATTCGGTTCGCCGACCAAAACTCATTCACGATTCACTTCTTGATTTTCTACCTGAACGACGTCGACGCCCTATACGACACATACCACTGGGCTCGGTTCGGCATGCGAGAGGTCTTATTTCGCCCAGAATTCAGAATTTACGGTGGCCAATTACAGATGCGACTTGTTAGTGCTAGCGATGAGTTCAGAAATTTCATCGAATTTGTTGATGACAAAGAAACGTACCAATTCTACGATAAGCGTGCGGGCAAGAAATTACGTGCAGAGCTTGCAGATTGGGCGGCTGATCAATAACCAATTGAGCCGGATGCCTCACAGCTTGCTGTGAGTATGTCGCCGAACGTTGACTCACGACTCGATGTACCGACAAAGTTTGTTCAAGAGGAGGGAGTGCACCAACCTTGAAGTACCAATCACTTGACATTAAAGCTGTGATGCAGATGATTTCGCAAAATGAGATTTATCTCCCCGCGATTCAGAGAAAATTTATCTGGGAACCAGAGAAGATTGTTAAACTGTTTGATTCTATCATGCGCGGATATCCGATCGGGACGTTCCTGCTATGGTTCGTGGATGGAGAATCTAAAGACAAGTACACGTTCTATAAGTTTATTCAGAATTACCATGAGCGGGATCGATGTTGGAACGAAGTAGCGCCCCGTCCGGAATTACGAGAGTCGATCATCGGCGTATTGGACGGACAACAACGATTGAATTCCATGTACGTTGCACTACAGGGCAGCTATTCATTTAAGCGCCCTAAGGCGCGCTGGAAGGACGACGGGGCCTTTCCAAGACGCGAATTATATATCAATCTGCTTTTCAATCCAGGTGCTGAGGCGGAGGATGATCTTGAATTTGAATTCGCATTACTACCCGAAGCAGAGGCGAGGGCGGTTGATGCAGGACATTGTTGGTTTCTTGTAAAGACCGCGATCAGTTGGGCAGACACCACACCCGTATTTGCGTGCATTCAGAATCTCCAACGACATCATTCCGGCTTTCAACGAGAGTTTGAACAAAGAGGCGCGAGGATTTTGATGCTGCTCTGGCAGCGCCTGTGCTCCGACGAAGTGGTAAACTACTTCCCGGTAAAAGAACAGGACTTGGATCGCGTCGTTGACATATTCGTAAGGGTCAACAGTACTGGGCAGCCCCTATCAAAGACCGATCTGCTGTTCTCTAGCATTGTTGCCCACTGGGAACAGGGCCGAACCGAGATCGAAACTCTGATCAAGACGTTGAACAACAAGGGAAGCCGATTCAACTTTGACAACGACTTCGTAATGCGCTGTTGCCTAGTTCTGTCAGATCTGCCAGTGCTGTTTAAGGTAGAGTCCTTCAAGAAGGATAACATCGACACGATCAAATGCGAATGGAAGCGGATCGCTGGTGCGCTGGAGGTAGCAGTGGATCTCCTGGTGGAGTGGGGCTTCAACAGCGAAACCTTGCCCGCTCATAATGCCGTAGTTCCGATCGTTTACTACCTCTACAAGGGAGGGGATGTCCGCGTCGGCAACAATGTCTGGCACAAGTACCTAGTTCGTGCACTTCTGAATCAAATCTACAGCAGTCAGACCGACAGGGTGATTTCTGCCCTTCGCGACCAAATGCGCTCAGTGACACAACAGAGCCCATCGCAGTATGAGTTTACTGGACATTCCATAACTCTGGATCGACTTCTCGCTGCTAAGTTCCCTGGAGACAAGTCACTTGCGATAACCGAGGAGGACATCGACCGGTTCCTCGAGTACGAAAAGGGGCCATACTCGTTCATGGTGCTGTCACTCTTATATCCACAGCTTCGATTCGACGAGGTCCATTTTCACCAGGATCACATCCACCCTCGAAGCGGGTTCAGCCAACAGAATTTACATCAAAACGGCGTAAGTGGAGAAATCGCGATAGAGTGGCAAGCAAATCGCGACAAGCTCCCGAATTTACAATTGATGGAGGGCAGAGAGAACGAGAGCAAACGTGCAACTCCCTTCGACGAATGGCTTGAGAAGAATATCGAAGACAAATCGCACTTCCTCCGCTCTAATCATTGTCCCGTGGGGGTTGAATTGAGCCTAAAGGAATTCGGCAGCTTCTACGATGCAAGAAGAGAGCTCCTACGAGGCAAACTCAGACTAGTACTCACCGTGTAAGAAAAGGAAAGCATTATGAGCAATCCGAGCCAGCACGGATGCAAGAAGTGTGGGTCGGTCGTTACGCTTCGGATTCGCAAATCGTCGGATAGCATTGAATTAGAAGTAAGAGACGGTTTGACTGAAGAGCGTTCCGGAGTTTTTCAAATCTGCTGCAAAAAGTGTAGAAATGTGATCCTTGACGTTGAATTGCGACCCCGTTAGTGCCGGGAGCCTCACAGTTTGACGTGAGTATGTCACCGTCACGCAATCGAGCAAAGGGTGGCAGACGTCTTCGGCATGAGAGCGACTTCCGATATCCAGCCTTTTTCCGCAAGATAATGAGATGTCCTGCGTGTTTGCAGACTCTCGAAGGAGCACTTTGCAATGGCAAGCGATGAGACGTCTTTCGTGGTCCACTGTCTCGAGCAGTCGAAGAGAATCAAGAAGCTGCGAAAGTTCACAGAGGACATGGTGATTTTAGCGCGACGAATGGCCACGAACCTCGAGGACAGCAGTCGAGTAAATTCCGCAGGCTCAGACTCTCGGTCAAACCCGTTGATTTCTGCGTTCGCTGGCGACATGATCACTGTCGTGCCCTTTGTATTGGCGGGCGGGTCACTTTCACATTCTGATACTGATGGCAACACGATGTTGCATGCTGCGGCCAGTGGATGGCAGGAGAAGATGGTCGAATTCCTGATTCTCGCGGGGGCGACTGTGAACGCTCAAAACAACGATGGGGACACCGCTCTACACTTGCTAACTGATAGGGCATCGCCAACGCCGGGTCCACTGGCCAAATCCGAGCGCTCACCAAAGGAGGCACGACGATCGACTTTCACTCAACTATTCGTCGGTGGAGCGGAGTTGACTGCACGAAACAACCGAGGTCACATTCCCCTGCATGTTGCAGCCTTAAGAGGTGACATTCTTGCATTGGAAGCATTGCTGACAGCAGATCCCAGTTTCATAGACGTTCCCGGTCCGACCGGGGCAACTGCTCTGGCGCTCGCTATATCCAAGGGGTATGTGGATTGTACGAGACTGCTGATTCAGGCGGGTGCAGACCCACTCTTGGACATCCGTGATGGAATACGACCAATCGACCTGTTGCAGTTGAGTGACAATCCCGCCATGCGGGAGTTGCTTACGTTCATCACCTGATTGGCTGCACTAGCGGGAGACAGGTTCCTCACACCTACAGCCCGCAGGCTGGGTGCGCTCCCGAAGGGCATCCACTGTCCTCTTGTAGCGGCGTTGAGTGGTGAGTCCTTCCGAAAGACGTACCCACCCTACAAAAGCAAACTGGCGCCTACTTCGCTCCCACAAACCGCTTCGCGTAATACTCCGACGTCAGCTTGCGGCCTGTCGCTTGTTCGATTAGATCATTCCACGTCTGCCGGCTTCCCGGGCGGTAGATCTTCTCGATGAAATACTGGCCGATGCGCGGATCGTTGGCAAAGCTGAGTCCGTTGGGATCTGCTGCCCCGAGGACCGAATGACCGATCGCGTCGGCGAATTGGATTGAGAGAATCTGCCCCATGAGGTAGCTGTAGTAGTAAGCCGGGTAGCTGGCGATATGAATCTTGGCGGCCCAATCGGGCGCGTTCCTGCCCTCGGGTCGCTTGAGCAACTGGTACTTCTCGACCAGATCCCACCACAGCTTGTTGAGATCCTGATCGGGATTGCTGTAAAGTCCCTGCTCGAAACGCACCACCACCTGTGCCCAGCGGCTGAAGATCAACTTCTCGGCACGCGAGGACCGTTCACAGGCCGACGCCACTTTGCCCGCTTCTTCCTGCGGTACTCCAGCTACTTCGACCAACCACTGGGGGTTGCCGGCCAACGCTCCGAAGAACTCCGCGACCGCCTCGGTCGTGAACGCGTGCGGTTCGGTCCGCAGAAGCCAGGGGAGAGAGGGGTCGCTGTAGCGCGAATATGTCGCGTGCCCCAGCTCGTGGAGCAGCGTGTTCATCCAATAGTAGTCCGGGCGGATGTTGCAGATAATGCGCGCATCGCCGGCACGGTCGACGTCGGTGCTGTAGGCGTGCTGGTACTTGCCTGGTTTTTCGTAGAGATCACTGTGCGCCAGAATGGAATCTATCTCCAGACCGATGCCGCTGAAGTATTTCTTTGCGAGGGCGACCGGGTCTTTCCCCTCGTAGAACGAGTTTAGATCGACGCCGTAGATCGATAGCGCTTCCTGGAAGAAGCGGTTCTGATAGTGCCACGGGCGGAGTTGATCTACGGATATCCCCAGCCGAACCGCGAGAATCGAGTCCATCTCCGATTTGAGTTGGACAAAGGCGGGTCGAGTCAGGCTGTCCACTTCGTCGAACAGTGCCTGCAAGTCAGCCGGCTCAATCTCCGAGAGCTTCAACTGCATTTCGTAGTAATCAGCGTAACCGAGCGACCGCGCCGCCTGATTGCGCAGCTTGGTCAGCTTCAGCACCTCGGGCTCGACCACGCGACCGATTTCCTTGCTGGCCAGCCAGACCGCTTCCAACTCGGCAGAGTTGATCGATTCCCGCAGCGTGCTGTCCACGACGTTGTCCGCGACGCTTTGATCACCGATCGTCGTCCGAAACGTGCTGAACTTCTGCTCGACCGAGGTCGACATCGTGGTGATCTGATCCAGCAGGACCGAGTCGATCTGATATCCCTGGAATTGCAGGTACAAGAGATCAAGTTCGCGCTTGAGGATCGGATCGGTGACCTGGCCGCCGTCACGGAACGCTTGGAGCCGGGCATACGAATCCCGGTTAGAGTAGTAGTTGGCGTACTCCAGATTCAGTTCGTTTGACTTCTCGTAGTCGGCATCCTCGCCGGAGACCGAGGCGGCGAAACTCGCGATGACACCATCATGCACCAGCGGGATGATCTTGGCTTCGTACTCAGCGACAAACGACTTGAAATCGTCCTGCGTCACGCCGGCCGCCATTCCGACGACCGCGATAATGGTGACTCCCATCACAATGATGGCTGCAATCTTCAGCACGCTCTTCATAGTCCCTCCAAGTGAATCGGGCAAGTCGTGGCCGATTTGCTTGTAACGTAATTCACAAAGGGAAGCGGCTTCAACCGGTTCATTCGGCAGAATGTCATAATTGTGGTGTGGTTTTTGGCGGCCCGTGAAACGAGACTTGGGTATAAGTTTGGATTGGAAGCCTCGATGTCAGTCAAAGGCGCACAAGATCGCATCACCGCTACGGTGTCAAGTTGGCCCGGTGTCACTGTCGAACCGCACCGATTCGGCGGCGTCGAATTTCGTCTCGGTCGGCGCGAATTGGGCCATATCCACGGCGACTCACTCGTTGATATTCCGTTTCCGAAGACCGTGCGGGATGAATTGGTCGCCGACGGGCGCGTCGAACCGCATCACCTTCTGCCCGAAAGTGGCTGGATCAGTTTCCATCTGAAGCAGCCTGAGGATGTCGATGCCGCGATTGGATTGCTCCGACGATCCTATGATCTGGCCCAGGGTCAACGGGCGCGACATGCTCCGGGTAATGCTAAGTCGTAACTGCGGTTAGCCTGCAACGCACGTGATTTCGAACAAATAATCCAATATATCTCTTGTTTCTTTCGTCTCTTCTGTGTATTTAACCGCTGGGTTAAGTATGGGGGCGACATGATACCGGTGCCAACAGATCATCTCAGCACAACATTTGCGGCGTTGGCCGACCCGACACGGCGGGCCATCATCGCCCGGCTTGCTTCGGGTGAGGCCTCCGTGACAGAATTGGCCAAGCCGTTCGATATGAGTCTGCCCGCGATTTCCAAGCACCTGCGTGTGCTGGAGAGCGCCGGTCTGATTGCGCGCGGACGCGACGCGCAGTGGCGGCCATCGCGGCTTGAAGCGGGGCCGCTCCGCGAAGTCTCCGATTGGGTAGAACATTACAGGAAGTTTTGGGAAGAGAGTTTTGACCGCTTGGACGAGTACCTGCGACAAATCCAAAAGAAGGAGAAGAGGCGTGGCCGCAAAAAGTGATGTGATCGCACCGATCAAACCGTTTGTTATATCGCGCACCTTTGATGCGCCGCACGCGCTTGTCTGGAAGGCGTGGACCGAGCCGGAGCGCATCGCGAAATGGTTGGGACCGAAAGGCGCAATCATCGGCGTCGGCAAAATGGACTTTCGCGTGGGCGGGACATACCACTACAGCTTTCATTATGCGGAGCAGGACATGTGGGGCAAGGTTTACTATCGCGAAATCACCGAGCCGGACCGGTTGGTCTATGTCAATACATTCTCAGATGAACAAGGCTGCATCACCCGGCATCCTCTGGCTCCGACCTGGCCCGCTGAATTACTGACAACAGTCACATTCGTCGAGCGCAACGGCAAGACCACTGTAACGGTCGAATGGATCCCAATTAACGCGACCGAGGCCGAAATCAAGACATTCGACGAGGGTCGCAATTCAATGAACCAAGGCTGGGGTGGGACGTTTGAGAGACTCGCTGAGTATCTGCCCAAGCAGTAAGGAGATTTACGGATGAGACCTCAGACCGAACAACTCTCAGCCACAAGCGATCGGGAGATCATTGGGGCGCGCCTGTTCGATGCGCCGCGTGAACTTGTCTTCGAGATGTGGACGAAGCCGGAGCATGTCGCGAAGTGGTGGGGACCCAAAGGATTCAGGCTGACGATCCACGAAATGGAGGTCAAGCCCGGCGGGCACTGGCGGTTCATCATGCATGGACCCGACGGCACCGATTACAAGAACCACATCCTGTTCGTGGAGATCGTCCGGCCGGAGCGCATCGTGTACAAACATATACCGGAGCCGCCCGACCCCGTGAATTTCGAGACGACCGTGACATTCGAAAATGTCGACGGGAAGACTCGACTCACGATGCGCGCATTGTTCCCTTCTGCTAAAGCGCGCGAACACGTTGTCACCAAGTACGGCGCCATTGAAGGAATGAACCAGCATCTGGGACGGCTTGAAGCACTATTGTCAGACTTGCGAAGGGACCAAACATGATCGACTCACAGATGACCGGCAAGTGGGCGGCATGGGGACCACGGCTTCTCAGCATCCTGAGGATAGTAGCCGCGTTCATGTTCATGCAAGCCGGCGCGATGAAGTTGTACGCCATCCCGACCGGGATGCCGCCCGATGGCGGCACGGCTGTGATGTGGACGCAGGTTTGGTTCGGCGGGATTCTTGAGTTCTTCGGCGGAGCGCTGATTCTCATTGGATTGTTCACCCGTCCCGTAGCATTCATTCTTTCGGGAATGATGGCCGTCGCCTATTGGCAGTTCCACGCTCCCCAGGGATTTTGGGTGACGGTGAACGGTGGGAGCCCGGCGGTATTATACTGCTTTGTATGGCTCTACATTTCCGCAGCGGGTGCTGGGCCGTGGAGCGTGGATGCATTGCGCAGGAATCGATGAGTTGATTGGATAAACTGGAATTCCAACCAGTAGGAGGAAAGTATGGCCGGTTATGTCGATGGCTTCGTCATCCCCATGCCGAAAAAGAATCTCGCCGCCTACAAGAAGATGGCAAAGGCGGCCAGCAAGATCTGGAAGGAATATGGCGCGGTCGAGTACTTCGAGTGCGTGGGCGATGACCTCAAGACAAAATGGGGCATTCCCTTCACGCGCCTGGCCAAGACTAAACCCAGCGAGACTGTGGTGTTTTCGTGGATTGTCTACAAGTCGAAAGCGCAACGCGACAAGGTCAACGCCAAGATAATGAAAGATCCCCGCATCGAGAAGATGATGCAGGCAAAACCACCGTTCGATGTGAAACGGATGACGTACGGCGGCTTTAAGATTCTCGTCAATAAGTGAGGTTGGAGTACTCTGGGGCGGCGGCTCAAGCCCCGCCCCAGACATTACTGGGGCCCCGCCAAGAAATCGGCAACCGCGGCATCAACTTGCTCCGGTTGATCGAACCAGAGGCAGACGCGCGAATTGGGAATAGTCTTCATCGTGATCTTGGGATTGTTCTCGACATTTCCCTCCCATCCCTTGTGGCAAAAGAGCGTCATGTAGTCCTGTCCGGGTTCATGGAAATTTCCCTCGAGCCCGGGTTTGAGGATGAGGGTGGGAACTGTCAACTTAGACAATTCGACGGAGATGTCCTGAGCGTTGAACTCACACAGATAGCGCACCCACACATGCAGTTCGGGTTCTGCCGCTTCGCGCCAAAGCCGGAGCCCGCGCACGGGGTTGATGGCATAGTCTCCGGGAAGGAAGTTGTTGTCGTCCCATGTCTCGCGCGTAACGGTCTTGAACCATCGCGGCGCGGAATACTTGTCGACCGAGGCGATTCGAAGTTCGGGCGTGGCGACGTACCTGTTCGAGGCAGTGTCGGTGAGGAGCATTCGGGTGGATCCCGATAGGATGATGACCGCCCTGGCGTTTTCAGGGTGCCTCATCGCGAGCCGCAGCGCCAGTTGTGTTCCGGTGAGCCAGTGTCCGACAAGGACTGGATTCTGAATACTCTCGTCAGCGATTAGCTTCTCGATCGCGGCGAGTGCGCCATTGGTCCAGGTCTGCTCGCCGAAACTGGTCGATTCGTTCGGACAGGGCGGCGCTTGGGTTCCGCCAAATCCGGGAAGTGTCACCGCGTACATCCGGTACTTGTCCTGCCAGCCATCTGTCAATTCATCAAAGACCTCGCCGCCGAACCCGAGGCCCGGTAATAGAATCATAGCCTGAGGACCTGTTCCAGAGCGCTTTACATCACCCAGTGTACCGAGGGCGGCTGTCTTGTACCCCACCGGATCGACTAGGTTATTCAAAGTCGAATCCTGGGACATGATGCGAATGCATGCTTGTTGGCATTCTGCCCGCTGGGATGGCCACGCAATCAGAGTCAGTGTGGTCAAAGCGCAGGCGGCCCATGCCCGGCTGGACCGGCATGTCCGGAAATTCGGTTGGAGATGAGTCATGGATGTTCCTTCTGTCTTCGAGAGATGTCGCATGAAGGAACTATTACGGACGCTTTTGCTCGATGTTTCGATCCTGCACCAGACTTCACTTCTCGAGATCGTCGATCGATTTCGGCCAGTCGCTTCTCAGCAGACGCGAGAGGGCACGGTCCGCCAGAAGACGTCCCCCAGTCTGGCAGCGGGCGCAGTAGTCTGTCTCGTTGTCTGCGTACCGGATGCGCTGGACCGGGCTGCCGCACACTGGGCAAGGGAGCCCGAAACGCCCGTGCACGGCCATCTCCTTGTGAAATGCCGTCACTCCTTCGGGGAATTCGTCGCCTGTTTCCGCCCGGAGACGAGTGGTCCATTCATTCAGAGTATCGCGCGTGGCGTTAGAGAGTCTCTCGATGTCCGCGTCGGTGATCTTGTTGGTCATCGCCAGCGGGGAGAGGCGGGCGCGATGAAGAATCTCATCGGAATATGCGTTGCCGATTCCGCTGAAAAGCCGTGGGTCTGTTAAAGATCGTTTGAGAGTGTGGTTTTCGCGGCGCAGTCGATCTGCGAACTGATCGAGTGTTGCATCGAGCACTTCAAGTCCACCACGATCGAACTGTTGGAGGGCTTGGTTTCCCACCACCAGGTGCAGTGATGCGCGACGCTTGCTGCCTGCTTCCGTGAGAAACAGAATACCCTTTGGGAAGTGAAATCCAGCCAGCGTCAGCTTACCCCCTGGCGGCTTCGCGCTTGGGGGACGCCACCGCAGCCTGCCGGCGATCATGAGGTGGATGACGAGTAACAGGTCATCTTCAAGCTCAAAGACGATGCGCTTGCCCATGCGTCTTAGCCCCGTGACTCGTTTCCCGTGCGCGGATTCAATCGCTGGAGACGCTGTGCGCAGGACGAAAGGATTGCGAATCTCGATTCGCTCGATGGGCTGGTCGACAATGCGGGGTACAAGGCAGTCCAGATAGACCACGATATCGGGGAGTTCGGGCATGGGACAAAGATGCTGGCTGGAAGTCCGAACCACAAGAGCAGCGGCCGTGTGAATGCGAAACTCCCGCCCCGCCATCCTATCGAATCAAACATGATTGACGTGGCACCGGACCGGTCGTTTGTTGTGCGTGATGTCGCCGGTATTCTTCAAGACTGCTAATGACTTCCGCGAGTGGCTCGAAAAAAACCACGCGAAAGCGACAGAATTGCTGGTTGGCTACCACAAGAAGGGAAGTGGTCTGCCGAGCATCACGTGGCCGGAATCCGTTAAGCAGGCGCTCTGCTTCGGCTGGATCGACGGCGTGCGACGGTCCGTCGACTGGCTCAGCTACACGATTCGATTCACCCCGCGCAAGCCCACAAGCACGTGGAGCGCGATCAATATCAAGTTGGTTGAGAAGCTGATCGGAGAAGGGCGCATGCACCCTGCCGGCATGGCGGCGTTCAAAGCACGCAAAGAGAACAAGTCGGGAGTCTATTCCTACGAGAACCGACCCCACTCGCTCGAGCCCGAATACGAGGATGCTTTCAAGAAGAACAAGAGGGCGTGGGCATTCTTCGAATCACAGCCGCCCGGGTACCGTCGGACATGCTGTTACTGGGTCATGAGCGCCAAGAGGGAAGAGACACGTCTGCGTCGCCTCGAGACCCTGATCTCCGACTCGGCGCAAGGGCGGCGAATTGGGCATCTGTCACGTCCAACAAAGTAATCCGTCCCTCGGTCGGACTTGCCCGTCGCGAAAACTACTCGCCCGACTCAGCTCGCTTCGGGAATGAATCCAACAGACTCCCGAGAGCGTCTCTGTGCACGGTGTAGGAGAGCATCTTCAGCCGGACATAATCATCGCGCATAAAGAAGTAGCCGTCGAACTTCCCTCGCCGGGCGCTGCTACCGGAGTCCTTGATCAGGTACCAATCCCGTCCATCAACAGATGTGTAACCGACCAGATGAACGCCGTGATCGTCGGTTGTCGTGTGGTTGTAGAATCGCAGCTCGCGCGCATCGGGCGTGATGTGTGACTGCGGGATGTCGAAGTCCGCCACGACCGCCAGATTCTCGTTCCCATACCAGCCCGGCTCGGATACATCTCCACCGAACTCAACGGAGTAGCCGTTCCGGATCGCCGTGGCCAGCCCCGTATACCATGGATCGAGCGGGAGATTGTAGTAGGTGCTGTCGTACCACCAATTGTCCGGCACTTCGAACGGTCCCTGCGTGAAGTAGGGGAATGAGAGTGTGGACATGACATCGACGTAGTCGTCGGGAGTGAACTTCAGGACATTTGCGAGGAATTCCGGTGGTGTATAGGTCTTGCCCTCAAACTCAAACGTGGTCGGAGGCGTCCCCATGTACTTGTTAAGGATGAGCCGCACATGCGCCAGCGCATCCTCTTCATCCCACAAGTTGTTCTCCTTGGCGAATTCGAGATACTTCTGAATCTCCTCGGACATGGCAGAGTGATCGTGACGTTCCCCGCCCGACGGCAATCCGGAATACACACTCAGAGGCACCGCGCCATGGCGACGCAGTATCCGCATGAGCGCATTGGACTCCGATCCCTCCCCGTTCCAACCTTCCCCGCGTTCCCGGATGTACCTCTGGGCCTTGGCCAAATACTCGTAATAGACTGTGTGCATTTCCGAGAGCTTGATCTTGCGGCCGGTCTGGCGGGCAACCTCGGTTTCCACGAACGAAGTCGACGAAAACGACCAGCATGTCCCGGTCCGGTACTGCCTGACCGGGGGAAAGTGGAAGACGGAGGTGAAGACGCCAGGAGAATCCGGTGCAGCGATCCCGGTCATGTCGTAGCGAAGTTCACGGCTGGCCTTCTTAAGTTCTTCTTTCCGGTCTTTCTGCCGCTTGCGAACCTGGGATGTGATGCTGTCACGGATCGCCTCAAGTGAGTCAGCATCCTTCTCCATCTTCTCGAGGATCGGATCATGGTAACGTGGGACGTACTGAACGGAATCGTCCTGGGCGCTGCCGGCTGTTGTCAGCGTGACAACCAGCGCCAGCGCCACTGTGATGAGAGATGATACGCGCATCTGATGCCTCTCTGTCTTCTGCCCGTGGCGGGAGAGCGTTACACCGCAAACAATCGACCGGGTCTGTCGCCGCGCAAGTTTCAAGGCGCCAAATTGACAATTTCTTGTGCCCACACGGTGCGGGATCGTCTCTTGATCTCCCGAGGACGACGGCGTTATCTACCCTAGACTCTGAAACTCTCACGAAATGAGTACCCCGATGCCCACGGCAATCAGTCTTGCAGAGAAGTTGGCCTCCTTCAACGAGGTTTGGGTCCCGAAGATTGTCGGCGAGCTGAACGGCCAGTACGTCAAAGTGGTCAAGTTCAAGGGTGAATATGTCTGGCACCATCATGCCAATGAGGACGAGATGTTCCTCGTGCTTGAGGGTCACATCGACATTCACTTCCGTGACCACGTTGTGGGGCTTGATGCCGGAGAATGTTGCATTGTCCCTCGGGGTGTCGAGCACAAGCCGGTCGCTGACGAGACCGCCAGCGTTCTTTTGTTCGAACCGGCCGCGACACGAAACACCGGGAATGTCGACCATGGTTACACGATCGAGGCAACCAATCTCGAGCGGATCTGATCGGGCCCAATTTGGGGCTTGCTACTTTTCGCGGCAACCGGTTCACTTACGCATTACTCAATGCCAGGCCAGGACCGCTCTTGGCCACCGGCACCGTCGCAGTGCGCGTACAACATGGAGGTGGGTATGAAGTGGAAAGGCGCTCTGGTCTTAGCGGCGTTCGTGTTTATGCTCGGAGGCTGTTATCACGCGACCATTGACACGGGCCTGGCACCCGGAACCGAAGTCATCCATCAGAAGTTTGCATCGTGCTGGGTGTACGGGCTGGTGCCCCCAAAGACAGTCATGGCGATGGAGAAATGCACTCACGGTGTCGCGTTGGTTGAGACGCAGTATTCTTTCCTCAATTGGCTCGTCGGCGCGGTGACATTCGGCATCTACACGCCGATGGAAATCAAAGTGACCTGCGCTTCGGGAGGCGGTGCTGATCTGCCACTGGCGCCCGCCGATATCGTCGTGAGTGCCGACGCATCTCCACAGCAAGTTCAGGAAGCGTTCATGAAGGCCGCCGACATGACAATCGCCGAAGGGCGCCCTGTCTACGTCGAGTATTGACCTCTCTTGAAGCCTTGATTTATTCCGGGGCGGGCCGTTGGCCCGCCCCTTTTCGTATCCGCTTGGGGACTGTCTTGCCGGACTTTCGCTAAAGGTCATGACCGCGGTGTCCGCGAAGTAGCTCCAGAACTCTCACGCCCAGTCACATTCTGCCGGGATGTTCGAGAACGGCACCCGCGTCGGCGCATGTTCCCTCGCGGGGAGAATGCCGGCGAAATACGTGGTGTCACGTCCCCAACGGGCGTTGATGTGATCCATCGCCTCGGAGAGCGCCAGGCGGCGCGTGTCCTCGAAAAGCGAGAAGTTGTGCATGCGGTCCGGGACCAGACCATACAGCGTCACGCCGACCGACAGGGCCCGGTTCTTCTCGAAATCCGGCCGCCCCTTCCAGAGTTGTCTGAGCGTGTGCAAAAGCGTCAGCGTGTCCTGGCATTCGCTGAATGTTGCCTTGGCGTCCCAACTCTGGTCGTTGAAAAACGACACTTGGACGACCAGACCGGTGCACCACCAGTGATTGAACCGCAGGCGTAAAGCGGCGCGGTGCAGCAGCTTTTGGATGATCGCATACGCCCCGTCTTCATGACGCATGGCCGGGGGCAGGACATGCGAATGCCCCAGCGAGTTGTTCTTGATCTTCACATCGGGGATGTCGTGGCCGTTGAGCCAATACCAGAACCGTTCACCGACCACACTGCCCCACAAGTGGCGCATCTCTTCGGACGACATCGCGCACAGTTGCTTGACGGTCGTGATGCCGCGCGCCTTCAGGCGCTTGTTCATGCGTGGTCCGATTCCGGGCAGGTCCTCTGGTTCGAGATCATAGAGCGCATCGGGAAGATCCGACTTGCGGATCACAGTGAGGCCATCGGGTTTCTGCATGTCGGTACCGACCTTGGCCAGCCACTTGTTCGGCGCCAGGCCGATCGAACAGGTGAGGACCGTGCCGACCTGCTCGCGCATGACTGCCTTAATCCGCTTGGCCAGATCGACGGCGGCATCGACCGTGCGCTGCGAGGAGTCCAAACGGCAGGCCATCTCGTCGATTGAGTGGACCGCGGTCACCGGGATGCAGGTCTGCACCGCCGCGACAATCCGGTGGTGGTACTCGACATAGCGCTGCGGACGCGACTCGACAAAGACAACGTCCTTGGAACGCTCGCGCGCCTCTTTGGGAGATGTCCCGGTCTTGATGCCGAGTTTCTTGGCCTCGCGGCTGGCGGCGATGCAGCAGGAACTATCGGCCATGACCGCCAGAATCCCCACCGGCTTGCCCCGGAGTTTGGGATTGAGCTCCTGCTCGACCGAGGCGAAATACGAGTTCAGGTCGAGGAAGAGCCAGCGGAGTTGGTCGGGGGAATCGCCCACGCTTCATACTACGAGCGGGGGGTACAGGGTCGGATCACTTTGTGGGCAGACGGCAACGACAAATCTCGAGCGAAATCGTGAATGGTTTCAATTGCGTTGGACTAATTCTGACGGAAGCGGGTAAGAGGGGAGTTCGACCGTCAGGCAAGTCTTGTTCTAAATCGCCGGGGTGACAGGGCTAACGACCCGGCCCCGGCTCGAAACCCCGAAACAGCCGAAGAGTATCTCAATGTCGCGTTCGGCATGAACCTGCGGGGTGTCTGGCATCTGCTGGGCAAGATTGGGCTTGTCGGCACGGTGCAGGAGGTGCGAGATTGGGCCAAGAATGGCTCTTCTTCCGGACTATCTAACGCTTACGGGGGTTTACATGAGCACGATGAAATGGCTTGGACGGGGAATTGTACTGTCAGCGGCGCTGTTGTTGGTGGCCGGTTGTTCGTCGAAAACGGTCGTCACACGCGTCGACACGGAAGAACAAATTGATTTGTCCGGGCGGTGGAATGACACCGATTCACGGATGGTTTCAGAAGAGATGATCCAGGACTGCCTCAATCATCCGTGGCTTTCCGAGCACATGACCGCCAAAGCCAAGAAGCCGGTGGTGATCGTCGGGTCGATCCGGAACAAGTCGCAGGAACATATTCCCGTGGCGACGTTCGTCGGCGACATCGAACGCGCCTATGTCAACTCCGGCAAAGTACAGGTCGTCGCATCGGCGATCGAGCGGGAAGACCTGCGCTCCGAAAAGCGCGACCAACGCATCAACGCCAGCGAAGAGACCCTGAAAGAGATGGGGCGTGAAAGCGGCGCCGACTACATGCTGATCGGCGAGATCAACCAGATCATCGATTCGGAGAAAGGCGAGAAGGTATCATACTACCAGGCCGATCTCACGCTGGTGGACATCGAGACAAACGTCAAGACCTGGCTGGGGCAGAAGAAGATCAAGAAGTACATCGGCCGCTCCGAGTACAAACCGTAAGTAGAAGACCCAATGAGATTTGAACTCGCCTGAACAAGGATTGCTTCGTCGGCCCGGCGAAGAGCAGCCGCGCCTCCTCGCAATGACGTTGATACGACTAACAGCGCGAATGCCGTCATTGCGAGGAGGAGTGCTCTCTGCGACGACGAAGCAATCTTTTTGGTCAGTTGCTCTGGCCATTCTCACATCCACGATTGGGCTCTTCGGTTGCGGCACACACTCGGAGTCCCTTGTCAAAGTCCGCGAGTCCCTCGTGGCCGGGCAGCCGCAGGAAGCGTATGCGGAGTTCGCCAAGAAGAAGGAAAAGCCGGGTGATCTCCTCTATCTGATCGAGCGTGGTTACCTGGCGCATGAAGCCGGGCAGTATGATTCCTCAAACATCGCCTTTGACGCGGCCGAATTGCTCGCCGAAGAACTCTACACCAAAAGCATCACCGGCGAGCTCGCTTCGCTCATCACCAGCGACAATACGCTGCCGTACCGCGGTTATGCCCACGAGCTTGTACTGATTCACTACTACCGCGTCTTCAATTACCTGATGCTGGGGAAGACTGAGGATGCATTGGTCGAAGCGCGAAAGGCCAATCAGCGGCTGGCCGAGTTGCAGGATGAGAAGGAAGGAAAGACGACTTACAAGAATGACGCCTTCATGCAATACTTCACGGCGATGCTCTACGAATCCGAAGGCGAGCACAACGATGCGACAGTGGCGTTTCGCGATGCCTTCCGGGGCTACGAAGATTACACCAGTCTCTACAGTGCCAAAGCTCCGCCCGGGATCTACGGTGATTTGCACGCGGCGCTCAATCGCATCGGCGCCGCCGACGAGGCCGGCACACTGCTTGAACGGTTCCCCTCGCTGGAGAAAGAGGCACAACTGCGGATGCAGGCGAATGCGGTGATCTTCATCGAGACCGGCTTCACGCCATACCTCGACGCCGTCGACATCATGCTCCCGGTTTTCGATGAAACCGACTCAAAGTACCGAGACTGCAGTGGTTGCGAGGCCGAATACGCCGATGTTCTCGTCTCGCGTCACGGCAACGATATCTATGCCTGGCGCCGCGAGAATGTGGAATTGGATCATGTTCTGCGTTTTTCATTCCCGATGATGGTGGATTTTCCCACCGAAGCCTACGAGGTCTCGGTCGATTGTCCCATCGGCCGAAGCCTGCCGCCCACGGTCGCCGAGCCGGTCGATGCTATCGCCAAACGATCATTTGAAGAGCGCATTCCGAAACTCCTCGTCAAGACAGTCGCCCGCGCGCTGGTGAAGGAATTCGCCCGCGTTCAAGCCAAGAAGGAGGACAAGGCACTTGGCGCGCTGGTGAACATCTTCAATGTTGCTACCGAAAGGGCTGACACGCGCTCCTGCCTGTTCTTTCCGAAGTCGATCTGGATGGTTCCGATGGAACTGCCGCCGGGACGACACGACTTGGAAGTGGTCGTGCACGGAGTCGACGGCGCCGAAATCGAACGACTACCCGTGACCATTGAAGCCCCGGATACGGGTGTTACCTTCGCGCGCGTGCGATCGTTTCGCTGACACGGTCCTCAAGGAATTAGTGCGAGATAGACATCCATGACATTTGTCCCGGTCGGACCGGTAACGATGAGTCCTTCGGTCACGCGGAGGAAGCTGTAGGAGTCGCTTCTTCTAAGGAACTCCATCGGGGATAGACCCAGACCTTTCGCCCGCGCTGCAACTTCAGGGCAAGCGATCCCCCCGGCCGCATCGGTCGGACCATCAGTGCCATCGGTCCCACAAGCGGCGATGAGGTAATCGCCGTCGGCGTCCAATAGATCTGCCAGCGCTGCCAAGGCAACCTCCTGACAACGCCCCCCCATTCCGTCGCCCCTCACTGTCACTGTAGTCTCGCCGCCGAAGAGAAGGCAGATGGGACGTTGATCTGGTCTTGGCTCTGTCATCAGTTGTCTCACCATTCCGGCCAGGGTCGTGGCGAACTCGCGCGCTTCCCCCTGAACCACTGTCGATTCCACCAACGAGCGGTATCCCAGACTCTCGGCTTTCAGTCGGGCGGTATGCAGAGCGAGCTGGTTGTTGGCGATGATGTGGTGATGCGCCGCTGAGAAAATTGGATCGCCGGGCTTGGGAGTCTCAGGAATATCGCCGAACATCCCCCGTTGCAAATGGCGAACGACTGATTGCGGAGCTTGCTCAATCAGATTGAATCGCTCGATGATCCCCCATGCGTCCGCATAGCTCGAAGGGTCTGCGACTGTCGGTCCCGAGGCAATCAGGTCCAACGGGTCGCCGATGACGTCGGAAATCAGAAGAGTGATCGAGGGGCAGGGGAGAAGAGCGCGGGCCAATTGGCCGCCCTTGACGAGCGACAGGTGTTTGCGGACTATGTTGAGCGCTGAAATGTCTGCGCCCGCGTGCATCAGCAGTTTGATCGTTTTCCGGGCATCATCTAGCGGGATCGATTCGGGAAGGAGTTCGAGGAGCGCCGAACCGCCCCCGGAAACAAGCACGATGGCCAAGTCCGATTCGCCGAGAGAGCCGGCGAGTTCGAGAATCTCGGACGTCGCCGCGAGGCCGTTGACATCGCTCAACGGATGCCCGGCCTCTCTGATCGTGACTCGCTGGCACCGCACCAAGTGGCCGTACTTGGTGATGACACAGCCATTGTTGATGCGATCACCCAGAATGCCCTCAAGAGTCTGCGCCATCGCCGCCGATGCCTTTCCCGCGCCCAGTACACAGATTCTGTCAATCTTGCCGAGATTGAAAGTGACCTCGCCGATGCGAAGGACTTCTCCATCAACCTGTACCTGCCGCCGCATGACGGTGTCCGGCCGAACTGCGGCAATCGCGGTTTTAAGGATTGTCGAAGCGTGACGGCGCAACTCTTCCGACATACCGTGAAGATAGGCTCTCAGGGATCGGCTGGCTACAATCGCAGTATCGCGCCGACGCCCAACTGAACGATATTCTGCACAATGAATTCGCGCCCGAAACTCATCGAGTACCTCGGACTGCGTCGGAGCATAGTGGGCGTGCTGGCCATGGCCATTCTCGTCGGAATGGGCGAGCACATGGGCGAGCGCTTTTTGCCCATCTACATCATGGCCCTGGGCGGCGGCGCGATCGCCATTGGATTGCTCAACGGTCTCGATAATCTGCTGTCGGCTCTTTACTCATTCCCCGGTGGGTATCTCGCCGACCGCCTCGGCGAGAAACGCGCCCTCCTGATTTTCAATCTTGTCGCGATCATCGGCTACGTCATTGTCATCGCTTTTCCCACATGGCAGGCCGTTCTCGTGGGGGCGTTTTTCTTCCTGTCCTGGAGCGCGGTCTCGCTGCCAGCGACGATGGGCATCGTCTCCAAGGCCCTGCCCGAGAACAAGCGCACGATGGGTGTGTCGATGCACTCCATTGTTCGGCGCGTCCCGATGTCTTTGGGGCCGATAGTGGGAGGGATCTTCATCGGGGTCTGGGGCGAGACACTGGGAGTGCGAATCGCCTTTGGGTTCGCCATCCTCATGTCCGTGCTCGCCGTGATCCTGCAACAGCGCCTGATCCAAACTTATGTCGACGCCTCTGCAAAATCCCGAGCGGAAGGGAATCCTCTCCGACTCTGGGGCCAGATGACACCGCAACTGCGTAACCTGCTGGTGGCGGACATACTGGTTCGTTTCTGCGAGCAGATTCCCTATGCGTTTGTAGTGGTGTGGAGCATGAAGGTCATCGATGCCCCCGTGAGCGCCCTGCAATTCGGGATTCTGACCACGATCGAGATGGTCACGGCCATGGCGATTTACATCCCCGTCGCGCATTTTGCGGACCGTTCGCACAAGAAGCCCTTCGTCGTCGCGACGTTTCTCTTCTTCACAGCGTTCCCGATTGTTCTGCTATTCGCGCGGTCGTTTTGGCCCTTGGTCATTGCGTTCGTTGTGCGCGGGCTGAAGGAGTTCGGCGAGCCGACACGCAAAGCCTTGATTATGGACCTGGCTCCGGAAGGACGAAAGGCGGGGATGTTCGGCCTGTACTACCTGGCACGCGATGTCGTGGTGTCGCTGGCCGCGTTCGGCGGGGCATTCCTGTGGCAGATGAGTCCGACCACGAACTTCATCGCTGCGACTGTCTTCGGGCTGCTTGGCACCCTGTGGTTTGCTTGGCGGGGGACGGACTTGGGACGCTCGTAGGGGCGTATGGCATACGCCCATGCCCCGTTCGCACGACGCGAGGGCGTATTCAATACGCCCCTACGCGGATATACCGGTGCGACAAAGTGATTGATTGCGGCGCCTAGCGCTTTCGATCTTCGAGTTGGAGGAGATAATGCAATGACCAACCATCCTGATCCCGCAACATGGGCAGATTACACCGGCTCACTGCGTGCTTTTCTTGATGAATACGCCCGTGCGATCCGTGACTATGAGGCAGTAATGCTCGCGGTCCCTCTGAACCGGTACAAGGCGAAGTCGGTCTTAAGCGACGATGATTTTGCCGGGATTCACAGCATCGCCGAGCACACTATCGGCGCGGCGAATAACTACGTGAACTATCTCAACGATGCCATCGACAAGACTGATCGTGGCTACCAGAAGCGCGAATTCGACTTCTCCACGCCGCAGGCAGCCATGGGCTCGTTGTGGGAGGCGTTTGGCCGGATGGTCGAGGTCCTCGGACGAATCAAGGATTGGGGCGAGGAACAACAGGCCACCACGAGGTTTGTGACTCGATGGAAACAGGAATACGACATCGAGCAGATGCTCGAACACGCGCTTGTCCACATCCTGCGTCACCGTCGTCAACTCGAACGTTGGCGGGACGCGGAACTGACTTGACGATTCTGCCGGACGCGATGGGGTGTATTGTACTACAGTCCCGAGCGGAGTCGAGGGATACGCCCGTTCGCACGAGGAAGGGCGATTGCGATACGACCCTACGTGATTCTGTTTCGGAACAGTAACCGTCCCAGCCAACCACGATTCGCCGCCACCCAGCGGTAACCCCATTCCACAAACCGGCGGATCTCTGGCCACTGCATGAACCGCCCCAGTCGACGGTATCCGACCTGCTTGAGCGCGAACGCGCAGGCGGCGCCACCGCTGTAAACACCTCCCGTGCTCGTTAGGATTTGAACAGACTCGCGGCATCGCTGACGCAACTCCGGCGTCATTGGCGGCGATGGAGCGTCCTGGTAGGGAACGGTCTTGAAGGCGCTGCTCCGATCATGCCGTTCCAGCCACCTGACGCACTCACGGCAGAAGCCGCACTCTCCATCCCAAAAAAGCCAGTGGTGGCCTTGTGGCTGGTAAGCGGGATTGTCTTTGGTGTGTATCAAGCGTTGATGAGTGCGGTGATCGGCTCTATCTTGTCCGTGTTTCCCCATGCCAATTACGAACAAAGGAGAATTGATGAAGCGAATAATCTCACCGGCGCTGGTACTTCTGCTAACCCTGTGCGGATCGCAGGCACTGGCGCAAGTCTCGATGGACACGACCAAGTTTGGACGGCCGGAGCCCATGGCCGGCGATATCCCCGGCCTGTACAAGTGGGTCAATTCACGGCAATCTGATACAGCCAATGTGACCATTCTCTCACCGAGCAATGGCCAGAGGTTCAAGGAAGGGGACTCTGTATTCGTCACCTTATCGGTGTCGGGTGTTGCGATTGGCGCCCAGACGCAGTACGCAGATCTTTGCGGTCTGGCCAATTCAGCCGAGGGCCAACACTCGCATGTGATTCTCGACAATGAGCCGTACTTGGCCAATTATAAGAGTGGTTCGCCGTTTTTCGTGGGTATTGCCAAGCCGGGTGTGCACACTCTGCGTGTCTTCGCCAGCCGCAGTTGGCACGAGAGCATAAAATCGCCGGGGTCATTCAAAATGGTGAATTTTCTCGTCGGCGATGTCACGGAGCCCGCTCCCGCGAATCAGGCGGCCCCGCCCGGCGCGCCGCTGCTTACGTACAGTCGACCGAAGGGTGAGTATGTCGGCGAGCAAGCGCGCGCGATCATGGTCGATTTCTTTCTGACCAATGTCAGCTTGAGCCCGGAAGGGCACAAAGTCCGCCTGACTGTGGACAGCGTTTCCGCCCTGCTCACCGATTGGGTGCCATACCTTGTGACGGGCCTCAAGCCGGGCGACCACACGTTCAAACTCGAGCTCTTGGCGACCGATGGAACGCCTGTTCCCGGCGCGTACAACGCGACAAGCCGGAAGGTGACTGTTAAGTAACAGCGGGGCAATGAGTTCTGCGGATACGAGTGGTCGTCGGTACGCAATGGCCCTCGCCATCCGTGAAAGTAGTACAACGAAACGGTTCGGTTATTGCACTCGCGACAGTCTGCCGTATAATCACTTCGCACGGCTGCGGCTTGTGACGTAGTTGTGTGTGGAGGATGCTGTGCCGTCCGGGCGAACGACTGGTATCACACTCGGTTTGATTCTCTTCTTCGTTGGCCTTGGTGTCGGACTGCACCTGAGGCGGGCGAGTTCGAACGATCAGATCGGCACATCAACTGTGACGCTCGACCAGATCGACCCCGGGCAAGACGGTCTGACAATCTCGGACAGCGCGCCGTATTCACTCTCCACCGGTCTCCCCGCCGATGGATTCGCCGATGTTGCCGAGCGGGTGGCTCCGGCTGTCGTCAACGTGTCCTCCGAGCGCGTGGTGGTGACCCGGGACCGGGTCTATTCGCCATTCGGAAGCGATCCCTTCTTTGACTTCTTCGGCCCACGGTATTTTTCGATTCCCCGCCAACGCCGCGAGACCTCGCTGGGTTCCGGCGTGATAGTCAGCGAAGACGGCGTTGTCCTCACCAATAATCACGTCATCGAGGGCGCCGATCAAATCCAAGTGATTCTCTCCGATGGCCGCCGCTTCGAGGCGCGCCTTCTGGGCACCGATCCCGCCACCGATGTCGCGGTTCTCAAAGTGGAAGGATCGGACTTGCCCGCGGTACCGATCGGGAATTCAGAACGCGTGCGGATCGGCCAGCTTGTCCTGGCGTTCGGCAATCCCTTTGGCATTGGTCAAACAGTGACCATGGGCATCGTCTCCGCAACAGGGCGGTCTGAACTCGGCCTCGTCGACTACGAGAACTTCATTCAAACTGATGCGGCAATCAACCCCGGCAATTCCGGCGGAGCCCTGGTTGACACCCATGGACGTCTAATCGGGATCAACACCGCGATCTTCTCCCGGTCCGGTGGATATCAGGGAATCGGTTTTGCTGTCCCGATCACGATTGCGCAGGGAGTTATGCAGAGCATTCTGACGACCGGCAAGATTCAGCGCGGGTCGCTCGGGGTCTCTTTCCAGGACATCGACGAGGCCATGGCCGAGGCATTTGGACTCGCGGATCGCAAAGGGGCTCTGGTCAGCGAAGTATCCGACGATGGTCCGGCACAGGCCGCGGGATTGCGACGTGGCGATATCATTGTTGAGTACGATGGCAAGATCATCAACGACGCGCTCGATTTGCGCCGTTCAATTGCTCTGACGCCGGTGGGAAACGACGTTCAATTGACCTATCTGCGGGGCGGGGAGCGCCGTAGCGTCGACGTAGAAGTGGACGAACAGCAGACCGAGTTCACCTATCGCCCCGCCGATCAAACTGAGCGGGGCAGCGCTCTTGAAGGCATCGTCGTTGAAGAACTGGATCGGCGCACGATTGAGCAACTGCGTCTGCGCACCCAGTCCGTCGGAGTCATCGTCAAGGCACTCATCGCGGGTTCCCCGGCGGAACGTTCGGGTCTGCGGACGAGCGATGTCATTCTGGAAATGAACCGCGAACCGGTCGAAGGGGTCGAGGACTTCAAACGACTGCTCAAAAAATACGAGGGCACTTCAATCGTGTTGTTGCTGTCGCGCGGGGGTGCACTATACTACCTTTCGTTGCCGACGAGTTAAACCCGGTGAATCTCGAACCATGATGAAAAATTACGGCCTCGATAGACTCCGATCCTACCTGGCGATTGGCGCGGCCTGCTTCCTCGTAGGGTGCGGCGGCGAAGATCCATCACAGGTCAGCAAGAAAGGTGACGTGGAGATCAAACCCACAGTCCATGTGCCGGAACCGACGAAACACTACGAGGGAACTCCATACTGGCTCGTTCAGAGCAAGAATTGGCCGCGGCTCCTCGAATGGGAGGTGGGGCCAGATGGAGAATACACTTACGACAGTTTGTCGCTCCGTCTCTCGGGTACCGTCATCCAGAGCTTCGTCTCGGGACCCAAGAGCAAAGACCATCCGATCATGTGCTGGATCGACTTGGTGGTGCGCCCAATTCCGCGGCAGTTGGTAGGTTACTCATACAACCTCGACTCTGTCATCTTTCGGGACCCGGTCAAGAAGAAGTCACTGCCGGCCCTGCCGATGCTCTCGATCGAACGGTACACCGAGTTGGGTGTCGTGCGGACCAGGTTCTCGAATAACCTTTCCTTCGTCTACACTCCCGATCTCGTGGAGAATCAACAACTCGAACCGGTTGTTTACATCACGAGCGTGGATAAGAAGTCGATCAAGGTTAAGATGAATCCGATGACCGTCTCGTTCATCTCCGAGATAAAGCCGGAGGAGACCCCAATTGATTCACTGAAGTGGGGTCCAAGTTAGACCGGGGCGGGACTTAGACGATGCAGAGTGGAACTTCGACAACGCGCGACAGCGGCATACGCCTCTCGGTGGCTCCCAGTTCGGCCAACAAGGATATCTTTGTTGTGCGTGTGGACGGCTCGGTCGACACGCTGACTGCTGACGAGTTGGATCACGTTATCGGCACCTTGGTGCGTCAGAAGCGGTCGCAACTTGTCATCGATCTGGCCGGCGCGAACTACATTTCCTCGGCGGGGTGGGGGATTTTCATCTCGCGGTTGCGGGAAGTGCGCCAGGGCGGCGGTGATTTGAAACTTGCGCGGATGACGGCCCCGGTGCGGGACGTCTATGACCTTCTCGAACTTGATGGTGTTTTGAGCCACTTCGACCGGCTCGATACTGCCGAATCGCATTTCAACGACGGCAATGGCCAGTCACGTGCCGCCATTGCGCGTCCGCGAGCGACCGCACCGGCCCTGTCTGCACCCGCGACCAACGGTCCGACTCCCGCGCTGCTTGAAGATGCATTGCGGCAGTTAATACTCGAAGATCCATTCTATACGATCGGCGAAATTCGCGGCCGGCTGGGAGAAACGGGCCATTCGAGTGCCGGACGCTGGGCGATCTGGCGCTCTCTCTGGGGACTCGGCTTGGCTTTCCGGCACCAACGTTTCCGCTACTATCGCCGCCAAATGCGCGGCCCCCAATCCTCCCGCTGACAATGCGCTGGCTCCCCAATCGCGCGCGCCGTCGCGTCGTCGAGTGGCGCTCCCATCCTGACTCCGCACCGACCACCGACCATAGGCGCCGACTTTGCGACCTGCTCAATGCCGATTCGCTCGATGATCTAGTACGGATTGCCTGCGAGGAGATGGCCGCCACGAGCCGGATCACTCGACTCTTCATCGTCGGATGGAACTGCCACAAACTCGGTCCTTGGGCGATCTTCCCGCAGACCGCCGAGGACAGAATCCTGTCCTCCGTGGTTGAGCGCAAATTGGTTGAAGGCCGCGACCAGTTGGCTCCCCAGGCCCCAGAAGAACTGCTCTCCGCCCACGCGCGCAACCTGGGCTTTGACGAGATGGCGGTGGTGCCATCGCGACGGCATTTGACTTTTCAAGTGTTCTGGTCGTGTCGCAGCTCGGACGTATTCGATCTGCGCCGCGAAGAAATCTGGCCGGACCTGGAACTTGCTCTCTGCAATTTCGCGCGCCTGGACCAATTGCGCGCGTTGTCGTACATCGACACTCTGACCAATGTCTTCAATCGTCGGTACTTCAATCACCGTTTGACAGAGGAAGTGGCCCGCGCCGCTCGGTTTTCCCGTCCGTTGGCCCTGGCCATCTGTGACCTGGATCGTTTCAAGAACCTGAATGACACGCACGGTCATCAGGCCGGCGACGTGATTTTGCGTTACATGGCTCAAACCCTGCGCCGTTCGGTGCGGGCGATTGACATCGTCTGCCGGCTCGGGGGTGACGAGTTTTCCGTGCTGATGCCGGATACCGGGGCAGATGAATGTGCGGCGCTGGCCGAACGGGTTCGCCGGGCTGTGTCATCGGGTGGGTTCACATTGGGAGGCCGCGATGCCGGCGCGATCTCGCTCGATTTGCGTCTCTCGGTCGGCGCGGCGGTATTCCCCGGACATGCCGACCGCCCCGAACGCCTGCTTTGGTCGGCGGATATGGCGCTGCTGGAAGCCAAACGCCACGGTGGCGACCAGTTTATGCTTTGTGATCCTGCCCACATCCAACGTGGCGCCGGATTGCCATAGTGCGTGCGCGCCGGTATAATGACTGGGGTTCAACGCGGGAGTTACTGATGCCAGAAAAGCAGACAGTCGCAATTCTTGGGGCTTCGAAAGACCGCTCGAAATACGGCAACAAAGCCGTCCGTGCTTATGTGCAGCGGGGCTGGACGGTGTATCCGGTGAATCCGAACGAGACGGAAGTGGAAGGGGTTCAGTGTTATCGCTCGATAGCCGATGTGCCCACGCCTCTTGATCGTGTCAGCGTCTACCTGCCTCCCAAGATCGGAATGACGGTCTTGGATGATCTTGCCAAGGCCCGCCCCGGCGAGGTGTTCTTTAACCCCGGCTCCGACTCGCCGGAGGTCATGGATAAGGCCACCTCTCTGGGGCTCAATCCCATCTTCGCCTGTTCCATCGTTGACATTGGCATGACGCCCTCGCAATTGCCCTCGTAGTCGGGCGAGCGCTCCGCATTCACAGGCTGAAGCCTGTGCTACCGAAGAGCGTTGACTCGGTAGCGCAGACTTCAGTCTGCGAAGTCTGTCCGAGGATGCTTCGGTTGCCCATCGGCCCCGGTCAACCCATTACCCCAGTCTGTCGATAACTATCCAAGAGCCCTCGGACACATGGATTGGTCCGGCGCGCAATTGGATGCGTACACTCACCGACCAAACTCGACCGGAAATCTCAGTCGTTGTGCCGATGCACAACGAACTCGACAATCTGCCGTCGACCGTCGACCGGATCGTCGCCACACTCGCGACTACCAATCGCAGTTTCGAGATCGTGACCGTTGACGATGGTTCGACCGATGCGACCTGCGCGCGCCTGCAATCGCTGGCGCAGGCGGACCCGCGCTTACACGTCGTCACCTATCCCAAAAACCGTGGACGCGGACATGCCTTGCGTAAAGGGTTCGAGGCGGCGCGAGGCACGATTATCGTGACCATCGATGCCGACCTGAGTTATCACCCCTCGCACATTCTCGGATTGTTGGCTGTGCTGGCGGATCGTCCGGAAATCGACTTCGTTGTGGGTTCGCCTTACACAAAAGGCGGGATGACCGAAAACGTTCCCAAGGTCAGGCTTCTGATCTCGCGCTGGGGAAACCGCGTTCTCGGTCTGGCGATGCCCGGGGGGTTGACGACGGTCACGGGGATTCTGCGCGCCTACCGTCGCGAGGTGCTCGATGTCCTGGATTTGGAATCGAACGACAAGGACCTGCATCTCGAGATCGTCTCAAAGGCAATCGCCGCGGGATTCGTGCCGGCAGAAATGCCCGCGACTCTGACGGGTCGCGCCCGGGGCAAATCGAAGTTCTTCTTTAAGGCTACCGTGGCATCGCACCTGATCTTCTCTTTCTACGAGAAACCGATTCTGCTTTTCGGTCTGGTCGGCGCGCTGATTATGGGATTGGGTCTCGGCACGGGCGCGCATCTGGTCTACCTGTGGCAGACCGAATCTCTCAATCCCGATCGCCCCCTCGTTTCCTTAACAGTGATCCTGCTGGTTGCCGGACTGCAGGTCCTGCTCTTCGGATTCCTTGGCTCGCAGATCGTGCAGATACGCCGCGAGCTCTTCCGTACGCAGAAGACCGTCAAGCTGGCGATGAATGCCATGACTCAGCCCGTAGTACCGACACCGCAGGCTTCGAAAACGCCAACCCCGGAACCGGCAAACCGAGAGGCGCTCGCCCAACGATGAGACGTGTTCTCGTCATCACGAACCGTTACCCGTGTGATGCCGACGATCCGGCGTCGCCATTTGTGCCGCATTTTGTCGGCGCGTTGTCCGGGTGCGGTGTCGATGTCGATGTTCTCACTCCTCGATACACCCACCGTCCCGCCTGCACGGAGCCGGCATTCGTCCACCGCTTCGAGACCGGCGCCTCGTCGCCGGTGGGGTCATGGAATCTGGCTTCCCCGGCCAGTTGGATCAGGCTGAGGAAGTTTGTCAGGGCGGGGCATGACCTTGGACGGCAACTTTGCAGTTCGCGCCGCTACGATCACATTCTCGCGCTCTGGGCGCTGCCCTCCGGGGAATTCGCACATCGTCTGTCGCGGGAATTCGGAATTCCCTACTCGGTCTGGTGTCTGGGGTCGGACATCTACGCTTGGGCACGACGCCCATTGATCAAAGGCCAGATTGCCAAGGTGCTCCTAGGGGCCGATCACGTCTTCGGCGATGGAGATGATCTCTGCGAACGGGTGAAGCAGTGGCTCGGAATCGGGTGTCGCTTCCTGCCGTCCCATCGTCCTCTCGAAGGCGATCTACCTGGGTCATCGCAGAAGGCCACTCAGGCGCCGCGTTTTCTTTACTTGGGGCGAGTTCATTCAGCAAAAGGCACAGGCGAGCTGCTCGATGGTTTCGCCATCGTGAGTCGCAAGTTGCCGGGGGCGACATTGCGCATTGTCGGCGATGGACCCGAGCTTGCGCGATTGCGGCAAAAAACTCAAGAGTACGGCCTCAGCCATGCCGTGTCGTTCACCGGTCCGGTCGGGAGCACGGAGATCATCGACGCCTATCGTGGTTGTGATTTTGTCGTGATACCGACCAAATCCGACAGTCTGCCCCTCGTATTCTCGGAAGCGGTCCAGGCCCGACGTCCCGTGATCGGGACCGATGTCGGCGATTTGGGCGCCTTTATCAGGCGCTTCAACGTGGGTGTTGTTTGCGGTGTGGCCGAGCCTGTCTTGTTGGCCGCGGCGATGCAACAAATGGCCGATCAGCCGGTATTCAGCTCCGAGGGCCGCGATCGGCTGCTGAAACTGCTTGATCCCAATGCCGCGGCGATGACATTTTGCCGTAGCGCTTTCGGCGCTCAGTTCGCGCCGGTTGATTCCGCATTATCCCGCGATCACACCACTAAGGCAACAGGTGCCAGTGTCGCGGCTCATCCGTAGTCTCCCACTCACTGGGGAGTGGCCTAGTGGTAAGGCAACCGGCTGTTAACCGGTCGATCGCTGGTTCGAATCCAGCCTCCCCAGCCAATTGCAGGTTGTCGATTGCCGATTGTTGAGTAGGCCCTCGTGGACGGCGAGCGTACCCGCGAGCCTGCTCTTATCGAACCGTCATTAGAGCGACCGTTATTATCCCCGCGATTACAATTGACTGCACCATGATCCTTCGGCCTTTGCGCCGCAGAGCCGCAACTTCTTCCGCATCGGAAACCTGCTCGACACCGCCATCGACTTCGCGCGCTCCGCGCGCGGCCAGATATACACAGGTCGCGCTCCGGGCCTGAAGAAACCCCACGAATGCGACATAGAGGATTGGGAAAAGGCTGAGCCGCCACCATGGGTTCCATTCGCTTGTGACAAGCATGACGGCCACGATTACGGCAGAGACGCTCGCCAAGATTCCGGTGGTGCGCCGTTTGGCGATCCCGCGTGGGCCGAGGTTGGCGCACTTTGTTTCGTCCGGATTCATTGCCGGGGCCAAGGAGAACAAAGCCGGCGAGGCCGTCAACGGGATTGACCGGTCGAGGGGGCGAGCCTCGGTGCCGATAATTATACTGATATGCCCCCGCGTGAACCGGAAAGCGCTCTCGATCCGACCGCCGCCGAGACCGGCGCCTCTCCAACGACCCGTCCGCGGTTGGTCGCGCACCCGGTTCCCGCGAATGACCGGCAGCGTTATTTCGATCACTACTGGGAAACCCGCCAACTCACCAGTGTCGACCGCCGCACCCGTGTGCGGATCGGACTCATCGATCAGATGCTCGAGCACCGGTCCGGAGCGATGCTCGATGTCGGCTGTGGACGGGGCAGCACCGCATCGTATTTCGCCGAACTCGGGTTTGCGGTAACGGCAATCGATCTCTCACCTTTGGCGGTCGAATGGACACGACGCCAGCACCACAAGGTGCACGCGGCTGTTGTCGACCTTGAATCCGATCCCATTAGGGGTCGATTCGACATCGTCTTGTGTCTGGAAGTCTTACAGCAGGTGCGGGAACCGGCCGTTGCCCTGGCGAAACTGGTAGGCGCTCTCAAGCACGGCGGCGAATTGTATCTCAGCCTGCCCAATGAGTTTCACCTCGCCCGACGACTGAACATTCTCCTAGGGAAGATCGACTTTGGCGGCATCGAGGATTCGCATATCAAACTTTACAGCATTGCCGAACATCGGCGCCTGATTGATGCATGCGGTCTGGAAATTGTCGCTGTCCGGATGCAATCCGTGTTCCCGCCACGATGGTGGGGAGGACGCGTTCATGCTTGGGGCAATCGGCTCGCGGCGATGATGCCCGGATTATTTGCGCTCTCTGTCATTTACAAGTGTAGGGTGGGCTTAGCCCACCCGTCACACATCACCGAGGAAGATGTGGGCTGAGCCCACCCTACAAAGAAATGCCTCAGCATCAAGACATTACTCATCTCAACGACTCCGACGGCACGTTCTCCGAACGATTCCCGATCCTATTCGACCCGGCGGGTCGTCTGGAAAAAGCCGCCAAAGTCGTGGCGGTGCTTTCCGATTACTTTGGGAATCGTACGGCGGAGGTCACTGTCGTCGATATCGGATGCTCGACCGGTATCATGACCCGTCATTTTGCCACCGCCTTCGGATGCGTCATCGGTCTCGACAATGATCATGTCGGCGTCATGCATGGGCGGCAACTCGCCCTACAGGCGGGAATTTCACCGCAGAAGCTCAGGTTCCTCGCCGGCGATGGCTGCCACATGCCATTGGCGAACAACTCCGTCGATGGCGTTATCTGCAACCAGGTCTATGAACACGTCGACGATCAGCCCGCGCTCATGGCGGAGATCTACCGCATCCTGAAACCCGGGGGCGCCTGCTATTTCGGCATTGGTACCCGTCATGTACTCGTGGAAGGACATTACAAGCTACCGTTTCTCTCCTGGGTGCCGCACTCGGTCGCGCACGTGTACATGAAGCTTGCCGGCAAGGACGCCAAATACGACGTCCGCCTGCTTTCGTATAGAAACCTTAAGAAGCTCGCCGCGAGTTTTGGAGTCATGGACTACACCATCGACGTGATCAAGCGCGGTGACCGGTATTGCGACGGAAGCCGGGGACGGATCCGGCGCTTCGTTGCGCGCTGGCCCTCAGGATTACTTCGTGCAATCTTGCCGATTATCCCAGTGCATGTCTGGGCATTGGTCAAACCACAAGAGGGAAGAGGCGCCCAGTCCGGGCAATTCGTGCACCGGCATTTGGAGCGGGAGAATCGACGGTGAATAATCCGATGTTCGCGAATTCGGCCTTCCTTTGGGCGATGGTGATTTTCCTTGGGCTCTGCTTTGGGAGTTTTGCCAATGTCCTGATCTGGCGCCTGCCTCGCAATCAATCGATCGTCAAACCGCGCTCACGCTGTCCCGGCTGCGGCAATCTGCTCAAGTGGTACCACAATATCCCGGTGATTTCGTGGCTGGTATTACGGGGAAAGTGCGGCTTCTGCAAGACAAGAATCAGTTGGATCTATCCGACCGTCGAGCTGATCACAGCCGCGCTCTTCGCCGCATTCTATGCCCGCTATGGCGTATCATGGACCACGCTCGGTTTTTGGTACATGTCATTGACGCTGGTGGCGGTATTCTTCATCGACCTCGAGCATCAGATCATCCCCAATAAGCTCACTTATCCGGGTATCATCGTGGGTGTAGCGACTTCGATTGTTTCCTCGCATTTGCCCTGGCAGCAGTCGCTGTTGGGCGTGGCTGTTGGCGCTGCGGTATTCGTGGGCGTCGCCGTTCTTGGCAGGTTTCTCTTCAAGAAGGAGAGCATGGGCGGCGGCGACGTAAAGCTGGCGGCGATGCTGGGAGCGTTTCTGGGAGTTGGACGGATTCTCCTGGTCTTCGTGCTCTCGGCTGCGATCGGCTTGGTGATCTCGCTAATCGCGATGGCGGTTTCGGAGAAGATCCGCCGCGAGCGCATCATCCCCTTTGGGCCGTTTATTGCCCTGGCGACTTTGGTCGTTGCCTTCTACGGCGAGCAGATCGTGAGCTTCTACGTTCGGCACTTCCTGCCGTGATCGGTTAGCAAGCATCTCCTACTTCGAATCCACTGCAGGCAGAATGTACACTGGGACGAAGACCCGTTGAGGTGTCAGGAATACCACGTCGCTGTAATTACCACCGTAGAACGCGATCACCAGATCGAGCTGTGGCACTCCCATCACGATCTGACCACCGTTGCCGCCGGCAAAGAATGCCGAGACAGAATCGCCTTTGTAGGGGTAATTCACATTCCACCAGTAGTACCCATATCCATGATCTTCCAGTTCGACGAGCGGCGATGTTGCCCGCTTCGCCCACGCGCTACTCACGATCTGCGTTCCATTCCAGCGGCCACCGTCTAACATCATTTGGCCGAGTTTCATGAAGTCGCGGGGCAGGAGCCGGGCGCCTCCGCCCATGTAGGCCTCACGGTTGGGCATCAAATTCAATGCGTAATGACCGAATTGCATCGGTCCGGCAATCAGCTCATCGAAAAGGGTCGGAAGCCACGTTCTGGTTGTCTTGGCAAGAACTCCTCCGAGCAAGTTAGGATTGCAGCTACAGTAAACGGACTTTTCGCCCGGCTCGCGTACTATGTTGAGGTCGATTGTGTACTGGATCCAGTCTGGCTGGTCTAGTTGTTCCTGCATGTTGTCTTCGTTGCCCGGTGAATCGGAGTCGGAATCGTCACAGTCCAGACCGGAAGACATGGTCAGCAGATGTTCGAGCGTCATTGCCTGCTTGAGCGGATCGATTGTCTGAATCGAATCCACTCCCAGCATTGTCTCATAGACCGGTGTCGATTCACTGACCTTGTAACCACCCAGAATCGCGGCCCCCAGGAGTGTCGAAGTCAACGTCTTTGAAGCGGAACGCGTATCATGCAACTCATTGCGGTTGTATCCGTGGAAATACTCTTCCAGAACGAGCTTGCCCTGTCGCGCGATCAAGACCCCATGGAGATCGAGTGAATGTCCCGATTCCATCGGCATGTCCATCAGCATCTGGACAAACCGCACGATGCTATCGCGCGAGATCTCGACGTCCTCCAGGCTGGCCACGATCCATCCATCCGGCTGAGGGAGGGGGGGGTGGTACTCGTACACCTCGGCGTGCTTGCCGCGCGGGTAGAAACCGCCGAGTTGGGCTGCCGTGTACTTGCTGAAATCGTACGTGCCGCCGGCCCATGGCAGGAAGATTGAAAGACACTCATCTTCCGCCGAGTACCTGCCTTCTGCCAGAATCTCATCGTCTTTCGAGAGGAAACTCACAGTGCTGCTCGCGATTGAAATCCTCTCCACAGTCATGAATCTACCAGCGTTACGCTCGGGATTGCAAAAGTACGCCGTAAGGTTGCTGTCCCTGTCGTGGTTGATCATCAGGTAGAATGTCATCGCATCATCGAGAGGATTCACATCTCCCTGCCATAGGTTCTTGCCGATCGGCAGTAGCCGGACCGGGCTCGCAAAGATCGTGCCGTAGGCGATCGTGCGCGGCTGAATCCAGTGCCCTATGATTTGTCCTCCATCAATACGACCTCGGAATCGTCCCTGGCCTTCCGGCAGTTCGAAGGAGATTTCGTTACTCTGATGCCGGACGTCAGCCCTGCGCCCGCCGATTTCAGCGCGACCTCCGGACGCGTCACATTCCACTGTCAGGGTACCGCGGAGTTCCGGCCCTATGATCCGCTTTTCGCCCCAGAGACCGACGAGATCGGCCTCGGACAAAGCGTCGTGAGTCTGCGCCGCCAGATTCCCAAAAGCGGAGAGCGCAAAGAAAACAGCGTGGAGGCCTCTCGTCACAACCGCCTTACTCATGAGACTCCCTTCGCATCGACCCTGCGTGTCTCCGACAACCAGGCGATGATTGGCTCTCTGCCACTTTCCATGTTGGCCCGAAGTGCGTCGCATGCCCTTTCGAGATCTCCCTCGCGAAGGGCGGTGAGGATTTCCTCGTGGTCTCGAATGGTCCTCGCAACGTTTCTGCGTTCGCGCATCAAGGCGAGTTCATAGCGACGACCCCGATCGATGAATTGCTCTATCAGCCCGAGGAGGATCCTATTGGGGCAGTGCGACACCAGCTCCAAATGCCAGGCATTGTCGCGTGCGATGACTGTTGCGGGATCGACTGTTTCGGTAAGCCTTCCGTTCAAGGCAACCAGATGAGCGAATTGCTGTTCGGTAGGCAGACCTGCGAGACGCAGCGCTTCCGGATCAAGCAGACTGCGGATCGCGTAGATTTGTTTGAACTCATCGAGCGATAACGGAGACACATAGAATCCGAATCGGGGTCTACTGATCACCGCACCCTCTGCGACCAGTCGCATCAGCGCCTCCCGCAACGGAGTTCTGCTGACCCCCAGATCATTGCCGAGGTGAACCTCGTTGATACGTTCACCGGCGTGCAGACGGCCGCGGACAATCATCTCTCGCAAAGACAGCGTGATCGTGTCGCTGAGGTTTGGTTTATCCATTGCGATCAGTTGGTTCATATTGTATACAGTATGCAATCTGTTGTGCGTTGTCAATCCGATTCCAGTCGTTGAATCACGGAGCGACATTGTCTATAACTTATTTATTCTCAATGTGTTATGATGGTTTTCCGTGACTGAAGCATAGAGAAACCCCAGAGCGATCATTCGCACAGAATGAACTCGCTCGACCACGAAGATCTATCTAAGATCCTGTTCGGCGCAGGGCCGGGTCGGCCCGTTGGTCAGTCTTGACAGCAGACCGTCTTAGTGACCGTTGCCGTTACTGTCGCCACGCTTGTGGCGGTTGTGACAGGACTTGCACCGTTTGGGGTGATGCTGGTAGCCCTGCTCGATGAAGTACTCCTGGGCCGAGACGGGGAATACAAACTCCTCGCCACAGTCCACACAGACCAGATACAACGGCGTGAGCGGTTGCATCATGCTGCTTTCCCCCTTCATACAAAACCCTCCCCCATGCAGGGAAACTGCATTGGGCACGCATCTTCCGCCCTGAACGGAATAGGCGATGCCTCGGCCCATCCATGGGCCAACGTTCCGCTGCCCTGCCAGCGGCACGCCTTAATGAAATTGACGACTACGACTCGAACTCGAAAGACCCCAGTCCGCCAGCGGCGGACCCAACTCTCGAAGTCTGCCCCCCTCGTCGCCATTGCGATGCGAGGTTTCGGACTACTATGTGAGGGACAACGCAAAGTCTGTCAAGACTAAACTTTATTACCCGTCAAATAGCCGTTCATTCCCAAGGAGTTTTGGGCTGGCGAAGTGGTCATGACTTGGCATGTGGATAACATGCCAGTTAGTGCCGGAAACGTCTCATTTTCGAGGCCGTCAGCTGGACGGTCTAATTCCGGCCGTTTTCGATCTCGTACCGCTTCAACTTCTCAAACAACGTCGTGTAGTCGATTTTCAGTATCTCGGCCGTCTTACGCTTGTTGCCGCGCGTCTCGGACAGTACGCGCAGAATCGCGGCGCGCTCGGCGATCATCTGTGCATGCTGGCCGATCTCCTTCAATCCGGCGCCCTCGCGCAGACGAATCTCCTCATCCGTGCGCACGCGGATTGCCAGGTGCTCCGGATTGATGTAACGGCCTTCGCAGAGAATGACCGCGCGTTCGACGGTGTTCTCGAGTTCGCGGACATTCCCGGGCCAGTGATAACGGTCCATCAACTTCAGGGCTTCCTGCGACAGTTTCTTGACGGGCTTACTCATCTCTGTGCAGTACTTCTGCACAAAGTACTCGGCCAACTTTGTGACATCTTCACGGCGATCGCGCAAGGGCGGCACACTGATCGGGAAGACCGAGAGCCGGTAATAAAGGTCCTCGCGGAATCGCTTTTCTGAAATCGCCTGTTTCAGATCCACATTGGTCGCGGCGATGACTCGCACATTGACCGCGATCTGTTTGGTACCCCCCAACCGTTCAAAGGTCTTTTCTTGCAGGAACCGCAGGAGCTTTGCCTGCAGGGCCATGTCCAAGTCGCCGATCTCATCGAGGAAAACGGTGCCACCATCGGCGATCTCAAATTTCCCCAGTTTCAGTTTGTGCGACGAGGTGAAGGCCCCCTGCTCCGAGCCGAAGAGTTCGTTTTCCAGCAGTTCGCGCGGAATCGCGGCGCAATTGATCGTGATGTACGGTTTATCGCGTCGTAACGAGAGGTAATGCACACCGGCCGCGAACAGCTCTTTTCCCGTACCACTCTCACCGAGGAATAGCACCGTAGTTTCCGATGACGCCACTTTCTTAACCAGCTTCTCAACATCGAGCATCGCCGGCGAGCCGCCAATAATGCGGTTATAGCCGATCTTGTCGGCGAGCTCCTGACGCAGAAGCGAGTTCTCCGCCAAGAGCCGACGGTTTTCCAGCGCCCGGTCGATCAGGACACCGAGGTGATCTGGATCAAACGGTTTGGTGAGAAAGTCATAGGCGCCTTTGCGCATCGCCTCGACCGCGGTCTCGACGGTGCCATAGGCAGTCATGACGATTACCTGGGTTTCCGGGTCGTTTTCCTTGACCGCTTCGAGCACGCGCAGTCCGTCCATTTCCGGCAGACGCAGATCGGTTAGAACGAGATCGTATCGGTTTTCTTTGGTCTTTTCGATGGCGGAATTGCCGTTGCGCGCGACCTCAACTTCATGGCCCTTCGCGGTCAGCGCATCGGCCAGCATCCGGCGCAGTGAATCTTTGTCTTCAACGACCAAGATCGATGACATTTATCCCCCTGAGGTCGATTCGGTTTACTCCGGTTATATCGGACGAATCCGATACTCCCTTACCCGAAACTGGCGAAAATCCCATACTTTCGGCGATCGACCTGGAACAAGGCGCTGGAGGAGCGCTTGGACGGTGGAACCGGAATGCGTATAATCCGTCCTACAGTCAGGACTTATTGGCACAGTTGGGGATAGTGAGCCCGAGCCGGGGAGGGATAATGAAGGTTAAGACATACGCTACAGATGGTGTCGAAGTCATCGAACCCAAGGGGAAGTTCCTTGGTGGTGCCGACACCGGCGAACTGGACGAGAAGCTCTATGCCCTGTTGGGCAAAGGGGTCAAAGCGGTCGTGATCGATCTGGGATCGACCGACTGGATGAACTCATCCGGCATCGCGATTCTCATCCATCATTACAAGAAGTTCCGCGATCAGGGCGGCAACCTGAAGTTGGCCAATCTGACCAAGAACATCGAGAAGATCCTCGTGATCGCCAAGCTGACCTCGGTTTTCGAGACGTACGATTCTCTCGAAGAGGCCGTGGCCAGCTTCAAGAAGTAGGGTGGCCTCAGCCCACCTCGTGGTTTCAAATGGTGCAGAGTGAATAGGTCCTATTGGTCCAATAGGACCTATGCTACTTAAGGAGTTGCGATGTCAGATCTAACAGGGAAACGGGTCATCGTCACGGGCGCCTCCAAGGGGATCGGCCGCGCCATCGTTGAACGCCTTGCCGCCGAAAAGTGCGCGCTCGCGCTCTTCGCCCGAAGTGGCGACCTGCTTGAGGAGCGCGTGGCCGCCTCTGAAAAGCAGGGAGCCAAGGCAAGGGCATTCGTTTGCGATGTCGGCGATCAGGGACAAGTCGAATCACAGTTTAAGGCGGCCATCGACTGGCTCGGCAGTGTCGATTGCCTTGTCAACAATGCGGGTCTCGGTTACTTCGCCCGCTTCGATGAGCTCGCGGTTAGCCACTTCGATGAGATGATGGCGACCAACCTGCGTGGCCCTTTTCTCTGTGCCCAAGCCGTAGTTCCGAAAATGAAGGAGGCCGGCGACGGTCTCATCATCAACATTGCTTCGATTGCCGGCAAGTACGGATCAGAACGTGGCGCCGGGTATTGCGCTTCCAAGTTCGGCCTGATGGGCATGAACGAGTGCATGGGCATGGACCTGCGCCCACTCGGCATTCGTGTGAGCGCCATCTGTCCCGGCTCGGTCAATGCGCCGGATTTCCGTCAGGGACGCACCACCAAAATCAGACCCGACGACATGATCCAAGCCGCCGACATCGCCGAGGCGGTCATTTACCTCCTGCGTCAGCCATCTCGCATTTTCATTCGTGAGATGGAAGTCCGCGTGACCAAAGCCTCGTGAAGATCGCTTTCCTGACCGCCGGGTGCATGCTCAAAGGCCATCCGAATCTGCGCAAAGATCATTGGGAGCACGACTACGAGTTCGAACCGCTGCATGTCGCGTGCTTACGGCGCGGAGTAAATCTACATGCCGTGGTTTGGGATGATCCCAGTTTCATGATCGAGGAGTTTGACGCCTGCGTGATCGGTACGACCTGGGACTACACGGACAAAGCCGAGGTATTCCTCTCAACGCTGGGACGGTTCGCCTCCCGCCGCCCACTGTTTAATCCGCTGTCCGTCGTGCGTTGGAACCTCAACAAGACGTATCTCCATCACCTCGCGGACAAGGGTGTTCCGACAGTTCCGACCCTGTGGCGGGAGCGTGCCGACGTCGAGACGATCGGACGCGCGTTCCATGAATTGGGTGTCGACGAGATTGTCATTAAGCCGGTGGTCGGAGCCTCGGCTTGGCGCCAGGTGCGGCTGAAGCTCGGGGAGAATCTTCCGCCGGGTGAGGAACTCCCGCCCGCCGCGACGATGATCCAACCCTTCCTCGAAGCCGTCACCACCGAGGGCGAGTTCTCATTCCTCTTTTTTGATCGCCAGTTCTCGCACTGTGCCCGGAAGATTCCGCTGGCGGGCGACTACCGTGTGCAGACCATGTATGGCGGACGGGAAGAAATCTACCATCCCACTCAGGCGGAACTTGCACTCGCTGGTCGTGTGCTCGATGCCGTCGATGGCCGACTTCTTTATGCCCGCGTCGACATGCTCAGACAAGCCAACGGCGAGCTTGCACTGATGGAACTGGAGCTTGTCGAACCGTATCTATATCCTGAACAGGGTCCGAATGTGGGCGAGTCATTCGCTGTCGCACTGGAGCGGATGCTCGACCCCTGACCGACACTTCTCAGACCATTCTGCTACGAACAGGGATCGCAATACTCTGTCACCGGATTCGCCGACCGGAACGCGACGCCCACTACTTTCACAACGTCGACAAGGTCCGTCGTCCCGGAGCAATTGACATCGGTCTGTTCCCGGGGACAGAATGCGTTTGGGTCGATCAGAGCCGGATTATTGCGAAAAGCGACGCCGATAGTTGCCACCACATCGACAATGTCGTTGATGATGCCATCGCAGACTGGGTCGCCATGACAGTCGCAGTCGCACTGACAAACGTCGCCAATGCCATTTGAGTCCGCATCGGCTTGATCGGGATTGGCGGTGGCTGGACAATTGTCGCAAAGATCGCCGACACCGTCCAAGTCCGCATCGCTTGATGTGCACTCGAGAATCGATACGGTCTGATTGGCGACAATACCGGTTCTGACCTCGGTCACGCCCGACGGCCAGACAATGCGCATCGAGTCGGCTTCGGTCGCATCGCCTAATCCGAACCATGCCGCCATGTCGTTTTGCCCGCAATAGCCGGATTGGCTAGTGATCTCACGCATCTGCCAATACGGATTGCCGTTGATTGTCGCTTTGATATATACGCGCGCCCCAATTCCATCACGGTTGCTCTGTTGTCCTGTCAGCTGGACACGCAACCAGCCGTTGCTGTTGCCATCGTTGAGGAACAAGCCGTTGTCCTCGGAGGCATTCCAACACTTCGCAATGCCGAGATCCAAATCGCCGTCCTTGTCGACATCGCCGAAGGCGCCGCCATATGTGTATCCGGGCTCGGTGACGATGTCCGAAGCTGTCTCCTCGGTGAATGTGCCGTCGCCGTTGTTGTAGTAGAGGAAATTAGAATCGAGTGGGGCGCCAAAGGCGTTGGCGACAAACAAGTCGAGGTCGCCGTCATTGTCCATGTCCTCCCACGAACTTCCTACGCCCCAACCCGCATTGTTCACAACGGGCCCAGTCGTCACCTTCGTAAACGTCCCGTCGCCGTTGTTGTTGAACAGCCAATCGTTCTGGTCGCTCGAATTGGCGACAAAGAGGTCCAGATCGAGATCGTTGTCATAGTCGCCCCAGCTCGCGCCGAACGACTCGCTACCTTCGTCCACCAATGCGCCTGAAAGAATGCGGGCGAATGCCCCGTTCCCTTGATTCTGATAGAGAGCGTTGACCTGATTGCCCTCTGTCGCCACGAAGACATCCATGTCGCCATCGTTGTCGTAGTCGGCCCAGGCGCCGAGACGCGACTTGTGTGAACTGGTGACAATTGTCCCGGTCAATATCTGCGTAAAGGTTCCATCCCCATTGTTGTGATAGAGGAAGTTCTTAAGCCCACCGGCGCTGTTGGCGACCAAGAGGTCAAGATGGCCGTCATTGTCGTAGTCGGCCCAACTCCCCGACTCAGAGTATCCGTTCACGCTGGCCGGATGGGAGGAGGTTCGGCGCGAGAATGACCCATCGCCGTTGTTCGTGAAGAACAAATCGAGCTGATTGTACCAGGTCGCGACAAAGACATCCAAATCGGCATCGTTATCGAAATCTCCCCAACTTGCGCCATCGCAGGCTTGGGCGACATTGGCAATCGTGTCTCCGAGGACTCGCGTGAATGTCCCGTCGCCGTTATTGTGATAGAGGAAATTGACCTGCCCCACCTGTGGTCCATTGGTGATGAACAGGTCCAGCCAACTGTCATTGTCGTAATCGATGAAGTTGACGCTGCGCGAATCTCCGCCGTCCGATGTCTCGGGCGTGCCGCTCAATCGTGTCCACGACACGGCTGCCTGGACGCCTGATGCCAAACCGACGATGCAAACCATGAACACTGCGGCGATAATCACTCTTCTGACAGGCATGCGATCCTCCTATGTTTCCAGGAGAAAAACGCACGCCGATTCATGTTTGGATACAGCCTTGCGGCAGGACGAGAGTCCGATGCGGTGAAGCGGCATTCCGGGACGGTGAAATCAGGGAGGAGAATTGTGGTGCGGGCGTCCCATCTGAGTTCTCGACAGACCGAACAGCGCAGGCGAGACGCCCGCACCACAATTCTATCGACTAAGGAAGTAATCCGGCGATCCGATCGCGATAGGTACGCGACAACTTCAGTTGGGTCCCGTCCGCGAGAACCAGCGTGTACTCGCCCTGCCCATACGGGCGCAGTTCTTTAATGCGGGTCGAATTGACAATCCTCGAGCGATGAATCCGGATAAACTGCTGGGGATCAAGCTCCGACTCGAGAGCCGAAAGCGTCTTGCGGATCAGATGTGTCGACTTCCCGACATGCAGACGCACGTAATCATCTTCTGCCTCAGCCCAATCGACCGCCGCCACCGCGACAATCTGGACCTTGTTCCCTTGCGGGACCGGTATACGCTCGATATACCGCTTCTGCTCCCCCGCCAGAGTGCCGGTCAGTTTCAACAAGTCCAAGAGCCGCCCAGTCACCGCCAACATCTCTCGTTCCTGAAAACGCGCTTTGACCCTTGACAACGTTAGAGCGAATCGTGCGGCTTCGACGGGTTTGAGCAGATAATCCAGGGCGTGCGCCTCGAATGCGTCGATGGCGTAACGATCAAATGCGGTCACGAAGACGACCAGCGGTAATCGATCTTGGGGAATCTGACGAAGTACCGACAGTCCATCCCGCTCTGGCATCTGTACATCGAGGAACACGACATCCGGGCGATGATTGACAATGGCGGTCACCGCATCGCGTCCGTTGTCGACTTCGCCAAGGATCTGGATTTCCGGGTCTTCTCCGATCAACATGCGAATCCCCTCACGGGCCAACGGCTCATCATCAATGATGAGCGTGCGAAGCGGCCGTGAGGTGGCCCGAGTCATCGAGCGCCCCCGGCCTGCAAGATGGGCATCTCAAGTGTGGCGATGACGCCGAACGGTTTTCGTTCAGTCAGGTCGAGCCGAAAGTCGTCGCCGTAAAGGAATCTGAGTCTCTGGCGGGCATTCCGGATTCCAATCCCCTCCGGCCCCTCGCGTTCACCCCCCGTGAGCCCCACGCCATTGTCTTCGACTCGAATTCGCAACCGGTTCCCCTGCAATTCGGCCGAGATAGTAATCCCGCCATCGCCGGCCCGCTTCGAAATGCCGTGACGGATCGCATTCTCGACCAGCAATTGCAGAATGAAAACCGGAACGAGGCACGACCGCGTCTCCGGCGGAATTTCGTAGGAGATCTTCAGCCGATCTCCAAAACGAGTCTGCTCGATATTGAGGTAACGCTGAGTGAAGTCCAATTCGTCCGAGAAGGAGACCTCCTGCTGGCCGTCACGATTCAGGGAATACCGAAGTAAGTCCGCCAGTTCGTGGACCATCGAGGTCGAGCCCGCGACATCGCCTTTTTGCATCAGCACGGAGATCGAATTGAGAGTGTTGAAGAGGAAATGCGGTTGGAGCTGCTGCTTAAGCGTTTCGAGTTGGGCTTTGGCAAACTGTGACTCGAGGCTGGTGGCCCGGAGTTGCTCGCTGCGGGCGCGCCCGTAATAATCCCACGCGTAGCTGACTGCCAGCACAATCCAATAGATCACCAGCGACCACGGGCTACTCCAAGCCAGCCAGCGGATAAAGGTCTCGTACCAATGCGCCCACGTGATGGGCTCCCCGAACAGCGCGATCGACGCAAATGTGGCCGCGGCGCTGTGAACCAGAGCTACAATCAGCCCCGCGAAAAGGTGGACGAGGAGGCTTCTAGCTTTGGGAACTCGATCGATGCGGAATCGCCTCCCCAGCCAGACAATCGCCGGGGCCAGTGCAGCCCACGTGTACCAGGAGGCCAGATGGTCGGCCAATCGGATCCACAGCGAAGATTCCTCGCCCACCGCGACCATGCGCGCATGGCTGAGAGCGGCGAAAAGGACCGCCGGAACCGTCCAAGCCGCCAAGATGAGGGTGCGCCGCGTCCAAGGGCGCACCAGGATCGAACTTTCCGGAATCTGGTAAGACGCATCCATAAGAGCTCTCGTCGGCATGATACGCTCCCATTCGCCGATCTGTCGTCGGGAAGTTTTGGGCGGAATCCCCGAATTTTGCCCTTGCCCATGCCGACAAGCGGCTCCACATTCCCATCTCAGGGGGATGTCCAGCCGGTTTTGAAGGGGGCAGTGGCTCGATGGCAAAGAAGGAAAAAAACGTCTCGACGGCGGTTGCCGATACCGGAGTCGATCTATCCGGCAACGGTAATGGGCACTCGTCTGCCCTTTCCTTCAAACTCGATGTGTTCGAGGGACCCCTCGACCTCCTGCTCTTTCTTATTCGCAAGGATGAGATCGACATCACTGATATTCCCGTTGCCCGCATCACCGATGAGTATTTGAAAATGCTCAAGCTGATGCAGTGGTGCGACCTCGAAATCGCCGGTGAGTTCATCGTCATGGCGGCGACACTCCTGCGCATCAAGTCCGCGATGCTTTTGCCCCGCGATCCTGATGAGGAGGACGACGAGGATCCCCGTGAAGAGTTGGTCGCCGCTCTCATGGAATACAAGAAGTTCAAAGAGGGCGCTACGATCCTGAACCGGCGCGAGGATGAGGAACGCCTCATCTACGCCCGCGCCGATTTCTCTCAAGGCCCGATGCCAGCCAAGTCACGGTTTGTGATGGATTCGACGCTCTATGATCTCTTGGCCGCGTTTCACGATGTCGTTTCGCGTATCGAACATGAAACTGAGCACCGGGTCATGATTGCCGAGCAGACGGTCGAAGAGCGGATTGCGGAACTTGACGAAATGCTCGATCAGCAGGACAGCATCGAATTCGCCCGCCTCTTTGCCGGGCTGGCGGCGCGCTGGTTGGTGGTCGTGACTTTCCTGGCAATCTTGGAAATGGTGCGTTTGCGACGGATCACCGTGAGTCAGAACCGCGCCTTTGGCGAGTTGATCCTCATTCGGGCGAATGTGCCCACGGAAGCAGAATCATGGACACAATAATCGATACGCAAGACCGTATTGACGGGACCGTTGGTCTCGATCCATCGGTTGAGAAGCTGGTCGGCGCCGTCGAGGCACTGCTCTTTGCCGCCCATGAACCACTCGCCCCAACGACGCTGCTCTCGCTTAACGGTCATTCGGGCTGGACGCTGGATGAAGTTGTCGCTGAGATCAATCGCCGAATGGAATCGGGCTCACACCCCATGCGTGTGCGCAAAGTCGCCGGCGGCTATCAAATGTTCGTTCTGCCGGAGTATGGTCCCATTATCGAGTCGATCTTGGTGAAGACCAAGACACAACGGCTCTCACGCGCCGGGCTCGAGACCTTGGCGATCATTGCGTATCGCCAGCCCAGTTCCATTCCCGAGATTGAGCACATCCGCGGCGTCGCCGCCGATGCGCCGGTACGAACCCTCCTCGAACGCGGTCTGATCACGATCAAGGGGCGATCGGAGGGACCGGGGCGTCCGCTGCTCTACGGCACTACCGATGAGTTTCTCCACTACTTTGGCCTCAACACGCTCGATGAACTGCCGCGCGAAGACGAACTGGCCGCGCTCCTGGCCGCGCGCAACGAACAAAAGATGCGTGAGCAAGCCGACGATGAGAGTCGTGAGGGCACGCACTCTCTCTCCTTGCGACTGCCCGAGGACGATTCGACACTTGAACCGTATGATGGGTTCAGAGTCCGCAACGTCATCACGACCCTGAGCGAAAACCTCAGCAATTGAGTCTTATGGACAAACCCGGTTCCGAGACGGGTACTGAACGTCTCAACCGCTATCTGGCGCGGTGCGGCGTCGGTTCGCGGCGTCGTGCCGATGAACTGATCGCGGCGGGACGCGTAGCGATCAATGGCGTCCGGGTCGAGAAGCTGGCAACGCTCGTCGATCCGGCGGAAGACAAGGTCGAACTCGACGGCAAGCTCTTACGACCGACCAGTCCGGAGACAGTCTGGATTCTCTTCTACAAGCCCGCGGCGACATTGACGACGCGCCGCGATGTCCGAGGCCGTGACACAGTTTTCGACAAACTGCCGCCGCAATTTCAGAATTTGATCCCGGTCGGCCGACTCGATCAGGACACGGAAGGTGTGCTCTTGTTGACATCGGATGGCGATGGCGCGAACCGGCTGATGCACCCGCGTTACGAGATCGAGCGTGTCTATGAGGCGACTGTCGTTGGTGTGCCCGCCCCGTCGTCGCTGGCAAGACTCAAGCACGGGATCGATCTCGGTGACCCGACCCCGGCGCGCGCCGAAGCCGAGGTCATCCGGTTTCATCCCCGCGGCGCGGTCATCCGCCTGCGACTGCGTGAAGGTCGTAAACGCGAAGTTAAACGCATGATGATGGCGTTGGGGAATCGTGTCCTGCACCTACGTCGCATCTCATTTGCCGGACTCACGACAAATGGAATGAAACCCGGCGAATGGCGCAAGCTGATAGATACTGAGATAAGGAGAATCCTGGATCGATAGATTGCATTGTCGAAAGCAGCCGTTCATGGCATTTGGAAATCTGAATCTCAGGAGGACAGGCATTCCTGCCTGTCCTCCTGCGCTGGATCGAGGCGAGAGCGGACCATCGAGACCGCCATTGCGCCCACCTGCATTCCCCCGTATTTTCGCGGTTCACCCTTGGAGACTGATGACAGAGAACATACACGATACCAGCGCCGAACTGACCGAACACCGCCGTCAGAAGCTCGATCAATGGCGGGCAAACGGGACCAATCCGTATCCGCACGAGTTTACGCGAACGCACGAGGCGCAGGCTATTCTCGCCTCTTTCGAAACACTGGAAGGGAAGAGGATTATCGCCGCAGGACGGATCGTGTCGTGGCGAGCGCACGGCAAGAGCACGTTTTTTCATATTCTTGACGGATCAGGGAAAGTGCAGTGTTATGCGAAGGCTGATGTCCTTGGAGCGGTGTATGCCCGCCTGGACTGGCTTGACATCGGTGACTTTGTTGGTGTTGAGGGAGATGTCTTCAGGACCCGCACGGGCGAAGTCACGATCAACATTGCGAAATTCACGCTGCTGTCGAAGTCGCTGCGCCCGTTGCCGGAAAAGTGGCATGGCCTGGTCGATACGGAATTGCGTTATCGACGCCGCTATCTCGATTTGGTGTCCAATGATGAGGTGCGCGAACTGTTTCGCAAACGCACCCAGATTGTCTCGGCGGTGCGCGCCTTCCTTGACGGCTTGGGCTTTATGGAAGTTGAAACTCCCGTGCTGCAGCCACTCTATGGCGGCGCCGCGGCACGCCCATTTATCACCCATCACAATGCCCTCGACACCGACCTTTACCTGCGTATAGCCGATGAACTGTATCTCAAGCGTTTGATTGTCGGCGGTTACGAGCGTGTCTATGAAGTCTGCAAAGACTTCCGCAACGAGGGCATCGACCGGGATCACAATCCCGAATTCACCATGGTCGAATGCTACGCGGCGTATTGGGATTATCGCGATGTCATGAAGATGTTGCGCGATCTCTACATTCATGTCACCACCGTTGTGAATGGCGAGCCCGAGATCACCTTCGACGGCCAGCCAATCGACATTTCGCAGCCATGGCCAGAGTACCCGCTCTTGGACATCATCCGTGAGCGTACCGGAGTTGATCTTTCCGACACCGATCCGGCTCGGGCCCGGGCCGAGGCCAAACGCATCCACGTCGAAGTTCCGGATGGCGCATCGTACGGAAAAGTGGTCGATGAGATCTTCTCTCAGCGAGTCCAGCCCGAGTTGATCGGGCCGACGTTTATCACTGACTATCCTGAAGAGATTTCCCCGCTGGCCAAGAAGCACCGCAGCAAGCCCGGACTAGTGGAGCGATTCGAACTGTTCATGTGCCGCAAAGAACTCGGCAATGCGTTCACGGAGCTGAACGACCCGATCGACCAGCGCGCCCGTTTCATGGCCATGGCCGAGGCAGCCAAACGCGGTGAGGAAGAGGCGCACCAGTTCGACGAAGATTTCCTCTTTGCGCTTGAGCATGGCATGCCGCCCACCGGCGGTCTCGGCTTCGGCGTCGACCGGATGGTGATGGCGATCACCGGGGCGCCGTCCATCCGCGAGGTCATTCTCTTTCCCACGCTCCGTCCGCAACGCGCCGATTCGGCCGGCGAGACGTCGGACGGCGCATAAGCACCATGTCGTATGCCTCCTTCATCGCGCGACGATACCTGCGTTCGCGGCAGCGTCACGGATTCCTCTCGCTCATAACCCTGATCTCCATTCTCGGCGTGATCGTCGGGACGGCCGTTCTTGTCTTCGCTCTGGCGATCATGAAGGGGTTTGAGCTGGAAGTGAAGCAACGGATCGTCGGCACGACTGCCCACGTGTCCATCTTTCATCGTTTTGCCGACGGCATCACCGACTGGGAACCGCTCGAAAAGCAAATCGCCGAAACCCCGGACGTGACGGCCGTCGCGCCATTCATCTATTACAAGGCCGCGATCTCGTCGGCGGATGCCAACGACGGCGTCATTGTGCGCGGCATCGTGCCGGAGAAGGAAGCCGAGGTCACGCAACTGCGCGAGTCGATCGTGTCGGGTGACTGGCGCCTGCAGCCGGATTCCGGGCGCGCGATTATGCTCGGACGCGTTCTGGCCGATCGTCTCAGTGCCAAACTCGGTGATGAGATCGTCCTCTATAGCCTCCGGGGCGAGGCATTAAGCGAAGGGTTGCCCCCGAAGATCATGAAGTTCGTCGTGACCGGTCTCTTCGAGACCGGGATGTACGAATACGATGCGTCGCTTTGCTACATCCGCATGGAGGATGCCCAGCGTCTCTTCCTTCTGCCCGGCAAGGTGACCGGGTTTCAGGCCAAAGTGTCCGATTGGAATCTCGCTGACGAAATCGCCGTTGGCATCGAAGCGAAGTTAGATGGTGATCTCTACGCTACTGACTGGATGCAAATGCACCGAAATCTCTTTAGTTGGATGGAAATCGAGCGCATTTGGGCCATTGTCGCCTTGTCGCTGATCGTCGCTGTGGCGGCGTTCAATATCGTCTCGACGCTCATCATGGTGGTGATCGACAAACGGCGCGAGATCGCCGTGCTTAAGACCCTGGGAGTTCCTTCGAGCGGGGTGCGCGCCATCTTCATGTGGCAAGGGAGTATCATCGGTCTTGTTGGCACAGGATTGGGTCTCGCGCTGGGACTGCTGATGTGCTGGGTGCAGAGGACCTTCGATTTGGTCTCGCTTCCGCCGGAGATATACTTCATCGATTCGCTCCCAGTGATCGTGGACATCAAAGATGTGCTCGTGGTTGGTGTGCTCGCGATCGTGATCTCGTTTCTCGCCACCATCTATCCGGCCCGCCGAGCCGCGCGACTGTATCCCGTGGAGATCTTGCGATACGAATGATCGATCACCCGACCATTGCCCGCGCTCAAGCGATCTCGCGCCATTTCGTCACGCCCGAGGGACGTCTCGATGTGCTAAGTGACATCGATCTTGAAATTCACGCCGGGAAGATCATCGCCATTGTTGGTGCTTCCGGGGTCGGTAAAAGTACTTTTCTTCACATTCTGGGCGGGCTCGATGTCCCGTCCTCCGGCAAGATCCTCTGGGGCGACAAATCGCCGTACGATATGAACGACGAAGAACGCGCCCATTACCGCAACACATCCGTCGGATTCGTTTTCCAATTTCATCATCTTCTTCCGGAATTCTCCGCCGAAGAGAATGTCGCATTGCCGCTGATCGTGGGCGGCAAGTCGTATGGCTCGGCCGTCGCCGCGGCGCGTGGAACTTTAGCGAAGCTCGGTCTGGCCGACCGGGGTCGACACATGCCGGGCGAGCTTTCTGGCGGTGAACAGCAGCGCGCCGCTCTGGCGCGTGCCTTGGTCACGGATGCCCCGCTCATCATCGCAGATGAGCCCTCAGGCAACCTGGACCGGGTGACCGCGGAACAGTTGCACTCACTTCTAGGTACAATAGTGGCAGATGGGACAAGAGCCGTCGTCGTCGCGACCCACAATCCAGATTTGGCCGGGCGCGCCGATGAAGTGTATAGGATGCGGGATGGCCGGCTGGTCGCCGACCATCAGGATTCCTAAGCGACGTATCCGCCGCCGGTTAATGGCCTTGCTGGATCGTGCCCAGTAGCGTTAATTCCCTCGTGGGGGACCGCGTTGCACGAAAGGCGCAGGGGAGGGGAAATTCCTGTGAAATGTGAAAATTGCGGCGAACGCGACGCCAGCGTGCACTTCACGCAGATCCGGAACAACCGGAAAAGCGAGATGCACCTCTGCAAGGAGTGCGCCAAGAGCAAGGGATTCCATAACCCGCTCGATGACGTGCCATTCCCCCTGGCCGAATTTCTCACGTCGATGGTCCAGCGCGGCAACGCGCCTTCGGACCCCATTGCCCGCCTGGTTTGTCCGGAATGCGGCATGCGCTTTATGGATTTCTCGCGTATCGGACGCTTTGGATGTGGACAGTGTTACACGGCATTCCGCGCGCCATTGGAAGACCTGTTCCGCAAAGTTCACGGCGCGACGCATCACCGTGGCCGCAGTCCCGAGACCAAGCAGCGATCGCTTCCCTCGCCTGTCGAAGAAGAAGTTCGACTGAAAGAAGAATTGAAGCAGGCGATCGAGCGTGAAGACTTTGAATTGGCCGCCGAGATTCGCGACCGGTTGAAGCATGTTTCATCGACGATGCCGAAAGCCAGCCGGACGCGCAGCAAGGAAGTGGGATGAGCGAAATGCCGATGTTTTCATCCTTTGACGATGTTGTGAAACGCTCGGTGAGCTGGCTCTCCGGCGACGGTGACCATGCCGACATCGTTGTATCCAGCCGGGTGCGCCTGGCCCGCAATCTCTCCAAACACCGGTACCCGATGCGCGCCGAACCGAACGAGGCCGCGGAAGTTGTGGCTTTGGTGCGTACCGCAATCGAGAAATGCAACGCGTTGGACCAGGGCGGATTCTTCGAATCGACCGTGCTCGACCGCGATGATCGCGATCTGTTGGTCGAACGCCATCTGATTTCTCCGGAATTCATGCGCGATGATCTGCCGCGCGGGTTGTTCGTCGACGGCGCCTTGGGTTCGAGCCTCATGATCAATGAGGAAGACCACCTGCGCATCCAGGCGGTGCGATCCGGACTCGATCTTCGCAGTGCCATGGACCGCGCCCGCGAGATCGAAATCGCACTCTCGGGGGTTTTGCGCTTCGACTATGACGCGCGTTTGGGCTACCTGACCGCCTGCCCGACCAATGTGGGAACTGGACTGCGCGTCTCCGTGTTGATACATCTGCCGGGACTCGTACTGACAAAAGAAATGGACATGGTCCTTCAGCAGATCAACAAGGTTGGGCTCAACGTGCGCGGCTTTTACGGCGAAGGCTCCGATGTTCTCGGAAACATCTTCCAAGTGTCGAATCAGACGACCCTCGGACGTACCGAAGAGGATCTGGTCGACTCGCTTGAAAAGGTGACCGAGCAACTCATGTCATATGAGAACAACGCGCGTCGCACGCTTTTCACCGATGCGAGCGACCAAATCCGCGACAAAATCTGGCGCGCGCTGGGTATCTTGTCGAACGCCCGTGTGCTCACTTCACAGGAAGTAATGAATCTCTTGTCCGCCGTACGGTTGGGCGTCGCGATGGGCGAGCCGTTGGGGTTGGACCTGAGCCAGATCAACGACCTTATGCTGGCCACGCAGCCGGCGCATTTACAGAGAATGTACGACCGGGACATGACACCGGAGCAGCGCGACATCGCGCGGGCCGAGTTGGTGCGTACCCGGTTGACCAAGAAACGCCCTCGCCGCCGTGCCAGCGGGGGCACAAAGGACTAGGACCTGACGCGACGCCGACATTACGTGCAAACGAAATGGGAACCGTCGCCGATAATAGGGGTTAGGGATTGACGCCGTCGCCCGTGGGGGGTGCGGCTTACGTCCGCAGAGGATACCATGAACGACATGTTTTCCGAGGCAGCACGCAAGGCGATCGAGTACGCGCGCGATGAAGCCGCCCGCTTGCGCCACGACTACATCGGGACCGAGCATTTGCTGTTGGGACTGATTCGTCTCGGCGAAGGCATGGCCATCGACATGATTGCCAACATTGGCATCGACCTTGCCGAGCTGAAGACTTCGGTGGAGGAAGTGGTGCAGCCGTCCGGCGGCACCATGACGATGGGCCAGTTGCCGCTCACCGCCCGCGCCAAGAAAACGCTCGAGGTCGCCGGGCAGGAAGCGCGCGCCCTCAAATCGAAAGAGATCGACACTGAACATATTCTCCTCGCGCTACTCAAAGACGAAGAAGGCGTCGCGGCGCAGGTTCTGTCGATGTACGATGTCGACTACAAGGACGCCTATGAAGAATTGAAAAACATCCGCGGCGGCAAGCCGTCGGCCTATGGCAAGAAGCGCAAGAAATCCAAGACGCCGGCGCTCGATCATTTCGGACGCGATCTGACGGAGATGGCGCGCAAAGGCAAGCTGGATCCGATCATCGGCCGCGACAATGAAATCGAGCGCGTGAGCCAGATTCTCTCGCGTCGCAAGAAGAACAACCCCGTCCTGATTGGCGAGCCGGGCGTCGGCAAGACCGCCATTGCCGAGGGTTTGGCGCAGCGCATCGTTGAGGGCAATGTCCCCGAGGTGCTCGAAAACAAACGCCTGGTCACGCTCGACATGACCTCATTGGTCGCGGGCACGAAGTATCGCGGACAGTTCGAAGAGCGGCTCAAAGCCGTGATGAACGAGATTATCAATTCCAACGATGTCATCATCTTTATCGACGAGTTGCATACGATCGTTGGCGCCGGTGGCGCCGAAGGATCGTTGGATGCCTCCAATATCTTCAAGCCATCGCTGGCGCGCGGTGAATTGCAGTGCATCGGCGCGACGACCTTAAATGAGTACCGCAAGTACATCGAAAAGGACGGCGCGCTCGATCGTCGTTTCCAGACGGTGATGATCGAAGAGCCCGTTTACGCCGACACGTTGGCCATTCTCAAGGGTCTGCGCCAACGCTACGAAGACCATCACAAGATCAAGATCGCCGACGAGGCGATCATCGCGGCGGTGAAGCTCTCCGACCGCTACATCTCCGGACGCTACCAGCCCGACAAGGCCATCGATGTGATAGACGAGGCCGGGTCACGGGCACATTTGAAGTCGTGCACCAAGCCAACCGAGTTTGCCGACCTCGAACAGAAGATTCTCGACGTCCAGACCGCCAAGGAAAACGCCGTCAAGAATCAGGAGTTCGAGACCGCGGCGCGTTTGCGCGATGAACTGAAAATTGCGCGCGAGGAACTCGAAGCGCGCAAGAAGTCATGGCAGGAAGACCGCGAGAAATCGATGTACACCCTCAATGCTGAGGATGTCGCCGAAGTCGTCTCGAAGATGACTGGTATCCCGGTGTTCCGTCTCGAGGAAAAGGAATCGAAGAAGCTTCTCCGCATGGAGGAAGAGCTTAACAACCGTGTCATCGGACAGGGCGAAGCGATTGGTGTATTGACCAAGGCGATTCGCCGCGCACGCGCCGGCTTATCCGACCCGCGCCGGCCCATTGGCTCGTTTATCTTCCTCGGCCCGACAGGTGTCGGCAAGACCGAATTGGCACGCGCCCTGGCGCAGTTCCTCTTTGAAGATCCCGATGCGCTAATCCGCATCGACATGTCGGAATACATGGAAAAGTTCTCCGTGTCGCGCTTGATCGGCGCGCCTCCCGGATACGTGGGCTACGAAGAAGGCGGCCAGTTGACTGAGAAGGTCCGCCGCAAACCGTATTCGGTCGTCCTCCTCGACGAAATCGAGAAGGCGCATCCGGAAGTTTTCAACATCCTGTTGCAGCTTCTCGATGACGGCCAGCTCACCGATTCGTTCGGACGCAAAGTCGACTTCAAGAACACGGTCGTGATCATGACGTCCAACATCGGCACACGTCAGGTGCAGGACGAAAAGGCGATGGGATTCCAGAAGGACAGCGTCACCGGATCCTATGAGCACATGAAGAGCAAGGTGATTGCCGAACTGAAAAAGATGTTTAATCCCGAACTGCTCAACCGCATCGACGACACGATAATTTTCCATCAATTGGGCAGCGCGGAGATTACCCGCATTGTCGATATTGTGCTCGAGGACGTTGCCAAACGGTTGGCTGAGCGGGGGTTGTCGTTCCTCCTGACTCAGCCGGCGCGCGAGTTCCTGGCGCATCGCGGGTACGATCCGAATCTGGGAGCCCGACCGCTTCGTCGCGCGGTCCAGCGCTACCTTGAGGATCCGCTGGCCGAGGAGATTCTGCGTGGGCAGTTTGCCGGGGATTGCGCCATCGAAATCGGCCTCGATCCGTCGGGCGAAAAGCTCACGTTTTCTCTGGCCGTGATCGCCGATCCACCGACGCCAGCGCCGGCCACAGCGTAGATTTTGGCGCTTGCGCTGGGCCGTTCGGTTCGCTATAATTGATGTCTCTGGTGGGGCGCTTTTTCGGCGCCCCGCTTTATTGAAAGGAAGCTCGGAAATGGCTCATAAAAAGGGCGTAGGATCATCCCGCAACGGCCGCGACTCACACGGTCAACGGCTCGGCGTCAAGGCCTATGGCGGGAATTTTGTCTCCGCCGGATCGATCATCGTCCGTCAGAAGGGGACACAGATTCATCCGGGCCGTAATATCGGCGTCGGCAAGGACTGGACGCTGTTTGCGTTGATCGACGGCTTGGTCCGGTTTGTCGGCACCAAGGGCGACAAGCGTATCGTGCACATCGACAAAGTCGACTAACCAGCTAGCAAGTTGATATTTCAAGGCCGCCCATTGGCGGCCTTTTTTGTTGCTTGCACGGGGCAATGCAGGGCAATTCTGATCGAGTGTCGGAGATATCTGAGATTCCGTGCACCCGCAGGGTGGCCCGATTTGAGATAGCCGCGCTGGTTATACCGCTCCTTTTTGACACCGACCCTGGCGTCTGTGCCACACCCCTGATTGAATCCGGACATGGACTATCGTATTCTGGGTGGAGAATCGGAGGACACGATGACCACACGGATCGAAACTGACACAATGGGACCCGTCAGCGTCCCAGCGGATCGTTATTGGGGCGCGCAAACCGAGCGTTCGCGCCAAAACTTCAAGATCGGTGGCGAGCGGTTTCCGCGCGAGATGATCCGGGCGCTGGGAATCCTCAAGAAGGCAGCGGCTCTGACCAATGAGGAATTGGGCCTTCTGACCCCGGAGAAAGCTGGGTTGATAGTCCGGGCGGCGGACGAGGTCATCGAAGGAAAACTCGACGACCACTTCCCGTTGGTAGTCTGGCAAACAGGTTCGGGGACGCAGACCAACATGAATGCCAACGAGGTCATTTCGAACCGTGCCATCGAGCTCGCCGGCGGACAGATGGGATCGAAGAAGCCCGTCCACCCCAACGACGATGTCAACAAGGCGCAGTCCTCGAATGACACCTTCCCCACCGCGATGCACATCGCCGCCGCCGAGCAGATTCAGCAGCATCTGATCCCGTCGGTGAAGCGCCTGCGCACCACCCTGGCAAAGAAATCAGTCGAGTTTTCAGAGATTATCAAGATTGGGCGCACCCACCTCATGGATGCGGTTCCACTCACACTCGGGCAGGAGTTCTTCGGCTACGTCCAGCAGTTGGACAATGGGGTGACGCGGTTGGAAACATCGCTGCCGCATCTCTACGAGCTGGCACTGGGCGGCACGGCTGTAGGCACCGGGTTGAACACACATCCCGATTTCGCGAAGAAGAGCGCTGCCAAGATCGCCGAACTGACCGGCTTGCCATTCACGTCCGCTCCGAACAAGTTTGAAGCATTGGCGGCGCACGATGCGTTGGTCGCCGCGCATGGCTCGCTTAAGACACTGGCCTGCTCGCTCATGAAGATCGCGAATGATATCCGCTGGCTCGCATCCGGACCGCGTTGCGGACTGGGCGAGCTGCACATCCCGGAAAACGAGCCGGGTTCATCGATCATGCCGGGCAAAGTCAACCCGACCCAGCCGGAAGCGATGACGATGGTCTGTTGTCAGGTCCTGGGGAATGATGTCGCGGTCAACTGCGGCGGCGCGATGGGCAACTTCGAGCTCAACGTGTTCAAGCCGGTCATAATCTTTAATGTCCTGCAGTCAATCCGCCTGCTCGCCGATGCATGCAACTCCTTCGATGAACACTGTGCGGTCGGCATTGAAGCGAACAAGGCCAACATCGACCGCTTCCTGCACAACTCGCTGATGCTCGTGACCGCGCTCAACCCCCACGTGGGCTATGACAACTCCGCCAAGATCGCCAAGAAAGCCCACGCGGAGAACATTACGCTGCGCGAAGCCGCGATCATGCTGGGTGTGATGACAGGGGAGAAGTTCGACGAGGTCGTACGGCCCGAAAAGATGATTGGGCCGGGGATGTAGTCAGCGGGTTGCATACAATAGAGGAGCGCAGGCCTTCAGCCTGCGCAGAACAGGCTGAAGGCCTGTTCTCCTGAGCCTTACCTATCTGAATCGGGCGCCATATACCACCATGGGTATGCCCACGGATCCTCTATCAGGCCATCTTCGACGGGATTTAAGAGTATGTACTGCAGCTTCTGCTGAAGCTCGTGGTCACTTCGGAGGATTCGGTCCCAAGACTCCGGTTGCCACAGTTGACCTGAGGTGCCTCGGCGCAGGTTGATAATTCGAGATACCCCGCCCTTGATCTTTCGCATCACACGTGAGAGTCCCTGCCCATCATTCGGGCGCACGATTATGTGCACATGGTCAGGCATCACACTGGCCGCCTCTAATCGGTACAACCGACCATGTCCCGCCTTGATATGATCAAGGACCAGAGTCCTCTCGCTCTGCGAAAGAACCCCATGCTTAACACAAAAGGTGACATAGTACCAAGATCCATCCAACGTCCAATGAGGTAGGTTGCGTCGCGTGATCGTCAGGACTGCCATATGCGACTATCAATCGCATTTGCTCAAGACTCCGTCAATCACTTCTGAAGAAAGGAGAACAGGCCTTAAGCCTGTTCTGCGCAGGCTGAAGGCCTGCGCTCCTGCTTTGCGAGTTAGCGGTCGCAGTAATGTCTGATTGACATGGGAACTACGACTTCTGCTTTGCTTCCAACTCCGCGACCCGCTTCTCCAACTCGCGAATGCGCTTGAGCGTCTCGGGAAGAGAATTCATCGCGACGATGACACGCTTTTGATGGCTCATCTCCGTCGCTGGGGAGCCGAGCCAGATCGTGTTGGAGGGTAGATTCTTGCCGATCCCAGCTTGTGCGGCGACGATGACATCATCGCCGATTTCGATGTGCCCAATGAGTCCCGCCTGCCCAGCGAGCGTCACATGATGGCCAAGTTTGGTCGACCCAGAGATACCGACCTGCGCCACGATGATGCAATCCTCGCCGATCTGCACATTGTGAGCGATCTGCACGAGGTTGTCGATTTTTGTGCCGCGCCCGATGACAGTCTGACCCATCGTGGCCCGATCGACAGCGACACAGGCGCCAATTTCAACGTCATCGCCAATTGTCACGCCGCCGACTTGCGGGATCTTCTCATGACGCCCCTCACTCGGAGCGTAGCCAAATCCATCGGAGCCGATCACCGTGCCGGGGAAAATGCGCACCCGCTTGCCGAGCGTGCAGCCGTGCAGAATCGTCGCATTCGGCCCGATCATCGAATCCTCGCCGATCACACTTTTTGCGCCGACGTAGCTTCCCGCGAGGATCGTCGCGCCGTTGTCGAGCACGACTCCATCATCGATCACACAGCACGGACCCACGGAAACACGATCGCCGAGTGAGACCTTGGTGCCGATTCGGGCCGAACGATCCACGCCCGGCTCGGGACGATCTGGCCAGGGATGGAAGAGGGTCAATGCCTGTCGAAACGCATTGTAGGGATCTGAGTGAACCAGAAGTGAGACGCCGGTCGCGACCTCGGGCAACGGCTCGCCATCTGTCACCGGAGCGACAATGACCGCCGCCGCCCCGGTGGACCTGAGGTACGGCGTGTACTTTACGTTGGCCAGAAACGACAACTGACCCGGTCCGGCGTTCTCAATTGGTGAGACACCGGTGATCGTGACCGAGCCGTCTCCCTCGAGCTTCGCGCCGAGACGCTCGGCCAAGTCGGCCAGCGTGAAGGTCATTTGATCTTGGCCAGTTCCTCGAAGACGCGGTCGGTCACATCAAGTTTCTTCTTCGCGTACATGATCGGCGCGAATTGGATCCCTGAGGGAGTCATATAGATCTGGGAAGCGTTGAAGATGAAGTCGTAGTCTTCGTTGGTGGCAATGCCCTGCACGACCTCTTGGATCTTCTGCAGGATCGGGTTCGTCAGTTCGGCACGGCGCTTTTCGGCCTGCCCCTCGAGACGGTTCTTAGCTTCGAGCACGCTTTGTTCCAGGGCTTTCAGTTCATCTTCGCGCTGCTTGCGACGCTCCTCGTTCAGAATCAACTGCTGCTTCTTGTAATCTTCGAGCTTGTCGAAGTAGACATTCTGCAGACTGTCGAATTCAGCTTCCCAGACCGCTGCATCTTTGCGGAAGAGCTCTTCAGCTTCCTTGAACTCGGCGTATTCCGCGAGAATGCGATCCAGATCAACCCAGCCGACTTTGCCCTGTGCTTGCGCGGTCTTGGCCGACCCGACAAGGGCCATGCCAACGACCAGCGCGATGAGTGCTCCATGAAAAAGCAGGCGTTCCGTGCGTCCCATTTTGGCTCCTATCTGTTTGTTCTCATGTGAACGCCGGCTTGTTGTGACAGGCGCTCCAAATCGGCGGCCGAAGTGGCCGCCCACTTGCCGCAAGTCCTTCCAAAAACCGGTCATCAGAATGAACCGCCAAATTGGAAGTGAGGTTTCAACTTTCCCTTGTCATCCCCGCGCAGGGGAATGCCGAAATCGAAGCCCAAAAGTCCCATCCCGGGTACCTGCAAACGGAACCCGAAACCGTACGATGTCCACACGTCGAACGGGTCGATATGAGTGGCATCGAGCCAGACGTTGCCGGCATCGAAGAAAAGTAGTCCATGAATCTGCTGCGAGACAACCGGGAAAACCAACTGCGCGTTCATGACGTACAGGGCCTGGCCGCGCACCGTGTCGATCGGACTGTAGTTCGGGTCTTTGATAAAGTCCTCAGATGCCGTGGCGGGGCGTGTGGCAACGGTGCTGGTGTCTTCAAAGGCCACGATTGAGCGATCGCTGTAGCCGCGTATCATGCCGTCGGAGCGGATTCCCCCGGCATAGAAAAGCTCCGAGTATGGCACGGAGTTGCGATCGGCCCCGGATTGGATAACTCCGACGTTCCACGTCGGCGAGAATGTCAGGCCCTTCCAGAGCTTTTGATAGTAGGAGTAGGTGAAATTATGTTTGGTGTAAGTCCAGTCGCCGCCGATCAATCCGCCCGCGAATTCCGCGCGGTAGCTGGCGCGGCTCCCCCGGGTGGCAAACTCCGGCAAATCACGCGAATCGCGTGACACCGTCGCGGACGTCGCCGAGATCAACCCATCACTGAACTGGTAAGTCGATGCCAGATCCTCGTCCGAGAAATCGGTGTACTTGATGTCCTCCAGACGGTAATTCCAATACACACTGAAGTAATCATCGGGCCACCGCAGACGGCGTCCCAGGCGCGTCGATAGGCCAGACGAGTTCTGCGTGAAGTCTTCAGTTCCCGAGATGTACGGATCATCGTAAGTGCGTTCAAGATGGGAGACATCGAACCCCACGCTGGTCGGCGTATCAAACAGCCACGGCTCGGTGAATCCAATCCGGTACGATTGCCGGCGCTTGCCGAATTCGACGAGAAAATTGGCGTTCTGTCCATTGCCGAACAAATTCGGAATGCCCAAGTCTACCGTGCCCACAAACTTGTCCTGTTCCGAATATCCGCCGCCGACCTGGATCTGCCCCGTGGGCTTCTCTTCGACGCGCACGGTCAGGTCGACGCGTCCGTCGGGGAGTTGGTTGAACTCCGGAGTCGCGTTGCTGAAATAGTTCAAGAGCATCACGTTGCGCAACGATCGTTCCAAAAGCGAGCGCCGGAAGATTTGCCCGGGATAGAGGGCCAGCTCACGGCGGATGACTTTGTCCTTGGTCTTGCTGTTGCCGACGATGTCGATGCGGTTGATATGGGCGGGAACACCCTCGGAAATCTCGTAGGTGATATTAACGACTGAGTCCTGTGTTTTGGTGTCCTCAATCAAACGGACATAGAGATAACCTTCTTCGAGATAGGCGTTGTAAATGCCCTGCTCGGACTCATCGTACTTCTCTTGGTTGTAGACGTCACCCGATTGGTACTTGAGCGATCGGCGGAGACGCTCCTCGCTGATGATGGAGTTGCCGCTAAAACCGCTCGTGCCGAAGTAGTACCGCGGTCCCTCGTTGACGGTGATCTGGATCGTGACGTGCGTCTTCTCTTCGTTGAGGATGATGGTGTCTTCGACGATTACGGCGTCGAGGTACCCTTTCTTGCGGTACTGCTCCGTGATCGAATTCAAATCCTCGCCGTATTTCTCGCGATTGAAGTGTCCGCCGCCGAAGATCGACCGCAGGAATCCGCGCGGCTTGTTCGACATCTTCTTTTGCAGTTCATCGCCGTAGAGTTTCTCGTTGCCGATGAACTGCACCTCCGCGACTTTCACCGGGCTGTTTTCTTCGATTGTGAAGGCGGCATTGACCTCGCTCTGTGCCACGCCGGGTTCGAGCGCCGACTCAATCGCAACGAGAAAATATCCCTTTTCCTGGTAGGCCTTCTTGATGACGCTTTCCGCTTCCTTAAGCTGCGCCGCGCTGACTTTCTGCCCAGCCTTGATGGGGAGCGTCAGGTCTTTCTCATTGATCTTCTCGTTGCCCTTAGAGATGATCTTGCCGAGTGTCGGCAGCTCCTTCACTTTGATAATCGCCTTCAATTGCCCGGCTAGATCCTCGCCTTCAATTCGGACGTCTTCGAAGAGCGCCAGGCCATAGATTTGATGGACCGCGCGCTGCAGATCCTCACGCGTGACAGTCTTGCCCGGGGTGAGACCGGAGACGCTCAAGATCAGCTTGGGCTCGGCGGTCACAGCGCCTTCAACCACAACATCGGCGAGCACGACGTTTTGTGCTTGAGCCAGGCTAGGAGCGAGGCAGAGGACGAACAGAAAAATCAAACCGCCGAGCCGGACTGACCGGCGTAGGCGGTTTGATAGATTCTCGGATGGGGTGGACTTACGTCCGCCGCAATATGAACGGCCGAACGATTGCAAGTGGGGAGACGTTTCCCGCTTAGGCATGGACCGCAGTGATGCGGACCCGCGTGTATTCCTGCCGGTGGCCGTTGCGCTTGCGCGAGTTGTGACGCCGACGCAACTTGAACACGATCTGTGTGTCGGCTTTTTCCTGGGCCAGGATCTCAGCGGCGACGGTGGCGCCGGAAATATGAGGTTTGCCCGCCTCGGTCTTGTCGCCCTTGCGCACCAACAGGACACGTTCGAATTTGACTGTCTCACCGGCAGTCCCCGCCAAGTGCGGAACACGGAGAATATCGCCTTTGCCAACGGCAAATTGCCTGCCGCCTGTTTCGATGATTGCCTCGTAGGCCATTCCAAACCTTTCGCTACCCGCCATAACCCAGGAATTCCATCCACAAAGCCCCCCATGATAACAATCCCAGGCCCCAAGTCAAGTCTATTTAACCCTTTAACCCACAAAACGTTCCATGAGGGTTCGGTGTCCTTCAACCCTGCAACTCATGCCATGCGCAAGGGAGGCGGATTCTCAACTGAATCTCCCACCCCAGGCGACCGATCAGAGGGCAGGGCCGTTAGACCCAAAGCAGGACGTATTGAGGCAGATGGCGATCTATGGACAACTGTTACTGGGAGGGCGAGGCTCCTGCCGAGCCGCCCCGCGCAACAAGCGCGTGACAATTGAGGAAGGGTGCTCGCGGCGGGAGAGAGAACGGACAGCGAACGTCGCCGCGCGAACGAGGTACAGCGGCGCGGCAGGGGCCTCGCCCCCCACGAACAGGGCGTGTCTCACGGGGAGAAGCGGCACTCCGGAAATCACTCCATATCATCGCCCTCAGTTACATGGATCGCAGAATTCCGTCGCGATGTTCCCCGCCCGAAAGGCCACATTCACCATCCGTGTGACATCGAGAATATCGACCGCGCCGGAACAGTCCACGTCACTGCGGACCAATGGGCAAATCGGGTCGGAGGAGGCTGGGCCGTCACGAAAGGCGGCATCGATCGTTAGGATAACATCGAAAATGTCCACGTTTTCGTCTTCACAGCGTGGGTTGCCATGACAGGGGCAATCGCAGAATCCGCAGGATTCGTGCGGCGGGGGCGTGTTGTAGGAGGCATCGGCCGGATGAAGGTGGACGATTGACTGACGATCCTGAACTCGAATGACCCCGTTCGGACTGGCCGCCCAGTGGAGCAGGGCGCGATCATCGGCGGATGGAACGCGCCGTTGCAGGCAGGGGCTGGTGCTCTGGTACATGACCGGTGCGTACCCCAATGTCGCGACATCATTCTCATGATTCGAGGAAATCCAGTGCCCGAACTCATGAAGCGCCACGCTGACAACGTCGAAGCAACTACCGGCACACGATCCGGCATTGGTGTACCATAGTCTACTTGCGTTGAAGCAGATGTCGGCTTCGACTACACATCCTGCATCGGGACCCGCGGTGAAGAACCACCGAGTTGAGAACGCCAGCACATTGGCGTCAAATGCGCAGGTGTTACCCAATGACACCGTATTCTGGTCGTCCTTTACGTTCATGCAAAGCCCCGTGCTCGGACTCGGCACGCAAGACGTTTGCGTTGGGCCGGCATCGATGAGTTGAAATACAGTGCCTTCCGCATTCCATTGCCCTGCGGCCTGATCGATCAGCCCACGAAACCAGCCGGCAGGCTGAGCGTCGCCGCACTGCAACAGTGGATCGGGAAGCAGCGGATCCGCTTCCACGCGAAAATAGATCGTGTCGCAGCATCGGGCCGCGCCGCCATAGACGAAGGCGAGAGCATGTTCCGGCAGAGTCGTACAAGCCCAGAGGAAAAGCAGGAGGATCAGGCGGCATGGTCTCATCGCGGCCCGACCGATTTTATCGCCGCGTCGAGCTGCTTCTCAAATTGCGGAAGTGGAATCCCTTTCTCCGCGACTTGGCCGGCCTTGACAGTGAACTTGCCTGCCTCCCAGCCGCTGACCCGGCAACTCTTGCTGTCGACATCGGTGAGGAAGAGAACAACCTCTTCACCGACCACAAACACCGGGGCGTGCTCGACCTCCATCGCCAGGTTGCCCACGATTCCACCGGGAACGACCACGGTGACTGTGGCGGAGTCGGCGATACGACCTGAGTAGACATCACCCACCTGAATCGTGACCGTGGTGAATATCTGCGTCCTGTCTTCATTCCACTCAGAGCGAATGCTCTGAACTTTGGCTTGGACAATGTGGTCCGACATGCGGACCAGATCCTCAAAAGATGTTTCGGCGAGAATCGCCCATGCCGGCGATGGCGCCGCCAGAATGAGGACTGTCAAAAGGAGTGGAATCGCCGACAACCAGATCTTGAGTCGATACATAATTCCTCCGGATTGGATAGATGGCAGGCGAGAAGCGAATCCCCAAGCTGTTTATACCCTGCTTCGCCGCGGGAGGCCGAGAATGTGAAGACACGTCCGGCCTCGTGCCCGATCGTCGCCGATGCTATGCTCAGTCTATCTATCAGTGATGCTGGATTTCGGGGCGAATGTGGTGTTGCGGAAGTCCACGGGCACTAGGGTCCGTCCGGTGACTGTACCGGGCGAAGCGGCCCGTCGAATCTAATGGAACAGAATCGACCATCCCGCAAGCGCCTGTAGTGGGTGGATATGAAGAGTCCACCCACCACGAGGCGACACCCCCAGGTACAGCACTAGCCATAAGACTTGGCCACTCGTTCCTTCCGAACTTCAATCAGGCGGCCATCGACCAATCCGAGTCTGCGAGTTCCCGCGGACGCGACTTCCTCAGAGTGAGTCACAAGTATGATCGTCTTTCCGGTCTGGTGCAATTGCTCAAGGGTATCCATCAAGCTTCGAGACAGTGTCGGGTCCAAGCTCGCGGTCGGCTCATCGGCGAGGATGATCTCCGGGTCGTTGGCCAGCGTCCGCGCCATGGCCACTCGTTGCTGCTGCCCCACCGACAGTTGCGGTGGCCGGTGATTGCCTCGTGCCCCCAGATCGAAACGATCCAAGAGTTCGAGTGCTCTGGTCTTGTGATGCTTCGGATCGTGCCCGTTGAGCATCAGTGCCAAAGCCACGTTTTCCCAGGCGCGGAGATACGGAACCAGATGGAATTGCTGGAAGACAAAGCCGACTTTCTTCTGGCGAAACTCGGCCAACTCGCGCGGTGACTGGGCATAGACATCGACACCGTCGATTGTGATGTTTCCCCGTGTCGGGTGAATCAACCCTCCCAAGGACATCAGCAGAGTTGATTTCCCGCATCCGGAGGGTCCCGCCACAGTGACGAACTCGCCTCGATCGACCTGAAATGTAACATTTTGCAGGGCGGGGATGATCTCAGAGCCGAGACGGAACTCCTTTGTCAAGTTATCAACGGAGATCATGGCTCATACCTCCTGCAGGGTGATGGCCGGATCGAGCCTGGACGCGCGATAAACCGGCAGAATGGAAGCGAGGAATGCGAGCAACATCGATATACTCACACTCAGGAGAAACCACTCAGGACGTGCGTGTACGGTAATGCCCGCCATGGACGGCCCCAAGAGGATGGCTAGGGCGGTGCCTGCCACGAAGCCGCCAATCCCACCGACCAGCCCGAGGAGCAGTGCCTTAAGGATGAAGATCCTCTGGATCAGCCCCCGGTGGGCGCCGAGCGCGATCAGGATGCCGATCTCGCGGCGACGCTCGAAGACATTTGCGAACATGTAATTCGCGATTGAGACCCCGCCGACCAGAAGGATGATGACTAGGAAGATCAGGCTGAAGTTTCGCATCATCAGGTTGGTTCTCTGCTGTGTGGACACAATCTGGCCAATCGTCACGACCTTGGCGTCCGGCAGCAGACGATTCAGGCCACCAATCAGATCACCCGAGATCTGCTCACAACAACCCATCATCTCGACTGCGCTGATGCGTCCCGGCTGGCCGCACATACGCTGAACAGCCGAGAGGTGAACGAAGACACGGCTGTCGTCGACCGTGCCACTGGGCGGCAGAACCCCCGTGACGTTAAAGGTCTCATTCGCGATTGCCAGCGTGCTGCCCTCGGCCAAGTTCATGCTCCCGGCGATCTCACTGCCAACAAGAGCGCCGTTTTCTGGCAATGCTTCGATGGGAGTCCGTCGATCGACCGCGTTGGGGTCTTTCGGTTTGGCCGTGCCGGTCGGTACCGCGCAACCCACCGGTGTCTCGAAGATGTTGCCGGCCATTTCCCAGATCGGTTTGGCTAGGAATTCTGCCTTTGGTTTGATCCCCGTAACAATCGTCTCGCGACCGCCGATTCGCGAAACCATCGAGAGCTTGGGCGAGAGATTATCCACGCCCTTCAGACCGGAATTGAGGATGTCGTCGACGTAACTTTCCGGCATCGTCTCGTTTCCCAGATCCGCACGGTAGTAGTCGTCGACGGTCACGCCCTTGGGCAGGATCAGGACATTCGCCCCGAGCGCGTCCATTTCGAGAGAGATGGCCTTTTCGCTGTAGTACGTGATGGAACGGACAGCTACGATGACCGCAATCCCCATGATGATCGCTATGAGGCTCGTAGCCAGTTGGTTTTTCCGTTCCGAGAGTTCCCTGAATACAACTTTGAACACATTCATTGTTTGTCTCCAGTTCTCGTGTCGAATCCGAGCACGCGCTCCAACGCGCTCACAATTGCCTCCGCGGGTGCCATAGCGCCGATTCCGGTCTCGCCCGTTGAGCAGAGACCGAATACCGGATCGACGATGATGATGCCATGATGCCTGAGTCGGGCGATATTCTCCTGCACGATCGAATCCCCCAACATGCCAGGATGCATGGCGGGGCAAACCAGCCGTGGCGCACGGCAGGCAACGAAGGCCGTGGTGACCAGGTTGTCGGCGTGACCGTACGCGAACTTAGCCAAGAGGTTGGCCGTGGCCGGAGCCGCAATGTACGCCGCGGCATCCTTGACCAGATTGATGTGCGGTACTTCCCAGCCGGCATCCGCATTCAAACCGTCAGAGTAGACGCGTCTGCCTGTCAAGCCGGCGATGTACATCGGTGAGACCATCCGGCAGGCATTTGGCGTCAGTATGGCATCGACTTCGGCAGACTGACCGCGCAGAGCCGCAATCAGGTCCGGCAACAGGTTGACGGCAATCCCGGCCGAGATGCCCAGGACCAAACGCACATTGGTCCACATCAGCAGCAACCCGATTTGCCGCTGCAAGACTTCTTCAGAGCAGCGATGCTTGTGTCCGTCACGATACCAGTGAGTTGCCCTTGGACCTTACCGCCAACAAGTAATAGAAGCCGCGCGTCCCGAAGCGAGTCAGCGGAAAGCTTCGTGCGTGATACGATGTCCGCATTGGACGGGTCGTTCGGATCGATCAGGAAGGACTCAGCTTTGTTCGTCGGCATCTGCGCGTAGGCGTTGGCGGCGCGAACAAGTTGTTGCCCATTGGGCTTTTGGTCATTGCTGAAAACCAACAGGACATCCTTCCCCTCCTGGGAGGACTTGATGATCTGCGACATCATGGGTGATGGGAAAGCCACGCTGGGATCGAGTCCCGCTACGGCAGTCTCGGGTCCTCCCCAAGTGATCGCGCCGTTGGGGGACTGGATAACAAGCAATGTCTGATCTAGAGCTATGCGAATTCGAAGTTTGTTTAGCAGGGTGGCGGTCTGCGGATCGCCAGTAGAGTGATACTCGGTCACGACATTGCGGATCCCGGCGACACTGCGGATGGACTGCTCGACTCCCGCGAAATCTGTCCTTTCGGCCGGGTGAAGAACGAGGATTTTGAACAGACCATCGGCTGCCAGCGATGTTGCGCCCATCGATGCCCGGGTAGCGCCTGACTGCGTGCCACGTGAACTGCTGGATTTCTTGTCTTGTGCCAGCGAGGGTAATCCCAAAAGCAGCACCACTGCGAGGGCAACGAGCAAGCCCCAAATTCCATACGCCATTTCATTAACTCCGCGTTGAGGTTCAACTTCCTGGGAACGGGCATACCATGCCGTTCCATCACAATCGACACCTGTGACAGCGGAGGAAGATCAGATCAGAAGAGAGTGACCGAAAAGAAAGGCGGGCGGGCCGTGTGCTGCTGAACCTTCCGGCCAATGGTGGAGTGCGCTTTCATTATCAATCGGAGTCAGATCCGCCAGAAGTTCCGAGCAAACAGCGGAGGTTTGTTCCGCGGCTGAACCACGGATCTTTTGCGGTACGACGAATCCATGAGTTTCGTCATCGTTGAAGCATGGACAGGGCAGACACTCGGAGACAATAAGGATGACGGCGGCAGTACGGGCCGGTGTCTTTGGAGCGGCAGTTGGCTCCTCCGAACAACAACCAGCGCGGGCGTCTAGATCGCAAACCAACTCAGTTTCAGCAGCATCGCAACCCCCGCCGGAACAGCTCTCGGAACAGCAGATCTCACTGATCGCCGGAGCCAGCATCCCGAGCAACAGGAGGAAGGAGAGCGAGCAACTGAGCAGTTTGTTTTTCATCGGTGCAGGTCTACACTTATTGCTTCGAATCCATCAACCATCAGCTACTTAGTTCTAATCGGTTACGTTACTTGACGGCTCAACATCCAATATACGCTAACTGCCCACGAGGACAATGACTCTCGGGCGTGTTGAAGGTTGCTTCCGGCCAGCCGTGTGATATTTTGACAATTTCAGGTAACATTTCTCAACCGAGATATAATAAGTGTCCGTGTACCCAACCCCCGTAAGCTGCACTGTCATGTGGAGTTGACGACTCCCTCATCTGTGGTCGACACGAATTCCCCGTACAGAACACCGGGGTCCGAATCTGGCTCAAGATCGAATCCCTGGGACGATGTTGCGAACTGCCGCCTTCGCCGCTCTAACGGGAGTCGAACGCTCCCCTGAAACACTCGCGCATTTTCCGGTTCGCACCAGGCGTTTGAGCAGTGCGCGATCACTTTGGTATGGTTCCAATGCTGAGAAGCTGCGTTCCAAAAAGACGCGTAATTCATTCACTGATGGCGTTTCTGCCAGGCGGTAGTGAACCCACTTTCCATATCGCCGATCGACAACGACTTCAGAGGTCTTCATGCGGCCCATATGCCGGGAAACTGTGGATTGCGGCAACTTAAGGACTGCCATCAAATCACACACGCAGAGTTCGGTGTCCAGAAGAAGCATGGCGATTCTCAGGCGCGTCGGATCCGCCAGTCCTTTGAAGAGATTCTCCGGATGCATCAACGCCCCCTTGACCCCGCCGACTGCAGCGGCCGCCCGGCCGAGGTCGGCGTCCCCGGGTTTGTGAAGAACCTCCGACGCAACCACAGCGAAACACTGACCAGACCAATCAGTACTGGAACTTCAACGAGCGGGCCGATCACGGCGGCGAATGCCGCGCCGTGATTGATGCCGAATGTGGCGATGGCAACCGCGATGGCCAGCTCGAAGTTGTTCGATGCCGCCGTGAATGAGAGCGTGGCCGACTGCGGATAGGGAGCGCCTGCCTTTCGGCTCATGAAGAAGGAGACGACAAACATCACGACAAAGTAAATGACCAGCGGGATCGCGATCCGCACTACGTCGAACGGTAGCTGGACGATGTACTCGCCTTTGAGCGAAAACATCACAATGATGGTGAACAGCAGGGCGACCAGGGTAATCGGGCTTATCTTCGGGATGAACTTCTCATGATACCAGCGCTTGTCCTTCAGCTTGATAAGCGTAAAGCGAGTGATCATCCCGGCGAGGAAGGGGATTCCCAGATAGATGAAGACGCTCTTGGCGATCTCGCCGATCGTGATGTTGACCGCCATTCCCTCTAAGCCAAACCAAGTCGGCAGTACCGTGATGAAGACATAGGCGTAGACAGGGTAGAACAGGACTTGAAAGATCGAATTGAAGGCAACCAGTCCGGCGCAATACTCGGTGTCCCCCTTGGCGAGATCATTCCAGACAATGACCATGGCAATGCAACGGGCAATGCCGATCAAGATCAGGCCAACCATGTACTCGGGCTTATCGTGCAGGAAGAGAACCGCCAGACCGAACATCAGGATCGGGCCGACAATCCAGTTCTGCACAAGCGAAAGCGCGAGCACTTTGAAATTGCGGAAGACCGAGCCCATCTCCTCATATCGAACTTTGGCCAACGGCGGATACATCATCAGTATCAGCCCCACCGCGATGGGAACCGACGTCGTTCCGACGTTGAACCGGTTCAGCAACGGCACGACGCCGGGGAAGAGGTATCCGGCACCGACACCGACAGCCATCGCCAGGAAAATCCAGAGGGTCAGGTACCGGTCGAGGTAGGAGAGATTCTTCGTGATCGATTGCGTCATCTATCACCTTTCGATGTTGCTTGAAGCTCGTTGCATGATGGCGACTTGCACCGAGACTGCGTCATGGAACCCACGTGGTACGACCATCTTTTATCGCATCTATCTATCTGCTTATACGGATATATCGATGGTACGTCAAGTCCATGAAACCGCCGTAGATTGGATCTTGTAACATACTCTCTCATATTATGTTATATCAAAAAATCGGCGAGTTGGTCATTTTGCCAAACGCGCAAGTCCAATTGGCGTATCATTGGGCAATGGCGGAGAGCATACCAATGTCGGCAAAGAGCTACGAGACCAGGGCTCGGGTCATTAAGGCGCTAGCACACCCCAGCCGGCTTCTGATCCTTGATGCGCTAGCCCACAGATCGCACTGTGTTTGCGAGTTGACGGTGATGGTTGGGTCGGATACATCCACAGTCTCGAAACATCTCTTGGTCCTGAGGAATGCGGGCTTGGTGGAGTCGGAGCGCCACGGGGCCATGCTGTTCTATATGCTGCGATCCAAGAGCGTCGGGGAGATGGTCGGAAGCGTTGACCGCGTGGTGCGTGATGGCCTGAATGCTCAATTGGCGGCGGCGAAGTGAGAGTTTTTTTATCTGGTTTATTGGCGATTTTGCCAAATGGGCAAGGATGGCTGATGCACCGAACTCAATCTTAAGGAGACGGCTCAACATGGACATCAAAGTGCTGGGACCCGGCTGCAGCAACTGCAAGAGACTCTATGCGGAGACAGAGAAGGCATTGAAGCAGCTCGGGCTCGAGCCGCAGATCACGAAAGTTGAGAAGATCGACGAGATTATGGCCTACCAAGTCATGATGACTCCGGCTCTCGTGGTCAACGGCAAGGTCATGGCGGCGGGACGTATCCCCTCGCAGGAGGAACTCACCAGCTTGTTGGCGGCCGCGGCAAAAGGAGACTAATGGTGCTCACAATTCCATTGGCAATTGACGCCCGGAAAGCACTCGATGAGTGAGATCCTGTCCCGTGCACTCCAATTGTTGCAGGGTGGACTCGGGAACCTTGCGTCATACTTGGCCGCGCACGTCCTGTTATGTCTTGTTCCGGCATTCTTCATCGCCGGGGGATTGACCGCGTTGATCCCCAAGGCAGCGGTCGCACGACTCTTGGGCCGCAGTACGCCAAAGTACATTTCGTATCCCGCAGCAACGCTCGCGGGGTCGGTACTCGCCGTCTGCTCGTGCACCATCGTGCCGTTGTTCGCGGGAATCTACAAGAAGGGGGCCGGCCTGGGGCCCGCGATCACGTTCTTGTTCTTCGCCCCGGCTGCGAATATCCTGGCACTTGTCTATACAGGTGGTGTCTTGGGTGCCGATCTGGCGTTTGCCCGTTTCGCACTGTCGCTGGTATTCGGCATCAGCATCGGCATGATCATGGCCCTCATCTTCAGTCGCCATGACATCGCCCACAACTTGGAGACTGATGATCTCTTTGGAGCGCGGGACCGCGTGCGCAAGCCGGCCATGTTCTTTCTGCTTGTCTTGGTGGCCATGCTTCTGTTCGGCACGTTGAAGCTCAGCTTCTTGACAGGCACATATGGTCAGGTCACTCTCCCATCTCTGGGCCTCGATCACTTTCAGGTATGGCTGCACCAACTTGTTCCGTTCGATGCGGCAAGAGGGGAAGAGGGGATATCGGTTCAGGGAGCCATTCTGGTCGGACTCCTGGTCCTGATTGCGTTCACCGCCTGGCGGGGCTTGAACAACGTCACCAATGGGATCAACAACTGGACACGCGTCACACTGGGGCTGATCACGCTCACGTTGTTCGTCGCGGCGCTCGGAATGGAGCCGCACGCAGGCGGTTTGGACATTCAACTCACTGGAAGGTCGTTCGCCATACTCCTGAGCGTTTTCGCTTTGACTTACATGGGTCGGCGATTGCTCGCTTTGCAGGAGATACGTGACTGGCTTTGGGAGTCCTGGCGGTTCGTCAAACAGATCTTCCCGCTACTGGTGATCGGCGTTTTTAGTGTGGGTGTGATCCGACAGCTTCTGCGTCCCGAATGGATTGAGTCTTTGGCCGGCGCCAACACTCTTGGCGGGAATCTCGCGGGTGTTGTATTCGGAGTTTTCATGTATTTCCCCACGCTTGTTGAAGTGCCGATTGCCCAGATGTTCCTCAGCTTGGGCATGCATCGTGGTCCGCTCTTGGCATACCTGATGGCTGATCCGGAATTGAGTCTGCAGAGCATTTTGATCGTTTCGGCAATCATCGGCCGGCTGCGGGCGTGGACCTACGTCGCGTGGGTGGCACTGTTCAGCACACTAGCCGGTTTGATCTATGGCTCGTGGATCGATGGCGCCGCAGTTTGGGTCATCGGGTTGTACCTGGTGGCGACCGTCACGTTGCTCTCGTTCGGCTTGTACATGGTCAATCGGCACAATCTCCGCCGGGCAGCTCTGGCCACCAACATCGCCGAAAACAGAGTCTAACCTACTTCGGATCTTACTGAAGGAAAGAGTCGTTCAACAAAGTCATTGCACCCAATGTCTGAATCGAAACATAGGAGTCAATCGATGACTAAGATCATTCGCTTCGTTCTCCTGGCTGTCGTTGTCGCCAGCATCATCTGGCTCATCCTGCCACGGCAGTCCAAGACCGATGCTTCATCGGTCAGCGCCGGTGCGCCCGCCGAATACGTCGCCTATTACTTCCACCGCACGGCCCGATGTGTGACTTGTCTCAAGATCGAGCATGCCGCCCACGATGTGATCTTTCGCGACTTTCCCGATCAACTGCGTGATGGCAAACTGCTCTTTCTTCCGACGAACGTCGAGGCCACCGGGAATGAGCACTTTGTCAAAGATTACAGTCTCGTGTCACAGGCGCTGGTGCTGGTGAGATATGACGATGGCAAGGCCATTCAATCGCGCGATCTTGACCGGATTTGGGATCTGGTTGGAGATGGCCCGCAGTTCGATCAGTATGTTCACAACGAAGTCGCCACGTTTCTCGGGATCGCCCCATGAACGAACTCTGGTTCGGAATTTCGACAGCCATCTGGCTCGGATTAGTGACCGCGGTGAGCCCCTGCCCGTTGGCGACAAATCTCGCGGCCGTGACATACATCGGCCGTCAAGTCGGTGAGCCGCGCAAAGTCCTGTGGAGTGGTTTCGCGTACGGAGCCGGCCGGGTCATCGCCTACGTGGTGCTCGGGGGACTCATCACCGCCGCGATCCTCTCGGCGACCTCGATTTCATCTGCCCTGCAGGGTGTCATGGCCAAGATCATCGGTCCGTTGCTGATCCTCATCGGGATGTTGCTCCTCAATTTGATTCCCTCGCCGGCTCTGGGAACGCCCTTCGCCAAGAGTGCGCAGCGTTATGGTGGGTCGGGGATTTTCGGCGCCGGAATTCTGGGATTTCTCTGCGCGCTGGCTTTCTGTCCGGTCTCAGCCGCGCTGTTCTTTGGCAGCCTGATCCCGCTCTCGATTGAGCACCAGCACGGCCTTCTCTATCCAACCCTTTATGGCATGGCGACGGCGTTTCCAGTCGTGATCCTCGGAATAGGACTAGCACTCGGCGCCCATTGGGCGGGGAAAGTCCTCAAACAGTTGCCGCAGATCGAAAAGACCTCACGGCTCATTACGGGGATTGTGTTCATCCTGGCTGGTCTGTATCTCACCGCCAAGTATGTCTTTGCGATCATTTGAGCGCCGCCTGGCATCTCATCGCCTGGGGAAGTGATATGCCGGCGCGATTCTGGTGTATTATCATGTGCAATCCGGCCAGTTGGCCATACTATGCCAGAGCATTCGACCCCCAAACCCGGCGTCTTCGAACTGGTCAGCCCCTATCAGCCGACAGGCGATCAGCCTCAAGCGATTGCCAAGCTGATGGAAGGGCTAAAGCAGGGGCAGCCGCATCAGACGCTATTGGGCGTGACAGGTTCTGGGAAGACCTTTACGATGGCCAATGTCATCGCCCAGTGGGGGCGACCGACCCTGGTCATGTCGCACAACAAGACCCTGGCGGCCCAGCTCTACGGTGAACTGAAGTCGTATTTCCCCAACAACGCCGTCGAGTTCTTCATCTCGTATTACGACTACTACCAGCCGGAAGCGTATGTCCCGCAGTCCGACACCTACATCGAGAAGGACACATCGATTAACGACGACATCGACCGTCTGCGTCTGCGCGCGACCGCCTCGCTGCTCGAACGTCCCGACGTGATCATCGTGGCCTCGGTGTCGAGCATTTATGGACTGGGTTCGCCGGAAGAGTACAAGAGCATGATGGTCTTCGTGCAGGTGGGCGACAGCATCCCGCGCGACAAACTCCTGCAACAACTAATCGACATCCATTACACCCGCAACGATTTCGATGCCGCGCGCGGCACATTCCGCGTGCGGGGCGACACGGTCGAAGTCATTCCTGCCTACGAGGAGATCGCGATCCGCATCGAGTTCTTCGGCGATGAAATCGAACGGATCACCGTGGTCGATTCGTTGACCGGCGAGGTCATCCGCCGCACGGACCGTAAGGCGATCTATCCCGCTAAACACTTCGTCACCAGCCTGCCCCGATTGACCCAGGCGATTTCGACCATTGAGACCGAGCTGGAGCTGCGATTGAAGGAACTGCGCGATCAAAACAAACTGCTTGAGGCACAGCGGCTGGAGTCCCGCACTCGTTTCGACATCGAGATGATGCGCGAGATCGGCTACTGTTCCGGGATCGAGAATTACTCGCGGCATCTGGCTGGACGACAGGTGGGGGAGAGGCCGTATACGTTAATCGACTTCTTTCCGCACGGTGACTTTCTGACGCTGGTCGATGAATCGCACCAGACTTTGCCCCAGGTTCGCGGCATGTACGCGGGCGACCGCTCGCGCAAGATGACGCTGGTCGAATACGGTTTCCGTTTACCCTCGGCTCTCGACAACCGCCCGTTGGTCTTCGATGAGTTCTGGGGCATGCTCGACAAAGTGGTCTATGTCTCGGCCACACCGGCGGACATCGAATTGGAAAAATCGGGTGGCGTCGTGGTCGAGCAAATCATCCGGCCGACCGGGCTGATCGATCCCGAAATCAGTGTGCGGCCACTCGAGAAGCAGATCGACGACCTCATCGCCGAAATTCGCAAACGCGTCGAGCTCAAAGAACGGGTGTTGGTCACCACGCTTACGAAGCGCATGTCCGAAGACCTCTCCGATTACCTTGCGCAGATGCGCATTCGCGTTCGCTATCTCCACTCCGAGATCGATACGATCGAACGGACCGAGATTCTGCGCGATCTGCGTCTGGGTGATTTCGATGTTCTGGTGGGGATCAATCTCTTGCGCGAAGGGTTGGACCTGCCGGAAGTCTCGCTCGTCGCGATTCTCGATGCCGACAAGGAGGGGTTCCTGCGTTCCGAGCGCTCGCTGATTCAGGTCGCCGGGCGCGCCGCGCGCAATGCGGGCGGTACTGTCATCATGTATGCCGACAAGATCACGGATTCGATGAAAAAAGCCATCGACGAGACCGACCGCCGCCGGAAAATTCAGCAGGAATATAACACCCTCCATGGAATAACTCCCCAGACCATCGTTAAAAGCGAGGAGGAGATCCGTCGGGCGACGGTCTTCGCCGACGCCAAGTCCGATGTCTTCGTCGAGGAGGAGAAGATCAAGCGCCCCACCGGTTTTGACCGCATGGCCGTGGATGACCAGATCATGTTCCTCACCAAGGCGATGAAAGACGCCGTCAAGAAACTCGACTTCGAGGCCGCCGCGAAACTGCGCGACGAAATCTCAGAACTCCGCAAGCTGCGTCACGCACCGCGGGGGCGCCCCTGATCAGCACCCGCTTCGTCCTCACTCCCATGGTGCTGCTACTGGTCAACTTGACTGGATGCATCACTTACTATAGGACCGACGCTTTTTCGGGCATCAATCCGCCTACCCTGAAGGATCGCAACACGATCAAGGCTTCATTCTCTCGGTATAATGCTAAGTCGTACTTCGATGGGAGGGATGATTTTCCCCACTCTAGCACGGAATCCGCGCAAGAATCCCAATTTACCAGAGACGAAGTCATGATCGAGTATACGCGGGATATTGGTCATAGCACCCGGTTGGTGGTTTTGTTGCCGGCGAGCCGTGTCGAACAAGACGGGCGCGTGGACGGAAATTGGCGCGTGGAACATCTCTGGATCGGGACGCTGCACATGAGAGCAGACAGGAAAGGGGCTTTGCTCCTCGGTCTCGGACTGCCGTTGGCCGGTGGTGTAGGCGGCTTGCGCAGCGCCACGTCGGATGAAGCGGGCGACGCTCGATTGGCCGCCATGACCGTTTTCGCCAACGGATTCGAAGACAGCCGTGCTGCGTATCATGCCAGAGTGGGCGCCATCGCGCATCTCGGCAACGGCGATTATGACGGGAGCATCTACGAATTGCAGGGCGAGGCTCACTTTGCACCGGCATTGGGCGCCGTGCACTTGGGCCTGCGCCTTGACGCCAAATTCACCCTGATTTCCGACGACTCCGATTCCACGCCGCTCTCACGTGACGCAGTTGCGATTGGACCCCTGATTCATTGGACACTCTCCGATCGCATTGGCATGAGTGTGCAATATCGCCAAGAAGTATTCGGCTATTTCGCCAGTTCCGGCTCTGGCATCAGGCTCAACCTTGAAAGCGGTTTCTAACTATGCGGATCATGAAAACGCTGAAGAGATTGCCGCGGGGGCACTGTGCCTTGATCTATTGTCTCGTGATTTGGTTGTGCGGCGCTGCCCCCGCATACGCCCAGTGGCCCGCCCTCTATTTCCGCGCCGATCCGTTCCTGCGCATGGACTTGGCCCGACCGGAGGGGGGCAGCACGTTTGGCCTGGCAGTCTACAGCTACACGGCCGAGTCGTACTTCGACGGGCAGGACCAGACACCACACACGAGCAAGCAAGCCGTCCCCACCGTCCGCTTCCAGCGCGAGGACTACGTCTTCTCGGGTGCGATCGGGTTGAGCCAAAAGACCGCAATCGTCCTCTCGTTACCGGTATCGCATGTGCGGCAACGTCTCTTCGAGACCGGCGATTGGGGTGTCGAGAAAGTCTGGGTGGGCGCGACGCGCGCGTTTGGCCGGGGGCATCATCTCACCATGCTCATGGCGGCGGCCATCCCCATAGATGGAGCTGTCGGAAACTTGCACTCGCCTGTCGCCGCCCGTGATCATTCTGGGTTTCTCACTGCACAGATCGTTCTGCGGACTGACGCCCGGCCGTTGGTCCCGCGTCTTTACCTGCGTGTCGGCTCCGGGCTGTACCTGGAGAAGGAGGAATACTACGGGCGTCGACTCTACGAGTTTCCCGGCGAGTTCCGCGCGACCTACCCCATCGGCAAGGCGGTTCAATTCGGTCTTGGCAGTGAGGGGCGCTTCGTGGTCGGGGCGCCCGATGACCGCTTCTTCGCGCCGACACTGTCTTCTCACGACGCGTTCGCTTTCGGCCCCGATCTCATGGTCAGCCTGACCCCGCAGGCAAGTCTGCATGTGACCTACCGCCATGAAGCCATCGGCTTCTTTGCCACCGCCGGGTCCTACTGGAATGTCTCAATGGCCGTGTTCCCCGGACGGCCCTGAGCGCCTTGTTCAGTCACGCGACAGCCTCTCACGAACAACTCGTTGGGCCATGAGCGGTTTAAGCGGATGTCAAAACCGACTTAGGGGTGTCAAACTTCTCCGGAAAACCATTGACTGATTCGGTCTTCTTTGCGTAGATAAGGTCAAGCGGAGGCCATAGCCCTCCGCTCTCTTTGACGCTACAAGTTAGGTATGCCTAACTGTGAAACGAGGCTTTGAGAATGACAGCAGTGATCACCGCCCTGCCGGCCGCCGGCGAAACCTGGACCGACGAGGAGACATCGCTCTTGGGACAAGTCTGCTGCCTTTCGACTTTGGAGCCGGGACAAACGGGTCGCATTGTCACGGTGCAGGGCGAACCCCATCTCGCATTACGCATTCTCGAGCTGGGATTGGTCTGCGGCACCTCAGTGCAACTGGTCCGCTCTGCGCCGCTTGGCGGCCCGATCGAGGTTGAGGTCGATGGGTTTTTCCTCTCGCTACGTCGCAACGAGGCGGATGCAATCAGCGTTGAAGTCTGACGCCGCGGTCGATTGGTCATAAGCCGACAGCGAGTCGAGAGGAGACTCCGACACTCACTGCTCCACGAGTACAATTAGAACACTCATGTCCGCCCACGCCGCCCAAGCACAACAATCCTTCACAATCGCATTGGCCGGCAATCCGAATTCCGGTAAGACGACTCTCTTTAACGCCCTGACCGGCCTTCATCAGAAGACCGGCAACTATCCCGGTGTCACGGTCGAGCGCAAGACCGGCGTGTGGGATTTTGCCGGCAGCCGTTTCGAGTTTCTCGACCTGCCCGGTTGTTATTCGCTCATTCCCCGCTCTCCCGACGAAAAAGTCGCCGCCGACATCATCTTTGGACGTGACAGCAATCCCCCGCCCGATGCCGTCATCTGCGTGGTCGATGTCACTAATCTCGCCCGCCATCTCTATCTCGTCGGGCAGGTGATCGAAACCGGACGACCGACAATCGTGGTGCTGACGATGATCGATGAGGCCGCGCGACTCGGGCTCTCGATTGACACAAAGAAGCTTGCGTCGCAACTGCAAGTCCCCGTGGTCGAGGTGGTCGCATCGAAAAAGACCGGCGTGGATCTGCTCGGCGCCGAACTCGATCGCATTCTCAATCGACCGTGGGAGCCGCCATCGCGAGCATTTCAGCTGCCGCCCGCTTTGGAGTCGCGGATCAAGGAACTCGCGCCGCTGGCGGGTTCGACGGAAATGCAGACTCTCCAGTGTGTCGCGGGTCAACACACGCCCGCCTGCACCGAAAAGCTGGAGAAGATAGCCCACCAGGTGCGTACCGATCTCGGCGTTGATGAAGACACAGTCCGCCGTTTCATTGTCGAAGCGCGTTACAAGTGGCAACGTGGTGTCGCGCGCGAAGTGCTCCGCTTCGACGGACGCAAGAACCACAATTGGACACGCCGGCTTGACAACATCATGCTCCACCGTGTCTTCGGCCCCATGATCCTCGTGGGTGTCTTGGCGCTCGTTTTTCAATCGGTATTCACGTGGGCCTCATATCCCGCCGATGCGATCGGCTATGTCACCGGGGAGTGGCTTCCCAGCCTGGTCAAAAGCACCCTCGCCCCGGGACCTCTGCAAAGTCTGATCATCGACGGCGTGTTGGCCGGTGTCGGCGCGGTTGTGGTCTTCCTCCCGCAAATCCTCCTCGTCTACTTCTTCCTGACGCTGCTTGAGGATTCAGGCTACTTGGCCCGAGCGGCATTTATTCTCGACCACTTCATGTCCAAGGTCGGACTTTCCGGGCGCAGTTTCATTCCACTCCTCTCATCGTTCGCCTGCGCCATACCCGGTGTCATGGCCACACGAACGATTCCGCACCAGAAAGACCGTCTGGCTACGATCCTGATTGCGCCGCTCATGACCTGCTCGGCACGTCTGCCTGTTTACGCGCTGCTCATTGCGGCCTTCGTCCCGGAAACAAAAGTCTGGGGACCGTTCGGCTATCAGGGACTGACTCTTCTCGGGCTGTATCTTTTGGGGATCCTCGGCGCCATGGTGATCGCGGCCATTTTCCGCCGGACAATACTACGCGGGCCGACGCCGCCGCTTCTGCTCGAGCTTCCGACATACCGCATCCCGCAGCTGAAGACACTGATGATAACGTTGTGGAATCGCTGCAAGACGTTCCTTGTCTCAGCCGGTACGATCATCTTCGCCGTATCGATTGTCCTTTGGGTTTTGTTCAGCTATCCGCGCAATGCCGCCATCGAGACGAAGTATGCCGCTGAAAGTGCGACTCTCATCGCGCAGGGAGCGGGGGAAGAGGAACATGCCGCGCTCGATAACCGGGCCGCGGCGGAACGTTTGCGGTTTTCCTTTGCCGGCTACATCGGCCGCGCCATGGAGCCGTTGATTGCGCCGTTGGGATTCGATTGGAAGATCGGCATCGGGATCCTCGGTTCGTTCGCCGCCCGGGAAGTCTTCGTCTCGACCATGGGCGTCACCTACGGCGTTGGCTCATCCACTGATGATGCAAGTCTCACCGATAGACTCAAGGCGGATGTCGATCCGCATACCGGGGCCTTGGTCTGGACACCGCTCGTTGCGATAACACTCATGGTCTTCTACGCATTTGCTTTGCAGTGCGTGTCTACGATTGCCGTGATGAAACGGGAGACTGGAGGTTGGAAGTGGCCAGCCTTCGCACTGGGCTACATGACGTTCTTGGCCTATGGCGCGGCGTTTCTGACCCGCCAGATCGGCAATGCGTTCTTTTAAAGGTGCGACAATGCTTGAACTCTCTCCACTCACTCAGCAGATCATCGTCGGGGTCGCCTTTCTTCTGGCGATCGGATTCATCATCCGCTGGCGTGTGAAATCCGCAAAAGCGAAATCGGGCGCCTGCCCGAAGTGCACGATCGAGCATTAATCGAATCACCGCTGTTATCGCTTTCAAGCAGGATAGACATTCTTGTCTGTCCTTCTGCTTTACTCTTGGATTGCACACTGGCTGCCAGGTACATCCATCACAGCCCTCTCGCGGGTATAAGTATTTGTAATCACGAAAGGAGGCAGCCATGCCAACTCCCAGAGACCGCGGCCGAGTGCTCCGTTATCGTACCGTGAAACGGGGCGGCAAAACGCTTGTCTGCGAAGTGATGGAAAAGGCCGGGCCGCGCGGCGGCAAGACCGTCTGCCATCCGCGCAAGAAATCCACGCGGCGGAAGTCGAAGTGACCTCGAGCCCGCCTGTCAGGACATCTCGTAGGTCGTGATTTCCAACTTATAACCGTCCGGATCGCGGAAGTAGATCGAGTGGGCGATCTCATGATCGGCCCACTCGAACGCGATCCCACTGTCCGTGAGGTCTCTCTGTGCCTGCTCGAATGTCGCGCGGTCGGCGCGAAATGCGATATGAAGCACCCGCGGGCCGTTCGTGGCGGCAGGTTGATCGTCTTTGAGAGGGAAGATTGCAACGCATGTGTTGCCCGCGCACATCATGATTGGCGTGTCGCCCCAGACATCCTCGTGTTGGCGCTCCAATCCGAGCACATCACGATACCACGCCATTGAGCGCATCACATCCTTGGCGGCAATCGCCACGTGATCGAGGCCGTCGACTTTCATCATCAATCGTCTACTCCCAGAACCGCAGCCGAGACCCTCCAGTACCCCTGATTCCCCTTTTCGTCTTTCGGTCGTACGTTTTCGATCACAAACCTGAACGTGTGCGTACCCGGAGCAAGATGGTCCGTCAGGTCCAATTCCCGCGGTCTGACGTAATCTCCCGGGCACCAGCCGCTACGACTGTAGTCCGATGACCAGTAACCATCCGACCAACGACGCGTGTAGGGATTAATCTCACGAAATTGCCGACAATCGTCACGCCATGGCTGATATCGATACACAACCACGCCATCCACTGAGATCACATTGTCCTTCTTCACGAACTCGTCCGCATCGATCCCGTCGGTGCAGTGACCACTTACGTAGTAGTGAAGAAGCACACGATTCTGTCCCTCCGGAACATTTACCGTCACCTGGATTCCCGAGTCGCCGGGCGTCTCGCGAGTGTACGACGGCTCGAAAAGCACCGGTTCGACCCACCGCACATGCCGCTGGAGACTGTCCCGGCTGTACTCCAGTTCCAGGTCGATTGTCCAGGCCGGTGACACCCACGTATCGATGAATGCACTGATGTTTGTTTCGCCGTGCAAAACAGGGGAGAGGTGGGTGACATCGACACGGTACTCGGTACGTCCGCCGTAGGCCGTGATGAATTTGATCAATTCCAAGTCGGGCTTGCCTCGCATCGAAATCCGGACATCACCCGCGCGGTCCCAGCGGTCGTGGACCTCAAGCTCGTCCTTGGGAATCGGATTGATGACCAGATGCGCGACGATTCGCGTGTTGGAATCCGATGCTGGCAAGCGCAGCGTGCGGACGATTACCCGACCGTTGTCTTCGAATGATGCGTTTGCCGATGGGTACCGATTCGGATTCCCCTCATCGAAGTGAATCGTGTCCGAAGAAAAGACCGTGATCGTCTCCGCCATCGACTCATTCATGGAGACTAAGCCACAAAGCAGCAACGCTCCCCAAGATACTGTTTTCCATCTCACGGCCGCCGACCCTCCGAGAGGATGATAGCAGCATACGCCTCAGCAGCCAACCAGGTAATGGCTGCTTCGCCAAAACACAAAACCCCCGCCCACAAGTGGGCGAGGGTTTTGGATGAGGATTCGATGGCCCGCGAGTTACTTAAGCAGGGTCATCTTTTTGGTATCGGTGAAGTTGTTCGCGCTGATGCGATAGAAGTAGACGCCCGAAGCGGCCGAGGACCCGTTATCGTCACGTCCATCCCACGCCACCCGCTGCATGCCCGCCGTCATTTCTTCGTCGGCGAGCACTCTCACGGTCTGTCCGAGCACGTTGAACACCGAGACTTTGACGCGGCTGGCCTCGGGAAGTGCGAAGCTGATCACCGTGCCGGCGTTGAACGGGTTCGGGTAGTTCTGGTCGAGCGCGTACGATGTCGGGATCGGCGTACGTCCGGCAGCGGTCACGTCGGTCAGCGGAACGTCGACTGAGAAATCCAGCTTGTCGTTCCAATGCACGGTCAAGTCGCCGTTCTCGGCGGTTTCGTGCCAGACCAGCATCAGGTGATGCGCCGGAGTCGGAATGTCGGCCGACGCGATCGTGAACGACTCGATAGTCGGGTCGGTCACATCAAATGTCAGGTAAGCAATCGGGCCGCTACCGACTTCGAGATCCGGTGTCGCGGGATCATAGGCCATCGAAATCAGACCCATGACCACGTTCTTATCCTCGTTGTCGATATTGGTGATCTTCTCGTTGAAGTAGTCGACACGGCTCGCGTATTCGACGTTCACGAGATTGATCCCGTCACCCGGCTGTCCGAAGCGCAATGGAATGTCCATCGCGACCAGCTTTTGGGTGTTGTCGAGGTTGAGTGGTACTGTGACCCGGCGTGTGGCGCCGTCATTGGCCGCCGCCAGAGTTGGCGCGCCAATGGCCACAGCATCCTTGGTGGGTGCATTTGCCGCGACCGCCATCGCCGGCAGAAGAACCAGCACCGCCAAGAACATAATTAGGCATTTCGTTACACGCATTCTGAACCCCCATGTGCATATGGGTTTGTGTTAACGTCCCTTGTTAACTGTTGTACGCAACATCCGTGCCATTTCATTTGTGTGCATCTCATTGCAGCTTCTGGGCACATCTCTAAGTGGGGTGAAGTCGTTTCAGCTTCGGTACGGCAATCAACCCCCGTTGGCACGGACCGTGAGGGACGGTCCTGATATCCATTCGCCCGAGCTTTCCCGCCCCAGCGCGGTACGGCTCTTGGGGATTAACCATTCACGGTTTGGAATCGATAGATCCCTCCTATGGTTTGTGGGTGTGAGACTCATCATCCATGATGGGTCCCTCAAAACACGCGGGGGTGACTAAACCCAGCCCAGCGCCTTGCGTGCGTTATCGCTCATGCGTTCCGGAGTCCAAGCGGGCTCCCAGACCACATTCACGTTCACCTTGCCGACACCCGGTATCTCGCTGACTTTCATCGCCGCGTCCTGTGAAATCATCTGGTGCGCCGGGCATCCTTGCGCCGTCAGTGTCATTTCGACGTCGACGTTGTTGTTTTCATCCACTCGGATGTCATAGATCAGTCCAAGATCAACCAGCGACACAATTGGTATTTCCGGATCGAAGCACTTTCGGAGCTGCTCCATCACCATTTCATTTGTCACCTTTGACACACTCATCCGCTGACTATTACCTGTGAGAAAGCGAGACGTTCCCGTCGAAGTGTCTTTTGTTGATAAGTTCTGGCCGGACTCATCAAACTCCGACCGGGCCGGGGAGGGTTCGGCCCTGGGTATACCCGAAGGAAGGTCTGCCTAACCCCTTGCAACCTTCCCGAAAGCACCCATATGATAACGCTTGTTTCCGGGGACGCAACAGAAAAAAAGAGTGGGAAGGGTTGGCCAATCGCCGCGAATCAGTTCTCCCGCAAACGTCTTAATGGGATGGACTTACCTAAAGATTGCAGGCCGGCGTCGCAGATCGTCCGATCCGAAGTCGCCTTAATGGCGGGGTGCGTGCGCTCTTTGCACGCACCGCCTCGCAGAAACAGCGGTGCGTGCAAAGAGCGCACGCACCCTACCACTTACGATTTCAACGACGTATTTCGAGACCATCGGAAGTAATCCTCGAAAATTATCTGGACACGAACACGCCGCAAGCTGCTCGAGAACATCTTGGACATGTGCCTCATTCGCTTGCCTCGCAATAAAAACCAATTCAAATGGGTGATTCATTCTCGTCGAGTGAGAGTACATCGCCCACCAAGAGGTACGTGTATATTACGTACCTGTCTGCCTCTTCTTTCCCAACACTGGCATGGGTACCCTTTTGCGCTGCCTTAGCGACACTCTCAAGTCGATCAATCAAAAAGGAAATGTGAGATCCTACTAGGTCAGAGAATCTCTCCGATCTGTTGTTCTTCTCTACAAATGCCAAAATGCGATTAAGATAGTTCTGTTTGCCTAGCTTCACGGTAATTGGTTTTCCCTGCGCCATTACCGTACGAACCTCATTGGTAGGAGGGAACACAGCATCTGCAAGATCTTCTATGATGCGCCTGCAACTGTGTACAGCATTTGACCAGTCCTCGGGATTTTCGGAGCGAAGATTGTCATATGCGGCCGTCAATCGCTTAACCGCATCTGGAATGCGATCACCAATCGCCGCATCGACTCGAAGCCTGGTGCGCGCGAAAACATCATCCGCAATGCCCGAAAACTTGAGTTCGTAGTGTCGACGGACAACGTACTCGTAAATCAGTGCCCTCCGACTCGCAAGCCTATTTGATGCCGTCGCGATTGAATGACGTATATTGCCACGCTCTATGAAGTTTCCAGGTGGAGCGAATACAGATTGATGTGGATTCGCGGAGGAGATAGACACGTCCCTGTCCTGGGCGGCGGCAAGTGCAGCCTCTGAGTTTCGCAACGTTTCTTCCAACTCGGAAATCGATTCTCTGAACCCGACTTGTTTCCCTTCGTGTTCATAATGACGGCCGGCGATCCCTGCGAGTCGCCAATGTTCTTGTGAAAAACTGCCTCCAAGGAGTGGATAACCCCCTGCCTCCAGTTGTAGAATCTGCTGAACTTCAAATTCGTTCAGTAGTCTGGCGAGCCTCGCCGTTTTCAGCGCGACGTTTTGTAGGGATAGCTCGTTCATTTCGAGATTTCGAAGTATCTCTCCGGATAGCTCCAATGCCTCTTGGAGGGAAACCGTCGAAGGTGCTACATGAGGGCTGTCAGGCATTTCGAATTCCCCATTCACTCTGGCTAGGTTACCCCGGGGTGACGCCGCATTCGATCTATCAAGCTGGCCTCACAGTTCCGTTCAGCGGCCAAATATCGATAGCAAAATCGAGATTATGGCAAGAACGCCACCTATAATCCCCAAGAAAACTGAACTTTTGCTTAAACCCTCGGTGCGCCTCAGATCATCACGGACAGGATCAACGATCTCCCTTCTTATGGCACTTATGTTGCCATCAATCGTCGCAGCGTCAGCGACTTGCTCTCTCATCCTTGACACCAGCTCATGAAAGTAAGTCTTGTTGAGGGCCGGGTTGTCCTCCGCAAGCGTGGTCATTTGATTTGCAATCGTATCGATCTGCGATTGCAGTGATTTACCATCTCCGGATTCAACAATCGCAGTTGCCGTGGACTGAATAGTACGACGAAAGGCAGGTTCCTTCGGAATAGACTCCGGGGCGCTGTCGTGAACTTGTAGCTCAACAATGTGGAATTCATTGTTTGCGTTGTTGTGCACGCCGTGAACACGCACAAATCTGGCTTCGACGCACTCTGGAAAATCGAAGGCTTGCCAGCCATCGAATCCATCGACTCCCGTATCATGCAAGATAGTCCAATTCTGATGATCCTTGGACACGAGCAAGCGGTAGCGATATCGTCGATTCGCTGGCACTCGGGAGCCTGAGCCCAGATTATCCCAGAGCAAGAATCGGATGCTCTTGATCTGTACGATGCTACCGAGATCTACTGTCAGAGTCCCGGGCCAGTAAAACCAAGCGAATCCACTATTTGCATCATACGTTAGATAATTTCCGTCTGTGACGACTTTGGAATTGGTTACTGACTCCTCAACAGGTTTTCCCATCGCGACGTTTGTCATGCGCCTCCGTATCCTCCTGGCTTAAGTTGGAATTCGTTCGCCCTTACTCCATCCCCACCCACACTTCGTCTCCGTGTACTGCTCCAGCGCCGCTGCGCCGAGGTCACGACCGTGGCCGGGTGCCCAACCGCTTGCAGAGGGTTAGCTTGGTAGTGGAGAAACGCTCGCACTAAACACGGCGGCTTCCCCGGATAACGCGAACAACATGTCTTTGTAGTGGCTGTTCAACATTGTAGAGGCCCGAGAGTGAATACAACTCTTGCGTCAGCGGCCATACCATGCCGATGCGTTCCTCTGGAGTCCCCGGGACCGGAATAATCTCATCCGTATCAGACAGGCGACGCAGACGCGTGATGTCTCGTTTCACGCGCCCAGTATATCGTCCTCGCGCAGTCGGGGCAATCGGATACGCCGCGCGCCCCCCTCGTACGGGGTGCCACGTACAAGATTCTGCGGCATGGGATCGCCGGATACGCTGGTAGTGACTCCGCCTCAGAATCTTGTACGTGCCATACGCCTACGATCAATTGTCACACCCTTAAACTTTTCACTTGATTCGACTTACGAGGATCGTACCATTCCCGCATGAGCACCGCACACTTCAAGCCGTACGTCGCCCCCGAAACCAACATGGCCGAGATGACCCTTAAGGGTCTGGTCCTGGGCGCACTCTTGGGTATCGCGTTTGCCGCATCGTCGGTCTATCTGGGATTGAAGGTCGGGCTCACCGTCTCGGCATCGATCCCGATCGCGGTCTTATCGATCACGATTTTCCGCGCTCTCGGCAAAGCGACAATTCTCGAAAACAACATGGTGCAGACGGTCGGCTCGGCTGGCGAGTCTATCGCCGCCGGTGTCGCCTTCACGCTGCCATCGCTTTTGCTCATGGGGCAGGACCTCGAGTTCATGCGCATCCTGCTGGTCGGCCTCTTCGGCGGCATGCTGGGTGTCTTGATGATGATCCCGTTGCGACATGGGCTCATCGTCCAGGAACATGGCAAGCTCACCTATCCCGAAGGCACGGCGTGCGCCGATGTGCTCATCGTCGGCGAAAAGGGAGGAACTTCCGCCAAGACGGTCTTCATGGGCGCCGGGGTCGGATTCCTCTATGGTTTCCTGAATTTGATTTCGCGCTTCTGGAAAGAGACAACTGACTGGTCGTTCCGTTTCTTCACGGGTGCATCGATTTCCGCCGAAGTCGCCCCGCCGATGCTCGGTGTCGGCTACATCATCGGCCCCAAGACAGCCGCCAACATGATGGCCGGAGGCGCGCTGGCATTCATCGTCATTATCCCGCTGATCAAGGTCATCGGTGCGGGTCTGAATGAAGCGATCTTTCCCGCGACGGACTTGATCCGCGACATGAGCCCCGGAGCCGTGCGTAACGCGTACGTGCTCTACATCGGCGCAGGCGCGGTGGCGACCGGCGGCATCATCAGCCTGATCCGTTCGATTCCCTCAATCATCGGCGCTTTTAAGCGCGGCATGGGATCACTTGCTGCCTCTCGAAAAGGGACCCAGGTCATCATACCGCGGACCGAGCGCGACATTTCGCTCATCTATGTTCTGGGAGGTAGCCTCGCGCTCATTCTCGCGATTTGGATCGCGCCGATTCTGCAGATCAATCTCGTTTCGGCGATCTTGATCGTGTTGTTCGGTTTCTTCTTCGTGACCGTGTCCAGTCGAATCACCGGTGAAATCGGCTCGTCATCGAATCCCATCTCGGGAATGACCGTCGCCACACTTCTGATCACTTGTTTACTGTTTCTCGCCGTTGGCTGGACGGGCGTGAGCTTCCGCGCCATGGCACTGACGACTGCCGCCTTGGTCTGCGTGGCGGCCTCGAATGGCGGCACGATCTCGCAAGATCTCAAGACCGGATTCCTTGTCGGCGCGACGCCATCGCGTCAGCAGATCGGTATCCTGGTCGGCGTCATAACCAGCGCGATCGTGATTGGGTGGACGTTGCTTTCGCTGAACGAGGCGATGACCACGTACTCGGCGCGCAACTACCCCGAATTCACTGCCCAAATCCCGGCCGACGCGAAAATTGTCGAACACGATGGCCGGTCATATCGCCAGATCTCGGTGCCCGAGCCCACCGGCAAAGTCCCAACCGGCCGCTACCTTGTCAACGACCAGGGCAAGATTGTATTTCTCATCGACCCCGGAGTTTGCGGTACCGATCTCGAGCGCGCCGACCGTGTTTCAGGCGCGCCGTTCACCGGTTTCAATGCCGGAGTACTCCCCGACACGACGCCGACATTCCTCATGGCCGATGGTCCGGCGAAGATTCTCAATCTCACCGATGATCGGAGTGGCGTTACGACAGGCCGGTATCTGGTCGATCAATCCGGCGCGATCACCCATCGACTGGTCCCTGTGACCAAGTACGACGCCCCGAAGGCCCGTCTGTTCAGCCTGATCATCGATGGAATTCTCACGCACAAGCTCCCGTGGGCGCTTGTCCTGATCGGTATTTCGCTGGCGCTGATGATGGAATTGGTTGGTGTGTCGTCGCTGCCGTTCGCCGTGGGGCTGTATCTGCCGATCTCGACCTCGACGCCGATCTTTGTCGGCGGCGTCATTCGCATGATCGTCGACAAGAAGCGCAAAACCAGCGCCACCGAAGCCGAATTCTCACCGGGCGTCCTCCTGGCCAGCGGCCTCATCGCTGGTGGAGCGATTGCGGGGCTTACACAGGCGATCTTTTTCATCGTGGACTGGAACGCGGCCTTTGACAAGTCCGCTTGGATGGGACCATTGGCGCACAGCGATCTGTGGGCGCTTGTTCCGTTTGCCGGTCTGGCGTTGTTCTTGTATCTCATCGCCGGGAAACGTCAAAACAGCAATGCCTCGTAAATCGTGCATTTGACTGCAACCACGCCGGCCAAAGACGTATAATCAGCGGATGAATACTCTTCGCCTGCTGATATACCGTGCCTCGCGACGGACTGGTGGCCCGCATCTGTCCCTGCTGGCGCCCCGCCTGCTTCTTGTCTGCGTGACGATACTTGGCTTGTCCGCCTGCAGCGCAAGCAAACCCAAACCCGACACGACAACACCGAGTCCGACTGTACAGCGCACCGATCCCCAGAAAGAACAGGCCGCCTACTACCTCTTTATGGAAGGCACGACCCTTAAGGAAGAGGGAAACATCGAGGGGGCGGCGCAGGCATTTGAGCGGGCCTTGGATTTTGATCCGAATTCGACCGAAATCCGTTTGTCGCTCGGTGAATGCTACTTCACGATGCGGCGGTTTGAGCGTGCCATCGCTGTCGTCGAAGCCGCGCAGGAACATGACCGTCGCGTGATCGAGTTCCTCGGCCGCAGCCATCGGTTCCTCGGGCATGACGATGTGGCCGAGGGCCTCTACCGCGAATTGGTCGCGCTCGACTCGACTGAGGCAGAGGGATGGTGGTATCTCTCGCGATTGGGTCTGCGCCAGGGGAATCTCGAACGGGCCGCCGACGATCTCGAGCATCTGGCGCGCTTGCGTCCCGATGCGCGGGTCTACATTGAGCTCGGCGATCTGCGCGCACGCTCGGGTCAAAACGATCGCGCGGTCGAGGCATTCCACGAATCGTTGCGGCTCGATTCCTCGTGGGCGGGCCGGGATGCCTGGATTGGGTTGGCCGGCGCGCTCGAGCCGCTCGGTCGATTTGAGGAGGCGGCCGCCGCCTACCGCAAAGTCATTGAAATGTCTCCGCCGACCGAGCTCACGCCGCAACGCCGCCTGATCCAACTATACCTCGCGGCGGATCAGCCGGATTCGGCCGCGGCGGTGATCGAAGGCATCTTGAGGATGCGCCCCGATGACCCGGAGCGAATCCGTTTGGGCATCCTCTGGTACTCGATGGGGCGCGAGGAAAAGGCGGAGAGTCTGTTCATCGCGATGCAGGGTCAGGTCGATCCGTACTTGCCACTGTACTACCGCGGTCGAATCGCCGCAGACCGCAACGAATACGACGAAGCCAAGAGTTTCTTTCGCCAGGCGATTGCCGTCACGGATTCAATCCCCGACGCATGGATTCACCTCGGTCAGGCGCTGCTCAATCAGGATTCGCTCGACGCCGCAATCGCGACGGCCAACCACGGGATCAAAGCCACCGGCGACACGCGGGGATTCTGGTATTTCATGGGCGTCGCGTTTTCACGCGCGGAGAGATACGATTCGGCCGTTTACTGGCTCGACAAGCTCTGGCGTGAAGACTCGCTCAACAGCCGGGTGCAGTTCTCTTTGGGCGCGGCGCTCGAACGTGACGGGCAGTTCGACCGTTCTGTCGCCATGTTCGAGAACATGATCGCCCGCGAGCCCGACAACGCCATCGCGCTCAATTATCTCGGCTACATGTATGCTGACTCCGGTATCCATCTGGAGGAATCGCTGGCGCTTATTGGCCGTGCGCTCGAAGAAGAGCCGGACAACGGCGCCTATCTCGACAGCTACGGCTGGGCGCTGTTTCGTCTCGGGCGGCTGAATGAAGCCGAATCCGAAATCCGCAAGGCCCTCGAGTCCCTGCAATCCGATCCGACAATCCACGACCATCTGGGGGACATCCTCGCCGCACTGGGGCGTCGTGATGAGGCCGTCACGCACTGGCGCAAGGCCCTGGAGCTTGAGCCCGAAAGCGAAGAAATAAAGCAGAAGCTGGGGCTTTGACCGTATGGGTCATGCGAATTGACGCGGCGGGCTTGATGTCTCATGACAGTTTCAATTGCCCGAGTAACCTCAGCCTTTCGTGCCCTGCGCCATCGTAATTTCCGTCTGTTCTTCGCCGGCCAGCTCGTCTCACTCATCGGTACTTGGATGCAATCGCTGGCGCAGTCGTGGTTGGTCTACCGCCTGACCGGATCGCCGGCCCAGCTGGGACTTGTCGGCTTCTGTGCAATGACCCCGGTCTTCCTGTTTGCGACGCTCGGCGGCGCGCTCGCCGACCGCGTCAAACGCCACAGCATAATCGTCGCGACGCAAACCACCTCGATGGCCCTCGCCGGAGTTCTCGCGATTCTCACTCTGACAGGCGCTATTCAGGTGTGGCATGTGTTCGTCCTTGCCACATTGCTGGGGACAGTCAATGCCTTCGACATTCCCGCTCGCCAGGCCTTTGTGGCCGAGATGGTCACCCGGGAAGACCTGATGAATGCGATCGCGCTCAACTCTTCCATGTTCAACGGCGCCCGTGTCCTCGGGCCGGCGATTGCCGGCACACTCGTGGCCATGATCGGCGAGGGTTGGTGTTTCCTCGCCAATGCGGCGAGCTACCTGGCTGTCATCGCCGGGCTTCTGATGATGCGTGTGCCGGCGAAAGCCACGACGCGGAGTGCCGGTTCGACGGTGAGCCACCTGCTTGAGGGAATGCGGTATGTCGGACAGACGCGTCCGATCCGCGGACTGCTCCTGCTCGTCGGGTTAGTCAGTTTGACCGGGATGCCCTATGCGACACTCATGCCGATTTTCGCCGATCAAATTCTCCACGGCGGTTCACGCGGACTGGGATTGCTCATGAGTTCGGCGGGAGCCGGGGCATTATTGGGGGCACTCTCGTTGGCGTTCCGCGAGCGTCTGAAAGGGTTGGGGCGCTTGGTCGGCTATGCCGCGGCGATCTTCGGCGTCAGCTTGATCCTCTTTGCGGTATCCCGCTCGTTCTGGCTGTCGGCAGCACTACTTGTGCCGGTTGGATTTGGCATGATGACACAAATGGCCTCATCGAATACGTTGATCCAATCGATGGTGCCCGACCGCCTGCGCGGACGGGTCATGGCGATCTATTCGATGATGTTTATGGGCATGGCTCCCTTCGGCTCTCTGTTGGCCGGAATCCTCGCCGAGCATCTGGGTGCCACGCTTACGGTTGGGATCGGCGGCGTCGTCTGTCTCTTGGGCGCCGTGTGGTTTTCTCTCCGACTCCCCGGCTGGCGGATCGAAGCTCGCCAGCTCCTCGAAATCCAGGCCGCCGACCAGAATGCCGGACTGGTGGATACGGCTGATCCTTAGCGCGCAACGCCATTTTGCACCTGCCGTCAACCTCTCTTGACATGGTCAGCGCCGGGCAGTTTCCTTCCAGTTCAGGGAAGGTCTAATCTCGGTCCTCACGGAGGTGTCACATGTTCACAGGCAAGTCCGCACGGCGCGCGGCCGTGGCGCTCACGGTTGTACTGTGCTCGGTCGCATTTGTTACCGCCGCTAACAAGGCAGAGACTCCTCGTCCCGCCGCGGCGAGCGTCGCCAATTCTGTCATTGTCGAATCCCAGACACTCATGATCGGAATCGCAGGATCGACTGTGGGGGTCTCGATCTCAAACACCGATGCGATAGCGGGAATGGCCATCCCACTGGAAATCCGTCCTCTGACTCCCGGGGCGTCAATCGCGCAAACGATTCTATTTCAAATGAACCCGACGGGACGTGTGGCCAACAGCCCACTGGGGTTTGCTGATCCGTCGGTGGACTCGCTCTGGCCCGAGGCGTTCCGGGCGATTCGGCAATCCTGCGTGACTTGTTCGGTCTCCTGCTCCGGTCCGGTCTCGAACACATATTGCACGTATGACACATCCTGCACCTTCCCGACCGATCCCTACGGTCTCTTTTTTGGCTCGGTCAGCACCGGTGATCCCGCCAACGGCGAACTGATCGACCTCGCTCCCGGCGCCGATCCCGGCACGACCGCCGATGCGTCACTGCAAATCGTCCTGACCCAAATCGGGACATTGCCTGGATTCTTCGAAATCGACACGGCCTGCTGGGCTCCTGCCAACAGCATTACCTTCGCGAAATCAAACTCGGACCTGATCGTGCCGTCATTCACCAAAGGATTGATCGAACTGCGTTGCGATTGCTCCTGCCATGCTGATCCCATCTGTGACGGTATCACCAACATTCAGGACGTAGTCCAGTCGATTGACGTGATCTTCCGCGGCGAGATACAGGCGAATCAACCCTACTGCCCGGTCCAGTCAGTTGACGCCAATTGTGACACCTTCCTGGACATCGTCGATGTCGTGACCTACATCGATGTCGCGTTCCGCAATGCGGATCCCGCGGTCGCCTTCTGTGACGCCTGCGTCCTGTAAGCGGGTCGCTTTCTGTTGTTCCGAAGGCCCAGACGGACTTACTTGCCCGGCGTGATGACACCTCGCGCCGGGCATTTCATTGTGGCTCTCGCCATCTGTACCACGGTGCTGCTGTTTTGGTCGTGCGCTCAACAAGGAGCGCCTCAAGGTGGACCGGCCGATACGACGGCGCCCACAGTCGATCTGACCGTCCCGGCATCCGGTGATGTGCTGGTGGCTCGCGACGCGGCACTGTCACTGCAATTCTCCGAACCAATGGACAAGAAGACTCTGGTCAGCAACCTGTCGATTTCGCCGCCGCGTGCCGGAGTGCCAAAATTCAAATGGTCCAATGGCGGGCGGCACGTCACGATTACCTGGCCCGACTCGCTACGCGTGGGGACGACCTATCGCATCACGCTCAATAACCGTGTTGCCGATCGCCGCAACAACCGACTGCCGGAACCCTTCACTTTCGCGTTCTCCACCGGTGCACAACTCGATCGCGGCGAGATTCGCGGACGGGTCTACTCCGAGGACAAGGAAGCCCCCACATTCGACGTCCACGCTTACTTGCTTGAGGCGATGCCGGACACATTCTGGCTGGCGCCGCCGGACTATTCGACGCAGACCGGACCCGGCGGCCGGTTTCAACTGCCCTTCCTGCGCGCCGGGACTTACCGACTGCTCGCCCTCTCCGACGGAGATCGCGATCAGCGTCTCGATCAGGGCGAGCAGTTTGCGTTGGCGCCGCATGATTTCACGATTTCCGATACGACCGCGCCCGACAGCACCGACCTGTTTCCTCAAGTCCGTGACACAGTCCCGTTCACACTGAGACATTGCTCCGCCGTCGGTCTAAACGCCGTCGCGTTGGCGTTTTCGCATCCCCTCGATTCCTCCGGCGCCGCCGAGTGGCAGATCGAAGTAGTCGATTCCGCGTCGCGCGCGCCGGTCGACGTGTCGGTTCTCCGGCCGACGCCCCGTCGTACCAGTGTCATCACGCTGTTGGGGCAGTTTGCGCCCGGTGCGGTCTACGATTTCTCCGCCGCGCTGGTCCTTGACCAACGCGGCCGGCTGCTCGACTCCGGCACATGTTCGCACGTGTATCTCGCGCCCACCGATGTTCTCGGCCCCAAGTTCGAATTGATTTCCCTGCCAACCGCCGCCGAAGCGCTGAGCTCCGGCCAGCCAATTACCTGGATTTTTTCAGAGCCGCTCGACACCGCCCGATTCAATGGCGCCGCTACGGTCCGCGACACCGCCGGCGTCGACTTGGCCGGTGTCTGGCAGTGGATTGACCCGCAGACATTGAGTTTCGTCCCGACGAGCTCATGGCCGGATACCATCATCGTCATGGCCGCCATCGACTCATCGCGTGTCGCAGATCTGGCGGGCAATCTCGCCAGCGCCGGCACCTTCCGGTGGCGATTCTCCCCGCTGGGAGAGACTCAATTCGGTGAGGTTGAAGGGACCATCCAGTCGGTGAGGTCGGAGCCGACCGAATTCTGGCTGGAGGCACGAGGAGTCGGCAGCGCAAGGAAGAAGCGTGTTCTGGTGAGCGCCCCAAGTCAATTCTCGCTCTCCTTGCCGGCTGGGCGCTGGCAGTTGGGCGGTTTCGTTGACGTCGATGACGACGGCCGATGGTCGCCGGGGAGTATCTTGCCATTCCACCACCCGGAGTTGCGCGTGATCGCCAACGACACCCTCAACATCCGCGCGCGTTTTACGCTCGAAGAAGTCACTCTGCGCTACTGACAGCTTAATGGCCAATCAACAGGGTCATCCCACCCCGGCTGGATGGCTACCTGCTCTGGGGAACATCCTCAAGGACGCGCAAGATTCCCCTCGCCTCCGAACGGAAAGAGGGTAGTCCGCCTCCCGCGGCGGCGGAATGGGTGAGGGTCTACCGAACCATCGCCAAATTTACCTTGCGGCCAGCAGAGATTTTCGCATCGTGCCTGTCACGGGACGCGAAATCGTCCTGCCAAAAGGGGGTCGGGTCCAATGTCTGCGTTCCAACGTCCGCGAACACTGGCCATCGGTTTGCTCGTCTGGGCCATGGCCGCGGCTCATCCATATTCGGCGCGCGCCGATGCATCTGCTCCGCAGGTCATCGAGGTGCTGATGCGTGACGGCGAAAACGCCCTCGCCGCCGATCGCTTCTCCGAAGCCTTTTCTCGTTTCTCGGAAGTCCTCAGGCTTGACTGGAATCATCCGCGTGCTTACGAATTGTTGCAGGAAGTGCGATACGCACGTGATCTCACCCTGCTGAAATGGGAAAGTGATGCGCGCGACGCGGAATCCCGTCGTGACCTGAGCCAAGCCAAATGGATTTATGAGCGAATTCTGAACGAAGATTCAACGCGCGAAGATCTGAAGGAGCGGGTGCGTCGTCTGGGGCGCCAACGTGATGCGGCCGACTTTGTCCGCAGCGGCATGGAGAAGTTCATCGCCGATGATTTCGCCGGCGCTCAGGTGGATTTCGAACAGGCGCTGGCGGTCAATTCCAAAGACACACTGGCCATCCAATACCGCGAGCGCGCACGTCAGAAGATCGCCGCCTCATCATCGTTGGCCGCGATTCAGACCGACACGGCCGGCTGGGGGCAATATCTGGAGGCGTTGCGGAAACTACGCGCGGGTGATCTCCTGGGGGCGGAAAAACTCTGGACTGGCTTGTTGACCAAGTATCCCGGCAACGAGAGCATTCTCTCCAATCTCGATCAGGTGCGCAAGCGGCTCGGTAACGAAAGCGCCATCGCTAACGACGAATGATCTTCACCGATTACACATCCGAGCATTACGCCGCGTTTCCCGCCTCACAGGAGTCGCTGGATGAGATCCGCGACTTTGTGCAGGCGGCCCTCTTCACCACTGAATTGGGCAAGAAGGCGGTTGCTGGGTTGCTCTTGGCGGTCGAAGAGGCCACCAGCAACATCATCCGTCACGGATATCTGTATGGACCGGGTCGAATCCGCTTACGCATTCGCGCTACTCGCCGCGTTGTCACGATCACGCTCCATGACACCGGGCGTGCCTACGAGGTCAACTGGGACGAGAAGCCCGACACACAACAACTCGCCGAGACAGGACGGCGCGGCGGTCTCGGTCTCATGCTCATCCGCAAGGTCACCGATGCGGTCGATTACAAGCGGGTCGGTGATGAGAACATCCTCACATTGACCAAACACATCGGTCCGGCTGGCGCCCAACGCGGACATCGAGCATTCTCCGCACGCGTGGCGGCCATCGGCATGGCCTCGCTCATTCTCGTAACCGTGATCGGCTCATCGCTTCTGTATCTGCGCAATCGATCAGAAATCCGGGCCGATTTCATAGGCCGTTGGCAGGAATTCGCGCGCGCCGCGGCGGCCTCCGCCACCCAGCACATGTTGAATAACCGCTCCGATGCCGAGTTCGATCTCCTGGTCGTCGGGCTCAAACAAGCACAGCCCGATATCAGTTATCTGGTCATTGTCGACGACAGCGGTTTCGTGCGCGGTCATTCGGAAAAGCCGGAAGATGTGCACATCCCTTACCAAAACCCGGCAGGGACATCGTTGGTCAAACAGGGCGTGTGGGAAATCGCCGGGTCTGAGAGATCGATTTATCACTTCTCCGAAACGATGTCGATCGACCGGCGACGTGTAGGGACCGTCACTCTGGGGATATCCGCTTCTGTCCTCGACGGGCAACTGACAACCGAGCAATGGCGTCTGGTCCTCGGGGCGCTTGGCGTGCTTGCTGTAGGAGGAATTCTCGTGGGACTCGTGTCGTTTTTCGTGGGGCGCCCGTTGCGTCGTTTGGGTGACATGTTACAGGCCGCCAAATCGCAGGGGGCAGTGGCCAACATCACACCCGGCGCCGCCCCGGATGAGATCGCCGAGGTCGTCACGGCGATCAATGAAGTCACCGAAGCGGTGGCCCGCTCCGAACGCCAAATTGCCCGACGCGACCTCGCGCGTCGCGAGATGGAGCAAGCCGAACAACTGCAACGCGCACTCTTGCCGCTGAAGCTTCCCGAGATCCCCGGCTACGACACCCAGGCCGCCTACCGCATGGCGCAGCACGTTGGCGGCGATTACTACGACGTCATACCGGTGGATGGGGGAGAAGGCCTCTGGGTCCTGCTTGTGGCGGATGTGGCGGGCAAGGGATTTCCCGCCGCGCTGGTCATGACCGCGGTCCGAACTGCGATGCGAATTCTAGCGCCCGCGCATCGGTCGCCCGTCGAGATCTTGCAGGCGCTCGATCAGTACCTGGCAAAACACCATGCGGGCGGTCCCTTCGTGACCATCGTTTGCGGTGTACTCGATACAACGACTAACACCCTTACTCTCGCCTCGGCCGGTCACACACCCGCGTTGCACCGAGTGGCGGGGAATGGTTCGATCCTGCGCCTGAATCCCAAGGGACGCCCGGTTGGAGTCCAAATTGGAAATCGCCCCGCGGATATTGTCCTCGCGTCGCAAACCGTCTCGCTTGATGAGGGGGATTCCGTGGTCTTCTTCACTGACGGTCTTACCGAAGCGCGCGACCGTTCAGGCGACGCCTTCGGTATTGGGCGCGTCGAGGAGATGCTCCGCTCAAACCACTCAGACGCGGCCGTCCAACTGGACTCGATTCTCTCGCGTTTGAATGAGTTCTCCGAAGGCGGATCGGCCGAGGACGATGTTACCCTGATGGTCTTGCGCCGACGTGCCCAGTCTGATTCGCTCAAGAAGGCCCAGACGGACGTCATCAATATCTTCACGCCGAATGTCGCGGCGACGTTCTAGTATCTGATAACAAGGGTAAGTCACTTGCTGACGGACCCGGCGGATCGCCGCCTGCCGCACAAGGGCCCCCCAGCTGGTCTCCTCTGCGCATCCTGCAACTTATTACAAGCAAGTATGTTACATCGATTTCAAACTCGCGGCCAGCTTTGGCGTAAAAGTATTAGCACTCGGAACGATAGAGTGCTAATTTCGCTTGAGAAGTACTTTTCGGCCAATCGATTGCCGCAACTTGGCAACTTGGCAACTTGGAGTGAAGTCCGATGGGATTCGATCAACTTAGCGCGCGTGAACGAGACATTCTCAGAGTCCTGATCGATCATTATATCAGCACGGCGGAGCCGGTTGGATCACGTGTACTCTCAACCCGACATCGTCTCGGGCTGTCTCCGGCGACGATCCGCAACACCATGCAGGATCTCGAGGAACTGGGGTTGATTCGTCAGCCGCACACATCAGCGGGACGCGTTCCGACCGATGAAGGGTATCGCACCTACATCGATAACTTGATCGAGCCGACGCCGATTCCCGAGGAACTGGCGCGGCGTCTCCGCGAAGAGATTCTCGCGGCCTCCAAGAAGGCGGTCGATGACATCCTCGAGCAGACCGCGCACGTCCTGGCGAAGGTCACGGCGCAAATCGGCGTGACCTTGGCGCCCAGTCTCGAACGCGGCATCATCTCGCACATCGAGTTGATTCCGGTGGCGGAAAGGCGACTCTTGGTCGTTGTCGGGGTGCAGACCGGGCTGGTGCGCACATTGTTGTTGGAAGTCTCGACAGAAGTCGCGCGTAAAGCCGTCGAAGAGACGCAGCAGGCGCTAAACGAACGCCTGGCCGGGCAGGCCCTCGGGACGCTGCGCACGATCGTTGCACAACGATTCGGCGACGATGCCCGTATCGATGCGCGTCTGGTGAAGATGTTTGTCGAGGCCGCCGACGAAATGCTCGAACGTCCCTCGGCAGAATCACTCCACGTGAATGGCACATCAAACTTATTCAGCCAGCCCGAATTTGCCGACCATGACACTCTGGGCGGCGTCCTGCGCGTCATCGAACAACGCACCCCAATTGTAGAAGTACTAAGGCAACGCGGTATGGGTGAAGGGATCGTCATTACGATCGGCAGCGAAGTCAAGCTGCAGGGCGCCGAAGGCTGTTCTCTAGTCTCGGCTGCCTACAACGCCGGGCATGTGCAGGGTACTATCGGCATCATGGGCCCAACACGCATGGAGTATGCGAAGCTGGTCTCGATTGTCGATTACGTCGCCAGAGTGCTATCGGAAGAGATAGAGAAGTGAACGATAACGACAAGGACATTGCCCAGGAAGCCGACGCATCCCAGGCTCCCGAGGCGCCGCCAGCCAGTGATGCGGTCGATGATTGGAAAGACAAATGCCTGCGCTTGGCTGCCGAGTTCGACAACTATCGCAAACGTTCGGCCCGCGAGTTTGGCGACCTTGTCCGCAATGCCGAACGCGATCTGATTGGGGATCTGACCGAAGTCTTCGACGACTTCGTGCGCGCGCTCGAATCCGATCACAAGGCCGAATCGGCCGACCAGATCGTGCAGGGTGTTTCGCAGATTCGTAGCAAGTTTTGGAGCGTGCTCGAAAGGCGCGGCCTGGAAAGATCATCGACGGTCGGCACACCGTTCAATCCCGAAGAGCATGACGCCCTCATGCGTATGCCGTCGGATGAGTATGATGAAGGAATCGTGATGCAGGAGATTTCTCCCGGATACAAGCTGGGCGGGAAAATCCTCCGTCACGCGAAAGTGGTTGTATCACAAGGCAAGCAAGAAGCAGAATCGTAGGGGCACGGCCCCGCCGTGCCGTTTCTGAGACGAAAAGGAGAACACACATAATGGGTAAAGTCATCGGCATCGATTTGGGTACGACCAACTCGTGCGTTGCCGTGATGGAAGGCGGCCAGCCGACGGTCATCCCCAACGCGGAAGGCGGACGCACCACGCCATCGGTCGTCGCATTCACGAAAGAGGGCGAACGACTCGTGGGGCAGATTGCCAAACGTCAGGCGATCACCAATCCCGAGAACACGGTCTTCTCGATCAAGCGGTTCATGGGACGCCGCTACAACGAGGTCAGCTCGGAGATGAAGCTCGTTCCCTACAAGGTCATCGATGGCGCGGGTGGTGACGTGCGCGTCAGTGCCGGCGGACGTGAGTATTCGCCGCCGGAAATCTCCGCCATGATCCTGCAAGCGCTGAAGAAAGCCGCCGAAGATTATCTCGGCCAGCCAGTCACGCAGGCGGTCATCACTGTGCCGGCCTACTTCAATGACTCGCAGCGTCAGGCGACCAAGGACGCCGGGCGCGTCGCCGGCCTCGAAGTCCTGCGCATCATCAATGAGCCGACCGCGGCGTCGTTGGCCTACGGACTCGACAAGAAGAAAGACGAGAAGATCGCCGTATACGATTTGGGCGGCGGCACATTCGATATCTCGATGCTCGAACTTGGCGATGGCGTTTTTGAAGTCAAATCGACCAACGGCGACACCCATCTTGGCGGCGACGACTTCGATCAGAAGATCATCGACTGGATCGCGGAAGAGTTTCTGCGTTCCAACGGCATCGACCTGCGCAAGGACCGCATGGCCCTTCAGCGTTTGAAAGAGGCGGCGGAGAAGGCGAAAATCGAGTTATCGAGTACCATGCAGACGTCGATCAATCTGCCTTTCATTACCGCCGATCAGTCGGGTCCGAAGCATCTGGACCTGACGCTTTCGCGTGCGAAACTCGAATCACTGATCAGTGATCTCATGCAACGGACCGTGGGCCCGTGCCGTCAGGCATTGAAAGATTCCGGTTGGTCTGCTTCGGAGATAGATGAAGTCGTCCTCGTTGGTGGTATGACCCGCATGCCGAAAGTGCAGGAGATGGTTAAGGAGATCTTCGGAAAAGAGCCGCATCGCGGCGTCAACCCCGACGAAGTCGTCGCCGTTGGCGCGGCGATCCAGGCGGGCGTACTTTCCGGTGATGTCAAGGACGTGCTCCTGCTCGACGTGACCCCGCTCTCACTCGGCATTGAGACATTGGGGGGCGTCATGACCAAATTGATCGATCGCAACACCACGATCCCGACGCGCAAGTCGCAGATCTTCTCCACTGCCAGCGACAGCCAGACCGCGGTCTCGATTCATGTTTTGCAGGGCGAGCGCGAGCTGGCCATCGACAACCGTACACTTGGTCGCTTTGACCTGATTGGCATTCCGGCCGCGCCGCGTGGGGTCCCGCAGATCGAAGTGGGATTCGACATCGATGCCAACGGGATCGTTCATGTCACCGCGAAGGATATGGCCACCGGCAAAGAACAGAAGATCAAAATCGAGTCGTCCAGCGGCCTGACCGAGCAGGAAATCAAGAACATGGTCAAGGATGCCGAATCGCACGCTGACGAGGACAAGAAGAAGAAGGCATTGATCGAGGCGCGCAACAAGGCCGACCATATGGTTTACACGACCGAGAAGACGCTCAAGGACTTCGGCGACAAAGTCTCGGCCGACGAAAAAAAGCAGATCGAGGACGCTATCGCCAAAGTGAAGTCGGTGCAGAGCGGCACCGATGCTCAGGCTATCGACCAGGCGGTCGAAGAGCTGACACGCGCTTCGCACAAGCTGGCCGAGGAAATGTACAAGCAGTCGGCCGCGGCTGGTCAGCCGCCCCCCGGCGCCGAACAGACCACCGGTGGCCCATCAGCAGCCGAGCAATCCACATCGCCCGACGGCGGCGCCGTGGATGCTGAATACGAAGTCGTCGACGAGAACGAGAAGAAGAAATAAAGAACTGGCCAATTGAACGACACATTCTGACTTTGTATCTGGGAGGGGGGGGGGCCCCCCCGCCCCCCGGGGGGGGGGGGGGCCCGGCGGGGGCGGGGGCGGCCCCCCCCCAAA
>CAYJMP010000001.1:1026181-1043732 GCA_964371625.1 uncultured Ignavibacteria bacterium | reverse complement strand
GAACGACACATTCTGACTTTGTATCTGGGAGGGCGAGGCCCCTGCCGAGCCGCGATGGGTGACGCGCACGGCTCGGCAGGAGCCTCGCCCTCCCAATAAGAACAAACATGCCGCACACACGCTCCAAGCGCGACTACTACGAAGTTCTCGGCATCGACCGCAAGGCCGAGGCCGATGAAATCAAGAAGGCCTACCGCAAGCTCGCCGTTCAGTTCCATCCGGACAAAAACCCCGGCGACAAATCCGCCGAGGAGAAATTCAAAGAGGCGACCGAGGCCTACGAAGTTCTCAAGGACGAGGAGAAACGCCGCGTCTACGACCAGTTTGGGCACGCCGGCTTGTCGGGTGGCGGTCCGGGTCCGGGTGGGTTCCAGGGCGCCGGGGCATATGGTTTTGATCTCTCCGATGCACTGCGCGCGTTCATGCGTGACTTCGGCGGCGCCGGGGGCGGATTCGAGGACATGTTTGGCGGCGGACGGCGCGGGCACTCCGGCCCGCCCGCCGGCGCCGACCTGCGTGTGCGACTCAAGCTCACGCTGGAAGAAATCTTCAAGGGCACCGAAAAGAAACTGCGCATCAAGCACATGGTCGCCTGCGAAGAATGCGGCGGCTCCGGCGCAAAGAAGGGTGCCAAGTCAGCCACTTGCCCGCAATGTCATGGATCAGGCGAAGTACGGCAGGTGTCGCGCTCGGTTTTCGGCCAGTTCGTGAACATCTCGACCTGCCCGCGTTGCCGCGGCGCCGGCGAGATCATTGAGAATCCCTGCTCCTATTGCCGTGGCGAGGGTCGAATCGAAGGCTCCTCGACAATCTCGGTCAATGTCCCCGCCGGAGTGACTTCAGGCAACTACATCACGGTGCGTGGTGCGGGTCATGCCGGGCCACGCGGCGGACAGGCCGGCGATGCGATTGTCGTGATCGAAGAGATTCCGCATGATGTCTACGAACGTCATGGCGACGATGTTCTTTTCCGTCTGCCGATTTCGTTCTCGCAGGCGGCACTTGGCGACCACATCATTGTGCCGACACTGAGTGGTGACGTGAAGCTCAAAGTTCCTGCCGGCACACAGTCGGGCAAGCTGTTCCGTTTACGCGGCAAGGGCATCCCGCATCTGCGCGGTTACGGTGCCGGTGATCAGCTGGTCCAAACTGTCGTGTGGGTGCCCACCCATTTGTCCTCCGAGGACAAGTCCTTGCTCGAAAAGTTTGGCAAGTCGACCAGTGGTCAACCGCCGAAAGCCGACAAGTCTTTCCTCGACAAATTCCGCGAGACGTTTGGCAGTTGACGCCGTTCGTCGTGTCTTTCTGTCGCCCCTCCGGGGCTTTTCTTGTTTCTCCTCATAGTCCCAGGGCTCACGCCCTGGGCTAAGTTCTTTTGCCCCTCCGGGGCTCGAAATCCAGATGCTGGGATCCCGTGTGGATTCTCGCAGAGCGCCGGAGGCGCGATAGATAATAGCCCAGGGCGTCAGCCCTGGGTCAAGCACGAGATGAATTAGAAAAGCCCCGGAGGGGCGACAGAAAAGACCTCACAGTCAGGCGCAGACATTCTACCTGCATGCAGGCTGGAAGCCTGCACCACAACTGCTTACATTCCCACGTGCCCTACACCGACAATCAACGCACCATGGATGCCCCCGGCTTCTTCTGGACTCCGTCCGTCCATATCACATCCGATTCGGCCACGCTCTTCGGCCTGGAGGCCAAGCATGCCGTCTCGGTTTGCCGCTTACGCAAAGGCGAGATGATGACCGTGACCGATGGCGTGGGCAACGCCTACGATTGCGAAATCACCAAGGCATCGCCGAAGGAAGTCACGGGGCGGATCATCCGCGCCCATCGCCGCATCGGCGAACCGATGGCTCAGGTCACGCTCGCAGTTGGTGTCGGACGGCCTCAAGTTTATGATTGGATTATCGAGAAGTCAGTCGAGCTGGGTGTCGTGCGGATTATTCCGCTACGCTGTCACCACTCGCCATCGGGGATCGGCGGCGAGCAGGCGGGGGAGAGGCGTGTCGAACGCTGGCGGCGTCTGGCGCTCGGCGCAATGAAGCAATCGTTGCGATCGGTCTTGCCCGATGTCGATCCGATCACGACGCCCGAAGCCGCCGCGGTGCTGATCGAAGACCATCACCGCACCTGGATCGCCGATTCGCAGGGCAAAAGCATCTCGGCCACACCGAACGAGCCGCCGCGCACGATGAAAGTTCTCCTGATTGTCGGACCCGAAGGAGGATTGACTCAGCCGGAGCGCGACTTATTCATTGGCCGGGGCGCGATCCCGATCTCGCTGGGTCAGCGCCGCCTTCGCGCTGAAACCGCGGCCATCGCCTCGCTGACACTGGTCATGCAACATTTGGGGGAACTATGAGCGAACCGACCGATCCCAATTGCATCTTCTGCAAGATCATCGCCAAGCAGATTCCATCAACCGTTCGCTACGAATCCGATCACGTCTACGCGTTCAACGATATCCATCCCAAAGCCCCGACGCATGTCCTCATCTGCCCCAAGGCGCACTACCCGACATATCTCGAAACCCCGTCGGATGTCCTGAAGACGCTCAACGATGAGGTTCAGGCAATCGCCAAGCAACTCGGCTTCGCCGACCGTGGTTTCCGCTTGGTGATCAACAACGGCCGCGAATCGGGGCAGGAAGTCTTCCATTTGCACTATCATTTCCTGGCGGGGAAGCCGCTTGGAGGGTTCTAACGGCCACATGAATTAGTTGTGAAGGATGCGGAAAGTCAGAGGATAGGTTATCCAGACTACGACTGGTCTGTCATTGCGGATTGCCGGTCGGAAGACGTTCTTGAGTGCCGCTGTCACCGCGTATTCATCGAAGCCCATCTTGCTCCTTGATGATTTGGCGATGCGTGCCTCCCGTACTTTGCCCTCATAGTCGACCAGTACATTGAGCCAAACCACTCCTTCTCCATTGGTGAACAAGGCGACCTGAGGGAAGGGTACTCTTGGGCAGTCTAGGCATTCTGGTGTGGAATTGTGTTCCTCCCATGCGGAGTGACTTGTAGCTGCAGCACTATCCGGGGGCCTTCCGAAGGAATTCTCAACGGAGCAGCTTGCCTCGATCCAGTTAAAGGTAGGAACAGCACCAGGCACGGCCGCGTCCTCCCAGTTGGGACTAGGATTGAGAGCAATTACAGAATCGATCCAAGCGCAAATTTCGGTTCCTGAGTCGGGCAGGGATGACGGTAAGAAGTAATAGCACGGGATCTCGTATGTCGGGCTCGTCAGATTCATGCTTGAATCTGCAAGAGTGCCTTGATTGCTGATTATCCGCCCTTGTGGAAAGGGAGCTACACCCCTAGCAGTGAGGAGGCACGAAAAGGCCATGGTCAAGTTTCGGATTGTCAGTGATGCGCGCGACATCATACCATTTACAAAGCTGTGCTCGGATTATTCCCGAAGCAGCAGCAGTTTGTTAAGTAATTGAGTGAAGTCGCTCATGGCCATGAACGCATGGTAGCAATCAATGCTCGACAACCGCCGGGAGTTTACTGTGCTCTCAGAAGCTCATCGCCTCTTCACCTACGACCACTGGGCCAACCGCGAAATCCTCGCGGCGCTCAAGCGCGCCGGCACACCGCCGGAGAAATCCCTCTGCTGGTTCTCGCACATTCTTGCCGCCGAGGACCTGTGGCTCACACGCTTGACAAGTGAGACTCGCGATGTGGTCGTGTGGCCGTCCTTGAAACTCACGCAGTGCGAATCGTATCTGGACGAGCAGATCGAAGACTGGGACTCATATCTCGCGAAACTCACGCCCGACATCCTGGATTCGACGATCTCATACCGTAATTCTAAAGGCGAACTGTGGACCAATTCGATTCAGGACATCCTCACGCACTTGCCCATGCACTCTGCCTACCATCGCGGCCAAATCGCCGCTGACTTGCGCGCTCATGGACATGAACCGCCGTATACGGATTTCATTGAGGCCGTCCGGCGAGGGCACATCTGATTGCGGATTTCCGATTGCGGATTGCGGATTGACAAAGCTCTGTTCTCAATCCGCAATCCGCAATCCGAATTCCGCAATTCTTGTGGTATAATCACCCCATGAATTCCCCCTTTCTCCAACTCGCCCTCGACGCCGCCAAGGCCGCCGAGCATGTCATTATGCAGTACTACGGCCCAAACGTGGCGCATACGCTCAAAGGTGATGGGTCGCCGGTGACTGCCGCCGACAAAGCCGCCGAAGAGATCATCCGTCAGACAATCACCGTGCGTTTTCCCGATCACGCTTTTCTCGGCGAGGAGTTTGGCGAGACCGGATCATCCGAGCATGTCTGGATCATCGACCCCATTGATGGCACAAAAAACTTCATGACCGGCATCCCGGTTTTCGGGACACAGATTGCCTTGATGCGCGATGGAAGACTGGTCTTGGGCGTCTCGAACTGCCCGGCGCTCGGAGAAATCTGTTATGGCGAAATCGGAACGGGCGCTTTCCTCAACGACCAACCGATCCGCGTCAGTGAAGTTGATCAACTTGCGCAGGCGCGCATTTCATTCGGCGGGCTAAACTATTTCAAGAAGATTGGCAGGGAAGAGGGCCTCTTACGTCTCATCCACGGTTCACGGCGCGTGCGCGGGTTCGGCGACTGTTGGGCGTATCATCTCATTGCCAGTGGACGGTTCGAAGCCAATGTCGAGGCGTCGATCCGAATCTGGGACATCGCCGCCGCGGCGGCAATTGTCGAGGCCGCTGGAGGAAGAGCCACTGACCTCGATGGACAGCCGGTGACGAAGGGAATCCGCACGTTCATCGCGTCGAATGGTCGCGTGCATGATGAGATTGTGCGGATGATCACTGCCTGAGGGCGAAGCGATCTTCGTCACCCCCGCCTGAATAACTTCGCATCCAGCGAGTACTTCCCTGAGCCGGCCAGAATCAGCGCCAGATAGGGAATCGCGTACATCAGGGCAAACTCCTGCTTGCTCCAGGGATCGTTGACGTGAACAATCCCCGCCGCGACCAGCATCGCAATCAACGGTGGAATAGCCGCCGCCCTCGTCATGAATCCGAAGATGATCGCGATCGAGCAGAAGAATTCAGCGAATATCGCCAGGATGAGACTGAGATGCGGCCCGATACCGAGCGGGTCACCAAATTTGCCCCATCGCTCCCCGAAGCTGGACAGCTTGCCCCAGCCGTGAAATGTCAGCATGAAACCGCCGATGCCGATTCGCAGCCAGAGAAGTCCGAGACTGATCCGCCTGTCTGTTGTGTCTGTGGTCGTGATCCAGTCGATCAATCTCCGCATCGGGCCTCCGAAGTGAATGTGGTGTTCCCGTCTAACACCGACAATTCACTCCGGGTTTCCGCTTCCAAGGAGGATCGCGCGGATTTCTTGGCTGGATCGGGCGGTCGCATCCGCCGGTGAAAAGTCCATCGATGCAGTCGTGGTCGTTGGAAAGGCGATGACAAACATGCCGGCATTCTTGGCGGCGCGCACGCCGACATCGGTGTCTTCGATCGCGGCACAATGCGCCGGATCGATGCCGATTCGCTTTGCCGCTTCCAGATAGATCTCTGGCGACGGCTTGGGTGCCGGGATATCGTCAGCGGAGACTACAGCATGAAAATGGTGGGCGATTTCGCCGCGGGCCAATGTGTATTCGATGATACGCCGCAGTCCTGAGGATGCCACCGCCAGCTTGTGGTCGAGTACCGCCAATTCATGTACTAATTCGCGGATCCCTTCGCGCCAGACCAAGCGACCGTTCTGGATCAGATCGAGATAATGGGCCTTGCGTCGCTCGATCAGTTCTTCGATTGGCTCGGAAAGTTGGTGACGCGCACAAAGCACACCGAACATGACCCGGTCGGTCGAGCCGATGAATTCGCGATTGTCGGCCTCGGTGAATGCGCAGCCGTATTCGCCCATGACTCGCACGGTCGACTCAAAATGGACCGGCTCGGAATCCACCAAGACCCCGTCCATATCAAACACCACAGCTCGGAAACGACTTCTCTTCATGGCTATCCAATTGTCCAGCAGCGGTTTATCTCGCTTTTAGCCGCCGCGTCTGTGTAGAGATTGTGGATAATCTCCCCTTCTGATTGACAACAAATCCCCTCTTTACGTAATTCTAAACTGGTGGCATGTCCCTCAGAGGCGTCCACGCAGTCACAAGTAAATAACGGGAGTACTTGGAGATAAACACTTATTCTGCCAGTAACCGGATTTGGAAGGAGTTGAACGCACTTAATGACCGGCGTTCGCGTACGCGACGACGAATCTTTCGAGAAAGCCCTGAAACGATTTAACAAGACCTGTGAGAAAGCGGGCATCCTCTCGGACGTCAAGAAACACCAGCATTTTGAAAAGCCATCGGAGCGAAAGAAACGCAAGATGAATCAGGCGAGACGGCGCAACAAGAAACGCAGCTCGGACTACTAAGCCATCTAATCGTCGAACTCTTTCGGCATATCGTAACGGTGCGATCTTGACAGTGGTTCAATGACAAAGACGATGGTGATCCCGCGAGTGTGACACTCGCGGGACCGCCAACGCACTTGGGGGGCCAAGGGCAGTCTTTAGTTCCGTCGACAATTGAAGAGGTTGGTTTCGTCGGATCGGCGCAAGGCCGGGCTCTGTTTGCCAATAAGCAGAGCCAGGCTACGAGGCCGAATCCGAGCGCTGGCGCATATCCAGGCGCCCGGCGATAACAACTGGGGGGCAATATGATGAATCTGATCGATCTGGTGCTGTTGATCGGCGTGATCGCCTGCGCCGGATGGGGCGCCAAACGCGGGTTTGTGCGCATGCTCATGATCACACTCGGACTCTGCGTGTCGATCGTGGTCGCGGTGCACTACAACGATTCCTTCACTCGCGAACTCTCGGCGTATTTCCATGCCTCGCCGCTCTGGGTCTCGATGTGGGCGTTTGTCATCGCATCGATGCTGCTGTTCGCGCTGTTTCGGCTGGCATCAAAGGTGTTTTTCCGCGTGGCCAACGTCCAGAAAATCGGTAAAGCCGACCAGTTCGGCGGCGCCTTCACCGGCCTGATTTTCGGCTGGGTGATGATGGGCTACCTCGTCTTCCTCTCGATGTTTCTGCCGCTGCCGTACACCGTCGAGGAACGCTTCGAGAACACCGTATTGGCGATGAAGATGGGTTCGTCGGTCCCGTTCCTCTATGAGACCACCGCCAAATTGCATCCGTCGCAATCCAGCTTCATGGACAAGATGGAAGTCACGCTCGACGAGGCGTTGACCATCTCGCAGAAGAACAACTCCAGCAAGCGCCGCGCCGCCCGAATCGGCATAACCGATGAAGCGCGCGTGAACGATTTCCTGGATCGTATCGAGCGGTATTTCGCCTCAGAAGAGTATTAGCCAGTCCCGGTGGAAGACAACAAAGGACCGTCATTCCAGGTCTCGACGCTCTTGCTCGTCGTCGAGACCTGGAATCTTTGTTGCAGTTATCCACCGTAACAGGAGCAACAAGAATTCCAAATCGCGCATAAAGCCGTGCGATTTGGAATGACCGAGCCTTGCATCAAATGAAGCCGTGACATAGCCCGCTCCGCCGGGTACCGATTCGTCTCGCTTTCCCCGCGAAAATCACGTATACAATTCACAGATGAGTATGTCCCACATCCGCCGGATGGTGCTCGGCGTGTTGCTGGCCTGTGGTTGGGTTGCCTCTGGCTCACCGGCCACCGTGCATGTCATGACGATCAAGGGGCCGATCGGCCCGGTCACTGCCATGCAGGTCGAGGACGCCGTGGAACGCGCCGAGGAGGACAGCTCCGAGGCGCTGATCATCCAGTTGGATACTCCCGGTGGGCTCGTTTCGACCACGCACGAGATCACGCAAACCATTCTCAATGCCAATGTCCCGGTTGTCACATATGTGTCGCCCTCCGGAGCGAGCGCGACCTCAGCCGGCGTGTTCATCTTGCTTTCCGGCCATATTGCCGTCATGTCTCCCGGCACCAATGCCGGAGCCGCCCATCCGGTGACCCTGGAGGGACAGATGGACTCCATCATGTCCGGCAAGGCCACCAATGATGCGTCCGCCAACATCAAGTCGATTGCGCAGCGTCGCGGCCGCAACGCCGCTTGGGCGGAACGCGCTGTGCGCGAGTCAATCTCGATCACGTCGCTGGAGGCTGTCGATTCCAATGTCGTCGATTTCATCGCCGACGACATGGACGACCTGCTTGAGTCTCTTGACGGAAAACTGGTCATGTTGCCGACGGGTGAGGACACCCTACACACCAAAGGCGCAAACGTCGAGCGCATCCAGCCGACATGGCGCGAAAAACTCCTCTCGGTCATCAGCAATCCCAACATCGCCTACATCCTGATGTCGATTGGCTGGATCGGCATTCTCATGGAGTTGTACAATCCCGGCTCGATATTCCCCGGCGTCATCGGCGCCATTTCACTCATCCTGGGATTCTACTCGCTTCAAACTTTGCCCATCAACTACGCGGGGCTGTCGTTGATCGTGATTGCCATCATACTCTTCATCCTCGAATTAAAAATCGTCAGCCACGGCCTCTTGACCGTGGGCGGAGCGATCGCCATGATCATGGGTTCGGTGATGCTGATTGATTCCCCCGAGCCCGCGGCGAAGATCTCGTTTGCCGTCATCCTCGCGGTCGTGGGCACAGTCGTCGCCTTCTTCGTATTCGGGCTGGCCATGGCATTGAAAGCGCGGCGGAATCGGCCGGTGACCGGCGCCGAGGGGCTGATCGGGCAGATCGGCACCGCCCGTGAGTCGTTCGAGAGTGTCGGCATGATCTACGTGGGCGGCGAATACTGGTCGGCGGAATCGTCCACCCCGGTCTCGGCCGGCGATAAAGTCGAAGTGATTCAAAAACTCGGAATGAAACTGGTGGTCAAGCCAGTCAAGTAAGATGTCAGGCGGCGACGGGGATTGACCCGTCCAGCGCGCGAACAGGGAGGATCGGACATGGGAGGAAATATGATTTCGATAGGGCCGCTGGTGGTCGCGTTTATCGTCTTGATCATTCTCGGCAACGCCGTCCGCATTCTGAAGGAATACGAACGCGGCGTCATCTTTCGGCTCGGACGGTTGATCGGCGCCAAGGGGCCCGGGCTCATCCTCCTGATTCCTATCGTCGACAAGATGCAGCGCGTGGATCTGCGCACCATCACGTTCGATATCCCGCCCCAGGATGTCATCACCCGCGACAATATCAGCGTGAAGGTCAACGCCGTGCTGTATTTCCGCGTGGTCGATGCCAACTCGGCCATCGTCAACGTCGCCAACTACATGATCGCGACATCGCAAATTGCTCAAACCACATTACGTTCGATCTTGGGGCAGTTCGAGCTGGACGATCTGCTTGCCAATCGTGACCAGATCAATCAAAAGCTGCAGAAGATCATCGACGATCAAACCGAGCCCTGGGGTATCAAAGTCTCGGTCGTCGAGGTCAAGAACGTCGATCTCCCCGTCGAGATGCAGCGCGCCATCGCGCGTCAGGCCGAGGCCGAACGCGAACGCCGCGCCAAGATCATCCACGCCGAAGGCGAATTGCAGGCCTCGACGAAGCTCGCCGAGGCGGCGGAGATCATCGGCAGGAATCCGGCGACGCTGCAATTGCGATATCTCCAAACCCTGACCGAGATCGCCGCCGAAAAGAATTCGACCACGATCTTCCCGGTCCCGATCGACCTGATTACGGCATTCATGAAGAAGTAGTTCCACTCGATCAATGGATCTCCGGTCAACCGTGCGCTCGATTTGCAGAGTCATGGCGCTCTTGGTTTGTACGTCGGGCGCCGCGATCTTTCTAGCCTGTGCGTCAACCACAATCGAATCGGTGACCGATCCAGAGTCGAACGAGACGTTTTCACGGGTCTACGTCCTGACTGGACACCAAAGCATCGACACAACCGTCGCGGCGAAGATCGTCGAAGGAATGAACGCCGAATTCAATCGACAGTTCACGCTCCTGGGAATCGTAAGCGATGGCCAGTCGATCATCCGTCATACCGAAAAGCTCACGCTGGCGGATTCAACTGAAATCGACGGTGCGGCATTCCAGAAATTCACACCGGATGGCCTGCTTTCGATTGAATTGTCGCAGATCGGCTGGGAAGGACGAATGCTTCCCGGGGTCTCGCACCTGCGCGATCTCACCTACGATGTGGAGTTTACATCGGTAGCCGACGCCAAGACCATTTGGCGCGGACGGGTCTCCAATCACGGCTACGGACAAATCGGGGCCGGCTGGCGTGAAATGGGGGAGAAGACGGCCGCGCAGATTGTGGATCGCCTGATTGCCGACGGAATTCTGACCAAGGCGCAGCGCCTCAGGCAAAACCCTGTGGGATGAAGGTTGTGGCTTCAGGCATCTGAGATGGACAGGGCTGCCTGCGTTGAGCGAGTCTGAGCTGACTGCCCGAGCCATCAATGTGCTCCAACGTCATGGAGCCGTTCGATCAGAATTATCCGTGGTGCCGTTGTCATAGTGTCCGATCAGGCCGGTTGGTATTCCGTCAGCGCCGGTCACAATCTCCAGCCGGAAGTAGTCGATTCCGTCCAACCGGAACATTCTCTCCGTTATGGGAACCAGGGCTGCCCATGGGTTCTCGCCGCGCCGGTAGAATAACTGCCCATCCTCGAATTTGATCGATCGTGGCCCGTAGGCGCCGGCGTAATGAGCCAACCGTGAGACATCGACAGTTTGAGGATTGATCTTGTCTTCGAGTCCAGTGATGGCCCAGTCGAGGAAGAATCGTTCTCGCTCGCCCGTGGTTTTTGCGAGAATCTTCTTCAGCGCCTCGTGATGGGCGACATCCAGCGCCTTGTCGGTGGGGCAGGGGATGTCGGGAATGACTCCAGTGCCCTCCCAGTTTGTCCCGGTGATCGGGTTGATTGCCTTGCCAAAGGGGATCGACATGGTCACATGCAGATTGCGCCAGTGAACAAACTCGTTGGGATGCGCGCCGCCTCCGGACGTATCGCCGACAATTGTGCCGCGCTTGAGGTTTTTGAGATTGTAGGAGAACTCCTCCGCGGCGGAGAATGTGTTTTCACTTGTGAGGACGTAGACATCTGTCGTGGACAGCCGCGGGCCGCTCACATGCCCCTGGGTCCAGAACTGCTCGATAGTGTCGGTCCTGCGGATATAGAAGCTGTTGAGATGAACCGGCTCATCGAACAGGTAACTGGTCAGAAGCTGAATCATCTTGGTCGAGCCGCCGCCGTTGTCACGCAGGTCGAAGATGATCGCATTGGCGTTCGACAAGTAGTTCATCGCGCCGACCGCGACGACTCCCGCCTCATTGAAATCCGAGAAGCTGTTGAGTTTCAGATAGCCGACATTACCAGGCAAAATCCGCAGTTCGCGGAAACCAAAATTGCGCTGCCGCGATTGGCGCAAGTCCTCCGCCGCTACGGCCGCGCCGTTGGTATCACTATCCAGCAGCGAGATCCGTTGATCCGTCAGGTACTCGACCCACAGATGGCGGTCATGGTTGATGGAGCGAATATCCTCAGTAAGAAGTCCCAGGTACCCGCTCAAGCCGCTCACATCGGCGTATGCCTTCTTCTTGAGCTGGTCGCGAAGGTGTCTCGCGATTTTGGCGGCCACATCTGGAAAGATGTATGTGGAGTTCAGCGCCTGCGACACACTGTCAATGATCTCCGCCTTCATCTGGTCGTCGATCACCATGTCTTCGTCCGGGCCGTCCTGCGCGCGCGCATCAGAGACGACAAGGACTGCGAAAACGGACAAACAGCCGGCAATGCAAGCGGCTTTGAGAGGATGGGTGTGGCGTACGAACATTCGATCACTCCTTCGTTGTGGCAATGGGAATCCCTGAGTTTCTCAGTTCCATGAAAATGGTCCGGCGATTGTATTGTTGTTTCCAATCGCGGTCCGGTGTGACCTCTTCGAATCCAAGTGAGCGATAAAGCGAGAGCGCCCGAGTGAGCTTGGGACTTGTCGCGATCAATATCTTCGCGGCGTCTTGACTACGCGCCCAGGCAATCGCCTGGTCCGCAAGGAGTCTTCCGATTCCTTCACCCCGCCGATTTAATGTCACGACCATCTTGGCGATCTCGTAGACGCCGGAATCGTGCGTAACAATCGCAACGGTCGCGATGATCTCCCGGCCGCAACGGGCAAACAGGATATGTCCGCCCTTGGCGATGATCTCTCTGGCGGGGTTGTCGATGACCTTGTTGTCGTGGGATTCGATTGGCACGTCATGCCCAAGCCACTCACGATTCAGACGGGCAAAGTGCGGCGCCAGAGCTCGCGAGAAGGGGATGAACTCGATATCGGAGGTGCCATGGTGCAGCTTGCGACGAATCCGCGGGAGCAATTCCTGCCTGTCCAGTTCGCGCTCGAGGGCGTCCAGGACGCCGAGCACATCGTGACCGGTACTCGCGATGACATCCTCCGTGCAGGTACGCACCACCTCCCAGATTGGCGCGAGCTGTTGGACTGTTTTTTTGCCGTGGGGAGTGAGCGAGAGCAAACGTCGCCGCCCGTCCTGCGCATCGGCTCGCGACTTGACCAGCCCCCGTCGCTCCATCGCCGCCGCGATCTGCACCACCGCAGGGTGTGTGTAACCCAGCTTCCCCGCGACCTCGGTAATCCCCATCCCGGCGCGCCGCCCAAGCAGGTATGCCACAGGAAACCAGCGCGCTTCAAAGTCCGAGCCGTGGTCGGCATACATGGCGGAGGCATCATGCATGAGTCGCTCGCTGAGCCGCCGCAGACGGCTCGCGAATGCCAATGCTCCAAGCTCGCGTATGAGATCGCTGTTCATGAGATGTCCCGCTACTTCCCCAAACTTACGTAAGTTCTTACGTAAATTCCCCCTCTTGAGTTTCGGCCCGCTCTGAGCGACTTGGTTGGGAGATGAAGAGGATGGATTCTCGATTTACCGTCAGGGATCCAAACAGTAAGCTGTTGCAGCACTTAATCTTACATAATGCCTTAACAGCAGAAGTTCGCCGATAATAGTGGCGTGAAACCAACCGTCCACAACCTATTGTGGCCTGTGGCGATATGCGATTGTTCCACATCCGGACAAAATCCGGTTGACTTGAACGCCGCAATCCATTGATTCGCGCCTTTTCCGGGCGACCGGAACCACACAAAAAACTGACGAGGGTCAAGCCGCCATGGTAAAGAGCAACGCTGATGTTCTCACCGCCCTGGACAAGAACAACGTGAAGTACATCCGACTTCTCTTCACGGATGTCCTTGGGCACATGAAAGGCATGTCGATCACACGTTCGGAAATCGAGGGTGTGCTCGAAGAGGGGCAGGGATTTGACGGCTCCTCGGTTGAAGGATACGTGCGTATCGAGGAATCCGACCTGATGGCGCGTCCCGACATCTCCACCTTCCGCATTATCCCTTGGTTGATCGCGGGCGAACGCATCGCGCTCATGTTCTGCGATATCGAGAAGCCGGATGGCACACCCTTCGACGGCGACCCGCGGCAGGTTCTCAAGCGCACATTGAAGAAAGTGCAGGATCGCGGCTGGACTTTCTACACGGGTCCGGAAATCGAGTACTTCTACTTCCGCAATTCGCAGTGCACGGAATTGCTTGACCACGACGGCTACTTCGATTACTCGACGGTCGATGAGGGCACCCGTCTGCGCAAGAAGGCAGTGGTCTCGCTCGAGCAACTCGGCATCCAGGTCGAGTGCTCGCATCACGAAGTCGCGCCCTCGCAGCACGAGATCGACCTCCGTTATCAGGAAGCGCTGATGATGGCCGATTATGCCATGCTTTACCGATTCGTCGTGAAGGAACTTGCGCTCGAGGCGGGTGCGTACGCGTCATTCATGCCCAAGCCGATTTTCGGCCAAAACGGTTCCGGCATGCACACGCACCAATCGCTCTTCGAGGGCGGCAAAAATCTCTTCTTTGAAAAAAACGATGAGTATCACCTCTCCAAGTTTGCCCGCAGTTACATTGCTGGTCTTCTGAATCACATCCGCGAGTTCACGCTGGTCACCAACCAGTGGGTAAATTCGTACAAGCGCCTGGTTGTCGGATACGAAGCGCCGGTCTACCTCTCATGGGGCATGCGCAACCGCTCATCGCTCATTCGCATTCCGATGTACCGCGTCGGTAAGGAAAAGGCGACACGCGTCGAGTTGCGTTCGCCTGATCCGGCCTGCAATCCGTATCTCGCCTTCTCCTGCATGCTTGCTTCCGGATTGGACGGTGTCGACAAGAACGCGCCGCTGGCCGAGCCGATCGAGCAGAACATCTTCCACATGAACGATGCCGAACGCAAGAAGATGGGTATCAAGGCGCTTCCCGGTTCGCTGGAGGAGGCGTGCAACGTCTTCGAAAGCTCGGTGCTCATGAAGGAGACCTTGGGTGATCACATCTTCAACACGCTCCTGGCCAACAAGCGTCTTGAGTGGGATCGGTTCCGCATGCACGTGACCGATTACGAAATGAACGAGTATCTGCCGCTTTTGTAATCGATGTCCCAGTGAGGTTTATTCGTAGGGGCGACCCGTTGGGTCGCCCTTCGTCTTTTCGTGACGCCGAATCGCATGAAGCGATCGGTTGTATGGGCGTCTGCAGTACGCTCCTACGCCCGGTAATTGATTAGAACTCTCGAGTGTGCTATCTTTCAGGATGAGCCTTTCCCCGACTCACTGGTCGATCGCCGACACGGTCTCGCGCGTGAAATCCGGCGAGATGAGCGCCTCGAAGATCGTCGATGCCCATCTCCAGCGCATCACCGAGCGACGCGACCTGAACGCCTTCCTGCGCGTGCTCGACACCGATGCGCGAGTGCAGGCGGCGGCGATCGACGAGAAACGCGCCAGCGGCAAACCGCTCGGAGAGCTGGCCGGCGTTGTCGTCGCCATCAAAGACAACATCACCATTCTTGGAGTCCCCTGCACCTGCGGCTCGCACATACTGGAAAACTGGAAACCGCAGTATGAGGCGACTGTCGTCTCCCGCCTAAAGGCGGCAGACGCGGTCATCATCGGCAAGACCAACCTCGATGAGTTCGCGATGGGGTCTTCGACTGAGAATTCCTACTTCGGACCGTCGAAGAATCCGCACGACCCTTCGCGGGTGCCCGGCGGATCATCGGGCGGCTCGGCCGTCGCGGTCGCCGATTTTCAGGCGATGGGAAGCCTCGGCTCCGATACCGGCGGGTCCATCCGCACACCCGCGGCATTTTGCGGCGTGGTTGGCCTCAAATGCACATATGGTTCCGTCTCGCGATGGGGACTTGTTGCTTTTGCATCTTCGCTTGATCAGATCGGTCCCTTCGGACGCACTGTCGCCGATACCCGCGCGGTCTTTGATGTCATCAAAGGCCATGATCCGCACGACTCAACATCGATGCGCCTGAAAGGCAAGCGTCCGACTCCCGAACATCTCACTATTGGTATTCCCCGTGAATACTACGCCGAGGGTCTCGATCCGGAAGTCCGGGCTTCGGTGAATGAGGCGCGTGTCAGACTCGAAAAACTTGGACACCGCTTTGTCGATGTCTCACTGCCGCACACGAAATACAGCATCGCCGTGTACTACGTCATCTGCACAGCGGAGGCGTCGTCAAACCTGGCGCGCTACGATGGCATCAAATACGGACATCGGACCAAGGATGCAACCGACCTCCTGACCATGTATCGCAAGACTCGCGACGAGGGATTCGGCGCGGAAGTGAAACGGCGTATTCTTCTGGGGACCTATGTGCTGTCGGCGGGGTATTTCGATGCCTACTATGGCACCGCGCAACGGGTCCGGGCACTTCTGGCAGACGATTTCCGGACGGCGTTTGAGACGTGCGATTGCCTGCTCACTCCGACGTCCCCCACAGTCGCATTCAAGATGGGGGAGAAGGTCGACGATCCGCTCGCGATGTATCTGTCGGACATCTATACGACGTCGATTAACTTGGCCGGGATTCCGGCAGTGTCGGTGCCTTGCGGGACGAGCGGTGAAGGACTGCCGATCGGGGCGCAGCTGATTGGGCGGCCATTCGAGGAGCATGTTATTCTTCACGCAGCCGAGATGATCGAATCGTCATGAAATACGAACCCGTCATTGGGCTTGAGGTCCACGCCCAACTTCTGACCGACACGAAGATCTTCTGCGGTTGCCGCGCGGCCTATGGCGCCGAACCCAACACGCAGACATGCCCAGTCTGTCTCGGGCTCCCCGGCGCGCTGCCTGTCCTGAATCGACGCGCGGTCGAATTCGCAATGAGAATGATCCTGGCCGTTGACGGGAAGGTCAATTCCGAGTCGATCTTTGCCCGCAAAAACTACTTCTATCCCGATCTCCCGAAGGGGTATCAAGTCTCGCAGTATGACCGCCCCATCGGCGAGGGCGGCGGCATCACGTTTCTCGAGGATGGCAACGAGCATACGATTGGCCTCATTCGGATCCATCTCGAAGAAGACGCCGGCAAGTCGTTCCATCCGGAGTACGCGCACGATGATGATGCCTCTTGGATCGACATGAACCGCTGCGGTGTCCCGCTGATCGAAATCGTGAGCGAGCCGGACATCCGCTCGCCCAAGCAGGCGGGGCTCTACCTGACACGCCTGCGTCAGACGCTCGAGTACCTTGAAATCTGCACAGGCAATATGGAAGAGGGCGCGTTGCGCTGTGACGCCAACGTGTCGATTCGTCCGGTTGGGCAAGTCAAATTCGGTACGCGCACCGAAGTGAAGAACATGAACTCGATCCGGGGCGTCGAACGTGCGTTGGCGTACGAGATTGAGCGCCAGACCAAGCTCGTCGAGTCGGGCGGACAGGTTCAGCAACAGACATTGCTATGGGATGAGAAAGCGCAATCGGCGCATCCCATGCGCTCGAAAGAAGAATCGTCTGACTATCGTTATTTCCCCGAGCCGGATCTTCTGCCTGTTCGCATAACCAAGGATTGGGTTGATCTTGTGCGCAGGTCGCTGCCCGAGCTGCCCGGCGCGCGCGCATCGCGCATTGCATCGCAATACAGCATCCCGGTCTATGATGCCACTGTGCTGACTGATGAAAAGGCTTTGGCGGAGTACTTCGAAGAGACAGTCGAGCACTTCAAGGATGGCAAGAAAGCATCGAACTGGATCATGACCGAAGTTCTACGCGTCTTGAAGGAGAAATTAATCCCGATTCAGGAATTCACCGTCAGTCCGGAATCGCTGGGCGAGATGCTGACCATGGTCGAGGCCGGCACGATCTCCGGCAAGATGGCCAAGGAGATCTTCGAGCAGATGGTGTCGACTGGCAAGACTGCAAAAGAGATTGTCGCCGCCTCCGGCATGACGCAGATTTCCGGCGACGATGCCCTGGTCCCGATCATCGAGGCCGTCATCAACGAAAACCCGGGTCAAGTCGCGATGTATCACAGCGGCAAGGCCGCGCTCTTTGGTTTTTTTGTCGGCGAAACCATGAAGCGTTCGCAGGGGCGCGCCAATCCGAAACGCGTGAATGAACTGCTGAGAGCACGCCTCGGCGAGCCAGCGGCGTAGCGGATGATGCTCGACTTTCTGTACTAAACATCGGAAGAGTAATCGATCGGGAG
>CAYJMP010000001.1:882886-1026081 GCA_964371625.1 uncultured Ignavibacteria bacterium | reverse complement strand
GATCGGGAGATCGCAGATCGATTCACTAACCGCCCATCTATGCCAACCAACCCTCTCCGCATCGCCGTTCTCGCTTCGGGCAGCGGCACCAACTTCCAGGCCATCGTCGATAAGATCGCCGCGGGCAAGCTCCACGCGCGGATCATGGTGCTGATCTGCAATAATCGTAACGCCTTCGTTCTCGAACGCGCGCGCCAGGCCGGTGTGAGAGCGGAGCACTGGTCTGAGACGGCCGCCGGGTCGCGGGAGGCATTTGTCGATGGTCTCCTGCGGACACTGCAAGAATGCAAAGTGGAGCTGGTCGTGTTGGCGGGATACATGAAACTCCTGCCGCCGGAAGTTGTCAGCGCGTATGAAGGGCGCATCCTCAACATTCATCCCGCGCTCCTGCCCAAGCATGGTGGGCAGGGGATGTATGGTAGCTTCGTCCATGAGGCAGTGATCGCCGCCAAAGACACGGAGAGTGGCGCGACCATTCACTTTGTCGATCACGAATACGACCGCGGGCCGATCTTCCTGCAGCGCAAAGTCCCCGTCCTGCCCGGCGATACACCCGAAAGCCTGAGAGAACGTGTCCTGAAAGTCGAGCACGAACTACTGCCTGAGGCGATTGCCAAATTCGCTGCCGAACGACGCGGCTGTTAACCTCTCCTAAGAGGGAGAGGTTAACCGTCGCACGGTTGATTCGGCGAAAATGTTTCTGTACCTTCGCACCTCACCAAGGAGCCACGCCCAGATGCCCACGGTCGTCGACAACACTCCGGTCACTCGGACCAATCTACCCGGCGTGAAGTTGCATGCGCGCGGCAAAGTCCGAGATGTATACGATCTGGGTGACAAACTTCTCATCGTCGCCACCGACCGGCTTTCGGCGTTCGATGTCGTGCTACCGACTCCGATTCCGGGCAAAGGTAGACTGCTGACTCGGATGTCGGCATTCTGGTTTTCGCGGACCAAGCACATCGTGCCGAATCACCTGATTGCGACCGATGTCTCAGAATTCCCAGCGCCGCTGCCACAATACGCGCCGCAGCTCGAGGGCCGCTCGATGCTGGTAAAGAAATGCCGGCGCGTCGACTATGAGTGTGTCGTGCGCGGTTACATCACCGGCTCGCTCATGGCCGAGTATGAGGCGGCACGTCCCGATGCGCGACAAGGCAAAGTCGCCCTGCACGGCTTCGAGTTTCCCGATGATTTGATCGAGGCCCAGAAGTTGCCGGCGCCGATCTTCACTCCGGCGACCAAGAGCGACTCCGGCCACGATGAGAATATCTCGTTTCAACGCATGGCGGATGACATCGGCCCGGAATTGGCCCACCGCCTGCGTGATACGTCCATCGCGATCTACAACTGGGTGGCGGAGTACTCACGCGCGCGCGGCGTGATCATCGCCGACACCAAATTCGAATTCGGGTTCGACGGTGATACATTGACGTTGATTGACGAAATCTGCTCACCCGACTCGTCGCGTTTCTGGCCCGCCGACAAATACCAGCCCGGCAAAGTGCAGGCCAGCTTCGACAAACAGTATGTCCGTGAGTACTTGAAGTCTATCAAGTGGGACAAGACGCCGCCCGGCCCTGTGCTTCCCGATGAGGTTGTCAAAAACACAGTCGCAAAGTACGAGGAAGTTGCGCGATTGCTGATTCCGGAAACATCATAGCGGCAAGCGGCCCCCCGCGCGGCTTCCCCCGCAGCCAGAAGAGTCACGACAATGACCACACTGACAACAGAATCTGAGAAAGCCGAGCCTATGACAGAGAATCCCGTCTCCACGGGCTTGGTTCGTGTCCGACGCGCGGTCCTTTCCGCTTACGACAAGACCGGGATCGTGGAGTTTGCCCGCGCGCTCAAGCAACACGGTGTGGAAATCATCTCCACCGGCGGCACAATGAAAGCGCTGCGTGACGCTGGAATCGAAGCGACATCTGTCGAGGACTTGACCGGCGTTGGCTCGATGTTTGACGGCCGGGTCAAGACACTTCATCCGACAATGATGGGTGGGATACTGGCCCGTCCCGACAATCCGCGCGATCATGAGCAGATGCGTGAGCATGGAATCAAAGGCATCGAACTGGTGGTCGTGAATCTCTATCCGTTCTCCAAGGCAGCCGACGATCCCAACGCGACTCTCGCCGAGGCGATTGAGTTGATCGACGTGGGCGGGCCATCGATGATACGCGCCGCTGCCAAGAACCACGCGACTGTCGCGGTTGTCTGTGATCCGGCCGATTATGCGACCCTCGTAGGTGAACTCGACGCGCATCACGGGCAGACATCGCTGGCGACACGCGCGCATCTGGCCGCCAAAGCATTCTCGATTACTGCGGCCTACGATGCCAAGATTGCCGCGCATCTCATGTCTCGGGCCGAGACCGATTCCCCGAGCGAGTTCCCCTGCGTATTCATCCCGCGTTTCACGCGCATGGCATCCCTGCGATACGGTGAAAATCCCCACCAACAGGCGGCGATTTATGCCAGTGACGATTCCGGTCCATCGCTGGCGCGGGCGCAGGTGCATGGGGGGAAAGAGCTCTCCTATAACAATCTGAACGACCTCGATGCGGCTTGGCGTATGGCTGCGGATTTTGAGATGCCGTTCGCCGCCGTCTTCAAACACGCCAGCCCCTGCGGCGCCGCCGTCGCCGACAACATCCGCGATGCGTATCTGGCCGCGCTCGACACCGATCCGTTGTCCGCTTACGGCGGGATTGTAGCGCTCAACCGCGAAGTCGATCTCGCCTGCGCCAAAGCGCTCGATGAAACCACGTTCCTCGAATGCATCCTCGCCCCGGGATTCGATCCTGACGCTCTTGAACTTCTATTGAAGAAGAAGGCGCGCCGCTACGTAGAAGTCCCGACGATGAATCTGAAGGGCGTAAGGCGTTTTCGCATGCGCGATGTGATCGGGGGCCTCTTGGTTCAATCCGAAGACACCGGCGATGTCAAGGCTGCCGATCTACAGGTCGTGACGAAGAAACAGCCGACCGCGGCGGAGGTCGCCTCGCTCCTGCTTGCGCGCATCATGGTGAAGCACGCCAAGTCGAACGCGATCGTATTGGTCAAAGGAAATGCGGCGGTCGGGTTCGGCGCCGGCCAGACTTCGCGCGTCGACGCGGTGCATCAGGCCATCGCCAAGGCGGGAGAGAGGTCAAAAGGATCAGTGCTTGCTTCGGACGCGTTCTTCCCAATGGCCGACGGCGCCGAAGCGGCTATTAGTGCTGGTGTAACTGCGATCATTCAACCCGGAGGCTCTAAGCGCGACCCGGAAGTGATCGCCGCCTGCGATGCCGCGAATGTGGCCATGGTCTTCTCCGGCGTCCGGAACTTCCGGCATTGAGCCCTCGTTCTAACCTCTCCCTGAAAGGGAGAGGTTGTCGAGTCGAAGTCTGGACGGGTGAGGGTCAAATGACGGCATTCACCGGCTCGTACCATTCGCCGATACACTCATTATGAAACCACTCGACGGCCGCCACATTCTTCTCGGCATCTCCGGGGGCATTGCCGCCTACAAGTCGGCATTTCTCTGCCGCCGTCTCAAGGATGCCGGTGCCGACGTCTGGGTTTCGATGACGCCCAACGGCGCGAAGTTCATAACGCCGCTCACGATGGAAACGGTCTCGGGACGCGACGTCCTAATCGACATGTTTCCCGCTGACCGCTACGTTGGCACACGTCACATCGACATCGCAACATGGACGGAGCTGGCGCTCATTGCCCCGGCCACCGCCAACCTGATCGGGCGGTATGCCAACGGTCTCGCCGATGATCTGCTGACGACACTTCTGATTTCTACGACTTCCCCGGTCATGCTGGCACCCGCGATGAACACCGAGATGTGGCACAACGCCGCCGTGCAGGAGAATTTGCAGAAGCTGCGCAATCGCGGCGTGCTCTTTGTTGAACCGGGTGTCGGCGAACTGGCTTGCCACACTGTCGGCGTCGGACGGATGGCCGAACCGGAAGAGATACTTGAATCGGTGATCGCCTTCTTCAATGCGCAACGTTCGCGTGACCTGCTTGGCATGAGTGTTCTCGTCACCGCCGGTCCGACCCAGGAGCCGCTCGATCCTGTCCGCGTCATCACCAATCGTTCTTCCGGCAAGATGGGTTATGCGGTCGCACAGGCCGCGGTCGCCCGCGGTGCGAAGGTGACGCTTGTGAGCGGTCCGACCTCGCTTCCGCATCCTGCTGTCGCGGAATTCGTGCCGGTTCAGACTGCGGCGCAGATGCATGATGCGGTGCGTTCACGGTTCGAGCGCGCCGACATCACTATCGGCGTTGCTGCTGTCGCCGATTGGCGTCCCACTCACGCCAGCGACTCGAAACTGAGCAAGGATGCCGGGGCGCCGGCCATTAGTTGGGAACCAACTCCGGATATCCTCGCCGATCTCGGCACGCGCAAGCGCGCCAATCAGGTGTTGGTCGGGTTTTCACTTGAAACTGACTCCAAACGTCTGACTTCATCCACCAAGCTCACCAGGAAGAATCTGGATCTCCTTGTCGCGAATAACCCGACGCAGTCCGGCTCGGAATTCGGTGGCGACACCAACGAGGCGATTCTGACCAGGCGAGATGGCACAACCGAGTCCACCGGAATCGTCTCCAAACTCGAATTGGCCCATCTCATCCTCGACCGCGTCGTCACACTCCGGTCACGGCTACACGCGACTACTCCTTAGTCCGTAGGTCAGGTACACCGCGCATAGCGACGACCCAAAATCCACGTAGCACTCCACGCGCCGGGCACCTGACAGGCATGCTTGCACAATCGACAATCGGCAATCGGCAATCCGAAATCGGCAATCGTTCATCTTGACAGCCTGCCGCCCCTTGCGTAATAAGCATGCATGAACGACACCCATGCCACGATGGCGCGCGCGCTGCGTCAGGCGCTCGACATCGAACCGACCATGGAACTTTTCCGTGAGCCGGTGTCCAAACCGCAATCGTTGCCCGAACTGTACGAGAAAATCCACAACTGCACCAAGTGCGCGCTCGGTTTTTCGCGCACAAACTTCGTTTTCGGCGTCGGCAATCCGAACGCAGAAATCTTGTTCATCGGCGAGGCGCCCGGACGCGATGAAGACCAGAAGGGCGAGCCGTTCGTCGGACGCGCCGGGCAGTTGTTGGACAAGATGCTGGCTGCCATCGAGCTTGACCGGACACAGATCTACATCGCCAATATTCTCAAATGCCGGCCGCCCGAAAATCGCGATCCTCTACCGGAAGAGTCCGAGTCATGCCTTCCGCATCTGGCCGAACAGATCCGGATCATCGGCCCCAAGTTCATTGTCTGCCTCGGACGAATCGCCGCGCAAATTCTGCTGGACACCAAGACGCCGATTTCGAAATTGCGCGGACACTGGTATGAGTTCGGCAATGCGAAAATGCTGGTTACGTTTCACCCGGCGGCGCTCCTGCGCAATCCGGAGTGGAAAAAGGACTCTTGGGAAGATCTGAAGGACTTGCGGCGTCAGTTCGACAAGCATCATAACCGCCCGTCGAAATTCTGATATGGACCACGCTGTCATCCTCGCTGGTGGGCACGGAGAGCGCTTCTGGCCGCTCTCGCGGCGTAAGCGTCCCAAGCAACTCTTGCCGATTATCGGCGATCAGTCCCTGCTCGAGACGACCATCGAGCGGATCAAGCCCGATTTCCCCGCCGAACGCATCTGGATTGTGACCAGCGAGGAGATCGGCAAGGCTGTCCAGGATCGGGTCAAGTTCATCCCCAAAGAAAACGTGCTCATGGAGCCGCGGGGATGCAACACCGCGATCGCGATTGGCTGGGCGTCGATCGAGATTTCCCGCAAGGACCCCGATGCCACCCTCGTTGTCCTCTCGGCCGACCATGCGATCGAGCCGGCGGCGATGCTCCGACGCATTCTGCGCGAAGGAGTCCGGCTGGCCAAGGCCGAGGAAAACCTGATCATCATTGGGATCAATCCGACTCGGCCCGAGACCGGGTACGGTTACATCGAACTGGGGCCGCACTTTGCCTCGGCTGACGGCATCAACTCATACCAGGTCGAAACATTCCGCGAAAAGCCCGATCGCACCACCGCTCAGGATTACTTTTATGGGCGGCGGCACCTGTGGAATGCGGGAATTTTCGTCTGGACCGTCAAGACGCTCATGCAGGCGTTGGAGCAGCACTCTCCCGGGGTCTTTCAGCCGCTGGCGGAGTATCGCAAATCGGCCGCCAAAGATCGCAGCGCCCTCGCCCGACTCTACGATGCGACCGAGCGTGTTCCCATTGATGTCGCCATACTGGAACGCGCCAACAATGTGGTCGCGATCAAAGGCGAACTGGCGTGGGACGATGTCGGCTCATGGCTGGCGCTCTCGCGCTTGCGCAAAGCCGACGCCGACAACAATGTTTTCGTTGGTAAGGTCGTGGAAATGGAGTCTTACGACTCTACTATCTACAATGACAGCGATGACCTTGTCTGCGCCTTCGGCGTCTCCGACTTGGTCATCGTCCGCACCGACAAGGCGGTTCTCGTCGCGCACAAAAGCCGCATCGATGAAATCAAGAAGCTGATGGAAGAACTCAAAGCTGATGAGAAGTGGCAGGAGTACCTGTGAGGGTGCTTGGTTATCACGACCATGCATAAGAATCTGTTACTGGCGGGTCTGAGACCCGCCTTTTCTACAATCAGGACACCGGGTGTCTCTTGGCGGGGGCAACACGCCAGCATGCCGTCATGATTATCGCCATCGATCGTTCCCGGCCGGGCAGAGCTGATATCCGTCGTCTGTCGCGGGTTCTGCGGAATCACCAGGCGGTTGTCTTGCCGACCGAAACTCAGTATGCCCTCGCCGGCGATGCGACCTCCCGCCGAGCCATCGCCGCCGTGCGTTCGATCAAGGGACGCGGCCTGACCGCACCATTCTCGATCTTTCTGACTGGAATCGACGACCTCGCCCGCTGGCGGATTGAGTGCGGTGTGCCCGCCCGGAAACTGGCCCGCGCCTTCTGGCCGGGACCGTTGACATTGATCTTGCCGACCGCTAATCCGTTATTCAAATTGCTGGGCGGCGACGGCAGGTCTGTCGGTGTCCGCGTGACGCCCGAACCGATCATCGCGATGCTTCTGAAACAACTCCAAGCCCCTTTGATCGCAACCAGTGCGAATCCATCGGGAGTTGCTCTCGACTCCCGGTCAGAAAACACCTGGATGGAGTCACTGGCAACGGGCGGTATCATCACTTGGGCCCGGCCTCGTCGCTATGTGCGGAAACCCGCCTCGACGATTGTCGACTGCACCGGAAAAGTTCCCCGGCAAATCCGCCCCGGGCCGATAACAAAAGCAGAGTGGAACGCGACGCTGTCCCGTGGCGTTTAAGGTTTACGACATGACAACCGACGCAAATCCCAGCGCGGACCGCTCCGGCAAGCCCGGTTTCCGCGTGCTGTTTGTCTGCACCGGCAACACCTGCCGGAGCCCGATGGCAGAAGGCATCCTGAAAAAGCTCGTGTCCGAGTTGCGGCCCGAGGGCTTGGCGATAGAGGTTGAATCCGCCGGCACAATGGGCCTGTCCGGTCATCCCGCCACCGAATTGGCCATCGCCGTCGCCGGTGAGTATGGTGTCGATCTCAGCCGTCATCGCTCGCAGGCCCTGACACCGCAGTTGCTCGAGAGTTCCGATCTCGTTTTCGCTCTGGCCGCCGAACATATCGAAACTTGCCGTCATCTCGGCACGGACCCCGAGCGGCTGTTTCTGCTTAAGGCGTTCCCGAATGCGTCACGGAATCTTCGCCAGGAGTCGATCGATGATCCCGTCGGCGGCGACCGCTCGCGCTACGAGAAGGCCTATTTCGAGATCGATGAGGCGATCCGAAAGGCGCTGCCGGCGATTCTCCAACGCGCCGGCATCACATCATGACCGAAATCTGTCACAACGCACGCTGGCAAGGGCGTTCAGCGCGCCTCGCGCTGGTCGTGCTCGGCGCGCTCGTGGCCATCATGCTTTTCGCTGATCCGCACTCGCAGACCGTGCGAGCCGCATTACAGGATGAGACCGACGATTCCGACACCGGCAAACCGATTAATGAACTGCCCGACACCGGCCTTGTCGCCACCGGACCGTGGCCGTCCCGACCGTTGATCAACTGGTCGTTCGGCGCCGGTGAGTCGTTGACCTACTCGATCGGCTGGGAAAAGATCACCGCTGGCTATGGAACCATGACCGTGGGCGAGCCGGTCGATAGCTTCGGACGACTCTGTTATCCCATCGTCTCGACGGTCAAATCGACTCCCTTCGTCTCGACCTTCTTCAAAGTGGATGACCGTGTCGCAACCATCATGGATGTGAGGGAACTCTTTCCCCTGTACTTCGAGAAGCGTCTGCAAGAGGGGAGCTATCGCTCATATCGGCGTATTCAATTTGATCCCGTCGCGGGTCTTGGCTACACGCCGTCCGACACATTTCCAGTTCCGCCCTATGTGCTCGACGATTTGTCGCTGCTTTATCACGTCCGTAGCATGGAGCTCGTTCCCGGCAAGGACATCCTGCTGGACATCTATTCCGGCAAGAAGCTCTACCAGTTGACCGTGAAGATCATCAAGAAGGAACGCATCAAAGTCGACGCGGGTGTCTTCAACACGATCGTGGTCGAGCCGCTCCTGCAGGCGGCCGGCCTGTTCAAGAGCGAAGGCAAAGTCACCGTCTGGCTCACCGACGACCGTTTGCATCTGCCGGTGCTGATGAAGAGCAAGGTGGTCGTCGGCTCGATCGTCGCCGAACTCCAGGATTTCCATCTCGGCCAATTGCGCCGGTACTAATGTCTCACTCTCGCCGGTATTGCAGGAGGACAGGCATTCTTGCCTGTCATATCGCCACCAATTGGGGGCGTTCTTTGCCCCCGATTGGTGGCGATAACGCTCGTGGGGTGGCCTGATTCGATTCGTGCGGCCAATCCAAAGGCGATTGGCGCGCACGAATCGAACGACAGGCAAGAATGCCTGTCCTCCTGACTTCTGATTTTTCACCGTAGATATGCGGGCATCGTCTCCTTTTCTTTCCCGTTGATGCCAAGCTACCCGACCAGACTCCCTCGCCACAAGGCCGACAATCTTCGCGGCCTCAAACGCGTCAAGGCTTCGCGCCGCAAATCGCTGGTCGATGTCGATAGGTTCGCCAAACCGCTTTCATCGACTTCCGATGTCGGCGAATTCCTCGATTCGCTCCCCGAATTCTTGAAAGCCAACGACTGGCGCGCCCTTCTCGATGCCATCGCGTACGCAAAAAAACATAAGAAACCGATCTTCTGGTTTCTCGGCGCGCATGTCCTCAAATGCGGCCTCTCGCCGCTTCTAATCGACCTGATGAAAGACGGATTGGTCGATCTCATCGCCTTCAACGGCGCCGGGGCGATTCACGATCTTGAGCTCGCGTTTTTGGGACGCACCTCTGAGGATGTCGCAGCCGGTCTGCAGGATGGCACTTTCGGCATGGCCGAGGATACGGCCAAATGGTATGCCGCCAGCGTGAAGACCGCCGACAAAGCGAATGTCGGATTAGGTGAGGGAGTGGGACGTTACATTATCACGAAACATCCGCCGCATGCCGTCCATTCGCTTTCGGCTCACGCCGTGCGAAACGGCGTCCCCGTTGTCGTGTTCCCCGCGATCGGAGCGGAGATCGTCGCCCAACATCCTGAGTTTGACGGCGCCGCAGTAGGGAAGACCAGCCACCACGATTTCAAAGTCCTCGCCGAGCAATGCAAGCGTCTTCACAAGGGCGGCGTTGTCCTCCATTTCGGTTCGGCGGTCATCCTCCCTGAAGTCTTCCTGAAAGCACTGACCGTGGCCCGCAACCGCACCAAAGTCGAAGGCTTCACCACGGCGAATTTCGACATGATCCAGCACTATCGCCCCAACACCAACGTCGTCAACCGCCCCACAATGCACTCCGGCAACGGCTACTCCTTCACCGGGCACCATGAGTTGATACTGCCCCTGTTGGCGTGGGGGATTAAGTCGAAGATGCTCTTGTAGGGTGGGTGCGCTCTTTGCACCCACCGCTTTGGCCGGGCTCGCGCACAAAGTGATTATGACTGGTGCATTTGCTCTTGTATTCACTCAATTCTCGCACCGAATTTGTTGAAAGCGGTGCGTGCGCTCTTTGCGCCCACCGCTTTTGGAACGTCACCATGCCCCACTATCGCCGCGTCTACATACCCGGCTCGTGGTACTTCTTTACCGTCGTAACTTTTGAGCGACGGCCCATCCTGACGACTCCATCCAGCCCGAAATCTCTCCAAACCGCCATAGATACGACCCGAACGCGATACCCCTTCACGACTGTCGCATGGGTTCTTCTTCCGAACCATTTGCATTGCATCTGGCAGTTGCCCGAAAGAGATGCCGACTTCTCGACCAGATGGCGGCTCATTAAGACCTACTTCACACGAGAATATCTGCGTGGCTCGGGAGTAACTCATCAGGAGGTCACGCCTTCGCGCGCTCGACACGGTGAGAAGGCGGTCTGGCAGAGACGGTTCTGGGAGCATTGCATCCGCGACGATGAGGACTTGAGGCGGCATATCAATTACATACATTACAATCCCGTGAAGCATGGACTTGTCACCGAAGCGCTGGATTGGCGCCTTTCGAGTATCCACCGTTCCGAGTACCGGGAGATGTTTGATAGGAGAGGTCTCGATGTGGAAAAGATTTCCGTCATGGAGCCCGAGTAAAGCGGTGGGTGCAGAGAGCGCACCCACCCTACGAGCTTATCACTCCTATGAGGTGTTTGTGCCATGGCGCTGATGAGAAAATGCACCATCCTCGGCATTCTCGCCCTGCTCGCTGGAGCTTCTTGTTTCAGCGACGATCCGGATGCACCACTGACTCCAGAAACATTTGTTGGGACTTACATCTACTACTCCGTTAACAGCGAAACACTGCATGGCCCGGATGAACTCACTCTGCGTGGAGACGGAACGTACAGCCTCATCATCAAGCCAAGCGGAGTACTTCCTACAAAAGAAGGGCGATGGCGGTTGTACCAAGACCCCCGACCACGGATCGCACTTAATGATACTGGTTATCCGGTGTGGATCAAAGGCAGGAACATACGCCTCGAGATAGACGACGATCTCGGTCTCTGGTATCAGAAGATTGAGTGACCGATCGTTACCCCGCGTGGCGGACGAACGGAATGTAGGGTGGGTGCGCTCTTTGCACCCACCGTTTTTGCCCGTTACGGACCGGGAGATTGGGGAAGACAAAACGATTGATGTTTCTGCGAATCGCCACTTTGGCTCAATGCTGCCAAAGCGGTGGGTGCAAAGAGCGAATCCACCCTACATTTGCGCTCCTTTCCCTCCCCCCCAAACACCCATAGCTCCAAGCCCCTCCGCAACTTATCTTTATAGACTGGCCCTTTGAGCGGCCAGACAGACAAAGGACCACTGACCCATGCCTGCACTTGTCGAATGCGTCCCGAATTTTTCCGAAGGACGCCGTCCCGAAATCGTTGATGCCATCATCGGCGCCGCGCTGACCGAAAACGGCGTCATCCTGCTTGATAAGGAAATGGACGCCGACCACAACCGCTGCGTGGTGACCTTGGTCGGCGCGCCCGAGCCGGTCTCACGCGCCGCCTTCAATGCCGTGCGCAAGGCTGCCGAATTGATCGACATGCGCACTCACAAAGGCGAGCACCCACGCATGGGCGCCACCGATGTCGTGCCGTTTGTGCCGATTGCCGGACTTTCACTGAATGACTGTGCCACACTGGCACGTCAGCTGGGCCAACGTATCGGCGAAGAATTGGCGATCCCGATCTACTTCTATGAAGCAGCGGCCACCCGTCCCGATCGCGAGAATCTCGCCGATGTCCGTCGCGGCGAATACGAGGGCATCCGCGACATCATCCAATCCGATCCGAATCGTCGCCCCGATGCCGGGCCGACAATCATGAATTTGAAGTCCGGCGCGACCGCGGTCGGCGCGCGTATGCCACTCATCGCCTTCAATTGCTATCTCGCCACCCACCGCGTCTCGGTCGCCAAGGAAATCGCCAAGGCGATCCGTTTCGGCGGCGGCGGGATGCGCTACTGCAAGGCGCTCGGATTCGAAATCAAAGATCGCGGCTGCGTCCAGGTGTCGATGAATCTCGTCAACTACGAGAAGACACCCATCTTCCGCGTCTTCGAGATGATCAAGTCCGAGGCGCAGCGTTGGGGCACGTACATTACATCATCCGAAATCGTAGGCCTGACGCCGGCGCAGTCTCTCTACGATGTCGCCGCGCACTTCCTGCAACTTGAACGATTCTCATCCGATCAGGTACTCGAGGAGAAGTTGCGCAAAGCAGTCGAGGCGCAGACGCAATCCTCGGGATGGATGTCCTTCTCCGACAGCGTAGCTTCATCTGCGCCCGCGCCCGGCGGCGGGACAGTCTCAGCGGCGGCGGGCACACTCGCGGCAGCGCTGGCCGCGATGGTGTGCCGTTTGACAATCGGGAAGAAAAAGTACGTCGGTGTCCAAGCTGACATGGAAGCGGTGCTGACAGAAGCCGAGGCGCTACGATCGAAGTTGACCCATTTGTCCGAGGATGACAGCAAGGCATTTGACAAACTGATGGCTGCGCGCAAACTCCCGAAAGATACGGAAGCGGAAATAGCCGCGCGCAACAACGCCATCGACGCCGCTACACGCGAGGCCGCCCTCGTGCCGCTGGAAGTGGTCCGCACATCGTATCGCGTAATCGAATTGGCGGAAGTTTGCGCCGCCAAAGGCAATGTCAACGCCGCCTCCGACTCAGGCGTCGCCGCCCAGATGGCCTATTCAGCCATCGTCGGCGCCGGTTTGAACGTGAAAATCAACATGGCCGGATTCCCCGATGTAACATTCCGCGATCAATTGCTGTCAGAAGTCAAGGAACTACAGGACCGGGGTGGTAGTTTAACCGAACGTGTCCTAAGAACCGTGCACGCGCGTATCGACAATCCCGATGCATAGATGCCCACACTCGAACCGGAGTCCACTTTGACCTGTCGTGTCGTATCCGTCGTATTGGTCCTCTTGGTCCTATTCTCTTCTCCCATCCTCGCCGCCGATGCCGCCTACGAGCGCAATCTGCTCGACCGCGTCCAGGCGACTTTCGCCGCGACCGGCCCGCTCACTATTGACGGCCACAACGTGCATCGTGTCTGCGGCACGCCGTTGCTCCTCGAAATCAGATTGCATTGGGCGGAGTTGTCCGAGGGCGTACGCGCCGAGATCGCCGGGATCGTCGCACTCGAACGTCCCGTGCTTCCTGAGTCCTACGACACTCCTGATGGGCAATTCCGCATCCATTTCGCGCGGACGGGTGGAGATTCGGTTAACATGTCGTTCGGCGTCGGACCCGGTAACATTCCCAACTACGTGCTCAATTGCGCGGACATCCTGGAATATGTCGTCGCCAAGGAAATCGACACCCTCGGATTTCGATTCCCCGTCTCGGACCAGGTGCCCCGGCCTGCCGAGAATCCGCGCTTTGACATTTACTTTCAAGCATTGGGGCAATTCTTCTACGGATTGACATACCCGGACACGACGATCGACAATGGATCAGATGCTTGGTGGGCAACCAGCTATACGGTCCTGCAGAGCGACTACACGCAACTCCAAGGCTATCAGGACCGCCCGTTTGATGCCATGGCCGTTACCCTCGCGCATGAGTTCCATCATGCCAGCCAATGGAGTTACGATGCCTTCGAAGCGGAAGAGCGCGGCGGCCAGGCGTATCAGTGGTGGTTTGAAGCTTCGGCCACCGCGATGGAAGAACTCGTCTACGATGACGTCAACGACTATTACGGCTATCTCATTTCCTGGTTCGAAAACCCCGACCTCTCGCTGCGATTCTTCACGACCGCGCAGACGATTGAAGGTCTCCATCCCTACGCATCTTGCATCTGGCCGTTGTATCTGATCCAGCAGTTTGAGCCCGGGATCATCCGCGAGATTTGGGAAGAATGCGGCGAGGTCGATGGTTTCAATACGTTCGCCGCCTACGACAGCGTGCTGGCACGACGATCCACGACTTTTCTCGATGAGTGGTCCGAGTTTCTCGTGTGGAATTACTTCACGGGATCACGCGCCGCCTCCTGGGGATATGAGGAAGCGTCACATTACCCGGCGTTCGAATTGCCGAACAATCTGCGGTACACCGAATTTCCCGTCGCCGACACATCGTCCGATAGCCAGTACCCAATCTCTCCCGACGAACTGGCTGCGGCCTACTTACGCTTTGCTGCGCCACTGTCAGATACGGCGACCACGTTCAAACTCCTCTTTGAGCCGGATGATCCGGGGGATTTTCTGGATTGGTCAGTTATTACCGCGGGACTGGCGGGACTAACTGAGCCAACAATCGTCGTCCACGACATCTTCTCGACGATCGAGGTTCCGAATTGGGACTCATTCGACGATATCCTCGTTATCGCAACGCCCTTCAAACCGCAGCCGACTCAGAGCGATTTCGACCGCCAACTGGGATTTAGGTTCGAAGTTGCCGACACGCTCGTATATCCCGGCCGTCAGACGGCGATACGCAAGATCTACTCGAATCCGCTCGTTCTGGCTGCTGGCTCCGACGATGTTTTCCGCGTTGATGTTTCGCGCGGCGAGGCGATCCCGGTCACGATGCGCATCTACACGGTCGATGGCAAAGAGGTGCGCGGCGGCAAAGCGGACGACGACAACGAGTCCAACAATCTGTTCGAGGAAGCGGGACGTTCCGAAGCCCGCATGCGCTGGGGGGGGACAACCAGCGCCGGCGTTCCCGTTGCGACCGGGATCTATCTGGCGTTGGTCCAGATGGGCGGCCAGACCGAAGTTGTTAAAGTGGCCGTGAAGAACCAATCACAATGAACCCGACGCTTCGACGCTTGGCGCAAAGCGGCGGCCTTCTGGCGGCCGCTTTCGCGCTTAAGTACCCGCTCATCGGCATCCCCAACGTCGAACCATTGACGCTGGCATTTTTTGCCCTGGGATATGCCCACGGCGCCCGTTGGGGGGCGTTCGTCGGTATCGCGGGTGAGGCCGTTTTTGCCACGTTCAATCCGCTCGGAATGCCGATCCCCCAGGTCTGGTTGGCTCAGATCCTCGGAATGGCGCTTGCCGGCGTTGCCGGCGGACTCGCACGGCCATTCTTCGACCCGATTCCGTCCGGGAAGATCAGAGCCATCTTCGCCGCAGTCGCTGGAATCGGGGTCACATTCGCTTTCGATGCAGTGACCAACCTCGCTTTCGCCGTCAGCATCGGCCCCTTCTGGCCCGTCATGATCGCCGCGATCCCCTTTGCCTTGATCCACATGCTATCAAATGCATTGCTGTTCGCTTTGGTCTTTCCGATCCTCTCACGGTGGCTGGTACGTCCCATTCATCCTGTCGTCACATCGTCCACGTCCTGACCGCGTGGGCGGTCAGTGCGGTGTTGACAGCGCCGGTCTTCGCACAGGGTCCGGAAGTGCCCGCCGACACCGTTGCTCCACCGCCGCCTGATTCACTTGTCGTCAACACCGTGTTTCCACCGCCGTCTGACTCACTTGCCGTCGACACTCTTCTGATCATCGGACCCTTCCCGCTCCCGGAAGACACATCATGGAATCGATTCGTACCGCCCGACAGTTGGCAGTCTGCACAGCGCCGGCAATTGAATCGATTGATTGCCGGACCGTTCTGGCCGATGCCGCCGGTCACCGCCATTGCCGGCAGTGATCTGGCCGACTGGCTCACCTACCATCCTGCCTACGATGTGGATGATGCGCCGGGTGTCGGACAGACACGTTTCTATACCCACTGGGGTTTGGTGAGCCGCACCGGCGACTGGCAGGTCGACGGTCGGTCGGTGTCGTGGCAACGTCTCACCTTGCCGATGACACCGCAATTCGATCCTGCTATATTGCCGTCATTCAGGTTTTCTGAGGTGCGCTTCGGAGACAAGGTTGTCTTGCGCGGCGATACGTCATGGGGCGAAAGGCCGGCTTTTGAGTACACATTCCGTCAGGGAGACTATTCCGACAGCTACTCCGAAGGGTCGTTTCGGGCGCACACCAAACGCGGTTTCGGCCTCGATCTGGCCGGTGTGTTCTTTTCCAGTGATGGACGGTTCGCTACCGATCCGCGCGACAAACGAATCATCTCGCTCGAGACCTTCGGCCCGATTAAGAAGCACCTGTACTGGCGCGCCCGCTACGACCAGTTCCGTGACAAATCGATTGTCCTGACCCCAGAACCGTTCAGCCTCCTGCATCCCGTACGCAACGATCTGCTCTGGTCCGGCGAAATTGCCTTGGGACGAAAAACCGATTCCACCGCGCCGTGGCAAATCGGCGCGCGATTTCAGTCAGGCAAGCAACGACTGAAAGACGAATTGTATTCAGTCAAAAGCAAGGACCGCAACACTCAGCTCTTCGCAGAGAGCCAATTAGCCGGGTGGCAGGTTGATCTCAGTTCCGGGCTTGAGGAGTTGGAGATCGACAGCACCAACGCCGAACGCTGGTATGCGGTCGGCTCCGTGGCCCGGATGTGGCAACTGGGAGATTCCTGGTCGAGCGCCATCCGCGTCACGCTTTCCGACTGGGACACCGATCCGCCGGCGCTGTCTGGAACTGCCATACTGAGCCCGCAACGGCCTTCGGTATTACGCCCGTCTCTGCGGGCCTCGCGCGAGCGGACTGTGCCGACCCTCTTCGACCGCTTCCGGCCAGCGCGTGTTGACACTCTGGCGGACGCAACATTGCAGCCCTTCATCTACTCCGAGGCCGGGGATCCCGGACTTGAAGATCAATGGGAGAACTCAGTCAGTGTGCAATGGGGCCAGGAAACGAATTCTGATTCGCTCAAGTTCGGCTGGACTGTCGGTGGACATGCCGCGTATGTCGAGAACTACACCGCGTGGGATGCGCTACTCACTTCCGATTCGTTGTCATCGGATATCCCTGCCCAGCGTCACAGCTACCGCCCGCTCCAACAGGATGCGCGCTCCCTCGGTGCGGCTGTGGGGATTCAGGGACGTCTGGTCTGGAAGATTCATTACCTCGCGAATTACGCGTTGAAGTATGTCACCGATCTCGACAACGTCAAACTCGACGGTTATTATCCGCACAAGGCCGCCGCGATGGTCTCGCTGATCGCGCCGAAATGGAAATACGGCGTCGATTTGCGTCTCAATGCCGCGGGCCTCTGGTGGTATGGCGATCAACGGATCCAGCCGACACTCTATACGACGCCGCATGTGTTCCGCGTCGACCTCTCCGGCTCGGCCCGCGTGATCGGCGACTTGACACTCTATGCGCTCATCCAGAACATCGCCAATTTCCAGTACCGGTCCGATGCGGGGTATCCGCTGACCGGGCGCACGGTTCGATTTGGATTGCACGTAACCTTGCTTGATTGAAACGAGGGAGAGGCAATGAACGTCCGTGGCATTCGAGGCGCCGTCACCGCTGACGCGAACACCAAAGAAGCTATCGCCCAGGCGACACAGACGTTGCTGCGAACCATGGTCAAGTCGAACCGGGTCGACGACAGGCAGATCATCTCCATCTTTTTTACGGTGACCACTGACCTGAATGCCGATTTTCCGGCCGCCGCCGCGCGCGCCATGGGCTGGACCGATATTCCGCTTCTCGATGCACAGGAGATGGAAGTTCCGGGGGCGATGCCGCGCGTCATCCGCGTGCTGATGCACGTCGAGACTGAAATACCGCGCGCCGAAATCGCGCATGTCTACCTCGGCCCCGCCGAGGCATTGCGCCCGGATTTGCACACGTAATCTGATTGACCGTGTTCACTTTGTAGGATGGGCTCCGCCCACCAATCATAATGCCAGCGCGGACACCACATCTCAACTCCAAGACGATCGCCGTCATCGGGCTCGGTCAGATTGGCGGCTCGATCCTCAAGCGGCTCGCGCTCGCGAAACCAAGACTCGCCCTCATGGCCCATGATCGCGACCGCCGATTGGCCGCCAAGGTGGCACGCTACTCCGAGTGGGTTACGTCGCTGCAAGACATCGTCGCGGGCGCGGATGTCGTCATTCTCGCAACTCCAGTCCCGGCCATCGTTGATCTCATGGGGCAGATTGCCGAACTGCGCGGGGTATCGCGCCGTCGGCTCCTGCTGCTCGACACCGGGACCGTCAAACAGGCCGTGGCGAAGGAAGCCGCGCGGTACAAGCGGCAGCTTGATTACATCGGCTTGCACCCGTTAGCGGGCAACGAAGGGGAAGGCTGGGGCTCTTCTCGCGGGGATCTCTTCGTCGGCAAGCAGATCGTTTGCACTCCTCCCGTCAAAGCGAGAAACATGGTCGCAAGAGATCTGGTCAGACTGCTGGGGGCTACACTTCTGCCAATGGACGTCCGCACACATGACCGATTCGTCGCCGAGGCCATCGGATTGCCGCACATTCTCGCCTTTGCCGCTATGGGGATCTCAAATGCGAATCCACTCCGCGCTGGATCGTGGGCGTCACTTACTCGCGTCGCCGCATCAAATCCAGAGATGGTCGCGGGTTTTTTGCGCATGAATTCGTCTGAGCAGAAAGTGGCCATCGCGCGATTCGAGAAAGAACTCGCGCTGATTAAGAGGGCGTTGGCCGATCCCTCCGGGACGCGCCTCCGGCGATTCCTGACCGATCGCCAGCGAGCAGGAGAATAGATGGCAATCGTTTACTTTGATGGGCAGTTTGTCGATGAATCGTCGGCACAGATTCCGATTACCACTCACGCTCTTCACTACGGCACCGCCGTCTTCGAGGGCATCCGGTCGTATGGTGATGGCAGCCGTGCGCGCATCTTTCGCGCCCGCGAACACTACGAACGACTGCTCCGCAATGCCGTGCTTCTCGACATGCAGGTGTCACATTCGGTCGAGGAGCTGATCGCCCTGTCGGTTGAGCTCTTGCGTTTCAATTTGTATTTTGACGATCGCTACCTTCGCCCGTTGATTTTCAAGAACGCGCAGAAAATCGGCGCCGGTCTTCCAGAAGGGGAGACGCTCGCCATTCTCGCCCAGACCATGCCGCACGCTCCGGCGTCACGCAACGCCATTCGCGCGACGTGGTCGAAGTGGCGACGTTTCCCGGCCGCCGCCTGTCCCGCCGGCGCCAAGATCACCGGGCTTTATGTGAATTCGTCGCTGGCGCGCGCCGAGGCCTTGGCGCGCGGTTACGATCAGCCGATCATGCTCACGATGTCGGGCGATGTCGCCGAAGGATATGGCGCCAATCTCTTTGCAATCTTCGGTAATCGCGTAGTCACGCCGCCGCCGGAAGCCGACATCCTGCCCGGCATCACGCGCGACACGCTGATTCAGTATTTCAAGTTGCACCCTGATCTGACCATGTCGGTCGAACCGATTACGCCAGACCAACTGCAGACCGCCAATGAAGTCTTCTTTTGCGGGACAGGCATGGAAATTCTCCCAGTCGGCGAAATCGAGGGCACGCAAATCGGCAACGGCAGGACCGCCGGACCAATCACATCCGAAGCAATCACCTGGTATCAAAGCGTTGTGACAGGGCGGATTCCCGAACTCAAACACTGGCTCACTGAGGTCAGGCCCTCATAAGAGGACCTATTGGTCCTGGAGGCCCTTTTCCAAATGATCCCCCACTGGGCCAAGACTAAACCCATCATCGGCTGGTGCCTTTACGACCTGGCCAACTCAGTCTATGCCGCGGTCATCCCCGCGACCATCTGGTCGGCCTACTACGCCGGCGCTATTGTCGGCGGGTCGGAAGGGGCGCAGTGGTGGGGACGCGCCGTGTCGGCCACGATGCTCTTTGTCGCGGTGACGTCGCCGTTTTTCGGCGCGATCGCGGACATGGCGGGCTGGCGCAAACGTCTCCTCATCATCTACACGCTGACCTCGATCGTTGGGACGATGCTCCTGGCCACAGTCAATCCGGGGATGATCATCTACGGATTCTTCATCAGCGTCCTTGCGGGCATTGGATTCGAAGGCGCGATGGTCTTTTACAATTCGTATCTGAACGATCTTGTGCCCTCGGATCACCAGGGGCGCCTATCGGGGATGGGATTCGCGGTCGGCTACTTCGGTTCGTTTCTTGGGCTGGCGATTGCCTTTCCGTTAGTGCGCTCGCAGATGTACCCTGCGGTGTTCTTCACCGCGGGAGTGCTTTTCCTGCTATTCGCAATCCCCGCATTGCTCTGGCTCCCCCGCGATCAGGTCGTGACCCACAGCCCGTCGCAGGCCGCGCGGTCGGGATACCAAGCGACGATCCGCACACTTCGCGAAATTCTGCATACTCCATCTCTGCGTTCCTTCTTGCTGGCGTTCTTCCTCTACGACGACGGTATCAACACGATCATCGCCTTTTCCGCGATCTTTGCCAAGGAAGTGCTCGGATTCTCGATGACCGAGTTGATCCTGGTTTATATCTGCGTGCAGCTCTCCGCTCTGGTCGGTGCGGCCCTGTGGGCCAGGCCGACCGACACCAAGGGCCCGAAGTTTGTCGTCATGGCGACATTGATGCAGTGGATCGTTGTCGTGGGGTTGATCTACTTCGTGCAGTCCAAAGCGATGTTCTTCGTCGTCGCCGCTTTGGCGGGCACCGGGCTGGGAGCCGTGCAATCGGCCAGCCGTGCTTTCATGGCCTCGCTCATCCCCAAAGGCAGAGAAGGGGAGTTCTTCGGCTTCTACTCGCTGTGCGGCAAGGGCGCGGCGGTTCTTGGCCCACTGCTCTTCGGCGAAATCGCCGGAGCGACCGGCGACCTTCGCCTGGCGGCGCTGTCCGTGCTGGCGTTCTTCGTCGGGGGCGCCGCCATCGTCTCCACGATCAGGTCCGGCGGACCGACAACCAGTCAGCCCACCTGAGTTAAGCACCTCGGTGGGGCGAGGAGCTGCCGCTCCTGGCTTCCGCCTGCCCCTTCCCCAGGACACACCCCTCGGAACTGATATTGCCGGATAATATCAGTCCGGTATACCCGCCATAATCAGGAATTGCAGCGGCCGCTCCCTGCCAATATCTTTCCTGCAACAGCAGTACCAGCTCAGGACACCGTGCCATGATCGGTCAGACGATCGCGCACTACCAGATCACCGCCAAGCTGGGCGAAGGCGGCATGGGCGAGGTGTATCTGGCGACGGACACGTCACTTGATCGGCAGGTAGCGCTGAAGTTCCTGCCGGAATCACTGCAGAAAGACCCTGAGGCGCACGAACGTCTGATTCGTGAAGCGAAAGCCGCGTCCCGGCTTCGCCACAACAACATCCTGACGATTTATTCCGTCGAGAGCCATGGCGGGCGCGACTTCATCGTCATGGAGTATGTCGAGGGAAGACCACTCACCGAATCGTCACGGGACGCGCACCGGTCCATTCCGCAGATTCTCGACCTGGCCATCGCTGTAGCCGATGGACTGCACAAGGCGCATGCGGCGGGAATCATACACCGCGATCTCAAGCCTGCGAATATCCTGATCGATCGGGATGGCATCCCACGCATTGTCGATTTCGGCTTGGCCAAGATGCGAGGTGCGGACAAACTGACCAAGGCCGGATCGACACTTGGCACTGTCGCCTACATGTCCCCCGAACAGGCGGTGGGAGAAGAGGTAGATGTCCGCTCCGATATCTTCTCTTTTGGTGTATTGCTCTACGAGCTGATCACAGGGCGGACGCCATTCCAGGGGGCACACGAGGCGGCAATCACCTACGCCATCATCAACGAGCCCTTTGAACCGATGTCCCGGTTTAAGACAGGTGTTCCGGCTGAGCTGGAGCGGGTCGTCGCCAAGGCCCTGGCCAAGTCTCCCGGTGAGCGCTACCAGTCTGTGGCTGACATGGGGGCTGACCTACGGGCACTCCAGCATCAAGTGGTAGCCGCATTCCCCACAGATCTGGGCTCTCGCAGGCGTTTGCGGAAGTGGACTGTGGCTTCAGTGGCAGTCATTGGGGTGGCCGTGCTTGCTGTCGCGGCCGTGTTACTGCTCAGACCCGATCAATCGAACATGGTCCCGGAGCGAAAAATGCTGGCCGTGCTCCCGTTCCAGAACTTGAGCCCGGATCCTGAACAGGAGTACTTCAGTGATGGCCTGACCGAAGACCTGATCACCACGCTTTCAAGCGTTCAGTCGCTCTGCATCGTCTCGCGCAGTTCCATCATGTCCTACAAAGGCAGCTCGAAGAAGGCACCCGAGATCGCAAAAGAACTGGGTGTGCAGTATATCGTCGAGGGGAGTGTTCGTCGCGCCGGTGACGAACTCCGGATCAACGCCCAGTTGATCGATGCCGCAACCGATGCCCACCTCTGGGCCAACAAATACACCGGTACAATCGATGACATCTTTGACATGCAGGACAGCGTGACCACCGCAATTGTGCAGGGAATTCGGGTTCAGTTGACGCCCGAAGAATCCCACCGTGTGGGCAAGCGGAAATTCGATAATCCGCTGGCCTACGAATACTACCTCAAAGGCAAAGCGATTATGTGGGAAGGCACGGAACCTTCCTTGAGACAGGGGTTGGACTACCTGCAGCAGGGGCTCGATATCGTTGGCCGCAACGCTCTGATCTATTGTGGAATGGCTTTCGCGCACATCAAACTTGTCGACTACGGATTTGGTCAGGATGAAGACATAACCAGGGCCGAGCAGTACCTGGAGGCGGCATTGCAGCTGGACCCGGAATTGCCCGAAGCCCATGTGGGCTTGGCGCTCATCAACCAGGCGTTCCTTGGTCATCAACGCAATGCGGTTGCGCACCTCAAACGCGCGCTCGACAATGACCCGAACAATCGCGACGCGCTCTGGTACGGTGAAGGGGCCTATCTGAGCTGCTATGGAAGGCGGGTGGAAGCACGATCGTTTGCCGACAGGTATCTGAATGTCTATCCTTTGGATTCCACCGCTCGTTTCATCTTTGAGTGGACGGGGCATCTTTTCTCAGGCGAGTTTCAAGAGGCGCTTCGCGCAAGGCAGAAAATCGCCCAGAGTGATGTTTCAGATCCCGTGAGCGAATTCCTGACGGCTTTGACCCAGTGCTACTGCGATTCCATTGAGGGCTTGCTTTTGACCATCGAGCGGTGCGAAAAGACAAACCCGGCAAGTATTGTCAACGGGATCATGAGAGCCATGATGACCGCGCTGGACAAAGGCGACATGCACGCGCTACAGGAACTGGCATCGGATGTGAAGCGCCCCCGCCTCAGACGTCCCATGGGTTCTTATTACCTTGGCGCCATCCTGGCGCGCGGGGGTGCCAAAGCGGAGGCTTTCGAATGGCTGGAAAATAGTATCGATGCAGGATTTATCAATTACCCCTTCATGATGAAAGACCCATTTCTCGATGGAATCCGCGACGACGAACGATTCGAGAAGCTGATCGAGCGCGTGAAACACGAGTGGGAGACTTTCGACGCGTAATGTCTACTCGCCCTTGGATTCCCCATCGCCCTTGCGTGAAGCAAATCCGTACTTGCTGATCTTGCGATACAGCGTAGACGAGTCGATTCCAAGGATGGATGCCGCCTTCGCCTTCTGCCACTCGGTCTGATTCAACACCCAATAAATGTAGGCCTTCTCAATCGATTCCAGGGTCGGCGATTCGGGATTGCCATCGCCGGCGGGGGAGAGCGGCGCTTCCTGGCTCATTTTCTCGGGAAAATCAACGATGTCGAGTTCTGACCCTTTAGCCAATACCACCGCACGCTCGATCACATTCTGCAACTCGCGCACATTACCCGGCCAACGGTAGCTCTTGAGCAGCGCCGCGGCTTTCGGGGTCAAATGCTTCATTGCGCATCCGGCGCGCTCGCAACTGGAGCGGACAAAATGCTCACAGAGAAGCTCGATGTCGTCGGCGCGTTCGCGTAAGGGCGGCAAGTGGATTTGAATCACGTTGAGGCGGTAGTACAAATCCGGACGGAACTTCCGTGCTGCCACCGCCGCTTCGAGATCGGCGTTGGTCGCGGCGATCACGCGCACATTTGCCGTCTTGCCCGCAGTCGCGCCGATCGGCGTCACGTTCTTGTCTTCCAAGACGCGCAAAAGCTTCACCTGGATCGCCGGACTGATCTCGGCGATCTCATCGAGGAAGAGCGTCCCTCCCTCTGCCGCGCGGAACAGACCCTCGTGGTCGCGGATTGCGCCGGTGAATGATCCCTTCACATGTCCGAAAAGTTCGCTTTCCAGCAGTGTCTCCGGCAACGCGCCGCAGTTGACCGCGATATAGGGACGTTCGCGACGCGGTGAGTGCTCATGGATCGCCTGCGCCAGCAGGTCTTTGCCGGTGCCGCTCTCGCCGCGGATGAGAATCGTCGATTCTGACGCCGCCGCCTGGCCGGCAGTGCGCTTCACTTCATCCATGCGTGGATCGGCGCCGAGAATCCGGTCGAACGACAATGCGTCGCCTAACCGCTCGCGCAGTTGACGATTCTCGGTTTTCAATTGCGTTGTTTCGAGGGTCTTGCGAATCGCCAGTTTGATCTCGTCAATCTTGAACGGCTTGGTGATATAGTCGCTGGCGCCTTTCTTCAGTGCTTCGATCGCGGTATCCACCGAGGCGAAGGCGGTCATCACAATAAACGGCAACTCCGCGTTTCCTTCCTTGGCCCGGTCGAGCAAATCCAGTCCCGACATTTGCGGCATCTTCAGATCGGCGATCACCAAATCGTACTTGGTATCCGACAGACGCACAACCGCCTTTTCGCCAGTCTGTTCGGTGTCAACGGCATACCCCTCCTTGCCCAACATGATGCGCATCATTTCGCACATGGAGGATTCGTCGTCGACGACCAGGATACGGTGTGGCATTCTGCAATACTCCTCTGCTGGACTGGGTTCACTCTCGTTATCGGTCATTCCGGCAGGGGTATTGAGCGGACATTGGCGCGGGTATTGACTGTGGCCCTCGGTCTAAGTAGTTGACAGAGTGCGATTTTACCCTAAATTGTCTGCGGGTCCGGGGCATTCGTGGCCGGTTTCCCGCCAGTCTACTACCCGTTTTGCTCATGCAAGCCAACCGAAGGATGTCGCGTGTCGATCCTCGCCCGATTTAAGGCCAGAGTCCTGCTTGCCGGCGCTCTGGTACTGGCGTTTGCCGCCGTTCAGTTTGTTCGAATCCACGCCGCCAATGCCCCATCACAGTATCCAGTGAGACTCCGATCCGGTGACCGCTACCTGACGCCCATCGAGTCCGAGACTTTTGTCGAGTCAGCCGCGACTGAACGTGGTGGGATTGTTCAATTCGAAAGTCTGCCGACTGAATCCGAGCGCGCGGCTCTGGCTTCCCTTGGTGTCGTCTTGCACTCTTATCTGCCCGACAATGCCTATATCGCCAGCATTCCCGCCGGGATCACGATGACGCAACTGGAATCGCACGGCGTCGCCTGGGTTGGCGGGCTGACTGCCAATGACAAGATTCCCGAAATTCTTCGACTCTCTGGAACAACTCCCGAGTGGGCTGTCGGCAGCGATGGTCTGCCGCAATTCGCGATCGGTCTTTTCGGTCATGTTGATCTTGAAGATGCCAAGCAATGGATGGCGGCCGAGTTTGGCGCGCACGTCATCGGCGCCGCGAAGTTGAATCACTCGATCGACGTCTCCCTGCCCGCAGACAATTGGATGGAGATTGCCTCGGATGATCGTGTGCAGTGGATTGAGCCCTTCTGGCCGCGTACGGAACACAACAACTCAAACCGAGTCAATGTTGCCGCCGATGTCGCGCAGGCGGCTCCGTACAGTCTCTCCGGCACCAATGTCGTGGTCGGTGAGTGGGATGGCGGTCGCGCCGATCCGGCGCACGCCGATTTTGGCGGACGAGTAATTTCGATGGACGCCTCGGCTATTCACCCGCACAGCACTCACGTTGCCGGAACAGTGATGGGAGCGGGCGCAGCACCGTTGTTCACTTATAAGGGTATGGCGCCCAATGCCTATCTCCTGACACAACAGTGGTGGTTCGCCGCATCCGAGATGGAAACCGAATACGCCGACTTAATCGACAACTTCGACATGCGCATCGCCACCAATTCCTGGGGTGTCGGGCCAAGCAGTCCCTCGGTGTCGAACTGCAATGACTTCATGGGCAATTACTTCGCCGAGTGCGAGAATATCGACGATGCCGTGCGCGGCGATCTCGGCAATCCTGTGACTATCGTTTGGTCCGCCGGCAATGAGCGTGGCACCAGCTCGCAGTACTGCGGTTCACTCGGATTCACCTGGGGCACGATCATGCCCTTCGGGACCGCGAAAAACATCATCACCGTTGGCGCGATCAACTCCAATAACTCGACGATGACCAGCTTCTCAAGCTGGGGCCCGACCGATGATGGCCGTCTCAAGCCCGAAGTCGTCGCGCCGGGATGCCAGTCCAACAGTGATGGCGGTGTGACCTCGACGAAGCCGGGCTCGGGTTACACAGTGATGTGCGGCACCTCGATGGCCGCCCCGACAGTCGCCGGCTGCGTCGCGCTTTGGACCGAGCGCTGGATGTCGGAGCCGCGCAATGTTCCATTTGCTTCGACGGTCAAAGCTGTGTTCGTCGAGAGCGCCGATGATCTCGGCGACCCCGGCCCCGAGTATGATTTCGGCTACGGACGGATCGACGTCGTTTCTGCCATCGACCTTCTGGATCAGGACCGTTTCGTTGAGGACTCGATCACACACGGCGATACCAAGTCGTGGACGTTTGTCAACGATGGCTCGCTGTCCAAGATTTCGGTGACCCTGGCATGGGATGATCCAGGCACTGTCGAAAATGCCGCGGTGACACTGATCAACAACATCAATCTCCGTCTCATTCCGCCGTCCGGGCCCGCTGAATACTTGCCATGGGTGCTCGATCCCGCCAACCCATCACTTGCGGCCACGACCGGTGTCGACAATCGCAATAACCTCGAGCAGGTGCGACGCACCAGTGGTCTTGAAGTCGGCTCTTGGACAGTCGAGGTGACCGGCGCCAACATTCCCGAGGGACCGCAGCGGTTTTCGTTGGCGTTCGCTCCGGGCATGAGCCTGACTTCGACCAACCAACCGTACGCGGTCGCGATTTCAGCGTCGTCCAATCCCGCCGGCATGGCCGGAGTCGTGGCTCTGCCGTTTACACTGTCCAACGATGGCTCCAACAATGACACTTATGATGTCACGCTGACCAGCGCGCACGGCTGGTCGATCGCGAACAACCCGCTCATCAAGTCGGTCGATGCGCACAGCGATTCGGCGCTTTCATTCGACTTGACCATTCCGCCCGCCACACCTTATGGCACGGTCGACACAGTGATCGCGCTGGCGGTGTCACAAGCTTCCGGCACAACCACCGCTCGCGATACGATGATCGTGACCGTCGTTTCCGGACGCGCCGTGGCCGTCACTGCTGGCAACGATTCACTCGGGGTCCTCGGACACACCGTGCAGATGACCGCGCGGCTTTTCAACAGCGGTTTCGACACCGACAGCATCGAGTGGACTGTCGCAAATTCGCTAGGGTGGACAGTGAACCCCGGATTGGGTGTCGCGGCGATCATCAACGGTGGCTATGCCGACATTGCGTTTGATATCACGGTTTCTCCCGCGGCCACGCCCGGCGCCGCGAGTTCGATCGTCGTCACCGGCGCATCATTGGATGATCCGTCGGCGACCGATGCCGACACCATGTCGCTTCAGGCACTCGATCGCCCGCCCGTGCCGGTCCAAGTCACACCGACCGAGCTGGCGAGTCTGAATTCGTCGACACCATCACTGATGTGGACTCATAATGCGTACACGCCCCCTCCTCCGGGATGGGATGTCTTCTCCTATTATGTGGACATTGCCGATGACGCCGGATTCACAACGAATTCTACACGTGTCGGTCCCGTGGCAGACACATTTATTGTGACGCCCGCGCTCGCCGATGGCCCACATCACTGGCGTGTCGTGACATTCAATGCGTTCGGTGATTCCAGCGAGTCCTCGGCCGCCGGGCAATTCGAAACTGACACGCAGGCGCCGCAGGCGCCGGCGCTGGTCGGTCCCGCCGACAGTCTGTATGAAGCCGACACGACCTTGGGTTTCATCTGGCAGTCGATCATCGATGCCGCGCAGTACAAGTGGGAGATGGCCGCCGATTTGGCCTTCACGTCCGGTCGTGATTCGGCATTGAGCGCGGTACCGTCCTATGATCGGATGTTCGCCTCGTGCAGCACGGTCGTCTACTGGCGGGTACGTGCGATAGACGCCGCCGGCAACGAATCGGCGCCGTCGTTGACGTATCGCTATGCCATCTACAAGGTCGGTGACATCAACTTCGACTGTCACTACGATATTCTCGATGTCGTCGGAATCGTCTCGGTGGCCTTCCGCAATGGCGATCCGCCCGTCCCGCCTGGACGCGCCGAGCTGCTCTGCACTCCACCGACCGACATCACCGACGTGGTGCGACTGATCGAAATCGTCTTCCGCAATGGCGCACCGCCCTGCGGCCCGAATTAGGAGGACAGGCATTCTTGCCTGTCTAATCGCCACAGATTGAGGGCCGATCTTCGCGAAGCGTCCGAAGCGAAGTCGAAAGGGTGGCCCTCGATCTGTGGCGATATCATTCGAGCAGATCAGTTTATCGCCCCGGTCGGCCGGTCAGAGAGTGACCGGCACAACCGAGGCGATACGACAGGCAAGAATGCCTGTCCTCCTGAGAAACTGACACATCGGGTTCTCTCCCCATTGTTCCCGCCGCCCTAATCTCGCATCTTCCCGCCGAGCAATAGGTCCTATTGGTCCAATACGCCCTATGCTCTTCACCAGGAGCAGAAATGTCCATAGTCCTCAGCGGTTCCGGCCTCACCATCGAAAATCTCGTCCGCATTGCCCGCGACAACGAAAAAGTCGAGCTGCATCCCGATGCCTTGGCGCGCATTAAGACCTGCCGCATCATGCTGGAGCAGAAAATCAAAGCGCACGAGATTATGTATGGCGTCAACACCGGCATCGGCGAATTTTCCGAGGTCGTCCTCACCGATGAGCAAGTCGAGCAATTCCAGCGCTACCTGATCTACAATCACGCCGCCGGCATCGGCGACCCCGCCCCGATCGAGCACATCCGCGGCGCGATGGCCGGACGGATCAATGTCCATGCCCACGGCAAATCCGGCTGCCGCCCCGAGATCACACTGACATTGGTCGAGATGCTAAACAAGGGCGTGACACCGGTGGTGTGTCAGAAGGGATCGGTCGGCGCTTGTGGCGACCTCGCGCCGATGTCGCAGATCGCGCTTTTGATGATGGGTGAGGGGGAGGCATTCTTCAAAGGCGAGCGCTTGCCTGGCAAGACCGCGATGGAGGAAGCCGGAATCCCGATTCCCGGATTGCAGGCGCGCGATGGCCTCGCCACGATCAATGGTTCCAATCTTCTCACCGCGATGAGCGCGCTTCATGTCTACGACATGAACCGTTTCCTCAAACAGGCCGAAATCGCCTGCGCCATGAGTCTTGAGGCGTTGCTTGCCAATATGAAGCCGTATCAATCGAAACTGCACGAAGTCCGCGGCTTCCCCGGCGCGGTTCGCTCCGCCGCGGCGATCCGCAAGTGCATCGAAGGCAGCGATCTGGTGACCGGGAAGATGAAAACCAAGGTTCAGGATGCCTACTCGATGCGTTCATCGCCGCAGGTGATCGGCGCGGCGCATGATGCGATCGCATTTGCGCGTGTGCAGGTCGAAATCGAGCTGAATGGCATCGGCGACAATCCAATCTTCTTCCCCGAAGACAATCTGACGCTGACTGGCGCTAACTTCCAGGGCTCGCCGGTCTCATTGCCGATGGACATGGCCGGAATCGCGATCACCATGGTCTGCGTCCTTTCCGAGCGACGACTCAATCGCCTCACCAATCCCGCCCTAAGTGTCGGTTTACCGCCATTCTTGACTAAGGGCGCGGGCATGTTCTCGGGCATGATGCTCTCGCAGTACACCGCCGACTCGCTCATTGTCGAGCAGCGCATGCTCTCGGCTCCGGCCTCAATCGGGTCGATCCCCGCCGCCGCCGATCAGGAAGATTTTGTCTCGATGGGCATGAACACCGCTCTCAAAAACGGCCAAATCCTCGACAACGCCTACGGCGTCCTCGGCATCGAATTCATGGCCGCCGCCCAGGGCCTCGATTTCCGCAACTTCACTCCCGGCAAAGGCACCAAAGTCGCGCACACGGTCATCCGTAAACACATCACTCACCTCGACGTCGACCGCCCGCTACACACCGACCACAACACGATGAAGGCGCTGGTGAAGGGGGGGGAGATTCTGGAGGCGGTGGAGCGAGACATTGGGAGTCTGGGATAGAAAAGTGATTGTGTCGAACCCGCGACTTGTGAATTGTCACCGCATGAGGGGAAACGACCAACAGGACAAAAGGGACCAAAGTGCCCTTATGTCCCTTTCGTCCTTTTAGTCATTGTCAAAGGAGGGATTCCTCGTGCCCGATGGCTTCATCCCACCGCATGGAGGCTACGCCGACCTGCTCTCCTACCAGAAAGCCGAGATCGTCTATGACGCCACCGTTCATTTCTGTGATCGCTTCCTCGACAGGTACGACCGCACCCGCGATCAGATGATCCAGGCGGCTCGCTCCGGCAAACAGAACATCATCGAGGGCAGCATGGCCTCGGGAACGTCAACGGAAACCGAAATCAAGCTGACCACCGTAGCCCGCGCCAGTCTCGAAGAACTGCTCGCCGACTACCGTGACTTCCTGCGCGTCCGCAATCTCGAAGAATGGACGCGCGATCATCTATATACCGCGCGTCTGCGCCGGCTCAACCATACGCCGGGGGCCAACTACGAGACCTTTCGCAAGGCCGTCGAACACTCCGACCCGGCCGTTTGCGCCAACGCGATTATCGGTCTCATCAAATTGACCAACTATCTTCTCGATCGCCAAATTCGCCGACTCGAACTGGACTTCCTCGAAAAAGGCGGCATCCGCGAGCGTATGACCCGCGCACGCCTCGTCGAGCGCGACAAACAACGCAAGGATCAAAGAGATCTCAAGCCGCGTAGCGGCGATACAGCTTAGCCCCGGGCGTGAGCCCGGGGTTTGCGAGTCACACATTATTCCCCGGCCTCGCCGCCTCCGGCGGCGCGGTCGGGTCTTTTGGGGCATTCCCGGCCCCCCGGCTCGCGCCCGGGGCTAAGTTGTGTCGCGCCTCCGGCGCTAAATCGGACATCATTGTGTCTTCGAACTGCGCGAAGGATGGAATTGCTGGATCACAAATCCTGCGGAAAAGTCCGACCAAAACGTGCGTGTCCATTTCAAGAAGCCGAGAAGTTTGGGATCATACCTGAGAATTACAATCGGTTGGCGGCTTTCCCAATCGTGGTGGATTCTCGAGAAACTGACATAAGCGAAGCTGGAATCGTCGGGGATGGTCACCCTCTGAGGATCGGAAGACCCGATAAAAAAAGATGGCCCGAGCAGGGGAATCGAGACAGAGTCCCGGGCACGAGCCCCCAAGAACAGCCTTCCTCCATTCCGGAATCCGATGAGTGTTCCGCTCTTTGGGTCGAGACTATCCGGAAGAGAAACTTGCAGCATCGAGGATACCGAATCTGGAGCAATTACGTAGAGAGTATCATTCTCTTCGTAAAACGCCCGGTAGAATTCGGCAACAGCATGCCTGGTCAGTCCTCCATGGAAAGTGAGCGATCCTCCATACTTATCCCCTCCGAATTGATACTTAAGAATCGGGAACACTCTCAATGGTTGACTGAGCGCTTTTCTTGGTTCGACGAGCAAGGGAATCTCGCGGCCGTGCCCGATGCCAATACCCGCACTCAGTAGGTCCGAAAAGCTTCCCTTATGGCGCAGATAGCCGGCTCCAATCTCGAAATAGGGATTCGGGGTAACCGCGGTCAATTGATTGACGGTAACAAATGGTATGAATCGAGTGCCCTCGTTCACTTCTGCATAGTGAGCAAACGTGAGGTGTGAAATCGATGGAATCGGCGTTGTGGTTCCTGTCCCGAAAACATTTCCACCGCCAAGCCCAAAATAGAGATTCACGTCTGGCGAAAAAGCTGGCAACGTGCGGGTACTTAAGTCACCGTGCCAGGTCAATGTGAAGAGTATATCGCGTCTCTCGAGCGGGTGCAGAGGAAGCGTCTGATGCGTCGAACCACAGCCGAGGATCAAGAGGGCCAGAAATGAGGCACTGTAGCTTTCGAGTTGTCTCATAGGTGCAGGCCCGCCCCGAGAAAAAGCATCCAGAGCCCCCTGCGGCTGCCGAGGCGCTCAATTTGGAGTCCAAAAGTACAGAAAACACTGCGCCTATCGAGGTCGTCCAGTGACAGCAGTCCGCCGTTAGGTCTGCTCGATGAGAACCGCAATTCAGTCCGCAACAGACGGTCTGGCCTATCGTAGTCTCCGTACGTGTACAGGCTCTTAAACTGAACGCCGGTGTTGAACCGTAATGTTCCCTCCATGCCGTACACCATGCCACGGTCATGGAGGTGACTATTACGGATCTTGGCGCCCCCCAGCTTTGTCTTGGCCCATTCACTGCGCCATCCATAGCCAAGGCGTGGTCTCGCGACAAATCGCCCGCCGAACGCATTGATTCCCAGGCTGCCGAATAATTGCAGGTGGCTAAGGTAAGCGTTGTCGATCGGCACGTCTTCGGGCGGCTCACGAGGTGGCGCAGGCAAGATGAACCAGACCCAGGGTTTGACCAGGACGTCGTAGCGAGCGACCATCGAAACGGCCGAGACGCGGGATGCACACAGCAAGGAAAAATACTGTGCAGTGTTGCCTAAATCATACGGTATAGAATCGCTGCTCTCCAGATGGGTGATATCTTCATAGCTGGCTCCGCCAGTGTAGAACTCCACTCCCCATCTGAAACTGCGATCACCCGCCCAAAGTTTGGATTCATCATATTGACGTTTCCGGTCATCCCATCGGGCCGGAGTTAAGACTTCGCAAATCTGGGAGTCCTTTGGCACTTTCTGGATGTACGGCGACTCGGAATAGCCTTCAATCGCCGCAAGCAAACTGGAGTCGTAAATGAAATCGTGGATCGCGAGATTGTACGCGTTGGACAGGTGAGACTGCGATCTCAAGCTCTTGTCGTTGCTGAATGGCCCAGGATCTTTCACAAAGGTCGATTTCTTGGCGGCCCAAAGAAGACTATCTGCTGCCTGTCCATAGACCTCGAAGTTCATCTCAGCACTCGCCTCGAAATGGGAGCCCCAAAACTCCTCGATTTGTTCGACTCTGAGTCTTGCAACCGTGGTACGCAGCAGCAGATCAGCCTCTTTAGGATCGTGTTCCACGGTAAATCCGGCCGTAAAGCAGACATCGCGCATCGTGGAGGATACATACGACTGCACATCTTTACGCAGCACGACCACACGGGTATCTCCGGCCCAGTTTCGTTCCTGCCCCACAACCTGCCCCGACGTCGAATCGACGAGAGAATCGGCATAGATCGACAGACTGCAGTACTGACCAATCGGGGTGGGAACACAACTCGCCTGGTCCCATTGGAGATCCACGTAGCGGGTGCCAGTGCACCCACTACCGAACAACATCACTCCAAGTGTGACGAGGAAGCGGAGAGTGCGAGGTGGCAGCACATCTGACATGATGACCCGAGTAGTGCATTCCACGCTACGTCGGCGGGATAAGCGCTGTCAACCATGAAGAGCCATGACAACCAATATTTGACACTCCGCCCCGCACTCGCCGCCTTCGGCGGCGAGTGCGGAGTTCTCTTCTGAGTTTTCCAATCCCCCGGGCTCACGCCCGGGGCTAAGTTGTGTCGCGCCTACGGCGCTTGAGAGCGGCTTACGACTCCATATTTCCCCGAATTATCACCCCCCATTCAATTCTCCGCCACTCCCGCCGATAAGTAGACAAGGGCCGGACGATGCGCGACAACTGCGTCATCGCCTGAGCAGTCCAAGATGTCTGGGCTTGTTTACCTCATTTGGAGGGCGTCTTGACGCAGCGACACATACGAATCGTACTCGTTGACGATGATCCGGAAATCGCGCAAGCGGTAGTCAACTACCTCGAACCCGAACGCTACCACATCCGCGTGATCGGCGACGGCGCGCTCGTCATGCCCGCCGTGCGCGAAGAGCAGCCCGATGTGGTGATCCTCGACGTGCACCTGCCGTCGATGTCGGGGCTTGAGATTCTCCGCCAGATCAAGTCCGAGTGTCCGCAAATGCCGGTGATCATCGTTTCCGGCTATGTCTCCACTGACAACGCGATCGAAGCGATGCGGCAGGGTGCATTCGAGTACCTGACCAAGCCATTCCGCCTCTCCGAGTTGGAACGCGTCCTCGGACGCGCCACCGGGCTTTCCGCCGCCGAGCAGATTAACGACGACGAGAATGTCCCGCTCGAAGGCGATCAGATTCTCGGCAAGTCGCCCGAGATGGTAGCGGTCGCCAAGATGATCGGCCAGATCTCGCAGACCGATGCGCCGGTCCTCATTATAGGCGAGACCGGAACAGGCAAGGAATTGGTCGCGCGCGCGATCGTGCGCAACTCCTCACGCCACAAAGGGCAGTTCTTCTCGATCTCTTGCAGCGCCACATCGCCGCACACACTCGAAGCCGAACTCTTTGGCACATTTGCCGACGGACGCTCGGTTAAAGGCAAACTCGAAATGGCCAGCGGCGGGACGGTCTTTCTTGATGAAATCGCTGATCTTTCTTTGCTCGCGCAGAGCCGCCTCTATCGCGTGCTCGAAGAGAAGATGTCCGAGCCACTCGAAGGCGGCGAAAAGCGCCCGGTCAATGTGCGGGTCATCGCCGGCTCGAGCACCAGTTTGGTCGATGCGATGAAAGAGGGGCGCTTCCGCGTCGACCTCTTCTATATGTTGAAGGCGGTCTCTGTCCATCTACCGCCGTTGCGTGAGCGCAAAGCCGACATTCGCTTGCTTTGCGACTACTACATCCGCAAGTACTCGCGCATGGAGCATCGGCAACATAAGCCATTGTCCAGCACGGCCTACGAGCGCCTGCTGCACTATCACTGGCCCGGGAACGTCCGCGAGCTCGAAAACGCCGTCCACATGGCGGTCCTGCTCTCGCGTGAATCCGAACTCATGCCCGAAGATTTCCCGATGCTCTCTGATGTACGCGCCGCGGTCACGCTCGACACCAACCAAGTACGTCAGGAGTGCCGCGACATCTTCGCGCAAATGTTGTCACAAGTGTTCGACAAGGCCGCGGCCGCGGTTCCCGGCCGGATCTATGCCGACATGACCGCCGCCCTGGAAGAGACATTGGTTGAAGCGGCGCTCGATGCCACCGAACAGAACCAGGTGCGCGCGGCGCAATTGCTCGGCATTTCGCGCAACACTCTGCGCGAACGTATGAAACGCATGTCGCCGCAAGCCGGCACCGCGCACGAACCCGTCTTGCAGGCGGGCATGGAGATGGCGGGGAAACCTTAACGCACTCCCTCACCCGGTTCCGCGCCAGCGCGGAACCACCCTCCCCCTAAGGGGGAGGGGAACGAGCGGGCCGTTGACCTGAGCAGTTGCCGATTTGGATCTCGTGCAGTTATGAAGTGCACCTCCCCCTCAGGGGGAGGTCGATTCGCCGGAGGCGAATCGGGTGAGGGCAGTCGGTATGGGAAACATCCCACACACAGAATCGGGGAAGTCTGTCACGTCCAAAAAAAAGCCCTAAAACAAGTGTGGGATCAAGCCGATGCAGTAACAGACAGACAGGAAGCGCCCGGCGGCAGGGCGAAAGTGAAGTCGCCGCCGAGCCTTCGGTCATTGATCGAAAAGCAGCACGGCGCCTCGGCGCCGCACGATAGCGGAAGCGGGGAGGATCATGGGATTTCCATTTAGACGCCGCAACAAATCAATCGCGGCTCTCGACATCGGCGCGAATTCGCTGAAGTTTGTGCGGCTGGACCGCCATTCCGACGGTTACACGCTGTCGGCCGCCGGTATCCGCGAAATGCCGCCCGAGGCCTTTGTCTCCCACGAGATCAAGGACCGCGACGCGATCATCGTCAACATCCAAAGCCTGCTCGATCAATGCGACCCGCGCACCACCGAAGTGGTCGTCTCGATCGCCGGGCACGGTGTGATCACCGACAAGTTCGAAGTCGATTTCAAAACCGGCAGCGAGGCCGAGCAGGCGATCCTGTTTGAGGCCGAACAGCGCTCGCCGTTCGACGTCGACGATGTCTCGATGGACTATCACATCCTCCGCGCCGATCAGGATCGCGGCAAGATGGAAGTCCTCCTCGTCGCGGCCCGTCGCGAATTCCTCCAGGAATACTTACACTTGATCGAAGACGCCGGTCTCAAGACCAACTTGGTCGACACCGATGCCTTCGCGGTGCTGAACGCGTACCAGATCAACTACGACATCGATCCCGAGCGTGTCACCGCGTTGGTGAACATCGGCTTCGACACGACCAATGTGATCTTCCTCAAGGACGGCACCTATCATTCGACCCGCGACGTTTCGGCGGGCGGACGCATGATCTATGAGGCCATCCAACGTGAGTTTCGTCTCAATCAGGAGCTGGCTTCCAAGGTGCTCAAAGGCGAACTCGAGTCGACGGTGGATCAGGACATGCTCCGCGCCACAGTCCGCACCGCCGCCGATGAACTTCTGACCGGCATGGAAGTGGCGTTCTCGTACTTCCGCACGCTGGCCAAGACCGACTCCGTCGACTGGATCGTTCTCTCGGGCGGCGGCGCCTTGATTCCGTACTTGCCCGAGTCGGTGCAGTCCAAGCTTGGTATTCCGATTGAAATCGCCAACCCGCTGCGGAACATCGAATATGATCCCGAACTGTTCGGCAGCATTGACCCGGAAAAGATCGCCCCGCTTCTGGCGGTGGGCATCGGTTTGGCATCGCGTGAGGTCTGAGACCCTATGTCAATGATTGAAATCAATCTACTCCCACGGGAACTGCGCCGCTCCACGAGCGGCCTCAATCTCCCGAAATCGGCGCTCCTGGGCGTTGCCGGCGCGGCCGTCTTCGCTTGCGTCCTCGGCGGATTGACTTTCTGGCAGACCCAGCAAGTTGCCGCCGTCGAGCAGCAGATCGAACGCGCCCAGGCGAAAGTTGAGAGCATGCGCGCCGACATCGAGTTGGTCGACCGCCTGACCAACGTCAAAAAGAGCATCGCCGCCCGCCTCGAAGCGATCGAGACTCTCGACCGCAACCGCGGCGAGTGGGTGCGCAATCTCGAGGACGTTGTCGCGGTCATCCCCGACTACCTCTGGCTGTCGGGATTCCGCCGCAACGACTTCAAGACCAATAAGCCCGCCAAGGGGCAGGTCGACACGGTCACCGTCGTCAAGAACGACTATCTCTTCGACGGCTACTGTTATTCGCTCTCAAGCCTGGCGAACCTGATCCTGAACATGCAGGACTCGCCGCGCTTCTCGGATGTTGCGCTCCGGAGGGCGAGCTTTACCGACGTCAAAGACCGCAAAGTTTATCAGTTCACGGTGTTCTGTCTGTTGCAGCCGGTTTCCGATGACGAAGGGACCGGTGATCAACCCGCCAATCCGGCGAATCTGGGCATCGACCCGAACGAGCCGGCGATGGAAGTGTCAGCTTACGACGAATCGATTGACGACGGGGAATAAATCCCCGCGACGGTAAAAGCGTGAACGCAGACGGGCGCAGGGCCGCCCATGGATGGATGACATGGACCTGAGGAATCCCACGACACAGAAATGGCTCCTGGCAGGACTGGCGTGCCTCGCGGCCGGTTACTTCTGGTACACAAAGGTGTACGTCAGTTACCAGGAGAAGATCGAGGCCTCGTACACCCGGCTCGAAGCGCTTGAGACCGAAGTCAAAAACGTCGAGATGAAGTTTCGCTCGCTCGATGCGCTCAAGCAGGAGTATCACGACATCACGTCGCGCTACCGCAACGTCTCGCAGCTTCTTCCCGAAGAGGATCAGCTCTCTCCGCTTCTGACCAAGATCCATGGCGCGGCGCTGGAAACGTCCTCCCGGGTGGCGACTGTCGAACCGCAGCCGTCGGTCACCGAAGGATTCTATCAGCGCGAGAGTTTCAATCTGACCGTGCACTCGACCTTTCATGATTTCGGCGATTTCCTCTCGCGCCTCTCGAATCTGCCGTTCATCGTGAACGTGCAGGATGTCGAACTGGTCACCGTCGAGGATCGCGACAATCCGGATATGGCCGAAGGCGGCTACACACTGACCGCCAAAATGACGATCTCGACTTACCACGTAATCGAATCGGAACGCCTGATTCTTCTGGATCAGGAATCGATCGCGCAAACGCCCGCGGGGGAGTAATACGATGAAGCGTCTTGATATCATCTCCAAGTTGATGACGGTTGTCGCCCTCGCTTGTGCCCTGGCGCTGTCCGCCACGGCAAACGCGGCCACCCCGGTGAAGAACGTCATGCTCGCCAAGAGCGGCGACTTCACCGAAGTCACGGTGCCGGTCCCGTCGCATCAGTTGTGCGAGCATTTTACCGAGCCGGCGACCGCCGAACGACCATTCCGTATCGTGCTCAACATCTGCAATGCCGAGCACGCCATGCCGCAGCAGAATTTCAGCTCTCTGCCCGCGTGCATGGTGCAGAAGATTCGCACGAGCCAGTATTCAACGACCCCGGACCAGGTCGTCCGCGTCGTGCTCGATCTGAAATCGTCGGCCACCTACACGGTCCGCACCGAGGAGAATCGTCTCGTCATCGCTATTGCCGATCCGTGCCCGCCGTTTGCCGCGTGGGAAGCCTGCCCGGCGCCGGTGATGGCCAAGGCCGACGCACGGCCAAGACAGACCACCACGACGGTCGCGCAGACAGCGAAGCCGGTTCCGCCGATGATGGCGAACTCCGCCAAGTCGGAGACCGTCGCCAAGAAGACCGAGAAGCCACAGATCAATCCGCCGGCCTCCGCGGCCTCCGAACCGGTCACGATGAAACCGTCTCAGTCGCTCGCGCTTGAGCCAGTCGCCACGCCGACGGCCAAGACAGAGAAGCCAATGGTCGATATGCCAAGTGCGGCGTTGACAACCGAAGAACTGGTGGGCCCGGAATTGAAGCAATCGGCCCCAGTCTCCAGAATGGAAATGGAGATGGAAACGCCGGCCGTCGTCACCGCGCCGATGGAGAGCTTCACACTCCCGTCGCAGCCGCTCGTGTTGGCGCCCGAAGTGCTGGACGCCGCTAACGTCGGTAGCGCGATGACCAAGCCGATGGAGACGCAGTCGGCTCCCAGGGCGATGCCTGCGTTTGCCGGCAACACGCCGCAGGTCACGACCTCGGGGAACGAGCCGCCGATGCTGGCCGTCACAGAGAGTCAGTCAAACGACGTGACATTGCCTCCGACAGTCTCATCGAGCGATACGCTCACCGGCCAGGATGCGCTGATCGACCGCCTGAAGGCCAAGTTCTTCAGCGGCGCGCGCGCCCCGAAACCGTATCTGACTGAAGAAGGCATCATGAATGAGCTGAAGAACGGCGAGTCGACGGCGTTTGGTCCGCCGAGCCCCGGCTCTGACATGGATCGTGAAGCGCTGCTGGAACGTATTCGCCAGGCCGCGCTCCAAAACGAATCGGGCATTCCGGCCAACATGCTGCCATCGGTTCCCGGCGGTCCGGCGCGTGCGGAAGTCTTTTACGACGACCTCGGTCGCCGCGACCCGTTTGAGCCGTTGCTCAAGGGCCTGCGTTCCGGATTCCTCTCGGATGAACTCCCGAGTGTCGAATCGCTCCGCATGGTCGGCGTCTTGAAAGACAACGAGCAGTCGTTGGCACTCATGGAAGACACCGATGGGCATTCGTACATCATGCGCCCTGGCGATCCGGTCAACAACGGACGCGTGTTGTCGGTGGGTGAGGCGCGCACAATCGTTCAGGTTGATGAGTATGGGTGGACGCGCACCGTGGTCCTGCAATTGACCTCGCGCGGCGGCGATCCTTCGAAGGCATTGGGTTTGCGCTCGGCTTCTCCCGAAGGAGAGGAAGAAGTGCAGCCACCACAGGGTGAATGACTATCTCTCACGGAGGGCAGAACGATATGGGACGCACCAATCACCGCCGACACATCTGGATCTGTGCGGCATTTGTCTTGGTCGGAGTCCTAGGACTGGCCGCGGCCTTCACGCCGCCGGCGCAGGCCGAACCGATCAAGAACATCAATTTCCAGAATGCCGATGTCCGTTCGGTGCTCAACTTCCTGGCTGAGTACGGCGGCGTCAACTTGGTGGCTGCGCCCAACGTTCAGGGGCAGGTCACGCTCAACCTCAAGAATGTCGAATGGCGCGAAGCCCTCGAGATTCTGGCCAAAACCTATGGACTGAAGATCATCGATGAGAAGGAGAACTTCGTCCGCGTCGCATTGATGAAGGACTATCTTGACGAAGTCGCCGAACTGGAACGCCACAACAACGAGCAGCGCCAGATCGTCGACCTGCACACCAAGTTCTTCTCGATCAAGCATGCCAACGCAAAGGACATCGTCCCGCCGGTAAAGTCGATTCTCTCGACCCGCGGTAAGGTGGAAGTCGATGTCCGCACCAATGGTCTGCTTGTCACCGACGAGCCGGGAAACCTCGAGCGCCTCGAGACCTTCATTAAGGAAATGGATCGCGAGACGCGTCAGGTGAAGATCGCGGCCAAACTCATCGAAGTGTCCAGCGATTACCTGCGTGAAATCGGTGTGAGCTGGGACTTCAATCAGGCAGGTGAAGATTCACGCGGCCGCGACTACATTAACGAAGGCACGACCGACGGCGCAGATCGCATCGCCGATCCATTCGGTTTGTACAGCTTCACGACACTCCAGAATGGCTGGGATCTCGAAGCGAAGATTGCCGCCCTCGTCTCTGACGGTAAGGGCAAGATCGTCGCCCATCCCGAAATCACGACCGTCGACAACAAGGAAGCCCGCATCCAGGTGGGGCAGAAAGTGCCGATCAAGCAGTTCTCGGCTACCGGCGACATCGTTATTACCTTCGAAGAAGTTGGTACGATCCTCCGCTGTACCCCGCACATCACGTCGGACAACCGCATTCTCCTGCAGATGAAGCCCGAGCGCTCATCGTTCTTCTTTGACCCGAGCGGCATTGTGATCAACACGAGCAATGCCGAGACCAATGTCGTGGTCGAAAACGGCCAGACCGCGGTGGTCGGCGGCTTGACAACGCAGGATGAAATCATCACCGAAACCGGTATCCCGGTCCTCAAAGATATCCCGGTCATAGGCGTTCTCTTCAGGTCGAAGAGTACGTCGATGGAGTCGCGTGATCTCGTCATCTTCGTGACGCCGACAATCGTCGACCCGGCGCTCATGGGCGCGGTTGACACCCAGGGCACCACCGAGGCGCCCGGCAAGAACTAAGAAACCCCGTAGTGCGTGCATAATGACGTCCCGTGGCCCCGCCTAGGCCACGGGACGCTTGGTTTATCGGCCCCGCAATAAATAGAGACTCTTTATCCCCGATTTCCGGTTGACCTCGGCTCGGCCCGCATTCTATGTTCGCGCCGGAAATCGCATCCTGGTCTTGCACCAAATCTCTTACAAATCAAGTACCATTCCAGGGAGGAAGTATGGGATCGTTACAAGTCGCTGCGCTGTCTGGGTCCACCGTCGAATTGGATGATGCAACTGTCGCCGGACTAAAATCGCGCCTGAAGGGCACGTTGCTGCGAAAAGGCGATACCGGCTACGACGAGGCACGGACGATCTGGAACGCGATGATCGACCGGCATCCGGCCCTGATCGCACAGTGCACCACGGCACCCGACGTGCAGGAATCTATCAGGTTCGCCGCCCAGCATGGACTCTTGGTCGCGATCAAGGGCGGTGGGCACAACATTGCCGGCAATGCAGTCTGTGAAGGCGGCTTGCTCATCGAATTCTCGCGCATGAAATCCGTCACCGTCGACGCCAAACCGCGAACCGCCAGAGTGGAGCCCGGCGCAACGCTCGGCGACTTCGACGGGGAAGCGCAGAAGCACGGACTGGCAACCCCGCTTGGGATCAATTCAACCACCGGCGTCGCGGGGCTCACGCTGGGGGGCGGATTCGGCTGGCTGTCTCGCAAGTACGGTATGACAGTCGATAATCTGCTGTCGTGTGATGTTGTCCTTGCCGATGGCCAGTTGGTGAAGGCCAGCGAGAAGGACAACCCCGACCTGTTCTGGGCGCTGCGAGGCGGCGGCGGGAATTGTGGAGTCGTCACGTCCTTCGAATTCAAGCTCCATCCGGTCGGTCCAAATGTCCTGGCCGGGCTGTTCGTGTTCCCTCTGTCCGATGCGACATCGGCATTGAAGAAGTATCGCGAGTATATCAAAGCATTGGGCGATGACACCACTGTCTGGGTCGTCATGCGCAAAGCGCCCCCGTTGCCGTTCCTGCCGCCGAGCATCCACGGCAAGGAAGTGATCGTCTTCGCCGCTTTCCATTCCGGGGAAGAAGCGGCCGGTCGGCGTGCTCTCGAACCAGTCCGCGGATTTGGCAATCTGGTCGGAGAGGCACTGGGGATGCAGCCTTACGTTGGCTGGCAATCCGCCTTCGATCCACTCCTGACTCCGGGTGCGCGCAATTATTGGAAGTCGCACAACCTGACCGATGTCGCGGATGGCCTGATTGGCCTGCTGGTGGAGTACGTCAGCAAACTCCCCTCAGATCAGTGCGAGATATTCCTCGGCGGCATCGGCGCAGCAACGACTCGCGTCTCCGCCAACGCGATGGCGTATTCACATCGCAGTACGGTCTACGCCATGAATGTTCACGGGCGCTGGGACAGCGCCGTCGAGGACGAGACGTGCATCAACTGGGCGCGCGAATTCTGTAAGAAGACGGAGCCGTTTGCGACCGGAGGTGTCTATGTGAATTTCCTCACCTCCGACGAAATGCCTCGTGTGCGCGCCGCCTATGGCGCCAATTACGATCGCATGGTGGCCGCAAAAAAGAAGTACGACCCGAAAAACTTCTTCCGCATGAACATGAATATCAGCGCCGCCTAAGCGGGGAGCGCGTGCAATAGTGCGTGAACGTCCCGTGGCTATCCACGGGACGATGATCTCCCGGCTGGTGGTGCCGCTTCTCCTGGGGCGGTCGCAACCAAACAGCGAGGAGCCAGGAACGGCATAGCAGCGAACACGCATGCACCGAAGGCAACGACTGAAATGCAGAGTCGAACCGCGCCGGAAGTTCACGCCCTTTCAGCTATTCCCTCCCTTGACACCATCGGTATCCCAACGACAACGCCAGCATCCAGCGCTTCGACTTACTCCATCGATTGGCGCTCGATCAACGGCGGTGGAGCAGTGAATGCGGCATCGCCAAGTTGCCAAATGGGTTCATCCATCGGTCAGGCGGTTGCCGGGGCAGCCGCATCGCCGTCCTATCAGATGGGAATCGGAATCTGGTATGGCGCGGCCGGTGGCGGATGCACCTGCGACTGCCACGGCGATTTCGGCGCGCCCTGCGATGGCTCCACGAACATTCTCGATACAAGCGACGTGAACTGCTCGGGTTCGCCGTAGGTCCTCGACGTCGTCAAAATGGTCAATGTGGCTTTCCGCAATGGCAATCCGGCGACGGAAATCCGCAATCCCTGCCCATGACATCGGGAGGCTGGGCGTCGGAACTCAGCGCTTGCTGTTGGTGGATGACCGTTTGGGGGACAAAGCGACCGGTCACACAATCGCTCCGGGGGTCGAATACGTGGTTTTTGGACCCAAAATGGGCCATCAATCGGGCCGAAAAGGACGTAATATGTCTTTACTTGACAGATGCAGGGTATTAGTATGCCCGCAAGCTATGCGAGACCCAAGAACCTCTTATGCCTGATTGCACGATGTTCCCCCTCAACTCAATCGAAATGCACTTTGTTCGTTTCATCGGCCGTCTTGGCCAACGGATGGGAACGCCGTGTCGTTCCCGACAAGTAGCAAAGGAAGTGTAGCATGGCGCAAGGTACCGTCAAGTGGTTCAACGATTCGAAGGGGTATGGCTTCATCACTCCTGAGGACGGCAGCAAAGACGTGTTCGTTCATCATCAGGCGATTCAATCGGAGGGGTTCCGCAGCTTGAAGGAAGGGGATCGGGTGCAGTATGAAGTGACCCAGGGTCCCAAGGGTCCACAAGCTGAAAACGTGCGCAAACTCTAGACACAACCATAGACGAACCGAAAAACCCCCGGTCAGACCACTCGACCGGGGGTTTTCATTTGACGCGGTCCCCGCGAGGACAAATTAGCGAGATACGTTCGACATTCACGGATTTCGCTTCGTATAGAGTATACAGGGAACGAAACCGAGATATGCACCGGTCGCCCGGATGGCGATCGTGTGTATCTTTTCCGTCCCTTTCTGAGAGGATGTCGAGATGGAAAAAGGACGACCCAAGAAGCCGACAGTGACCGCTATCGGTGTCGTGAAGTCGTACGATGACGGATCAGGAAACGGCATGATCTCTCGTGAGGACGATGTTGACGTCTTCGTGAATCGCGAGGCAATCAGCGGGGATGGGCCGCGCACTCTGTTGGTTGGGGCGCGCGTGCGCGTCGAAGTGATGGATGGTCCGAATGGACCGCGGGCATTTCAGGTCCGACGCCTCTAGGAGCCGTCGTTCCATTCGTTCGTACTATCCCCGGCGAGAGTTCACCCTCCCGGGGTGTTTCATTTGTGGGCGCTGGTTCCTGGTCCTGTCAGAGGACGTTGCAGACCGAATTGTAGCCACCGACATCATTGGCCATCCGGCGCAGGTTGCTGGGGTCTTCACGCCAGACACCGTCGACCCGGAACCGGTATTCGTATGTTCCATGCGACAGCTGGATCGTCACCCGCCAGGTTCCGTCCGGGCTTTTGGTCAGCGGTGCCGGTTGCCATTCGTTGAATGACCCGGCGATCGCGACTTCGGTCGCCTCCGGGGCGGTGAGGCTGAACATAACGGATTTTTTCGCTGGGGAGAGGATGCGCTTTCCCGGTCTCTCGGATCCCCGTGCATCAGGGAATCCACTGTGCGCGTCTGCGGACGATCTGCTGCGATGTTGCGAAGTCGTACGCGGACCGCGGGGCCAGGCGGGTTTGGACGATGTCCTCCCCGCGTTGGTTCGTCTTCCTGCCGGCTTCGCCGGTGTCCTGCCCGATGATCTTCCCGATGTTCTACCCGATGTCGGGCCGCGTCTCTGTGTACCGCCAGCCATGTTATTCCTCAATGGCGAGAGGATCTGCCCCTCGCGTTCAGTCGAACTCCATAGTTCTTGCGAAGCTATGCCCTGCGGTAGGACTTGCCAACCCATAACATGATACACACAGACTAACCTGCCTACTGCACCCATTCGTTACGGGCAACCCACGCTTCGAGAGATCAGAGAGAGCGGCGCCCATGCGTACTCAGACCTGTCCCGCTCATCGCGGCGATTCTCCGAGAAGCTGCTGGGGGCGGGGCCTTGCCAAGCCTGCTTCTGGGATTACGCTGAAACCGACTCAACCAGCTCCCTCTCGGAAGCAGGCATCATCGAATCTTGTGACCCCCGCATTGCCGATGTTTTTGTCCGTAAGGCACTTGTTAATAAGAAGTTATACGACGCAGTGAAACAATAATGATGCCAGCCTTGCGATTCTCCATCAGTTACTGCTACAACTCGTCATGGACCAATGAGATATGGCCACTCTCCCGCTCGATTCTCCTTGACCACCATATGCCCGGACGGTAGCTTCTTTCTCATTGCCTTTCTTTGGGTTGCGAGGATCATGCGAATCTGTCTGCAAAGGGTGACTTCGGGACTGGTCAGAATCGATGGAGAAGTCGTCGGAGAGATTGAAAACGGACTTGTCCTCTTGGTCGGGTTCAAGAAAGGTGATACAGAAGATCAGATCGAGCCCATTGCAAGACGGATTGCCAACCTGCGAATCTTCGAAGACGATCAGGCGAAAATGAATCTCTCGCTACTCGACATGGGGTACTCTGTGCTCGTGGTTTCGCAGTTCACGCTCTACGCCGACACCGACAAGGGGCGCCGCCCTTCTTTCACTGAGGCGCTGGAACCGGCCTTGGCGGAGAAATACTACTTGCGGCTTGTCGAGGTGTTTCGGAGTATGAACGTGGGCGTCGCCACTGGGAAGTTCGGCGCGAAGATGCTGGTGGAAATCGCCAACTGGGGCCCGGTGACGATGATTCTGGACGCGTGAAATGGCCACCACACGACTGGCACTCGATGTTGCAATCCGGGAACTGGGTTGCTCCCGGCGATTGCGCGAATCTGCGCGCTTTGCTCGGGCAGCATCTTGTCTGGCTGGCGTCGGCATCACCGCGCCGTCGCGAGATTCTGACACAGTGCGGTATCCGCTACCGTGCGCTGGATCACGCCTTGGACGAACCGCCCCCACGTGGTCCCGATTGGCGCGGCTGGGTGCGCCAATCGGCGATGCGCAAAGCTCTCGATGCGGCGACCGAAACAGAATCCGGCGTGCTGATCTCGGCCGACACAATCGTGGTATTGGGATCGCGCGGCCTGGGCAAACCCGGCAGTTCAGAACAGGCGCGCGCGATGCTTCGCTCTCTATCCGGACGAACACATCAGGTTTATACCGGCGTGGCGCTGATCAACTTTACCTCAGGACAACAGGCCGCCGGTTCGGCGGTTTCACACGTTCACTTTCGCCGTCTTACTGCCCGCGAGATCGACGCGTATGTGCGCACTCGCGAGCCGCTCGATAAAGCCGGCGCGTACGCCATACAGGGAAGGGGAGGACAGTTCGTGGACCGCATTGATGGTCCACTCGACAACATCATCGGTTTGCCGGTGCGTTGTCTGGCTGCTGTCCTATCACGAATCCGATCATGAAAAACGATCGCAACAATGCTTCGCTCGGATTGCCTGCGGGTGAGTCGTCATCTGAGGGGCCGAAGATTGAACTGGCGCCGTCGGAGATCGACATCACGAAGGATCGCTTGGGTGAAATTCTCGGCGCGCGGCGTCATCAACTCGGTTTGCGGATCGAGGAAATCGCCGAGGACATCAAGATTCGTGCCGACTACCTGCGCGCCATCGAGCAGGAGGCCTTCGATAAGCTGCCCACGCTCGAATACGGCCGATTGTTCCTCAAGTCGTATGCCGAGCGGCTTGGGTTGAACATCAACGACATCTACGCGCTCTACGATGTCCATCACCGTCCTGCGTGGGAACCGCCGTCCAAGGCGCGGTCCGCCGGAGTCGAACCGGGAATGCCGATTGGCCCCACTCCGCGGATGCCGGTGGCCAAACCGATCCCGACCAAAGTCTGGATCTATCTAATGCTTGGTATCGTGGCGCTCGCCATCGTCATCATTGGTGTTCTCAAGCTCACGGCGAAATCATCGGATGGGGCTCCTGCAAGTTCCGAAGAGGTCAGATCATCGCAGCCCACCACGTCGCGATCAGCGCCACCAGAACCGGCGCCCGTGCAACAAGTCGCGCCATCCGTGCCCGAGACAACGGCCGCTGCCTCCTCCGCCGAGATCGTCATTGATGCTGAAATGCAACTGGTCCTGACCTTTGATCGTGACACATGGGTCAAACTTGTTGCCGACAACGACACCATTGCTTCCGGCATTTTCGGTGCCGGCAAAACCGTGCAGGCGAAAGGGCTCGACCGTTTTGTGCTCTCGCTCGGCCACACCGAAGGCGTGCAGGCCAGTGTCAACGGCCGCAATCTGAAACCGTTTTCGACCTGGACCAGAGGATTCGGCAGCATGGTCATCACTGCCGACTCCGTCGCCGCATGGATGGAGCCGTCGACCGGGGGGCCAATTCAATGACACGATCGAGGCGGCCATGATTAAAGAGTGGCTGATCAAGTGGTGGGCCAATCGGGGACAGCCTGAGGAATTCACCTTCCCCGGCGCCCTGCAGATGGCCAAACGTGTCCTTGTTCTGATGCCAGTCGAGTTGGAAGCCATGCATCAATCCGAGTTCTTCCTTTCACGTCTTCCGCAGGCGTTTCCGAAGGGGAAAGTGACACTCTTGTACCCACCGAAAAGTCTCGCGCCACGATTCTACAATCCCTACGGCTTCACCACCCTGGTGCCGGAGCCGTCGCATGTCGGCTGGTTCGGCATGCCCAAGCGGGCATTCATGGACAAGCTCTTCGAGCAGCCATTTGATGTCGTCATTGCTCTCAACAAGGAAGCCACTGTCTTCTACGCGGCAGTCATTATGAGTTCACAGACGCCGGTACGCATCGGTCTGCCCGGAGGTATGGGACGGCCGTTCGTAACGATTGAACTGAGGCATGGTCGCGCGGAAGCCGACGTCAAAACCGAGTATATCCTGTTCGTGGAGATGCTGCGCAAACTGGCGGCTTCACCCACGGTCACACCCACAACCTGAAATTCGGGGATCTGAAGAAATGTATCTAAAGCGCATCGAGCTGCATGGCTTCAAAACCTTCCCCGATCTGACCGAGGTCATTCTCTCGTCGGGAATTACTTCGGTTGTCGGTCCCAACGGCTGCGGCAAATCCAATTTGATGGACGCTGTCCGCTGGGTGCTCGGTGAGCAGCGCGCGCGCATTCTTCGCGGCGGCAAGATGGAGGATGTCATCTTTGGCGGCACGCCGCAGCGTCCCGGCATGTCGGCCGCCGAAGTCACTCTGATCGTCGATAACCAATCCGGCGGATTGCCGACTGAGTTCACTGAAGTTGCGATTACCCGCCGCCTCGACCGCTCCGGCGACAGCGAGTACCGTCTCAATGGCGTCCCGTGCCGTCTCAAAGACATCAGCGATTTGATTCTCGATACTGGGATGGGCTCGCATGGTTACGCCGTTATTCAGGCGGCGATGATCGATGCAATTCTCTCCGAGAATCCCGAAGAACGCCGCTTCCTTTTCGAAGAGGCGGCCGGTGTCTCGAAATACAAGGTCCGTCAGAAGGCGGCGCTGCGCAAAATGGAGGCGACCGAGCAGGATCTTCTGCGGCTGACCGATCTGAAAAACGAAGTCGCCACCCGCGTGCGGTCGCTGGCGCGGCAGAAGGGCATGGCCGAACGGCACCGTCAATTGCGGGACAAATGGAAAGCGATCGACCTGGCGCTCGCGCTGCGGGAATACAAATCTCGTCTCGAACACGCTGCCGCGCTCCAGTCAGATCACGAGAAGGCCCGCGAACAATCGCTGACGTTCTCCGCCCAGGTCGATACGTTGGAAATCGAATGGCAGGCATTGCGTGTCGCGCTCGATGAAGCCGAACGGCAGGCGCAGGCGGCCGCCGATCGGCTCGCCGATGCCACCACAGCGCTGCACAATCACAAGACGGAATCGATTCGCTGGGATGATCGCAGGCGGCACCTGCAGGAAGATTCAGTCCGGATCAGCGAACGGCAGTCCGGGCTCGCCGAACGTCTCGCCGAGCTGGCGAAGCGGCACGGGCTCGCCGAATACGAGGCAGGGAATGCCAAAGCCGCCCGTGAATTGATTACTGACCGGATCGTCAAAGTCGAGCAAGCATACCGTGAGGCGCGCGACATCGTGGCCGTACATTCCGAAGCCCTTCACGCGGTCGAGACCGAACACACTCAGGCCCAGCACGCCCACTTGCGGATTGTATCCCAACGCGAAGCCTGGGCAGACAGGCGCGACGATGTTCTGCGCCAACGCGACCAATTGCGCGAACGGCGCGAGAAGCAAACCGAGATCGTTGGTCAGGCACAAATTGAGGCCGGACGACTCGCCGGGGAACTTGAAGCCGCCCGCGAGTCACACCGCACACTCGAATCTGAATACACGACCGCTCTCAACGGAATCACCGAGTGGCAAAACGAGCAGACCCGTTTGACTGAAGAGTCGCGCCACCGTGCCGAACGGCTGCGGGAACTGCATGCGGGACGCAAACTCATTGCGAGCCTGATCGAGCGCGGCGAGGGACTGGGGCAGGCCGCTTCGCACATTCTGTCCGATTCCCGCTGGTCGGGGCGTGTGACCGGCTGGATCGACCGCCTGCATCCACACCCAGAATGGCGGCACGCGGTCGAATCCGCCTTGGCGGGTTCGCTCGGCGCGCTTTGGTGCAACGATCCCGATACAGTCGGTGAATTGATCGACTACCTGTCGACTGGTGATCATGGTCGCGCCACTCTCCTTGATCCGTCGCTAACCGCGGTCGCTCACCCGAGACCGTCGGTGAGTGACTCCGCCTTCAGTGGGTGGCTTTCCGAGAAAGTTGATTGCGCGACCGAAGATCGACCTTGGGTCGATGCCATGCTCGGTACCGTGGCGGCCGTTGCTGATGCCAAGTCCGCGCGTCGGCTCTATGCTTCGGGGAACGGCGCCTTCAGCGTTGTCGCTCCTGATGGGACTTTGTTTGCCGCCCCCGGGATCGTGCAGGCGGGCGCGGAAAGCCCCGAGCCGCTCGTCGGACGAGCCGATCGGTTGCGTGAGTTCGATACGCGTATCGCCGAAGCCGAGACAGCCTTCTCCGATTGCGACAAACGGCTCATGGATCTGGCCAACCGTATCGAGATCTCGCGTCCTCGCGTCGATCAACTGGCCGTGACGCTGCAATCTCAGGAATCTCAAGTCTCACAGGTTCAACTGAGTCTCGAGGCCGCAACCACGCGCATAGCCGAATACCGGCGCCGCGCGGTGGAACTGGACGCCGAGTGGGCCGAGCAGGAATCACTCGGATTGAGCGATGCCACGACCGAAGCCGAAGGCGAAGCTGAACTCAAGGCACGCGTCGAATCGCTTGGGGCCAAGCTTGCCGCCGCCCAGAGTGAATTGGAGTCATCGGAACAGCGGCAAAACCAGGCCGCGACAACACTGAATCAGGCCCGAGTCGAGGTGGTCGAGTCACAAGCAAAACTTGATGCTCACTTGACCGAAATCCGCCGCTGTGATGAAGCCTCGGCCGAAATCCATATCGAGCAGCAATCACTATCCGATCGTCTCGCCGAAATCACCTCGGAATTGCGGACCTTATCGGAAAATCTGGCGACTGCGGCCACACGCGAAGGCGCATTGCAGGCCGATAGCGACAAAGCCGAGCAAGAGCGCGCCGCCACACGCGCCGAAGTGGCGCGTCAGAAAGACGCCATGTCCGGGCTCGAAACCCGGTTGCGCGACCTGCGTCACACGCGCGATGCCGCTGAACACAAGCGCTCCCAGATCGAAATCGAGCTCTCGGGATTGCGCCACGATGCCGAACAGTCGCGCCAACGAATCCAGGAGACCCACGGGGTCGATCCGTCGTCCCAGGTGATCGCCGATGTGCCGGAAACCGATGATGAATTGCGCGAAAAAGCCGAGTCGTTGAAACAGCAGATTGACCGGCTTGGGCCGGTCAATCCCCTGGCTCTCGAAGAGTACGAACTGGAAAAACAGCGCTCGGATTTCCTCGAAAAGCAGGTCGGCGATCTACGCGCGGCCAAGACACAGCTGCAGGAGACCATCGACGAATTGAACCGCACCGCCGGCGAACGGTTCATGGAGACATTCAACACTGCTCGTACGCATTTCCAGAATGTGTTCACCGAGCTTTTCCGCGGCGGCGAGGCCGATGTGAGGCTGACAGAAGAGAACAACCCGCTCGAATCACCCATCGAGATTTATGCCCGTCCGCGCGGCAAGAAATTCATCGGCATCCGTCAGCTCTCCGGCGGCGAACGCGCCCTGACCGCATTGGCGCTTCTCTTTGGTCTCTATCTCGTCAAGCCATCGCCGTTCTGCATTCTCGACGAAGTCGATGCGCCGCTCGATGACGCTAACTGCGGCCGGTTCCTGCGCCTGATCGACCGCTTCAAAGGCCGCACGCAGTTCATCATCGTTACGCATAACAAGCTGACGATGGAAGCGGCCGATGCCCTCTACGGTGTCACAATGGAGCAGCCGGGCATTTCGAAGCTGGTCTCGGTGCGTCTCAACCGCGCCGGCGAAAGAGCCGCCGAAGAGCCGGGCATCGCCGAGCCGCGGATTGCGATGGCGAACGGCTCCGCCGAGAATCCATCTGAGGCGGTTGCTTCGGACGCCAGCTGACGCATGCGCCGTTCGATTCTAATCGTCTTCATCTGCCTGTTTTCATCAGCGCCGATTCTCGCCGAAGACTCCAAGCTCGCCTACTGGAACCGGCAACGCCGCGGGGCCAACGGCGATGGTGGCGTCGATAACGAGGCATGGTTCGCCGCCGCCGCATCCTTCGGCATCGAGTTCGCACGACTCTCACCTGCAACATGGACAGGGAGCGGCCGTGACTTTCTCCTTGGGGATGCCGATCATTTCGCGGGAATTCCGCCTGCTGACATGGAGCGCCTCCGCGCCGTTCTCGACAGAGCTCAGGAATATGGCGTGAAGATTGTCATAACCATGTTCTCCATGCCCGGCGCGCGTTGGCGGCAACACAACGGCGACAAATTCGACTATGGCCTCTGGACCGATTCCCTCTATCAAGAGGAGGCTCTGCAATTCTGCACCGATATCGCCCGCGAACTTCGCGATCATCCGGCGGTCGTAGCGTACAATCTGCTGAACGAACCCCATCCGGAGCGCGCTGATGGCTTTCAGAGTGATGGGCCCGGATTTGACGAGTGGTTGCGTGCTCACGAGGGAACTCTCGCCGATCTGGACCGCTTCAATCTCAAGATGGTGGCCGCCATTCGCTCCGTCGATTCACTCACTCCGATCATTCTGGACGGTCGTTTCCACGCTTCCCCCGCCGGACTTGCGTTGCTTGCGCCTGTGTCGGATTCGGCCGTGCTGTACTCCTTCCACTTCTACGAGCCTTGGGAGTATGCCACGTATCGCGCAAACGCTGGGCGATACTGCTATCCGGACTCGATGCCGGACGAGATCGCCGGGCAAGAGAAGACTTGGTCCGTGGAGGAACTACAGCGACGCCTGGAGCCGATTCGGGAATGGGCCCATGCCACGTCGACCCCATTCAATCGTATTGTCGTCGGTGAATTCGGTTGTGATCGGCGGGTCTGTGGTGCGCAGGCGTATCTCGATGACCTTCTCGACATCTTCGAGAACGAGGGGTGGCATTGGGCGTTCTACTCGTTTCGTTCTTCTGATTGGGATGGTCTCGACTACGAACTCGGCACGGAAAAGCTCGGATGGCAATACTGGCAGGCGATCGACTCAGGCGGTGTCCACGAGGAGCTCGTCAACCGGCACGAGAATCCACTCTGGCACGTCATCCAAAGCCGCCTGAAGAAGCCATAACTCAACTGCCCCTTTTGGATTCTTCTCACCGCGAACAGGGGCTTAAGTCCCTTGTTTACCCACTCGCCCTGCGATATCCTTGCCCGTTCCGCTGGAGGACATCGTGCGCTCATTCTTCCAAAAACTCAAAGACGGTCTTGCCAAGACTCAAAAGAACCTCACCGAGAAGATCAAAGAGACCATTGGTCTCGAGCCGAAACTCGATCAAGCGTTCTTTGACGATCTCGAATCCACGCTGATCGCCGCCGACTGCGGACTCGATCTGGCAGTCGAACTCGCCGAGAAGACGAAAGCGGCCTGCAAGCGCGACAATGTCTCCAACTCCGCCGGCATCATCGCCCGCCTCAAATCCGCCATGGCCGACGTCCTGCGTCAAACGGCCCGTGATCTTGATACCAATCCCGGCAAGCCGCATGTGACCGTCTTCGTGGGGATCAACGGCGCCGGCAAGACCACCTCAATTGGCAAGATCGGCAGCCATCATGCGCGCGCGGGCAAGTCGGTGATCTTTGCCGCCGCCGACACATTCCGTGCCGCCGCCGGCGAGCAGCTCGAGATCTGGGCCGAACGCGCCAATGCGCAGATCGTCACGTCACAGCACGGTGCCGATCCCGCAGCCGTTGCCTACGATGCCGTGAGCGCGGCCAAGGCCCGCGACATCGATGAAGTCCTCATCGACACCGCTGGTCGACTACAGACAAAGTCAAATCTGATGGCCGAGCTGGCAAAAGTCCGCCGTTCGGTCGACAAGGCCCTCGGCGCTGATGCGCCGACGCCGCATGTGTTGCTCGTAATGGACGCGACGACCGGCCAGAACGGGCTATCGCAGGCGCAGGAATTCACCAAAGCCGTCGGCGTCGATGGCATCGTGTTGACCAAACTTGATGGCACCGCCAAAGGCGGAATCGTCCTCGCGATTGCGCACACACTGAAGATTCCTGTGGAATGGGTCGGTGTCGGCGAATCCGTCGATGATCTCGAGACATTCGACCCCGATGAATTCATCGAAGCGCTGTTCGGGAAATAACAGAAAAGGCGGCTCAAGCGCCGCCGCTACCGAATGAATGATAGCGGCGGGGCTTGACCCGACTTCCGTCTCACGATGCGTATCACTCTTCTCACCATCGGCAAACCGCGCGCCGCTTGGGCCGTCGACGCCCTTGATCACTACACAAAGTTCCTCTCCAAGTACGCCGAGGTCACTTTCCGCGCCGCCAGGCCCGCGTCATCTTCGATCACAAACGAAAAAGAGATCGTCCGCATCGAGGGCGACCGCCTTCTCGAATTGCTCGCGAGCGAATCAGGTTTCAAGATTGCCTGCGACAAGTCGGGGAAAAGTTTCAGTTCCGAGGCATTCGCGCAAAGGCTTCAAAAGGGGACCGATGCCAAAGGCGGACGCGCCATCATCGTGATTGGCGGCGCCTGGGGACTCGATGCGCGAATCTTAAAATGGGCCGACTTGGTCTGGTCGTTTGGCCCGATGACCCTGCCGCACGAACTCGCCTTGATCACCGCCTGCGAGCAAACGGCGCGCGCCTTGTCGATCTTGCGCGGCAACCAGTACCACAAGTGAATCAACAAAGGGGCATGCATTCACTGCGCGGTCGCGACTGGCACGCGCTCTTTCTTTCTCCATGCTACCCGGACCTGCCGCAGCCAAACATACAGCAGCATGGCACCTAACAGTCCAAGTCCGATCCAGTGATACGCTCCGATGTGTTCACCATGCATCGCGGCTGCGATTTTCGGTGTCCAATCCAACGATCCCATCGTCGCATCGACGACCAGTCCAATCGCGACCGCGCTGACAATCATCCCGCCCAAGTAGACAGCCGCAGTTTTCATACCCAGTTCACGCACAACGACCAGAAACGACGCCGCATTGGTCGCCGGCCCCACGAGCAAGAAGACCAGCGCCGCCCCCGGGCTCATCCCTTTGGCGAGGAAAACTGCCGCAATCGGCGTCGATGCTGAAGCACAGATGTAAAGCGGCACGCCAACCACAACTCCCATGACCATCTGCCAAAACGACCCGATATTGGCAAACCAGTCTTCCGGAATTAGCACCGCCAATACGCCTGACAGCACAATCCCCAGCACCAGCCAATTGGCAATGTCCGGCAAGAAATCATGCATTACGTACACGAACGATTGCTGCAGCCGCTGACCCCACGATACATAGGTCCTTTCAGTCCCTTTGGTCTTTTGCTCTTCGGACGCGCGCGTCCTGCTCGGCGCGAATCGCTCCACGGCCAGCCCAGTAGTTATCGCTGTAATTAGCGCCGCGATCGGGCGCACAACTGTCATCAGCGGATTGATGAGCGCGTAAGTCACCGCGATCGAGTCCGGGCCCGTCTCCGGCTCCGACACGAGAAACGACACAGTCGCGCCATCCGAGGCGCCGTTGCGCTTCAGTGTCATCGCCACCGGCAAAACGCCGCACGAGCACAAGGGGAGAGGTATTCCGGCGAGCGCGCCTTTGACGATCGAGCCGATCCCGCGCTTACCCATCCAGCGCTGAATGCGATCTTTCGGAAACACCGCATAGACAAGCACAGCGGCGATCAGCCCGAGGACCACATACGGCGCCATCTCCAAGGCGATCTGCCACGTCTCAATTGCCGCTTGTGCGAGCCATTCAATCATGTGTGCCCTCAACAGGGTTCTACGATACAAACACTGGCACGATTGAACAATTATTCAAATGAAGAGTCTGCTGTTCTATAGGTCCTATTGGTCCTCCACGAGCTAATCTGGGTGACGCTCTGAGTCCCAACAACATGCCATTGAGACCATAAATCACCTATGCCTTACATGCTCCAGCCCTAGCGCGAACAGCGCCCGCACGTGCTCATCGTCGATCGAGTAATACGCCATTTTCCCCTCACGACGGTACTTCACCAGTCGCAATGAGCGCAAGGTGCGCAACTGGTGCGAGACTGCCGAAACGCTCGATCCGAGCACCTGCGCCAGATCGCACACGCACAGTTCTCCCGTGAACAGCGCCTGGATGATCTTGATCCGCGTCGGATGCGCCACGCACTGGAAGATCGACGACATGAGTTCGATCTCAGTCAAAGGCGGCATCAGCTTTTTGGCCGCCGCGACTTTCTTCGGATCGAAGACATTGATCTCGCAACGGTCGCGCTCGGCAGATTGTGTCTTGGGTTTGGTAGGCATGGAGGGAATATAGGGCTTGGAGAATCAAGGCTCCACACGGTAGTGCTGTCACACGTCCCCGTGTGACAGCGTCTGATATGTTTATTCATCAAGCGCCCTTCTTCGCCGATGAGAAGCCAAGAACACTTGCGGTATGAGCATATCGCAGCGTCACACGGGGACGTGTGACGCCACTACCCCAATGCGTCTGCGCCTGCATGCAGGCTGGTAGCCTGCACCACAATTTGGTATAATGCCCACGTGATGCCGCGCCGACTCCTCGCCTTGATGGCCGCTCTCCTGTTCTCAGCGCCTGCGATCGCTGCCAAACCCGACAGCGTGTTCGGTAGTTATGTAGATGCGGTCCTCTCCGAAGATTGGCCCGCCGCCGAAGCGCTTTGGCTCCCCGATGAAGTCGCGCTCTCCAAACGCCTCAACATTGAATTCACCGCCGTGCCGCTCAAAGTGGACTGCACTTCGCCGCTTCTGGAACACCGGAACGCGATCACAAGCGGCGCGGTCATCTATGCCGTCTCCGATTCCGCCATTAGTGATACGGTCGTCGCGAAAATTGTCGAGATCCGCTCGGGCGCCAGTGCGGTCCGCCATACATACCTGTTGATCGCGACCCATGATGGCTGGCGTCTGACCTCGCCGATCTACCATCTCACGCGCTCCTGGCCGGAAGTCGAGACTCGGTTTACACGCATCCGCTGTCCCGACCAATCCATGCTCAACTCGTATGCGATCGAGGCTCTCGATGCATTTATCGATTCCCTTGGCACACTTTTCTACTTCGAGCCCAAGCATTGGGTGCGACTGGGTCGCGAGAAGATCGAATACTACCTCGCCGATCGCGATGTCATCAAGACGCTCACCGACTACGATGCCCACGGCATGACCTATCTGCCGCTTGATGCTATTCTCTCGAGTCATCTCCCGCACGATCATGAGTTGACTCATGCGCTCATTACTTTTCGTCTGCGCGAGCTCTCGATGTACACGCTGCCCGCCCTGCAAGAAGGGGTGGCCGTCGCCTACGGCGGACGCTGGGGCAAGACTCCCGGCGTGATCATGCATCTCGGCGCTTTCGTCCTGAAATCAGAGTTGATGACCGTCGAGGATATCCTGACTTACCAGGGGTTCAATTCCGACGCCTCGGACCTGTCCTATGCGCTCGGCGGCCTGTTCACGCGCTGCCTGATCGAGTCGATCGGCTTTCCGAAATTCACGATTCTCTACCGCCGTCTCTCCGGGCCGCAGGAGTACACCCGCAGTTTGAATGTCCACGAAATTCACAAGGCGGTCGAAGAGAGCACAAATCAGCCGTGGGAACTGTTTATTCCCTCGTGCATGGAGCGCGAAGCGGAAGTGTTTTCACACCGAGGCATCGATCCCTGCGATTCGATTCCGGAAGGGGAAGAGGTTTGGACCAATACAGCTCCACTGACCGGTGACAGCCTTTCGATCACTGCCGATTCGTTCTACTACTACATCAAAGCAAGCGGGGAGAGGGCTGGCACGCGCGTGGGATTTCTCATCCAGGATTTGACGCAATTCTACCAGCCAATCTATCGCAGCCGTCTCTACACTGAGCAATTCCCCGATGACCCCTACGATGGCCAAATCATCGGCATTGTCTTCGACAGTCTCGAGGCGGGCGTCTACGACTATCGTACCGACATGCTTCTGGCAAAATTCGCGTCGGGCTTCTCTCAAGGCGAATCCATCTGGGACCCGGCAAACCGCGTAATACGGTTTCGGGTGGACAGAAGCGTCCTCCCGGTCGATCTCAAGCACGGCAGAGGGATATTGGTCCAATGGGCCCTATAAGTCCTATTCCTGGAGATTGTCAAAATGCGACACTCATTGACACCGCTCACCATTCTCCCCCTCTATATTTTGGCCACAGCAATCGTAATGATTGCCGGGGAGAACGCCATGGCCGGATGGTACACCGATTCGCTCAAGACCGCGACGATCATCGAAATCCGCGGCGAAACAGCTGATACAATGGTGGCGCGCGAAGGCGGAGACCGTTACATCGACGACAACCTCGACTATCTGCTCGCCAACAACGACTGGCTGATCGTCAACTTCTGCGCCTACTGGTGCGGAGACTGCAACAACTTCTCACCGGCTTTCAACAAAGCGTCAGAGGAAAAGGAATACAAAAGCATCCGCTGGGCCCACGCCGACATCGACGGTGTCCGCGGCAACGAGGGGATACGCAAGCGATTCAGTCTTCCCGGCACGCCGACCGTGATCCTCTTCCATAAAGGCGAGATCGTGGCCACTCTCGATGGCCACGAGGGCGACAAGACCTACGTCGACCTCGCCGCGTTTCTGCAGACACACTTTAGACCATAAAACAGGAGGACAGGCATTCGTGCCTGTCATATCGTCACCAATTGGGAGCGTTCTCCGCGAAGCGCCCTGAGCGAAGTCGAAAGGGTGCTGCTTCCGATTGGTGACGATAACGCTCTTGGCGCCGGAATATTCGACTCGCTCGGCCAATCAATCCCTCGACTCCGCTCGGGACCTTCGGAGAGCGATTGGCACGCGCGAGTCGATAGACAGGCAAGAATGCCTGTCCTCCTATTCATTGGCGGAGACCGATTCTTTGTTCCGCAATCCGAAATCCGCAATCGACAATCGACAATCGATTGCCCCCACTTCGGGGGTGCCAGTCACGCGACCGGGTAGGGTAGATGCCGCACGATTCTCAATCCTGGTGGCAACGCCTCCTCTCACGCCGCCAAACTGCCCAATCCCCTGACCGCTCCGGGCCATTCTCCCGCGCGGCGGGCTGGTCCACCAAGCCGCGCGCCCAGCGCCCCGAATTCGCCGAGTAGGATTGGACCTTTGCCGCCGGCTCCGTGACCGACCGCGCCTTCGCCACGCGTTTCCACCGCTTCATGCGCGACCACATCCCCATCCTCAAAGCAGTCGTGTGGACATGGACGCGTCTGGCCGCCGCGCCATCGCGCTTTGAAATTGTTGCTGCATCCAAAAATGAAGAGAATAAGTCCTATAGGATCCTATTGGACCTAGCAAGACGGATCCACCCCGACCGCCTCACCCGTTTCGGCGGCTTCGACGCTCTCTTGATCCAATACTTCGATGCCCTCTTTACCGATGGCGCTATCTGCGGCGAACTCACACTCCTGCCATCGCACACCGGTCTGGCTCGCTTCGACTTCATCGACACGGCCACGCTCGACTTCTCGCATGACAAGAAGAACGGCTGGCAGATGTTTCAGCGGACACCTGAGGGGAGAATGACGCTCGACTCCGATGCCATCTACTACCAGCCGCTTGATGCCGACGCCGGTCGTCCCTATGGAAAGTCGCTTCTTTCGGCCGTCGGGTTTGTAGCCCGCATCGAGCAGGAATTGATCCGCGACATGCAGAAGTCGATGCACAATGCCGGCTATCACCGTATGCATGTCACGATCAAGTCGCCGGTGCAGGGTGTGGCCGAGAGCGACAACGACTACACCGCCCGTACCAATGCCTATTTCGACAACACCGTGCGCTCACTCCGAGACTTCGATGTCGATGACAACCCGGTCACATGGGACGATGTCGCCATTACGCACATCGGCCCGGAAGGGCAGGTCACCGGCTCACGCAATTGGTATCTGAATCACCGTTCGATGATCGAAGACGTGATCGCCGGCTGCCATCTCGCGCCGTTCATGCTCGGCTACGCCTACGGCGGCACCCAGACTTGGGCGAAATTCAAATACGAAATGGTGGGGAGGCAGATCGCGACACTGCAACGCGCCGCCTCGCGTTTCTGCGAATGGATCGCCGGCATCGAACTGGCGTTGGCCGGGGTCGACGCCGAAGCGAAACACACCTTCGACAACCGACTCGAATTCGACCGCCGCGAACGCTACGAAACCGACCGCGCCCTGACGGACCTCATCCTCCGCCAAGTCGAAGCGGGATTGATCACATTGGATGAGGCGAAGAATCGGCTTTCGTAGGGTGGGCGCGCTCTTTGCGCCCACCGCCGTGTCTTCACCCAACAAACAAGTTCGGTTAAGTGATCCAACCCGCTCCACGACCTTCCATGACGAGAGACTGGTAGCACAGGCTTCTTGTGGTGAGCGAAGTCGAATCCATGAGCCTGTGAGAAAAAGCCCCGAAGGGGCGAAAGATATTAGCCCAGGGCGTGAGCCCTGGGAGAGAGTACGCGAGAATCGGATAGCCCCGGAGGGGCGACAGAACCCCGTGATCCGAACGAAAAAAACGGTGGGTGCATAAAGCCGCACCCACCCTACAGTGACCCCTAAAATCGATTCGCCGACAGGGGGAGGAAGTCCCAAGGGGGCCCATTCAGGAACGTCTCACGGACAATGAATGCTCACCGTCGTGTTGATGACCGACGACAGCGCGACGCCAACTCCGAATCCCGCCGCTCCGCCAATCAGCCCGTATTTCCATCTGTTACCGTTGGTTTTCGGAGCTTCGAAATAGAACTGCCTCTCTCCATCCGACGGAGCAAGCACAGCCCCGAGAGCCGCACCGCCGGCGATCGCGAGGCATATCGCAATAGATTTACTCGTCGTGTTGTCTTTGTAATAACGGATCTCGGTTATGTCCGAGGAGGCGATAGTAAGTTCCGACATCGATCCCGAAAACAATCGCTCCGGGCGATTGGGAGGAATGGTCGTGTCCTTGACGCGCACTCTGAGGGTTATCGCCTGAGTGGACGTATCGAGGGACGAGAAAGTTCCGCGCACCTGGCTGGAATTGTGGAGGAGAACCTGAATTCGATTTCCCGCCAGGACATGAGAAGAAAGTCGTTGCAAACAAGTCTGGCCGGAGGAGTCTGATCCTTGTGACGATGCATCGGTCGCAATCAGCAATACGATTGCGAAGACGGCCATTCCCCATGTCCGCATGATTCGCTCCCGATCCAACCGCGACGCCAAGTTCGAGTGCCTGGTCGGTCGCGCGTGCTACCGCACCAACACCATCTTCCGCGTCATCGATCCGTTGGACGTTGCCAACCGCGCGAAATACACACCCGACGCCCACCCCGCTGCATCCCAGCTCACGTTGTGCTCACCGGCAGGGAGGCGCTCATCGACCAGCGTCGCCACATGCCGCCCAAGGACATCGTAAACATCCAATCGCACGTCGGAATCTGTCGCCAGCACAAATGAAACCACCGTCGCCGCATTGAACGGATTCGGATACGCCGCAAACCCCGTCTCGACTCGTTCGCCCGCTGAAGCCACCGGCGAAACGCGAATCGGGCTCTCCTTGATCGTCACGCAATCGCTGCCCGAGAGCGGCACACCGGTCTTGGTCTTGCCCGAAAGCGCCAATGTCCGCACTTCGCCATCCGTGATCGGTGCCAATGCCGCGATGAACTGTGCGCGATCAAAGTAGAGCACCAAATCGACAAACCCATCCGCGCCTGCGGTCGTGCACTCGCATTCATACTCCGGCTCAATCGGCCGCGATACATCCATGAGACGATTCGACACTGGTGCCAATCCCTCGATCAAGACCGTCGCGGGATCGATACGGCTTACATCGAACGCCTTGGTCCCGAGAATCGCGATTGGAACGGTCGGTTTTTTCGGGATTGCGGCTGCCGCACCCGGACGGATGCCGGGATAGGCGAGCTCAACCGGATCGTCTGTGCTGATGATGTTCGGGCAGGAGCCGGGGAGTAAATCGAGCTTCCAAGCCAAGACGTGGCGAAGTCGAGAAACGACAATGTCCCCTGCTGATCTGCCTACCACATATGGCTGGCCATCGTCTGTGACCCATAATCCAGCGGCGCCCGTTTCTCGCCCTGATGGACCACTCACGCGATAACTCCACAACCATTCCCCTGAAGCGGAATATGCGACAGTCCCAATTTGCTGCTTACCGTTTGGTCCCATCTCCGTACCCGTCAGGTACAAGTTCCCAAAGCTGTCATATGCTATCGCAGCACGGCCTTCCGAGGATCCTGTGGGGGCTCCGAATTGGCGAGACCACTGCAAACCCCCAAGTGTATCGAATGATACCAAGCCGTAGTCTGCATCCGGCGGCTTGCCGCCCACAGCGAAGAGGTCAAAGGTCGGGTTTGCCACCGGCGGTCCGACGGGATAGATTCGCAATATCCTGTGTGCCCAGTCAACGGTGCCGTCTCTGGTAATCCGAAATACAATGGTTCCGACTGAATCAGGGACGCCGTTTCCATAACCCAGAGCATACACATGTTGGAATCCATCAAACGAAAGTCCGTTGGGGACTGTCACTAGTCGTGGGTCGTCTCTTAGTTCAAGTGACCATCGGGCTGCACCCATGTCAGAAACGGACTGAATGAGTATTCTCGGCTCCATGTCAGGCCACTTACCTCCATAAGAGGAGATATAAGTGAAATCGTTGGAATCGAGGCAAAACGCTCCCGGATACTCGTAATCTGTTTCTAGAGTCGACCGGTGCGTCCAGATAAGTTGACCCTGACTTGAGTACTTGAGAACCACCTTTCCGATCTGCTCGGTTCCGGTGAAGGATCGGCCACCGACGAAGATGTCACCGTCGCGACCAATCGCGACCCCTTCGGGGATTTCGTCGCTGGGGATACCAGGGCCGTCGTAGACCTGCGCCCAGGCGAGAGTACCGTCTGATAGAAACTTCAGCAACACGATGTCAGCGTCATTGAAGTTCATGGTCAAACCGAGCACGTAGACGGTATTGTCTTTCCCGAGTGCAAGGGATTGCGGTGCGTCGTCGTACTTCCCTTTGTACTGTCGCTCCCACAACAGGGTCCCGGCAGAATCGTACTTTATGAGTACGAAGTCTGTCCTGGAAACTCCAGCAACTGCGCCTATTACAAAGACGTTTCCCTCATGATCCACGGCGAGTCGGGTGGCATTGCTAACGAGGTAACTCACTGATCCGGTATGGGTGCGCACCCACGCCGTATCCACCAGCGCCGACGCATTCGTTGCCAGCGCGAGGACAACCGCGACCACAAGCCATCCCATTTTTCGCATGATTTCTCCTCCGATCCGGAGGCAAGTAATATCCACCCTAATATAGTCCCACAGCCAGAACTCCCGGAAGATTTTGACATTCTTGCAGGGTGGGTGCGTTGTTTGCACCCTCCGCTCTTGCCGCGAGTTGAGGTTCTGTCGCCCCTCCGGGGCTCTCGAATATTCTCGCCGGGAGACCCACGGCTCGCGCCGTGGGCTAATGTCTGTCGCGCCTCCGGCGCTTCGTCTTCCTGAGCGGCCATCAACCGGTTATCGATGAAATGGGTTCACCTCCCCCTCGGGGGGAGGTCGATTCGCCGGAGGCGAATCGGGTGAGGGCCGTCACCGACCGCTCGCCCACATCCCACACTTCATGTGTCACGCACCCCCTCCTTCCGCCGCGCTCTGATTGACCCCGTCTACTTCGCGCAGTCCTTCCTCCAGATCGACCCCCACCCCGGCCAATGCCTCTGGTTGGCCAATTCCACAACTCCCGAGAACCTGCTCCACTGCGGCAACCGCTGGGGCAAATCGCTCGTGCAGGCGATCAAGATTGCGCATCGCCTCATCTTCCAGATCCGCAATCCCCTCTACGACCGCGATCAGCACTACGTGATCGCCAATGTTTCGATCACGCTCGATCAAGCGCGAATCATCTTCAATGAAGTCGTACGCTTGCTGCGGCGACTGCCGTATTGGGATTATCTGATCGAGGACCTCGTCGTCACGCCATTTCCGATGCTGCGCCTGACCAACGGCTCGGTCCTCTGGGCGCGTTCGACCCAGCGGCGGGGCGAGTATCTGCTCGGGCACGACTTCGATTTCATCTCATTCGATGAAGCCGCCTTCGAGCCCGCCGCCGATTATGTTGTCGAAGAAGTGTTGATGATGCGCGTGGTCGACCGCGCCGGTCAGATCGACTATGTCTCGACGCCGCGCGGCAAAAACTGGTTTTATCGCAAGGCGCAGGAGATACGCTCACGCGGCGAAGGCGGCTATGTCCAACGCGGCGACTCGCGTGATAATCCGCATTTGCCTACCGACTATCTCGAACGCACGATCACTCGCCTCTCACCCCAACGCCGCGCCCAGAACATTGAGGGCCAATTCATCGATCTCGGCAACGAGGTCTTGCGTGAAGAAGACATCCAGCGGGCGCTTGCTCTCTGGGTTGTGCCACAGGTCTTCAGACCTGTGGACACGGCTCTAAAGAGCCGTGGCACAAATCTCGCAGAGCCGACCAAGGGCCGCCACTACGTCCACGGCTGGGACCTCGCCCGCAAACGCACTTGGACAGTCGGCATCACCCTCGACATCACCGATCGCCCATTCCAACTCGTCGCTTTCGAACGATTCCAGCATCGCTCGTGGCCCGCCGTCATCACTGCGATCCGTCAACGTCACGCGCAGTACGGCGGCCGTGTCATCATCGATGCTACCGGCCTCGGTGACGTCGTGCTCTCCGAACTGACTGATATCGGGGCACAGGGATTCAACTTCGGTGAGAGGGGAGGGAAGGCAAAATCCGAACTGGTCGCCACGCTCGAACACGCCTTTGTCACCGGCCAAATCGGCATCCCGATGATTGAGGTGACCACAGCCGACGGCGATTACTGGTCACTGCCGAATGAACTGCGCGAATTTAGTTGGGACGATAACCAGCATTGCGATGCGGCGTTTGCGCTGGCACTGGCTCTATGGCTGGCACGTCAGCCAGGTGAGAAGATCATTCTGCCGGCATTTAGGGCGGCGGCGTGGTGATTGACGAATGACAAGTGATTGACGGATCTCTCTTCAATTGTCAATTAACTACTCAATTCGCAATTGGTAATCGCCAATTCTCAATACACGCCGTCCCGCATGCGTTCTAATAAGTCGATCATGCTGCTCACTGGCCGATAGCCCGGCACCGGCCCAATGATCCCGCCGTTGCGATTGAAGAAGACGAGAGTGGGGAAGCCCCGCACGTCCAGGATCTCGCTTGTCATGACGTGGCAAGTCACGGTACTGTCGCCGCAGATGACCGATGAGTCCGCGTCAGGGTTCAAATAGACAATGTTGTAGGACTCGCCGAGAATGCGGATCACGGTCGTATCGGTCAGCGATTCGTTCTTGAGTCTCTTGCACCAGCCACACCAATCCGCCATGACAAAGATGATGGAAACATCCCGCTTTCCCGCAGCTTCGTGGTAGACGACTGATGTTCCAACCCAATTCAATTCCGTGAAAGCCCCCGGTTCCTCCACCGGTTCTGCTGGGTTCTTGCTGGAGCAGGACCAGCTCCCAAGGCTCATGAGAGAGAATAATACCGCCGTCACTACCGCTCTCTGTGCGCTCGCCATGAAGTCCTCCTCGTCGTGCAACGTTGAAAATACAATGCGAGCGCGGGCAGTCATGTCAACTGCGCAGCGCCAGTGCGTGTCAAAAAGAAAGCGGACGCGACGAAAAGAGGGCGGGGAAGACTCCCCGCCCTCACGACTCCAAGAGGTGATGAATTGTCAGGGGCACTGCGTGACGCAGGCGTTGCAAATCTCCGTCTGTGGATCGCCGTTGCGGAATGCCACGCTCACCATCCGCACCACATCAAGGACCGTCACGAAGCAGTCGCAGTCGAGGTCGGAACGGCTGGCATGCGTACAGGATGGATCAACGACCGAGGCGACATTACGGAAGGCCTCGCCGACCACTGTCACGACATCGAGAACTGTGGCAGAGCCGTCGCAGACCGGGTCGCCGTGACACCCGCAGCCATTGATCGTCGTCGCTCCGCCCACGGGGCTCTCCGCACCGGCGCCGCAGCCGATTTTTCCCTTCACTGTGTACGTGTAACTCCCCGACACGTGCGAGAGAGATTGTGGCGCAAGCGGTCCGTCGTAGATGAGATTGCCGTTCTCGTACAATTCGTAAGCAGTCGCTCCGGTCACCGGCGTCCAGGAAATCTGGTACGTCTCGCCGTTGCAGGGATTGCTGTTGGTGGTATACGGCGCGGATGGCGCGCACGGCTCGTTGCAACCGTCGTAATTGATTGCGGCCATGACATCGATAATTCCCCAACCGTAATTGTTGTTGGGCGTGCAGTGCTGGGATGCGGTGGCCATGAGCGCGTCGCGTACTTGCATCGGCGTCCAGCTCGGATGCGCCTGCAGGACGAGCGCCGCGGCCCCGCCGACCAGCGGACAGGAGTACGATGTGCCGTTGCCATTGCTAAACGACGTCGTCGATGTCGATGTCGCAATATGTGTCCCTGATCCCTGAGCGCAGACTTCGGGCTTGATCCGCCCATCGGCTGTCGGACCGCGCGAGGAAAAACTGGAGATCGCCCCAGTCGACAGAACCGAGCCAACGGTAAGGATGGAATCCGCATCCGCCGGCGCACCGAGACCATCAAATCCGGCGTTCCCGGCCGAATTGCAGACGATGATTCCCAGCACCGCGGCCGAATCCGCCGCCTTGGTCGTCACGCAGAAATCGCCGTTAAAGTTCGCGGCGACATAATCCGGCGGGCTGTCAAAGGTCGTGTAACCCAACGATGAGGAGATGATGTCGGCGCCGTTGGCATCGGCCCATTCCATCGCGGCGACCCAGTTGTCCTCTTCGACTTGCGTTTCGGTCGGCACATACTCGGTCTTCGCCAGCAGGAACTCGGCCTTGAACGCCGGGCCATAGTGCGTCCCGTCCAACTCGCCACCGAGAATCGACCAGGTGTTGGTGCCGTGGCTGTGCTGCCCCGGCGAATCTTCCGGCGATTCGTCCTGAGTATTGCCGTCGTCGAAGATGAAATCGTACTCTCCGATCACGCGGTTCTCCGAGTACGCTATGGCGAAAACCGTATGATCCTTCTTGTACCCGGTGTCGATCATGCAGACACGCACACCCTCGCCATGATACCCTGCCGTGTGCGCCGCCGGGACATTGATCTGGGTGAGTTGGCCGAGCGATCCGCCGTAGTTGAGGACGTTCGGTGACTGATATGTCTGTTCACCCGGCAGTTCGGCCCCCGTCTGCGGACCTATGACTTCCGGCGAGCGCCGATAGGTGATCATGGGACGGATCTCGGCGACGAACGGCAGATTGGCCAGCGAGTCAAGTTGGTCGACGGCGATATCGAATGAGGCTGCGTTCAGCCATCGCGATTCGCGCCTGAGCGTCGCGCCGATTTCACGGACTCGGTTCACGTAGGTGTCGCGGACGGCGACGTCGAGAAACATCACCCGGTCACGACCCATCTTGACACGTCGTGCCGCCGCGCGCGCCGGCAGTCCCACTCCTTTTGCCGCCGCCGTGGCCATCATTCCACGATCATCATAAAAGCCCTTGTCGGTGAAAAAGACCCAGACTTTCACCCGGCCGTCTTTCGCGATCGCATCAATCACCTCGGCCGCCCACGGCGAGATCACAGGACTGCTCTTGGCACGAACATACAATCGGTCGGGCGCGCTCGAGTGCGCATTGATCGACATGGCCAGTATGATTGCGGTTAGGAAAGCGGGCAGGGGAGAACGGCGCGGTTTTCTACGACGGGACATCAGAACCACCTTTGCGCCCGATCGACCGAAGGGGCAACTATTTGTGTTTTCGACATAAATCCACGACAACTCGAGATGACCGGACTGCCTGTTTCAGCGGTTGCCCGGCAGTGAGGGACTGCCCAACCGCTTACTACATCGTAAGATACAACATTCGCCTCAAGTGTCAACCCGCAATCGTCTGGTGGTTTAGAGAACCCGTTAGCCCATGTTGCGCCTTATCTTGGCGTCGTGGAATTCAGGCACGCGATTGTCAAGACGCCCGCGCCCACGCTCGCAGCCGGTCTCAGCTCGGCGCAGTTGGGCACTCCTGAATATTCCCTCGCCGTGTCTCAACATCGCGCTTACGTCGATGCTCTGCGCACATGCGGTCTGCAGGTCATCGAACTCCCGCCTGATCCAGACTACCCCGATTCAACTTTTGTCGAAGACACCGCATTGTTGGCTGGTGACTTGGCCATCATCACGCGGCCGGGCGCACCTTCGCGTCGTGGTGAGACTCTTGCTATCGAATCGGCGCTCCGAGCAACGCCCCTGTCGATCGAGCGGATTATCGCGCCCGGGACCGTCGATGCGGGTGACATCATGATGGTCGGCAGTCACTTCTTCATCGGCTTGTCGACGCGCACCAATGAACACGGCGCCGAGCAGCTGATCGACTTCTTGCGCAGCCGCAACCTGACCGGTTCGACGGTACCTCTCGCGAATGTCCTCCACCTGAAGTCCGCGGTGTCGTACCTGGAGAACCGGACTCTCTTGGCCACATCCGATTTCGCGAACTACTCCAAATTCTCAGAATTCGACCTTATACAAGTACCCGACGATGAGAGCTATGCCGCCAATTCGCTCTGGCTGAATGGCGCCGTTCTTGTCGCGGCCGGCTTCCCCAAGACAAAATCAGCGATCGAAGTCCACGGTTATTCGACGATCGAGTTGGACATGTCCGAGTTTCGCAAGCTCGACGGCGGCTTAAGCTGCTTGTCGTTGCGTTACTGACCATGGCCGGGCTGTGTGCTCCTTCCCCTCGCCCCTGAAAGGGGAGAGGGTGTCCAGTCCGCCTAGGCGGAGTGCACGGGTGAGGGCGCGGGCACACTACCTGAATCGGATCCCCACGCTTATATTGCCCACCGGGACAATGAGCGACATCAAATACAATGCCTGCATCATCACTGTTTCGACCGGCATCGCCGCTAAACAGCGCGCCGATTCCTCCGGCCAGATTCTCCGCGATGGACTTAAGCATCAGGGATTGGTTGTCACCGATGGCGGCGTGATTCCGGACAATCGCCTCACGATTCAGCAATCGGTTCTGCAAAATGCGGATTTTGCATCCGTCGCGTTGCTCGTCTTCACCGGCGGGACCGGCCCGACACCGGATGATGTGACTACGCAGGCGATCTTGCCACTTTTGGATCGCCGCTATGATGGCATCGAGTTCGCTCTACATGATGATGGCCGGAGTTCCACCCCGCGTGCCCCGATGTCGCGTATTCTCGTCGGCGCGCGTGGGAAGACCATCATCATTGCTCTGCCCGGTTCACCCGGCGCCTGCAAGGATGCGTTGGCAACGCTGAGCCCGTTTCTCACGCACCTTCTCTCGCTTTCCGCTGGCGCTTTTGATCCGCATTAGACGCGTCCCCAGACGCGTCCCAGAGCGTGCACAACTGCGTCCCGCGGCGACGCGCCTCGTCAATCCCCTCCAATACCGGCAGTCCCATCCAGAGGAGGATCCGGCAGACATCCGCCAGCGGGCGGTCCATCGTCTTCGCCAAATTCTCCAAGCTCATCTTCAAGTCCGTCGAGATGTTGATCTTCAGAGCGTGCTCCCCGCGGAGCGCCTGCTTGGTCATCGTCTGTCCTTTCAGTTTGAAATGTCCGGTGCTTGCGCTGGTGTGCGATCAACACCTGCGGGCTGCGAGTCTTCCAGCCCGTGGCGCGTTCAATGCGCACAATGATCTCTCCCCAGGTTTGGTCTGCCGTTTTGGATTCAATCAAGGCTTCGGCATCCTCTCGCCATGGCGCTATGCAGATTGGGCATGTCGGCACGCATGTCGCCTCAATCCCAAACATCCGTGCAACAAAGGGCGCCAACATCACGCGCAACTCACGAAAAGCCTGCCTCTGTGCGACCAGCACCCTGTTGATCGATGCCCCTTCCGATCGCGCGATGCGGGCAACTGACAACCCCTCGAAGTAGAATGCCTCGATCGCCACTCTCTCCAATCTTCTGAGTCTTCCCACCGCTCGTCTAACTTCCCTTCCGATTTCATCTACCCGGTCCCTTTCGACATTTCTCATCCATCCTCCGCTTCATGTGGACCTGTTGGGAGGGCGAGTCCGCCGCGGCGGACTCGCCGTGCCAGTCAGGGGAAGCCCGCCCCCCCACACGCACTCACATAACGCGCAAGACGCATCACCGCGCGACCATCTGACAATCACCACGGTCGGCCAGAAGCGATGGATGACATCATCTCCGCATTTGTTCACGCGCAACGGATGTGCTATACTCGCGCGTTCGTATTGCTTATGGAAACCGAACCGATCTACATCGTTGGCGCAACGCGCACCGCAATCGGGAAGTTCGGCGGCGCACTTTCCAACTTGAGTGCAGTGGAACTGGGAATCTTCGCCGCGAAAGCGGCAATCGAGCGCGCCGGCATATCACCTGGGACCATTTCCGAGTCATTCATTGGCCATGGACGCCAGGCGGGTTGCGGCCCGAATCCGGCGCGGCAGATCGCCGTAGGTTCCGGCATTCCCACAACCGCACCCGCGACGACGATCAATCAGGCCTGCGCCTCCGGTTTGCGTGCCGTAACCCTCGCGTACGACACGATCCGCTTAGGACGCGCCGACACGATCCTCGCCGGTGGCACCGAGTCGATGTCGAACACGCCGTACTTTCTCATGCAGGCGCGATTCGGCTACCGCCTTGGACACGGCGAGCTTCTTGATGGAAACTTCAAGGATGGGTTCTTCTGCCCACTCGCCGACCAACTGATGGGGCGCACGGCCGAGACTCTCGCCGAGCAATTTCAGATCTCACGGGACGAGCAGGATGCCTATGCCGTGCAGTCGCACCGGCGAGCTGCCGCGGCGGCAGTGCGCATGAGTTCCGAGATCACACCGGTCACGCTGACTGACACGAAAAAGGGCGCAACGAGCATCACGACCGATGAGACGGTCCGCGACACGACCGTTGCGGAACTGGCGCGATTGAAATCGGTCTTCAAGGAGGACGGCACAGTCCACGCGGGCAATTCCTCGTCGATCACCGATGGCGCCGCCGCCATGCTTGTCATGTCGGAGTCGGCGATCAAGAAGAGCAAGTCAGTGCCGTTGGCCCGCATCATCGATTACTCCGTCGTGGGAGTCGATCCTAAGATCATGGGCATCGGTCCGGTCCCCGCGGTACGTCAGTTGATTGAGCGAACAACGATCGGCCTCGATCGAATCGACCTGATTGAATTGAATGAAGCGTTTGCGGCCCAGGTCCTTGCCTGTCACCGTGAACTGAACTTCGATTTCGCCAGGACCAACGTTAACGGCGGCGCCATCGCTCTCGGTCATCCGATCGGATGTTCGGGCGCGCGCATCGTCGTCACGCTCGCCCACGAAATGCAACGACGCGGCTCGCGCTATGGCCTCGCGACACTTTGCGTGTCCGGCGGCATGGGGATGGCGCTGCTTCTGGAGAAACCCTGATGGCGCGAAAGATCGGAGATCGCCCTGCCGCGCTCGTGACCGGTGGCGCGAAAGGACTGGGACGCGCCATCGCGCTCGCCCTGGCCGAAGATGGCTACGATGTCGGGATCGTGACCCGCAAGAGCGAAGCCGCCGCCCGCGCCACGATGAACCAGTGCGAAAAACTGGGCGCCTATTCCCTCTATTGGAAGGCCGACCTGAAAGACCCCAACGCGACCGAAGAGGTGGCCCGCGAATTTGTCCGCAAATTTCGCCGCTGGGATGTCCTCATCAACAACATCGGCGACTATTGGAATGGGCCGCTCTTGACCATGAAGACCGACACCCTCCGCGACATGTTCCAGTCCAACTTTTCCGCCGCGGCGCGTCTGTCCCTTATGGCGACAAAGGTTATGCGACTGCGCAAGCAAGGGCGCATTGTCAATATCGGCTGGGTCTTCGCCGACCGTCTGCAGGCCATTCCCGACACCGCCGCCTATCATGCGGCCAAGACCGCCTTGCTCTCCTTTTCATCATCGCTGGCGAAAGTGGCAATGGCGGACGGTGTGACATTGAATACGGTCTCGCCGGGTATGCATTACACGTCGGTGCTGCTGCCCAAAGATCCGAAAAAGATCATCCCCGCCGGGCGGTTTAGCACCGACGAAGACATCGTCGGCGCCGTGCGGTATTTTCTTTCGCCGCAGGCCGAGTACGTGACCGGCAGCAACATCAAGGTCTCGGGGGGCTATGGCGTGTGAGTATCGGCGTGTAGCGGCACGGCCCTGCCGTGCCACATCCCCTCTCCCCCTAATGAGCGAGGGAAAGGAGAATACGAACTCTTGACACGAAGATGCGAAATGATGAAAAGACGATGAGTCCCACCGGCCGCATCCATCTGGAACTTGAAGACGCCGTCGCCACGGTTGTCATCGACAATGCCGGCAAGCGCAATGCGCTCACCTCTTCCATGCGCGGCAACTTGCTCGCGGCGTTGAAGCGCGCCGATGCCGACCCGACGATTCGCGTCATCGTTCTCACGGGGAGCGGCGATGCCTTCTGCGCCGGCGGCGACATCAATGTCCTGCGCGAACTCAAAGCCAACAACGACGAAGACGGTTTCATTCGACTTCTCGATGAGGGGAAGGCGATTGTCGGTCTGCTGCGCAATTCCATGAAGCCGACTATCGCCGTCGTTAATGGCCCGGCGTTGGGCGGCGGATTCTTCATCGCGCTCTCCTGCGACCTTCGACTCTGCGGCTCCTCGGCTTCGTTCGGCGCACCACTCATCAAGCTTGGCCTTGGGCCCGATTGGGGAGGCACGTACCTGTTGCCCCGCCTGGTGGGCAATGCGAAGTCGTTGGAAATGCTGTTTACCGGCGATTCGATCTCCGCCGACGAAGCACTGCGAATCGGCCTGGCCAACCGCGTCTGGCCTGATGCGGAGCTGGCCGCAAAGGCGATGGAAGTCGCAAACCGTCTGGCCGCGTTTCCCGCGCCGGTCCTCGCGCGCCATAAGCACGCCGTTCATTCCACATGGGACCAGTCTTTCGACGAGACCGCTGATGTCGAGCGCCGCCTGCAGCTTCTCAACTTTCGCTCCCCCGATTTCGCCGAAGGCATCGCCGCTTTTCTGGAGAAGCGCCCGCCGGATTTCTCATAGGCACAGACTAAAGTCCGTGCTACCTAAGAGGAACTCTTGGGGCTCTGGTAGCACAGGCTTCAGCCTGTGTTTGGAAGCGTAGGGTGCGTGCGCTCTTTGCACGCACCCCCATGTCATTCAAACATCGTGCGGTCTTTTGTTCCCCTCTCCCGCTTTCTTCGCGGGAGAGGGTAGGGTGAGGGCGGACTGCGGAACTGCCGCATACGAGACAGTGACATTCAGAAGACAATCACGCATACTTCCCCGCATGGACAAGCGCGGCGGTCCACTTCAACGCGGCCCGATCATCACCATCGATGGCCCTGCCGGATCCGGCAAGTCCACCACCGCGCGGCTGCTGGCCGCACGGCTCGGCTACGCCTATCTTGATACCGGCGCGATGTACCGCGCTACGGCTCTGCTCGTCGACCGGATGGGCACACACCTTGGCGATGAGGCAGAGGTCGCATCGATGTTGGCGTCGCTTGATCTCGATTTTGCCCCGCCGCTTTTCGGCGATGATCGACCGCGCGTACTGCTTGCGGATGAAGACATCACCGATGCGATTCGCACTCCACGCATCGACCGGCTCGTCTCAGCGGTGGCCGCTCATCCGACGATTCGACTCCACATGGCGAGATTGCAGAAACGGTTTTCCCGCGAGGGCCGTGTCGTGCTCGAAGGACGCGACACCGGAACGGTCGTTTGCCCCGACGCTGATGTGAAGATCTACCTTGATGCCTCTCTCGATGAGCGCGCCAAACGCCGCCTCAATCAGCGCGCCGATGACCTCTCATCCGAAACGATGCAGAAGGAGCAATCAGAGCTGGATCGACGGGATCGCGCCGACCGCGAACGCCATGTCGGCCCCCTGCGTATCCCCGATGACGCCATCATTGTCGATACCTCCAATTTGACGATTGAGCAGCAAGTCGAAAAGGTGTACCAGATTTGCCGACAGAGACTCGCCCTATGACCAGCCATTGCGGATTGCGGATTGCGGATTGCGGATTGAGAACGATCTCGTGGATCACCGTCAAGCGACATCGCCGTTGTCATTCCGCAATCCGCATTCCGAATTCCGCATTCGTTCAATCGACAATCCGCAATCCGCAATCGGCAATCTGATGCGCCCCATCTACTGGACCATCCTCACCGTTGCCCGCGCCGCCATTCACCTGCTGTGGTGGCCGCGTTATATCGGTCGCGAGAATCTACCGACTGGGCCCTATCTCATCTGCGCGAATCATCGCTCCTGGTTTGATCCGCCTTTTATCGCCATCGTCATCCCGCGCGAGATTGGGTTTCTTGCGAAAGCGGAGCTCTTCAAGAACTTCCTTTTCGGCAAACTGATCTGGGCAATCAACGCCCGTCCGATCCGACGCGGCGTCGTCGACCGGACAGCCATCGACCATGTGCTCGCATTGCTTGCCGACAACAAGCCGGTTCTGACTTTCCCCGAAGGCACGCGTTCACGCGACGGCGGAATGCACTCGCCAAAACCCGGTGTCGGCATGCTTGCGCGAATGGCTGGCGTCCCGGTTGTTCCGGTTTACATCAAAGGGTCGTTTAAGATGTCGCACCGCCCCTTTTTCTGGGGGGGTCTCGAAGCCCGCATCGGCGACCCCATCCCGGCACCCGAGATCGCATCCTTCCCCGACAACAAGGACGGTTACCGCGCCCTCTCGCGTCGCATCATGGAACACATCTGCGCGCTATCCGACACCCCGGACGACGATATTGCCACCGCACTGGGTTCCGAACTGTAACCTATTCCGCTCTCTCCCGTTCTTCGCTTTGACAGGCATTCGGCGCTATTGCGCGTCAATGTGAAACTTGTCACAATGCTGTGCGTAATCTGGGAGAATGGGTCGTGGGTGATCGCGATCCCATCCGAGGCCGGAGCGCGGAGGACATGACGATGAACATCTCACGGATTCAGACCGGCGTATCGTCGGCCCTTCTCATCTTTGCCTTGTGGACACTAGCTTCCGCTCTGCCCGTCTCTGCGCAGGATCTTTGGACACCGACACATCACCCCACATTCCAAATCCGTCTTGCCGAAGGGCCAATCAAGTTGGATGGCGACTTGGACGATCCTGGTTGGCGGAACGCGGCACGGGGAGGGAATTTCGTTGAGCACACCCCCGGCGACGAGACTCAGCCGCCGGTCGAGACAGCGGTGCTGGTGACCTACGACGACAACAACCTTTACGTCGCCTTTGTCTGCGACGACGACCCATCCCAGGTGCGCACGTCAGTCTGCGAACGCGATCGCATCTGGAGCGATGATAATGTCGGAATCCTGCTCGACACCTACGGCGACGCTTCCTGGGCGTACGAGCTGATGATCAATCCACTTGGAATCCAGGGCGATCTCCTGTTCTCCCCCGAAGGTGGCGAGGATGAGGGATACAACATGGTCTGGCAGTCGGTTGGCCAGATCACCGACAGCGGCTATCAGGTCGAAGTCGCCCTTCCCTTTACCAGCCTGCGATTCCCGAGTGCCGCGCGCCAGTCGTGGCGAATGGATTTTTGGCGCAATCATCCGCGCGAGATTCGCCGGCAATACTCTTGGTCGAAGTATGATAGCGATGATCCATGCTGGCCCTGCCAATGGGGTACCGTTGAGGGTCTTGAAAATGTCACCCCCGGAAAAGGGATAGAGCTGCTGCCCGCCGTGACAGGATATCAGTCAAGCGAGCGGGATGAGTCTTCCGGGCGATTGGACAACGCCGATCCCGACGGGCAATTCTCTTTCACCGGCAAGTACGCGATTTCCTCGGGCATCACCGCCGAAGGCACCTTCAATCCCGACTTCAGCCAGATCGAGTCCGATGCCGCGCAGATCGATGTGAACTCCACCTTCGCGCTCGACTATGCCGAACGGCGCCCGTTCTTCCAAGAAGGCAGTGATCTGTTCTTGACCCCGTTCCGCACGGTTCATACGCGTATGATCAACGACCCACGGGCGGCGGTGAAGGTGGTTGGTCGGATGAACCGGTTGAGCATCGGCTACCTATCTGCCTATGACGAGCACTCGCCGATCATCGTTCCATTCCAGGAATTCAGCCGCTCCGTCCCGTCCAGCCAAAGTCCCAAGAGCTTCTCCAACATACTGCGAGTCCGCCGGGCTCTCGGAACCGACTCATACGTCGGGCTGATCGGGACCGATCGCCACCTCGACGGTGGCGGCTATAGTGCCCTGGGCGGAATTGATGGCGAAGTCCGATTCCTGAAAAACTACCAGTTCCGTTGGCATGGAATCCTTACAAACACGGAAGAGCCTGATGACTCCGCCATGTCCGCGACGTTCGGCGACAAGCTCTTCGACAACGGCCGTCACACGGCAGCCTTTGACGGCGAGTCGTTTTCCGGGCATGCGTACCATGTTCGTGTCGAACGTGATGCGCGTCATCTGTCCGGCGAGCTGTATTTCAGCGAGCGAAGCCCGACATTTCGCGCCGACAATGGATTCGAACCTTCAAACGATCAGCGCAAGGCAGCGTTGGCGGCGAACTACTCCTTTTACCCTACGCATGGCCCGTTCACCCAGTGGTACCCTCAGGTGGAGTTTTACCGACAGTGGAACTTTGATGGCCAACGCAAGGTCGAGTACATCAACGCCGAGATCGGCGGCACAATGAAGTGGGCGCAACTCCAATTGGTGGGAGTGATCGAGTGGGGGAATGAGAGCTATAGCGGCCTCTGGTTCGACGACATGTGGATTTCGGGAGTCGGGCTCAGCGCACGCCCCAACGACGCGCTCGCTTTGGGCCTCGAAGTGACATACGGCGATCAGGTGGCCCGCGGCGCGCGCGCGCTCGGCCGCGAACTCGCCTTTGAACCGTCTCTCGATCTCAAGGTGAACAGCCGTCTTCTCATCGAGAATTCCTTTCAATACGCCCGCAGCAACGACCGCGAAACCGACGCGGGTCTCTATCGGCAGGCTGTGGCCAGATCACGGACCACATATCAATTCACCCGCCGTCTCTCGGCCCGCGTGGTGGTGCAGTACGACGAGAGCCGCGACTGGACCGAGGCCGAATTCGATCGCAATTGGGAGGTTGACCCGCTGCTTACATACCGCATGAACTCGTTCTCGGTTGTCTATTTGGGATCGACGCACAACTACGATGATCTGGCCGCCCACGAAATCGAGTCGGAGAAGGAAGCCGACTGGGCCTTGACCTCCCGTCAGTTTTTCCTGAAAGTGCAGTATCTGTTTCAGATGTGACGCTACCGCAACGGAAACTGACACTCTTGCCTGAGATGATCCCAACCGTCACGACTGCGCGCCTCTGCCTGCGCGCTTTCACACTCGATGACGTCGATGCGCTCTCGCGCATCATGGGCGTTCCGGAAGTGCTCCGCTATTTTCCGGTGACGACACCGCCGACCCGCGAACAGGCCGAGTCATTCATCCGCCGTCAATTGGATCATTGGCAAGAGCATGGCCTTGGTTGGTGGGCAGTCGACGCCATTCACGGCGATGGCATGATTGGCTGGGCGGGACTGCAGCATCTCCCCGAGACGGATGAGACCGAAGTTGCCTATCTGATTGGGCGTGAGCACTGGGGGCAGGGATTGGCCTTGGAGGCGGCTCTCGCCGGATTGCGGTTTGGATTCGAGGCGCTCGGCAAGGACCCCATTATCGCGGTTGTCCATGTCGACAATGTCCGCTCTTACCGCGTGCTCGACAAACTCGGCATGACGCGCGATCGACGGGACCGCTATTTCGGCATCGAAGTCTATCACTATACGATGGATCAAGCGACCTACCGGAGACTCCACGGCCCCCCATCGGCGGTTAACACCACAGACTGTGCGCCATAATTGCAGCTTTGGTAGGTCAGGAGCCTGCTCTTTAGGCTCCTGACTTGCGGATGCCCCTTCAAGTGCACCCGCAAGCCACCGTCATTCCAAGTCCCACGTCTCTTTGTGGGACTTGGAATCTTTGTTTCTCTTAGCATTCTCGCCTTTTCCTCTCCGCAAATACCACTTGGCTCCGTGGCGCGATTCCCCCATCTTATAGGGCTTTTTGCTTTTGGCAAAAGCCGCCCTCGCGGGCGAATGCTGATGTATTTGGGAGGATCCACCGCAGTGCCAACTAAAACCACCACCACCAAGCCAACCGCCGAGACCGAAGAGGCCAAAGGCACAACCGCCAAGGGCGGACGCTCCTCGCGCAAGACCGTCGAGACCCCTGCCCCAAGCGCTCGTTCCAAAAGGAAAGTCACCGAGGTTAAGACCGAAGGTCTGGCCGCCGGATCGACCCGCAAGACCAAGTCCCTGCGCCGCGCCGAAGAAGGGTACCAAGCCCCGGCCATGGCCGTCATCGCTGAGAAGGAGGAGATCTACGCTCCCGATCTCGACGACGAAGAGTTTACCGCTGAAGACGACGCCAACATGGAAGCGATGTATCAGCAGACCATCTCCGAGATCAAAGAGGGAGAGGTGGTCAAAGGACGCGTGCAGGCGGTCGGACGCGACGTCGTAATCGTCGACGTAGGCTTCAAGTCCGAAGGCGCCATCCCGCTCTCAGAGTTCACCGAGCCGCTCAACATCAAAGTCGGCGACGAGATCGATGTCTTTCTCGAGGCCGTCGAAGACCAGGAAGGACAGCTTGTACTTTCTAAGAACAAAGCCGACTTCCTCCGCGTCTGGGATCGCATCCGCGACGCCCATGAGCAGGCGGTGATTGTCGATGGCCGCATCGTCCGCCGCATCAAGGGCGGCCTGGTCGTCGATCTGTTCGGCGTCGAGGCGTTTCTCCCCGGATCGCAGGTCGCGCTCCGTCAGGTGCCCGATTTTGATTCGCTTCTCGGCCAGACGTTGCCGATGAAGATCATCAAGCTCAACAAGACCCGTCGCAATATTGTCGTCTCGCGCCGCGTCGTGCTCGAATCCGAACGCGACGTCATGCGCGAGAAAGTTCTCACCCAGATTTCCTCCGGCGAAATTCGCAAGGGCCGCGTCAAGAACATCACCGACTTCGGTGTCTTCATCGATCTCGGCGGCGTCGATGGCCTCTTGCACATCACCGACATGTCGTGGGGACGGATTCGTCATCCTTCAGAAGTTGTTTCGGTCGGCGATGAGATCGATGTCAAGATTCTCGACTTCGATGCCAAGACCCATCGCATCTCGCTCGGTTTGAAGCAGCTCTCCGCGCATCCGTGGGAAAACATCGAGTCGAAGTATCCCGTCGGCTCTCGCGTTACCGGACGCGTTGTCTCGATCACCGACTACGGCGCATTTGTCGAGCTGGAGAAGGGTGTCGAAGGACTGGTGCATATCAGCGAGATGTCCTGGACGCATCATGTCCGTCATCCTTCAAAGTTGGTGCAGGTTGGCGACTCGGTCGAGGCGATGGTCCTGAATGTCGATCGCGAACATCAGAAGATTTCATTGGGTATCAAGCAGCTCGAACCCGATCCGTGGTCCACGGTCGAGCAGCGCTACCCGATCGGTACCCGTCATGAGGGTCGCGTACGCAACCTCACCGCCTTCGGCGCCTTCGTCGAACTCGAAGATGGCATCGATGGCCTGGTGCACATCAGCGATCTGTCGTGGACCCGCCGTGTCCAGCATCCGTCCGAGATCATGAAGAAGGGCGACTTAGTCCAGGTGGTGATTCTCAACATCGACGTCGAAAACCGCAAGATTTCGCTCGGCCACAAGCAGGTGCTTGAGGATCCATGGCCGAACTTCCACGAGCGCTTCCGCGTCGGCAACGAGATGCAGGGCAAGTTAGTGCGCATGCTCGAACGTGGTGTCGTGGTCGAGGTTGACGGCGATGTCGAAGGATTTGTCCCGCTCAATCAACTCGGCAAGAAGGACATCGAGAAACCGGAAGAGGCCTTCAAGTTGGGCGATATGCTCAATCTGAAGGTGATCGAGTTCGATCCGACCAACCGTCGCATCGTCCTCTCGGTCGAGGCCTATTACAAAGACCGTGACCGCACCGAACTCGACGAGTACCTGGCCGCTCACCCGACCGTGGCCGCGCCTGTGGCAGAGACAGCGAAAGTCAAATCTGTCGCCGCCGAAGTGGATGCGGATGCGGAAGTAGAAGCAGACGCAGAGATCCCGGAACCGCCGGCCGAATCGGAGTCGATGGAGTCGGAGTAATCAAAGTTCTCTTGCAGCAAACACAAGGGCCGCCGGCGAAATCGGGCGGCCCTTCTTTGGTTCTGAGCCCCGGCGGGGCGGCAGAGATTAGCCCACGGCGTGAGCCGTGGGATGAGTGAGAAGAAGCAGAAGCCCCGTAGGGGCGACAGAACACCACCGACCGTGGTTTTCTGTTGCCCCTGCGGGGCTATGCGTTTCTGGGTACGTGATCCCACGGCTCATGCCGTGGGCTATTATCTATCTCTCCTAGCGGGGCGTGAATCCGGACATCGCAGAACGATTGGTACTGCGCACCACTCTGCACATTTCTGATTAATCCATTTCATACATAATCGCATCTTCTTCGTTCCACGCGATCACCCAAATTCAATCATTCTCCGACTATATTTTCACGCCGCAAGAAATCCGGGAATATCTCTGCCACCCTGCCGGTAATCCTCGCAGAACAACAACGCACTGCGCGCCCACCCGCGCACGAAAGGGAGGCAGTCCATGTTTCGCCGGTCCACTTTGATGATGGCGTGCACCATCATCGCCGTCTGGCTGTGCGGCGCCGTTCCCGCCAACAGCATGATCATCGTCACGCCCCGTGACGGCCAGTCATTTCCCACTTCACCGGTCCAGTTACTCGAACAGCGGATCGACGTCAAGCTCACCGACCGTGCCGCCGAAGTGAGCGTCGAATGTGTCTACCACAACACCTTCGACCGCGACCTCGAGGGCGAATGGATTTTCCCGCTTCCACCCGAGGCGGCGGTAGACAAATTCTCCATGTTTGTCGGGGGAGAGGAGATCAAAGCCGAGCTCCTCGATGCAGCTACGGCGCGGAATATCTACGAGAGCATCGTCGCTCAGATGCGCGATCCGGCCCTGCTCGAATATGTCGATCGGCAACTGTTGCGTGCCCGCATCTACCCAATTCTTGCCGGGCAGGATGCGGCGATCAAGCTCTACTACACGCACCCGCTCGCGGCCGATTTTGGCGTCACCGATTTCGTCTTCCCGATCCTCGCCGAGGACTGGTCTAACGACAGATGGAATGATCCCCAGGTCCGCGTCAAGCGCGCGATGAACATAGACATCACAACCGTCTCGCAACTCAAGTCGATCACCTGCCCCACACATGATGTCGCAATCGACCATGACACCGATCATCACGCGAATGTCCACGGCTCCCCCGAAGTCCTGCGCCAATCGGGGGACTTTCATCTTCTCTGTACTTTCGATTCACGCGACATCACCGCGCAGTTTCTCACGACCGAAAATGAAGACGGCAAGTTCTTCATGGGGATCATCGCCCCCGGCAACGCCGAGGGGATGGCGACTTTGGCCAAGGATGTCGTGTTCTGTTTCGACCGTTCGGGAAGCATGCAAGGGGAGAAGATCGAGCAGGCGCGCGATGCTCTCAGATTCTGCCTGAACAGCCTGAATCCCGAAGACCGATTCGGCCTTCTCTTGTTCAATGACGCTCTCGACCAGTACACACCCCGGCTATCGCCTACTGATCATGTGTCGATTGCGGGCGCATTGCGGGCGGTCGACGCCATCAACGCCGACGGCGGAACATTCATCTACGGCGCGCTGGATCGTTCGCTGGATTTGTTCGAAGGCAATGATCGTCCGAAGTACCTGGTCTTCCTGACCGACGGTCTGCCGACCGTGGGAACCACTGACCCCGATGCCATCCTGCAGCTTGCCCGCACAAAGAACAATGCCGGCGCCAGAGTCTTCACCTTCGGTGTCGGCCACGATCTCAACGCAGGCTTGCTGAACGATCTGGCCGAGCAGAACAACGGCTTCTCGTCGTATGTCGCTCCCGACGAGGATGTCGAGGTCGCCGTCTCCAACTTCTTCCGCAAGATGAGCCGCCCGGTGCTGGCCGACTGCCGTCTCGAATTCGATCGCGGCGTGGTCATCAACGACATGTATCCACCGGTCCTTCCCGATGCCTTCGCCGGCAATGAGATCATCGTCTTCGGACGGTTCCTGAATGAGGGAGAAGTCACGGCGCGTCTGCTCGGCACCCGCGGCGCCACCGAGGTCAATCACACGTTCACGGCACAGTTTACACCGCGAACCGATCAGTATCCCTTCATCGCCAAACTCTGGGCAGGACGGCGCATCGGTCACTTACTCGATGCCATGCGCACCTCTGGTGAATCGGCGGAAGTGAAAGACGAAGTCGTACGTCTCTCGAAGCGTTACGGCATCATGACGCCGTACACGTCGTTCCTCGCCGCCCCGGAGGAAATGCGCATTGCCAGCCAGGCGCTCCGCGACGCGGGCGTCCAGATGGCGCCGCAGTCTGTCGCCGGTGGTTCTGCCGGGGCGACTCAGTCGAATCAGGCCGCGGCCCGACGCTCCATCGAGGCGAGCAAACTCAAGACTGGCAAGGGATCCTATGCGCTCTCCCCGAGTTTCTCGGCCGGCGCAGCCGGCGAGCCCGCCGCAAAGGAGGAAAGCGACGCCAACATATCCGGCCGCAGGTTCACCAACATGAATGGCGTCTGGACCGATTGGGATGCGGTCAGCCTGAAGTCGCCAGTGAGCGACACTCTCGTGGTCAAACCCTATTCCGAGGCGTATTTCAAGCTGGCCGCCAACAAGGAGATAGCGGCGATCCTCTCGCTGGGCGATCGCGTGATCTTCTTGTGGGGCAATGTGTTAATCAAGATCGATGAAAGTGGCGCTGAAAAGTGGAACAATAACTGGCCCCGCTTGTAATACCTACTGCGAGCACACTGCGGGACAATACCACCTCCTTGTCCCGCATCTGCAAAAATCCCCGAGCGCTACCAAGGGCTCGGGGATTTCTCCATTCAACACCAGCGTCAACCTGCATCGGGGCGGGCAAGTGCGCTCACCCCCGAGAACAACCATTCAGAACAGGGGCCCTTACCCCTGCATCCACACCATCCCGCCCACCATCAGCGCGGGCAGGCCCATGAGCACAAACCAAACGATGATCGATACGACGACAACGACTCCCAGGTAGGGGAGACGCTGATCATCGGGAGTCTTCATCACGTGTGGCAGACCGAGGTAGAAAAGGTAGAGTCCATAGAAGGCGACCAAAAACGACAGCATTCCAATGATTGGCACCAGCGTGATCACCGATGCCACCCAATAGGGAGCGTATGAAAACGTGATCATCTTGAGCGCGTCGACGAATGTCCCCTGGGATTTAAACGTCGGCGCCAATTTCTGCACAATCAGCGCGCTGACCGCCGTGCCCACCAGTCCGAGGATGTACCCCACGATCATCAGCATCAGGAGGGAACTCATCGCCGGCGCAACCTTGATTCCTGTAAACGGCAGCGAGTGACCCCACAACACTCCCGACACGAATCCGCAGATCGGGCCGATGGCTGATAGCGGAATGATGTACTTCATGTACAGGCCCGCGGTGGTCGCCGGCTCCTGCGCGATCACCGGCCATTCCTCATTCGGGCGCAACGCAATATTCATGACTCGTTGAATCACAGGACCCTCCTTGGTCAATTCGAACTGTGCGAAGTTTGTCCGTTGTGAACGTCACGACACCAGACCGATCTGTCAAGAGACAAGTCCAATCCCCATTGTCGAGGCAGCTCCACACGACCGGAATGATATCCCAACAAAAAGGGCGCCATCTCTGGCGCCCCAATATTTTCCATGCGAAGTCCGTCAGTTCTCAGTTCACTTGCCGCAACTTCGCGAAGCGACCTTCACTTCCGGCCAGCAGGTCTCACCGGCCCAAAGATTGAGAAACTTGTCGATCACGAAAACCTGCTCCTTGCCTTGACCGTTCGCTTTCGGGCGATTGACAATACGGCCTTCGAGCGACACCAGGGTTGCCTCACCAGGCTCACTGCGCGCGAACGCATACGACTGCTCCAGCGCCGGATATTGCGCATCGGTCGCCACGGTTACGTGCAGTCGCGACAGGCATTCGGTGAATGACCGCTGCCCATCCACGTACGAGTACATGCCGTGCATCCGCACTTTCGGCTCAAACCAGACCACTTTCGCCTGCCGTGCCAATGTGTAATCCAAATCCGAGTCAATGCGCCGGCCCTTGTTGTCCAGCTTGCGCAGGCCGGTGCGTCCCTCGATGGCAAAGTAATCGGGTGTCTCATCATTGCTGATAATGATCAACGCCGATCCGTCGACGGAATACGACCAGCGCCCGACATCGTCGACGCTGGCGCCTTCGCCGTCGCCCTTGCCGAGGTATGTCATGCGCCGGAACACGACGTGGTCCGACCAAAGATTGAACGTGTAACGGATTCCCTCACAGTCAGCGCAAGGAAGGATGCCCGAGTAGGTCGCCGGAAAGTCGAGCACGACACGTTGGCTGATATCGAACCCAGGGCCGGTCTCAACCGCTGCACGATTGCAGCAGCCACTCACACACCCATGATGGAAAACGAAGGCCGCGGCGCCCGCGACGATGCAGTGCAGGAATTTCATTTTGCCCCCATACAACCTATATCGACAACACCCGCCCCAATTATGAGGCACCGGTCAAAGCATAGCGAGACCCGGGGCGGTCGCCAAGCTCGGAGATCATGAATTGTCAGGTTCCCCGCGCGTCATGCAGCATGAGATTCCGAGTTTTCGAGGTCGCGCGGTGAACCTGACCTACAAAGTCACACAAAAAAGCGGGCGACCCGACGGGTCGCCCCTACGATTCCCCTGTAAGGGCGAGCCGGCTATAGTCCCGAGCGAAGTCGAGGGGGGGGCTCGCCCTCAGGCAATGCGCATTACTATGGTGATGGACTACTGCGTCTTGAAATTCAATCGTGCGCCATACTCCATCATGAGTTCGTCGCGGATTTGTTGCCCGGTTTTTCCGGCGGCCAACTCCGATTTCACACGATCCTCGATCGTATGCGCGATCGTGCAGTGGCATCCCAGAAGGGCAACCTGCGCGTCTTCGGTGCCGGGGCAACGAAGCCCGGCGATGATCCACTGGTCCTTTGTTTCCAGTTGGTGTGGACAGTTGACCACGCCCGCGGCATTGGCTGCTACCGTCCCGGCACCGGCTGGAGCGGAGCGCTGTCCGACAAAATACCCGCCGATGAATCCCACCAACAGACCCACCAGCGCCATGAGTACCACGTTGACCGAACTGGATTTCTGACCATTCATCACATGCCTCCTGGGACCAACGCTCGCCGAATTGTCCTAATTCCTGCCTGGCTGCAACTGCGCGCCATACTGCGCCATAAGTTCCTGTCTGATGACCGTGCCGTCCTTGCCTTGCGCCAATTCCTGCTTCACGCGTTCACGAATAGCCTGCGACTCGGCGCATTCGCAATTGCGCAATTCGCACTGCGGACACGCCGCCGAGGGACAGCGGAATCCGGCGATGATGTACTCATCCAGCGCCGTCAAGAGCGTCGGATCTGTCCCGGTTTGAACCGCCACGCTCGAAGCGATCGGCCCACCCTGCCCGACAAAAAACCCCGCAACTCCGCCCAGCAACAGGCAGAGCACAAGTATAAGAGTCGGATTCACACCCGCTACGGCACTTCGTTCCGCGTTCACGCCTACTCCGTTCCTTCGGTTGATGGGGTTCCGGTCGTCGCATGGACCGGCGGGTAATTCAAGTACGAAAGCAACCGGTATTCCCATTGGCTGATTGCGTTCTGTGATGGATTCGGGATCATCGCCGTGTATCCCATAATCTTGCGCTCGAAGATATGCGAGTTGGCATAGCCAATCACTTGTCCCTTGCCGTGCGAGACGATGGAACAAATCGATGATCCATCCGGGGCTCCCAGGATCGGTTCTCCGCCGATCACACGTCCCCCGACATTCCAAAGCAGTCCCTGGAGCGGGTCGGTCACAGTCATGGGTGTCGGCTGGGCCTTCAAATCAAACGACAGTCCGAATTGCGCCAGAACCTGATTCGAGGTCGAGCGCGTATTGCTCGGGTCGTCGAGCACATACAGCGTCCCGCCCGATTCGACAAACCGGCGCACCGTCTCCAATTCCGCCGCCGAAAAATCCCCGATTGGCTCGAGTACAATCTGTCCCCCAGGATTGGCAAACGATTCCTCTAACGTTGGCCACTTGCGCGGGACCACGCCAACCCGTTGGGTCCACAGGAAGAACGTGCTCAAATCTTTGTCTGCCTCGCGCGCCAGACGCAACTCTGGAACGAAGAACTGCGAATGCTCGCTCTCGAAGTTCAACTGCGCAAACGGGGTGTGCGGCTTCGGCAACGGGTAGTTTCGTCGATTGATGTCCTCGATCCACTTCGAGGCCCCGAGGAAGACCAGGCACCCGATCGCGGCGTACCAGATCCACCCCTCCAGCTTGAGGCTGTGCGCCGCAATTGCGCCACCGAGAAGGCACACGGTCGCGAACAAGAAGGTGAGGATGCGCCAATAGGGGAAAGGATCGAAGCGGTTGCAGTATTCCACCAGCCCCAGAGCCAGTTCCGGTTTTCCCGGTATGAACACAAAGAAATTCGACCACAAGGTTGAGTCGGTGAATGAAACGATTCGCCCTTTTCCGAACCGCGTCTGGAGCGCGTTGAAGAAGATTCCAAAGCGGTACCCCGGATTCTGCGTTCGTTCCGGGAAGAAATTGCGCTGCGTGTAGTCTGCCGGCAGAGTCTTCACCTGCAACGTGGTCATAATCGACCGCGCCGAGAGGTCGCCATACATCGAACAGGGCCCGCCAAATAGAAACGTCGGCATGTTTTGCGCGACAGCATGCGGGAGCACTTTGGGAATGTGATGCAAATTCAGATCGCCGGTCTTCAAATCATAGATAATATCGGCGATGAACCGCTGCCCGAACCGTGTCGCGACCGGGTTGAGAAATGTCGCATACCCGAAGACATTCGTGTGCTCCCCGATGAGGAACAATCCACCGCCATCGGCCACCCAGTCTTCGATCAGATCCAGCTCGCGCTCAGAGTAGGGTTGTGTCGGCACCTTCAGCAGGAGAATGTCGACGCTGTCGAGCACTTCGGCAGTGAGCGAATCGAAGTGGCGTTTGACCTGGTAGTGCTTGGCCCAAAACTCGGCGAGGCAATAGAAGTTGTAAGTCGATTGCTGGCCATACCAGACCGTATCGAAGGGCATCTCGGTCCACTCCCAATCGGAATGGAATTCATCGATCAGCATCCGGCCCTGTTTCTGGACTCCAGCCGGGTGGTAGCCCTCGTATGCCGTCCAGGCCAGCATGCCGACAGCGACCAGGGCCACCGCCAGCGCCAGACGTTTGTTCGGCGAGGCATGGCGCGATTCGGGTATTGTCACCTGCGGACGCTTCCACATCGTGGCCCCCTGCAGGAACAACGCCGCGGGCCACACGGTCCATGCGAACACCTTCGGGCTGTAGAACGTGTCGACCATGCCGCCCTGGTTGTAATCCCAGAGCATGACAAAGGCATAGCGCACCAGGGCAAACACGCCGATGACAAACCCGCCGGTAATGATCGAACGCGCTCGGATCTTCCCGGTCACGGCCAGCGCGAACAGTCCCATGAACATCATGAGAAAGACATACACGCCCATGTTGGCAGGGGAGGGGACGACTTGATAAAGACGATCCACCGCGATCAGGTGCAAGCCATCCGGCAGTGCTGATGCGTTGATGCCAAACAAACGGAACGCCCCGGCCAAGATAGAAGACGTCACCTCGCTTCCATGTCCGCGTGGGCCGACATAGACGATGTAAACGTAGAATCCAATCAACTGCCACAGCGCCACACTGCCAGCGACGATCAGGCCATCGCCGAGACGCGCGCCGATTTGCGTGCGTCCCAACGCCGCAACAACCACGACCCCTGCCGCAAGTAGCACCGGACCCAGAAAGGGCAGATCGAACCAGAGCCAGCCGAAGACGGCCAACGCCGCCGCCGCGATCAAAACGCGCGGATGCCAACGTCGCGGCGTGACATCGGAATTCCACGACGCCGCCAAGATCAGGACCGTACCCAGCGCCGCCAGCCACTGAAATGTCCGCAGAGAATCATCGGGATTGGGCGGCAGAAACTGCCAGCCAATCGCCCACAACACCATGCCCCAGATGTAGAGTCGCTTCATCTATTGTATCTGCCGCGCGAACGTCGCATCCATCAAACTCCGGAAGAACATGACATTCTCCATCACCACTTGCTCGTTTTGCCCTTCGATGTTCTTGCAATAGAGAAACTGCGAGTCACCAATCGCGATCAGTCCACCTTTGCCGCGCTTCACGACCTTCGCGACCGGCTGGCCGAATGCTTCAATGAGAGTCTGAACATTATCGCCGTCGGCGACCACCGGATAGGCGTCCGCCATCTTGACCACGGCATTAAACGCGGTGCCATCTGAAGCGCCCAACGGAATATTCTCAAGGCGTACGCCGAAGCGGTCGTAGAGCCGATGCACCATCGGATATGTGTTCCAACCCGCCGCCGACAGGATCCAGCCGCCCTTCTCGGCGAAAGCGACCAACTCATCGATCTCGTCAGGTTCATAAGGACGCGAGGGCGCGAAGATGATATAGAGGTCGGCGTCCTCGTGTTTCAAATCCGTGGGCGAATCGACAAACCGCGGCGAGAACCCATTGCGCATGAGATTGTATTGCAGCCCGCCAATCGATTTTGGTTCCCATGCCATCAGGTCGAAGAGCTGTCCATGCCCCTCGTCGATCAGCGCCTGACGATACGCGCTTGTGTCTGTCCAATTCGATCCCCCGGCGCCCGGTATCATCCCAAAGACACCTACCGACAACGCCGGCAACAGCAATGCGGTCAGCATCCACACCGGTTGAGACAATGAGAGAACCAGCAGGACAGTCCCAACGATGCCCAGGAGGACGAGCAGTAGCTCGCTTCGCCAGCGATCGACAAACGACACCCAGGAGTCATCGGTCAGCCAATGCAAGGTTCGATTAATCATGGAATGGGAGCGAATGATCGTGCCGTTCTGATAAGGCGACGTGTCGCCGTGCAGCACGGCCTTGCCTTTGCCCCAGTGCGCCGCCGCCGCCAGCACGACGTCACCCAACGGTTCTCCCGGATCATAGGCAAGATTGCCCAAGTACGATCGCGCCTTGTTGCTCATATCGCCGGGATCGGAGAAGGCCCCGCGCCCGACCACAAACGGCTCGCCCTTGGGTCCCGGCGTGACTGATGCGCCCAGCCACAATTCTGCATCCATTCCGCCCCCGGAACGCCCGAGCGGATGAAACAGGAACGATTTCGCCGATTCCCAACTGCGGCGCAACGGCACCGCGGTATCGAAATTGAGCTCCAATCCGCACGGGGAGAGCAGGTCGTTGGTCGGCTCGCGAATGGCATCGGTGCCGGTGTGATCGCCGACCACGAGAAGACCGCCGCCGTTCTCAACGAACTCCCAGATCAAATTGCGTTCAGCCTCCGGGATCTTCTCGAGCAGATTGGCAATGAAGATGACGTCGGTGGAGTCGAGCGCCTCGCGGGTGACCGCGCGGCGGGTCATCACGTTCCCGACTCCGTGTAGATACTTCGGCAGGAAGCCGAACATGCCCCCCGAGCGATCGCCGTAGCGCCCGTGGGACGGCACACCCTCATCGAGGATGTTGCTCTCCAGCATCATCACGCGTACCGGACGGCTCCCATAAGATGCCGCGCCGGCCACGATCACAACCAATACGATCAATGCCAGCGATGCATACACCGCGCGCGAGTAATGCACAGGCTGTCGTGATGGCTTTCGTGGCGTCGTCTCGAGAGTCGCACTCCGTGTCGTTGCCCAATAGATCAGGACGATAAAGAGGAAGTAGACTCCCGGCATATCGAGGTGGGGCGTTGTCGAAACGGGGATCGCTTTGTTGATCAGGCCGAGCAGGGTCGGCGCCATCCAGATGTAGATGATGCGCCCCGCTTCGAGGACAATTACCCAGAGAACGAAATTCGCCCAACGCCGCGGCTGCGAGACGAGTGTCACCGCCAGAAGCGCAGCTACTCCCAACAACAGCAGATCCAACGCCGATGCCGATGGTCCGAGTATCAGCGGCACGGACATGACTTGCGTGATGGTTTGCGAATACGAAAGCGAAAAGTCGGATAACCAGCGATAGGGAACCGGCAACTGGAAGAACACTGTCCACCAAAGCGAGTATAGGATGCCGGTCAAAACAAGCGGTCGGAAACGGCCACGCGACTCCGGGGCGCCGAAACGATCAAAGGCCCAAAGCGCGACGGTTATCAGTGTGATTCGCAGGACCGGGTGCATCGCGGCGATCGTGCCGGCAAAGACCGCCCAACTTGACCAGCGCAGGATCCAATTGATCCACGGCGCCCACGCGGGCACCCGCGGAAACGCCCGCCAGACAAAACCCAAAAACACCGCGGTGAGCAACGCGTAGATCGGATCACGAAAATCGCCAAACGCGCGTGTTGCCGCGCCAAGAGTCGCCAAGTAGAAGAACATCATCTGTGATCTATGTCCGCGGATCAGGAATCAGGGCCGAACTCCAACCAATCTCCGGCACAACGATATACCACCAATTGAGTGGACGAAAGCGAAAACAACAGCACAATGCCCAAGCCCTGCGTGAGGTCCAGGCGTCCTCGCTTGGGTACTGATACATTCTCGAAGGTGGATTCCGGGACCGCCCCACAATCCCCCAGCCCGATCGTAGTGCGGACGTCCTCGCCTGCGCTCTTCATCATGACCTAACCAGTTCTATTTTCAATAGCCGAACGACCCCTCTGATAGTCCGCTTTCGATATCGCGATTGCGTCGAGCAAAATCACGTTGAATTGCTTGACATGTGCCGTACCGGGAGTAGATTACAGTCAATTAGATTGTGATGGAGTTCACAAGCTCTATCTTTTTCATCCTGTTTCGTGTGTCTCGTCAAGGAGGTGGCTGATGTCATTGCCACGCAGCGATCCAGCGTACGGCTTCGGGCATGTGCCCCGAACCGAACGGGCTTACTTCTGGTATGTGATCTGTTTCACCATATTCATTGTCTTATTTGCGCTCTGCGAACTGGCCGCGGCCACAGTCGATCCACAACCTTCGCCACTTTTCCAACAGAGCCTGAAGGTCTCCGTGGAGAAGTTTGAAGAGAGCGGACGTTTACCATCTCCGGCCAATCCCGGAGTCAAGGTCACACCGGCCGGGGCTGATTCATTGCCGACGATGGCGGGTTTCCCCACGTGTTTTCAAGTGTACACGTGCATCAATCACCCGACCTGTCCCGGCACACAAACCTGCCCTGGAACGTTTACGTGTGACAACACCTGCACGGGAATGGCGACGTGCGCGGGCACGCAGACTTGCGGGGCGCTTACTTGCAACGCCAGCGCCACCTGCCCAGGCTCGGTGACCTGCGTGGCCACGCCGACTTGCGATCAGGCGCCAACATGTATTGGTTCTGCGACCTGCGGCGGGAATACCTGCCAGAGTTCCTACACCTGCGTCGGCAGCTTCACCTGTCCGGGCACGCTGACCTGTGACGGTCAAGCCACATGCGGATGGGTGCCGACCTGCATCGGATATTCTTCGTGCATGGTCGACTGCAATCCGACGATGGCGGGAATGGCAACCTGCCAGGGGTCATTCACCTGTCCGGATGCGCCGACCTGTTCCGGTAACCAGACCTGCCAGGGCACCTCGACGTGCGTGGGCACAACGACCTGTCCGAGCACACCAACCTGTCCCGGGCCGTCGACGTGTATCGGTTACGCCACATGCGATCCGGGTGTGACCTGCCAGCAGGCCCCCACTTGCTACATCATGTGCCGGCCGACCATGCCGGGTGCAATGACGTGTGATTTCAACTACACGTGTGTGGGTGCATTCACTTGCCCTGGGCAAACGACTTGTCATGGCACGCCGACATGCGACGGATTCTCGACGTGCCTCAGCGGTCCAACCTGCAACGGCCTGCTTGGTCCGACTTGTGCACCGGAACCCACCTGCTCCGGTACAGAAACCTGTTGGGGGCAAGCCACCTGCCAAGGCGCGCCCACCTGTCCCGGAACCGAGACTTCTCCCGGAACTCCCACCTGTGAGGGCACCGAGACATGCGTCAGCGGTCCGACCTGCCTGGGCATGCCGACCTGCTATGGCTCTCCGACATGCTTCATTACGTGCCACATAACGTGCGCGGGCGGTGCCACCTGCGACGGGTCCCCCACGTGTGCCTTTGGGACCACATGCGTCGACCAGCCGACCTGCGGCAACTATCCGACCTGTGACGTTGCAACATGTCCAGGGAACGCGACCTGCAGGGGCGAACTCACATGTCCGGGGTCATACACCTGTCCCGATCAGTCGACTTGCCATGGTTTCGTGACCTGCGACGGGTTCCTGACGTGCGCGAGTCAGGCAACTTGCGGCGGAGTCATCGGGCCGACCTGTGCTGGCTATCAGACGTGCGAGGGGTTCGAGACATGCTGGTCAACCTCGACATGCCACGGCTATCCAACCTGTCCCGAATGGCCGACCTCACCCGGATATTCAACCTGTGAAGGCTCATTCACCTGCTTCAGCAGCTACCAGACTTGCTCGGGTCAGTTTACCTGTCAGCCTCTGCCGACGTGTGAACCCACAATGCCAGGCATTCCGACATGCGCGGCGACAGAAACATGCCCCGGTACTTACACATGCCCCGGCACGCCGACCTGTCCCGACATCCAGACTTGCCCCGGATTCCAGACGTGCGAAGGCTACGCCACTTGCGGGTTGGGTATCACGTGCGCCGGTGTGGCGACGTGCTACGATCAATTCACCTGTTACGGAGCCATCACTTGCTACGGGAACATCACCTGCGGAGTCGACAATACCTGCTATGGTGCGACGACCTGTAGCTACACACCGACATGTGTCGGCTACACAACCTGCCGTGGGACCACGACCTGCTACGGCTGGCAGACGTGCATGGGCGAGCCGACATGCGAAGGTACGATGACCTGTGATGCGTCCGGTGCGACCTGTTTGGGATCTGCCACATGCGCGGGAGCGCCAACCTGCATGGGAGGCGCAACCTGCATCGGAAATCCGACTTGCGAAGCGACCGAGACCTGTGACGGCATGGTCACGTGCTTCGGCACGTCGACCTGTCTGGGCGGAGTGACCTGCCCCGGCGGGGAGACATGCGAGGGCGCGACGACATGCGGCACGACTTGCGATGGCAGCCAGACCTGCCCAGGCAACGAAACCTGCCCGGGGACAGTCTCCTGTCCCGGCACCGTTACCTGCGAGGGTCATCCGACCTGCTGGGGAATCGAGACCTGCATCGGCATGGCGACATGCGGTGAAGCCACTTGCTTAGGGCCGACCTGCGATGCTGATCCGTCATGCTGGGGCGTTGCCACCTGCGTCGGCGCGTTTACATGTCCGGGAACCCAGACCTGCGGCGCTCCGACATGTGGTGGAGTCAACACATGCGGCGGTCAGCCGACATGCGGCCCGATGGCCACCTGCAATTTCGCGCCGACCTGTTGGAACATCTCGACCTGTCCGGGCTTCACGACCTGCGGCGGTACGTCTACCTGCGCCCCGCAGGCAACCTGCGCGGGCATTCCGACCTGTGGCGGATACATGACCTGCATCGCGATTCCGCAGTGCAGCCCGACGCAGTGTCATTGTCCGTGTCTGGGTGACCCGGTCTGCGACAGCACCATCTGTGATATCCTTGATGTTGTCAACACAGTCGGAGTCGCCTTCCGCAATGTTCCGGCAGTGTTTGACGGGACATGCATCCAAGGCAATCCGGCGGAGCGGACCGACCTCGATTGCAGCGGCGCCACCGACGTCATTGACGTTGTCAAGGTCGTCGCGGTCGCCTTCCGCAATGCCAATCCGGCCACGGAGTTCTGCGATCCGTGTAACTGCAATCCGTACCCGACCAACTGTCCGTGATGATCGGGAAGTACACAAACGGGCGGGGATGGAAACATCCCCGCCCGTTTTGCTTTTGTGAGTCAATCGGCTAAACCACAGCGCGTTGAATCTACCCGATGGCCTCCTGAACCGCTCGCCGCCACTATTCCCACATATATATCAGCCGCATACCGGATTGATTCTGTGTTAAATAATTCTTGACAAGATTACTTTCGTCCTGTTTCCTAATCATCGGAGAGCCAGCAAAGGCATCTTCAAGTTCGACATTCTTCACACTCGTCGTTGTCGGAAAGACAAACAACATATTCTTCCGTTCCAGACCCGGAGGTGGGTCATGAAGTGTATCTGTACTGGCGGTCGAACTACCACGCCGCGATGTTGCGCCTCGTGGATAGTCGCGACCCTGCTCGTTACGTTCGTGTTTGTCTCCAGCGCGTTTTCCGCATCCGATCCGCAACCATCTCCACTCTTCCAGCACAGCCTTAAGACCTCGATCGAGAAGTTCGAGGAGCCGAATGCCGCCGCAAAACCGGCGGGGTACGCGGCCAAGCTCGCCAAACCCCATCCGGATCAAGCGAAGGAGCCTGGCGCCGCCGGTTCGAAAATGGCGACTGTCCAGGGAACCTACACTTGCACGGGTACGGCGACTTGCGATGGGACGACAACATGCACCGGACTGACCACGTGCGATGGCGCGCCGGACTGCCATCATCCGACCATGCCGGGATTCCCGTCCTGCGCTGGCACGACGACTTGCGAACAAACAGCGTCCTGCGCGGGCACATCGACGTGCGACGGCACAGCTTCGTGCGGTGCTTCGACAACCTGCCAGGGCCAGAGCACTTGCCCTGGGACGGTGTCCTGCGATGGAACGGTGACCTGCCCGGGATCATCGACGTGCGCGGACCAGCCGACCTGCTCTGATCAGCCGACCTGCTTGCAGTTTCCGACCTGCAACATGCAGCCGACTTGCGATAACAAGCCAACTTGCTACAACACCGCGACCTGTCACGGCGCCACGACCTGCGACGCCGCGACACCGACCTGCGACCAATCGCCGACGTGCGGCGGCACGGCCACCTGCGATCCGACCGGCCCGACTTGCGCTGGCCAGCCGACTTGCGGACAGGTTTCCTGCGCGGCCGGTGGCGCCACCTGCCCCGGTTCTGTGACTTGCGAAGGGTCGCAGACCTGCGATCCGACAGGACCCACTTGCAGCGGCACAGCGACTTGTGATGCCGCAACCCCCACATGCGCTGGCACGACTTGTCCCGGAGAGATTACATGTGACGGCCAGACGACCTGTCAAGGGTCAGTGTCTTGTCCGGGTTGGGCGGCGACCTGTCAGAACACGGCAAGCTGCCAAGGCTCACCAACGTGTCAAGGAAGTCAAACGTGTCTCGGGTCAAGCGGTCCGACGTGCGACGGTCAGCCGACCTGTCACTCTTCGCAGACTTGTAACACATCGTATACGTGCGTAGGGTATTCGACCTGTCCCGGTACAATCACTTGCGATGGCTATCAAACTTGCGCGATTGGCCCGACCTGCGCCAACAACCAGACCTGTCCCGGCACACCGACCTGCGAGAATACGACCACGTGCGTGGCGGGTATGGTGACATGCTATTCTCAGCCGACATGTACCGCAACGCAGGCGACCTGCAACGCGAACATCACGTGCCCCGGATCGAATACATGCACTGGCCAGCAGACCTGCGACGGCACGCCGAGTTGTCCGGGTAGTTCGACCTGCGGAACCTCGCCGACCTGTGGCCCGACGCCGACATGCGATCCTATCGCGACATGCAGTCAGACCTGCAATACAACGGCAACCTGCACCGGGTACATGACTTGCGCATGGACCAACACCTGTGAAGGAACGCCAACTTGCGGCGCGCAGCCCACCTGTGAGGGTACGGTTTCGTGCCAAGCGGCCGCGACTTGTCCAAGCACGGCAACCTGTCCGGGCTACACCACCTGTCACATGCAGACCTGTGATGGTGTTTCCACCTGTCCCGGCTTCCAGACCTGCCAAGGCACCTATACTTGTATTGGCAGCCCGACCTGTCCCAATCAGTCAACATGCACGGGCTTCACATCGTGCGGCGGGACGGCGACCTGCGCGCCTCTGCACACTTGCGGAAACCAGGCAACCTGTGAGGGCTCGCCATCGTGCAGTGGTTTGGCTCTGACCTGTGTCGGCCAGTTCACTTGCGCGGGATCCATAACGTGTCAAGACGTCGCCACCTGTCCGGGTACCTCGACCTGTTGGGGGTCGATCACATGTATTCATACCAAGACCTGTGCTCAGATATCGACCTGTCCCGGCAACCCGACCTGCAAAGGCTCGACCACTTGCAAGGGACAAGTCACTTGTAAGACCTCCGCAACTTGCGTTGGTAGCGGACCGACTTGTCCGGGTACGGTGAGTTGCGCCTCAGTCACCTGCTCGCCAATCGCGACCTGCGGTCCACACTTCTCATGCTGGGGTCAGGCGACATGCGCTGGACAAATCAGTTGCGGCGGCAACCCGACATGCGGAAATGTTTCGTGCAATGCAATCGGTGCGACCTGTGCCGGACAGGCATCATGCCATGGTGCCCAGACCTGCCCCGGAACCGCGACTTGCGGTACGAACACATGCCCCGGCGGCGCAACCTGTAAAGACTCATACTCATGTCCGGGCTTCAGCACCTGCTCCGGCAACTCGACTTGTCCGGGGAGCCCGACCTGTTGCTCGCCGACATCCGCCGGCTGGCCGACTTGCAATGGTACTTCGACCTGTTCTGGGTTCATGCCGACATGCGGCGGCTTCGGTCCGACGTGTACAAACTGGCAGACCTGTACGGGGCAGACCACCTGCGGAAGCACCCCGACGTGTGATCCTGCAGCGACTTGCGACGCGCAGCCGACCTGCTGTTGGACCGGCACCTGCAAGGGGCAGCCGACTTGTGTCAATCAGCCCACTTGCGACTTCACCACATGCGAAGGCAGTGCGACCTGCTTCGGCGCGACCACATGCGAGAACAACGTGACTTGCGCTGGCCAGGCGACATGTCATCACACTGCCTCATGCGATGGCTTCTTCACGTGCCAGACGAGCGCGACCTGTGCGCACAACTCAACTTGCCCCGGTCAGGCCACATGCCCTGGAAGTCAGACGTGCGGTCAGAATACATGCAGTCCGACCGCGGTCACTTGCGCGGGCATGAACACTTGCCCGGGCCAGGCGACCTGCGCGCACTCAGCCACCTGCTGGGACACGCACACGTGTCTGGGCCTTGCTACCTGCCCCGGTACGGCTTCATGCGCGCCGGTTCAGACATGCGCAGGTATGGCCGCGACTTGTGGCGGTTACTTCACCTGCAATCAGGCCGCCTGCGGCATCACGATCTGCGATTGCACCTGCCACGGCGATCCGAACTGCGACGGTGTCAAGGTCGACATCACGGACGTTGTCCTGACCGTCGGTGTTGCCTTCCGCAACATGCCGTCGACATGCGACGCCGGCTGCTCGCCCGATGGACGCGCCGAGCGCACCGACGTCAACTGCGATGGCGGAACTGATATCGTCGACGTCGTCAAGATGGTGTCCGTCGCGTTCCGGAACGGCGACCCGGCAGTCGAGTTCTGCAATCCGTGCAACACGCCGCCTCCGACGGCCAATTGTCCATAGGAGGAATGGCAGATAAGTCAAAGCGGGGAGCTCTTCATTGAGCTCCCCGCTTTTCGTTTCTGGATCTTGCCGCCCCGCAGGGGTTCTGAAGTCGCCCTGATTTGGCTTGTCACATCTCAGCGCGCGGTGCTCCTTATGAGTTCTCCGCCCGGCCGTTCCGGCCGGCGGACAGGAGAATCGCATGCCCGAGTTCGAGAGATTGCCAAACGATCCATCCAGCGACCGGTCGCGAGAAGACGATGCGCCGCAGGATCACTGGTGGGAAGTTTCGAAGTCTTATCTCCATGCCTATGAAGATCTCGATTTCTTAAGGCAGGAAGAGCTGCGCCCGGTCCGGCTGCAACTGGAACTGCTCAAACCGGAACTCACCTTACTAAAACACCATATCCGTTCGACCATCGTTGTCTTCGGCGGCACACGTATCTGGGAGAAAGCCAAGGCGCAGGAACGGCTCACGGCGCTTACGGCCCAGCTGGCGGCGAAGCCTGATGACACGCGACTTCTCGTGCTCAAACAGGCCGCGGAACGGCTTCTTTCATTGTCGCGCTTTTACGATGAAGCGCGCACGTTCGCCCGCATCGTCTCCGAGTCGAGCCAATCAAGCGACTTCGTGATCGTGACCGGCGGCGGACCCGGTATCATGGAAGCCGCCAACCGGGGGGCATACGACATCGGAGCCGAGTCGATCGGTTTCAATATCACTCTGCCGCATGAACAAAGCCCGAATCCGTACATAACGCCCGACTTGTGCTTTCAATTCCACTACTTCGCCATCCGCAAGATGCACTTTCTCCTGCGCAGCAAAGCGCTCGTTGCATTCCCCGGCGGCTACGGGACGTTGGATGAACTGTTCGAAGCGCTGACTTTGGTGCAGACTCAAAAAATCGAGCCGTTGCCCATCGTTCTCATGGGCAAGGAATTCTGGCAGGAGATTCTCGACCTGGAGGGAATGGTCAGAAACGGCGTCATCGACCCCGAGGACATCAATCTCTTTATTTACGCCGAAACCGCGGAAGAAGCTTGGCACCACATCCGCGAATTCCGCGCCAACGCCGACCACTGAGTCATGTCGCAGGGCGAGTGATTGGAATCGGCGCGTAGGCGCGTATTGCATACGCCCCTACGCGTTAGCGTTCAGTTTCTAACCACACTTCGCCGCCACGCCTCGTCTGACTGTCATCATTGATACCCACGGCTCGCGCTCTCCCCCCTTGGGGGAGAGCGCTTTTCACTCACTATTGGCTGACTCCGTCCCCCACTTGCCAAACCCCGCTTATTCCGTACATTGAACACGGCAATGATGTGATTACCCACCACATCCGATAAGGTTGATGATGACAACAAGACGTTTGCTGCTGGCGCTGGTCGTCTTCCTCGGAGTGTCCGCCGTCTACCTCTCGACCCGTGGCCCCGAAACTTCTCCGGAGTCCCAAGCCTATTACGCCGAAATCCAGAAGTACACGGAGATCCGTGGACGTGTCCCGAAAGCGATTGCGCGTCCAAACGACTGGTTCTATGTCCAACGCGCCTATCCCGGCACCGACGTCCCCGTCGGTGAACGCCTAAAGGCGACCGACCAAGCCAAGTCCATGAGGAGTGATGCCGCCGCCAAAGCGGCCAATGCCGCGCCCGCATGGACATTCTCGGGACCGACCAACGTCCCCGGGCGAATTGCCGACATCGCCATTGATCCGACTGATGTGAATACGGTCTACGCCGCCTCCGCCGCGGGAGGCGTCTTCAAGTCGACCAATGGCGGCATCGATTGGAATCCGGTCTTCGACGAGATCGGGCCGCAACCCGTAGGTGCAATCGCCATTCACCCACAAGACCCAAACATACTCTACGCCGGAACCGGCGAAGCGAATGCCGCTACCGACAATTACGAGGGCACCGGCATCTATAAGACGACCGACGCAGGCGCAACGTGGACCCCGATGGGCCTGCCCAACAGCTACAGTATCGGACGCATCGTTGTAGACCCGCTCCGGCCCGAAACGGTCTATGTCGCCGTTGCCGGACGCATGTTCGGGTTCAATCCCGAACGCGGGCTCTATCGTTCCCAAAACGGCGGCTCGACATGGGAGCAGTTGCTCTACGTCGATGACACAACCGCCTGCATCGATATCGCGTTTCATCCAACGACCGGAACCCTGTTCGCCGGTATGTGGCACCGTTGGCGCGATCCGGTTCAGCGCATGGCGGGAGGGTGGAGCACCGCGATCTGGCGCTCGACGGATTTCGGTACAAACTGGGTGAAGCTCGATGGCAATCTGATCCCCGGCCTCGGACTGCCGGCATCGTCTGATATCCTCGGACGCATCGGGCTGACTCTCGATCCAGGTTCACAGACTGTCTACGCCATGTTCGATGAGCATCCGGGCAATTTCGCCGGAATCTATCGCAGCGATGATCTGGGCGATAGCTGGTCGCGTGTCAATGATGGCTCGATGGGCAACTACGTCGGTGGATTTGGCTGGTACTTCGGCCTGATCCGTTGCATGCCCGGCCAGCCCGATGTGGTCTATACGGGCGGAGTCGACATGTACCTTTCGCCCGACGGCGGCAATTCGTGGATGTCGATCGCCACCAACATTCACGTCGATCATCATGCACTCGCGATTTGGAGCGGTGACCCCAACAGCATCTATCAGGGCGGCGATGGCGGGGTGGCCTACTCCGATGACGGAGGATTCACTTGGACGCCCAGGGCCAACATGGGCAACTCGCAGTTCTACGCGATGACCATCGACAAGATTAATCCGCAACGCCTCTATGGCGGCACACAGGACAACGGGACATTGCGCACGCTCACCGGCGCCACCAACAATTGGGATCACATTCTCGGCGGCGACGGCTTCTACTCGATTGTCGATCACACGAATGCCGCCATCATCTACGCGGAATTCCAGAACGGAAATCTGCGCAAATCGACGAACACCGGCGGATCATTCTTCGGCGCGATGAACGGAATCGACTACAACAACGAGCGCCACAACTGGTCCACCCCGGTCGAGATGGCCGCCTACGATCACAACGTCCTCTACTATGGTTCCAACAGGCTCTACCGGACAACAAACGGAGCCACTTTGTGGACGGCGATCTCCGGTGATTTGACCGACGGCCCAACCTTGGGCAATCTAGGCTTTGGCACGATCACGACTATCGGCGTTTCGCCCAGTACGCCCGGCGTCGTCTACGTCGGCACCGATGACGCCAATGTCTGGTACACACCCGATAACGGCGCCAACTGGACCGATGTCTCTGCCGGGCTCCCCAATCGCTGGGTAACGCGCCTCACCGTTCACCCGACCGATCCCCAAACTGCCTACGTGACGTTCTCCGGCTACAAAGTCGGAGATCATCAGGCGCACATCTACAAGACGATCGATGCGGGCGCAAACTGGACCCCGATCGCAGGAAATCTCTTCGATGCACCGGTCAACGATGTTGTCATCGACCCCGACTATCCCGAATCCGTTCTCTACATCGCCACCGATTTCGGCGTCTACATGTCCAACGACGACGGCACTACCTGGGTCGCCCTCGATCAGGGCATGCCGGCCGTCACACCGGTGCATGATATCGACTTCCACCAAGCCACCCGCAAGCTCGCCGCCGGGACACACGGCCGTTCGATGTATTCGATCACGATCGCCTGCCCGGATATTGTCGATACAGACGGTGACGATGTCATGGATTTCTGCGACAACTGCCCAAGCACCAGCAATCCGGGGCAGGAGGACGCGGACTCGGACGGCATCGGTGATGTCTGCGAACCGTGCGTCTGTTCCTGCCACGGCGACCCATCTTGCGACGGCATCAAGTGCGACATCCTCGATGTCGTGGTCACAGTCGGAGTCGCTTTCCGCAATGTCCTGCCGACGACCACGGGTGTTTGCCCGAGAGAAGACACGGACGTGGACTGCTCGGGCTCGACTGACGTACTCGACGTGGTGCATGTGGTTGGAGTGGCGTTCCGAAACGCCTCCGTCGCCACCGAATTCTGCGATCCGTGTCCATAGGATTTAGAGAAGAGGTTCATGCTAAAGACGAACAGACTTCCTCTCGTTTTCATCGGCCTCATACTAGCGGTGATACTACTTCTCACGCCGGATCCGCCGCATGCCGACTCCGTCAAGAGTTCCGAATTGACATTTCTGACGCTTGAGATTTCGGACCAAGGCATCCGTCTGGTCGAATGGAACACGGTACCCGGCACAATCAAACGGCCGCGACATCAAGACGGGCGGTCCGCGATTGTCTATGAGGCGCAGTCCGTGTCAAATGACGCCAGCTGGGAGGGCGGCCTCGACGATCCGCGCATTGTGCGCTTGGAGTCTTTCGATGCTTCACCGGCCGGGACGATCAGCGCACGGATCATCCGTCGCGACACAGCGCAATTCACCATCCGCGTCCCACGCGATGTCACGATCCACCATCTCGCCTTTTTTGATCAACGTCGAGTCGAGAAAGGCGGACGCCCCTCCGTATCGCGGACCCCGTTGGCGATTTTAGAATGGCCGACGACCCGGCAGGGGAAAACGCCATGAGACTCGGCCGTTGTCTCATCGCCGTGGCGCTGGTCTGCCTTGCGGGATCACCGGCATTCGCCGTGGGAACTTTGTACGAATTGCAGGAGACTGGGCCCAAAGACCTCCGAATCAACATTGTCATTCTTGCTGAGGGGTATACCGCGGCACAAGAAGCGACCTTCGTCACGAACGCCGGTGATCTCCTAACCGCTCTGCTGGCGACGACTCCGTGGAATCAGTACAGCTCATACGTGAACGGCTATGCGATCTTTGTCGCCTCCAATCAGTCCGGATCCGACCACCCCAGCGACGCCGAGATGCCCTATGTCGACACGTACTTCAACAGCACGTTTGAGTCCTATGACATTGACCGGCTCCTGACCATTCCCCCGAACGACTTTGATCCCGTGTTCTCGCATGGAGACGGCAAAGTGTACAGTCTGCTGGCAACCCATCTGCCGGCCTATGACGTCGTGCTCCTACTTGTCAACGATCCGGTCTACGGCGGTTCGGGCGGCAATTTCGCAATCTCGTCTATGCATCCCGCCGCCCCCGAAATCGTCATCCACGAGATTGGCCACTCCCACGCCGTCCTGGGTGATGAGTACGATGACCCGTACCCCGGATTTCCCGACATCGAAGAACCCAACACGACTCAAGAGACCGTTCGCGAACAGATTAAGTGGAACACCTGGATTCACCCCGCGACACCCATCCCGACTCCGGAGACGTCCCCGTACAGTTCCGTCGTCGGCCTGTTCGAAGGCGCGCACTACCACGCCACCGATTGGTATCGCCCGCAGTTGACCTGTAAGATGCGGAGCCTCGGCGTGTCGTTCTGTGCGGTGTGCCTGGAAGCGCATGTCGTTTCCAACTACAATATCGTCTCGCCAATTGACTCACTCACACCTGCGCCGGGACCGCTGACTATGACGACGGCGGAGGCGGAGACCTTGCGTGTTATCACCAAGACCCCGACGGTCGTGCCGCTCAGTATACGGTGGTTTGACAACGGTTCACCTACCGACGCGGTTTCTGGGGAAGGTGTTGTCACCGGCCTCGATCTCGGCCCGGGCACCCATTCACTGAAGTGTGTCGTGACCGACACCACGCCACTCGTGCGCATGGATCCGGCGGGGCTCTTGAAAGATTCCGCCGCATGGACGGTCACGGTCGCGTCCGTTTGTGCCTGCGATTGCTACGGCGATCCCGGTGGAGACTGTGATGGCGTACACACTGTCCTCGATGTGGTTCAGGTGGTCAATGTCGCCTTCCGCAGCGCGGCGCCGATTATGGACCCGAACGCGAACTGCCCATATCAAACAACCGATGTGAATTGTTCGGGTTCCACAGAGATCATTGATGTCGTCAAGGTGGTCAACGCGACGTTCCGCAACGCCGATCCGGCGACAGAGTTCTGCAATCCCTGCCCGTAACACGAGATTTCCGATAGCATGAAGCTGGCGCGCGGGGCACTTTGGCTCCGCGCGCTTTGACTTAGACGCCTAAGTCTTTGTCCGGCGTCCATCTCTCGCCCCGCGCTCCGCCTTCAATCTGGACAACGACGGTATACCATGACCGCCGGTGTCTCATTTGCGACGCCACGCGTACGCATTGACCAGAAACATCCGCAGACATAACACAGCAGGACGATATTCGTCTCATATATTATTATATATAGAAATGGTATTGTATGAATAGTCGTTGACAATCCGGACAAACGCGTAGAGATTCATAGCGTTAGATCCGAGAAGTAGCCTCCAGAGTCGTCAATTGGCGGAGGCAAGTTCCTTCCAAATCGGGGGCATCCGAGGTTGTGGTGAGTACGCAGCCGCACGCGTCTCCAAATCGCACGATTCTCACTACAAGTCGATTGAACTATTCCGTGAAACGCGGGGGCGGACAGCTCCATGCGTTGATTGCAACGGTTTGTCTCCTAGATACTCCATCGGGTCCCACAACGGAGGTACATCATGAAGCTCGCGCGTGGTATGGGGGTTGTGCTGTTGTTCACCGCGACGGTTGTGATCGCCCCAACCGCACAGGCGCAGGACTTCTGTTTCAACGCGGCGGTCAACTACACAGTCGGCTCTAATTCTCGCTCGGTCTTTGCGGCCGATCTTGACCGGGATGGGGATCAGGATCTGGCGGTGGCCAATGCCAACAGCGGCAACGTCTCGGTTCTTAAGAACAACGAGGACGGAAGTTATGGAGTGGCGGTCAACTATGCGGCTGGCGCTAATCCCTACTCCGTCTTTGCGGCCGATCTGGACCAGGATGGGAAGCTGGACCTGGCAGTAGCCAATTACGGCAGCGACAATGTCTCGGTGTTGAAGAACAACGGGGATGGGACCTTTGCGGCGGCGGTCAACCTCGCGACTGGCTCTGGTCCTCGTGCGGTTTTCGCGGCCGATCTGGACGAGGATGGGGATCAGGATCTGGCGGTGGCCGATGCCTCCGGCAGCGTCTTGGTTCTGAAGAACAACGGGGATGGAACGTTCGCGGCGGCAGCCAGCTACGCAGTCGGCTCCGATCCTCGCTCGGTTTTCGCCGCCGATCTGGACCGGGACGGGGATCTGGATCTGGCGGCGGCCAATTTTGGCAGCGCCAATGTTTCGGTTCTGAAGAACAACGGGGACGGGACGTACGCCTCGGCAGTCAACTACACGGTCGGCTTTGGTCCTGTGTCGATCTTTGTCGCCGATTTGGACCGGGATGGGGATCGGGATCTGGCGGTGACCAACTACTACGGCGGCGATGTCTCGGTGCTGATGAACAACGCGGACGGGACGTATGCCTCGGCGGTCGACTACGCGGTTGGCACTGAGCCTTGGGGCGTCTTTGCGGCTGATCTTGATGGGGACGGGGATCAGGATCTGGCGGTGGCCAATTATGTCAGCGAAAACGTCTCGGTTCTGAAGAACAACGGGGACGGGACGTATGCGGGAGCGGTTGACTATTCTGCCGGCACTCACCCTCTGTCGGTGTTTGCCACCGATCTAGACGAGGATGGAGATCAGGATCTGGCGGTGGCCAATTTTAACGGCGACAATGTCTCAGTGCTAATCAACTGCTCGCCGCACAACGCTGAGTTGTGTTTTGATGCCTCGGTGAATTATGCGTCCATCAGCCCTCACTCCGTCTTCGCGGCCGATTTGGACGGGGATGGGGATCAGGATTTGGCGGCGGCCAATCCAAACTACAATGGCACGGTCTCGGTGCTGAGGAACAATGGGAACGGGACGTATGCAGCGGCGGTGGACTACGCGGTCGGCACTAATTCGTCCTCGGTATTCGCGGCCGATTTGGACGGGGATGGGGATCAGGACTTGGCACTGGCTAATGGGGGGAGCACCAATATTTCAGTGCTGAAAAACAATGGGGACGGGACGTTTGGCACGGCGGTAACCTACGCGTCCGGCGTTCAACCCGTCTCGGTATTCGCGGCCGATTTGGATGGGGATGGGGATCAGGATCTGGCGACTGCCAATCATTACAGCCACAATGTCTCGGTCCTGAGGAACAATGGAAACGGGACGTATGCAACGGCTGTGGACTACGCGGCCAGCACCAATCCTTCCTCGGTCTTCGCGGCTGATCTGGACTGGGATGGGGATCAGGATCTCGCAGTGGCTAGTGAAGGCAGCGGCAGTGCCTCTGTCCTGAAGAACAATGGGGACGGGACCTTTGCCGCGAGAGTGAACTACGCGGCAGGCACTCAGTCTCAGTCGATTTTTGTGGCAGACCTCGATGGGGATGGGGACCAGGATCTGACGGTGGCCAATTTCTACGGCGGCGGTGACGTCTCGGTTCTGAAGAACAACGGGGATGGGACCTTTGCGGCAAAGGTGAGCTACGCGGCCGGCTCAGGTCCTTGGTCGGTCTTTGCGGCCGATCTGGATATGGACGGAGATGAGGATCTGGCGGTCGCCAATAGGCTCAGCAACGACGTCTCAGTGCTGGAGAACAACGGGGACGGGACGTATGCCACCGCGGTCAACTACGGGGGACTCAGTTATGCTGTGTCTGTCATTTCGGCCGATCTTGACGGGGATGGGAATCAGGATCTTGCGGTTGCCAATTATAGCGGCACTGGCAGCAACAACGTCTCGGTGTTAATCAACTGTGCCGAGCCGCCATGCGCCTGCGACTGCCACGGCGATCCCGGCGGGCCGTGCGACGGCTTCACGAACATTCTCGATGTTGCGCAGGTCGTTAACGCCGCATTCCGTAATTATCCGCCCATGCTCGATCCGAACACAGCCTGTCCATACCAGATGCCGGACGTGAACTGCTCGGGGGATGCGGAAGTCATCGACGTGGTCAAAATGGTAAACGTCGCCTTCCGCAATGGCAATCCGGCGACGGAGTTCTGCAATCCGTGCCCGTGATCCGATGACGGTGTGACACGCAGGAACGCGAAGCCCGTCGGGCTATGATGGTTCGACGGGCGGCGGCATCATGGTAAATGACACGCATTTTCTGACCCCGCTCAGACGTGGGCCATCCGTTCTCCGCTATATCAGTTCGTCCCAAACTGGAGGTGTCTCATGCGTTACGTGCTCGTGTTCTGCGTAGCGGTACTACTGCTATTCTCACCGGACATTGCCCAAGGCGATGTGCCCACCTTAATCAACTACCAGGGATCGCTGACCGATGCGGGTGGCAATCCAATTTCGACACCCGTCAATGTGACGTTTTCGATCTTCCAGGACCCGGCCGGGGGAACCGCCGGCTGGACTGAGACACAGTCAGTGTCGCCGGATCCTGAAGGGTGTTTCACGGTGCTGCTTGGCGCTGTCACACCTGTTCCGGTCACGTTTTTCGATTGGCATGAGCGCTACTTGGAAGTGCAGGTGGCAGGCGACGCACCCTTTCCGCGTATGCGTTTTGTCTCAACGCCCTACGCCTTCCATGCGAAGCGCGCCGATTCCGCGTCGCTGTCGTTTTCGGCCGCGCCAGGCTCGGTGACTTCGGCGGCGATCGTCGATGGCGCGATTCTCTTCTCTGACATGGCGGACAACGGCGCAGCCAACGGACAAGTGATGAAATGGAACGGCACTGCCTGGGTCGCCGCTGCTGACGAGACCGGCGGAGGGGGCGGAGGTTGGGTGGATGACGGTGTGGCCGTGAGATTGGAGACGAGCGGTGATTATGTGGGGATCGGGACAACTTCACCGGCGGCCAAACTCCACGTGATAAGCAGTCCGACAGACATACCCTTGCGGGTCGTTGGAGGTAACCAGACATTCCTCGAGCGGACGGGAGCAGGCGTTACCAACCTGCTCACACTCTACAACCCCGATACAACAGACGACAACGGCGTCAGTCTCAATTTTAGAGGAGACGAAGGAACAACTCCGAGTCAGTTGTTTGCAGAGATCGCGGCCCAATACACTTCTCATAGTCCACGGAGCGCTGATTTTGTCTTCAATGCCCGCAATAATGGTGCATGGAACGAGCAGTTGAGGATTGTAGCAAACGGCAATGTCGGCATCGGGACGGCGTCGCCTGCAGAGAAACTGGACGTAGAGGGCACGGTGCGAATGCAGGGACTCCTGCTGCCGACTGGGGCAGGCAACGGCTTGGTACTCATGTCGGATGCTCAAGGCAACGCAACTTGGCAATCGGCCGGCGCTACCGCCAATGGCTGGGTCGATGACGGCGCGGTCGTCCGCCTACAGACGGGCACTGACAGGGTAGGCATCGGTACCACTACGCCCAGCGAGCAATTACAGATTACTGGCAATCTACGCCTCCCATTGACAACCGCCAGCGTGGGCGTAATCAAGGTGGGGGATGCACCATTCATCCACAATTTCGGGACCAGCAACACTTTTATCGGACACAATGCGGGCAACTTGACGATGACCAGCTCCGGCTGGGGCTGCAATACCGCCAGCGGGTTTCAAGCGCTCTTCAGCAACACCACCGGCTACGAAAACTCAGGTGGTGGTGCCAATGCGCTCTACAGCAACACCATCGGCTACGAAAACACTGCTGGAGGGGCCTACGCTCTCTACAACAACACCTCCGGCTTCGAGAACACAGCCGATGGTGCCTATGCCCTCTACAGCAACACCACCGGCAACGTCAATACCGCCAGTGGATATCAGGCACTCTACAGCAACACCACCGGCGACTACAATACCGCCAGTGGATTCAAGGCACTTTACAGCAACACCGATGGCAGCGATAACGCCGCCAGCGGATGGTTCGCTCTCTACAGCAACACCACCGGTTTCTACAACACTGCCAGCGGGTCAGGAGCGCTGCAGTACAACACCACCGGCTACGACAACACCGCCAGCGGGATGGCTGCGCTCTACAGCAACACCGCCGGCTACCACAACACCGCCAGCGGGAGCAGTGCGCTTGGCAACAACACCACCGGCTCGCTGAACACCGCGATTGGATACAGCGCGAATGTGTCCACGGGCGACCTGATCAACGCCACGGCCATCGGCGCCAACGCGATTGTGTCAGCGAGTAATTCTCTGGTGCTGGGTGGCACAGGAGCCAACGCAGTTAAGGTCGGAATTGGTACGACCGCGCCGGCTGGCGCGCTCGACGTTGTCTCAACCACCGGCGCCTTCATCGTACCGCGCATGACGACGGCCCAACGCGATGCGCTGACCGCCGTCAACGGCATGATCGTCTACAACACGACGACCAACCAATTCAACTTCCGCGAGGCCGGCGTCTGGGTGACGAAGTGACGAGATTACCGAATTGCGCGAGATGATTCGCACAGAGACACACAACTTGAAGTGATACCGGAGGGATGCCATGAGTGCTCGTGCCAAGCTTTGCCTTAGCGCTGTCATCATCTTCAGCGCATTGCTCACCGTAGGCGTTGCATCTGCGTGGGCGGCGGCCCCGGATTCCGTGAACTACATGGGGATTCTCACGACCCCCGGCGGTGCTCCCGTCGCGGACGGTGACTACAGCGTGACGTTTAGTATCTATGATGTCGCATCCGGGCCCAATGCCGCGCTTTGGTCCGAGACGCAAAGTGTTTCAACCAGCGGAGGACTGTTCAGCACACTTCTTGGCTCGGTGACTCCTTTGACCGCGTCGGTGTTCTCAGGCCCGAATCGATTCCTGGGCATCACGGTGAACGGTGATCCGGAGATGTCGCCGCGCATGCCACTGGTCAGCGTGCCCTTTTCGTCGCGAGTCGAGACAATCGACGGCGCATCGGGCGGCACGGTATCCGATAGTCTCGCGGTGGCCGGAATGCTGCACATCACATCCGGCGGTCTAAAGTTCCCGGATGGCACGATCCAGTTCACCCAAGCGGGGGCGGCCAACGGTCTGCCCGAAGGCGGCGGCACCATGACGGGTCCGATCATCTCAGTCGGCGACCCGCCCATCACGATGGGCAAGGGCAACTTCGGTTCGGGTAATGAGAATACCGGCGTCAATTCCTTCGTCGCGGGGGAAGCGAACACCGCCAGCGGGGATTACAGTACCATCGCCGGCGGCTACGGGAATGTCTCCACGGGGGAAGACATGGATACCACTGGCACCCCAACGAGTTCAGAGGGTTCTGAATCTGGAGTTGCTCATCCATATCCATGCTTGGGGCTTCCCGCCGCTGGTTATTCCGTCGTTAGTGGTGGTTCTCGCAACAGCGCCCTTGGGGGTGGGTCGATTGTCGGTGGTGGCGCATCCAACAATGCAAATGGCTATTGTTCAGCGATCCTAGGCGGATACTGCAACTATACTATCTTTCATTCCAGCGCAGTTGTCGGAGGCCAACGTAATGAGGCGCGTGGCGCGGCCTCTTTCATTGGCGGCGGAATGCAGAACACCGCGGCAGGCAGTTACTCGACTATTCCCGGCGGTTACTACAATTCGGCCGGAGGTCACTTCTCATTTGCCGCCGGCGGTAGTTACAATTCGGCAGAGGGCTACTCCTCATTTGTCGCCGGAAAAAGAGCAAAGACCACCAGCAATGCGAGTGGTTCTTTCGTTTGGGCCGATTACACGGATGCGGACTTCACTTCCGACAACCCAAACCAGTTCCTCATCCGCGCTGGCGGCGGTGTTGGCATAAACACGAACGCCCCGGCCTCGGGTACCGCCCTGGACGTGAACGGCAGAGCAAAAGTAAGTGCCTTCAGGATGGCGACGGGGGCGAACAACGGTTACGTGCTGACATCAGACGGCAGTGGAAACGGCACGTGGCAGGTCGCCGCTGGCGGGGGTGACATCACCGGAGTCACTGCAGGATCGGGAATTACCGGAGGCGGTGCCACGGGTGACGTGACGCTAAACGTTGGAGCGGGCGCCGGCATTCAGGTGAACGCCGATGATATTGCCATCGCGGACAATGGCGTGACCACTGTGAAGATCGCCAACGGAACAATTCTGTTCGCCGACATCGGTCAGAACGGCGCAACCGGCGGCCAAGTGATGAAATGGAATGGGGCGGCGTGGGCCGCGGCTGCGGACGATGGCGGCGGAGGCGCGTTCCTTCCTCTGGCGGGTGGCACCATGACCGGACCGATCACGAGCACGGGTAATCCGTCGATCACGATGGGAGCGGCAAACTTCACCGGCAACCTCACCATCGCGGAGGGAAACGTGAATCTCGATGCCTCATCTGCCGTTGCCGGCAATATCATGAAGGGCGGTTCACGTTTTATTCACAACTCCGGCGACTACAATACTTTCCTCGGCATTGACGCCGGCAATCTGGGGATTACTGGTCTACGCAACACTGCCAACGGATACTCGGCACTTTCCGGTAATACCACAGGCAGCGACAATACCGCTGGCGGGGCTTACGCGCTGCAAAACAACAGCACCGGCACGAACAACAACGCATTTGGATCGCAGGCACTCTTTTCCAACACCACAGCCTATGAGAACAACGCTTTTGGCGGTAGCGCACTCTATTATAATACCACCGGCTACCAGAACACTGCCTGCGGGGAGCAGACACTCAACCATAACATCACAGGCCCTCGGAATACAGGCAACGGGAGCTTCTCGCTCGCATACAACACTACCGGTAGCTACAACACCGCCAGTGGGTTCAGCGCCCTCTTGACCAACGTCACTGGCACTAACAATACCGCCATAGGATCGTCTGCAGATGTGTCCGCCGGGAACTTGAGCAACGCCACGGCAATTGGCGCCAATGCGGTCGTCAATGCCAGCGACAAAATCCGTCTGGGAGATGCCAATGTCACCGTGATCGAGGCGGAGGTCGGCCTGACGGTTGTATCGGACAGTGCCCGAAAGGAGAACATTCGCCCGATCGATGGGGAAGCGGTATTGCGGAATCTTCGTGAGCTAAACCTCGCAAGCTGGAACCTGAAAGGTCACAATTCTGAAGAGTTCCGTCATTATGGTCCCATGGCCCAGGAGTTCTTCGCCGCATTTGGACACGATGGCATCGGCAGGATTGGGACGCCGACGACCATAAACTCAAGCGACATGGCGGGCATCCTCATGATCGCGGTGCAGGCGCTGGAAAAGCGCACGGCGGAGGTCCAGTCAATGAAGGCTGAAATCGCCGAGTTGCGCGAATTGATCATCAATCAAACAAGCAAGCAAGAGTAGGATTGAGAGAGGCCTGAGATGAAGAACGTGATCAGAATAGCAAGCGTGATCGGCCTGGCTGCGCCCATCCTACTTGGCGCGGTCTCGGTTGCCAACAGAATCGAGAAGAAGTCCACAAGCTCCACCAATCTTCAACGGGTGGTTTCAACCGTCGAAAAGGAAGCACCAGATACGAACACTGACAATTCTCCGTCAGTGCCTCCGACACTGGATGCCGTGACAGCGTCTTCCGGGGACGGACAGGCGCTGTCCACCGTGCTCGAATCGGCTTCAATACCTACCGCGCGACCCAACACTCCTGTTGCCTCGCCTGCGGGTGCTGCCTCGAACTATGCCATCGACTGGTACTCGATCAATGGCGGCGGCACGGTCGATGCCGCATCGACCAATTACCGTTTGGGTGCATCAATCGGACAGTCGGTCGCGGGAGCGGCCGTGTCAACGAACTATCAGATGGGAATCGGTTTCTGGTATGGCGCTGGAGTCGGCGGATGCGCCTGCGATTGCCATGGCGATCCCGGCGGACCGTGCGACGGTTTCACAAATATCCTCGATGTCGCACAGGTCGTAAACGCTGCATTCCGGAATTATCCGCTCATGATCGATCCGAATGCCGCCTGTCCATACCAGACGCCGGACGTGAACTGTTCGGGCGATGCGGAGGTCATCGACGTGGTCAAGATGGTGAATGTCGCCTTCCGCAACGGCAACCCGGTGACGGAATTCTGCAATCCGTGCCCGTAGTACGGAGGTTGTCATGTGTATTGGTCGTTGGCTGGCCGGAAGCAGGCTCTCGCGACCACTTCTGTGCGCCCTGCTCTCGTGGATGTGTCCCGTGTCCGTGTTCGCGCAGACGCAGCTCTTCAACTACTCCGAGTCACTGTTCGGCGATCCGCCGTCTCTGTATCTCTGGGTCGTCGCAGTCGATTCGTCATCGGGTCTCGCCGATTTGAACGGTGTCGAACTCGCGCCTACCACGGGGCCATTCACTTGGAACTGGGGAGATGGCTCGTCCTTGGACGGATACTTCCCACAGTCTCACACGTACGCGGACAAAACGGAGAATTATGTCGTTTCAGTCGTATCGCATTACGTTGCGGGGGGAGAGGATACCGCACGGACCCTCGTGCGTTTTGTGCCGGCCAACTATGAGCCCGGGGTTATTCCGGCTGATGTTCCGGTCACGATTCCCTCGAGCATGCCGACTCTGGGAACACGTCTCTACGAAGTGAATCCCAATCTCTGCCCCTTCGATGATTCCTGCTTCGTCGCCATTCCCCGTAACTCACTCGAGAACATCCTAACATTGGTCGCCGGCATCGAATTGGACTTCACGAACTACGATGCCTACATGTACGAAGGACAATTCGCCCAGGTCATGCTGCGCGACCCGACGTTTGGAGGCGCCTACTCGATCTGGTTCAGTGATCCCGTTGCCTTCGGTGTTGGCGATGCCTTCCTGCAGGGAAGCATCGGCTACACTTCGCTGTTTCACGAAATGGGCCACAATCTCAGCCTGAACACACCGGCGGGCTTCTACTTTGGCGGCCGCATCGATGGATACGCCAACGCGATCTATTCCGAGACAATGGCGCAGATATACCAACATGCCGCGGGGTGGGTCCTGCTCAATTCCACAACCTTGCACGACATCGAGGTGGCCCTGGCATTCGAGATCGGAGAAAGCGTTACAGGATCTATGGGGGTCATCCGGAATTGGTACGAGTACTATCTTGATAATGGTATGCCCTACAAGTCGTGGAATGATCCGCCTTCGGACGCCACGATGGCCACGTTCATGACGTTGGCATACAAGTTCTGCGAGCATGCGGAGACTTCTGGGATGGGATATCGCGCCCCGCTCAAGCGGATGATGTATCTCCTGCAACTGTTCAACCAGGACCTGATGGACGGCTTCGATCAGGGCCACAACACCCCCGCGGCTGATTCGGCACGCGCCACGCTCATGGTGGCGGGGATGTCACATGGATTTCTCCTCGATCTTCGCGATGAGTACCGGGATCTGAATTTCCCCGTCGATGATTCGCTCTTTGTGGCCCTGCTGTCCGAATCCGGGGTAACCAACACCGTCCCGGCTCTCCAGCGCCTGCTGCCGGATACGAGTGTGGTCGAAGTGTCCGAGGAGTACTGGGTGAATCTCGAGGATCCATCGATATACATCGATCCGGATGGGGAGCCGTTGTCATACACGGCTTACACGACACCGGGTGGAGTCGCGTCGGCATGGGTGGAAGTGACGATGCTGCACGTCGTCGCGACAACTGACGGAACGACCAAGGTCGTTGTGACCGCATCCGATCCCCAGGGTGCACAAGACTCGACAGCTTTTCGCATCACCTTTGGCGAGCCAGGAGCGTGCGCATGCGATTGCCATGCCGACCCGAGGTGCGACGGCCTAACCGATATCTTTGATGTGACGCTTGCCGTCAATCGCGCGTTCCGGAATGGAGACGCGGTCCCCGATCCGAGCCCGACCTGCCCGGTCGAGACTATCGACACAAACTGTGACGGCGTAACTGACATCTTCGATGTCACTCACCTGGTCAACGTCGCCTTCCGCAACGGCGATCCGGCGATAGAATTCTCCGATCCCTGCCCGTAAGAGGTGCAGGCAATAGAACCGTACCACAATCCAGTGACTACACACTTGTGGTGCGGGCGTGTTCGCCTGCACACTTTCAATCCTATCTTGGTGGGGAGGGCTTTCAGCCCGTGTACCCATCGATTGACTGTCAGTCTTACGGCCCGACTCGCGTGCTCTGTGTCGGCTTCGTGTAGTCGAGTTCAGAACCGAGGACGCTGTGCGGTATGACGTATACAGCCAAGAGCACAATGGCGGCAATGATCGGGCCAATGAACACACTCCGGCGAAATCTGGCGAGAATCGCGGCGGCGGCCCAAGCGAGGAATGCGATTAGTGTCTTGTTATCGGTCAGGTCGTAGCCAAATGGCCACCCGGTCCAGAAACTCCCAAAAGCGTATTTCTGCACGATCGGTCCGAGAGCCAGCCCTCCGAGAAAGAGCAAGCCTACTGTCCACATGGTCAGAGGGACGACCCGATTCCGTCGGGCAAGCGCTTCCAATCCCGTTCGGGTGGATAGCAGCATCGCGATGAACATGAAGATGACATGGGGAATAAGGATTGCCAGCGGCACATCTCCCTTGAATCGTAAGACAACCGGCTCACTCGTGAGTGTCACGCGGTCTGTGTCCGACGCCGCAAGTGTGATGCTGTACATGACTTTGCCGGCAGGGGGCTGATGCGGAAGCATCCCAATCAGCGTGTCGCCCTTACGAACCATCGACACGGTCGTCCATTCATCATTGCTCTTGAACCTGCGGAGGCTCAGTTCACCAGAGATTGCGGGATCAGCGACCCGAAGCGTCACAGGCGCACCGCCGTCACCACCGTGGCTGCGCGAGAGGCTGTAAGCGTAAGTTCCGCCCCCGATCGTTGCCTCGCCGCGCAGCGGATATGTTGGTCCGGTGCGCCTCTGGTAGATTGCCGACGCCAGTGTGATGACCAAGGCCAGAAGCCAGAGCAGTGTAGTTTTTGTTTTCGGTCCCATCTTCTCCCGTGTATCTGTGGTCACGACATCCGGGCCTATCTTAACCAAATCAGCCGCACTTACGCAAATGGCGACTAAGCCTCAGATCCCAGCTCGAACTGCCCGATCGAGACCATCGAGACAAACTGTGACGGTGTAACTGACATCTTCGATGTCACTCATCTGGTCAACGTCGCCTTCCGCAACGGCGACCCGGCGACCGAGTTCTGCGATCCCTGCCCGTGATTCAAGGCCAGACCGACAGAAAAGTCGGCGCATCGGGGAGCTACAATCGGCGCCTGTCGCACGTATATCAGTGGATGCCGATTGCTTCGTTCGGATGACCTTCTTGTCTGAGGTGGTCCCCAAGAGGGGATATCATGACACGAGTGTCCGATCTACTCGAGTTGCAGGTTCCGGGAGTTGAGTGCATCGACTGGAACTCGCGTCTTCAGGATTTGGCCCACGAATACTGCCCCGACGACATCTACCGTCGCCATGTGCGTTCCCATTTGACCCTCTTTGGACTTGGTCCCTGTTCCCGGCGAGAAGCGGTGATTGGCCGGTCGCGACGGTGCTTTGGGCACGATGTGGTGACACATCTGAATTTCTGCCGGGGACGGCTCTGCGCTGTGCATCAGTTCTTCCAGTCGGTCACCGAAATGGACTCACAGCAGTACTACGCGGCGCTCGATGGCATCCGTCGCCGCTTGGTTGCTTCGCTTGGCCCCCCGGCTCTGCAGACCAACATTCACACACCGGCCAAAGTGTCGTACCGCTGGGGGCTTGACGGCATGCACGCGGAACTCCGCTCCTGCAACGGCGCGGAACGTGACCTGAGTCTGGCGGTGAACAATCCCGATGTGTGCTCCTGGTGCATGTACTGGCAGTGACCCTGCAATCCGTGCCCATCATCCACAGGCCTGACTGAGGGGCAAGGTGATTGCAGACGAAAAGGGCCCGCATCTCGGAGGATGCGGGCCTTCTGATTTCTGTCGAATGGCGTGAACACAAGTTCACGATGATCAGGGTGCCCAAGGCTGAGTAGAGAGATATCGTCCTGTGTCGAACCGCATTGACCCAGTTTGACACCTCGCAGCTCTAGTGTATATTGTGATCCAGTTCACAAGCCGTACCGCCTATCCCGGCCCCATGCTTGGAGGTGGACAATGCGATTTCGATTGGTACTGCCTGCGGTTGTCGTCTTGGCGACGACAGTCCTGATGGCACGGCCTATCGTCGCGATCGAGTTGTGCTTTGAAGGAGCATGGGACGCGCGCGGCAGTGCATCCGGCGTGTATTTCGCGCGGCTCATTGTGTGCGACGTATCACAAACAAAACAGATCATCGTGATGAAGTATGAATGCCCAGGAGGCACGACATGAGTCCCACTCGAAGCCATACTCTGCGTGTGCCTGTCATACTAGTGGCACTTGTTTCAATCTGGGTTGTAACGGCTGGCGCAAGCGACTGCGAGTTGGTGATGCCTCACCTGCAATGGTCCAGCCCGCTAAGCCCGGACAGTCGCCCGAGAGCATCGCTGAGTAATTCGACTGGGGAACTGTTCGTTGCCGGCGAGATGTCCCTCACGAAGTTTTGTCCGATGGGACAAATGGTCTGGGAGCAATCATTCCTCGAGCTTGGCTTGGTCCACCCGTACTTCTCCGACATGTGTCTGGACAACGAGGGGAATATCTATTTCGCAGGTCAATCCGATGAGGCGGGGTTCTTAATCAAATGCAACGGAGAGGGGCAGATTGTCTGGCATCGATCGACGCCTCCAATTCGAAAAGTTAGAGTGGGAGAAAATAATTCGGTGTATGCGGCCGGTAGTGCCGTGGCTGCCAATGGTTATACGGACTTGTTCTTGGGGAAATACACGGAACACGGGGACTCTGTCTGGTCCGCGTTCCATGATGGTCCCTTGCACAGATTCGATGAACTGAAGAGCCTGGAAGTCAGCCCCGCCGGATCGGTGTACATAACTGGCTATACAGCCGGAGGTAGCACCTACCAACCAAATGGTACGGGCGAAGACTGGCAGACAGCAAAGTACTCCGGCGATGGTCTGCTTGAATGGGCACGACTCTTTTCGGGCCCGACACTACCAGGATATGGAAGCGATCACCCCGTGGGAATGTGCTTCGATCCATTAGGGAATGTATTCGTTTACGGAATGAGTGATGGTGGGCTCACCCCGGCGGGCGAGTCGGCCGAAGAGGACATCTTCGTGCTAAAGTACTCCGCGAGCGGCGATAGTCTGTGGGCGACTCGCTACGGGGGAAGCGGCAACGGGGAGGATCGCCCAATTTCGGCATTTGTGGACGAGAGTGGACAACTCCGGGTGGGCGGTAGAGTGAGGGAGGTGTCCCACCAGGAAGCATTCATCCTCCTTCGGTACGACACTCAGGGCGTGCTTCAATTGAAGGCTCCGTACTACGGTCCCGGGGCGCGGTTTAATCCCAAACAAATGCAGCGCTCACCAGATGGGAAGATATGGGTTGCCGGCGAAAGTGGTAACCGGATGGAAACAGCTTTCGATGAAATGGTACTCGAATTTGATGCAGAAGGAAATCTCCTGTGGGATTTCGTTGCCGGGCACAGTGGAGAATGGTACCACGGATGCTCGATCGCTCCTGGGCCCTTGGGGGAGATCGTTGGATGGAGTACATCGGGCGAGAGCGGTGAGGAGTGCTTTGCCTTCAAGCTCGTTGAAGACCAATGCCTGCCAGTAGACATTTTTCCAGGCTCCTGCCCCAACATCATAGGCATCGGCTCAAGCGATGTTCGTTTTCACGGGATGCACCCGGAGCCGACCTCGGTGGGGCCCCAGACGATTTCTGTGGCGGTGTTGGGCAGCAAGGTCTTTGATGTGACCCGAATTGATCCGGCGACTTTGACGCTGGCGGGCGTGTCGCCGACGTGGCACAAGTATGCCGATGTGGCGCAGCCAATTGTACTGCAGGAAACGGAGTGCGAATGCAGTCCTCCAGGCGTTGATGGCTGGACCGATCTCGTTCTGCAATTTTGCCGGGATGAGCTAATCGCGGCCCTCAGTCCCTACGCAGACGGTGAATTCAAATCGTTGACTCTTGTGGGGCAGACCAAGACGGGCGTACCAATCTCGGGTACGGATTGTGTAACGATCACCCAGCAACCTATCAGGGTATCGTCATCATCATCTGCGACTGTTAGGGGGGAGATGGGATTCGCGACATATCCCAATCCCTTCAATGCCTCGACAGTGATCTCCTTTTCCAACTCTGCTGCGGATCGAGTGCGGCTGGAGGTCTACAATGTTCTTGGGCAGCGTGTGGTGACATTGGTCGATGCAGAACTTCCCGCTGGGCTGCACGAAGTGGTGTGGGATGCGCGCGGCGTTGCCTCCGGAGTGTATTTCGCCCAGCTTACAACGCAGCACGCATCCGTTACGAGACAGATGATCGTGATGAAGTAGGGATCGCTCCGGTCCTGCACCGGGTGCCCGTCATCCACAGGCCTGACTGAGGGGCAAGGTGATTGCAGACGAAAAGGGCCCGCATCTCGGAGGGTGCGGGCCCTCTTACTCGAGAGCTGATTCCCCAATTCCCCCACTTGGTTCGTTCTACCATGGCCTCGCAGCAGCGTAGCGGCGCAATCGACATGAGTTTGCTCTTGTATGACCATTACGGTCATAGCAACGCGCGTAGTGTGCGCATCCTGACAAAATCTCGCAGCCGCGCTGCCCCAGATGCAGAATCTCCGACGTTCCTTTTGCAGGCGAGGCGTAATTACTGCACAGGACCGTGGAGGTCCGAGCCGTCCTGACGATTGTCCACAACTGTATACCACCTGTCTCCACCGGAGGCGCACCATGCGTTTACTCACCCGAGTCCTTCTGCTCGCGGCAGCCCCACTTCTGCTCTCGACTTCAGAAATACCGTCCGAATTACGACCATCAGTGTCATCGAATGGCACGCAACCAGTGCCAACAGTCATTGCAGCTCCGGGGACGGCGTGCTCTCCGGTTCTCATGTGGCAAGCGCACGGAGACTCGGCTGGAGATCGTCTTGGAGTGGCCCTCTCGGGTGGAGGCGACTTTGACGGTGATGGTAAGCCTGATGTGCTAGCCGGTTTTCACCTCGCAACTCGACTCGGCGAGGTAGGCATGGGGTATTTCCGGGCATGGTCCCACAACTTTGAGTTATCGTTTGAGCGAACTGGCGATGCCAGCTCGTTGGGGTATGTCCTCGCGGTGGCAGGAGATGTTGATGGTGACGGAAAGGACGAATATATCGCGGGTGCACCTTACCACGATGGCTCGCCGTATTCGTCATCTGGTATCGCCTACGTCTACGATGATGGGGGAAGTATCATCGCGACAATTGGTCCATTCGGCAACCTCGAGGGGCTGGGAAGCGGAGTCGACGGCGTCGGCGACGTCGATCATGATGGTTTTGATGATGTGATCGTGGGCGCGTATGCCGCTGCAAGCCCACAGGGCCAATATGCTGGTTACGCAATCATCTACTCGCCCAAGCGAAACGTGATACTCAGGCGTTTCGAGAACGCAACTCAGGAGGATGCTTTCGGTATTGGAGTGTCCCGGGCGGGATTCGTCAATGCAGACGCCGACGAGGACGTCATTATCAGTGCATCGAACGCGCTTGTTCTGCCACCCGTTGGACCCGCTATCCGGCCCGGGTCAGTCTACGTGTACTCGACTGATGGCACGCTCCTGTGGCGGTTCGATGGATTCGCTGACGGAGACCACTTTGGACACGATGTCGACGGCGCGGGCGATGTTAACAATGATGGCCACGACGATGTGATTGTCGGCTCATTTGCCGATGTGGCTGGCTTCGACAATGCTGGATCGGCGTATGTGTTTTCAGGCGCCGACGGATCACTCATCTGGCAATTCGACGGTACCAGCGACTACGAGTACTTGGGATATTCCGTTGCAGGGGTTGGAGACATCGACAACGACGGCTTCGATGATGTTGCGGTCGGCGCACCCGGGGCGGATGCAGGCTTCGCAAGTACAGGTTCTGCATTGATCTACTCGGGCCAGACGGGCGAAGTCATCTGGCGGATAGACGGCGCGGCATGGAACGACAATCTAGGTGAGTCAGTTGCGTCGGCGGGCGACATCAATCTCGACGGCCATCCCGATATTCTTATCGCCGCAGACCGGACTGACCCCGCAGGTCGCATCGATGCGGGCACCGTCTACATCTACGGCTGCCCGGCCGAGGCCCCCGCACCCGTCATCCAGGAGTATGCGGGATCACCCTGCACTCCATCTCTCATCTGGCAATCAGATGGCAATGCCCCGGGTGACTATTTTGGATTCTCTGTAGCGGCTGGCGGCGATTGGGATGGCGATGGAGAAGAGGACATCGCGGTCGGTGCCCTGCTGGCCGATGAGGGAGCTGGCCCCAGCGGTAGCGCCTCGGTCTTCCATAACAACCTCGCCGATGAATGGGAGTACTACTGGAATCTGAACGCTGACTTCGGGCGCTCCATCAAGTTTCTGGGTGACATGGACGACGACGGTGCCTCTGAGTGTTTGATTGGGGCGCCGGGGGAGAGTGGAGCCGGAAATGACAGTTGCGGCGCGGTGATCGTCTGGGGAACGGTGACCGGTTTGAAATTCTCCTGGCTCGGAAACGGGACCGGGGACAAGCTCGGATATTGCGTCGATTATGTGGGTGATGCCGACGGCGATGATCACGACGATATCCTCGCCGGCGCCCCCGAGGGCGACGGTATGGTCGCCGGTAACACGGGATACGCGCTCCTCCTGAATCCAAGGACGAATTCTCTAATCCGTACGTTTTATGGTACTGAGCCGGGCGCGCGTTTCGGTCATGCTGTCGCATACGCCAGCTCGATCGACAACAATCCCGGATACGATCTCCTCATTGGGGCACCGAATGCAACGACGCTCGGCATCCCCCCCGAGCACACCGGGGCGGTCTTCGCCTACAACTACGATGGCACCTTGATTTGGCGGTTTAACGGAGAGTCCGAAGGCGACTATTTCGGCTGCGCCGTCAGCGGTATGTCGGACCTGGATGGCGATACTCGCGATGAGATCATTATCGGAGCCCGGTACGCCGATCCGCACGGTATTATCAATGCCGGCTCAGTTTATGTCTATTCGGCCGTTTCGCACTCCCTGCTCTACCGCGTGGACGGAACCGAAGCGAGTGGAAGCTTTGGATATTCCGTGCAACGTATTTGCGATGTCGACAACGACGGGTACGACGACTTCACGGTCGGAGCGCTATATGAAAACCCCGACGGTCGCAAGGATGCCGGTTCGGTCTATGTCTGCTCCGGAGTTGACGGCGAGATTCTCTGGAAAATCGCGGGCGGCGCCGCCGGTGATCTACTCGGGGTGAGCGTCCATGGCTATACCGACCCCGCACAATTCAACTACTGCCAATTCATTGTTGGCGCGTTCAAGACAGATCCCGGCAGCCGCATCAATGCCGGCTCCGCCTACATGTTTGGGTGTGCCTGCGAATGCACCTGCAACGGTGATCCCAGTTGTGATGGTGTCACCGATATTCTGGATGTCGTCAGTACTGTCGGTGTCGCCTTTCGCAACGTCCCAGCCGTAACGACCGGAAACTGCGGGTTCGAAGACACGGATGTCGATTGCTCCGGCGCGACCGACATTCTCGATGTCACGCGGATGGTCAATGTCGCCTTCCGCAACGGCAACCCGGCGACCGAGTTCTGCAATCCATGTCAATAGTGGCAAGCCACAGTTCTGAGATCTGGCCCCGAGAGACGGCATTCGTCTCCCGGGGCAGTTCTCGCCGTTGATAACGACTTCATGTTCATGGTTACAGCAAGGTAGGATGACAACTCGAGATGTTTGTGAATAGAACAGTGACTTTGGAGGTGAAAGATGAGAAAGAACAGCAATCGACTTGTGGTGTTGATTATCGCACTCTCTGCGTTGTCACTTGCAACGCCAACCGTGGTCACTGCGGAAGTTCCCTCAGTGATGAACTTCCAGGCGATTCTGCTCGATGATCAAGGGCAGATCGTCCCGGATTCGACTTATGACATTGTCTTCACAATCCACCCGGACAGCGTGAGCTTTCCGCCGGAAATTGTCGTATGGACCGAGCTGAAGACTGTCGAGACGAGCGGAGGACTCTTCAATACGATGCTCGGCACCAATAGTCCACTAACAGCAGAAGTGTTTGACGGGGAGAGATGGCTGCAGATGCGTCTGACATCGAGCGCGCAACCGTTCTTGCCGCGCACGCGCATCGGCGCGACGCCCTACTCGTATCGCGTCGAGAGCATCGATAAGTCGAGCGGGGGTGAGGTGAGTGGCTTACTAAATCCTGACTCACTTCAGGTGGGGAGATCGGGCTTTCCGGGCGTGCTCTCCGTTGTTCAAAACACGGGCACAGTCGCGATTTCAATGGGTCAATACTCTTCGCAAGGGTACTCACTGGACGTCTCCGATGAGTTGAGCAATTACCACACCCGCATCATGCCAGATGGGAACGGGGAGGGTGGGGTCTTCTCTGTCCGGCGCAACGCGACATCGGGAGGTTTCGCCGTCGATGGGAACTATAACAACACACAGGAACCGCTGGTTTCAATTACCGGCAGCACACGTGCTACATCGTTCGACATGAGCGCGACTGGCAGCGAGAGTGTCGAGTTGCCGGTCGACGCGATTGAAGGAAGCGAGATCAAAGATGAGCCTGGGATCGCGTGTGAAATCGCAACAAATAAAGTGGGGTTGCCTGACTACGGTTACACCACTCTTTCAGTTAGATCGATAGCCTCCCCGACTCTTGGCGGCTATGTGTATGCCAACGCGACGGTGCAAGTAACAGTTTCTCATATGTTTGGGCGACTTGACTCCGTATTGATCGGACTTTCGGATGTTGCTGGCCATCTGAGCTACAGTCAAAGGACTGCTCTAGTTGTCGCCGAATCTGCGCCAACGGGCGTCTACGCTTCGATCGTTAGTGTTTCCGGAGTGTTCGAATCGAACTCCATGGGCACTACCGTCTACCTGATTGCAAGTGACCGCGGCTCGATGACGGTTGTTGAGGTTCAGCAACGCACCCTCGTATTGATGTACTTTCCTACCGCGTACGGAGTCGTAGACACTTCCCCGGATGAGACTGCGTGGCAGGGGAGCCAAGCCCTCACTCCCGCCGAGGAGCGATTGACTTCTGTGCGTGTGAATACCGAACGCATCGAACGCGAGATGGCCGACATGAAGGCGCGGCTGTTGGAATTGGAACGTTCGATGACCGAACAAGAATCTGACAACCCACAGAGATAGGGGACCGGCGATGCGCAATACTACCAAGCTAGAACGGTGGCTATTCGCACTGGCCACTAGCGTACTCTGTTGGTCGGCGATCGCATTCTCGGGCGTCGAGCCATGTCCTTGGCACGCAGCATCGAATCGCGTCGCGCTTCCTCAGGGGAACCCGGGCATGAAACCGCAGCGCGCCATTTTCACAATGGCACAACCATTCGCGGCCCACGCCCGCATGGGCGGCGCCACGAGTCAGATAACGTCCGGAATGGCGTCAGCGCCGAGTCAGGTCGGCATCGGCTTCGAGTACGCTCTCCAGCAGGCGTCGTTCTGTAACTGCGGCTGCCTCGGTGATCCGGCGTGCGACGGGTCCACTGATATTCTCGACGTCGTGGGCACAGTGAATGTTGCCTTTCGCAATGTCGCCGCGTACACCATGCTGACCTGCCAGGGGCTCGCGCGAACGGATACCGATTGCAGCGGCGCCACAGACGTCATCGACGTCGTGCACATGGTCAATGTCGCATTCCGCAACGGCAACCCGGCGACCGAGTTCTGCAGTCCGTGTCAGCAGTGACAAACAGCATTCCTGAACTCTGGCCCCGAGAGAAGAAAACGCCAGAATGAAAACAGAAATCGCTCATTTGCGGGGAATAAATCAAGCCCAGACGACGAGTCAAAAGTAACCGTGAGATAGCTGCAGAACAGCTATGATCACAGCTGTGGAGATCATCATGAGAAAGTGCGTAGCGTTTTACCTGGCGGCGATTTGCCTGCCGCTGTTGGCGCTATCAACGGCCGTGCCTGCCGCCACGCCAACGATCGTGAATTATCAAGGGTTTCTTAGGGATGCGGGCGGCACGCCGCTCTCGGGCACTTACGAACTCACTTTTGCAGTCTTCGCCACTCCATCTGGGCCGGAAGTTCCCCTCTGGGAAGAGACGCAATTGGTGACCGTGACCGACGGAGCATTTGACGTGCTTCTCGGATCTCTCGTGCCGCTCACCGATGTGGTGTTCAGCAATCCGACCCGGTATCTCAGCGTCAGAGTCGAATCCGATTCGGAACTGCTGCCGCGCATGCGATTTGCCGCGGTTCCGTATGCTCAACGCATTGGCACGGTTGATGGGGCCACCGGGGGTGCTATTACCGGCAACACCTCGATCGGGAGCGACCTGACGATCTCGGGCGGAAATCTCAACTTGGACGCATCGACAGCGACTGCGGGCAATATCCTCAAGGGAGGAGCCCGCTTCCTCTACAATAAGGGCTGGTCGAACACCTTCGTTGGCCGGCTTTCCGGCAACCTCACGATGAGCGGCAGCTTCAACACCGTCATCGGAGACAGCGCCTTCTCCGAGAACACGACCGGTTACTCGAATACCGCCAACGGTGCATTGGCGCTGGCATCCAATACGACCGGACATGACAACATCGCCATCGGTCGCGAAGTGCTCTTTAACAACTCGACGGGAAACAACAATACAGCCATTGGAGGCGCCGCCCTGCTCACCAACATCGACGGCCATCAGAACACCGCCTGTGGTTCGGGTGCACTCACCGACAACACGACAGGCGGTTCCAACACCGCGGTTGGTGCGAACTCACTGAACGATAACACGATGGGCGAATCAAATACCGGAATCGGGTGGGGCGCTGGCCGAAGCAACCTGACAGGCAGCAGGATCACGGCGATTGGGTATGCGTCAGATGTCGGTAACACCGGCCTATACAATGCCACGGCCATTGGCAATAGCGCCGTCGTCAATGTTAGCAACACCATGGTGTTTGGCGACGCCAATGTCGTGCGGCGTGGCTTCGGCGTCAACGCTGCCGCCGGACACGCCCTCGAAGTCGGAACCACAACCAACAACGGCAACGGCGCATATCTCACCACCGGCGGCAACTGGACAAACACATCAGACCGGAACACAAAAGAGAGCATCACGCCGGTCGACGGAAACGAACTGCTGCAAAAAGTTAATCAGCTGCCACTCTATCGGTGGAACTACAAAGGCGAAGATCCTGCGCACCAACATGTCGGCCCGATGGCCCAGGACTTCCATGATGTCTTTGGCCTTGGCGACGACGACAAACACATTTCGACAGTCGATCCCGCCGGCGTCGCGCTCGCGGCTATTCAGGCGCTGACCGAAAGGGTCAGGCAACAGCAGATCGAGAACGACGATTTGCGTGCCCAGATTACCGGATTGCGTGAACTAATTCGTGCGCAGGCCGAAAAGTGAGGGAGAGGCGATGAAAGCCACATTCAGAATGACAATCCTGCTCCTGCTTTCGGCGCCACTCCTTTTTGCGGCGGCCAAGCCAACGCAGGAAGCAGACACGAAGAGGGTCGCGGCGACTCCGGCGCCGACTGCCGGTGATGCCGTCACTCGACCAGTCCTCGAATCTGAGCCGACGATGCCGACGCCGGTCAGCGAAACCGCGTCTAATCTCCCGGCTCAATCGGCATCGGTCAACGCGAACTATGTTATCGACTGGTACTCAATCAACGGCGGCGGCACTGTCGATGCCGCCTCAACCAATTACCGTATGGGCGCATCGGTCGGGCAATCGGTAGCCGGCGCAGCATCGTCAACGAACTACCGAATGGGAATTGGCTTCTGGTATGGCGCCGGGGCCGGTGGGTGCCAATGCGACTGCCATGGCGATCCGGGCGGGCCGTGCGATGGCTTCACGAACATTCTTGACGTCGCACAGGTCGTCAATGCGGCATTCCGCAATTATCCGCCGATGGTTGATCCGAATGCCAATTGCCCATACCAGACGCCCGACGTGAATTGCTCGGGAGATCCAGAAGTGCTCGACGTCGTCAAGATGGTGAACGTCGCCTTCCGCAACGGCGACCCGGCGACGGAGTTCTGTAGTCCCTGTCCGTGAACTGTACTATGGGTCATCTGACCCATGTTGTAAGATCGACACTCAAGAAGAAGAGGGCGATCCACAATAGCGGATCGCCCTCTCGCGTCTTTCCAGACGAAATCGTCTCACGTCAGTACGTAGGGTGGGTGCGCTCCCGGAGGGCACCCGCCACTTTCCTACATTCCTCTATCGCACCAGTACCAGTTTCTTGATCGTCTGCCCCTCTGCTGTGATAATGCGCACGAAGTAGACCCCTGAGGCCATGTGGGACGCATCCCAACTAACACGATGCTCGCCGACTGGCATAATGTCGTCAACCAGCGATGTCACCTTGCGGCCGAGCACATCAAAGATGTCCACGCGAACCTGTGCCGCTGCTTCAAGCCGGAATGAGATAACCGCCTCGGCGTTGAATGGATTGGGGTAGGTCGCGAGATTCGAATTGCCGGGGAAGTTGCGACTGCCCCCGGGATTGGCGCGGACAGGACCAAACTTGACCGTTAGGCAATCTGCGCCGGAGAGTGTCCGGCCCCGTTTGGTGTTTCCTGCGAAGGTCAGCGTACGCACTTCGCCATCGTGCAGCTCACCCAGGGCATCCAGCAGTTCCCGTTGGTCGAACTTCAACACCAGATCGACCAATCCATCCGATCCCGTCTCGGGGCAGGCACAGTCCGACTGCGTCTCTAAACTGGACGGGCGCGAGACATCGGCGAGCCGATGCGAGAGTGGAGAGAGTCCCTCAAGCTGCACACTGGCCAAATCGACGTTCGCCGCCTCCAATGATGCGGTACCCAGGATCGCGACCTCGATCGACGGCTCTTCAGTCGGTGCGCCGCCCGCCGGTTCGGGACGAACCGGGCTTGGCAGTTGGGTCACGCCGGTATCAATGACATTCGGACAAACGCCGGGCAAGATGTCGATGGCGACTTCGGATTCCGTGCTCCAAGCCAGATCGAACTGAGAGTTGCCCGCATTCTCCCACGTCACCGGCACGGTGACGACATAGTCGCAATTGAGCCAGAGCGTGATCACATCGCCCGGCACCGCCCCTTCATCCGTAGCGGTGTTCGGATCGTCGCCGATGACGCGCAGATTGAATGACCCGGCGTCCTCAACCCACACGGCGCCGCAGATCACGCCTTGCGGGTCAGTCGCGTAGATCGCATCCCCCCGAAGGATCGGGAATCCGGCAAACGTCGCGTTGGACGAGGAATAATCGGTGAAGTACGGCCAGTCGGCCGGCGCCGAGAAGGAGATAGGATCGAGAGTGAGAGAGATCGGTCCGAATCCACAACTGATGTTGCCGATCAGTGTCGGGCAGTATCCAGCCTTCCTGACAACGAGTGCTCCAGACAACTGGCGCAGTCCGAAATGCCCGAACCCGTCCGTGCTATCCTCTAGCAAGATCGATCCACCCGGATACCAATCCCATAGCTCTACTACGGCGCCAACTGCTGGCATCGAGGTGCCTGCATCGGTCATCTCAAATACGAACCCCTGGGTCGCACAAGTTGGCACCGCGTCCCGTGGGCCCTCCCCGGGAAAGATGATCCCAGACTCGGTGGCGTAGAGATAGACCGGCTGACCCGGGCAGTCCACCTCCTGCGAAAGCACGGGATTGAACCCTGGTGCACTCGCAACAATGCGGAGACGCGACCACTGACCGGCCTGAACGCAAAACGCGCCACTGCTATCGGTAAATGCGCCGACACCGGGCACGGTTGCGCACCGAGTCCACGTCGCATTGCACGTGAGAGCGCCGACACGGGCATGCCACACAGGCTCACCGTCCAGATTGAGTACAAAGCCGCACACGGTCTCGCATCCCGGCGGAAGCGGAGGATGGACGACATCTATCACAATAACGAGTGTGTCGCGTTCAGGCCGCGACTGTAGAGCCAGTACCACTCGACCTGCATATGTCCCGGACGGAGATTGTGCTGCCAGTAAACCATTCACACACACACGAAGAATCGGCTCCCTGCCTACGGCTCCGAAAACATGAGCTTCAACCAGATCTCCCGTTATGCTCTCGATTTTCGGAAACGATGCACATCCAGAATAAACAACTGGCAGCTCGTCGCATAGATCGTAGAGCCCGAGTGAATCGTCATAAAGGAAACTGAGCGTGTCGGGCTGCACGTCGATACCGCGCGATAATGTATCCAATACTACTAGGGTCGTCATACATGTGACGCAGGCCATGTCTTGATCGCAGACTGTGAGCTCGATGCTGTGCCTGCCCGGTCTGAATGGCCCGGTACGGTCAAGCGACATGGCGATATTCGACCCATCCTCCATATCGTACGAGCCAGCATCGATAAGCGTCGCATCCGTAAGATACGCCTCGCATTCTTCCCCGACACGAATCACCAAGCTGTCCACGCATTGAGCGAGCGGCGGATGGTTAAGTTCCGGATCAGTCACGCCGGGGCAGACAACCTCGCCGATCTGAATCACCGCTCTCTCAAACTCGACATTTAGAAGTCTAACATCGTTGTCGACCAACGAGAGGTGAGTTGCCGGTGTCTTGCAGCAGGTGTCGATACGAAAACACCCCGTCTCTTCGGACACATTGAAGACGAAGATGAAAGATGCGTTCTCAGTCCCTGGCGGGTCCGTTCCGGCCGGCAAACAGCACTCCTCACTAAGATTCGGATCGCCAGTGGACACCGTGACATAAAAGATCGCATCCGGGCTGACACCATCCGCCGAGGGCGTCGATTTGTAATATGAGCTTGAGATTGGACCGCCACACTGGCTGAGCCTGGGTTCTGTGCCGTCATATGGCTGCGCGTGATATGAGGCCACTACAACCGGCGGCGGCCAAAGCTCGCTTTCGCCACCCAATGGGCTTTGGTCGACACGATTCCCTTCTGCAAGCCGAAACCGGAACGACGAAGGTGTTGGCACACTGAGATACCCTGGCCCGAGGGTTGTTCGCAATTCTAGAGGCAAGGCTATCGCAACGATTGGAACGTCATTCGTTATGAACACACCCACACTGCACGCCGTCTGCCCCGGCGCAAACGACTTCGACTCCACGACCACCGAATTGACGGCGAAGACCCGACTGTGAGCGACAAACAGAATCACAAGCATCATTGCGACCGCAGCCGGCCAGCGAACTCCGCTCCCGTTTCGCATCGTCTCTCCTTGATGAACTATGCCAAGAGTAGTAGGGTGGGCTCAGCCCACACCCACCCATTCCGATCTATCGCACCAACACGACTTTCTTCGTCACCTGTCCCTGGGCCGTGGCCAGCCGCACGAAATACATCCCCGAAGCCATCCCCGCCGCATTCCACGCCGCCCGATGTTCACCGGCGGGCAGCACATCATCGACCAGCGTCGCCACACGATTACCGAGCACATTGAACACATCGACGCGCACTTGCGACTCCGCTTCGAGACTGAATGACACCATCGTCTCGGCATTGAAGGGATTAGGATAAGTCGCCAGGCGCGACTTGCCGGGCAATCCACGCCCACTGCGCGGATCGACGCGCGTCGGACCAAACTTGACCGTCAGACAGTTCGTGCCGGAGAGCGTCCGACCGCGTTTGGTGTTTCCTGCGAAGGTCAGCGCACGCACTTCGCCATCGTGCAGCTCACCCAGGGCATCCAGCAGTTCCCGTTGGTCGAACTTCAACACCAGATCGACCAATCCATCCGATCCCGTCTCGGGGCAGGCACAGTCCGACTGCGTCTCTAAACTGGACGGGCGCGAGACATCGGCGAGCCGATGCGAGAGTGGAGAGAGTCCCTCAAGCTGCACACTGGCCAAATCGACGTTCGCCGCCTCCAATGATGCGGTACCCAGGATCGCGACCTCGATCGACGGCTCTTCAGTCGGTGCGCCGCCCGCCGGTTCGGGACGAACCGGGCTTGGCAGTTGGGTCACGCCGGTATCAATGACATTCGGACAAACGCCGGGCAAGATGTCGATGGCGACTTCGGACTCCGTGCTCCATGCCAAATCGAACTGATAACTGCCCGCATTCTCCCATGCCACCGGCGATGCGACGACATAGTCGCAATTGAGCCAGAGCGTGATCAAGTCACCCGGCACCGCCCCTTCATCCGTAGCGGTGTTCGGATCATCGCCAAGGACACGAATGCTGAACGACCCGGCGTCCTCAACCCAAGTCGCGCCGCAGATCACCCCTTGAGGATCGGTCGCGTAGATCGCGTCCCCCGGCAGAATGGGCACTCCCGCCAGCGTGGCATTGGTGGAGTGATAACCTGCGAAGTAGGGCCAGGCGGGAAATTCGGAAAACGGAATCGAGTCGAGTTGGACGATGAGAGGTTCGTACGAACACTGAACATCTCTCAGTACGGTCGTGCAGAAACCTGGAGCGTTGACAACCAAGTCGCCGTCCATATCCCACGCGCCGAAGTGACCAAAGCTATCCGCCGTATCCTGCAGGATCAGTGTTCCGTCTGCATATGAGTCCCACAACTCAAGTTGCGCCCCGGGCTGTAAGCGCGGGCTCCCAGCCGCACCGTCCAGCACGAATCCATGCGTCAGGCACGGCTCATACGTCCCCGGTCCGGAGTGATATGGGCTATATTCGATATACATGTAGACCGGCAGACCATCGCAGTCCGAGTTCTTTGAGATACTCTTGGCAAACTGCCAGGAGAAGGCGAAGATGTCGACTCGTGGCCATCCATTGGTGTTAAGGCAGAACGCACCGGTGCTGTCTGTATAAGTCCACACATCTGGTATAGTCGTGCAGTTGACTCCGGAAGGATCGCATGTCCGTGCCATCACCCGGGCGCGAACGTATGGCCGGCCGGACTCTCGTAAGAGGAATCCGCACACCGAATCACACCCCGGCGCGACTGGAGGATGGTCAACATCGATTACCGCACGGATGGTATCGCGCAACGGGCCCAGTGCCTGCGCCAGGACGATTTCTTCAACGTAGGTGCCATTCGGACCATTGTTGGCCAAGATCCGATCAGCGCAAACCCTGAGCTCCGACCCATGCCACGATGCCTCGGTCAGGTAGCCGGTCTGACTTTCGATTTTCAGCGTCTGGTTACATCCGATCGTGGACACTGCGATCAACTCGCAAGTCGGGTCGTTTTGATAATCTCCGGTCATCCGGAAATACAACGAGTCTCTCTCGATGATGATAGCCTGCTCCGAGACATCACGAATTGTCACGACCGAAGGGCAAGAAGTGCATTCGCCGTCCTGATCGCAGACCGTTAGTGTCACCGCCGTCGAACCGATTCCGAACGAGCCCGACGGTGAGAGGAGATAGTGCAGGTTTTGTCCGTCCTCTTCATCCCATGATCCATTGTCCACATCCGACGCCGAGACGATCTGCGTGCATCCGTCCATCAGTTCAAATACAACGGAGTCCTTGCAGATCGCAACCGGCGGATGGTTGACTTCCGGATCGGTCACGCCGGGACAGACGACATCGCCGATGTTAATGATCCCTGGATCAAACTCGATGTCAGCATAATCGTCGTAGGACACCAATGCCAAGTGAGTGGACGGGGTCTTGCAGCAAGTGTCAATGCGTATGCAGCCCGTCTCTTCGGTCACATTGAAAACGAAAACGAATGATGCGTTACCGGTCCCGTCAGGATCCTCGCCGGGTGGAACTAACCACTCCTCGCCGATGGCGGGGTCGCCCGTCGCTACTGCCACGTAAAGAACGGCGTCCGGACTGAGGCCATCAGCGGACGCCGACGCTTCACAGTATGATCCCGAAATAGGGCCACTGCATTCATTGAACCAAGGGTCATTCTCATCACATGGTTTGGAAAAGTATGAGGACACGACGACGGGTGCTGGCCAATTCGTTCCTTCCATGCCCAACGGGCTCTGCCCGATTCTATTTCCGGGAACAAGCCTGAATCGGAATGATGATGTGGTCGGCACGCTCAGGTAACCCGGACCGAGTGTCGACCTTAGTTCCAGCGGCAATACAATCCCCTGGATTGGCACATCATTCCGAACAAACACCCCCACACTACATGCCGTCTGTCCAGGCGCAAAACTCTTCGATTCGACAACAACCGAATTGGCGGCGTTCGCCGTCCCGGCAATTGAGATGATGAATACGGCGACTGCCAAGCAGAGAACTGATTGGAGGCTCAGGCAACGACCACGCGCGTGTAGCATGTTCCCTCCCAGGAAGGCCAAGCACACTCCAGAATACCAAAGGAAGCCCAACTACGATGTCATTACCTGTCGGAGTGCATTATATTCCCGGTTGTATTAATCGAGATACTATTGCTCTTGTCTGACCGAGGAAGGGTGTATTTCACTCATCGCACTCCCCATGGAAACAGCGGCTCGCGCGCTACGTAGATAGATTACGTCCGCGAGGGGCCTCGGGGCACTTGCCGGCAACCAGGGAGGGATATGAAAACGAGAAACTTGGGTTATCTGGGGTTTTTGGGGATGCTCGGATTCTTGGGTATGCTTGGTTCGACTCCCGGGCAGGAAGCCCTTTCAGCGCTCTATGGGCTGTTCGGGCTGTACGGATTCTTCGGCTTCTTCAGCGCGTCCAATAAGTAACCGACGCGATCTATTCCCACGCATTCCTCCTCTGGCGTGAGCCAAAAAAGGATATATATTACCTTCTATCCCGATCCAACTTACAACGGATCGCCGCCCGTTCTGATAACTACAGACCGCACGTCCCGGAGGTTTGCATGAATCGCTCTATACTCGTAGTTTTTATTGTCTGCCTGTTGGGGGGGACTACAATTGCCGCCGTCCCCAGCAGCATTACCGTCCAGGGTCGTCTTACTGACGCAGGGGGCGCTCCTCTGCCCCCCGGCGGCAAGACATTCACCTTTCGCATCCTTGACGATTCCACTGGCGGCACAGAAGTGTGGCCGGGTGGCGGGGGAGAAGTGCAGACAATCACAAGCGACGCCGCCGGACTGTGGATTGGTTTGATTGGCGCGATCAGTCCATTAACGGACGCCGTCTTCGCCGACAACTTGCTCTGGCTGGAAATCAATGTCAACGGCACAACGCTGCCACGCATTCAATTCCTATCCGGGCCATACGCGTTTCGCGTGGCAACGGTAGACGGCGCGTCGGGCGGCCATATTACAAGCAAGGTCTCCATCGGCCCCGGCAATACGAACACGGGCAACCAGGCATTCGTCGCGGGGGATCTCAATTCAGCGTCCGGTGATCACGCCGTGATCAGTGGGGGTCAAAGTAACGCGGCGCCGGGAGCATTTGCCGCCTTACTGGGCGGACAGCACAACTGGGCGAGCGGTGATCACTCGTTCATCGGTGGCGGAGGAGGCCCCAACCAAAGCGATTCAAATGTCGCTTCTGGCGAAGCGTCCGTTGTTGTTGGCGGGCACGGAAATCGCGCCTCCTCGCCTCAGGCCTTCATTGGGGGCGGTTCGTTCAACGAAGTGTCCGGCTCGGGGAACTCTGCAAATATCGTTGGCGGTCAAAGTAATGATGTCAGCGGTCTGCTCGCTTCGGTGGTCGGAGGGCGAAGCAACAAAGCCCGCGGCTCGATGTCCTTCGTCGGAGGTGGCGGCCAATCCAACGCTACTCCCGGTGACAGCAACGTGGCCTCGGGAAACGCGTCCGCCATCGTGTGTGGAATCGGCAATAGCGCCACAGACAGCGGCGCGTTCGTGGGAGCGGGCCGCGGCAACGATGCCACGGGGAAGTTTGCCGTCATCCCCGGCGGGCTGTCCAATGCTGCCTCGGGAAGACTATCGTTTGCCGCAGGACTGCGCGCCAAATCGCATCACACGGGCGCTTTTGTGTGGGCAGATGCGACCGACGCCGACTTCGCCTCGTCAGCGAATAACCAATTCCTCATCCGCGCCGGAGGCGGTGTCGGCATCGGCACGAATGCGCCCGAAGGCCCGTTACATGTCTTGGAAACATCCGTCGCCGGTGCCACCGCCAATGTCGCTTCGACGGGGATCTTCGAGCGGAATTCGGCGAACTACATTTCCATCCTCGGCCTTGATGGCTCACCCAAGGGCATTTTGTTCGGTGACGGCACGGATGCCGAACATGGCGGAATTATCTTCGATGATGTCGCGCTGGACGGCCTCGAATTCCGAACCGGGGGTAATGTTACGCGCATGACGCTCAGCTCCGCCGGTGACCTGACCGTGACTGGCTGCGTCGATGGTAATAATACTGCCTGTGCCTCCGATGGCCGCTTCAAAAAAGACATCCAGCCGCTCGAAGATGCGCTCGGCACGATCGAGAAACTGCGCGGCGTGAGTTATGCCTGGCGTCGCGACGAATTTCCTGATCAGAATTTCGAGGACGGCCGCCACATGGGCTTGATCGCTCAACAGACGCAAGATGTCGTGCCCGAGGCCGTGCACAAGCGCGACGATGGCTATCTATCAATTGAATATAATTCTTTCGTACCCCTGCTCATTGAAGCCATCAAGGAACAGCAGAAGCAAATCGACGAATTGAAGGCGACAATTCAATCGATGACGCCGTAGGGTGGGTCGGTCTTCTTTTGTCATCCGTCCATGGGACATGCAAAACGCCCCGGCGTTTCCACCGGGGCGTTCTGTTTGGAGCCAGTGTCTTGCTGAACTTACTTCAGCAGCGTCATCTTTTTGGTGGCCGACCACTCGGGCGTCGTCACGCGATAGAAGTACACACCGCTCGGCACTGAAGAGCCATTCTCGTCCTGACCATTCCAGGATACACGCACTGTTCCCGCGGCATCTGTGCCGTTGAATGTGCGCACTGTCTGGCCCATGATGTTGTAGACCGTCAGCGTCCACTCCGAGGCATTCTTGATCACGAATGGCATCACCGTGCCCGCATTGAACGGGTTCGGGTAGTTCTGCAAGAGCGCATACTCGGTCGGCACCGCGCTGGCGGCATCGATGGTCAGCTCCAGCGGCGTGCTGTTGCGATCATACCAGCGGACATCGCTCGTTGCGCTGGCCGCCACGCCGTTGACCTCGAAACTCAGCTCGTCACCATGGAACGTGCCTTCCACTTCCGGTGTCTGCGGAACATCACCGTACACGTGGATGAGGAATGCGCCATTGGCTCCGACCATCGCCTCGCCGATCAACTGCCGCGATGAACCGTAGACGGCAATCACGTCACCGGAGTTGAGTTGTGAAGATGGCGCATAGAAGTCCGCGACCATCGGCGATGCCTTGACCCGGCCTGAAGTGAAGCGGGAGGCCAGCTTCGCCACCGGGATGTCACAGCCCTCGATCTCCTTCGGATAGATCAGCGTGTCTTCCGACTTCATCTTGATCCAGTAGCCGTGGCAGGTCTCCATGCAGACCAGGTCGTTGTTCTGCGGCTCGCGCAGCTCGTGCCACGAGAGCACGCCGTAGCCGCATTCCATCGTGAAGATCTGAGAATAGTTGCCGGCCAGCGACTGGAGCGCGTTCCCCAGGTTGTCCATGTCTTCCGGCCAATAGGGAATGTAGTTCCATCCGGCGCACAGGTAGATCGGCGTCTGCGGATCGATCACCTCACCCTCAATACAGATCGTGTCCGGCTCGAACATGAAGATGTCATATCCATAGTACGGGGACACATCTGCGAGATCATTGACCGGACGATCCGAGTACCAGGAGATCGAGCCGTAATCGCACAAACCACTGCGCACCGCGTAGTAGTTCAAATCGATAGTCGAAAGCACCACCTCGCGCGAGTAGTCCGGCAGCACCCGGTTGTATGACCACATGTTCCAACCTTTGCACAGCTCGCAGCAGAGCGGACCGCCCTCGCAATCCCAATAGGCGTCAAACTGGAAGTTGCCGAAGTTGACCCACGTGTCGGGGGCTGTGTCGGGGCAAGCGCAATTGAGCCACAACACGATCGTGTCACCCGTTTCTGCGCCCTCATCCACCAGCGTCTCGGGATCGTCCCCCAGGACATGGATGAGATACGCGCCGTCGCTGTCCGACGGTACCCAGGTCACGCCGCAGATCACACCTTGCGGATCGGTCGCATAGATCACATCACCGGGCACAATCGGATACGGGATATCGTTGTGGACGAACATCGCATCCGATGAATAGTAGTCGGTGAAATACGGCCAGTTCGGCAGCGGTGTGAAATCCAGCGGGGTCAGTCCGACGATCAACAGGCCATCTTCGCACTGCCAGTCCTCGACCACTTGCGTGCACCAGCCCTTCTTGTAGAAGCGCACGTCGTAGTCGACGCTGTCGTCGACAGGCAGGCAGAAGTGCCCGAACTCGTCGGTCGTCGTGGTCGAGAGGATTCCACCATCGGGATACGATGACCATAATTCGACCGTCGCGCCTTCGATGTCACAGGTGCTCTTGATCAAGCAGCTGGCGTCGTATACATAGCCGCAAATCGAATCGCATCCCTCGCAATCCCACAGGGCGTCGAATTCAAAGTTGCCGAAATTGACCCATGTCTGTGTGGCCATCGCCGGGCAATCGCAATTGAGCCACAGCGTGATCGAATCCCCAAACTCCGCGCCTTCGTCCTCGAGGGTCTTCGGATCATCTCCGAGAACATGGATGAGGTAGATACCATCGCTGTCCGGGAGGACATGAGTGATCCCGCAAACAACTCCCTGCGGATCGGTGGCATGGATCTGATCGCCGGGTTGGATCGGGTAGGGGATGCCGCCAAACATGAACTGCGCATTCGACGAGAAGTAATCACAGAACAGCGGCCAGTTCGGCTGCGGCACAAAATCCAAATTGCAGCTATCCGGCGCCGCGCCGGCCGGCAAATCGACAATCGCCACAACCAGCCCAAGACAATCGCTCAACAGGCCGGTCCGCAGCGTCAGCGAATTCGGTCCCGGGACGAGGAACGGCGTCACATCCCAGGTCCGGATGTCCCAGAGACTGCCGTTGCCGAGAGGGCCCGTATTCGCCGAGGGAACCGAAGTTCCGGAGAAGATCTTCCCCGCTGGCTCAAGAACCAGGCTATTTAGGATGAGCGTATCATCGCGGAACGACGCATTGAAGAGCGTGTCCTGTCCATCGGCGACGTGCAATTGAAGATTGGCCAGGCCCGCCGTGTAGTTGATTCCTGACAACGAGACATTCCAGCCATCCGCATCAAAGCCATTCGGACTGTTGGAGTCATTGCCGTGGAAAATAACGATATCGCGGTCATTGGCACTGTTGCCGTCATCGAAGAACACGATGAGCGAGGCGCCGTTGCTGTTGGCGCTGTCAGCCACTGAGTTCAGCGAAGCCGCCAATCCCGTCAGCACATAGGCGCCGTTGCCTCCCGCCGAGACCAGCGCCGTAAGATCGACAACGTACGCTTGGCTGTTGTCAAAGCCCCAGCAGTTGTCCTGCGAGAAGCCGATGTTGGCTCCAATGAACCCGGTCCCATTGACCGTGACGGACGCGTTGACCATGGTGTCGGTCGAGTTCGTTGGGCCGCTCCAATAAAGCAGGGCCAACGACACCGGTCCGCTCACTCCCGCCAACGTGATGGTGCCGCCGCCGACATTGCGCAGCCCGCCGACACCGGCCACAACGAAGTCGGTGCTGAAGACTGTCTGCGAATTAGAAATGTCGTTGGCTGGGCTGGCGATCGACGCGGGGCCACGTGATGATGCCTGCAAGTTGTCCTGGCAATACCCTACCGAACCCGGCACCGCTGCGGCATTGCCCGCATCGGCCAGTTTCGCGCTGACAAGCAAGAAGAACGCCGCCGACAGCGGCGCGCAGAATCGAAGACATCTGCCCATGTTTCAATTCCCCTTTCGTTTTTCCGGTTGATCCGGATTGTTGAACTGCACTTGAAGTACGTTGATTCGTTTTCGGTTCGGGTCACCGCCCGTTTCGTAGCGACGCCGACTCCACTCACATCAAACTGCGCGCTGTTCGCTTAGCTTGCAAAGTCGCCTGCGGGGTCGGACAAGAGATGACTGAACTGCGATTGATGATCGGGCCGGGCGGTGCGAAAAGCAAGAATGTTCAGGAGATTCCGCGAAACATCGGGATCAGGTTTCCGTCTAAAACGCTCGGTGTGCCTCACACACCGCCATAACGATTACATTATTAGATACGGCTTAACCGCTGGCATTCAATGGATTAAGGCCCATCACTTCGCCGGGTCCTTCAATCCGCCTCTGGCGAAATGAAGTCGATATTGCTTATCCTTCCGGTCAACATTTCCCGAAAAAGTCGAGACAATTCACGAATAACCAAACACCAAAGGAGCAATGCATGAAGTCAACCCGACGAGCGATGGCCGTCTTGGCCGGCGCATTGATCGCCCTGGCGGGATCGGCCGGAGGAGCCGCCGATCTACCGCCACTGGAAGTTGAGAAGTACGAACTGCCCAATGGCCTCGATGTCATCCTCCACGTTGACAAGACCATCCCCAATGTGACCGTCAACGTTTGGTACCACGTCGGGTCGAAGAACGAAGAGAAGGGACGCACCGGGTTTGCCCATCTCTTCGAGCACATGATGTTCCAGGGTTCGAAGAACCACGACAAGGATTACTTCACGCCGCTTGAGAAAATCGGCGCCGAGGTCAATGGTTCGACCACCGAAGATCGCACCAACTACTACGAGTCGCTGCCGAGCAATTATCTCGAGATGGCGCTCTGGCTCGAAGCCGATCGCATGGCGTATCTGATCCCCGCAATGACCCAGGAAAAGCTCGACAACCAGCGCGATGTCGTCAAGAACGAACGCCGCCAGCGCGTCGACAATCAGCCATACGGCCGCATCTGGGAAAATCTCGGCTGGCTCGTGTATCCCGAAGAGCACCCGTACAACTGGCCGGTTATCGGCTACATGGAAGACCTGTCCGCTGCCTCGTTGGAGGACGTGCAGAATTTCTTCAAGCTCTACTATGCGCCGAATAACGCTTCGCTTTGCGTGACCGGTGATTTCGATCCCGCCAATGCCAAGACTCTGATCGAGAAGTACTTTGCATCCATCCCGGCTGGCGAGCCCATCATTCGCAAAGAGGCTTGGACGCCGCAGTTGGATGGCATCCGCCGCGGCCAGATGGAAGACAACGTGTCTTTGGCGCGTGTCTACTACGCCTTCCCAACCCCGGCCTACTATCAGCCGGGCGACGCCGAAATGGATATCCTGGCCAATGCGCTCACCTCGGGCAAAACCTCGCGCCTGTACAAGTCGCTGGTCTATGACAAGCAGATCGCCCAGGATGTCTCCGCTTTCCAATCTTCCGGGGAACTCAGCGGCATGTTCATCCTGCAGGCGACTGTCCGTGAAGGGCACACCGTTCAGGAAATCGAGCAGGCGCTTGACACCGAGTTGAAGAAGATCATCGCCGAAGGTGTCACGCAGACCGAGCTGGTCAACACCCAGGCCCAACTCGAAGCCGGATTTGTCCGTTCGCTCGAAAACCTCGGCAACCGCGCCGACAAACTAAACGAATACAATACTTTCGTTGGCGACCCGAACCGCTTCCAGTGGGACTTGGATCGCTATCAGAAGGCCACCGTCGCCGGGATCAATGCCGAAACCAAAAAGTGGATCAATCTCGATCGCCGCGTGATCTTCCATGTCCTGCCACAGGGCACATACACCGCCACCGAGGACAAGACCGCGCGTGAAGCCGAGCCGATGGCCGCCGCCGAGCCGCAGTTCACACCGCCCTCCATCCAGAAAGACAAACTCGCCAATGGCGTCGAAGTCTGGTTGGTGCAAGATGACAAGCTGCCGCTGATACAGACCAACGTTGTCTTCAAGGGCGGCTGGTCGGTCGAACCTGCGGATAAGCCCGCGACCGGATCGCTGGCCTCCGAGCTGCTCGACGAAGGCACGAAGAACCGCACAGCGCTCCAGATCTCCGAAGAAGCCAAGAGCATGGGCGCCAACATGGGCTCTTCGTCTTCGTTCGATGGCATGACCGTCTCCCTCAACGTGCTGAAGAAGCACCTCGACAAGGGATATGCGCTTCTGTCTGATGTCCTGATGAATCCGACCTTCCCGCAGGAAGAGCTCGATCGTCAGAAACAGATGTACCTGGGACGCATCGCGCAGGAAAACAAACAGCCGTTTACCGTCGCGCAGAAGACTTTCCTCAAGACCCTCTACGGCGCCGATCATCCATACGGCCGTCCGCAGACCGGTTCGGGGACCGAAACCTCGTTGGCGGCGATCACCCGTGATGATCTCGTGAAGTACTACAACGCCAACTACACTCCAGCCAACGCGACCATCGTCATGTCGGGCAACATCACCATGGCCGAGGCCAAGGCTGCACTGGAAAAGGCGCTCAAAGGCTGGACCTCGACCGTCGCGCCGACCGTGGCGACCATCCCTGAACCGCCGCCACTGACCAAAACGCAGGTCGTCATCGTCGACAAGCCGGGTGCCGCGCAAAGCGCCGTGCTCATTGGGCATGCGGGTATCAAGCGCAGCGACCCCGACTACATGCCGATTCAACTCATGATGAACGCGCTGGGCTCGCAATTCACCAGCCGGATCAACATGAATCTGCGCGAGGATAAGGGCTACACCTACGGCGCCTACGCCGGCTTCTCCAACCGTCGCGGCACCGGACCCTTTGTCGCTTCTGCGCAAGTCCAGACGCCGACCACGAAGGAAGCGGTCGTCGAATTCCTGAAGGAGATTCGCGACATCACAACCACGCGCCCCGTGACCGAGGCCGAGCTCACCGATGGACGCAACAACCTGATCAAGGGATTCCCGAGTGGCTTTGAGTCGATCGGTGCCGTGGCTGGTGGGATGAGCGCCATGGTGACCTACGATCTGCCGCAGGATGAGTGGCAGACCTACGTGTCCCGCGTCAGCGCCGTCGATCTGGCCGCCGCCAACGCCGCCGCGACCAAGCACATCAATCCCGATGCGCTCCTGATCGTGATCGTCGGCGACCGCGCCCAGATCGAAGAGGGCATCAAGTCACTCAATCTCGGCGACGTCGCCTTCGTGTCCGCCGAAGAATAGTCTTCGCACATCGCTTGACGAACAAGGGCGGTCCCTCGGGGCCGCCCTTTTTCGTTCTCGGACATTCCGCTGCTTTTGTAGGTCAGGAGCCCACCCTTGCTCTTCGGCTCCTGATTTGCCGCTGCAATACCCCGTTTTTAGCCATTGACAGAAAAAAGAATACGTATTTACTCTGCTTTTGTACCAAGCCCCTATAGCGCGAGGCAACGCATGATTGGCGACATCAAGCCCGACCCGCACCGCCTGCTCGAAGCCGTCGTCGAATCCGCGCCGACCGGCATCGTACTCGTCGATCGACACGGGAAAATCGTGCTAGCCAACGCCGAGGCCGAACGGATGTTCGGCTACGGCCGCGCCGAGCTGATCGGTCAGTCGATTGAGATCCTCCTGCCCACACGATTCCGTGATGGTCATCCCACTCACCGCGAGGGCTTCGGCCGCGACCCCAGTGTCCGTCCGATGGGCGCGGGGCGTGATCTGTTCGGCCTGCGCAGCGATGGCACTGAATTCCCCGTGGAGATTGGGCTCAACCCGGTCGAGACCTCCACGGGTCTGTTCGTCCTGAGTGTGATCATCGACATCACGGAACGCAAGCGTGCCGAGCAGGCATTGCGCGAGCATGCCGTCGCCCTCGAACGCAGCAACCGTGATCTGAAGGAGTTTGCCACCATCGCTTCACACGACTTGCAGGAGCCGTTGCGCAAGACGCTCGGTTTCGCCGACATGCTTCAGACCCGGTATGCCGACACGCTCGGTGATTCCGGCGCCGAACTCATGGACCGCATGATCCGGGCGACGCGCCGTATGCAATTGCTCGTCGACGGCATGCTCTCCTATGCGAGTCTGGGCGATCAAGGTGCGCCCTTTGAACCGGTGAATCTATCTGTCCTCGTGCGTGATGTGGTCCTTGATTGCCAGGAGGGCGAACCCGACATGCCTCGTGAGGTCGAAGTCGGCGACCTGCCGACCGTGAAGGGCAACCCCACGCAGTTGCGTCAGCTTTTCCAGAACCTCCTCGGCAATGCCTTCAAGTTTGCCAAGAAGGACGAGCCTTGCCGGGTTCGCGTCTATCCCGAAGAGGTACGCGCGCCCATGCCCGGGACCCCCGTCGCCCGGATCGTCGTCGAAGACAACGGCATCGGGTTCGAGCAATCATACGCCTCTCAGATCTTCGGCATGCTGCAAAGGTTGCACCCGCGCGGCATTTACGAAGGATCGGGAATGGGTCTGGCGATCTGCCGCCGCATTGTCGAACGTCACGGCGGTGTCATCACCGCCCAGGGCACACCGGGCGTGGGCGCGAAGTTTATCATCACATTACCGCTCTAACCTCTCCCTAATTGGGAGAGTGATCGTCCAGTCGAAACTGGACGGGTGAGGTTGGGATGCTGCCTCTTGACGCTTTCCTCCGGCTCGAATCCTCCATCAAAGAGGGAACCACGGTTGAGGTGGGAGGGCGAGGCTCCTGCCGAGCCGCCGCGCTTGGCAATCGCGACTGATTCCGATCCTTCGAGTCTCCCGGTCATTCCGCCGTGATAGCCAACCATCACGCACTTGCGACCGTGGCGGCTCGGCAGGGGCCACGGCCGGCCCGCCAAGTGCCACCCCAGCGGGGGGCGGGGGGGGGCCCCCGCGAACCAGCGTGGGC
>CAYJMP010000001.1:732520-882876 GCA_964371625.1 uncultured Ignavibacteria bacterium | reverse complement strand
TTCTTGGCCCCGGTCCATCCCCCGTTCAAACCCAACCAACCCCCACTTGCGCCGGGGGCGGCTCGGCAGGAGCCTCGCCCTCCCATCCAAGTGCCAGCGCAGCGGAGAGCTGGCGTCGGCACAGGCAAACCTGCTTGGCACTCCCCATCCCCATTGAATCTTGCCGTCACCTGACAGATATTTCCCCACTCTGTTCCACTTGGGATCAGTCACAATGCATCATAGGAGAGTCTGATGACCTTCGCCATCCGCGCCGCCGCCGTTGCTGTTTGCGTCTTCGCCGCGAGCGCCAGCGCCGCCACATTGCCGCTTCTCAACCATGGTAATGTTGCCGATCACTTCCGCGACATCACGTACGATCCCGCGGTGCCAACGCCGCAGAGCGTTCTCGGTTACCCGCTCGGCTCGCGCCCGGCCCGCTATGAGGAAGCGATCAAGTACCTGCGCGCGCTCGACGAGTACTCGTCCCGCGCGGAATTGATTGAGATGGGGCAGACTCACGAGGGGCGGCCGCTATTCTACATGATCATTGGCTCGCAGTCGCATTTCGATGACCGCGAAAAGATTCGCACCGACTTGAACGCGCTGGCTAATCCGTCGTCGTCGGGAACAGTGAGCAACCTCAATGGAATTCTCGACGGCACTCCTGCGGTCGCATGGCTCGGCTATTCCATTCACGGCGATGAAATCTCCGGTGTCGATGCCTGCCTCTGGGTTGCCTACCAGTTGCTGGCGGCGCAGGATGCGCAGACCCAGTTGATTCTCGACAACGTCCTGGTCCTGCTCGATCCCAGCCAGAATCCTGATGGCCGCGAACGTTACCTCGCGCAGGTGTTTGCCTGGAATGGCAAGCGACCTTCGACCCGCGCCGGCGATCTCCAGCATGGCGGCTTCTGGCCGTGGGGACGCGCCAATCACTATCTCTTCGACATGAATCGAGACTGGCTTCCTTTGGTCCACCCGGAGACGAACGCCCGGGTCGCATCGATCATCCATTGGAGCCCGCAACTTGTCGTCGATGCCCACGAGATGGGCCCCTATTCGACCTTTCTGTTTTCGCCCGGACGTGAACCGCTGAATTTAAACATTACGCCTGAGCTGGAACACTGGTGGAAGGTCTTTGCCGAACATCAGGGTGAGGAGTTCGACAAGCGCGGCTGGAGTTACTACACCGGTGATTGGCACGAGGAATGGTATCCCGGCTACGGTTCATCGTGGTGCCTTTTCACCGGCGCCCTCGGCATTCTCTACGAACAAGCGGGCGCCGATGGCTCGTCCGTCAAGCGCCCCGATGGCTCGGTGCATGACTATCCGCGTGCCGTCGCGCAACAAGCGGTCAGCTCGCTCGCCAACCTTGTGACGACCGCGAGAAACCGCCGGGAGATGCTCTCCGACTATGCCAAATTCCATCGCGATGGTGTCCTCGGTCAGACCGGGAGCAACATTCGCGGTGCGTATCTGCTCGCACCGTCCAGCAATCCCGGACGCGAAACCGAGTTTCTCTCGACGATTAAGCGTCATGGCCTGCGCGTCGAAAAAGCCGATGGACCCTTCCAAGCGGCGGTAACAACGTCCCAGGGTGAACGGGTCAATCGCACGTACGCCGCCGGAGCATACATCATTCCCATGACTCAGCCGCGTGCCCTCCTCGCGCATGCGCTGATGGAATTCGATCCACATCTCAAATCCACATTTCTTGAAGAGGAGCGCCGCTCACTCGAAAAGGGAGAGGGGACGCGGCTCTATGAGGTCTCGGGCTGGTCTCTGGCGCAGGGATACGACCTCGACATCGCCTACAGCGCCGGCGTGCCGGGTGTCTCAACTTCGGCTGTCGACGAAATATCGATGCCTCAGGGCACAGTCACCAACCCCACCGCGTCCTATGGGTTTTTGCTGTCGGCCAACGATGATCGCGCCATGCCCGCTCTGGTCAAGTTGCTGGATGCGGGTTTGAGTGTCCGTGTCGCCACCAAATCGTTCGTGCACCAAAACGTGCCTTATGACGCAGGCACGCTCATCGTGCGGCGTGGTGAGAACGGCCCCGACGCTGTCGCCCATCTTGACTCAATCGCTCAGGCGACCGGCGTCACATTCGTCGGCACATCCAGCAACTTCTCATCGTCCGGCATCGACCTCGGCTCCGATCTCTGGGAGCTTCTGCGTGCTCCGCGTGTCGGTCTGTTCTGGGGACCCAACGTCGACTTCACCAGCGCCGGTTGGCTCTGGTATGAAATCGATTACCGTCTGGGCGTTGTTCACTCACTCTTGGATGTCAACTCGGCCGGAGACTACGACCTGTCATCATACAACGTCCTGATCCTGCCCAATCCCTGGGGAGACTTGAAGGACATTCTCGGTGACGGTGGCATCGCCGCACTCAAGAAATGGGTGCAGGCGGGTGGGACACTCATCGCTGTCAACGGGGCGGCGTATTTCCTCGCCGATTCATCGTCGGAATTCTCGTCGGCGCGTGAATACACTCAGGTGCTCGACAAGCTCTCCGACTACAATCAGGCGTTTCTCGACGAACGGTCCGCTTTCACTGCAACTATCGACACTAATGCGATCTGGCGGGGCATTGCGCGCAGCTCCGGCCCGGCAGCCAAGCCCGACGAGAAACCATCCATCGAAGACTTGAAACGACGCAACGAAAAGGCCCAGACTTTTGCGCCACAGGGTGTGATCATGCGTTTGGAACTGAATCCCGAGCATTGGTTGAGCTTTGGAACCGGCAGACGCGCGTCCGCGATCATCTACTCGGCGAGTGCATTATTGGCCAAAGACCCGGTTCAGGTCGCCGCGCGCATCGCCGGACCCGACAAGATGCGACTTTCCGGTCTGCTCTGGCCCGAGGCCCGCGAACGCTGGGCCAACACCGCCTTTTGCACCCGCGAGTCAATGGGCAAGGGCCAGGTTGTTCTCTTTGCCGATGAGCCATTCTTCCGAGCCTATTTCCATGGCACACGTCGTCTGTTGGAGAATGCGATACTCCTCGGGCCGGGAATCGGGACTTCTTTCCCCGCCCCGTGGTAGATAGAGAAACAAGGCGGGTCAAGCCCCGCCGCTACCGCCCTCAATTGGTAGCGGCGGCGCTTGAGGCCTCTCTTGGACTTCTACGGAGACACACTATGCCCTTCACCATCCGACACCTCAAGTCAAAATCGGATCTCGTCGCCTACATGGACCTGTGCGTCTACTGCTTCTCCATGAGCGCCGAATACACCCGCTTCTACGCCAGCTTCGTTGGCGAGTATCTCGATCATACTTTCGCTGCCTTTGACGAGAAGCGTCTTGTCGCTGCCATGTGGTACATCCCCTTTGAGATGAACACTGGCGGCGGTTACCTACCGATGGGGGGCGTCGCTGCCGTCGCGACCTATCCCGAGGCACGCAATCTCGGGTTGGCGAAGACACTCATGGCCCACGCGCATCGTCAAATGCGCGACGAGGGACGCCCCCTTGCGTCGCTCCAGCCATTTAAGCCGGAATTCTATGCCCGTATGGGATACGGCGATGTGTTCTACTACCAGGGCTACAGCGTTAAACCCGGATCCATTGCGCGCCGCGATTTGAAGGGGTTCAAGCTCGTCAGTGTCGACGGCGTCGCCGAGTGGAAGACCATCGATCGACTGCATCGGGAGTACGGCGAAAACTACATCGGCTCGGTGAAGCGTTCACGCTCTTACTGGATCAAACGCTACCTCACATCCGGCATGGGAGCCCGCTATCACTACCTGATTGTGAACGGCGGCGAACCGCGCGGTTTCATCATCACTCATGTCGACAAGCCCTTACCGGCGTATTCTCCGGATGCCTCTCGACCATCTCAACTCAGCATCGTTCAGGCGGTCTGGAACGATCAGGGATCGTTCGACGCGATCATGCAGTTTATCCGAAGTCACGCCGACCAGTACGACAAAGTGCACTGGCGTCTTCCGACCGACGTCTCCATTCACGACCGGCTCGTCGATCCGCGGATTGATGTCGCCATCAGACCGAAGATGATGCTGAAACTGGTCGACTTGAAGGGTGCGATAGAAGGGCGCCGTTGGCCCTCCGACCTTAACGGCGAAATCAACCTGCAGGTCAAAGGCGATGACACAAGTCCCTGGAACGACGGTCTCTGGCGAGTCCGTTGGAGCGGGGGAGAGGCGCACGTGGTCAAGGCAAGAACATCTCCGCGCTCCGGAGTGATCAGGACCGATATCCAGACTCTCACCGTCCTGTATTCCGGGCACCGCTCTGCCGCGCGGCTGCGTGACCTCGGAACCCTGGCTGGCCCACCAGCCCCGATCGAATTGCTGGAGCGCGCGTTCCCGCAGCAGGTTTGCTATATCGACGAGTGGTTCTAAGAGCATCCCGCTGGTGCCACGGGTCTTCAGACCCGTGGCGGAGGATCGTAACGTTGACAACTCCGCACAGAATCACCCTTGCCAACGTGCGGCGTGTGGATGATCTTTCCACCGTGAGTTTGCCAAGGAGGCTCGCCATGCATCGCCACTCCCATCGGATCACCGATTGCATCACGTTAGCCGTTCTGGTCACAGCGCTTGTGGCCTGTATCGTGGTGCCATCTACATATGCGCAGTCCACCGACCCCATCGTCATCGGCGCTGTCCTGTCCTTGACCGGACGTGATGCGGCCTTCGGCCAGGAATCTCTGGCCGGCATCGACATCGCGATCGAAGAAGCCAACGCCGAAGGCGGCATACACAACCGCCCGATCACGCTTCAGGTTTTCGACGACAAATCCAATCCAATTCTTGCGGCCGAGGGTGTGCGCACACTCGTACGCCAATTCAGCCCGGTGGCCATCATTGGCTCAAACACATCGATGGTTACTTCGGCTGCCGCGGTCGCGGCGCAGACCGTCGGTGTGCCGCTCATCGTCCCCGAAGCCACCAAGCCCGAGATTTCCTCGATTGGCGACTGGATTTACCGAGTCTGTTTTGTCGATCCCGACATGGCGGCGGGTTTGGCGACGTATGCTTACAACGACCTCAATCTCCGGCGCGTTGCGGTCCTTACGGAGGAGCGTCACGACTACACGATCTCCTTCACGAAGTATTTCCGCGACAAGTTCGTTGAGTTGGGCGGCGAGGTTGTGACGCAGGCGACCTATAAGCAGGGGACAACGGATTTCGATGCCTTGGTGACTATGGCCACCACTGCGCAAGCCGATGCCATCTTGGTCTCGGGTTTTTATCCCGAGGCGGGGAGTGTCATCGCCTGTGCCAAACGCCAGAATGCCAATCTCGCATTCCTCGGCGGCGACGGTTGGGAATCGGATGGACTCTTCACCGCAGCGGGCGATGCCATCACCGATCGTTCGCGCGTCTTCATCGCCACGCACTTTTCCGCCGATGTCAAACGCGTCAAAGTGCGCGGGTTTGTTGATGCCTTCCGCGAGAAATTTGGACGCCGCCCCAACACGTCATCCGCGCTCGGCTTCGATGCCGGCGGCATGATCGTTGGCGCGATCACCGATGCAACCACTCCCACCTGCGCCGCAGTCAAACTCGCCCTGCAGCATGTTCGGCATGAAGGCGTCACCGGGTACATCACCATCGATGCATCCCGCAACCCATCCAAGAAGATCATCATCATGCGGGCCGGGCCGGATCAACGCTTCGCCTATGTCCGCGCGATCTCGCCGGAGACGTTGCAGGCCGCCGACGCGACGCAATAGCAGCGACTTCGACAGACTCCGCCAGTTGAAAATCGTCATTCCAAGCGTCACGGCTTCATAGTGGCGCTTGGAATCTTTGTGGCTCTTCCGCAAGTGATGCCAAAAAAGATTCCCGGTCTGACGATTGAGCTGTCGGGTCGGGAATGCCGGAAGTTAGGCCCCCGCCCCCCGCCCTGCCACATACCCGCTCGACCAGGCCCACTGGAAATTGAATCCGCCGATCCGTCCGTCTACATCGAGAATCTCGCCGCAAAGAAACAGCCCCGGCACCTTCCGCGATTCCATCGTGCGGTAGTCGATCTCGGTAAGCTCAACGCCGCCCGCCATCGCTTCGGCATAATTGTAATCGCGCGTGCCTGTCACATTGACTCGCAACGCAAAGATCATTTGCGCCAGGCCGCGCCTCCGCTCGGACGTCATCTGGGCTAGCGGGCCATCCGCGCCGCTGTCATCCGACATCGCCGTGGCCAGTCGTTCGGGGTACAGCTCACCAAGCGCGCTTGATATGCTTCGGGATGGGGCTCGCTTCATCGCACCATTCAGCCACCCCGTCGCCGCTTCAATGGATGCGAAGTTGGGATGTCCAATGGTCACTTCGAGCGGCACATCGGGGTGATTCAAGCGCTCGCGTAACCAGTGTCGCGAAATGTTCATCGCCACCGGTCCTGACAAACCAAAATGAGTGAAGAGTAATGACCCTTCGAGTTCGATAAGCGGTTTTCCATGTCCCGCTTGATGCAATCGTAGGCGCGCATCAATCGTAACACCGGCAAATCCCTCAAACCGTCCTCCCATCGAACGGTCCGCACGGAGCACCAACGGCGTCAACGCCGGCGTGGTCGGCACAATTGTGTGGCCCAGTCGCTTCAGAATGCCGAGTCCCGCGCCGTCGCTTCCCGATTTCGGCAGTGCCATACCGCCGGTTGCCAGAATGACACAACGAGCGCGAATATTCTGCCCGTCGCTTAGCATGAGAGAGAGGCCGTCATCCGACTTGCTGATCTCGTTGACACGCGTGCCGGTCCACAGCCTGATTCCCAATGAATCGATGCGGCCAAGCAGTGCTTCGAGGACCGTACGCGCCTGATTCGTCACGGGGAAATACTTGCCAGTCGGTTCAAGCTTGAGTTCCACTCCCATACTGGCGAACCACTCGCGCGCCCGGCGGTCATCGAATTGCGCCAGCACGTTGCGGATGATCGCGCGCGAGCCTCCCCAAAAATCCTCCGGCGTCACATGCTCATTGGTGACGTTGCATCGTCCACCGCCGGAGACGAGGATCTTCGCACCGGGCTTTGTGGCGCCTTCGATCAAGAGAATTCTCAATTCGCGGCCGGCCGACTTTTCCGCGGCGAAGATCGCCGCCGTCATTCCCGCCGCCCCGGCGCCGACCACGACGATGTCGAACTTCTGCATGAATGCAAGATAAGGGAGGGCGAGGCCCCCGGGGAATTCATCATTCCAGACACCGCGAGATTCCAGAATCCGGCATTCCAAACCCCGCGCTCGTTCTCTTCGCGGGGATTGGAATCTTTGTTGCTCTTTTCTTTGCCGACTACAGCCCCAAAAAGATTCCAGGCGTCACGATAAAGCAGTGACGCCTGGAATGACGACGCTCTGTATTCTGAGTAGAGACTTACCCCTCGGAACGCATCTTCGGGTCGACAATCTGCAGCACCCGCAGCCACTCCGGGTTGTCGCGCAACTTCTTTTGCAGCTCCGGTGATGCCACGCTGGTGAAGTCCTTGTATTTCTTGCGCACCTGATCGTCCTCGCCGCCGCGCGCCAGAGAGATCAGGACATGCACATAGGCATCAGCGGGATTGCTGGACATCTTGCGGCCCTTGTCGAACTCTTTGGCGGCGCGCTTGTAGTCGCCCGAAACGAAGTAGGCCTCCGCCAGCGCCATCTGTGCTGTCTCGGATTTCTTGTCGAGCTTCACTGCGGTTTCACAGTCCTTGATGGCCTTTTCGTACTCGCGCATCTGAGTGTAGTACTTGGCGCGGCGCAGGAATCCGTCAGGGTCGGTCGGGGAGACTTCAATCAGATGCCCAGCGCAGGCAACCGCATCGAGGAACCGATTGGCCTCCGTGTGGAGGTTGGCGGCGCGCAGAAGATCGGCGCGGGCGGCATCGATATTCCCCGCCTTAAAGTACGCCCAGCCGCGGTATTGGAGTGCACTGGCATTCTGCGGATCATCCAAAAGCCCCGCATTGTACCGTTCGATTGCCTGGGCGAAGAGCCCGCGGTCTAGTAAGTCCTTGGCCTCGACGAAATGCGCCTTGGCCCGCTTGATCGGATCCACTTTAGGCGTCAGGTCGACTTTGGCCACCTGGATTGTATGCGTGCTGCGCGCTTTCACCTCGATCGTCGCCGAATAATCCTCGTAACCTTCCAACTGCAGAACCACACGATGGTCGCCGGCATCCACGCGCTTGATCTTCTTGGCATCTTTGCCGTAAATCACGCCATCGACGAACACGAGGTAGTCGGTGAAATCTGTTTCGAGCGTGATGTTGCCATAAGCCAGCGCCGCGTTATTCGCATCGGCCTGCTCTTCAGTCGCCGCGGCTTCCGCATTACTTGGACTCGTCGGCGGGGCCGCCGCGCCGGCAAAGACAATCGGCATGAGCGCGAAGGCCAACTGCGCGTCCCCATCGGCCGGGCGAACGACTGTGCCTGACTGTGGTTCGTACCCCTCGGCGGTCGCCGTCATTTTGAACAAACCGGAACGCAGCCCATCGGCACTGTACAATCCGGCCAGATTCGTGCCGACTGTCGGCCCGCCTTCAAATGAGACCTTGGCGTTCGGGATAATCTGTCCGGTCGTGCGATCGAGCACCACACCGGTGATCGAACCACCCGATGGGGCGGTGAAAAGCGAGGTCAATCCCACCATGGCCAGCACCGTCAGTGTCAAGAGCGTCACCCCCTTCACGACAAACATCGGCGTGAGGACATTCTCCTTGCGGACTTCGAATGGTTTGCGTCCGACAACAACAACCTCGCCGGGCACGATTTTGGTATGCAGGGGGAAGCGTAGTGTGAGGCCCGACAAATGTGCTACACCTGTGGCCTGCATCACGCCGTCGGAAACCGTACCGCGACCCATCGTTGGGTGTTCAGCGGCCCCGGGTTCTGTTGTCCGAGACGGAGTCGGAGCCTGCAAATCGACCGGCTCGATGGCACTCGCCCTCGCCGCGCTACGATTCATCGCGTGTTTTGCCGATGCGTCCTTGTTTGGACGCGGCAGGTCGCGCAGGTGCGGCTCATCAGCCGTCTTCGTCGCAACCGGCTCTTTCACATCTGTATCAGTGGGAATCGCCATCGGTCCTATCTCCGCGTGACGTGTGCGCCGCCCTGTCCACCCCCGGCGGCATGTTGATCTGTGCCCTCATGTCACTTATCGACCGAGTTTTCATCCAACTTAAGGGCCTTCCGGGCATGGATTTGGCCCGGCAGCACGAAGCCGCACAGCCAGCATTCCGTTGACGCGGCATTTTCAATGCGGTAGGATTGCAGGAGCGTAGGGGCGTATTGCCGTACACTCCCTACGCGTGGAGCCGAACATAATGCCAGATATCGAAAATCAAGAAGTACACGACGCTGGGCCCGAAGCCCATCTGTCCACCAATCGCTACATCCTCATCGCCGCTTTGGCCTTTGCGGCGCTTGTGGCGATCTATATCGTCAAGACCAACCTCGAAGCCCCCAAGACCGAAGAGGTGGCTGCCACGCAGGATGCCAACAGCCGCATCATCGACGAAGGTCAGCCAGCCGGCGCCATGGATTCAACTGCCCAACGCGAACAGCTCATACACCAGATTGAGCACATTCAGGAGATCGTCAAGAAGGACTCAACCAACTTCGATGCCTGGTCAGCTCTCGGAAACCTTTACTTCGACGCGAACATGCCGAATGAAGCCATCGCCCACTATCAACACGCCCTCACTCTCAAACCTGATGACATCCACGTCATGACCGATCTGGCCACGATGTTGCGTGCCGCCGGACGCCCCGACACCGCGGTCACCGTCTTGAATCACGCGCTCACCGTCGACTCAACTCTGGCGCAGGCCTGGTTCAACCTCGGAGTCATTCAGAGCTTCGATCTCAAGAATCAGCGTGAAGCACTCCGCGCCTGGAAGAAATTCATCGCTTTATCTCCGCCCTCCGAGCACACCGAACCCGTTCAGAAAGAAATCGAGCGCCTCGAGAAGGAGCTGGGCTCGTAGCTCGCGTGAAGTGCCAGCCACCCGCCCTCGGGTGGCGAGCACATTCCGCCGTGCATATAATCCGCAATCCGCAATCGACAATCGGCAATCCTCTCACGCCGCCTGGCTCGTCATCCCCGCCAACTGCTCCGCTCGTGAGCGGATATCCCAATCAGGATGCGTCGCCAAACGCGGCAGATCAAAACGAATCGCCTGCGGCGGCAGAGTCAAACGGTACCGTCCGCTGCCGTCGTTTTCGATCAACGAGTCCGCGCGCGGTCCCGCCGCGCGCAGTTCGCGCCGCAGTTGATAGAAATACTTGATCTGGTTTTCGCCCGGCTCGATGTCCGACTTGTTCACCCAGCCATCGCGCGTCAACATCCGACCCGCGGCCAAAGCCAGCAGGTACTTGAAACTCTTGGCGCGCAACATCACGGTCTGTCCGGCCAACTGCACTGACATCCGCGCCCGGCACGCCGCGCCGTCCAACTGCAAGATCGGTGACATAACGTCCTCCTGTTTATCGATTGCGGAATTCGGAATACGGAATTCGGAATGTGAGAGCTCTGATTCCGCATTCCGCAATCCGCATTCCGCATTTGTTTGTGTCCACTTACGGCAACGCTCAATGACTTTCGTGATCACGGTGGACGGCGCGATTCCGGCCAGATCAACCGCATCGCGTTGTCCTACTGCCGATGGCCGCAGGTCCCAGCCGCGCGCGATCAAATCGAGGATGCTCTGACGGGGGAGAAGACCTGAGAGCGCCTGCACGAGGTCGCCTGCGCTTTCCGGCACGCCGTGACGAATGCGAAACGCCGCGCGCTCGAAATCCGGCGCAAACCGCGATGTGTCCGGCGATGTGCCAGCCAGCGCGCCCGCGGTCTCGAAAATCCACGACAACGTGTCCGCGACCGGCTCCAGACGCCCGACCGGCAAACGGTATTGCTGTTCGATCTCGCGCGTACCGAGCCCATGCATCCAATCGTCAAGCACCAACGCCGCCAGCATCGCACGCGCCTGCGCCGCCTGATTCGGGAATGCGTCCGTGGCGACTTGCGGGTTGCGCGCAAACCGGCGCGCCAACGCCGAGAGAAAATCTTCGCTGAATCGCCGCACCCATGCCGATGCCACATCACGGGGCGCCTGATGCACCAGACGCGCATCCGCTGCCTCGGGCAGAGTTGCGAACAGGGCAATCCACAACGCCGGATCGAAATCGCTGGCCGCTTCGAGCGCACGGATCATGCCGATCGCAGTGTCGATCCCGATTCCCGCCGTGGCGACAATCGCCCCGCGCGGCGTCGAGGCGATCCGTCCCTCGGGATCCGCCGTGAGCAATCCCGCGCGAATCAATCGATCGAGAGCGGCCTGCCACGCACCGCTATTCTGAGATGACAAGTGATTTTGGGAGGGCGAGGCTCCTGCCGAGCCGTCTCGCATGTGCACGATACTGTCACGGCTCGCCGGGAGGCTCGCCCTCCCACGATCGGAGATGAATGGTGATAAGCGTGCGTATCTACACGCATCATCCAACGTCCGCACCAGCCCACACGCCACCCAATCGAGCAATCTCCGCTCGACCGGAAAGGCGGCGACGATTGCGTCATTGTCATGAACCGGCGTCGAGGATGGCGCGATGTAGGCGTTCCACAACAACTCCGTTTCGCATTCATTATGGCTCCACAACACGCCGCGTCCCACGTACTCCGGCGCTTGCTTGAGTCCGAGCCGACCCGCGCGTCCGGCCATACCCTCGAATTCCATCCGGTCCAGCGGGATCGGCACCAAACGTCCCGCGTATGGCCCATTGGCGAATTTCTCCGCATCGACAAACACCGCGGTCGCCGGCAAATTCACGCCCCAGGCCAATGTCCCGGTGCAGAAGAGCACCGGTACACGCCCCTGAACAAACAGAGCCTCGATCAATGCGCGTTGATGCGCGGTCAAGTCGGCGTGATGCACTCCCACGCCGCGCGCCAGCCACTGCGACAGGGATGCGGCCAACGATGGTCCACTGGTCACCGACCAGGCTTCATCTTCGCTGAGTTCGATTGTGACCGGGCGCCGTTCCGCCAACGCTTGTGCCCGACGGTGGCAATCGGCTTTTGATGAACAGAAAACGAGAATGCGTTCGCCGCGCGCGGCCAATTCATCCAGGAGTGCGATCGGACGCTCGTTCTCGGGCAGATGGGCATTCCAGGGGAACGTCTCATCGCCGGTCTCGGCGGAGTTGTGCTCACGGAAATGGAACCGTCCATCCTGCAACACCCCCAGACGCAGTTCCACCGGACGGCGGTGCACATGCAGAATCGGTGCTCTTAGATAAGCCGAGAGCACATCGGCCTGCGGCAGATGCGCCGACAAAAGCAGAACACGCGGCGGTTTGGCCACAGAGGCAAAGGCATCGCAGAGTGCCGCGACCACCGGCCCGCGTTTGGGATCGCCCAGAAGCTGCGGCTCATCGAGAATGACCAGGTCAACCGCGGCGAGCAAATCGAGATGCGACAGGATCAGCGAATGGAATTTCTCGTACACCGTGACCGCAATGTCGAAATCGCCGCGCTGCATACGGGCATCGGCGGCGCGCTGGTCGCGCGTCGAGACGATCACACGAAATCCCAGCGGGGGGAGCGTAAAGACTTCGCGGAAACGCTCGTACTTCTGCGCGACCAGCGCTTTCAAAGGCGCCACATATACCACCCTGCGCCGCCGAACCAACGATGCCACCGCCGCTATCTCGGCCAGGAAGGTCTTCCCCGACGATGTCGGCGCGATCACAATCAGACTGCCTTTCTCCCGAGTCGAATCCGGAGGAGAGCCGAACAGGTCATGCTGACGTACCGCATCCGCCTGCCAATCCAAAAGCTCCTCGCCGATCGTCGCGCCCCAACGCGCGATGAACCGTTCAGGAATGCCGTACTCTGTGAGGCGGGAGAGTTTCATATCGATTGCCGATTGTCGATTGCCGATTGTGGATTGTCTTCAATCGGCAATCGGCAATCGGCAATCGACAATCGGTTTCACCCGCACATCCCCATCCCGCACACCGTGCAGGTGTCGCAGCCGCCCACACGCGCCATCGTGCCGCCGCAATCGCGGCAGAAGGCCCGCCCGCAGTGCGTGCATATCCACACACCCATCTCGATGTCCGTCACCAACGGCGTCCCGCATAAACACAAAGGCACCGACATCACCCGGCCATAGGCCGATCCGCCATGTTCGACTTCGCTTGCCAACGCCGTCTTCTCGATCATGACGTCCTCCTGCGCTGAGCGGATCATCCGCTTGGACATTGCCCGTGCCACGTGACCACTCCTTTGTCTTTGATGCTTCTGTAGCGGCACGGCCTCGCCGTGCCTTGTAGTCCCTGTAGTCCCTGTAGTCCCGGAGAAGGGGGCTCCAATTGCTTGTACGTAGAATACTGCTCAAACGTTCAGTTGTCAAGTGGGGGGAACCACTCAAAACCACAAAAGTGATGCGGATGCTCCTAACTCGTTGTGGTCGAATAAGGTCGGAAATAAGACCTTGGGTCGTCTGTAACAGAAGTGGACTTGTCACTACTTAAGCAGATGTGGAGGGCGCTGTACGGTCAGCGGTAGGGGCCTACCAACCGTCACACCGTGTCCTTCACACAAGCCCGGGTGTGAGGGACCGAACTCCACCCGGGCGATTTTTATTCCCCAGGCAAAGCAGTGACCGGTGCTAACGGGGAGAATTCTTGTCCGGTACGAATTGGCTGTCTACATTGCGAGGCGAGAACGCACGAATTCTGACCACCAAGCAGTGATCATAAGAAGGAGAGTACGATGAGGGTATTGGGGATGTGGCGCGTGGCCGTGTTGGCAACCATGTGCTTGGCACTGGGCGCCGGAACCGCATCGGCGCAACTGGGCGGCCTAAAGAAGAAGGCGCAGGATGCGGCGAAGAAAGAGGCCGAAAAGAAGATCGACCCAGCCAAGCCGGCTGAAGCTCCGACCCCAGCCGAGGCGCCCCAAGGCGAGGCGTCGCAATCCTCTGGTGGGTCAGCCCCCGCCGAACCCGGAAAGGGGCCCTGGCTCAACTACGATTTTGTCCCCGGCGACAAAGTCCTGTTTTTCGATGACTTCGGGGCCGAAACAGTCGGCAATTTCCCGCGCCGCCTCGAGTTTGTTGCAGGCAATATGGAAGTTGCCGAATGGGACGACGCAAGTTGGCTGCGCAGCTCGACTGCATCAGAGTTCAATGTGAATCTGCCCGAGGCATTGCCGCAGAAATTCACAATCGAGTTCGATATGTACACCGGATCAGCCGGATGGAACTCGGTCGGGATCATCGGGGGGAGCGACAGCGATGATCAAACGAAGCCCTTCTGGGACGTGACCAACCGGCTGGCGGGCTTGCTCAAGCATCCGGGAACCACGATCGCTATGGGTAAGGTCGATGATGGCGCTTATGGTCAGACAATGCATTGCCGGGTTATGGCCGATGGCGCGTACATGAAGGTCTATGTAAACGAGAACCGTGTCGCCAATGTGCCGAATGCCAATTTCATTCGTTCCAAGACCCTCCACTTTGCGATTGCCGCCAATGACACCCGTCCGATGATGATCACAAACCTGCGCATTGCAGCCAGCGACAAGACCATCTATGACGCTCTCGCCGCCAATGGACGTGTCGCGACCCAAGGCATCCTGTTCGATTCGGGTTCCGACAAGATCCGTCCCGAATCAACACCGACGTTGAAAGAGATCGGAAAGATGCTGAAGGATCACCCCGATCTTAATATCCTGATCGAAGGGCACACCGATAACGTCGGCGATGATGCCTCGAACATGTCGCTTTCCGAACGTCGCGCTGCAGCAGTCTCCGCGCACCTGACGGCCAACTACAGTGTCGATGCCGCACGTTTGCAGTCGAAGGGATTCGGCGAAACCAAGCCGGTCGCCGGCAATGACACCGCCGAGGGCCGCCAGAACAACCGCCGCGTGGAACTGGTGAAGTTGTAGGTCTCTGAAACATGACTTTTTTACAAGGACGGCCCAACGGCCGTCCTTGTCTTTTGGTGGGAATGCCGATATTATCCGTCCGGCGGCCCCATGAACACCATGCCTGAATCCTATAAGTGCCCCCACTGCGGCAAAGACGCACAGATCGACTTGGCCCGCGAACTCGAAGCCGGCGAAACCGATTTGCGCCGTTCTATTGACGGCCGTCAAAACCTGAAACTCGATTTACCCAAGCGACTTCTGGTCACCTGCAACCATTGCCACCGTCCGATGGTGATTCAACCATAAACCCATTGCGGTCTCGACAATCGGCAATCCGAAATCATGAGCGACCTCGACATCCGCACCAACCGCCAAGGCCAGATCCCGTCCGAGGATGATCTCTTCTGGCCGGAGGCGATGCGTCAGATACAGCTCGGCATGATGCAAAGCGCCCACTGGGCGGCGACCGGATTGCTCGCTTTGAATCTCGTTGCCTGGACGCTGGTTGTCGGCGCCCTGCTCTTCGGCGATATCGGCGAGGACCTGATTTTCTGGCTCATTCCGGTGTTTCTCTGGACACTTTCGTCGGTTGGCGCGTTGCGTGTCTACACCGTGCGCCGTTACCGCTATTTCGCCAATTCTCCCGATTCGACCCAACAGGCGGTGACCCGCATCGCGCGCCGCAAGATCCAGCATCTCTATTGGTCCATCGGCCTTTGGGCTTTCGGTGTTTTGTTTCTCATCCTCGCGTTGTTTCTTGAATCCTAACCTCTTCCCTTCAGGGGAGAGGTTAGGAACAACCCATGCTCCGCACTCTCCACATCCGCAACTTCGCGATCCTCGATGAGCTCGAGATCTCTTTCGATTCCGGGCTGACTGTCTTCACCGGCGAAACTGGCGCCGGCAAGACCATCCTCGTCGAAGCGATCCGCTTTCTTCTGGGCGGCAAAACCGGCATCGAAATGATCCGTACTGGCGCCGACATAGTGATGGTCGAGGGGGATTTCGACGGCACCATCCTGCGCCGCGAGATGAACGCGCAGGGACGGTCCCGCTCTTTCCGCAACGATTCCCAGATCACTCTCAGCGAATTATCCGAGCTCGGTGAATCCCTCGCCGACCACTGCGGCCAACACCAGCATCAGGTGCTTCTCGACCCCGACCGTCACATCGAGTGGCTCGACCGCTTCGCCGGGACCACCGAACAGGTCGAACGCGTCCGCACCGCGTTCAATGACCTCGTTGCCCTGACACGCATGATCACCGACCTCGAAGCCAGAATCGCGCGTCGCAAGGGCGAAGAGGAACTGCGCACATTCCAGATCGGCGAAATCCGCGCCGCGAATCTCGAAGCCGATGAGGAAGAGCGACTCAGGGCCGAGGCCACGGTGGTGAAGCATGCGCGCCGTCTCGCCGAGACCGCCGACTTGGCGCTGAACATTCTGACCAGCGACGAAGGATCGGTCGAAACTGCCATCGGTCGCGTCAAACGTGAAGCCGACAACGCCGCCAATGTCGATCCCCGCTGGAATGAAATTGTCGCGCCCCTGACCGCGGCGTCCGATGCAATCATTGATTCCATACGGGCGCTTATTACCTATCGCGACAGTCTGTCCTTCGATCCGATGCGCGCCGATCAAATCGAATCGCGCCTCTCCGAAATCTATCGCCTGAAGAAGAAGTACGGCGACTCGATCCCCGCCATCCTCGCGCATCTTGATCAGTTGGAAGCCGAACGCTCTTCTGATGCATCACTCGAAGATGATCTGAAAGCCGCACAAGATCGGCAGCGGAAACTCGAAGACACGCTGATTGCTCTTACAGCCGACCTCACGATCAGACGTCGTCGTGCCGCCGAATCGCTGGACAAGTCGGTCAACACTGTCATTGGCCGCCTGGGCATGTCCAAGGCATCGGTGAAAGTCGATTTGTCCCCGCAGACTGACGGCGGCCTCGCGATTTCCGGCACGCGCCTCCACGACGACGGCGCCGAGCAGGTCCGTTTCCTCTTCGAAGCCAACCCCGCCGAGGGCTTCAAGCCCTTACACAAGATTGCCTCGGGCGGCGAACTCTCAAGGTTGCTTCTGGCATTCAAATCTGCCACACCGGGCCAAGCCCGTCATCGCGAGGAGGGAGGCGTTCTTGGCCGACCGACGAAGCGATCTTTGTTAGCTCTCCCCCTCTACATCTTCGACGAAATCGACTCCGGCATCGGCGGCCAGACCGCTCACGCCGTGGCTCGAGAAATCAAGGCGCTGGCGAAGGACTCACAGGTCTTCCTGATCACGCACCTGCAACAACTCGCGACTGTCGCCGATGCCCATTATCGCATCACCAAGAAAACCGTCGCTGGCCGAAGGGCGCATGTCAGTGTCGAACGGCTCGATGGCGAGACACACATCCACGAACTCGCGCGTATGATTGCCGGTGACGATATCACCGACCGCACCCTCGAATTCGCCGCCGAACTGGCCGGCACGAAGCCGCGCAAGAAGAAGTAGTAATACTCGAAAATACCGTCATTCCAGCTCTCGCGGTTCTATGCGAGAGTTGGAATCTTTGTTGCTCCTTCTGGTTGACCAGAGCCACAAAGATTCCGGGCCCGACAAAGAGCGTCAGGCCCGGAATGACGATCCTATTCTTCATGCGTCAGGTTGATTGCACCTCGCGAAACCCGACCATCTGCCGCGTTTTCTCGTCCCACAACTTGAACCCCACGCACCGCAGGCTGTCCTTGATCGTCAATCGAGTGACATTCTTCTGGAGGAATTCGTTTTCATCGAGTGCCTGGTGCAGGCGGTAGTTGGGAATGCGGCTGCACAGGTGATGCACGTGGTGCACGCCGATGTTGCCGGAAAGCCAATTCAGCACTCTCGGTAAGTCGTAGTAAGAGCTGCCTTGCAGACTCGCCTCGCGGTAATTCCATTCCGGTTCATCGCGCCAATACGTGTTCTCGAATTGGTGCTGAATGTAGAACAGCCACACGCCGAACGACCCCGCGATGAGCGTAACCGGCAACTGAATCTTGATGAAATTCCCGAATCCCACAGCCCACGACAGCAATGCGATCACGCCCGCGATTCCCGCATTGGTCAGCATTACACTGCGCCATTCGCGTTTCCACGACCATGGCATATCGAGCGGCAGGCGATGCTTCAGGATGAATTGATAGGCCGGCCCGACTACAAACAACGTGATCGGATGACGGTAGATGCGGTACCAGGCCCGGCGCCACGCTGGCAGCGCCTGATACTCCCGCACAGTCAACGTCGTCACTTCTCCGAAATCGCGCTTATCCAGATTTCCCGAAGTCGCATGGTGCATCGCGTGCGTCCGGCGCCAGTAGTGGTATGGCGTTAAAGAAAGCACGCCGAGAACCGAGCCCAGGGCATTGTTCCATGATTGCCTGGGGAAAAACGATCCATGCCCGCAGTCGTGCTGGAAAATGAACATGCGGACCACCAGCGCCGCGGTGGGAATCGCCAAGGCCAACGTCAACCAGTATGAATACTCTAAACTGCGGTACATCGCATACCAGAGGAGGGCAAAAGGCACAGCTGTATTGAGCAACTGAAACAGGCTGCGTTTCACATCGGGTTTGATGTAGGGATGCAACGACGGGGGTGGTGCTTCAACGTCGACGAAAGTGTCAGTCTGAGTCAGTAGTCTTCTCCATTCCCGTGTTTTTCAATCTGTCTGTCATTGCGAGGCGCGCTCTTTGCGCCGACGTGTCCTGCGTAGCCTTGGCGAAGCAGGAAGCAATCTTTTTTGCGTCACGCCGCGCGTCGCGGCTTCCCCGGTCCCTTGTGTGGGGCCGGTTTGCTCGTCCTTCTACCATAACCACCACCGGCGGGTTTGGGTTTCGGGGCGTGCGGTGTCTTTGTGACCGGCGCCGATGGCACACGTCGCTTGGTTTTCTCCCGAGCCCGGTCACGTTCGCCCGCGCGTCGTGTCTTGATCGCGGCGATGCGTTCATGTATCGGCACTTCCAGTTTCTCCGGCGGCTTGGCGTTGTAGTCGAATCCCTCCAGCATGAGCCGCGGGATCCGCTTGCCGACCGCTTTCTCAATCGCGCGCAAATCCGATTCTTCATCCGGTGACACAAACGTGATCGCATCTCCGGTCATCGAAGCCCGCGCGGTGCGTCCGACACGGTGAATGTAGCTGTCCGGCATCTCCGGCACATCGAAATTCACCACGTGCGACAACGCCTCCACGTCGATCCCGCGCGCGGCGATGTCGGTCGCCACCAATGCCTGGAATCGCCCCTTCTTAAACCCCTCGAGTGCTTCGGTACGCTGATTCTGGCTGCGGTTGCCGTGAATGCGCTCGCACCGGATGCCATGTCTCTGCAGATACTCGGCCAGACGATTCGCGCGATGCTTGGTCCGTGTAAACACCAGCGCGCTGGTAATTGAGCCGCGCTTCAGGAGTTCGAGCAACAGGGGAGACTTCAAGTCGCGTCGTACCGGATATACGGCCTGAGTGATCCCGGTCGCCGGCGCCGACGCGCGGTCAATATTGATCGCCACCGGGTTCTTCAACATCTCGCGCGACAACTGGACAATCGGGTGCGGTAAAGTCGCCGAGAAAAACAGCGTCTGTTTACGCGGCGGCAGGTGCTCAAGCACCCGTCTGATGTCTGGCAGAAATCCCATGTCGAGCATCCGGTCGGCTTCGTCTAGCACCAGGATCTCAAGCCCGGCGAGCTTGGCGTAGGGATACTGAAAATGATCGAGCAGTCGCCCTGGCGTGGCGACAATGACATCGACACCCATCCGGAACGCATGCTCCTGCGGCCCCATGCCGACTCCGCCATACACCGCCGCGCTCGAAAGCGGCGTGTGCGTGGCTAAAAGCTCAAAATGCTCGGCAATCTGCGCCGCCAGTTCGCGCGTCGGCGTCAAAATGAGAGCCCGCGTCGTCCGACGACGTTTCCCAATCAGTTGATTGAGAATCGGCAGTACAAACGCTGCGGTCTTGCCCGAGCCGGTCATCGCGCAGGCGAGAACATCGCGGCCTTCGAGCGCGGGAGGAATGGCATCGCGTTGAATGGGAGTCGCGCTACGGAATCCGAGGTCGGCCACACCACGCAGTAAATCGGCGTGCAGCCCAAAAGCGGAGAAGTCACTTACGGTTTCGGTTGTTGGCCCGCTCGCAATTGCGGCTGAAGCGGACCCTGTCTTTGAAGGCATGAACCTCACAGTGCTGTCAAATCCGGCCGCACCCAATGTGCGCCGCTGACAGTATGTCCAAGTATACGGATGTTCGGGCCAGATTCCTCTAACGAAATCAGATGGTATAGTTCGAACATATCGTCATTCCGGGTCTCGACGCTCTTTCTCTCTGTCGAGCCATGGTATCTTTGTCGCTCTTTCTAGCTGGCTCTTTATTCCGAATTCAGCAATCCGCGTTCCGCAATCACCCGCCCCCACTTCGGGGGTGCCAGTCACACCAGCGGGTAGGGTAGAAGGACTAAACAATCACAATCATGCCCAAGCCGCTATTTGGCGAACTATCCGCCCATCCGCATCCGTCTCAGCCACGGGCCGATCTCATCGCCCTCATCAACGAGCGCGTCAGTCCGCCCACACCACTGAGTCTCGACGATGTCCACATCCGCGCCATGCGCCTGCTTTCCGATCAGGTCAATGATCATGGCGGACGGTTCCCGCGTGAGGAGCATGAACATCTCTGCGAATTGCTCGTCGATTCGCCGGTGATGATCGGTCACGATCATTCATCGTTGCCGGTAGCGCGCAATTTTGCCGCCCGCTGTGTAGACGGGGGAGAAGCGTCCTGGGTCGAAGTCTGGTTCTATTGGCTCAAGGGCGTTGGTCCGCATCATGACGAACTCGCCGCCGACATTGACGCGGGTGTCGTGAAAGAGGGATCGATCGGCTTCGAATTCGCCATGCCGCAATGCTCGATCTGTGGCGAAGACATCCGTGCTTGCGAACACATCCCCGGATTCGAATACGACCGCCAAATCGCCCACTACGAGTACCGCAACATCATCCGGGTTCTCGAAACCTCGCTCGTCTACCGCGGCGCGACACCCAACACGCGCATCGTAAAGTATCCGCTCTTCTCGAAGCTGTCGTCGCGATGCTTGGAGGGCGAGCGTACTCGCGAGCCTGCTCTTCATGCCCGCCGCGCCGCCCACGATGAATCCGCCCCTCCCACCCTTCTCCGGCCGAAGGTCCCGCGCGCAGCGCGCCCAGCCGAGGGGGTGTTCCTCGCTTCATTCCGCGAACTTCGCTCCTTCTACTGCCCCGCGCGTAAGCGCTCCGACCTGTGGCCGCGCTCGGTGTTTGACTTCCGGGCCGGTCACCGGTCGCCCGCCCTGCTTCGCCAAGGCTTCGCAGGGCAAGCCCTCGTGGTGGGGAAGAGGGTGATCCGATGAATAAAGACTGGTTCAAGCATCTCGCGACGGTCGTTCTGATGGTCAGTGCCGCGCTCGCGGCCCATTACACCACGGTGTATGGCATCCGTTTGACCGTGAACGAAAAGGCCGACCGCCTCACCGTTGAACAGATCGACCGACGACTGGTCGCCATTGAAACAATCCTGCGCACCGATATCGCGCATCAAAGCGACGTCATCGAAATGCGCGCCGCCCTCGACAACCGCCTGACGCGTATCGAGACGCTGCTGGAGGCGCGATAGAACGCGCTCTTTTCAGGAGGACAGGCATTCCTGCCTGTCATTCGCCTTGCGAGGCCCATCGCTCTTTGATGGGTCGAGTGAGGCGATACTTCCCCGCGCCAATGTCGCCACAAATCGAGAGCCCAACAACGGCTCTCGATTTGTGCCGACAAGACAGGCAGGAATGCCTGTCCTCCTGATTACAATCATCCTAAAGGAGCTGAATTGTCCGCCGAATCAAACTGGGAACTGACCAAATCCCTTCTCACCGCCCGCATCCGTCGCCGTTTCATCGCTCTGCAACGCCTCGAGGGCGGTCAAGCTGAACCGGAAGTCATCGACCACGAACTCGAGGACTGTGGTGATGACGCGAAAACTCTCTGGGCATTGGCCGAGCGCATCGACCGCGCCCTCGACACGGCCATGTTGCCCCGCAGCGCCCGCACACCGATCCCGGACAAACCACCTTTCCAATCCAATTCCGAATTCCGCTCACGCTGAATCCGCCGGTGAATTGTGCCACGGGTCTTTAGACCCGTGACCACGGCTCTGAAGAGCCGTGGCACAAACTCTCACACTTACTCTTGATTCAAAGTTGCCGGTCGGAGGCCCGCACCACAACCTCTCATGAATCTCTGGAGACATGTCTATGCCCATCCGCGATCACAACCTCGATTCCTTAGGCGAGCTCTACGCCACTTTCAAAGTCAAGCAAACCGCCGGCGTCGATGACCTCGACGATTCGCACATCGGCAAGGCCGTCAGACTCACCGCCAACAATGAAGTCGGCCCCGGCACCGACGGCGCGCAGTTCCTCGGCAAACTGATCGACCTTACCATGGAAGACAGAGACACCGGCAACCGTGTGGCGACGGTGCAAGTCGCCGGAGTCTGCCGCGTGCCGGTCACCACGACCGTACCGGCAATCGGCAACCGCGTTGTCTGCGGCGCGAACGCCACGATCAAGCAAGCGCCCGCGTTGGCTGTCAACGATCCCGCCGGCGGCAACATCGGCCGCGGCACCGTCCTCGCCGTCAATGGCACAACCGACTGCGTGATCTTGCTGAACTAAATTTCATGGTCCGAGGAAGCTCATCATCGGGAGGGCGAGACTCCTGCCGAGCCGCCCCGCCTGGTGTGCGCGACTTACACCAAACCTCTGCCAACTCGTACGTAGAGTTCTTCCCAAGTTCATCAGTTGCGCAATTGCCATTACGGCGGTTCGGCAGGAGCCTCGCCCCCCCAAAACTATCAATCAGTTTCAATTCCGCAATCCGCAATCGACAATCCGCAATAAAGGACCCCCATGGACCTCGACAAACTTCTCTCCGACACACCCGAAACCCTCCTGGTGCAGGCCGCCGCCGAACCATCCGGCGCGGTCGATTTGCGCCGCGCCAAACAGCTTTCGATCTCGCGCGACACTTACCTCGAAGCCGAATCGCGCGGCCTCACACTCTCCGAACTGCTCGAGACCTCCGACTACGATCCCTCGCCGATTGATGCGCCGCTCGATGCCTTCGAGCGCCAGCTCGCCGCTCGCGGTTTGCGCGTCGGCGGTTCACATCCGGTCACGGTCGAATTGTTCTACCGAGGCGCGCCCGCGCTTTTGCCCGAGTTCATGATGAGGGAGATCCGCGCCGGCATGGCAATGCGGCCCGAACTCGCGGGATTGGTCGGCGCGACATCGCGCATCGATTCGAACCGCTACACGCCCTTCGATGTAGATGCCAGCATTACCGACACGAAGTGGTCGCTGCGTCCGACCGGCGATGGCGCCAACATCCCGTCGGTGGTCGTCACCGAGCGCGTCAACTCCATCGACGTGCCCGATTACGGCCTCGCGCTCAAGGCCTCTTACAAGGCCCTGCGCCACCGCACCATGCCGCAGTTCAAAGTCTTGCTCTGGTACATCGGCTACCGCATGCAGGTCGACAAACTCGGTCTCCTGGTCGATGTGCTCATCAATGGCGATGGCAATGACAATGCCGCCACAGTGATCAACTCCGCCGCCTCCGGTACGCTCACCTACGCCGATCTCGTCGCGTTCTGGTCTGAACTGCATCCATTCGAGATGAACACGCTCATCTGCAGCAAGTCGAAGCTGACCACGATCCTCACCATGGACGAATTCAAGGACGCCATGGCCGGATTCCGTTTCCAGAGCACCGGCGAACTGGTGAGCCCGATTGGCGCGACCCTCGTCCGCTCCGACGAGGTCGCCACCGACCTGGTGATCGGCATGGACAAACGCTTCGCCGCCGAAGAAGTGCTGACCCAGCCGCTCACAGTCGAATACGACAAGATCATCGAACAGCGCTTCGAAGAAGCGGTGATCTCCGAATCAGTCGCCTACGCCAAAGTCATTCCCGATGCGGTGAAGCTGCTCGACAGCGTGTGGCCCTAGTCGCTCCTAACCTCTCCCTCTTAGGGAGAGGTCGATTTGCCTCGGCTCTTTGAGGCAAATCGGGTGAGGGTAAGATCTCCAATCCCGCCAAACGGCATTATTCGCGCACACGCTCTTAACCTTCCCCACTGGGAGAAGTCATCGCGCGAACAAGAGTAGCAGGGGAGTGGCATCCCATCGAGTCGAGCGAATCGTGGATTCTGTATTGATGGGTAGAGCGAGGAGATAGCGTACTCAATCTGGGGGCCAACTGCCACCAAGATCGAACATGACAATAACCTCGCGAATGTGGGCTGCATACCAGGCGGCCCTGATACCTATCCCCGCAAACATATGCTCGTACTCTGAGTCCTCACGCCATAGGCCGCCGAAATGCATTGTGAGCCGATTCACCGGGTCGTCAAAGAACCCATGCATATACTGAACCCGTATCCCCGCTTTTGATGAGACGCTCGCCAGAATGTCGCCGCCGGCAACGAATCCAGAATACAATTTCGTCTGTCGTGCCGTTAACAATTCTGGGTCAGTTCCTGCGGAAGCGACCATCTTGGTATAAGTCCATCCCATCCCCACGAGCGGCTGGACTTGTACTCCGCGGCGAAATCGAATCTCAGTCCCACTTAGAAGACTGATTGATCGTGAGAACCGTGTGAGTGACCCGAGCGAATCAACGTACGGGTCTCCATACGTGTCCCAGGTGAAATCCATCTGTCCGTGGAGTACAATGGGCCCAAGAAGTTGCTTGAGTGCAAGCTGCAGGCCCTGCGGACGATACCCTCGGTGCAGTCGCTCGAATATGGTGGCAATTGAATCCCGATAGTAGATTGGACCTATGCCCCAGCCGAGATCAAATGCAGCACCAATGCCGCGACGAATCGAGACACTGGGAGACCTGTCATTCAGATCCTGGGCGAGAGCTGGTTTGGCGTGACAGAAATGTCCGAACCCTGCCAATACGAACACCGAGAGGATTTTCAGTCGGACCGTGCTCATGGCTGGTCAACCCAGAAAGCTAGATCCTCAAGGCAAACTCACCCTGATCCTTCAATAATGAAACACAAACTTCTTGACACGTCAACCGCGCAGTCGCCCACTGGCCTGCCGACACAGCGACGCCTCTTCCGCGTCCCGCGTGGCGCGTTCAGCAGCCGCCTCGTCGCCTTGTATGCGCGCACCGGGTCAAACCTCGCGTTCACATTCGCTGATCCGCCATTTACGCTATGGTCCGCGCCGGTCGACTTTGTCACCGAGTCGGATGAACTCCCGTTCGATGCGGTTATGGATGAGGATGGCAATCTCCATGTCGCGTACACACAGTCCGGCACCGGCGCGTTGCGTGTGATCAAGCTCGCGTATGTGAATGGCAACTGGTCACCGCAATCCGCTGTCACGGTTTACGACGCTGCGACATCCGCGAACACGCACCCATCCATCGTCCTCGACGCCTACAACCGTCTCTGGGTCGCCTGGGCGCGTGACGATGCCGGGACAATCACTCTGCGCGTGAAATCGTCAGTCGATGGCGGCGTGACCTGGGGCGCCGGATCATCGGATGCCGGTACCGACCTCTCCGGCAGTGTGGCATCTGTCCATGCGCGCCTGGTAGCGCGCCCGACTCACCTGCACTGCCTCTACACCATTGGCGGGACCCAAGCGCGCCACCGTAAGATCGACCTCGACGCCGCCCTCTGGGATGCGGCCGATATTCTCTACTCTGGTTCCGGTCTGAGCGCGGACATCACTGGCGCGGTAGCTCCCGACGGCAAATTGGGCGCATTGTTTGTCGCCGACTCCATGCTGTTTCTGAAAGAGTACGATGGCGCGATGTGGGGCGCACTGCAAACCGTGTCCGATCAACTGTGCCTCTCGCCCTCACTGCGCTATGTCGGGTTGACACCGTATGCCCTGTTTCTCCGGAACATCGGCACCGATCAGAATCGCTTGCTCGAATCGCATCGTTCAGGGGCTACGTTCACCACATCCGCACCTGTCCTGCCGGGACAGTCACCATTCGCTTCGGTCTTCTGTCACGATGCCGATGCCCCGATACCATTTGCCGATCTCACCACGCAAGCCGAATCGACCTCGGGCGGCGATATTGCCCATCCAACTTCGGGCGGTCTGCTCGAATCGATAAGTGACGCCCTGTATCTCGGCGCCGATGCCCGCTTCAGCTTCGCGCGGTTTCTGCTGTCACAAGTTGGCGTCGCCGGCGTTGTCACTTGGGCATACTGGAATGGAGCCGAGTGGACCGCATTTGTGCCCGCATCCGGTTCGTATGACTTCACCTCTGCCAACAAAGGCGTGCGCCTCTTCACCGATGATAATGCGACACCTGCCGATTGGCAGAAGACAACGGTCAACGGCGCCAATCGCTACTGGATCCGCATTCTCTGCACCACGGCATTCACCACCGTCCCCATTGGCTCCCAGATTACATCAGTTCCCGAAATGACACATCTTTCGATGAATTGACAATTGACGGATTGACAATTGACAATTGAAGAGCTGTCCGACCTGTCAATCCGTCAATCGCCAATCCGCAATCCGCAATCCGCAATCGACAATCGACAATCCGCAATCCGCAATCGACAATCGCCATGGCCTTCACCTCCATCGACCTCGTTCGCACTCACCTGGCCGGTCTGCCGCTCGGGCAGATCGACATTCGCGATGTGCGTCTGATTCTAAGCGGGACCGCGCCGTATTCCTTGCCGCACTCCGGGCTCGTCGACGGCTCTGTGATCGTGAAGGCACGGCGCAGCATGACTCCGGTCCGCGAGACTCGCACGCTCGCCGATGGCTGGATCATTCTCAACCATGCGCAGCTCGTTCCCGGCACAGTCCTCGTTGCGTCCGACAGTTCGCTTGGCATCGTCTACACTGAGAATGTCGATTTCATCGTTGATGCCGGAAACGGACGCATCAAACGCCTCGACTCGGGTGCGATCGCCTATGCGCAGATTGTCTCGACCTGGTATGCCTTCTATCACGTCTATGTCGAAGGCGACGATTTCACGCTGAATGCCGCACTGGGGACGATCTCGCGCAAATCAGCGGGACTGATTGGCGATGGCCAGGAAGTCGTTGTCGATTACACCGTCGCGCTCGGCACAGTCTCCGATCAAGTCATCGAGCAGGCGATCACCGAATCCGCAGAGACCGTGCTTGCTCTTGTCAGCGACGCATACCATGAAGAGCCCACACCCGGGATCGTGATTGGCGCGACCCATCTGGCGGTCGCCCAAGTCGCGCGCATGCGCGCCGGCGCCGTGCTGGCCGATACCGCTACCGCATCTTCGAGTTCGCGCACCAATGCCCAAGCCTGGCTCGACGTCGCGACACGTTACGAGCAGACCGCTGGCGCATTCCTCTCCAGATTCGCGCGACCGATTGCCTCACGCTCCGCGCTTCGCCGGGGATAATCAAGCTCTAGTAGGTCAGGAGCCTCGCGCTCGGCAATGCTCGTCAACGGAAGAATGTTCACAGCGCGAGGCTCCTGACTTGCCAGATCGAGCTACCGGCCAGTCCGCTTCGCAAGTCAGGAGCCTGGAGAGCAGGCTCCTGACCTACCAAAGCTCCCCTAAAGGGAGAGATTTCAATCATGCACCCCACACTCACCCACCTCAACGCCCGCCGCGCCTGGCTCGTCCGCGACCTGAACGTCTGGGGATCGTTGCAAGCGGAAATCCTCGCCGCCATCGCGACCGAAATCGATGATTCCGAGACGCGCGTGGTCTTCACCGAATTCGTTATCGGCGGCCAACCGCAGGAGATCGCGTACGCCAGTCTCATCGATCACCGCGGCAATACTCTGCCGACTTCGATCGACACACCGGCAATCATCCCGATCGCGAAGAATGATGTCCCCGCTGCCATCATCGGCCAGCCCGGCCCAACCTCGTTCCGTCTGGCCAAGGCCACATCGACTCCCGAGAATGCCTTGATCGACCTCTGGATCGTTGAAGCCCGCTCTTGATTGGTCCAATCTGTCCAATAGGTCCTATGACTTCCCCGCGCATCCACCTCGACGAAACCCAGACCACGCACCGCTCGGTCTCGCATGACCTCGAGGCTATCGAGGCCTTGATCGAACGTTGCGAACGCGAACTCTCCGACACAGACCTGAACGTCAAACTCACCGACTTCGTCCGCCTCCTCGAATTCCGCGCCAAGCTCAAACCGGCCGTCGACGCCGAGAAGACCTTCTGGTCAATGATCAACGACATGCGCCACGAAGAACTTTCTCAGTGAGACCGTTTCTCAGGTGTTTGCTCTTAATTCCGCATTCCGCATTCCGCATTCCGCAATGAACATGCGCCACCTCTGCATCGCCTTGGCCCTGCTGTCGGCCACATCCTCTCACGCCGCCACCTTCGGCGACCAAAACGCCTACAGCGGCGCGGTGATTGTGCGCGACAATGTCGCCGCGTTTCTGTCATCGCCGTCGGAGTCCGGCGTCTGCGACTCCGTCACCGCGCATTTGCGCTTCGCCATCGACTCCTGCAAGGTTCGCTGCGCCCTGTACACGGTCGTCGATGAGGACACCGTTCTTGTCGCCAATGGCGTGACTGACGAGCGGCGTTTTGCCGCAGCCGCATACGCGTGGCAGGGGTTCGCCTTTCCGGACCCCAAGCCGCAAGTCACCGCCGGCGTCCCATACTTCATCGCGCTATTCGGCGACAGTGCCGGCTCCGGGTCCGGTGGATCGCCGCGCGGCGGCATCCTCACGGGCGGCGGAACAATTTTAAGCCGTGTCGCTGAATACGAGTCTGGTTTCCCGCCCGCGCTCAACCCGATCTCGGGGATCAATGGCGCGCGCCTGTCAATCTATGTCACCTTCACGCCTTCTTCCGCGTCCGCGTCGAGCCGGCGGCGACGTTGCCTTGTTGGATCTCGACCCTGCCCGGCTCCGTAACGGCGATCTCCTGCTTACCTACGGTTCCTCCGGGCTTTGGCCACCGCGCCGCTGGCTGCTCGGCCTTGTCTATCACGCGATCCGTAAGTTTCAGCAACGCCGTTGGGGCGCCGATGCCGATATTGGCGTCACGCATGTCCGTGTCTGGCTTTGCGGCCGCTTTTTCGAAGCGACCACTCCGGTCTGTCGCTGGATCGCGATCGACAGGCTCGTGCTCGGGCGCAAACATTGGATCATTGTCCGGTCGCGCACCGCTCTCGATAACGCCGCGATGCTGCAGGCGGCGTACCGTCTCGTGCACACGCCATACGATAAGGGAGACCTGCTCGATTTCGCTTTATCCGGCTGGCTCGGACGCGCCGCCAATATCATCTCGCTCTTCGGCGACCGCGCCGACAAGTACCGCGTCTGCTCGACCGCCGCCGCCGAAATCCTGCAAGCCGGCGGCGCGCCATTTCAATTCCCAATAACGCAAGTCGACCCCGCCTACTTCGCCAACATGCCCGAAGACTGGCAGACGGTCGCCATCTCGCCGGATCATTAGAGCAACAACGATTGCTTCGTCCCTAAGGGACCTACTTCGGTCGCTCAAAACGCTCCTCGCAATGACGTGGCCAGTCGCGAGCGCAAGTTCGGCTCGGCCCGGACCGTCGTCATTGCGAGGCCCGGCTCTATGGGCCGAAGCAATCCTTTTGGCTCTTCAATCCGCAATCCGCATTCCGCAATCCGCAATCGACTATGCGCAAACTCATCCCACTCCTGCTTCTCCTGGCCGCTGCTCCCACCCACGCCGCCATCCTCAACAACTCCGGCGTCTCCGCCGAAGACACGCTTTCAATCACCTTCCAGGCGCTCGATTCGCTCGGCAGACCGGTCGCGCTCGCCGCGGGCGATTCGATCTACATCGTCGTCTATTACCCCGGCGGAAAAGAGTGCTTCCGCGATTCAATGGCGCACAACAACGCGCGCATCACGCTGTCAGACTGGGAGGATTTCAACAGGGGAGAGGCGTACACATTCCGTGATGCCACAGCCAATCTCGATGGCGCAGGCATAAACGGCGCCTACAAGTACATCCTGACCGTGCAAGACAATACCGGAGCCGATCTGGAGACTTCCTGGCATGGCGAATTTACGCTCTACTCGACCGCCGATTTCAGCGTTTATCTCGACAACCAGTTCTTCAAGTCCAATTGGTCCGATGGCCAACGCGATTCGATCCTGCGTTCACTCCGCTGGAGTGATGGCAATTCCCTCGTGCGCCAAGGCGATGTCGGGCTCGGGGCGGGCGCGAAATCGCTGGTGGTCTACCTGATCGACACTTCCGGCATCGATGACACCATCCCCGATGTCCTCGTTTCACTCAAAGACGCCGGCCAGACCGCCAATCTCGCGCGGGGGAGAAGCCTCGCCCCCGGCAAGATCATCTTCGCCGTGAATGCCGAAGCGACCTACGTTTTGGTTCCTGCCCTCACCGGATACACCTGGCCCGCGAACACGCCGCTCACAACTCCCGCTGGTGCCGCGCCCGACACCGTGCGCCTTCTCGGTTACGATTTCGATCCCGGCACACCGGCGACCGCGTCGCTCTGCCGTGTCTACGGCTGGGTGCAGGATCTTTCGTCGGGAGTTGTCGCCGGCGCCGAAGTCCGCGCCCGCGTGAGCGATTCCCCACTCCGCTACCAAACTACCATCATCTCCCCATATCAACGCACCACCACGACCGATAGCCAAGGCTATTGGTTCCTCGATCTCTACCCCTCCGCACTCCTCACTCCCAACACCACCCGCTACGAATTCGAAATCCGCTACACGAGCGGCGCAATCTTGCGCCGCAAGGTCACCGTCCCGAACAACGCGACTTGGCAGCTGACGTGGTAACGTAGTCACCTGCTAGGAGGCCATATAGAGCGGTGCGGGAGCACTCACGCGGAAACCACTAATCGAGCGAGGCTACGGGGCGGCCCGGCGGCAAATTCCAGTGGCGGCTTGTCTCTTGTGACATGTAGAATGTCTACTGCTCGCGCGAATTCCAACTCAGAATTCTTGAAGAGGGAAGACGATTCCTTGTGGAGTCTCGCTAATGTCTTCTTACAGTACTTGGGTTCGATTTCCACTCCGATGCTATTCCTGCTCGACTTCATCGCAGCCAGCATGGTCGTGCCCGTTCCGCAGAATGGGTCCAATACTGTATCGCCGTAGAACGAGAACATCCGCACCAAGCGGTATGCCAACTCTAGCGGGAATGGTGCAGGATGCTCCTTTGTGGACGCCCCAGTGATTCTCCAAAACTGTTGAAACCATACATCATAATCAGCTTTTTCGATCTTCGACAGACGGCGTTGCTCGGTCGTGGGCTTTCGATAGCCCCCCGGCTTACGCTGCATGAGAATGAACTCGATATCGTTCTTGATGATCGCGTTTGGCTCGTAAGGCTTTCCCAAAAATTTCGTGCCGTTTTTCACCTCATAATTCGCGTTTGAGATCTTGTGCCATATGATTGGATTGAGATTGTCGAATCCTATCCTTCGACATGCCACCGCGATATCAGCGTGCAGCGGGACAACGACATGCCGCCCGAATTGCTTTCTGGAAAGGCACACGTCGCCGACAACGCAGACCAATCTACCTCCCGGCACAAGTACCCGGTAGCACTCTCGCCAGACTCTTGCCAACTCACTAATGAAGGACTCGTACTCGGCAATATGGCCCATCTGATTCGGATGTTCTTCGTACTTCTTGAGAGTCCAGTACGGAGGAGACGTTACCACAAGGTGGATCGTCTCATCCGAGATGAATTCGATACTTCTGGCATCGCCTAGGACAAGCTGATGGTGGCTGATTGAGTTCATCGATCGGTGACTCCCAGTCTTGATAGCAAGAGCTTAACGGCGTTTTCGATAGACTGTTCTGACTCCGAAGCGAAGACGACGCAATCTACCGAAGAAGAACTAAGTCTACTCTGAATATTTACGTGTTCCTCGGTAAACGGGTAGTATACGACCGCCCCAAACTGTGCCTCGGAGTAGGCACGCTTCAGCTTGCTGGCTTTGTTTACTATCTCATCGCACCTCTTGTGGATGTCGCGTCGGGCTTCTATCCGCTTTACGTCTATCCCCACTGCGACTCCCCCTCGTTCTGGAAATGCCGCGTCCAATTCGAATGATTCTCCATCTATCTCGAATTGTCGCTTCTTGAACTTCTTGCCGCTCCACTTTGTGAGTGCAGCGACGATTCCTTTCTCCCAGTTCCCTTTGCCCTTCCGAATCTCCTTGTCAATGTATGCGATCCTGTCAATCAGGCATAGGGCAGGTACTTCGATGTAGTCAGGTAAGAACGGTCGGATGTAGCCCGCAATCACTTTTGCTTCGTCGTGATCAATCCTAGGGTCGAAAGTGTCAATACCTTTGATGCCCAGATCACGCTCAATAGCTCTGGCGGCTACATTGCAACAGGCGAGCAAGGCTTTGAGAATTACCGGACGAGAAATGATCGCCTTTGCGAGCTCAGTCGCCGAGAGCCCGGAAAATACGACCACCTCTGTCTCTCTTCGCTCAATATGCCCTTCAAATGCCGCTCTTATCGCATTCTCGACTGCTCCCTTACGAGTGTCCGCAGTCACGCATACGCGTTCCATGTAGTCAGAATGATTGCCGTATTTTTCGCTCATTACATTCCGCCCTCAACACCTATAAGGTATGTCATCCTCGAACGCCCGGCACAAAGAAAAGAGGGCAACAGATAGTCTAGTAAGGCGAAATCGAGAGTGTGGCTGGCAGCCGGCGACATTCTCACGCCTCAATCGCTGACCTCGCTATTCCGGCGAAAGCGGGAATCTACGCAAGCATGGGTTCCCGCTTGCGCGAGAATGACGGAGCAATAGAGGCATTCTCCCCAGAGCGGAGAGTGCAAACCTGCATTCCACATTCCGCAATTCGCAATTGGTTACCCCAAGCGAAGTCGAAGGGCATCCAAACAACATCGCCCCGGCGGCGGAGAGCCGGGGCGAGGAGAGCCGAACCGAGGAGGGGAGGACTTAGCTGATTCCGTACTTGGAGAAGTGATTGACCGAGAAAGTCACGCGGCCATTTTTGACCTTCGCCTGCGCCTGCACGACCCACTGATTCGCGACCGGATCAAACCAAGTCAGAGTCTTGATCGTGCCGTTCGGATCTTTCACGTCGTAGAACAGTGTCGTTGATTTCTCGAAGACCAAGCCGTCCGGGCCGAAGTCGAAAATCGCCGACGATAGACGTCCCTCAAAATCCTCGACTCGCATCGAGATCGCGGTCGGCTGATCGAGCGCGCCCGCCGGGACATCAAGCCCGCACTTGCGGCCATTGCCCAGCGATGTGCAAATCTGACCGCCGAGCGCTCCGACCACTTCCACGACATTCCGCACCACGCCCACGACATCTCTGAGGACGTTACCGAGCAGCCCGCTCGCCGCGACGCCGTTGTCACCCTGCTTCGGATTGACAATGGTTCCTGCATCATCATTTTGAACCGTGGGTGATGTCGGCAGATCGCCGCACCCGGCGACAAACCCCAGCGCGCCGGCCACGATCAGAAGCCCCAGAGTGAATTGAATCATTGACCGTTTCGTCTTCTGCATCCACACTCCCTGATTATTCCCGACGGATTCAGTCCCGTTTCGGGGTCGGTGTGAGGTCAACTCCTGCACAAGACATGCCACCCGTGCCCCAAATCTGAACACCCACGCATCTCTCACCAAGACAGTCGTTTGCAGGACCGGCTGAAAGCGCCTGTTCATTTGGATCACTCCCGCGGCGGCAAACGGGACCAAATGTGATGGGTTTTCCCCAGCACTCTTGTGGGAGATCCCCAACTTCAGGTTCAGTCTCTGCAATCGACAATCCGCAATCGTCAATCGACAATCAAACAGAACCGCCCCGGCTCAACTTCACCGAGGCGGTCTGTCTCTCTCAGGCTCTATGGACGGGTTGGCCATGCGGCCAGCCGGTAGGGCTATTTCTGAGTGTTGTCTCCCTTAATCCCATCGCGGGACGTGTCGCCGTTGCTGCCAGTGCTGCCCGGTTTCACGACCACTCCATCACCATCACCGGCAACCAGCGGGCCATTGGGCGATTCACCACACCCGATCACCAGAAAGCTGGCCATCACCAACGCCACCGTTATCATCCCTGCGATCCGTCTCGTGCGCTTCATTACCGCCTCCTTCTCCGTATGCTTCAATCTCAGTATCCTCGTTGCCTCTGTGCTCATACTAACGCAAAGGTCTTGCCCACCGTGTCGTTCTCATGAACACTTCGCCAGTCTCACGCGCGACAATAGGTTATGAGTCTTTCTTAAAGTAACTGTTCAATAGGCGTCCATGCCGCTTGGCTCTTCCCTCCCAGTTTGAATTGGATCGCACCCACAGTGCATAGGAGGTGACACAAGTCGAGGCAAAGACTGAGCAAGCACCGCACACTCGTTCACTTCAGTTCGCAAGTGCACAACGGAGATTCCGCGTCCGGGCAGTGGGTCAGTTTGGTCCAATGCCGGCCAAGCGCGTTTGGTCATTTGAGAGCATCCCGAGTGTGGGAGGGCGAGGCTCCTGCCGAGCCGCCATGGCAACGAGTGCGTGATGCTTGCAAAGAGGTGGGAGTGCAGGGGCTAAGTTGAGGACAGGAATCGGTCGCGCGTCCACAGTGCAGCGGCTCGGCAGGAGCCTCGCCCTCCCGCGAACACCTCAGAAAACAGAAGGTCGAGCGCCTGTTTCGAGCTGACCGGAAATCCGCAATCGACAATCGGCAATCGGCAATAAAAAAGCCGCCCCGGCGTCCGGCCGGGGCGGCGGTCCTGCGCATGACCGGTTCGATCACGCGATTCCGTACTTCGAGAAGTGCCACACCGTGAAGGTGACTACGCCCTTCTTGACGACGGACTCGTCCTGCTTTTCCCAGTCGTGCGTTGCCGGATTCCACCAGAAGAGAGAGCGGATTTCACCATCCGGGACATCGACCTGAAGTTTGAGAGTCGTCGGCGCTCTGAACACGAACCCGTTTGGACCGAACTCATAGAGCGCCACAGATCCGTGCGGCGTGTTGATCTGAGCCGCCAGCATGCTGACGAGTATTGGGCGGGGAACCGCTCCCGGGGGAACGAAGAACGAGGTCGCATTGGTCCCCAGGTGCAGACCAATTGCTCCACCCAAACGTGGCGTCACCAACGCCACACCGGCGTCGAATTCGACCTTGGCCGCATTCGGTCCCGTCGTCCCGCCTTTGCCATCGGCTTTGGCAAATGGATCGATGCCACTCTCGTCAATCCAATTTAACCCCGCCGCGCCATTATCGGGTTCATTGGAACCCAACGGAGTCGCTTGCTCACCGCAGCCTGACACCAGCCAGATGCTGCACACGGCCAAGAGCGCTGGCAGGGTCAAGTATCTTAGTTTGTTTCTCATCGGTGCCTCCGTCCTACACTCGCATCCAGTTTCGTTCTCCACCTCGGACGATAAGCGTAGTTGCAACATCCCTGCCCACAATGTTGAATCCCTGAGCGACTGACTAAGTTGCTGTCCCGCATCACTTCGTCAACAACTCGGCACGCGCTCTGCTCACTGCCTATACAGGGCCATTTCTCTCCTGTGTCCAGAAGAGTGGGTTTGTTCCTACAGAGTGTTGGTTCAATTGGTGAGTTTTCGTCTGTTTTGACACGGAGATGCTGGGAACGCCAATCTCCTGATTGGCGACGTTTCTAGGGGCATTCTTGCCGTATATTCGCGCTCCCCCTGTGGGGGGGACACACATGCCCACACCCATCGTCTGCATCATCGGCCGCCCCAATGTGGGCAAGTCGACCCTGTTTAACCGCATCGTCGGGCAGCGCCTCGCCGTGGTCGATCCGACTCCTGGCGTCACGCGCGACCGTCTCTATGCCGAGACCGAGTGCGACGGCAAGCGTTTCGCCCTCGTTGACACGGGCGGGCTGGTCATGCAGTCCGAGGACGAGCTGCAGCAGGAGATTACTTCGCAGGCGCAGATCGCCATCGAAGAGTCGGACGCGGTGATCTTCCTCGTCGATGGCAAAGTTGCCATTCACAAAGACGACGAAGCGATCGCGCGAATGCTGTTGCGTTCCGGCAAGCCGGCGATCCTGGTCGTGAACAAGATCGACGGGCCGAAGCAGGACTCCGATATCTACGACTACACGCGGCTTGGCCCACTCGAGCCAATCGGCATCTCGGCACTGCACGGTCGTGCGACCAGCGACCTGCTGGATCGGCTTGTTGCCATTCTCCCCGCCGTAATCGAGCGCGAGGAGGAAGAGGAGCACGATTCGGTATTTCTGGCAATTGTCGGACGGCCCAATGTCGGCAAGTCTTCGTTGGTCAACCGTCTGCTCGGCGAAGAACGCATGATCGTCTCGCCGAAGGCCGGGACCACCCGCGATTCGGTCGATTCAATTCTCGATTACAATGGCACGCGCTTCACGTTGATTGACACTGCGGGGCTGCGCCGCGCCTCGCGCGTACACGAATCGGTCGAATTCTACACAACCCTGCGCAGTATCAAGGCGGTGCAACGCGCCGATGTCGTCTGCATCATGATCGACGCCTCGCAGCAGTTGGGCACTCAGGATTTCAAGATCGCCGAGACCGCGGTCGAAGCGGGGAGAGCCTTGTTCTTTGCGATCAATAAGTGGGACGTGATCGAAAAGGACGAGAGCACCGCTGGCACCTACGTCCACGACATGCGCATACGTGCGCATTCATTCTCGTGGGCGCCGGTCGTCTTCATCTCGGCGTTGACCGGCCAACGCGGCACCAAGGTTCTCGACATGGCGCGCGAGGTCTTGGACGAGAGCCGCAAACGCATCCCGACCGCTGAACTCAATGACACGATTCTCGAGGAGATGCGTGAAAAACCGCCGCCGGCGATCCTCGGCAAGCACATCAAGATCAACTACATCACCCAGACCGAAGCAACACCGCCGACGTTCGTCGTTTTCTGTAATCATCCAAAGCTGATCCCCGAATCGTATCAGCGCTTCGTCGTCAATCGTATCCGCGAACGTTACGGATTCGCCGGCACGCCGATTCGCCTCTGGTGGCGCAGCAAGGGCAAGCGCGACGTCTGACCGAGAGCCCCGCAACCATCCCGCCCCGTCCGGCATCGTCTTTCTGACCGGCGTCACGGGGTATGTCGGGGGACGGCTTGCGCGCCGGCTGATCGAGCAGGGTCATCGAATCCGTTGCGGCGCACGAAACCCGGATTATGTGACCGCCCGATTCGGCGCGGCGGTGGAGACGGTGCATGCCGATGCCTTCGATCCCGCTTCGATCCGAAACGCGCTTACCGATTGCCACGTCGCGTACTACCTCATTCACTCAATGGCTGGGGGAGAGGGATTCGTCGAACGTGAAGCGGAATGTGCGCGCAATTTCGCCGAAGCCGCGAAGGACTCCGGAGTCAAACGCATCATCTTTCTCGGCGGGCTCGGTGACGGACTGCGCGAACTCTCGCTCCACCTCTGGAGCCGCCAGAATGTCGGAAGAGTGCTCGCTTCAACGGGCCTCACGGTTGTTGAATTGCGCGCATCGATCATAATTGGTTCAGGCAGTCTCTCGTTCGAGATGGTGCGCGCGCTCGTTGAACGGCTTCCGGTCATGATCACGCCGCGCTGGGTCTCCGTTCAAGCCCAGCCCATTGCGATCGATGATGTCCTGTCCTACCTCGTTGCGGCCTCGGCCGTCACGGTCCCGCCGGGAGAGCATACGATTTTCGAAATCGGCGGATTGGACCGCCTGTCGTACGCCGACCTCATGCAACAATATGCGCGGCGTCGTGGGCTGAGACGAATCCTCCTGCGAGTGCCTGTGCTCTCGCCGCGGCTTTCCAGCCTTTGGCTTGGCCTGGTTACTCCGCTGTATGCGCCTGTCGGACGCATCCTGATCGAGAGCATCCGCCACCCCAGCGTGGTGCGCGACCAGTCGGCCTCGGGGTACTTCGATATTCGGCCACGCTCCGTCGGCGAGGCCATCGACGCGGCTCTGCGCAACGAAGATCGCGAATTGGCCGAAACACGGTGGTCGGATGCGATGTCCCTGGTTCAGGGACGACGCGACTGGGGCGGTGTGCGATTCGGCAATCGATTGATCGACTCGCGTGAGATGAGCGTCGCGGCAAGCATCGCCGACGCCTTCGCGCCGATTCAACGCATTGGCGGCGCGACGGGCTGGTACTATGCCCAGTGGCTTTGGACTATCAGGGGATGGTTGGATTTGCTCGTCGGTGGTGTCGGGATGCGACGCGGGCGACGCCATCCAGAATTGTTGGCAATCGGTGACGTGATCGACTGCTGGAGGGTCGAGAGCATTGTGCCTGGACGCCTCCTGCGCCTTCGGGCCGAGATGAGACTCCCCGGGCGGGCGTGGCTGGAATTCGACGTCACGCGTGAACGTGATTCGACCACCATCCGACAGACCGCTATATTCGATCCGAAAGGGCTCTTCGGACTCATGTATTGGTATGGCATCTACCCTTTGCACGAACTTGTTTTTCGCAACATGTTGCGCGGAATCTCCCGAAGCGCAATGACAAGAGGGACGTCATGAGCACCAGCAATCGGCAGTGGCTCTCTCTGCTCGGATTTCTCGTCCTCAGCTTCGCGATCGAGATCGTCGCCGGATTGTGGACGAGTTCCTCTGTCGGTACCTGGTACACGACCCTCACAAAACCGGCCTGGACACCCCCGGGCTGGATATTCGGACCTGTCTGGACTCTGCTCTACATTGGCATCGCTGTCGCCGGCTGGCGTGTCTGGCGCGAGCGCGACTCGGAAGCCGTGAAAGGTGCCATGACCTGCTATGGCATCCAGTACGTGCTCAACCTCGCATGGTCCGGCCTTTTCTTTGGCCTGCGAAATCCCGCATTCGGTCTGATCGATATCGTTTTGCTTCTCATCCTGGTTGCGATGACGATTCGGTTGTTTCTGCGGATTGACCGCGCTGCGGGGTTGATACTGATTCCCTACTTCCTCTGGGTCGCATTCGCCACTGCATTGAATTTCTCAATCTGGCGGCTCAATCCATAGTCCTGTGCCATGCCACACTTCATAGGCGAGAAGATCGATGTGCAAACCGCCGGCGAAGTCAAACAGCCGGTCTCGCTCACGTGGCGTGAGAAGGAGTACGTTGTTACCGAGGTGATCGCCTCCTGGTTTGATTGGGGATTCTCGGCCGCGGCGGTGCAAAAGAATTGGCGCACCCGCCGACATCGCAATTACTTCCGCCTGCGGATGAATTCAGGCGAAGTCTTCGAAATCTACCTCGACCGCCCGCCCTCCAGCGCCGAAGGCGAGTGGTTCCTGTATCAGATTCTCACAGAAACGGACACACAATGACGGCCACACCCAATCCTCCCAAAATCCGCGTCCAAAAAGGACTCGTGATCTGCTACACTGGCGATGGCAAAGGCAAGACCACCGCTGCCCTTGGCATGGCCGTCCGCGCCGTGGGATATCATTTGCGGACACTCATCTGGCAATTCATCAAGGGCTCCTGGCAGTATGGTGAGATCGATGGGTTGAAGATGCTCTCGCCTTACATCGTTCTCAAACAGAAGGGCGAGGGTTTTGTCGGCATCGTCGACGATAAGCTCCCGCGCGAGGTCCACCGCCGGGCCGCGCTTGATGCCTTGGAAGAGGTGAAAGGGGAGATCACATCTGGGAATTGGGACATCGTGATTCTCGATGAAATCTTCGTCGCCTGCCAACTCGGTTTCCTCACCGGCCCGGACCTTGTGACGTTGATCAATTCCAAGCCCGGCAATGTACATCTGGTCCTCACCGGACGCGGCGCGCCGCCCGATGTCATCGAACGCGCCGACCTCGTCACGGAGATGCGCGAAGTCAAGCATCCCTACCAAAAGGGCGACCTCGCGCAGAAGGGCGTGGACTACTGATTGACGATTGCGGATTGCGGATTGCGGATTCAATATACGTGAGGGCCGACGTGAATCCAGAAGTCTTCAAAACACGAACGCGGGTGTTTGCTTTACGCATCATCCGACTGTGCGACTCATTGCCAAAAGGAAGGACTGCCGATGTCATTGGTCGGCAATTACTGCGGTGCGGCACATCTGTCGGCGCCAACTACCGTGCCGCTTGTCGTGCCAGGTCACATGCCGACTTCGTTGCCAAAATGGGCATCGTCGAAGAAGAGTGTGATGAGTGCATGTATTGGATGGAATTGTTGATCGACGCCGGCCAGATGAAACACAACTTGATTGAAGGTTTGATGAAGGAGGCTGATGAGATCCTCTCGATGGTCATCGCCTCTAGTAAGACAGCGAGAAGTCACGGTCGTTAACCGGGTTTGTTCAATCCGCATTCCGCAATCCGCAATCGACAATCGGGCACTGTGCAACTCTCTGCACACTCCCGAAATCCATCATGACGAAACCTCTCCGCCCCCCTGTAAACGGTTCTGCCAAAACCGCCGATAATCCAAGAGACGATGACGACCCCCATGCCCGAGCCCCTGCCTGTTCCTGCGACCACCCTGGTAGTCGACGACGAACCCGGTATCCGGATTCTGCTCCACGATTGGCTTTCCGAGCATTCGGGAATGACCGTGCACGTCGCGGCGACTGTAGAAGAGGCATTCGAGATTCTCGAAAAGCGCTCGGTCGACCTGCTTCTGGTCGATCTGTTCCTGGGTGATGGCAGCGGTCTCGATGTGATCCGTCATGCGCGGCAAGTCCAGCCGCATGCCGTCTCAATCCTGATAACCGCACACCCGACAGTCGAAACCGCCATCTCGGCCCTACAGAATGGCACCTATGATTATCTGATTAAGCCGTTCCGTCTGGAGATGCTCTCAGCCGCCGTGTACCGCGCGCTGGAGAATTGCCACCTGCGCCGTGAGAACATGGAACTGCGCGAGCAGGTCGCGGTCTCCGAACTCAACCGCGCCGTGGGCACAATTTCGGATGTCGACCAGATTCTGCAGACTGTCATCGAGACAGTCATCCGCGAATGCTCCGCCGAGGCCGCCAGCGTGCTCCTGCGTCACTCCGAGACCGGCAGACTGGAACTGCGCGCCATCCATGGCGACACGAGGTTATTGGACGATCCTCAGCATGGCCGGTTTCTGCGCGGCGAAAGTGTGACATCAAATGCCGTGGTCTCAATGGCGCGTCCGATGGTGCTCGAGGACAGCCAGATCTCGCTTTTCCCGGCCGACCACGATGGCGCTCTGCGAGTTTGCCAGCCGTTGGTCGTCAAAGGACAGGCGATCGGCCTGCTCAATATCGTGCGGCGCGCCAACGCTGGTCCGGTGGGCGATGGCACAATGCGCACGATCGGCATGATCGCCCAGCAAGCAGCCTTCGCCATCGATAACGCCCGGCTCTATAAAGACCTCCAGGCAACCTACATCGAGACTGTGACCGCGCTCGCCAATGCGATCGAAATACGCGACCCATACACTCACGGCCACACCGACCGTGTGAAGGTCCTCGCCCGCGCCATCGGCGCGAAACTGGGATGGGATGCGGAGAAGCTGGCGAGTCTCTGGATGGGGTGCACGCTGCACGACATCGGCAAAATCGGCGTGCCCGATTCAATCCTCTCGAAGCCCGGGCCCTTGACCCCCGATGAATTCGCGATAATGAAGACCCATCCGGAGATCGGCGCCAAAATCATCGAGGGCGTGCCGTTCCTCAAAGCCGCTGTGCCGTATGTGTACTATCATCACGAGCGCTTCAACGGCACCGGCTATCCGACCGGCGCGGCCGGGGAAGAGATTCCGATTGAAGGACGTCTGCTGGCGGTTGTCGATGCCTTCGACGCCATCACCTCCGACCGTCCCTACCGACGCGGCCAGTCCATCGCCGCCGCCTGTGAAGAACTGCGCATTTTCTCTGGAATTCAGTTCGACCCACAGATTATCGAAGTCTTCTTCCAAGTTCTCGACTCGACCGAATTCCCCTGGATCGCCCCGCAAAGACCCCGCGAACCCGAAGTGCCGACGCCGGTGACGCTGTAGGCTCGATTTGTCATTCCGAACGAAGTGAGGAATCTGCTTTTCTCATGGCGGCTAATACAAAGCAGATTCCTCGCCGGACCCGGCTCGGAATGACAATACACTATCATCCCGGCAGTCGCAGGGTGCGTGTGCTCTTCGCGCCCACCGCTCTCGGCCCCTGTCACAAACGGAGCGTGCAGAGAGCTCGACAACTGTTTTGACTTGTGTCACCTCAAATGCAAACAGACATTGCAGCGAAAATGCCCAGAATACCCTGCCGCGCAAAGAGAAGCCGACGAGTGCTAATGCATCGCTCGTTCACTCTCGCCTTCGTGATGATGGGCCTCATAATGTCGAGTGCCCCTGGGTTCTGCAAGGATTCGACCAATACTGCCAAGCCGTTTACGCTCCGAAGCGGATTTGGCTGGGGCCTAGACTTCGGTGTTGGATTGGGAAAACTCTCTTACGTCGACTCATTGGAAGATTACCATCGGGGAGGCGATCACGCATATGTAGTATCGGGCATGCAGCTAATGATGCATGAAGTACTGGGACCCGTCGGCCTGCACCAGTGCATCGATTTCTCATGGGAGACTTTTAAAGGTGAATTCGACATCCCATTGGATTACATCTCGCAATTCTCGCGGTCACTCACACTCCTTGGTGGAATCGGATCTCGCGTCGGGAATTTTCTGGATGTCGAACCATTAGTGGGATACGGCTGGGTTTATCATAAGACCGCCGGATACGATGACGGCGAGCAGAAAGACGAATCCGTGTTCCTGACGACAACTTACTCAGGCGTGGTAGCGGGTTCTCAGGCGTGGCTCGCATTGGGTGGTCACGTCGGACTGCGCATCTTGTATACCCATGGTTTTTACGAAAAATCCGATGACCGCCTGACTCTTCAGTGGGGATGGCTCGACCTCGACCAAGAGTTTGATGAAGGATACGAAGGGCCGGCATTTGGCGGGATTGGAGTGCGTTATGCTCGGCTCCCTCACGGAATCGACGAAGTTTACTTTCTCTTAGGATTTGGGTGCGTGGCCACAGGCAGTCGCTGACAAGGCGAGCTGTTTCGTTACTCCTCAAGGCCACACGGGGATCCACTCCCGCTGCAAAATGCTTGGATTCCCGCTTTCACGGGAAAGACAATACCATCTATGCCCGCCCCCGCTCAAACCGTCTCCCCACAAAGTAAAACGCAATCGTCACGGTGACGATCATCACTGTCATCAGCCCGAAGTAATTCCCCGGCGTTGTCATCGGGTAGAAACGCGTGAAGAATCCCGCCAAAACATTGCCGAGGAAGATTGTGCACAGCCAGATCCCCGTGATGGTCGACTTCATCCGCATCGGCGCTTCTTCGAAAGCCAATTGCAGTCCGATGACCGAAATGCACAACTCCGCGCAGGTCATCAGCACATACGCGCCCGCTTCCCACATGATCGATATCTTCTGAGTTGCAGCCATGAATCCGGCAACAGTCATGAGCCCCATGCAAAACGTGACCGCGAAGAATCCCAGGAGCATCTTTTTCGGTGACGACAGACGGTTCGTCTCGCTCTTGTCGGTGCGCGACCAGATCCATGCGAACAGGGGAGAGAGAACGACAATCAGAATCGGATTCAACCCCTGGATGGCATCCGGTGGAATTCGGCCAAAGACGGTGTTCAGTTCGAGGTAGTCGCGCGCAAAAAGTGTCCATGTCGAATACGACTGATCAAACACCGACCAGAAAAACACAATCAATGCGAAAAGTCCCGACAACCGCAGGAGCACCGATCGTTCTTCAATTTTCTCTTCCGGCGTCTTCGGTGTCTTTGCCAACGCCCGCATGTCCTCCTGCGGATAGTACTTCTTGCCCATGTAGAAGATGCCGAGCGCGATCACCATCATGATCGTCGGCGCCATGAAGGCCGCGCTGTAACCGTAGCGGTCGCGAATAAACGGCAGCGTCGTCGTGGTCGATGCCGCGCCGATGTTAATCGCCATGTAGAACCACGAGAAGGCCTGCGACAAGAGGTGACTCTTGCCTTCCTTCTGGTACATCAGACCCATGAGCGTGCTGATGTTGGGTTTGATCGATCCCGACCCGCCTGCCAGAAGCGCCAGCGCCACATACAGCCCGACATTATTGTCGAATGTGCCGAGGACGATGTGCCCGAGGATGTAGGGAATTGCAAAGTAGATGATCGTGCGGAACTTGCCGAGGTAGTGATCGGCGATATACCCGCCGACAATCGGCAGGATGTAGGCGGAGGCGGTGAAGAACGATGCCACAGTCGAGCTGTTGGCATCGGAGTATCCCAGCTTGTCGATCATGTACAAGACGAGCAGGGCCTTCATGCCATAGAAACTGGCCCTCTCCGCCAACTCACCCCAGAACACAAACCAAAACCCACGTGGATGCCGATTGTCCTGACCGGTCATAACGGAAGTCCTCCTGAACCCCGATCCTAACAGAGATCGAAGGAAAATGCCAGAAGTCTAAAGGGCCTCATGTCATTCAAGAATGGATGGTACGGTCGCATTCGACCCCGGAACGGCTCTTCGTCAACGCGCTGACCAGCGGACTGACGACGAGTGAAATCAGCATCCCAATCGTCCCCGCCTCCGGCGGCGGCGTGCCTGTGGCATAGAGAGTCAGGCATGTGCCCAAACCCGCCACCGATGATGAGATTGCGCCGGCCTTGGTGATCCACTTGCAGAGAATGCCCCAGACAAACGGCCCCAGGAATGCCGCGCCCATCGCCCCCCACGAGATTGACAGAATGGAAACAATCGTACTCGGCCGGAAATAGGCGAGAACGACCGACAGGCAGACGAAGAAGGCGCTGCACAGCCGCATGAGCAGTGTCAATCTCTTGTCGGAGACGCTCGCGTTCACAAACCCGGCGTACAAGTCTTTCACGACCGAAGAGCTGGAGATGAGGACCAACGCCGCTAGAGTTGACATCGAAGCCGAAAGAATCAGAAGCAGCATCAACGTGGCCAGCGAGGGAGAGATGGCATTTGCCAACAGCTCCGGCATGAGTGCGTCAAAGATGGGCTTGCCCTCGTGAAATGCTGCGGGCGCGTTGTCGGCCGTGAGCAGGACCCGGATACTCGCGCCGGTAAAGTAAGCAGATGTGGCGATGAGCAGCGAAAAGAGCGTGGAGGCGACCATGCCGATCCGGATTGCCTGACGATCCCTGATCGCGTAGAATTTTTGCACCAGTTGCGGCATCGCGAATGGCGCAATGCTGGTGAGGAAGACCAGGCAGAACAATGGCCAGAGACCGGGAGGACCAACAACCTGTGTCAGCTTGGGATCGATGACCCGCAACTGCGCGACTAAACTCGTGAGTCCACCAGCCGTCCCTATGGTGCTGACCAGCAATACAAACGCGCCGACCGCCATGATCATGCCGAAGATCACATCGATCATCGTCATCGATTTGTATCCGCCCATGACCAGGTACAGCGCCGTAAACCCTCCCATGAAAAGCAGCGCCAGCGAATACTCGATGCCAAAGTTGACTTTGAACAGGTAAGACAAGCCGATGAAGACCGCCGCCGAGTAGGGGACCAGGAAAATGAAGATGGCCGCTGAACTGTATAGCTTGAAACCGCGGCTGGCGTAGCGCTTCTCGAAATACTCCGGCATGGTCTGGACTTTGTATTCCAGCGACATCTGCTTGATGCGGTTGCCGAGAATCCACCAGACCCCCAGGACGCCAATCGACGCGTTTCCGAGCGCGATCCACAGCCCCGAGAGCCCGAAGTCCCAGCCTATTTTGCCCGCAAAGCCGATGAAAAGCACGGCGGAGAAGTATGCGGCGCCGTAGGTGAACGCCGTCATGTATGGACCGACCGTGCCGCCGCCGAGGAAATAGTCGGCGAAACTCCGGGTCTTGCGCATTCCCAGAATGCCGATAGTGACAATCATCAATGCGAACGCGGAGATAATGAGGATCTTCGCAAGCATCCGGCCTCCCGCTCAGAAACGCAGCATCATTTCCATCCGCATCCAGCCGTATGGATCGGCGCCGTCGAAATAGTAGTTCCCCGGCGTGAACCCCTCGTAGATGAGATGGCCAGTCAGGTGCGGATTCATTTGATAGGACAGTCTGCCGATGAACAAATCGCCGCGGTGCGTGCCCTTCCCGCCGGGGAGAGCTTTTCCCGGATCATCACGCTCGGGTGCAGTCAGGTGGTGATAGTCCAAAGACAGCAACAGATCGGGCGTGACTGGGACAGTCGTCTTGAGAAACACGGACGAGAGATTTGTCCAGTAGGCGACGGCCCGTTCGCGGACCAGAGTATAGATGTACGAATCGCTCCACTTCGGCCAACGTCCATAGAGCGGATCCCAGCCTTCATCGTCGCCAGTTGTCAGGTCATCCCCGCTTAAGTAGATCCCACCTCCGGAGAAGTTCTTTGGTAGATGCATCGGCCAACCGGTGGTGTACTCGGCGTAGCCGTACCCGCCGTAGGCGCTCTGATCGGCCGTGCCGATTGTCCCGAACTGGCAGGCGCCCTCACCGACAAGCGATAGTCGCGCGACAACCGGCACTTGGAGCCGCGCTCCTATGCAGTTGACCACTCGTTCCTCGGAGTTGTCCGCGGCGCTTTCGGCTTCCTTATGTATGAAGTATGCTTGCAGCGTGCTCTTTTGCCACGAACGCGAGTAATGCGCAATCACTGCCTGTTCTGGCTGTTCGGTCAGCTTGGCATCCTGATCGTTGACAAGCGGCAGGTACTTCTCTTCGACCGGCTGACTCACATAGACAAGCGAGAGCGTCTGACCGGGTGTGATGGTCCAATCAGCCCGGGCGGCGTTGAAATACAGCGAGCGCGAGCCATCGAGTGGTGTCCCCTCCATGACGACAAACCCCTCGCCAAAGCTGAGATTCTGACGCCCGATCGAGAGCGAAAGAGGCAGGTTTGCAACACTGTCCCATTTGGCGTAGAGGAGATCGACAAAGACCTCATGCCAGGAGAAGTCGACATTTTCCGGGACAAAGTGGTAGCGAAACTCGTTGGTGAGTTGCGCGGTGATCTCCAGCCGATTTACGGGAAATGTGCGCGCCATAATACTCGTGCGGTTCCGGACGTAGCTGGTGCCGCCATCGGCTGAGTCATCCAGCCCCACTGCCCGATTGGTCGTCTCGATCCGCAACCGCTGAGTATAGGAAATCCGCACCCGCTCGCCGCTGACTTGCGCGCTGACACTCGGTCCGGTGGCGCAGGTCAACGCGATTACCGCGATTCCAAACAGGGCCAATCTCAATCTGCCACGCATCGCACTGCCTCCGATACTGAAACGTAGGGGAGCGTGGGAGAGCGAGGCAATGTCTCATCACCGAATTGAACCGGTGGCGACAATTCTTTGACAGTCGGGTTCGACGGCTTGATTCACACCATGACGGACCGTGCAAGTGCCACCGCGGGAGTGGAGATTTCGGATGTATCGTTTCTCTGCCTCATTCGTGCCGGAGCACACGGGCGTGGGAGCCGAGCAGAAACTGCCCAATCGGGTCTTCCGGAAACCATTGCCATCCGGCCCTCGCGATGGTTCTTTTCACCCCCATGCCGCCCCGCCCCAAACAGGCACGTCCCGATAATTCCGGATTGATCAGCAACTTGATGATCGTCCTCGGCATCGTGGCCGCGACGGCGATCTTCATTTTCAACGCGCGCAACCTCTGGTTCACCCAGGATGACGCGTTCATCTCCTACCGCTACGCGCAGAATGCTCTCGACGGCCACGGCCTCGTCTTCAACATCGGCGAGCGCGTCGAGGGGTATACAAACTTCCTCTGGGTCATCTGGCTGATGCTCTGCGGCAAACTCGGGTTCAGTTTCGACATTGCCGCCAAAGCCCTCGGCCTCGCATCGGGCGTGGGCATGATCATTCTTGCCGCTCTGCTTTCACGGCATGCCTGGAGCCGAGTTCACGACAAGGGTGCGGAATGGGCGGGAGTCGCGGGCGCGCTCATCGTCGGCGTGAATGGATCGGTCGCGTACTGGGCAGTCTCCGGCTTGGAGACCGCGTTTTTTGGTTTCCTGCTGACTCTGTCCGTCTGGCTCTGGATTCGCGAGTCACCGCTGACCCCGGTTGCCTTTGCGCTCGCCACAATGACCCGTCCCGAAGGCGGGCTGGTCTGGCTCCTGCTCACCGGTTGCGAGTACATCACCACGCGTGACCTCAAGCGGACGCTCCGGCTATTCCTGTTCACCGCGGTTCTCCTGGCGCCATTTGGCGTATTCAAACTGCTGTACTACGGCTACCTCTTACCAAATCCGTTCTATGCCAAGACTGGTTTCGCCTGGGAGTATGTGCAAAGCGGCCTCGAATACGCCTGGCTATTCCTGCAGCACTATATGCTCTACGGATTCATGCTCATCCCCGTCGGATTCGCGCTGTGGAAACTCCCCGGACGCGCTAAGCGTATCCCAATCGTCTTTGTGGTCTACTCGCTTTACATCATCGTGGTCGGCGGCGATGTCCTGCGTCCGAATCGGTTCTTTGTCCCGCTCATCCCAATCATGGCGGCGGCGATTATGGGAGGGGAGGCATGGCTCCCCGCGTTCATGCGTCGCTACTCCTATCCATTCATCCCGACATCCGCCGTGATTGCCGCGCTGCTTGTTCTGTCCGTCACCAAGCCGCGCGAGATTCTTGAATCAACACGCAACCTGGAAATCGGCCTGACTCAGAAGATGACCACCATTGCCGGCTACCTGCGCCGCATCGAAGGCGAGCGGTCGTTTACGCTCGCGGTCTCGACCATCGGCAAGATCTCTTACGATCTGCCCGGACGGCGCGTTATCGACATGCTCGGTCTCACCGATTCAACCATCGCGCGCCACCCCGAAACAATCCCCGGCAACGTCTCAAGCTGGCGCGAACGCAACTTCAACGCCGGCTATGTCCTGAACGAAGATCCCGACTGGGTTCTGTTCTCCACTGGGCACAAACCCTCGGCGCCCGCCGAACGTGCCCTGATACTGCATTCGCGCTTCCGTGACAACTATTACACGGTCGTGCTTCCGACGCCGCAGCGCATGCTGGCCATTCATCGCCGCAAAGGCGAATGGACAGGGACCGACGAGGTCTGGCCAACGATCGACTTGGCGCACAAAGTCAACGCCGCCTACAACGAACTGGTCAAAGACGATTGGGTTGCTGCGACTCAACGCATGCGCGAAGTCCAGGCGATGGGTCCGTCCGACTGGGCTGCCCCCGATGCCTTTATCGCCACGACGATGCTCCAACAGCGACAGACTGACAGTGCTGAGTTTTATGCCAATCGCGCGCTCGCGCTTGATTCGTTCTCGGTCAGCGCCTGGCAGACTCTCGGCTCTGTGGGCACCCTACGTCAAGAGCCGGAGATGTTGCTCCAGGTCAACGACCACCTGAAACGCCTCGCCCCCTGGCTCGTGAAGTGATTGCGGAATGCGGATTGCGGAATTGAAGAGCCAGAGCATCTAGCCCTATAACTTGAGATTGGGTCGCACACTCCCCCAAGGGGGAGTGTGCCGCTTGCTCTCAATCTCTGTAATCCGCAATCCGCATTCCGCATTCGACATTGCTCTCCCGCATCCCCGACACGTACTTGTAGCATGCGCCGCACCTCACTCCACACCCGCATGGCCATTGGCCTGATCGGCGGCAGTGTCCTCGGCATGGCGTCGTTCTTCATCTTTGGTGAGAGCGAGGGGCTGGCCACATTCATCCGCTATGTCACTCAGCCGATTGGCCAGATCTTCCTGCGATTGCTCTTCATGCTCGTCTTGCCGCTCATCTTCTCGGCGTTGACACTGGGCGTGGCGGGAATTGGCGATCCGCGCCATCTCGGCAAAGTCGGCCTGAAGATGCTGGCCTACACCGTGGTGGTCTCGTCAATCGCGGTCCTGCTTGGGATCACGCTGGTGAACGCATTCCAGCCGGGGGAGGGGATGTCGCCGGAATTGCGCGAACGCTTGCTGGAGGGCGCCTCCGACCGCGTCGCCGCGATCACGCAACGCACCGCCACCGAGACCAAAGGAATCGATCTCTTAATCAAGATCATCCCCGACAATCCCGTGCGCGCCTTCGTCGACATGGACATGCTCGCGGTCATGTTCTTCTCGCTCATGTTCGGGATCGGCCTGACACTCACGAAAACTCCGGCGAAGGTCCATTTCGAAAACGCGCTCACCGGCCTATACGATGTCACGATGAAACTGATCGGCCTCGTGATCTCATTCGCCCCGATCGGCGTCGGCGCGCTCCTCTTCACGCTCACGGCGCAGCTTGGCTACGAAATCCTCCTGCAACTCGGCAAGTATGTCGGCGTGGTCCTGTTGGCCATGCTGATTCACCAATTCGTGGTGTATTCGCTTTCGGTCAAACTGCTCGGCCGAATGAACCCCATGAAGTTCTTCAAGGGGATTGAGGAGGCGATGCTCACGGCCTTCTCGACCGCCTCGAGCAACGCGACATTGCCGACCACGCTCCGTGTCGCCGAAGAAAACCTCAAGCTCCCTCCCGGTGTCAGCCGCTTTGTGCTCACCATCGGTTCGACCGCCAATCAAAACGGCACCGCGCTCTTTGAAGGTGTGACCGTGCTCTTCCTCGCGCAGATCTACGGCGTCCCGCTCTCAATCACGCAGCAGGTGATGGTGGTTCTCGTCTGCATCCTCGGCGGCATCGGCACCGCCGGAATCCCGGCGGGCTCATTGCCGGTGGTCGCGATGATCCTCGGCATGGTCCACGTGCCGGTTGAAGGATTAGGGCTCATTCTCGGTGTGGATCGCTTCCTCGACATGTGCCGCACTACGCTTAACGTCACCGGCGATCTGGCCGCCGCGGTCGTTGTCTCGCGCGGCGAAAAAGTCTAACTCCTACTGTCAATTACTTCAATACAAGTCCCTGCCTGTGTGCTTCCGTACGCATTGCCTCACATATAGTTCACTATAGCATATAGGATGTAAGCACTCTCCTTTTACGGAATCGGCTTGACAAGACCTCAGGCCGGGGTGTGTTTTTGCGCAAAGTACGGTCTGCACACTGAATCCGAGAGGGAGAGGACAGTATGAGCCTCGGCAACCGTTTACCGGTGCTGGCGATCGGGCTGGTCGTCGCGTTCACCTCTGTTATAATTGTCGTCAATGCGGCTGACAGTCCCGACTCGGTCAGCAAGCGTCGTTTGCAGCGTAAAGTCGAGCGCCGTCAGAAGACGGAGCAATTTCGGAACGAGACCAATCGCGAGTGGGTTCGTAGCCGGGCAATCGGCGAGAATGAAGGTGAGCGTACCTCCAGCTTCGAATCGCCGACCGTTCGTGATGGTTCTGTGCTGCGTAGCGGGCCCGTCGCGTTTAGCGCAAGTGCCCCGCCACCTTCTCCCGGGCAGGATATCGGTTACACCAGCTACGATGCGCAAGCGATCAGTTCTCAGGGATACAACGTCGCCCGTACGCCGGGAGGATCGAGAATTCACTTCGCGTGGACGTCCTTTAAGTACATACCGCAGCCTTTAGAGGCTTCTGACCGTTTTGCCTTGTATTCGGGTTATTACGACATCGGAGATTATCCCAATATGGATGACGGCACGGGGTACAATGGCATCGAATTCACGGGTTCGACGAACTATGGCGGTTACAGCGGCATCGATGTCGACAATTTGAATCATGCGCAGATTGCCATGCAGCAGGCCGAGAACGATTTCACCTTGGAGCCATACGAACCGTGGCACGTGCAATTTCCGTTCGGTGATGATATCTATCAGGTTTACGGTCTGGAGGGATACGACAACAGTTGCCTCGGGTCAGGATGGGGCCGAGGTGGAGTCCTTTTTCCGCGCCTAGCCGCCGACCGCTCAAACGAGGTCCTTCACGAGATCGCCCACACCAACATCGAAGACTGCCCGGACCATAAGCTCTGGTACTGGCGTTATAACCCCGGTACGTACTCTTGGTCAGGCCCAGCGCTTATCGGCAGCACGCCCGACATCAGCTATGTGCTCGCAGCTGATGCGACCAGCGACAAGTTAGCCGTGGTCACTCATGAGTCAGATCCCGGCTCCAGCTATACCAACGTCGCGTATATCCAGTCGATCACGAACGGCACCGACTGGCTCGCTAACCCGACCATGTATCCGACCAAGACCTTCATCACGAACTACGGCCCGCCCGCCACCCAGTCCGCGTGGCTGCATCTGACCACGACCTACGATAATTCTGGCAACTTGCACATCATGTGGGACGAGCAGGAAAACGCCAACAGCGAGCACATCGCAATCAAGCACTGGAGCAACAACGTTCCAACACCTCGCACTGTAGCCTTGGGATATTGGGATTGCCCGGTCTCGACCGGCCTGTATGATTTAAATCTCTCGAAACTGACGATGGGTGTTGGTGATGGTTCGACAACTTGTGGCGGTGGCTCGAACAACAACTACGTGTATGTGACGTACACGCAGTTTGGCGGCAACACCCCGGCCCAGCAGAACGATTATTCCTCCGAGTATTCGTACGAAGGCCGCAATGGCGGCTACATGAATGGCGAAATCTACCTGGCCATTTCGAACACGGGTGGCAACACCTGGTCGCCGCCGGTCAACCTGACCGATACCAAAACTCCGGGCTGTAATCCGGGTCTTGCCGATCCCGGGACTGGCATTCCCGCCAACCCGGACAGCGTCTGCCGTTCCGAGCACTGGGCGACGATCGGCCGTGTGGTGAAAGACATCGATCTGTTCTTCATCAGCGACTTGGATGCTGGTGGCATTCCGCAGGGTGAAGGTTCCTGGCAGTTGAACCCGGTGCACTATATGCAGATCAGGGGCAGCGGCATCGCTCCGGCGGGCGTGTGCCCGTTGGTCGCGCCGGTCTTCGAAGCGACTCTGTCCGGTGATCCACTGTGTGAGTACCACGCGACACGCCTCGGATCAACAACCGCTGACTTGACGATTATGAACCTCGGGAACGCCACACTGAATCAGGGTGGCGGCGCCGGCATTGCGCTGACGGATTTCCCCGGGCTTCCGACTCTGTCGATTACGGGTCATGCCCTGGGCGCCTATTCGATTCCCGCCGGCGATCCAGACATCTACATGACGGTCAACATGGCGTCGAACAACGCCGCTGAAGGTCTCTACCTCGGCCAGATCTCAATTACGCACAACGCGGCCACGCTGGAAAACCCCAGCCCGCGCATCTACCCGATCGAGTTCTTCGTGTTCGACGAATTCTACTGCCCGCAGGATGTCCTGCTGAAGACCGGCGTCCCGAGCTTCGCAAGCCCTGGATCGTTGCAGCTCAAAGTCGAGAGCAGTGGTCGATTTGCGTCTCAACACGAGGAAGGCGGTCTCTGGCGTCATTCCGACTCCTCGTCGAGCTTCTTTGATGCATCACTCTTGATGGCGCATGGCACACAGGGACCGACGGACACCATCGTATTCCTCCGTTTCTTCGACCGTCTCTCCAATGGTCAGGGTGGATTGCGTTCTCAGAGTGAACTGTGCGTAGATACCGTGAGCTACACCCACGGATCTGAATTTCGGCCCTACGCTACCGCCGGTGCCTACATGACCACCCGCGATTCGGTCTTGGGCATCAACATGAGTTGGTATTTCCCGCAGGATCAGAACGCTGACGAAGTCGTTATCGTCAACTACCTGGTCTTTCCGGGTCCGAAATTCACTGGTGGCACGATCAGTGGCGTCGCCACGGGGCTGCTGGCCGACTTGGATGTTCTGCCCGCACAACGTCATCCAATTGACACGATGCAAAGCGGCGCGACGAACCACGGTTTGGGCGATAACCCGCGCAACCTCGCGTATGCGCGCGGTGTCAACCGGCCCGGAACGACTCCGGATGCTGTCAATACTGCCGAGCGTTTCCGCGCCGGTATCGCCGTGCCGTCGGCTTCCGACTTTAACGGCGCCTACATCGGCAACAATGCTGATAACCAGATCGGTGGTGGCCCGAACGAAGGCTGGCTGTACCAATTACTGCAGTACGTCTCCGGCGTTGAAGTTGGCGAGACCGCAGATACCGATCTATACATGATGGTCGGATTCGAAAGGGGCCAATCGTACACCTCATCCGGCACGACATGGCCAGCTTCGCAGGCGAAGTATCGCTCGACAACTGTCAGAAGCTTCACAGCTATTCTCGCAGCCGACACCATTAGCGACCCTTCGTTCAAGGCGAAAGTCGATGCGGCGGCGGCGCTGGTAAACAGCGGGACATTCGATGGTTGTGCCATCTGCCCGTGCCGCTACGATCCCGCCTGCGATGGCAGCGCGACCGTGCTCGACGTGACTCACGTCGTCGGCGGTGCCTTCCGTAACGTGGTCGCCGACCCAGCGATTCTCGGTTCGGGTGGCCTGGGCGATGATCATCCGAACCAGGCCGGCTGCAACTTCGACAGCCGTGACGTGGACGCGAATGGTAAGCTTGACGTTCTCGACGTGTTGAAAGTGATCGATGTAGCTTTTCGTGAAGTCCCTGTGACGGCGAACAATTCCTTCGTCGATCCCTGTGCGCGGTGGAAGGATTGGGGACAGTTCGAATGCGAAGCGCCGGCAATTCCTGTCCCGATGGAGATCTCACTCCGCAAGCCCATAATCGCATCCAGAGTCGAGTCTGCCGACGCTCAGTTTGTCAACTCGGTTGTTGTCGAATCAAAGACGGTACCGCCCGGTGCGACAGGTATTCAGATCGGCGTCTATTTGAGCAACGATGAGCCTCTTGTCGCGCTCGTCTTGCCGCTGGAATTTCGCGAGCAGAGTCCGGGAGCGTTTATCACATCGACCTTCACCTGCGAACAGAATCCCTCCGGTCGCGTCTATAACAGCCCACTGGGACCAGCACTCAATGAGAATGAACCGGGTGGTTGGCCCTCCGCAAATTTCACATACGCGCGTTTCGACATTCCGGGTCCACAGACCTGCTCGGGACCAGTTTCAGGTAGCTGGACGGCGGCCTCCGCACAGGTGGGCTTCACGACTCCTGACGCAATCCTGCATGCGACAATTTCGAGCGGGCCGACAGGGTTCGGGTATGATTTCGATCTTGATCCCGGCATCGATCCTGCTGGCGTGCCGTCGTACCTGTTCACATTCAACGTCACGGGTACTCAGGGCACCTTCGTTATCGACACTTGTTGCACGGCTCCCGCAAGTCACTTACTGTTTGTGAAAGATGAGGGCGGTTTTTGCGATCCAATCGGAATCACTCCCTCCTTTACTCCCGGTGTCATCACCATTTTCTCCCCGCCGGTCGGCTGTGGTACCCGCAGCACGACCGATCACTACCTGTTGGCCTGTCCGAAGGGCGACTCACCCTTCGAGGTGCAATTGCTTGACGACCTCGGATATCCGCTTGTAGGTTATTCCGGTGTAACCCTGAACTTCGGCAGCTGCTCCGGCGCCGAACTCATGCCGATTGCCGGACACCACCCCAGCTGGCCAATTGTCACATCATCCGGGCCTTCGGATGCCAATGGCATCGTGAGATTCAACGTCTTTGCCGGCGGCGATTGCGCCGACTGCGAGGTCGCAGTCAACACCAACTGCGGATTCAGCGCCATCGTGCCTGTTCACTCGCTCGATGTGAACGGCGACCTCTGCGTCGATTACCGTGATCACGAGCTCAGTGAGGGGCTCTGCCGCGACTACAACGCCGACGGGATCGTCGACGGGATCGACATAGGATTGCACACCGCACACCTCGAAGACTGTGCGCCCACCGGGTTGTGCGGCTATCTCTCGATTCAGGCGAGCATCTCTCCCGACGGCCAAATCGCGCAAGGGGACACGATCACCGTTGATTGGTCGGTAAACAACGACGGCAATCCGACCGCCTGCGATTTGGATTCCATCGCGTTCTATCACTACGATTGCGAAGACGAGGGTACGGCCGTCTGGGTTGCCAGTTCAGTCGTCGGTCTGCCAATTCCGACAGTTGGCGGGCTGAACGGCATTGTGCAATACGTGAATCCGGATGGGATCGACTTCTGCCTCCAGGTGCGTGCCTACGGCAATTGCTGCGCAACCTATGCCGTTCGCACCGTCCGCGTGGCCGTGGCACGCCAGTGCGCGCCGACGCCGACATGTTTCAACTTCTATATGTCGACGCAGGCGGGCGCGTTCGGCATCCCTGAGCCCCTGAGTCTCTTGGGTGAAGGGTGGTCCTTTAACGTCAAGGACACCACCTACGATGACGGCAGCGGTCCCGTCGCCGTGACGCAGTCGCGGATTTGTGTGGGACCGTCTCCCGTTCCCGGCGACGAAGCTGCCCTACGTGTGTTCGGCGCCGGCGGATTCATCAAAGCCTACCGCGTGTCCTTGAGTCCGCTGGAAGGGGATATCTGCGGGCTGATTCAATCCTGCGGCCAGGTTCCCAATCAGCGTGTTCCGGACTGCCATCTGACCGTCTTGGATGTCGTCTGTATGGTCGAGTACATTTTCCGTAACAATCTGACCGTGTGTCCGGCGGAAAACGTGGATGTCAATTGCGATGGCTTCCCCAACATCGTCGATATCGTGATCGAGGTCGGCACGGTCTTTCGAAATCAACCGCCACCACCAAAGTGCGAGTAGTGGGATAGCGCAAGTCAATCAAGCAAGTCAGGAGCCCGCTCTCCGGGCTCCTGACTTATCCGCAGTAGCATGCATGGGAAAATCTATCCGCTTCACCAGCCTAACCGCCTGAGCGGCAATCGCATTCTGAATGCGACGCGCAGTTCGATGCCTAAGGCGCTCTCCCATTGACCACGAGACCTCCCATCAATCCTGAATTGCCTTGACAAGATTGGTCGTTACCTTCATGCTATTAGTAGATCGATCCTCGCTTTGTCAAAAAAGCGCCCTCTCGCCGCATTGGCGGACCTCACGCCGCCGGATCGTCTGTTGATTTCCCTAGGGGGATTACTTCACGGAGGAGGTGCGGTATGCGTAACGCGAAGTGGTTTGTCGGGCTGATTTTCTTAATAGTCGCCGGGCTCGCCTCGGGCGACGCCGCTTTGCGCGCTTCCGACACGCATAGGAACGCTGTCGCCCAACGCAAACTCGAGCGCTCGGCCAAAACCAAGCACTATCAGGCGCAACCGCAAGAGTTTGATCGCGGATACTTGCGCAGCCGGTACGTCGATGGGGAAAGCGCGCGCCAATCTTTCGACCAGTCGATCGTCACGACTGAGCCGAATCTTCCTCAGACAATCCGCACTTCCGGCAGCCTGTCGGCGCCGCCACCCTCGCCGGGGCAGGATATCGGCTTCACCATGTACGACTATCAAGCCGGCGGCTCACAGGGGTATAACGTCGCCCGTACTCCCGGCGGCACAAGGATTCACTTTACCTGGACGAATTTCAAAGTCTGGGGGCAGGGACCTTATGAGCGTTACGTGTCTTATTCCGGCTACGACGATAACGCAGATTACCCCTACATGAATGCAGGTACGGGTTACAACGGTATCGAAATCACCGGCAATTCGGAGTACGGTGGCTTTACGGGCCTCGATGTGGACAGCGACAACCATGCGCAGGTAGCTCTGCACACGATTGGCACTCCGTCGGGAGTGTGGCATGTGCAGTTTCCGGATGGGGACGATGCATACAATCGATTTCCGCTCTCGGGCTACGATGGCAGTTGCGCTAGCGGCGGCGGTGGGGTTGGTGGTGTCCTCTGGCCGCGACTGACCGCGGATCGCTCGAATCTCATTCTCCATGCGATTGCTCACACTAATATCAACGACTGCCCGGACCACAAGCTCTGGTACTGGCGCTTCGACGGCGTCGACACATGGTCCGGCCCGGCACTCATCGGCAACACCCCGGAAATCAGCTACGTCCTCGCCGCCGACGCCATCAGCGACAAAGTCGCCGTGGTCACCCACGAAACCGTAGGCGGATACACTCAAGTCGCTTACATCGAATCGCAATCCGACGGCACCGATTGGCTCACCCTCGTGCCGAATGTCGATCCAATTCCAGCCAAGACCTTCATCACGAACTACGGCCTGCCATCCGAGAACACGGCGTGGCTGCATCTGACGAGCACCTATGATAACTCGGGCGCTCTCCACGTTATGTGGGATGAACAAGAGAATCCCAACAGCGAGCACATCGCCATCAAACACTGGAATTCCGCTCGCGGTACCATTCGAACAGTGACCTTGGGCTATTGGGACCGTCCGGTCTCGACCAGCGTGTTTAACTTGAATCTGGCCAAACTGAGCATGGGAATCGGCGATGGTTCGACAACCTGCGGCGGCGAGTCAAACAACAACTACGTGTATTGCACTTACACCCAGTTCGGGGGCAACACCGCCGAAGAGCTGGCCGACTATTCCTCGGAGTATTCCTATGAGGGCCGCAATGGTGGCTACATGAATGGCGAAATCTATCTTGCCATCTCAAGCACCGGCGGCAACACGTGGTCACCTCCGGTTAATCTCACCAACACTAAGACTCCGGGTTGCAATCCCGGCCTCGCCGATCTGGGCAATTACCTGCCGGCCAACCCGGACAGCGTCTGCCGATCCGAACACTGGGCGACAATCGGACGTGTGGTCAAAGACGTTGATTTGTTCTTCATCAGCGACCTCGACGCCGGCGGCATTCCGCAAGGTGAAGGTTCCTGGCAGTTAAACCCGGTGCATTATCTACGGCTCTCGGGAAGCGGGATCGCCCCCGCCGGTGTCTGCCCATTGAATGCGCCGGTGTTCGAAGCGCTACTCTCGTCCGATCCTCTCTGCGAATTCAATGCCCCACGATTCGGGCAGGACGCCGCCACACTGAAAATCATGAATCTCGGCAACGCGACGCTATCTGGCGACGTCACCGTCACCGACTTCGTCGGCGCCCCAACGCTCTCCGTGAGCGATCCCGGTCCATACTCTGTTCCCGCCGGAGCGGTCGATCTATCCATGACCGTGACGATGGCTGCCAATGGCGCAACTGAAGGCGTGTACTCGGGCATGATCGAGATCACACACAACGATCTGAGCAAGCCATCGCCCAAGCAGTTCCCGATCGACTTCTTTGTCTTCGATGTCTGGTTCTGTCCCGAGTCCAATACTCCGATGGCGACGGGCGTGAACGGAAGATTCTGCATGTCGCTGGCCGTCGAGAGCACCGGCAGATTCGCTTCGCTGGAAGACGAAGGCGGGCTCTGGCGATACTCCGATTCATCGTCATCGATCTACGATGGATCCCTCCTGGTGGCCCATGGCCCTCAAGGCCTCGATACGACCGTCTTCCTGCGCTTTTATGACCGGCTGTCGAATGGCCAAAATGGTTTCAGATCGGCAGGCCAGATGATCACTGACACCGCGGCCTACCATACCGGCGATGGCTGCGCCCATGCCGTCGCCCGTATGTTCACGCGCGATTCGGTTGTCGGCATGACAGTCGATTGGGTTTATCCGCAATCGTTCGCACTCGATGAATTTATCATCGCCCGAATCAAAGCCTATCGCCATGACCCAGCGACCCCGGTCACCGATCTGTCGCTCGGCATGCTGGTCGATCTGGATGTAATGCCTGCTCAGCGCAACCCAATTGATACCATGCAGAGCGGCGCGACGAACCACGCTCTGAGCGATGCGACGCGCAATCTTGTGTACGTGCGCGGCGTGAACAGACCCGGGACAACCCCGTCGGGCTCCAATACCGCCGAGCGTTTCCGCGCCGGTATCGCCGTGTCGGGAGCGTTCGAGGGCGCGTATGTTGGCAATAGCGTTGACCTGCAACTTGGCGGGGGCCCGACCGATGGCTTCCTGTATCAGACACTTCAGAATGTCTCGGGTACCGAGATCTACCCGAGTGATACCGACCTGTATGCCTTGGTCTCACTTGGCAAGGGTCTGTCGATCGCGGCAGGGGAGACCCTGTCGTACACGGTCATTTTCGTCTCCGATACTGTGAGCGAAGCATCATTCCTGGCCAAGACTGATCAAGCGCTCGCCGTCGCCCAAACGCTCTGCCCCGTGTGTTCGTGTCCGTGCAAGTTTGACCCGGTCTGTGATGGCACGATGAGCGACATTCTCGACGTTGTCGCAACAGTCGAAGTCGCCTTCCGCAGCTCATCAGCGCTCGTCGACCCGACCTGCCCGTCCGCTCGTTCGGATGTCGATGGCGACGGCGAGACCACAATCACGGACGTCGTGAAAGTTGTGAACGTCGCTTTCCGCAATCAAACGGTAGCGGCCAACTACGTCGACCCGTGCCAGTAGAGATTGACAATTGACAATCGACGATTGACAATCTGAAAGAAGAGCTTTCGTAGGTCAGGAGCCTGCTCTCTAGGCTCCTGACTTGCGTATAGACTTGCGATGTGGCCCGAGGAATGCTCTCACTCTCCTCCTCTGGGGGAGATGTCCCGAAGGGACAGAGGGGGCGATCTTGGCCGGAACGCGGGGTCCCTCGCTCCTGGACTATGAGAAAGCTCTTATTCCCCTCCCCCACGCTCTTCAGGGGACGGGCAGGGTGGGGGGAATCGATCCAATCCGCAATCGCCAATCGGCAATCCTCTTGACTCCCGTCCCCTCTGCCGATATCATAAACGACAGTCCGCCGCAGGCGGACCGGAGCTTAGTGAGGCGGGAATAGCTCAGTTGGCTAGAGCATCACCTTGCCAAGGTGAATGTCGCGGGTTCGAGTCCCGTTTCCCGCTCCATAACATTAGACCAGATGACCAATTACGGCGCCAATTTCGATCTGTGTTGTCCTGAGCCCTAAACGCCCAGGCGGACGCCGTTTTTCGACATTCTCAGGGCCGCCTCCCAAGACGGCCCTTTTGTTTTACGATGTTGTAGGGTGGGCTCAGCCCACCATCTTCAGGCGGGTTAGCCAAGCGGTAAGGCGGAGGTCTGCAAAACCTCTATACTCCGGTTCGATTCCGGAACCCGCCTCTTCTTGATTGCGGATTGCGGATTGTCGATTGCGGATTGAGAAGCGGGAGCGGGATATTGTCGCGTTGCTTTTTCAATCCGTAATCCGCAATCAACAATCCGCAATTGTTTATGCCGGAGTGGCGGAATTGGTAGACGCCAGGGACTTAAAATCCCTTGTTCCGTAAGGGACGTGCCGGTTCGATTCCGGCCTCCGGCATGTTCTAACTTCTACGCAGACAACAGATTCCTTGCTCCAGATCGGTCCTATAGGACCTATTCTTCAGCCCAAGAAATCCCGCCCGTTCCCGAAACAATCCAAAAACTATCGCGGTTTGCCTGTTTATAGGTAGGCCACCCTCACTTTCGGCCAGCCGTCCACGTTTCTACAACTTCAGCTCGCGGGGCCCCGTCGCAGGCCCGTCAAGGAGGTCGCATGTCGAAGTGTTGTCGCTTTTCCGCTGCTCTGTTCGCAGTCGCCGTGGCCGTGCTCATTCAGACACAGTCGGCTCTGGCCGACCCTCTGACTTTTCACATCATCGATATTAATGAGGTCTACTCGAATGCCGATGGCTCCAAGCAATTCGTTGAGTTGATCGCCGGTTCGGCGGGCCAGACGAATCTGGGACCCACGTGGGTGATCGCGCTCAATGCGAACGGCACCGACACCAACGTCGTTTTCGACTTCACCACCACATTTCCCGCCCTCGGCACGGGAGAAACTCTCCTGCTGGCGACTCAGGACCTTGCCGACGATCTCGGGTTTCAGCCGGATTTCGTGATCCCGCCGAATTCACTGTTCCTGGCCGATGGCCGCGTGATCTTCGAAGATCCGCCGCCGACACCGACCTTCGTTGACGCCATCGCCTATGGCGCCTATTCCGGGAGCAACACCAATTACGGCCTGCCGGCCGCGGCGCTCCCATCCGATGGCTGCCACTCACTCCAAAGAACCGTTCAGGATTTCCTGGTCCCCGACAGCAACAACATCCATTTCGCCCTCTCGTCAGGCGGGGCAACGCCGCGAAAGAACGATGGCACGACCGCGACATTACCCTGTGCACCGGTCGCCCCGGTGCTCGCGGCCATTGGCGCCAAGAGCGCCAATGAAGGTCAGGTGTTGTCCTTTGGAATCAGCGCGACCGATGGCAATGCCGACCCGATCACGCTCACGGCGGAGAATGTGCCTGTCGGCGCTAACTTCACCGATAATGGCAACGGCACGGGCTCATTCAGTTGGACCCCGTCCTATCTTCAGGCCACCACATACAATGTGCTCTTTATCGCCTCGGATGGTCCGACGGCCGATTCCGAGGACGTCCAGATCACAGTGAGCGAAATCACCGATCCGGCGATTGCCCGCGATACGACTGTCAGCGGCACGGAGGACATCCAATTCGTCGGGACGCTGCTCGGCTCCGATCCGGACAGCGATCCCCGCACCTTCGTCATCATCTCCGGGCCCTTCCGCGGCGCCGCCCAGGGGCTGAATGGCTCCGATGGCAGCTTTACCTATAATCCCACTCTCAATCTGAATGGTCTCGATTCGCTTCTCTTCACGGTCTCCGACAACATTGCTCCAGCCGACACCGGGAAGTGGCGCATCAATGTCGGGCAGGTGAACGATCCGCCGACCGCCGATAATGTCCAGTTGTCGACCAACGTCAACGTGCCGGTCAGCGCCCCGCCGATGCCGATCGACGACGTCGACGATGTCAGTCTCACGGTGACGCACGATTCCGGCCCATTCCACGGCACCGTGACCAATTTCGATATGAACCTCGGGATCTTCGATTACACGCCCGATCTCGATTTTGTCGGTCGCGATTCCATCTTCTATCACGCGAACGACGACGAAGTGCCGGGCAATACGGCGATCATTTTTGTCAATGTCACCGGGGGTTGTGATTGCACCTGTCACGCCGACCCCACCTGCGACGGCAATCCGACTGTCCTCGATGTCGTCAATGTGGTCACGATCGCGTTCCGCAATGGCACCGACACGGTGGACCCGACCTGTTCGCATGTGGGGCGCACGGACACGAATTGCGACTGCGCTGTTGACATTCTCGACGTGGTGAATATGGTCGGGCATGCCTTCCGCAATGATGTCACGCCCTTCTGTGACGCTTGCGCTCAGCCGTGTCCGTAATGCGGACTTGTCCGCCGGCTCTTTGGCGGAATGCGCTCTAACACATTTGTCATTTGTCATTTGTCATTAGTCAATCGCTCGAATCATGCGAGCCAATAGAGAATCACACCTCCATCGGATAGGAGAAGAATCGCATGCGTAATGCCGTGATCGTTTTCGCCGTAGCACTGGCCATCGGTGGCCACGAAGCACGCGCTGCAGTGATCAAGGTTGGTGGTGTTGAACTCCCCAACCCGACCTTCGTGCCCGACTCGGTCAAGATCGCCGCCGGCGACACAGTTCAGTGGTACCAGATTAATGGCGAGCACACTTCGACATCCGGGACCGGCTCCGGCGATCCGAACGCCGGAGACTTGTTCAATGGGCCGTTCGGCTCCGGACCGACCAACCTCGAATACCAGTTCAACATTCCCGGCACGTTCACCAATTTCTGCATACCGCACGAGTTCTTTGGTATGAAGGGGAAGATTGTGGTGACGCCGTCGGTGGCCGCCCACGTCCGCGCCAACGGCACCGTCACCGGTACTTTCGACCCTGACTCCGTGCCGATCCAGACAGGGGAGACTGTCGAGTTCTATTGGCAGACCGGTGATCACACCCTGACATCGGGGACCGATTCCAATGATCCGAACGCGGGCGTGCTGATCAATTCCCCGCTCGATTTTGAAGTCCCCGCCGTTCAGTTGACATTCAACTCGCCCGGCGTGTATCCGTTTTTCTGCATCCCGCATGAATTCGACGGTATGCGCACCGCGGTCTACGTTTTCGATCCCTGTACCTGCCCGTGCAAATACGACCCCGAATGCGATGCCGTTACTTCCGATGTTCTCGATCTCGTGCGCACGGTCGGCGTTGCATTTCGCAATGTGCTGCCGGTCATTGACCCCGGCTGCCCGACCGAACGTACCGACGTGAATTTTGACGGGAGCACCGATGTTCTCGATGTCGTGCGTGTCGTCGGTGTCGCCTTCCGCAATGCGACTGTGGCAAGCCAGTACATCGATCCCTGCCTGTAGTCGCACCACTAAATCGGATTGTATTCGGTCAGGAGCCTGCCCTCCGAAAGTCCCGAGCGTTCTCGAGCGATCAAGCTCCTGACTTGCTGAATTCGCGGCCGTCCTTCCAGCACTCTTCGGGGCGGCGCACAGGATTGAAGGTCGGGAGCACCGCGCTTTGTGAAGGATCGACATCACAAACGGCTGATCCGCGGCGGTCCAGACTCTCTCTCCGGTCGCATTCGAAGCGTCTGTGGCACGCTTGCCAGGGGACGAGTGTTCTTCATTCCGCATTCCGCAATAAACAACGGCCCCGGTGCAAGCACCGGGGCCGTTGGCTTTCACTTGATTAGATCTACTACTTCTTCGTCGGGTCGCATGGCTTCGGACCATTGCCGAAGAGGTACTCGGTCAGGTAGGCAACGTCGGCTTTGTCGACGCGGCCGTCGCAGTTGACGTCTGCGCCGACCTGGTACGCTGCTGCCGTCGTCACGCCAGTCTTCTGGTACTTGCCAGCTGCGGTCATCTGATTGACGATCGAGGTCAGCATTGCCAGATCGGCGATATTGACGTCGCCGGAACCGTTGACATCGCCTTGGAGCTCACCGGGTCCAACCTGGACAATCTGTCCCGGAGGCTGCGTGGCGCAGAATGCCGGATCACTGAACAGGATGCGGAACAGCCGCTCTGTAATGCAGGAGTCGCCGCACTCGTCAACGCAGTAGACCGAGACTGGCACGATGCCTTGGCCTGTCGGCTTGTAGCACCACTGGTACTTGCCATTCTCGCCCGTCGGCAAGACCTCGCCCAAGCCATCCCTCTGGCCACAGATCACGAGATTGCCATCCGGGTCACTGCCCTCGAGCCCCAGGCAGACCATGTCGCCCGGACAGATCGTGAACACCTGATTGGCCGGGAACGCGCAAGACGGCGACACATTGATGTTGATCGTCACATAAATCGTCGTCTGGCAGCTTGTGCCGCAGGCGTCAGTGCACTGGAAGGTCACACTGAACGACGCGTCCGTTGTGGCATTGTAGCACCACACTCCGTTTGTCAGCGTGCCCGGTCCGGAGGTCTTCGTACATGTGACCGCACCACCCTCGGGGTCGGTACCCGACACCGGTATGCAGACCTGACCCGGCTCGCAGAGGAAGACAGAGGTGTCGCGCACGTTGCAGGTCGGCGCTTGGTTCATCTGCACCGTGACCGTGAACGTCCCGGAGCACTGGGCGCCGGCATCGTCCGTGCATGTGATCGTGGTCTGATACTCACCCGCACTCTGCGGTGTGAAGCACCAGTTGCCATTCGACACCGTGCCATAGCCACCCGTAACCTGGCAGCTCACCGGCGGATTCAGGCTGGTGGCGCTGACGGGCTTGCAGATCTGAGTCGTCCCGCAGAGCACTACCGTCGTGTCGTTCGGCAGGAAGCAGTTCGGCGGAGCGGGCTGCGACACGAGCACGAAGGCCGTATCAAAATCATCCGCACCGCAGGAATCCGTCACCTTGCCGACGAACATGAAGTTTCCGCCTTCTTCCGGTGTCCAGCAGATCGTGTTGGCGGCCGTGTCGATCACCGTACCGCCCGGAGACAGGATCAACTCTTCGATGAGTCCCAGCACCTGATCCGGATCGGACACCGTGTAGTTGAAGCATACCTGGCCGTCGCCGACCTGAGTCGAGATGTCGGCGCCAAGGTTAATCACCGGCGGAATGTTCATTATGAAGTGGATGTACACGTCGCGCGTACAGATCGCGTCGCACGAGTCGATGCACTGGATCGTGAGCAACACCGTCTGATCGGCCGAGATGAAGTCGCACCACTCCAAGCCACCCTGCGGCGTCCCCGTGATCGTCTTGTCGTCATCGAGGATGATGCACTCACGCAGGTTGCCGTCAGGATCGGTGCCGCCGAATCCGCCGATGCAGACGTTTGTCGCCTCGCACAGGTAGATCGTCGTATCCGTCGGCGGCGTGATGCACTCCGGCGGATCGTTGAGGTTGACCGTCACACTGAACGATTCATCACAGTAGTCGCCGCATGGATCGGTGCAACGGATCGTGACGTTGTATACGCCACTCTGCGTCGGTGTGAAGCACCACTGACCCTGCTCGACCGCACCCAACCCGGAGATGACCTGGCAGGTCACTTCCTGGCCGTCCGGATCCTTGCTGCCGACCGGCAGGCAGAACTCTGTCGGCAGGCACTGGAAGATGCTCGTGTCCGGCACCTCGTTGCAGACCGGCGGCTCGTTCACATCGAACGTGACCGTGAAGTCGCCGTAGCATACCGCGCCGCACGAGTCGTAGCAGGCGATGTAGACCGTGACCTGCGCATCCTGCGTGACGTCGTAGCACCACTGGCCGTTCTGGATGTAACCGGAGCCATTGGTCTTGGACGGATCAGCGAAGTCGCAATACGAGAAGTTGCCATCGACGTCGGTCGCGCCAATCGGCAGGCACACCGTCGCCGGATCGCACAGGAAGATCGACGTGTCGCTCGGCAGCTCGCAGACCGGCGGCTCGTTGCCTTCAAACGTCACTGTGAACTCGCCGCGACAAACCGCACCGCACGAGTCGTAACAGATGATCGGCACCGTGACCGGTCCCGGCTGTGTGGCAAAGAAGCACCACAGGCCGTTGGTGATGTATCCGAGCACGCCGCCCTTCTCGTCGTAGTCGATCTCGCAATGCGAGAAGTTGCCGTTCGAATCGCTGGCGCTCACCGGCAGGCAGATCGTCATAGTGTCGCACAGGAAGATCGTCGTGTCGTTCGGCAGCTCGCAGACCGGCGGGTCGTTCAGCTCGATCGTGACGCAGAACTCGGCGCGGCACGAATCGCACAACGACTTGCACTCGATCGTGACACAGAACGACGTGTCGTGGTCGGCATAGTAGAACCAGCTGCCGACATCAATCGAACCGGGGCCGCTCACCACCGTGCACTCCGAGCCCTCGCCGCCCGAGACCGGCCAGGAGAGCGTCGTCGGCTGGCAGATGAGCGTGTCGATATCATCCGGCACATTGCAGATGACCGGCACCCGCTCCGGATAGTTCCGCGTGAAGTCGATCATACACGAATCACCGCAAGTGTCGATGCAGACGATCACGACATGAGCCGAAGTGCCCGGCACCGGGTTCGGATACATCCAGCCGCCCGGAACCAGGGAGCCCGGTCCGGAACGCTGCGAGCACTCGGTCGAGCCGTCTGGATCGATCGACAGGTACGGGACGAAGTCGGTGTCCGGTGTACAGATCGGATCGATCAGATCGACGAGCAACGAGCAGATCGGGTTCTCGTTCATGTCGAAGTCGACAGTGAACTCGTTGGTGCACGAATGGTTGCACGTGTCACGACACTCAACAATGATTGTCACCGACGTGTCATAGTCCGGCGGCGTCCAGCACCAGTAACCGCTGCGGAGCAAGCCGGGACCGGAGATCAACGTGCAACCCGCGCCGCCCAGACTCTTGAGCGGCTGGGCATTGTTGGTGCCGCGCGAAGTGCCGCCGCCCTTTTTGCCCTTGCCACCACGAGCGTTCGGGCCCAGAACATCCGAGGTCGAAGAAGCCGTCGGATCCAGATACTGGATCTGCAGACACACCTCTTCCGGATTGCAGAAGGCGTAGCTCGTGTCCGGCGTCGGGTAACAAACCGGCGGCTCGGTGATGTCCACCCGGACACAGTACGAAGTGCTGCAAGCCTCGCCGCAGAAGTCGAAACCTCTGACCGTCAAGCAGAGCACAAGGTCCGTGTCGGTGTGGACGGTATAGCTGAACGAAACCGTGTCAGGCAGTTCACTCTTCTCTGATTTGCTTTCACCTGGCTGGACGGTGAAGCTGGCGAGTTGCAGATTGCCGTCCGGATCAATAACCCTGCCTTCGATCTTGATATCCAGCGGTTCGCACGAGTAGATCGTCGTGTCGTTCGGCACCTCGCAGATCGGTGCGTTGTTGAGTTCGAACGTAATCGTAAAGCTGCCATCGCAGGTGTTGCCACAGTCGTCCGTGCACCGGACATATGCTGTCACCGGCCCGGGGCCTGTCGGCATGTAACACCACTGACCGTTGACGATCTGGCCCGCACCGTCAACCACTTCACAAATCACCGCCTGGTCGCAGTTATCCGTCGCCGAAACCGGCAGACAGACCGTCGAGTCCGCCGAGCACAGGAAGATCGTGTCATTGTCCGGCAGATCGCAGATTGGATCGGTCGTGTCGGACACGGTGATCGTCTGCACGCAACGGCTCTCGTTTAAGCAGCGATCCTTCGCCGAGAAGATGCGCGTCACCACGGTCTGACAACCCTCGGTGACGGTGTCCTGATCGTACAGTGTAATGGCCACTTCATCGTCACAGTTGTCCGTCGCCGTCGGCCAGCCCCACTCGCCCTGCACGTCGCTGCATTCATACGTCAGGTCAATCGGGCAGGTAATCACCGGCGCCGTCGTATCGTCGATGTTCAAGATCCAGGTGCAGGTATCCGAGTAATTGCCGCAGCAATCCACCGCCCAGATGAAGGCCTTGATGTAGGCCGGACACTTGTTCAGGTGGTAGGTGAGGCGGCAGAAGACCTCGACCTCCTCGCAGCAGACGTCGTAGACCGTGTCGATCATCCGGAAGCCGCAGAGGAATTTCTCGTCCGTGATCTTGAACGGAGCTTCACCCTTCAGCTCGATGCAGGCGGCCTTGTCGCGGTCGCAGTAGATCGTCGTGTCGGAAGCGCACACAAGGACCGGGCCTTCGTCGTCAACAAACGTCACCTGCTGCTGGCAAGTGTCCGCGTTGCCGCAGGAGTCAACCGCAAAGAAGTGCAGCGTGAAGGTCTGGGCGCAACTGTCGCCCTCGGGGCCGGTCACGTCATACAGACAGATCTCATACCCCGAGCAGTTGTCCGTGGCGGTCGGCAAGCCGAACATGCCGTTGTAGGGGAGACACTCCTGGAATCCCTTCGGAGCCAGAGGCGCCCACTCGGTCAACAGGGATTTCGGATCGTCGCCGTTGCGGACCAGCAGGTCGTTGCAGTTGACCGTGGTATCCGGCGGACACACGATAACCGGCGCCGTCGAATCCCCAACGATGATCGTCTGCGTGCAGCGGCTCGAATTGCCACACAAGTCAGTCGCGGTAAAGGTCCGCTCGATCTCGATATAGCAATTGCCCTGAGTCGCGACCGTGTCGACCTCGAAGAGCACCGGCACAACGAGCGTGTCGCAGTCGTCAACCGCCGTGGCGACACCCCAGTCGCCCGGATCCGCGCCGCATTCCACATTAACATTCGGCGGGCAGGTAATGACCGGCGCCAGCGTGTCTGCGAACGTAACCTGCCAGAAACACGTGTCGGAGACGTTGCCGCAATCATCCACCGCCCAGATCGCCGCGCGGATGTAATACGGGCACTTCTCGAAGTGGTAGGACAGATGCGCTTCGTACTCAACAAACTCATCGCACGCATCATAGACCGTGTCGATGAGGCGGAAGTCGCACAGGAATCCCTTTTCGTCGAGCGTCACATTGCCAGACTTGCCGGGGAAGCACTCGTCAATGATGTCGCCGGCACAGTACACCGTCGTATCCGGCGCACAAACAACCACCGGCGGCGTCGTGTCGGTGTAGGTCACGATCTGGTGGCAGGTATCCGAGATGTTGCCGCAGTCGTCGATTCCGGTAAAGACCAGCACGAAACTCACCCGGCACGAGTCGGAATCGAGCAGGCCGACACCCCAGAGACACATCTCAACCGTGGAGTCGCAATTGTCTGACCCCGTCGGCTTGCCGTAGCGGAAATCGTACTCGTAACAGCCGTTGGCGTCCTTGGTCGCGGCGCCGCTGGCGAACGACTGAAGCATTGCCTTGCCGCTGCCGTCGCGCTCCAATTCGCTGCAATCGACGATGGTGTCCGGCGGACAGGTGATCTCGGGCTTGGTCGAATCGCCGACAATCACAATCGAGAGGCAGCTGGCTGAGTTCTGGCAATCATCAATAACCGTCCATGTAATCCGAAGTTCATAGGCACAATTGGATACCCCAACGCTGTCCCGGCTCATGCGAAGCTCAAGCGAGTCGTCGCAGTTATCGCTGTAGGTCGGGCGCGGAATCAACGACGTATCGAAGTCGCACTCGAAGAACGCCGTGTCAGGGCATGTGATGATCGGCGGAATGTCGTCGAAGACCGTGATGTCCTGATAGCAGGTGTCGCTGATGTTGCCGCAGGTGTCGATCGCCACAAACGCACGACGAATGATGTACGGACATCCCTCGCCGATTGTCGAGTATCCGGTCAACAGGATCTCCGGCGTGGCATCACACTCGTCATAGGCCTGCGGCCAGCCAAGTGAGTCGCCGTCAAACACGCCATCCCACAACGCGTTGCAGGCGATGCGAGCTGGCGCGGGGCAGTCGATACGCGGAGCAGTCGTGTCCTCGATCGTGAGCTTCCAGTAGCAGGTGTCGGAGGTGTTCCCGCAGTGATCCTTCGCGACAATCCGGTACTCTACGACAACCGGACAGAGCGAATCGAGAATCTCATAGCCGACGATGCCGACAAACGGCTCGGGATCGCACAAGTCTGACACGTTGAACGGTGTCGCGGCTTTCAGGCAATCGATCTTGCCCGACTTGATCTCCGCGGCGCAGATGTTGTTGCACTCGATCGTCGTGTCCTTCGGGCAATCAAACGTCGGCGCGATCGTGTCGATGACCGTGACAAGCTGGATACAGGAGTCAGCCAACTGGCACTGGTCAGTCGCGATAAACAGGAACTGCATCGTGTAGCCGCAGCTATCGGTGTAGAGATCGCCAATGTAGATCGGTCCGATGATGTTCGGCACCGGGGTGCAATTGTCGGTCGCCGTTGCGTTGCCGAATGGCCATGGAGGCGTGACTTTCTCACCCACGGTCCATGTGGCCTTTACGTTGGCGAGAACACAATCGATCGTCGTGTCCGGCGGACAGGTGATCTCCGGCGCAATCGTATCGACGATGCTGGCGTTCTGGAAGCACGTGTCGGAGACGTTTCCACAGGAGTCGACCGCGAAGTACCCGAGAACGAAATACTTGGCGCACGGGTACGTGCCCGTCTCGCTCTGCACAAAGCGATAGATCTCCGGAGACGGGTCGCAGTTGTCGATGACTGTGGGCGTGCCGAACGCAAACGGTACAACAGGAATCTTCACCGCTCCCGACTGATTCATCAACTCGTCGAGCAGCGGATGCGGAATATCCTGGCACGCGAGGATGGTATCGTTCGGGCAGGTTATCTCCGGCGGCGTCTCGTCATATATGTAAACGGTCTGCTTGCAAGTGTCGGCGTTGCCGCAGGCGTCTTTCGCCTCCCACGTCAGGATGAAGGAGTACCGCTGCGGGCAGGCGCCAAGCGTGGTGTCACTATTGGACAGCAGGGTCACGACCGGAGCAGGGTCGCAGAGATCCTTGGCTCCCGGCTTCGGCCATTCGGTCGGAATGCTGTCGCACTCGTACCGCAGATCCTCACAGAACAACACCGGCGGATCGTTGTCGATCACGTGGATGATCTGCTCGCAAGTATCCGCGTTCTCGCAGTTGTCGACCGCCACCCAGGTCACAATGATCGTGTCCGGGAACGGACAATCGGCTTCTCCCCAGTACGGCTCGCCCAATTGAGTGACCGACACGTCAAGGTCACAGTTGTCCGTCGCGGTTGGTGGCACATAGAAGGTCGGGAGCTGCGAGCAGAGGACTGTATCGACCGGCGGACATGTGATCACCGGCGGGGTCGAGTCGACCACCGTGACCAACTGCGAACACGTGTCCCAATTGTTGCAGTTGTCGTACGCCCAGTAAATGACACGGAACTGCAGACGGCACGGGTTCTCACTGACCAACGGACCATAGGTCCAGTAGGTGTACACCGTGTCATCGCAATTGTCCGTGGCCGTGGGTTCGCCATAAGTCCACACCGGCTGCGGCGTGGTCTTGTCCGCCACTTTGGTCACATCGAATTCATCGCATTCCAGCACCGTGTCGGCCGGGCATGTGATTTCCGGTTTCGCCGTGTCGCGGACGTAGACGGTCTGGACGCAGCGACTGGTGTTATTGCAGTCGTCCGTGGCCGACCAGCCCAGCAGGTAGACCTTGTCATTGATGCACTGGCCAAAGGTCGAATCGAAGCTCTCAAGCGCGATCGTGACATTGCTGTCGCAATTGTCGGTCGCGGTCGGCTTCGGCCACAGAGATGTGTCGGGCACGAGATCGCAGGCGTACAACGTGTCCTTCGGGCACGTGATGACCGGCGGAGTCTCATCGAAGATCACATACCGCGATTCGCACGTGTCCGCATTGCCGCAATCGTCCCTGGCTTCCCAAGCTACGACGAGTACGTAGTTGCACGGAGAGAGCGAGTCAACAACCCGGCGTCCGATTTCAGTCACATCCGGGTTGGGATCACATAGATCGAAGGCCGTAGGCGGCGTGGCGAGGACGGTGTCGTCGCACTCCACACTCCCCCCGGGGACGCAATCGATCACCGGTGGCGTCGTGTCGCGGTAACGGATCACCTGCTCGCAGGTGTCTTTGTTGCCGCAATAATCCGTGGCTTCCCAAGTGATGACCCAGAAGTAGCTGCCGAGGCAGGTGCTGTCGACAATGGTATCGCTGACAGCCCGGACATCCACGGGATAGCCGCAGTTGTCGGTCGCGCTTGGCGGCTGCAGAATGATCTGATTCGGACATTCGATCACGACGGTATCGACCGGACAACTGATCACCGGTGGCGTCGTATCGACGATTCGAATCGTCTGATAGCATGTGTCGGAGACATTGCCACAGCGATCTCTGGCATAGATGGCGAATTTGTATTCGTAGTTGCAGGGATACGTTCCGCCGGAGGTGATAAAGTTGTAAGTGACCACCGGCGCCGGATCACAGTTGTCCGTCGCCGTGGGCAAAATCGGGGCGGCGGATTCTGCCTCCTTGAACGTCTGATAGCACTCGAAAACAAAAAGCGTGTCGCATTTGTCGAGCACCGGCGCGGTCGTGTCCACCACATTAATAACCTGCGTGCACGAATCGACGTTGCCGCAATCGTCCGTGGCGACCCACAGGATCGTGATATGCTGTTGCTCGACGCATGGCGCGGCGACCGATGAAGCCAGGAAGCGTTCCAACTTGACCGAATCGTCGCAGTTGTCGCTCACCAGCGGGCCCGGAAGGCTGTCGAGATCCGGCACGGAATCGCACTCAAACACAAGCGTGTCCGGACAAGTCAGGACCGGCGCGGTCCGGTCAACCACGTTGACGTACTGAAGGTAGGTGCCGGATTCATTGCCGCAGGCGTCCGTCGCCTTCCACGACAATTGAATAATGAGGAGGCAGCCGTCTTTGGTTGTATCAACGCCCGCCAAATTCAGCGTGGGATTCGGGTCGCATTGATCCTGCGCCGTTGGCCGCGGGTACTCAGCGGGCACGCTATCGCAATTGTAGGTGACCTTGTCGGGCACCGTGATGGTCGGCGGCGCGTCATCGAAGATCTGCACACGCTGCTCGCACGTGTCGGCGTTGCCGCAGGCGTCCTTCGCTTCCCACACGATCACGAGCGTGTACTCGTACGCGCAGGTCGAATCTTCTTTGCGACGACCGATCTCGCTGACCGTCACCTCGTTGCACGCATCTTTCGCGCCCGGAGGGGCAAACGAAGTTGGGATTTCGTCACACTCGTAGCGCGAGGACACCGGGCACTCGATCACCGGATCGGTCGTGTCGACCACCGTGACGATCTGGATGCAGGTGTCGAGATTACCACAAGTATCGACGGCGGTGTAGATCGCCTCGAAAACGAAGTGACAGGGATTCGGATCGAGAATCCGTCCAAAGTAGCCATTCAGCCACGGATCCGGATCGCAGTTGTCCGTCGCAGTCGGTACGCCAAACGGCCAAATGACCGGGGGCGGACATTTGATGTCAGCACCCGTCGTGATTGCCTTGATGCCTCCCGGACGTGGGAACTCGTCCTCGCAGGAGAGCGTCGTATCCGGCGGGCAAGTCAGATCCGGAGGCGTTGTATCGACGACTAGGACAGACTGGTAGCACGTGTCCGCGTTGCCGCAAGCATCGCGTGCTTCCCAAGCGATGGAGAGTGAGTAGGCATAAACGCAAAGCGCATTCGGCGCCGAAATGGCGGCAATCTGCGTCACGACCGGATTCGGATCGCAGTTGTCCGTCGCTACCGGCGGCGTCCAGAATGTCGGGACTTCGTCACATTCGAAAGTATCAGGCAACGCGCAGACAATCACCGGCGCGGTCGTATCGATCACCTGCACCGATTGGAAGCAGGTGTCGGCATGGCCGCAGGTGTCGGATGCGATATAACGAATGCGCAGCGTGTACGTTCCCGGGCAATTCCCCGGAACCGAGTCAGTGACGTCCCTCGAAATTGTCGCAGGGGAGAAGCCGCCGTCCACGACGGTCGGCTCGCCAAACGCGCCGACCGAATCGCATTCATAGGCGACATCCGGTGGACAGGTGATCACCGGCTTCTCGTCGATGAACACTTCCGCGCAAAGCTGTTGAGTGCACGTCTCCTGGCAGGAGTCGACGCACTCAATCGTCACCGTGTAGATGCCCGAGGCCGTTGCCGTGAAACACCACGCGCCGTTAACCAAGGCGCCGGGCCCGGCGGTGATTCGGCAGAAAGCGAGATTGCCATCCGGGTCGAAGGAGACGTACGGTACGCAGACCTCACCCGAATCGCAGAAATATACCGTCGTGTCGCAGACTTCGACAGCGTTCGGTCCGGGTTCGCCGCCGATCGGACCGCAGATCGGCGCCGAGTTCACGTCAATGGCAACCGTGTAGGTTGAATGGCATGAATCGCAGATGCCGATACACTCGATCGTAAACGTGATCGTTGTGTCCTTGGTCGCGTTGAATTCCCAATTGCCATTAACCAGCGCGCCGCCACCCGAAATAATCGTGCAGCTTGAGCCCTCGCCGCCCGTGACCGGGAAACTCACCAGGCCCGGATCGCAGAGGAAGAAGGCCGTGTCGCCGCCGTCGGGAATGTTGCACGGGATCAACTGGCGTTCGGGATAGAATCGATCAAAGCTGATATTGCAGGAATCGCCGCAGGAATCGATGCAGACGATGTAGACGTGCGCGGTGTCGTTCGGCGTCGGGTTGACAAACTGCCAGCCGCCGTCCACCAACTCGCCGTCCCCATACAGCGTGCAACTCATCTTGTTGTTATCGATGTCGGTCAGGTTCAGGCCGACGAAATCAATCGGCGGCGTGCACAGCGGGGGAGTCGGCTGCACCGTGAATTCGCACGTCGGCGGATGGTTCGGACAGATGCTGACCTGATGACTCGATGCCGGCGCGTTCGATGGGCTCGAAACCGACGATGTTCCATCCGTGGCCGTGAAGTAAAATTCAATCGAGTCCTTGCCGCAGGGGATCATCGCCGCGGGAATTGTGTAGCACCACACGTTGCCCACGCGGCTCGGAGAGATTTCAGTGTACGCGCCGCCCGGCTCGAAAATCCGGTAGTACAGTTTGACGATCAGGCTCTCCGGTGGCGTGTCGGAGTCGGTCACCGTCGCGCACAGTTCGACCGGCTGCCCCCAACGGCGGCAGGCCGGATCGACTTCGATCGAAATGACCGGGGGATATGGCTCGCAATACTCCGTCGTGTCGCAGACATAACAGTCGCCCACGCCGGTCTTGTCGCCATCCGCATTGTCGCGGCAAATTATCACGTCATGGCAATCGCCGTTGGCGATCGTATCCGGGCTGGTGTAGCAGATCAGATAACGTGTGCAAATCGAGATCTTGATCGCGTCGTAGATGGCATCCAACGTCTCATTGGTGGGGGCATGGTGATACTCTCCACCCGTGGCGTTGGCGATGTCTTGCAGATAGTCCGGGTCAAAGTCGGAGCCCAACGAGATCGTGTACACCGGCGCGCCGATGGCCGCGGAGATGCTGTCGAGGAAATTCAGGTCATCGGTGAACCCCTGAGCATCATAAAGTCCGTCCGGCAAACCGGTGCCGCAGTTCTGGCTCCAGTTTTCCATACCGTCGGAGAGGGCGATGACGGCCTTGTTGCTTCCAGCCTCAAGCTTAGTCAGGTCAAGGCCCTTCCATATTCCATCGAGCGCCGCAGTGCGGCCGTTCGCCGACAGGCTGTTCACGGCGGCGATGAGGAGTGTCGTGTCGCTCGTGAAGTTCTGATTTACGGTCCAGCAGTTTCCAAACGACACGACCGCAGCACGGTCCAGCGGACCCATGTTGCGGATGAACCGCTTGGCCGCATTCTTCGCCGCCGTCAGCTTCCCGCCGTCCGTCATCGAGCCGGAACGGTCGATGACGAGGCAGATCCGCGTGATGCAGGAGTCCGCGGTCTGTTCGACCGCCGTGAATGAGTCTATCACGATGCCGTCCTGGCGCACGCAGAAGCTGTCCGGGTCCAGACCCTCGACCGTCTCGCCATTGTGGGTGACCGTCACATAGGTGCAGATCTCCGGAAAGCCCGAGGGATCGATCGTGTTGATGGTGACCGAATCGCTCGATCCTCCGCCAGTCTTGTCGCTGGAGGAGGGTGCTTTGACTGTACTCGTGTAGGGAACTTTGACGTACGGGTCATCGGTGGGTTCTTCGGCAACCTGCGCATAAGCAGTTCCGATGACAGAGAGAACCAGAACCAGCGCGAACGTACATCGCAGCGTGATCCCGGCAAGACGGCGGACGATCTCCTGAGCGGACATCGTAGCGACCTCCAGTTGAAAGTATGATTGTTTCATATATTCCTGGGTGAGAGGTGTACGCAGACACGAGGGCCTCGCGCCCGCATTGCCCCCAATGTGCTTGACCACTTCGATAAGAACGATGACAGAACAAGACGACCCATTTGAACTTGGGTCACTAAACTATATGACGTTTTGCCAATTCGCAAGGAACCTTTCTTGGGTGTTCGGCAGAAGAATTCCGGCCCCTTCGCAAGGAGTCGGGCCAGCTCTGGCGCCGGCCCCGAAGCTGCACAGCCATGTAGAGATTGGGCATACGAAAAATCCCGGCAGGGAACGTCGATTAACTCACTCAAGGCGAGTGAGTTTCTCCGAAACGTCCGGGATAAACCGATGGCGCTCGTTTTGCTTAACATGCTATTCATCAATTGCTTGGGGGTGTGGTCCTGCGTTGCCCGCGGTCTGCACACCGGGGGCCCACCCCCACCTGAATATTATCGGCCTAACCTAAAGTAGCATAAAGGCGTCTTGTTTAGTTCTTTGCCCGAACAAAGCCAGGAGAACCTTGTCCTTTAGCACGGCACGTGCCGAAGCAAGAAGCAGAGTTTCGAGCATGTTGACAAAACGGCGATTCGTGCCGGAGGTACGCTAGAAAGTGTTAGTTGATATAACTGCACTAACACGTTGCGTAATATAATTTAATGGAGATTTATGTCAACGCCTTTCAAACGTTGACGAAAAGAGTGTGGCTTGCTACCCCTAAACCAATGCGCCTCATAATCCTCACTTTGCATGTCCTCTGGGTGCTCTGGATGGTCATCGGAACCGCCATCGCGGTTCTTGGATATCGGTTTCACAGGCTTTGGAGGATGCCGGTCCTACGAACAACCCATCTAGTCGCTGTGATTGCCACCGCCACCGTACCACTCTGGAATCGTGGCATCTGCCCGTTGACCGCGTGGGAGGCGGACGTCTCCGGCCGACCCGCAGTGTCGTTACTGGCGCGGATCTTTGAGTCAATCCTCTACTGGGATGTGCCTACGGCGGTCCTCAGCGTGATTTCGGCCGCCGCTGCAATCCTGACTCTGGCAGTCTATGTATTGCACCCGCCCTGGCGCCGATGCGAATTACAATCCAGCCGCAACAAAGTTGGTCGAACCCCGGGTTCACGACCCTGACCGGCGGCTGGCCATGCCTGCTCCACGGTCCGAATTGCAGAAACCACCTCGGGTGGTTTGACCGCTTGACAACGGAGCGGTCAGAGTGTAACTCTATCGCAGTGTCGCGACCAGGCGACGGTGCAAACCTCGTACTGTGCCGCACATTACTTCACTGAGCTCCAACGCAGGACACAGAACGGCACAATTTATTACACGCCCGGCGTAGATCACAGGAGGGTGATCGTATGAAGAAAGCCCGTGGTTTGTTGGTCGGATTGCTGATCGCGTGCGGTGCGGTACCGGGATGGGCCGCGAATCATGTGACGATCGAATCCAAGAGTGTCGCCCCCGCGGCGACTGGGGTGCAAGTCGGTGTCTTTGTCGAAAACGATATTCCCATCACGGCCATCGTCTTACCCCTGGAACTCCGCGAAATTACTTCAGGAACATATGCAACTACGGCCTTCAGCTTCATCTTGCAGAGTGGTCGTCGTGTCCACCACAGCCCGCTCGGGCCCGCCTATGACAACAGCGTTGACAGCACCTGGCCAGCTGCAAACACGACCGTCCGCCGCTACGCCGTCACCGATGCCCCGCCCTGTAGCGGCCCCATCTCCAACACCTATGGCGCTGCCGCCTCACAGATCGACTTCGTCAGCCCGGATGGAGTCCTGTACGCCGCGGTCAGCACCGGCGATCCCGGAATTGGAGACAAGACGGCGCTCGGGCCGGGCGCCGATCTCGCGGGGACGACCAACGCCTCGTTCCTATTCACTTTCGATGTGACGGCTGTTGACGGGCTCTTTGAGATCGACACCATGTGCGCCCGACCTCAGAATCATCTTTCGTATGTGGACGAAAACGTTGAGGTCGTCACACCCAGCTTTACTCCATCCGTCATAACCGTTGGAACCCCCAGCTTCCCGCCGGTTGTGACCGACATTCCCGACCAGACGATTGATGAAGGTCAGATTTTCGCGACGATCAATCTCGACGACTACGTTTCCGATTTCGACGACCTTGATGCGTCGCTGACCTGGACCGCCACCGGCCAGACCGAGCTTAGCGTCACCATCAGCCCTGCGCGCGTCGCGACGATTACGATTCCGGATGCCGACTGGTTTGGCTCGGAGACGATTACCTTTCGCGCGACCGACGGGGACACCAATTTTGATGAAGACGCTGCGATATTCACCGTCAATCCCGTCAACGATCCTCCGGTCCTCGCCAATATCGCCAGCAAGTTCCGACTGTCTGGTCTGACGTTGACCTTTGTCACGGCGGCTACGGATATCGACGATCCGTGTGGTGATATCGCATTCTCGATGGTCAACGCCCCGGCCGGTGCCGTGCTCACGAACGATGCGCCATGCGGGGCAACCTTCAACTGGCCGACCGTGTGCACCGACTCCGGTGTCTATCTGGTCACGTTCATTGTCTCAGACGGCATTCTGGCGGATTCGCAGGATGTTCAGATTACGATTCAGCCGAACCCTGACCGCTTCGATACCAACCCGGATTCGCTCGCGTTCACGTTCGCTGTCGGCCAAAGCGAACCCGCCGCGCAGAACCTCAATGTCAGCGATCCCGGTTGCGGGGAGATGACATTCGAAGTCTCTGCCAGCCAACCGTGGCTGCTGGTCACCCCGTTGACCGGCACCACCACGCAAGTGCTTTCGGTAGACATCGATACCGCGGGGCTGGCCGCGGGTGACTACACCGCGTTGATCACCATTCGCCAGACTGGCGCTGCGCCGCCCGAATCCATACTCGTGCCCGTGACACTCCAGGTGACGGCGGAACTGTGCCTATGCACCTGCCACGGCGACATCCCGCCGTCGTGCGACGGCGTCTTCAACATTCAGAATATCATCCTGGTGATCAACGTCATCTTCCGTAACGCGCAGATTGTCGATGAAGAGACCTGTCCAGTTTACTGGGAAGATGTCAACTGCGACTGCTCATCTAATGTCCTGGATATCGTCCGTCTCATTGACTACATCTGGCGCAATGGTCCGCCTCTCTGCAATCCCTGCGAGGACATGATCACACCTTGCGCTAATCAGTAGCGATTCTACCTCGAACGGCAACACGCCCTGTCCGTGTGTCAAACGGGCAGGGCGTTTTCTCGCTCAGTGGCGCTAAGCAATCTTGTTGGAACGAGTGTCTCATCATTCTCGCCTCGGGGTGCCAGCCACTACCGAACTCAGCGCACTTCTTGTGTCTCGTTATGGCAGTTGGGGGGGCGGGGAGTCGTCGCAAAGTCTCTGTGAGCCTGCTTCGAACATATAATTCTGAGTCTTGTATGACTTCCCGGGAGGGGATTTTAAGATTATGCCTCGTATCGGCTTAGTCGAAAGCCACCCAGGATTACATCAATTATCATGCCGCGTCGCGGAAAGTTGAGTCAAAATTATTGTTTTCGAGAGCCGATCTTCTACGTAACCTATCACGCTTGTTGAGGATGTGAAAAGTGTAGCGAGCGATTTTGGGTCTTTTTGAAAGGAGCAGGGCAGTGAATTTTCGCACCACTCACGGATGGAAAGTTTTGACAACGGCGTGTTGCGCCTTGGGAATTTTGACAATCATCGGCTGTGGCGGCGGTGGAGAACAATCTGCTTCAAAGCCAGCCGATCAGCAATCGACCGCTCAGCAGGCCGCTCCGGCGGCCACTGCGAGCCCGACCGCGCGCATCGCCGGGCAAATCAAATTCGAAGGCACTGCACCCAAGGCTTCCAAAATCATGATGGATGCCGATCCGGTCTGCAAGAAACAGCACTCTGCCGAGGTCTACACCAACGAATACATGGTTGACGCGAACAACATGCTCGCCAACGTCTTCGTTTACGTGAAAAACTACAGCGGTCCGAAGATCCCCGTCCCCAAAGACACCGTGGTCTTCGACCAGCGCGGCTGCGAATACTACCCGCATGTGTTCGGAATGCGCGCCGGACAGCCCCTGGCGATTCTCAACAGCGATCCGACTCTGCACAACGTTCACGCCGTGCCGACGGTCAACTCCCAGTTCAATCTCGCCATGCCCAAAGAGGGCATGCGCGTGACCAAGGTCTTCGAGAAGCCCGAGGTCATGGTGAAGATCAAGTGCGACGTTCACTCTTGGATGGCAGCGTACGCGGGCGTGCTTGATCACCCCTATTTTGCCACTTCTGACGTTTCCGGCGGGTTTAGCATCGGCCCGCTCCCGCCCGGCACTTATGAAATCGAGGCTTGGCACGAGAAGTTGGGCACGATGACCCAGACCGTCACGGTGGGTGAGAACGCCACCGGTACCGCGGACTTCACCTTCGTCATGAAGGCCGGCGCATAAGCTTCTAGGAGTTGATGGGAGGGCGAGGCTACGCCGAGCCTGCTCTTAGCGCGCTCGAAAGAGCAGGCTCGGCGGGAGCCTCGCCCTTCCAATAGCATGAATAATCGTAGGGTGGGTTTACCCCGAGTGATTTCGAAGGGCTCGCCCGCCGCAACACCGTAGCCTGGATCCAGCATCGTAGGGTGGGCTCAGCCCACCAGAGGTAACTTGATGGAGCATCCGCAGACGAAGCACGACACTCATGCTGCTCATGCCGGCGGCGCGCACGGCCACCCCGAGCCCGAACTGGGCTTCTGGCAGAAGTACGTCTTCTCGATCGATCACAAAGTCATCGGTGTGCAGTACGGCATTACCGCGCTCTGCTTCCTGTTTTTCGGATTCTGCCTGATGATGCTGATGCGCTGGTCGCTGGCGTATCCCGATCAACCGTATCCCGTCATAGGCGGTTTGCTGGATTCGATCTTCGGCGATGACTTCGTCATCGGCGGTGCGATGCAGCCGACGCTCTACAACGCCTTTGGCGCCATGCACGGCACCATTATGGTGTTTCTCGGCGTGGTGCCGTTGTCGGTCGGCGCTTTCGGCAATTTCGTTATGCCGCTCCAGATCGGCGCGCCCGACATGGCCTTCCCAAAACTGAACATGATGTCGTACTGGGTTTATTTCGTCGGTGGCGTCGTCATGCTGGCGTCATTCTTCGTGCCGGGCGGCGCGGCCAATTCCGGCTGGACCTCTTACGCCCCGCTCTCCGTCACCGCAACCACCGGCCAAACCTGGTGGTTAATCGGCATGGTGTTTCTGATCACTTCGTCGCTTCTGGGTTCAGTCAATTTCATCGTCACGATCATCCAGCTCCGCGCCAAAGGGCTGACGTGGATGCGCCTGCCGTTTTTTGTTTGGGCGCAATTCGTCACGTCGTTCTTGTTGCTTCTGGCATTTCCACCGTTGGAAGCCGCGGGAATCCTTCAATTGATGGACCGTCTGGCCGGAACGAGCTTCTTCTTGCCGTCGGGATTGATCGTCTCCGGACAGCAACTGGCAAACACCGGCGGCGGCAGCCCACTTCTGTGGCAGCACCTATTCTGGTTTCTGGCGCACCCGGAAGTCTATGTGCTCATTCTCCCGGCGCTGGGGATTGTTGCTGAGATTGTCGCCAACAACACGCGCAAGCCGCTCTGGGGATACAAGTCGCTGGTGTACGCTTCGATCTTTCTCGGCTTCATGTCATTTATCGTCTGGGCGCATCACATGTTCCTGACCGGCATGGGCACTGCCATTTCGGCGTTTTTCCAGACGACCACGATGATTATCTCGATTCCCTCGGTCATCATTATTACCGCCCTCGTGCTCTCCTTATGGGGCGGCTCCATTCGCTTCTCAACCCCGATGCTGTTTGCGCTCGGGTTCCTGCCGATGTTTGCGATCGGCGGGCTCACCGGTTTGCCCTTGGGCCTGGCGACCTCCGACATCCATCTGCACGATACGATGTATGTGATCGGCCACTTCCACTATGTGGTCGCGCCGGGATCGATCATCGCGCTGTTTGCCGGCATCTACTATTGGTTCCCGAAAGTCACCGGGCGAAAGATGAACGATGGCCTGGGAAAACTGCACTTCTGGGGCACATTCATCTGCATGAATGTGATCTTCATGCCGATGTTCCTGCAGGGCCTGGCGGGCATCTCACGGCGCCTGTATGATGGCGGCGCCCAATACGCGCACGCCGCGGGCACATTACACTGGAACGTGGTAATGTCCTGGGGCGCCTGGATTCTGGCCATCGCTCAGATCCCGTTCTTCATTAATTTCTTCTACAGTATCTACAAAGGCAGGAAAGTCGATGCCAACCCGTGGGAAGCGACCACGTTGGAATGGGCCGCGGCGCCATCCCCGCCTCCGCACGGAAACTTCCTGACCGAACCGGTCGTGTATCGGGGCCCATACGAATATTCTGTCCCCGGGGACGCCACCGATTTCACACCGCAAAACGCACCGGCGAAGGCATAGGACACGATGCAGATACCGTACACAGTCGAACCACGTCCCGACACGGGCGTTTATAATGGGAAGCTCGGCATTTGGCTCTTCCTGGCTTCTGAGGTCATGCTCTTCGGCGCACTCTTCTCATCCTATGTGCTCTTGCGCGTAGGCGCGCCCACCTGGCCCCATGGCGCCGATATCCTCAATGTCCCTCTGGCCACACTCAACACCATGGTCCTGATCACGTCGTCGGTCACCATGGTCATGGCGTGGGCATCACTCAAAATGGGACGATTCGCCGCGCACCGCATGTACCTGTTCTTGACCTTTTTGTGCGGCGTCGGATTCATGGTGATCAAGACCATCGAGTACATGGCGAAGTTCGAGCATCATCTCTACCCGAGGAATGACACATTTATGGCCATCTATTTCACGCTGACCGGCTTGCATGGATTGCACGTGCTCGGCGGCATGGTGGTCATGGCGTACTTGCTGGCAACCGGTCCGAAGATGTGGAAGTCCGAACCCGGACGATTCACCAACCGTGTCGAGGTCACCGGGCTATACTGGCACTTTGTCGATCTGGTCTGGATATTCCTGTTTCCACTTTTGTACCTGCTCTAAAGACGAAGGAGGAGAAGGTGAGAGAATTTAGACTCGTCATCACAGCCGTGGCCATGTCGGTGTTCGTGGCCTCTTGCTTCTCGGGTTCGTCAACGCAAAACAGCGAGACGCGCAAGGCACCCAAGCGACTTGGGGAGTCGACCTCGACGGAGGCACCGGCCCCGGCCGCGACGACGCCAACTCCGGCCGCGGCCGACAATACGGCAGCCGCAGGCAGCGCCGAGGCCGGCACCCAGTCCTTGCGCACGCTTTACGTCAATGTGGCTAGCGCCAACGTCCGGTCGATGCCGTCCAAAGACGCGACCATCGTCGGCAAGTTGAAATTCCTCGACCCGGTCGGGGCAACGGGCATCCTCGACGGCGAGTGGGTTCAGGTCGAGATTACCATGGCCGATGGCGCGCTGGGCAAGGCCTGGGTCCACAGCACCCTGGTCTCGGCGTCCAAGGAGCAGGCCGAAGCCGTCAAGGCGGCCGCCGGGAATAAGTAAACAGGACAGGAAACGATACGTTCGGCTCGTTGTTAAGGAGGATGCATGGCGGATGCACATGCCCATGACGTTAAAAAGGAAGTCCGTGGTTACATCGGCGTGTTTGTCGCCCTGGCCGCGCTGACTTTGCTCACCGTGACCGCGTCGTACCTCGACGTTTCCAAGTCGATGCACATCGTGATCGCGATGTTCATCGCCGTGGTCAAGGGGAGCCTGGTCGGCATGTTTTTCATGCACCTGATCTCGGAGAAGAAGCTGATCTACTGGACGCTGTATCTGACCGCGATCTTCTTTATCGCGTTGATGCTGTTACCGATGTTTTCACGCGCCGATAGTTTGGGGCACTAAGCCATGTCACTCAAAGCGTTTCACATCGTATTCGTGTCCTTGTCGTCGCTTCTCTGCTTTGGTTGCGGCGCATGGGGACTGACACACTATCTACAGTCCGGTAGCGTCGGGCATCTGCTTTTTGCCTTGGCTGGACTGCTTGGCGGAATCGGATTGATCGTTTATGGCATCCGCTTCCTGCGCAAACTGAAAGGCATCAGCTTCCTATGAGACGCCCTAACAACTGCATCCGAATGGGCCATGCAGTCTTTGCGAGGAGGCGCTCTTTGCCGACGAAGCGATCTTTGTTTGCACTTGGGTTGGCGATGCTCGCAGTCCTGTTCTTGGCCCCTGCTGCCCATGCCTGTTCTGTTTGTCTTGGCGATGCCTCATCCCCGATGACCCAGGGGATGAATAGCGCTATTTGGGCACTCTTGGCCGTGACCGGCAGCGTGCTTTCGACCTTTGTCGGATTCTTCCTTTTTCTGTGGCGGCGGGCGCGCCTGACTAGACGTACCCCGACCGATACCGCTTGGCTTGATGGTTTGCGAGGAGCAAAGAATGGTTGATTGGCTCGGTCTACCGCGGTTGGCCTCGGCCCATGGCGGCCAAATCGATCAGCTGATCGGTCTGGTCCACTGGCTGATGTTCGCTCTTTTCATCGGCTGGGGTATCTTCTTCATCTTCATGTTGATCCGTTTTCGCAAGGGAGCGCACCCCAAGGCCGATCATCAAGGCGTGAAGTCGCATTTCTCGTCGTATGCCGAAGGCGCGGTCGCGATCATTGAAGTGGTCCTGCTGCTTGGATTCTCGATTCCCCTGTGGGCCAAAGTGGTCGTCCAACTCCCGAATGAGGCGGATGCCACTGTGGTGCGGGTCGTGGCTCAGCAGTTCCAATGGAATGTCCATTACCCCGGGCCCGACGGCAAATTCGGTCGCATCGACGTTAAGTTGATGGACGACCAGACCAACCCGATCGGTTTGGACCGTGAGGATTCCGCCGGTAAGGACGACATTTGGACGATCAATCAAATGCACCTCCCTGTGAACAAACCTGTCCTGGTCTATCTGTCCAGTAAGGACGTAATCCACTCGTTTGGTATTCCGGAGATGCGGGTCAAGCAGGACGTCATCCCGGGCATGAGCGTGCCCCTGTCGTGGACGCCAGTCTTGGCCGGCGAATACCAGATTGCCTGTGCGCAACTATGCGGACTCGGTCACTATCGCATGCGCGGCTTTGTGACCGTCGAGACCGCCGAGCAGTACCAGGCATGGCTCGACGGCAAACAGGCCGAACTCAACCCAGAGCCGGAGTCCTGATCTCGCAACCATGACCGTAGGGTGGGCGCGCTCTTTGCGCCCACCATCTTCGCTCCCATGCAGACCACATCAGCAATCTGGCTCTCCCGTTTCGCCAAGCTGACCTGCTTGTCGACTTACCTCCTGATTGTCGTCGGTAGTTTGGTGACGACCACGAATTCGGGTCTCGCTGTGCCCGATTGGCCGCTCTCGTTCGGCCAGTTCTTTCCCGAGATGAAAGGCGGCGTGCTGTTCGAGCATGGTCACCGCATGGTCGCCGGCGCCGTCGGCATCATGATGACCGTCCTTGCAGTCTGGGTCTGGCTGGTCGAGAAGCGTCGCTGGCTCAAAATGCTCGCGCTCACGGCCTGGTTTGCCGTCGTGGCTCAGGCGATACTCGGCGGCATCACCGTACTGAATCAGCTTCCGGTTTCCGTCTCTGTCTCGCACGCGGGCTTGGCGATGCTCTATTTTGGATTGACTGCATTTATCGCTCTGGCCACTGATCGCTCGTGGGATAAAGCGAATGTGCTTTGGGAGGGCGAGGCTCCCGCCGAGCCTGCGCGTAATCGCGTTCCTTCGGCTGCCCTCATCAAATTCACCATAGCCGCTGTCGTTGTCGTCTACATCCAAATCCTCTTCGGCGCGATCATGCGTCACATGGGCGCCGGCATGGCGATCCCCGACTGGCCACTCTCATACGGGCAGATCATCCCGCCGCGTCTCGACGTGGCCACGATCGGGTTCAATTTCGCCCACCGCAGTTGGGCTTGGGTTACCGCCACCGTCCTGGTTGTTCTCTTCTTCGCGGTCAGGCGCCACGCGCAACGCGCGCACGGGTTGCACACGTGGGTGGATTTGTTGGCCGGGCTTGTGTTCGTACAGATATTGCTCGGCGCTTGGACCGTCTGGTCGATCAAGGATTACGTTGTCACGACGCTTCACGTCGCCATCGGCGCCGCCATCTGGTTCCTTTCCGTTGTCGTGATGATCCGCACATTCCGCCTGCGCCATGTTGCGCACGCCCCCGCCCCGGTTCTCTCGACAAAGACAGGGGAGGTCATGGCGTGAAGGATGATTCACTTTACACGATTGCCGCTCCGGTCGAGGTCTCCCGCGTAGAAGTCTCGCGCCTGACTGATTACCTGGCGCTGACCAAGCCGCGGCTCGTCAGTCTCGTACTGTTGACCACGGCGGTCGGCTTTGTTATTGGAGCCGGCGCTTCGGTGGAATTTCTCGGTCTCCTGCACGTCCTCATCGGTACGGCTCTCGTCGCCGGCGGGGGAGCGGCGCTCAATCAGTATCTCGAACGCGATGCCGACGCCCGCATGAGGCGCACCGCCGACCGGCCGTTACCCGCCGCCCGGCTTGATGCCAAAGAAGGACTGGTTTTCGGAATCCTGGTCGTGCTCGGCGGCCTGGCGTATCTCTATTTCCTCTCGGGCGCGATGACGTTTGTCGTCGGAGCCATTACCGCCGCCATGTATGTGCTCGTCTACACACCTCTGAAACGCGTGACGCCCTGGTGCGTGGCCGCCGGGGCCGTGGTCGGCGCGCTGCCTCCTGTGATGGGGGCGAGCGCCGCAACCGGGCAGATCACACTGGGCGCAATATCGCTTTTTGTCATCATGTTTGTCTGGCAACTGCCGCACTTTCTCGCAATCGCGTGGATCTACCGGGATGAGTATGCCAACGCCCGCATGTCGGTGGTGCGCTTGACCGATGTGCCCGGCGTGCGAACAACCCGCCACATCCTGCTTCTGAATCTCTTTCTCGTGCCGCTGACGTTATTGCCGGCCCTGGTCGGTATTGCCGGATTCGGGTACACGATCACCGCGGCCATCCTTGGCGCCGCCTTTATCGCCATTGCCTTAAGGCGGTCATCATCGGACATGGGCACCTACGCTCGCCGCGTGTTCTATTCCTCCCTGGTCTATTTGCCGCTGCTCTTCATATTCTTGGCAATCTTCCGCGTGAAATCCTGATTCATTGTTGGTCAGGGTACAGGAGGACGGGCATTCTTGCCTGTCTATCGATTCGCGCGTGCCAATCGCCTTTTGGTTGGCCGCGCGAATCGAATTGACGCCGGGCAAGATCCTTGTCGTCAGCAATTGGGGCAATAGTGCCGCTCCCAATTGCTGACGACATGGCAGGCAGGAATGCCTGTCCTCCTGAGAGAACACAGTGATGAGCCACCCAAATCTCGCCAATCGTCATTCCGCATTCCGCATTCCTTCCGTATCTTGACTGGCCATGCCAGATCCCACTCCCGCTGTCGCAGTTGCCCGTCTCACCTATCTCTATGGTGAGCGCCGTGCCCTCGATGACGTCAGCTTTTCTGTCGGGCAGGGTGAGTTCACTGCTATCCTTGGGCCGAATGGCGGCGGCAAGACCACACTTTTTCGCATCATCGCGACTTTGGCTTCGCCGTCGTCCGGCAGTCTCACGGTCTTCGGCGATGACGTTGTCGCAGCCCGCGACGCGGTCCGTCATCACATCGGCGTGGTCTTCCAGGCTCCCGCCCTCGATGTGAAGCTCACGGTGAGGGAGAACCTGCTTCATCACGGGCACCTGCACGGTCTCTCCGGTCGTCCCTTGCGCCAACAACTAAGCCATGCGCTCGAACGCCTCGAATTGGATGATCGTCGCAACGACCTAGTTGAGACGCTCTCCGGCGGCCTGAAGCGGCGGGTCGAGCTGGCAAAAGTCATGCTCACCCAACCGCGGCTGCTCCTGCTCGATGAACCGACCACCGGTCTCGATCCCATCGCGCGGGAATCCTTTTGGCGATTGATACTGAGCTTGCGGGAGGAGACCCAAGCCGCTGTCCTCTACACCACGCATCTTCTGGAAGAGGCGGAAAGCTCGGACCGGGTGATCATTCTCGACCGAGGACGTTTGGTCGCCGATGGCGGACCCCAAGCGCTACGCGCGCAGATCGCCGGACAGATCGTACGGATGCGCGGACGCGACCCTGCCGGCATGAGCCGGCGGATTGCCGAGACGTTTTCTTTGGAGACCGAGATTGAAGGCGACAGCGTGCGTGTAGTTGTCGACGACGGCGGCGAATTCGCCGTGCGTGTTGGGCAATCGTTGGGCGACGCGATCGAATCACTCGAAATCGCCCGCCCGACCCTCTATGATGTGTTTCGCCAACGCACCGGCCACGCCTTCGCGAATGGAGAACTGTCGTGAGTCGATGCGTAGGGGCGTATTGCATACGCCCATTGTCAAGTCGCGAAGAGCAGGGCGTATGCAATGCGCCCCTACGTGAATCCCTATGAAAGCAATCGGAACGGCAACAATTGTCTCCACCCAAACCCGCGGGTGGCTCGCCGTCGGCACACTTCTGCGCCGCGAGTTTACCCGCTTCGTCCGTCAGAAGCATCGTGTCTTCGGCGCACTTGGCCAGCCGATCCTCTTCCTGTTGCTCTTTGGCGCCGGTTGGAGTGGATCATTCCAGCACCCCTTGGTGCCGGAAAAGACCTACGCCGAGTATTTCTATCCCGGCACACTCGTTCTGATGGTGCTCTTCACCGCGATCTTCGCGACCATTTCGATCATCGAAGATCGCACGCAGGGATTTCTGCAGTCGGTTCTCGTCGCGCCCGCCCCTTCCTGGTCGATCGCATTAGGGAAGATTCTCGGCTCGACTCTGTTAGCATTGCTTCAAGGTGTGATTCTGCTGATCGCGGCGCCCTTTGTCGGCATCGCCTTTCATCCACTGGGATGGCTGGGCGCGCTCCTCGTGTTGGTCCTGATTGGAATCGCGATGAGCGCGGTGGGGTTTCTCTTCGCGTGGAAGATGGACTCGGTACAGGGGTATCACGGGATCATGAATGTCCTGATGATTCCGATGTGGCTTCTCTCCGGCGCGATGTTTCCGGCCGTCGGCGCGTCCGGCTGGATGCGCTGGATTATGGCGGTCAATCCCCTCACGTATGGAACCGCGGCGTTGCGCCAAATGTTGTATCTTGGCGAGCCAAAGATGACAGCCGGGTTGCCGTCCCTGGCGGTCACACTGCCGTTGCTCGTGCTCTTCGCCGCCTCGACTTGCGCCGCGGCGGTCTGGATTGCGGGGCGGCCGCGAAAGTGAGAGACACGATGGACGAAGACACCCTCAACCCGACCCCACGCCCAAAACTCCCGGTGCGTCCGATTCTCTGGGCGGTGGGCCTGCTGCTGATCGCGTTTATTCTGACGTCTGCGATTATCGCCTTCTCGCATTTCCGCGACGCTGCGCAAGTCGAAGCGGGCAAGATCGCGCCGATGGCCGATTTCGGCGCGGTACCGCATTTCGCGTTGACCGAACGCTCCGACAAGACCGTCACTCTCGATGACTTGAAAGGCAAGATCTGGCTCGCCGACTTCATTTTCACCTACTGCGCCGGTCCCTGCCCGAAGATGTCTCTGCAGATGGCCGAATTGCAGAAGACGGTGCCGTCAGAGGCGAATGTTCACTTTGTCTCGTTTACGGTCGATCCCGAGCGCGATTCGACGCCGCGTTTGCGCGAGTACGCCGACGCCTATGGCGCCGACCCCAAGCGTTGGCTGTTCCTGACCGGTGCGAAGGACACCATCGCGGCGCTGGCCACCGATGGCTTCCATGCCGGCTCGAAAGACGACCCGATTTTGCACAGCACGCTCTTCGCCATCGTTGACCGGAAGGGACACATCCGCAACTACTACCACAGCGACGATCCCGAGTTGATTCAAAGAGTCATCGCCGACGTCGCCGTGCTCGCCGTGGACCGGGACTTCTAATGGACTGGATGATGCTGCCTGCGCTCAATGCCACACTGAATGGCATTGCCGCCATCGCGCTACTTTGTGGGTTCTACTTTATCAGGCGCAAGGAACGCGGTCGTCACCGCGCCGCAATGTTGACCGCGGTGACTTGCTCGATTCTCTTTCTGACGTCCTATCTCATTTATCACTTCGGCCATGCGGGGATTACACGGTTCACCACCGAAGGGTGGCCCAAGACTTTGTATTTCGCCATTCTCTGGACGCACACCCCGTTGGCCGCTCTGGTCGCGCCGCTGATCATCATCACGCTCACGCGCGCACTCAAGTCCCGGTTTGTCGACCACAAGAAGATCGCCCGCTGGACATTCCCGATCTGGCTTTATGTCAGTATTACTGGAGTTCTGATCTATTTCATGCTGTACCGGTGGTTTCCCTCGACGGATCTGAAGCTGACCTAACAGACTCGGGTACTCGCGTAGCCGTCTGCGTTCCCTCATGTCCAAGTCCAAGCCGCAGGAGTGCAAATGCCCTGCGGCCAGTGCTACGAGCTCCCACCTCTTGGCTGTCAATACTTAGGCACGAGCGAAATAGAGAATGGCGACATCCCGGTCTGCTCACCGAAGATCATCTTCGTCACTTCCCGATTCTTCGTATCGATCACCAACAACGGACGCGCCACTCCATGGAACGGTCGGCAGTTGACGTAAGCCTTATGCTGACCTGGGACGAACTGGATGTCGTCCACTTCCCACCGGACTGTTGAGTCAGTGTCGAGCCCAAGGGTCGGGATGGTATCGAGCACAGCCCCGGTCCGCGAGTCGAGAATCATGATCCAGCCGGCTGTAATCGGACCGCCAAATGGCGACAGCGCGCCGGGGACGCTGACCCAGAGTTCGTTCTCGTCGTCAGGGTTGATTCGGCAGGTACGCATCTGGCGCCAAGTCGCCCGGGTTCGGAAAACGACACCGTGCGTCGCAAGGTCAATGCAGACGACCTCGGACCAGTTCAGGCTCAATCCGAACAGGCGCGATCCATCGGGAGACGGTTCAATATCCAGCCAACTCAAGGAGTCGCCGCTGCCATCGGGAGTTGGAACAAAGAAACTGTCGATGATAGATTTTTCTTCATAGTCGAAAACCACGATTTCCTTACGATTGTCCCCCATGGCGCTGATCTGCAGTCTCACGGCGGCGATCGTGGCCGAGTTTGGAACAAGGACAGCTGGCCGCAATCCTCCATGGACTGCGATCTTGTCCACGAGGTTGAACTCCGGCGTCTGGAAGTACATGACTGTATCAGGGTAACACAGAAGATACAGCTCCGCCTCGGGCAGAAAGAGCGGATAGTACCCTTTGATTTCTGTGACCATCAGCCCAGTGCGCAGATCATAGATTCTGCCGCTTGCGCTGAGAAAATCCCCTCGGGGCGACCCCCATGCGTAAGGCGGGTAGGACACGGGGGCGAGACTATCGACGATCGAGTCGGCTTTCGCATCGAGTACTTCGACCCACTGCTGTCCATTCACAGTCCAAACTCCCACGCACAGCCTGAAATCAGCCGGAGCGAAGTTTACATCGTCTTCGCCGCAGCTGGCGAACAGCACCATTCCCGCACAGAAGACTGCACTGAGGTGAAATATCGGCTTCAGGTCTCTCATTGAAATCCGCGTCCTGCTAATACTCAAATCGGTAACAGATGGGCTGGAACGGCCCGTCTCGGAAGATGCAGTTATGGAGATACGTGCAATCAAGAACTTCTGTCATACCGTCGAAGTTGACATCCGAAAGCCCCGCGAAGAGGGCAGGTGGATTGCCATTTCGGTAAGCCTTGCCGTCTACCAAGACGTAGCAATCGAGGTTCCCGGATGGCACGCTAAACTCGACAACTTGGGCGTCGACGCCCCGGCACATAACGTCAAATGCGGGGAAGCGCAAGGATCTTACTGACTTCATGGTCGCCTCCATGGCGAAGATGATGTTCGCTGCCTTAAAATACGCCAAGTCGCCGATCGCTATTTGTTCATAGAGTCACAATGTGTGTCAGAGAGTGAATCAAGGTCGGCTTTCTGTTTCGGCCTTGTAAGTCCCTATCTTCTGGGAGATTCCCTCGCCGCGCTGGGTATCGCCACTCCCATCTTGTTCGCCCAAAACACGTCAATGAGAATGGCATAATGATAGGCCTCGTCTCGGCGACGCGGGCGGAGCACGCAGTGCTTCCACAAGCGGTACTGTTCCGCAAACCCGACAACCGAGTACATCAGACCGTCCATGCCCAAACGCGGTCTCGCATATCCCAGAATGATGCTGTCGGCGGACATGACGTATACGTTCGGTCGCCGCTTGAGCAGTTCCAGGGGCGAGTACTCGTTCCGGGCGAACTCGACATCGCACAGTCCCCAGGCATCGATGTACTGCAGCTCGCGCCAATAGGGAATTCTTCCGGCATCTTGGAGCGCAACCGTTGGTTTGCCGGGAAGTGTGCCCAATTGCTCGGCAATACAGCGCTGGCTCACAATCCGCTGCTGCTCCCAGGCCAACTGCTGACGGGCTCCGGGCGACCCTTGGAGTGGCCAAAGGACGAGAAAGACCAGGAGTGCCACCCCGACCACCTTGCGCCATGCCCAAGTCATCTGCAGCAAAGACGGTACTCCGAGGAGAAGCAGAGACAGGTAAGGCATGTGATACCGATGTTCGAAATTCATCACCGATGAGACCGGCAGGATCATGGCGGTGTGGCCGAGGACGACAACCAGGGAAACGGCGAAAAGTTTCCGCATCCCGGGATCGACAATTCTCTTCAGTGCCACCGCTGTGGCCACGAGAAACGGCGTCACGAACAAGAGCCATTCGAGCACACGTTGCCAGGACGGAAGTCCAAATGAGAACTTCGCGTGTACGGTGTTGGGCATCAGATATCCGAAATACCAAAGCCGAAACACGGAAAGAGCGATTGCCGTCACGAGTGTCCACAAAAGCGGCCAACTCATGATCCGAAGCCGTTGCCGCCAATCACTGCCCGGCGAGGGCAGGACGACCCAAGCGCCCAAGAGCAGCAGCGCCACGGCCACACCTTCGGGACGCGACAGAATCAGTCCGCAGGAGGCGAGAGAGAGAATCGGCCTACTAATCCGATCAGATTCGGAAATCGAGAAAATTGCGAGCAGGACGAATGCGGCGACCGACGCCAGCTCGAGACCGCTCATCGCCCACATCGCGAACAGTGGGCTCAGCGCCAGAAGAAGTAGCGGTGTCCACCAGAAACGTTCCCGCTTCCAAATTTGTCGGCAGATCACCCCAAGTAGGGCGAATGTTCCGAGTGCGAAAACGAGTCCAAGGACCTTGGCGGCAGACTCGATCTCGAGTCCGACCCAGCCAAGGGCGCCCAGCATCAGTACCCAGAGGAAATTCGAGTATCCCTCAACCGGCGCCCCTTCCAGGTTCCATCTGAGCCCATGTCCATCGGCCAAGTGCGCCGCGTATCGCCAGGACACACCCGCATCATCAATACTGAAATCCCAGAGCCAGACTGCTTGCACGACGAAGATCAGGACTGCCGCCGCAACGGCGAGTGTATCCCATGTCTTCCACCATTCGCGCCGCTCGGTCATCATCTCTTTTGCTTTTCAATCCGCAATCCGCAATCCACAATCGACAATCGCCTCACCCCAACTTCCGCTTCGCCTCATCCCACAACTTGTCCATCTCGGCGAGCGTCGCTTCGCCCAACTTCTTGCCGCGCTTGGGGAGATTCTTCTCGATGTACCCAAATCGCTTGATGAACCGCTGATTCGCTTTCGACAGCGCCGCCTCCGGATCGACTTTCAGATGCCGCGCGAGATTGACCAGCGCAAAGAGCAGATCGCCCAGCTCATGCTCGACTTCCTTCTTGCGGCGCGCCCCACGCTTCTTCATCGATTTGCGCAGCTCGCTCACTTCTTCGTTCACTTTATCAAGCACCGGCAATGGGTCGTCCCAATCAAATCCGAATCGCGATGTCTTCTCCTGCACACGGTACGCCTGCAAGAGCGCGGGCAGGGAGCGTGGTGTCCCTCCGAGCACGCCGCCCTTTGCTCCATCAGGTTTCTTCTCTGCGAGTTTGATCTTCTCCCAATTGTCCAGCACTTGGTCAGCCGTCAACGCCTGACGTTTGCCGAAGACATGCGGGTGACGCGCGATGAGCTTCCGACAAATGACATCGGTGACGTCATCGATGGAAAACCGTTTGCGCTCATTGGCCAGTTGCGCGTGAAAGACGATCTGCAAGAGCAAATCGCCCAATTCCTCGCGCAGCGCCTCGATATCGCGGCGATGCAGGGTGTCGACGACCTCGTAGGTCTCTTCGATCAGATAGGGGAGAAGTGATTGGTGATTCTGCTTACGGTCCCACGGGCAGCCCTTTGGCCCGCGCAGACGCGACATGATCGCGACAAGGTCATCGAATGAGTACTTCTTCGGTTTCGCCATGATGGCAATATCACCTGGAAGTTGCACTCACTCAATCGCAAATCATACTCATGGTGCCTCGTGACGGGCTTTGCCCATTTAGTCCATCCTGCCCAATAACGTTTCGCATCGTGTTTCACGTTTTCACTTAGCGTGGACGCTCGTAAAGTTTCGCCCTGTCCCAATTGGGGCTTTTGCACTTAGGGCAGACCCTCGGCTTTTCGCCCTTCTCCCGCGATAGCCATTCATGCCCACAGCGGCATCTACAGCCGTCCAATTTCACCATTCCCAACTTCAAGTCCTTCTTAGGCATATCCGAATTCCTCCGAATTTCCTTGTAGTATATACGATTTACCTTGCCAAGTCATTTGTGTCATAACATCGTGGTTCTAATTCACGAAATGCACGAATTGGGAATCGAGCCGACGTTTTGGGACAACCAAGGTGACTGCTAATCGAAAATCATCCATCGAAGATCGAACTCCTTCCTGCAAAAGATTAATTCTGAATACAGTCGTGGTTTAACTGTCGCTGGGTTCGGAACGTATTCGTACAGCGGGAAAGCCTTAGCGATTTGGTCCTTTTCGATTTTCCGCCATACCTCAGTAGAGCCGTTTCGTCCCCACGCAGTTATATGCTCATCCTCAATTGCTTGAGAAAATGCCGCGTCGATGCTGTACGACGATGAAGTCCCCAAAAAACGGGTCAGATGCGCCCTCGCGTCTTCTTCTGACATGTCCCTATCGGCAGTTATCAGTAGCTTCCTCTTTCGATATTCTTCAACGCCCGGCTGTCGCCATATTTCATCTATTTTGGCACGTTCAAATTGAGGGCAATCGTACACCTTAACCGATGGGTTGGTTTTTGTGTAGATCGATCCCCACATGGACGCATTTTCATCATTTTTCCCGAATCTGATGACATAGCGGTTTGTTCGCGGTTCTAACACGAACTTATGATTTTCAAAAGTCTCCGGTGGTAGATCTATAAGATCAGATCGGCCAAGCGGCATTGCCCTAACTCGAATTCTACCGCTCTTTGCTTCGTCCCCTATCTTGTTCTCGATTTGGAGTTTCCCGAGATTTTGGTCAGTCTCGGACCACGCGACGTAGTCAAACAGGTGCGATCCGTTCACCCATGCTTGCGACTCGTCAAATGTTAGCAAATACCCGCCAAGCCACGCGATCAATCGCCTCTGGTTGTCTATAGTTATCTGACCATCTGCTTGTTTCTTGGCCGGAAGACTGTGTAGACAGCGCAAATACCAAAGCACTATCGTAGTACCCAAGAACAATGCTCCATAGAAAAACAACTTCTCATTTGGCGTCCACGTGTCCTTGGCAATACCCAACAGGACTACGCTTGTCGTTATAATTGCGCCGCCGCCGATTTCCCATAATCTCTCGACGGACGTCTTGAATACTCCACGCTCTTTCATGTCATGCACCGTGTCCTTGCAGGCGCACCACGCGTTCCGCCATTCGCTGGTAGGTTTGTTTTCCATACCCGCGAATCTACTACTTGCCTATACCGTTGTTCAATGCTCATTTTTGTTTGCCCCTATAGACCTTAACGACTCCCGTATCGGTTGAATTCGCGGGCATTTCGACCAACTTGACGATATAATCAGTACCATCGACATGGATTGGAAGCGTTTCTCCGGCCCCAAGAAGTCGGTCGCCGATTTGTTTATCAGCGACGACATCCTCGACGAGGATCGCGATTTCAGTTCTTCCGCCGCCTCTAAAATCACATCCGGACCAAGCGATTGACAATCTCCCGCCTAATGCTTCCGCCGCCTTACCGCACCAGAATTTCTCTTCATCTATTTCAACCAACTCACCGTCTGACTTAGGCAAGAAAGACCGTAACCCTCCATTGCCGATCCACACTCCAACCTCAAAGATCAATATTGCCACAACGAACATCCATAATGGACGGCTTGAAACAATACGCCTGAGCTTTCCAACAAGTGACAACCACCCACCAATCACGAGCGTAGCTCCAAAAATTGTCCAAAGCAGGACGTGTGATTCTATTCCAAGCAAATAGAACCCCACAGCCAACAGAATCGAGACTCCAGTAGAAAGAGCCAAAGCCGAGAGCGGCTTTTCTCTACGAATTCGGTCAACGAATGACTCAGAATCTGACCCGAGCATGTAGACTCCTTTGTAGCCCCGGCCAAATCTACTACTGGGATATACTTGTTTTCAACGGGGGGAATTAGACACCCCCAAGTATTGAAGGGCTTGAAAACCTGCCCAATAACCCCGACATTCGATGGAGTTTTTGGGCAAAGCCCTCGTGACGGGAGCAATCTTCGTATACGGAGGGCCGCAATTATGAGCGCGGAGTGCGGTCTGAGTCTACTTCTTGCCCACAAACTCGGCGAACCCCGACATGTAGTCTCGCAATCTCTCGCGCATCTTGTCGTCCACGAGATTCCCTTCGCCATCGAATAGCTTCTGTGCCGCTCCGACGTAAAGGGCAGCGCCGAACCAGGGACGCATGCGCAGCGTCCGAATCACAGGCAACCATGCGGCCTGGGCGAGCCGTGTGCCGATAGGCCCATCCGAGGCCCCAATGATCCCCACCGGTCGACCCCAGAAGACACGCTTGATATCCGACGGTGGGCGCGAGAGCCAGTCAATTGCATTCTTGAACACACCCGGCAGCGAATTGTTGTATTCAGGCGTCACGAGCAACAGGCCGTCGGTCGCGGCGATCTTCTCCTTGAGCAAAGACACTGACTCCGGTATACCGCGCGACTCCAAGTCGGCGTCGTAAAGAGGAATTTCCCGGATCGATGCGACTTCCACGGATGCTCCCGCAGGCGACAGTTTCGCCGCTGCACACAACAGCGCAGCATTGTATGACCCCTGACGCAAACTTCCCGATATCCCGATGATGTGTGACATGTCAGCCTCCACTGGATCGCCCAGAATTAACCTCGTCGGTCGCTGGGCAAGCCATAGTCACTTGGGGCTCAAGTGGCGCGTGACTTCCCACCATCATATACTCCCAGCCATGAAGCGGGTCCAGAACTCAGTTTCCCATCGTCCTGGGGCCAAAAGGGATTCTTCGCAAGGGATCGCCGATCGGGCCCTGTTGATTGTTGTACTCGCATTCGCGCTCTGGGGCATCGCGCAGATCGTCTGGCATTACCCCGATTCATTCTTCCCCCGATTCGCCGATGAGGCAATCTACGCGCTCGATTCACGATCGCCAGCGATGGTCTTCAAAGAATTCGACCCCGAGCGCATCAACTACGCCCCCTCCAAACTGGGGTATGGAATCCCGCTCGCGGGGTCCGTGGCGCTGGCGGGCCCCGATGGTCCGATGTACCTCTCGACCATGTTCTGGCTGGCCACCATCGTAGCCGTCGGGTACCTCTCGTGGCGCCGGCTTGGTGCGATGACGGCCGTGATCGCGATCGCGATGCTCTCCTACAGCTCGCTGTTCGGAAAGTACGTAACCGACGTCGGGCCGACGCCGGAAGCTGCGTTCACTTATGTGCTCTTTTGGGGAGCGGCCTGCACGCGACGGTCATGGTTGACCGGGCTGGCGATCGGGTGGCTTGCCTTCATCGACTTCAAATGGGCGCTCCCGGCGGGGTTCGCCTACATTTTGGTTGAGACTTTTGTCGAGACGGGCAACCCTTTTCGAACTCGCATGCGACGGTTAGCGGTGGCAACGGTAACCGCGTTGTCCGTCGTCGGAGCCGCGGCGATCATCCATGCCCCGTACGGCAAATTCCTCGCAAGCTACGTCACACGCCACGGTGACCGGGTTGCATTCACGCCTTCGCCGATCCTGATCTACTACCTGTTTATCTTCGGGGCAATAGCGGCAGTTCTCGTCGCCGTCGGAGCGGTAACGTTTCCCTCAGTACGCCGTGAGATTGCCGCACGAGAACGCCAGACCGGGCATCCGGTGACCAATGCGATCTGCATCTTCGGTGTGCCCGCCGTGTTCTACTCAGTGTTCGGCGACCTCAAAGCACTCCGCTTTTTCGCAGTGCCATATCCACTTCTGGCAATCGCCGTGGCGGCGGCATTGGCCGCAACCGTTCGCGTGCTCAGCGACCGGCTCGACACTCCCGACTCTGCCCAGCCAATTAGGATTCTCAAAGGTGCAGTGCTGGGCCTGATCATCGTGGCAGTACTGCATGGAGGAGGCGATGGCCCCGCCCACCAGCTCACATTGCCGGCCGGATATCCCGAGGTCCTTGCTCGATTAAGACCGATCTCCTCCGATGGTGATCGGATCAGTTCGTACAACTGGTCTATCCTTGCTTACGAATGGGATAAGCCTGGGGTCGAGGGTTCTTTCGCCTTTCTGGGGTTGCACGACGACGACAAGTGGATTGTGCTCGATCCAATTCACGACCGCGCGACAATCGGATTGCGCGTCCGGCAAAGCGGCGGCCATACGAACCCCGATTCCACTTGGGCGGCCCAGCGGAGCGTATTCGAATCGATTTCCGATTCGCTCTTCAGTGTCCGGAGCGACTTCTATGCTTCCGACTACTTCCTGTCAGAAATCGCGGCGGATGGAATCTCGGTTTTCCGGCGTTGGCGAGGCGGGCGCGGCGAGGCGAATTGGATGACGGTCTATACAATCGACCCGGTCAAGCTCAGGACTGGCTGGCGGCGATGATGCCGAAATGGGCACAAACCGACACCGGTGGCGCACTGAGCAGGTGGGCACGCGCCGTTACTCAGTCACACGGGTCGCAATAGAATACTGCCCGGTCAAAGGCGGCGAAGGACACCAACGCCACCCGCACGGCGTCGACCACGTCAGTTACGCCATTGCAGTCAACGTCTGTACGCGCCCGCGGACATCCCGGATCGGTGATTGACGGCTTGTCACGAAATGCGACACTGACTGTTTCGATCACGTCAAGGATGTCAGTACTGGCGCCGTCGCAGTTCGGGTCCGACTCACATGGACAATGACAGGCAATCGTGACCACACCCCTGGTAAAGGCAGGCACGACCATTGACGAGGTGAGATCGACATACAAAAGATGGTTTGCGGGAAAGGTACAGCACGTGTCGATCTCAAACTGACCCGGAATTATCGGGGCGTTGAAGCCAAGTCGCAAGATGGCACTGTCCCTGTCGACGCCATCTGTACCCGGTCGCAAGTAATAATCCTCGTCGACACTCGCATCGCCCATTGCGACCAGCGCGAGCATGAAGGCATCAGGGGAACTGTAGTCGATGTTGGCCGCCGACGCACTCCATGTATGTCCAACCGGACCACTGCAGGGGCTTGACAACTCTGGCACCGCATACGTGCGCAGTGGCGTGTAAATGGCCGGGCAGAATGTGGTGCACACCATCGACGACTGCATGATCCGGCTATCAAAATTGAGTCGGCGCCAGAATCCCGATGCGGGATAGACACCGGGGTCGATTTCTCGAATCTCCAGCGGGGCCACGAGTCCCGTAACGCCAATGCTGTTTTCAAAAAAAACCCCGACAGTGCATGACTCCTGCCCGAGGTGGAATGTGCGGGACTCGACCGTAACCCGATCCTCGAGCGCAAATGCAGGAACAGACGCGCCCATCAACAGCGCAACTGCGGTGGTCCCTATTCGTTTAGTTGGCAGGCGCATAGTCCTCCCGGTGGCCAAGATGATTATCACGTTTAAGCTAACGCGTCTCAAACTGGTGTCAAGTCGCCGTTAGATCAGTTTGACACCCCCTGTTGACCGCACCCCCGTTTGTCGATAACTTCATCAACTTCACCTGGCCAGATTGGTCGATGGGGCGAGCCGGTTGCCGCCTAACGAGATAGGACACCATGAGCAGGATTGAACTACCGAAAAACTACGATCCCAAGTCCACCGAGCCAAAATGGCTGGGGATCTGGGATAACCGCAGTTATTTCCACGCCAACCCGAAATCGACGAAGCCGAAATACTCGATTGTCATTCCGCCGCCCAACGTCACCGGCGTCTTGCACCTGGGTCATGCGCTCAACAATACAATGCAGGACATCATGATTCGCTACAAGCGCATGTCTGGCTACGAGGCCGAGTGGCTTCCCGGGATCGACCACGCCGGTATCGCCACTCAGGTTGTCGTGGAAAAGCAGGTGATCAAGGAAGGTCAGACACGTGAAGGGCTTGGCCGCGAAAAATTCCTTGAACGTGTTTGGGACTGGAAAAGGAAAAACGGCGACACGATCCTGCGCCAACTTCGCCTGATGGGTTGCTCCTGCGACTGGCAGCGCACCCGTTTCACCTTGGATGAAGGGCTGTCACGCGCTGTCCTCGAGGTGTTCACCCGCCTTTATGAGAAGGGCCTCGTCTACAAAGGGACTTACATCGTCAACTGGTGCCCTCGTTGCGGCACGACGCTGTCCGACGATGAACTCGAGCGCGAAGAGCGCGATTCGCAATTGTGGTACATCCGCTACCCGCTCGAGGGCAAATCGGGATACGTCGTTGTTCCAACCACTCGTCCCGAAACCATGCTCGGGGACACCGCGATCGCGGTTAACCCCAAAGACAAACGACATGCCAAGATCATCGGCAAGAATGCGATCCTGCCGCTCTTGGGACGCGTGCTGCCGATTGTCGGCGACTCCTACATCGACATGGAATTTGGCACCGGGGCGATGAAGGTCACCCCGGCGCATGACGCCAACGACTTCGAAATCGGCAAGCGTCACAACCTCGAGACCGTGAAAGTGATCGACAAGGAAGGGAAGATCACTGTCGAGGGCGGGCCATACGCCGGCCTCGACCGCAACGAAGCGCGCAAACGCATCGTTAAAGATCTCGAAGCCGCCGACCTGATCGAGAAAATCGAGCCCTACAAACTTCCGGCAGCGGTCTGTTACCGCTGCAATACAATCATTGAACCGTTTCTCTCTGAGCAGTGGTTCGTCGACATGTCGAAGCTGGCCGCGCCCGCGATTGCCGCGGTGAAAGATGGTAGCATCCAGTTCCATCCCGCGCACTGGTCCAAGGTGTACATGCACTGGATGGAGAATATCCGACCGTGGTGCATCTCGCGCCAACTCTGGTGGGGCCACCGCATCCCCGTCTGGTACAAGAACGACACCAATGATATTTACGTCGGAGCGACGCCGCCGAGCGCTGACTACCGCCAGGACGAGGACGTGCTCGACACCTGGTTTTCGTCGTGGCTATGGCCATTCTCGACATTCGGCTGGCCGGACAAGACCGACGAACTCAAGGCGTTCTACCCGACAGATTCGCTCTTCACCGGATCGGAGATCATCTTTCTCTGGGTGGCGCGGATGATCATGTCCGGTTGCGAATTCATGGGTGAAATTCCCTTCTCCGACGTCTACATCCACGGCACCGTGCGCGACGCGCAGGGACGGCGCATGTCCAAGTCTCTCGGCAACGGCATCGACCCGCTCGATGTCATAAACGACCATGGCGCCGACGCGCTGCGTCTGTCATTGGTCCTTGCGGCGCCGGAAGGGCAGGATCCCAGCGTCGGCCCCACGACTTTCGAGCTGGGGCGCAACTTTGCCAACAAGCTCTGGAATGCCTCACGATTGGTGTTGTCGAATCAGGGGGAGGACCCCAAGCCGCAATCGTTGGCGCTCTCAATCCCCGACGCCAAGCTCCATTTGGCCGATCGCTGGATTCTCAGTCGTCTCGCCAATGCGGTGGAAAATGTCTCCGGTCAACTCGATCAGTTCAGCTTCAACGCCGCCGCCAAATCGCTTTATGATTTCGTCTGGTCTGATTACTGCGATTGGTATCTCGAGTTGGCCAAGCCGCGATTCCAAAAGGGAACTCCGGAAGAGCAGGAAGTTGCCCGCGCAGTCTCGTTCTATGTCCTGCACAACATTGTGCGCCTGATGCATCCGGCAGCGCCGTTTGTAACCGAGGAACTCTGGTCCGCCATGCGTCCTCTGCTCAAGGACGCGCCCGAGCACGTGACCATCGCCGCATGGCCCATTCCAGAGCCAAAGAGGCGAGATGCCAAACTCGACGCAGAAATGCAGCATGCCTTCGACGTGATCGTTGCGATCCGTGGTATCCGCTCACAGATGAGCATTCCGCCGGGCAAAGAGATCGACTGCCTGGTGAGAGTCGATACAGAAGTCCTGCACTCAAGTTTGCGCCATCTCGAAGACAACGTCCGTGCCCTTGCGAAGATCGCCAATCTGACGATCGCCAAGGATGTCAAGAAACCGATTCCCTCGGCCACCGCCGTCATCCGCGACGCCGAAATCATCATCCCCCTGGCCGGCGTCATCGATCTCGAGGCGGAGCGCAAACGCCTGGAAAAGGAACTCAAGCACAACACCGAGCAGTTGGAGCGCATGAACAAGAAGCTCTCCAACGATGATTTCCTCGCCAATGCCCCTGCGGATGTCGTCGAAAAGGAAAAAGCCAAGCGCGACAATTTCGACACGATGGTTCAGCGTCTGCAGTCGAATCTCGAGCAGCTCGTCGGCTGGTAGCACCCCACCGCGCTCTTCAGCTTTCGTAGGTCAGGAGCCTGCTCTCCAGGCTCCTGACTTGCTCTCCATTCTGCGACGAGCCAGTCAGGAGCCCAGCTTATCAGGGTAAAAGGGGGACCTCGGTTGCTTCACGATGACGCTCGACGCCGCGCAACGCATCCTGTACCGCCCGCGCCAGTGTGTTCGTCTGCACGGGTTTTGCCACAAACGATCTCGCTCCCAGGCGCAGCGCCTCTTCCACGCGTTCGGTACGGGCGAACCCCGAGAGAATGATCGCCTGTTGCTCCGGGCGGATGATCTTGACCTGTCTGAGCGTCTCAGTGCCGTCGATGCCATCCATGACCATGTCGAGGATCAACAGGTCGCACTCGGCTCGGCAGAGATGTGAAACGGCTTGTTCGCCCGAAGGCAATGCCATCGACTCGTAGCCGAGCGCCTCCAGCATGGTTGTCAACACATCACGCTGAATCGGATCATCGTCGACCACCAACACCGTCGCGCCCTGACCATGCAACACCTCGTCATTGGCGGCAGTCGCGCCCTTGGCTCCCCGCTCGACCGGCAGGTACATACTGAAAGTCGTTCCGTGCCCGGGTTCACTCTCCAGATCGAGGTACCCGCGGTGATCTTCGAGAACGGAATGCACCACGCTCAACCCCAGTCCACTGCCGCGCTTCTTGTCCGTTTTCTTCGTTGAGAAGAACGGTTCGAAGATCTTCTCCTGAATCTCCAGCGGTATACCGGGTCCGGAGTCGCTGACGCGGATGCAGACGTAATCGCCTTCCGTCACCTGGGCATAGCGGCGAAGTCCACCTTGCAGGTGGACATTGCACGTCGACAGCCGCAGCGAGCCGATGCCGCCCATGGCGTCGACCGCGTTGGCGATCAGGTTCGTCAAGACTCGCATGATCTGGGCGCCGCCGCCGCTCGTCCCCGCGAGATCGATGGCAAGCTGCCGTTCGACATGGATTCCTGCCGGAATCTCCAGTGTCCGCAATGCCGCCTCGATCAACTCATTTAGGTCGAATGACTCCACGTTGTAGTGCCCGCGACGCCCGAGTGTGAGCAACTGTTGATTGATATCCACTATCTGTTGCGCCGACAATTCCATTTCCCGCAGGATCCGTTCAGTCTGCTCGCTGACAGGGAAGAGTCTTCGCATGAGATCGGGATAGGCGACCAACGGCGTCAGGAGGTTATTGAAATCGTGCGCGATTTGTCCTGCCAGTTGACCCGCGGCTTCGAGGCGCTTGGCGCGGAGCAACTCTTCCTGCGCCCGTCTCCGCTCGGTCACGTCTCGAAAACTCCAGACCCGTCCCGAACTCGCGCCGCTGATTCGCTGTGGACGTGACACCCGCTCGAACACACGGCCATCCTTCAACTCGACGACATCGGCGCTGTCGATGTCCGGGTCGGATTGGACCTCCTTGATCGAGGCCAGAAACCCGTCTGCGTCCTTCACGCGTTCGAGAGTGAAGTCGATGACCAGGTTGCAGTCGCGGTGGTGGAGAATCTCTTCCGGAATACCCCACATCTCGACGAAGCGCTGATTATAGCTGACCACACGTTTCTCGTGGTCCACGGCCAGGATCCCGTCGGCAACCGATTCAAACGTCGCCTGAAGGAGAGCCAGCGAGCCGGCCAACTCGACCTCAGCTTTGCGGCGATCCGCGCCCTCCATCGCCAGCGAAATCATGTCGGCGAGTGAGGCCGCGAACGCTTCTTCTTCCAACGACCAGTCGCGTTCGGGGCCCACGTGTTCATGACAGAGGACACCCAGGGGCATCCCTCCACGGCGAATGCTGGCGTCAAGCATAGACGTGATGCCATGGGGAAGCAGGTAGGCCTCGGTGAATTCGCCGGTATCCGGATGGGTGCGGGCGTTGTCTGCCGCAATCGTCCGATGTTTCTCCAACGCGTGGAAATAGTTCGGAAAGTCGACGGCGCTCAGCTCGAGACCGTGTGTGTGTGTGTGGTTGTACAGGTCGTAAAAGTCAATGCAACGGATTGCCGTCCGATGACTGTTAAAAAGCCAGACGCTGGCTCGCGCCACGTCGAGGTATCTTGCCGACATCTCCGTGATGGCGTGCACGGCCGCGATGAGGTCTCCTTCGGTGAGCTTGTGGCTCTTGGCCAATTCGACCAGCGCGACATTCTGCAGACGCAGTCGCTCGGCGCGGTCGCGCTGTTCCCGCTCCTTCCGCGCCCGCACGTCAACGTCGCGCCGCAGTTGGGCGTTGCGCTGCAAAAGTTCATGCGAAGTCAAATCCAGCGAGCGCTCAAGCAGGATCCGGTCCGAGTCGGCCTGTTGGTACGCCTCATCCACCGCTGTCAACAGCGACGACAATTCCGGAGAGATCGATTCCAGCCCGGCGGTGTGCCGTTTGATCTGATTGCGCAGCAGCTTGTGCATTATCTACCGCTCGCTGAACGTTGTAATCGTCATCGTCTGGTTATGCAGCTCACATTTCGCCGATGGCGTGAACGGCGATATTTCGCCGTATGAGTAAAACCCGGCCAGCATGGTCTCATCACCGAGCACTTCGCGCACGCTCTCGACCTCTTCATCAATCCGTTGCTTGAGGACAAGTTTGCGGCCAACGCAGCTGATGAGAAGTGCCAGGTCGGGCGATCTCTCCCCGATGCCTTCGTGGCTGGCGACAGCCGCCCCATGTGCGCCATCGATCAGCCGCTCAAAGTTCGCTTTCATCAGCCGGGCATAGGCCCCCTGCGGTATGTCGCCCGCAAACGTCAGGCTCTGCATCTTCTCGTCGATCCCGAGAATCGTACGGACCACTCCCATCTGGCTGTCGACGGTGCGGACGCTCAGCGGGAAAAGCAAACCGGTTGCAGGCAGTCCGCCGGCGTGCTCACCCAGGTACTGCTTGTAGAGCGCCAATGCCGACTGGCCATCCAATTCATAGAGGACATTACCTTCCGAGCGGGTAATGAGGCGCTCCGGTCCAAACGGATCCCAGCCGCCGAGCGAGCCGTAGCCGACTTTCAGGTGCGACCCGTACAGGCCGAGCGCCGCGATGACTCCTTCTTGAGCCGATTCGTCGAGGCACACCAGGGTCTGCTCGAACCGCGCGCCGTCGCCGGACAGTCCGCCGGTGATTGCAACCGACGCGGGCAGATGCTCGCGCATACCCGCAACCAAATCACTGCCATTGATCTTTAATCCATCCGAGATGACAAAGACATGGACCAGTCCTTCTTGGGGTAGCGCGCTGGCCAGGAGTGAACCGGCTTCATGGCTGTCGCGCACCTCGCCGATCCGCACGCGTGCCACACGCAGACTCGTGCGCTCAAACTCCACCGCCGTGGCCACCAACGAATCGTCACATACCGAAGTGCCGAATATCTCTCCGGCTGTCGAACAGCCCATGATATGGGCATTCGGGTAGGCGGACTTGATATCCGCAAACCGCTGAGGATCCCGGAGAAGCGCCGTCCCGCCAAAGGCGAGAACCAGGTTCGCGGAGCCTCCGAGCGATTCGGCTTCAAGGTCCGACCATCCCATCTCACTTGTCCACATCCGTTGTTCAGTCTTCATGTGACCTGTCTCCTCGGCAGTGTTTGATACATACTCGTCACTGTAGCCCCGCGCCTGTCCTTGGCCCGAGGGCACTATCCCATATTATCGGCGCCGCCCGAGTCGAAGGTGAGAGGGGCCGGCTGGGGTTTGACAGTCCGCCGAGGGAGATCTGGGAATGTCCGATTGGCTGGAGTTGGGGTGCGGGAAGAGATTTCTTGCAATATTTCCGCCCGATGGTTGTAATACATCTCGAATGGTCAATTCCGAGTCACTGAATGCATCGACTCACTGTGCCACGGTCCGCCAGGGCCGCGCGAGGTGCGGGTCTGAAGACGCGTGGCACAAGTTCGTGACAACCCGGTAAGGGGGAGGGGCATGCGCCGCTTAATCGCCGCACTCGCGATCTTAATCATGCTCGAAGCCGCGCCCGCAGAAGGTGCGGGTGTGCAGATCACGATCTACAACGAGAATCTCGCACTCGTCAAAGATACGCGGGACCTCGACTATCAGCGCGGCACCTTTGATCTGTCGTTCACGGATGTCGCCTCCGCCATCGACGCCACGTCGGTGTCCTTCTCCGCGGTCAACGATCCGGGGAGTGTGATACTCCTCGAGCAAAACTATCGGTATGACCTTGTATCGTCGGAGAAGATCCTCGAGAAGTACCTGGATAAACAGATTCGTGTCCTAACCAAAGAGGGCAAGCTGCACGAGGGTACACTTCTGGCCTCGGATGGCATGGCCCTCACTCTGCGAATGGGTGACGGCGGGCTGGTCATCGTCAACCGTGCCGAAGTCGCGGATCTGAGTTTCCCGACGCTTCCCGAGAGACTAATCACGCGTCCGACTCTGGTCTGGAAGCTCGACTCACAGCTTGACGGCAAGCATGCCTCGGAAGTCCGCTATCTGACCACGCAAATCGCCTGGAATGCCCAGTACGTTGCCAACATCAACGCCGCGGAAAACGAGCTCGCGCTCACCGGCTGGGCCTCCATCGACAATCACTCCGGTGCCACCTACGAGGATGCCACGATCAAGCTCATCGCCGGCGACGTCAACCGTGTTCGCCCGCCCATGCCGCGCGGTGTTGCGATGGAGATGATGGCCAAAGCCGACGGCGCCGGGTTCGAGGAACGTGCCTTCTTTGAGTATCACCTCTATACGCTTCGACGTCCCTCGACGATCCGTGACAACGAGATCAAGCAGCTCTCGCTGTTTGAGCCGGCGCGTGTGAAAGCCAGGAAGATCTTCACCTATGACGGTTCACGCGACGATACGAAGGTGCGCGTCTCGATGGAGTTCGTCAATTCCGCCGAGGCCGGGCTGGGCATTCCCTTGCCGCGCGGTACTCTACGTGTCATGAAAGCCGATACTGACGGATCGCTGGAATTCGTCGGCGAGGACCAAATCGATCACACCCCCAAGGATGAGAAAGTCCGCGCCATGCTTGGCAACGCTTTTGACGTTGTCGGTGAACGAATTCAGACCAATCACCGACAGATTTCCGACCGAGTTGCCGAGGACGATTTCCAGATCAAACTGCGCAATCACAAGACTGAGGACATCGTCGTGACTGTCATTGAACACAACTGGGGCGATTGGACAATCACGCAGCAGTCGCATCAGAGCGCCAAGAAAGACGCGTCCAAAGCCGAATGGGAGATTCCGGTCAAGGCCGACGGCGAAACGGTTTTGACATACACCGCGCGTCGCGTGTGGTAAGAATCCTGGGAGCGCCGATCCCCCGATCGGCGAAGGCGCCATTCGGAGAATGGCGCCCCGGGGAGGGAACTCGTAGACGTAAGATCAGGTTTACGCTGACAGTGTCACAATCAGGTCGCGGCGGTTCGAACGTGCCAAAATCCCCTTGAAACCGAGGGGTTTAGGCCTATAATGATGAGCCTCCGGCGGATACAAATGATCGTGCCGGGTGTAGAACATGATGGAGGGGACGACAATGACAGCCCGACGAGTACTGCTTTCTGCTGCTCTGCTGACGCTGATCTCGGTTTCGGCTGCGTTGGCTCAGCCGACATCTGAAATCATCCAACCTGTTGATGTGTATCTGCGCTCGGCGCGCATCGCCTTGGCGACCAATCCGCCCGAATTCGACCGTGCCCAAAAGAACCTCGAGTTGGCCCGGCATCACTACCCCGAAAACTTCGAAGTGCATCTGCTGCTCGGGACTGTCTGGGCTTCACGCGATGAAATCGACAGCATGGTGACCGAGTACGCCCTCGCGCGCAAGTTCGCGAGCGAAAAGGACTGGGAAAAGAAGGCCAAGGACCTGGGCAAGCTGATCGATTCCAAATGGCTCGAACGGTTCAACCGCGGCGTCAGCCTGTTGTCGCAATCGGACTCGATCGCCGACGTGGCCCAGCAGTCGAGTGATTCGGCCCATGCCGACAGTCTGGGCAAGGTTGTTACCCAGATTCGGAACATGTCCATCGACGCGCTCCGGCAGGCGATCCTGCTCAAACCGGAGGACTTTCGCGCCTACGCGACCCGCGGCATCGTCTATCAGCGAACGAACAACAATGCTATTGGCCTTGAGGATTTCATCAAAGCCGAAGCGCTCTTTCACCGTCTCGAATTCATGGATTCGACCACGAATTGGTACGACACCACCGCGTTCTTCTCCGGAGCCGGGGAGAAGACCGAGACTTTCAAGGCTTTCGAGGGGAAATACAAGAAGCTGACGGAGGAAAAGCGCACCCGTTACAATAACCTCCTTCGCTCGCTCGGCGCCGGCTACTACGACGGCCAAAAATGGCAGGAGTGTGTCGCCATCAATCGCCGCTACCTCGGACTCTTTCCCAAGGACATCAATGCCATCGTGACTTTGGCCGATGTGTTCTCGCGCCTCGGCAACGATACCGAAGCCTACAAGTGGCAGGAAATCACGGTCAATGAGGATCCGAACAACAAAGACACTTGGTACAACCTCGGAATCTTTTACTACAACAATGCTCTCCGCCTGCAGGATTCGATTGCCGCGGCCAGCAAGACCGTTGATCGCGACGGTAAGAAGTCTCCGGCTTATGCGGCTCGGCTTGGCTTCGTGAAGACATCCCTGGACAATTTTGCTCGCGCCATCCCGCGCTTCAAGAAAGTCGTCGAAATCGATGAAAAGGACCAGGAGACATGGCGTCTGCTGGCCGTATGCCACTATTCGGTCGCCAGTCTCGCGCTCGATGACCAGCTCGCCGACGACAAGACACTGCAGAGCGAGGTTCTCAACAAGGCGTGGCAGACCATCGACGGCGAATCCGGGACCTATGACCAAAAGACGATGTGGGAAGAAACGTACAACGCCATAAAGAAGGGCACCGAACTCTTCCCTGACGATCAGGCGCTCTGCAAGATGATGAAGGTCACATTGGCCCAGCTCAACCGCGTCGACGAACTCCGCGAGTGGGCGCCCAAGTGCCCGTAGGTTGATTGACACTGACTCAGATACGAAGGGCGGATCGATGATCCGCCCTTTCTTGTTTAGCCCCGGAGGGGCGCAAGGAATTAGCCCAGGGCGTAAGCCCTGGGATCCAGAGAAGACGATGGAGAAAGCCCCGGAGGGGCGAAAGAAAACTAATGCTCATTAACGTCCGTGTCTCTCTCGCTGGATATGACCTGTCTGGACTTGGAGGGTTCTTTCGCCCCTCCGGGGCTCATCTGCCCTGCGGCCCTTATCCCAGGGCTCACGCCCTGGGCTAATTTCTGTTGCGCCTCCGGCGCTTGTCTGATTGCTGCTCAATTGAAAATGATAACGACGTCATGATTCACCCGTGACTTGTCGCATTGCGATGTCGCACCTTCCCTCTATGCTCCTCGCGTCTGTCGCCTTTAACATCCCGATCCGCAAGGAATTCACTTATATCGTCCCCGAGGATTGGCCTGACAGCGCCCATGTGGGTGATCGCGTGATTGCGGCACTGGCGGGCCGCGAATCGACCGGCATCGTGGTCAAGACCACGAGGGCATCCGACCCGCTGACAGGATTGAAGCCGCTCCTTCGCCCCGCCGCCGGGTTCCGTTTGCCGGCCAATCTGCTCGAACTCACGCGCTGGACCGCCGATTACTATCTCTGTTCATGGGGAGAAGCCCTCGCCGCCGCCGCCGGGCCATCACCGGGAACGGCCAAGATCGCCTATCGGCTCAAACGTCTGGACTGGAATACGGGCAAGGGGAAAATCGAGCGACTCGCCGGAGTCGATCAGGAACTTCTCAACTCACTCTCGGCTCGCCAGTTCGTTACCCTCGAGACCATCCTCAAACACACCGAGCGCAAACGGTCCGCGATACTCGGAACTCTCCGCCACCTGATCGAGAAGGGCTGGATTGAATCCGAATGGCGTATGACGATGCCGGTGGAACCAGAAACGGTCGCCGCCGACGCATTGTTCACAGGTCCGGCTAATCCCGAACCCGCGCTCGCCCAATTCGACGATGAACAGAAACTCGTCTGGCAGGAACTGTCATCGCTATTATCTCTTGTAGGTCCGGAGCCCGCCCTTGCTTTTCGGGCTCCTGACTTGCGGACTCGGGGAGAGGGTAGAGAAAAGGAAACGCCTGCGCACACCGCGCTCTTGTGGGGCCCGACCGGTTCCGGCAAAACCGCCATCTACTGCGAAGCCATCCGGCATGTCTGGTCGCAAGGACGCACCGCGATCTTTCTCGTTCCCGAAATCGGCCTGGCCGCGCAGATGATCCGGCGTCTCGAAGCCTCTCTCGGCGAAAAAGTCGCGGTCTGGCATAGTGGCATGTCCAACAACGAACGATTTTGGATGGCCCAGCACATCGCCGCCGGGAAGTTCCGCATCGTGGTCGGCGCGCGCTCCGCGATCTTCGCCGCGATTCCGAATCTCGGACTGATTATTGTCGATGAAGAACACGCCGACTCGTACAAGCAAGGTGATCCCTCGCCGCGCTACCATGCGCGCGACCTGGCGGTAGTGCGAGCCAAGTTCGAGAATGCCCTCTGCCTGTTGGGCTCGGCCACGCCCTCGTGCGAGACGATTCACAACGCCCAGACCGGAAAGTACCGGCTCCTGCGTCTCCACAAACGTGTCCTCGGACGTCCCTTGCCGGTCGTGCGCGTCGTCGATCTGCGTCATCAGGCCGGGCGGTCCGATGCGACGTGGATCACCAACGATCTTCGCGCCGCCTTGGTCCGCACCATTGAATCGGGTCGCAAGGCAATTGTCTTTCTCAACCGTCGCGGCCACTCGACTCTCGTTTCCTGTCAACATTGCGGGTACACCGAGGTCTGCCCGGATTGTGGCCTGGCCCTGACCTACCATGCCAGCGATCGAAGCTATCGCTGCCACATCTGCGCCCGCTCAAAGAACGCTGTGGATGAATGTCCATCCTGTCACGGCACAGATTTCCTCCTGCGCGGTGTGGGCACCCAGAAAATCGAAGAGGTGCTCGCCACGATCACGCCGCAGGTGCGCTTAGCGCGACTTGATGCCGACATTGCCGCCAAAGTTGGCGCTGCCGCGGCCACACTCGATGGATTCGCGGGGGAGAAGCATAACCTCCTCGTCGGCACGCAGATGGTCACCAAGGGTCTGGATGTCGCCGCCGTCAGCACCGTCGGCGTCATCTGGGCCGATCAGCAGATGGCCATCCCCGATTTCCGTGCCGAGGAGCGGACCTTCCAGCTTTTGACTCAGGTGGCCGGTCGCGCTGGGCGCGGCAGCGACGGCCAAACCGGCGAGGTGATCGTGCAGACATTCCATCCCGATCACGAGTTGATCGCCCTGGCCGCGTCGCAGGATGCCGAGTCTTTCTACGAACGCGAGCTTCCGCGTCGCAAACAACTCGGCTATCCGCCGTTTACCCGCCTCGTGCTTCTCGCGTTCTCGTCGGAAACGCCAAGCGCGCCATTGGAATCCGCGCTGGCATTTGCGGCGTACTGGAAAACGTCGCTGGTCGAATCGCGTACCCTCGGCAAACTTCTTGGCCCGTCGCCGGCGCTCATTCCACGACGCGCGAAGCGTTATTACGTCAATGCACTGATCAAGACTACAAATATCCGGGCCGCGACTAGAGCGATTGAGAGTTACCGCAGCCAGAACGAATCACTCCTGCGCCTTCGTCGCGTGACTCTCACCATCGACATTGATCCCGTCGACTTCATGTAATGTCAGATTGGACCTATCGGTCCCATAGGTCCTATGCATTTGACTTCCGCCCAAATTCTCCCCTTAATGTCCGCCCCAGAGGAGAATCATGCCCGAAAAACTGACCTACGCCGCTGCCGGAGTCGACCTCGAAGCCGCCGATGAAGCGGTCTCCCGCATCGGCAAGCTCGCCAAGAGGACATACACTCCAAACGTCCTCGCCGGGGTCGGACCGTTTTCCGGTCTCTTTCGCCTCGATCTGAAGGGTTACACCGATCCGGTCCTCGTTTCCAGTTGCGATGGCGTCGGCACCAAACTCAAGCTCGCGATCCGTTGGAATCGCCATAATACGATCGGCGCCGATCTCGTCAACCATTGCGTGAACGATATCCTCACTTCCGGCGCCAAGCCCCTGACATTCCTCGACTATATCGCCATCGCCAAACTGGATCCCGATATCGTCGCTGGCATCATCGAGGGATTTGCCATTGCCTGCGCCGAAAACGGCGTGGCATTGATCGGCGGCGAGACCGCCGAAATGCCCGGCCTCTACAAGCCCGGCGAATACGATGTCGCCGGCTTCGTCAACGGGATCGTCGAACGCTCGCGCATCCTCGATGGCTCGCGTCTCAAGGTTGGGCAGGCGCTCATCGGCCTGAACTCAAGCGGCCCGCACACTAACGGCTATTCGCTCATCCGCCGTGTGATCTTCGATCTCAACGATTGCGGCTTCGATGACAAACCGGAACAGTTGCAGGGAACATCGCTCGGCGATGCGCTTCTGGCCGTGCACCGTTCGTATCTCAATCCGTTGCGTCCGCTCCTGGAACGCGATCTCATTCACGCCATGGCGCACATCACCGGTGGCGGCATCCCCGGCAATCTCGTCCGCATTCTCCCCGACAACCTGGCCGCCGTCATCGACACGAACCTCTGGCCAACCCCGCCGGTCTTCGCCTTTTTGCAGCAGACTGGCAAGATTGATCGCGATGAGATGTTCCGTGTCTTCAACATGGGCATCGGCATGATCATCGCCGTCGACGCCGACAAGTCGCGCGATATCCTCACCATGCTTGCCGACTCCGGCGAGGAAGCCACGGTGATCGGGCACCTCATCTCCGCCCCCAAAGAAGTGCGTCTGAAGTAGCCAAGATCCCTGCGATTTCTCGTAAGCACGGGGTTCGTCATTCCAAGTCGGCGCTCACTCGTCTCGAGCGAAGTCGAGGGATTGCCGACTTGGAATCTTTGTTGCTCTTCGGAGCGCGGGAGAGCAACAAAGATTCCAGGTCTGACCAAGAGCCGTCAGACCTGGAATGACGGAGTACGGTCATTCCGCATTCCGTTTACCCTGAGCGAAGTCGAAGGGCATTCCGCATTCGATCTTGCGGCCCCGCCTCTTGTCCCTGACATTCCCCGCATGGCTTCGACCGACCCGCGCGACTTCCTCACCCGCACGCCATTGGCATGGTCGATAATCACCGGCGGGGTCTTGGCGCTGGCTTATCCGCCGTTCAACCTGGGTTCGCTGTCGTTTGTGGTGATTGCAGTCGCGCTGTGGGTCGCGGGTTTCGCCCAACCGGAGATCCCGTCATGGCGTGAAGTTGCGCGTCGTTCCTGGGTCTTTGGGGCGATGTTTCACCTTTGCACTCTCTACTGGACCGCGTGGGTCTCTGTGCCGGGCATGTTCGTCATGGTCGCGATTCTCGGCGGCTACATCATGCTCGTCTTCCTGGCCACGCGCGCCGCGATCCAACGGCTCGGTCCGATCGGTATTTGGACCTTCCCGATTCTCTGGATCGCGCATGAGTACTTGCGGACCTTGGGCCAACTCGCCTTCCCCTGGACCAACCTCTCGCTTTCGCAAGTTTGGGCATTACCCCTGCTCCAATTCGCCGAGTTCACCGGTGATCTGGGCATCGGCCTCCTGGTTGTCATTGTCAACATCTGCATCTTTGAGTCATGGCGTCTCTATCCGGCACACGGCTGGAAAATCGCCATCCGCTACACCGTCATCGCCGTTCTGCTTCTCGCTGTCCCCATCGGCTGGGGCGCTTGGCGCATGTCGAACATCGTCTCGCGATCCTCCGTGCGCGTGGCCGTTTTGCAGGGCGACATCGATTCGTATGCGAAATGGGAAGACAACTTCGTCGACAATTCGATGGCCGTCTACGAGACCCAGTCACGTCTCGCGGCCGCGCAGGGCGCCGAACTGATCGTCTGGCCCGAAACTGCCGCGCCGATGTATTTGCGCTCCGATCAGAAATATCTAAAGGAGATTCTCAGTCTCACAAGCGAACTGCGCGTCCGCATGTTGGTCGGCACACTGGAGTTCAAACGTCTCGAAGAAGGCGGCTACCTGCGCTACAACGCCGCCGTTCAATTGGCCGAGGGATTCTACCGCGAGAACTTCCATGCCAAGATGCAACTGGTGCCTCTTGGCGAACGGATTCCGTTTTCGAATTTCATCCAGGTCCTCGACAAGCTCGAGGTCGGGGGAGCGCACTTCACGCCCTGGGACCAGTATGTTCTCTTCGACCATCCCAAAGGCCCCTTCGCGACCGCTATCTGCTATGAGTCCATTTTCCCCGATATCGTCCGTCGTTTCGCCAAGGACGGCGCCCGGTTTTTCGTCACGATTACCAATGATGGCTGGTACGGTTTCTCGTCCGGCCCACCGCAACATGCCGCCCACGCGATCCTGCGCGCCATCGAGACCCGCAGGCCGTTTGCCCGCTCGGCCAACACCGGAATCTCCTGTTTTATCGATCGGGCCGGCATCACGCATCAAGCAACTCATCAATACGTCCCCGATGTCCGCGTCGCCGATCTCCCGCTCGGCGAATCGGCCGACCAGACCTTCTTTGTCCGCCACGGCATGTGGCTCGGCCAGGCCTGCACAGGCTTCTCGCTGGTCCTCGTCTTCGGCCTCGTCGTGATGCATTTCCGACGGAAGAAATAGGACAGGCTGGACACCTGCCGAGCCTGTTCTTTTTCATTCCGCATTCCGCATTCGGCATTGCCCAACGCCCCAACTTTTCTGTCATTTCCCCGATGCGTTCATTCGTCCCATTGGTCTTATTGGTCCTATTCATCGCTCCCGCAGCCCACGCCCAGTCTCTGCGCGACTGGACCAACTACACCGACGTCAACGATGTCAACTCCATCACTTCCTATGGCGACACGATCTGGCTCGCCACCAACGGCGGCTTGGTACGATTCCTTGAGAGCGATCCGAGTAACGAGGTCCGCCTGACCAACGCCGATGGCTTGGGCGACAACCAGCTCCGCTTTGTGACGATTGACTCCAATGGCGTCCTCTGGTGCGGCGGCGAAAATGGCCGCCTGTCTCGTCGTCGTCATGACAAAAGCTGGACCGTCTATCCCTTTGAAGACGAGAACGGTCTCCCGATCCGTCTCAACGCCGCCGCACCCGGCCCCGATGGATTCCTCTGGGTCGCCTCCGACAAAGGCGTGCACAAGTTCGACACTCAGCGCAACGGCGGCGAAATCAAAGAGTCGTACACGCGGATAGGGGAGTGGCCGGACGAATCAGCCATCAATGATATCCAGATACAATCCGGCGATGTTCTCGTGGGAAGCGACTTGGGAATCGCAAAGGCCAGTATTCATGATCCGTTCTTGCTCGACAGGTCACATTGGGTGCAGTCAGCCGTACCGGAGGCAGTGAAGCGCGTCCTGGCGCCTGAAGGAGCGATCTTCATAGGTACTCCAACGGATGTATATCGATTCTCCGGAGGAGAATGGGAGACAGCCAATTGGATCGGGCCGATTTTTCCATCGCCCTTTCGATCGGTTGTGGATCTCTCATTCTGTCAAGATGAGCTATGGATCGCGTTTGATATCGGGTACGGATCGTCCGGTCCCGTTTTTCAAGGGCACAACGCCGATTTCATCCCCGGCGCCGTCCCTTCTGGCTTCACCAGTGTCCACTGCACCGAAAACGCCGTCTACTTCGGCCAGACCGACGCCGGCGTCTGGCGTCTCAAAGATGACGTGTGGACTCACATCGAACTAAATGGCCCGCTCGACAACAACCTCTCCGACATCGCCGTCGATGCCGAAGGACGTGTCTGGACCACGCACCTCAACCGTGGCGCAAGTTTCTTCGACGATGGCCAATGGAACACGATTCCGTATATCGAGGCCGGTCCCGGCGGACCAATTACGTCAGTGGATGTTGCTCCGGACGGCGGCGTCTGGTTCGGACTCTGGGGGAACGGTGTCTGGCATGTCGATCCCGATCACCCGCTTGACCCCTCCGCGGCGGTCAACTTCCGCAAGAACAATAGCTCGCTCATGTGGGTGGGCGACCCGCAAGACGAAGTCGCGTTCAACTATCTCGTCGTGCTCGACGTTAAAGTCGATCACCAAGGACGCGTCTGGGCCGCCAACGCCTTCGCCGATTCCGGTGCCGTCATCGCCTGGAACGATCATGGATGTTGGGGACGCTTCGATATCAATGACGGCCTCACCTCGAACAGCCCAAGCGTGCTGTATCCTCTCGATTCGAGCATTCTCGTCGGTTTCGCCAACGTCGGTATCATCGAGGTCAACTTCCGCGAACCACTCTGCTCCGGTGGACAGGTCATTCCGCAGACAGCACGTCTCTCACAAAAGACCACGGAGGATGGACTCCCGTCCGATCTGGTAACCGCGATCCTCTACGACAACCTCGATTCCCTCTGGGTGGGCACCAACCTCGGCCTGGCGCATTATTCCCGCGACCGTCGCCGCTTCTTTCGAGTGGATATGCCTCCCGATGCTGGGCTGACCGTGAATGCGCTTGCAGTCGATGCGAATAATGGCCTCTGGATCGGAACGGCGCTCGGTTTGGTCGTGCGCGAAGCCGACGGCACCATGCACTTTTACAATTCGCTCAATTCCGGCTTGGTTGGCGACAACGTCAGCGAGATCGACATCGATTCCCGGACCGGCGACGTTTGGATCGCCACCCACTCCGGCATCTCGCAGACCCGCGGCCCATTGCCGACCGTTGCTGATATCGAGAACATTGTCGCCTACCCGAATCCGTTCGTGATCGGCGAAGCCGACCATGTCCGCTTCAATGCGCCATCCGCCAGCCGGATCACTATCACCACCGTCTCCGGCCACCAGGTCAACGTCATAGATTCAGACGTCGGCTGGGATGGCCGCAACTCCGCCGGCGAACTGGTCGCGACTGGTGTCTATCTCTTCGTCGTCAGCACGCCGGCAGGCGATTTCGGCCGCGGCAAAATCGCGGTCATCCACCGTTAGCTTTTCATAGGTCCCCTCGGTCCTATAGGTCCTATATTCTCCCCGTGTCAACGATAACCGCCGTCCCTTACGAACCCCAATACCGTGCACAATGGGATGAGTTTGTCCTGCACTCCAACAACGGCACGATGTTTCACCTGCAGCAGTTTCTCGATTACCATCCTCCGGGAAGATTCGAATTTCATCATCTGCTCTTCTTCGATGGAGGACGTCTCATTTCGGTTCTTCCCGGCGGACTCATCGCACCCGGTGTCTACGAATCCCCCGTTGGCGCAAGCTACGGCGGTTTCGTGCTGCACACGCCGACCTTCGATCAGTGTATCGGTTTGGCCGACGCGTTGATTGCGTACGCGCGTGAAGTTGGCTGGGACGATGTCATTCTCACCGCCGCCCCCTTTGTCTATCACTCGACGCTGACGCAGGAAATCGACTATGCTCTCATCTGGCGCGGCTTCTTCTATGAACGCCATTACATCTCCAGCGTCATCGATCTGCGCGACGGGATCGACCCGCGCTCACGCTACTCGCGACTAGCGCGTCGCTCCCTCAGACCCAATCCCACGGCGCCGATTCGAATCGAACGAAGCGACGATTACGACCTCTTTTATCCCATTCTCCTGGAAAACAAATCCCGCCATGATGTCAGCCCGACCCACTCGCTTGAGGATCTGCATCGATTGCGCGAGTTGGTCCCCGAACGGCTCGTGCTCTTCAATCTGTATGCGGGGGATGAGCCGATTGCCGGAGCGTTGAACTTCGTGGACAACCCGCGCGTCTTCCATGTGTTCTATGTGATGATGCGCTACGATTTCGCGCATCTGCATCCCGCGTACGCCCTCTATGACCAAGTCATCACCCATGCTCACGAAAACGAGTTTTCTTATATCGATTTCAGCGTGTCGCAGGACACGAAAGCCGCCGACCCGATGACACCGAGCACAAGCCTCATCCGGTTCAAGGAGCACTTCGGCGCCTGTGGCGTCATGCGGAGCACTCTGCGGTGGCAGAGGGAAAAGTGAACTGCGACGCCTGCTTCCTCTTTCGCGGGGATGCGCGCTACGACACCCGCCTGCGCAATGTCCTCCACACGCTGCGCAAAGTCGGCCAGTCGTGCCATGTCATTCAAGGCGCGGTCGCTGACGAGTGCTTCGAGTGCGAGGGAGCTACCGTAGTGTCATTTCAAAACTGCAGGCGCGGCCCACTGGGTTTCCTCGAGTACTGGCGAAAGGCATCCCGTCTCGCCGCCGACGTGAATACCCGAATTTGGTGGGCCGCTGAATTGTATTCGCTGCCGCTGGCCGTCCGTCAAGCACGCAGGGGGAATGCGAAGGTCGTCTACGATGCGCGTGAAATCTTCGCGCATTTGGCCGCGCTGCGAAATCGCCCGCTCTCCCAAGGGTTCTGGCGGTATTTGGAGCGCCGCTACATTGCCCACGCCGACGCCGTCGTCACCAGCGGCGACATGGACGCGGAGTTCCTTGCCGCCCGTTTCGGTATCGACCCGCCACATGTCGCACTCAATGTCCCGCGCTATCGCGAAGTTGCGCGGACACACCGACTCCATGAATTGCTCGGTCTCAATCCCGGAATTCCGGTCTGCCTGTACATCGGCGGCCTGCAAGAAGGCCGCGGCATTGTTCACACACTCGAGTTGGCGGGAGAACTCCCGGAGGCGGCATTTGTGTTTGTTGGGGATGGACCGCTTGCCGCGGACGTGCGCACGGCCCAGAAGCAGACCGTGAACGTCTACCATCTTCCCGCCGTGCCCAATGATCAGGTGATTGACCTCGCTGCATCCGCCACTGTCGGCCTGGCTTTGATCGAACCGATCAGTCTCAGTTATAAATTTGCTCTGCCAAATAAGCTCTTTGAATACATCATGGCGGGTACTCCGGTTGTCGTGACCAACCTTCCCCAGATGCAGAAAATCGTGGAGGACTATCGCGTCGGGCTCGCAGTGCCTCCGGGTGATTTCGCCGGAGTCCGCTCAGCCATAAGGCGATTGTCGTCGGATCCTGCTCTCTATGCCGATTGCGCCGCCAATTGCCGCAAGGCCGCGCGCACGCTATCGTGGGATGCGCAGGAGCAGCGATTGTTGGGCTGCCTTCGCGCCCGAGAAATCATCTAAGTACATCAATGGCATCGATTCTCATCATCGCCTACTACTTCCCGCCATGGGGGATGGGCGGCGTGCAACGAGTACTCAAGTTTGCCAAGTACCTGCCGGAATTCGACTGGGATGTGACCGTGATTGCGCCGCAACCAGCCGAATACCATCGCCAGGATCCATCGTTGCTCACCGACCTCCCGGCGGCCGTGCGCATCGAGCGAATCCCTCATCACGATGCCGCCCAGACCTTAGGTCCCTTAGGTCCTTTAGGTCCTTCTCTTCGCTGGCTCTCCAGTTGGCGCGACTTTCCTGACCGCCATCGCCGCTTTGCCCAACTCGCCACCGCACGCGCTCGTGAACTGATGAGGGAGAAGGGCTTCGATATCATGCTCACCTCGTCGCCTCCGCCTTCTGTCCATGTGGCGGGGCTCGCCCTGCGAAGCGAAATTCCCTGGGTAGCAGACTTCCGTGATCCCTGGCAGGCAGTTGGTGATGACTATGGCCCGACAGTCGTGCACCGGATCGTCAACAGCGGCCTGCATAAACGGGTCCTCGATGACGCCTCGGCAGTCGTCACGGTCACGCCCGAACTCGCCCGCCACTTCCGCACAGTGAGTCGTGCGGCCCGAATCGAGATCATTCGCAACGGATTCGACGAAGCTGATTTCGATGCCGCGGGGGACCCAACCAAGTCTGGCGATGTACTCAAGATCGTTCTGCCCGGCACATTCAGCCGCTTCTCGGACCCGCGCCCAGCATTCAAGACCATCGCCGCCTGGCGGAAGTCGAATCCCGCGCGCAAGCTCCGCGTCGTTCATGTCGGGGCGTCTCTCGGCGTCGACCCGACCGGAATGGTCCAGGATGCCGGACTGGGAGATATCTATGAAGACTTGGGCTATGTCGATCACGCCCGCGCTATCCGCGAGATGCGTGACGCCGACCTCCTGATGCTCGCCTACAACGACCGACGCGTCACCGATGTCAGCATTCCCGGGCGAATCTACGAGGCATTGCGCACCTTACGACCGCTGGTCGTCTTCACCCCCGACAATGGCGCGCTTTCCGCACTGCTGCAACCACTCGGTGGATGTATCATCATTCCGTCGACGGATCGCGCCCCAAGCGCTGATCCAATCGGGACCGCGCTGGCATTGCCGCCGCGCTCACTCGATTCACTTAAGCAGTTTGCTCGGCGAGACCAGACCCGGGCTCTGTCTGCGCTCTGCCATGAAGTGGTCGAGCAGGGGAGAGAGGCGAAACGATGAGCGACCGCAAAGTCAGCGTCATCATCGTGACTTACAATTCCGCCGACCTGATCGGCCCTTGTCTGCAATCACTGCATGGTGCCTCGTCACGGCCCTTGGAGCTGATCGTGGTCGACAACAATTCCACCGACCGGACAGTCGATGCGGCCACCCGCGCCTTCTCCGAACTGACGATCATCCGTAATGACGAAAATCGCTACTACGCTGCCGCTTCGAATCAGGGGATTCGTACGGCGACTGGCTGGTTCGTTTTGTTGCTCAATCCCGATACGATCATGCCGGTCGGCGGAATCGATGCTCTCGTTGCATTCTTGGTTTCGCATCCCGACGCTGCCGCCGTCGCTCCGATGTTGATCCTCCCCGATGGAGCACGTCAATCATCGTTGCGTGAATTCCCCGGCCTCGATGTACTTTGGTACGATCTGCTCCGCCTGTCGTTTCTCTTTCCGCGCTCGCGCATATTCGGGCGATGGCGCATGGGGTACTTCGATGGCCAGACAGCACGTCGGGTCGATCAGCCGATGGCCAGTTGCCTTTTGATTCGCCGCGAGGCATTCGACAGAGTCGGCAACTTCGATGAATCCTATCCGATGTTCTTCAACGATGTCGATTGGTGCAAGCGGGCGAAAGACGCGGGACTTTCGATCTGGTACACATCCGATGTCAGAGTCGGCCACAAAGGCGGCGCGACAGTGAAGAAGTACCGCGCCAAGATGATCTGGATGAGCCACGCCGCCTACTTCCTCTACCTCCGCCGCCTTCACGCCCGCAACCCGATCAAGCTCTCACTGACATTACTCTCATGGCTTCCAGTCATGATCGCAGCACTGCTCCGCTCGTTCTGGCACACGATTTCCTCGCATTAGCGGTGCTTGCCACCCGCCCTCAGGTGCCGGCTTTTCCAATCGGGAAGTGATACCCGGTCCCCAAATTCAGCTGAATTCGAATCGCAGACTCACCAAAAGCCCAGGTTGGAGTTCCGGCCTATCCCCAAGGCCAGTAGCGACTAACAGCCACAGTTTTCGGGTTATCCCAGCGGAGCGGAGCTGTCCTCCAGCTCCAATAACCAACCGAATGGCATGCGATTAGTCCGAACGGCCCGACGCCGGACTCGCCTGACATGCTACTCTCCCGATTCCAGCCGAATGAGCCGGGGAGAGATGCCTCCGAAGCCCATTGGCCACGAAGTGATTACCCCTGTCCAAAAAATCAATTGGCAGAATCTGTAGAAAACTCTTGCGTATGTCTTGGGATGTTATAAAATGGAGGCGAATGTCACGATGTCCCTGGCGTGGCATTTTCTCTTGCAAGACTTTGAATTTCAATAAGTTGGCATATGAAAACCTCTAATCGACTGCGCCTTTCTCGTCCCGCGGAGACCGAAACCCCGCCTGCTTCCGATTTGACTAAGTCGATCGGTTTCATGGGAGCTGTCGACGGGCGATTCGATGAGCGCAATCGCGTCGCGCTCCCATCACGCTTACGCAACAACGCGCTCGGTGACTTGTCAATCGTTTCTTACTACGTCACGCCTCGCGCCACACTTCGCATTCTGTCTCTCAAAGAGCAGGCCCGCATCCGCGAGCGTATGCGGGAATATGGCTCAACCGACAACGATCTCGAAATCTACACCCTGTACATGAATAACATGCGCGGCGAGGCGTCAATCGATGTCCAGGGCCGCCTGTTGGTGAGCGCCGATTTTCTGCCGCTGATCGGCGTCGACGCCGTCAACCGCGACGTCCGCATTGTCCCTCACGACGACTACATCGACATCTGGGGGAAAAAGCGGCTGGAAGAATTCCTGGCAGGAAAACGTGAGCCGATTAATGACCAGTTCCGGGAATATCTGGAGGTGGCTTCAAGATTGAAACTTTAGGGAGCGGGGACAGGGATGATCATGCGGGGACGGGTCATCGGCCCGTCCTCGCCGATCAAGTCGCAACCGAACTGATAACCGATTTGGCCGGAATATACCTCGACGGCACTGTAGGCGGAGGAGGGCACGCCGAAGTGATACTGGGCAGACTTACACAAGACGCGCGTTATATCGGTCTCGACCGCGATCAGGATGCGGTCTCGCGTTCGCGCGCGCGCCTCGCCCCGTATGGACCGCGTGCCACCGTCGTCCACGCAGACTATCGCTCGCTGGCCAACGTCCTCGAGAATCTCGGCATTGCCCAGATCAATGGCTTCCTGCTCGACCTCGGTTTGTCCTCGATTCAGCTGGATGACCCATCGCGCGGCTTTGCCTATCGGTTCGAAGGGCCGCTCGATCTGCGCTTTGACACCTCAGCCGGCATTTCCGCATCCCAGTGGCTCAATACCGCCGATGAGGAAGAGATCGCGGTTGTCTTGAAAGAGTACGGCGAAGAGCGTCACGCCAAGCGCATGGCGCGTCTGATTGTCGCTACGCGGCCGCAAGGCATTCAGACGACTGCCGATCTCGCCGCCGTCATCCGTAGAGTTTCGGGTTCACGCGGTCTTGAGTTCGGCCGTTCCGCCGCGCGCGTTTTTCAGGCGTTGCGCATCGTCGTCAACGATGAGCTCGCCGCCATTCCGCAGGCGATGAACGACGCCGTTGACCACCTCACCGATGGCGGACGCATGGTCATCATCTCCTATCACTCTCTGGAAGATCGTCTGGTAAAGACCTTCATGCGCGAAGCCGCGCGTGAGTGCAACTGTCCGCCGTCTTATCCGCACTGTGTGTGCGGTGCTAATCAGCGTGGCATTCTGGTCTCCCGCCGCGCGATTGTCCCGTCTGAAAACGAGATCAAACTTAATCCACGCGCGAAGTCAGCGAAGATGCGAGTGTTCCAGCGGCAGAGTCGCCTGGGGGGCAGGCGATGAGCCGTGGCGTCTTGACACTGACACGCAAGGTGCGCCCGGCCTGGTGGGTCTTGATCCTCTGCGTTGCCACAGCGGGCGTGTGGCAACGCTTTCAAGTTATGCGCATGGCGCGCCAGATCGAGCAGACGCAGGTCCACATCACCGACCTGAAACGTCAGCGCGACCGCCTGCTGGCGGACTGCTCGATTCTCTCGGCGCGCGAACGAATCGAAGCGATTGCAGTAGGTCAGTTGGGGATGACGCCGACGACACGGACGCAGAAGCGGGTGCTGATGATCGATACCGCCGCGCCCGCATTCGCCGTCGACGGTGTCAAATAGCGCTGGTGAATTGGACGGAAATCAGTACGCGTCCGTCGGCCTTCGGGCTGACGGGTTAACGCATGGAGGCGTGGGGCCCAAGCCTGAGAGGGTGCAGGGCTACCAGGGAACGGTATGTACGGGAATGAGGGAACACGTCGAGCACGTTTGGCGGTGACGTTCGCGCGTCGCCGTCAGGTGCTTTTGCTTCTCGCCCTGTGCATCTGGGGGGTGGTTTGGGCCCGTGCCATCCAGCTTCAACTTCTCGCCGATGACCAGCTGCGCGCGGTCGCGCTCCAGCAGAGCGACCGGCGCGTCACCATGCCGGCGCGGCGCGGCGAGATACTCGATCGCGAAGGACGGCTCCTCGCCATCAATGTCGCGGCGCGCTCCTACTTCGCCTACCCTGACAGCATTGTTCCTGTCCGCGAACTCGCGCAACGGTTCGCGCCGTTGCGTGGCATGACCACGCGCGCAGTCTCGCGCGACTGGCAGGAACGCCAGAACAAGTTCACCTGGATGATTCGTCGCTGTTCCGCCGACATCTCCCAGAAGATCGACGACTGGGGACTCAAGGGTGTCTACCCAACCTGGGAATACCAGCGCGTCTATCCGCACGTGCTTCCAGGGTTCGCCGGTCCTCTCGGTTTTGTCAACGACACGATGGGCGGCGCCGCCGGGCTTGAGCTCTTCTACAACGACATTCTCCGCGGCCAGGATGGTGAGGGCGTGTTCGTGGCCGACGCCACCGGACGCCGTTTCGCCGTCGATCCGATTGCTGGTTGCAAGCCGGTTCCCGGCGCGCGGGTCAAGCTCACAATTGACGCCCGCTGGCAGTCGCTTCTGGGCGAGGAACTGATGACCGCGGTGGACACGTGGAAGGCCAAAGGCGGCATGGGCCTCATCATGAATCCGCACACCGGCGCCATCCTCGCCATGGTCGACGTCGATCCCGGCCGTTCAGAAAACTCGCCGATTCTTAAGAGTCGCCTGATTTCCGATGTCTTCGAGCCGGGCTCAACTTTCAAAGTCGTGACTTATGCCGGCGCACTGGCCGATGGCGCCGTGCAGAAGCATCAGTACTTCGATGGCTGCTTGGGGACCGGGTATTTCTCGGGCAAGCCCATCCATGACGATCACGCCCACGGCATACTTTCGACGGAAGAGGCGTTTGTCGTTTCGTCGAATGTTGTTGCCGGACGGGTTGGCAACCGCATGGAGCCGGGCCGCCTCGATTTTTGGGTGCGGCGCTTCGGTTTTGGCGAGAAGACCGGGATCGATCTGCCCGGCGAGTCTCCGGGACGCATCGCCCAACAGAAGAACTCTGAGTTTAACATTGCCCAGCGCTCGTTCGGTCACGGAGTCGCCGTGACGGCGCTGCAGCTGGCCCGGGCCTACTGCGCGATAGCCAATGGCGGATATCTGATCCAGCCGCATCTGGTGGAGTCCATCGAAAATCCGGATGGCTCGATCACGCCGACGCCGGTCAAGGGTCAGCGCATCCTTCCAGTCGAAGTCGCCGTGATGATGAAGAAGTTCGCGCGGGGCGTCGTCGAACGCGGAACCGCCAAAGCCATCAACGATTCAGACTTCGTCTTCGCCGGCAAAACCGGAACCGCCGAAAAACCGGACCCGAACACGAAATCCTACAATAAGAACAAGTACATGGCGTCCTTCGTCGGATACTACCCGGCCGACAATCCGCAGATCGTCGGACTGGTCATTCTCGATGAGCCCGAACCGGTTCACTATGGCGGCCTGACCTCGGCGCCGGTCCTGCTCAACACCGTCCGCCGTGCCGCTTCCGCCGGCGATATCCCCACCAGCGATCTGTCGCGCTTCGCCAGTCTGCAGGAGGACGGCGATATCCACGTACCCGATTGGTCCGACAAGCTCGTCGCTGCCGTGGGGCCGATGATCACCACCACGTCGGCGCATGCCTCGGCCGCGTCGGGGAATTTAGAGAATTCTCTGCCCGACTTGGAGACGCGCGCGAAACTCGGGTGTGTAAGCGGTTGGGACCGACTGCTCGCGTGCGCGCAAAAGGTTCGCGAAGAAAAAGAAAAACTCCTTCGCGTTCCCGAAGAGCCCGCGCCCGTCGTGCCGAATCCGGTCGTCCTTGAGACGCCCCCGGTCCCGAAGTCTGGCCCAGTTGCCGCCGAAGATATTCAATCTACGACCGATCTGGCTTCCGCCGAAGGTGAGGAAGAGCGTCCGTGACGATTTCGCACGCCATGTCCACGACCACGTCCAAGAATTTGTCTGATCTCCTGCCCGGTCAGTCGATTGCCCGCGATGTCTCGATCACCGGCATTGCCTACGACTCGCGCAAAGTGAACCGTGGTGACCTGTTCTTCGCCCTGCCGGGGGAGAAGGCCGATGGCGCGCAGTTTGCCGCGCAAGCTGTCGCCAATGGCGCCGCGGCCGTAGTATCGTCATCGTCGCTTGATCTCGCGGTTCCCGTGATCGTGGTCGACAATCCGCGACGGATCATGGCCGAGGTGTCGCATCGGTTTTACGGCCACCCCGATCGCGCGATTGATCTCGTCGGCGTGGTCGGCACGAATGGTAAATCGACGGTCGCTGCCGGACTTCAAGTGGTCTGGGAAACTGCCGGCGTGAAATCCGGCCTGTTCGGGACACTGAATTACCGCTGGGGCGATTATTCCGAACCGGCATCACGTACCACGCCCGAAGCGCCCGATCTCGATCGTCTTCTGGCCCGCATGCGCGACGATGGTGTCAAGCGCGCCGTCATGGAAGTCTCTTCTCATGCGCTCATTCTCGACCGCGTCTGGGATCTTCATTATAAGGGCGGCATCTTCACGAACATCACGCGCGATCATCTCGATTTCCACAAGACTTTCGAGAACTACCGCGATGCCAAGCGTCTCTTCTTCGAGCGCCTCACCGCCCCGGGCTGTTTTGCCGCGATCAACGTCGAAGATCCCAATCAATCGCATTTCGCCACGGCCAGTCCCAAAGCGCGCGTGATCAAATACTCCGGCTCCGGCATCGAGGTCGATGTCAAGTTGACCATCATTTCCCACGATCTCGATGGTACCCACGGCCGTCTTGTCATCAACGGCGAGTCGTGGCCATTTCATTCCACGCTCTGGGGACGCTTCAACCACGCCAATCTCGCCGCGATCGCGGCAGGCGCGTATGGTTCGGGTGTCGATGGCGCGATCATCGCCCAGGGCATGAGCGACTTCCACGGCATCATGGGTCGCGCCGAACGCGTTCGCTCGGCAGCGCATTTCCATGTCTTTGTCGATTACGCTCACACACCCGATGCCCTCGACGCCGTGCTCGGCGCGGCGCGTCCACTGGTGCGGGGTCGTCTGATCGCTCTATTTGGCTGTGGCGGCGACCGCGACCGCGGCAAACGTCCTGAAATGGCACAGGCTGTCGCGCACTGGGCCGACGAAGTCATCCTGACTTCCGACAATCCTCGCAGCGAAGATCCCAGTGCAATTATCGAGGACGCCACGGGCGGCTTCACTAACGATGAGCTGGCGAACAAAGTCTGGACCGACCCTGACCGTACTCGCGCCATCGAACATGCGATTGCCATCGCACGCAACGGCGACGCGGTCTTTCTCTGCGGCAAGGGACACGAAGATTATCAGGAAGTCAAAGGTGTGAAGAGTCACTTTCTCGATCACGAAGTGGCTGTACGCGCATTGACGGCGGCAGGGTTTCCGCCGGGTGAAGGATCGACTCCCCCCGGGGGGGATGGGAGTTAATCCAGCAGGGCCGTGGGCTCGGGGGGAGCCCACGGCCTTCGCTATTTTGATTTGTGCTGTCATTCACGCTCTGTCATTGCGAGGCGCTCTCTGCGCCGAAGCAATCTTTGTTTCTCGAACCGCTGATTGAAAACGTGATATCCATCGACGCCCAAATCGCCTGTGACATGACCAACGGTACCCTTGTCAACCCCAAGCTCGCGAAAGCGCGCATCCGTGGCGCGACCAACGACACACGCTCGCTCAAAAAAGCGAACGCCTTCTTTTGCTTGTCCGGCGCAGCAACCGACGGCCATGACTTTGCCGAAAAGGCACGCGATCTCGGCGCCGGCGCGATTGTGGCGGACAAGGCACGCGCATCGCAATGGGATAGTTGGAGCATCCCGGTCATCGGCGTCGATGACCCACTCACCGCGCTCGGCGATCTGGCCACCGCCTACCGCCGGCTATTTCGCACACGTTATGTCGCGGTCACCGGCTCAGTCGGCAAGACCACGACCAAGGAACTGATCGCGGGCGCGCTCTCGGCTAAGTACGACGTTTTCAAATCTCCAGGTAATTTCAACAATCTGATCGGCATCCCGCTGGCTCTGCTGTCGCGGCGTTTACCCAAGACTCCGACACGCGATCTCGCCGTTCTGGAATTCGGCATGTCGACTCCCGGCGAGATCAAGCGTCTGGTCGAAATCGTCGAGCCGTCATGGGGCGTGGTCACCCGGATCGGCGCCGCCCATCTTCTGCAGATGAAAACGCTCGCGGCCATCGCCAAGGCCAAACGCGAGCTGTTCGATTATTCCAAGCCCGATACGTGGGCGTTTCTCAATTCTGACGACCCGCATCAACGGCAGTGGAAGCCGAATTTGAATCACCCGATCGTCACCTACGGTCTCGACTCCCGGCAGAATCCCGATTTCCTCGGCGATGAGATAGTCACGCAGACAAACGGCGTGACGTTTCGCCTCAATCGCCGGCATGAGTTTTCGCTCAAGCTGTCCGGCGACTACAATGTCCCGAATGCTCTGGCCGCAATCGCCGTCGCCCGTCACTTGGCGGTGCCGCTGACCGCGATTGCCGAACGACTTCGCGCCGTCAAACCCGAAGGCGACCGTTCACGCACCGTCCGCAAATCCGGCGTTACGCTGATCGCCGACTGCTACAATGCCAATCCAACGTCCATGCACGCTGCGATCGCGGCACTGGCGCGCTATCCCAAAGTCGAAAGACGCATTGCCGTTTTGGGAGCAATGCGTGAACTCGGCGATGATTCCGACCAGTTACATCGCGAGATCGGCGCCGCCGCTGGGCAACTCGATCTCGTCATCACTGTCGGGGCGGATGCCGATGCCTACGGTCCCGGTGTTGTCGACAAGCACGCCGAATGGCTGCGCGCCGATGACCGCAATGCGGCCATCGATATCCTGAAACGCATGGCCCGTGCCCGCGATGTGATCCTGATCAAAGGCTCACACTCCGAACACCTGGAAGAAGTGGTTCACGAACTGGAGAAGTCGCTATCAGACAAGTCATGACCCATAGTCATCCGTCATTGCGAGGAGACTCGGCCGTTTTTGGCCGAGCCGACGAAGCAATCTTTTTCTCTTGCTTCCATTCTCTGAGGTTCGATTAGAGGAGAATCGCGAATGTTTTATCACCTCCTATATCCCCTCCACGAGACGATCTCCGCGTTCAATCTGTTTCGTTACATCACATTTCGTGCGGCCTATGCAGTGGTCACGGCTCTGGTCATCTCGATCTGGCTCGGCCCCTGGATCATCGCCAAACTTAAACGTCATCAGATCGGCCAGTCGATTCGCAAAGAGGGTCCGAAATCACATTATGCCAAGGAAGGTACGCCCACCATGGGCGGCCTCATCGTCCTGGCGGCAATCCTAATTCCCACTCTCCTCTGGGCCGATCTGACCAACCGTTACATCCAGCTCATTCTCATGGTCACCGCGGGCATGGGCGCTATTGGTTTCATCGATGACTACTTCAAGGTCGTGCGCAAGCAATCGAAGGGCCTCGTGGCAAAAAAGAAATTGGCCGGCCAGTTGATCCTTGGCCTGCTCTTGGGCATCGCGCTCATCATGTGGCCGCCTTCGCCTGAATTCTCCACAACCCACACCGATGTGCCGTTCTTCAAGAACCTCGCGCTCAAGCTCGGCATCTTTTTTGTCCCCTTTGTCCTTTTGGTCGTTGCGGCAACCTCTAACGCCGTCAATCTCACTGATGGCCTCGATGGCTTGGCGATCGGTCTTTCCGGCATCGCATTCATTGGGTTTGCCGGAGTGGCCTATGTCTCCGGTCGTACCGATTTCTCACGCTACCTCGGCATCACCTACTTGCCCGGTGTGGGGGAACTGACAATCTACTGTGCCGCCACTTTGGGAGCCGCCCTGGGATTTCTTTGGTTCAATTCACATCCGGCGGAAGTTTTCATGGGCGACACAGGGTCGCTGGCTTTGGGCGGCGCGCTCGGCGCCATTGCCGTGCTCACGAAGAAAGAATTCATGCTCTTGATACTGGGCGGCGTCTTTGCCGCGGAGGCGCTCTCGGTCATTCTGCAGGTCGGGTACTTCCGCATGACCGGGGGCAAACGCCTCTTCCGCATGGCGCCGATCCATCACCATTTTGAATTGCTCGGCTGGCCCGAGTCGAAAGTTGTCGTGCGCTTCTGGATCATGGGCGCCATCTGCGCTCTGATCACGCTTTCAACATTGAAGATTCGTTAATCGTAGGGGCGTATTGCATACGCCCTCTTGTTTGTGATGAGAACAACCCGTGACTCTAACCGTCACCATCCCGAGTGCCGCACGCATGGCAGCGCATGACCGACTCACAGGGCGCGTCCCCGACGCGCAATCGATTGCTCGATCTTCCGTCGTGGTAGTCGGCATGGCGCGTTCCGGCCTTGCGGCCGCAGCCATGCTCGCCCAACGCGGCGCGCGCGTCTTCGTTTCCGATGCCGCCCCGGTCGCAAAATTGGCCGACGCGACAGCCGAGTTGGATCGCGAGCGCATTCGCTATGAAACTGCTGGACACAATCCCACCTGCCTCGACGGCGTCGACTTCGTCGTCACCAGTCCCGGTGTCGCCAACAACAACATTCTGCTCGCGACCGCCCGGCAACGCGGTGTTCCGGTCTTCTCTGAAGTCGAAGCGGCTTTCTGGTTGACGACCGCGCCGGTTCTCGCCGTCACCGGCGCCAATGGCAAGACCACCACCACCGCGTGGCTCGGCTCAATTTATCAGCATGCCGGTCGCGCCGCCAAAGTCGGCGGTAACATCGGCAACGCTTATGCCGACTTCGCGCCGACGCTCACGCCGCAGTCGCGTGCCATCCTCGAACTGTCATCGTTTCAACTGGAGTACATCGCCACATTCCGTCCGCATGTCGCGGTGATCACCAACATCACGCCCGACCACCTCGACCGTCACGGTTCGCTCGGCGAATACACGCGCATGAAGTTTCGCATTTTCGAGAATCAGCGCGAAGGTGATGTTGCTGTAATCAACGCTGATGACCCAATCTCATTCGAGGAAGAAAACCGCCGCAAGGTAGGATTGGGGAAACGGTGGTGGATTTCCTCGACGGCGTCAAAAACTCCCGGCGTGTGGGTCGACGGACGATCGCTCCGCTACGACACCGGTAGCTCTCACGGAATCGTGCCCGGCTCCGACCGGCTCTTTCCTCCCGGATTGCACAACCAAATGAACGCCGCCGCCGCCGTGGCGATGGCATTGGCCGATGGTCTGGCTCCTGAAGAAATCGAACCAGGATTGACCGCTTTCTCCGGGTGCGAGCACCGGCTTGAGTTTGTCGCCGAAGTGAACGGGGTGCGTTTCGTCAATGACTCGAAGGCAACCAATCCCGACAGCGTCGCCAAAGCCATCGTCTCGTTTGATCGTCCCTTGGTCGTGCTCATGGGTGGGCTCGACAAAGGCACGGACTTCTCCATTTTGGGTGACGAACTCAAACAGCGCGCCCGCGCGCTGGTGTTCACCGGGAAAGCCGCATCGAAACTTGAGATCGAACTGGGGACTCAACTCCCGTACCGTACCTGCGCGCAATTCGCCGACGCCTTTGCCGCCGCCGTCGAACTCGCGCAACCCGGCGATCTGGTTCTGCTCTCCCCGGGATGCGCCTCTTTCGACCAATTCAACAATTACGAACATCGCGGGCAGGTCTTCAAACAGCTCGTGCACGAGCATGCGAAAGTCAGTGAGGGGAAAGCATGACCAATCCGTCGGCCATCGCGCACAATATCCTCGATCTCTTCAGCCCGGCCCGTGCCGGGCTCACGCGCGCTTCCACCAAGGTCCCGCCCGCCGATCGCTGGATCTGGTTCGCCGCCATGTTCCTCATGGCCTTGGGCAGCGTCATGGTGCTCTCCTCTTCGGTCATGCTCGCTGACCGCAAGTTCGGCTCGCCGGCGTTTTTCTGGACACGTCAACTGATCTGGTGGGGTATGGCGACCGCGATCCTGATCGGTGTCTCACGCATCGATCATCGTCGTTTCCGCACTTGGGCGCCGCTTCTGCTTCTCGTCGGATTCGCGCTGGTCATTACCGCGCGCCTCATGCCGCCGATCAAGGATGTTCATCGCTGGATCGATCTCGGCCCGTTCCGCCTCCAGCCAGCGGAGGTCTTTCGTCTCGCCTTTGTCGTCTATGCTGCCGCGTTTCTCGCGAAACGCGGTGAACTGATCGAATCCTGGAAGAGTTGGATCGTGCTCGTGGTCATCCTCGGCATCGGCTCGGTCCTGCTCATCTCATTGCCAGAGTTTTCCGCGGCTTTGACTCTCTGGGGTACTTCAGGTTTGCTCCTGATCGCGGCGGGCGTCCGCTGGCGGCACGTGCTCCCCGGATTCGGCCTCGCGGTGCTCGCGGCCGTGATCGTCGTGTATGGTCTCGGTTACAAGAAGACCCGCGTCGATGAATGGCAGGCCGGACTCACCGTTACCGAGGGGATGTACCAGGTACGTCAGTCGAAGATCGCCCTCGGCTCCGGCGGCACAATGGGTCAGGGACTGGGACAGGGAAGAGCCAAGATGTCGTACCTCCCCGAACCGCACACCGATTTCATTCTGTCTTCCATCGGTGAGGAGCTTGGCTTCATTGGTGTCACCTGTGTCTGGATGGCCTTCGGTCTTTTGGTCTATCGCGGCTGGCGCGCCGCCATGCGCGCACCCGACCGTTTCGGATACCTGCTCTGTATTGGCATCGGCGGTTCCCTCTTTGTCAATGCTGCGCTCAATGCTTCTGTGGCGATGGGCCTATCACCAGTGACAGGATTACCGCTCCCGCTGGTTAGCTACGGCGGCTCGTCGCTCTTATGCACCGCCGCCGGCTGGGGCATGGTCCTCAACGTCTCAAGGTTCAGGTTGGCACAGGGATGATGACAACCAAGGCGGTCGCCTAAATGCGCGTTCTCCTCGCTGCCGGGGGAACCGGAGGCCACCTCATTCCGGCGATTCGCATCTCCGAGGCGATCGCGCGCAGACGCCGGGACACCGAATTCGTGTTTGTTGGATCTGATAAGGGATTTGAGGAACGTGTGATCTCCGAACGTCGTCAGCGCTATATCGGCCTACCCGCCCGGGGTTTCTCGCGCCGCAAGATCTGGCGCAACATCCCGGCGCTCTATCACAATTGGCGGGCGCGTTCCAAAGCCATTGAGTTGGTCGGCGATTTCAAGCCCGATGTGGCAGTCGGCTGCGGTGGGTACGCGTCATATTTCCCGATTGGTGCCTGTGTCGCTCGCAATGTCCCATACATCCTGCAGGAGCAGAACCGCCAGCCGGGTCTCGCGACCCGCTGGCTCTCCGAGAGGGCCGACACCGTCTTCATCGCCTTCGAGGAATCGCGTTCACTCCTGCCGAAAGCGCGCAACGTCGTGCTCTCCGGCAACCCCATCGATCCCCGTCTCGCAACCCTGACGCAATCCGAGGCCCGGCGTGCCTGGAATCTGAGCGATGACGACACTGTTGTCCTGGTCACTGGTGGTTCTACCGGCGCCCGTTCGATCAACGCCAATGTCGCGCGAACCTTGGCGACTCCCACCGACAAACCGATCCATTTGCTCTGGCAAACCGGGGCGCAGGGGAGTGGCTGGAACGGCAAAGCCGCCTCCGGCTGGCATGTGCACTGCTTCGCCTTCACCGACAAGATGACTGAAGCGTTTGTAGCCGCCGATTTGATTGTGGCCCGTTCCGGCGCCCTCACCATCTCCGAGATCTGCGCCTGCGGACGTCCCGCGATTCTCGTGCCCTATCCGCTGGCGACAGGCGATCATCAGACACAAAACGCCAAAGTCCTCGTCGATGCCGGCGGCGCGATCTTAATCGAGGATCGCGCGCTTGAGTCCGAATTACTTCTGGCGCAATCACGCACTTTGTTGAATGATCCTTTACGCCTGCAATCGATGTCGCAGGCGAACAAGAAACTCGGTAAACCTGACGCTGCCGACCGTATCGCGGCCAGGGTATTGGAATTGGTGAGAAATTAGGTCCGTTCATAGGTCCTATAAGTCCTATAGGACCTATCTGAAAGCAACCACGCCATGTGGCATCGTAGAGTCAGAAAACTCCATTTCGTCGGGATCGGCGGGGCCGGCATGTCCGGCATCGCCGAAATCCTCAAGGCCTCCGGCTATTCCATTTCTGGCTCCGATCTCGCCGAGTCCGAAACCACCGATCACATGCACCGTCTCGGCATCCCGGTCGTCATCGGCCATGAGGCTTCAAGCATCATCGGCGCCGATGTGATCGTGATCTCCTCCGCGGTCGGCGAAGACAACCCCGAAGTGCAAGCGGCGCGTTCCGCGAAAGTCCCGGTCATCCGACGCGCCGAGATGTTGGGTGAGCTCATGCGCCTGAAATTCTCGATTGGCATCTCCGGCACACACGGCAAGACGACAACAACGTCGATGATCGGCCACATTCTGACCAGGGCCGGCCTCGATCCGACAGTTATCGTCGGCGGACGCTTGATCAATCTCGACGCCAATGCGCAATTGGGTAGAAGCGAGTACCTCGTGGCCGAGGCCGACGAATACGATCACTCGTTTCTCGCGCTCAACCCGACCGTAGCGATCGCGACCAATCTCGAAGAGGATCACCTCGACTGCTACAAGGACCTCGCGGATTTGCAGGACAATTTCCTGCAATTCTTCAAACGCGTTCCCTTCTACGGTACGGTTCTGACCAACGCCAACTCTCCGGCTCTGACCGCGATTGAATCGCGCATCGAACGTCCGCATCGCACTTATGGCATTGGCGTGCCCGCCAATATTATTGCCGACTCGCTGGTCGTTGCTGCGCGTGACAGCCACTTTGAGCTCGTCGCCGACGGCAAGCGCTGCGGCACGATCCACGTCCCGTTACCTGGCAAGCACAACGCCGAAAACGCCCTCGCCGCCTGCGCGGTGGGCATTGAGTTGGAACTCCCGTTCGCGCATCTGCGCGATGGCATCGCTACTTTCACCGGTGTCGGGCGCCGCTTTGAAATCAAAGGCGCGGTCCGGGACATCACCGTTGTCGACGACTACGGCCATCATCCGACCGAGGTACGCGCCGCGCTCGCCGCCGGACGCAACTGGCTCGAGGGCAAGGGACGGCTGATCGCCATCTTTCAGCCGCACCTCTTCTCGCGCACTCGAGATTTCCATGCCCAATTCGCCGAAGCACTCGCGCAAGCCGATGGCATCATCCTGGCCCCGATCTACCCCGCGCGCGAAAAACCCATGCCCGGCGTCACATCGCAGTTGATTGCGCAACATCTCAGAGATCGACGTTTCAAGCTGGGGTGTGTTACGCCGGATGACCTCAATGCCTGTGTCGATGCCGCGCTCGCTTGGGCGCAACCCGGCGATCTCGTCATGACCATCGGCGCCGGCTCGGTCTATCGCATCGGCCCGGAAATTCTCAACAAACTGAAACCGTCTTTGGTGACCATCTGATGTCAGATTCGATTCTCCATAGCGACCTGGCAGCGATCCCCGAAAAACGCGAGAGCGTCTTCGGACGCAAGCGCTGGCGGCTCTGGGTTCTTCTCTCCGAGATCGCCATTATCGGCGCCGGTGTCGCAGCACTCTACTGGCCGGTCCTGAATGTCGCTAACGTCACCTATGATGGCCCAGCCGACTGGGAGTCGGAAGTGCGTTCGCTGGTCACCCTGCCTTCGGATAGCAATATTCTGCATTTTATTCCGGCGGACGCCGAATCCCAGATCGACTCTCGATTCTCCGGGCGGGGAGACGCCCAAGTGCGGGTCGAACTTCCCAACCGCATCAGCATCCGCCTGACGCCGTACGCGCCCCGTCTCTGGAGCGACGGTGAGATCGGCATCGCCTGCGACGGTTCGCTCCTGCTTGATCCCGCGCAGCATCCGGATCTGCCGCATTGGCGTCCGGGAATAGACTGGGAAGGCTCAATGCCTTTGGCCGAACGGGCCAAAATGGCCGCCGGGGCCTGGGATGAACTGGCCCGTGCCGACCGTCGCTACGAACTGATTACCAGCGAATGGCAATTCGACCCCGACTACGGCTGGGTTTCCACCGCTGTCGATGGACATACCCATGTGCGATTCGGCAACGCCCTGATCGAAGAACGCGCCCGTCTCGTCGCGCAATTGCTCGCCGAGGGGGACACGCTCCTCGCCAAACCTTGCCAGATCGATGCCCGCTTCGCCGGTCAGCTCCTGTTGACCTCCACTCCTGCTCCAGTTGCTGATTCATCCGCCATCGACACCGTGGGTGTGGTGGAGGGCGAGCGTACCCGCGAGCCTGCACTTAACCGTACACCTAGGGAGAGCGAGGCTTCTGCGGAGCCTGCTCTTGTTCGCCCCGCACCATCACAACGCCAATCCAAGCCGACTTCGAAAGGACGCTCATGAAAAGCGAGATCCCGGTCTATGCCGCCATGGACATCGGTCATGCCGAGGTCACCGCGATCATCGCGGAGATGATTGATGGCGAGAACGTCAAGATTGTCGGCATCGGACGGTCCCCTTCCTACGGCCTCAAACGCGGCGTGATTGTCGACCTCGAACGCACCACCGATGCCATTCGGCGCGCCGTTTCCGAAGCCGAGAAGATGGCCGGGGGGGAGATTCCGCCTTTGCACGTGAACATCGGCGGCGACCATATCAAAAGCGTCAACTCGCGTGGCGTCATTGCCGTGTCTCGACGCGGCGGTCCGATTGAGCCCGAAGATGTCGAGCGCGTCCTGCAAGCGGCGCGTGCCATCCCGGTCCCGCCCGATCGTGAGGTTCTCCACGTCCTGCCACAAGAGTTCATCGTCGATGACCAGGGTGGCATCAAAGATCCGGTGGGAATGATGGGTGCCCGCCTTGAAGTAGCGGTTCACATCGTGACAGGTAGTGCGTTGTCAGTCGGTAACATACACACATGCATCCAGCACGCCGGATATACGCTCGAATCGCTGACACTCTCGTGTCTGGCCGCCGCCGAAGCCACAATCACGGAACGCGAACGCGAAATGGGCGTGGCCCTGATCGATGTCGGCGCGGGGATCACCGGCGTGGCCGTTTACGCAGACAATGCCGTCCGACATACCGGCACTGTGCCGCTGGGCGGACGTCATGTCACCAACGATCTCGCGATTGGCCTGCGCACTCCGGTCGACTCGGCCGAGGCGATCAAGACCGAAGCCTATGTCGATGGCATGGGTGCAGGTATCGACTGGGATGCGATTATCACCGTCCCCGGTGTCGGCGATCAGCCCGAACGCTCCGTCTCGCGACGTGTGATCGGCGCCATCGTTGCCCCGCGCCTCGAGGAAATCTTCCAGTTGGCGGCGCGTGAAATCCAGAAAGCCCCAACCACTGACATGCTCGCTTCCGGGATCGTTCTCACCGGTGGCGGCGCCGTGATACCGGGGGCCTGCGACTTGGCCGAACGGGTCTTCAATCTGCCCGTACGGCTCGGGCGTCCACAGAATCTTCTCGGGCTTGCCGATATGGTCGCCTCTCCCGCCGATGTCGGCGTGGTGGGCCTGATACGGCATGCTTCGCGCAACTGGCGCCCGACCATCGGCAGCCGCGGACCAGTTCGCCGTTTGGCCGGTCGCCTTTCCAATGTGCTCTCGCAGTTGATTTAGTTCTTATGGGACCCATTGGTCCGATAGGTCCTATTTTACTCTTGACCAGTTTTGCCGGGGTTGTATTCTAAGCGCGGGGATAGGTTCGCAGGGAACCTAAAGGGATCTTCAAGAAAATAGGGGGCAGGATGACGTTCGAATTCGCGTCCGACGCGGAGTCGACAGCCAAGATTAAAGTCGTCGGCGTGGGCGGCGCTGGCGGCAATGCTGTCAACCGTATGATCGCCGCCGGACTCACCGGCGTCGAGTTCCTCGCAATCAACACAGACTCGCAAGATCTCGAAAAATCCAAAGCGCCGATCCGCATCCAGATCGGCGAAAAGGTCACGCGCGGTCTGGGCGCCGGGGCGGATCCCAACGTTGGCCGACGCTCAATCGAAGAAGATCGCGACATCGTCATGCATGCCCTCGCCGGAGCGGACATGGTCTTCGTTACCGCCGGCATGGGCGGCGGTACCGGGACCGGCGCCGCGCCGGTTGTCGCCGAGTTGGCGAAACTGCAGGGCGCGCTGACAGTCGCGGTTGTGACCAAGCCCTTCGACTTCGAGGGCAAGAAACGCGCCGACCGTGCCGAGGACGGCATCTACGAATTGAAACAAAAAGTCGACACGCTGATCTGTATTCCCAATCAACGTCTCCTCGCGATTGTCGACAAGCTCACCCGCCTCACCGATGCCTTTAATATTTGCGACGACACACTTCATCAGGCCACCAAGGGCATCGCCGATCTGATCACGATTCCCGGTCTGATCAACTGCGACTTCGCCGATGTCCGCACCGTCATGTATGGCATGGGCGATGCGATCATGGGAACCGGCAAAGCCGAAGGCGATGGCAAAGCCGCCGCCGCTGCCCGTTCGGCGATCTTCTCGCCGCTTCTTGAAGATGTCTCGATCTCAGGCGCGCGTGGAGTGCTGGTCAACATCACCGGCGGGCCGAACCTCGCCCTCCATGATGTCAATGAAGCTTCATCGATCATCCGCGATGCCGCAGGCGATGATGCCAATATCATCTTCGGCGCAGTCATCAATCACGATCTCGACGATGAAATCCGCGTCACCGTGATCGCGACCGGTTTCGGCGGCTCACGTCCTGCCAAACCGCACATCGCTCTGGCCGAGGAACCCGAAATGGCGATGCCATCCGGACGCCGCTCGGGACGCATGAACATCGGCGGCAACGCCCTCGACATGTTCGTGGCCGATATGCCGGTCACCAACCGCCTGACCAGTCTGAACCTCGCCGATGGCGAAGTCCTGTCTCAACCGGGCAATGGCAGCGAATCCGACAACCTCGAAGTCCCGGCGTTCGTGCGCAAGCATTTCGTGCGCACCGAGCCGGCGCCAGTAACAGAAGACGAGTGATTGCTGTCGTTCGAACGTGGATCGAACTTCTCCGTGAGAATGCCGAAGGGGCGGGTGGCCGAGCAGCCACCCGCCCTTCGCATATTCATCAAATCCCTCCCCAAACTGCTACTCATCTGATCGGTTGAACAAAACAGGAGGACAGGCATTCCTGCCTGTCATATCGATTCGGGCGTGCCAATCGGCTCTTTGATTGGCCGCACGAAGCGATAAGGCGCCCGATGCCCCACCCATAGGGTGGGAAGATGCGTCAGACTGTTCGATGACTCTGGCTTGGGAGCAGTGTGAAGTCCCCCCATCGGTCGGCGAATATCCAATAATCGCGCCTCCTCTGACGTTTCCACCCAACGTCCGGGTGGGGCACCAATCATATGTCCTCAGAAATTGACACCTCGGGAGGGCGATCCGCCGCGGCGGAGAGCCTGCTCTTTGATCGTGGAATGGGTATATTATCAATCCACACCCGGAGGCCACCATGCAAACTTCCCGGATCAGACTGGTTACCCGCGCCCTCGCGCTGCTCGTCGGATCGTCCCTGCTCACCACCTGCGGCGACGACAGCTCAAGCTCCAAGGAAGATCGCGGCGTCTTCGGCGAGATGGCCGATGTCCTGATGCAAGCCGAAGCGGATTACCTGACCGCAAACGCCGAAATCTTCGCCAGCGCCGAATACATGGAGCCGTTCATCGCCGAACTGCTCAACTCCAGCACGCTGAATGCCGTGCAATCAACAGCCCAGACATCCTGTCTCCCCGAAGGCGTAGGAGGCAGGACCTACACGATCAACGGCACGCCGTTCACCAGCGTCCCGGACACCGCGGTCCCGGAGTACACAGCCCGTTTCCGTCTCTTCCGACTTTCAACTGCCAGTGAGCCGCTGCTAAATCAGGAGATTGGTTACGTTGATTACACCTGCGTCGATGTCGGTGTGCCCGTGACTGAAGTGCTGATCGCCTCGGATACAGTCATCATTGCATCGATCACATTCTCTCAGCAGTCAGGCAACATCACTGGTCTGATTCGGACTCCGGATGGGTCCGCGTCGCTAGATTTCAATGGCCGACTCTATCTGAATGCCGGACTGCTGCTGACAGTCACCTTTTCCCCTAACGATCTCGAGGCGAATTATGAGTCGCCGCTTGCAGAATCGGGGGCAAGATATGCCGACATTTTCATTCGAATTCCACCAGATACAGATCTCAAGGGCGAAGTGTATGTCGACGGACAAGACCAAGTGACGGAAGGCACTATGTGGTACCGCGAGGGGGGCGAGTATAGCCTTGCCGCCTGCATCCAATCCGGTACGCTTTCTTCGCCGGCCCTCTCCTCCCCCTCGACCGATTGCTACCACGGCGAAAACGAAATCGAACTCGTGCCAGTCAATAATGCCCAAGTTGCAGCTATGTCCGATTCCTACCAATTGCTCCGACACTTCTGGCTCGCCGCCGCCAACCTCGTCACAATCTGTCGCTCTCTTGTCCCGGATGACAAATGACTCGTAGTGTGGGTGCGCTCCCGAAGGGCACCCACCGCCTTTTGAAGTGGCGTCACACGTCCCCGTGTGACGCTGTGATATGCTTATTCCTCAAGTGCTCTTTCTCCCGAGTTGAAACGAGCGGAACTGATCTTTTTGACATACCTCTGGGAAGGCGAGGCTATGCAGAGCCCGCTCTTTCGCCGCAGACTCGCTATATTGAATACTCCACACACAGAGGCCAATATGCGAGTCCTCAATCCACGTCTTATCACACGCGCCCTCGCGCTACTCATCGTCTCCTCTTTGCTTACCACCTGCGGCGACGACAGCTCAAGCTCCAAGGAAGACCGCGGCGTCTTCGGCGAAATGGCCGATGTATTGATGCAAGCTGAGGCGGATTACCTGACCGCCAACGCCGAAATCTTCGCCAGCGCTGGATACATGGAGCCGTTCATCGCCGCTCTCCTGGAAATAGATTCACCAGGCGCGGGCAGACCTGTGCAGCGAACCTGCCTCCCCGCGGGAATGGGCGGCCGCACTTACACGATCAATGGAGCGCCGTTTACCAGCGTCGTCGATACCGCAGTCCCGGACTACACTGCCCGATTCCTGCTCTTCAGACTTTCCAGCGCCGGTCAGCCGTTGCTGAACCAGGAAATCGGTCATATCGACTGCACTTGCGCAGACCATGAAGCTCGGGTCACCGATCTTCGCATTGTCGCGGATTCTGAGCTAGTGGCATCGCTCAATTACTCAGCGGGAAGCGGTGTGTTCACCGGTGAGTGCGGGAATCCTGATGGCTCTGGATCGTTGCCGTTTGGAAGATTGGGGAGTTCGGTGAATGGCTTACGGATCAAATTCCAACTTCAGGGGTTTCCCTGTGACTACGATTTACCGCTTGATGGCGCGGACCCCAGGTCTGGTTCCGCCCACGTGGCACGATATCTGTCCGAGCGCCGAGATCTCGACTTTAGGTTTCAAGCAAACAGCCACGATTCGGTCTTAGGCGGTTACCTGCTCTATGCTGACACACAGTTATACCTCGCTGCCTGTATTGGTTCAGGGACGCTGTCGGAGCCGATGTTCGCATCTCCAACCAGCGAATGCCAGGACAAGTATCCACCGATGTCGGTCAACGCATCGCAGCTCGATGCCATGTCCGATGTATATCAATCCCTCCGTCACTTCTGGGTGACCGCGGCGAATCTTGTCGACATCTGCCGCTCACTAATTCCCCCCGATTCGCCCTGACGCAGGGTGCCTGCGCCCCCGAAGGGCGCCCACCGCCTTTTGAAGTGGCGTCACACGTCCCCGTGTGACGCTGTGACATGCTTATTCCTCAAGTGCTCTTCTTGTCCAACGCGGTAAAGAGCAACAAGGAGGGGCAGACTTTCAGTCTGCCCATATCATCGCAGGCAAGAATGCCTGCGCCCCTGAGAACTGAATATCACATCCGGGGGGATTGACAACTCAAGCTGAGCACTTTTTCCCCTCTCCCGCGCTCTACAGCGGGAGAGGGTAGGGTGAGGGAAAACCGGCGCGAGACTGACGACGGATGTTCCACCTAGGATAGAATTGTGATACCACTTCCAAATGGCGCGTTCTATCCTTCCCCCGATGCCCGAATCACGCACCACTCCGCGCCTCAAATCCGACTTCTGGACCTCCGAGGTCACCTACGTCAAAGGCGTTGGCCCTAAACGCGGCAAATTCCTCGAATCGCAGGGCATTGAGACAGTCGCCGATCTGCTTCTGAATCTCCCGCGTCGCCACCTCGACCGTTCCGCCTTGCCTACGATCCGCGATGTCCTCCCCGGCACGACCGTCACCGTTGTCGGGAAGATCCTCGCGACCGGCATATTGGCAGGGAAGAAGAAACGCTTCGAGGCCATCCTCTCTGACGGCACCGGTCACATCGCTTTGTTGTGGTTCGCCGGCTATCGCTGGATGCAGGAGGCGGTGAAGAAAGGTGTCATTCTTGCGGCTTCCGGCGAGGTCACACAGTTCTTCGATGACAAACAAATCGTTCATCCCGAACTCGAATTCCTCGAAGAAGTCGACACCGATGACCTGACCCATACCGGACGTCTCATCCCCGTCTATGACGGCGGCGAACAGTGGGACAAAGTTGGCCTCGCTTCGCGCAATCTCCGCCGGATCATCAAGCCGCTGATCGATGGCCCGGTCGCCGCACTATCCGATCATCTCCCTGATGATGTCCGCCGCGCCAATCATCTCATGACTCTGCCGCAAGCGCTCGCGCAGGGACATTTCCCTGATTCGCAAGCCCACGCCGAGGATGCGCGCAAACGCCTCGCCTTCGATGAGCTCCTCTTTCTTGAACTGGCGATGGCACAACGCCGCAATGTCATTGATTCACGTCACGATGGCCGTGCCTGCACCGCGCCCGGGCTCGTGGCCAACAAGATCGTTGCGAATCTGCCCTGGCCACTCACCAAGGCCCAGGTGCGGGTGACCGATGAAATCGTCGGCGATCTCAAAAACGTGCGCGCCATGCGCCGCTTGCTCCAAGGCGATGTCGGAGCGGGGAAGACCATCGTCGCCGCACTCGCCATGTCGCGCTGGATCGAGTCAGGCGCGCAAGCCGCCTTGCTCGTGCCGACCGAGATTCTCGCGGAGCAACATCATCACAACCTGCTCAGGATTCTCAAACCTGCCGGAATCGTGCCGACTTTGCTTACCGGATCAATGAAGGCCGCCGAAAAACGCGCCGCTCACGAAGCCATTGCCGACGGCCGCGCCAAGATGATCATTGGTACCCACGCGCTCCTCTCGGGCAAAGTTGAGTTCGCCGATCTCGGCATGGTCGTGATCGATGAACAGCATCGCTTCGGTGTCGCCCAACGTGAGGCATTGGTTGCCAAAGGACATCGCCCCGATCTGCTCGTCATGACCGCCACGCCGATTCCGCGCACACTGGCCATGACGATCTACGGCGACCTCGATGTCTCTGTCCTAAACGAACTCCCGCCGCAAAAAGGCACAATCAAGACTGTCTGGCGAAGTGAAGAGGCGCGCGCTAAGATCTACGACTACATCCGCGACACCACCGCCAAAGGCAATCTCGTCTACATTGTCTACCCGCTGGTCGAGCAGTCCGAGAAACTGGACCTCAAGGCCGCAACCGATGCATATGAGGATTTGCGAAAGCACTTCCCCGATCGTGTTCTCGGATTGGTTACCGGACGCACTCCTGCCGCTGAACGCGCCGAGGTCATGTCGAAGTTCTATGCCGGAAGTCTGAACATCCTGATCGCCACGACCGTGATCGAAGTCGGCGTCGATGCTCCCGATGCGCGTTTGATGATCATCGAAAACGCCGAGCGCTTTGGGCTCTCACAACTGCATCAACTCCGCGGAAGGATCGGACGCGGTCCCGGCCAGTCGGTCTGTGTACTCATGCTCGGCGGACGCCCCACACCGATCGCCTCCGAGCGTCTCGAAACGATGTGCCGGACCAACGATGGCTTCGAAATTGCCGAGACCGATCTGCGCTTGCGCGGCCCCGGCGAATTCCTCGGCACCAAACAACACGGCATCCCCGAATTCAAAGTCGCGCATCTCCTGCGAGATGCCGCCCTGATCGAGCCGGCGCGTCAGGCCGCCTTCCGTCTTGCCGCCGACCCGCCAAATTCCCACACCTCTCTCTGGAATGAATGGCACCGCCGCTTCGGTCAACGCTCCCGCTTTCTCCATGCAGGGTGAGTTGGTCCGTAGGGCGTATTGAACTATAGTCCCGAGCGAAGTCGAGGGATACGCCCCTACGAGGGCATGTGGGCGCCACAGCATCAGCCGGATGTGCCGCCGGGCCATAATCACGACAAACGCGGTCCGCTTAATTGTTTTGACAATCGGACTGTAATTGTCCTTGACCAATCAATTCAGAATATGTTTTGGTTCCACGTTCTTTCGGGCGGGCGCCGCATGGGCGCATGCCCTTCGCGGTTTACGTTCCCGGCATCCCTCGCTTGAGGGTACAACGTGTGGGCGCTTCGCCTCGACGCGGCGCAGGAGGGAAGTTTGATGCGATCCGGATCGCGGTTTGCTTTCGTCGTCATCGCTTTGGTGGCGTTTATGTCGAGCTCGGCCCAGGCGGGAGACACCCCGGGCAAGTCCGACACACTCAAATGGGCTGAGTCACACTTTTCATACGTCGGCACCAACAGTTGTAAGATGTGCCACAAACTGCAATACGACTCCTGGTCGAAGACCAAGCACGCCAGCGCCTGGGCAGCCCTCAAGCCGGCAGAGCAGGCCAAACCGGAATGCGCCGAGTGCCACATTGTCGGCAAGACCAAAGCCGATTCGCTGATCGTTGATGTGGGTTGCGAGGCCTGTCATGGTCCCGGCTCCGGTTACAAGAACATGAAGACGATGAAGGATCATGCGCTCGCCGCTGCGGGCGGACTTCTTCCCATTACCGAAGCGACCTGCGTGCGCTGCCATAATGCTCGCAGTCCGCAATTCAAATCGTTCGATTATACCAAGGCCCTTGCCGCGGGAATCCACGAGCATAAGCCAAAGGCCCCGGCGAAGTGAGTTCGTTGTCCGAAAACCCTGCCGACGGCCGACAGTCTACTGCCGTCAGCCGTCGCGGGTTTTTTGAGTGGGCGTTGGGCACCGGGATCGTCGCCCTCGCCGGCGCGGCGATCTACCCCTTAGTCCGCTTCGTCATTCCCCCGAAAGTGCCGGAGGCCAAGGCCTCGTCGGTCGTCGCCGCCAAAGTCGGCGAACTCGCGGCCAACACCGGCAAGATCTTTCGTTTCGGCAAGGATCCGGCGCTCCTCGTGCTGACCGCTGATGGCAAGTACCGGGCCTTCACGGCCATTTGCACACATCTGGATTGCACGGTACAATACCGCGGTGATCTCGAACGCATCTGGTGCGCCTGTCACAATGGCCACTACGATCTCAACGGCAACAACATTCAGGGACCGCCGCCCGCGCCGCTGACCGTCTACGACGTGGCCATACGCGGCAACGACATCATCGTGTCACGCGTATGAGCCAAAACGCCAAAACATCGCTTTGGGGTTGGTTCGACGAGCGCCTCGGGATCGCCGCGGTTCGCGATCTGGCGATGCACAAGCGCGTTCCGGTCCATCGCCACTCGATCTGGTACTACCTCGGCGGCATGACGCTCTTCTGTTTCCTCATCCAGATCATCACTGGCATCCTGTTGCTTGTCTATTATCGCCCGACCGCCGAGGCGGCCTTCGAATCGGTTGAGTTTATTATGACCGAAGTGCCGTTTGGCTGGCTGGTGCGCTCGATCCACTCGTGGTCGGCCAACCTGATGCTCTTTTTCGCCTTCGTACACATGTTCTCGGTCTTCTTCCTGCGCTCCTATCGAAAGCCGCGCGAACTGACCTGGGTGTCGGGTGTGTTTCTCCTCTTTCTGTCGTTGGGATTTGGGTTTTCCGGTTATCTCCTGCCCTGGAATCAACTGGCCTACTTCGCGACCAAGGTCGGCACCGACATCCTCGGCGAAGTCCCGGTTCTCGGCCACTGGCTCTTGACCGTCGCGCGTGGCGGGGACGATGTCACTGGCGCAACGCTGACACGATTCTTCGGCGTGCATGTCGCCATCCTGCCCATGATCGCGACGTTTTTCCTCGTCGCTCATCTGGCTTTAGTGCAGAAGCACGGCATGAGTCTGCCGATCGGCGAGCAGTACAAGAAGTCGCCGACCATGCCCTTCTTCCCGAATTTCGCTCTCCGCGACCTGGTCGGATGGACTGTCGCCCTCGGCGTGCTGGTTCTCCTCGCTTCAATCTTCCCTTGGGAGTTGGGGGAGAAGGCCGACCCCTTGGCATCTGCCCCTGCTGGAATTCGCCCCGAGTGGTTCTTCTGTTTCATGTTTCAGACTTTAAAGTACATCCCCGGGAAGGTCTTTTTCATCAGCGGTGAATTTCTTGGGATTCTCGGTTTCGGTATCGGGGGTCTGCTCCTCATCATCGTGCCCTTTCTTGACAAACGTGCGGAAAAGCACGAACGCAATCGCCTGCTCATGGCCATTGGTTGGACCGTGCTGCTTTATATGATCGTATTCACTTTGCTGGCCTACGTATGAAAATGCGCCTTGTCATATCGCTCCTATTTGTCCTTTTGGTCCTATTCTCGGCCCCTCCTCAATCTGTGCGCGCCCAGGAAAGCTCCTGCATCGCCTGTCATACGCGCATGACGGATTCCCGACCGCACAATCCGACCATCCGGATTCAGGAGGATGTGCACCTCAAGAAGGGCCTCTCCTGTCACAGTTGCCATGGTGGCAACCCACTGGTCGGGAATGCCGAAGACGATGCCTCGCTCGCCCACGATTTCGATAAGGGATTTGTCGGGGCGCCCGCCATCGCCGAGATCCCGCAATTCTGTGACCGCTGTCATGGCGACGTCGAATTCATGAAGCAGTACAATCCGAAATTGCGCGTCGATCAATATCTGGAATACAAATCGAGTCATCATGGCAAGGCGCTCGTGCAGGGTGATACGAACGTCGCCACCTGCATCTCCTGCCATGGCGTGCACGGCATCCTCCCGGTGTCGGACACCCGCAGTCCCGTCTACAAGACCAATGTTGCCGCGACCTGCACAGGATGCCACGCCGACCCGGCGCGCATGGGGCGTTACGGCATCCCCACGAATCAGAAAGAACTCTTTGCCGGTTCGGTGCATGGCCAAAAGCTTGCAGCGGGGGAACTGTCGGCCCCGACCTGCAACAACTGCCACGGCAACCACGGCGCCACACCGCCGGGACTGACATCGATCGCCAACGCCTGCGGTGAGTGCCACGCCAACAACCGCGACTTTTTCAATGAGAGTCCACACAAGGCGGCCTTTGCCGCGTTGGGGGTGGGCGACTGCATCATCTGCCACAATCACCACGACATCGCAGCGCCCACCGACAGCATGCTGGGAACGCACGAGGAAGCTATGTGCGTCACCTGTCACGCCGAGGGCGATCCGGGGTATATCGCTGCTGCGAGCATGAGGGCGCGGCTGGAAGAGCTTAAGAATTCACTGCAATCCGCGCACGACCTGCTCGACCGCGCCTATCGTGGCGGCGTCAATGTCACTCTCGGCAAGTTCGACCTGCATGCCGCCGATGATGCTTTGATTAAGGCGCGGACCGCGGTGCATTACTTCGACACCACCAAATTCAACGAAGTCAGCAACGCCGGTCTGGCCGACGCCGGGCGCGTGATCGAACTGGGCGACGCCGCCCTCGACGATCTGCGCATGCGCCGTGTCGGGCTGGCTTTCTCTCTCCCGCTTATTTTGCTTGTCGCTCTCGGTCTGATCTGGAAGATACGCAAGCTCGAACGCGGTCGATCTGAACCGTCGTAAGGAGGGTAGGCAATGCCGCTCTCACAGTGGAGCACCCGACGCATCCTCGCGTTCTGGTGTGCCTCCGTACTGCTCGCCTTGGCCGTCAATATTCTGGCCGCCTCCCAGGCGTTCAAGTCCGCGCTCTTTTTCGATTACATCTTCCAATTGGTCTGGATCCTGCTCCTCTTGCCCGTCATCGTCCTGACTTACATCTGGGCGCACGTCCACCTCTCGGAGCCAGCGAAGACACGCATCAAGACACTGATGATTGCCACCGCGATCATCCTTGTGATGTTCTGGCTGCGCTTCTCTTGTACTCGCTTTCGCTGAGCGCATTCATCCCCCTGCGAGGTCAGATTTTGGGAAATGCACCCTGACCGGCGTCCTACCGCTGACATTTTTCGGCAATTATGCGTGACGGCAGGAACTGCATGACCGATCCTTCTGTATGAGGAGGTGGAACGGCGGGGCATCGCCTTCCCATTGACCCGCATGATCCCACTGAGATTGATGAACCTTCGATATACCCGACAACTGAAGAGAGAGATGATGCGAAGAGGTGCTCTGGCCGCAGTGGCAGTCGGGTTTGCTATCGGAGCGTGGACGAATCCATCGATGGCCGAATCACGCTCACCATCAACCATTGCAGTGGTCGATTCGGCCCTGACTGATTCGACCGTGCTGGCCGGTAAAGTCGTCTACGTCGACTTTTGGGCCTCCTGGTGCGTGCCCTGCCGCAAATCGTACCCGTGGATGAACGAACTCGCCGCCAAATACCACGACCGTGGCCTGGAGATCGTGACCATCAATGTCGACAAGGACCGCAAAGCTGCTGATAAGTTCCTCGCAGATTTGAAGGCATCGCTCCCGGTGATCTACGATCCCAAAGGTGAACTGGCGAAATTCTACGAACTGAAAGTCATGCCCACCTCTTTTGTCTATGGGCGCGGCGGTAAGCTGGAGGAGAGGCACGAGGGGTTTCAGCCAGCTGATGGACCCGGGCTTGATTCGTTGATCGCCGTATTGCTCAAGGAGACGCCGTCCAAATGAAGATCTCCCGCATGATACTGAGTTTTGCCGTGCTCGTCTTTTCGATGCTGAGTCTCACTGGATGTGCGTCGGTCGGCGTGGATGTATGGGAACGTGACCTGCTCTCGCAACCAGAGATGCAGTTCGACAACTACGCGCACGACCACGCCATTGATGACCACATCTACTTCAGCAAAGAAGCATCAAGCGGTGGCCGTGGATTTGGCGGAGGCGGCTGCGGGTGCAATTGACGGGGCAGACATCGATACGCGGAACCGTCGCGGCATTAGCCGCGCCCCATATCGGCGCCAGGGCCGCCCACGCCGCCGGGCCCGTGGGCACCGAAGCGGGCCATAT
>CAYJMP010000001.1:334539-732510 GCA_964371625.1 uncultured Ignavibacteria bacterium | reverse complement strand
CCCCGCCCCCCCCCGCCCCCCCCCCCGCCCCCCCCCACCACCCCCCCCCCCCCCCCCCCCCCCCCCCCCCCCCCCCACTTCTCGGCGCCAGGGCCGCCGACGCCGCCGGGCCCTTGCGCACCGATGCGTCCATTCTGCTCTACTCCGAGACCGACCGCGTCAAAACCGGCGAAGGGGCGCTCAGCCTGCGCCAACAACTCACGCCCAATTACACCTTGGGTCTGCGCCTGACATTCGATGCGTTGACCGGCGCTTCACCCAACGGCGCCACGCCATCCAACAAACTGCAGACCTTTACCGGGCCATCCGGCGAGACCGTGACGCGCGTCCAGCCGGGACAGATTCCGCTCGATCCGACTTTCCGCGACAACCGCTTTGCCGCCAGCGCTGATGTCTCGCGTTTGCTCGACCGGTTGACGACCGTTTCCCTCGGTAGCCATCTCTCCTTCGAGTCCGACTATTCGTCGCTGGGTCTTAACGCGGGGATCACGCGTGATTTCTTCCAGAAGAATCTAACCTTGGGGTTATCGGGCTCGTTCTCGCACGACATCGCCACACCGAGCGGCGGAGTCCCGATCGGTCTCTCGGTCTTACCGCCACCGGATACGACCGGTGGAGATGACGATGACGACGGCGAGGGAGAAGGTGATGATGACGACGGTGAAGGGTCGGGAATCGAAAACGACAGTAAGAATGTGTTCGATTTCGTCCTCGGCCTGAGTCAGGTTCTCAATCGCTCCACCGTTGTGCGCATGAACTACTCGTTCGACCGTGCCATAGGGTATCAGAATGATCCCTACAAGATCCTGTCGGTGGTCCAGCCGTTGTCGGGCTTGGAACCGGGCGAACCGATCGAATATCTGCATGAGAGCCGCCCCGAGACTCGCACCAGGCACGCGGTCTTTGGTGAGGTCTTGCGGTCGCTGGGTCGCCACACCCTAGACCTGTCGTATCGGTACTTCTGGGATACCTGGGGGATCAACTCACATACCGCCGAGGCATCCTTCGCCTGGCGGGGCAAAAACGGGATGGCGCTCGAGCCGCACCTGCGCTGGTATCGTCAGTCACGCGCCGATTTCTATCACCCATTCCTCGTGCAGGGAGACCAGCTTCCTTCGCATGCATCCGCCGACAGCCGGCTGGACAATTTCGACGCTTACACGGTCGGTCTAAAGTATTCATTCCCCGCGTATCACGATTCGCGTCTCAGTCTCTCCGGAGAGTACTACTTCCAACGCGGTGACCAGAGCCCGCCTGAGGCGATTGGATCACTGGCCGGGTTCAATCTGTTTCCAGACATGAACGCTTTCATGTTGCGGGTTGGACTTGCCCACGGATTCTGAGCGCAGAGCACCCTTCGCACTACGGCAGGACGGTCCATATTGGATCATCACCTATCGGGCGATGGCGGGCCCGTGCGAAATTCACATCGAGTGTGACAGCGCAAGCGAAGCCCGAACCCTGGCTTCGCTTGCGTATTCAGAGACTGACCGCATCGAACAGAAATACAGTCGGTACCGCGAAAACTCGATCGTCCAGGCAATCAACCATTCCGCCGGTCGACCGGTAACGCTCGATCAGGAAACCGCGCAACTCCTCGACTTTGCCGCTAATGCGCATACTCTCTCTGACGGCCGCTTCGACATTACTTCGGGTGTGCTTCGCCGCGCCTGGACGTTCGATGGCTCTGAATACCTGCCCAATTCGGCGCTCATCGAATCATTGTGTCAGTTGGTTGGTTGGGACAAAGTGCAATTCGACGGTCGGACCATCCGCCTCTTGCCCGGGATGGAAATCGATCTGGGCGGGTTGGGGAAGGAGTACGCCGCTGACCGCGTGGCCCAACTGCTCCATGAGCAATCCGGCAATCGTCTCATGGTCAACTTCGGTGGCGACATTCGCTCACTTGGTGCGAGAGACAACTCACCGCCGTGGCGCATTGGCATCGAGAATCCCGACACCAAAGAGGGGCCAATCGGCGAGATAGCCCTATACGATGGCGGTGTCGCCACCAGCGGCGATGCGCGTCGATTCTGCATCGTCAATGGCCAACGCCTCGGCCATATCCTCGACCCACGCACCGGCTGGCCAATCAGAGACGCGCCGAAGAGCGTGACCGTCCTGGGGAGCTTCTGCCTCGAGGCGGGATTCCTCTCAACTGTCGCAATGCTGCAAGGCGAGCATGCCGAGTCATTCCTCAACGCTCAAGACATCAAGTACCACTGCGTCCGCGGCTGACACTCGATCTCCGGTCTTTCATTCCGCAATCCGCATTCCGCAATCGACAATCCCTGCCCTTGACAACTCCCAATTCGCCCGCCTGATTTCCTCCATGCCCGACTCCAATCCCATGTTCCTCGGCCTCGTCGCGTCCCTGCATTCATCGGGGATGATCCAACTCGGCAAGATCGCAAGCCCCTTGACTGGCAAAGCCGAACGCGACCTTGAGGGCGTACGACAGACTATTGATCTTCTCGACATGCTCCAGGCGAAAACGCGAGGCAATCTCTCGGAGGACGAAATCCGCTTTCTCGAACACGCGCTCTACGAGCTGCGGATGAACTTCCTCGAAGAGTCCCGCAACCCCGCCTCTGCCGTCCCCGACAAAAACCCACAGCCGCCCCCTGAGAATCCCGCGAACTAATCGCCGTGGATTCTGTATTAGCTGCCGGGTGGGTCGTAGTGTCCCCACGGTAATCGCCTTGGCAACCCGCGGGTTTTTGCATTGACAGTCCTTCATTCTCAGCCGACCGTAGCCGATCAACCAAGCGGGAGAACGCATCGACATTCAGGGAGGCAGAACGTGACATCAGTGGCAGAAACAACGACGCAAGCCGCCTGGCCATCGTGGACCGCACCGCTGCGCTCCCGTCTGCGCGCCGATGTCCCATTGGGTCCTCTGACCACGCTGAAAATCGGCGGGCCGGCCGATTGGTACTATCCCGCACAGAGTGTCGATGAACTCGCGCTGGCGATCACCATTGCGCGCGAAAACAATCTTCCCTTCACACTGCTGGGCGATGGCTCCAATGTCCTGATTTCCGATCTCGGCATACGCGGCTTGGTCATTCACAACCGCGCCAACCGGATCGCTCGCGAAGGCAACAATCTGTACTCGGAGGCGGGCGCTCTGCTCTCGTCATTGGTCAATCGCTCGCGCGACGAATCACTGACCGGGCTGGAGTTCGCTTCCGGGATCTATGGCAGCGTCGGCGGCGCGGTATTTGGCAATGCCGGGGCCTATGGAAAATCCATCGCCGATGTCCTGATCGATGTCGAGGTTCTCACGCGGGACGGGGAGCGGATCCACCTATCGACTCAGCAGATGGAGTTCGCCTATCGCACGTCGGGATGTGCTCGCAACGGCTGGGTCGTATTGGGATGTGAGATCGCGCTCACTCCGGGCGACCAGAAAGCCATCGCCGCCGAGATCGAACGCATAATTTCTGTTCGCGCGACCAAGCTCCCCGCCGATTTGCCTTCGGCTGGGTCATATTTCAAGAATATCGAGGATCCGACCGCCGAATTCGGCAAGGTCCCCGCCGGCAAGCTCTTGGAAGCAGTTGGGGCAAAATCGCTTAGAGTCGGAGGCGCGGGTATCTACGAGAAGCACGCCAACGTCATCATCAATCTCGGTAATGCCACCGCCGCCGATGTACTCCAACTTGCCGAATTGATGAAAGAAAAGGTCAAATCAGCCTACGGCATCGAATTGCAAAGTGAGGTCCGCTTCATTGGCGAACCACACCAACCCGGTCAGCACCACGCGAGTTAGCTGGAGTCCGACCGTCGAAGGGAGAAGACGGGCTGGTTTTCTCAATCCGCAATCGACAATCGGCAATCGGCAATCGTGTTCCCCATTGCCCCAACCCCCCCATACCGGTATATTTTCCCCATGTGCGGCATCGGGTTTGCTCGATTAGAACCGACACTTTAACGAAAGGAGCGTGTATCGCCCAAATTGACTGATTAGGACCATCCCGAGAGGGTAAGTGTGCGTTACTGGCTTAGCTCGGTGTTGCACAACTTCATACGATGTCGGTCGCGCTGGCTGGGGCTCGTGGTCCTTGCCACCCTGCTTTTCTCCGTGCGCGCCGACGTTTCTATTTTAGCTGTTCCTGGCCTGACTCTCCCCAGCGATTCTACCACATACTGGACCGTCGATCTCGCTCCGCCGCCGTCACCAGACAGCGCCGCGTCCTTGCCGACTATGTATCTCCTGGCCGAGCCGCTCGGCCCGCCGACACCTGCGCCCGCGCCCGGTGCACAGCCGGGACCGAGGAAGTTGCGCAAGCACACAAGCGCACCCGAGGTGAACCCATGGTCACTCGACCTGCAACTCGGCGAGAAGACCAGCCGCGACTCGCTCGATTTGGAGACCTATCGGGCCTTCCGTCATAACGAAGCCATCGCCCGTGTTTGGAACGACAGCGTTGTCACCGTCCTCTCACGAACCGACCGGCAGAAGCAGGGGCAGTTGAAAATCAGTACCGAATTACCCTCGGCCGTTACCAGCATCGTTGGTGAGGGAGGAGCGGGCCTCAAAGTTTCCGGTTACCAGCGAATCGCCTTCCAGGGACGCTCGCAGTGGACCGACGGCGTCAGCACCGCCACGGTGAAGCAAAACAAATTTCCTTCGCTCAAGATGGAGCAGATCAATCGCTTCGGCGTCGAGGGCACCGTCGGCTCGAAGATCACCGTGTCGGTCGACCAGGATTCGCGGCGGACCACCGATTTGGAAAACCGCATTATTGTCCGTTACAAGTCCGACGAAGACGACATCATCCAATCCATCGATCTCGGCAACACGACGATTGCGCTCTCCGACTCCCGTTTCATCGGCTACTCCGAGCGCATCCAGGGCCTCTTCGGTATCGGCATGGCGGGCAAAGTCGGCGCGGTCGACTGGAAGGCCATCGCTTCACAGGAAAAGGGCAACACCTCGCGCGCGCGCCTCACCGCCGGCGCCAACGAATCGGAAATCATCATCCGAGATTATCAGTTTGACCGCTACCGATTCTTCGACCTCGGACGTACCGGAGACACCAACTACCTTGCGCCCGGCGATGTGATCCTGGAATTCTTCCTCTATCAGTCCGTCGCGGCCACAAACATCGATAACAGCCATAACGCATTTGCCTTTGATGATGTCCTCCGGCCCAGCCTGTCGGCGGACTCCGTCGAACAACGTTTCGAGCTTTTGGACCTCGGATATGAATACGAATTGCTGGGCGACAGCGCCAGCGGGCGGTATTACATCTTCTTCCCAACCCGGTTGCAGAACATCCAGAATTCCATGATCGCGTACTACATGGTGATCCGGAAGGCCAATGGAGCAGTTGTCACTTTTGGCGACAGACCGAGCGGCGTCGATGTCGATTGGCGTCTGCAGCTTCTCAAGCGCACGAACCCCAAGCCTACCGACCCGACGTGGGATGCGGAGTGGAAAAACGTCTACGACCTGCGCGTTCGCAACATCAACTATCAGGACCTTGATCTCGACATCTTTCTTGGCGGCGTAAAGGACGAAACCAACTCGGCCAATCTGAATTACCAGGCGAGCGGCAAGCGGTACTACCTGCAAATCCTTGGCCTGGACCAGGCCGACGCGACCGGCGCAGCCACTCCGGACTACAAAGTCGACGACAATCCGGCCATTCTTGACACCGCGCGCGGACTGCTCGTCTTCCCCAATCGCTATCCCTTTGCCGATCCCGCATTGGAGGTTTCCGTCCCCTCGCTTTACAGGAACGCGGCGCAAAACACATTGCTCGACTCCTCCAAGTACTACCTCAAGCTGAAGTCGAGCCAGCGTTCGAAACTGGTGCGTCTTAACACGACCAATCTGCTGGAGAATTCCGAAGTCATCACGATGAACAACCGCAAGCTCGTGCGCGGCGCCGACTACAACATCGACTACGGTGTCGGTGAAGTGGAATTCCTCAACGATGACGTGCTCGATCCCAACGCGACGGTGACCATTGACTACGAGTACTCGCCGTTCATCTCGGCGGAGAAACGCACGCTCTTCGGTATGTCGGCCAAGTATGAGCCGTCGCAAACGTTCCGCACCGGCGGCACCGTCCTCTACAAGGGAACCAAGGCCACCGATCGTCCGGCGCAGTTGGGCGCCGAGCCTTACAAGGATTTCGTGGGTGAGTACTTTCTCAACTGGACGACCAACCCCAGTTTCCTGACGAAGATCGCCAATGCGATCCCGCTGATCAAAACGGAAGCCCCCTCGAACATGTCGTTCCAGGGCGCCATTGCCCGATCCATGCCGAATCCGAACACCCGCGGCAGCGTCTTTATCGATGACTTCGAAGGCACCAAGCGCGCTTCCGGTCTCGGGGTCGTGCGTGAATCCTGGTCCATCGCCTCACCGCCATTCGATCCACAGGTCCAAGGCGAGTTTCTCAGTTACGTCAATCGCGGCCTCTACGATCCGGCGTTTATCTGGTTTAACCCGTACCGGCAGTTTCAAGACATCGACGTCTATGAACGCGACCCGAATCGCGACAATAAGGCCGACCGCAACATCCACGTACTCGTCCTCGAGGCGCGTCCGCAGAACTCGGGTACCCGCGCGCCGGAGGAACCCAACACCGCGGCGTGGGGCGGCATTATGCGCGGACTCTCGCCCAGTCAGTGGGACCAGTCGCGTGCCGAGTACATTGAATTGCGCATGGCCGTCGTCAAACGGGGCTCGAAAGCCGGCGTCTTGCGCATCGATCTGGGACGTATCGCGGAAGACGTCAACGTCGATGGCGTCCGCAACACCGAGGACTTGCCCGTGGCGGACTTGGATGGCAACGAGATTCTCGACGATGGCGAAGATGTGGGTCTCGATGGAATCCACGATGTCGATGAGGAAAGCGCCGACGGCACTCCCTACGATCCCGTGACCAATCCCGATCCCGCGGGCGATAACTGGGATTTCAACAGCGACCCCGACACGCGCAATTTCGTCGATCACATTAACGGCACGGAGAACAGCCTGCGGGATCCGGTGCGTGGCAGTCGCCCCGACACCGAAAACCTCGGCGGCGAATCGAAGTTCGATCTCGTCAACGCGTACTTCGAGTTCACCATCGATCTTGACAACCCGCTCGACCCAGCGCTCATCGAGAATACCGGAAAGACCTCCGGAGATATTACCGGGTTTGCCAACTCACTGGAGTGGCAGACATACCGAATCCCGCTTTGGGACGAAGCGTACTACAGGGCCTTCGAGGATGCCGGAGTGTCTCCGTCGCCGAGCAATATCCAGTTCGCGCGCATTTGGCTCACAGACGCCGACTCGACGACGCGTCTCTATATCGCCTCCGCCGAAATCGTCGAGCACACTTGGAAGGCTCAGCTGGTCGATTCCACCGCCGCAATCCCGGCTCCCGAGTTCCAGCTCGGCGTCAAGAACACCGAGGAGAATCTCGATTACAATGCCCCCCCGGGTGTCAGCGGTTACCGCGACCCGCGCACCAATTACAAGGAAAAGGAACAATCACTCCTCCTCGCCTACAAGAACTTCCGCGCCGGCGATGAGGGCAAGTCCGCGATCCAGATTTCCAAAGAGGACTTCACCGGCTACCGCAATATTGAGATGTGGGTATTCGCCAGCGAAGCCGCAGCGGATGGGAACATGGAGTTCTACTTTCGCTTCGGCCAGAATGCCGAGAACTACTACGAATACCGCGATACGCTCGTCTACGTCGTCGACACAGCTGAGAATTGGCGCGCGAATGCGCTCAAGATTGATTTCAACCAGATCACGGCGTTGAAGGACACTACCAGCGTCGGTCAGCTCAACGGACCAGAGTATGTTTTCGACCCGAATTACAAGACCGGGGTGTTTGGTCTCCCGAGCCTCGCCAATGTCAACTACCGCGAGGTTGGTATCGTCAGGCTCGGTGACTCGAGCAATGCACCCGTCTCGGGCGAAGTCTGGATTGATGAGATGCGGCTTCAGGACGTTCGCAAAGACCCCGGCCTGGCGGCTTCCGGCAGACTAACTGCGCAAATGGCCGATTTTATGGGCGGCACAATCGGACTTGAAGCGCTCACATATTCCTTCCGGAGTCTCAATCAGGGACGAAGCGGCAGTCTGCAGGGCGGGTCCGACCAAATAAAGCTCTCCGGCAATGGCAACATCAAGCTCGACAAGTTTGTCCCTGCGAGTGTCGGCCTCTCCTTGCCCATAGCGGTCAACTACAGTAAGGACATTTCCACGCCACGACTGCTGACCGGTTCCGACATCGTCTTGACCGAGGACCGCCAGCGAAGCCAACGCTCCACCGCCATCAGTGAGGGTATCTCGGTCCCCATCTCGCTGCGCCCGAAGAAGAGCCACTGGCTCCTGAATGCGACGCTTGCCTCTCTGACGACGCGCTTCTCGTTTACACGCTCACGTTCGTGGACGCCGACAACGCCGTACTCCGAAGCGACCACTTACATTGCGTCGGCCGACTACCGGCTCAAGATCGTCCAACGCCTGACTTTTAAGCCGCTATTCTGGACAAGGTACCTGCTGGCCCCACAGCGGCTGCACGGCACACCACTCTCGATTCTGCCCAACGATTTTCATGCCGCCGGCACGATCAATCGGCTTAAGAAATCTTCGGTGAGTCGTCTCGGCGACTCGACCGAGGCTTACACGCGGACATTCACCGGCTCCTCTGGTTTTGGACTCGCGCCGATCCCTGCGGTGTCCGTCAAGTTCGACATGACGACCAATCGCGACATGTCACTGGCCGAGGACGTGAATCTCTCGGTCAATCCCCGCGAGTTCCGATTCGGCCGTGAGTTAGGATACTCGCAGAATGCCTCCGCCAGCTACCGTCCCAACTTGGTCTCGTTCCTCTCGCCGACCGTGAGTTACTCCACCGTCTTCAACGACAAGATCGACCGCGCGATCAACGATCATGGCATTTCGGGTTCGCGCAACTGGTCCGTCTCCGGCACCTTTGACCCGGCGAAATTCTGGGCGTTCATGGGCGCGCGCGCCAAGAGCGCCAAGGCCGCTGCGAAGTCGACGCGTCCGGACAGGACGGTACGCGAAATCCGGCGCGATGCTGATTCGACCAAGGCGGACACGACCAAGCCCGCCGCAAAACCTGAAGGACCCAAGGGGGATGCTGCCCCGCTCGATGCCTGGCGTAAGCTCATGGGGTCATTGCGCTGGCTCACCTCCCCGATCGGCTCAACAAATCTGAGTTACGGCCGGATCGACACCGACACGCGCCAGCATCTGGTGGGCCGGCCCTCCTGGCGTTATCGCTTCGGCATCGATCTCGAAGAGGAAACACAGTTCGCCCCGACGACCACTGGCGGTTCCTTGACGGCCCTGAATTCCAAGGGCGAGAAGACAACCTTCAGCGCCAAGAATCAACTCAACTTCTTCAACTTCCTGAATCTCAGCAGCGGCTACACCCATAACCGCCAGAGCACGATCAAGAGCGGATCCGAAAGCACCACCGAGGGAACCGTATTCCCATCGCTGTCGACCAGTTTTCAACGCCTCGAACGGTATCTGCCTTTCAAATGGCTCTTCGTCACCGCGACCGCGCGCACCGGTTTCGAACGCAGGAAGGACCAATCTCTCACGAACCGGGATTTGCGTTCCGAGACAGTCAGCCGCGATTTCAACCCCCTGGTGTCGGTTCAGGGCACGATGAAAGGCGGCTTTGTCGCGAATTTTGTCTACGAGACCGGGACCTCCGACACGCGCCTGTTCGAAAACGGCACGCGGAGCCACAAGGATGACAACTCGATTCGCGTGACCGGTTCGTATTCGTTCTCCTCTCCGAACGGCATTCCCATTCCGATCCTGCGCGGGCTCAGGCTCCGGTCCACGATGCAGCTTTCACTCAACGTGACCTACAAGACGGATCAGACATTGACGGGATCGGATTCGCTGGCAACGAGTGCTTTGGCGGTCACCGCCTCGAGTCAGTCTCTCTCAATCACGCCGCAGGCGACTTATTCATTCTCGCTGCGCATGAAAGGCGGCATGACCGCTGAATGGACCGACCGCAATGACATCTCGGGCGGTGTCCGGCGTAAATCGCACACGCGCAGTCTCGGCATCTGGGCCGAATTCACCTTCTAAGCACACGGCGCGCATCGCCGGGGGAATCGATCCCCGTGCACCCACTTCCCACCGCAATCGCCAAACGCTATAATCCCCCTATGCGCATGTTCGCCATTGTCCTCGTGCTCGCGTTCTCTTCCTGCGCGGCACCGATCCCTGCCTTCGATGGTGAGCGTGCTTTTGCTGATCTCGCGCATCAAGTCGAGTTCGGCCCGCGCATCCCGGGTACTGACGGCCATCGCCAATGCGCCGATTGGATCCAGGAACAACTGCACCCGCTTGCCGACTCGCTCTGGAAACAGGACTTCACCGGCATGGTCCTTGGTTCACCGGACACCGTCGCGATGATCAATATCGTCGCGCGGTTCAATCCCTCTGCCTCAAGTAGAATCGTTATTGGAGCGCATTGGGACTCACGTCCCTTTGCTGATCGCGATCCGGATTCCACCAAGTGGAATGAGCCGGTTCCCGGCGCCAATGATGGCGCCTCAGGGGTCGCGGTCCTGCTTGAGCTTGCGCGGGTTCTCGATTCCGTTGCGCCTCCCATCGGCGTCGATCTGGTCTTCTTCGACGGCGAGGACGGCGGCGACTACGGTGCTTCTCCCGGGCATTGGTGTCAGGGATCGTTTCATTTCGCCGCCCACCTGCCCACACGCTACGACCGCGCGATTGTGGTCGACATGGTCGGTGACAAGAATCTGCATCTGCCAATTGAAGGAAACTCATTCCGGCTCGCGCCCGACTGGGTCGATCGCATCTGGAACACTGCCGCAGAGTTGAACGTGCCCGCCTTCGAGAGAGCGCGGGGCGAGGATGTCTTTGATGACCACATGCCACTATTGATGAGGGGAGTTCCCGCGGTTGATATCATTGATTTCGATTACGTCCACTGGCACACAACGAATGACACCGTCGACAAGTGCTCTCCAGCTTCGCTGGCATCAGTCGGCCGGGTTCTGACCGCCGTGATCTACGACTTCTGATGACCGATACCGCGAACAATCATCGCAATCATGCCGGGCCGTTCGGGTTCACCCGCGCCGAAGTCGTGGTCTTGGCCGGCATCATCGCTCTGTCAGTCCTGGTCATCACCTACGACAGTTGGCATCAATCCCGACATTCTGAGCCGGCGGTGTGGGCCATCGAAGATGTGCTCGTCCATAACCCGGCTGCCACCTCATCCTCCGACGAAAACGACTCGACCAATGACGCCGTCTCGCCGGCGCATACGTCTCGAAGCCACAGCGAGCTCATCGATCTGAACGCAGCCGATATTGGCGCATTGACACGTCTACCCGGAATCGGCGGCGAGCTGGCGCGACGGATCGTTGCCGAGCGCGAGGCGCACGGCAATTTCGTGAACTTGACCGACCTGCAACGAGTCAACGGCATTGGTCCGCGTAAAGCCGCCATGCTGTCCGGCTGGGTCACGTTCTCCACACCCGCTTTGCCCAGTCCGGACCAGCCGCCGGATGACTCATTGGAGTCGCCATGAGAATCATTGCCGGACAATTCAAGGGACGTCGACTTCAGCCAGTTCCGGGCGATCAGGTCCGTTCAACTGCCGACCGTGTCAAGGAATCGCTCTTCAATATCCTCATGCATGATGTTCCCAATGCCGTTGTGCTCGACTTGTTCTGCGGCGCCGGAACTCTCGGCTTGGAAGCTGTCTCGCGTGGCGCCCAATCGGCGCTGTTTGTTGATGAGTCGGCGAAGTCGCTTAAGAAGACGATGGAAAACGTCAAATATGTCGGCGCCGAATCGAAGTGCTCGGCGCTCAGATTCGACGCGTTGACGGCGCTCAAACAAGCAGGGAAGAGGGACTATCGGTTTACGCTAATCCTCGCCGACCCGCCCTACGGTGCCGGCTGGCCCGCCCGGATTCTACGCGCCGTCGCCGAATCGACCTGCCGCAACGATGAGGGAGTGCTCGTCATTGAACACCACAAGAAGGATGAGCCAGGGGAGGACCCGGCGGGATTTTCACTCTGGACTACGCGCCGCTTTGGCGATACCGTGCTCTCCTTCTGGCGCTGGGGACCAACCATCGCGCACGATGAATCCACGGACCGAAAGGACTCGTGATGAATTCCACCCGTCTCGGCCTCTACCCCGGCACTTTTGATCCGATTACATACGGCCATCTCGACCTGATCGATCGCGCGTTGCATCTGTTCGACAATCTCCTGATCGCAGTTGCCCTGAATCCGAACAAGAACCCGCTCTTTTCCAGCGCCGAACGGGCCGACCTGATTCGCGCCTCGCTTCCTCTGCTCAAGGCGCACGACTGGCAAAATCGCGTTGAGGTGGTCGAATTCCACGGTCTCCTTGCCCATTTCGCCACCGAGCGCAAAGCGCTCTCGATCATCCGCGGCCTGCGCGCCGTGTCTGATTTTGAATTCGAGTTCCAGATTGCGCTGACCAATCGCTCCTTGGCGCCGAATGTCGAAACAGTCTTTCTCATGCCTAACGCCAAGTACACCTATCTGGCGTCGACCATCATCAAGGACGTCGCCCGCCATGGCGGCGATGTCTCGCCCTTCGTCCCGCCCGCTGTCCTGACAGCTCTGCGCTCCCGCTTCCCGAAGTAATCACTCTTTCGCCCTATTCTGTCATTCCGCATTCTGCACTCGTACGCCCTTTGACTACTCCACTAATTTTCCCGTTATTTCCCACTCATGGCCACTGTCTTTGAACGCCAATTGAAACGCCTCGGCCTCTTTGGCTTGGCGCGCTTTGCGCGGTCAGCCCAATCGGCGCCTACCGCGCGGGAGGTGGACTCCATTGAGCGGATACTCGTCGTTCGCCCCGATGAACGCATCGGCAATGCCGTCCTCATAATCCCCCTGCTTAACGCGTTGAAATCTCGATTCCCAGACGCACATCTGTCATTGGTCATGTCACGCCGCTATTGGGATCTTCGTGAGTTCATTCCCTCCGTCGATGAATTCATAGACTTCGACAAGAAGCACTATGCCCGCAACCCTTTTGCCTTCGTCGGTTTCATTCGGCGCCTGCGTCGCCGCCAATATGATCTCGTCTTCGATGCCGCCGGGGACCATTCCGTGTCGTTCACACATCTCGCACTGACAGCGTGCTCGGGCGGACGATTTCGTGTCGGCCATGACCGCGGCGAAGCCGGACGGTTCTATGAAGTTGCCGTCCCCGTGGCCACGGTCGATCGCCACGAAACCGAGCGCCATCTCGATCTCTTGCGTGCGATCGCACCCGGCAACTACGGAGCACGGCCGCTCCTGAAAGTGATTACCGACGCTGTCTGTGCCGATCGACTCTGGCGAGAATCCGGCTGGAGTGAGGATGCACCGACTGTGATCATCCACCCGGGGGCACGGGGTCGAAAACGTTGGCCCCCTGCGGCATTTGCCGAGGTCGCCAACCGGCTCTCCGTCCATCGCCATCAGGTCGGCGTCGTTTGGGGGCCCTCGGATACACTCGCTGCCGACGAAATGATGGTTCTGTGCGATCGGACCGTGAAGCGCATTGGCGTGATCGCCTTCCGCGACTTTGTCTCGGTCATCCGGAAAGCTGATGTCTTCTTTTCAGGTGATTGCGGACCTATGCATCTGGCGGCCGCCAGCCCGCCCCGACGCGGTGTTGTAACAGTCTTCGTCATCGACAAGTCGGCGCGCTATGGCCCGCTTGGCCCCGATGATGTCTCGATTGTCGACTCTGGAATGCATCCCAAGGTTGACGAGATCGTGTCACGAATCGAACGACTCGCCGCCAAGAGTCAGGACATTCCTGCCAAGCGGAGTGCCTTAGCGTGAGCGAAAGCAGACACCGCTCCGCCCTCTGGCGTTTCCTGCCTTACATCCGCCCGCACCGCGGTCTCCTGGTTTGGTCGGTCGTCGCTACCGTGTTCTTTGTTCTCCTCTCGGCATTGCAGATCTGGCTCATCGGGCCGCTTGTCGGCGCCATATTCGGCCAGATTCCAGTGGATCCGACTTCGCAGGCGGTGCAAGACCTCTCCGGCGGCGGAGTCGATCAACTCTTCGCCGGGATCAAGGCATCCTTCCATCAATTGCTCGAACGACTCGTAGTCGTTGGCGATCCAGTCTCAACACTCGCCCGCCTCTGCGTTGCGATACTTCTCATTTCATTCTTCAAGGCCGTGTTTGGCTACATCCAGTCCTTCGCGGTCGCCCTGACTCAGCAGCGTATCATCCGCATCCTCCGTGACCGGATGTTCGCGCACTATCACGATCTATCGTTGGCGTACTTCACCCGCACGCCCACCGGTCAGGTCATCTCGCGCGTCGGCAACGATGTCCGCATTCTCAATGACATGCTCGATCTGGCGCTCGGCCGCCTCTTTCGCGATCCACTGCTCGTCTTTGTCCTGCTGATCTCGCTTTTTGTGCTCAACTGGCGGCTGACGCTACTGGCAATGCTCGTGCTCCCAGTGTCGATTGCCGCAATGACACTCGTCTGGCGTTACATCCGACGTTACTCGCGCCGCGCCCAGGAGCGCATGGGCGACATCAGCTCGATTCTCGAGGAGTCGATTGGCGGCGTGCGCGTGGTCAAGGCCTTCGGCAGGGAAGACCACGAGAAGGGCCGCTTCGCCGAAGCCAATCACGGTTATTACCGGGCAATGGTGAAGATGGCACGCGCCCGTCTGGCCAGTTCACCGGTCAACGAATTTCTCGGCACCGTGGCCGGCGTCATCATCCTCTGGTTCGGTGGACGCACCGTGCTCGACGGCACCGGGTTTCAGCCCGGCGAATTCATGACCTATGTCCTCTTGGTCTTTTCGATGATCCAGCCGGTTAAGGCCCTCGCCAGTGTGCATTCCCGGCTCGCCGAAGGCGAAGCCGCCGCCGAACGTGTCTTTGAAGCGCTCGACACGCCGGTCGATGTCAAGGATGCGCCCGATGCCGTGCCGATGCGCGCCTTCCATTCAGACATCCATTACGATCATGTCTCGTTCCACTACGGCAATGATCTCGTCTTGCGTGACATTGATCTGACGATCAAGCGCGGCCAATCTGTCGCGTTGGTGGGCCCATCCGGCGGCGGCAAGTCGACACTATGCGATTTGCTCGCACGATTCTACGACCCGATCGATGGATCGATCACAATTGATGGAGTCGACATCCGCCGCGTCAGCGCGAAATCCCTGCGCGATCACCTTGGTGTAGTCACTCAGGATGTCGTTCTCTTTTACGACACGGTCGCGCGTAACATCGCCTATGGCTATGACCCGATCGATCCCGAACGTCTCCGGCAGGCCGCCAAAGCCGCCTACGCGCTCGACTTCATCGAGGCGCTCCCGGAAAAGTGGGACACCTTGATCGGCCCGCGCGGCGTCAAACTCTCGGGTGGCCAGCGTCAACGGCTCGCGATTGCCCGCGCCATCTTCAAAGACCCGCCGATCCTGATCTTCGATGAGGCGACTTCATCGCTCGACACCGAGTCCGAATTCGCGGTGCAACGCGCGATCGACAATCTCCTGCAGGATCGGACCGCGCTCATCGTCGCGCACCGCCTCTCGACCGTGCGTCGTGCCGATTTGATTGTTGTGATCGACAAAGGACAAATCGTCGAACGCGGCACACACGAGCAACTGATCGCCCAGGACGGCCTCTATCGCCGCCTGTACAGCCTGCAATTCGTTGAGGACATTCCCGTCCCGGAGGAGCCCGATCGCACGCCTTCTGTTCTGTGATTCGCTGCCATTCTGGGGCGGGGGAGAACACTGGATCGTTCAGGTCGGCGCCGCTCTCCGTGAGCGTGGCTGGGAAATCACCGTTGCGGGACGCGAAGACTCCGAACTTCTCAACCGTGCTCAGAATTCCGGACTCCCGACTGTCGCCTGGTCTTTCAAACGCGACTTTCATCTCGGTACGATCCGTGCGGCATCGCGATGGCTTCGTGGCAATCAGCCTGATCTCGTTCTCATCACGACCGGACGCGATCTCAGAAGCGTCGGCTTGGCCGCTCGAAGACGTAACATTCCTGTTGTCTGGCGCATGGGGCCAAAACCGAAAAACAACTTCATCCATCGATTAACGGGGAAGATGATCACACATGTCATCGCCCCCTCACAGACCGTCTTCCGCGAACTTCAGACGTTTTCATGGCTGCGGGATAAGATCACCGTCATTCCCAATGGTATCGCCATCGTCCCGCCACCCACGGCAGAACAGGTCGTTGCGGCACGTGCAATTCTGGGCATTCCCGCCAATGCCTTCCTCTGTCTATACGTCGGACGCCTGATGACCGGCAAAGGAATCGACACACTCATTGATGCCTTCGCCGAAGTGCACAAAAGCCACCCCAAGGCCATTCTCTGGATCGTCGGCAGCGGCCCGAGCGAGAAGCTCGCTCGCGAAAAGGCCGTGGCACTTGGACTGACCGATGCGGTCTCGTTCGCAGGATACTCAACCGATCCCGAGTACTTCTTCGCCGCCTGCGACCTGTTTGCCCTGCCGTCCCGCTACGAGTCATTCAGTTACGTGCTCCTGGAAGCCATGCTCCACGGCAAGCCGTGCATCACGACGACCGCCGGGGCGATTCCCGAGGTCGTTGGCGATGAGGCTGCGGTCATGGTCTCGCCCGGCGATTCCGTAGCGCTTGCCGCGGCGATGGTGAAACTCGTGGATGATTCCATCCGTCGTACACAATTGGGGGAAGCCGGGCGTCGACGCATAATCGACAACTTCGACCTAAACAAAACAGTCGATGCGGTGGAATCGCTCTTTCGGACCATGATCAGATCAGGGGAGTCCGCTTGACGGCACCATTTGACCCTCTAACGGAGCAACTGCGGCAGAATCCCCGGCCCATCCACATTTCCGCCTGCATGCTCGCCAAGGATGCGTCCGCGACCATTACCGCGTCCTTGCAGTCACTGCGTTTCTGCGATCAGATCGTTGTCATCGTCGATGCCGCTACCCGTGACAACACCGAAGCCATTGCGCGCGACCTTGCCAGTCATGTCGAAGTGCGTAAGTGGGAGGGATTCTCGTCGGCATGGAGATACGCCCTCGGCAAGGGTGAGGGAGAATGGCTCCTCATGATCGCCGCCGATGAGATTGTGACTCCGGTTCTTGCGCAATCAATCCACGAGGCGATGGTCCGCGACTTGTCCGGCAAAGCCTCGGCGAAGCAGGACGGCTTCCTCATGCGCCGACACACGCGCTTCCTTGGACGTTACCTCACCCACGGCGATTGGGGCCGCGATTATGTCCTCCGCGTCATCCGCCGATCAAAGTTCGCCTTCAACGACGCCGTCATCCACGAATCGCTCAAAAACCCGGGGCGCACTAGTATCCTGAATGGCGTCCTTCTGCATGAGGGGGAGCGCACAATCGAAGAGCATCTGGCTCGCCAGAATCGCTACACCAGCTTGTCCGCTGAGCAAATGCACGGGCAAGGGCGAAAGGTCTCGATCGTCGGCATGCTCCTGAGGTCAAAATTCTCATTCATCCGATCCTATTTCCTCCGCCTCGGGTTTCTCGATGGCTGGCCCGGTTTGGTCCAAGCAATCTACTCGGCTGTATACGTGGTCACACGCTATGCCAAACTGAGTGAACTCAACCGACGACCAACACAGTCGAAGAATTGAAATCAATCACATCATGACCCCAATGCACTACGCCTCTGCAGGTGTTGAAGGTCTTCGGTCACTCCGCGACCGAAGGCAGACAGGAATGTCTGCCCTCCTGATTCAGATATGCCCTTCTCAGGAGGACAGGCATTCCTGCCTGTCACGGCCCCGGGCTTTTTCGGGGCCGATGCTCTTCAACAGTATCGTAGTGTAGGTTAGGTTGAGCCATCCGATGCCACACATCCTCTTCTGCGATAGTTCCGAAGGCTGGGGCGGACTCCAACAATGGATGCTCTCCGCGGCCACCGGCATGCGTAAGCATGACTGGACCGTGAGCGTCGCCGGGCGCGCCGGCAGCGCGCTGCTGCCACGCACTGCCGCGGCCGGGATTCGCACCCATGTGTGGCCCTTCCACTGGGAGCTCGACCTCATCACCTACGCTCGCGCCCGCGGCCTGTCGCGCGAGGATCGCCCCGACCTGGTTGTCGTCGGCTCCGGGCGCGATATCCGCGCCGTGGGGCTCGCCGCGCATCAGATGGGTATCCCCGTGATCTGGAACGTCGGCGGGCGTCCCAAATTCGCCTGGTTTCAACGGCTCACCCGCGACCGGCTAGTCGATCACGCTCTGCTCCCATCGGAATACCTGCGAGAAGTCTTTACTTCCGCCGGCTGGACCGAGTCGGAGGTAACGGTGATTCCCATCGGGATTGAGCCCGTGGCCCCCCCCTCCGTCGATGCCGTACGAACCACTCGGCACACCCTGGGCATTATCGATGATGCATTCATGATTCTGTTCGTCGGGAGCCTGCGGCGCGTCAAGCAGGTCGATGTGCTCATTCGCGCTTTCCAGATCGTAAACCAGACCCACCCGCGCTCACATTTGGCGATCGTCGGAAGCGGCGTCAAGGAACAGGAACTCGAGCACCTGACCGCAACCCTCGGCCTGAAGACTCAAATCACCTTTGCCGGATTCATCACGCATCCGAATGACTACTTCGATGCCTGTGATCTGTTCGTTCTTCCTTCTCGCGAAGAAACATTCGGTGTGGTATTGTTGGAGGCGATGGCACGGGCCAAGCCGGTGGTCGCCTCGGACGCGGGCGCCATTCCCGAGGTCGTGCGAAATGAAGAGACTGGTCTTCTTGTGCCCTCGGGCGACCCGGCGCTTCTCGCCATCGCGATCCAGTCGCTGGCCGCGTCGGCGCCCTTGCGGGAGCGTTACGGACGCGCCGGTGCCGAACGCGTGCACAACATGTTCACCGAAGAACTTATGCATCAACGCCTCAACGATTTCTTCCGCGGTTTCCTCCGATGAAGATCCTTGTCTCAGCAACCTTGGGCGGAGGATCAGCGGGGACGTGGTATGCCATCGAGACTGCGAAACGGTTGCAGGAACGAGGGCATCAGACTTGGTATCTGTCTCGACGCGGTCATTCGGCGCTGGATCGCGCCCGCGCCGCCGGACTTCCGACCATCGACGACCTGGATTTTGAGGAGAAATCTCCCACCAAGTTCTATGGTAACCTGCGCCGGGCGGTCGCTTTGCTCCGTCGGCACAGCCCCGATGTGATTCTCGCACACGGGGGAGAGGACCATGCGATCTGGGGGATGGCCAAGGCGATGCGGGCGCGCCACGTTGCGCTCATCCGTGTCCGTGCCCTCGACCCCAAGCCCCCCAAGCGGCATCCTCTATCAGTTTGGCTCCATCGCCGCGCCACCGACATGATCGTGACCGCCAATAGCCGTCACTTCGCCTCATATCAAAAACGTCTGCATGTGCCCGCCCGCAAATTGCGCATCATCGAAGCGGGGATCGAACCCGGCGATTATTCCGATCTCTCGGCCGCTGCAATGCAGGAAAACTGTCTCAACTTGCCACAAGGGAAACCGCTCATCGTCATGGTCGCGCGGTTCGCGCCGATCAAGGGCCATCGTGTCCTCGTTTCCGCCGCCGGCATTCTCAAGCGGCGAAATGTTCCCTGCCATTTCCTGGTGATCGGATATCCGAAAGACTACACCATTGACCAATTCAAGCGCTGGTTTGTCGAGGGCAACCTCGTCGATGACTTTACCGTCGTCGACCGCTTGCTCCCGCGCCTTCCCGCATTGCTCTCACGCTGCGACCTTGGCGTCGTTGCTTCGCTCGGCTCGGAAACTGTTTCGCGTTCGCTTCTCGAATACCTGGCTTCGGGACTGCCGGTAGCCGCCACGGATGTCGGCGGTATTAGCGATATCATGTCGCGCGGCGAATTCGGACGTCTGGTTCCTCCCGACAACGCTAATGCTCTCGCGGATGCCATCGCTGAGCTGTTGGCCGACAATAACCGGCGCTTGCGCATGGCGAACGCCGGACGCAATTATGTGCACAGCCACTGCACTTGGGATCAGCGCGTCGATCAGTGGGAACAAGTCATGTACGAGACCATTGCCCATGTGCGCGGTCAGTCGATCCCTGTGCTGAATTCCGGCGAACCGCCGGCCTGCGAACATGCCGCGGAGCAATAGACCTGCTGATGGCTACGGATGTGGGACGAGCCGGTGGCTCGCCCTGCTCTGGCGGCGCGTCATTCTACAGCCCCGTCTTCGCGGTGTCGGTTTGCCTGAACCAAGAAGCCAGTCTCAGACTTAAGGAGTACCCATGCCCTGGATCTATCTGATCACCGCCGCCATCTTCGAGGTCGTCTGGGCGATCGGCCTGAAATACACCGAGGGCTTCAGACGATTGGTTCCTTCGGTCATCACGCTCGGAGCCATGTACGCATCATTCTTCTGCCTGGCTCAAGCCGTGAAGACATTGCCGATCGGCACAGCCTACGCCGTCTGGACGGGCATCGGCGCCTTGGGTACTGCGATTCTTGGGATGATCATCTTCCACGAATCTCGCGACGCACTACGGCTGATTAGCATTGCGCTCATCCTTCTCGGCGTTGTCGGTCTCAAAATATCGACCCACTGAATTGTCCTAGAAAGGCCAGGGGACGTCGGGGTTATGCTATGCTGAGCCCGCTCTTGCTTTTCAATCCGCAATCCGCAATCCGCAATCGACAATCGACATTCCGCATTCCGCACTCGAATGCGTATACTTAGGTAGGCGTCGAGTTCTTCCGATCTATCTCTAATGAAGCCTATGGCCCAAACCGCGACCATCAAACCGGTTGAGAACCGCCCCCCGGCCATGAACCTAGCCGAGTTTATTATCCGGGTCGAGGCAGAGAACTCAAACGTCGACATCCCGCTCTTGCGCCGTGCCTATGAGTTCTCGGACATGGTCCACGCCGGCCAAAAACGTGAGTCCGGCGAACCTTACATCAACCACTGCCTCGCGGTGGCGATGATCCTCGCCGAACAGCATCTCGACAGCGCCACGATCACCGCCGGACTGATCCACGATGTCGTTGAGGACACGACCTACGGCATCGATGCGGTCCGCGAACGATTCGGCGATGAAATTGCCCACCTCGTCGACGGTGTCACCAAGATCTCCGGCATCAAGTACCAGAGCCACGCCGAACAGCAGGTGGAGTACTTTCGCAAGATGATGATCTCGATGGCGCGCGATATCCGCGTTATCATCATCAAGCTCGCTGACCGATTGCACAACATGCGGACACTCGAGTTCCTGCCGCCCGCAAAGCGCGAACGCATCGCCCTCGAAACGCGCGAAGTCTATGCGCCGCTCGCCCACCGCTTTGGTATGGCTAAAATCAAATGGGAGCTGGAAGACCTTACGCTGAAGTATCTGCACCCCGATGCCTACCGCGATATTGCCGAAAAGGTCGACCTGAAACGCGAAGAGCGCGAATCCTACATCGAGGAAGTTATCGCGCCGCTACGCGAAGCGCTCGACAAGGAAGGGATTCCCGCCGACATCAGCGGCCGCGCCAAGCATCTCGACTCGATCTACCGCAAGATGGTTAAGCGCAAGAAGGCGTTCGAAGAGATTTACGATCTCCTCGCTATTCGCGTCATCATGAAAAACGAGCGCGACTGCTATCACGCGCTCGGTGTGGTTCACACACTCTGGACACCGGTTGCCGACCGTTTCCACGACTACATCGCCACGCCAAAAACCAACATGTACCAGTCACTGCACACCACAGTGATCGGACCACGTGGTCGCATGATCGAGATTCAGATTCGTACCAATGAAATGCACTACACCGCGGAATTCGGGATCGCCTCGCATTGGCTCTATAAAGAAGGTAAGCGGGAATTCGACCGCAGCGACCGGCAGATGTCCTGGTTGCGCGAGGTCCTGGAATGGCAGAAAGACACCCGCGACCCCAAGGAATTCCTCGAGTTGTTCAAGACTGATCTTTTCCACGAAGAGATCTACATTTTCACACCCAATGGCGAGTTGAAACCGCTTCCCGCGGGCTCGACCCCGGTCGATTTCGCCTACGCCGTTCACAGTCAGGTCGGACACCGCTGCGTCGGAGCCAAGGTCAACGGCCACATTGTTCCACTGACCTATCAGCTGCACTCAGGCGACGAAGTCGAGATCATCACCGGCAACCAACTGCGCCCCTCGCGCGATTGGCTGGCCTTTGTCCACACCTCGCGCGCCCGTTCGAAGATTCGCCAATATTTTAACAAGGTCGAATTCGATCACTCAATTGAACTGGGCCGCGATATTCTTGTTCGTGAAACCAAACGCGTTAGAATGCCCATGCCCAACGAGGCCACCCTTAACGAATGGGCCTCGGAGATGAGCTATCCGGGTGTGGACGGTTTGCTAGCGGCCATTGGATCCGGCACGCTCGCTGCGGCCACACTGCTCAATCGCTTCCGTCCCAAGGAACCCGAACCCGAGATCCCGACCGTCCCGGGCGAGTTCGTCGACAAGGCGCGCGGCGCCCGCGGCATCCGTATCCAAAACCTGCACAACATGATGTTCCGGTTCGCCAACTGCTGCCAGCCTGTCCCCGGGGAGGCCGTGGTGGGATACATCACCCGCGGACGCGGTGTCACCGTTCACAAGGCCAACTGCGTTAATGCCCTGGCCATCGCCGACAGCTCCGAGCGCCGTCTCGAGGTCGAATGGGATGTCTCCCCCGACCAGTCCTTCCTCGTGCGCCTCAATTTGACCATGGAAAACCGCAAAAACCTCCTGCGCGACATTACGCAGGCTATCGCCGACGCCGAAACTGATATTCAGGGGGTGTCATTGGCAGCAGATCGCGCGACGGGAACCGGGACGATCGATATCCAGATCCGCAACCTCCAACACCTCTCGGACATCAAACGACGAATCCGAGCCGTGCCCGGCGTTCTGGCCGTGGATCGCGCCTCAGGCACGGACGGGCAGAGGAACCAACGACGCCGACGCGACGTTGACTAAATCAGAACTTTCCGCCGCGGCAGGGAATGTCAGTCTAAGTCGTCGGTAAAAGAAGGTAGTGGGCGGTCTGGCTTTGCCTCGGCCGGCCGTCGATTCTCGGACCATTCGGTTTCAGGTAGGCAATGGGCCCAACGGCTTCGAGCCTGCCATCACCGACGACTGATTTCGATAGGGCAGATGAAATCAAGACCCGCTCAAGGCATTCGCATTCTCGGCCGCATCGCCGCAGCCGTTTGCTTGCTCCTGCTCGCCTCTGCGACCGCGCACGCCCAATACTACTTCGGTAAGAACAAGGTCCAATACACTGACTTCGAATGGCAGGTTCTGGCAACCGACAAATTCGATATCTATTTCTATGATTCGGAACGCGAGCTGGCGGAAGTCGCCGCCGAGGCCGCCCACGACAGCTACGATGCCCTCTCTGACCGTTTCAATCACGAGCCCAAAGACCGCATCCCTCTCATCATCTACTCATCGCCGCGCTTTTTCACCCAGACCAATGTGATTCCGTCGCTCCTGCCGGAAAATGTGGCCGGGTTCACCGAGTTCTTTAAGGGACGCGTCGTCCTGCCATTCAATGGCTCCTATGAGGACTTCCGCCGCGTGCTTCAGCATGAGTTGGTGCACGTCTTTACATACTCAAAACTCTCCGAGGTGGCGACCAACTACAAAAAGATGAACATCGCTTCGCCGCCCCTCTGGTTTACTGAGGGCATCGCGGAGTATTTCTCGCGCCCTTGGGAGTCCGACGCCGAGATGATCTTAAGCGACCTGGTGCTGAGCGGCCGCTTCTACAATCTCGACCGCATCGATGCCATCGCCGGCACCTACCTCATGTACAAGGAAGGAGAGGCTTTCTCCCACTTTGTCGCCGAGACCTATGGCCCCGAATATCTCGTCTACCTGCTGGAGAATTGTTGGCGCAGCAGTGATTTCTGGAGCGTCGCAGCATACACATTTGGCAAACCCTTTGAGGAAGTCGGGCGCGACTGGGAATACTGGCTGAAGAAGAAGTACTTCCCGACCATTCAAACTCGCGAACTGCCCGAGCGCGCCTTCATCCCGATCACCAAGACCGGCTACAGCGTCAAGCCGGTGCCGATCCGCACCATTCTCGGCGCCGACACGACCGACGAAATCGTCTTCAAGGCCAATCGGCTGGGATACGCCGGCATTTATAAGACCGAAGCCGGGAAAGGACCACTCGACCGCCCCGTCGAAGTGCTCCTGAAAGGGGAGAGGTCGCCGCGATTCGAGTCGCTCCACCTCTTGGGATCGTCGCTGGACGTCTACGACGGGCGGGTCATCTTCTCGTCGCAACGTCACGAACGCGATGTACTCTACGAGCTCGATGTGGCGACCAAGCAGATTGTTGGCGAGCACCGTTGGGATTCACTCTACAATGTCAGTTCGCCACATTACTCTCCCGACGGCAAACGTGTCATCTTCGCCGGGTCTGAAAAGAATGGAATCTACAACCTCTACCATCTGGAATTGGCATCGGGCCGTTTGGACCGCCTGACCGATGATTGGTTCCTCGATATCGACCCGGTTTTCACTCCCGATGGCGCCACGATCATCTTCTCTTCCGATCGCGGCGAACATGGCGTCGATGGCCGGATGAATCTCTACAGCTTTGACTTGAAGACTGGACGAATCAGCCCGTATCTAACCGGCGAGTTCAACATACGCGGTCCGTCGTTTGGCCCCTCCGGCGATTGGATGGTTTACACCTGCGACGAAGGCGGCATCCTCGACATCTACCGGCTTTACCCTGACGGGCGTCGCCAGAAGCTCACGAACATCGCCACGGGCGCGTTCGATCCGCACGTCATGCCCGATGGTCGGGGCATCATCTTTGCCGCCTACCAGAACAATGGGTTCCAGGTCTATCAGGTCGCCATTCCCGATACGCTTCCCTCCGAATTGATCGCGATGGGGAATGACACGTGGGAGCCGGCCTGGCAGCCCGAAATCGGCAGCGGCGAACTCATCAAGGGAGCGGTGAAATACGAACGCGACTTCTCCTTCGATATCGCCCAGTCGGCTGTCTCCTACGATGCCTTCTACGGGACCGTCGGTGGCTTCCAAACTGCGCTCACCGACGTCCTGGGCGATCACCAGTATTTCTTCCTGCTGGCCAACAACGCCGACACTAAAGACGAATTCCTCAAAAGCTTCAACGTTGCCGTGTCTTACTTCAACCGCGAGCGTCGATTCAATTACGGCTACGGCGCCTACCATCTGTTCGACAACTACAACGACCCGGTCGACGGACCCTTGGAGGAACGCCAGGTCGGCGTGGCCGGGTACGTGAGCTATCCATTGTCGAAATTCCGCCGTGTTGAAGGCTCGATGTTCCTGCGCCACTCCGCGCGTGAATCGGTCCTCTTCGACTCACGCAAGGCTGTGCTGGCGACCCAGTTCTTCTCGTTTGTGCATGACAATTCACTCTGGGATATTTCCGGCCCCATCGATGGCTGGCGCTTGATGCTCACAGTGGGATACACCGGCGATCTCTCGAATTTCCGTTCCTTCAACCGGATCGCCATCGCCGATGTCCGCAAGTATTTCCGCCTCGGTCGCTACTCGGCGTTCGCCATGCGCCTCATGGGGCACATGTCGGCTGGGCATGAGCCCCAACGACGCTACCTCGGCGGCAGTTGGGACTTGCGCGGCTATCCCCGACGCGACGTCTATGCCCGCAACATCGTCCTGTCTTCCAACGAACTGCGCTTCCCGTTGATCGACGCGCTCTTTGTCGGCCTGCCGGTGGCCAGTCTCGGATTCCAGGCTATCCGCGGCGCCGTCTTCTTCGATGCGGGCAATGCCTGGGAAGATGATTTCGGACGCATCGAAGGGTCGATGGGTGTCGGCGCGCGAGTCGCGCTCGGCTACCTGGTGGTCTTGCGTTTCGATTGGGCCCGACGCACCGATTTCCGCAAAATCGACTCGAAAACTCGCTTCGAGTTCTTCTTCGGCTGGAACTTCTGATGGCCAGAATTCACCATCCCCGTCATTGCGAGGAGGGCGCTCTATGCCCGACGAAGCAATCTTTGTTTTGCGTGGTCCTGCTCCTGACAGTGGTTCTTTCCTCCTGCTCCTCAAACCGCGCGAAGCTCGCCTACACCGACTCGGCCGCCCATAACTGGCTCACCTCGCGCGCCAATCCGGCGAACACCGGAGCTGTCGATGCCACTCTGGTCAACTCCGCCTACACGATTGCCTGGCGAACCAAGACCGGTGGTGTCGCTTCCTGCGAACCGGTCGTGCGCGATGGGTTGCTGTTTTTCTGCGGGCTCGATCGCCGCGTCGAAGTCTTCGACCTCGCCACCGGCGAAAGAAGATTTCGCAAACGCTTCGACGGCCCCGTCCTCGGCGTGCTCCCTGGTGATTCAACCTTCGGTGTGCTGGTCGACGAGGAAGAGCGCCGCTACTTCGTCTTTGAACTTCGGACTGCGAAAGCCCGCTCCAGTTTTCGCATGATCGACGCCAGCGCGCCGCCGCGTCAGTTGACTGATTCCACTATCCTCTTCGTGACTTGGCGTGGCATCGTCAAGAGCATCACCAACGACGGCCGAAAAATCTGGGAAGCTGACTGCGAGGGAATTATCCAGAGCTCGCCCGCGATCACGGATTCGACGGTCTACGTGGCCGCGGGCCATTCGATCTACGCGCTCGATGTCACCACTGGCAACAAGCGATGGGAGCACGGCGTCAGTGGTGCAATTGAGGGGGCTCCGGCCGTGGACGACAAAGTCTATTTCGGCGCCATCGATTCGATCGCCGCCGCGCTTGACATTAAATCCGGCGATCTCATCTGGTCCGCCTCTATTGACGGCGGCATCCATTCAACGCCGACTGTCGGGGAATCGATGATTTACGTGGCCGGGAATAACGGCCTCATCACCGCACTCGACAAATCAAATGGCCAATCGCGCTGGACATACAACACCGAGGCCATCGCCAATCTGTCGCCAACACTCTCCGGCGATTACCTGCTCACCACATCGCGTCAGCCGGTCGTCCGCGTGCTCTCGGCCACTACCGGCGAGAGGCTCTGGTCCGATACTACGCTCGCCGCACAGGCGACAACCTCACCGTTGGTCGTTGGTGATCGCATCATCCTCACCGACGCCAAACGGAATCTGATATGCCTCGCCCCCGCAATCGCGCAATCTGCGAACGCGAAGCGATCTCCGCTTTCGAACCGACTGCCGAATTGACATTCAGGCCTGACAGTAAGCTGTCGTTATGGCTCATAATCGAGCCATATTGACATACCGATCAGTGTATCCGAAGCTGCCAAATTGTCTATTTCTATGATATACAATGTGTTGCCGGAGTTGGCACGCTCCCTGCTATGTTCGAACACGGATCACGGCATGGTGCCGGTTCCAAAACTAACGCAATCAAGCAAGGAGGCTCGTTACCATGACACTCGTAAAGTGCCAACCCAACAGCAGGGCGATTTCCAGCATCTTCGATGAGTTTTTCACCGGCTCGCCCTTGGTGAGTCTGAACCTGCCCGGAATGAACATTCGCCCCTCGGTGGACATCCTTGAGGAGGACGATAAAGTCGTCCTGAAGGCCGATATGCCCGGTCTGGAGAAGAGTGACATCAAGGTCGTCGTGAATGATGGCCTGCTGTCGATCAGCGGCAGCCGCAACGAGAGCCGCGAGGATAAGGGCAAGGGCTATACCCGTACTGAGCGCTACATGGGCACATTCTCGCGGTCATTCAGTCTGCCAGTCTGGGCCGATGGCTCGAAGGTCGCCGCCGACTACAAAAACGGCGTCCTCACGATCACCATTCCCAAGACTGAGGCGGCCAAGCCCAAGGAAATCGAAGTCGCTGTTGACTAAGTCTGAAGCTCGTCATTCCAGGTGTCACAGCTCTACCGTGACGCCTGGAATCTTTGTTGCTTCATGCAATAAGCGGAATCGATTAATCTGTGTGGTCTGCGTAGGGGCAGATTGCATACGCCCATCACGTCGGAGCGGGCGGATGCAATACGCCCCTACGCATGGAACCGAGGCAATCCTGCCTCCGTGGGTGATGCCAATTGAAATCAGGACTAGTATTCGCTAACTTGGCGCTCGACCGCGTATTAACAACTGGGGGAGTGCCATACTATGCCGACTTACGACTACCGCTGCCGCGCCTGCGGACACTGTTTCGAGGCCTTCCAATCGATGAAGGAGAAGCCCCTCGAAATCTGCCCCAATTGCGGCAAGCCCGACGTCGAACGGCTCATCTCTCCGGGCAGCGGCCTGCTGTTCAAAGGGTCAGGATTCTACATCACCGACTACCGCAAGGAATCCTACAAGAAGGACTCCAAGAAGGATTCCGGCGATTCCGGTTCCAAGCCAAGTTCCGATTCCAAACCCGGCCCCGACTCCAAGCCCAAAGCCGCGACCACCAAGCCTTAGCCGTTGTAAAAGAAATATTAGCGCTTCGGCAAGCAGGACAACTCTCCCAGGCGTTGTGGAGGGCGAGGCTCCTGCCGAGCCTGCTCTTTTCTCACACTCCTTGTGAAAGAAGGTCACGCAATGATCTCCCTCGACCGTTGGACTGATAACGCCAGGCTGATTCTCCAGTCGGTCCTGCAATCCGCGCAATCGGCAGGACATACCGAGCTCGTGCCCTCGCATCTTCTGCAGTCGCTGATCAGTGAAGGCGGCATGACGCGCGCTATTCTCGACAAAGAAGGGGCAGATCCTGACCGACTTGCGGGAGAGTTGTCGATCGCTCTCGGGCGTCTGCCGCGCGTCGAGGGGCAGGAACAACAGCCGAGCACGTCTAGCGCCCTGGCGACAGTCTTTTCCGCCGCGCAGAATCGGGCGAGCAAGGCCGGGCACCAGTATGTCACCGCGGCGCATTTACTCTGGGCGGTGTTCGACAAACCCGACAAACCGGTCCGCGATGCGCTCGTTGCCCTCGGCATCGATGCCAATCGTTTGCGCGATGCTGTCGATGAGATGCTCAACCGCAAAGGCGCGGGGGAAGAAGGCGCCGAAAACCGCATGATGGCGCTGGACCGTTTTGGACGCGACCTCACACAGACGGCGCGTGACGGCAAGCTCGATCCCGTCATCGGGCGTGATGAAGAAATCCGTCGCGTCATGAAGGTTCTCTCACGTCGCACCAAGAACAATCCTGTACTGATCGGTGAACCGGGTGTCGGCAAGACCGCCATCGCCGAAGGGCTGGCCCTCAAGATCGCGCGTGGCGATGTGCCCGAGACGCTGAAAGACCGACGCGTCATCGCGCTCGATTTGGGCGCGATGGTCGCCGGCGCCAAATTCCGCGGCGAATTCGAGGAGCGTCTGAAAGGCGTCCTTGCCGAGGTCGAAGAATCGGCGGGTGGGGTTATTCTGTTTATCGATGAACTCCACACTGTCGTGGGAGCCGGCGCGGCCGAAGGCAGCGTCGATGCCTCAAACTTGCTCAAACCCGCGCTCGCGCGCGGTCAATTGCGCTGCATCGGCGCAACCACGATTACCGAGTATCGCAAGTATATCGAGAAAGATGCCGCGCTCGAGCGACGCTTCCAGCCGATCCTCGTTTCCGAGCCGACTGTGTCTGAGACGGTATCGATTCTCCGCGGCCTCAAGGAGCGCTACGAGCTTCATCATGGCGTTCGCATTCAGGATGCCGCACTGGTTGCCGCAGCCACTCTCTCCGAACGGTACATCGCCGACCGCCAACTTCCTGACAAGGCCATCGATCTCATCGATGAAGCCGCCGCTGACTTGCGCATCCAGATCGAATCGCGCCCCGAAGAACTGGATCGCCTGGATCACCAGATCATGCAGCTTGAAATCGAACGCGAGGCTGTGCGGCGTGAACGCGACGCCACTGTTCGCCTCCGTCCGATCGAAGAACAGCTTGAACGGCTCTCCGCCGAACGCGTCGAGCTCGAGTCGCGCTGGACTAAAGAAAAAGAATCGGTGCAGAAGATCCGTGACGCCAAAGAGAAACTCGAGCGCCTGAAGCTTGACATGGATGTCGCGTCGCGCCAGGGCCAGTACGAGGCCGCCGCCCGCATCCGCTATCAGGACCTTCCCGACATGGAACGCCTGATCAAAATCGAAACCGCCAAACTCCACGGCGGCGAAGCTCCATCGGATCTCGGCGCTCCCGTGGTGGGTGAGGCTCCTGCCGAGCCCGCTCTTGCTCCCGCCTCGGGCCGCTTACTGAAGGAAGAAGTCGACGCCGAGGACATCGCCGCAATCGTCTCCAAATGGACCGGCATTCCGGTCGAACGCTTGTCCACCAGTGAAATCCAACGACTCATCTATCTTGAAGATGAACTCTCAGCCAAGGTCATTGGTCAACCCGAGGCAGTCGCCGCTGTCGCGGGAGTGGTCCGCGCCTCGCGAGCCGGTCTGAACGAACCACACCGTCCGCGCGGCTCGTTCATCTTTCTCGGCCCGACCGGCGTGGGCAAGACCGAGTTGGCCAAGACACTGGCCGCGACCCTCTTTGGTTCCGTCGAAGCAATGATTCGCATCGACATGTCCGAGTATTCCGAGAAGCACTCCGTGTCGCGACTGGTCGGCGCGCCGCCGGGGTATGTCGGCTACGATGAGGGAGGACAACTGACCGAAGCGGTCCGTCGCCGCCCCTATTCAGTCATTCTTTTCGATGAACTCGAAAAGGCGCATCCTGAAGTCTTCAACATCTTGTTGCAAGTCCTCGATGATGGCCGTCTGACCGACAATCGCGGACGCACTGTCTCATTTGAACAGACCATTCTCATTATGACGTCGAATCTGGGCGGTGCGGAAATCGCCCGGGCGGCACAGGATTCCTTGACTGAGTCAGGACGGCGCGACGCGATTCGCGAGGGTGCCATGGACGCACTGCGCCAAGCCGTCCGCCCCGAATTCCTCAATCGTATCGATGAGATAGTCGTCTTCAACCCGCTTTCACCGTCAGCGATCGAACAAATTGCCGAACTGCAATTCGCCGCATTGAAACAGCGTCTCGCCGAGCAGGGTATTCGTGCTCGTCTCTCCGAATCTGCCCGCGCAGCACTGGCGCAGCGTGGCTACGACGCCGTCTACGGTGCTCGCCCGCTGCGTCGTCTGATCCAGAAAGACATCGGCCAGAAAATCGCCGCCGCGCTCTTGCGCAACGAATTCAAATCCGGCGACAACCTCCTGGTCGACTTCGACGACTCCGATTTCACTATCACCAAAGACCCGACTCCGATCGAGGAAGTAGTCGACGTCTGAGCGCGAAGTATAGGTCTTATGGGACCTATGGGTCCTATTGTATGGGAAGTTCCCCATACTGTTGATCTCGGTCGCATGGCTGTCATCCGCTCTTCCCCGCCATTCCGTCTTTACCCCGAGCAGCACCGAGGGGCTAAATTCTCCCGCAATTCCTCCGATACCAGTTTAAGAACCCCCGCCATACGGGTGGGGGCGTGTTCCATGATCCGAACGGCCCAGGGCGGGCCGCAACGAACCGAACTCAATTGTGTCTGGGGACTTGTTTATGCAGCAAAGGAGCGGCGAGATGCCACGGAGCGACTGGGCGCGCGCAGGGATGTTCGGACGCGCACTACTGATCGGAGTGCTTGTGCTCGGTTTGGGCGCCTGTTCGGGTCCGAACAAGACCGACGGAACCGCGACATTGCAGGACGTCGATGTCACCCCGGCCATTCTGGCTGAAGGGGAGACCGCGGTTGTTGAAGTGCTGGTCACCAATCCCAACGGCGATCCGTTGGCCAACGCGACCGTGTATCTGTATGCCGAACCCAACGTCAGCGGTGTCTTCTCATCGAGCGTCGTTGAGACTAACGGCAACGGCATCGCCACCGCCATCTTCACCGCCACGACCTCCGGCAGCGTGACCATCAGCGCCCGTGTCGAAGGCGACCAGACCACGATGACCAAGGACATCGTCATCGAAGACGGGACCGGCGGCGGGAATCTCGACGGCCACATCGTCCTCACGATCGTGCCCGTTCTGGTGCAGGCCGACGGCTTCTCGACCGCCACGGTCAACGCACTCGTCTCAGACGGTCAAGGCGACCCTGTCTCCGACGGCAGCGTCATCAAGTTCGTCGCCGGCGAAAAGTTCATGGATGTCAACGGCGACGGCATCTGGACCAACAATGTGGATTCCCTGATCTATGATTTGGATTCCGACGGGCTCTGGGATCCGATCGGTTCGATCGATGCCACGGTCACGACGTCCAGCGGGCAGGCGACCACGACATACATCGCGGGTTCGACCGCGGGCGTCGTCTACATCAAAGCGACTGGCGGCCAGCCCGGAGATCATTTCTCCGCTGAGGTTTCGCTCTCGCTCACGTCGGATGACTCGGTCCACTCAATCGTTCTGACGCCGACTTGGCAGACCGTGCAGGTCCGTGGCACCGGCGGGATCGAATATGCCCCGCTGGTGGCGCAGACGTTTGACTCTAAGGGCAATCCCGCTCCGCAGGGCCGTGAGGTCGAGTTTCTCATCACTGGCGGTCCTGGTGGCGGCGAGGCGATCAACGGCGACCCGGTCGGCCCGGTCAAAGCGATTACCGATGCCAATGGCGTCGCGTCGGTCACTTTGAACGCCGGCAGCGCCTCGGGAACTGTGCGTGTCCTGGCACGTTGTGGCGCGGTCGTTGCCTCGGCGACGCAATTGACGATCCGTTCCGGCCCGCCGGCTGTCATCTCAGTCGGAGCTGCGGACTGCAACGTCCCATCATGGGAAATGATTCATGTCATCAATGAAATCACGGCCGCCGTCGCAGACCAGTGGGGCAATGAGTGTCCCGATTCGACCGCGGTGTACTTCGGCACTGAGCAGGGCATCATCGAGGGCGCGGGCAGTACGAGCCCCGTTCCGACATTGCGCGGCAAAGCCGTTACCTTCTGGAATTCCGCCGCACCAAAGAATGATGGGTACGTTTGGTATTGGGCCGAAACGGCTGGAGGCACACTCGCAGACACAAGCTTCTTCTACGAATCCGGTCCGGCGGCCTATGGGCAGTTCCTGACTTGGCCGGATACCCTCCTCGCCGACAACAAGGACAAAGGCGAAGTGGTGATCGACATTCGCGACCTCAACGGCGTCTTCGTCGAGGACGGCACCATCGTTGAAGTCGAGTCCGATATCGGCACCATCAACGACGGTCTCACTGTTGATGGTTGTCACTCGTCTGTCTACGTCGGCGATTTCGTGGCCGGCGTCCTCGACCGCGACTACAAAGTCACGATCCCCGATGACGGCATCGGCGCCGTCGCCACCATCTCCGCCCGCTCCGGTGGATTCTTCGGATTCAACGGTTCCGTGCAGGTGGTCCTCCGAACCGGCACTGCCTACTCGAAGACCTCGATCGTCGATGTCCCGAGCAGCATGGTCTTCGGTACCAACGCCCCGATCGAAATCCAGGTCAAGGACCGTTGGGGCAACCCGCTGGGCGGCCACCTGATCGAGGTCAGCTGCAATTCCGGTGGCACGGTTACCGGTTCGCCGCAGTACTCGAATGAGTACGGCGTCGCCGGCGGCTTTGAGTTCTTTGCCACCAGCAACCAGAGCTTTACCGAGGCGTTGATTGTGGTTCGTGACCTGGACCCGAACTTCGGCGGCTTCACGATCTCGAAGAAGGTCTCGCTGGAAGAATAAGGATTCCCATTGGGCTGCAGGGCGTGCCCTGCGTAGCCCTGGCGAAGCAGGGGGGCAGGGACGCTCCCAACGGCAAAAGGCCGGGATCTCAATGAGATCCCGGCCTTCGCCGTTTCTACCGTCTCTGACTCGACGTGAAAGGCACTCTCCCCCTCCGGGGTAGATGTCAGCGACGCGCACTTGCCTTATGCGGCGATGACAGACAGGGCAACGCTCGATCAATCCTCCACACGACATCCCTCACATCCACCCGTCCATCTCCGTTCACGTCCGCCTTACTCTCGTCAGGCAATTGTCCATCGTGGAACAAGTAATCGATCACAGCCCGGGCATCAGCTCGATCCATACCGTACCCAATCGTCGTCAGTGTCCGCAGCAAACACTCTTTGGCCTGCGGATCTTCGATGTAAGACAACGGGAATGAAAAGATCGCCAGTCTCCGATAGCCAATTGGTTTGACCGCCACCGGCATGCCATTCGACGGTGAGTTCTGATCTCGCGACACATAGGTGTAGAGGATCTCGCCTGCCGAAGTGTCCACGTCGAAGTATCCGACAAACGGAATCGCACTTTCCGGATCCGGCAATTCGGGGTTGAGCCCCCAACTCGTTCGCGTTGGGTCCACGTCGACGTGCGGCAATTGGTCAACGAAGGGGTCGGCGCCGACAAACTCCGCGTTCATGCGTGTTGGGTTAGCCAAAAGCACCCGTGGACAGAAGGCGCGGCGTATACCCGCCTTGAAGCCAACGCTTGAAGTGTCCAATGTGACAAATTCGTCAAGCACCGGCCCCATGTTGAACAAATCTCGGCCGGTGACAACCGCTACGCCTGACTTTGTGTAGACATCAAGCAGCGGTAACAGATTCGCCGGCAGGGGAGAGCGTCCGTCGGAAACGACAATCGTGAGCATGTGCGCATCGAAGTCGGCGAGCGTCAGCTTCGCTACCGTTGAGACATCTCGGTACCTCGCTTCCGGAAGCAGACGCATCCACACTGCGGCGACCGCGGCCTTATCGGTGAGTGAAGTTGGGTCGCCGGGAGTGAAATCGAGGATCTGCGGTTGATTGGCGTTGAACGAGAATACTGCGCCGGACTCTAGTGGGCCCGGTGAACTCTCATTGCCCAATGACGAGACCGCGGTGAGCCGATACTCATACACTGTCGCGAGTTCGACTTCGCTGTCGATGAACGAACCATCAGGGAAGAATTCGCCGATCTGCCGCCATGGTCCTTTTGGCTCACGCCGATACACTCGATACGATTCGTAATCCGCATCATCGAACTCATTCGAGCCGATCATCATGTCGTACGCGTATTGAGCAACATACGGCCGTCCTGGCGCACGCGGCCGATCGGGAAGCAAACTGACCCGCGGCGAAACCGGTCCGACCAACCCACCCGACTGTGTCACATCGCCGACACATGCTATCGTATAGACGTGCCCCTGCGATGCCTCCAACCCGCCGTCGAAGTACGTTCCCGCCTCGGGATCAACCCAGATAGTTACTTCTGCCCTTTCCTGGAGCGGTATTCGACTTCGAATGATCTGGTAGGCACTCAACCGCTTGGTCTGTTTAGGCGTCCATGAGAGCGTGCACGTGCTATCATCCCAATTCGCGACCCGCATATCGTGTGGTGGCGAAATCGGCAGCGAGATGAAGTCATCCAACCATGCCTGCTTGAGCTTCGCCATCTGAGAAACGAGGGATTCAATCCCGAGTCCGGCCACGTAGGCATCCGGGCGCCCTGTATTATGTGTCGCGGCAAAGTGCGCCGCCCGCGCGCGCGGATTGTCCGCGACGCACCAAACCCAGTGAACAACCACCGAATCGCCGGGCGCCAGCGTCACCGGTCCCTGCGAATGCAGGAAACGAATGTCGAAGCCATCGGCGTAGTCGTGGGCGATTGAACTTACCGTCGGCGGCATCCAGCCTTCCAGAGTCTTGTCAATCGCCGCGTAGGGTTGGTCGTAATCCAACTCGCGATTCGACATCAGTCGATACCGGAACTTGTCGGTCAGCTCGGCTCCGCGTCCCCCGATGACATTCGTATCTCCCGGCGCGCGCTGCGGTCCCCAATCCAACGCTTTCCTGTCTCGGACCGTATTGGGCACCCACCAGTTATAAGATTCTGATTCGAGGGGCGGCGTCCCACCGAGATACATGGAGCCGAGTATGCGCGTGGCCGAATGCCCACTGTATTGCCCGAGACTCGTGTCCGGATCGCCATCGTTGTCCATCGCCCACGCCGCAGACACATTGAGTGGACCGTTGGCCGTCACCACGCTCTGGCGTACATGCCCCGTGATGTCATCCGACCAGTAACTGTCACGATCCTGATGCCCGATGTCGGGATCGATATGCCAGCCAATCCACGCATCGCTGATCGGCTCTGTCCCGATGTTTGTTACGACGAATTCCATGTAGAGAGCCGTGTTGCAGGGCGAGGCGTCGAAGGAGCATGTCTTCTGACGGACTTTCACTGGCAACGAGCGGTGCGGCCCATCGTAAGCATCATCCCGCACCGTTTCGGGCTCGGTCGTGCTGTCGCTGTAAGTAAACGTCCACTCATCATCACCCAGGACGTCCGAGAAGACTCCCGGCACATAGTTCTCGGCATAAAGCTCGTGAGTGACTCCCGATCCCAGACTTCCTGTCGAGACCAGCGTGTCTCCGTCGACAATCCCGCCGATCCACAATCCCGCTTCAAAGATGTATTCGATTCTCGAATGGGGCGGCGACTCAAGGACCGGAACCACCGCCCCTGTCGAATCGCGCAACCGATCCCGTACAGTCCCGAAGTAGCCGTAGTTTGTCGCAGTCGTGCGCAAATACCCATTATCATGAATCTGCGAGACAATGTTGGTGTCAAATCCGGCGACCCCTGCCGCCCCAACGGGCGTCTGCGGCGTACGCCCCCAAGCGGTCGTCGCGGCGAGCAGGAGACAGATTGCCGGCAGGGTGCGCTGCTTCACGGCTACAATCTACAGCGTACGCAGTCCTTATCCAAAGCCGGTCGTGACTTGATTTGATCCCCCCAGCCTGTGTACGGCATCGCCCTCCCATTCCTCCGGTACTTCTACCCGAGTCGCCATCTTTTACTTGGTGGACGGATCGGGTGAGGGTGTCCTGCAACGCCTGGAGAATGCGCGTCTCTACAATCCGCAATCCGCAATCAACAATCCGCAATCATAAAGTGATTGCCCCGCTCGCCGCCAAGGTGTATCACTCAACAAACCGGAGATCGCCTTATGATGTATTCGCACAGCCGCATGTCGACGTTTGAGAACTGTCCGCGCAAATTCGCGTTCCGCTACATCGAGCAGGTCAAAGTCGCGCAGGAGACCACCGCCGAAGCCTTCATGGGTTCGATGGTCCACGACACCCTCGAACATCTCTACAAAATGGTCGAGATGGAACGCACGCCCAAATGGGAGGAGCTGAACGCCTTCTACGAAGACGCATGGGCCAAGGGCTGGAACGAGAACATCCTGATCGTCCGCGAGCACCTGACCGGCGAGGATTACAAGAACGTCGGCCGCCGCTGCGTCGTGGACTACTTCAAGAAATTCTATCCCTTCCGCGACGCCCGCGTGTTGGGTCTTGAAGAACGGCTCGTCTTCGATCTCGATCCTTCCGGCAACTACAAGATTCAGGGGTTTATCGATCGCCTCGCCGAAGCCGAGGATGGCACCATCGAAATCCACGACTACAAGACCAATGCGCGCATGCGCACGCAGGAAGAAGTCGACGCCGACCGCCAACTCGCGCTATACCAAATCGGCATCCAGCGTCGCTTGAACGATGTGAAGAAGGTCAAACTGATCTGGCATTACTTGCGCGCCAACCGCTCGTTGGTCTCAACCCGCACACCCGATGCGCTCGAAGAACTGCGGTTCGATACGATTCGCCTGATCGACAATATCGAGGAAGCCAAGGCCCGCGAGGAATTCCCGCCGCATGAGTCGATGCTCTGCGACTGGTGCGAGTTCCGCCATCTCTGCCCGGCCAAACGCCACGCTGTGACCGTCGCCGAGATGACGCCTCAGCAGTTTGCCGCCGATGATGGCGTCAAGCTCGCGGATCAGTACGCTCAGGCCCGACGACGACTTGATGACGCCGAAAAGAAGGTCGATGAACTAAAATTGCAGATCATCGAATTCGCGGATCAGATGCAGTTCACCAAACTCGTCGGCCACGGCGTCACGGTCTCAGTCTCCAAAAGCGCCATCTGGAAAATCCCTAGCATGGAAGACCAGCAGCGTAAAACCCTCGAACTGATCGTGCGCGACTCCGGCCTCTGGGACCAAGTCTCAGATCTCTCCAAATCCAAACTCGTGAAAGCCACGCAAGCGAAAGGCTTCGACGAAGTCTTCCGCGACCAAATCCAGTCCTTCCTCAAGCGCGACACCATGACCACTGTCCGCCTCTCGATCAAAGAGGGCAACACGATCGAAGAAGGCCCCGACCCAGGATGATTGCCGATTGCCGATTGTCGATTGTCTGTTCGATATACGTGAGAGGCATCTGTGAATCCAGACGCGTTTAGATCTCGGACACAAGAATTTGCACTGCGGACCATCCGACTATGTGACTCTTTGCCCAAGAAACGCACGACAGACATTATCGGACGGCAATTATTGCGGTGCGGCACATCGGTTGGCGCCACCTATCGCGCGGCTTGCCGGGCTAAGTCACGGGCGGATTTCGTCGCGAAAATGGGCATTGTCGAAGAAGAGTGCGATGAGTGCATCTATTGGATGGAATTGCTGATTCGCGGAGACATCATGGAACTACGCATGCTCGTTGATCTCATGCAGGAGGCAAACGAGATTCTCTCAATGGTGATTGCTTCCAGAAAAACCGCCAGAGGTCATAGCAGGTAACTGCTCTTCAATCGACAATCGACAATCGGAAATCGACAATCGTCAATAAACAAACGGCCCCGCTCTTTGGAGCGGGGCCGTAGGTTCTCACGGAAAGTTGATCCTGCTTACGACTTATCAGTGCTCTTCTTGGTGTCAGTCGCCAACAGCTTCTTGTACTCATCCTTGTTTAGCAGCAACTCTTTGGCCTTGGCCACATACGGATCGTCCTTCAACATCACGCCCTCGTAGAGACCGCGCTCGCCGTACAGCTTGTTGATGACCGCGCGCTTGATCTCATACTTCAGCGTCTCGGCGCTCTCGTCGAATGCCAACTCTTTTTCCTTGGCCACCAGCGCTTTCATCTGATCGATTGCCGACTGGTAGATCGCCAGACGTTCCGGATCGTCCTTAAGTTCTTCGAGCATCTTGTCGAGCTCGACTTCCGTGTCGGTCTTGTATTCGAACTTGTTGTCGTTCAGATACTGCCGGAAATCGGCCAATGTCGCGTCTGTGGCTTCGAACGATTGCGGCAGGTTCTGATTCTTCGAAGTGTAATGGACAGCGTAGTTGAAGAACTTGCCCTGACGCAGGAGGTTGATCTCCAGCGGTTCGTAGGTCTCGCGCTCAACCAGGACATCCGGGACAATCCCGCCACCGCCGTACACCTTGCGGCCCTTGTTCGTATAGAAGACTTCCGATTCCTTCTCGACCAATTCGGTTGTCGTATCATCCGCGACGCCGCCAATTTCTTCATCATACGCCGGGTTCTCCGGATGCTTGGTCGCGCGTGACGGCTTCTGGATCGAACGTCCCGACGGCACATAATACCGCGCCGTGGTCAGTTTCAAGGCGACATCCTCGGTGTCGGGCAAACGGAACACCTGCTGCACCAGACCCTTGCCGAATGTCGTGTTGCCGACGATCAGCCCGCGGTCCCAATCCTGAATCGCGCCGGAGACAATCTCCGAAGCCGATGCCGTCCCGTCATCAACGAGCACGACCAACGGCATGTCGCCGGCGATCGGCGCCGCAGTGGAGAAATACTTGCGCTGCGATTCCGGATCGCGCCCCTGTGTGTAAACGATCAGCTTGTCCTTCTCAAGGAATAGATTGGCCGTCTTGACCGCCTGGTCGAGCAATCCACCGCCATTATAGCGTAAGTCAAAAATCACGCTCTGGGCGCCCATCCCCTTGAGGGCAGCGATCGCCTCTTCCAATTCACGGTCGGTGCTTTCAGAAAACTTGTTTAGGCGAAGGTAACCGATCTTGTTGGCTTCGTCGGCCATGCCGTAATATGGCACCGACTTCAATTCGATCACCGCGCGCTCAACCACATACTCCAGCGGTTCCGGCATTCCCGTGCGATTGATGGTAAGGGAGACCTTCGTCCCGGCCGGGCCGCGCATCATTTTCGATGCCGCCTCAGTTGTCATGCCGACCGCGTTCTTGCCGTCGATCTTGATAATCCTGTCGCCCGCCTGCAGACCCATACGCTGGGCCGGTGTCCCCTCGATCGGCGAGACCACCGTGACGGTGTCCTCACGCAAATCGATCTGCATCCCCAGGCCCTCATACTTGCCATGGGTGGACTCCATCAACCGGTCGTAATTTTGTTGTTCCATCAGCACTGAGAACGGATCGAGGACGTCGAGCATTCCCTTGATGCCGGAGTAGATCATTTCCTTGGTGTTAATCGTATCCATGTAGGCCGACTGGATGCGATAGGAGATGTCTGTCAGCAGCTTGGAATACTTGTAGAGCGTCTCCCGGCTGGCGCCCGAAGTACTGAGATCGCGTTGGATCGCCCCGTCGTTTGGAGGCTGCTTGTCCGTCTGAGCCCAAAGCGCCTCGTGATGCGGCGTCGCCTCGCCCGATCCAACGATCCAGATCGTCGCGGCGGCCGCTATGGCCAAGAACAGCGTGTAAAGACGGAACCGGCGGTCATGCGTCATGTGAGTCTCACTCCGTGTGGGTCCTATTGCCCGGGCATTTGTCCCTTTCCCAGGGACGGCCACTTCCTACTACGATGATGACATGTGCCTTGTTTTGCAACCTTTTATCTTAATCCTGCAAAAGGTAGGACAAAATCGGCCAGAAACAGTTCCGCATGATTCTTGATGCAATCCCCCTGCCCGATTCCTTGTAACGCAATCCCTCGTTACAGTCTGGTACTTCGTCACCCCCGCGAAAGCAGGGGCCATTCCGGCATCCAGCATGGATTCCCGCGTTCGCGGGAATGACGGAGGCCTTGGTGTTGCCCCTTCTACGCACCCGTCCGACTCCCTGTTCCCGTCTTTCTGCAATTCCCACTTAGGGTTCCATGAACTGCTTCAGGTACGCCATCGCCGAGTCGCCAGGCGACCGTCGTAGGTACTCCCTCGTAGCCGTCACCGCCCCTTCCCGGTCGCCGGCGTCGGAAGCCAGGTAGACCAGTTCCAAATAGGGGAGAGCCAAAGTCGGATCGATCTGCGCTGCACGCTGCGCGGCGGCACGCGCCTTGTCAGGCTCGTTGAGGTTCCGGTATGCCGTGGCCAGATAGAATTGCGCAAATGCGTTCTTCGGGTCCAGCTCTGCAACTCGCTCCAGCGCCTCCAGCGCCCCGGCGTACTGGCGGCTTGCGATCCGGCACGAACCCACGAAAAATGGCGCCAGCGCCGACTCCGGAAACTGCGTCTGCCAGGCCAGGGCAACGCGCTCGGCATCCGCCCACTGCAGCCGCGCCTGATACAGACGTGAGCAACGCAGGTACGCATCCTCCAGCTCGCTGCGGGGTGTGATGGCCAACTCGTACTCCGCAATGGCGCGCGAGGTGTCGTGCCGGTTCTCGCTCAGGATCCCGAGGTAGAAATGCGCCTCCTGCTGCTCCGGTGCGCGCTGCAGACTGACGGTCAACAAGCTCTCGGCGCGCGCCGGCTCATTTCTTGAGATCAGCGAATACGAAAGAATGTTGAGCTCGCTGACTTTCAACTCTCGCAGCCCGTCCAGCCTTTCGATCACGCCACCGGCCGTGTCCCACTTCTCAAGTCGCGCATAGACCAGCGCCAGCTCCTCAAGGATCAGCGGGTCATTGGGAAGAAGGTCGAGGGATTTTTCCAGGCTGAATGCGGCGCTATCGTACTGTTCCAGGTGCCAGTAGATACTGCCCAGATTGTTCCATGATTTCCGATCTCGAGGCTGCCAGATTGAGCGTTTGCGGAGGTGATCGACCGCCATCTCTTTTTCATCCGCCACATGCGTGAGAATGTGCGCCCACGACATCAACCGCTCTCCCTGGTGGAATTCACGGGTGTAATGCGCATCCTCCCGCACCAGCCGGTCCACACGCTTGATCACATCGGTCTCGTTCTGCGTCGTCGCCACAAATGCGCCCGTGTGCACGATCGCCAACACCGCCACGATGACCCACTGCGGACGCCTCTCGCTCGGCGCCAGCCGGCGGCCCAGAATCAGTACCGCGCCGAGGATCGACAGTGGGATGCCGTAGATCCCGATCAGGTCCCAGTCGCGGAATGCGCCGATCAGCGGATCGACCCAGAATGAGAAGTACCAGAGACTCGCGGCCGCAACCGCGAGGATCTCGACAGGATTGTCAGCGTCCTCACTTCGAGTCGGTTCCCGACGGGAAATCCAGACGATGATGCCGACCAACCCCAAGGGCGCGACAAACATGAGGAGATTCAAAGCGTCGGCGAGATGCGCCGCCGACATCGCGGCGTAGTTAGAGTCCCCGGTTGGCAGGATCGGGACAAAGATTCCGGGTTTCATGAATGAGAACACCAACCCCGCCAAACCCCATCCGAAAAATCCGGCGAGGAAGAGGAACAGGGTCTTGACGCGCGTGAGTGTGGCCGCAAGCCGCCGCCCCCACATCGCCCAAACCAGAACCGGCAGAAACGCCACAGCCAGCAGGTGAAACGCGCAACTGAGAATCCAAGCGCCCCACGCCCACCGCTGCCTTCCCATCAACACAAACGCCAGGCTCCAGAGCAGGCTCGCGCCAACCAGCGAGTACGCCTCCACATGTCCAAACCAAAGCACCGCCATTCCACTCGTGCACGCGGACGCAATTACCGTCCAACGCGCGCCGCGGTCCTTGGGATAGATCGTCCTTGCAATCCGGGCTATGGCAACAAGCGATGCTACTCCCGCCACCGCACTCAGCACCGCATAAGCGATACCGACCGACCCATCCAGCGGCATCACGACCGCACGAAAAACCAGCCAATGTGCGACAAGATCGCCGGCCATGAGCGCAAGATTCCCACTGAGGTCAGGCAGTGTTCCGCCGGCAATGTAACTCAGGATTGTGTATCCGTCACCATAGGCGAATCCGCCGGAGCGGAGGATGAGGAAGAGGGCGAAGACCACCCCGAGGCAGACCCAGGCCACTGCGCGCGGCCAATGCTTCCGGCCAAGAGTTTCCGCGATCTTCTCTGGAACTCCGGGCAGAATGACCAGCGCGATCAGGAGCAAAAGGAGAGACCGTCCCCCCAAGGGGAACTCCGACCAGTAATCGATCCCCCAAGTCCAGACACTCGGCGCCATCGAACTGAGAAAATGGCAAAGAGAGATTGCGACCGCTCCCGACGCGAGCCAGTCAAATGACCGCCTCTCGGCGACCTTGGGTGGTCCCTTGGTTGTCGACCTCATTCTGCCAGCCAAAATAAGCGATAGGTCCTATCGGTCCTATATGTCCTGCAAAAAAGGCCCCATGCCATCATGGGGCCTCTCGGCTCAGCTTGCGCGATACTGGTGCTCAGGGGCAGTAGCTCGGCGCCACGTTGCGGAACGCGATCTCGACCACCCGTACGACGTCAAGGATCGTATACTCCGAATCGCAATTCGCATCGGTTACGTCGGGCGGGTTCGGTGGTGTGCCGGCGCGAAACACCACGTCGACGATCGATACCACATCGATGACATCGTGGGCGCCGCTGAAGTCCATGTCTCCCGGCAGCAGCGGAACCGTAATCGTCCCCGGCTCAAAATGCGGCACATACGTGGTGACCGGCGACTTGAATGACAACTTAAACTGCGACACCCCAAGCGTGGCCGTGTCGATCACGATCGCATTGGCCGGACTGGCCGAGCCGTTCATCGTAAACCAGACGCGCGCCAGCGGGCCCGATCCCGGCTCCAGCGGTTCCGGAGACCCGTCGGCGTTGTCGTCGGGACGTAGACGCAGGCAGATCTTCCCATTCGCGCGATTGTCGTAAACCAACCCGTGATCCTCGAAATACTCCGTTCGGCAACCGCTGGTCACCACGGAATCCAAAGTTCCCGAGAGTGGAATGTTGGTTGCCAGAAGCGGCACGATGGCTTCTGAAATCGGCTGGTTATTGGTCCCCCAAATCTCGATGGCGACCGCGCTCCCCGCTCCCGCCACTTCATTGGCCGTGAGGAGTGTCTCCGCCAGCGCCGTGACATACCCGACTTTCGTTTTCAAACCGTTGCCGATCGCCGTCTCGGTGCGAAGCGTCACGTTATAGAGACCCGGCGCATACGTGTGTGCCGGGTTTTGGGCCGTGGAAGAGTCGCCGTCGCCGAAGGACCACAACCAGGCCGTCGGCGTTGTCTGTGAGCTATCATAGAATTGGACATCCAATGGCGCCTGGCCAATTAACGGATCGGCGGCAAAATTCGTCGACGCGAGGTTCTGCACCGACGTGTTCAGGTTGATGCGCCCCGTACCCAACGCGCCGGCATACGATGGATTGAGACCGTCGATATTGTCCGCCGTGCTCATGATGATGTCGAAGACTTCCTGACGCGTCAAAAGCGGGTTAAGCGAGCGAATGAGCCCCACTTGGCCGACCACCTGCGGCGCCGCCATCGACGTGCCGCTGTACGTTGCGTAAGCGGCTGTGTAGTGATTCGAAACGGTGCTGCGAATCGAGGAGCCCGGCGCCGAGACATCAACCATATCGCCGTAGTTCGAGAATCCGGACTTGATGTCGAAGTTGGTTGTCGAGGCGACACACAAGACGTCGTCGCGCGATTGCAGATACCCAAAACTGCTGTTCCCGTCGTTGCCCGCCGAGGCGCAGATTACCAGTTCACGCCCTACCGCGCTGTCGGTCGCCTGCTCAATAAACGTGTTTCCGGAGGAACCGAAGCTGTAGTTGATCGCCACGGCGCCATTGCGATAAGCGTAGGTAAACGCCGACGCGACATAAGTCATTTGAGTATAGCCGTTCTCGATGCCGCCGTCGTTGTATGACCATCCCATTCGCAGGCACATGATCTTGCATCCGGGTTCAACGGCGCCGAATCCGCCCGCTACACCCGAGACGCCCACCGTGTTGTTCGTCTGTGCCGCGATCGTTCCCGATGTATGCGTCCCGTGCCCATTAAAATCCTTGGGATCGTTATCCTGCGTCCCGCCGTCTTCGCCCGGCCACACGGCGCTCCCATTGGAAACAAAATCCCAGCCAATCAGATCGTCGATGTACCCGTTGCCATCGTCGTCGATCCCGTTCATGTCAGTCGGGTCCATCACCACCCGGTCACTGTCGAGATCTTCTCCCGGATTGACCCAGACATTATTGATCAGATCCTCATGCCACCAGAGCACGCCCGTGTCGGTGTCCGCCAACACGACATCCGGGCTGCCGACTGTGGCCTCCCATGCCTCCGGCGCATCCATGTCGCGATCATTGGCCTGGTTCAACTGGTACATCGAAGAATACTGCGCGTCGTTCGGAGTGCGCATGATGTATGCGTAGTGGTCGAACTCGACTTTCTCAACTTCGGGCAACGCCGCATACTCCGCCGCGAGCTTGTCGAGGTCCACGGACTCGTCGAAGGCGAGCAGATGCCAACGGTCCATCGGCGAATCGCCCAATGGCACCGACTTGGTCGAACTCGACCCGCTCGGGAAGAGAGGATAGTAGTCCGACATTCCATGCTTCATCCCGAGTTCATCCAATGCTATGATCCCGGTCGTCAGGCCATTGTGCTGCGCCTTCGTCCCAAACGGCATAAACCCATCCGCCAATTGGATAACAAGGACTCCGGGTACGCGCTCACCCTGCGTCGGATTCACCTTCCCGTTTTCCAGTTCTCGTGCTTCGGCCGTGACGCTCGAAAACAGGACGCAGCATACCACCGCCAGGATCACGCGCTTGGTCATCTTAACTCCCTCAATTGTAACCGTTTCGAAAAGTTCGGAAAACTCCGCGGAAATAAAGCAAAGGCCGACAAACGAGCCGGCCTCTTACTTCCCAATATACGGCCAATCAGGAGTGCGTCAATCTCGTTCCGGAGCGGAAGTGTCAATACGTAGGTCGGGTCTCGCTCTTGCGGCCCGACAGCTTCGGCGTTCCGTGAGACCGTCGGATCTCAAAATCGGGGCCCGAACTACGGGCAGAGCGGTGCTGGACCGTGGCGGAAGACATAACCGATCAAATAGACGACATCAACAATGTCGCAGGCACTGTCACATGACACATCCGCGATCGACACAGGCTCTGGTGACGTGCCTGACCTGAAGGCGTATTCAATAAGCCCGATCACATCGAGCACATCGTACACGCCATCTGTATTCATATCCCCGCGTCTCACGTCGACCAGTACAACATGAATTGTCGTGTCAGCCATGAGCGGGACGTCCGACTGCCGCCATGTTTCGTGTCCCGTCGTCGGGGGAGGTATGAACGCGATGTCGAGATTCCCGCTGGACGCCGCGGTCGCGTAGACGCCCGCCGAATCGGTAACAGCCGTCGATCGGGGTTGTACGATGCCGTCCCGGCTGAGTTCAATGACCACATTGGGATGCGGGACGCCGGTTGCATCGGTAACATGTCCCCAGATGGCAACGACGGGTGCGCTGTAACCGGAGGCGCGGGCGTAGTCGACTCTTCCATCGCCCAACATCCCAGCGAAGGAGCCATTGAGGCTGTCGATTCGCTCACATGACCAGCGGATGATTTCTGCGCAGCCAGTGGTAGGAACTGACGGATGTAACTGGCGGACCAAGGAGGCCAACGCCGCCGTGAGCGGCGCCGCAAATGATGTTCCACTCCAGGTCCCCCACAGATCTCCGCCCGGGAGGGCGGAGTACACATCCACCCCGGGTGCGCAGACGTCCACCGACAACCCGAAATTCGAGAACGATGCCCTGATATCAAACGCATCTGTGGCCGCGACGCCCAGGACCTCGGGGTACGCGGCCGGATACACGAGGCTGCTACTGCTATCATTCCCGGCCGGTGCAACGATGAGTACGCCGGATGAGTCCGCGCGCCTGATGGCCGAGCGCAGAAACCGGTCATCGACGCCCATGCTAAAACCGAGGCATAGCACGTCAGAGCCCATGACGACCGCGTGCTCGATTCCCAGGCAAATGTCAAACACTGCCCCGCGCCCGTCGCTATCCAAGGCACGCAACGGCAGGATTTCGGCGCTGGGAGCGCCAAGTGCGATCAGACCCGCAGAGAACGTGCCATGCCCCGTCTGCTCCCCGATCTCATACCCTGGGTAGGAATCCGAATCGACGAAGTCATAACCCAAGAGCGAGAGTCGGCCCGCCAGAGCGGGGTGGTCAAAGTCCACCCCATTGTCGATCTGCGCAATCTTCTGACCATTTCCCATCGCCATCTGCAGCCCCTCGGGTATAGAGAGTCTGGAGGACGCATACTGAGCGTAGTAATCGTCGGGTGAGACCCCTGAGACGAACGGGTCGGAATCCGCGTCGAGGAACGCCTGGCTTATCTGCGTTGCCTCGGGGACATGGCAGTAGTGGTTGGGGCCGGCAAACTCGACTGACTCGCGACGCGATACGTTTTCGATGGCCTCTTCGACTGTCCACTCTTTCGGTATCCGGACGAGGAACGTCGTGCTGTCGGAGAGCGACTTTTCGGCGGTGAATCCATTCCCCCCGAGCAGGCTGTCGACGTCATCCATGCGCGCCCTGTCACGGAACTCCACAATGATGCGCAACGGATCCCATGGTGGCGTCTGCGCCTGAACATCCGCCATAAGCGATCCAACGACCGCGATCTCTGCAATGAGGAGACCTGCCACGACCCGGAATTGTCGCATCGCATCCACTCCCGTCAATTCGTCATCCCAATAAGAACGAAAGGCGCCCAACTGTACGGATTCTCATTCGTTCTCCGCATATTCGTCATCGCGGCTTCCCACGCATTATGGATTCCAGTGCCCGCGCTGAGGTTTCGATAGAAGTCGCCCATGAACATCCGCGTTGTCTTGTCGTCCACCGTCCAGAGCGATGAAAGGACCGCCCGCGCCCCCTGGGCGATGAAGGCCTCTGCCAGTCCGAATGCCAAACCGGAGTGCAGGAATCCCGGGCGCCCGGTCTGACAGGCGGACAAAGTCACCAATTGTTTCCGGATCGGTTGATCGAAAAGGTCGAAAGCGTAATACGGCCCGTCACTCAGCAGTATCTCTGAGAACATCGGATTGTCCAGAGCCGCCGATGCGTGAGAAGCGATGTGGACGAAATCCGTTGGACCCGACAACGCCGCGCGCAGATTGCGACGCGATGCGTGGTGCCCGGCGTGATGGACCGACGCGGGGAAGAGCCCGATTATGTGAGCGGCCTCCGCGTGCATTTCCATGGTGCCCTCGGCATCTGGCGAGAAGATGGATCCCGCCGATGTGGGCGTCAGTTGAGCCAATCGAGTATCCACCGCTCCGGCCAGGTCGGCCGTGTGGCAAACCGACCGCGTCTCGCACAACGGCCGCCCGTCCGGAAGCGGCAGCGCGTGGAATGGCACAGCTCCCAGGGAATCCAGCGGCACAAATGCCACCTCCGTTGCATTCGACAGATCCGCAAGGAGCGGCCACAGGACCGCTTCCGAAAGCGCTCCCAATTGGTTGATCGTGCCCCGGATGATATCCGACTCACGATGGCCCCGAAAGACTCCGGGGATTCGATTCTTTTCGATAAAGAAATAGAGCCGTCCAATCAATGATTGCACCTGCTCCCACGTGACCGGCAATCGTCGATATGTGACACCCGTCGCGTTCAGCATCACGGCCCCGGGAAATTCTCCGTCGGAGACAAAGATGACAATCGTGCGGCCCGCAGCGATCCGTGGGTACTCCACAAGGTTTTGCTGCGGCTGCTTTGGAGATCCCCGAACCGCAAACCGACGCCCCCGCTGCACGAGATGCCACAGTTTGTCCTCCGCCAGTCGCACCGAACGCACATCAACTGGTGCGAGTCGTCCCAGCGACGTGGGAAACCCGTACATTCGGTGAAGGCGCGCGCGCAGAATTTCCTGTTGATCGAGGAGAGCTTGCGGTATCGCGGATTGATCACCGGGCGCGACCCGACGTCCCGCGGACCGCCATGAACCCCGCGATCGCTCCAGGACCCGCAAGGCCGAGTAGTAGTCCCGCTGGCCGAGCAGCAGCGCGGAAAGCTCGTGGTACACCACGAGCTTGTCGCTAACGAAGTAGATCCGGGACTCATCCGGCGGCAATCCGTCGGCCATGCGCTCGGCGGCGTCCAACGCCCGATGGTATGACGCAATCGCCTGACTTGTCTGCCCACGCCATCGCTGAATTCTCGCGCGCAATGACCATGCCTCGAACATTGTTGATGTCGGGTACCGCGATTGCGCCCGGAAAAAGGGGGCGAGCCGCTTGTGCGCGTTTGCCATCCGGCCCTGACGGATGTCGAGGTCGGCCAAGCCGAGCAGTGCAGCCGCTTGACGACGGAAATCGGCCGCCTCTCTAAAGGAGCGCAGCGCCCCGTTCGCCAGTCTCCGGGAGTCGCCGAACCGGCCGGCGGATGACATGAGCCGCGATTCCAGCAACTTCAGGGAACCATCCCAAACCCGATTGCCTTCTTGCCGGACCAGCTGGTGCGCCTCTGCAATCGCCTTTAGACTCCCTGTCAAATCCCCCCGGGCCGTGCGTGCCTTGGCGAGGAAATACCAACACTTGGCCTGTTCGTATCGCATTCCCAAAGCGCGGAACGCACGGACGATACCCTGCGCTTCCGTCTCGACCGCGTCGAACTGCTTCATCTCAAGCTGTATCTCCAGCATGTCCAGTCGCGTCTGCGCGAGGCCGCGATGATCTCCCAATGCGCCGAATTTCTTCAGGACATGCTCAAATTTCGAAAACGCCTCGGTGATTCGCCCGCGAAGAAACAATAGATACGCGAGCGAGTATTCAGCCTGAGTCGCCGCCAGCGTCATGCCGGACTCTTCATACAGTGCTCGTGATTCGACGTAACAAGCTTCTGCCTCTTTCAGGCGATGAAGATTGGTGAGAATGTTCGCGCGGTTGAGTTGTATGAGTGCCAACGCGGACGGATTTCCTGCGGATCGGATGACGGAAAGCGCCTGGTCGTACGCTTCCAGGGCGGGGACGTTTTCGTCCTGCCGGTGACGGACGTTTCCGACATTGCAGAGTGTCTGGGCCCAGTCCATTTCCAACCCACGCCGTTTGAAAAAACGGGCCGTCCGGAGTCCAATGCGATTTGCCTCAGAGTAGCGTCCCAGGTACATGAGCGCATCGACCATGGCGCGCCCAATACGGGCGGTCGCCACGGCGTCCCCCGACCGCGCATACATTTCGGCAGCGCGCCGATAGAGTCCGAGCGCCTTTGCGGCATTTCCCGAGAGATGATGGTAGCGCGCGATGATGCGGACGGCCATCGCTCGGTCCGCTTCGGCGACCAATGGGACCACCAATTCGATGCGTCCCGCCAACGCCCGCGCCTTGCGCAGGTCGCTGCGCATGACCTGGTTCATCGCATCGCTCACACTGGCCAGGAAGGCGGAACTGTCTCCCCCGAACTGCTCCAGGATGTGGGCCTCGATCGATCGGCGTGTGAGATGTCTCGGCAGGGGACTGGGCATCACTCGATCCGTACTTGGGACAGCTTTATTGTCTGGTTTCCGAGCTTGAATGTCAGGCCGACGACACCCGGCGACATGGCGGAGAATGAGAAGAAGCCGCGGTCGTCAAGGCCTGTGACTCGCAGGCCGCGATGACGGACACTCACCTCCGATGAGGTCGGCAGCCGGTCGCTGGGTGACACTTGTCCCAGCACATCAAGCGTCCCGCGCCGCATCCGGGTGATTTCAAGATCAATCTCATACGGATGGGCGTGGAACAAGAGACGCCGTTGACCAAACGCCGGCGAACGCACGCCGACCGGGAGCGGAATCCACTCCGAATCGAAGACCATGATCGCGTGAAGAATGCCGCGCTTGCGTTCGAGTCGCCCGCGGGTGTAGTCCGCAAAAATCCGGTCCGCGGCCGCTCTCAGGACGTCGGGCAGTTCCTCAGCGGGGTCGTTGGCGTGCGCTTCAAGCACGGAACGCACCCATTCCAGTTGACGATGGCAGGCCCGACAACCTGTGGCCAGATGCGCGGAAATCCATGCTTTCAGCTCGGGTTCGGCCTTGTCACGCGCGTACATGGCGAGCTGTTCTGTGCTGGGTTCGTGTGTCATCTTTGTCTCCGAGAGGAAAGAGTCAATCACCCGCTCTTTTGATACCTCCCGTGTGGAAATCCATCCCGGCAAGAGTCTTTCGAAACTTCTCCAGGCATCGACTGCGCGTCGGTCCAATACTCGAGATCGGGACGGCCAGAGAACGGGATATAGCGTCATAACTCGGCTCGGCCTCATCGAAGAACAACGCCTGAAGCAACTCACGGCAGCGTTGGTCCTGTCGACCCAGTGCCTGATGCACGAGATGCGCTCGAAGCGCCGAGAGTCCCACTGCTTCAGGGTCAACATCGAGTTGTGTGGGGAATCGCCCCTCGTCGACGGCCAGACGAAGGATCCTCACTCGATGGTCATGGTCGCGCAACTGGGCCAGGCAGGCGCGTTGCGTCGTTGTCGCGATATACCCGGCGAGCCGGTCTGTCGAGCGTAGCTTCCCGAGATTCTCAAGGATGAGTTTGCAGACTTGCCCAAAGACATCGGCGCAGTCTTCCGGCATGAGACGGAACCGCCTCGAAATGCCATAGATCATTGGGCCATAGCGTTCAATCAGGGCTCCCCAAGCCTCACTCGATCCGTCGCGACATCCCCGGACCAATTGTGCGTCGGACCAACTCGCTCGCTCCTCCGTAGGCCCCATGGGGCTGCCACCCGCTTCTCAACCAGCCCGAGCATTTTGGGCGGCTTCACAGAACTTCACCCAACAGCAATGGCGAACCACCACTCCAAAGAGGTGGTACGCAACCGTGAAAATACACGGTAGCCGTTCAATCTCGTGGAATTGTCAAAAAGACGTGCCGCTGCCAGGATTCGCCTGAATCCGAGCTCGTCGATCATCGGGTGTATCAACAGACCCGTCAAGCCGCTCTTAGCGTACGGAGGGTCGCAACTCACAGACTTGGCCGAAATGATTCGGCTGAATCATAGGAGGTCGAAATGCTGAAGAAGTTCGTTGTAACGGCTCTGGCGATCGCGTTTGTCGCCGTGCTGTGGACAAGCCCGGCAGTGGCCAGCGGGCTGCAAAACCAGGCCGGGACCAATTCTCATTGGACCGTCCAGATGATCAAGTCGTTGCAGTACCGATTCGCTTTCATGTTTGGCGTTACGCCTGCTGATGATCCGGGTGATACCTGGGGCCCCGGGGACGGCACAGGCAACGACGGTGATGGCCCCGAAGACGGCACTGGTTACGGTCCGGGCCCCTATTACCAGTCCCAATCTGAGTGGGGCGACTGCTCACGTACGGGCTATAACTACCAGTGGAAGTGCAAGCATCAAGGACAGTAGTTCTCAGGCCCCGTCCGCACGACATGACGCCGCCCCCCATCGGGGCGGCGTTTCGTGTATGGCTACTGCCGGCATGTATGCAAACCTCTGCAAATCCCCCGTCGCAACGGTTCCTCTAAGGTTCCCACCTATTGGCCGTTCACCTCGTTGAGCATGCTGCACTTAGGGCGCGATTCGTGAGGTTGCAGGGGCTTGGCGGGTGAATTGCGTATACGAAATCCCGGCTCCTGTGCCTGCCAAAACCAGATTGACAATTCTGGCCGAAACACGTTAATTCCCAACGTGTTTGACCCGAACACAACGGAGGCTTTAGCGCACCATTTCGATTGATTCTTCACACACCTGCAATTCAGAGGGGCAGGAGTGTGGCAATCCAAGAATCAGCGTCCCGCTATCGGGGCACGATCATGGTGCGTTCATACCGCTACATCCTCGCGTTCTTCCTGACCTTCGCGGTCGTCTCGCCCGCGCTGGCCAGCGACTACACTGATTGCACGGTTATCTCGCGATCTTCCTCTGAAATCACGTTCCAATATCGTCCCGCGCCTCTCTCGTGGGCTGAGACCGCCGAAGGTGGTTCCTATCCGCGGATCGCCAACACCGCATTGAACGCGACCGAGGGACAGATTCCTGTTTCCGGGCGTATCGTCTATGTTGCCCTGCCCCCAGGAAGCGAAGCAGTCGATGCGGCATTGATCTCGACCGGTGCAGTCACGCGGATATCTCCGCCGTCCGCGAATCGACCGTCACCGCTCACGGCGACCGTCTCCATTCCGCCTGCGCCCGAACGCCTCGTCGTCGAGGGCATCTACACAGTTCGCGGCGTACGCGTCGCGCGTCTGATTCTCCACCCGGCAATTGTCGCCGCAGCCGATGGCTCTGTCGACCTCGCCGATGAAATGACAGTACAGATGCGCTACGACCGCGCCGCGCCGTCGACATCCTCAACGGTGGATCCCGGTGACCCTTTCGGCCCCGTTCTCTCGGAAATTCTGATCAATCCCGAAGACGGTTTCGCGTGGCGCGATACACGTGAGCATTTTGCTGCCGCTGCCGATCTCAGTCCGTTCACCGGCTCATCGAATTGGGTTTCAATCCGCACCCGTGGCGACGGCATCCACACCATCTCCGCCGATGCCTTAAGTCTCGCGGGCGTTAACATCGCCTCTGTAAACCCAGCACAGATTCGTCTCTTCTCCGGGCCGGGACGTCAACTCTCAACGAAGATTTCCGACCCCCCGCCGCCGTTCTCCGAGCACGCCATCCTCTGGGACGGCGACGACGATGCGGTAATGGAATCGGGTGAACGATTTCTCTTCTGGGCTGACGGACTCAATCGCTGGGATGTCGATTCGCTCGGATCTCTGATCGATGTCGTGCATCGCTACGACCGCGACAATGCCTACTGGCTGGCACTCTCGCACGACAATCAGGATACGCCCAGGCGCATCGCGACCCTCAGCTCAGCGCCGCAAACCGGGGCGCCCGATCTCTTCACCGGGACCGAACGCGCCCGTCACGAAGAAGAAAACTTGCTGCGGATCGCCGCCGATGGATTCATCCACAGTTATTACACCAAGTACTGGCGCAACCAGAAGCGGAGCGTGATCACCTTTTTCAATTCACGCAACGCCGAACCCGGCACTCCCGCCAAGATCGACATGGGAAGCTGGGTTGGCGGTAGCCGTCCGCCACGGTTGTACATCAATGGCGACCTGTTGTTGCCGAGTTCAGTGCAGGATGTTCAGGGCGAGGACAACAGTTCGCTCTCCACGTTTACGCTGCCGCTGTTTGATCCCAACGCCGACTATGAGTTGGATTTCGACTCGTCGGAGAGCTACACAGATTACCATTTCTATCTCGACTTTTACACTCTCGAGTACCAGCGCCGTCTTGATCTTGCGCAGGGGGCGCTCAAGTTCTCGGCACCCGACACGACACTCGACGCCAACTTCGTCATTGCCAATGCCGCGACCGCCCGGGTCTGGGATCTGACTGACCCATTTCAGCCCGTCGCGATCTCAGATGCCGAAGTCGACGGCTCGACGCTGCGATTCTCCGCCACGCTGACTAAGGGAGAGCGCCGAGTCTTCTACGTCTTCACCGAGTCCGCCTATCGAGTGCCGCGCTCCGCTACGCCGACTCCGATCGTGAACTTGCACACTCCCGCAGGTGGCGCCGATTATCTCGCCTTGGGCCCGCGCGCCTTCGCGCAAACCATGAACGACTTTCTCACCTACCGCGCCGGCACCGACAACCTGTTGACACGATTCATCGCCACAGAGGACGTCTATCACAGCTTCTCGCTCGGAATCCAGGACCCATTGGCCATCCGCCGGTTTCTACGCCACACCCACACCAGTTGGCCGGGCGACATGCCGGCGTATTGTCTGCTCGTGGGCGATGGCAGCTTCGACTATCTGAACCACACCGGCGCCAATTCGGTCAACTATGTTCCACCGTACATCGTCGACGATGAACCCTCCGTTTCCGACGAGAGCTTCATCTACTTCTCGGATCGGTCGGTGCTCGATGCAGAGGGGAATACGGGGGACAATCCAATTCCCGACATGCTCATCGGTCGTTGGCCGGTGAAGTCAACGGGTGAGATCGTTGCGATCACACAGAAGATCGAAGGATATGAGTCACCCGCCAGTCTCGGCCAATGGCGCTCACGCGTGATGATGGTCGGCGATGATGAGTTCGGCGAACGCCCCGGCTCGGTGCAGGAGGACCTCCACATCGAGGGCGCGGACGACATAGCCAACGTGCACATCCCACCGCGATTCGATGTGCAAAAAATCTACCTGACGGAATTCCCGTTCGATAATCCGTCGTGCTACAACGCCGACGCCGTGGGCTGTCGCAAGCCCGGGGCCAAGGAAGCTGTCATCGCCGGTCTGAACGCAGGCGCGCTCGTCTTCGACTACCTTGGCCATGGCAACGCGGACGTTCTGGCGCACGAACGTATCCTCGAACGCCAAACCGATCTACCGCGTCTGGTCAACACCCAGACTCCGGCCGCCTTCTTGACCTTTACTTGCTCGATCGGCTTTTTCGATGATCCGGAGAGCGAGGGCATGTCGGAGGATCTCCTACGTATGCCACAGGGTGGTGCCATCGCGGTCGTCTCAGCCACCCGCACTGTCCCTGCGGGACCGAGCATCGAATTGAATGAGGAAGTTTTCGATCTGCTCTTCCGACGCGGCGTGACGGGCATCGCCGCCGCCCTCTATACCGGCAAGCTCATCCGGCAGTATGCATTCAACAACTGCGGCCTGCCGCCGTGTCCACGGACCAGTGACCGCGGCTATGTCCTGTTCGGCGATCCGGCCATGAAGTTGGGCGAACCCACTCTGCGTGTAAACTTCGAGTCGCTGACGCCCGACTCTCTCTCGGCTTTGACCATCACACAGGTACAAGGCAGCATCGTCGACACCGCCGGAAACACCCAGACGGATTTTTCCGGTACGCTGTTCGTCACCGTACGTGACGTGCCGCGAAGCCGGGTCTACCCGCTCGACGCAGCGCGCTCGATCGATTACCAACTGGCGGGCGGCACACTCTATCGCGGTCAGGTCGCTGTAACAAATGGCCAGTTCAGTTTCAGTTTCATCGTCCCAAAGGATATCGCCTATGGCCAGATCGGTGCGATGATCATGGGCCACGCGGTCGGCGCACAATTCATGGCCAACGGCGCCATCGACTCGCTGCGACTTGCCGGTTCTCCCGCGACCATCTCCGACACGTCCGGGCCCGCTGTCCGCCTCGAGACCGATAAGGGAGAGGTCATCGAGGACGGCTTTCATCTCCCTGAAAACACGACGATCAGTGTTCTGATTGAGGACCCTTCGGGCATTAACCTCACGGGTTCTGCGGGCCACCTCCTTGAAGTTTTCGCGGACGATGCGGAAACGGCATTGGCCGATCTGACCGATGGATTCGTTTACGACCCCGGCGCCCCGGACCGCGGTCAGGCGACGTTCAACATCGGAGGTCTCGCATTGGGCCCCCACCGGATGTCAGTCAAGGCTTGGGACAACGCCAACAACTCCACCGCTCTTGAGTTTGACGTCGAAATCATTGCGGCAGAATCGGATGTCGGCTTTGCCTTAACGGAGTTCTTGAACTTTCCTAATCCGTTCACTGACGCAACCACTTTCTATTTCCGGGCGACCCGTGCCATTCACGATGCCCGAATCAGGTTGTTCACGCTGGCAGGCCGCATGATCTGGGAGACTTCCGCCGTCGACGGGATGACCACGTGGGACGGACGCGATATCGACGGCGATGCCGTGGCTAATGGCGTCTATCTCGCCCAGATCGAAGCCACGGGCGAGGTGCTATCCGAGGGCGGTCGTTTTGTCGATAAAAAAGCATATAGGGAAATGAAGGTTGTTGTATCACGGTGACTGTATCACGAACCAGTTGAGGTAATGTGTCTAACCACTTAGCAAATAATCAGTTCGTCTTCGGCCGGGGAGCGCTCGCACCACTTTTGGTGCGCCCCTCCGGCAGTGCGTCTCACGGAAAGGGAAGGACCAACGCATGATCAGATTCAAGAACATCGCCATCTGCGCATTAATCTTCACGCTCGGCTTCAGTCTGGCCGCCGCCGATGCCGAAGCGCAGGTCAACGCCGGAGTGCTCTTCCTGCGCATTCCGACCGGCGCACGCGCCGCGGGTATGGGCGGCACATTCGTCGCCCTGGCCGATGACGCGACGGCCACACACTGGAATCCAGCCGGGCTCGGCGCGTATCCTCTCAATACCGAATGGAGCGAATACCCGATGCCCGTTGGGGGCAACGTCCTTGATGCCGTCGCTCTTCGCAATGGCCTCCCTTATAACAATTACCAGGGCTATGATCTCTGGATCCTCACGGATGCGGGATTGCGAGTATTTCGCATCGAAGGAGGGGAGAATGACCGCATCAAGCTCGAGACCGAGAGTGTCGGTTCGCTCGGTGCCGCTATCCGTCGGTATGCGCCGTTCCTGTCCGAGGACGACGCCGATGCCATCGCCCGCCAGTCTGTCTCGGCGCAGGCCGGAATCTCTTCCGAGGAAATGGAGGCGCTGATCAACCGCGTGAGCAGTGCCATGCCCGAAGGTTACCGTGAACGGACAACCCTGGAAAACATTACGCGCGAATTTCGTGTCGCCTTTAACGAAGGACGCATCGAACTCGAGCGGCTGATTGAACTGCGCGCCGCCATCTCGGCGCTCCCGGAGTCCGGACCGGTCACCGATGAGACCCAGTTGGACCGTGCTCGTTTCGCCATGGAACGTGCGATTTCGCCGATTCTGCCGAGTTCCATCAATGTCAAATTGACCGACTTGCTCCGCGCGCCAATCAACGCCATCGCCGGCGACGGAGACATCCTCTACGTGGCCGCCGGAAACGGCGTCGTCTCTTTTGATGGCGACCGCTGGGTACGGGTCCCGCCACCCGCCGAGCTCGAAGAGTGGGATAAGACAGTCGTCAATTGCCTGACCATGACCAGCGGCAGCCGCCTATGGGTAGGTACCAACGATGGCGTCTTCATTCGTCATTCGGGGCAGTGGTCGGCGCTGGGCACCAACGAAGGACTGCCATCCGTGCGCGTCCTGAAAATCGCGCTCGCCGACGCCACACGCGGCTGGGTCGTGACCGATCAGGGGCTGGTCCAGTACAACGAGGGTCGCTTCGTCCCCAATTCCGCCATCACGATTAACGTTGGCGAATCACTGGAGCAGGGGATCGGCCGTTGGATGGACAGCCAGGACCATGTCGCTGTCTCCCGGGTCATGGAGGAGGTGCGTCGCGCCAACAAACTCGACGCCAGCACTGAACCGGAAGCGGGACAGGTCCTCTCGATCCCATTCTCCCTCGGGCTTCGTGGTGATATCACCTCGGTTTCGCTGGATGACTATGACCGTCTCTGGGTGGGCACCACGCTCGGCGCCTTCCGTTACACCAAAGGTCACTGGATTTCGTACGGGTATGAGGCCATGACGCTAAGCGAGGCAACCACGGCCTCCGCGATCGCGCAATCACGCCTCGGCACCCGCGCCACCCAAGATCGGATCGACCGTCTTGCTGACTACATCACGAAGTACAATAATCTTCCCGGCGGCCAGATCGAAGCCGGACGCACGATCTATGTGTACCGCAATCCCGCCGGCTCGCGCGTACAGGACATCGTCGCTCAGGGCGACAATCTCTACGTGGCCACCGAGGTCGGCCAGCTTGAAGTCGACAACGGATCATGGTCGCGCTACTACCACTCCGACCTCGATCGGTCGATGGTCGGCGCGATCTGTGCGCAGGGCGGCGACCTCTGGTTTGTCACCGACGACCGCGTCGTCATCTACCAGCGCCCGCAACGTGAGTTCTCGCTCATGTATGCGCCGTGGCTGCCGGACTTCAATCTCGACCTTTACTACATCTTCCCGACCATCGTGACCCATTTCGACGGGATCGGGACCCTCGGTCTATCGGTTCCTTTCCTGTCATTTGGTGAAATTCCGCGCACCGGCGAACTGGGGCAGTTCGAAGGATCGTTCAACTCCTTCGATATGGCGGCGACACTCTCCTATGGCACGCGGCTGACGCCGTCGCTCACCGCCGGTCTGTCCGCCAAGTTGATCTTCTCGAAATTGGCCGACCAGGGGGCCGGTGAAGAAATCGGCTCGGGATCAGGCAGCGCCTTCGCCATGGATGCGGGCTTCTTATACAAGACTCCGTGGAAGCGTCTCACGCTCGGCGGCGCACTGACCAACCTGGGGCCGAACATCTCCTATATCGACGCTCAGCAATCTGACCCGTTGCCGCGCAATCTTGCCCTCGGCTTCGCGTACAGGTTGTTGGACACGCCTTACAACAAGTTTGTGCTGGTGGGCGACATCAACAAGGAGATCGTCCGCTTCGGCGAATCGAATCAATCGGAGCTGACGCAAATCATTTATAATGCCGGCTTTGAATACCAATACTCCTCGTTCTTCTCGGGACGGGCCGGCTACTGGTATGACGAAGACGGCGAAATCAAGACCTTGACTGTCGGTGCCGGTGTCGGATTCGAGAACATGCGTCTCGATTTCGCCTACATCCCGTCCTCGAAGGACGGCATGCCGCTCGCCAATACGCTCTTCTACAGCTTGTCGGGACGTTTCTAAGCCATGAGAAGCCACTGCACATCACATCGCTTGCCTTCCCCGGACAAGGGGAGGGCGAGCACCGCGGCAGGGGGGGCACGGCAGGGCCGTGCCGCTGTCGGGAAGTCAGGCGTTGGATTTGAAGCGGATGTGCCGTTTGTTTTTCAATCCGCAATCCGCAATCCGCAATCCGCAATCGTCCGTCTGGCATTCGTGGTACTCGTCATTTGTCTCGTCGGCCGTGCCCACGCGGGTATCATTCCATTCTCCCACGACCGGCTCGTGCTTGATACCACGATGAATCATCTGCCGCGCTGCATCTGTCCCGGACCCTCGGAACGCAACCTCCTCGGTCTCGAACGCCCCAACCCGCAGGCGTTAGGCAAGTGGACGGTCGGAGCGCCGCAGGCGACTCTTCGCGTGCTCGGCATTCGCGTCGAATTTCCGTTTGAAGAGACCGATGATCCAACGACCACAGGGCGCGGGCGATTTGATCTTCGTGACACGACCGCCTTCTTCGACTCGGCCGGACACAATTTCGACTCCAGTCCGCACAATCGCCGCTACTTCGAGACGCATCTGCGTGCCCTGGATCAGTACTGGAATGTTGTCTCCAACGGCAAGATCTCGCTTGAACGTGCCGTCTATCCCATTGCCGAGGACAGCGCCTACCGTGTCCCCCAGTCGACCGCCTTCTATGGCCACCAGCGCGACGGTGACTCCGGACTCGTGTTTGGCTTGCGCCAGTTCATCCACGATGCCGCCACAGCCGCATCGGCGGATCCGGCCATTCGTTTCGCCGACTACGACGCCGTGATCTTTTTTCATGCCGGCACCAGCCGGCAATTCGATGTCCTCAACGACAGCCCCAACGATCTCTTTTCGGTCTTTGTTAGCCGCGATGATCCCGTCATCCTTCGCGATGGCGCCGACACACTCGGTGAGGCCATTATCATTCCCGAGACAGCCAGTCAGGATGGACGCATCTCCGTTCTCAACGGTGTCATCGCCCATGAATTCGGCCATCAACTCGGCTTGGTCGACCTGTACAGCACGTTCAATTTCGCCACCCAGGTCGGCAACTTCAGTTTGATGGACAACAACGCCAACGACGTCGGCATTGAGACCGTGGTCAATGACCAGACCCGCATCCTTTTCGGCGCCGTGCCCGTCTTTCCTGATGCCTGGTCGCGCGCCTATCTCGGCTTCGTCGATGTCTTGACGGTGACTGACTCGACCCCAGTCATTGTCTGGGCCGCCGAAGAAGTCGAAACGGCGCCGCAGAATCGTCAAGTCTGGCGCGTGCCGATCTCCTCGACCGAGTATTATCTCCTCGAGAATCGCCAGTTCGACCTCGATGGGAATGAAGCGTCCGGCCTCAAACTCGATACGGTGACCAGCGTGGTGCTGGGCCCGGCGCACCCGGTCTCGCGCCAATTTACCCGCGAGTACGATTTTCTTCTGCCGGGATCGGGCATGCTGATCTGGCATGTCGATGAAGGCGTGGCCTCGCTCGACTATGCCACCGGCGACGAGATTGAGAACAACTTCCTCGCCAACACTCTTCAGTGGGATCACGACCGCCGGTTTGTGAGCATTGTGGAAGCCGACGGCTACAATCGGCTCGGATCGACCGGCTTCTATTTCTTCTACACCGGCGGCCCGACCACCTATTGGAAGGCGGGCGTCAACACCTCCTTCACGCCGACCTCTGTACCGCCATCCCTGTCATTCACCGGTGGGCACAGCGGCGTCAGCATCACGAATGTCTCCGCCTCGAGTGTGCAGATGACCTGCAAGGTCGCGCGCTCCCGACGGCTTGCCGGTTTCCCCGTGTATGTTGGTCCCGATGACAACGATCGCGCCGCGCCGGTGATCACCGATGTACTCCGCTTCGAGACCGGCGATTTCCGCGCCCCCGGCGATGGTCAACCCGAAGTGTTTGTCGGTTACAAACACTTCATTCTCGCCTTCGATTCCGAGGGTCGACCGCTCACCAATCACCCGGTCGAAGACACGTTGCGTTCATTCGACACGACCGATGTCGTCCACACTTTCTACCCTGTGGCCATGGGCCTACCGGGCGAAACTTGGATATCGCCCCCCTTGATTCACAGCATCGATGGCCAGACCGGCACGCTGGCGGCCGTGAGCAGCGCCGGCCATGTCGGCATCTGGCACATGGCCGATCGCGATCTCGATGGCCTCTTCGATCCGATCGTCGACACCGTGCTGAGTACCAGCGACCTGCCGTCCGGTCCGCCGCTTATCTGGGACCGACCCAACAGTACCAGTACCAAGGACCTTTTCGTTCCGGTCGGTGAGGCAGGCTACGATCTCTTTAGTCTGCTCAGCGGTGACCGGAATGCACATACCTACGAAGGTTACATTGGATATGTCGCTGGTCGCGGACCGGATCGATCCTACTCGATCGACTCTCTTAATGGAAACTGGACAGCCGGTGAGTTCGTTGGCAGCGGCGGCGGTACACGAGCGGTTCTAGGTCCCGAACGGCCGTTTGCGCCTGTCCTCGGGAATATCGATCACGAGCTTGACATCGACGCCGTCATTCTAGAACGCAACGGCCTTCTGCACGTTGCCTCTGCGTTTGCGGTGCCGGGAGACGGTATCGAGCCAGTATTCGGATTCACTCAGCAACTTGGATTCCGTCCGGCCGCCGGGCCGATTCTGGCCGATCTTGATGGCGACGGACGGTTGGAGATTATCGTTGCAGGCGAGGGGCAGATCACGGCCATTGCCCACAATGGCGTCGTCGTCAGCGACTTTCCGGTCACAATCGGCGATCGCAACGATCCGGACACCAACGTCGGCGGAATTCTCGCCGTTGATCTTGGCACGGACATGCTGTCGACGCTGACCGGGGGAGAAGGACGCGCCACTCTCGCATACCGGCAGGGGAAAGATGTGCCGTCGACCAACTACGCCGTCGGCGGCGAGATCACGGTCCCCATGGCACTGGCGACGAACGCAGTCTCCAGTCAGAATGTCATCTATGCGCGCGCTGATGATGGCTTCCTCTATGCCTTCATCGTGCCCAATTCTTCGTCCGCTCCCGCGACCGCTGTCTGGCCGATGGCGGGGCATGATGCCCGCAACACACACGCGATTCCCAACGAAGATCTCAATCCGGTCGACCCGGATGACGTCTTCTTCACCGCCGAACGGGCCTATGTCTATCCCAATCCGGCCAACGGCGAAGCCGTGGTGCGTTACTGGTTGGGAGCAGATGCCACTGTCTCGATAAACATATATGACATCGCCGGTAATCTTATCACCGAGGCCCAAGGTCCCGGAGTCGGCGGTGCGTTTAACGAATGGACTTGGTCTTGCGCCGATGTCGCCTCAGGCGTTTACTATGCCAGGGTCGAAGTGACCGCCGTCGATGGCGGCCAGTCGGAGAAGATCTTCTGTAAACTGGCCGTGGTGCAGTAATCGCCGGGGCTCTGACCTGCTCTCAGGAGGAACACTCGTGAAATCGAAGTCTCTCAGATCGTTCGTAATGCTCACCGCGATTCTTCTCGCCGTCGCCGCGCTGCCAACTGTCGCCAATAGTACGGCCGACCCGGCTGCCGCGAATCCGCAATCCGCAATCCGCAATCCGCAATCGATTATTCCGCATTCCGCATTTGGCATTGCGCCGATGCAGTCAATGGCGCCCGTCGAGGACTCGGACCAGCCCCCATACCTGGCTCAGGTCGGAGAAGAACAGCCCGTCGATGTCTATGGATTCAAACGCAAGTCGCCGACACGCGCCTTCCTCCAGTCATTCCTCATTCCCGGCTGGGGACAGCTCTATGCCAAGTCTTCCTTCTGGAAGCCCATCGCCGCGCTGGGTATCGAAGCCGCCACGTGGGCCGGAAATGTCAGCTTCCGTGGGAAGGGGCACGATCTCGAGGATGATTACAGGGCATATGCCGACATACACTGGGACAGTTCCAGTTATATCGATGGTCTCTATGAAGTGTTTTATAGCCATGATCAACCGCCCTCGGTCAAGGATGCATGGCTCGACACGACGACATACCTCGTGATTGATGAGGACAACAATGCCATCCCATTCTCATTTTCACATCATGCCTGGTACAAAGAGGACGGAAGCCGAGTAGAACGGGATGAGTTCTACGAGAATATCGGCAAATACAACCAATTTAACTTCGGTTGGGATGACTTCCTTGACACAGACTCGGTCTACTTCGAGCGAGTCTCGCCGAATCGCAATAAGTACTTGCACATGCGTGACGATGCCAACACCGAACTCAACAAAGCCAACACCATGCTCGTGGCCACCGTGGCTAACCACTTACTCTGGGGATTTTGGGCCGCCATTGATGCGCGCGCTTTCAATCGTGCTCAGGATCAGTTCGGACGCATCGAGACCAACCTCCAGTTGGTCAAGTCGCCCGCCGACCCACAGAAATACATGCCTTATTTCACCATGAGGTACAAGTTCTGATCCGCGGTCAGGTGCTCGCCACCCGCCCTCGGGTGGCGGCTCTTGCCGAGGGGGTCAGGACTGTCGCTATGCTATTGTTATCCAACGCGTTACATGTATGGAATAACTCCCCGGTTGAGGGGTATAAGTAGGTAAGAGACTCGCAGGGATCGTTCGACATGAAAACAGGACGTCTACAAGCAACATCGGTTGTGAACCGTGGCCTTATGTCGGGCTTTTTGGCTTTGGCCATCGCGCTTGTGCTTGTACCTCTGTCCTTTGCCTCAGCCCCGAACAGAACCGTCTCCGCGATGCTCGCCCCGCAGACGACGTTGCAGACACTCCTGCAGGCACGCGTCGATCAACCGACTCTGGCCGAGAAGAGCATTCTCCAGACAGTCCAGTTTGATGAATTCGAAGAGGACGATCGCGACAAGGTGAATGTGGCTCGCGCCGTCGGACTCTCGCTCCTGTTGCCGGGTGTCGGTCACTGGTCGATGGGCTCGCGCGGACGCGCCGGCATCTTCTTCGGAACGGAAGTGGCCGCCTGGACCGCCTTCGGTTATTTCAAAACCGTCCAGCACCAGAAGGAAGATGACTTCGAGCTTTATGCCCACAGTAACGCCGGTATTGATCCGGCGGGCAAGGACGATGAGTTCTATCGCACGTTGAGCTTTTATTTATCGCGTGAGGAGTTCAACGACGAGGGTCGTCTCATTGACCCGTCCCGGCCATACTATCCGGACGACCCCGAATGGGATTGGCAGTGGGAATCTGAGCAGGCCATGGCCCATTACCGCGATATCCGCAATCAATCCAATGAAGCCGAAAGCCGCGCCAAGCTCTCATTGGGAGCCGCGCTCCTGAACCGTCTGGTCGCCGCCGCCGATGCCTGGCGCACCGCACGCGCCATCAATCGCGAAGCGCGCATGGAGAACGCATCATGGAAGGTGCGCCTAAAAGGCAAGCCCAGCAGGTCCAACCCCGGCTTCATGGTCTATTTCACCAAAAAGCTGTATTAGCCTCCTCGACACTCCATGCTTTAGAGCATGATGGTATGGTCCGCGGGGCGGCGCTGTCGAAAAAGATTGCTTCGTCGTCGCGAAGAGCGCTCCTCCTCGCAATGACGGTTATCAATTCCAATCGCATCGACGTCATTGCGAGGAGGCTCGGCTGCTCTTCGCCGAGCCGACGAAGCAATCTTTGTTGCTTTTTTTCGGCAGGACTGGTTGCCCACGTTTCATCATTCGGGCAATTCTCCGGGCGGGCATTGCTCTTGTTCACTTCCTTGTCGGTTGCGTCCTGCGCCGGTTCCTCAACGTCGCAGCGTGATTTCACCTTTGTCCCCGATACAAAACTGACGGTGGTCGCACTCATCGACGGTGACTTTCTCGCGGGGTTGCCGCAGGATGATCAATCCGCCGATTTCACCCATTTCGCGCCGCTCTCTATCGCCTTTCGACCCGATCAAATGCTCGTCATCGCCGACGCCGGCTCCAATCGCGTCTACGGTGTGCCGCTTGATCCCGGCGTGCCTCGCTTCGTGTACACAGCCGGGTTTTCATTGCAGAACTCGCAGTTTCTCCGCACCGACCCGATCGGCAACGTCTACGTGATCGATGGCGGCCGACGCACCGTGCAGATTGTCGACCCACGATTCCGATTGGCGGGCGAAATCGTCCCGCCATTCGAGTCGCTCGGCCTTGTGCAGGGACGCATCTGCGGACTCGCGTTCAATCCCATGGGCGAACTCTACCTGTCCGACCCGACCAACGCCCGCATCTATCGCTACGACGCGTCCGGACGGTTCGTGTCGTCGTTTACAGGCGGGGAAGAGGTGAGCTGGGGACAATTGCTTCAGCCGGAAGGGCTCGCAGTTGCCAACAGCGGAACAGAACTCTATGTCTGCGATGCCGGCAAGCGGCAGGTCGTGGTTTTCGATCCTTCCGGATTGCCGCTGCGAATCTTCGGCGGCACTGACCTCGAGGAACCGTGGGCGGTGGCGGTGAACGGCAACGGGCAGGCGTTCGTTGCCGACCGTAAGGGCCAATCCATTTGTGTGTTCAATGAGCAAGGAAGCCTTATAGGTAGAATCGACGGACCCCCGGTCGGCGACGCGCGCTGGGAAGGGCCGACCGATGTCGTCATTCACGACTCGTCACTCGTCGTCGCCGACCCGCCCTCCGGGCGCATCATTATCATGAAACTCGCCCCATGATGGTTTCCGGCCCCCGTCAATTCCGTCATTGCGAGGCGGCGGCTCTATCGCCGACGACTTGTCCTGCGAAGCCTCGGCGAAGCAGGAAGCAGTCTTTATTCCGAATTCGGCATTCCGTTCACAGTGAGCGCACTCGATGCGCAATTGTCACTCGCATCATGCGAGCCGGATCTGCTCTTCAATCCGCAATCCGCAATCCGCAATCCGCAATCGCATGCCTGCTTCTGCTCTCTTGTGCGCGCACCGCCTCCTCCGCACCCACAATTGTCCCCGACACGGCCATTATCATCGGCGCCAACACTCCGGGTCCATATTGGATTTCCGGTTTCTTCATCATCGAAGGCTCGGCCCAGCTTGCGGCGAGTACCCAGGCAGCGCCCCCATACATACTCGACATCAACACCGGCCGCATTGTCTTCGCCGAGTCATTGTCACCGACAGATACAATCACGATCACCTTTCAACGCCTCGGCTTCACGCTCCAATCTCGCTGGTCCCATTCGATTCCGGCCGAAGAATCCCCGGCGGTCGGGATCACGCCCGTCGCATTCGTGATTCCGTCCTCTGCGCCGGTCTCACCGATGCGTCCGCTCTCGATGTCACCGCGCCTTGAATGGCAGGGACACAAATCGTTCTCAGTCACTGCCCGCGATGGAGCGAGCGCCGATTGGTCGCAGGGAATGGAACTGACGCTCTCCGGAGATCTCCTGCCCGGCCTGCGGCTCTCCGCCGCGCTCTCCGATCGCCAGATCGGCAACGCCCGTGGATATCAATCGCATGATGGCTCCCGCCTCGGCGATCTCGACCAGTTCTATATCGAGGCGCAATCACGGCACTTTCACGGTCGTTGGGGCGAACTGCAACTGGAGCAAAACAGCGCGTCGTCCCGGAGAGTCTCCGGCCTGCGGACACGCGTTGATGGAGGCGGGCACTCATTTGATTCCTACATCGCCCGTCCGCAGGGCGAGAAACGTCGAACGCAGATCACTCTGCGCGAGGGTGTGCTCGGACCGTATCCGCTGTCCGGGTCATCCGCGCAGGCCACGATTGTCGATGGCTCGCAAGCCGTCTGGCTCGAAGGCGGTCGATTGTCTGAAGGCGCCGACGCCGACTACACGATTGATGCGGCACGTGGCACGGTCACGCTCTCACCCCGTGTCCGATTCGGGCGAGAGTCGCAATTGACTGTTGAGTACGAGGAATCGCTCGATGATTACCAGCGCACCATGGCCGGCGGCCAGTGGGAATGGCGTTCAAGCGATAGTGCCCGAAGCAACGCTATCGAGCTCTCATGGGAGGGTGACGATCCCTCGCAACCTCTCTTTGGCTCGCTTACGGAATCTCAGCGTGCCACTCTCTCGCACACTTCAAACGGCCGTGTCACCACTCCAGCCTCCGAGCGTGTCGGTGAGCATGAAGGCGATTACCGTGTCTCGATTATCCCCGACAACGACACGGTCTACGTGTACGCTGGTCCCGGACAGGGAGACTGGCGTGTGCGCTTTCAATGGGTCGGTGAGCGGAGAGGGCGCTACCGTCACCTCGTCGATAATGTCTATGAATATGCCGGGAGCGATTTGGGCGCCTATGAACCCACGTTGACACTCTCGGCGCCGCGTTCACAGATGATCGTCGATGAAGCCCTGCGTCTCGCACCGGGCCGTTTCGGCGGAATCTCGCTCGACTGGCAGGGATTGGGGGTCGATCCCAACCGGTTCTCGGCGGGCTCGTCGCGTTTCCACTCCAATCATGCGCTGGCGTGGAATCTAGGAGATCCGGCCCAGCGTGAGCGCCTCTCAGGTTCGCTCGGCTGGATCAGCCAGTCGCAGCGTTCAGTCGGGCGCGATGTCGGACTCGGCATTTCGCAGTTCAGTGACGAGTGGAGGCTGCGCGGCGAGCTTCTTGAGTCTGACTACGACCACTACGCGCTTTCCGCCAATGCCCCCATTGCCAAGTGGCTCTCGGTTCGCACAGTCTCTGGGCGATTCAGTCACGCCTCGCTATCCGCTTGGCGCACCGACGCCGCCGTTGATCTGACTCCATCTCGTTGGGGCAAGCTTGCATATCGCACGCGATACCGCTGGCTAACAAGTGTCGAAGCGGCCGACAGCCGGACAACTTCACATGAAGCTACCGTTCAGTTTCTTCCCAAGCATCTGACCGCCGAAGCCGGATGGCGTGAAGAACGAGTCGATGATCCAACACGCACCTTTACCTACCAAACCGATGTCAGCACATCGCGCTGGCTGTCGCTTTCGCGCAACGGAATTATCGCCCGTCAGGAATGGCGCGACAGCCACGAACCGGAATTGGATCGGGATGAACGTTCCTATGAATCATCGGTGGGTATTCCCGCAACGACACTGCGCGCGGTCTCGGGGTCGGGGCTGACTTTTCTCCGTGGCGAACAGGCGGTCAATGGGGGAGAGGCTCAGCCGTACTACGGTGCACGCCTCGGCGGGACCTGGAATCCAGCGCAAACCTTGCAGTTGAACGCCGACTGCGATCTCGCCCATCGCCATGCTGGTTCCCAGCGAGAAGTCTATATCCCCACACGGCCTGGCCAGGGTGACTATCGCTATGAACGCGGCGAGTACATCGCCGACTCGCAGGGGGACTTTCGTCGCGTGTTGGTCGACGATGAGGCCGGCGATGCTTCCGCGTATGATGCGATCAAAAACTTCAAGATTAGTTGGCGGCCCAATTGGCAGGGATGGCGTTGGTCGTTGGATGCTTCGCGACGGATCGACGCCCGGTACACAGCGAACAGCTTTGCCCCCGGCGAGTGGATCGTTCCCTGGGCTGATCTCTCAAACGCGATCATGCCCGGTGCACGGTTGGTTGTGCGGGACGATCATCGGCTGAGCGTCCAACCCCGCAGCCAAAGCCGGGCAACATTCATTCTCTCACATGAGCGTCAATTGGCTATGCATGCATCGCAGTTCACCGCTGGTTCAGGGGCGGGCCGAGAGGGCAGTGACGATCATCACGCCTGGCGCGTCGAAACTGAATGGCGCGAAGAACTCACCCAGAAGACATACATCTCGTTCGGAGCGCAGTACCAGCGACGCACACGGGATGGTCTCGCCCTCGCGGTGATTGACAGCGATGCACGTGCCTTGATCACAACCGTGGGATATGCGCCCGCGACCGGCGTTGGGTTGGCAGTCGAGACACGCCGACGCCTCGACCGCGAGTTTGCGCTCGGTCAGGCTCTCGCCCTTTGGGGAGTCCGCCCAACCGCGCGATTGAATCTCGGCGCGTTGAGCGGCTCGCTCGCAACCGATTGGACATGGCTCACCGGCGATCTCCCCGGGTATCTGTCGCCGCTTCTGGCGGAGGGAAGACCGATGGGCTTTTCATTCACGGAATCCGCCGAAGTCCGTTGGCAACTGCCCAGGCGGATTTCCCTTAATGCGAGGCTCTCCGGCGACCATCGACCGGAAGAACCAGACCGCTGGCGCATGCAAATCGAAACCGTGGCTACTTTCTGATGAATCAGTCCGAGCTTGGAAACATCGGTCCACGCGGAGCAGCGTTCTCCTCCTTTGGGGGAGATGTCATTGCCGGGGCTCTTTCCGGCGATGACAGAGAGGGCGCTCTCCAAAAGTCAGGAGCTGTCGCGGCGTTTCTATCGCTTCTTCAATCCGCAATCCGCAATCCGCAATCCGCAATTCGGATCGCGAGCCTGCTCTTGCCACTCCTGCTTGTCGCCTCCGCCCATGCGACTCAATTCGGAACGGTCAACATCTGTTGGCAATCCCACGCTCCCCTGGAGATTCAAAGGCAGGTCGAGTCCGCCCTCAAATCGCAAACCGGCACAGCGGTCTCTGAACCACGCTTGAGCCGGATTCTCGAATCCACACTCGCGCTCTTGGCCGATCACGGTTACCACCACGCCGAACTGGAGCCGCGCAACTTCCAAGCCGCGGGTGATTCGCTTTCATTTGATTTGATCATCGCCCCCGGAAGGATCGCGACAATCGCGAAGTGGGAACTGTTGGGTCTGGTGCGCACCGATTCGCTTTGGCTGGCAAGTGTTCTCGACTTGCCGACCGGTACTCCAGCCACTGCCGCGAACATTCGAAATGGCGTCGCGCGACTGGGGGCTGTTTCGAGCCTCGCCCTGAGCGGTCCCGCTGAAATCGTCAACGTCCGCGGTGATTCGGCGGTTGCCATCCATCTGAGGCTCCGTGAAACATCCCCGGCGCAATTCGAGGGCGCCCTGGCCGCCGGCTCGGTTGAAGGCGCCAGTCCGGCGCTTCTGGGCAGGCTCTCACTCGGTCTCAATGGCCTTTTCCGGCGCGATCACTCGCTCGCTTTCCGCTATGAACATCCACAACCGACCGAGCGACTGATTCACTTGGAATACTCCGAGCGCCTCGCGTTCTCCCGTCATGTTTCGACCAGTCTGCAACTCGAAGATTGGCGTCGCGAGGATCACCGTCAGCGGGTAGGGATGGATGCAACATTCGCGTTCGCACGACACGGTGCTTTCGCTCTCACGTCCGGTCTTGCCTGGCAGAAGATCGCACCCCTGTTGTCCGCGACCTCCCCAGCGCGACTCCTTGAAGGATTATTCGGCATTGGCTGGGAAGTAGGCGGACGGCACAGACTCGCGACGCGTGGCGTCTACTCGCGCCATCGCCAATGGGATCGCGCGACCGGGATGGAGGCGTCAGAGGCCCGCATACGGCTCGAAGCCGAGGGCCATGCCGATCTCGGATTTGTCGAGTCCACTCGATTGCTCCTGTCTTTCGGGTCGCGCTGGTGGGGCAAAGGGGAGAGACGCGCGGGGGATGAGTGGTTCCTCGGCGGCGAAATTCTGCGCGGCTATGATGCCCGCTCCCTGGCCGCGGCATCCGGGGTCTGGTCACGACTTGAATTGTCACGAAAGACGAATTCCGGCCTGGGCGGATCGCTGTTTGGTGAGTACGCTTGGCTGACAATGTTCGATGCGAACAGGCGACACCCGCAGTCGGCCGGACTGGCCCTCCTGTTCGATTCACCGCGGAGTTCCGGACGCCTTGAACTGGTCTGGCGGGACGGCGCTTCGCTTCGCGACGGTATCTTGCGTCTATCGGTGGTGCAGGGATGGTAAAGTTGAAAGCATGGTGGACACTCACACGCGGCGGCAACGCCCTTCTGGCCGGTGTCGCGGCATGGGTGGGGATGTACCTGTCTTTGGGGCAATGGTGGTTTGCCGGCGGTTGGTTCGTAATTCTTCCGCCGATCATGATTGCCGCCGCCGGCAACATCGACAATGATCTCTGCGACATCGCCAACGATCTACACGACAAACCCGAACGTCCACTCGTGACCGGTGCGATTAGCATCCCCACTGCCCAGATCGCGATTCACGCCTTACGCACCGGTGGAGTTCTTCTTGCCTGGCCCGGCGGACCGTATGCTTTTGGAATCGCCATCGGCGTCGCCTTGATGCTGATCGTCTACAATCGCATTCTCTCCGGGAAACCCATCGCCGGCAATGTGGTCATCGCCGCGCTGGGCGCTCTGCCGATTGCCTTTGGCGCTTTGGTAGCCCGCAACTACAATCCCGCCGCCGTACTCGATGGGCCGGTGGTCGCTGCGGTGATTGCTTTCTGGCTGCATCTCCCGCGCGAGATGCTCAAAGATGCGCTCGACACCGATGGCGATCGTGCCGCCGGCCGTCTCACTCTGCCGTTGGTCATCGGGCCGCTCAAGACCGCACGTTGGGCCGGAATCGTTATGCTGGTGGCGACCTGTTATATCGGCTGGTCGGCGTTCTGCGGATGTTTTGGAGGGCTTTACACGTTCGGCGTGATTGTGACTATCATCCCCATTCTTCTGCTGGGTGCTGCCCAGTGCGGCTTCAACCCATCCGGTCACGTCATCGAACGCTGGAGCTTTGGACTCAAGCTCTGCATGGCCGGCGGCCTCATCTGGCTCATCCTCGGCCGCCTTCCCGTATAGGTCTTCTCGGTCCTGTAGGTCCTATTCTTGCAGTTGCTCGATCATCACGGCAGGGTCATTCGTCGGCTGCTGGCAGGCGAAATCACGGCAGACATACGCTGTCGTTCTTCCCGCCACCATGGAATGCGCCGAAGTGAACTCGGCGATTTTCGTGATCGGCGGAGATTCCTGGTCGCTGGGTCTGAAGAGGACAATCTTGCGGGGCAGGTATGCCGAGTGGATTGCGCGTAGCATCGACTGCGTGTCCGCCGAATCAGCGCGCCCACAAACGACAATCTCATTCGCGGGACCAATGAGGAAATCCACGGCCTGGAGCATCTGCGAGTACGCCGACGGCATTCGCTGGAGGTCGCCGGCGAAAGACCGCGCCATCGCCTCCGTCTTCTCCTCGAATTCTGTTCGGCCCGTCATCCGCGCCAGTCGCACAAGATTCAGCATCGCGATCGAGTTGCCCGAGGGAATCGCGCCGTCGTAAGTCTCCTTAGTTCGTACCAGCAATTCTTCGCCATCATCGGCAGTGAAGAAGAGGCCGCCGGATTTCTCATCCCAGAAATGATCGATCATCTGTTGATTCAGCGCGATGGCCTCATGGAGGTGACGGACATCAAATGTCGTCTCGTACAATTCGAGCAGTCCCCAAGTCATAAATGAATAGTCGTCCAGATGTGCGGGAAGCGACGCCTCGCCGTCACGATACCGATGGAGCAGTCGTCCATCGGCGCGACGCAATCTCTGCAGGATAAAGTCGGCCGCACGTCTTGCCGCGTGCGCAAACTCGGGCCGGTCGAGCGCCTGCGCCGCCTGGCACATGGCCGCAATCATGAGTCCGTTCCAATCTGTCAGAACCTTGTCGTCTTTGGATGGATGCACACGCATTTCGCGTGCCGCAAAGAGCCTTTGCCGTATCGTCTCTATCACGCCGTTGCGGGGAGGTTCTGACAAGTGCGGGATATTCGTACCCGTACGCTCCTGCGTTCCCTGTTCAACAAAGTTTCCTTCAGGAGTGAGATTGAATGTGTGGATGAACAGCTCCGCTTCATCTGGCGCTAACGCCGCGCGCACTTCATCGAGCGACCAAAGATAGAACTTCCCTTCCTCGCCTTCGCTGTCCGCATCCTCCGCCGACCAGAATGCGCCCTCCTGAGAGGTCATGTCCCGCAACACATACTCAATCACTTCACTGGCGGTACGGGCGTACTCGGCTTTTCCCGTCGCCTGATACGCCTCGGTATTGGCGATGACCAGGAGGGCCTGATCGTAGAGCATCTTCTCGAAATGCGGCACCAGCCACTTCGCATCCGTGGAATACCGATGAAAGCCGAAGCCAATATGGTCGTAGATCCCGCCCTCCCGCATCGCCGTGAGCGTCTGCTCGACAATGGCCAGTGATCCAGCATCACCTGTGCGTTTCCAATGTCGCAGTAGCAGGGTCAGATTGTGCGGGGTGGGAAACTTCGGTGCCCTGCCAAATCCGCCATGGACCGAATCGAATCGCTCGTGCAAGCTTTGCGCCGCCGACTCAATCAGCGAAATACCCGGGATCTGACCGGTACTGGCTGTACGGTCCTGGCGCAGCGCCGCCGTGATCTGCTCCGCCGAATTCAAGGCATCCTGCCGGCGATTCTTCCAAACATCGACAATCCGGGGAATGAGGTCGATCATGCCCAATCGTCCGTAGTGATTGTCCTTGGGAATGTACGTGCCGGCAAAGAACGGCCGCTTGTCCGGTGTCATGATGATGGAGAGCGGCCAACCGCCACTTCCCGTCATCATCTGGCATGCGGTCATGTAGATGTTATCGATATCGGGACGTTCTTCACGGTCCACCTTGATCGCGACGAACGATTCGTTCATCAAGCGCGCCACCGCTTCATCCTCGAACGACTCCTTCTCCATGACATGGCACCAATGACAGGTGGAGTATCCAATCGAGAGAAAGACCGGGCTGTCCTCACGATGCGCCTTCGCAAACGCCTCCTCGCCCCACGGGTACCAATCCACGGGATTGCCGGCATGCTGCAGTAGATAGGGGCTCTTCTCGTTTGCGAGCCGATTCCGAGGCGTGAGGGAAGCCATTCCAGCAGAGTATAGGTCCTATAAGTCCCACAGGTCCAATCCGGTTTAACCTATTGACCACATTTATCCTACAACGTTCATTCGGAATTATTTACTTGACAAACACAGGCCAAAATGATATCTTTATGATATCATGGAGGACGAAATGACCAAAAAGAGTGCAGAGGATATGGCGGGATTGGAAACTGGCGGCTATCTGGCTTTCGTTAAGCGGTTTAGCACGGATTTAGCCTGTCGGGAGTACTTAGAGGCCAAAAGGTGGCCAAATGGTCCTGTCTGTCCGCATTGCGGGACCGCTGAGGCGACCATTTCCAAACTGAACGGCAAGGCACATCGAGCGGGTGTCTACGCTTGTGGGGCTTGTCGCCGTCAATTCACGGTCACAATAGGCACGATCTACGAAGCCAGTCATTTGCCGTTGTCGAAGTGGTTCGCCGCCGTCTATCTCATGTGTGCGTCGAAGAAGGGCATTTCAGCGGCACAGTTGCAACGGATGCTTGGCGGATCATATAAGACATGGTGGTTTGCCTGTCATCGTATCCGTCTGGCGATGCGAACCGATGCGTTCAAGGATCGGTTGTCGGGCATGGTTGAGTGTGACGAAACTTGGATCGGGGGCAAGGATCGCAAGGGTAAGGGGTGGAAGTGTCGTAAGGGTCAGCGGGGCGTAGGCGGTCGCAAGATGTCGATCTTCGCGATGGTTGAACGTCAGGGAAAGGTCATTGCCCACACCGTTCCCACAATCTCAAAGGACGCGCTGGCCGGTTCGATTGATGCCAACGTAGACGCTGAGTCCCAGTTTATGACGGATGAGGCCAAGGTCTACCGTGGAATCCTGAGAAACCGGAATCATAAGAGCGTCAAGCACTCCACACACATCTACGTTGAGCCGGGCGGTGTCCACACGAATACGATTGAGAGCTTTTTTGCACTCTTAAAGCGGGGAGTGCATGGTACATTTCACCACATCAGCGCGAAACACGCAGACTTGTATTGCGGCGAATTCAGTTTCCGGTACAATACCCGCCAGCACACTGACGGGCAGAGATTCGCCATTGCTATGGAGAATTGTGACGGTCGTCTGAAGTGGAATTTCCGCAAGGGAGAATCCAATGGTCAAGAAACCAAAGAAGGGGAAGCCCAAGCGTAAACGAGTACCGAGGGGGAAGAATGAACCACCAGTTAAGATTGACGCGAGTTTTGAGGACGCTATGGACGCGCTCTTGAAAGTACCGAAAGAGGAGATAGATAATGGACACGACAAAGGAAGTGATCCCGTTGAGCGATGACCAACTGGCCCAATACTATGAGATTGCTCAGCACCAAATGGAACGCCAGCACGAGGCGTATGGTCGGCTCCAGACCAAGGCGAGCACTTTATTAGGCTTCGGTTTCGTGCTGATGGGATTTGAAGTCACGATCATTGAGGACTATATCGCCAATCCGTTGTTCTGGCTTCCATCGGCGATCATCGTTGCGGCACTTGTCTTGCTGAGCCTCACCTATCGATCACGTTCGCTTGATACAGCCCCCAACATCGCAACCGTTGACTGGTTTATCAGAAACAAAACTCCTCTGGATGAAGCAATTCCAGAAGCGGTTAGCGGCATGAGCGCGGCCTATGAAACTGGCCGGACCGAAATGAGTAGGATCGGGCGACTTATCAATGTTGCAATCTGGCTCATCGTGCTTGGGACCACTCAGACTGTCATTCTAATCGTGACGTCTAATCCTCATCTTTTCTCGGCTCAACATGTTCGTTGAGATTAGTGATAATGGGAGGTTTACGATCAGTTTTTTCAAACCCAACATCGCTGATAATTTTCCCAGTGCTGGGACGATCTGCGGGTTTCTGGTCGCTTGAGCCTTTGTCCTTGTTTTTGTCGTCGGCCATTGGAGTGTCCTTTCAGGATGTGTGCAGATGATCTTTAAGTTAGCAGGGGGGCCGGTAGGGCTCGGAAGTTACTCTGGCTTGGCCAGTGTCTTGACCGCGTTACACGGGGACACCGGGGCCATTTTGTCATCCCATGACTCTGGCCCCCTTTGCACACTTAACTTTAGACCGCGCCAGAGGCAACCGGGCGCGTAGACGCGAACACCGCCAACAGGCAACTCACATGGAACCTACCACCCCGAAGGCAGTACCGGCCACGATCTTGTTCTATTGGGCGGAACGCATCTGATGCTTGGCTAACCATTCCCGTTTGAGTCATGATGCAAGGTTGCTCATGCATGAACTACCACAGGGGAGCAAAAAGAGCGTTTCTAACATCACGCTCAATTTGACCACCCCCTTGGGGATTTCCACCGGATCAGCCCGGCGGTTTAACTTCGAGTGGGGAGAATAGGTAACAGTTTTGTGTTTGGCAATGGGATAATTCCCCGTTCATTTCAACGTTATGTCGAAGCTGGTTCTTGCCATACTCGTGTCGATCTGTCTCGTTTCCGAGGGGTGGTGCGCCGTCACTGTCACTGCCAAGGCGGATCACACCGAAGTCCGTGTCGGGGATCGTTTGCAGGTCACTGTTCATGCCACGCGCCCCGATTCTCTGAATGAGCCTGTGCCGGCGCACGCCGGGCTTCAGCTTGGCCCCGAATGGGAGACTGGCGCTCAGACTGCCGAATCGGAGCGTGCCGACTCAGCCGGTCTGGTCAAGACCTGGCGTTTCGAGCTTCGCGCCCTGGCCGAGACAACATCCACCATTACGCCGATTGTGCTGCTCGGTGGCGCGCCAGTCGAGGGGCCGCCTCTGGCGACCAACCGCGTACTCGGCCCGACCCTGACTGTGACGATCTCGAAAGCAAGAGAACTGCCATGGTGGGTACCTCATCCTCGAACCCTTGCAGTGGTTTTTGGGTTGGCGGCCGCGGTATTCACCGCCCTGCGTGCTTGGCGCCGACGCAGGCAGCACACCCCGCGTATTCCCAAGACTCCGCTGCAGGACGCCATGGCGATGCTGGCGGAGGTTCACACCAACTGCCGGATCGACCGCGCGAGCCGATTCTTTGCCGATGTCGAGCGGGTTATCTCTGGGTATCTTAGCCGACGTACAGGTCGACCGCTGGGGTCAGCGACCGCCGTGGAAATGGCCGGTCTCGCTGCCAAGTATGTGCGTGATCCCCAAGTCCTGGCCGATTTACGGACCATCCTGCAGCGCTGCACTACGGCGCGCTTTTCGGGAGCTAAGGCGGATTTTCAGCTCTTGGCGCACACGGAGGAATTGGCCCTCAACACTTTGGAACGCCTTGATGCCGTTTGGGTAACAGATACTCCATCAGACGGCCAAGCTGGACAAGGGCCGGATGGAACATAGGACTGTGCCCGACGTATTTGTGAATTCAACTTTTGGGGAGGATTAGAGCACCAATGCATCCGGACATCGATCAGATACAGCGCAACGTCGAAGAATCCAGCGCCTTTTCCCGCCGTCTCAAAGACTCGATTGGGCAAGTCGTAGTCGGCCAGCATTACCTCGTTGATCGACTCCTGATCGGCCTGCTCGCTGACGGCCACATCCTGCTTGAAGGTGTTCCCGGGTTGGCCAAGACGCTCTCGGTCAGGACGCTTGCACGCGCCATTCACGCCAAGTTCGCGCGGTTGCAGTTCACGCCTGACCTGTTGCCCGCCGACCTCATTGGCACGATGGTTTACAACCCGACCAATGGCCAATTCAGTGCTCGCAAGGGGCCAATCTTCGCCAACATCGTTTTGGCCGATGAAATCAACCGCGCCCCCGCAAAAGTGCAAAGCGCGCTCCTCGAGGCCATGCAGGAACGGCAGGTCACCATATCCGATACGACCCATCCGCTTCCCACGCCGTTTCTCGTGCTCGCAACCCAGAACCCGATTGAGCAGGAGGGTACCTATCCGCTTCCCGAAGCCCAGGTTGACCGCTTCATGCTCAAGATCATCGTCGGTTATCCGGACAAAGCCGAAGAACGCCTGATCATGGACCGCATGACTGCCGAACACGAGGTCACGATCGAAGCGGTTGTCGACCCCTCCGAAATCCTGAAGGCGCGCGGCATTGTTCGCTCGATTTACATCGATGACAAGGTGAAGGACTACATCGTCGATATTGTGCACGCCTCGCGCCGTCCCGATGCCTATGGCCTCGACCTGACCGGACTGATCGCCTATGGCGCTTCGCCGCGTGCCTCGATTTATCTCAATTTGGCCGCTCGCGCCCACGCCTTCATTCAGGGGCGTGGCTATGTGACGCCCGAAGATATCAAGTCCATCGGTCCCGATGTCCTGCGTCATCGCATCATCGTGACCTACGAAGCCGAAGCCGAAAACATCACGTCGACCACGGTCGTCCAGAAGATTTTCGACCACGTCGAGGTGCCGTAATGCGTCAGGCGGGGACGCCTGACGTGCACATATCGTGGACCCCAGGCGTCTCGAAGATCCCGCAACGCGAAGCTCGCTTGGGGCCGCCGTTTTGCCCGGGGCGGGGACGCCCGGGGTTCACTTGCAGCGGTTCCTGTTTCTTGAATAACGACTATGCTCCCTAAAGAACTCGTCGCCCAGATCCGCAAGATCGAGATCCACACCAATCGCTTGGTGAACGATCTTTTCGGCGGCGAATACCATTCGGTCTTTAAGGGACAGGGGATGGAATTCGAGGAGGTCCGCGAATACCTCCCCGGCGATGACATCCGCCTGATCGACTGGAACGTCACCGCCCGCGCCGGCACACCATTCATCAAGAAATTCCGCGAAGAACGCGAACTGCTCGTGATGCTCCTGGTGGATCTGTCAGCTTCCGGCCACTTCGGGACGGTTTCACGCGCAAAAAACCAAGTGGCCGCAGAGACCGCTGCGGTTCTTGCCTTTTCTGCGATCAAGAACAACGATAAAGTCGGCATGATCGTGTTCACTGACGACGTCGAGCTCTACGTCCCGCCGAAGAAGGGCCGCTCGCACGTCCTGCGCATCATTCGCGAGATTCTCTATTACGAACCCAAAGGGCGCGGCACCAACATCCGCGCCGCGCTCGATTTCTTCGCGCGCGTGACCCGGCGCAAGTCGGTCGCGTTCCTGATCTCCGACTTCTTTGATAAGGGATACGAACATCAACTGGCGGTGGCGCACCGTCGTCACGACATTATAGCGGTCCAGGTCGAAGACCCGCGTGAACGCGAGTGGGTCGATGTCGGCCTGATTGAACTGGAGGACTTCGAGACAGGGGAGAGGCGTGTGGTCGACACATCCGATCCGGCCGCCAAACGCGCCTTCGAACGCTCGGTGGTGATCACCGAACAGCGGCGCAAACGCTTCTTCGACTCGATCAGTCTCGATACGGTAAAGCTGTCAACCGGACGGCCCGTCGCGGACGGCCTCATTCGCTTCTTCCGCCAACGCGAACGCCGCCGGTAAGAGTCGTTGTGACCAGTCTTATGGTGAACTGCGCGAAAAAGATTGCTTCGTCGTCGCAAAGAGCGCTCCTCCTCGCAATGACGAAAGCTCCAGTTGAGAGACCGTCATTGCGAGGAGGCTCGACGGTTCTTTGTCGAGCCGACGAAGCAATCTTTGTTGCTCTTTTCCTCCTTTTCCCCGGAGTTTAGTGGAAGAGGGTAGGGTGAGGGAAACCTAAAGAAGGGACGACCCCATGTTTGGAATCGGTGCGACAGAATGGTTACTCATCATTCTCGTCCTTATTCTGCTCTTTGGCGCCAAGAAGATCCCCGAAATCGCTCGGGGACTCGGTAAAAGCGTCAATGAATTCAAAAAAGGCATGAGCGAAACCGAAGAGAAGAAACCCGACGACACCCCTAAGGTGTAAAAGGATCGTCTAAAGGTCGACAGTATCCCGGCTATGACTTCGCGCCTCGTTCGTACCATAGTAGTTCGTCTGGCTTGCCTACTCTCGATTCTCCTCGGGACGTACGCGCTTGCGGCCGTTCCTCCGCGCGTGACTGTCTCGTCCGATCGCCAAACTGCGACGGTCGGCGACCGGATCAAGTTCACCGTACAAATCGAACACCACAAGGACTGGCAGCAGATCTCCCAGCCGCTCTCCCAGACATTTGGCCCGTTCGATCTTCTCCACGATACCTCCTATGTCGATCGCTGGGGCGAGGGGGATGAACGCCTGCACTTCAAACGTGAGTTGATTCTCGCGATTTTCAAGCCGGGCGGCGCCTGGATTCCCTCGCTGACCGGCCTGACCGTGATGGGCTCCGATACCGTGGCTTGGCACTCCGACTCACTGGCGATCATGATCGAAAGTGTGCTCGACCGTCCTGACGCCGACACCACCGACATCGCCGGGCTGAAAGGACCATATGTTGCCCCTGAGCCGCGCTGGTACTGGTGGGTCAGCGGCGCCGCGGCCCTCCTGGCCATCGCTTTGTACCTGTGGTACCGTTTCCGCCGTCGCGCCGCGCTTCCCAAAGCGGTCATTCCGCCGCGTCCTCCGTGGGAGCTTGCCATGCGCGAACTCAATGCCTTGAAGTTGGAGGTCCGACCGCAGGATGATGGCGGACGGCTCTGGTATTTCCGCCTCTCCGAGATTCTGCGCCGGTACTGGGACGGCCGCTACAACTGGCAGTCGATTGATCAAACGACGACCGAAATCGTAACTCTCTTGCCGCTTGCGCCCTTCACCAACGAACAGCGTCAGCGCGCGGAGGAATTCCTCCATCTTGCTGACCGCATCCGCTACGCCAAACAGCCCGCGATCGAAGGACGTCCCGAAGTCGACTGGCAGTGGGTGCGATCGTTTGTCAATGATACCATTCCTTTACGCATCGTCGCCGATGCGCCCACGGTAAAGGAAGAAGAGGAGAAGGCCCTCGCATGATTCTCCGATTCGCCCAGCCTTGGTTTCTGCTTGGCCTGTTACTAGTCGCCGGACTCATCTGGTGGGAGATACGCAATCGCCGTCGCGATCGCGCCGCCGCGTTCTCCAGTCTGACACTGCTCGGCGATGCCAAACCATCATGGCGTATCCGCCTCCGCTGGTTGCCCAAGGCCGCGCGCCTGGTTGCGTTGGTTGCGTTGGTGTTCGCCATCGCGAGGCCGCAATCCGGCACCGCCTCAAGAGAAATCACCTCCGAAGGCATCGATATCGTGCTGGCGCTCGATGTCTCGGGGTCAATGAAGGCCGAGGACTTCCAGCCGCACAACCGTCTCCATGTCGCCAAGGAAGTCATCCGCGAATTCATCAAAGGGCGTACTAACGACCGCATCGGTCTCGTTGTCTTTTCGGGGGAATCGTTTACACAGTGCCCGCTCACGCTCGACTATGATGTTCTGGTCTCACTGCTCGATAAGATCGATTTCGGCATGATCGAGGATGGCACCGCGATCGGTACGGGTCTGGCCAATGCGCTCAACCGACTGCGCGAATCGACTGCGAAGAGCAAAATCGTAATCCTGCTCACTGATGGAGTCAACAATCGCGGCCAGATCGAACCATTGACTGCCGCGCAAGTCGCCAAGACACTGGGGATCAAGGTCTACACGATCGGCGCCGGCAAACCCGGCAATGCCATGTACCCGGTCGAGGATCCCATCTTCGGCAAACGCTACATCAGCCTGCCCAACGAGATCGATGAAGAGGTTTTGCAGGAAATCGCCGATATGACCGGCGGACGCTATTACCGCGCGCAGTCCGAACAGATGCTCGAACGCATTTACAACGAAATCAGCACACTCGAGAAAACCGAAATCAAAGTGAAAGAGTATGTTCAGTACCGTGACCTGTTCGGCTGGTTCGCTGCCTTCGCGCTCGGGGCCACAGTCGTAAGCGTGGTCCTGTCAGGAACCTGGCTGCGGACAATTCCGTAGTAGATTAGTCATGAGATTCGGCTCATCACAATGGCTGTGGGCACTGACCCTGATCCCGGTCGCCTTCGGGTTTCTCGTTTGGGTGATCCGTCGACGGTCCCGCATGGCGGCCCGTTTCGCCGAAACCAATCTCTGGAACAAGTTGGCGGGTGAAACGACGTCCGCAGTGACACATTGGAAGCATGTCCTTTTCATCATTGCTCTCGCATTACTGATCGTCGGTCTCGCAGGCCCCCAGTGGGGAGCCCGCGCGGTGATGATGCAACGGCGCGGTCTTGACATTGTTGTCGCGCTCGATGTCTCGCGCTCGATGTTGGCGGCCGATGTCAAACCCAATCGGCTCGAGCGTGCTAAACGTGAAATCGCCGCCGTCCTCGACCGTCTGGCCGGCGATCGTATCGGCTTGGTCGTCTTCGCCGGCGACGCCTTCGTCCAATGTCCGTTGACGCTCGATGCCTCCGCCGCGCGCATGTTGCTTGATGCGACCGGCATCAATTCCGGGGGGCGCCCCGGTACGCTGGTCGCCGATGCCATCGAGGCGGCGACCGGCATGTATGAGCAAAACGAACGGCAATTTAAGATTCTGATCCTCGTCACTGATGGCGAAGGACACGAGGGCGATCCGCTCGCCGCCGCCCAGGAGGCGGCCAAACAGGGCGTGCGGATCTACTCGGTCGGCATCGGCACGCCGCAAGGGGAACCGATCCCCGACTTCGACGAACGCGGCAATCAGATCGGATTCAAGAAAGACGAAAACGGCCAAGTTGTTCTCTCGAAGTTGGATGAAATCACTCTACAGAAGGTCGCACTAGCGACCGAGGGACGGTACTTCCGCGCCGGCCCCTCCGAGATGGAGCTCGACGCCCTCTTCGATGAACTATCGACGCTCGAGAAGAAAGAAATGGAAGGCCGCCTATTCACTGAATTCGAGCAGCGATTCCATTTCTTCCTATTCCCGGCATTCCTGTTATTGGCATTGGAGATGGCCCTGCCCAACCGCCGTAGCATTGTGAAGGCTCCTTTGGTCCTCTTGGTCATTTATGTCCTTTGTCCCGCCTCCGTCCACGCCGACCAATTCGCCAAACGCAACAACACGGGCAATAAGCTCCTCGAAAGCGGCAAGATCGACAGCGCCATCACCGAGTACCAGGCCGCGCGCGTCGAGCGTCCGGGCGAGCCGGGAGTCGTTTACAACATCGGCTCGGCTTTACACAAGAAAGGTGCATTCGACACGGCCGCCACCGAACTACAAAACGCCATTGCTCATGCCGAGCTGCTGCTCAAGCCCGATGCTTATTACAATCTCGGCAATACACTATACCGCACGCAGGAATACGAGGAAGCCGTTGCCGCTTACAAGCAGGCGCTTTTGGCCAACGCCGACGACCTCGATGCCAAGCACAATCTCGAACTGACGTTGCGGAAGATGAATGCGGGCGGCGATTCGACCAGTCAGAAACAGGAGCAGGACAAAAAACAGCAAGAACAGCAAGATTCAACCGGACAGCAGGAACAAAACCAACAGCAGAAACAGGACCAGGATTCGACTCAGAATCAGCAACAACAGCAACAGCAAAACCAGGACGGCAACAAAGAGCCGGAACAGCAACAGCAGCCGCAGGATCAGCAGGACGGCCAGCAGCGCGAGCAGCGCCAGCCGCGTCCCGTCCAGGGCATGACCCAGGCCGACGCCGAACGGTTGCTCGATGCGCTCAAGAACAGTGAACTGGCATTGCAGAAGAAACGCGCCCAACGGACCACCGGCGACAAAGTCGCCAAGGATTGGTAAATCCGTGTCGCATTCCGCATACAAAAAGCATGCCTGTCATGGCGAGGAGCGAAGCGACGAAGCAATCCGGTTGTGCACCTGCTGGCCCCACCGCATGATTGCTTCCCGTTCGGCGACGGCCTTCCGCGACGTCCCGTCGTCTGCCCCCAAAGCGGGCCCTCTCGCGATGACAGTTGGGTCTAGATTTCAATCCGCAATCCGCATTCCGCATTCCGCATTCTGGAGAGCGAGCCTGCTCTTGCTCCTGTCAATCGCTTGGACGCATTCCGCCTTCGCCGACAATCGCATCACCTTGGAGCTTTCGCCGAAAAAGATCTCGATGTATGAAAACTCGACTCTCGAAATTACGATAGTCAGCGACAGCAAAAACCTCCCGCAGCCGCAACTGCCGCCCCTCACCGACTTTCAGATATTCTCTTCCGGGCGCAGCCAAAACATCCAACTGATCAACGGTAAGATCAGCGCAAGCGTCACGTACACCTATGTCCTCGCGCCGCGCCATACCGGGCGCTTTGTAGTTGGTCCCGCGACAATCACGATTGATGGCCAGGTGTACACGTCGGGGACCGAAGCAATCATCATCAACGATGCCCCGGCGCCGAAGGCTGCGCCACAGCCAAATCAAGACCCCGCTGCGAGCCGCACCAACCGCGAGCGAAAAGTCTTTATCACCGGCTCGCTCGATAACGATACAGTCTATGTCAACCAGCCAGTCACGTTCATCTTCCGTTTCTATTCCGGCGAGCGGCTGCTTTCAAATCCGGAATATCAGCGGCCCGCCTTCACCGGATTCTGGGTCGAAGATCTTCCGCCGCAACGTAAGTACTCGACCACGATCGAGGGCGTTCCGTATGAGGTAACCGAAATCCGCACAGCGCTCTTTCCCGCCGAGGCCGGCACCAAGACGATTCCGCCCGCGGAAGTGAACGCGACCGTGCGCAGTGCCCGTCGTCGCAACAACGCGCGCCCCAACCCATTCAATCTCTTCGATGACAGTTTCTTCGATCGCGGCGAGACTGTGCGCCTCGCCAGCGAAGCGCTCCGGCTCGTGGTGTTACCGACACCTCAGACGCAGATCACTCCGGAGCCGTCTGGGCTTGTCGGTAATTTCGAGATTCGTGCCAGCACCGATACCCGACAGGTCAACGTCGGCGATCCGATCACTGTGAGTGTCACGATTACCGGTGAGGGAAACGTCAAGGCAATCCCGTCGCCGTATCGCGACACATTGCCCAATTTCCGCATGTTCTCCGGTGGCACCAGCGAGAAGATCACCACGTCCGACTATCGCATCCGCGGCTCGAAGACGTTCGACGAGACTTTCGTGCCGCAACGCGCCGGAACATACAGCCTGCCGGCATTCGCGCTGACGTATTTCGATCCGAAGAAGAAGGCTTATGAGACGGCGCGCACCGAGCCGATCGAAATCACCGTGACCGGCGGCGCCGCCGACTTCACCATTCCATCGCTCAAACTTGAACCGGACCAGCTTTCCGACCTGGCCGCCGATGTGCGGTTTCTCAAAACCGATGGTGAGAATCTCAGGCGCGTCTCAGCCCCCGGGCTCTTTGGCATGGCATTCTGGGCAGGGCATGTCCTTCCGCTTCTGGGACTGATCGGTTTCCTAACGTGGCGTCGCGGTGTCGTGCGCGAAGCGGCCGACCCGGTGGGACGTAGGCGGCGTCTGGCTGCGCGCGCGGCGATTGTCCGGCTCCGCGGCGAGGACGGCAAAGTCGCAACACAACCGCTCACTTACAGCGAGCTGTCTGAGGCATTGATGCAATACTACACGGATCGCTACAACGTCAGCGCCCAGGGACAAACCCGTGCCGAAGTTCGCGCGACCCTCGCACTCGATGGGCTCTCGGAGGTCGCCATCGGCGGTTACATCGAGCTTCTCGATCTTTGTGATCGCGGACGCTATGCTCTGAGCGATTCGGAGCAGGTGCCCGCATCGACAGTTGACCGTGCCGAATCCATCATCGCCGCGATGGAGGCCCGCTCGTGACTACATCTCAGTCCCGCGCTACCGTCATTGCGAGGATGGCAGCGCTTTTTGCTGCCCGACGAAGCAATCTTTGTACTCTGGCAGCTATATTGACTTTCGCAACCGCCGCCCACGCTCAGGACGCATCCACATTGTTTAACGGCGGTGTCTCCGCCTATCAGCGCGGACACTTCGACTCGGCGGCGGTGGCTTTCACGCAACTCGCCCAGGGTGGCATCGATGATCCGCGAGTCTGGTACAATCTGGGCAACAGCCATTTCAAATCGGGGCGGATCGGCGCCTCATTGGTGGCTTATCGCCGCGGCATGCGTTTGGCGCCACGTGACGCCGACCTCGTCGCGAACTATCGCTACGCCCGTCTCTTCGCCGCCGACAAGATCGAACCGGTCGGTGTGTTGTTTCTGTCGACATGGTGGCGCGCCGCGGTCGATCAACTCTCGATCTACGAATCGCGTTGGCTGGCCGCACTGCTCTTCTGGCTTGCAACTCTGGTGACCCTCTGGCGTTTCTGGCCCACACCCTCGAATCGCGCCAGAGTCCCACTCTGGGTACTCGCGACAATTTGGGCCGCCTGGCTGCTCTCGACCGGAGCGAGCGCGACCTGTTATGCGCGCGACGTCGCAGCCAAAGATGGCTTCGTGACTGTCACGCAGGCGGACGTGCGCGGCGGACCCGGCAATGAGTATGCATTGCAGTTCGTCGCTCACGATGGCCTGATCGGCGTTGTCGAACGGACCGAATCCGGATGGCATCTCGTCCGTTTCCCCAACGGCCTCAAAGGCTGGCTGCAAACCTCTGCGTTTGAGATGATCTGAGCTGCGTCCTGTCGGGAGGGGCGTATCCCTCGACTTCGCTCGGGACTGTAGTGCAATGCGCCCCTACGCATTCCCCTTTTTCATTCCGCGTTCCGCACTCCGCATTCCCAATTGACTCCCCCTGGCAAACGGGCGATTTTGCCCCTAATGCAAGCACGCACATGGCGATGGATTCGCATACTCGGCCTGATTGCCGCGACCGCCGCCTTGGTGATGATGTTCCGCAATACCGATCCGCGCGACATCTGGAATGCCATCGCGCAGATGGACGTGCGGTTTCTGATCCCGGTCGTGATCGGCACGATCGCCATGCCGCTGGCCCGCGCCATTCGTCTCAAGTACATCATGGAGCCGCACCACCACCGTCCCGCCGGACGCGTCTTCGCCGTCTACAACGTCGGGCAACTGCTCAATATCATGATGCCTGTCCTGACCGGCCAGGTCGCGCGCGTGCTCCTGTTTTCACGCACGCTCGGCTTCACCAAGACCTTCGCCGTTACACTGGTCATTCTCGAGGTCCTCTTCGATGGCTTGATTCTGCTTGTCATGGTCTTTGGAGCATCTTTTCTCTTTGTCATGCCCGATTGGATGGTTCGTGGCGAGGTGATGATCTTCATCGCCACCGCGATTCTGCTCGGCTTCTTCTACTATATCCTTCATCACGGTAAACACCATGCAGCGGCGTCCAATTGGTTTCACCGTCGTGCCCCAGCGCGGTTGGTCCGGGAGTGGGACAACGTTAAGGCCTCGTTTTTGGCCGGACTCAACATGCTGCAAAGCACACGCCACCTGCTGCTGGTTTCATTGTTGTCCGTTGCTTCCTGGGTAGCGCACGCTCTGATCGTCCTCTTTCTGCTGCGTGCGTTCGACTTCGATGTTCCCTTCTGGGGTGCGATGGTGATTCTGATCGTAAACACCATTGTCATCATGGTTCCCGTCAGCCCCGGGAACATTGGCACATTCCAGCTCGCCTGCATTGTCGGCCTGTCCTTCTTTGGCATCTCCAAGGATCAGGCCCTCGGCTTCTCAATCCTCCTGCATCTGGCGGAAGTTGGTCCCGTCTTTGTCCTGGGTTCGGTTGCGTCATTTTCCGCGCATGTGCGCATTCGCGAATTTCAGGCGGAGGAGGTTATTGCCGAGAAGGAACGCCTCGCCAACGCTGATCTCGTCGTCAACGACAAACGTGACCTCATTGAAGATCCATTGCCGCCAAGTTCACCATTAAGCTGAGTGAAGCCCGCGAAACGCCCACATGCCCGAAGAACGATCGATCGATGGACGCGTTATCAAAAGCTTCGGGAGCCGTTTTATCGTTCTCACCGCCGAAGGCACGTTCGATTGCTCCTTGCGCGGCAAATTCCGGCTTTCCGAACTCAAAGAGCTGAGTCCGGTCGCAGTGGGCGACCGCGTCTCGATCGCGGTCGAGGAGCCACCCTACGGCGTCATTGAGGAAGTACACGAACGCAAGAACAAACTCTCGCGTCCTGATGTGATCAAGCCGGAGTGGGAGCAGATCCTCGTCACCAACTGCGACCAGCTCATTGTGGTGGCCTCTGTCACGCATCCCAAACTTAAGTACGGCACCATTGACCGATTCCTCATTGCTGGAGAATCGGCCGGACTCGAGTGCGCCATCGTTCTCACCAAAATTGATCTGGCCAAACCCGGCTCGTACGACCGCGTGCTTGAGGTCTACCGGGGTGCGGGCTACGCGATTATTCCCACCTGTGCTCTTGATGGAAGGGGAATGGATGATCTCCGCTCCCTCGTGAAACTGAAGACGTCGATCTTCTCCGGCCACTCCGGCGTCGGGAAGTCATCGCTTCTGAATGCGCTCGAACCCGGATTGGGAATACGTACCAAGATCGTCTCGGAATCCACCGACCGGGGTCAGCACACGACGACGCACATCGAACTGCACCCGCTCTCCTTCGGCGGCTACATCGCCGACACTCCCGGCATCCGCTCGATCGGGCTCTGGAAAGTCACGCCCGAGGACATGGCCCATCTTTATCCCGAATTCCGGCCCTTTCTCGGCCAGTGCCGCTTTCATAACTGTCTCCACATCGGCGAGCCGAATTGTCGTATCAAGCAGGCCGTCGAAGAAGGCAAAATCGCGCCCGAACGCTACGACGGCTACACCCGCATCAGGAATACTCTGGACGAAGAGTAGGGTGAGTGCGCTCTGTTTCCGCTCTTGCCACGCCCAACCGCCCACGCTAAAATAGCTTTACCATGCGCCTCCAGACCGCCGTTAACACTTCGCTCATTGCGGCCGTCATCTTGTCTGTGGCGGTCGGTTGCGCCACGAAAGAGAAAGACCCGCTCGATGACATCAAGTCGCTCATTCCGAAGATTGAGGCAGGACTTAACCGCCGCGATCTGGCCGGGCTGCAGAAGCTGGGCACCGAGCGATTTCAATCGAACGCGCTGGTTGTCGACGTGTTCGACGGGCGCATTAATGACTCCGTGCACGTCTCCTTATCACGAATTCAACAGACCGGAGCCGATGCCACGCTGATTGTCAATCTCATGTCGCACGAAACGCCAGGGGAGAGGCGTGAATTACATCTCCACTTGCAAGGTGGCGAGAGATGGGCGATTACATCGTATGAGATCGTCGCTGTCGCGGCCGACTCCGGCTCTTGAGCATTTGAGTCCAAATCCCCGACCGATGGTATAACACTTTCCTTCCGGGAGCTCCGGGAGAACCGACTCCGAGAGGCACATTGATGAAACGCTTGTTCGCCCAGATCATGTTCTTCGTCATCGTGGCCACGGTGCTCGCCGTGGGACGCAACACCATCGCACCCGGCCGCATCCCGTGGGTCGGTGAATGGGGCAAATCGCTCGCCGTTGAAGGTGACTCGATCGTGCGCCCGGCATCGGCCGATACAAATGATCCGCCATTCCTGACATTCGCCCAGGCCAAGACACTCTACGACGACAAGGATAATGTGATCTTCGTTGATGCGAGGTACGCGGAGGATTTCCAGACCGGCCACATTCCCGGCTCGATACTCCTGCCCTTCGAGATGTTCGACGAGTACTGGGCCGGAGTCGAATCGCGTCTCCCGAAGGACAAGAAGATCGTGACCTACTGCTCCGGTGAAGACTGTGAACTGTCGCTTTTTCTCGCGCGCGTCTTGCGTGACAAGGGTTACAACGACTTGGCGATCTTCTATGGCGGCGCGCTCAAATGGCAGGAAAACAACATGCCGATGGACACCACTGCCGCCCCGCCCCCCGGCGCATAGAAGACGTAATCGTCATTGCGAGGAGCGAAGCGACGACTTGTCCTGAGTAGCCTTGGCGAAGCAGGAAGTAATCCTTTTTGAATAGAGAGCAAACACAACCATGAACTCCATCCTCAAGAACGAATGGCTCGCACTCGTGATCCGCTTGGTCGTTGGCGCAGTCTTCGTTTACGCCTCCCTCGACAAGATCATGCACCCCGACGGATTCGCCAAAGCCGTCTACAACTATAAGATCCTGCCGGCGTCGCTCGTCAACTTCACGGCCCTTTTCCTGCCATGGCTTGAACTCCTGACTGGCGCGGCCCTGATCCTGGGAACCAAGGTCAAGGGCGCCTCACTGATCATCAGCGCGATGTTGGTCGTTTTTCTGGTCGCTGTCACCGCGACTCTCATTCGCGGCATCAGCATCGATTGCGGCTGCTTTACTTCGTCCTCGGCGGGACGCAAAACCGGAAACGGCCTGCTGATTCAAGACACGCTCCTGCTTTTGGGCGCGCTGCACCTGTTCTTCCGCGGCCCCGGCCGTCTCGCGCTGGAGAGAAATGCAAGCCAGGGGTCCGCCGCGTAGCGAGCAACCTCCAGCCCATCTATCACCCGTCATTCCGCTACCTATCGCTCCGTCATTCCCGCTTCCGCGGGAATGACGAACAGGTTCGCATAATCGACATTCGACAATCGACAGTCGGCAATTGTATATTCCCCTATGTCCACCAACTTCCTCGCCCAGCACTACAACGCGATGACCGGCTTCCCTGGTCGAATTGACAGCCTCGTCGCTTCGATTCAACCTTGGGTGCTCGATTGGGACATCGACAACGCCCTGGATGCCGGGTGCGGTGGCGGAGCATTGATGTTCGCTCTCGACCGCCTCGGGGTCGACGTGGTCGGGCTCGATCTGTCGGAGCCGATGCTGCGTCTCGCCCTCGACAACGCCCGCGCCGCAGGGAAGACCTTCAAGTTCTGCGGCGCGCCCTTTGGATCAGCCGGAGTCGTCTTCCCGAAATCCTTCGATGCGGTCTTTGTTCTCGGAAACGCTCTGATCGGGCACGAGTCCGGTGCCGAGATGATCGACTCTTTGCGTGGTCTACATGCGAGCATGAAGGCGGGCGGTCACATTCTGATCCAGAATCTAAATCTCACTCCATTTGCTCTCGGTCTCAGGCGCGTGATCAATCACCGCGTTGTCGGTGAGGTCCGTTATCTTCGCTACGCGGTACCAGTTGATTCCGGACATCTCTACTTCTCCGTCATCGCCGACGGCCCCGCCGACAATATCGAAATCAGCACACACATCTGGACGCTTTGGGACCATGAACGCTTGGCGGCGTGCCTACACGCCGCAGGATTTGCAGATATCGCAACCTACGGTGGCATCAATCGCTCCCCGTACGATCCCCGTGCCTCGACTGACCTCGTCTTCTCCGCGAAGTCGTGACAGTTCTATCCTCTTGGAAAAAGAACAAGCAGTGGGGAGGGCGAGGCTCCTGCCGAGCCGTGTCGTGGGCAACGGCTCGGCAGGAGCCTCGCCCTCCCAGATTGTCGCTATCTGAAACCGATACGTCGTGGATGTCTCTTTTCAATCCGCAACCCGAAATCGACAATCCGCAATGAGAAAAGGCCCCGTCCCCGCACGAGGCCTTTCCCACTTCCGACTGCCCCTTCCCACCTATGAGAGCAGTACTGCTATCTTGTAGGGTGGGGCTCAGCCCACCTCTGATTGTCAGGGATCGGAGCCGCATTCAAGCACCCATCCGTGGGCTTGACGCTTCATCCCTGAAAATTCTCACACCACCCAACTGCTCCGATCCTTTGGTGTTGCGACGAAGAGTCTTACAGGTCCAAGCATAGTACTAACAACTATCGTGCCGAACATGGCCGGCTCGGTCTGCTCTGTCTCCAACCTCATACGGAGACTCGTCTTGCCAGAATAGTTCCTATATGTCCTATGTGTCCGATTAGTCGCACAAGCGCAAGCCCTGCGACATCTCGAGCCAACTGCGCCGCATGCCTTGCGCCGGGGTCACGGCTCAAACCGCAACGGCACCGGGCTGAAGCAGAGAATGAAGATTACCAGCGCGAGGATCCCCAGAATTACTCGCCCTTTTCCCACCGGGGTCGCATCCTGCAACGTCGGTGGATGTTCGGGACGCAATAACAGCCCTATCGCCACCCAAATCAGCCACCACGGCCACCAGTACGAAATCGCCGCCAACCCCGCCATCGTCACCATCGCCAACCAGCGCTGACCGCGTCGAAAGATCGCGTACGCGATGTGACCGCCATCGAGCTGTCCCATCGGCAGCAAGTTGAACATGGTGACAAGCAGCCCCGCCCATCCCGCAAAGGCAATCGGATGCAGCATGATGTTTTGCTCGGGTCCGACACCGGGGAAGTAGATCGCCGACATGAGGCGAAAGATCAGAGACTCGCCCAGATAGATCCCACCCTCGGTCGAAGGACCGGCCACCGTTGATTGCGACATCCCGACCGCCAGGGCGATAACCGCCACGACGAATCCGGCCAACGGTCCCGCAACCGCCATGTCGAAAAGCCCGATCCGGTCGCGAATCGGGGAGCGCAGGCGGATGAACGCTCCCATCGTCCCGAGGATATTCGGGAACGGAATGAAGTACGGCCATGAACTGTCGATGTGACGTCTCCGCGCGAGGATGAAGTGCCCGAACTCGTGGAAGAGCAGAATCGAGATCAGCCACAGCGCGCTCGACAGTGTGCCAAAATACATGAGCGACTGCATGCCCATGGTCGCGAGTGTGCCGCAGAACAACGCAATATTGAGCCACGGCACGCCCTCGGCTTGCTGCGCGATCGGCACCGTGATCATGACCCGCCACGGCGTCCGTACCGTGCCCGCCTGCTCGATCACGGCGTCTTTGTACCCTGCCGCCAGAAGCCGGCCGTTGGCGGTCACCTCGAAATCCGGAATCGGCACACGCACTTCTCCGGCTAGCACAATGGCGCTCGGCGCCGCCTGCACCGAGTCCAGTTGCCACAGGTCATCCAGAAGCCGCCTGATTTGTCCCACACGCTCTACGATTTCTTCGCGCTTCATAGATAGTCATTATACGCAAATCCACCAGATCAGGTTACGACCCGCCTGCGGAACGGAACCTGTAAACGACAGGCCGGGTCATGCGACCCGGCCCGTCCGATCTTGGAGATCTGACTTCAAGGAAATCAGGTTGTCAGGCGTTTATTCGTTCGTGAGCGGCATCCGCGTGCTTAGTTACAATAGCCACAAATGGGATTCGCAATGCAGGGGCCGCCGCCAGACCTCATTCCTGGGCACCCCGCCGAATTGTAACAATTGCAGGCCGTCGCGTTCGCCTCCGGTGCGACGACCGTCAGGCCGGCGGCAAAGCCACCAATTGCGACTGCAAGAAGTACCAAGAGACATGTCAGCTTCCATGCTGATACCTTCATCAACTTGCTCCCTTCGTTGATTGTCCCTGATTCAGACTCTCCAAGAGTTCAGTTTGAAAAGTAGGAACCTCCGGCAAAATGAAATCTGCGTGTACCGGTCAGCCCTTGGGCTGACGGCGCTGGCAGGAAGAAGGAGTTCAGGCCAAGGACTGACCCTCACCTGCCCGATCTTTCTGTTAGACGCTTTGAGTCTTTCTGCTCTCATGAAGAGTCGACTACTCCGTGTTCAGCATTCGCGCATAATCCTCCGCCGACCAACCACCCGTGCTGTATTCCTCAATCTCGAATCGATTGTTGATTAGCACGACAAACGGAATGACGGTATACTCGTACGCTGAGCCGATGAAGCGATCGCGATCCTGAAAGCACGGGAATGAGACCTCGTGCCGTGCAATCCATTCCCGGATAATCTGGAGCGGGGAATCCGCGACAATGCAGATCCGAGGCGAATCAGCCACACGCGCGATCCCTCTGCGGATTGTTTCCAAGGCCTCATCGCAACTCGGGCATTCGGGCGAAACCACGACCATCATCCCTCCGCCGCGAAGTTGATCGCGAAGCGACGTCACAGAGGAGTCTGCGGCGTTGATAAGAGAGAAGTCCGGAAAAGTCGCGCCGACCCTCAAATAGTCGCGCTGCTCCTCCATTAGCTGGCGACTTTCCTCAAACTCGCTTTGCCGGGCCGCCTCCGCCTTCCGGCGGGAAAGAAGCTCACCAGCCTTCCAACTGAGAGGCGCGACCACGGCGACCATCACGATGAGCATCGCACCACGACGTACGTACTGCCCGGGCACAGGCATCACCATAAAGCCTCCCCGTCGCCTCGGTCAGATAATCGAGACGGCTACCTCGATGAGTCGTCAACTACTTTGTGCGGTTTATCGATTGTAGGTCTGGCGGTGCCTACGCGGCCAATAGTCGTTGCGCAGGGAACATCCGTCAAGCGAAATCTTCTCGCGGTCCTTGCGGTGCTGTCACACGTCCTCATGCGACAGCATCTATGTGCTTAATCCTCAAGTTCTCTCGAGAGTCGAGCTGAAAGCCAAGAGCACTTGATCAATTAGTATTTCAGAGCAGTCACGCGAGGGCGTGTGACTGCTCCGCGTGAAGAAGATGCCCACCCCGTGACGATTCTCATGGCGCGTCACTGATGTGGCAGTTTCTTCATCCGCAAACCGTTTACCCTGAGCGAAACCGACGGGCAGGGCAATAAAAAAGGCCGGGCGCCTCTCGCACCCGGCCCTTTGACTTACTTACTGACTGACGTCACAACCGCCAGTGCTCAGGAGATTACCAGGGGAATCTCCAGGCGCCGACCGGCTGAGCACCCGCATTGCCCGAGACGAAGCTGAGCAACTGCGCAATGTCCACGCCGTCGTTGAGACCGTCGTTGTTCACGTCGCCGCAGTAGAGATCCGGATAGATCGGGTTTCCACCTTGGAGCCAGCAAACGTCGGCCAGATCAACTAAGCCGTCGTCGTTCACGTCACCGCGAGCGAAGCCCGCCCAACGCGATGCGCGCTCGGCGATATCTTGGCCCGAGGCCTCGACGAATGCATCGTTGCTATTGCCCGCGATATCGAACGCGAACTGCACCTGTACAACTTCACCGGTGCTATTGGCCGCGATGTTCATTTCGTTCATCAGGAAGCCGCCACGATCATCCTGGATACCGGCAACGCCGTTTCCGCCCATGCTGTAGCGCGGACCGGCATACTTGCCATTCGCCAGGAACCAACCCCAGTCCCAATCCTGCGGCCACGTATCGCCTGTCCAGCCGCCGCCACCGACGCCTGTGTATGTCGTGTCGTTCAGATTACACATGATCAATGCCGGCGGAAAGGCCGTCGGATCAGCACCGCCGTACGACGATGGCTGATTGGCGTCCAGTACTCCATAGGCGAAGCGGGGCGTAATAGGATCCCAAATCGCATAGCCGTTGAATCCGTCGGAGATATACCCAACGTTGCCCGACGAGTTCACATTGATATCCCAGTCGAAGTACGTGCCGCCACGCACCGTCTTGGCGGTGGCGTCACGGTTCACGAAGAGCATCCGGCTCAGGATGAAGTCGCCGTACAATGGATCGTCGGCGCCGACTTCAGTTTCTTCGACGTTAATGCCCATCGAAGCCAGCGGGTCATCAAAGGCTACGTTCAGGTTCGAGTCGGCATAGTACGTCTTAACGTAGGCGCCGGTGATTGCCTCGGGTAACCCGGGGCAGCCGCCCGTGCGCTTCGCGCCGAGCACCAAGCCGGAATCCTTTTCGAATCCGCAGTCGCCTGCGGGATTCGGATTCGGGATGTACTGCTCGAAGAAGTAGTAGTCGATGGCGAGCTGAGAGCCACCAATGGCCGCCGAAGAATCGCCGGTCAGCAACACGCCGCCTTCCCAGCGTTGATCATCACCGGCCGATGTTGCATCATCGCCGATGATCATCGCATCGACACCCTGATCGCAGAACGTGCCGTGGTTAAACACCTTGGCGGCGTTGGGATTGGCGCCATCGAGGTTCCACTGAATCCACGTCTGGTCTTGTGCGCAACCGCCGACATAGAGCACGTAGAGCTCGGCAACTGAGATGCTGCCGTTGTTGATCGCGTCGTAGTCGAAGTCTGGGTCGTCATTGGTCAATTCAATGACGTTCAGATCGATACCACGATTTAGAAGCGTGCCGTCAAACAGCCAATCGACACTGGCGCTGCCTCCCGGAGCAATAACTGCCGGCATAGCACCACTGACGGTGACGACCGAGGTCCGGATCGCGGACGCCGAAGCCGCCATGCGGCTGCTGTTACGTGACGAGGCCTTGGCACTTGGCACCAAGGTCGCGCCGTTCCACTCTTCGCCGCCGGCGCCAAGAAGCCCAGCCATCGTGAGGGCCTTCTCATTGCCTTGCGCGTCGTAGTAGCCGTCCGCGTTCATGTACCGGAGGCCGGTCTTGATGGTCGAGAGCGCCGACTCGCGCTGACGCGCGCTGGCAGCCGCACCATCCGGGGTCGGATCGGAGACATTAAACGCGGTGATGTTCAACGGCAGATCGCCGATGTTCAACAGCACATCGGCTTCCGAATGCGGATTGCCGGCCAACGTGCCAAACGGCACTTCGATCGTCACGTCTTCGAGACACTGGATCAGACGCGGACGCGAGCCGCTGTTCAGCTTGTAAGCGGACAGAATGCCACCCACACCGTCGGTCTGTGCGGCAACAACGGCGTAATCGTCGCCATTGCTGGCCGAGGCCAACGCTGTGCCCATCACCGTCGACGGGAACTGGCGATACCATTCGGCATCACCTGTCACCGCGTTGAACAGCCACCAACGGCCGTTACGATCGCCGGCGAAGAGGTAGGCATCGCACGACAAAGTGACGATCTGCGGAATCATGAACGGGCTGGCAGTGCAAATCGCGCTGGCGGCGTAGTTGCGCGCCACCGTGCCGATGTTCTTGTCAACCTGCAAGAGTCCGAAGTTCGGGTTGTCGAGCGGGAAGTATACGAAACCACGGCCGATGGTCGGCGTGCCATAGAGACCGACGCCTTGTCCGGCTGTCCAGACGATGGTCGGAGCGCCGGACTTGTCGATCTTGTAGCGATAGCCGCCCGGAACCGCATCACGCGTCGCCGCATAGATGAAGTCGCCTTCGACCGATACACCTGAAGGCCAGCCTTCGCCCGGGACACCAACGAAGTTCCAGTCGACCACGCCCGTGGCCGCGTCAATCTGGTACAGCGAACCGGACAGGTTCGAGCCGCCGATCGCCGTTCCCACATACAACTTGCCACCACTCACCGCTGGGCCATGCTTGGCCGCTGCGTCGAGGATGACCGGGTTGGTCGCCCAGCCCGGATACAGAGCGCCGGTCCCGGCGACAAGCGCCCAGATACGACCGGTGCCGAGATTCGGTTCCGTCGAGATGAACAGCACGTCCGTACCAGCCACGTCGACAACTTTGCACGTGTTGAAACGGTTTTGCTGCGCCAAACTCGGCGGGCTGCCGCCATTGCGCGACCAGATCGGTGCGGGACCGGAAGTCTCAAGATTGTACTCCCAGGCGCTGACCGAGTTGAATGTGCTGCCGGTAGCGAACACCAAGTCACGATCCGGGCCCGAAACAACGCCACGGGTGAACGCAACAGTGGTGTTGCCGCGGTTACCGCTGGCGGCCATTTCCGGGCCGCCTGAGGCCGTGCCAATCACGACGCCAGTGGCTAGATCGACCGCGTTCACGGTGTTATCCGATGACATATAAACGATGTCATTGGCAACCGTTGGGCTGGTGAAGTTGCTGTTGGCGAGGAAGCTGATCTGCCACTTCGATGTCACGCCGTTCGGGTCGCCGACGTTGATCGACGAAGCCGAGGTCTGACGATTGTCGTGGGCAAAATTCGGCCAGTCTTCATCGGAGCCGGAACCGCAGTTGGCTTCGATGGCCGGCAGGACTTCGCGGCAGATGAGTGCGTCAACATAGAGCTCTTGGTAGGCGCTTCCAGCGGCGGCACGTTCTGCCATGGATTTCCAAACCGCTGCACCGCCGTACTCGGTCGATGCCGGGTAATAGGCAACCGACCAAGAGGTAGCCGGACAGCCGAGAGCTGTCTCGGGGTCGCCGGCGGTAACTGCCGTTGTCGTCGCGCCTGAACCAAGACATTCAATCGTCGCGAAGATCGACGCTGTGGGACCGCCGTTGAGTGTGCCCCAAGTGATGTCCGGAATCGGAACGATCAAGGGAAGCGGGTACGAAACGACGTTTCCGAGAATCGTCGTGGAAAACAACAGAGCGCCCGGTGTTGGCGCACCGCACGACAATGGTCCGGATCCGTCCCAGATCTCGATCAAGAGGTCTTCCGGACCTGGGTCGAAGGCGTCATAAATCAGGAATTGGACCTCTTTGAGGGTATCGAGGCCGATGGCATCGAAACGCGTTCCAAGCTTCGTACGTCCGCCAAACTGGCCGGACGGCAAACCAAAAGCCGCGTCCCAATCGTCGTTTCCGTCGGCATAACGGAAGCCTGTACCACCCGCACCCGGATTACCAACGCAGGGTCCGGTGTTCTCGGCCGGAGTGACCGAGCAGGTGTAATGTACTTCGTAGGTGCAGGTGCCAGGTGTGCAATGCGTCGCGATGTCATCCGGCGTATAGCCTTCCGACCACACCATCATGTTCGCGAGATTTGTGACGTTGTACCAGCCAGATTCGCCCATAGTACCGTAGAAATCGTTCGCGTACTGGTAGCATCCCTGGACAGGTGCGCCACTGGTATAATCCAGACCCGGCCCAAATGCGCCGTAGTCGGATGTGCCCAGCGGGTCATAAGCGACAAAACCGGCAAAATACGGTCCGGTCACGCACGCCTCAATGGCGAAGGGCAGATTGATCAGGTACCCGCTCCCCTCGGCCAGCGTGTACGCATACACCGGACCGGCATGAAGAACCGAACCCGGAATCGGGCAGGCGGGGTTCGTCAGATCCGCTTCCCAGATAACTGGCTGGAAATAGGCATCTGTGGATCCCGATCCGTTCGAAACCAGAATCGCGTTCACGGCCGTGACGTCGAACGTGTAGTTCGAGCCCGGCGCGCATGAACCCAGGTTGTCGATATCCTGGTATGCGGTCAGAACCGATGGTTCGAACCCTTCGAACCAACCACCGAAAAAGTAACCGGTGTAGCCGCCGGTGTAGTCACCGTCGCAAAACGTGCCCGGTACGGTGCGATTCGACCCCGCAAATACGGAGGTCACCGGGTTGTTTGACAACGATGGCGCCGGGGCCGATCTGCTCGGACCGCTGCCCGTGATCACCGGCCGCTGGTAGACATCATCAGGCGCAGCAGCGGAAGCAATCACGAAAGGAGCAAGCAGCAGCCCAAGAGCCAGAACTGCAGTGAATAGTTTCTTGTGCATTTAATAAGTCCTCCTGAGTCAAACTCAGATGTGAAGCTTCGTCAGGTTTCGCCGTCGTCGCGCCGCCTGCCGCCCACAGCGCCCCCACCTCAGGGACGCCACAGATCGGTTATCGGCATTTCTCGTTGTCTGTCCAAGCTCTCGACGTCGGTTACCTTTCCTAAGACTTCCGCAAGCGTGTGGCCATGCCCGCTATCACCCACGTTGTGATCGCTGTCGGTAGTGCCCTGAACGCCTGCTCGTGAATTCGGTGTTACGTGCGACTTCGCTCAGTCGCGGCGTCGGAGTTCAGCGTTTGTCGAGAGGGTAGGAGGAATAAGACAAACCCAATCGGTTCACCGCCTCTCCTTCGCAGAAAGGGAGCACCGTTCGGATGGGATGGTATTTCGAAGAGTCACCAACGGTTCGTGACGCCGTCAGCTTGAAACGCTCGTAGGCAAAGATAGTAGACCGCCGAATCCTGTCAACCGATTTCCCGCATTTTTTCGGCCCTGAGCCACTTTATACCAGTCCTCAGGAGGAGGGCATTCCTGCCTGTCCAGGCGGGGAGGGATGGCCATGAACCCAGTCCCAGCTCTTCAGGAGGACAGGCATTCCTGCCTGTCTCGGCGGGCCGCTCTTTGGCCCGCCTGCTCCGGGCCCCCGGCGGACAGGCAAGAACTCCTATCTTCCTGAAAGCAATTAAACGATGTGTTCGGAAGCCACCCCCCACTCTTATGTGGGCGTGTGTCCCCGAGCCCGCAGGTTGCCCCCGCACTATACTTCAGGTAAATCCAAAAATAACTTGACCAATCGAAGATTTTTGCTATACTGGCATCACGTGCTAAGCGGTCTGGCTGACTGCTTAAATGTTGTGCCACAATCTCGAACACCGAATTTGGTTTGAAACGTCGTGATTTCGGACCCGCGGTGACCTACGCCCAGTAGGATTCCTTTACCGATAGATTCCAACAAAGGTTTCTAAGAAGCTCTTGTACGGCTTTGTGTTAGCACAGCGCTAACACTGAACGTACATCCCCGTCAGTCATGCTCTTAGGCTGACATCCTTGCAAGAGATACAACGTAAAGGAGCAAAGGAGAATGAAGCATAAACTTACAGTACTGGCCTGCATTGGGCTGGCTCTGCTTCTCACTTCCGGTGCGGCCTTCGCTCAAAACACAGTGACCGTCGTTGGTGGAACTCTGGCGCGTTGCGCGGCGAATCAGCCCGTGCTCGTGCAGGTCTCCAACGCGAGCGCTTTGGGAGCGATTGGCCTTCCGCTCGCCATTTCCGGTGGCGGAACAATCACTGGTGCAGTGCAGGGTCCGGCTCTGGCTGGTTTCACCACGGCCGTGGGTGGGTTCCCAGGCGCGGCAGGTGTCCTCAACGCAGTTGGTGGCAACCTTGCGCCCGGCGCGAATCAGCTCATTTGGACGCTAATGGTGAGCACCCCAGCCAGTTGCGGCGCCGCTATCGTGATTGATACCGCGTTTTTTGCCCCCGCGGGCGCGTTCTTGCTCGGCGACGCCAGTTGCTGCGCAGCCCCGGATCCGCAGTTTAACGCCGGATCGTTCACAATGAACAACACGGCGCCGACGTGCGATGCCGCCAGCGACGAGTCTGTCAATTTCGCCGGTTCGGTGAACAAACAGCTCACCGCCAGCGATCCAGATGCGTGCGACAACCCGCTCGCCTTCTCTCTGGGATCGATCGTCCCGCCGGTCACCGGCGCGGCGGCCATTTCCCCGACCGGGGTGTTCACGTACGCGGGTGATTGCGCTGACAAGGGTGCGCATGTTGTGACGTTCGTGGCCAAAGATGCTTGTGGCGATTCCTGCTACAGCAGCTTCACGCTGACCGTCACCAACGATGTGCCGGTCTGCGGCGCGAATGCCCCGTCGAACGTCTACTACCAGACTGGTGTCGTCAACAAGCAGTTGAACGGCTCCGACGCGACGAATCCGATCACCTTCTCGCTGGTCTCCATCGCTCCGGCGGCTGTTGGTACGGTTACGCTCACGCCGGCGGGTCTGTTCAATTGGGCGACGGTTTGCGGCGATGTCGGTAATCACACCGTCACCTTCAAGATCAGCGACGGATGCGACTCGGTGAACTGTTCCTTCCCAGTCACAGTCTTCCAGAATCCGCCGGTCCCGACTTGCCCGGCGAATGCCGTGGTTGACTGGAATGCCCCGAATCAGGTCTATGGCCTCAGCGCGACCGATGACGGTTGCGTGGGTCCTGTGACCTGGTCGCTCGTTTCAGCGGTCCCGGCTCCGGCCAACATGCCGGTCGTCGCGGGCAGCAACGTTACCTTCAATCCGGAATGCTCGGATGTGGCCCTCGGCCCGATCACCATCACCGTTCGTGCGAACGACGGCGGCCTGACCGCTGACTGCTCGTTCCAGGTGACAGTGACCAACGTCGCTCCGGCCATCACCTGCCCGGCGAATCAGTTCATCACTCTCGGTGGCCTGGTTTCCGTGTCGGCGACTGCTCAGGACGACAATCCGGTGACCTTCTCTCTGATTTCATTCACCGGCCTCGAAGCTCAAGGCCTCCCGACCAATGCTCCGTCATTGACAGCAGCTGGTGCTTTCACCTGGCAGACCTCCGACGCGTCTTCGAACGACGCTGGTCTCTGGGAAGCTTGCATCCTCGTTGAAGACGGTTGCGGCGGCACGGACGAGTGCTGCTTCCAGATCGACGTGCTCTCGTATGCCCTGTGCATCCGCGACTCCTCTGGCAGCAACATCATTCCGATCTTGAACGGCCAGCAGGCCACAGCTTATGTCACCCTGTCCAACAGCTATCCGTTGGGCGGTATTGACCTGCTGATCTGCTACGATGTCTCCGGTCTCTCGTTCATCAATGCCTTCGCGGTCGATGAACTTGCGAACTGGGAATACTTCACGTGGCGTCACAGCCCGAACTCCAACTGCCAGGGATCGTGCCCGAGCGGATACGTCCGCATCATCGCGATCGCCGACTTGGACAATGGCCCTGCCAACCATCCGGATCCCGCCGACTTCTATCTGTCCGGCGAAATCGTTGGCTTGGTGTTCAACGTCACCTCCGACCGCAACTTCATCAACCAGTGCCTGAATGTTGGCTTCTGCGTGTTGGATTGCGGCGACAACGCTCTGTCGTCCGTGTCGGGCGACACCCTGTTCATCCCGATCGGCTCGCCGGAAGAGTGCATCGATACGACCAAGCAGGAAGCGATCGATCTTATCGAGTTCTGCCCTGGTATTATCTGCATCCAGGAGCCGCCGGATGATCGTGGCGACATCAACCTCAACGGCCTGGCCAATGAAATCGGCGACGCCGTTCTATTCACCAACTACTTCGTGTATGGTTCGTCGGTGTGGGATCCGGTTTGGGAAGACGTCCAGATCCTCGCCACCGACATCAATGACGACGGCATCGTTCTCACCGTTGCGGACCTGATCTATCTCGTCCGTATCATCACCGGTGACGAACAGCCGTTCCCGCCGGGAACCGGAACTGGTTCGCCAAAGCTGTCGCCGTATGCCAATTCGGGCACGGCCACGGTGCGGGTGGAGAATGGCCGCGCCACCGTTTCGACCTCGTCGAATGTCGATCTCGGCGGTGCGTTGCTGGTCTTCCGTTATGACGGCCTCTCGACTGGTGAGCCGACACTCCTTGCGGGCGCCGATGGCATGAAGATGCGTTACAGTGCCACCGCGAACGAACTGCGTGTTCTGATTCATCCGTCGTGGAACGATGGCATCGCGACCATCGGCTCCGGCTCCAACGAGATTCTGTCGATCCCGACCGTGGGTGAAGGCTCCTTCGAGTTGGCCGAAGTGCAGATGTCCGATGCTCGTGGCGCGCTGATGTCGACCTCCTCGGCCAAGGCCGTGGTGCCGACGTCGTATGCCCTCCAGCAAAACTATCCGAACCCGTTCAACGCGGGAACGGTTATGTCGTTCGACCTCGTGGGCGAAGCGAACTGGACGCTGACGATTTACAACGTCGCCGGCCAAACGGTTCGTGAGTTCAACGGTGTCAACGGTGCTGGTAGCGTTCGCGTGGCTTGGGACGGTCGTACCACTGATGGTATGGCCGCGTCCTCGGGTGTCTACTTCTATCGCGTGTCAGCTAATAACTTCACAGCGACCAAGAAGATGACGCTCATGAAGTAGTTCGGTTCTTCGCGCAACACTTGACAGTGTGAAGCGATTCACCCCGGGTCGAGCAATCGACCCGGGGTGTTTTTTTGTGCGAGAGCGGAGGAGTAGACCGACCGCGCCGCCGAAGGAATGACTGTCTTCCGGATTCCTGTATCTGACCCTTAGGAGGACAGGCATTCTTGCCTGTCTCGGCCCCGGGCTTTATCGGGGCCGATGTTCTTCAACACGTCCAAACAACTCGTAGAGTGGGTGCGCTCGCGAAGGGCACCCATCGCTTGTCCTTCTCAGCACGTGCGAAAAAGAAACGGTGGGTGCGATAGAGCCGCACCCACCCTGTGTTCACAGCCGCTGAGACTTGCTTCGTGCAAGGGCGCTAGTGCACGTACCCTGTCCCGTACACCGGCACGGTGACATTGTGCGGCTCCGGGCCGTCGAGATGAAGTGTCACCGAGGTGTTGTACTCGCCGATCGGCGTCTGGGGCGTGGGACGGATCGACATCTTGATCTCGCCTTTGGCCGGTAGCGAAGTCGAAGAAAGCGCAAAGTCCATGTGGGGCGCGATAGGGGAAGCAATGGAGACGGTATACGTTTCGGCGCTGGTGTTCTTGATCGTGACGATCTGCTCGGTCTTGCCGAGCGTGTCGAGGTAAACCTGGCTTGGAGTCGTCAAGATGACGCCTTCCCACTTGCCGACGCGCGCCGTAAAATGGAGTTTCGCGTCAGACTGCGTCAGGTCATTCGTCACGACCGCGGCGGTCTTGGTGACCTGCCCCTTGAAACGCTTGGTGTCGAATTTCAACTCCATCCCGACCGAATCGCCCGGCTCGATATAATGCTTCGTCAGGGGCACGCTGGTGCAGCCACAGCTCGGACGGATGTGAGTGATTCTTAGGGTTTCATCGCCAACATTGTAAGCCCAGTACTTGTGCACGACCGGCAGCCCCTCGGGCGTGAACCCGAAATCGAAGGTGTCGTTGTCGATCTTGAGTTTGGGAGCCGCCTCGGCGGATGCGGTCATCGCTGTTGATGTGATGGCAGCTAATGCGATGCTGTGTAAAAGCTTACGAAACATCCATCCTCCGTTACTTTATGTTGACGACCGGGACTGTGTAGCTCGCCTGTCCGGTCCGTATCCGGCAGAAGTATACGCCTGACGGGCGCCCAAGGCTCCATGGGATTCGCAATTCACCTGAGTCCGCGTACCCGGAGTGATTGACGACCGTTTGCCCCAGAATGTTAACGACCTGCACGTGGTAATCGTGCGGAGCGTCAATCGTCGTGATAATCAGGCTCGAGCCGGCGATACTGGCCCGTAGCCGATTGCCGTCTGCAGGTTCGGTGCTGGGCGCGTCGTCGAATACGCCACTTGGAATCCAGGACGCGGCGTCGACGTGCGCCACTTCAACCTCGAGACCCGCCCCGGTCCATTCACCCCAAGTGATGGATGGCTTCCAGCAGATGACGGAATCGAATCCGTTTGCGTCCGCATACACGGTGCATGCTTCAGGGACGCCCCCGTTAAGTCGGCAGTGCATGTCTCCATAGAGGGGACTTAAGGGGTCCGCGAATGCCGTGCAGGCTTTGGTGGCCAGCGGACCGATCCACCCGACCGTATCGCGTTGGCCGGTGTGGATGCTGACCAATGAATCTCGTTGGGACTGCGTGAGGCGCACGAATTCCGCGTTCTTTTGCCAGAAACCTACCAGCCACCATGTATGACCCACGGTTGCCTGCCATTCGACGGGAGTGTCGAGCCAGCCGCCGATACGTATTTCACTGTGCGCACGCAGTGGGACGAAAGCGTATTCACCGACGAAGTCGCCCGGATAGTCATCCGTGCCCTCGATCAATCCCCACGCGAATTCGGCATTCGCCAACCAGCCCTCCTCAGGTACTGCACCGCCAGTAGGGGTCGAGTAATGCGCGCGGATCGTCGTGATGATTCGCCCGGTCATTTCCTCAGGTAACCGTATAGCGACTCGCGCACTGTCCCGTCCTGAGCCGAGATAGAAAGGAATCGGAGTCGCGAGCGGCCCACCACCCGCGCAGAATGTGTCTGGAGGTGTCTGTGAAAAGGCCACTGGGGTGAGGACGAGACACGCCAAGGCAGTCAGAATGGTGCGCATTCTGTCTCCCATCTGCCCCGTGGTCGGGAGGATACACGGATTATCGATGCGGAATCAAGCGGCTGGGAGGGTCAAGAATCGAACGGCCAAACAAAGTGACTACCGCGGCTCACCGTTGAAGTGTTCCAAAACCTTTTTCCGCCATCCAACTGTCACTGAGAAACTTGGACAGATAGCGCATGCCGCTGTCAGCGAAGAGTGTCACGATATTCAATCCGGTTTGCTCCGGATGCGTGGCCGCCCACTTGCGCATGGCCACCATGCATGATCCGGCGGATCCACCGACGATCAGGCCCTCATCCATCACCAACCGGCGCGCCTCGGCAAATGCCTCGGCATCGTCGGTCTGGATGACCTCGTCAACAACGGAAAAATCCATTGCCTGACAGGGAGTGTCGGTGCCGATTCCCTCCACGTAGTAGCGCCCCGGTTCGGTTTCAGTTCCCGTCTTGAAGTAATCGTGGAAGATCGATCCAATCGGATCGACAGCCACAACCTGGCAGGTAGGGTGGACCTCTTTGAGATAGCGGGCGATTCCCGAGAGTGTGCCGCCGGTCCCGATGCCGGCGATGAAGACATCGACACTTCCGTTGCTTTGTTTCCAGATCTCCGGACCGGTCGTCCGGTAATGGCATTCGATGTTGAGCGGATTGTGGTACTGATCCACCAAGTATGCGCCGCGCTCTTTTGCGATACGCCTTGCCGAGGAGTAGTAGGAGCGAGGATCGTCATGCGGCACTTCGGTCGGGCAGATCACGACCTCGGCGCCCATCGCGCGGATCAGATCGATCTTCTCCTGCGATGTCTTGTCCGGCACCGTGAACATCGCCCGATAGCCCATTTGCCTCGCAACCATCGCGACGGCGACCGCCGTGTTACCCGATGAGTTGTCGATCACCAGATCGCCCGGCTTGATCAATCCCTGCCGCTCGGCTTCCGTGAGGACGTAGAGCGCCAAGCGGTCTTTGACCGACCCGGTCGGATTCAAAAACTCGAGTTTGGCGTACACCTGATGCGGAAGATCGCGCACGGTCCGGTCAAGCCGAGAAAGCGGCGTATTCCCGATCAGATCGAGGATGGACACGTCCATTCCGGAACGAAGTGAGATCGAGGTGAGAGGCGCAATGGATTCTGATGTTGGCATTGTCTTCTTCGCAGTTGTATGTGCATCCACGCGATTGGTTTCAACAATCTCACGTAGGGGCGTGCTGCATACGCCCAATCCTTGCCAGGGTGAGGGCGTATGCAATACGCACCTACACAAGCGGTCTCTTTTTTTATTCACCTCTCCCTTTCAGGGGGAGGTTTAGACATCACACAATCCGGAAGTAGTCCACAAACGTGCATCGCCGCGGTCGTGTGAACGTCGATGCCTTGGTCAGCCCTTCGCCCGTGGTCCCGGCAATCGACATGGTTGTATAGCCCTCACCGTCGAATCCCAATCCCGCCATGTTCGGGCCATTCTTGACGAAGATGTTCCCGTTACAGCGTTGCGCCATCGCCGACATATTCGCGACATTCGTCGAATGCATGACAAACGTGTGCTGATATCCGTGCTCGGCAATGATCGCCCTTTCCATCGCCTCTTCGAATGAGTGACATCGCACCAGCGGGATAACGGGCAGGAGTTGCTCGGCCATCACCAGGGGATGGTCCCAGGCGACCTCCATGAATCCCAGCACCGCCTTACCCGCCGCGCGAATCCCCGCCGCGCCGAGGATGACCTCGAGGTCCTTTCCGACGAAGTCCTTCTTGATCCGCACATGACGATGCCCATGGCCAAATTTGTCTTCATCGACCAGGAGTTTTGTAACACGATCAATGTCGGCGCCGCGAATTTCGAAACCGCCATGCTCGATCATCTCACGTTTCAAACGATCGGCGACCTTGTCGACGACAAAAATCTCTTTCTCGTCTGTGCAGAGGATGTTGTTGTCGAATGATGCCCCCGTCACGATATCTCTTGCCGCCTGAGGAAATACTGCGGTCTCGTCGACGACCACCGGCGGATTCCCCGGTCCAGCGCAGATGGCGCGTGTGCCGGAAGTCATCGCCAACTTCACGACCGGCATTCCCCCGGTTACCAGCAGGAGATCGATCTTCTGATGCTTCATGAGGGCCACCGCCGAATCTTGCGACGGCTCACCAATCACGGTGATGGCATTCGCGGGGCCGCCCGCCTGTACGACCGCGTCATTCAACGCCGTTGCCGCCGCCTGACACACACTCTTGGCGGCCGGGTGAGGATTGAAGACGCAGGCGTTCCCTGCGGAGATGAGGGAGATGGCGTTGTTGATAATCGTGGCCGCGGGGTTGGTCGATGGCGTGATGACACCGACAACGCCAAACGGCGCCGGCTCGACAATCGTCAATCCGTGGTCGCCTGAAGTGGAGTCCGGACGCAGGGCTCCGGGGCCGGGCGTCTTCCGCGCACAGAGCAGATTCTTGCTGAACTTGTCCTGCGCGCGACCCATCCCGGTTTCCTCCTGGGCCATCTGCGCCCAAAGTTCCGCCGACTGCCGCGCGGTCTCGCGCATTCGTCGAATGATCTCGAAACGCGCCGCCATCCCCAACGCCAGCAGTTCACGCTGAGCCAGATGCGCAGCATCTACCGCCTGATCCAAGGACGCGAAAGCTCCACGATCGTATCCCGGCTCGGCCGACCGCTTGATGGTAATATGGGCTTGTTGTCTTGATTCGGGGGCGCGCAGCTCTCGAAGTACTTTCTCAACAATCACCGATATTTCATTGTCAGTCAATGGCATGGAAGGCGCGCAATCGATGAGTATTGGGTGCTAAATGCGATAAGGGCGTGTGAACTACACGCCCCTACCAAGACCTTTCAAAACTGTGCCACCGTGGCAGTCGCACGACCCTCCAATGCGAGCGGCATGGCGGCAAAGGAATAGCGGTCCGCGAGGGACCGGGATTCTACTATTGCTCGCCGCCGGGCAGGCGGGTCGGGAAGATCTCGTGGACGTTGGAATGTGGCCGCGGAATGACGTGTACTGCGATCACCTCGCCGATTTTTGCCGCGGCGGCCGCTCCAGCGTCCGTGGCTGCTTTGCAGGCGGCGACATCCCCACGCACCATCGCCGTCACATAGCCGCCGCCAATCTTCTCATATCCGACCAGAGTCACCTTTGCGGCTTTGACCATCGCATCGGATGCTTCGATGAGTGCAACCAGTCCTTTCGTCTCGATCATTCCCAATGCTTCCATAGATTGGCCTCCGGCCCCGAAAGCGATGTCGTGTGAACTAGCCCCTCGCCGGGCACACGGCAAACCCGTCCCGGCGTGCCGGAAAGTGTAGACCCCATCCATTGGGCTGTCAACACACAAAAACGGGGCCGAAGGAAAAACTCTCTAGCTAGTACAGGAGGACAGGCATTCTTGCCTGTCTGGCGGGCCACTTTTTGGCCCGCCTGCACTTGTCTGCCTCACGCTAGGGATTCACTGGGCCCAGGCTCGCAAGCAGTCGCCGTGCGGCCACTCTCCCGCTGTTTCCCCAGAGATTCGGTGTTGTATCACCCGCGCTTGACCCGCTTATTCACACTCTGTTTTCGGATGACGGATATGGCGAAGCAACTCAAAATCTTGGTGATCGGTGGCGGGGGGCGCGAGCACGCGCTTTGCTGGGCGCTTTCAAAGTCCCCGCAGGTGCGCGAGATCGTCTGCACCCCCGGCAACGCCGGCATAAGCGACGTTGCCAGAGTCATCAGCCACCCGGACCGTTCGCATCGCGCCTTGGTCGAGCTGGCGCGTCAAGAAGCCATCGACCTCACCATCGTCGGGCCCGAGCAGCCGCTCGCCGACGGCATCGTCGACGATTTCCAGGCGGCCGGATTGCGCATCTTCGGACCAACCAAGGCCGCGGCTCAACTCGAGTCTTCGAAAGCGTTCGCCAAAGAGTTCATGCGGCGCCACGCGATTCCCACGGCACCATTCCAGATCTTCGACAACAGCGACGATGCGCTCCGTTTCGTCGCCGGGTCCGAGGGGCCGCTCGTGGTCAAAGCCGATGGTCTCGCCGCTGGCAAAGGCGTGGTGGTCTGTCGGAGTCGCGATGAAGCGCAAACCGCGGTCAGGACCATCATGGTCGAACGCCCTTTCGGCACGGCTGGGGATAAGGTCATCATCGAGCGCGCCCTGGTCGGCGAAGAACTCAGCGTCATGGCCTTCGCCGATGGGACGCGCGCCGTTGCCATGATCCCGGCTCGCGATTACAAACGTCTGGAGGACGGCGACCAGGGACCCAACACTGGTGGGATGGGGGCCTACGCCCCCGCACGGACCATCGAGGATGATGTTCTTGACGAGATCGTGGAACGCATCCTGAATCGCACGGTCGAAGGCATGCGCGCCGATGGCATTCCCTTTACCGGCATTCTCTACGCCGGACTGATGATTACTGAGGGTGGCCCTAAAGTCCTTGAATACAACTGCCGCTTTGGCGACCCGGAGACCGAGGTCGTCCTCCCGTTGCTCAAAACTGATTTGGTCGACGCGATCGGCGCCTCATTGGCGGGACAGCTGCAGATGGAGCCGCTGGAATGGCGTGATGAGTACTGCGCCGGCGTCATTCTGACCGCGCGCGGATATCCCGGCCGCTACGAGGGCGCTGTTCCCATCGACGGCAATACCGCTACCGAGCAGGGGAACATCTTCTGCTTCCATGGTGGGACGACTCGTGATGCCGCCGGCAAACTGGTATCATCCGGGGGGCGCATTCTCGGCGTCTACGCGCGCTCGTCATCGCATGAAGGGGCGGTCGCCTCGGCGTATTCGGCTCTCGATCGCATCCGGATCAAGAACGCGCATCATCGCACCGACATTGGCCTGCGTACCAAACGCATCATGCGTCCACGTCGTCTCGACGCCGGGGCACGACGCTCATAGGCCCAATAGGTCCTATAAGTCCCATAAAGATCATGAACCCACAAGTCCTCATACTCATCGGCTCCGAGTCAGACCGTCCGACGATGGAGAAGACTGTCAAGACACTCGAGGAGCTGGGGGTGACTTCCCACCTCGAAGTAGCCTCGGCACATCGCACGCCCGCCAAAGTCGCGGAGCTGGTTCGAGACGGCGAAAAGAACGGCGTGGCCGTCTTCATCGCCGCCGCGGGTATGGCGGCGCATTTGGCCGGGGCTGTCGCGGCCAACACGACGCGTCCCGTTATCGGCGTCCCACTGGCGGGGTCTACACTCAACGGTATGGACTCTCTGCTCTCGACCGTCCAAATGCCCAAGGGCGTTCCCGTTGCGACCGTCGCGATCGGCGACCACGGCGCCATTAACGCCGCGTTCCTGGCCGCCCAAATCATTGCCCTGAATGACAAAACACTCGCTTCGAAACTGAAAGAGCGCCGTGAGAATCGTTAATCTTGCGGAACGCGACCGAATTTCAGTTGTTTAACAGGAACAGCCCGGTACAAGGAGGATGATTTGATGCGTAACAGACTGTCAACTGTTCTTGCCGCCTTAAGCCTAATCGCCGGCGTCTTAGCCGCTCCAGTTGTCTCTGCGGCCGAGCCGTCGGAAGCCGCGAAAACGTCGTTCAACACCGCGGTTGAAGCCGCCAAAGCCGGCAATGCCGCCGCCGCGATCGCGGCCTATGAAGAAGCCATCAAGGCTTCGCCCGATTATCTGCAGGCGCACATCAACGTTGGAGCGATCTACTACGAGCAGGGCAAGCTCGGCGACGCCGCCAGCCATCTGGAAGCGGCCGTGAAGCTCGACTCGAACAGCGCCGATGCTTACAAGAACCTCGGCTTGGTGCACACTCAGGCGGGCAAGTTTGACGAGGCCACCGCCGCGTTTACACGGCTGTTCGCGATCGACGCAAAGACCGCGGGTTCTGGCTGGGCTGCGCTGGCCGCCGCCAAGAAGAAGAAGGGCGACACCACCGGCGCCAAGACCGCCTACGAAATGGCCGTCAAGGCCGATCCCTCGGACTCAAAATCGTTCTACAACCTCGGCAATATTCAGAAGGATAGAAAGCAGTTTGACGATGCCATCGGCACCTACAAGAAGGCCATCGCCGCCAACCCGAAATACGTCGAAGCCTATTACAATCTGGCCATCACATCCCACCAACTCGACCAGAGCAAATGTGTCCCGGACTATGAAGCTTTCTTGAAAGTTGCTCAGGGTAAGAGCGCATGGAAAGATAGGGTTGCGCAGGTACAGGCGATCGTCAAACAGATCAAGGACGATCTCGCATCTCGAGGGGAGTGAGTGTCACGTCGTGATTTTGTGCGAAGGGCGGATCGATTGATCCGCCCTTTTTCGTGGCGTAGATCATCGGGGAACACGCCGAGCGCCACCCGAGGGCGGGTGGCGAGCACCTTATGTCGTCGGCGATATCTTGTCACAGCCCCGCTGACCATGTAGATTCCCACCACGACCCAGCCGTATCACGGCTGGGTTTATTGTCGATGATACTGATATGACCACGCGTCCCAGTCCGGTCCGCATCACCGCTTCCGGCGACCGCTGCCTCAAGAGCAGCTTCGCCGCGAATGTCCTTCTGGTCGCCGGCAAACTTGCCGGGGGGATCGTCGGCCATTCGCAGGCGTTGATTGCCGACGGCTTCAATTCCATGCTCGATGTCGTGGCCGGTGCCATTGCCTTGATCGGATACCGCGTCGCGGCCAAACCGGCGGATGAAGATCATCATTACGGACATGCCAACGCGGAGACAGTCGCCGCATTGATCGTTGGTCTGCTCATCATCGCCACCGGCACCATCATCGTGCGCGATGCGATCGCCACGATTTTAGAGGGGTCGGCTCAGCGGCCCGCGCTCTGGACCGCGTACGTCGCCGTCGCCGTCATCCTCATCAAGCTTGGCTTGTATCTTTACTCTCGCAGGGTTGCGCGGGGCGAGGGCAGCCTGGTTGTGGCCGCGACCGCAACCGATCATCTTTCGGATGTGCTCGCGACATCCGGCGTGCTAATCGGTCTAGTTGGCGCCCAGCTCGGCTATCCGGTCCTGGATCCCATCGCGGCATTCTGGGTTGCGGCAGTCATTCTCTACCACGCGTTTCGCATTGTGCGTGACAACACCTTTGTGCTCTTAGGCGGTGCGCCTTCGCCGGAGACGGTTCGTGCCATCATCGACACATTGTCCCGCGTTCCGGGAGTGCTCGGTCTTCACCGCACCAAGGTGCGGACCGCGGGACAACGTCTCGTGGTCGATACGGAAATTCTTGTCGAGGGCTCGCTCTCGGTCGAGGACGCTCACGAGATTGCTAACCGCGCCGGGGACTGCGTCATGGCGTCGCATCCGGCGGTCGATGATGTGGTGGTCCATGTCGAGCCGCACACGCCCGAGCGCGCCGCCGAGGGCGCCAACCCGCTGACGCCGCGTCACCGCACCCGCACGCGATTGGAAAGCCAAACATGAACCGTTGGTTGATCCTTGCCGAAGGTGAAGCAGCGGGCAAATTCGCGCCGCTGGATCTCTTGCGAACCTGCTTCGATCTGCGCGATGGCGCGTTCACCAACGCCGAACGCTGGACCGCGCTTCTTCAACCGACCGCAGTGACATTCGAGACTAGTGAGGCGATTTCGCCCCTCGTAAACGAATTCGCAGGTCGAGGAGCATCTAGCAAGACAGCGTCAAAGCCCGATGAGATTTGGACTATCGAGGGCATGGTGCAACCGATTGCCGACTCGATCTGGCAGAAGGCCGGCTTCGCGGATTTCACCTGGTCGGCCCCTGGATGTCGTGTCACCAAAGTCTCAGCCAAGCCCAAGGCCGCTGGACCCGCGCCGCAGCCAATGCCGTTTCGAGCCATCGGCGGTCTCTGGAATCTGATTGAGCACCTGCCAGACCAATTGGCGTTCGACTTTGATTTGTGGAAACGGCGTCATAAGTCGGCAGCGCGAAAGATTCACGCACCGACCAAAGGCGTCTTCGTGGTCGGCCCTCCAATGCGCCTCTCCGTCGGGAAGAATGTTGTTATCTACCCTCAGAATGTCCTCAACACCGAAAACGGTCCGATCATCCTCGACGACAACGTCACGCTCGAACCATTCAACCGCATCGACGGACCGGCTTACATCGGCAAGGGAACATCACTCCTGGGTGGGAAGTTCACCGCGGGGACCGCAATCGGACCGGGATGCAAGATTGGCGGCGAATGGGAAGCGTCGATCGCGCAGGGATTCGTGAACAAGGCTCACGCCGGGTTTTTCGGCCACGGTATCCTTGGCGAGTGGGTGAATCTCGGCGCCATGACCGCCAACAGCGATCTCAAGAACACCTACGGCACCGTCCGCGTCTCGCGCGATGGTAGGGAAGTCGATACGGGGCTAATCAAGGTCGGATCATTCATCGCCGATCACTCCAAGACGGGGATCGGAACTCTCATCCCGACCGGCGCATCATGGGGGGTCGGCGTTAATTACTTCGGAGGCGATCTTGCGCCAAAGGATTTGCCCTCATTTGTTTGGGGAACGAAAGGAAAGCTGGTCGAACACAAATTGGACAAGATGCTGGCGACCGCGGATGCGGCGATAAGACGCCGCGCGGCGATCCTCCACTCACTCGGCCGTCCCGACCACCTGACCGATGCGCAAAAGTCGAGACTGGCGGAGATTTTCGCCGCTTCCGTTTTAGATCGGTCGAATTATTTTCGCCAACGCGCTGAATAGGAATCCTGGAACCCATGCCTGAACTTCGCAAAGATCCCATCACCGGACGCTGGGTGATCATCGCCACAGATCGTCTCAAGCGCCCCAATCACTATCAACGGTCCGTTGAGCTTCGCCGCAGCGACCCGGCCATCTGCCCGTTTTGCCCCGGGCATGAAGGCGAGACGCCTTCGGAGATCCTGACGCTACGATCGGACGGCTCCCTGCCGAACACACCCGGCTGGACCGTGCGGGCGGTGCCGAACAAGTATCCGGCTCTTCGGATCGAGGGCGAGTTGGATCGCGAGGGACTGGGTGTCTACGACAAGATGAACGGCGTGGGCGCGCATGAAGTGATTATCGAAACGCCGAATCACAATGAAGATCTCTCTGACCTCGACGATCGCCGCATCGCCGAAGTCTTGCTCGTCTGCCAGATGCGCGTCAATGACCTGATGAAAGACGAGCGCTTTCGCTACGTGCTCCTCTTCAAGAACCAGGGCGAGCCCGCCGGGGCATCACTCGACCACGCGCACACGCAGTTGATTGCCACTCCCGTGGTGCCCAAACGCGTCCTCGAGGAACTCGAAGGAGCTCGGTACTATTACAATCATCGCGAGCGCTGCATCTTCTGCGATATTGTGCGCCAGGAGATTTCCGATGGCGAGCGATTGGTCGACCAGACCGATCACTTTGTCGCGCTCTCGCCCTACGCCGGATGTTTTCCTTTTGAAGTCTGGATCATGCCCAAACAGCATCAGGCGTCATTTCGCGCCATCGGCGACGCACACCGGCTGGAGTTCGCAGGACTTCTCAAGCGGGTGCTGACCCGCCACAAGCTGGCCCTCGGGAATCCGCCTTTCAACTACATGTTCCACAGCTCGCCTTTCGGGCTGGAAAAGAACCCCGAGTATCATTGGCACCTTGAGATCATTCCACGCCTGACCAGCATCGCCGGATTCGAGTGGGGGACAGGGTTCTATATCAATCCGACTCCTCCCGAGGAGTCCGCTGCGGTCCTGCGTGACGTCGATCTGACCGCCCCCCCCGGGGTTGTCGCTGGCGCGAGGTCGGCCGGGTAGTGGAATCGAACCGACCGTTGCGCATCCTCTACGCTACCTCGGAGGTCGTTCCTTTCTCCAAGACCGGCGGTTTGGCCGATGTGGCTGGTGCGCTACCCGAAGCGCTGGCCCAACTCGGGCATGAAGTGCGCGTCATCTCTCCTTTCTATGCCGCCCTGTTTCATCGCGAACACCTGACGACCCCGCACGAAAGCAAAAGCGTCACGCTGGACTTCAACGGGATTCCACAGAGTTTCAAACTCCGCAAGCCCGCTTTATGGCAGGGGAAGGCCCAGCATTTCTTCGTCGAGCATCCCAATTACTATGCCCGCACCGGCCTCTATGGCGCGGCGGCAACTGGTCTCGACTATCCCGACAACGACATCCGCTTCGCATTCTTCTCGCGGGGAATTCTCGAATTGTTGGCGAAGGCCGCCTGGGTACCGGATATCATCCATCTCAACGACTGGCAGACAGCCTTGTCCGCGGCGTATCTACGAGTCAAAGCCAAGGAAGTCCCTTCACTACAATCGACACGCACCATCCTTACAGTTCACAACATGGCATATCAGGGCGTCTTTCCGCTCGAGCGGTTCGCCTTCCTCGATTTCGATCAGTCGTTGGCCGAGCCGATGGGACCCTTTGAGTATTTCGGGAAGATCAACTTTCTCAAGGCCGGGCTTGTTTACGCAGACAAGATCAACACCGTTTCGCCGACTTACGCGCGCGAAATTCAGTCGTCATCCGAATTCGGGGCAGGGCTGGAGGGGCTCCTCCATGAACGTGCCGTTGATTTGTCCGGCATCCTGAACGGCGTCGACACAGAGATCTGGAATCCCGCAATCGACACCCTGATTGCCAAGACTTACGATGCTGCCTCTCTCGAGGGCAAATCGGCCAACAAGCAGGCGCTCGCGGCCAAGTGCGGCTTCGAGAAATCACGGCAGAGTCGACCGCTGGTCGGCATGATCACGCGGTTTGCCGAGCAAAAGGGTCTCGACCTGATTGCGAAGTCCGCCGAACGGTTGTTTGCGCATAACGTCAACATGGTTGTCTTGGGGACGGGCGACCCGAAATTCCACCGCCTTTTCGAAACTTGGAACGACAAATTTGCCGGTCGATTCCGGGCCTTTATGCTCTTCGACAACGCCCTGGCGCATCTGATCGAAGCCGGCTCCGACATCTTTCTCATGCCCAGCCGCTATGAGCCCTGCGGCCTGAATCAGATGTACAGTCTGCGCTACGGGACCGTCCCGGTTGTCCGGGCCACAGGCGGCCTGGCCGATACCGTCCGGGATGCCGACGCCGAGTCCGATTCCGGGAATGGGTTCGTGTTCACAGAATACGAGCCGGACGCGATGCTCGCCGCCCTCGGACGCGCGGTGACAGCCCACGGCGACCCAAAGCGCTGGCAGGGCATTGTGAAACGGGGTATGGCGGCCGATTTCTCCTGGCAGCATGCCGCCAAAGAATACACGGCCCTGTATAACTCTGCACTTTCGCGATAATCTCCGGCTAATCAGGAGGACAGGCATTCCTGCCTGTCTAATCGTCACAAATTGAGGGCCGCTTGCTTGTCCTGAGCAAAGTCGAAGGATTGGCCCTCGATTTGTGGCGATATGCTTGGCGTGGGACTTATCGCCCCGGTCGGCTGGTCATAAGGCCGACCAGCGCGCCCGTGGCGATGCGACAGGCAGGAATGCCTATCCTCCTGATTTCGGACCGCCGGTACCCATTGACACAGTCGCCCGATCATCCGATACTACCTTGATGTCGGGCGCGCGTTCCATTGGGCGCCCGCCTTTTTTGTTCATGCTCGGCGGTCTTCAAGACCGTCGTGCGCGAGACCAGCTATGGCACCATTTCGCAAACAAAGCGCTCCAGGCGAAGCGACCGGACCAGTCTATCTCTCCCCGGAGGGGCACAAGAAGCTCGTCGATGAGCTCAAGCGCCTCAAGACCGTGGACCGCCCGCAGGTTGTCTCGGAGATTTCGCGCGCCCGCGACCACGGCGACCTCTCCGAGAACGCCGAATATCATGCCGCGAAGGAGCGCCAGGTCCATCTCGAGCGTAAGATCGCCGAGATTGAATTCAAGCTCTCGCGTGCTCGTGTTGTCGAGTCGACCGCCGATACCGGCCATGCTTATTTGATGTCGTACGTTGTGGTCCGCGACCTCAAGTCGGGCGAAGAAATCAAGTACCAGTTGGTGGCGGCCGAAGAAGCCGACTTCGACCTCGACAAGATCTCGATTAAGTCCCCGGTGGGCGCCGGTCTGCTCGGCAAAGCCAAAGGGGATAAGGTGAAGATCAAAGTCCCCGCCGGCGAGTTGAACTACGAAGTCCTCGATGTCATGAAGCCGGAATAGGCCCTGCCTTCGCCCGAAATACCCCATAAAAATCCTCCATTTCGCCGCCTCGGGCCACGGGGTATCTTACGGGCTGTCGTTATACCTGCACGCATCCAGGGAGAAGCATGATCGGCAAGGCAGTATCGCACTACAAGATCACAGACAAATTGGGCGCGGGGGGGATGGGTGAAGTCTACCTCGCCGAAGACACGAGACTTGATCGCACGGTCGCGCTCAAGTTTCTGCCGTCATCGATGTGGAATGAGGCCGAAGCCCAGCAGCGCCTGATTCGCGAAGCCAAATCGGCTTCGAAGCTCGATCATCCAAACATCGTCACCATCTACGGGATCGACGAGTACGAGGGCCGGCCGTTCATCATCATGGCGTTTGTGCGCGGCTTGACCATGGATGCGTATTGCGCAGCCCATCGCCTCGTGACAGATGAACTGATCGAACTGTTCCTTCAGATCGCCGACGGCCTCCAACATGCCCACGAGTCGGGAATTATCCATCGCGATTTGAAACCGGGGAACATTCTCATTGACGATAAAGGACGTCCCCGCATCCTCGATTTCGGCATCGCGCGCATGCGCGGCGCAACACGACTCACGCAAGCCGGTTCGACCATCGGCACACTCGCTTACTCGCCGCCTGAACTGGCTCAGGGCAAAGACGCCGAGGTGACCTCTGACATCTTCTCGCTGGGTGTCGTGATGTACCAGATGCTCACCGGACGTCTGCCGTTCAAGGGGGAGCACGAAGCCGCCCTCGTCTACTCGATTGTGCATGAGCCGCCGGTGCCGTTTCGCGACAGCGGTGCGTCGGTGCCGCTCAGACTGCAGAGTGTCGTTCTGCGGTGCCTTGAAAAGCAGCCAACGAAACGGTTTCCCAGTTGCTCGGCACTGATCAGCGAACTTAGGTCATGCAAGTCAGCGCATGTCTCCACAGGGTCGGCCGATGGCGCTCAATCCAAACCGTCCATCGCCGTACTGCCGTTTGCCAACATGAGCCCCGACCCGGAGAACGAGTACTTCTCGGATGGTCTCTCGGAAGAACTAATGAACGTACTCGCGCGCAATCCCGGTTTGAAAGTAACCGGGCGTACCTCTTCGTTTTCATTCAAGGGGAAGCAGGAAGACCTGCGCGAGATCGGACTCAAGCTCGGTGTCGAAACGCTGCTTGAAGGAAGCGTTCGCAGGGCCGGCAACCGCGTCCGCATCACTGCGCAACTGGTCAAGGCGTCCGACGGTTTCCATTTGTGGACCGAAACGTATGACCGTGTCCTCGATGACATCTTCGTCGTGCAGGACGACATCGCAAAGTCTGTCTCCGAGGCGATGAAGGTCGCGTTACTGGGTAAGGCGACTCCGAAAACGCACGCGAATGCTGAGAGTTTCAGTCTCCTCATGCAAGCCAATCACTTCATGTCCTTGATGTCTCGCGACTCGCTCGAAAAGGCAAAGAGCCTGTACGAAAGCGTGCTGGCAATAGATTCCAACGACGCGAGAGCATGGGCGGGGTTGGCCAGGACACTGATTGCGCAGGCAGGGTATGGGTTTACTGACAATGAACAGGGCTCGCAGGCAGCAAAGGCCGCAGGGCTTCGGGCGGTCTCAATCGATGACTCACTCCCCGATGGGCATTTGGTCATGGGTGTGATCTGCATGCGATATGATCTTGACTGGCAACGAGCTGGTGAGTCGTACCGTCGTGCCTACGCCTTGGCGCCGAGCGATGGCCGCGTAGTTGGCGCTCTCTCGGTCTTTGAATCCTACTGTGGGGACATGAGCCGGGCTCGTCAATTGGCTACTGAATCAATCAAGCTCGACCCGCTCAATGCCAGTACGTTCATGGCCGCGGCACGTGTCTACTGGGTGGCTGGCGATCCCAAAACAGCCCGTCGGTGCTTCCGGACGGCGCTTGAATTGAGTCCGGGATTTCCGAGTGCACATGCAAGCATGTCAGGGACGCTGGCAAATGAGGGATTATTGACCGAAGCGCTCGACGAAGCGAAGCAGGAATCGCCTTCTGGGTATCGAAGCACGGCACTTGCTCTCGTTTATCATTTGATCGGAAGCAAGCATGAGTCGGACTCAGCCTTGAAGGCACTCATTGCCGAGGGCGAACAATGGGGATTCCAGATAGCCGCAGTGCATTCCGTTCGCGGGGAAATCGATCTGGCGTTTGAGTGGCTGGAACGATCGCGTGAATTGCATGATTCAGGAATCGCCACGGCCAAAGTTCAGCCGCTACTGGCCAATCTGCACAGCGATCCGCGGTGGCCCGCTTTCCTCAAGAAGATCGGATTGGACTCCTGATGAGCATCATCGGCCAAGGCATCGGACGATACAAAGTGACCGCTCGCCTCGGCGCCGGCGGCATGGGCGAAGTGTTTCTCGCTGAAGACACCAAACTCGGACGCAATGTCGCCCTGAAGTTCCTCCCTGCATCAATGTGGAATGAGGCGGAGGCACAGCAACGCCTCATTCGTGAAGCCAAGTCCGCGTCACAATTGGATCATCCTAATATCGTCACCATCCACGGTATCGAGGGGCATGACGGCAGGCCGTACATCGTCATGGCTCACGTGCGTGGCGTAACCTTAAACGAGTACTGCACTTCGAAGCCACGAACAACCGATGACCTGGTCGACTTGGCGATTCAGATCGCCGACGGACTCGAGCACGCACACGAGCACGGAGTAGTCCACCGCGATCTCAAGCCGGGGAACATCCTCGTGGACGAGCGCGGACGCGTCCGCATCCTCGATTTTGGCATAGCGCGTCTGCGGGGCACCTCTCGGTTGACTCAAGTTGGGTCAACCATTGGGACGCTCGCATACTCACCGCCGGAATTGGCTCAGGGGAAAGATGCGGAGCCGACTTCGGATATCTATTCGCTCGGCGTCGTCATGTATCAGATGCTGACCGGCCGTCTCCCGTTCGATGCCGATCATGAGGCAGCGCTCCTGTATTCTATCCTACATGAGCCGCCGCTTGCGTTCACCGGCAGTAGCATCAATGTGCCTGTCAGGCTGCAGAGCCTAATCTTGCGTTGCTTGGAGAAGCAACCGGCGAAGCGTTTCGCTTCATGTGTCGAGTTAATAGAAGAACTGAAGCGTTGCAAGACAAACACTTCAAACAGCGACGCGTCTGCCAGTGTCGCCTCCAAACCATCGATAGCCGTGTTGCCGTTTGCGAACATGAGCAATGACCCCGAGAATGAATACTTCTCGGATGGACTGTCAGAGGAGTTGCTCAATGTGTTGGCGAAAAACACCGGATTGAGAGTCACCGGACGCACATCATCGTTCGCATTCAAGGGGAAGCATGAAGACCTGCGGGAGATCGGCCAGAAACTGGGCGTGGAGACACTGCTTGAAGGGAGTGTGCGCAAAGCCGGCAACCGTGTCCGCATCACGACGCAATTGGTGAAGGTGTCCGACGGTTTCCATCTCTGGTCAGAAACCTACGACCGTGTTCTCGACGACATCTTTGCCGTGCAGGATGACATCGCCAAGGCTGTTGCGAGCGCGATGAATGTCGCGCTTCTCGGTCAACAAGAACCGAAGACGCACACCAATGCCGAGAGCTACAACTTGGTCCTTCGGGCCAATTACTTTGCTTCCCGCATCACCAAGGACGGGCTGGAGAAGGCGAAACTCCTGTACCAGCAGGCGCTTGAAATCGATCCGAACGAGGCGAAGGCATGGGCAGGGCTGGCCCGGGTCGCTGCCACGCAGGGCGGATATGGCTACGCCGACGTTGAGAGGTCGCTTCGTGAGGGGAAAGCCGCCGGACTCAAGGCGCTGGCACTCGACGAGACTCTGGCTGAGGCCCACGACATCATGGGTTGGATTTCCATGGCCTACGACTTCGACTGGCCCACCGCTGGCAAATACTTCCGCCGTGCCTATGAGTTAGCGCCTGGAAATGGCGTCGTCGTCAGCGGTCTGGCCAGCTTTGAGGCCTATGGTGGAGACATCAGTGTCGCTCTGGGGCTATGCGATAATGCAATCAAACTCGACCCGCTCAATCCTGAACTGTATCACTTCGGCGCCAAGGTCGAGTACGCCGCCGGAAATCTGGAGAAGGCGCTCGAGTACAGTTTCCGCTCGCTGGAGCTAAGCCCGGGTATGACCAGCACGCATGCGGTCATCGCAGTTCTGCTCGTGCTCCTGGGACGGCCGCAGGAGGCATTGGCGCATGTCCAACAGGAAGCCCCATCGGGATACCGATATTGGGCAAAGACAATTGTCCATCACGCGCTGGGGCAACAGCAAGAGTCCGATGACGCGATGAAGGGTCTCCTTAACTGCGGTCATGAGTGGGCGGTTCAATTCGCAGGGGCGCACTCGATGCGCTGCGAGATTGACGAGGCATTTGCGGCGCTGGAACATGCCTATCTGGCACATGACTCGGGCATTTCACTCACAAAAATGCACCCGACACTCCGGAACTTGCATCGCGACCCCCGGTGGCCGCAATTCCTCAAGAAAATCGGATTGGGCAACTGACGATGATCGGTCAGACGATTTCGCACTACAGAGTAATCGATAAACTCGGCGAAGGCGGCATGGGCGAGGTGTTCTTGGCCGAGGACACGAAACTTGATCGTAAAGTCGCGCTCAAGTTCCTCCCGGCGCACATGTCGGTGCAGGATGATGTGAAGGCGCGTTTCATTCAGGAAGCCAAGGCCGCTTCCGCGCTCAATCATCCCAATGTCTGCACCATCTATGACATTCTTGAAGCCGATGGCCGCATCTTTATCGCGATGGAGTACGTAGACGGTCAGACTCTGCGTGACAAGCGAGGCACACTCTCCGAGAAGCAGACTCTCGAGGTTGCTGCGCAGATTGCCGACGGTCTCGCCGCCGCCCACGAAAAAGGGATTGTCCACCGCGACATCAAGTCCGAAAACATCATGCTGCGCAAGGACGGCATCCCGCAGATCATGGACTTTGGTCTGGCCAAGCTGCGCGGGGTCTCCCGCTTGACCAAAGAGGGTAGTACACTCGGGACCGTCGGATACATGTCACCCGAGCAGGCATTGGGGCATGATGTTGATCACCGCAGCGACTTGTTCTCGCTGGGCGTCGTTATCTACGAGATGCTGACCGGGGAGATGCCGTTCAAGGGCGGGCATGAAGCGGCGATCATGTACGAAATCGTCAACGTCGATGCCGCCCCGCCATCGGCCGTTAAGCCCGACATTGATCCCGAACTGGATCGGATTGTCCTGGAGTGTTTACAGAAGGAGCCATCCGAACGCTACCAAGGTGCACGTGAGATTGCCAAGGACTTGCGTCGGTTCAAGCGCGACAGCGGACGCAAAACGGCCAGCCGCATCGCGCCAGCAGGCAGTGCAATCAAATCCCGGACGACGGTGGCCGTTGCTTCGGGGAAGACTTCACGTCTGCCATGGTTAGTGGTCGGCGTGCTGGCTATCGCCGTGCTTGCGCTGCTGAAACTCCAGTTCTCGCGCCCAGAGCATTCACGAGAAGTCATGCGGGTCAACCTCACTCTGCCTGAAGGAAACGCCGATTACCTTGGACGTGGTCTGGCACTTTCACCGGACGGCCGGGCCTTGGCATTCATCGCCACCGATCCCGCGAGTGGAGCGAGGCAAATCTACCTGCGACCGCTCGACGCGTTCGATTCCCGTCCTGTGAGTGGTACCGAACGCGGTCAACTGCCCTTCTGGTCACCTGATGGCCGGCAGATCGGATTCTTTGTCGATGGCAAGTTAAAGACCGTTCCTGTACTGGCCGGCGCCCCGATTACGATTTGCGATGAAGCCATCTCCCCGCGCGGTGCGGTTTGGGCGACGGACAACACAATCCTCTTCACGCCGACTCAGGCTTCGGTGGTGTACCGCGTGTCCGCTTCGGGTGGAAAGCCGGAGCCAATTACCGTGCTTGACTCAACCGCCGGAGACAAGACCCATCGTTGGCCACAGATGCTCCCCGATGGGGATCACTTTCTATTCTACGCGCGCACGTACGCCATCAGCGGCGGTGACAATGATGCCGTATGCATCGGGTCACTGTCAGATGGAACGGTCAAAAGACTGTTTCGGAACAAGTCTCAGGCCGTGTATTCGGCAGGCCATCTGCTGTTCGTTCGCGGCGGAATGTTGATGGCCCAGAGATTTGATGCGACGGCGCTCGAACTCGTTGGCGATCCATTTCGTGTTGCTGACAAGCCCAGTTACACCGCCCGCTTTAGCTACGGGGACTTCACTGCCTCGTCCGATGGTCGTCTGATATTTTCGGTGGGAGCGGTGGAGACAACCACCCGAATTCTCATTGTTGGTCGCGACGGAAAGATTCAGGACACCGTGGGCGTGCCCGCCGATTATTTTGGAACGAGAGTCTCGCCGGATTTCTCCCGCATTCTCATGGCAATCCAGGATCAGGAGACGATGAACGTCGACCTCTGGATGCAGGACCTCGCCCGCGACACCAGGACGCGTCTCACATTTGACCGAGGGGCAGATCAAATCGGCGCGTGGTCCCCCGACGGGTCGCAAATTGCATACCTGACCGAGACCAAGGGTTACAGTGCAATCGGCATCATGAGCCCGGAGGGCGCCAGCGGAACGACCACATTGCTTGTCGACACCTCGGCGTTTCCGCAACCATCGTCATGGGCGACCGACGGCTCATCTCTCCTCTACACCCGCAGTACAAACTCGAGCGCTGATGTCTTTATGATTTCGCTGGATGGCAATCATGAAGCTGTGCCAGTGTTGGCTTCGAATTTCAACGAGGGCCAGGCCGCTATTTCTTCGAACGGACGTTGGGTAGCGTACCAGTCGGATGAATCGGGACGCGCAGAAATCTATCTTACGTCCTACCCGACGCCCGGGCGAAAGTGGCAGGTGTCGAATTCAGGTGGAGTCGCTCCGTTGTGGGAGCGAGAAGGTCACGAGCTTTACTACCGCAGTCGGTCGGATTCGCTCATGGTAGCCGATGTCATCGAGGCCGAGGGTGGCGTGCGCCTGGCGGGTCCACGCGCCTTGTTTTCGATTTCGTCAGGATCGACACTTGATGGAGTAAGCTCCGATGGGGCCCGTTTTGTCATCCGGGAACTCCTAAATGCCGGAAAATCGCAAATTAATCTGATCTCGAATTGGCTAGATGGGGCGGAGCAGCAATGATCGGCCAGACAATCTCCCACTACAAGATCACTGCCAAACTCGGCGAAGGCGGCATGGGAGAGGTGTTCCTTGCCACGGATACATCTCTTGACCGCCAGGTCGCGTTGAAGTTTCTGCCCGCGTCTTTGCAAAAGGACCCCGAGGCGCGCGAACGACTGATCCGCGAGGCCAAGGCGGCATCAAAACTCAATCACAAGAATATCCTCACGATCCATGCAGTCGCTTCGGCCGAAGGTCGCGACTTCATCGTCATGGAGTACGTTGAAGGACAGTCACTCCGCGAATTGCTCGATTCTGGTGAAGACATGCCGATCTTGCAGGTCTTGAAGATAGGAATGCAGATCTGTGATGGCTTGGCAACCGCGCACGAGCAAAGTGTGATTCATCGTGACATCAAGCCGGCCAACATCCTGATAACGCCCAAAGGCCAAGTGAAGATCACGGACTTCGGCCTGGCGACATGGCGAGGCGCCTCGCAATTGACCAAAGAGGGGACCACCGTCGGTACCGCGGCGTACATGGCTCCAGAACAAATTCAAGGGAAGAAGCCCGATCCGCGGTCCGATCTATTTTCACTCGGGGTCGTGCTCTACGAAATGATCGCGCGGCGCAGACCATTCCAAGGAGATCATGACGCCGCCATCTCCTACGCGATCTCCAATGAGATTCCCGAACCGCTTCAGCGATACAAATCCGGGGTTCATCCTGGGCTGGAGCAAGTGGTCGGGAGGGCATTGGAAAAGGATCCGTCGACCCGGTATCAGTCGGCGTCTGACATGCTCGCGGAACTGAAACGAATCAAGCGGGAGATCGAAGGTTCGCAACCATCGATGCTTTCGCGCACGATGACCGCAACTGCTGCCCCGAAGAAGGCATCTGCATCGAAGGTGAAGTACGTCGTCGCGTCGTCAGTTGTCCTTGTCGCGGCGCTCGTGGTTTTCGTCCTCAAGCCATTCAAGTTTGATGTTGCCCCTGAGCAAAAAGCGACCGCTGCCGACAATTCACTCGCCGTGATGTATTTTGAGAATCTCTCCGATCCAGCCGACAGCGATAAAACAGGTGAGATGGCGGCTAATCTGCTCATCACGGGGCTATCCGAATCACAGTTCCTGCGTGTGCTAAGCCGTCAACGGTTGTACGACATCCTCAACGGTCTTGGGAAACCGGGCACAGTAAAGATCGATCCGACGACCTCGACGGAGATTGCGGCGAAGGCAAAAGTCAAATGGATCGTGACCGGAAAAGTGTATCAGACATCTCCGCGGATGGTGCTGTCGGCCGACGTGTCCGAAAGTGACAACGGGGAGATCGTGACCACCCAGCGGATATCAGGCGAGCCCGGTGAAGATCTGTTCGCTGTCATAGACAAACTTGGAGCCGCGCTGCGCGGCAACATCGGCTTGCCGGCAGCGGCGAAGGCTGAGGAAACGAAGTCAGTGTCCGAGGTTACGACTCACTCCTCTGACGCCTACCGTTACTATCTCGAGGGTATCGACTACAAGAACAAGTTCTACGCTAAAGAAGCGATTGAGAGTTTTCAGAAAGCACTGTCCTATGACTCGACGTACGCCATGGCCTACTATCAGTTGGCCACGGTCCCCAGTGCTCGAATCCTCACAGATGCTTCAACATATATGGGGTGGCGTGCCAAAGCAGAGAAATACGCTGCCAATTCCAGCTGGAAGGATCAGCAGTACATTAGGGTCGCAGCCGCACAGTGGCGGAACAACATAACTGCCTATGCCGAGGAACTTGAGCGAATCATCGAGCGGTATCCAGACGAGAAGGATGCATGGCAGTTAAAGGGAGGGTTGTCCACCCAGACTGGTCGCTTTCAAGATGCGGTTAACTGCTATAGACGTATCGTGGGGTTGGACCCCACGGACAAAAACGCCTATAACCGGCTGGCTTATGCATTTAACAATGTCGAGAAGTTTGACAGCGCAATCTGGGCAATCAATCACTATATCGAGTTGGCTCCGGACGAGCCGAATCCCTACGACTCGCGCGGTGATCTCTATGCATTTAATGGCCGTACCGAGGAAGCGATAGACTCATATCGACTCGCGATGCAAAAGAGTCCCGATTTCAGCTCCGACACGAAGCTGTGGTATATGTACCTCTATTCGGGCGACTTCGTGCGCGCCGATAGTGTGTGCCAGGCCATGGCGCGAAGCTCTGATCGTGCTACGCGGGCCTTCGGGAGAAACGCTCTTCCGCGCGTGGCGGCGTACCAGGGCCAGTTCCGGAAAGCACTGTCACAATTCGACGAGGCCATCAGCGCCGATCGTCTGGAGCGATATGAGGGTACACCCTATTACAACAAACTCGGCGCAAGAGCCTATGTGCTGAGGGCTCTGGGACGGATGGACGAAGCCGTCGCGGCATCGGAACTGCACACAGAGAGCTTGAAACGCGCGGATTCAACCAGCCTGACGTCCGGAACTGTGGCGATGTACTACTGCGAAGTGGGTCGGTTTGATGACGCGCGACAGGCAATTGACTCGGATCGATCACGATTGTTAGCACGTGAAGACACGACCGGCTGGGAGAAAAACATCGCGTTCGCGCGTGGGCAGGTGGCATATGGCGAAGGCCGCTTCGACGACGCAATTTCCGAATTCGAACGCATTGACGCCAACAACCGATGGGCGGCGCTTGTAGCGCCTCTCGTCCAGGCCTATCTCAAACAGGGAAAGCTCGAAAAGTCCGTCAGTGAATTGGAGCGCTTTCTATCATACCAGAACGGCAGTCGCGCAGCTGCGGCATACGACGGCGTCCGCTGTTTCTACTGGTTGGGAGTCGCCTACGAGCAATCAGGCTGGAAAGACAAAGCCGCGAAGCAGTATCAAACATTCCTCGATATTTGGAAGAACGCCGATCCGGGAATTCCCGAAATCGACGACGCAAAAGCACGCTTGGCGAAACTGACATCATAGGGTACACTGACGCGATGATTGGCGAGAGCATAGGACGTTACAAGATCACGGCCAAACTCGGCGAGGGTGGCATGGGCGAAGTCTATCTGGCCACCGATACTTCCCTCGACCGTTCAGTCGCACTCAAGTTTCTCCCCGCGGCGCTCCAGAAAGATCCGGAGGCGCGCGAACGTCTTCTCCGGGAAGCCAAGGCAGTCTCAAAACTCAATCACAAGAATGTCCTGACCATTCATTCGGTCGAATCGGTTGATGGACGCGATTTTCTCGTGATGGAATACGTCGATGGGCGAACTCTCAAAGACCTGCTCGACTCGGGGGACGATATCCCGATGGATCAGATTCTCCGCATCGGTCTGCAAATCTGTGATGGTTTGGCATCGGCGCATGAACAGGGGATCGTCCATCGTGATATCAAGCCCGCGAACATCATGGTCACCCCAAAAGGACAGGTCAAGATCGCCGATTTTGGTCTGGCGACATGGCGGGGCGCGGGGCAACTCACCAAGGAAGGCTCGACTGTCGGGACCGCGGCCTACATGTCTCCGGAGCAGGTCCAGGGGGGGACTGTCGACGTTCGCTCCGACATTTTCTCAGCGGGAGTCGTGCTCTACGAACTGATCACCCGCAACTTGCCGTTCAAGGGCGATCACGATGCCGCATTCGCCTATTCGATTCTGAACGAAGCGCCGGAGCCACTGGCGCGGTACAAGAGCAACGTCCATCCCGGTCTTCAACAAGTGATCGACCGTGCCTTGGACAAGGACCAGTCGACCCGCTACCCGAACGCCTCGGCGATGCTGGCCGATCTCAAGCGCGTGCGCAAGGAAATCGAGGGATCGAATCCCTCGGGGCAATCGCGGGTTCAGTCGCGGGTCGTGGCGGCGCAGCCGAAGAAGTCGTACATGAAGCCGGTGCTCGCCGGTTCGGCAGTCGTGATTATCGCGCTCGTCATCCTCTTGTTGAAACCATTCAAGTTTGAAGTCGCGCCTGAGCAGCAGGCGGCGGCAACAGACAATTCTCTCGCCGTACTCTATTTCGACAACGTTGCTGACCCCTCGGATTCAGACAAGCTGGGGCAGATGATTACAAGTCTCCTCATCACCGGCCTGTCCGAATCCCAATATCTGCAAGTCACCAGCCGCCAACGGCTGTACGACATTCTCTCGCAGCTCGGTAAGGGAGACGCTAGGTCGGTCGACCGGACCACCGCCAGCCAGGTCGCTACCAAGGCGGGTGTGCGCTGGATGGTCACTGGCGAGATCCTGCAGGCAACGCCGCGCATCGTACTGACCGCCGAAGTGTCAGAAGTTGGCACCGGTAAGCTCGTAACCACGCAGAAGATTTCGAGCGAGCCGGGAGAGGATGTCTTCGCCGTAGCCGATCGCCTGGGAAGCGCGATTCGTGGCAACTTGGCGCTACCGACTCAGGCAAAAGCGGAACGAACGAAATCATTGGCCGAGGTTACGACCCGGTCCCCCGAGGCGTACAGGTACTATACTGAAGGCGTTGACTATAACCTGCGTTACTACGCGAAAGAAGCGCTTCGGAGTTTTGAAAAAGCGATTGAATACGATTCGACATTTGCCATGGTGTATTACCAGATGGCAAACGCAGCAGGTATTTCCGGTGATATCCAAAACTCCCAGCGTCTGGCGTGGATCGCGCAAGCGGAAAGGTATGCCGACCATGCCAGCGAAAAGGAACGGCTCTATATCAAGTCCTCAGGACATTTCATGCGCGGCGAGTTGGGTCTGGCGCTTGATGACTTGAACACACTGCTGAAACGTTGGCCGAACGAAGTCGAAGCGCATTGGAGCAAGATCTTTATATGTCGCGCCGCGGGCCGCGACTATGAGTGCATCGCCGCCGCTGAACGCGTCATTCAGATCAACCCGCAATTCGCAGACGCGTACAATCAGCTCGCGTACACATATCTGCGAGTCGGCAACCGGGAGCGATCCCAGTGGGCCATTGATCGATACTCTGAACTGACTCCCGGCGACGCCAATCAGTATGATTCACGCGCCGATCTGTATGCCTATGTCGGTGATGCCGAAAACGCGAAGGCGCAATACCGCCGCGCCCTCCAGATCAATCCCGGCTTCGGTGATGATGCCAAACTCGCCTTCATGTACCTCGTCACGGGTGATGACGCGCGCGCCGACTCCATTTTCCAAAGTCTGGCTAACAGCGCCGACCCCTCCGCACGAGCCAAAGGGCGCGCGCATCTGCACATTGTCGATGCCTATCATGGGCGATTCGACCAGGCCGCGAGTACCCTCGATGGCGCCATTGCCACGGACAGCAGGGAAGGGTACGAGGGCAATTGGTACCTCAGCAAATTGACTTCGCGGATGGAGATTCATGTTATCAATCGGGAGTGGGATCAGGCGATTTCACTCGCCACGAAGATCGCCGAAAGAAATGAGCAGGAATTCCCGACTGTCCCAGATATGTTCCGTCTCGGATTGGCTGTAATCATGCATTGGGGCGGTGACACCGGACGTGCCCGGGGAGTCTTCGACGACCTGCGCTCAGAGATACTGGCACTGAAGGACACGACTGGCTGGACGACTTCGCTCGACAAGATCGCCGCGTATGATGCCCTCCTTTTCAAGAATGATCCAAGATCCGCGTGCGCCGCATTTGGAAGAACGTATCCGTTCGATAGGGAAGCGATCGATGCCTATCACTTCGGAAAAGCGTATCTGGAAATGGGTGATGCGGAGAACGCTGTCAATACTCTGGAGCGCGATCTCACCTATCTGAGAGAAGAGGCGTTTTACAGCCCCTACTTCAGCGTGCGATCCCACTATGTCCTGGGGCTGGCTTACGAAAGGTCCGGCCAGAAGGACAAGGCCGCGACACAGTACAAGAAGTTTCTCGACATCTGGAAGGATGCCGACCCCGGCATTCCGGAGATTGATGATGCCCGCAAGCGCCTTGCGGCGTTGAGCTCCTGAACTGCTCCCGTGCGGGGGGGACGGCAATTCCCATTGCCAGCCGCTCAATGGCGGGCTATCTTTTTGTGTAGGGAAGTCCATACAATGGACCGCTTTCACGATGGGATGCCTCGAACTTGAGGTGTGTCAGATGTCGGTTGTGGTTTTGCAAGTTTGAGGAGGTCGGTTGTCATGCCAGCAATCCGAGTACTCTTGGTTGAAGACAATCGCCTGTTGCGTGATGGCGCAACCGCGATACTTAACGAACAGGAAGACATGAAGGCGCTCTCCGTCGGCGGCACAAACGGCGATGCGCTGGCGAAGGCTCGGACGTTTAAGCCCCATGTTGTTCTGCTCGATCTTGGGTTAAGGAACATGAACAGCTTGAGAATCGTGCAGTTGCTGCGCAAGGAGTTTCCCAAGACCGAGGTCATCGTGATGGACCTCATCCCCGCACACGCCGATGTCGCAGAGTACGTGAAGGAAGGTGTCTCGGGCTTTCTTCTCAAGGATGCCACGCTCGCCGAATTCCTGCGCACCATCCGGACAGTCGCCGATGGGGGCAAGGTACTACCGTCGCCGCTGACAAATTCCTTGTTCTCGCAGATTGTCGAGCACGCCCTCCAGAGCGGGAATCCGGAGAAGATCATCCAATCAGTCCGCATGACCAAGCGTGAGCAGGATGTGATCGACCTGATTGCCAAGGGGCAGAGCAACAAGCAAATAGCCGAGAAGTTGTTTATTGCCGTCCACACCGTCAAGAGCCACGTCCACAACATCCTTGACAAGCTCGCGCTCCACACACGCCTCGAACTCGCGCACTACACATTCGAGCGTGAGGAAGAGAAGGCCGGTCAGTAAGATCGGCCACTACGGCAACTCCTCCACCGAGGGGATGATCCCCTTTTCGATCTTTCGAGCGAGCATTTCCCGACCCGCATACGCGTAATAGAGTTCAGGCAGGACACGACCCACTGTGTCGAGCCCGAGACGATCGGTCGCGTTGGCATCGGGGTTCGTCTACTCCTGTGGCGCAAGCGACATCCTGGGCCCAAACACAGCACACGGGCACCGGTAGCCGTTATCGGAGTCAGATGAGGAGTTCACATCATGGCAAGTACCTACGACAAAGTGAAGATCCACGAGGCGCTGGAATTGCTCGATGCCGCGGCCGCCGAGGAGCAATCCGATCTGCGGGACATGATCGGTGATGGTTACGATTCGTTAAGAGAGTGCGCCGGAACGCTCGGGTCCGAAGTCCAGCGAGAAGTCAGCGGCGTCTACCGAGCCGGAAAAGCCAAGGTCCGCGCGGCGGCCTGTGAAGTTGACAACCATGTGCACGCGAATCCATGGGCGTACATCGGCGGCTCGGCCGCTGTAGGTCTCCTGATCGGAGTTCTCGTCGCGCGCGGTCGGAAGTAGTTCCATCACATTTCGAACGAGGTATCCACATCGTGAACAAGCTGTTTGGTCCGGTTTTGCAGATGGTCTACAGAGCACTGGTCGCGCCTTCTTTGCAACGCGCGAAGATACGGGCGGTGATGTACTACCTCGAGACGATCCGGTCCGTACGTCAGGCCGTGATGACTCTGGGGGTATTGGCTTTCTGTATGGCCATGATTGCCGGCGGCGCCGTTCTCATCCCGTTGGCACTTTGTCTGTTCATGCCGTGGCAGCCACAGACCAAAGCCCTTGTGGCATGCGCATTCGGCGCCGTCTACATAACAGTCCCGCTCGTCGTGGCAGTCCTGTTGATGTCGGAGAAACGCTGGATGCGCATGACGCGAGCGGATGATCTGGTTAGGAATGTGCTCAGTAAGTCATGATCGAAGGAAGGCAACCAATGAACACAATCGTACTTCGCAATAGGCTCCACGGATCGCCTGCGGCCGCAGTGCGTGACAACGTACTCGGAGCAGCAATCGCCCACCTGCCGGACATCTTCCGCTGGGTCATGATACTCGGAGGGCGAGACGGGCTCTCAATAAGAGAAATCGCCACGCTGGCCGGAGTCAGTCCAAAACTTATCGAATCCACACAGAACCGGGGACTTACGCTCATTCAGAAAGAGCTTCTGAAGTACACTCGAGCGGCGTCGTGAATCAAGTCGGGCCGAAGGGCCAAACAAGGAGATGCATATGCTGTGGACAGTAGCAGTCATTCTATTGGTGATGTGGGCGCTCGGCCTCGTGAGCGGCATGACAATGAGCGGCTTCATTCACGTATTACTGGTCATCGCGGTTGTCGTCGTACTGGTACGACTTATCTCGGGACGACGCGTAGTTTAACGCTCCTAAATCGCAATCCTGACTCACGCGGGACGGGCCGAATAGCCCCACAATCCACCTCTCGCTCTTTGGGACCACAGAGACTTTCAATCGTTCGGTGGATGGATAAGCGACTCTGGCAACACGTATTACGGTATGAACAGTCAAGAGGGAGCAAGGTCATGAAACCACACGATTCATGACCTCGCTTGCCGACCCCGGGTGTGATCGCTCTGTGCGGCGGACTTGGGTCTTGATGGCAAGTCTATACGAAGGCGATCGCGAGCGGCAAGGTTGCGGCTCGAGGCTGACTTCGAACCATCCCAACAGGGATACGGAGGAACGGACGATGAGAAATATCCTACTGATTACGGTACTTTCAGCGGCGCTGACAATGGCCGTCGCACCAGCGTTGTCGCAGGCGCAGGACATGGACAATCCCGGCAGCAAGGTCGGATTCCGTGGATGGGGACCGCGTGTCGGCTTAACCTTTACTCCCGACCAGTTTCACTTCGGAGCGCATTTGGACTTCGGCAATTTCGGCAACCACGTGCGTTTCCAACCGAACGTTGAGATCGGTTTTGGCGACGGCGGGACTCTCTTCGCAATTAACGCCGAAGCGGCCTACCGCTTTGCCTCGCGTTGGGACGTGTGGACGCCATACCTGGGCGGCGGCGTTGGGGCGTTTATCTACAGCGCCAATGGTGGCGGCGGCTCGGACACGGAATTCGGTGCCAGCATCCTCGGCGGCATCGAAAAGGGCTTGGCCAACGGGCACCGTTTCTTCATCGAAGCGAAGCTGGGATTGGCTGATGCGCCAGACTTGAAGACGACGGTCGGCTGGACGTTCTACCATTAGGCAAGGTGCCGAGTGCCTCGAGACCGCTGACGCGGCCGTTGCCTCGGTGTTGAAAGGACTAGACTTATGAAGACGCTCGCTATTGCACTCATAATTGTCGGATTCGCCGTGCTCGTCTACGGTGGAATCGATTACAGCAACAACCGCCACACGATCGAAATGGGTTCGATGACCGCCTCCATCACAGAGCACGGAGCATTTCCGATTGCGGCGATCATCGCAGGAGGAATCGCACTGATCGGCGGCCTCATATTGCTCGCCAACGATCGGCGCCGCGCATAGCGTTCGTGGCGAATGATGGGACGCGAAGCTGGGACAGTCGGTTTTTCTTCGACGGACCGGTCAGCGATTCACTTTCGGATCTCTCTGGGAATTCAATTGGTTTCACAGGCCCCACGGGCCATCGGACGGGGACGCCGTCTCGCCCCCGTAAGCAAAAGGATGTGTGTCATGAAAGAACCTACAGTCAAGTTGTTCGCCGATACCAGCATCTCTGGTCCTGTCTCACCGGACGTCGAGGCAGGCCGGACGTTCTTGGTTGCGTCGGTGATTAGTGGCCGCAATCGGAGTATCACAGACATCGTGAGCCGGAGCAGTACCTGGAAGAAGCTCACTTTGGCAACAGTCGTTCCGCTCTTCGCGGCCGTGAGTCTGATGGGCTGCCAGTCGGCGGAAGATCAAGCACTTGCCGCGGAAGCCGCGAAAACCAAAACGTCGGAAACCTCGACTCCCAAATCCAATTGGCCAAAGATGATGACGATTCCGGCAGGTACAACATTGCTCGTGTCTTTGAACTCGACATTGCGTACCGACCGTGAAAAGACGGGGGACAACTTCACCGCGAGGTTGTACGACGCCGTACGTGTGGATCAGATGACGGTGCTTCCGTCAGGCACAGAGGTCCGTGGTCGGCTGATTCAAGTCGAGGAGCCGCACCGCACTGCCGGCAAAGCCGCGATGACTCTCGCGTTTGATCAGATCGTGGACCCATCGGGAAAACTGCACTCCATTTCCACTTCGCCAATTGTTCTCGTGGGTGAAGGCGACAAAATCTCCGACGAAGAAAAGGTGGCCGCGGGTGCAGTCATCGGCGGCGTGATTGGCGCGCTAACCAGCAGCAAGCAGCGGACCAAGGGAGCGGCGGTTGGAGCGGCGGCGGGAGCAGCGGCCGGTGGCGCGATCGCACTTGCCACCAAGGGCAAACAGATCGAATTGCCTGCGGGCCAGCACTTCGCGCTCGATCTCGATGAATCCCTGCGCGTGTCGGTGACACAACTGACCGCCAACAGGTAAGTCCGCAAAACAGAGAAACGTAACACGGGCGCCGTGCTTGCAGCACGGCGCCCGTTCTCTGTTTCTCCTGTCAACTGCGACGATCACTTGGGGTGACTCCGTATCAGAGTCATAGGCTGCATGGATGACAGTACTCGGTCGCGCGATCCGCGTTGCGAAATTCGACGTTGACACTCTTGACGACGTCGACGATGTCGGTCCCACCCGAGCAATCCACATCCGTGTTCGCGTACGGGCAGGACGGGCTTTGCACAGCAGGTACCGCGCGGAAGGCAACATCGATCACCGTCACGATATCCAGGACGCCGACTTTCTCACCGGTGCAACTGCCGGGTTCTCCATGGCAGGGGCAATCGCAGACAGCCGGTGAACACGGCCCGGCCGCAACACCCACACCAACGGCGCCCATCTCGAATGTCGGATAGTATCCTTGGGCGTCGGGATCGACAAACTGGAGCACATTGGCTGGCGTCGTGCATGTGGTATCAATCACGAAGACGCCGAGTGTGGCCCCAACGTTGACGGTTAATTGATACGACGGCACGCCGGGCGCGTCCGTTCCGGGCGCCATCGCGATTAATTCGCCAATTCGGGGATCGCCCGTCGATACCGTGGCGAGGAAGATCGCATCAGGACTGACAAAATCCGGCAGCGGGGCCCTGTGTGAGGAAACCCAACTTCGCGTCGGGTCGTGCGGGCGCACGCATTGCCCGACCCCTTTCGGCAAACTGTCAGTCGCAAACACATGCTGGAAGACCGAGGCCTCCGGCCACTGGCCGTTTGGGTCCGCGACTGGCCCCAGGGGACTGTTGTACATTCGCCCATTCGGATTGAAGTCGTGACTGAATGTTGGTCCGGCAATGTAGGCTCCCGCTCCGCACGTGCGGATTTCAAACGGCATCACGATCCCAACGAGAGGGATGTCATTGGTGACGTAGACTCCAATCACGAGATCCGTTGTTCCGGGCGGGACATTGGAGATGTTGTCGATACGAACGTGGTTGATACCTTTCGAAGTTAGCGGGCACAACAGCACGACGGCAGACACGAGCACAAGCGTGCGCAAGTGCGCCGGACGACAGAGACTGTTCATGGCAGACCTCCACCAGTGAGAAGACAATCCAAAGATAGCATCACCGGCGTCATCCGTGCAACGCGAATCGGAGTCGCGGCTTAACTTAGCGGCTCGTAGAGGCGAAATAGCCTATGGGCTGCCAACTGGATGATCAAGACAGGCCCGCAGCCGCCTCCATCGCAATAACCACAATGACTCAGGAAGTTGAACTCGCTAAGAGTAGTCGACAGCTAACCCCCGAAAAGCAAAACCCCGCGCCACACGACGCGGGGTTCTGCTTACGACAAGGGTGGTGGTGGTTACTTAAGCAATGTCATCTTCCGCGTCTGTGTCGCATTCACCGTCTGCACGCGATAGAGATAGAGCCCAGAAGCGAGTGAGTTGCCGTCTTCGCCGCGTCCATCCCATGGGACTTCCGTCCATCCCGCTTCGGTGTGGCCGCTGGTTCCCCAGACACGACGTCCGAGAATGTCGTAGATGGCGACGGTGTAATCGGTCGCTTCGTTCGTGCCGAAGCGGATGATCGTGCCGGCGTTGAACGGATTCGGGTAGTTCTGCGCCAGCGAGAACTCGGTCGGCACCAACGCCTTCGCGACTCCGAGCATCGACGGCATGATCCAGCCATCTTCCGTGGACAGGTCGTGGGTCGAAATGACCGCGCGGTCAGCATGGTTCATGGCAATTGAGACAATTGAATGCGAGCCCGCAGGGATGATTTCCGTCGTGTCACTGAAGACGAGTACCCGCAACTGGTTTCCAATCCGATTGACGCGCAAGGTCATGTTGTCGATTTCTGGCGCCAGTGTCACTTCGCCCACGCTCGCATCGGACGGCAAGTCGATGATGAAGTGTGCACCGCCGATCGCCAGCTCGGAATTCCAGCGCAGGGCCAGGGCCTCTCCCACTACATCCGTTCTGATCTCGGCCGGCTCGGCAGAGATTAGCTTGGGATTTCCGCCCGGCGGGAACGGCTGTTCGTCGCCGGTGATGATCCGGATGAGGTAGATGAGGTCGGCGATGGTCAGAATAATCCCGTCATCGTTGATGTCCGAGGCCAGCCACTGTACATCTTTCCAGACTGGATCCCAGACCGAGTTTCCGTAAATGAAGTAGTTGGTATAGAGAACGACGTCTCCTATTTCATTGGCGATTCCATTCAGATTGATGTCGCCGCGATCATCGGGCGGTTCGAGAATGCAAATCCGTCCATCCTCGAAGCAGATGCCCGGGATCGGATCGCCCTTCGGATTCGATTGGCAGCTATCAAAATCAAAGTACTGCTCAAGGAAGGTCGTGTCGCCGGTGCGGCTGGAAATCGAGTTGTCGCCGCACTGGTACCAGCACCAGCGAATCGGGATACACTGGCCAATGAAATTACGGTCGCTGGTGAGCACGAATTTCAGATTCACGATCGTGCCGAGCGGCTTCCAGGCATTCGGGTCGGTCACCGGGTGGCCGTTGTTCATGTCGGTGATTCCGATCAAGCGCACAATGCCCGACGGACAATTGCCGGTGCAGTTGCCATAGGCGCCCAGACGATAGGTGAAATACTCCCAGGCGGCTAGCGACGGGCCCGAAGCGATATTGAGGAGGTCGATCGCAGTCGCATCGTAACAGAGGATGAGGTCGAAGCCGCCCATCGCTACGTCGGCCATCTCCAGGACAATCGGCACCACGACCTGCTGGCCGTTGAGACCGTCGGTCGGGGTACCGCCGCCAATGGAGACCTTAAAGATGCAGTTGCAGTCTTCGGTCAAAAGATCGACCGTGACACAGAATGACTCCTGGCAAACGGCGTCGCACGAGTCGCGGCACTCGACTGTGACGCAATACTGCCCCGGACCGGTCGGCGTGTAGGACCACGTTCCGTTGTTCAACTCGCCTGGTCCGCTCACGATCGTGCACTGCTTCAAATTGCCATTCGGGTCGGTCGCCCCCACTGGAAGCGAAATGGTCGCCAGCGAGCAGAGGAACGTGACTGTCGTGTCGTTCGGCACATTGCAGACAGGCGGATCGTTAATCACGAACGTGACGGTGAATTCGCCCGCACAGGAGGCGCCACACGCATCGAAGCAATGCACGGCGACCGTGACTGCCTGATCACCGGTCGGCGTGTAACACCACTGACCCTCGGCAAGTGTCCCCGGACCGGCTGTCAGTGTGCAGGCAACCAGATTACCGTCCAAATCGACAGCAGAAACCGGCAGACAAACGGGAGCCGGCGCACACTGGAAGATCGTCGTGTCATTCGGCAGATTGCATGTCGGCGGACGGTTCAGATTCACGGTGATGTTGATCGTATCCTGATCGAACAGACCGCACGGGTCGGCGACTCTCACGATCAGGGTCACGACCCCCGATTCCGTCGGCGTGAAGCAGAATCGGTTATTCAGCGTATCCAACCCGGCGGGCCCGGCCAGTTTCGTCTCGATCAACCCGGCCAACCCATCCGGATCGGAGATCGTGTACGGCAGGCAGATCTGCGCTGGCGTGCACTGCGAAATCGTCGTGTCGATGCCGAAGGCAATGACCGGCGGATCGTTCAGGTTGACGTTGACGTTGATTGTGTCCTGGTCGAACGCGCCGCAAGAATCGGTCGCGCGCACGATGATCGTATGCGTCCCGGCGCCAGGCGGCGTAAAGCAAATGCGATTGAGCACCGTGTCGAGGAGCGCTCCCGGAGGCGCGCTGATAATACTTTCCGTCCACTTGGCCGGGATATCAGGATCGGTTACGGTGTAGTTCAGGCAGACCAGAGTCGGCGCGCATTGGAATAGAGACGTGTCGGGTCCAAATGTCAGCGTCGGTGGACCGTTGAAACGAACATCGACCTGGAAACTGCCTGAGCAAGTCGCCCCGCAGGCATCTGTACAGGTGATCGTGACATTGTAGATGCCGGGACCGGTCGGGGTGTAGCACCAGTTACCATCGATAACTGCCCCGACTCCGTCTGTGACCACACAGTTGACTGGGACATCGTCGGCCGTAGCCGATACGGGCAGGCAGATCTGTTGCGAGCCACAGAGATGAACAATTGTATTCCCCGGTAGATTACAGATCGGAGGAGTCGACGGCGTGATGGTGACGACCATCGTATCCGCATCGGCCGCGCCGCATGAGTCGGTCAACCCCACGACAAGTATGTATGTGCCAGGTCCGTTGGTGGCCACGAAGCAGATCGTATTGTTAGCTGTGTCGATCGTCGAGATGAATGGCCCGTCGATGAGGGTCTCCTCGGCACCGCCTAGTCCATCCAAGTCATAGGTTTCATACTGGAGGCATGCACCGGCCACCGGCGTCGGATGGCATACAAGCGAATCGATGCCATAGAAGTCGGCGAACAGGGTGCAACTCGAACTTACGCCAAAGTACTGCCAGCAGTGCGTCTCTCCGAAGTCCGCTCGTGCAGGATTCGCAAAAGTCGTACAGGTGCTCGCGCCTTCAAAGGGGAAGAAGTTACTCAGACAGTATTCAAGCGACGAATCTGCCGGAAGCACAACGGTCGGCGGGCTATTCAGCTCAAATCGAACAATGAACGAATCTTCGCAAAACTCTCCGCAGATATCGGTGCAACGCACATGAACTGTATCAACCTCGGCGCCCGCGGGTGTGTAGCACCAGACGCCATTGACAATCGTTCCAACCCCGGCGACCAGACTGCAGACCACCGGCGGGTTGGGGCTGGTGGCGGAAATCGGAATGCAGACTTCTGCCGGGGTGCAGAAGGAGAAGGTCGTGTCAAACGACGGAATCTGGCAGACCGGCGGCTGCGGAACCGGGTAGTCGATGACAAAAGAGATACAACACGAATCACCGCAGGCATCGTAGCCGCAGATCGTGACCTCGACGTGTTCGCCCGGAGATGGCTCATAGAACCAGGTGCTGCCAACCAGCCAGCCCGGCCCCGATGTAATCTTGATCGTGTCGAGCGCGCCTTCCGGATCAGTCACGGCAAAGGCAAAGAATGCCGTGTCCGGCAGGCAAAGCGGGGGCGACGGCGGGACAAACTCGCAGATCGGCGGCTCATTCAGATCGAAGGAGACACTGAAGGAATCCTCGCAGAACGCGCCGCAGGAATCGGTGCAGCGGATGACAACCTCGAAGCTCTCATCATCGGCAGGGGTGTAGCACCAGAGGCCATCGCCCAGACTGCCGGGACCGCTGACGATCACGCAATCATCGAGATTGCCGTCGATATCAGTCGCCGAAACCGGCAAGCACAGCGGCGCCGGGAAACAGGCGATAACCGCCGTGTCGGCAGGGACATTGCAGGTCGGCGTTGTGTTGATGGTTACATGCACGACGACCGTGTCGCAGTCGCTCGCGACGCAGGGATCGACCGCGCAATAAACGATGGTGTAATCGCCGGACGTGTCCGCCACAAAACAGACCTGGCCATCAAGCAGCCAGCCGATTGAAGTGGAGATATTAGCGATGTAGCTGTTCGGGTCAGTCGCTGCGAACAGACCCAGACAAATCGTGTCTGCCTCGCAGAGGAAGAAGGTCGTGTCATTGGGCACCGTTACGACCGGTGGATCATTCAGGCCGACATGCACGACGATCGTATCCTGATCCTCGGCATTGCATGGGTCTTTCACCTTGACGATGACCGTGTAATCGCCTTCGCCGGTCGGCGTGAAGCAGACGCTGTTGGCGGCAGCGTTGAAGATCGCGCCCGCCGGGCCGGAAACCAGGGTCTCAATCAATCCGGCCGGACCGTTCAGGTCGCTGACGCCGTAGGCCACACACACCTGCGAAAGCGAGCACAGCACGACACTCGTGTCCGGGCCAAAGGTCAGTACTGGCGGCAGATTGAGATTGACCGTAACCCTGATCGTGTCGAGGTCTTCGGCGCCGCATGGATCGGTTACTTTGGCGATAACGGTGTAAACGCCGCTCGATGCCGGCGTAAAGCAGATGCGATTTAGCACCGTGTCAATTGCGGCTCCGGCTGGGCCAGATACGAGCGCTTCGCTGAGGCCCGCCAGTCCCTGCGGGTCAGAAACTGTGTAGGTCACGCAGATCGGCACCGGCGTACAACCGCCCGTGCCAAAGTCCGCTCCGAACGCAATGGTCGGCGGCGCGCCCACGGTCACATTGACATTGATTGTATCCTGGTCGCTGCCGCCGCAAGAATCGGTGACGCTCGCGATTATTGTGAAGCTCCCCGACACGGCCACATCGACACACACGCGATTGTTCAGCGTATCAATTGTCCCCGGACCGGAAACCTCCGTCTCGATCAAGCCCGCAAGTCCATCGGGATCAGAAACGACATAGGGCAGACAGATTGGCCCGGGCTGGCAAAGTGTGATGGTTGTGTCCGGACCGAACGCGATGCTCGGTGGGTTGGGCAATTGGACGTTGACATTGATTGTGTCGTAATCCTCGATGCTGCAAGTGTCGATGATCCTGACGACGAAAGTGTATAGCCCTCCGACTCCAGGCGTGAAGCAGACAGTATTCGCTGCCACATCGATCGTCCCGGGTCCCGAGACCAGCGACTCGTGCGATCCGGCAAGCCCATCAGGATCGGAGGTAATGTAGGGCAGACAGATCTCACCGGGTGTGCAGTCGGTGATCGATAGATCATTCCCAAACGCGATGGACGGCGGATCATTCATATCCACCGTGATCACGATCGTATCGATATCGAAGAGACCGCAAGGATCGGTCGTCTTGACGATGAGCTTATAAGCGCCCGAAACCGTCGGCGTGAAGTAGATGCCGTTGATCTGGTCGCGGAACTCGCCGAAACCGGAGAGGTTCTCTTCGTACAATCCGCCGATTCCCTCGGGATCGGAGAGATTGTAGGTGATGCAAATTTCGGCCGGCACACACATGTCGACCGAGAGATTCGGTCCAAAGTTGATTGTCGGCGGGTGGTTGGGACTCTCCGTTACCAACAATTCTCGGCAGACTGAGCTGTAGTTGATCGCAACGCAACGATCGGCTTCAGCCGGCGCGTTGGGGTCGCAAGCGTTGTTGCCGGGCATCGGACAAGGAGCGGGCGCGGCCTCGCCGTTGTAGTAGGCCTGGAGTATATATTGCCCGGCCGTCGAGGGTGCGGTGATCCATGTGCACGCTTGGCCATTAGCGTCTGTCGTTAACGTGACAGTCGACATAATTTGATCGTAGTCCAGGCAGGTCCCGGCCACGACCGAGAGAACAACCTCGCGCCCTGCCAAGGGCTGCGATGTCGCGCCGCAGGCTTGCGTCAGGCAAAGACAAACTTGAAAGTATCCATCCGGACACACGCTGTCCGGCAGGAGGGTCCGCCATTTCAGGACTGAGCTGCCGGTAAAGAACGACGCCTGCGCCTTTAGTCCTGAACTCACGCCGTCTGCTTCCGAAATCAGCTCTTTTCCGAGCGGATACTCGGCTGGCAGCTCCCACATGGTTTCGAACTCACCAATCCCGCCGGTGATCACCGACTCGGTCGAGACATAACTGCCGTCGTCGAGCTTGATCTTGAGCTCAACGATCTCGTTCTCGCCAAAACCGCTGCCGATGAGGACAACAGTCTCTCCCGGCAGGTATCCTGCTTTGTCAGTCGTCAGCGCCGGGCCGGCGGTGTCGATTTCAACGACAACCGTGGTGTCCGCCGGAGCATGAACTGGCGGTCGTGGCGGAGTGGGGGAGAGTCCCGGCGTTTTCGGCGGATTGAGCACGTCGCCGGCGAATGCGGTCATCGGTACGGCAAACACCGCGGCAAACAGCGCCAATGTGGCAATACACGACAACACGGCAGGCATGCGTCGAATGTTTCGCATAGAGGAAGGACCTCGTTTGAGAGTATGCAGAAGAAGTGCCCCGGACATAGTCGTATGATCGCAGTAGGTCTGAGTCAACGCGCCACACTCCCTGAAACATGAGAATGCAGCCCGGCTATCTGCTCGGTTTGCGCGAACTCCTGGGTCTTGCCGATGTCAGTCTTCGAACCGACGTAATGCGAGTAAAATGGTTGTACAGACTCGGCTGGTTGGACCGTCCCCAGCCGAATACAATTAACGCCTTTTTGGTTTTGTGTCAAGCACTTATGGGGTATTGCTAAAGCGTCAATAACAGCCGATTCCCGGCCACCCCGTCGCCGATTTGCTTCCGCATTTCCGGGGGCGAAAAAGACCGTCAGCCCCAGGACTACCAAGGCAAGGAGCACGATCACTGCTCGGGAAGCTGGACGATTGTCACGATAGCTCAAGCGACCCTCCCGCGGGGTGAGGTCTTTGGACGGCGCGCCCGTGTCGGCGCCTCCGTGCGAGACAACTCACTCCGGGACATCACGATGTTTGGTTCGTTGCTCCGCGCCAGAATCGGACGCACGGATGTAGAGCGGTCTAAGTCAGGAGATGAATGTGGTCCTTGCTTTGAGACAGTCGGATGCTCTGAAAACTTTGATCCAGCCTCGCTGGATTCAAGTCTACCATCGGTATCGTGATTTGTCAAGCACCGCTGAATGTGCAGCAGTTTGCGCAGCATCGACCCGCACCGCCCCGGGGCCCACAGCGGCCCCGTGCACTTCGGTTTCCGCAATCGCTTGTCCCGTGGGACATTATCGCTTCGCACCACTCCGCCTTTCCAAAGACCAGAAACTCCGCGCCAAACTCATTCCGCAAACCCCATACCCGCCGCTATCCGCCGCCAGGACCGACAGGAGATGCCCGCACGGGTATCCAGACCCGTGTTCTTGTGCGCCCAGTGGCTCGCCTCGTTTCGAGTCTCTGTCACAAAATCGAGCCATGTCCAGTTTGTGACAGGAATCCAAGCCGCGTGTCCAAAATCATCCAGCGCAGTTTCTAAGTCGGACAGATCTGGTCCACTTGGCAAATCTCAACTGCATGACAGTCAATGTCATAAAGCCCCCCGCAGTTGTCCGATTTCGATTGGCATGCCCTTTGCCATAAGGAAGTTCGACGCGCTATGAAACGCGGCGGATTGAGCGAGAAAATGAAACCGACTCCACAGAATTCACAGCCACTCATGATCCGCCGCGTGATCATCGCCGCCAGGGAGGGCGCGATGCAGTGCCCGCGATGCTCGTACGTGCTTAGCTACAGCGACGCACTGCTCTGCCGGGTTGGAGAAACGCACTACTGTCCACGTTGTTGGAGTCGCATTCCCGATCAGACAGAGACTGACTCACATCTCAATGGTGGACCACACGACACCACCGCGGATGAGCAACCCAAAGAATTTTTGCAGGACGACGCCCAAGCGCACGTCGCCCTCCCCAAGAAGAAGCGCAGCGAATAAGCACAACCGGATGAGAATTTAGAGGCAAACAGTCGCAATAGAACCGTGCCCGGCAGGGCAGTAAGGCAGGAGGAAGTTATGAATCGCAAAGAACGTCTCGAGATGGTCCGCCGCATGATGTGGGACAACCGCCAGGTCTCGCTTTCCGAAATCGCCAAGGCGTCGAATGTCTCCCTGCGCACAACCTATCGGGATTTACATTCGCTGCTGTCGCATCCGTCGATGTCGAATCAGCAGTCGCTCTATTCAGGCAAGTAGCATTTGCGGCGGCGCGCCCTCGGGGATGGGATTCTGCACCGGGGAAATCGAGGGCGACGCCGCCAACGATTTCTGCAATTGCTCCAATCGCCGCCGTTGACAACATTGTCAACGGCGGTCCTGCATTTGGCGGGGACGCGGGGGAGGAACACGGCGATGGCAATGATAGCGCTCGATGATCTGCAGGATCTCAAGCTCGCGGAGGGCGTACTGGCCCGCATCGTCACCGCCGATTCCATGACCGTGGCTCATGTCCGTCTGGCGGCCGGCTCGAGAGTTGCCGAGCATCGGCACGTACACGAACAGGTGGTCAATGTCATCAGCGGTGAATTGGAGCTGATCGTCGAGGGCAAGCCGCATCTGTTGACCGCGGGCAAAATCTATATCCTCGCTTCAAATGTCCCCCACGCGGCCCGGGCGGTGACCGACTGCTACGTGCTCGACGTTTTTCACCCGGTCCGCGAAGATTTCCGTTCTGCGGGATTCACGGGATATGAGAAGTAGTCCGTCATCCCCGCGAAAGTGGGGATCCATGCTCGCGGGCGCCCGGGTGGATTCCCGCGTTCGCGGGAATGACGACTTGTCTACACGATTATGACCCACCCTTCCCCATCGCCGCTCCTCTCCGGCCTGCGACGCCAGCTTCACGTCATCTGGCTCACGATTGCCGTTCCCGCCGTCCTGGTCGGGCTCGGAGCGTTGTGGTTCTGGTTTGAGGTTGTCGAGCATGAAGTCGCTGTCTACTGGACGGCCTTTTTCGCCGCATTGGTCCTGATCACGATAGCCGTCTCCTATGGTGTCTACCGCGTCTACCGCGTGGTGCGCACACTCCAGGAACGGGAAATGCAGCTGCAGACGAGCAATCAGCAGTTGATCACCGCCGACCGTCTCGCGTCCGTCGGGACAATGGCCGCCTCCATTGCTCACGAAGTCAACAACCCGCTCACGACGATCAAAATCCTCATCCATGCCTTGAAAGAGAATATCCCCGCGAGCGAGCCAACTCGTGCCGACCTCGAGATTGTCCAAAACGAGATCGACAAGATTAGCACGTTGGTTCTGCGCCTCATGCAGTTTGCTCGACCCAGCGAACCGGAGCTGGTCTTGACCGACCTCAATCTCACACTCGGACGGGTGGTCGAACTCATCCGCCCCAAAGCGCAGTTGGCGGGAATCGTCATCCACGAGCATCGCAAACCGATTCCCAAGGTCATGGCCGACCCGGCGCAGATGGGACAGGTTTTTCTGAATCTGCTGCTGAATGCCGTTGACGCCACACCGGTGGGGGGCACGATCAAGGTCATCGCTGAGTCAAAGGGCGCCGACGAAGTCGTGATCACCATCTGGAATTCGGGGGAGGGGATCAATCCAGAGCTTTACGACCGCATATTTGATCCCTTCTTTACCACCAAGGCGACCGGCACCGGCCTGGGGCTTTCGATCGCCCACATGATCATGGACAAACACCAGGCAACCATCAGTGCCATCGGACACGGGAAAGGCGGCACGAGTTTTCGTCTCAGCTTTCCCATCGCAGCGAAAGTGGAGAGTTAGCAGATGCCGCGCGTTCTGATCATCGACGACGATCGCAATCTTCGCTTCGCCTTTCGACGCGTGCTCGATCCGCGCACTTACACCATCGATGAGGCCGGGACCGGGGAAGAGGGCTTGGCTCTGGTGCAGTCGCAGGCATACGATGTCATCCTGCTCGATGTGCGCATGCCGGGAATGTCGGGTATGGAAGTTCTCGAAAAACTGCTCAAGCTTGACGCGAAAACCCCGGTCATTATGATGACGGCGTTCGGCACCACCGACACGGCGATCCAGGCGATCAAGCTCGGTGCGTACGACTTCGTGCTCAAACCCTTCGAGATCGATGAAATCCAACGCGTAGTCCAGGCCGCCGCCGAAGCCCGCCGCCTGATGTCGCGGCGCGTCGAGGTCGTCAAGGATGAACAGATTCCGGAAACGACCGACGCGGATACGTTGATCGGACGCTCGCGCGCGATGCAGGAAGTCTACAAGCAGATCGGCCGGGTGGCGCAATCCGACGCCGGCGTGCTCATCACCGGCCCATCCGGCTCGGGCAAGGAGCTTGTCGCCCGCGCCATCTATCAGCACTCGCGCCGTGCCGACAAGCCATTCCTGGCCGTCAATTGCGCTGCGATCCCCGAAGGTCTCCTGGAGAGCGAATTGTTCGGGCATGAGCGCGGCGCCTTCACATCGGCCGATCACCGGCGGCTGGGCAAATTCGAACGCGCCCACACCGGCACGCTCTTCCTCGATGAAATCGGCGACATGAGCGCAGTCACGCAGGCGAAGATCCTGCGTGTTCTGCAAGAGGGTGTGATCGAACGCGTCGGTGGCACCGAGGTGATCGAAGTCGATGTGCGAATCATCGCCGCCACGCACCGCGATCTGCTCGAAATGGCCCGCACCGGAGACTTCCGCGAAGACCTTTACTACCGCCTGAACACCTTTACGATCGACTTGCCGCCACTGGCCGAACGTCTCGACGATATCCCGCTTCTGGTGCGCTACTTTGCCGAGCGCGAATGCCGCCGTGAGGGCCGGCCGAATGTGCATGTGCTGCCTGAGACCATGGACAAGCTCATGGCGCATTCCTGGCGGGGCAACGTGCGCGAGCTCGAAAACGTCATCACCCGCGCCCTGATCGTCACGACCGGGAACACGCTATTGCCGGAATCGATTGTGTTGGCCGACAGCAGCCCCGGCATGCCATCAACGCTGCCCACGGGACTCAATGAATTGCTTGATGTGGTGTTTGAACGTCTCGCGGAGCGCCACGCGCATAATTCAGAGGAAACCGTTCTCGGCCTCCTCGAGCACGAGATGCTGGTCCGCGCCATGAAGCGCGAAGGCAATCAGGTACAGGCCGCTAGACTGCTCGGCATGTCGCGCCAGACATTGCGCAATCGACTCGCCGAGGACGACTCGACAATTTCCGACCAGGGGATGTAAGGTGCAGGCTCGGCGGGAGCCTCGCCCTCCACAACAGCGCTATCGTGGAGGGCGAGGCTCCCGCCGAGCCCGCTCTTTTTCACTATGAGAAGTCTTCTACCGCAGCAAAACCATCTTCCGCGTCATTACGCCGCCATCGGCCACCATCCGCGCAAAATAGATCCCCGATGCGACTTCGCGGCTGTTATTGTCGCGTCCATCCCAGAGCGCAGTGTGCAATCCGCTTGTCTGAAATCCGTCGGCGAGCGTCGCCACGGTCTGGCCGAGAATGTTGAAGATGGTGAGACTCGCGTAGCCGTCGGTGGCGAGGCTGTATTCAATCTGCGTTGCGGCATTGAACGGGTTGGGGTTGTTCTGACGAAGTGCCGTTGGCGCCGCGTCCGTATTGCCGGACCCCGGGTCGTCGAGGATACCCGAGATGGGAATCACGGTTATCGTCCCCGTGAAACCGTGTGGCGTACACTTGTAGTTGAAGGTACCAGCGGTGTTAAACGTCCGCGCGAATTCCGGACTCGACGACGTTATCGGCGCATTCCACAGCACGGGCTGGCCCTGGGCCGGAACGTGAGTGGTCGTATGCGACCCGCCCGTCCACACCCACTCAATCGCGTCTCCGACTTCGATCGTGCGATTGCTGGGAGAGAAGCTATTTGCATTCACGTTGACAGTGAATGTGGTCGCGTGCGCCGCTGTCGTTCCGATGGCAATGAGTAGAACAGAAAAAACCGATCCCAAAAGTCTCATGGTCCCTCCTCGGAATGGACGTAGTTCTTTTGCCCTGTCGTTTGGAAACCACATCGGGACCAAAACTGTTCCCTATAAGCGGGTTGGACGCTTCTCCGGGTCAGGATTGCTTGACTCCGCACTTCGCGCGGGATACTATTACGCGACTTACGCCGTGGCCGGATGCCGCGACATAAAGGGAGGATTCATGAAAGTTCAGCAACTACTTGTCGCAGTGTGTCTTGTGGCCACGATTCTCGCCGCGCCCGCGACGGCAAAGTTCACCGATTCACTGTACATTCCCGACATCGAGACCTTCATGCAAATCGGCGCGAACAGCAATCCGCGGGCCTCGGATGACGGCAAGGTTATCTGCTTTTCTTCATCCATGTCGGGCGTCTCACAAGTTTACAAACTCACGCCCTCCGGGTGGCCGGAACAGCTCACTTATTTCCCCGACGGTGTGAGTTTCTATGCGCTTGGTGAAGACGGTCGCTGGATGATCGCAGGCGCCGCCTGGGGCGGGTCCGAGGAAACTAATCTGCATTTGGTTGAAGTGGCCACCGGACGAACCGAGCCACTCACCGACGTGAAGGATGTCCAAGTTGCCGATCCACTTTGGTCCAAGGACGGTACCAAGGTTTACTACCGCAGCAACGAGACGAATGGGAAAGACTTCCATATTTTCGAATTGGACATCGTTACTCGTGCCAAACGTCCAGTTCTCGAACAAGAGGGATATAATACGCCGTACATCATCTCGCGCGACGGGCAGTTGCTTATTGTCGGCCAGTTCCCTTCCAACGTCGACTCCGATCTCAACCTGCTCAATCTCAAGACCGGCGCGGTTGATCGACTCACTCCCCACGAGGGGAACGCGCTGTACACCGCGTTCGAGTTCGAACCGGACAATTCGTTCATCTACGTAACCACGAATGCCAATAAGGACGGTGTCACGCGCCGCGCGACTATCGATCTGCACAGCAAGATGCTGTCCTTCCTCGACGAGGGCACGAAGTGGGATATCGACGGCATGTCGTTCTCTGAAGATATGAGCCGCATGGCGTGGTTCGTCAATGAGGACGGATACGGCCGTCTGCACCTTTGGGACATGACGTCCAATACGGCGCTGCCGTCGCCGGCCCTGGATGGCATTGTTGACGGCGGCGAGTTCATCGGCAATGACGCGGTCCTGATCAGTTACAACTCGGCCGTGGCGCCGCCCGACTGCTGGCGTTGGAATATCCCGACACGCAAACTGGAGCAGTTGACCTACGCGGTATCGGCGGGCATTGATCGCAGCATCTTTATCAAACCGGAGTTGGTCAGATTCCCCAGCTTCGATGGCCTGCAGATTTCCGGATTTCTCTATATGCCGCCGGGCAAGAAGAAGGGTGACCGGGTGCCGATGATCATCAGCGCTCACGGCGGTCCCGAGTCCCAATTCCGGCCCGATTTCATCCGGAGCTTTCAATACTACGCGCTCAATGGCTTCGGCGTCTTCGCGCTCAATCCGCGCGGCTCGTCGGGATATGGACGCGACTTCCTCGATATGGACAACTACAAGGATCGTTGGAAATCGGTCAAAGACTACGAGACCGCGACCCGTTGGCTCTCACGCGAGGGGTATGCCGATTCGGCCAAGATCGCAATCACCGGCGGCTCCTATGGTGGTTATATGACGCTGGCTTGCATCACCACGAACCCCGAACTGTATGCGGCCGCCTGCGACAATGTCGGCATTGCCAATTTCGTCAGCTTTTTGAAAAACACGGCGGCGTACCGTCGGCATCTGCGCGAATCTGAGTACGGTCCACTGTCCGATTCCGCGTTTCTCTGGGAGATTTCGCCATTGGCCCAGGTCGACAAGGTGAAGGCGCCGCTTCTGATTATTCACGGTGAGAATGATCCGCGTGTGCCGGTCGGCGAAGCCCGCCAGATGGCCAAGGCGATCTCCGAGCGCGGCGGGATTGTCGACACCTTGATCTTCCCCGATGAGGGACACGGTGTCGCCAAACGCCCAAATCAACTGGTGACCTACCGGCGCATTGTCGACTTCTTCAAGAAGTACTTGCAGCCGGCTCCGCCAGAGAACTGATTGTCAGTTCGCTCCGTCCGTCATTGCGAGGAGGGAGCGTTCTTTGCGACTGACGAAGCAATCTTTGTTGCTCTTGTTTTGCCGGCGTAACTCAGGTGGTAGAGTAGCTGATTTGTAATCAGCCTGTCGGGGGTTCAATTCCCTCCGCCGGCTCCATGTTGGAGCGCAATAGTAGGGGCGACCCGGCGGGTCGCCCTTTCTCGCATCCGGGCGACAATGACATTGCGCGCCACTTTCGGTTGGCACCGCGCCGGAAAGTTTCGTATAATCGCCACCCACTTTGGAGAGGTGCCCGAGCGGCCAAAGGGAGCAGACTGTAAATCTGCCGGCAGACGCCTTCGGAGGTTCGAATCCTCCCCTCTCCATTCTCCTGTCAATTTATTCTCCGAACTAATCTCCCGACGGACGCCGAACTCTATATTGCCGCCAAAGGGAGGCCGCCATGTTGACACGTGCCGCATCGCTCCTGCTCCTGATTGGCTGTTTGTTCGTCGGAGTTTCATGCACAACTGAACAGAGCAGTCCCTTGGTGTCAACGGGAGGATTGGATGAGACCGCGACTCCCGTCCTTCCAACTGCTTACTGGCCCTTCGTTCCATCCAGCAATTTCGGGCCGGCGATGATCACGGGCTGTCGGTGGAGCGATGAACTCGGAAATGAGGCAGGGGAGTGGGGGAATCCCACCGGCGGAAGACCTTATCCCAATCCGACTTCTGGCGACGTCGTCTGTTCCTACGGAATAGTGACGGACTGCGAGGTCGTCTGGTGGCTCGTGAAAGCCTATGGGCCGGGTGAGCGTCCTCCAGAGGGAAGCGGCCAAAACGGTGGCGCTACGTTTGTACGGCCCTCGGAAGTATTGCTGGGTCCTCTCAGCGAGTTCCAGGCAACTGGTCTCCATCATATTGGTTGGGACGGAAAGGATCGGTCCGGGGCCATTCTGCCCCAAGGGTATTACAGAATGTATGCTCAACTCCCAGAGGTCGGGTTGACCGCATGGTGGGACATTCTCATTGGACCGCGACTAATTCCTGTCGGGATCGAGTAGTGTAATCACAAGTCACAAGTCTCACCGGAGAATGACCGTGAGAATCCAACGCTGTCTTCCGGGATCGGGACGAGGAGGAACGATGCGTAATTCCTGGCTGGCTGTTGCCTGCGTGACCCTACTTGCAATGGTCGCTTTGACGGTTCCCGGGGCTGCGGCGGAGCCGCCCGCTTCAGGATCGATTGGCCTGATGGCCTCGTTGCAGTCTGACCAGATCGACATCCTCGTGCCGTGGTGGTGGAATTCGAAGGTCAGTTTTGCGCCGATGGTTCGCTTTGTCAGTATCGGTGACTCCTACACCGACTTTGGCATCGGCGCATCGCTGCGAGTCTACCGGCGAAGCGCGACGGTCTCACCCTACGTGGGTGTGCGTGGCATGGCCCTTACCATTTCTCCCAAGACGGGTGACAGTTGGACTGATTATGTTTTCGGTGGAGCATTTGGCGGCGACTATTTCGTAGATGAGCACCTCAGTCTTGGCGTCGAGGCGCAGATCAACGCTTCCAAGTCCGCTGACCAATCCACACGCTTCGGCAACCCCGGCGGCACGAATATCAACTCGGGCATGGGAGTGTTCGCCGCGGTGTATTTCTGAGCTGGTTGAATCCGGGAATGCCCATCTCCTGACCGACAACTTCTCTGGGGAGCGCTGTCGCGTGCTGTGCAACGGCAACTGGCAGCACTTCTGGGCAAATAGGGCATGCCCATTATTCCCCGTCGACCAATTCCTCAATCATGTGTAGTATTGAATCCGGAGAGATACTGGAAGAGGGGGAATGAACATGCTGCGTCAATTGGCTCTGGTCACCGCATCTGTAATGATTCTGGTCGCGAGCGCCGGAGCCATCGTCATCCGTCACGATCGCCCCGACACGCAATACAAACGGCTGGGTACCGACTTTCCCATGGTATGTCGCGTTGGCAACGGCATGGGGATATTGGTCGATTCTCTCTGGGTGCTGACGTCGGCACAAGTGGGCATGGCGCTCCGGAAAGACTCCCCGACAGTGGCATTCGGACGGCGGGTGATGCAAGTTTCGCACGTTGTCGTTCATCCGGAGTATTCCCCCAAGGGGCAGCAACACGATCTCGCGCTGATCAGGCTGAAATACTCGGTCACGCTGTTTTACGCCGCTGGATTGAATTCCCGCACCGATGAGTGGGGAGAATTGGCGACTTTGGTCGGCGACGGGGACGCGGGCAACGGCGAAACCGGTCCAGCATCCGGCAAGCGCGTGATGCGCGCCGCACGCAACCGGGTCGATTCAGCCTGGGCGGGCTGGATGCGGTTCACCTTCAACAAGCCGCCGGAGGGCGACTCTCTGGAAGGCATCGGCGGTCCCGGCGATGAGGGAGGACCCGCACTCTTCGAGAAAGGCGATTCACTGATCATCATCGGCGTGTATTCCCACAATCCGAAGGGATTAAGCGGCAAGTACGGCGGTCGTGCATACTACACCCGCATCGCGGATGAACTGGACTGGCTGCGCCAACAGATCTCCACAAGCCAAGCGCCCCCGTCAAAACCGTAGTAGCCGAGTGTCTCTCCTGCGATAACATTCGGCAACGCAGCGGCACGGCGCTGCCGTACCCGTTTGCGCCGGTCGGACGCGAGGCTGGCCCACACCGTTCCAGTATTCTTATAAACGCGCTGTGCTACAACGAAAACGGCGCCCCGATTTCTCGGGGCGCCGTTCCTTTAGACCAGCGAGATGTCCGATCAGGTGGTCGCGTCGTCGACGGTGTTGAGCAGAGTACCGGTCTGATCAATCGTCCACGTATCGACGGTCGCGTCGTCGTCGATGTTCGCGGTCGCGGTGCACGAGAAGGTGTTCGCGGCAGAGACCATCGCGTAGCTGTAGCGGGCGGTCGTACCGACCTGCACGCCGATGCGCGCGAAGTTGTTTCCGTTAGCCGCGTCAGCCGACACGCCATTTCCCCAATACGAGTCGTATTCCTGGCGATAGGCCTGCTCCATAACATAGATCTGCTTCAGGATCTGCTTGGCTTCCGAAGTCTTCGACTTCGATGATGCAGCCATGAACCGCGGGATCGCCAACGCGGCCAAAATACCGATAATGACGACCACGATCATGAGCTCGATCAGGGTGAAGCCCTTGTTCGAGCGATGCAGCTTTGACAGCATGCTTGCTCCTCCTTGTTGGTTGGTTATCGTTCCTTTACTGTTCATCGTCTTTGTTCGCGTCCAGTTCAGTGGATTCGCGCCTTCCTGTCAGTCATAAGCATGGCAAAGTTGGTGCCGGGCGCACCCGGTCGGCAAAACCACCCCGGTCCTGCCCGCAAACTCGTTCTCGCACTTGATACTTGGCGGCGATGTGCAGGCACTGAACATCATGTCGGGCTCTCGTTGCGATCGGGTTTAACCGGGATTCTCATCGGATTCTGCCGTGGTTTTCGCATTCTGCAATCCGTCTACATATTGACATCGTCAGAGGTTGCTTGCAGGAATCCGTCCTGATCGATCGTCCATGTATCCGGAGCCGGATCGTCGTCCAATCCGGGCGCACCCACCGTCGCCGTGGCTGTAAACGTGCTCACACCCGCGTCGGCCGATGCAATGGTATAGCTGTAGCGCGCTGGCGGAGCGAGATCGACAGCGATGCGGGAAAACGCCGTCGGATTCCCGTTGTCCATAACCGCGCCGGTGAGGAAATACACGTCGTATTCCTGCCGGTACGCTTCCTGCTGCACATAGACTTGTTTAAGGATGGCTTTCGCTTCGGATTGCTTGGCTTTGACGGTGGCGCTGAGGAAGTAGGGAAGTGCCATTGCCGCGAGAATGCCGATGATCACGATCACGATCATCAACTCGATCAAGGTGAAGCCGTGCTCACGTTTGTTCTTCATGTGTCCGCCCTGAAATTGTTTCGGTCGAAGTGCCCGATCCGTTAACCGCCCCACGTGTCGAAATCGGGCCATGCTTCCCGAATTAGTTTCGGCGAACAACACCGAGGCAATTGACGGGCCAACTCAGAAGTCTTGTGACAGTCTGAATAAGGGGAACGACTTACGACGCTGTCGGAATTTCGCGCAGCGTATGCCGTCGCGGGTTTTTGCGCCTGCTATTGCAGAACGCAAGATCGTCAAGAGGGTCATTCGCAGTGGACCGCGAGGCGGCCCGCCAAAGTGAATGGAGAGCTACAAGTTCACATCATCCGACGTAGCCTGAAGCGCGCCTTCTTGGTCGATCGTCCATGTATCCGGCGCAGCGTCATCGTCCAGGCCCGGAGCCGCAATCGTGGCCGTGACCAGAAAATCACTGGTGCCGGCGGTGGTGGAGCTGATCGTATAGGTGTAACGAACCGGCGAGGTCTGGTCGATGAACAGTCGTGCAAATGCCGCCGGGTTGGCATCATCCATGGCCGCGCCTGTAATCCAGTAAATCTCGTACTCTTGGAAGTAGGCCATCTGCTGAACGTGGACCTGCTTGAGAATCGTCTTGGCTTCCGACTGCTTGGCGCGCGCGGAGGCGCTCATGAAGTACGGCAGGGCCAATGACGCCAAGATCCCAATGATGACCACCACGATCATGAGTTCGATCAGCGTAAATCCCCGCTCGCCGTTCTGCGTCTGCTTCATGGTTCGCTCCTGGCTTCGCCACCGGAGCCCGGCTCAACGCCTGGCTTCGCTGTGGCAAGAACAATCAGATGCAACTGCCGCGCCGATTCCTCTTTTTCCCGCTAACACAACTTGTCGACGGAGTTACGGAAGTGTTCGAATTCTGCACAGGCTGCCCCGATCTCGGCTTTTGCACCCGGCATTGCAGAATGCAAGGTCTAAGACCTTCTAACAGGATGGCTCGAACGGTGCGAGCACGGCAGGGCAGAGACGCTATCGTGCGGAGCACCTGGTGAGGGGGAGCTGTGTCAGGGCTTCAAACTGCCCCATTACCCGTTCCAGACAACGTTTGCGACTCGGGCCGAAGATGGCTAGATTCTACAGTTCAGGTCCCCGGCGCCGGTGTATAACGGCAGCGATGGGTCCGATACCAACCCCGGAGAGGAATTGATGACGACACCCCGCTTTCGTTTCGCCGGCGCACTTGTGATCGCCGCTCTCGTAGTGTTCTTGCTGCCGCTTGCCGCGCAGGCGCAAGGAATGTTCGACAGCAAGCCCCTGAAGTTGCCCTGGAAGATCGCTTTCCAACGCGACAAGAATATCTGGCTGATGAATGCCGACGGCTCCAATCAGAAACAGTGGCGTCCGGTGGGGAATGTCGTGGGGCGCATGTCTTTTTCGCCGGATGGCAAATGGTTGGCCTGGGCGCGGCAAGGTGAGTTCTCCTACAAGCTCCCCGATGGCGGTGGCGGCGCGCGCCGTCTCACGGATCTCTTTCAGGCCGAGATTGACTCGACACGCGAGGGATACTGGCGCTGGGTGACCTTTAATCACGGTTCGCGCTCTCCCGAGTATTCGCCCGATGGACAGCGCCTCCTCTACGTTTATGACATGAGCTCCAACATCGTCGATGCAGAACTCCCTGATTTTCAACTCGTGCACTCGCTGCTGGACGGCAGTGACATGGTGAGATTGGCACGCGCCGGCTCCAGGCCCGGCGAGTGCCAAGGGATGGAGCCAACGTGGTCGCCCGATGGCAAACAGGTTGCGTTCACCTACTTCCAGCGGCGCGCCAACATCGGCGTGGGAGGCAAGGACTCGCCCACGCGCCCGATCGGCCTCGCCATCGCCCCATCCACAGGAATCACCGCCACCGAGGACGAACTCACGGCGCAGGCATCGAAGAATGCGGATGCCGGACCACCGTCGTGGTCGCCTGATGGGACGCGCATCGCCTTTGTCAGCACGAACACAGCCGATGGCGGCATCTACGCCATTACGCCCGATCTGGCCACGCGAAAGAAGATCCTCGAGAAAACCGACCGCATTGTGCCGGCGCAAGCGGCCGTATCCTGGTCGCCGGATTCCAAGTGGATCGCATTCTCGACTATCGACGGTTTCATTTTTGTCATGCCTTCGGATGGATCCAGTGCGCCCCAGCGCGTGACGTCGGGCGGCAACGATTACGCCCCGGTCTTCTCGCGGAAGTAGATCTCCAATATCAGGAGGACAGGCATTCCTGCCTGTCCTTCGATTCGCGCGTGCCAATCGCTCTCCGAAGGTCCCGAGCGGAGTCGAGGGATTGATTGGCGGTGCGAATCGACTGGGAACATGCCGAGAGCGTCATCGCCAGCAATCGGGGGCAGAAAGCGCCCTCGATTGCTGGCGATATGACAGGCAGGAATGCCTGTCCTCCTGTTCGGGGGAATGTAGAAAAAAAGGCCGGTCACTCGACCGGCCTTCGGATTTTGTGGTCTGAATATTGAACCTAACGCACAAACCGCATCCGCAACTCCCGATCCAGAAGCAGCGTCAAATCTTCGATCCGAAAAGGCTTGGCAAGCATGTCGACCGCGCCGGCGGCACGGGCCTGCGCAACCAATTCGGGAGAAGCGTAACTCGAGATCATCACCGTGGGGATGGGCGGCATGTGCACCGACATCGCCTGCGTGAGAATCTGCTCGCCGATGCCGTCATCCAGCTCCCAATCGGAGACAATGGCGTCCACGCTTTCATGGTCGAGGCAACTGAGCGCCGCTTCGACCGTGGCGACCTTGAGGACACGCCATCCCTGATTGATGACCATGCTCCCGACGATGTCGCGAACCTCATCGTGATTCTCCACGACGAGGACGGTCGGTTGCGGGCGCGCTGTATGCCGGAATGCCAGCTTCTGCTTCTCCACACTTCAATTATCGGACAGCGCAAAGCTTTTCATCATCGGGGAAACGGCAAAAGGAGACACCCCGTCCGGTGGAGGGCGGACGGGGTGGGTAGGACAGGGAGGAGGCAGGACAGCTTACTGGGTGGAATCTATTCGGCCGCAAGCCGTTACGGAAGCATCGCCCCGCCGGCATCGCCAAAGGTCAGCGCCATGAACGTGGCGACAACGACAACCACAAGCAGCCAGTACGTCACACGGTCAGTACTGCTGTTGCGACTTTTGCTATAGGGATAACGGTGTTTGATGGTGCTCATATTCTGGTCTCCATTCCGAGACCCAGAAACGCAAGCGTAATGCCATAAAGCGACGCTTTAGGATGTGCGCTAGAACTCTTTGTTGTATTGCCACTTGGCGTGTTATAGGTCCCTTAGGACCTGAAGGCCCTATTGCACCTGGTTGCACAATCCCCAACAAAAAAGGGCGCCAAGGGCGCCCTTTTCGATACACGACCAAGTCAGCTCATTCAGCCGGGGCCGGGAGTAACTGCACGGTCACCACCGGGAAGAAGTTGCCCTCATTCAATCCGGTCGGGCTGGGATTGAGATCACGGAGCACCATCGGAAACTGCATCGACTGCAGTGTGTCGTAGTCGTTCGGCAGGAAGGACGACAGGTAGATCAACTGAGTGTTCGGTTCGTCCGGAGCCCAGTCATATCCAAAATCGTCATCCGGCTCGATCGTGATCCAGAGTTTCTCAACGCGCGGATCACGTATCACATCCAAGGGCGATGTCAGCGCCGGATCGTGAGACGAGAGGTTCTGCACGAAGTCTTCGCCCGGGAAATTGAAATGACGTTCGTAGTTCGCAGCGTTTGTATAGGGATTTTCAGAATCGAGTCCCCGCGGCGATTTGAAGCGACCGAGGGACATCGGCGGAATCCCCGATTCCTTGGTGAATACCAGCCAAGCTTCGTACTCCCATCCGACAAACAGGAATCCCGAACCATTGGGTAGCCCCGCCAAGGCAAACGGATCCGCCAAGTCCAGTAATCCAACCAGTGATGTTGCAACTGTCGTGTCACCATTCGTGATGCGCTGGGTCGTCGGCAGAATAGAAAACTCTTCGAAGTTCTCAACCGGGAATGTGTCCATGATCGAAGTGTCAACCAGGAGCGGGTCTTCGGTGATCGTGTCGACTACGACTTTCCGATCACTGTTGCAACGCGTCAGCGTGGGATCGTCAATCCGCAGATAACATGTGTCGTAGACCAGATGGCCGCCCGGGATTGGCAGGGTATCACCGTTGGTCTTGGCTGCGATGTAGCGGTACCCGACTATTTTGCCATCGATCACGATCGGATCAGTTCCGAGACTGACGCCCGGAATCACCGGATCACTCGGCTCGCGGACGATCGGGTCGGAAGGCCCGTAGCGGTTCTGATCATGCGTGGGGATGCCATTACGGAATTCGAAATCGGGTTCACGGCCCGCAAGCACCAGGCCAAAATTCGAGAATGAACTCTCCGGAGAAACTGAGTCGATCCAGACTGTGTACGAGTAGGCAGTTCCCGAGTCGGGTACGGCAGTGTGGATGTAGGTCTTCCAGGAATCCGCGCTATCAACCGCAATGCTGTCTGCCAGGCGCGGATTGGCGAACCATATCCCCTGGCCCTCGGTCTCATTGTCGCGCCAATTGGCGCCCGGCACACCCAGCTTGTTGGATTGCGACAGTAATCGGTAGGATGCCGCGGGGCGGATGCCAAAGAACTCGATCAATGCAAAGGGATGGACCAATGTCCCGATGTGCGACAAAGGATTAATGTTCAACGCCAGAATAGAAGGTCCATCGGGTACCAATGGGAGTGGGTCGTTGATGGGTTCCAACGTTATATACCCGATCACAGTGCTCCGTTCACTCGCGAAAAAGGAATTGGCGTCAACATCGTCTGGTAACTTCATCCCGTTCCCGATGGTGAGCGGGAGGAAATTGCCCTGCGCGTCCGAAGCCGCGTAGAGGTAGGGATCCCACTTGAATTTCACCAGCGGCACGGGATCTCCGAATACGGCTACCGAATCCCCTTCAGGCACATCGATCGCAAGAATCCACAACTCGTAGATATAACCGTCGGGCTCCGCATGAAGGTTTAGATCGGGAGAGACTTTGACGTAGCGAAGATCGCTCGTTACCCCGGTCGAGCCGTCGATCTGACAGCCAACAGCGACGAAGGCAACGAGGCAAAGGGCGATGAGTGCTGGCCAGCGAGATTTCCAGACGCGCATGAGGACGATTCCTTTCGCTACCATTCTGTGTTGCGGGCACCTGCAGCCAGCCCGCCAAACGACGAAACGCTATGATAGGCAAGCTGTTCCGGCAGGGTCAAGCAATTTCCCGAAACCCCTGCCGCGCGCCACCCGACCGCGCGCTCGATGCACATACCCGCCGCAGCCGACTTTATTCCCGCCTGTCGCCGCGCGTCCGGATATTCACGTCCAAATTGGGATCGCATGAGACGGCTGTGTCGTAGCCCAGTATACTCTAAATCCGTTCTCAGCGAGTTGCCGCGGCGAAGTCGACCCCGCAGGGTCCGATTATAAAGAGGACAAAATTCGTTGTCCCTTTCTGCGCCGTCGCGTACAATTGTGTATCTGGATTGACGTTAGAATCGAATTCACAAACGCAGAACAAGCAGGAGCGGCAATGGCACGAGTTTCGACATTCGATGACTGGATTGACATTTTTCGCGGCTGGCAGGACGGGCTCGGACTTGAGCGCGAGATGGTGGAAGAGTACAAGTTCGAAGCGCTCTATGGCGACCTGCACTCCCCCGAAGTCGAGTTCGGCGACTTTTCCGGTCGCCGCAAGTTCGAGAAACTCATCGAAATCCCCGACCAGCGAATGCGCGACGCGCTCTTGCAGTTGGTCATCGTGCAAGGGGACACCGAATTCGGTTCGGTCGAACAGCAGCGCAACCTCCTCAACACCGCCCCGTCAGAGCACGATCTCAAGAGTATCGTCCGGGTGATGCGCGAAGAAATGCGCCACGGCTGGCAGATGTGCCACGTCATGGTCCAACACTTCGGCTCCTCCGGCAAACTCGAGTCCGAGAAAATGCTCCAGCGTTCCGCCGACCAGCAGGGGCGCCTGTTGGGTTCCTTCAATGAGAACGTCGATCACTGGCTCGATTTCTTCGTCTACACCGAATTCATTGACCGCGACGGCAAGTACCAGTTAACCATGCTCTCGCACTCGGCTTTTGCTCCACTGGCGCGCTCGATGGGTCCGATGCTGAAGGAAGAAGCCTTCCATCTCGGCACCGGGCATAATGGACTCAAGCGCATTTGCCGGGCGGGGAAGATGCCTGTGCGATTGATGCAGAAGTACATTAACAAATGGGTCCCGACCGCCTACGATCTCTTCGGCACCGACCACTCCAGTTCGGCGCACTGGGCGTATGTCTGGGGCTTGAAGGGGCGCTTCGATCAGCACGACGCCGAATTCAAGGACATGGAGAATCTCAACGAACACTCGCGTGAACTCTACCACAACGAGATCGCCGGACTCTTTGATCAATTGAACGCGCTGTTGCCAGGCGATTCCGAGAAGCTGGTCGTGCCATCGCTGAAGTTCAATCGCTCACTCGGCACCTACGCGCATGAGCCGTATGACATGTTCGGCAATCGTGTCAAACCGGAAGACTGGGATGAGTACGTGAAGTCAGTCCTGCCCACCGACGAGGATCGCGCCGAAATCAAAGCAATCTGCAAAGACCCGGATTGGATTGCGCCGAAGCAAGCGGTGTAGAACGCCACAATCCACGATAGCTTGTCATTCTGGGCCCTGCCGCCTTCCGGCAGGGCCCAGAATCTTTTTTGCAGGACCGTTGTGTCAATTTCTCGGCTTAAGTCGATTCTCACGGGTGTCCTCGGGTCAGGTGTTCAATATACTGCCCACTCACCAGCGCAGATCGACAGTTACGAGAAGTGGAGGAGAGCATGCGAGCATTCAAGTATTCGCTGTGCGCGATCCTGATCCTGATTGGGGCGACACCGTCGCACGCATTCAACGGAATGCGGAGAGGATTCGTGCTCGGTGGGGGTCTGGGTGTCGCCCCGGCAGTGCACTATTCGAAAGACGTCTCGGGCGATGGGGATGCATCCCTGGAACCTCCTGAGGAGACGAAGAGAGGACCAGCAGGGAATCTATTCTTGGGGTACGGTTGGAATGAGCAGAACTTGATTGTTTTTGAGTTCAATCTCAGTTCCATGGAGTCGGACGAGCTCGGGAGCGATGCCAGGATTAGTCAGGGCTATGCTGGCCCGGCTTGGTACCATTATTTCAAGCCCATTGCGCCGACGTTTTTCTCCATCGCAGGCGTCGGGTTTTACAGTTGTCAGGTCGACGAGGGCGCGAGTGATTGGGGTAGGGGGTGGCGTGAGGGTTATTCCCATGACCGTGGGTTCGGATGGCAGGGGGGCGCAGGCTATGAAATCTCCCACCACTTGCAGGTGTCATTCGTCGTCAACGGAGGGAAGACTTCCCACTTCAATATCGACTACTCACATCTCAATGTGGAGTTCCTGATCGGGGCCGTGGCTTTCTAATTCGCAGGCCGGCACCACCATCGGCCCGGCTGCTCGCAGACAGAATCCCCTGTTTTAGGTGTCGCCGAGAGTCTTGTCGGCGTGGCATTCTGATCGATACCACAATAGCGCACGCGTAAGAAGAAAGGGCGCGCCGCGAATGCGGACGCGCCCCTCATCGGGTGGAACGCGGAGGGACCCACGTAAATCAACCGCCCGAAGATGCCGCATCATAGACGCGGCGGAAGTCGTGCGCTTCACGGTCGCCGAATGGATCGACATGAGTCGCGACATAGAGTTGCTTGCCGTCGACCGATAGCGAGAACGTCTCTGTGCGTGTGCCGCCTTTCGGCCCTTTGTGCTCGATGACCAGACTGCCTTCAGCATTCCAGGTGGCGCGAATCTCGATCCCCTCAGGGGCACGGTCATTCGGCGGCGTCATGATTCGTCCGTCGGTGTATAGGACGCGCGTACGGCCGCGCGGGCCGGACATCTCAACGGTCGAATCGGTCTGCGAAATCGTCATCGTTTGTGCGCCCGGTCCCGCCATGTGTCCACGCATCGGACGATCGCCTCTGGTGCTGTCGCGATTCTCCCAGCGCGCGCGGAACCCCGCAAGCCGGGCGCTGTCGGGACACTGCCCACCCTCTCGAAATCGCGCGAATCTGGCGCTGTCTGGGCGCTCTCCGCGTCCCCGCCAGCCCCGCGCGCTGTCAGGGCGCTGCGGTGGCGGATCGCTCAGATCCTTGTTCAATGTCCATGTGCCGGACAGGTCGCTTGAGCCATTGGCCGAAGCCCATGCTCCAACAGTGCCCGCGGTCGCGGCATTTTCTCCTGATGTGTTGCCGCCGCATCCGGTGAGGCCGAAGAGCAACGCGACTGCCGCGAGTGAAAGTGTGACGGCCATCCGGCCGCCGATCGGTGATTTCAAGTATGCCTCCCTCTCTATTTCGTCGTTAGCTACTGGTGCTGCTCGGCGTCACCGCGATTTTCTCGCGTTCACTATTCCAGACAGGCAATCCCGGAATTCGTTAATGTACCACTGTTCTTTATCGCTTCTCCGACAGATTGCTTCCTGCGCTCGTCGCCAAGGTGACCTTCGCCCACAGCTCGAATGGTTTGGGGCGCTCCGGAACTCCTTCACCCGGCCCCCTTCCGCCGGGTCCCCCCGGTCCCATCCCGCCGCCCCGCCCGCCGCCTGGTCCGCCCATCGGGCCGCCTCCGCCGCTCGGGGGCTCGCCCATTTTGTCTCCCATCTGGCGCTGACGGTCCCCAATCATTGTCGTCTTCGCCGTCTCCATACCAAGAGCGAATTTCTCGCCGAGTTCTGCGCCGATGGCACGGGGATGATCGGCCGTCCGCACAATTGGGGCTCTCAATTCGAAGACCAGTCGTCCATCGCGCTCCTTCATGGCGGCGGCAACATGCCCCGCCGAATTTCGCGGCAACCGTTCGATTATTGTCTCGTCGATGCCAAGCAACACCGGCTCGGTGGTGGCTGAATCAAGGGTTGCCAGTAGTGATTGAAGATCGGGCCGCTCGCGCGCTTCCGACTCGCCCGACCCGCGATCGGCAGTAGGTGCCGGCCGGCGGATTGCCGGGTAGCGAATGCCGAATTCGCGGTCTTTGTCACCATCCCCGCCCAACCACACCGTGAAGCCGGACATGAGCATCTTCATCATCAGGTCCTCGCGCTGCGTACTGATGGCGACATAGAGATACTCGCTGTCGTTGGCGACACCAATCGCGCCCTTCATTTCTTCCAGGTAGGTTTGCCGTCCGCTCCAGTCATCCTCATTGCCGTCAACGATGATGTCCCCTTGGTGCCAGATGCTCGGCAATTTCAAATCGCCAGCGTGCGAGTTCCCTGGAGTCAGAAACCCCGCCAACATCACAAGCAACGCCAAACTCACAACCACGCGTGTCATCTTCGACCCCCAAACTGGTATTCGAGCTCTCGCCATGTGCAGTAGACCGACAGTCGCGTAATTCGTTAGGCGCGTGGTGATCCGGGCCGCGGTCGATGCGGAGCGGAGGTAGGAGTGCCAACGAGGAAACTGCCGTCACAGTGCCGAGGCGTGTCGCCCCTACGGGGCTCAGGCGTGAGCCCGGGGTGTCGGGAATCGCGTAAATCTCGCTAACGCATCAGCCTGTCAATCTGTCATCTTGTCGGGAGCCATGGCAGAGGCGCATGAGCGTGACAGCGACGCCGTCCTCGTTGCGCAAACGCGCGCCGGGAATCGGACGGCCTTTGAGAGGTTGGTGCGGCGTCATTACCGCACCGCGTTCGCTGTGGCCATCGCCATTTGCGGGAGCCGCGCCGACGCCGAGGATGTTTGCCAGGAAGCCATGATCCGGTCCCTTGAGAAAATCGATTCGTGCCGGACACCCGACCGTTTCGGCGCCTGGCTTTCGGAGATTGTCCGCAACCGCGCCCTCAATCACTTGGAGCACGCGCGTGTCAGACGGACCGAATCATTGGATGACGGTGAGTATGGGCAGATCGAGACCACACCAGAGACGAATCTCGAGCGGCGCGAAATCGGTCGGCGTCTCGAATCGGCTCTCGTTCATTTGTCACCGCGTCAGCGTGAAGTGGTGCTCCTCCACGACCTGGATGGCTGGACCCATCGCGATATCGCGGAGAGCATCGGTGTCAGTGAAGTGATGTCGCGGCAGTTGTTATTCACCGCCCGCCAGATCCTCAGAGGACTTCTGGCGGAACTGAGAACGCAGGAGTAATCCATGACCGACGATTCGATTGATTTTTCCGGACTGGACCCGACCGCGGATGGCGGTTATTTCGATCGCCTTGTGGATCGGATTGGCGCCGCCGCCGCACCCGAGTTGGCGCGACGCCGACTGCGGCAATCGGTCTGGTGGCAGGTCACCGTTTGGCGCAAGCCGGTCTTTGCTTTCAGCATCGCTACCCTTCTGGTCATGATTGGACTCACGCAGTTCACCGGCCTGTTCCGGGATTCTGACGCCAACGCCGACGAACTTGCGATCGCGCTCGGCGTACCCGACGCCATGACAGGTTGGGTTATAACCGACACGATCCCCACCACCGCGCAGGTCCTGTTCCCGGGGGAGGAATAATGAAAGAGGCAATGGAGTCATTAGGACGCGTGCGATTGCAGGGGATCCTTCTCCTTGTGATCGTGTTCATCGCCGGCGGAGTGGCTGGAGCGATGATCGATCGCGCCAATCCAATGCGCGACCGGCGTCCGCGAATGGAACGATTCGACAAACGCATCGACGGCCCCGGAGAATTCCCGGGCTTCTTCGACAAACTCGACCTGACCGATGAGCAACGCGAGAAGATTCATGCGATCTTCGAAGCGCATCGTCCCGTGATCGATTCGCTCATGGGGGAGACCATGCCGCGCTTACGTGACCTGCGCGACAGCGCTTCTGCCCAAATCAATCTGATCCTCACGCCCGAGCAGCGCGAGCAGTTCGAAAAGCTCTCTCCGCGTCATCGGTTCCCGATGGGGCAGTGGGGACGTCCGTTTGATTCCAGCGGTGGCCCGCCGGGCAGTGGACCACGGTAGCGCCGTTAGGTGTGTCATGCGCGATGCCTGCGGGAGGGCGAGGCTCCTGCCGAGCCGCTCTACTTGGGAACGCGGGAGCCATGGAACATCAGTCTACTCTCACATGGGGCTCTTCGTAGTTCGCTGTCCTTGCGTGTCATGCGGCATGGGCGGCTCGGCAGGAGCCTCGCCCTCCCAGCAGGTAATTCCGCCCGAAGTTCTGACGGTTTGAGTTAAACCCCGCTCTTTGTATCTTCCCGGTACCATGCCTGCCAACCTTCCACCGCAGTACCAGAAACTCGAGGCCGAGTACCGTGAGGAGAAGGACCTCGGACGGCGTCTTGAGCTTTTGGAGGAGATGCTCCGCGAGATTCCCAAGCACAAAGGGACCAATCATCTGCAAGGCGAGCTCAAGTCCAAGATCTCGAAACTGAAGCACCAACTTGAGGGGGGCAAGAAGACCGCGGTTGCCAAGCACTCTGCGCCGGATCACATCCCGCGCGAGGGCGCCGGGCAGTTTGTCTTATTCGGTCCGCCCAATTCCGGAAAATCGAGCATCGTTGGCGCATTGACGCACGCCCATGTCGAGATCACCGACTGGCCGTTTGCGACACGCAAGCCATCGCCCGGTATGGCGAGTTGGGAGAATGTGAAAATTCAACTCATCGACACACCCTCCATCGCGCCGGAGTACTGCGAAACGTATATCTTCAACATTATTCGCACTGCCGACGTGGCTGTACTGGTTGTGTCATTGGGTGATGACGATCTCCTTGAGAAGTACGAGTATGTGATCGAACGCGTGCACGAGGGAAAGGCGCGACTCGAAAGTCTTGTCGATCCCGATCCGCGTTATCCGACCGCGCTCGCCAAGAGGACGCTGATCGTCGCGACGGGCAGCGACCTTCCGGACGCCGACACGCGATTGGAACTTCTGAAATCCGAAACAGGCGTTGCTGTATTGATCATCCCGGTTGCGATACCAACGCGCGCCGGTCTCGACCAGTTTCTCGCCCGCGCGTTTGCGATGCTGGAATTGCACCGCGCTTACACGAAGGCCCCTGGCCGTGAGCCGGATTTCGATGATCCCATTCTCCTCAAGCATGGCGCGACCGTGCTCGATGCCGCCCGCTCGATTCACAAGGATATCGCCGAACGCCTGCAGTACGCCCGCATCTGGAGTAAGGCCAAACCGGCACTGGATGGAACCCGTGTTCCCGCCGATCATGTTGTAGAGGATGGCGACGTCCTTGAGTTTCACGCGTGAGATTGTGCCGCGGGCGTCTCGTCTGCATTCACAGATGGAACCTTACGGCGTGTGAAACTGTTTTACGGATGTGATCCATTACGGCCCAACAACTTCCCATCACGCACGTATGTGGGAAAATCGCCTTGCGCATCCTGTTTCGGATCGGTACTGTAATTAGATTGTAAGCAGGGCAGGGGCGATCTTACGTATTAACCCAGAACAAAGGCAGCATGACACTGATGAGCGAAGTCACAACCTCAGTTTCCAAACCGAAACGTGTCCCCGGAAGCAAGCCCACCTCCGGCACCGACACGTTGTCGGTCGAACAACTAATCAGCCTCTATCGCTGGATGTATGCCTCGCGCCGTGTCGATGACATGGAGCGAAAGCTGAAGACGCAGTCGCGCGTATATTTCCAGATTTCCGGCGCCGGGCATGAAGCGGTGCAAGCCGCGCTGGGCCTTGTCACGCGACCCGGGATCGACTGGTATTATGGATATTACCGCGACCGCACACTCGCGCTAGCCCTCGGACTCTCGGCGAAGGTGATGCTCTATGATGCCGTCGGCGCCGCCGAAGGAACATCGGGCGGACGCATGATGCCGTCGCATTGGTCCATTCCCAGGACCAATTTTGTCAGCCGTTCCTCCTGCACTGGCACACAGTTTCTGCAGGCGACAGGCTGCGCGCAGGCATCACGTTACCTGCGCAACAATTCCGAAGCGGCCAAGCTGGTCAAGTCGTTCCATCCCGAGGAATTCGTTTTCACCTCCTCCGGCGACGGCACGACTTCGCAGGGCGAATTTTACGAGGCGATGAATGCCGCCTGCCTCGAGACCAAGTACGGCCAACTGGGCATGCTGTTTCTGATCGAAGACAACGATTACGCAATTTCGGTCCCGAAATCACAGCAGACTGCGGGCGGATCGAGTTCGCAGCTTTTCCGCGGCTTCGAAGAGCGCGGGCTTTTGGAAATCGTCGAAGTCGACGGCACCGATCCGATCGCCTGCTATCAAGTGTTCAAGGGCCTCGAACATCGCCTCCGTGTCGAGCACAAGCCGTGCCTCGTGCACGCGCATGTGATCCGGCCGTACTCGCATTCTGAGTCGGATGACGAGCGGTTGTACAAAACCGAAGAAATGCGCACCGCCGAGTTGAAGCGCGATCCGCTCAAGACATTTCCCGATTACCTGATCGCGAACGGCGTCGCCGACGAAAAGCAGCTCGAGGCATTGCGCCACGAGATCGATGCCGAAGTTGAAGCCGGCGCGGAAGCGGCGCTGGCCGCCGCCCGTCCCGACAAGGCGAGCGCAATGTGGTATGTGACCTCGCCCGATATCGATGCCTCCTCCGACCGGTTTCTGTCTGAGCCGAAATGGGAAGACGCCGATGTCACGCTGATTCAGGGCGTGAATAAGACTCTGCACGACGAGATGGCGCGCAACCCGCGTATCGTTCTCTTTGGCGAGGATGTTGCCGATGTCGGTCAGGAAGAACTGCTCCAGAAAGTCCCCGGCAAGGGCGGTGTGTTCAAAGCGACCATTGGCTTGCAGAGGACTTACGGCTCGCTGCGAGTCTACAATTCGCAGTTGGCCGAGGCGACAATCGCCGGGACCGCCACCGGTATGGCGACCCATGGCCTCAAACCGGTCGCCGAGATTCAGTTCGCCGACTACATCTGGCCGGCGACGATGCAGATCGTCAATGAACTCGCCAAGATCCGCTGGCGCTCAAACAACACTTTTTCAGCTCCCGCCGTCATTCGCGTCGCGACCGGCGGTTACCTTGGTGGATCGGGTTCGGTTTATCATTCGCAGTCTATCGAGGGCACATTCGCGCATTTCCCCGGCCTGCTGATTGCGTTTCCGTCGAATGCTCTCGATGCGGTTGGCTTGTTGCGCACGGCGCTCCGCTGCGATGATCCGGTGCTTTTCCTTGAGCACAAGCGTCTCTATCGCCAGCCGATTCTGAAATCGAAATACCCCGGACCGGACTACACGATTCCCTTCGGACGTGGGAAGATTGTCCGCCCCGGCGACGATCTCACGATTGTCACTTATGGCGCGACGGTTCTGAAATCTCAGCAGGCTGCGCAGAAACTCGAAGCCGACGGTATCAATGTTGAGATCATCGATCTGCGCACAATCGTGCCATGGGATAAGGACATCGTCGCCGAATCAGTGAAGAAGAACAGCCGCGTGCTCGTTGTGCATGAGGACGTCAAGTTTGTCGGCTTCGGCGCCGAGATCGCCGCCTGGATCACCGAAAATCTCTTCGAGCATCTCGATGCCCCGGTCCGCCGTATTGGCGCGCTCGATTGCCCCGTCTCCTATGGCCCCGAAGTCGAAGATGCCATCCTGCCGCAGATCGACTGGATCGAAAAGGGCGTCAAGGATCTGATGGCGTATTAGAATTGAATTGCAGTGAGTGTCATAAGGGCGGGTCATAGACCCGCCCTTATTCTTATCGTAGCGCATTATTGTGGTGCAGGCGTCCTCGTTTACACTGAGCGAAGCCGAAGTGCCGGCGCTCTTGTCGGCCGGTGCAGATCGGGGGCCCGCAACACCCTGAACGAGGCCTACTCCGGCTTCTTCCGCTCCCGTGCCACTTCCGGCTCGGAATCGTGACGCGGCTCTTCGGTGGGTAATCCGAGAATCGTACGGGCGCGGTTGAGGGCATCGTCGATGTTTCCAAAGACATTGTCTGTCCCGCCGATGCGATCCCAGAGTTCGGTGCGCTGAAGTGCGAACAGTGGTTGGGCATGTACACCGGAGAACACCACCTGTGTCCCATCCCGGCGGCATTGATTGTGCAGTTCTTCCAGTAGATGCAAACCGGTCGCATCGATGACCGGCACCTGACGCATGCGCACGATCAGAACTTTCGGTTTCGACTTGAGCGCGCGCAAGGTGTCGCGGAATGTCTCGGCGGCGCCGAAGAAGAAGGGACCGTTGATCTCAAAGACTTCGACACCGGGCGGCACGCGGCGCTTGCCAATTGCGTTCGGGTCCGGCTTCTCTTCGGAATCCTGAAATTCGCGCGTCACCACACCGACATTGGCGACTTCGCTCATCCGGCGAATGAAGAGCAAGGCGGCAAGGACGACGCCGACCTGCACCGCAATTGTCAGGTCGATCACCACTGTCAGCGCGAATGTCGACAACAAGACCACGACATCACTGCGTGGCGAGCGCAATAGTCCGCGGAACTGGTCGATCTCGCTCATGTTGTAAGCGACGATCATGAGGATGCCGGAGAGCGCGGCCAACGGGATGTGCTTGGCCAGCGGCGCAAAGGCGATCATGATGACCAAGAGCGTTGCGGCATGAATGATCCCGGCCATGGGAGTACGGCCGCCGCTTTTGACATTGGTCGCGGTGCGCGCAATTGCGCCGGTGGCGGGCAGGCCGCCGAAGATGGCCGAGCCGATGTTCCCCACACCCTGCGCGACCAGTTCCATGTTTGACTTGTGACGCGTCCCCATCATGCCATCGGCAACCGTCGCGGAGAGGAGCGATTCAATCCCCGCTAAGAGAGCGATTGTGAACGCCGGTGAAATCAGTTCACGGATTGTCGTCCAATCCAAAGTCGGGAATGACGGGGCGGGCAAGATGCGTGGCAGATTGCCGAAGCGCGTGCCGATTGTCTCGACATCAAGCTGCAGGACCGAGGTCAGCACCGCCGAGGCGATGAGCGCAACCAGCATGCCCGGGATGCGTGGGCTGATACGTCGCAGGAGCAGGATGAAAAGAATCGTGCCCAGCCCGATGCCGAAAGCGTTGAAGTTGATCGTGTGGAAACTGGCCACATACATGGCCCACTTGTCGAAGAACTCGATCGGCACTTCGGGGACCGTGAGCCCGAAGAAGTCGCGGATTTGCGTCGAGAAGATGACAACGGCGATACCGGCGGTGAATCCGGTGACAACCGGATAGGGGATGAACTTAATCATCGCCCCGAATCGCGCCAGCCCCATGACGACGAGGAGCGCTCCCGCCAGGAGTGTCGCGATCACGAGCCCGTTGTAGCCGTACTGCGCGGCGACCGTGCCGACCAGGATGACGAACGCACCGGTCGGGCCTCCGATTTGCACACGACTTCCACCCAAAGCAGAAATCAAAAATCCCGCGACCACCGCGGTGAAGATGCCACGCTCCGGAGGGAGGCCGGAGGCGATGGCAAACGCCATCGCCAAAGGCAGCGCCACCACGCCGACAGTGATCCCTGCAAACAGGTCTTTAGTGAATGTCTGGCGGTCGTATTCGCGCAGGCAGATGATTGATTTCGGAGTAAACATCGTCTCGTTCCCCGTTTCGGGGGACGGAAGTGTAGGGGAGAGTCACGATTCTGTAAAGGATCAAGATCAGAAATCGAGTGCGGTAGAGGTCTGCAGGATTGCGTCGAACGGATTCACGAACGATTCTCCATTCCCATGCTTGACGCGCACTCTCCTCCAAGGGGGAGAGCGCTTAAGGGGAATAGTGCCGGTAATCGACTGGGTGAGCAGGTGCGGAACAAGAACGGTGGGCGCAAAGAGCGCGCCCACCCTACAAGTCTCTCTGATGACGCAGATGAGTGCGTTCAGCCAATCGGCGCCGGCGGAGTGGGCTCCGATGGTGGAAGCGGCGTCATGGATTCAGGTGTATTCCGGTCCTTCATCGCTCCGATCAAGAGCGCAGCGCCAACTATGATGAGGAAGAGCGGCCACATCTCACCGAGGTCGGGAATGATCCCCAGGTTTGAAAGCAGAAAGACCACCCCAATCCCCATCAGGATAAAGCCAGCCGTGACCGAGCCCTGCCCTTTCGCTTTCTTCTTCTTTTTTTCGCCGTTTGCCATTTAATCTCCTGCCTTCACGCTGCAGTGTATCCTGCACGTGGGCAATATATAAGACGGAGGAACGACAACCAAAGTTCGAAAAAGAACGCCCGGACTCCGAAATCGTGTTAGTAATGATGTGGCGGGTGCCCCCGCAACCATTATCGACCCAATGTCTTCCGTCCCCCGCGAAAGTCATCAGGTCTTTTTGAGATTAATTTCATTTCTCTTGACAGCACAATCGCATAAGGTTTCTTCGATTCGGCAGTGGAAGGGTCCGTGGGGGCAAATTCCCACCAAGACTTCGTTGGGCTTTCTACAATAGGGGTGTGCAATGATCGCTTTTCTTCCGGGCCTCATTCTGGCCCTCGTCTGCGTTTTCCTCCTCGTCTACGCTTTCCGCTCTCACGAACGTCACTGGTCCCTGGGTTTCCTCGGCTGGCGTAAGGTCTACACCGGGCTGGGAGTTTCACTCGCCGGCGCGTTAATCTGGACACTGGGTCAATGGGTCTCCGCTACAGCCAGCAATCCCGGACTTGGACTGACTCTGCCGATCTTCGCCGGTGTCATGGTCGCTCTCGGATTGGCGCTGGTTGTTGCCGGCTCGATGGAGCGCCTGCGTGATCTCGCCGAAGAACGGCGCCGGTTGGAGGAGATCCGCGCCGGGTTTGACCTGTATGATACTCTTCGCGAAGTCGTAAGCGGCCCATACACTTTCCTCGAAGTCTTAGAGTTTGCCTTGAAGGAAATGGTCCGTGCGGCCGGTGTCACTTCTGGTGGCCTCTGGCTCTACAATCCATCCGGCCGTGAGTGGATCCTCACCGGCGCAGCGAACATGAGCCAAAACTTCCGCCGCCAAGTCGAAACCGTGAAGGGCAGCGGTACCGGCTTTGACCGGCTGGCCCGGCTTTACAAGGCCCACGTCTTTTCACGGGCCGATGAGATTCGTCTGTTCTTCCCCGAGTGGGAAGCCGAGGGCATCCAGTCAGTGCTTGGCCTGCCACTTGTGACCGGAACTCCCGGGTCCTCGGAAAAGAGACTCCTCGGTGTGATCATCCTCGCCGACTCATCCGAAGCGCGCTTCGATGATGACCGTGCGCGCCGTTTGCATGCCGCCGCCGACTATGTCGCCGCGGTGATCGCCGAAGGACGGCTCCAGCGCCAATTGGAATCATCGACACAACAGATCGAAGCTCTGAAATCTGCGCACGAGCGCGACCTCGAGGTGATGCGCGAGCAACAGCGCGTGGCCGATGCGCGCACAGTCGAAGAACGGCGTTCGTGGGAAGCCGAGATGGTCACGCGTTCCGATCGCGCGGAGGCCGAACTGTCCGAGACCCGACGCCTGCACGCCGAGCGTCTCGCCGAGTTAAACCGCGAGCATGTCGAAGCCGCCGCGCGCCAGCAGAGCCAGCACAACGCCGCGCGTCATGAATTCGAGACCGAAATTGCGCGGGTGCGCGCCGAGGCCGCCGAGAGTCTAACCGCGGCCCAGCATCAGGTCGATGTCGCCGTCGCGCGCCTCGAGGAACTGCGCCGGGCCGGTGAAGAAGAAAAGCGCCGCATGCTCGAGGAGTCACAGGCGCACATGGCGAGCGAACGCGCCCGGTACGATCAGGCGCTGGCGCAAATCCGCGCGCTTGAAGCTGCGCAAAACGCCGCGAATCTGCAACACGACGAAGAGCGCAGGACATTCGAAGGCGAGCGCCATGCCTGGGAGCGCAAGCTCGAGGCGCTCGAAGCCCAGAGTGCCCGCGATAAGCAATCCCTAACCGACGAGCATAAACGTCTGCGCGATGCTCTGCAGCAACGCGCCTCCGAGCTGGAGACACTCCTGGCGTCGGTGGAGCAGGAACACCAGCGGCGCATGGACGAATGGCGCGAGCAGGTCACCGAGGAACGCCACCACGCGGTCGACGAGCAGCGAGTCTTGAAGCAGGAGATTCAGTCGTTGCGCTTGGCGCACGCCGATCAGCAGGCGCAGTTTGCCGCGGAGCGTGATGGCCTCGCGCACGAGGCCCGTCAGATCGAGACGCGCTATGTGCAATTGCTCGAAGCCGAGCGTGACGCGCATGCCCGGGCCCGGGAAGAGTGGGAAGGCACGCACGATGCCTCCGAACAGCTCCTGCTTGACCTTAAGCTCGAACTCGAGAACACGCGTTTCGAGCAGGGGATGGCTCTTTCCCGTGCCCACAATGAGACTGAGCAGATGCGCAATGACTATGAATCCCGGCTCTCATCGCTGGCTGACCAGGTGATGATGCTCGAAGAAGCTCTCATGGCGCCGCCGGCGGGACTGTCTGTCGAAGATGAGATGGCGCAGGAATCCGAAACATCGCCATCAAACTCGTCGGCATCCGCTTCGACACGTGAACTGCACAGTGCCCTTCTGGAATGGGTGGCGCAGCAAGATCAGGATGAGTGGCACCTGGAGCTATCGGCGCATGATGCGCCGCAGGTGGAGATGGAATGGCTCGCTGGGCGTCTCGATGAAGCACGGCGCACCTGCCGCGACAATGGCAACGGCGACTCAATTGGGTTTGCGATCCGCACCATGACCGCAAACGATGTCGCCGTCCTGCGCATGACCCGGCTCTCCGCGACGCGGGATGAGGAAGAAGAGTCGGTCAATGACATGCCGCCCGCCGCGGGGACAGTCTCGCGCTGGCTCTATGATGGCGATGACCGCATCGGCATGGAGATCACCTTTGGCCCCGAAGTGGAAAGCGCCGAGCCGATCGCCGACGAGGAGCCTCAATCAGAAGAACGCCTCCCGCATGCGCAATCTGTGCTGGTCGCCGAGGATCAGCCGGCCATGCAGGAAGTGGTAAGCGCGATGCTGGCCAGTCTCGGCTACGACTCGGCGATCGCGACGTCCGCGAAGGATGCCTACGCCCGCTATATCGGCGAAAACTTCGATGTGGTCTTAATCAGCGCCGATCTGCCGCAAGAGGAAGGATTCACGCTGGCGCAGTGGATCAAGTCGCACCGTATCGAGATGCCGGTGGTGATGATGGCCGATGCCGGGGCTCACGACATGATCGAGATGGTCGATGCGGTTCTGGTCAAGCCATTCGCTATCGAACAATTGCACGAGTGCCTGCTCTCACTCACCGAAGGCGATTTCACCAGCCATGTATCGGTGAGCGGGTACGACGAGGCGCAGGACGATTAGCTAATTCGACAAGTTCCGGAAATGCAGGAGGGCGGATCGGTGTCGATCCGCCCTCTTCCGTTTCCATCGTAATCAATCAAACCCGCTATTGCGACTAATTCGGTCCCGGCTTTTGCGCGGGTGGAGTTGCCGGAGCCGTTTGTGTGGCGGGTTGAGCTGTGCCCGTTGGCTGAGTCTTTGGCGGATCGTGGTAATGCCCGTGCTCAGGCGACCAGACTTTCCCTGGTGGCGCGATGCCGGATGGCTGGGGCACGTTGCGCGTCGGCTGGGCGGGATTGGCGGTTGCTGATTTCTGCGGAGCATTCAGCACGACTGGCTGGTTCTGGTTGGTGGCAACCGGGGCTCCCGATGATTGTGCTGCTGCCCCCGGGTCGTCATGCCAGTGACCGTGCTCGACCGACCACACTTTTCCCGGCGGCGCTGGACCTGGTTGCGCGGTACCCGGTTTCGCGGCCCCGGCCGGCTGTGTGGGCGGCACCGATGTGTTTCGCACCGGAGAGTTCATCGGACGTGTGGGATTCGTGCGTAGTGGCGCGGCTGTATCACCACGCATGGTCGCGGCTCCGATCACGGCCACGGCCGCGACACCCAAGCCGATAAGGAGGATCTTGCGATTCTTGGCAACAGGAGCAACTCCACCCGGATGGCAGGCTTTCATCTTCTTGCCACTGCCGCAGGGACACAGTTCGTTTCGACCAGCTCGATGGGACATTGTGTTCCGTCCTCGCTAAGGGTACGGCACGCGAGGCACCTGCTCAAGCATCGCGCCGTGAGTACAACCTTATAAACGACAATTGTGCATCTGTTACAAGCAACTTCGATGGGCGGACAGCGCTGCGTTCGGAGATGTCATGCTTTCGCGTTCAGCCGCTGTCTCATAAACCTTCCCGCCTCGATATGAGCTCTTCGTAGCGGTTCGGGCAGACGAAATTTCCAACAGACACGCAGCGTCTGATCGATGGCGCCGATGAGGTCGATCATGTGCCCGGGGGAGACAAAGATGGGATTTAGGCCTTTGCGCGACCGGAGCACAACCGCGGGCGCCTGCGGCGAGTAGCGCACCACCGAGTAATCGCCGCGTTTCTCGCCCGGCGGATCGAAGTGTCCGGACATCCGTTCGAGCGTGCACCCTATCGTCGGGATACCGATGCGCAGACCCATGTGACTGGCGATCCCGCAGAGACGCGGGTGGCAGACTCCGGAACCGTTGAAGAGATACAACTGCGGGCGATGATACAGGTTGTTGATCGCCTGGTGGATGAGGGGACCCAAACGAAATGCGAGATACCCGGGCATATCGGGAAACGAGGCGATCCCCTCAGCGGGCTGGATCTCGATCACCTTTTCGGTACTCAGGTCCATAACGACAATCGCCAGGTACATGTGATTGCCGTCGCGGGCGTAATCGACGCCGGCGACAATCGTCGGTGGCGTGATCAACGGCGTCAGGCGAACGTGCGCGGCCAGTTCTGTCTGAATCGCGGCGGCGCGTTTCACCGGCACCGACCAGGGGTGGTGAAGCAGTTGATGAACTTCGGCGCGTGTCGTCATAATGGGGAATCGCCAATCAAATCCATAACGGTCCCGGCGGCAATACCTATAGTCGGGAATGGATGAGGGCCCTCACCCGATTTGCCTCCGGCGAATCGACCTCCCCCCGAGGGGGAGGTGAACGGGCACGCCCATCTGTTAATTCTGAGAATGGGCCGGCGAGGCTTGCCCCGGGCCTGTTACTTCGTTTCCACCAAGAGCAGGATCGGCGCAGCCTTGGCCCCTTCTGCATGCGACTAAGCAAGCGAGATGTTTGTTCACCTCCCCCTAATGGGGAGGTCGTCCAGTCGCAGACTAGACGGGTGAGGGCTCGCCGAACACGCGTCGACTTTCAAACTGTCACAATCATGCAAATCCACCTTACTTTCCGACTGAAAGAATCGTATTTTGCAGGTGTGATGTATACTCTAACCCTCCATAAGCTTCTCTCGACGCACGCCCTGTTGCATCGCAAACAGCGCGGCCTTCTGCATCGCATTTATCTGTTCGGCGCAACCTAAGTGTCCCCCGTTTTACCTCTGATCGTTTCAGCGTTGCACTGAACCCATAATTGCGAAGACACACAGCGCGGCGTCTTCCGGGGAGACCGAACATGACCACAATGGATCGCCCGACAGTCAAGACGGCCCTTCCGGGGCCCAAGAGCAAGAAACTGATCGATTACGATGAGCAGTTTGTCTCGCCATCGTATACCCGCGCCTACCCCGTCGTACTCGACCGCGGCGAGGGCGCATGGATCTGGGACGTCGATGGCAACAAGTTCCTCGATTTCCATTCGGGGATAGGCGTTTGCTCGACCGGGAACACGCATCCCAAGGTCGTCGACGCCATCGTCGCGCAGGCAAAGAAGTCGGTGCATTTTTCCAGTGCCGATTTTTATCACGAATTGGTGGGTTCGTTGGCCCAACGTATCGGCGCACACGCGCCGGGCGATAAACCCAAACGCGTCTTCTTCACCAACTCCGGGACCGAGTCGGTCGAGTGCGGCCTGAAATTGGCGCGCTACAAGACCCGCCGTCCCCGCATGATCGCCTTCATCGGGGCCTTCCATGGCCGCACGATGGGAGCACTCTCGCTGACCTGCTCCAAGACGGCACAGCGCGAGCACTATGCGCCGATGCTGCCCGAAGTCACGCATGTGCCTTATCCGTATTGCTACCGTTGCCCGTTCAATGCCAAGTACCCGGATTGCGGCATGGCCTGCGTGAAGTTCATCGAAGAGCAGATCCTGACCCGCGTCGCTCCCGGCAAGGATGTCGCCGCGATCATTGCTGAGCCGATCCAGGGAGAAGGCGGATACATCGTACCGCCGAAGGATTACTTCACGGAATTGTCGAAGTTGGCGAAGAAATACGACATCATGCTCATGATCGACGAAGTTCAGTCTGGCATGGGCAAGACCGGCAAGATGTTCGCCATCGAACACTTCAACGTGACGCCTGACATCATTACCATCGCCAAGGCCCTCGCCTCCGGCGTGCCGTTGGGCGCCTGCATCGCGCCGTCTGACATCATGGACTGGCCTCCGGGCGCGCATTCGACCACGTTTGGCGGCAATCCGCTCGCCTGTGCCTCGGCCCACGCCACACTCGACTTGCTCGAGGGCGGCCTGATCGAGAATGCGCGCGTGCAGGGCGAATATCTCATGGGCGAGTTGAAAAAGATGCAGACCAAGCACCAGTCGATGGGCGATGTGCGCGGACTCGGCCTCATGATCGGGATTGAGTTTGTGCGCGACCGCGAGACCAAGGAACCGTCGAAGCAGATGGCCGCCGATGTCGAGCAGATGGCCTGCCGCAAAGGCCTCATGCTCCTGACCTGCGGCCCCAACGGCATCCGCCTGGTACCACCGCTTATTATTACCCGCGAACATTGCCAGGTCGCGTTGGAGATCCTCGATGAGGCGATTGGCGAAGCGGAGAAGAAGAACAAGATCGGGTAAGACGGACGACAGTGTCGAATGAGCAGGGGCGGGGTGACCCGCCCCTGTTTCTTTGCGCAAACGACGTTTTGCCTGTCACGATTGTGACAGACAATCGCATGCGCCGTCGTATATTATCTGCAAACTGGGGGCAAATCGGTGACTATGTTGGCCGCGAAACCGCAACTCGCACGTGAAGAAAAACCCCATCGATCGGGTGATGGACTGGTCCCGGCCGTCGAGTTCACCCGCGGCGGCATGGTGGAAAGCGTGCACAATGCCGCGGCGGCGGTGGTGGACCACAAAGGTCAGCTCGTCGCATTTTTCGGCGATCCGCATTATGTGACCTTCTCGCGCTCGTCGCTCAAACCACTCCAGGCTTTGGCGACAGTGATGCGTGGCTTTCCCGATAAATTCGGTCTGGCCGAGCGTCATCTGGCGTTGGCGTGCGCCTCGCACTCCGGCGAGCGGATGCACACGCAGGCGGCTCAGGAGATTCTGGACGCTGTCGGCGCTTCCGTGTCCGACCTGCAGTGCGGAGTTCACATTCCGCTCTATTTGAAACCCGAGAATGGCGACATCCCGCCCAAGGACCACTTCACCGCGATCCATAGCAACTGTTCGGGCAAGCACTCAACCATGCTCGCCTTGTCCCGCATCTTGAACGCGCCTTTCCCTGAGTATTTGCATCCCGATGGCCAGGTGCAGACGTTGATCCGCCAGTCTATCGTCGACATGATCGGCGTCGAGCCGGCGAGATTGCACCGGGGGGTGGATGGATGCTCGGCGCCGAATTATGCGATGCCGCTCTCGGCGCTGGCCACAGGGTTCGCCCGCTACGCCTGGGCCAATTCTCAGCCGACTGACTCTCTGACTGATTCGCAACGCGCCGCCGCGAAGATTGTCCGCGCGATGATGGCACATCCGGAGATGGTTTCCGGGACGGGACGGTTTGATCTCCAGTTGGCCACAGCGGCAGGGCAGACGCTCTTCTCCAAATCCGGAGCCGAGGCGGTTGTGTGTGTCGGGATCGTGACGAAGGGTTGGGGTGTGGCATTGAAAATCGGCGATGGCGCCGGACGCGCGATTCCGCCCCTCATGGCGTCGATTCTCGATCAACTTGGCGTTCTTGATCAGTCAGCCAAGGACCGGCTGAAGAGTGTCGCGCATCCCCGGCTCAAGAATGTGCGCGGCCTCGAGGTCGGCACCGCGCGTGCAATCGCCCGACTCGTTCGGGAGTGATATTCCAGACGATGGGAGTTTTGAAATGCATGACCATCCAATCGAACCGTATCGGATCAAGGCCATCGAGCCCATCCATTTCCTGCCGCGCGCCGAACGCGAAGCCGCGCTCCGCGACGCTGGGTTCAATCTCTTCAACCTCCGCGCTGAAGACGTATACATCGATTTACTGACCGATTCCGGCACGGGTGCGATGTCCGACCGGCAGTGGGCGGGCATCTTGCGCGGCGATGAGTCCTACGCCGGTTCGCGGAACTTCCTCCATCTGGAACAGACAGTGCGCGAGTTGACCGGGTTTCCGTATGTCATTCCCACGCACCAGGGACGCGCCGCCGAGCATCTCCTGTTCTCCGCGATCCTCAAGCCGGGTGATTTTGTCGTCGCCAATTCGCATTTCGATACGACCCGGGCCAACGTCATGGCTCAGGGGGGCATTCCCATCGATCTTCCTGATCCACATTGCACCGACGTCGATGACCCGTTTCCGTTCAAAGGCAATATCGACTTACCCGCATTGGAGGAGACGCTCCAGAAGCATCGCGGGCGCGTCAAGTGCTGTATCCTGACAATCACCAACAACAGCGTGGGCGGACATCCGATGAGTTTGGAAAACGCCCGCGCGGCACGTGCGATCTGCGACAAGTTTGATGTGGCGCTCTTTTTTGATGCCGCCCGATTCGCCGAGAATGCCTGGTTCTTGAAACAGCGGGATCATACGGTCGCCGGATCATCAGTGCGTGAGATCGCGCGCATGATGTTCGATCTTGGCGATGGCTGCCTGGTTTCGGCCAAGAAGGATGGGCTGGTCTCGATCGGCGGATTCTTCGCCTTCCGCGATAAGGAATTGGTCCAGCATTTGAAAGAGTTGATGGTGGTGGTCGAGGGATTCCCGACCTACGGCGGTCTCGCCGGACGCGACATCGAGGCCATGGCGCTGGGTCTTGAAGAGGTCACCGATCCCGACTATCTCGCGTACCGAATCGGCTCGGTGCAGTGGCTTGGCGAGCAATTGCAGGCGGCGGGCGCCCGTGTTGTGCAGCCGGTCGGCGGACACGCGGTTTTCATCGATGCCGGCGCGCTCTATCCGCACATTCCACCAGGGGGATTCCCCGGCCAGCAATTGTCTGTCGAGTTCTATCGTGAGGGCGGTGTGCGCACCGTCGAAATTGGTTCGCTGATGTTCGGTGGAGTCGATGCAGAGACAGGCAAGCCCTACACTCCGCCGCATGAACTCGTGCGCTTGGCGATTCCCCGGCGCGTCTATACCGTCTCGCACCTGGCGCACGTCGCCAAGTCATTCGCGGCCATCTACGAAAAGCGCGACACGGCGCCCGGTATGATCATCGAACACCAGGTCCCGCACCTGCGCCACTTCACGGTCCGGCTCCGTGAGGTGTCCAGTGCCGAGTCCCGGACTGGTGCCTTGGCATGAGGGTGCATGTTGCCATCCTCTGCTGCGGACTTCTTGCCGTCTTTGGATGCGGATCGCCGGAAGACTTTCAAAAGCAGGGAAGAGAGGCCGATTCCGCCGTCGACGTGGCAGTCGGATTAGGACTGCCGAAAGAGTACGGGCCATGGGCGCGCGCGCACGTGAGTGCTCTTGGCGCAGCGCGTCAACTGCAGCTTGTTGGGGACACGGCCCCGGCACTGCGCGCCGCCGATTCCCTCATCACCGAAGCCGAACGGTCAATGGACACAATTCCGTTCCTTGATCCGCGCTCCAAGTTTCTCGGACTGCTGTTAACCGATGCCTACTCGCAGTCCATTGCGTGGCAACTCGAGCGAGGCGACACGGCCGGTGCGCGACTGCGGACCAATCGCTATGAGGCCCTGGCGGCGCGAGTCCACCAATTGAGCGATTCAGTCAAACAGCTCCAATAACACTCGACTCCATGCTGGGTACCTGGGTCAATACCGCGACGGTCATCGTCGGATCACTGCTTGGCATGGCCATCGGGAACCGCCTACCCGGGCGTGTCCGTGAGATCGTCTTCACCGGCTTGGGCCTGATGACTTTGGGCATTGGCGTGACAATGGTAATCCGCGGCTCACGCCCCCTCATCATTATCAGTTCGATTGTACTTGGCGGGGTCATTGGTGAATTGCTCAATATCGAGCGGCAACTCGAACGGCTTGCCGCATTCCTGCAGACCAAGGTGCGGGTCGGGGGCAGTGACTTTGTGCGCGGATTCGTCACTGCCTCGTTGCTGTTTTGCGTCGGACCGATGACCGTGGTCGGGTCGATTCAAGACGGCCTGACCGGTGACTCGACCATCCTGATCACTAAGGCGATCATGGATGGATTCGGCGCAATCGCTTTGGCGGCGACCACGGGGATCGGCGTGTTGTTCTCTGCGGTCACTGTACTCGTTGTTCAAGGAGGGCTGTCTCTTCTAGGCAAATCGCTTTCTGTCCTCACCGAACCACGTGCCTTGGACCAATTGACCGGGGTTGGCGGTCTGCTCATCATCGGTCTGGCGATTCGCATGCTGGAGATCAAGAATATCCGCGTTGGCAATTTGTTGCCCGCCCTTGTGATAGTGGCAATCCTTGTCGTATTAGTGTAGAGATGCCACGTCGTCCTCCGCCGATCACCCGCGCGATGCGCGCCACGGCTCCGCCGCCGACTCCGCCCCCGCACGAGTTCGGCATCGTTCCCGATCCGGCGTATCTGCGAAAGTACCCACACGCGCATCACGAACGCCTGCCAATTGCCTTTTATCCGGCCCAGCCCGAACGCGTCAGTGGCGATGTTCTCGAGATTGGACCGGGACGTGGGGATTTCCTGCTGGCGACGGCAGAGGCCCATCCGGAGTTGAGATTCGTCGCCGTCGAATTGGGGAAGAAACGCCACCCGAAGCTGATCCAGCGTTCGCAGAAGCTCGGCCTGACGAATATCCTGCTCGTTCATGGCGATGCGCGCCTGGTCTTGCCGCGTTTCGTCGAAGATCGCGCGTTTGGCGCGGCGGTTGTGCTATTTCCCGATCCCTGGCCGAAACGACGTCATGCGTTCAATCGCCTTCTTCAGCCGGAATTCCTCGTCGAGTTGGCGCGCGTGCTCAAGCCGGGTGGCCATTTGTATGTGAAGAGTGATGTCGAATCGTACATCGCTTGGGTCAAAGAGCAGGCGGCAAAGTTACCACAGTATCGACCGGTCGAGGACCTCTGGCCATGGGGGCCGGTCGACACCGACGAGGGGAAGCCACTTTCGCTTTTCGCCGAACGCCAGCGGAACATGGGCTACCGTATCCATTCGCTCTGCGTGGAACGGCTCACCGAGCAAACTCAGTCCTGACGCCTCTAGTTATGCTCACCAAACCGTGTCATTGCCAGTCCCGCGAAAGCGGCCATGGCGGGCACGATCGGCATGTGGAACCTGCCGGTCCCGAAAAAGACGAAATGGACTGCTACCCAATAGAGGATAATGCCGAGCAGGAGCAGCCCGCCAGCATCATGCGACGGGGAACTACGCAAGAAATACAACACTCCCAACGCCACTCCGATTAGAAAAGCCCACCACACTGATTGAACCGCCAGCGCCAGCCAACAGTAGCGGTCGAAAACCGCGCGATTGGCCGCCTCACCCACGTCGAGAGCGACCACATCCATGTCGCTGGTCAGGAAATAGACAGACTTGAGGGCGCCGCGTACGAGAAAAGCGAAAGGGTGAGCGAGAGTGTACTGCTTTCCCAAAGCGAAGCCGAGGCTGTCCTCGCGCGCCTCATCGGCCGCAGTTGTCTGCGGGCTTATTTGCTGGGGCGGATTATTATAGCCGACGCCGGCGGTCGGGTTGTTGCCGATGTAGAAGTTCATGCCGGCATTCGTCGAAATCGTCGCTCGCCCGAGGCGCGCCTCGTTTCGCATGATCCACGGCACAGTGACGATCAACAGTCCGGCGACGCAAACCACCCAGCGGATCGCCGTGCGCCTCGATGCACCATCGTAGATGAGGTAGACTCCCAGCAAGACAATCGGGAGCATGAAGGCCAACGACCGCGTCAGCGTTGCCATTCCCAGGAAAATGCCCCCGACGAGGGCCCTTGCGCCGAGTTCTAATCCGCGCTCGCGTCCGGGCATCAAGAGAATCAGCGACCCCAACAAAAGCAGTGTGAACAGCCCCTCTGACCCGAGGACGTTTGTGAATAGCAGTTCATTAGGCATGACTGCCACGATCAGCGCCGCCCAGCGCGCCCTACTCTCACCCCAGATTCGTCGCACCAGGCGCCAGGTAAAGTTGACGACTCCGGTGCCGAAGGCGACGTTGGCGACAATACCGATTTGGGGGTGATGTCCGAATACCAAATAGAGGCGAGAGAGAAAGAACGGCCATCCCGGGGGGAAGTAGGAAGTTGGATGGGAGCCGTCGGTGTATTCGCCGTGGCTGACCCAGAGCATCGCCAATCGATCGTAAAAGGCAAAATCGCTGACCAGCCTGAGCGGCATTATCAAGATTACAACAATTCGCAGCATGACGGCCGCGCCCAGCGTGTAGGTCAGAAACGTGCTTATCGGCAGGCGCGCGAGCGCCGCATGGCCACGGACGAGCAGTGCTATGATTGGCGTCGGTGCCACCAGGGCGACCCCGGGCACAAAGAGCGCCGCCAGCATGATTCGCAGAGCCACCCAACTGTATTCCGTGACCTGACCGTCGGGGCTCAGTCCAGCCAACGCCTGCTGCCAATTGCCGAATCCCACCACGGCGCTAATCGCGATCACGATGAAGAATGAGCCGATGAAGACGCGGATTTGGGACCAGGTGACCATGGCGTTCTGGCAGACCGGGAGCTCCGCTGTGACGGAAGCCGCAATTCTAGTGCGCGATGGTCTGCACTTTTGCAGGATGAAGCGCATTCTCGATCCATCAGTCAACCAGGCCTTTGCCATGTCCTCAGACAATTTGCCACGATTCCGCTTGCAAGCGGAGGTTCCATATCGCGTATTCCCGCCATGTCAGCTAAACGCGGAATTCTCCTCATCAATCTCGGGTCGCCGGATTCGCCATCCGTCCCGGATGTGCGCCGGTATTTGGGTCAGTTTCTCATGGATCCGCGAGTGATCGACTCGCCCTGGATCGTGCGGAAAATCGTTGTAGGGCTGTTCATTCTGCCAAGCCGTCCGAAGAAAGCGGCGGCAGCTTATGCGTCGATCTGGACGCCGGAAGGCTCGCCTCTCGTCGTGATTTCGCACAAGGTTGAGGAGTTGTTAAGACAGAGAATCGATGATCCCGTCGCTCTCGGCATGAGTTACGGGAATCCATCGATTGAAGCAGCGGTGCGAAAACTGGTGGAGGCGAGTGTCGAGGAAATACTCCTCATCCCCATGTTTCCGCACTATGCGATGTCGACATTTGAGACCGTTGTCGTCGCCGTCGAAGAGGCATTACGCAAGTCATCGCCCAAGACGCGACTGGTGACCAGGCCGCCGTTCTACGCGGACAGGGATTACATCGAGGCGTTGGTGACCAGCGCGGCGCCGCATCTGGCGAAGGGGTACGATCATCTGCTGTTCAGCTATCACGGTCTACCCGAGCGGCATTTGCGCAAGTCCGATCCGACCAAGTCGCACTGCCTGACGTCTGAAACCTGCTGCCAAACACCTTCGATCGCGCACGCGACATGCTACCGCCATCAAATCTTGGCGACGACGGAGGCATTTGTCTCGCGGGCCGGTATCCCAAAAGAGAAGTACTCGGTTTCCTTTCAGTCGCGACTCGGGCGCGATCCCTGGTTGCGTCCGTACACCGATGACGTGATCGAGGACCTCGCAGAATCAGGCGTGAAACGGCTGCTCGTCATGTGCCCCAGTTTTGTCGCCGATTGCCTCGAGACTCTGGAAGAAATCGGAATCGAGGGCAAAGAGGAGTTCCTCGAGCATGGCGGCGAAGCGTTTGTCCTCGTCCCATGCCTGAACGATCACCCGCAATGGATAGATGTGATCGCGAAGTGGTGCAAAACGTAGCGGCACGGCCCTGCCGTGCCTTTGACGCTGGAAAATCCAATGCTCAAGAAACTCGGTACCACGGGGCTGAAGATCTCGCCACTCATGTTTGGCGGCAACGTCTTCGGCTGGACTGCAGATGAGCCGACTTCTCTCCGCCTCCTCGATGCATTTGTGGATGCCGGATTCAATGCGATCGACACCGCCGATGTCTATTCCAACTGGGTATCGGGACATGTCGGGGGCGAGTCGGAGCGGATTATCGGCAAGTGGCTGAAATCACGCGGCAATCGTGACCGCGTGGTGATTGCCACGAAAATTGGAATGAAGTTCGCCGAAGACAAGAAAGGACTCAGGAAATCCTACATTCTGGCATCGGCGGAGGATTCGCTTCGACGATTGCAGACCGACTACATCGATCTCTACCAGTCGCATGTCGATGACCCAAACACGCCTCAGGAAGAGACGCTCTCCGCTTATGCCGAACTGATCGCAGCGGGTAAAGTGCGCGCGATCGGCGCCTCCAATTTCACTGCCGAACGGCTGTCAGGGTCACTCGCCGCAAGCCGCACACACGGGTATCCGACCTATGGCAGCTTGCAGCCGCTTTACAACCTCTACGACCGCGCGGAATTCGAAACAGACCTCGGGTCGCTTTGTCTGGCTGAAAACATCGGCGTGATCACTTACTCATCGTTGGCGAGTGGATTTCTCTCCGGGAAATACCGTGCCGAGGCGGACTTGACGAAGAGTGTGCGCGGGCCGCGCACGCAAAAGCGGATGAACGAGCGTGGATTTCGCATTCTGGCCGCGTTGGATCAAGTGTCTGTGAAGCTGAATTCGAATCCTGCCCAAGTCGCGCTCGCATGGTTGATGACTCGCCCCGCCGTGACCGCTCCGATTGTCAGTGCCACGAGCTTGGAGCAGCTCGGCGAACTCATCGCTTCGACACAACTCAGACTTGATCCCGCCTCGATGGAACTTCTGAATCAGGCGAGCGCGTAACATTCGAGCGCTGCCACAAACAGGAGGACAGGCATTCCTGTCGAAGATCATATCGTCACCAATTGGGTGCGCTCTCGCGAAGCGCCCTGAGCGAAGCCAAAAGGGTGGCCCCCGATTGGTGACGATAACGCTCACGTGCGCGACCATTCGATTCGCGCGGCCAATCAATCCCTCGACTCCGCTCGGGACCCTCGGAGAGCGATTGGCGCGCTCGAATCGAGAGACAGGCAGGAATGCCTGTCCTTTTGACTCCAAACTCGGAACTTGCGGCCAGCGGGGGTGTTTTGACATAGATCAATCATGAGTAACCGTCCGGGCAAATTTGCCTTGACGATCACCGCGCGAGAGGATTGGTTGGCGCACATGAAGTTAGACTTTGCGATCTGGCCGGAAGGGGAGACGCACCGCGAGTATTTGGTCATGCCAAACGAGTTGCATTTGGCGTCGGATACGTGCATCTTTCGCAATCCTGTGGCCGTTTCGGTCACAGTGCAGAAGGCCGAAGAGCAGGTGGTCGCGGTCGGCGACGCCAAGACCGTCGTCAATGCCACCTGCGTTCGTTGTTTGGAGGACTTTCCGATCTCCGTCGACGAGGCCTTCCGCGCGGTTGTCCGCGTAGCGCCGCCCAAAGAGGTGACGCCTGACACCGGCGATGATGAGTTTTATCTGGTGCCGGCATCCGAGCCCGTCTGGGATATGTCGGATGTGGTGCGCCAGATGATCCTGCTGGCGATCCCGGACAACCCGGTGTGCAAGGACGACTGCAAAGGACTTTGCCCCGGATGCGGACGCAACCTCAACGTCGAGGCCTGTGTCTGCTCCGATAAGAATCCGAGCGGCGGTTTGGCGCGGCTCGGTGATTTGATTCAGGAGTCTCAGAGAAAAAAATAGGACCTATGAGTCCTATAGGGCCTATAAGATTCAGACAAAGAGGAGCGATTTTCTTCCATGCCATTACCCAAAAGACGTCACTCGCACACGCGCGGCGCCAAGCGTCGCACGCACTGGAAATTGGCGACGCCGAACCTGTCGGCCTGTCCGCAGTGCGCCACCCTGCGCCGTCCGCACCATGTGTGCCCGCAATGCGGGTTTTACGATGGCCAGGAAGTCATGCCGCCGAAGACATCATAAGATGCCTCGTTCTTGTTCGATCGCGTGACCCGGTACGGCCGCCGCGCGTAAACTGAGATCAAGCCATGTCGGTGCGGACCATATATGTCGATGCCATGGGAGGAGACCACGGTCCCTCTGTCTGCGTAGAGGGGGCCGTCGACGCTGTCATGGAGGCCGTCGATCCAGTCAAGGTCGTGCTGGTCGGCGACAAGAGCGAGATCGAAACCGCGCTTCATCAATTCCGCCATAAACTCAAGAAAAAAGACGCCATCTCGGTTACTCATGCTTCGGATTTCATCCGCATGGATGAGTCCCCGGCGGAGGCGTTGCGGCGCAAGGACACGTCGATACGTGTCGCCATGCGCTTGATGACCGAGAGCGACGGCGACGCGGTAGTCTCGACCGGCAACACCGGCGCGGTGATGGCGGCGGGGCTGGCCGACTTCGGCCGCTTGAGCGGTGTTTCGCGGCCGGCGCTCGCCACGGTCTTTCCGACCGAGGTGGAAAGCGCTCTCATTATCGATGTCGGCGCGAACTCCGTCTGCAAGCCGCAGAACCTTGTCGAATTCGCGATCATGGGTTCCTGTTACATGCGCGCCGTGCGCGATAAATCGATGCCGCGTGTCGGGCTGCTCTCGATCGGCGAAGAACCATCCAAGGGCACCGAGCTCACCGTTGCGACGCACAAGATTCTCGCCGAGACCAGCTTCGATTTCAAGTTCATCGGCAATGTCGAGGGACGTGACGTGCTCTCCGGTAAAGCCGATGTGATCGTCTGTGACGGCTTTGTCGGCAACATCCTGCTGAAATTCGCCGAATCCCTACAGGGTTTCTTGACCAACGCGGTGCGCAAACAGATCAGCCGCAACTATTTCTCCCACGCGGGCGCCATTCTCATGGGGCCATTCCTGCGGCGTATGCGGCGCACCTTTGATTATTCCGAATACGGCGGCGCTCCGCTTCTGGGTCTGAATGGCTTGGTGGTCATTTGCCACGGATCCTCGAACGCTAAGGCCGTGAAGAAGGCGATTTGGGCCGCGGCGGCCGGAGCCGAACATCACGTCAAACAGCACATCGTCGAGGCGTTGGCGGCCTACAAGCCCGCGCCCAACGGCGTCACGGCCAACCAGGCCTGACCAGGGGCAACATGCCGAATGCGATTATCCGGGGGACCGGCCATTACGTGCCCGACAAAGTCCTCAACAATTTTGATTTCGAAAAAATCGTCGATACCTCGAACGATTGGATCGTCGAACGCACCGGGATCCGCGAACGGCACGTCCTCAACGGCACTGGTACGATTCGCACCTGTTCCGACATGGCCACCGAGGCGGCTCGCCGCGCCCTGGCCGATGCCGGCATGACCGCCGCCGACTTGGATTGCATTATCGTCGGCACGGTTACTCCCGACTATCCACTGCCGGCGACCGCAACCGTGGTGCAGGAAAAGCTGGGCGCCGGGCGCGCGACCGTAATGGATGTCGTGGCCGCCTGTGCCGGGTTTCTCTATGGTCTTTCCATCGCCCGCGCCTTCATTCAGACCGGAGTGAACAAGAACATTCTCGTGATCGGCTCCGAGCATTTGACTTCAATCACGAATTACAAGGATCGCAATACCTGTGTCCTCTTCGGCGATGGCGCCGGAGCGGCAATACTCTCCGCCGCCAAACCCGGTGAAGAGGGAAGAGGTATCCTCTCGACCTTCCTGTCCGGGGCCGGTGAATATCGCGAACTCCTCCATATTCCTCTCGGCGGGTCAAAAGCGCCGCTCACCGAAGCCACGGTGGATGATCCCGGGCGCTTCATCTATATGGGTGGCCGCGAAGTCTTCAAGCTCGCCGTCAGGGAAATGGAAGATGCCGCCGATCATGTCCTGGCCGAAGCGAATATCACGCCGGATCAGCTCGACATGGTCATCCCGCATCAGGCCAACATCCGCATCATCGAGGCGCTGACTAAACGACTGGGAGTCGACCCCGACCGCGTTTACATAAATATTGATCGACTGGGCAACACATCATCCGCCTCGGTGCCGATCGCGCTCGATGAAGCGCGCCGCGCCGGAAAAGTCGGTAAAGGATCTCTGATTCTCTCCGTCGCGTTCGGCGGTGGCCTGGTTTGGGGAGCTGCTTTGTACCGGCTGTAATAATCGAATAGGACCTATGCGTCCTATAGGACCTATTGGATTTACAACCTGCCCACCCAATGAGACCTCGATGAAAACTGCTCTGCTTTTTCCCGGACAGGCATCACAATACGTAGGGATGGGTCGCGACCTGTCCGACACCTATCCGACCGCCCGTCGGATGTATCAACGCGCCAACGAAGTTCTCGGCTTCGATATCGCCTCGCTATCGTTCGAGGGGCCGGCCGACGAGTTGGTGCAGACAATCAACACCCAGCCGGCGATCTTCATTCACTCGTGCATCATGTTCGAGTTGGCGAAAGAACGCGGATTGGTGTTTGATATGGCCGCGGGACATTCACTCGGCGAATACTCTGCGTTGGTTGCGTGCGGTGTGCTGTCGTTCGACGAGGGGCTTATCGCGGTGCGTGACCGTGCGCGCTTCATGCAGGATGCCTGCGTCGCGAACCCCGGCACAATGGCTGCCATTCTGGGAGTTCCGTTCGACCGCGTCGTAGAAATCTGCCGTCACGTGGCCGCCAGCGGTGTCGTCGTTGCGGCCAATTGGAACGCCGAGAAGCAGGTTGTGATTTCCGGTTCGAAAGCCGGGATCGACGCGGCGACAGCAATCGCCTCCGACCACGGCGCCAAGCGCGTGATTCCGCTGGCCGTCGGCGGCGCCTTCCATTCGCCTTTGATGCTCCCATCGCCTACCCAACTGCAGCCGGTCCTCGATGGCCTCCGTTTTCGCAACGGCGACAGGCCGGTGGTTCTCAATGTCACCGCCGAGCCAACGACCGATGCCAATGTGATCAAAGCAAAGTTGATCGAACAATTGACAGCGCCGGTTCTCTGGTACCCGTCGCTTTCGCGCATGAAGAAAGATGGGGTTGACACCGTGATTGAAGTCGGTCCCAAGAAGGTCTTGCTCGGACTGGCGAAGACCGTTCTGGATAGGGCGCAGCTTCTTTCGCTCGACACCGCAACGGACCTGGAAGCGTGGGCGGCCAGCCCCGCCACGGCGTGAGTACACTATGACTGATACAGCTACGACAGGGAGAACTTCCCGCGTCGCCCTGGTGACCGGCGGCGCCAAGGGCATTGGCGCGGCCATCGCCGAGCGTCTCGCTGTCGCGGGTCACAGAATCGCGATCTGTGGTCGCGATGAAGATGCTCTCCGTATACACGCCGCCCATTTGACCTCGTTGGGCGCGACCACCCTGACCGTCGCCGCCGACATCAGCACTCCCGATGCCCCCGACCGCATCATCGGCGAAATCGAGGAGCAATGGGGCACGGTCGAAATCCTGGTCAACAATGCCGGCGTGACCCGCGATGGTCTGGCGGTGCGCATGTCGACCGATGATTTCAATCACATCATTCAGATCAATCTCGTGTCCGCGTTTTCGCTCGCGAAACGTTGCGCCCGCTCGATGATGAAGGCGCGCTGGGGACGTATCGTCAACATCAGCTCAATCGTTGCTGTGATGGGGAACGCCGGGCAGGCGAACTACATCTCCGCGAAGGCCGGACTCATCGGACTGACAAAGGCGCTCGCCGTGGAACTGGCACCGCGCAACATTACGGTCAACGCCATCGCGCCGGGATTCATCACGACTGACATGACCGCGTCACTTCCCGAGGATGTTGTCAAACAATACATGTCGCGCATTCCACTTGGGAGATTCGGCTCGCCGGCGGATGTCGCCGGTACAGTCGCGTTCTTGTGCTCTGACGAGGCTGCATACATCACTGGTCAGGTGATCCGTGTTGATGGCGGAATGGTGATGGCATAGGGAATCAGATTAGTGGTTGCGATTCCGGCCGAATTGTGCTTAACTCCGGTCGTTCAAAGGGTTGAATACATCTGGCTGAAACGGTTTGATAAAGCAGGAGGGTCTTAAATGTCGGCAGTGGAGGAACGCGTAAAAAAGATCATTGTTGAGCAGTTGGGAGTTAACGCCGAACAGGTGACACCCAGCGCATCGTTCGTCGATGATCTCGGCGCTGATTCGTTGGACACCGTCGAATTGGTCATGGCGTTGGAAGAAGAATTCGGCCTTGAGATTCCGGATGAGGAAGCACAGAAGCTGAGCAACGTACAATCCGCGATCGACTATATCAACGCCAAGTCCCCGAAGTAATGTCCGATCTTGCCGGTGTGATGAGGGCGACCGCGTCCGCCGACCCATTCTATGACCGAAAACTCCTTTCATCGTAGCTCACGCCCACGCAATCGTGTGGTCGTGACTGGCATGGGCGCCATCACGCCGATCGGCATCGGCGTACCCGCTTACTGGGACGCCTTATTGGCCGGCAAATCCGGCGCGGCCACGATTACCGCATTTGATGCCAGTCCTTACCCGACGCGGATCGCCTGCGAGGTCAAGAACTTTGATCCGAACTCGGTCGCTGACAAGAAGGAAGCGCGGCGCCTGGACCGGGCATTGCTCTTTGCCCTGGGCGCGGCAGATGAGGCGGTCAAGCAATCCGCCCTGGATCTGACCGCGATCAACCTCGACCGCTGTGGCGTGGTTATTGGCTCCGGGATCGGCGGCATCGACACATTTGAAAAACAGCATCAGATCCTGCTCAATCAGGGACCGGGACGTGTCTCGCCGTTTCTGATTCCGATGATGATCATCGACATGAGTTCCGGATTGGTGTCGATGCGCTACGGATTCAAGGGGCCGAATTATGCGACCGTCTCCGCCTGCGCGACCGCGGGGCATGCGATCAGCGATGCCATGCATTTGATCGAGCGGGGCGACGCCGACGTCATGATCACGGGCGGGGCCGAGGCCACGATAACGCCTGTGGCCCTGGCGGGTTTCTGCTCGGCGCGGGCCATGTCGACCCACAACGATGAGCCCGAACGCGCCTCACGGCCCTTTGATATCGACCGTGACGGCTTTGTCATGGGAGAGGGCTCGGGAATCGTCGTGCTCGAATCACTCGAACACGCGCGGAAGCGTGGCGCGAAAGTGTTGGCGGAAGTCCTTGGCACGGGGATGTCGGGGGATGCCTATCATCTGACCGCTCCCTCGCCACATGGGGAAGGCGCGGCACGCGCGATGGCGGCGGCGCTCCATGACGCCGATGTCAAGGCGGATAAGATCGACTACGTCAACACCCATGGCACCGCGACCGACTTGGGCGACATCTGCGAAACTGAGGCCATCCGCACAGTGCTCGGCGAACACGCCAATGATGTCATCTGCAATTCCACCAAATCGATGATTGGCCATCTGCTTGGCGCCGCGGGCGGCGTCGAGTTGATCGCCTGCATCAAATCGATCGAAACCGGGATTGTTCACCCGACGATCAACCTCGATAATCAGGATCCGAAGTGCGACCTGAACTACGCCGCCAAGACCACGGTAAAACGAAAGGTCAACGTGGCGGTTTCCAATTCCTTTGGCTTCGGCGGTCACAATGTCAGTCTTGTGGTCGGGGCCGTGGACAACAACGGAGGACACTGAGATCCGGCGAAATTGACACCGGACCGCATGTGCCGATTTAATAATTCAGAGGGACGCGCGCACCGTCAGATGGAGGGCGAAAAGCTCTATCAGCATCTCCCAAGGAGGTTGGGGGCGGCCGATAGGACTTCCTCACCGGACAAGCGGCGTCCCGCCACAAAGCACTCTCTGTCTCAGGTTGTTCGAATCCCGAGACGGAAAGCGCCGTCACCAATTCACGGAGTTGACGAATTATGGCGGATTTCATTTCCCGGATTTCGTCGCTATTCGGGCGACGACGCCGCGGACTCGATGCCGACTTACCCACATCGATTCTCGGCTACCGCTTTCGTGACACCGACCTGTTACGCGAAGCGCTGACACACCGGTCGTACGCCAATTCGGTGTCTGACCACCCCACGTACGAGCGGCTCGAATTCCTCGGCGACTCGGTCCTCGGACTCATTGTCGCCAAACACCTATTTATCAAGCATCCCGAGCAGACCGAGGGTCAGTTGACCAAACGCAAGGCGTCGCTGGTCAATCTCAAGACTCTGACCACGGTCGCCAAACGTGAGGGGCTCGGGCAATGGGTGCGACTGTCCCCGGAAGAGGACAAGGCCGGCGGCCGGAAGCGCGGCTCGATTCTCTCCGATGTCTTTGAGTCCGTCCTGGGAGCGATCTTTCTCGACGGTGGCCCGGATGCCGCGACCGCGGTCATCGAGCGGACGTTATTGGTACCGATGTCAGAAGATGTACCCGACCTGATCGAAGTCAATTACAAGGGCGACCTGCTTGAGTATCTTCAGGGCCGCGGTTTCGGCATGCCGCGCTATGAGGTGATCGACGAATCCGGCCCTGATCACCAGAAGACTTTTACGGTCGTGGTCCATGCCCATGGTCAGGTTGCCGGACGCGGAATCGGTTCAAATAAGAAAGACGCCGAGCAATTGGCCGCGCGGGAAGCGCTGAAGACGCTGGGCATCACCGTGAATGGCAATTCGGTGCCGGTGTGATCCGAATGCGGAATGCGGAATGCGGGCGCGCCGCACTCGATGGAATCGACGCAAGTGAAAAGCGTCATTCCAGGTTTCGACGCTTTTGCACTATGTCGAAACCTGGAATCTTTGTTGTTCTTTTTCCCCTCGGGTGAGGAGATTCAGAGTTGAAGAGCAACAAAGACTCCAGGTCGCAAAGAGCCGCGCCCTGGAATGACGGAGTGGCTGATTGTCTCAAAGAACCGGACTGACGCTCACGCGGGAATGGCGACAGTGAATCCATCTGTCATTTGTCATTCGTCACTTGTCATTTGTAACTCGGAGCATCAATGAACACCATCGTCTGCATCAAACAAGTTCCTGAAATCGCCTTGGTCACGCTGGACGGCAAGGGGGGCGTCGTCCTGCCGTCGGGACCGGGTTCCATGAATCCTTTCGATGAGTACGCCGTCGAAGAGGCAATTCGCATGAAAGAGAAACAGGGCGGCACAGTGACGGTGATGAGCTGCGGGGAAGAGGGTTCGATGAACTGTCTGCGCGATGCGCTCGCACTCGGCGCGGACCGGGCGGTACTGCTTTCCGATCCTGCCTTCGCCGACTCCGACGGGGTCGCGATTGCGCGCATTCTCGCGGCGGGAATCAAGAAACTCGGTGGGGCGGATCTCGTCCTCTTCGGCAAGAACGCGGTGGATACTGACCGCTCGGTCGTCCCGGGCGCAACGGCCGGATTTCTCGATTGGCCGCAGGCGCTGTTCGTGAAGAAAATCGAATCAATCGACCCGAAGAGCGCGACAGTTCTGCGCATGACCGAAGACGGTTACGACCGAGTGCAAATAGCCCTGCCCGGCGCCATCAGTGTGATTAAGGAAATTAACGAGCCGCGTCTGCCGTCGTTGAAGGGGAAGATCAAGGCGAAAAGCGCCCCAGTCGAGAAATTGACAGCTGCCGACCTGGGTGTCGATGTGTCATTGGTCGGCAAGAACTCCGCAACAAGAATCCAGGCCGTGCATGCCCCGCCCTCGCGCAGCGGCTGCGAAATCCTCGAGGGTGAGCCCGCGCAAGTGGCCGAAACCCTCTTTCAGCGCCTCCGCGAAGCTAAAGTGATATAGGTCCTATAGGACTAATGCTCTTCTCCGGAATATCCCGGGGTTGACTCCCCTCGCGGTCAGGAATATCTTCTTCTTTCTGTCCATTTGGGGGCCACGAAGGAGAGACACGTGAAGGAGTTCACCACCGACAACATACGCAACCTCGGCCTCGTCGCGCACGGCGGCACGGGTAAAACGTCGCTGGCCGAATCCATTCTGTTCACCACCGGCACGGTGAGCCGCATGGGACGGGTCGAGGAAGGAAACACGACCACCGACTACTCGGACGAGGAAATTACCCGCCGTATGTCGTTGTCATTAGCGCTGGCGCACGCGGAATCGAAGGGCAAGAAATACAACATCATCGACACGCCCGGGTACGCGGACTTCTTCGGCGAAGTGGTCGGAGTTCTGCGTGTTGTCGATACGGTCGTCACGCTTCTCAATGCTCCCGCCGGTATCGAAGTCGGCGCCGAACATGTCATGCAGGCCCTCGATGACACTACGATGCCGCGCGTGTTCTTCGTCAACAAGATGGACAAGGAGCACGCGAATTTCAGAAAGACCGTGGACGCCCTGGTGGAGCGCTACGGCGTGCGCGCAGTGCCGGTGCAGTGGCCGATCGGCGAGGCCGTCGCTTTCAAAGGCATAGTTGACCTGATCAAAATGAAGGGCTTTAAGTTCGATGCTAAAGGTGAGCCCTCGGAAATGCCCGTACCCGACGACGTCAAAAACGCCGCGGCCGAGTGGCGTGCCAAAATCGTCGAAGCCGCCGCCGAAGCCTCCGACGAGTTGATGGAGAAGTTCTTTAGCGAGGGAGACCTCTCCGAACAGGAAATGCACGATGGCTTGGCCAGCGCAATCGCGCAGGGGAAGGTGTTTCCGATTCTGTGCGGGGTCGCCACCAGTGGCGCCGGCGTTCGCTTACTCTTGGACTTTGTTGATCAATACTGCCCGTCGCCCGCCGGTCGCTCGTCCGTGAAAGGGACTGACCCCGATCATGGCGATGCGGAAGTCGAACGCCAGGTCACCGCCACGGCGCCGTTCTCGGCGCTCGTATTTAAGACAGTCTCGGAAGCTCACCTCGGCGACCTCTCGTTGGTGCGGGTGTTCTCCGGACAGTTGCGTCACGGTGACGATGTTGTCAACTCGTCGCGCGGCGACGCCGAACGCATCGGTCAGATCTATGTGCTCAATGGCAAGAACCGCGCCGAGATCGGCGTGCTGACCGCCGGCGACATCGGCGCGATCGTCAAGTTGCGCAACACGCACACGGGCGACACGCTCTGTGACAAGAAAGCAAAGATCGTCTTCCCCAAGATCGATTTCCCACTGCCGATTCTCGACATGGCCATCAAGGCTGTGTCAAAGGGCGACGAGGAAAAGGTCGGCCTCGGGCTCACACGTCTCCACGAGGAAGACCCGACATTCTCCCACAAGGTCCATCCGGACATCCATCAGACGATCGTCTATGGCCAGGGGGAATTGCAATTCGATGTGGCTGTCAGCAAGCTCAAGAAGCGCTTCGGCGTCGACGTCACGCTCGAGAAGCCGCGCATTCCCTACCGTGAGACCATCACGACAAAAACCGAGGTTGAGTACAAGCACAAGAAACAGACCGGCGGACGCGGCCAGTATGGCCATGTCCTACTGCGCCTCGAACCACGCAAGCACGGCGAGGGTTTTGAATTCGTCGATGACATCACCGGCGGCGTTATTCCCTCGAAGTTCATTCCCTCGGTGGAAAAGGGCGTTGTCGAGGCCATGATTGAGGGAGGCTTGTCGGGCCATCCCGTCGTGGATGTCCGCGTTTCCGTCTACTATGGCTCCTACCATGACGTTGATTCCTCGGACATGGCGTTCAAGATCGCCGGCATGATGGGGTTCAAAGAAGGATTCCTCAAGTGCCATCCCGTGATGCTCGAACCCATCTATGAAATTGAAATTATGGTGCCGGACGACTACACCGGCGATGTCATGGGTGACATGTCCTCGCGGCGCGGCAAGATCCTCGGCATGGAGCCGATGAGCAAGTGGCAGCGCATTCGCGCCCAGGCGCCCCTGGCCGACCTGTACAAATATTCCACAACCCTGCGGTCGTTGACACAGGGCCGCGGTTCCTACTCGCGCAAGTTCTCGCATTACGAAGAAGTGCCGCGCGACGTGGCCAACAAGGTGATCGAGGAGGCCAAGGCGGCGAAGAAGGCCGCGGAGGCGTAATAGGAACGGTCAGCCCGTGAGGCCTGCTGAAGAAGACCACTCCGCCTCTGGCGGAGTGGGGACAGGCAAGAATGCCTGTCCTCCTGATTTGGATATTTCTCGCTCTTAGGAGGACAGGCATTCCTGCCTGTCTCGGCCCCGGGCTTTTTCGGGGCCGATGATGTTCAACACGCCACTTGGGCTGACCGAATCAATGCGCCAACCGGGAGATTGGCGTTCCCAGAATGCCAGCAATTTTGCTATAGGGGCCGGGATGACCGGCCCTTATCATTTGGGCCGATGAGGGGGATAGTCATGCGACAGAGACTGAACGATTCGGCATTCCGTCATTCCCGCGAAAGCGGGAATCCAGTCACGCGGCGATCAAGATGGATTCCCGCAATGGCGGGAATGGCGGCGCTTGTGGTGCTACTTGTCGGCTCCGGCGGGGATGTTCTCGCCCAACCCGAATCGAATGCGCATTCCTGGATCATCTGGCCAAGTGGCTCGGTCGCCTTTCCGACTGGCAGATTTGGTGAAAAGGATGAGACGGCTTCGGCGCCCAAAGATGGAAACAAGACCGGGTACTCGGTAGGACTCGAAGCGGGATATTTCTTAAGTGATTTTGTCTGCGTCGGGTTGAATTATTCGATGAGCCGCTTTGATCTCGATGTCGCCGCGACTCCCGGCTTTGATCACACCGGCAACACCAGTGTCTGGATGGCGCAGGCGTGGGGACGCTTCTTCCTGCGCGGCGGCTACGAGCACTGGCGGCCGTATGTATTTGCAGGAGCGGGGCTCGGACAACCGAAGGGAAAAGCGGAATTCGACCCCCCCGCATATTTTGGGGCTCCGGTCAACTCTGATGTCAGCGAACTGGAAAGCACCGTCGACATGACAACTTCGGTCTCGGGAGGAATCGGTGTGCTCGTCCCTCTGACCGGAGCGATCGCACTCTCTTTCGAGCCGCGCTATGTTTCTATTAGCGCTAAGGGTACTGCGCGAACCGATCTTTTCACTCAAACTGACGGCGAGACGTTCGAAGTGAAGTCGGATGATGAGGGTAATCGCATCAAGGCCAAGTCGAACACCAACTGGTGGGAATTGCGGGTTGGAGTCTCGGTCTTTCTGCGTTGACAAATCCATTCATCGAACGTTTGTACCGGCATGATATAAGGTACATAACATGAAGGAGGGTGGCATGAAACGTTTGTTGGCAGGAGTATTGTTCGTGGCGGTCGCATTTCTGGTCGCCGGCCCGGCATCAGCACAGGTCGAGAAAGGCCGCTTCTATGCAGGTCCGACCGCTGGCGTGGCCCTTCCGTTCGGAGATCTCGCGGACGGAACCGGAATCGGCATTACCGTAGGAGGGACAGGTGACTACCTCGTCACACCGATGATCGCCGTCGGACCAGACCTGTTTTTCAATTTCATGGGTGGAGAGGAGTTTCAGGGTGTTGAATTGGATGGCTTCACCCTCACTCAGGTTGGTGGACACGGTAGATATTTCTTCTCTCCGGGCAACACGACGGTGCCGTTCATCTCAGGGGGACTGGCATACTATGATGCCGCGGGAGGCGGAGATATTGGTCTCAACGCCGGCGGTGGTGTGCTCATGAATGCTGGTCGCACAATGAAACTGAACATAAGCGGTACCGTGCATTTCATCATGTCAGATGGCTCGACAGGTACTTATCTGAACGGCACGGTTGGCCTGCTCTTCCCATTCGGCGGTTGATCGCGACCAAGTACAGGTTCGGATTTCGGCCTGCCCGCTCCATATCGGGCAGGCCGTTACATGTGAGCGAGTTACCTCTCGAAATTGCAGGGGAGAGCAAATTCAGGCGAGAACGAAGAGCTTTGAATTCCCCAGCCGCCGCATTTATAACGTATTGCGGGGGAGCGGCTTAGCGCGTATTGGTTTTTTACGCGCTCCTGAATCCCCATAAAATCTTCGTAATTATACACTTGACAGACTTGTGCCCCGGTGATTTACTCCCGCCGATCCCTGGGTGGGGATCGGGTGGAATTGTCGTCAAGGAAGTGTCAAAAACCTTTAAAGGGAGGGTCTGTAATGAAGAAGTTTGCAATCGCAGTGGCGGCGCTCGCATTCCTCGCGACCGCTGGGACGGCGCATGCAGGAATGGGTGTAACGTCCGAGTTCGATGGTTGGGTCGATCCACGCATCGGTATCAACTTCGGGGGCAACGGGACGACTATTGACATCCTGGCCGGGTTTTGGAGCGTTGACACTGACCATATGACGATCAGCCTTGGTGGCCGCTTTGAAAAGGCGATGACAGGCGGCGGTAATGCGGTTCCAGTGTTTGGCCTTCTCGCCGACTTTGATATGACTTCCTTGGACGATGCTGTTGTCAATGATGCCATCGGCGAGAAGGACAGTTACACTGACTTCACGGTTGGCGGATTTCTCGGCGGGCGTGTTGAGATCGTCGAGGATTTCAGTATCGCTGGCCACATGGGAGTCGCGGCCGTGATCAATGGCAAGCGTTTCGAAGATGTCGATGGAACGACCAACTTCGGCACTTTTGCCAACCTTACCTTCCGCTGGACCGGTCTCTGGGGCAGCAAGTAATACTCAAGTCAGGTTTTTCGTGCCCGCTCCCGAAAGGGGGCGGGCATTTCTTTTTGTGGACTGCGCCATTTTGTATCGAATAATTGCCCCGCTGGCGGGTAATTGCAGTCAAACCCGTCAACCGACATCGGGGAATCGGAGGAGAATAGCGTGAGCAAAACGAGGTGGCTTCTGGGCATGGTTGCCGTTCTTGGATCCTTGTCGGCCGGCGCCGAATTACGTGCCGAGGTGCGTCAGGGCGAGTACCTTTTTGGCCCCTACGGCCTCTACAGTATCCCGCTCGACGATTACCCCTCACCGAAACTGGATGATGTCCCGTTTATCGATTTGGGCTCTGATGTGAAGGCGAGCCCCGGCTTGGCAGGCGCGGTTGATCGCGTGATGACGCCGAACCTGACGATCGGCGGCGAATTTAAGTACTACTTCGGGACTGTCGACGAAGAAGTTCTCAGTGATTTTGTCTGGTATCACGTCAACGACCTTGATCAAGTCGAAGTCCTCTGGCGCACTGTCCATTTCGGGGCGCGTGCCCGCTATTTCATCAACCCGGAGAGAAAGCTGAACCCTTTCTTGCAGGGCGGGCTCGGAGTCTACGTCAACAAGCTGAGTGTCGAGTTTCGCAAGATTCAAGGGAGTGGAACGACCAACGACTATCCGACCTCGGAATCCCTCACCGATCTCGGCGTGTCCTTTGGCCCCGGGGCACTGCTGCGGATCACCAATGATACGCGCATTTCCGTCGAGGCTATTCTCACCAACGTCTTTAGCTCCGGCCGCAATGTCCGCTACCTCGGATTCTCTGTCGGCATGGTCTTCGGCGTCACACCCGAATAGCGATTGCGGATTTCGGATTGACGATTACGGATTCCTGGCTCGTCAATCCGAAATCCGCTATCGACAATCCGCAATTGCCATGCCGCAGGCGACGGAGTATCTTCCACTTTCGGCAGTTAATCCTTAGGTGGAGATCGAGTATTATGTCTGGTCATTCCAAATGGTCGACGATTAAGCGCAAGAAGGGGGCGATCGACGCTGCCCGCGGGCGTGTTTTCACCAAGCTCATTAAGGAGATCACCGTGGCGGCGCGTGCCGGCGGTGGTGATCCCGATATGAATCCCCGCCTGCGCACCGCGCTCTTGACTGCGCGTGGGCAGAATCTTCCCGCCGACAACATCAAAAAGGCAATCCAGCGAGGTACCGGTGAACTCCCCGGTCAGGCCTACGAAGAAATCCAGTATGAAGGTTACGGGCCAGGCGGGGTCGCGATCCTGATGCAGACTGTGACCGACAACCGCAACCGTACCGTCGGCGAACTGCGCCACATGCTCTCAAAGAATGGCGGCAACCTCGGCGAAACTGGCAGTGTCGGCTGGATTTTCACCAAACAGGGCGTGGTGGAAATCGAGCAAAAGGTCGCATCAGAAGACCAAGTCATGGAAATCGCCCTCGATGCCGGCGCCGACGATGTCCGGACCGAGGATGGTTTCCACTTTGTCAATTGCTCGCCGCAGGCCTTTGAGGGCGTGAAAGCCGCCTTCGAGGCCAAGAAGATCGCGATTGCCTCATCCGAAGTGGCCATGGTCCCGTCGACCTCGATCAAGCTCGACGGCAAAGAGGCGCAGCAAATGCTGAAGCTGATGGAAGCGCTCGAAGACCACGAAGACGTGCAGAATGTCTACGCGAACTTCGACATTGAGGAATCGGTCATGGAGCAGTTCAGCGCGGCGTAGGCACAATCCGAAGTGAATTCCCGGCGCCCTCGTCTGCGACGGGGGCGTTTTTTGTGATACTGCGATTTCCCAGTCGGACATACATTCCACCGAGGGAGAAAGTCCGGCGCATGATCATCATGGGAATTGATCCGGGCCTTGGGACCACCGGCTGGGCCATCATCGAAGGAAGTGGAGAAACGCCCGCCCTGCTCGCCTATGGGGCGATTCACACCCGTCCGGCCGAGCAGATGCCCATACGACTACTGGCGATTTGCCAACGCGTCGGTGAGGTCCTCTCCGAATATCGACCCGATGAGGTGGTCATCGAAGATGTGTTCATGGCGCGTGACACCAAAGCTGCACTCGCGCTCGGTCAGGCGCGCGGCGCCGCAATGCTGGGGGCGGCGTTGAACAATGTTCCGGTCCACTCTTACACCGCGCTTCAAGTGAAGCAGTCAGTGACCGGCAACGGCCACGCTTCCAAGGACCAAGTGGCGTTCATGGTGCGTCAGTTGTTTCGGTTGAAAGCGGCTCCCGAGCCGGCCGATTGCGCCGATGCCGCCGCGATTGCTCTGTGCCACATGCACCGTCGTGGTCAAGTCATGCTCGTCAGCTGAAAGTGGATCATGATAACCTTTGTCGAAGGTGAACTGGTCGAGAGAATGCCGACACGCGCCATCGTGTCGTGTAATGGAATCGGCTACGAACTGGCGATCCCGCTTTCGACGTTCGATCGCCTCCCGGAGCAGGGGACACGCTGCCGCGTTCTCACTCGCCTGGTCGTGCGCGAGGACGCCCATCTCCTGTTCGGCTTCGCCAGCGAATCGGAGCGCACTCTTTTCGATCTGCTGCTGTCCGTCTCACGAGTCGGCCCGAAAGTTGCGCTTTCGGTGCTCTCGGGATTGTCCGTCAACGAAATACGACGCTCGATTGCGTTCGAAGACGTCAGCATGCTAGCGCGTGTCACGGGAGTGGGTAAGAAGACCGCCGAACGCATTGTCGTGGAGCTGAAGGACAAAATCGAAAAGGCCGGCTCTGACATGCCTGGCGCGATTAAGATCGATTCCGCGATTGATGGCGTGGCCAATGAAGCAATGGCGGCGTTGGTGGTCTTGGGCTACTCACGGATGGAAGCGCACGACGTCGTCAAGAAGGCCGCGGCCGGGATCGACAAGAGCGCCACGACCGAAGAACTGATTCGCAAGGCACTGGCGATGTCGCCGGTGTAGCCGAGTAACTCATGCCTGGTGACCGCCCCAATCGCCCCGTCTTCCCGAAACGCCCTGAGAAGGAGCCGCTCGGACGTCTCACGACGCCCGCGCCACTGGCTGATGATCTGGCACTCGAAGGATCGGTCCGTCCCCGTCGCTTCGAGGATTTTGTTGGTCAACGCGGCTTGCTCGACAATCTGCGCATTTTCATCTCGGCAGCGAAGAAGCGGGGAGAGGCCCTGGACCACGTCTTGCTTTACGGACCTCCCGGTTTGGGCAAGACCACGCTCGCCAACATTATTGCCAATGAGCTCGGCGTGCCGATCAAGGCGACTTCCGGCCCGGCGCTCGAACGCGCCGCCGATCTCGCCGGTCTGCTCACTAACTGCGAGGAGCGCTCAGTTCTCTTCCTCGATGAGATTCATCGTCTCAATACAATCGTCGAAGAGTATCTCTATCCGGCGATGGAGGATTTTACCCTCGACATCGTGATCGACAAAGGTCCGGCGGCCCGGGCGGTGAAACTGCCGCTGAAGAAGTTTACGCTCGTGGGAGCGACCACGCGTGCGGGATTGCTGACTTCGCCTTTGCGTTCGCGTTTTGGCGTTGTAGGGCGGCTTGATTATTACAACGCCGACGATTTGACTCACATTGTCTCGCGTTCTGCCGGCATACTTGGCGTGCCAATCTCCGAGGAAGGCGCGCACGAGATTGCCCGCCGTTCGCGTGGCACGCCACGTATCGCCAACCGCCTACTGCGACGAGTCCGGGATTTCGCCGAGGTGCAGGGGGCCACGTCCATCGATCGGAAGATTGCTTCCGAATCGCTCAGTTCCCTGAATGTCGACACCGCCGGTCTTGACGAGATGGACTTGAAGATTCTCGAGACGTTGATCCACAAATTCCGCGGCGGACCGGTCGGCCTGAATACACTGGCCGTCGCGGTCGCCGAAGAAGCCGAAACGCTCGAAGAAATTTACGAGCCTTACCTGATCCAGGAGGGCTTCCTCGACCGCACCCCCCGCGGACGTTCCGCCACACCGCGCGCCTTTAAGCACCTGGGCGTTATCGAATCTTCCGCCGATTCCGGCCGTCTGCTCTGAGTCCTCTCGATGTCGGTCCTTGCATTATCGTTAAGTCGAACCAACCGTCATTCCCGCGAAAGCGGGAATCCAGACCTTTTTCAGGGGCGTAGGCATTCCTGCCTGCGATGATATGGGCAGACCGAAGGTCTGGCCCTCCTTATTGGTCTTTGCACCACATAGAGGCGCAAGAGCGCAGACAGGACGCCTGCACCAGAATCGAATCCCACAACGAATCCTTGTCCACTCCGTATCCATCAGCGACTGAGCCTGAAGACAAGCTGAGCGTATGAAAACGGAACTCCTCGATTACCATCTTCCGGAGCATCTGATTGCTTCGCACCCTGCCAGGGTGCGCCGTCAGTGCCGCTTGTTGGTGGTCGACCGGGCCTCGGGGCAGAATTCCCATCACCGTTTCGATGAACTCCCGTCGTTGCTTGAGCCGAAGGATTTGCTGGTCGTCAATGACACATCAGTTCTTCCGGCACGATTGCTCGGTCGTCGACTGCCGGGTCTCGGCAAGGCCGAGATACTACTCCTGGAAAAGAAAGGGCCCCGTCTCTGGCAGGCAATGGTCCGGCCGGGTGCAAAACTGCGTCCCGGAGCGGTCGTTGAATTCACGCCCGGCCCCGCTGGCGATTTCCATGCTCATGTTCTGGAGTGGTTTCCCGACGGCACTCGCACAGTTCGCTTCGAAGGCCGCGGACGGTTCGAGTCGTGGTTGCAGGCCACCGGTGCAATGCCTTTGCCACCCTACATCGACCGTCCCGCCGAACCACGCGACAAACAGGACTACCAGACAATCTTCGCTAAACGCGTGGGCGCGGTTGCCGCTCCGACCGCCGGTCTTCATTTTGACACTGTCTTGATCGAACGGCTCAAGCGCAGCAAAATCGATGTTTCCACGCTCACGCTTCATGTCGGCGCCGGCACATTTCGTCCAATTACCGCCGAATGTGTGGAAGATCATATCCTCGACAGCGAGCCGTACGAAATCGGCACGTCAACGCAGAAACGCATCTGGAGCCGGTTCACCGGGCCCGGACGCGTCGTCGCCGTCGGAACAACCGTCACCCGGGCCCTCGAGACACTTGCAGTGATCCGCGACTGGCCGCGCCGGCCACAGGCGGCATCGATGTCAAAAAAGCGGATTCAGCATCAGTCATACGAAGCATTGCATGGTCGCACGAATCTTTTCATCCGTCCGGGGTACCAATTCCGCGTTGTGGACGCTCTCGTAACCAATTTCCATCTGCCGAAATCCTCCTTGCTCGCTCTGGTTGCCGCGTTCGCCGGGCAAAAAGGCGGAGATGGACTGGCGATGGTGATGGATGCATACGATATTGCCGTGAGGGAGGAGTACCGTTTCTATTCGTACGGGGACGCGATGTTGATTCTCTGAGACTCGCATGGAAAGTGACTCTGACGCTGCTCTTTCATCATCGCCACGTTCCCTGACCATCTCCTAATGACCAACCCCGCCACCATCGGCGTCATCATCGTCGCGGCCGGATCGGGCAAACGATTCGGCGGCGACGTTCCCAAACAATGGCAATCATTGGGCGGTCTTTCGCCCATTGAGCGGTCGTGGTTGTCGTTCACTCGTGGTTCACTGGTCAAGTTGGGGCAATTCCAGATTCCTGCCTGGGTAGGAATTGTTGTCGATGCAGCGCATGCCGCTGAGGCCGCGGCCCTGAACGAATCGAAGGCTGTGGAGTCATCAGTGATCATGGGCGGATTGACCCGCCGTCAATCGGTCGCCAATGCCCTCAGGGCCATGCCCGCTGACATCGAGATTGTCGCCGTCCACGATGCCGTGCGTCCGTTTTGGCCGCAACCGCAGTGGGACAATCTAGTCGCGGCCTGTCGCGATGATGACGGCGCGATTCTCGCCGTGCCTGTCGCCGACACATTGAAGAATCACTCCGGCTCGCAAACAGTCACTGTTGAACGACGCGATCTCTGGCTGGCACAGACCCCACAGGTGTTCCGTGCCTCGACTCTGCGTGAAGCGCACATCCAGGCCGAACAAAGAGGCATCGAGGCAACCGATGACGCCGATCTGGTCGAGCGGGTCGGCGGACGCGTGGCGATCATCCCCTCAAAGACAACAAATATCAAAATCACCACGCCCGATGACTGGGATTTGGCTCTCCGTATCGCCGGAATGACCGTATCTTCCGCCGCCATGAGAGTGGGACAGGGATATGACACGCACCGCCTGGGAGGCCCGGGGCCGCTGCTTTTGGGAGGCGTGCGGTTTTCGAACACAGGCGGCCTGATTGGCCACTCTGATGGCGATGTCCTCCTGCATGCGATCTGCGATGCCCTCTTGGGCGCCGCTGCACTCGGTGATATCGGCCAACATTTCTCGCCCACGGACTCACGCTTCGCCGGTGTGGATTCGAGGAAGCTGGTGATCGAGACGGTTCTCATCCTCAAGCGCGCCGGCTACCGTCCAGTGCAGGTCGATGCCACTATCCTGGCCGAGCGGCCGAAGATTGCGCCGCATGCCGAGCAAATGCGCCAGCTCATCGCGACCGATCTCGGCATCGGTCCGGCGATGGTCTCGGTGAAAGCCACCACCAATGAGGAGATGGGGTTTATCGGACGGGGAGAAGGGATTGCGGCGCAGGCCATAGCTGTTATCGCGCCGCTCTAGTTGGCAATGGAACATGCTTTCCCTGACTGGCTTTCAAATTGGGCGATACAGTCTGCCTGGTGGACTTTCGGGTTCTTCTTCATTACCGCCATTACGGAAATGATCTTTCCGCCCTTTCCTGGCGACGCCGTTCTGTTTCTCGGTCTGGTGACACTGCAAACGGCCGACATTCCGGTGGCGCGCGGGATCGTGGCGGCGACACTCGGCGGGCTGGCCGGGTTCTCCCTGCTTTTCTGGCTCGGCCGGGCGAAAGGGAGGGCCGTTTTCATCTCGCGCAACAAAGGCATGTTCTCACTCGATCGGCTTCATCGTGTTGAGGCATGGTTTGCACGCTGGGGTGCGTTGGTGATTATTTTCGGCCGCTTCCTCGCCGGCATTCGTTCGGCGGTCCCGCTGGTCGCCGGTGTCGGCGATTATCCGGTCGCGCGCACAATGATCTTTGGCGGGATTTCCATCCTGCTGTGGAATGTTCTCCTGGCCGTTTCGGCTGTGGCCCTTCATCACAACTGGGATCGATTCCGCAGCGTCTGGCAGACGTATAACCTCCTGATTTGGGTCGTGCTCGGTGTTGTCGTCTTAATTATCATGTGGCGGGTCAATCGACCCAAGAAGAATACAGCGTAGTTTCAAGCGAAAGACTAGGGGCAGGGATGAACTCGACCGCAATGGCATCACCAAAAGCAGAAGCCAAACACTCAACGATCATCGGCATGAAGGTACTCGTCCTGGCGGGCGGGCGCTCGGCCGAGCGCGACGTGTCTCTCGCCACCGGCGCGGCCGTGGCCGGTGCACTTCATCAATCGGGAGCCGAAGTGTTCGCGCTCGATCCGGGAGTTTCGTCACGCGTGCTGGCCTGGACGCCTGAGCTCGCCAAGGAACAAATCGGCACCCAACCACCTGCGGCGGACACGACCGGCGCCAAACCGACAATCGCGCCCTCCGACCTGATCCTCAAAGAATTGAAATCGGTTGATGTCGTTTTCATCGCTCTGCATGGCGGTGACGGTGAGAATGGCCGTTTGCAGGCGCTCCTCGATATGGCCGGAATCCCCTACACGGGTTCAGGAATGCTGGCATCCGCGCTGGCTATGGATAAACACGCGGCCAAACGCATCTTCGTCGCCGAAGGTATTCCCACACCCGATTGGCGGATACTGGATAGCGCGGAAGATCTCGACTATGAAGAAGCTGTCGAGGCGCTCGGCACGCCCCTAATCGTCAAGCCCAATGCCCAGGGTTCGACTGTAGGGCTGACCCTGGTAACGAAGAAGGCACAATGGGATGAAGCCCTGACCGAAGCGTTTCGTTGGGATTCACGCGTCATGGTCGAGCAGTTCATCGCCGGACGAGAACTCACAGTCGGAGTGATCGGCGATCAGCCAATGCCCGTGGTGGAAATCAAACCCAAGCACGAGCTGTATGATTACGAATGCAAGTACACCGATGGTATGTGCGACTATATCTGTCCCGCCCCGATCACACCGGCGCAGATGCGCGCCTGTCAGGACCAGGGCGTTGAAGCGTTTCGCGCGCTCGGCTGTCGCGGGTATGCCCGCGCCGACTTTCGCATGGACAACGAGGGTCGCATGTTCTGCCTCGAAGTCAATACTCTGCCGGGGATGACATCGCATTCGCTGGTCCCCAAAGCGGCCAAGGTCGCCGGAATCGATTTCCCGGAATTGGTGGCGCGGATTTGCCGGCTGGCGTTGTGACCGAACTCCCCCCACTTGCACCGGCCGGTGGCGGGCGTTTTGCCGCCATCATCTTCGACATGGGCGGCACGCTCCTCGAATTCGAGAATGTGCCGTGGGATGCGCTTTATCCGTCCAGCGTTCACTCCCTGCACGCCTGGTTGCGTCGTCAAAACGCGGACCTGCCCCTCTACGATTCGTTTCTCGAGCGATTCATCGTATTGCTCGAGCGGCGGCGTAAGCGCGCCCGGGAAGAGTTTCGTGAGTACCATATCACTCCGCTGGTCCGCGAACTCTTACGCGAGTTTCGGATCTCGCTTCGCAACGGGGAACTCGCGGCGGCCGTTGACGCCTACTATGCCGCCGTGCGACGTCAAGTCACGGCCTTTCCTGAATCACAGGCGACACTGAAACTGCTCAAGGCGCACGGCTACAAAGTCGGGCTATTGTCGAATACGCCCTTCCGCGCTCATGACCACCGTCAGGAACTCGAGCACTTTGGCTTGTGGCCACACTTCGATGCCACTCTGTTTACTTCCACTACGACTTATCGCAAACCTCATCCGGAGCCATTCAGGATCATCACCAAACGGCTCAGGGTGTCGCCCCGGAAGTCTCTCTACATCGGCGACCGTCAAGTAGAAGACATCCAGGGACCGCAGGCGATGGGGATGTCTGCCTGCCTAATTCGACGCCATGACAAGAAGTACCAGGCGGGCCTGACCAATTCGCACGAGATCAAGAGCCTGAGTGAACTCCCGTCGCTGCTTGGACATTAGCTGACGAGATTGTGTCACAGGTCTTGCGACCTGCGACCACTGCTGAAAAGCGCCGTGGCCGGCGTCCCATGCCGCCCGAAATGCACATTGAGCCTTGCGCATCAATCCCTTAACTTAGTAATTCTGGGTTTTAGACGATTCGCACCATATGGGAGGGTCAGTTGGACAAGACAGAACTACTGCTTAAGTCGTTGACCGAGGCGCATGGCGCGCCCGGCGATGAAAGTGCGGCGCGCGCGGTGATGGCCGCGCACATGCCGACTCACGCCCGTCTCTCGACCGATAAACTGGGCTCGCTCATCGCGCATGTTCCCGGCAAGAGCGAGCACCCGCGTGTGATGCTCGACTCGCATCTGGATGAAGTGGCCTGGGTCGTGCGCGAGGTCACCAAAGACGGATTCCTCAAGGTCTTTCCGCTGGGCGGCTGGTGGGGTCATGTCATGCTGTCGCAGCGCTGTTGGGTCCACACAGAAAACGGTCCCATCCTGGGCGTATTCGGCTCGACCCCGCCGCATCTCCTCCCCGACGACAAACGCAAGAATGTCATTGAGCCAAAGGACCTGTATATCGACGTGGGCGCAACCGATGTGTTCGATGCGACCAAGAAGCTCGGCCTTCGTAATGGCCAATACGTGACGCCGGATTCGGATTTCCAGATCATGTCCAACCCGGATCTGTATCTGGCCAAGGCGTTCGACAACCGCGTTGCCTGCGCGCTGGTTTGCGATGTCGTCAATGCGACCAAGCCGAACACACAGCCCTATTCGCTTTACGGCGTCGGCAGTGTGCAGGAGGAGATCGGTCTGCGCGGTGCCGGAACCGCGGCGTGGGCGATTGATCCCGACGTGGCCTTGATCGTCGACGTGGGTATTTCGCGCGACACGCCGGGTATCGACGCGCCCGGCGAACGGCTCGCCGGCGGTGTGGCGATCGACGTGTACGACGCCGGCATGATTCCGAATAAGGGACTCCTGCACCTCGTCATCGAGACCGCCGAGCGCAACAAGATCAAGTACCACCTTTCGTCGATGGATCGCGGCGCGACCGATGCCGGACGCGTCCATATGTCGCGATTTGGCGTTCCGACCGTTTCGATTGGCCCGCCGTCGCGGTATATCCATTCGCACAATTCGATCATCTCGCGCAAAGACTATGATGCGTGCCTGAAACTGCTCCTCGCGGTTCTCAAGCGCCTCGATCAGGACACAGTTGCGGGCTTCACCGGCATGCGCGCGGGCGGCAAGACGATGGCGAAGAAGGCCGCCAAGAAGACGAAGGGCCGCCGATAGAGAACGTGACCTGACAGTGACAAGGATTGCTTCGTCGGCCCGGCGAAAGGCAGCCGGGCCTCCTCGCAATGACGAATAGCGAAATACCGTCATTGCCAGGAGGAGAGTTCTGTGCGACGACGAAGCAATCTTAGTTCGAGTCGTGCAAAATCCGCGCAACATCATCATGGGAGATACCGCTCAGTGGCTCTAAAGTTCTTCGATACGCGCAAACGCGCGCTGGTTGATTTCCAGTCGTTAGAGCCGGGGCATGTCCGCATGTACACCTGCGGGCCGACGATCTACAACTTCGCCCACATCGGCAACCTGCGCACGTTTTTGTTCGAAGACCTCTTGCGGCGATATCTGAAGTGGCGAGGCTTTCGCGTCACTCAGATCATGAATTTGACCGACATCGATGACAAGATCATCAAGGGGTGCCGCGAAAAGAAGATCTCGCTGGCCGAGTTCACCGCGCCATACAAGCAGGCGTTCTTCGATGACCTCGATGCCCTGCGTTTCGAGCGCGCCGAAGTCTACCCCGAAGCGACCGCGCACATCCCGGAAATGGTCGCGCTGGTCGAACGCATGCTCGAGCATGGTCATGCTTACAAGGCGGAGGATGGCTCGATATATTTCCGCATCGCGTCATTTGCCAAGTACGGCGAACTGTCACACATGAATCTCGACGAGCTCAAAACCGGGGCGCGTGTGGCTTCCGACGAGTATGAGAAGGACAGCGTCTCCGACTTCGCGCTCTGGAAAGCCTGGGATGAGCAGGACGGCGATGTATTTTGGGAAACTCCGCTGGGGAAGGGGAGACCCGGCTGGCATTTGGAATGCTCCGCCATGTCGATGAAGTATCTCGGCGAGACGTTCGACATTCACACCGGCGGCGTGGACAACATCTTCCCGCATCACGAAAACGAGATTGCCCAGTCGGAATCGGCGACCGGCAAGCCGTTCGTGAAGTACTGGATGCATTCCGAGCACCTGATCGTGGACGGCAAGAAGATGTCGAAGTCACTCGGCAACTTCTACACCCTGCGGGATATCCTCGCCAAGGGGTACTCCCCAGTGGCGATTCGCTATCTGTTGGTGTCGACCCACTATCACGCCCAGCTCAATTTCACTTTCGCCGGGATCGATGGGGCCAAGAGCGCGATCGAGCGTCTGCGCGATTTCCATCACCGTTTGGGCGAGATGACTGGCAGCGGTCCGGCGCAGGCGGATTTCGTCGCGGCGGTCAAAGAGACGAAAGCCCTCTTCACCGAAAATCTCGATAATGACCTGAACATTTCCGGCGGCCTCGGTGTTCTCTTTGAATTCGTCAAGGAGACCTACAAGCGCATGGAGATCGGCGGTGTCAACGCCGAGGATGCGAAAGCGGCGCGCGCCCTGATCGAAGACATCGACAAGTTACTCGATGTCCTGCGGCCGGATGAGTCGTCAGTCGATGCCGGCAAGATTGAGTCTCTCATCGCCGAGCGCAAGGACGCCCGCGCCAAGAAAGACTGGAAACGCGCAGACGAAATCCGCGCGCTCTTTGACCAGATGGGGATCATCGTCGAGGATACGCCGAGCGGCACGAGGTGGAAGCAGAAGGTGTGAGATTCGAGAAAGGTAAGCTCTCGTCGCGTTGATCTCTCTGGGGCCTGGAGAAGCCATTGGATGAGGATATGAAAAAGTGGGCCGAGGTGCTCGCGCCTTACGTGCCGTTATTGCAGACGGTAGTATGGATAGTCAGCTTCGGCGTGGTCGCATTGCTGTTCAGGAGCCCGTTACGTTCCATTCTCGATGCGATCCGCAAGCGCATTGAGAGAGGAAGTTCATTCAAGGCTGGCCCCTTTGAGGTCGGGCAGGACCTCCGACGCCTTGAGTACGTAGAACCCGTCCCTCTTGGCCAGATCCACCCGGAGGGAAGATATCCAGAAGGCGATGAGCAAGCCGAAGATTGGGCGGAAGAACGTAACACAATTTATGATAACAATAGAGGTGTTTTTATCACCCACGTCTTGGAACCGTCAGACGATCCAGCGCAAAAGTACGACATTTTCATTTACCTTGTAAGGCACAAGTCGAATGACTACTCCGACATCGAGTTTGCCGAGTTCTTTCTGGGACACTACTGGGGAAACAAAGTATTCAGAGAAAAGCGCAAGAATGGGCTGATAGGCGTTTCGACGGCTGCGTATGGTCCGTTCCTTTGTACGTGCCGGGTGAGATTCAAGGACGGATACTCGGCGAGCATTCATAGGTACATTGATTTTGAGATGGGCCGGGTATTTAATCGGGCAAGTAAGAGCTGACATCAGTCGAGTTGTCATCACCGATATATTGAAGGATGCTCCGCTCCGCGCTTCCGGAACTGCACAAAGTATTCCGCGTATTCCGAGTCAGAGCGAAGAACAAACCGGATCAGGTCAAAAATACCACCCTGGGCAGCGGCGAAGTCACCTACAGTACGCACCGCGATCGGAGCCGCTTCTTTGATGGGATAGCCGTAGACACCTGTCGAGATTGAAGGAAACGCCACCGACCGCACCCCGGCCTCCTGCGCCCGCATGAGACTCTCCCGATACGCCGAGGCCAATTCGGCTTTATCCGATTCCAATCCCGCATAGATTGGCCCGACCGCGTGAATCACCCATTTCGCTTTCAGTTTACCGGCGGTTGTGATGACAGCTTTGCCAGTCGGGCAGCGTCCGATTTTGCGGCACTGTTCCATGATCGTCGGTCCGCCGGCGCGATGAACTGCGCCGTCGACACCGCCGCCGCCGCGCAGGCCGGAGTTGGCCGCATTGACGATGGCGTCAGTCGATTCCGTGGTGATGTCGCCGCGCACCGCCTCAAAACGCGTCTTGCCAATGGTGAATGTGATCGCGGGCATGTGAAATGATCCTGTAGGGGCGACCCGTTGGGTCGCCCAATGTCGTATGCGGGGGAGAACGACACGGCGGGTCGCCCCTACAACTGCGTCGACAGTACCAACAACCTCGGTTCCGTCATCTCCTCTATTGCCCAGCGCGGTCCCTCGCGGCCGTTGCCGGACATCTTCACGCCCCCATACGGCATGAGATCGGCACGATACGTTGGCGCATCATTGTGAATGACACCCCCGACTGCCAATTTCTCGAAGGCTCTCCAGATCTTGCCGATGTCGTTCGTGTACACTCCCGCTTGGAGCCCATATTTCGAATCATTGACCATCGCAATCGCCTGATCAAATTCCCGATACGATGTGACATTCACCACCGGCCCGAAGACCTCGCTACAATTGAGGCGCGAGGTCGTCGGCGCATCTGCCATCACTGTCGGCGTGATGACGTTGCCTTGCCGTTCGCCCCCGCACAGCTTCCGGCCGCCCAACTTGACCGCTTCAGCTACCCACTCGGCGACCCGATCGGCGTTGGCGGCATCAATCAACGGCCCGCAGACGGTGTTGTCGAGAGCCGGGTCGCCGCATGACTTGTCCTTTGCGGCCGCGATCAGAGAATCGGTAAACCGTGCAAGGATCGACTCGTGCACGAAGATGCGTTGAACCGAGATGCACGATTGCCCCGCGTAGGCAAACGCGCCGGCGGCGAGCTTGCCCGCCGCGACCTCGATGTCGGCATCCGGTTCGACAATGGCACCGGCGTTGCCGCCCAATTCGAGAGCGACCCGCTTCATCGGGAGTCGACCCTTCAGCGCCCAACCGACTTCGGCCGATCCGGTGAAAGTCACCATCGCGAATCGCGGATCATCGATCATCTTCGACGCCGCATCGCCACCAAGTAGCACCAGATTCAACGCCCCCGGCGGCAATCCCGATTCATGCGCAATCCGCGCCAATGCCGCTCCTGTCGACGGTGTCTGCGACGCGGGCTTGAGCACTAAAGGACATCCCGCGGCAATCGCCGGTGCGATTTTGTGTGCCACGAGATTGAGCGGAAAATTGAACGGTGTAATCGCCGCGATCAACCCGATCGGAAATCGTCGCACAATCGCGGTCCGTCCGGTGCCCGGCGCATATCCATCGAGCGGAAACGCCTGATCTTCCATGAAACGGGCGCAACGCGCCGCCTCGGTAATCGTCTGAGCGCAACGATCAGCTTCGAGCCGGGCGAGCGTGATCGGTTTTCCGGCTTCCTCGACCAGCATTTGCGCCAATGCCTCGCGTTCCGCCACCACACGCCGCGCCATCTCGTCGAGAATACGCGCGCGTTCGTGATGCGGCAAAGATTGCAGGACGCCGCGGACTCCATCCGCGGCGGTAATCGCGCGTTCGACGGCGTCGGCAGTCGAGCGGTGTGCATGCGCGACGACGCGATTGTCGTAAGGGGAACGAACCTCGTGCGGACTTCCGCTCGGGGGATGCCAATTGCCGGCAACGAATGATGTCAAAGTTCTCATTAAAGGACAGAATAACACCAATCGATCTGCCGATAAAGTACACAAGTAGAGTACGTCGCGTCCGGAGCGGCGTCGTGTTCAATCCCCACGCAGTATCGCCCGAATCCCACAATTGTGGGATTTGTCAATGCGGAGCTTTCCGCCGCATGACCGGAAAAAACTTCCTTGTCCGCCTGACGCATTCCGCAAAGCCCATGATCGCCAACGGTTGAAAGTCGTTATCCCGCAACGACCGTGCAAACTCATGCAGAGTTGGCACCGGCCTTGCTCATAGAGGTGACGAGACAGGCGGTCTGCGCCTGCGGATGTCGCAATTGGAGATGACGACACGCCGCGAAAACAAACCGACAGGGAGTCACACCTCGACGCGCAGAGCCCGACTGGCAGCACATCCACATCGCAAATGACATCGGAGTCGATAACCACTCATCACGGAGTCTAATCACCATGCCAGCAACCGCGACCCTTTCACGCACCCCGCGCGTTCGTGCGACTGCAACAACTGCTGCCAAACCGACACGTCCTGTGGAACCGCCAATGAGCGCGGCCCGTCAATGGGAAGCGTGGCGCTACTCGGGTAATCTGGAAATACGCGAGAAACTCTTATCGAGATATCTGCCGCTGGTTCGCAACGTCGCCGGCCGCATGGCGCTGGGATTCCCGAAATCCGTTGAGTTGCCGGACCTCGTCTCTACCGGCGTCATCGGGCTGATCGAGGCCTTCAAGAACTTCGATCCCGAGCGCGGTGTGAAGTTCGAGACATTTGCTGTGCCCCGCATACGCGGCGCCATCCTTGATGAACTGCGCGCACTCGACTGGGTGCCGCGCTCGACCCGCGCCAAAGCCCGCGAAATCGACCGCTCGACCACCAAACTCGAAAACAAACTCGGACGCGTCCCGACCAAGACCGAATTGGCCGAGGACCTCAAGCTGACGATGAGCGAATTGCACGACGCGCTCGATGATGTCTCCGGGACGACAATCCTCTCGCTCGATGAACTGGTCTACCGCGAAGAGGACAACCGTCAGGTGCCTCGTGTTGAGACCCTCGAAGGGCACGACCACGAAAACGTGCTCGGCGACATCGAACGCCAGGAACTGCGCGCCTTCCTGATCAATGCTATATCGAATCTCACGGAACAGGAAAAGCTCGTCATCGCGCTCTACTACTACGAAGAACTGACACTGCGAGAGATCGGCGAGACCATGAACATTTCGGAATCGCGCGTCTCGCAGATCCACACGAAGTCGGTCGGGAAATTGCGATTCATGGTCCGGGAGCGTTTCGGTGTTTGAGTCCGGCGCTGCCAGCGGCCTGAAGACGGACGGCACCAGCGCAACGAGCCCCGACGACAGTCCGATCGCGTTGTCACGCGTTGTTTGTCCCGTTTGCCGCACGGTCAATGAATTCGAAATGGTGCGTCCGGGCGCCTATGTCGAGCAGGGAACTGATACCGATTTCAGTCCGCTCGCGCGCCGTTGGTCCAACCCGCGGTATCAGTCGGTCAATCCGCTGCTATATTTCATGGCGACCTGCTCTACCTGCTATTACACCCGTGAATTCAATCGTGCCTTCCGCGGCAATTCTGGCGAACACACTTCTTCTTCAGCAGAACAGAAGGCCCTGCGACTGAAGCATCTGGAGATGCTGGCCGACTCAGGCAGTGTTGCGCGCCGCCTCGGAAGTTCGTTGTGGCCGGAGTCGTTTCCGATTCAGACCGCCATCAGCAAGCTGATCCTTGGCATACTCGACGAACACCTGACGCCGCAACCCTCCAATTACGATCTGGCGCGCTGGTACTTGCGCGCGGCGTGGCTCTTTCGCGAGGCTCAACCGCACGGCCAGCCCGACCTGACGTCCCCGTCGGCGCAGAGCCGTCGCGATCTCGACCGCGCTTTCGAAGAGATGAACGGCGATCTCGCGCGTATGCGCGGACGTCTCACCGAGATCACGCAATTTCTGCAGACGCGTCCCGAGGCGGCCCAACAACGCCCCGATGATGATCAGGGGCCGGTGCAATGCCGCCACGGTCTGCAACGCGCGATCGAACAAATCGAAACTGTAGCGCAGACACTTATCGAGACTCGTCAGCCGCTTTTGCCGACACCGGACCAGTTCGTCGGCGGCAAGGAGGACGGGGAGCGTGAGGCATTCGGCGATCACGCCTCCTATACGGAGTTCCTGCGGTTTCTCAGGCTCGACTCACCGCTGATTCCGATCAACGAAGAAGAAGCCTTGGAGCGATCGCTTTCGCATTACAAACAGTCGTTCGAAGCCCACGGCGGGATTGAGGGGAAAAGCGGCGCGATGCTGACCGCCTACCTGATCGGCGAACTCTCGCGTCGGTTGTCGCGCTTCGATGACGCCGAGCGCTTCCTCGACATGGCCCGCATGGCCGCGCATATCTCGATCGCGGAGCACCGGGCCGATCGCCCGCGCACTGCCCTGGCGCGCCACCTGGCCGCTTTGGCGGAAAAGCAGTCGCGGGTTCTTTACGACAGCAAGCTCGAAAAGCAGCGCTGAAGCACGGGATGGCAAGTTTTCATATCGGATGAAACAACTGTGGGGGATGACATGAGCACGCAAAAGAAGCAAAACAAGAAAGCCACCGCCGACAAGGCCCAGAAGCGCCGCTACGTGCGTCTCGAGGTGTTCTCACCGGTGGCCTTCAATTCCATCGTGGTCGAAGCGGACAAACGCGTCCGACTGCATCCGGAGAAGAAAGCCGGCGTGTTGCTAAACCTCTCCGGCGGCGGTGTGTTGATCTCGACCACCGACCGGGCGAGCGAAGGCGAGTTTGTCCTGATGAAATTCGATCTCAAGGGATTCGATGCCCTGACGAATGTGCTTGGCAAGGTGAAACGGGTCGAGGTTTGCGAGGATGGGGAGTGTCTTGTCGGAATCGAGTTTCTGGCCATCGAACATGTCGACGATCCGGTCATCGCCAATGGGCTTTCACGGCTGGCGGATCACCCCAAGGAATTCGCGCAAGGCTTATCGCGACTGATTTCACGATATGTGTTTCAGCGTCAGATCGAAACGCACGTGGATTGAGCACTCTATGGGTCCGATAGGACCTATGCGACCTATACTCTGGGCGGGACGGCATGGATGAGGAATTCCGCATCACTGATCCGGACTTGAAAGACGACATCGGTCAGGTGGTCGCGTCTGTTCGTGATCTCGGCGAGAGGGCGCGATTCCTCGCCGTGAATTTGGCAGTCGCCACCGCCAAATTGAAACAGATGCAGGTCGGCGGAGTTCGTCTCAACGATGAACTGCTCGACTTGGTCGCCAAGGTCACACGGGTCTCGCACGATGTCTCCGATGCCGTCTCGGCAATCGACAATGGATTCGCGGAGGCCAGACCACAGTCCCAACATCTCTGGAACGCCGTCGAAACCATCGGCGTGCCCGACGAGCGCTCACTGGACCGACTGACGCAGTCGCTCAATGACACTCTGGAGCTGGCGCGCCACGTCCTGCGCTGGGCACGGCAATTGGCTCCGCCCGAGACCGAGTCTCGTCGCCCGACATTGACAGGCGAAACGCCTGAGTAGGAAGACAGGCATTCTTGCCTGTCTATCGATTGGAGCGGGCCAATTGCTCTCCGAAGGTCCCGAGCGGAGTCGAGGGATTGATTTGCCGCGCGAATCGAATGCGGTTGCGCCGGGAGCATTATCGTCACCAACCGTGTCGAAGAGCGCCCCAATTGGTGACGATAGACAGGCAAGAATGTCTGTCCTCCTGACTTGCTCTTTTAGTCGAATAGGAATCGTCTTCCCCGACTGATTTTTCCCCGATGATCGTCCGATACTATTGGAAGGAGGAGTGCAAGGGTGATGAGAAAACGTCGTGAGAAGTTGTCCCTCCAGCGTCGTCAGCTCTTGTTGCGTGGCTTGGTGTATGGGTCCTTGGCGCTTCTGATCTTCGCCGCCGCCGCGTACGGCAACCCCGGCGGCGAGGCCGTCTTGCTCCGCTCTTTCGCTTACGTCGAGGGAAATCCGACGACAGTGCGAGGCTACGGCTTGGTTGTTGGCCTCCCTGGTACAGGGGATGGATCCTTGGTCCGGCATTCCGATCAATCTCTGCTTGCCACGCTTGAACATCTTGGCATCGATCCACAGAATCATCCGATCCATAAGGGAGAGGTCGCCGCGGTCCTCGTGCAGGCGGATTTGCTTCCGGGGTTCGATCTTGGGATGACGGCATCGGTTCGTCTGACCGCGCTCGGCGATGCGACAGATCTGACCGGTGGGACCCTGCTCCCGTTGACCCTGACCTCGCGCGATGGCCGCTTCAGCGTCGTGGCCAAGGGATCAGTCTCTGCCTGCGGAAATCGGCCCTTGGGAACCGCCCCGGCGTCGGCAATCGTCGAACGGGCGTTTACGGCGTCCACCTCGATCTTCATGACCGATGTGCCCGAGCAGAATTTCCTCCTCGAACTGCGCGGACTCGATGCCGAGCAGGTGCGGCAGGTCGGCGACCTAGTCAATCGGAGATTTGGCATGATCGCCCGCGTCTGTTCAGACTGCGACATTGAAATCAATCTGCCGATGGCGTATGCAGCCTTTGACGAGCGCGCCGCGTTGGTCCTCGCGCTGGCCGCCATGCCCGTTCATGAGGCTCTGCCAAGCCTGCTGGTGGGCCGATAGAATAGGTCTTATTGGTCCTATAGTACCTATGCTGTAGGGCCGACCCTACACTCTTGCCCCTCTTTTCAACAACGGCCGTCACTTCACGCACCCGCGTTTCTGCTGCCGCGTACAAAGTGTGACAGTTTGCCAGTCTGACGGGCCCGTCTTGTTCAGGTCTGCCACTTGCCCGCCGATAGAATCACTGACGGAATCGGTGACGGCGCGGATGCCGTCACACGCACACCAGGGAGGGTGAGTGCTCATTCTCACGCGCAAGCAGGGTGAGAGCATCACCATCGGCGATGACATCAAGGTGACAGTGCTCGGCGTTTTCGGCCGCCAGGTCCGGCTGGGCGTCGATGCGCCGATCAAGGTCGTGGTGCACCGTGAAGAGGTGTATTTGAAGATCAAGGAAGAAAACAAGAAGGCGCGTTCGATCCGCACCGACATCGCCGGGTTGGCACGGCTGATCAAAGGCAAGGTCACCGGCGCTGACTCGGCTCGCGATTCCGGCAGCGGCATCGAGTTGCGTTCCACGCCACACACACCGAAACCCAGCAGCGGACCACGCCGTCACGGCACACGCGGAGAGTGACCTATGAGCTTGTTCGGCCGCAAACCTAACTCGACCCCGGCTCCCGTCAACGGACCGGGTCAGACTCCCACCACACCGAATCGCACCCAGCGCCATCGCGGCGCCAACGTTCCCCACAGCAGGCAGGCCGAACACGCCACCGAGACCCCCAACGGAGTCGACACCAATTTCTGCTACGGTGACGAGCAGGAATCATAGGACGCGAGGAGCGCTTTGAACGCCGCTTTAAACGACATCGCAGTACCCGAGACAGGCGCCACGACCGGAAGGACCATCATCACATTCCCTCGCGGACTGCTCGGCTTTGAAGAGTGCCGCCAGTTCCGGCTCGAGCGCAACCCGGAGTGGGAACCGTTTGCAAAATTGGAGGCTGGCGATCAGTCGCGCCTATCTTTCGTAATCGCGCCCCCGCGTGTGTTTCTGGCCGATTTCACGGTCCGCATCGACCCACTCGAAGTGGCGGAGCTGGAAATCCGCGATCCCGATCAGGTCGAACTCTGGACGCTTGTAACCATTCCCGATGACCCGCGGCAAATGTCGGTCAACCTCCAGGGGCCGATTGTCATCAATCGCGCCAACGGCAAGGGAAAGCAGGTTGTGCTCACCCGCAGCCACTACTCGACGCAGCACCCGATTTTTGCGCCGGAGTCGGTGGCGGTCGCCTGAGCCATCACAAGGATTACGCATGCGTAAGACCAAGCATCCCCGGCACTCACGCCTGATTCGCAAGTGGGACGGGACACCCTTGGCGGATTCGCCACCCGCCGATGATGTGCCGGCCGATGCCGCCGAGGCGCTGGCAGTACCGCCAAGACGCAGCCGCGAAGAACTTGTTTTTGAATTCGATGTCGAGAACGAACTCTCAGACCCGCTTCAGCGTTGATGGAAAGACAGCGATGACAAACACCACAACCAGTATCCACGGCCCCGAGCAACTTGTTGAGTTCTTAAACGGCGAACTGGGATTCTACCGCTCGCTGTGCTCTCTCATGCAAAAACAGCGCGATCGCCTTGTGCGCGGTGAAGAGCGCGAACTGCCTGCCGACCTTGAAGAGATCGGGTTTCTCCAGAAGCAGATCGAAGCGGGTGAGGCGCTCCTGCGTCGGGCCCGCGAAGAGGGCGGCGATCATTTCGCGGAATGGCTCACTCAGGCCGAAGTCTCCGAAGTAGTCAAACGCATCTCGGCCATGGTCGGGCGCTGCCGCAACCTGACTCGTGAGTGCGAGCGCCTATCGCAAGATCGTCTCGATTCCGAGCCGTTGCGCACCGATATCTCCTGATCAAGAAAAGAGCAGGCTCGCGAGTACGCTCGCCCTCCACGGGCCAATGTCCTGGAGGGCGAGAGTACTCGCGAGCCTGCTTCGGACTTGATCAAGAAGTACTCCGCGGCCACATTCGACACGCCGGTTGACTCCGCACTTCCCGCCGCCGATACTTCTATTGAGGGGTTATGGAACGGCTTTGTACGCCGTATCCGGGAAGGGACCGTACAGAACATGGCTTTGCGTAACACCGATCCAGCCGACGATTTTCGTCCGAATCCGGACGGGACCTCGGACCCGGACCCCTTGGCCGACAGTGGGGCTTTACGCGCCGCCATCGAGCGAATCATGAGCGACGACCCCGATCAGTCCCCCCTCGATGAAGCGGAACGCCGCGAACGCGTGGCGGCCCTGCGTCAGGAGATTGAGAAGGGCGCGTATATGTCCGACGAGAAGATCGTCGACATCGTCGACCGTCTATTGCGCCGATGGAAGCTGTAGGGGTGTAGCGAATACAGCCCATCAGAGACGATAAACACTTGCGCCCTTGCACGTTGTCCGGTATTTTGTGATGATGACGGAGGGGGCGATTAGCTCAGATGGTTAGAGTGCTTGCTTGACATGCAAGAGGTCACTGGTTCAATTCCAGTATCGCCCACCATGCCAATACTCTCAGTGTATCCATCGTTTAATCTCTTGATGATTACGCATTTGTGTTTAGCCGCCACGATAATCACTCCCACGGCGGGCCGGTGGATTCACGTATGACCACCGCCCAGTCCACTAAAACCATTACGCTCACTCTTCCCGACGGTTCCCAGCGCGAATATCCCGCCGGAACCACAGGGCGTGAAGTCGCTGCATCCATCGGAAAACGTCTCGCAGCCGATGCCCTGGCAATCAGAGTCGATGGGCAAGTGCGCGACCTGGCCCGGCCCATTGATCGGGATGCCGCGATATCGATCCTCACATGGGATTCGCCCGAGGGCAAACAGGTCTTTTGGCATTCCTCGGCGCATGTGATGGCGCAAGCGGTGCAGGAGATTCTGCCCGGAACCAAGGTCGCCATCGGCCCACCGATCGAAGAGGGGTTCTACTACGACTTCGAGCCGCCCCGGCCATTCACGCCGGACGATCTCAATAAGTTCGAGAAGCGTATGGCCGAGATCGTTTCGGAGGACGCTCCTTTTGTCCGTCACGAATGTTCGCCCGAAGAAGCTCGTGAGATTTTCAAGAAGATGGGTGAGCCCTACAAACTCGAGATCCTGAAAAAGGTTGACGACGCCGGCGATCAGGTCAGCTATTACACGTCATCACGGTTTCTCGATCTTTGCCGCGGCCCTCACATTCCGAGTACTGGACGCATCAAGGCGGTGAAGCTCCTGAACATCGCCGGGGCCTATTGGCGCGATGCCGAAGGCAATCCGCAGTTGCAGCGCATCTACGGTGTAACCTACCCGGACCACAAGGCCCTCGACGAGTTCGTCAAGCGCCGGGAAGAGGCGGAGAAGCGCGACCATCGACGTCTGGGCAAACAGCTCAAGCTCTTCTCGATTCAGGAAGATTCGGGCGCGGGACTGGTTCTCTGGCACCCGCGCGGCGCTTTCATTCGCCGAATGATCGAGGAGTTCTGGTACCGCCGTCATCAGGAGTCCGGTTACGAGCTGGTTTACTCGCCGCACATCGCGCGTCTGCGTCTCTGGGAGATCTCGGGGCACACGGGTTTCTATGCGGACAACATGTTCCCGCCGTTCGATGTGGAGAACAATCCGCATCAATTGAAGCCGATGAACTGCCCGTTCCATATTCTGATCTACAAGTCGGATTTGCGCAGTTACCGCGATCTGCCCCTGCGTTGGGCCGAACTCGGTACGGTGTACCGCTTCGAGCGAGCCGGCGTGTTGCATGGACTACTTCGCGTACGCGGCTTCACTCAGGACGACGCGCACATTTTTGTCCGTCGAGACCAGGTTGAAGACGAGATCGCACGCACGGTGGATTTCTGTTTTTCGATCTATGCTGCCTTTGGCTTCACCGACATCGATGTTTTCCTGGCCACTCGCCCCGAGAAGGCTATTGGGGTGGAGAACGACTGGTTGATGGCACAAGAGGCGCTCAAACGCGCCCTGGACTCTCGCGGTCAGAAGTATCAGCTCGATGAGGGGGGCGGCGCATTCTACGGCCCCAAGATTGACATGCATGTCCGCGATGCGATCGGCCGAAGGTGGCAGTGCGGCACGATTCAGTTCGACTTCAATCTGCCCGAACGTTTCGACATGAACTACATTGGCGCAGACGGCAAGCACCACCGTCCCGTCATGATTCATCGCGCTCTGATGGGATCGCTTGAACGGTTCTTTGGGATCTTAATCGAGCATTACACGGGCAATTTCCCGGTCTGGCTCGCGCCCGAGCAGGCGATCATCCTGACTGTCAGCGAAAAAGTTGAGGCCTACGCCGAACAACTCGCTGTCAATCTGCGTTCACTTGGTGTCCGGGTGAAGGCCGATGTGCGTCCCGAGAAGATCGGCATGAAGATTCGTGAAGCCGAGACGGACAAGATTCCGTACATGCTGGTCGTGGGTGAAAAAGAAGCGCAATCCAATCAGATTGCCGTCCGCGCCCATGGCGGCGTCGATCTCGGCGTCCAGTCGGTTACGCAGTTCGTCGAATTGATCAAGAGTCAGGACAAGCCGGCTGATTATATCAGCCGTGCCAAGTCATAAACCCAATTCCGGGATGAACCCGGGGAGGTACGCCTTATCGCCGCTCCACGCCAGCCTCAGACACGCATTAACCGTCGTATCCGTTTCCCGCAAGTGCGCGTGATCGGTCCCGACGGCGCGCAGTTGGGCATCATGGTCACCAAAGATGCCTTGAAGATGGCCGAAGACCAGGGCCTGGACTTAGTCGAAATCTCGCCCGACGCCCGCCCTCCGGTCTGCCGCATCCTCGATTACGGGAAATATCTCTACGATGAATCGAAGAATGCCAAGAAGGCCAAGAAGCGTCAGTCCAACACGCAGCTTAAAGAGATGCGGTATCGTCCGAAGATCGACGAGCATGACATCAACTTCAAGACCGAGAAACTGCGCGAGTTTCTGAGTGACGGGCACAAGGTTCGGGCGTACGTGGAGTTTCGCGGCCGCGAAATGACCCACACCGAATTCGGCTACCGGATTCTCGAACGCATCAAGGAGATGCTTGCCGACGTCGGCCTTCCCGAGCCCAGTGTGCGGATGGAAGGGCGGCACATGTCGCTCATTATCAACCCGAAGAAGGGCGCGGCGAAGCCCAAGGCCGAAGGCGCGGCCCCGGAGACAACTCCCAAACCGGCCCCAAAACCCGTGATGCCGGCCAAACCGATACCAAGCCAGGCTACAACCGTCCCGGTCGAAAAGCCGGCGGTTTGACCGTATTTCTCGTTATTTTGCATTGACGGATCAGGACTTACCTGGTTTCTTATGTGTCTTGGCCTAATGGCCGAAGAGGGATATAGACAGTTATGCCAAAAATGAAAACCAATCGGGCCGCGGCCAAACGGTTCAAACGGACCGCTTCGGGCAAGTTTAAGCGGGCCAAAGCGAACCGCGGCCACCTCTCGTCGTCGAAGTCGACCAAGCGTCAGCGCCACCTGCGCAAAACTGCCTATGCCGACAAGACCGATGAAGGACGCGTCAAGTGTCTGTTGCCTTACGACGTTTAGTCTTTTGCAACTGAGATCAGGGGAGAACCAAGAGTGTCACGCGCTACAAATAATGTTGCCGCCCATCGGCGTCGGAAGAAATACCTCGACGCGGCCAAGGGTAACTTCAATGGCCGTCGCAAGCAGTACCGCACCGCCCGCATGACGGTCGAAAAGGGCTGGCAGTACCAATACCGTGATCGTCGCAATCTCAAGCGGTCGATGCGCAATCTCTGGATTATCCGCATCAACGCCGCGGCGCGTTCCCTGGGTCTGACCTATGGTCGTTTCATGGATGGCCTCAAGAAGGCAGGCATCGAACTGGATCGTAAGGTTTTGGCCCACATGGCCGCGACCGATCCGGACGGTTTTGCCGCTTTGGCGCGCACCGCAGGCGGCGGGCAGTAGGAATTTGACATCCGCCTCCTGGCATAAGGATGCGCGCAACGAACCCGCCTTTGGCGGGTTTTTTGTTTCCCGGTGGCTGTAGTTTTTGTAGGGTGGGTGCGCTCTTGGCACCCACCGCTTTAAACCGATGGAGCGAGCGGTGCGTGCCCTTCGCGAGCGCAAGCACCCAACGAGTGACACACTATGTCGTTAGCTGACCAACTCCGTGAACTTGAACAGACCGCCCGTGAAGAGTTGGAGCGGGCCTCCTCCGGTGACCGTGCCCAGATGAAAGTCCGCTATCTGGGCAAGAAGAGCCGCCTGAACGAAATCCTGCGCGGACTAAAGGACTTGCCCGAGGGCGAACGCAAGGACGTGGGCACGCTCGCCAATCAGGTCCGCGATGCTCTGACCGCGCTCTTCGACAGCGAAGACGGCGCTGCTTCCCAGCCGTCCTCCGCCAAATTCGACTACACACTCCCCGGACGTCCCAAGGTCCGCGGCGTCCGTCATCTGATTACCCGTACGCTGGAAGAAGTGATCGAGATCTTCTATGGCATGGGATTCGAAATCGCCGAGGGCCCCGAAATCGAGACCGACTACTACAATTTCGGCGCGCTCAATTTTCCGCCCGATCATCCGGCACGTGACATGCAGGACACGTTCTTTGTCTCGGACGAGTACCTGCTACGCACGCACACTTCGCCGGTGCAGATCCGCACGTTTGAGAGCCGCCGTCCGCCGATTCGCATCCTCGCGCCCGGACGCGTCTATCGCAGCGAAGCGATCAATGCTCGCTCCTATTGCGTCTTCCATCAGGTCGAAGGATTCTTCGTCGATACCGATGTGTCGTTCGCGGACTTGAAAGGCGTCCTCGCCGCGTTCGCACAGGAGTATTTCGGTGCGGATGTGAAACTGCGGTTTCGGCCGAGCTACTTCCCATTTACCGAACCCTCGACGGAAGTCGACATCTCTTGTTACCTCTGCGGCGGCAAGGGATGCGCGCTGTGCAAGCACGAGGGGTGGCTGGAAATCCTCGGCGCCGGCATGATTCATCCCAACGTGTTCGCGGCAGTCGATTATGACCCCAAGGTGTTTTCCGGCTACGCTTTTGGCATGGGTATCGAACGCATCACCATGCTGAAGCATGGCATCAATGACATTCGACTTCTCTATGAGAACGATCTGAGGTTCTTAAAACAGTTTTAGTACGGGTCCTCTAGGACCTATTGGACCTATTCTATCATGAAACTCGGTTACCGTTGGCTCTCTGACTACATCTCCATCCCGTGGGAACCGGCTGAATTGGCCGAACGTCTCACTGGGATCGGCACCGCCGTCGATGGACTCTCACCTGTGTTCGAACGGTTCCATGGAGTCGTTGTCGCGCGCATTGTCGCCACCGACACCGTGCCGGGTGATCCACACTTACGCGTCCTGACCATCGACGACAGCATCTCGAAGAAGACCGTAGTTTCGGGCGCGCCAAACGTTCAACAGGGGCTTCTTGTCCCGTATGCGCGTCTTGGTGCCAAGCTCCCCGGTGCGCATGAGCCGGTTGGAATGCGCCAATTCGGCAACATAGAATCCGAAGGGGTAGTCTGCTCCGAACGCGAACTTGGGCTTACTGATGATCATGAAGGGCTGATGGCACTTGATCCGGAAGCGCACACAGTCGGCAGCGATCTGTGGCAGGCGCTCGGGCTTGAGGATACGTCGATCTCGTTCGAGTTGACTCCGAATCGCGGGGACTGTTTGTCGGTGATCGGCATTGCCCGTGAGATCGGCGCGCTGGCGGGAAGCCGTGTCCGTCGCCCCGAAATCCACCTCGCCGAAGTCGCCGAAGCGGTCGACAAGCAGGTTCGTATCTCGATTGCCGATCCGGATGGATGTTGGAGGTATGCGGGACGATTGGTGCTCGGGGGGCGTGTGCGCCAGTCGCCCTGGTGGATCAAGCATCGCCTGCGCAGCGCCGGTCTGCGTCCCATCAGCAACGCCGTCGATGTCTCCAACTTCGTCATGATGGAGACCGGCCAACCGTTGCACGTGTTCGACTGGAGCAAGTTCAAAAGTGGCGAAGTCCTCGTCAATGCGTCCAGCGGGGGAGAGGACTTCATCACCCTCGATGACAAACCGCGAAAGCTGCCGGAGAAGACCGTCATGATCACCGATGGCGGCGATCCCCTTGCCATTGGCGGAATCATGGGCGGCCAGAACTCCGAAGTTTCGGCGATGACCGCCGACTTCCTGATCGAATCCGCCTGTTTCAATCCGGTACGCATTCGCCGTTCCCGGAAAAAACTCGACCTGAACACCGACGCCTCGCAGCGTTTCGAACGCGGCGTCGATCCCAATGGTACTGTGTACGCCCTCGACCGAGCCGCCGAACTTCTGACCAAAATGACTGGCGGCCGCCTGCTATCAGGCGTGGTCGACAATTATCCCAACCCTGTCACACCTCTTAAACTGGAACTTGAGGCCGAGTGGGTTAATCGCTGCCTTGGCACTACGATGGCCACGCCGAAGATGATTGATGTCCTGGCCTCGCTGGAGTTCGGCGTTGTTACTGGGAAGGCTGCCGTCGTTACCGTCCCGACGTTCCGGACCGATGTTAGCAAGCCGATCGATCTGGTTGAGGAGATTGCGCGCGTCTACGGCTATGAAAAGATTCCGATTAACAAACGCGCCGCCGGTATGCAGCCGACACATCGCAACCCCCGCGTCAAATCGGAGTTGCGGGTTCGTGATATTGTTGAGGGCCTCGGCTACACGCAGATCGTCTCGAATTCACTGATCGATCCGAAGCAGGTTTGCATCGAGCCCGCCAAGCCGGTGTCGCTGCGCAACCCGCTCTCCTCCGATATGGCCGTGATGCGCCCCGACATGTATGGCTCTATGCTCACGATCGTTGCCCACAACCTGAACCGCCGAGTCGATTCGATCGCTATCTATGAACTCGGCAATGTCTACGCCAAGGGCAATGGCGCCACGCCGTACAACGAGACGCGACAATTGTCCCTGACTCTCTCTGGGGACGCTCCGGCCTCGGGCTGGGAGGGGAAGCCGCGCCCCTACGACTTTTATGATCTGAAAGGTGATTTGAACTCCCTTTTGTCCTCGTTGCAGATTGAATGGACATTGGAGCCGCTTAACGAGCGCCCCATGGCGCTCGGCGAGTCATTTGCGATCATGGCCGGACCGAAACGGCTGGGCGAGGTCGGACGGATTGATCCCAAAATCTGCGCGTCATTCGATGTGAAGAATCCGGTCTGGTCTGCCGTCCTCACTCTGGACAACCTGACCGAGGCCGCAACACACGGGACACCGCAGTACGCTGAATTGCCCCGGTTCCCGGCAGCTTATCGCGACTTGGCCGTGGTTGTTGATGCGTCAACGCCGGTTGGGACTCTCCTCGATGCGATCCGAAAAGCCGGCGGCGACCTCGTTGAGTCGGTGAAGTTATTCGACCTCTACAGCGGCAAACCGATCCCGGAAGGGAAGAAGAATGTCGCCTTTGCCATTGTCTACCGCCGTCCCGAGCGCACGCTGACCGACGATGAAGCGGACAATGCGCACCGTGCAATCGTTCAGGCGCTGGAGAGAGATTTCGGCGCGAAACTAAGGGAATGATTCGCGGTCTTGCCTCCCCCGGCATGGTCAGACAATCGGCTTTTGCTCCGGTTTCTCGCCGCAGGAACCTGTCACTTTTCCGCCCACCCGTATTGTGACCGCCCTCGGGCCGTTCTAACTTTCCCGTGCTTGTGATTACCTCGCGGCGCGACGACGCATGGTACGGTCGCGCCGCCACACAGTGCCATCCGGGAGGCGGACATGTATCCGTTCAGAAATGGTTGGTCGAGACTGCTTGGTGTCATCGCGGTTGCGGGCATTATCGGCGCATGCTCCGAAGGGGGCGGCGGGGTCGTGGACGATGACGACGATGATGACGATGATCAATACCCGCCTCCGGCGGCGATCGCCGACTTGCATGTGATCGACTCGAGCCTGACGGCGGTGACCCTGGGTTGGACGGTGCCGGACAGCAACGCCACCCATGACCGAGCGCGCATGTACGATTTACGCTTCCATTACGCGCCGATCACCGCATTGAACTGGTCCCAAGCGGCACCATGGTTTTCTGTGCCAGTGCCCGGAAGCTGTGGCAGCGCACAGTCGGTGAAAGTTGCCGGATTGGCTGCGAACGCGCGCTACTACTTTGCCATCGACTGCAACAATCTGCACGGCCAATGGTCCGGGATTTCCAATGTCGTCACAGCTCAGACGCTCAGCGATTTCCAGGTGACGTGTCCCGACACGGCGCTCAATTCGCTCATCCGCGAAGAATTGGGCAAACCCATCGCACCGATTTACGCATCGGAGTTAACCGTCATCGTAGAATTGGTGGGGGAGGGGCGCGGCATCAGTGATCTCACCGGGCTAGAATACTTCACGAATCTGGGCATTCTCCACCTTTCAGAGAATCCGATTGCGGATCTGTCGCCACTTTCAGGGTTGAAGTCTCTCAAGATTCTGGGAATGCGAGCCGCCCAGGTGAGTGATCTGACGCCTTTGTCGGGGTTAACTGGCCTGGAACAACTGTCCATGCCCAATAATCAAATAAGCGACCTGACACCGCTTGCCAATCTCGCGTCGATTATCTTATTGGCGCTCCATTACAATCAGATTGTCGATATCGGCCCTCTGGTGACGAACCCTGGTCTGGGTGCCGGTGATATGGTCACGTTGAACGGGAACCCACTTTCCGAGCAGTCACTCACGGTTCACATTCCCGCCTTGGAGGCGCGGGGAGTCCTCGTGCAGAGATGATTGTCTGTGACGGCGAATGCCCTGCCAGCCCCGTGATCGATCCACAGCTTAAGTCCCGTTGTACCGCACAATACCTCAACTCCGGTCCGATTTCGCCCCGGCGTCGCTCGAGTGATATGCGGAGCTCTTCACTCCTTCCCTATTGGTGCCGATAAGAACATGAGTAGGGCGGGTATCACCGAAGTTAAAGGGCATCGAGGGGTCGTGAATGCGCAGTCGGGGCTCACTCCGCACAGATCTTGTCATCGGCAGTGCATGTCTCGTGCTCGTCATGTGCTTTGTCGTCTATGCCTACATGACGCGCACTTCGGAGCTACAACTACGCTCCACTTTTGAAACCGAAACAGAGTCGCTCGGACGTGCTGCGGCATCGATCCTCGGCGCGGTCGCAGCGACAGGCGGTATGGATGATCTCGTCCGTGTTGCTCCGCAGCTTCTTCGATTGCCGGACACCGAACGCTTGGCGGTCATCGGGGCAGAGGGCGGAATCCTCGTCAGTTTTCCCGATAGCGCCAGGATCCTCGGAGCCGAGTCGATTACGGGCGGGCTCGTACGGCTGCCCAGTTCAATTGTGGTATCCGAAACCATGCCGGGTGTCGGCACCTTGTTGATCGAGCGATCAGTGCGTCGCCTGCACGCCCAGATGACAGACGCACACGCCAAGGCCCTCGAACTCTGCATCCTGCTGGCCGTTTTCGGCACATTGGTGGCATGGGTGCTTACCGCGCGTGTGGCAACGCCGTTGCGCAGACTGGCTGTAGCCGTGGCCCGCGTCAGTGAGGGGGACTATCAGCGCATCGATCTGCCGCGCCGTAACGACGAGATCACCACGTTGGCCGAGAAGTTTAACTTGATGGTCGACGAGATCGCCCGCAAGTCCGGCGCTCTCGAAGAAACCAATCAGGAACTCAGAAACGAGATTCTTGACCGCCGCATGATCGCCTGCGCCCTGGAGGAAACTCAGCAGCGGATGCAAGCGGTACTCGCCAATGCCCCCATCGTCATCACCGCCATCGATCAGCAGGGGATTATCACGATGTCCGAGGGACGTCCGGTGCGGAAACTGCCGTCGCGTCCCAGCCACGTGGTCAGCCGGCATTATTCCGAGATTTACCCAACGAACGAGCGCATACTACACAACATCAAACGCGCACTCGCCGGCGACTCATTCACCGATGAAGTTGTCGTCGACGAACGGACATTTGAAGTGCATTACTCGCGCGGCCGCGACGAACAAGGTAAACCGGCGGGCGTGATCTCGGTCGCGGTGGACATCACCTCGCGCAAGCGATTCGAGCACGAACGTGATCAGTTGCAGGATCGTCTGGCAGAGGCCCAGAAAATGGAGGCGGTAGGGAACCTGGCCGGCGGCTTCGCGCACAGCTTCAACAACCTGCTGGTCGGCATCCTTGGACATGCCGACTTGCTACGCGACGTCCCTCCAGCGCAGAAATCCGCCACCGCTATTCATAGCGCCGCCGAGAGAGCCGCCACCTTGGCCCAGCAGCTCTTGGGATTTGCCGGCCAAGGGAGATTCCAGAGTACCCGTGTCGACATTCACCAAACGATCGAGAACTGCCTGACACTCCTGGCTCCGACAATGATGGGGAGCATCAACAACGTTCGCGAGTTCGACGCCGAGAACCGCTTTCTCGTCGGGGATCCCGCTCAGATTGAGCAGATGCTTTTCAATCTGATCAAGAACGCCTGCGAGGCCATGCCCGAGGGCGGAACGCTGACTCTGCGTACCAACAATGTCGAGTACGAACGTCGCGCGTCGGGAAGCGAGATCGATGCGTCCGCGCGCGAGTACATCATGATCTCCGTCATCGACACCGGCGTCGGCATACCGGGTCATCTGCGCGACCGCGTCTTCGAGCCGTTCTTCTCCTCGAAGCCGGCGGGCTTGGGGACTGGTATGGGTTTGGCGATGGCGCATGGGATTGTCGAGTCACACGGAGGCACGATCCGGTTTACCAGCCGTGTCGACAGGGGGACAGAATTTAATGCGATCCTGCCTTGCGCCGTCAGCGCGGCCGGATCTGGGGAGGGGAACACCAGCATGAACGAGATCGAAAAGTCGCCGCAACGCATCCTGGTAATCGATGACGATGAGATTGTCCGGGAGATGCAAAAAGAACTTCTCGCGGCACTGGGCTATGCACCCTCCTGCGCCGAAAGCGGCTTTGCCGCCGTCGAACACTTTGCGGATTATCATGACAAGATCGACCTCGTCATTCTCGACATGCTCATGCCGGGCATGGATGGTTGCGAATGCTTCCGGCGGCTGCAGGCCCTCGACTCAACCGTCCCCGTCCTGATTTCCTCGGGGTATGCGTCCAACGATTCGGTGCAGTCGCTTCTGGATTCGGGGGCGGTGGGATTCCTCAAGAAGCCGTACACCATCCGCGAATTGAGCGCCGCCATCACGGCGGGCATTCGTCCGCGCCAGAAGGCAAAATACGGTAGCATGCCGATCACGATTGCTGCGCGGCCGCTGACTCTGGAGCCGGTGGTGTAATTGTTTTCTCGGTGGGGGGGCGCTTCAACCATTTCTTCAATATCGCTTGACACGGTTAAAGTATCAGATTAACCTCCGGCCGTATTCTTGTTGAGCCCCGTGAGCGGGGATATCGCGACGCCAGCATCGGACAGATTGGAATCAACTCCGGGTATGGACCACACCGAGTTTGACCTTTTAGAGCAATCGATCGAGCGGGTGCTGGACCGCATGGGCATCCTGGAAGCCGAAAACCAACGGCTGAAATCCGATCGCGGCACACTATCTGATCAACTGAAATCCGAAAAGACGCGACTGGCAACGATCAGCAACCGGATCGTCCAGACCGCCTCGCCCTCGCCGGATCGGCTGGCGGAGGTCAAGGTGCGTCTGCAGAAACTGATCGAGACCATCCGCGATTACGAAAAATCGATGTAGTCTGTCAAAATTGATCCTTGACAACTGCCCTCCGACGGGAAACTTTGAACGTGGAGGAGCAGTACTTTAACATAAATCGCGGTACCGGAATAAGATGGGACTTGTCAATCAGGGTTAAGATAGCCGGTGGATACGCCTTCAAAAACGATTCGCGTCAACATCTTCGGTGACGAATATCCTCTTCGCGCCGAGGGGGATGCGGATACGGAGTATATGACGCGTGTGGCGGACCATGTCGACCGGGCGATGCGCAAAATCGCCGACCGGTCGCCCAGTCTGCCCGCAGCCAAAGTCGCGATTCTGGCGGCGCTCAACATCACGGACGAGATGTTCTCGTCCCTGCGCGAGCATGACCGTAAGAACGGCGGGTTGCAGGCACGCGCTCAACTTTTGCGCGAAAAGCTGGAGGCCCGCCTCGGCGGCCCCGGCACCCACTCTGCTCCTTCTGATTCCGAGACATCCCGTTTATCCCTGTCCGCCAACTGACGACGGACCAGTGAGCTGACATCCAGCGACGGATTCATGTCGTTCTGAGTCTTCACAGGGTCCTTGGAGGGCATGATGAGTAACCCTCTTTGGGTGGCATTGATTATGGCCGCGGTGGCCGTGGTCTTTGCTTTTCTCGGTTGGACCATTTCGCGCCGCATCGGGCAGTCCAAACTAGCCCGCGCCGAAGAAGTGTCCGCGCAGATTATTCGCGATGCCGAGAAGGAAGCGGAGATCAAAAAGAAGGAAGCCATCCTGGAAGCCAAGGATGAGCTGTACAAACAGAAGGTCGAAGTCGAACGCGAACTGCAGGTCAAACGCACCGAACTCCAAAAGACTGAAAAGAAACTCTCCGAAAAAGACGACGCCATCAACCGCAAGGTTGATGTCCTGCAGACCAAGGACCGCGATGTTCAGAACCGCGAAAAGGCCCTGGTCACGAAGGAACGCGCTGTGCGGGTCCGTGAGGGCGAACTCGAGCACCTGATCGCCGACCAGAACAAGCAACTCGAGCGCATCGCCGGGATGACCACAGACGAAGCCAAACAGCTTCTCATGGACAATCTCGAACAGCAGGTGCGGCGCGAGGCGGCCACGCGCGCCAAAGACATTATCGAGGAGGCGGAGCGCAACGCCGACAAGGAGGCGCGCGAGATCATCACCCGCGCCATCTACCGCTGTGCCGGCGAGCACACGGTCGAGACCACGGTCTCGGTTGTCAATCTCCCGTCCGACGAAATGAAGGGACGCATCATTGGGCGCGAGGGCCGGAATATCCGCTCGTTCGAGACCGCGACCGGTGTTGACGTCATTGTCGATGACACACCGGAAGCGGTCATCCTCTCGTCATTTGATCCGGTAAGACGTGAAGTTGCGCGTCTCTCGCTCGAGAAGCTGATTGGCGATGGACGTATTCATCCGGCGCGCATTGAGGAGATCGTCGAGAAAACGCAGAAAGAAATTGAAGTCAAGATTCGCGAGGCGGGGGAGCAGGCCTGTTTCGATGTCGGCATTCACGATCTGCATCGCGATGTCGTTTGGTTGCTCGGCAAACTGCATTACCGCACGTCGTATGGCCAGAATGTGCTGGCGCACATCATCGAGGTCTCGATGCTCTGCGGCCTGATGGCCGCAGAACTGGGACTTGATCCAATGCTCGCCAAACGCTGCGGTCTCTTGCACGACATCGGTAAGGCCATCGACCGCGAAACCGAGGGCACGCATGTCGAGATCGGCGTCGCTTTCCTCAAACGCTACAATGAGAACCCGATTGTTCTGAACGCGGTTGAGGCGCATCACGGTGATGTGCCGCCGGAATCGCCTTACCCGATCCTCGTAATGTCGGCTGATGCTGTTTCCGGCGCCAGGCCCGGCGCCCGTCGCGAACCGCTGGAAGGATACATCAAGCGTCTCGAGAAGTTGGAAGAGCTGGCCGACGGATTCACCGGAGTCGCCAAGTCGTATGCGATTCAGGCCGGACGCGAAGTGCGCGTGATCGTCGAAAACGAAAACGTCGATGACTCGGGCGCGCATCTTCTGGCCAACGACATCGCCAAGAAGATCCAGACCGAGATGCAGTACCCTGGCCAAATCAAGGTAACTGTGATTCGCGAGACGCGGGCGGTCGATTACGCGAAGTAGGTCCGATAGGACCAATAGGACCTATTCTAAATGCGCCTGATGTTCATCGCCGATATCACTGGACGCCCCGGACGCTGGGTCGTCTCGCAGCTTCTGTGGGGATTTAAGCGGAAGCATGAGATCGATTTTGTCATTGCCAACGTCGAGAATGCTGCCGGCGGTTATGGCATCACCCGCGAGATGTCGCAGAAACTGTTCACGTACGGCGTCGATGTGCAGACCTCCGGCAACCACATCTTCGACCGTCCCGATGCGAAAGACCTGTTGAACGAAGAGCCTTATGTCCTGCGTCCAGCCAACTACCCGCCCGCCGCGGCCGGGAAGGGGACTGTCTGGAAAGACTCGGCCTCGGGAGTGACAGTCGGCGTGCTGAACGTGCAGGGGCGCGTGTTCATGAAAGAAATCGATTGCCCTTTCCGCGTCGCCGATCAGGAAATCGCCAAACTGCGCGAGAAGACCCCGATCATCTTCGTGGATTTTCACGCGGAGGCGACCTCCGAGAAGCAAGCGCTCGCCTATTATCTCGACGGCCGCGTTTCGGCCGTGGTCGGGACGCACACGCATGTTCAGACCGCTGACGAGAAGATTCTCACCGGCGGCACCGCGTACTTAACCGATGCCGGGATGACCGGGCCGCATGATGCAGTTCTCTGGACGAAACCCGAGATCGCCATCGCCCGCTTTCTGACTGGGATGCCGCACCGCTTCGAAATGGCCGAAGGCGATGTCAAAATGTCTGGCTGTGTCGTAGAGGTTGACGAGCGGTCCGGACGCGCTCTCTCGATCGAGCGGTACCAGTGCGGCTACGACGGCAGTCAGACCGTGCGCGAGTATTTTGGTTTGCCGGAGAGGCAAGTCGGCGAGCAGGAGCCCCGTCCAGTCTCGCCGAATGATGTTTGATTCCACGTACGGTCGTGTTGCATCTTTGTAGGGGCGCACGGATGTGCGCCCTTCCTGTTCCAGAAGCCACCCGCCATGCCAGCCCGCCTCATCGACGGCAAATCCATCGCGGCGCAAATCCGCGCCGAGCTTATACCACGTATCGGTGCTCTGAAACGGCGCGGCGTCACGCCGCGTCTGGCAGCGGTGCTTGTCGGTGACGACCCCGCCTCGCAGTCCTATGTGGGCTCGAAGAAGAAGGCCGCCGACGAACTCGGGATGGGCTCAGAGATCATCCGCCGTCCGACCACCACCACGCAGTCTGAGTTGATGGCGCTGATTGTGGAATTGAATCGCCGTGTCGATCTCCACGGATACATCATCCAGTCGCCCTTACCGAAGGGACTTGATGAGTCCGTGCTGGTTGATCAGATTGATCCGAGAAAAGACATCGATGGATTTCATCCCCACAACGTCGGTTCGATGACTCTGGGCGTAGGCACACTCCTGCCTTGCACGCCGGCCGGGATCCTCGAGCTCCTGATTCGCTCTGACATCCCGACAGCGGGCGCCGAGGTTGTTGTCTTGGGACGAGGCAATATCGTCGGACGGCCGCTCTCGATACTTCTTTCGCGAAAGGGGAAAGGCGGCGATGCAACCGTGACGCTCTGCCACAGCCGCACGCGCGATCTCGCCTCACACGCGCGTCGCGCCGACATTCTCATCCTCGCAATGGGGAAGGCCGAGATGATTCACGGCGACATGGTCAAACCCGGCGCCACTGTGATCGATGTCGGCATCAATCGAGTGGATGACGCAAGCGCCCCGAAGGGGTACCGCTTGGTCGGCGATGCTCATTTTGCTTCGGTGTCCGGAGTCGCTGGCGCAATCACGCCGGTGCCCGGCGGCGTTGGGCCGATGACCGTGGCGATGTTAATGCAGAACACAGTCCTGGCGGCAGAGATGCAGACAAAGTAACGTTTGTCATTCCCGCGAAAGCGGGAATCCAAATCGCGATAAGGATGGATCCCCGCCTCCGCTAGGATGACGAGTCAAGCGATATGCCAAAATCCGAAAACAGCGGTTTCCTCCCCGTCGTGACCATGGCCGACAAGGTCTACTCGGTAACCGAGATTACCAGCCTCGTCAAGCAGATCCTTGAAGACACGGTCGATCATGTCTGGGTTGAGGGGGAAATCTCCAAGTGCACGTCTGCGACTTCTGGCCACAAATATCTGACCATCAAGGACGAAGGCGCGGTGCTTGATTGCGCGATCTGGAAGAACACGGTCCGTCTCGACTTCAAGCCGGATGTTGGCGTGCGCGTCCGGGCTTATGGTCACTTGAGCGTCTATCCGCCTCGAGGCAATTATCAGCTCATCATCGCGCAACTCATTGCCGTTGGGCTTGGACCGCTGGAGGTTGCGTTTCAGAAACTGAAGGAGCGACTGCTTAAAGAGGGCCTGTTCGATCAGGATCACAAGCGCGCTCTGCCGCAGTTTCCGATGAAAGTTGGAGTTGTCACATCGCCGACCGGTGCGGTGATTCAAGACATCCGACGGACTGTGCAAGCCCGGCATCCCGTGCTCGAGATCATACTCCATCCAGCCAAAGTGCAGGGTGAAGGCGCCAAGGAGGATATTGTCGCTGGGATCGCGGCGCTGAACGCGCGCGACGATATCGATGTCCTGATTGTCGGGCGCGGCGGCGGCTCCTTGGAGGATCTCTGGGCCTTCAACGAGGAAGTTGTCGCGCGTGCCATCTACGATTCACGCATCCCGGTGATCTCCGCCGTGGGGCATGAGGTCGATGTCACTATCGCCGACTTTGTTGCCGATCTGCGCGCCGCCACGCCGACCATGGCCGCGCAAATTGTCACCGAGGGCTGGGTGCGAGTGCGGAGTGAACTGCCCGTCCTCGCCAAGCGATTCGAACGGGCCATGCAGCAGAGCCTGCAGACTCGCTTCCAACGTCTCGAGCGGCTCCGCATGTCACATGCCCTTAGGCGGCCCGCCGATCTGTTCTTGCAGTGGTCACAGCGCGTCGATGAGACGGTCGAGCGCATGTCCCGTGCCGTCCAGCAGGAACTCCGTCACGATGCGCAGCGCATCCAAGCGGTGGAGGGAAGCCTCGTGGCCCTATCCCCAGAGCATGTTCTTCAGCGCGGGTATTCAATCACGCGGCGTGTCGGCGACGCAAGGGCGCTCCGCGATGCGGCAACCGTGAAAGCGGGGGAGAAGCTCGAAACGAAGCTGTCCTCGGGTGTCGTGATTTCTACAGTGGAAAACACGCAAGTGTAGACCGAGATTACAGTTGTTGTGGAGGGCGAGAATCTCTGATACTATTCCCCTATGGCCGAGAAGAAAACCGCTGCCCCGGAGAAGTTTGAAGCCGCCTTCGAACGGCTGGAAGAGATCGTCGCCAAGCTCGAAAGCGGCGAGGTTCCCCTCGAAGAGTCGGTCGATCTCTACACGGAAGGCATGACGCTGGTGAAGTTCTGCAACTCGAAGCTCTCCGTAGCGCGTGAAAAGATCGAGAAACTGAGCGAGAAGGACTCCAGTGATGAGTCAGGTGATGATGCCTGAGACCGCACCACCGCTCTCCGTTAATCCGAGTAGCGAGCTCGCCGCGTTTTGGTCAATCGAGCAGGGCCTCATTCAAGATACGCTCGACCTTCTCCTGACCTGTCCCCCCGGCGCGTCGGAACGTCTGTATGCCGCGATGCGCCATGCGGTGCTCGCGCCGGCCAAACGGCTTCGTCCGATCCTGGCAATTACTGCCTACCGTTCTCTCGGCGGGTCAGACCGGCGCATCTACCCGGTCGCCGCCGCAATCGAAATGCTCCACACCTACTCGCTCATTCATGATGATCTGCCGTGTATGGATGATGACGACCAGCGGCGAGGGCAGCCGACCGTGCACGTCGCGTTTGACGAAGCGACTGCGGTTCTGGCCGGCGATGCCTTACAAGCGCTCGCCTTCGAGGTTCTTGCGCGCGAGGGGAACGCCGATGTGATCCAGATTCTCGCCCGGGCCGTTGGGCCGCAGGGGATGGCCGATGGCCAAATGGCCGATCTCGAAGCCGAAGGCAAGTCGCCAACTCGCGAGTTGGTGACCAGAATCCATCAGCGCAAGACCGGACGGCTGATCACCGCGAGTCTGACCACCGGCGCAGTCATGCAGGGAGTCAAGTCCGGCACGGACTATCTCACCTTGGTTGCCTACGGTGATGCCCTTGGCCTCGCCTTCCAGATCGTCGACGATATTCTCGAGCTCACAGAGCCGGCAGAAAAACTCGGCAAACCCACCGGGTCTGACATTAAGCACGAGAAAGTGACTTTCCCTGCGGCTGTGGGCATGGATGAAGCGCGCCGTGCGGCACGCTCGCTTGCCGCCGACGCGAAGCAGGCACTAAATCAGTACGGTGGCGACCGCCGATTGCTCCTGGCGATGGCCGATTTCATCGTCTCCCGCGACCGATAAGCTCAATAGATGAATCGCCTCGGCATCATCGTCAACACCCAGCGCCCGAATTCGGCGGACGTGCTCGGACGTGTGGAATCTTGGGCCAGGAAGCAGGGTTGGCCGATTGTCGTCGTCGAGAAAATCCAGGCCGTCCGTACCCAGGATTACCCTTCCGTGCCTGCCGAAAAGTTCGCCGGCAAAGTCGACCTCGTGCTTTCGCTGGGCGGGGACGGAACAATCCTAACCACCGCCCGGGCCGTCTCCGAGTCGGGAATCCCGGTTCTTGGGATCAACCTCGGCACATTGGGCTTCCTGACCGTGGCCTCCCCGGAGGAAGTCGAATCCGCCCTCGACCGTCTCGCGGCAGGGGAATTCGTCATTGAAGAACGCCTCATGCTGGAAGTGCGAGAACCCGGGGGCGGGGACAGGCACTGGGCCGCACTGAACGACGTCGTGATCGACAAAGGCGGGATCGCCCGCCTCATTACCGTCCATGTCCATTTAAACGGGGAGTTTTTGAGCGAGATCGCTGGCGACGGCCTGATCATCGCGACCCCGACCGGATCGACCGCCTACGCCTTGTCGGTCGGCGGACCGATCCTCTGGCCGACCATGCAGGGATTCCTGACCGCCCCGATTTCTCCTCACACCTTGGCGCAGCGTCCCATGGTCTTCCGGGCGGATGACAACTTACAGGTCACGGTCGTCTCGGTCGCCGGCGAAGCGATGCTCACGGTGGATGGCCAATGGACGCGAAAGCTCTCCGCTGGCGCCAAGATCGATGTCCGCCGCGCTCCTTACTCGGCGAAGCTTGTTAACTTCCCCGGACGGTCATTCTTGCGAGTGCTGCGTTCCAAGCTTCACTGGGGACTCGCTCCCGGCGAGGTCCCCCGTTAGCGGGACTGCCGTTGTTCCGCAATTCCTTGCGCTCGGCCGTGCTCCCCTCAACATTCACATTTTTTAAGCGTCCATCCGCTAACGACTTGCGAAAAACAGCGTAAGTTATACATTAGGAAGGGCGCTGGTACGCCGTTTGCGATCTCGGAATTGCCGACACGTACGGCGTTTAGTGCGGCCGAGCTACCTCAGAAACATGAACCGGTCATCGCTGTTATAACAGATGGAATCGATAATGTGATTGCGAGAGACAGTGTTGGAACGCCGACCGGGAACAAAGGTCGCTCTACGACGCTGTAAACGATATGGGCCGGGGATGATGTCCTGCGCTCGCTACTGACCCTCCCGAGCGTGGCCGATCCCAACTCCATCAAACCCCGGCCCTCTTTTTTTCCACGAACTCCCCAACAACGAAGTGTTCTGCTGCAGAATCGTCGTGCGGCATCCCTGCCTGTGACTTCTCTTGGCAATCACTGCCAAGTCTCTTATCGTGTGTGGGAATCACGCCGTCGACGGTGGGTCAAGCAGGGGAGGATGCCATGTTCAGATTGCGTATGATTGCAGCCCTCACAGTGGTTCTTGCGTTCTTTTCAAGTCCTTCAGGATCTGACAAACGCCATACCGGAGAAGTGGCCGGGAACCGTTTCCGCGACAATTCGTACGGCTTCACCATCGAAAAATACGACAATTGGAAGTTCGGCAAGATCGCAAACGAGGATCCGGCCAAGCCGCGACTGCTCCGCTGTCTTATGAGCCAAAAGACTGTAGCGTACCCGAGCGATTACCTCGACAACCAGGAGAAGTTCACTCTGCCGGCAATCTCCGTTTTTGTCGATACGTCTGCGATGGTGCTCGAGGCGTACGCCGCCGAACTGGCCAATCACAAGAGCACGCGGGCCTCACGCAAAGAGCTCGCGAAGGATTTCCCGATTCTGGCAAAGCAGACTTTCATCGAGCAAGGCCCAACCACGATCGATGGCCAGCGGGCCCTGGCGCTCCACTTCCGCGAGGATTATGAGGTCCAACTTTACAATCGGGTCAAGGACCAGTACAAACTGAAAGAGGACGCCATCCTTGGCGATCTCTATGTGACCAAACGCGGTAATTCCGTCTACCTCCTCAGCTTCACGTGCGAGCGCGAGATCTATCGCGCAGTCAACGAAGAAGCCCAGAAGATCATTATGTCGGTGGATCTTGATCCCCCCGCCGATTCAGTCCAGGGGGCGGCAACTGGCGCGCCCGGTCGGTAAATCCTCGGAGGACATCCAGCTCCCGCTGGTCGAGACACCTATCCTCCAGCCGGTAGGGCGTCGCGCCGGGACCGATGAGTCTGGCAAGGGGGACTTCTTCGGGCCCTTGATCATTGCCGCGGTCGCCTGTGATTTCGCGCAAGGTGTGGCGTTGGCCGACTGGGGGATCACCGATTCGAAAAAACTCTCCGATGGCCGCGCGACCAAACTCGCCGAGCAGATCAAGAAGGCCGCAATAGTGCACTCGGTGATCGCCATCGGACCCGAGAAATACAACGAGCTCTACTCGAAATTCAAAAACCTCAACCGACTTCTCGCCTGGGGGCACGCCCGTGCGATCGAAAACCTCCTCGAGCAGGTGGATGTCGATATCGTCATCGCCGACCAGTTCGGCGATGAATCCCTGATTCAGCGCGCCTTGTTCGAAAAAGGGAGGAAGGTCCGGCTCGTGCAAATGCCGCGCGGCGAGCAAGACATCGCGGTGGCGGCAGCGTCCGTGATGGCGCGCGCCGAATTTCTCCGTCGGCTCGATCTCCTCGGAAAAGAGATTGGTGTGGCGCTCCCGAAGGGTGCTGGGGCTCCGGTCGATGCCGTCGGCAGGCAGATTGTCCGAGCACATGGACTTCAATCGTTGACGCGCATCGCCAAGACTCACTTCAAGAATTTCATCAAAGTCCAATCGTAGTCGGGGCCCCTAAAGACGATGTCTGCTCCCAACCCCCACGGGTGACGTTTGCTTGCGGATCTGGTCGAGAGGCGCGGCCATGTCTGCAATCTTTTGCGATACCGCAATCGATTCATCGCCAGAGCTTTGGCGCAAAAACTCCCCTTCTCCCAGTCCTACTTGACAGTTAAGGATTTGGCCCCCGCGCCGATGCATAGAAGTGTAGCGGTGTAGGGGGGCTTTCCTACAGTCGCAAGCCGCGTGACAATGTTCTTGGATGAACAGAGAGAGCGGTTGAGAGCAGGACGGCACAGCGCCCGGACAGTTTGAATGTTTACGATCCTCCCCGTGAATCCGAGATGGACCATCATCGGGGCGCTGCGCATCGCCACGGAGGGCATCTGTACTGGAGGGGTATGATGGGCACTATTCTCGCATGGACCGCGCCGCTGCTGGCAATGACCGCGCTGTTCGGATTGTGGAGAACCAGGGATGAGAACACCCGGCGTATTTGGCGCGCGGTGGCCATAATCACGGCGTTTGGCTCGGCGGCAGTGATGGCCGCGATCGTGATTTCGGAAGACGGCACATCCGCGACGTCGCTAGCCTCGGCCGGCGCGATGACGGGCATTCTCTGCGGTCTCGGCTTGTGGCTGAGCGTGTCCGCTCTCCTTGTCGATGAGTATCACCGTCCGGCCAGAATCGGCACGCATCCGGATCAGCGCTTTTGGGACGACATCACTCGTGAACTGACTTCGCATGAGTCGCTCGACACCGTGCTTCTCAATATTGCCGGGGCATTCAGGCGCGACGTGGCCGGCGACTGCGCCCATGTCTTCAAACTCAGCGAATCACGCCGTATGGCCTACCGCACCGGGTCGGTTCACTCCAACACGGCCACAGTCGGGATTGAGAGCCATGAAGAGGGTGAGCTTCTGGCAGAACTCGCCTGGTGGGCGTCGTTGGAAGACCAGTCCGCGATGGTCGCGGGAGCGCACGGAAGCCCGATTCTAACGTTGCCACTGCGAATTAACGGCACGACATACGCGATGTTTCTCATTCAGAATCCTCAGCGCGCGCCGCGGGCGAACTGGCACTCTGCCGCGGCGATGGTCGCCCATACCATTGCCGATTGGTGTGAGTTGACGCTGCATCGGGACCGTGGGGTCGTAGCTCAGCGCATGACTCTTGCCATGCCATCTTTGATGTCTGAGTCGCGCCTGGATGCGGCGCTCAACGTCATCGCCACCGCGCTTCAGGGTCAAACTGAATTCGATTACCTATCAATCTCCAGCCTCGGAGCCTCCCGCGCTCACGAGGACCGGGTCACGACGCTTGCCAATTCGCGCCGAGCCATCGAGAGCCGTCACCGTTGGCCGGTGACCGGCGCGGCCCTCCACCGGGTTCTCACGACCGGACGAGCTGTGATCACGCCCGATCTCGACATGGCCGCGGATGATGACGACGGCGATATGGCGCCGTGGGAACGGCGCCTGGGTATGCGGTCGCGCTTAATTGCTCCCATCTGTGACGGCGACCGTGTGGTCGGATCGATCACGCTCGCGCACCGGCGGTTCGCCCGCTACAGTGAAGACGACACCGATCTTGTCGCCACGATCTCCGCGTTTCTGACGCCATGGATGCATCAAGTGATCGCCGCGCAACGTATCGAACGCAACGAGCGAATGATGGAGTACATTCGTCGTCTCGAAGCCGGCTCTGCAGCGTCCGTTGATGAAGCGGAATTGGTGCGTGACGCTTCGCGCGTCGTCGATGCCACTGGTCTGCGCGTCTACCGCGTTGACCAGACAAGCCAGTTCCTGAAAGAAGTGGCGGTCTCCGAACGCTTGCCGAACAACGACACGGACACGCCCCGTCAACTGCCATTGTCGCAACTGCCGTGGCACCGTTGGGCGCTTGACAGCCGCCGTACCCTGGCTGTCGATCAGGGAGACCCCGAAGCAGTGATGAACCGCGGCGAGGCCGACTTGGCGATGGACAGGCAGATGAAGACTGGATGCCTCGTCCCGATCATTGCGAATGGACAGCCGCTCGGCGTGATCGACGTCGTCGAACGCCGTCACCCCGATCGCACATCTCTTGACACTAGTTCGAAGCTCGTAATCGAAAAGTTGGCCGACATTCTGGCGCGTCGTTGGCAGAGTCCCCATGCGGATGGAGACGGCCACGGTGACCCCAAGGCGATCTGTGAGCGCCTCAAAGGATGGAGCCGGCAGGTCGTCAACCCCTTGACGTCCATCATCGGTTCCGTGGAACTCATCCGCCACAAACAGCCGGAACTTGGCGCCGAGATGATCAAGTACCTCGGCACCATCGAGCGATCGGCAACGCGTATCCATGAATCGCTCATGTCGATCATCGAGGAAGCGGCATCGGAGGCGGGTGAGTCGGCGATCCTGATGCCCCGTGAGCGCTGGACATGGTCTCGACCGAGCGAGCAGTCACAGCTTGCCGCCGCTGAGTTCGCACGGCCTGCCTCACTCTCAGAGGCCGCCATTCAGCGCACTGAAGTGATGACGCAGTCTCCAACGATCGGATGAATGTGATTTAGACGATGACGACGCCCATGCCGACGCCAATCACACCTTCGAACCCTCCCCGGGCGGAATCGAGCACGAGTAGAGTGTTACCCCCTGCGGTCAACATGGCCGGCGTGCCTTCGGCTGCCGACATGGAACGCGCGGAAAAGCTGCGCGTCCTGGGGGAGATGGCTTCCGGAGTCATCCACGACATCAACAACATGCTCGGCGCCATCCTGGGGCGCGCGCAGTTGGTGAGCGTGAAGACTGACGTTCAGGAGATCAAGCGTCACGTTGAACAGATCGAAATGATCGCCCTCCAAGCCGGCGAGACGGTCAAGCGGCTTCAGGACTTTACCCGCCAGGGCCACCGCACCGATTTCCAGACGGTTGATCTGAATCTCGCGCTTGCCGATGCCGTAGAAGTCACCCGGCACCGCTGGGAGGCGCAGGCGCAGGAGCGCGGTATCTTTTATATGATCGATACGAGCTTCGCCCAAGGCGCGACCGTCAGCGCAATACGTTCGGAACTTGTCGACGCCATCGCGAACATGATCCTCAACGCACTCGACGCCATGCCCGCCGGTGGACCGCTACATTTGTCGACTTCCCGTCAGGACGGCACCTGCGCACTGACTGTCGCCGATCAGGGGATTGGGATGGCCCCCGAACAGGTCGCTCATGTCTTTTCTCCGTTCTATACCACTAAGGGCGATGAAGGGACCGGGTTGGGTCTGGCCGTAGTCTATGGCATTGTCAAGCGCCACGGCGGCGACGTGACCGTCGTGTCCCATCCCGGTGAGGGAAGTCGGTTTACGATCACTCTGCCGTACGTTCCTTCGGAAGTGACGACGGTCGTGATGGAACCCCCGGTGGTTGACCAAGGATGCCGTCGTGTTCTTCTGGTAGACGATGACACGACCATCCTTGATGTCATCGGCGAGGCCCTGCGGGATGTCGGACATGAGGTGCATACATGCGATGCCGGCGCCGCGGCCATTGTTGCCATGGAGGACCGGACATTCGACGTTCTGATAACCGATCTGGGCATGCCGGGGGTAAACGGCTGGGATGTCGCCCGCCGCGCTCGACAACTGGAGCCCCCACTTCCGGTCATCGTCATCTCCGGCTGGGGCGCACAGATCACCCAGGATCAGCTCGATGCAGCCGGAGTCAACCTCATCCTCCCCAAGCCATTCCGTCTGGAACAGATCCGCCAAGCGATTTCGAGTTTCGCGCCTCGCTGCACTGCGTGACACTGGGTGCGGCACACCAATCTCCACAAAGCGATTGACGCGCCCCCAAGGCTTCGTTATCGAAGTCCTTGATGGGGGCGGTAAGCGTGCGTGGAATCATCGGGAAAATACTCTCTTCCCCAACAGTGACGGAGGGAAGGAGCGCAGGCCTTAAGCCTGCGCAGAAGAGGCTGAAGGCCTGTTCTCCTTGGATTTCCCTGATTGCCCTCATCACGACAGTGTTCCTGCTAAGATCATCCGCGGTCGTGGCACAACCCGCCGATTCGAGTAGCTGGGTTTGGCCCGAGGCGGAAGTGCGAGAAGCGCTTTCCTATATCCGCATTCTTCCGCACGATCTCGGATTGCGCACCGACTACGTGAAGGTCGATCCGTGGCGCCGGAAACTCGTCAACGAGGTGATGGCTCGTCCGCCGTCGATGCCGACCGTGATGCAGGAATTCGCGGCCTTGAACACGATCAAGGATGACCGGGATACGCGATTGATCCGTCTGCGTTGCCGCGATGTGTCGGTCACACTCAACCAAACGTTTGGCGATGCAGGCATGGATCTGGCCGCGATTCCCCTCACCGGAATCGAGAACACGGGACTGACGCTTTTTTGGGTCAATTGGCTGGCAGGCACAGTGCGCGCCTGCGGCGACACGACACGGATGGACCGCGTTCTGCGATTGGTTCCGCCGGAGCATCATCACCTCTTCCGGCAGGATGCCATTGAGCTGGTGACTGAGGACGAAGCCGATCGCGCCAAGCCCGCCGAAGTCCTCGATTCTATGCAGCGCTCCGAGGACACCATTGCGGCGCACATGCTCGCGTGGGCCGACAAGGTGACGTGGGGGGAGAAGGTTCTGGCGATGGCGTTCGCTGTCGATGAACGCGTCCTCACGTTTCCGACTCACAGTCCCTTTTCAGGCGATGCGACTCCCTGCGACACGATTCAGAAGCTGCGTACTCCTATTGGCGAGCTGGTGATTGGCACATACGGTAAGGATGTCTTCACCGGCAATCCGCTGGTCGTCATCGATCCGGGTGGAGATGATATTTATCAGCTCGACCCGCAGGAACCCGGGCGCGCGCGGGTGATTGCCGATTGGGAGGGAAACGACCTCTACATGGCACCAGATGGGCATGACCTCGGCTGTGGATTCTGGAACTGGGGACTGCTCATCGATCAGGCTGGCGACGACACATACCGCGCGGGCAACTTTTCGCTCGGCGCAGGCTGGTTCGGTGTTGGCGCGCTGTATGATTTGGGCGGACGCGACACCTACGAAGGGGACACCTACACGCAAGGCGCAGGAGGGTGGGGTCTCGGCGTTCTGTACGATGGTGGCGACGGCAACGACCGATACAATGGCGCACTGTCCTCGCAGGGATTCGGATTCACAGCGGGGTCGGGTGTCTTGATGGACGAAGCGGGGAACGACACATATTTCGCGGGCGGGAAATATGAGGACATCCTGCGCTATGTCGATCATTACCTCTCGCTGTCGCAGGGATTCGGATACGGAATTCGGCCGCATTTCTCCGGGGGCGTCGGCCTGCTTCTTGACTTGAACGGTCATGATGTTTACACGGCCGACATCTTCGGCCAGGGCTGTTCTTACTGGTGGGGTTTCGGCGGTCTCTACGATGCCGCCGGCAATGATCAATACACCGCCTACCAATATGCCCAGGGCTCGGCGACGCACATGACCGCCGGATGCCTCTTCGACAAGTCCGGCGATGATACGTATTCCTCGAAGGGTGTATCACAGGGCTGCGGCCACGATTGGGCGCCCGCCCTGCTAATCGATGGCACTGGTGATGACCGGTACACCTGCACCGACCTGTCGCAGGCCGCTGGCTCGGCGAATGGTGTTGCCGTGCTGATCGATGGAGGCGGCAATGATGTCTACAACGCCAAGGACACGCTCAACACCCAGGGGTACGGCAACCCGCGGCGTGACTACGGCTCGATCGGCCTTTTCCTCGATCTCGGGGGCAAGGATCGCTATGTCGGTGCAGGCAAAGACTCGAAAGTGTGGTTGTCGCGCTCGATGTGGGGCGTCGGGGTTGATGCGGATTCGACGTGGAATGAGAACGTGAAGGCGCAACAATGAGCGCGGGCATCGGGACAGGCAAGAGCAGGCTCGGCAGGAGCCTCGCCCTCCCCAAACTGTTCCTATCGGTCCTATTCGTCCTATTCGGCATCGTATCGGCCCGCGCTGAATCCGATGCGGCGCGCACTGCGCGACTCTTCATGTGGGCGTCGGATGGCAATGTCCGCCATCGCGACCTGGTCGGTCCCGCCAAAGACTCGCTCGCACAGATGGGGGAGAAGTCCGCGCCTCACTTGGCCCGGCGTCTTTCTACGTCTGATGCGCGCGAACGTCTGACTCTGGCTGAGATCTTTGAGAAGATGGGAAAGGTCGGAACACCGTTTCTAATTCCGTATCTCGATTCTGCCGGCGAGGACATGCCAAAGAATGCGGCGCGCTGCCTCGAACGAATCAAAGATACTGCGGCTGTGATCCCGCTGCTCGCGCAGATGGATCATCCTGAATACAGCGTAAGGTCGCAGGTGGCTACCGCGCTGGGGAAGACCGGGGATAGTCAGGCAATGGATTCGCTGATCAATCACCTCTCGCTCGATGCAGACAGCGATGTCAGGAAAAGTTGCGCTGTGGCCATAGGCGATTGCGGTGGTCAACCCGCATTTGCTCCGCTCATCGATGCCTTGGCGGACTCGTCGTTCGCCGTGCGTCAATCGAGCATCGCCGCGTTGATTAAGCTCCAAGTCCCTCTACCGTTGATCAGGGATGCTGCGGCAAGTCAGGAGCTCAAAGAGCGGGCTCTTGACCTACGAGAGCTTGGTCGAATTGTCGTGGCTTGTGCGGTCTCCGAGCCGCGAGCGGAGGGCGCCATCGACGCTTATCTCAAGAGTAGTGATCCACTCGTGCGGGGATTTGCCGTAGAAGGACTGGGTCTTGGCATCCCGATCGAGCATGAAAGCAAAGTCGCCAAGCTTAAGGCACGCGAGACCGACCCCTTTGTCCTCGCCCAGATCGCCCGTTTCGAACAGATCGTACTGCAACAGCAGAATGAACAAGCCAAGTCTCAGTGAACTGCAGGAGCGATTGGCGCGCATGTCGGCGCATTTCGCCATTCCTGAACGGGAAGAGGCAGCGCCTCGCTTGATCGGGCCGGACTCGGTGGACGCCCGCGAGGTAAAGGGGCGGCGCGGGCGTTACTGGCTCCGTAGCCTTGGCTACTCCCCCTGCGATCCTTGGGGTGAGACTCTGATTGAAGCCGATTGCCACGCCTGCACACAAGCGGGACTGCGCATACCTTTCAATCTCCCTGACAAACGGATTCCGCTTACTGACTGCCTCTTTGTCGATTGCGAGACGACTGGATTGTCCAGCGGCGCCGGGACCGTGGCGTTCCTGACCGCTGTCGGGCAGTTCGACGGCGAGAATCTCATCGTCGATCAATATTTCCTCCCCGATCTCTCTGATGAAGCGGCGGTGCTCGATGAACTCGCGGCTCGATTCGAGAAGAGCGGGGCGATTGTCACATACAACGGGTCATCCTTCGATTTGCCACTTTTGGAAGGGCGGTTCAATTTCTGGCGGCTCGATCCTTCGTTTCGCGAACTGCCGCACCTCGATCTGCTATGGCCGACACGCGCGGTCTTCAAGCAGCGGATTCAATCCTGCTCGCTTGCGAATGTCGAAGAACAACTTCTGCGCATCGCGCGTGTCGAGGATCTTCCCGGCGCCGAGGTACCGGAAGTCTACTTCGAGTATCTCCGCAGTGGATTCAGTCCGCGTCTTCATGCTGTCTTTGAACACAACCGACTCGACGTAGTCTCGCTCTTCGTCTATGCTCTCTGGCTCGACTCACGCACGCATCCGCAGAATCCCACTCTGGAATCGCCGGATGACCTGCAGGCATTAGCGCGTTACTGGTATCGTCACCGTCATCACGATCCGGCGTTGCGGGCTCTCGATGAAGCGACCGCGCGCGTTCTCGATCTTGATCAGGCAGCTTCAGTCCACCGTCTGCGCGGACACGTCTTGAAACGGGTCCGCGACTACGAGAACGCGCACGTTGAATGGGAGAAAGCGGCCCAGACATCTCCGGGCGACAACTCAATCGCCGAGGAACTGGCCAAGCATCTCGAGCACCGTCGCCGCGATTATGCCGCGGCTTTGGCCGTGGTCGAGCAGGCCCTCGCCGCACTCTCGTTCCGTCGTGCGATTGGTGATTCAGATTCAGAAGGTTTGTATGAACGCCTGCTCCATCGCAGGGCACGGCTGCACCGCAAATTAACATGTTCGTAACAGACTCCCCAGCAAGAGGATACGATAAGTCGCTCGTCTGTTGGTTCATGTTGGACCGGCGACTCTGTTCTTTTTCTGCCCTCTGAAGAACACAGCTATTGTGACCGATAATGTGATAGAGGAGACCAGCATTGATAGAGGAACTGGCTAGCCTCCAAGGAGTCTGAACGTCTATGAGCGGCCTGACCGTGCGTGACAGGATATTGCGTTTAAGCGAGCTCTACTGTCTTCCCGATGTCGCGCAGGAGTGTCTTCGCGTCGAGGACACTGAGACAGCTCCGGGCGAGTTCGCATCACGACTTGGTCAATCGACCGAGACCACAAGCACGGTCCTGCAACTCTGCAACGTGCCGATGCGCGGCCTCGCCACGCCGATGCGCAATATCCCGGAGGCAGTCGAGCGGCTCGGGTTGCCGGCTATGCGCGCCCTCGTTTTGGCGGTCTGTCTGCGAGAGGCCTTTCGTCGTCCTGAGCCTGCCCAAGTGCTCGACTTGACGCATTTCTGGCGTCACTCGGTCGAGACCGCGTTAACAGCCCAATTGCTGGCCGAGCGTTCGGGTTGCCAGCCGCCCCAGGAGGCTTTCGCGGCCGGGCTGTGTCATGACGTCGGTTTATTGCTCATGGGCCATGTCTTCGGCGAAAGTTATCGCACATTCCTGAACGGCGAACTTCCCACGCAGGACTGGGTGCCGCACGAAAACGATCGATTTGGAATTGATCACGCCGAAGCGGGTGCTTGGTGGTGTCAGACTCAGCATGTGCCTGAACCGATCTGTGAGGCGGTGCGCCGCCACCATGATCGTGGCCTGGCCACACGTGGCGTCGTCCCCGAAGAGCGCCTGACCTTTGTCACTGCGCTTGCGGACCGAGTTAGCAACCTCGGGTGCGAGCCCCACACGCCGTTGACCCGACGCCGGGTCGAAAGCAAGAATCGCATCCTCACTGCGCTGGGATTGCATCCGATCGATTTGACCTTCACCAGCCGCGGCGCCATCGAGTCACTCCACGAGATGGGAACGATTCTCCGGTTCAACGTCGGCAACGAATTCGACATTCTCAGTCATGCTAACCAGCGCCTGCGCGAGGTGTATGCCGAGCTCGAACATCTCATGCTTGAAGCACCGATCGCCTCGCGTGAAGAACTGATTCATCACGTTCTCGATGCGATCTGCGCGACATTCTCACATTACATCAACAACGCCACCACAACCATCATGGGGCATTCTGAATTGGTCGAAATGGCGGTGCGTCGGGGCACCCTCGACGATCCCGATGGCCGTTTGGTAGACTCTATGCGTATGATCGAAAACGCCGTCATCAACATTTCCGCCGTCCTCACCGAAATGAAACTCCTCGGCAAGTTCGAAGTCGTTCCTTATCACGACCGCGCCCAGATCCTCAATATCGACGAGAAAGTCAAGAAACGCGTCGAACAGCTCGTGATACGATAAGCATCTAGCTGCGGGAAGTCACGGTCGAGCACAATCCGCCGCCCGAACCCCGCTCATGATCCTGTCCTCGAGAAGCTTACTTTGGGAGGGCGAGGCTCCCGCCGAGCCGCCCGGGCAGCGACCACTCAACTGCCCCATTCGAGCCCGTACATCTCACCCTGAAACGGCCAATCGTCGGTGTGGGCTACGTATCCATGTCTGACGGGGTTATCCCTGACGTATTTCCATTTCGCTTCATAATGCGCACTGCTCCGTATACGGGTATCCCAGTGCCCGGTCTGCCACCGCCCGGCACACGCAATATGGCTCTTTGTGAATTGAGATTTCCAGTATTGACCCAATTCTCGAGACTGATTGTGCCGTTGATCCACGCCGCGAATATGTGAATGTGATCCGGCATCACGATGTAGCGACCGACACGCCAAGCCTCTGCCTTCTGCCAGACGTTGCAAAGCGCGGTGAACCGCCGGCGTTGCGAGCCAATTTGCCCTGTCTTTAGTGCAAACTGTCAAATACACGATGGCAGGCTGTCGTGGAAGAACAAGAACTCCATGCACAGGTTGATGGCGAATGGTATAGGCTGTGTTAGCCGACGTGGGCGGCTCGGCAGGAGCCTCGCCCTCCCAGCCGAATGAATCTGAACTCATACGTGGAGAATAAGGCGCGACGCAGTGGCTTGGTATCACTTTCGCCGTGCCGTCTTGTGCGGTATAATCCCCGCTGTGGCACATCCCGAATCGCGATTCCTCGACCGCGCGGTTGTCAGTCTGCCCGCGTTTCTTGCCGAGTCCGCAACCCGCTGGAACAACCAGCCGGCGCTGTGGCGATGGGTCGATGCGCGCTTTGAACCCGTTTCATTCAGCGACTTGATGCAAGCGGTAGCCCGCCTTGCCGAGCGGCTTCGCGAACGTGGAGCGAAAGCGGGGACGCGCGTGGCCGTTCGCCATAACGACCGATTCGCATTCGGTGTGACTTATCTGGCAACGCTCTGGACCGGGGCGACCGCGGTCCCGCTCGACCCCATGCTAACTCCAACCGAAGTCGCGGGCATTCTCGCCGATTCCGAGGCGATACTCTTCGTGACAGATTCACTCACGACATACAAGGACTCACCACAACTCACAACGCTTGCGGTCGAGTTGTCGAGCATCTGGCCGAGCTTTTCCCCGTCCCAGACCGGCGTTCCCACGCCGCCGGAGATTGATCCCGGCTCTCTTGCCGTCTTGATCTTCACGTCGGGCACCACCGGCTACAGCAAGGGCGTGATGCTCACGCACGCCAACATCGTGACGGACATCATGGCGATCCAAGGGATGCAACTGCTCGAACACACCGACAAACTTCTTTCGGTCTTGCCGATCCATCACGCGTTCGAATCGACCGCCGGGTTTCTCTATCCACTTTCGATCGGCGCCCAGGTCGCCTACGCGCGCAGTCTGAAATCCAACGAGATCCTCGAGGATTTGCGGATGACCGGTGCGACTGTGATCTTGGCCGTACCATTGCTCTACGAGAAGATGGCCAACAGCATTCAAAAGAAAGTGTCGGAAGCGCCGCCGTTACGTCGAGCGCTGTTCAGCATCCTCTCCGCTGTCGCCGATGCGGGACACCGGATCGGATGGAGAACCAGCGGGCAAACTCTCTTCCGTTCGGCCCGCGCGCGTGCCGGCTTGGGCTCGCTTCGTATCATGGCCTCTGGCGGAGCCGCGCTGCCGCCCGAAGTGAGCCGGTTCTTCGACGATTTCGGCATCCCGATCATGCAGGGGTACGGCCTCTCGGAAACCGCGCCCGTGGTCGCGGTCAACCGTCCGGGGCACCATCGTCATGGCACTGTGGGCCCCGCCCTGCCGGGGGTCGATGTGAGCATCGATAATCCCGGGCCGGAGGGCGTAGGCGAGATTGCCGTCCGCGGACCCATGGTCATGCAGGGATACTGGAAACGTCCGGAAGATTCGGCCGCTGTACTCAAGGACGGTTGGCTGTTGACCGGCGACCTTGGTTCGATCGATCCCGACGGTCATGTCCATGTCGTTGGACGATCTAAAAATGTCATTATTTCCGGGGCAGGGAAGAACATCTATCCGGAGGAAATCGAATCAGTCTTGAACGCCCAGCCGGGGATCGCTGAGTCGATGGTCTACGGACGCACGCGCGAAGGCAAGACCGGAGAGAGCGTCGCGGCGATTATCGTTCCCGACCGCGAATGGTTTGCGGCCGTTCAATCCGAAGCCCTGCACAACCCCAACGTGATGCATGCGGCCATTGATTTGGCCGTGAAAAACGCGTGTCAGAATATGGCATCGTACAAGCGGATCAGCGAATGGCATCGTCGCGATGATCCCTTCGAGAAGACGTCGACGCGCAAGATCAAGCGGGCCTTGGCGCTCAGGCAGCTTCCGGACGGCGAGGGAGAAGATACCTCCGCTCGACGAAGATAACGAGTATTGCAGCCTGACTGTCTCCTATTGGGTGAGTGACCATGAAGCTCTTTTTCCTCTCCCCCATTTTCGGGGGAGAGTAGAGTTACGAGCTCGAGCGAAGAAATACCAAACGGTACATTCACACACCATCGAGTTTCACACCCGCGGCGACGGCGATATGGTCGATCTGACCGGCGATGTCGATCAGGCCGTGCGCCGAAGCAAGATTCGTGAAGGAATCGTGGTTGTTTGCGCCATTGGGTCGACGGCGGGTGTATCAACGATTGAGTTTGAACCCGGGCTCAAACGCGATTGGCCGGAACTGATGCAGAGGATGATACCGTCAGCGAAGACATATCACCACGACGCCACCTGGGGTGACGGCAACGGATATGCCCACTTGCGCTCGACTTTGGTGGGAACAACATTCACCACCGCGGTGTCTGAGGGAAAGACGGTCTTGGGGACCTGGCAACAAATCGTGTTCTTGGAATTCGACAACCGCCCGCGCGACCGTCAGGTGCGCGTGCAGGTCATGGGGGAGTAGAAGTGAAAAAGTACGCATTCCTGTTGGGTTTCTTCCTGATCGCCGGCGCGGTGCAAGCACAGACCGTCGATCTGTTTCGTCATGATCCGGTGAGCTACTTCACCGGGAAGAGCGCCAGCGGCTGGGTCGGCGCCGGGACGTATTTTCAGGTGAATTACACCGACACACTGCAATTCGCTCTCGACAGCAGCGGCAATGGGCTCACCGTTCGCCGTGTGTTGGTCAATGCCGACAAAGGATCAGCGATCTCGCGCGGGTACGGACACATCGTTCCTGTACCGGGGGACAGCATCTACTCGGTGCATTGGAGCGAGAGGTCGTATCCGGCCCTGAACGGCGTGATGCGCTGGCAAGATCAGCAGTGGGTGATTTCCTTCGATGGCGAGTGGAAGGAATGGTCGATCCGCGTGCGTCAGGAGACGCCGGGCGCGTTGGTCGCGGCCGCGGCGCGCAATATCCCCGGACTTCGCCCGGTGGAGTTGACGGCGATGACGTACAAGTCGATCGCGCCGTGACGGCGCCGCGCGATTCCAAAGGGAGGGCGAGGCTATGCCGAGCCTGCTCTTGGCGGCCACGGAGAGCAGGCTCGGCGTAGCCTCGCCCTCCCAAGAGACGCGTTTCAAAATCCTTGTGTCGTGCCGATATTGATTCATGCTTGCCTTCCTCCTCATACTCGGCAAATGGCTCGGCCTCGGCGGGATGATTGCCACGGCAGTCATCGGTTATACCGCGCCGACATTGTTCACCTGGGAAGCACATTACTTGTTCGGGATGGTCTCGACCTTTCTCTATGCGCTTGCGCAGGTGATGACGACCTACTATTTCCTCGGCATGCGTACCGCCATGGTGCGCGCCGTGGCGAAGTATGATCTCGGTGAGGAATTCGCCAGCGAGGCGCAGGCGATCAAGAAGTCTGTCTCGCGGGTGGGACATATCCTGCCACTTTTGGCGACAGCGACGCTGATTGTTGCCGGAGGCGTTCTCTTCGGCAAGATTACTCCCTGGTTTCACTGGGTGCTGGGCGCACTGACCATCGTGTTCGGCATTGCCAGCGGCAGGGCCGAGTTGAGAGCGTTCAGGCGAAACGCTGCTCTCTACGAGCGCGCCGCGGCGCAGATTAATGCAATTCCGCACACAGCACCGGATGATGCTCTCTCCACCTGAAATTGCTTGGAAGCCGGATTGGCACGCGATATACTGGCGCGGTCAATTTGTTGACTGTAGCACAGGAGTTCTTGCATGCCCATGACATTGGTTGAAAAGATTATTGCGGCCCACGTGGGCCATGAGGTCCGGCCCGGACAATTGGTGATGGTGCCCGTCGATCAGGTGTTCGCGCATGACCTTTCGGGGCCATTGGCGATCAGCCAGTTGCGAAAACTCGGCTTCAAGGGATTCAAGAACCCGGAAAAAGTACGGTTCTTTCTCGATCATGCCTCGCCGTCGTCGACAGTCCAATCCGCCAATGAGCAAAAAACGATTCGCGAATTTGCCGACGAGTGGAAAGTCGAGTTGATTGATGTCGGCGAAGGAATCAGCCACCAGGTCATCATGGAACGCTACGCCAAGCCAGGGGAGATCATCCTCGGCGGTGACTCGCACACCTGCATGGGCGGCGCGGTGGCGGCTTTGGCGACCGGCATGGGATCGACCGACATCGCCGTGGCGATGTTTCTCTCGAAGACGTGGCTGCGCGTCCCCGAGACGATGCGTTTTGTAATCAAAGGAAAATTGCCGAAAGGCGTCTACTCCAAGGACGTGATGTTGCACATCGTTGGCGAAATCGGCGTTGATGGCGCGACCTACCGCTCGATGGAATTCGTCGGACCAGCAATTGATTCATGGGGGGTACCGGATCGCTCAGTTCTCCCGAACATGGCGGTCGAAGCCGGCGCGAAGTGCGGCATGTGTCCATCGGATGAGCGCACCCGCGAGTATTTCGCCACAAACAAGCGGTCACAGGACTACAAACCACTGGCGGGCGACATGGATGCCCCCTGCGCCTTCGAAATGACAGTCGATTGTGCATCGCTGGAACCGCAGATCGCCATGCCGCACAATGTCGACAACGTTGTCGGTGTCACTGACAAGAAGGTGAAGGGGCTGAAGGTCCATCAAATCTATCTCGGCACCTGCACCAATGGCCGTATCGAAGACTTCCGCGAAGTGTCGCGTATCCTCAAAGGCAATCGCGTTGCCAAGGGCACGCGCCTGGTCGCCACGCCCGCCTCGCGGCAGGTGTACCTTGAAGGTTTGAGGGAAGGCGTCTGGCAGACGATCATCGAATCAGGCGGCCTGGTCAATTCGCCGGGATGCGGCGCCTGCCCCGGCATTCAGACCGGCATTCTTGGCACCGGTGAGAATTGTCTTTCGACAATGAACCGTAATTTCAAAGGACGCATGGGGAATCCCGAAGCGTTCATCTATCTCGCCTCCCCCGCCACTTGCGCGGCGTCAGCGTTGACCGGTGTCATTTCCGACCCAAGAGAGGTGTTGTCATGAGCGAGAAGGGGCGCGCCTGGATCTTTGGCGATGACATCTCGACCGATCTGATCTTCCCCGGCCGTCTGGTGCATCTGCTTTCGAATATGCCGGAACTCGTGAAACACACTCTTTGCGATGCCCGGGCTGACTACGCCGGAAATGTCAAACAGGGCGACTTCGTGGTCGCGGGAAATAATTTCGGCATGGGATCTTCGCGCGAACAGGCGGCAGTGATTATCAAGTTGTCAGGCGCGCGCGCGGTACTGGCCAAATCGTTCGCACGGATTTTCTTTCGCAATTCGATCAACAACGGCCTGCCATGCATCGAAGTCGACACGACCGGCATCAACGAAGGCGATGAACTCTCGGTCGATTTTGACAAGGGCATGCTGCGAGATCACACCAATGGCATCGAGCGCCATTTCGAGCCATTGCCGCCGATCATGACCAAGATTCTCGATGATGGCGGTCTGATCGCGCATTTGCAGAAGCACGGCGATTTCGCGATGTAGTTGTTCTTGTTCGTCATTCCCGCGGCTCTAAGCGGGAATCCATGCAAGCCGCGCGGTGGATCCCCGCTTAGAGCCGCGGGGATGACGTATGAAAGAGATGGACCCATCTTTGGCATGATTCCGCAAACTGGCATCGGGCGTTTTCTCTTCTTCTTTCACATTGCCTTGATCGTTGCGCAGTGGCTGGTGCCGCTGGCGGCGCTCCCGACTTTGCCTGACCAGATTCCTGTCCACTTTGACTTTCAAGGGCAACCGGACCGTTTCGCTTCCAGCTCTGGTTGGGAGCTCTGGTTCTCGCCGATGGTAGGTACACTGCTCGGTGTTCTCACGATTGTTCTGCTGCGATTTCCGAGACTGTTCAACGTCCCACGAAGGGCGGAAATCGCCGCGCTCCCCGAAGCCCAGCGGGAGACCGTGTATGACTTGATGCGCGAGATGATGCTGGCCATTTTTGTCGTGGTGCAGGCGCTCCTTCTGACGGTGATCTGGCTTATTGTCTCATTTGCAACCGCCAGCTATGCGCCGTTCCCCTGGTTCTTGCTGGTCGGGTTTGTGATCGCGCCACTTGCCGTCACGATTGTGTATCTTGTCCGTATCGCTCGCGCGCTCGATGCGGCGAAGCGCGAGGCGGGAATCCCTTGAAACTGACCCCATCCGACATCTCCGCCCTCCGTACAATCTGCGGCGACGACTTCGTTCTCACCGAGCGAGCCGAATTGGATATCCACGGCTCCGATGAGACCGAGGATCTCTGTTATCCGCCCGAGGTCGTCGTTCTTCCACGGACTACGGAACAAGTCGCGGCGATTATGAAGCATTGCTCCACGCGCAGGCTGACTGTGACCCCGCGCGGGGCGGGGACTGGACTCTCCGGCGGCGCTTTATGCGTGACCGGAGGCGTTTGCCTGTCACTGGCGAAGATGAACAAGATTCTCGAAGTCGATATAGAGAATCTTGTCGCCGTGGTTCAGCCCGGCGTGATCACGCAGGTGCTGCAGGAGGCGGTCGAAGCCAAGGGGTTATTCTATCCGCCTGATCCGGCCTCACGCGGCTCATGCATGATCGGCGGCAACGTCGCCGAGTGCGCTGGGGGTCCGCGCGCTCTCAAGTATGGTGTGACGAAGGATTATGTGCTGGGTGTCGAAGCCGTACTCCCGAGTGGCGATGTGATACGATGGGGTGGCAAGCTCCTCAAAAACGTCACTGGTTACAATCTCGCACAACTGCTGGTGGGGTCGGAAGGAACACTCGCTATCGTGACCGAGATCACGATGAAGCTGATTCCCCTGCCGAAAGAACGTGTGATGCTCGTCGCGCCGTTCGATGACGGCGAAGCCGCGGCACGAGCCCTGACCAAAATCTTCATGAACCGTCTCTCGCCCTCGGCTGCTGAATACCTCGAAGGCGCGGCGGTGCGTTGCGCCGAGATGAAGTTCGGCAAATCCTTCCCGCAATCCGACGCCGAGGCGCATCTGTTGCTTGAACTCGACGGCAACGACCGCGCGGTCCTCGAGCGTGACGCCGAGAAAGTCGGCGAGATCTGCCTGAATGAAGGCGCGCGCGATGTCTTGTTGGCCGATGATCCTCAGAAAGTCGCGGATATCTGGCAGATGCGGCGGGGGATCGGTGAGGCGGTAAAATCGGTCTCTGTCTACAAAGAAGAGGACACGGTCGTACCGCGCGCGAAGCTGCCCGAGCTGGTCCGTGTCGTGCGCGAGATCTGCGACAAGCACAAGCTGACCGCGATCACCTATGGCCATGCCGGGGACGGCAACCTGCATGTCAATATCCTCAAGATGGACCTCCCCGATCGCGATTGGGAGGAGCGGTTGCCGGGGGCGATTACCGAGTTATTCCAGAGAGTGGTCGCCATGGGTGGAACGATCTCAGGCGAGCACGGAATCGGCTGGGTGCAGAAGCATTACATGCCGCTGGCGCTCTCGAAAGTCGAACTCGACCTGATGAAACGCCTGAAGCATGCCTTCGATCCTGATGGTATATTGAATCCGGAGAAGGTCTTTCCAGACGCGTGACTAGGAGCGCAGGCCTTCAGCCTGCGCGCACAGGCTGAAGGCCCGTGCTCCTGACTTTCTGTCCGACGGTGTGCGATGCCCGACTACCAATTCAAACGCCACTTCAGTGTCGATGAGGCCAATGCGCTCCTGCCGCATGTGCTCTCTGTGTTTGAGCGCATTCAAGCGATCGGCGTCGATCTGGAAAAGCACGAGAAGGCGCTCGAGCGATTGCACAAGCATGCGCCCGGCAACGGCGGCAGTAAGAGCAGCTCGGACCTTCTGACTCTCTCCGAGTCAATCACCCGTCTGATGCAGGGCCTGGAGGACGAAGGTATTCTCATTAAGGATGTGCAGGGCGGACTGATTGACTTCCCACACATACGCGAGGATCGCGAAGTTCTCTTATGCTGGAAGATAGGCGAGAAGAAAGTCGAATATTGGCACGAGATCGAGACCGGGTTCCGCGGACGGCAACCGCTTTAAGTCAGCGTATCAAGACGATCACTCGCGACAATTCCCCCGTCGACGTCGCCATGCGGCAGAGGTAATGCCCGGAGGCGACATCCTCGCCATCGGAGTCGCGTCCATCCCACACGACCGACGCTTCACCTTCGGCATACTGACCGGCCGTCAGAGTTTTGATGCGCCGGCCCAGTATATTGTAGATCGCAATCTCGACAAGGTCAGCTTCCTCAAGCAGGAAGGGGATCCACGTCTCAGAAACTCTGTAGGCGACAAACGGGCTCGGACGGTTTTGCCCCAGCGTGAAGTTGTATCCATCGGGTGGCCGTGCCCCGGCGGTATCGACCGTGAAGAGAACCGGTATCACGACGGGGGAATTCTCGGCAATCGGCGAAGAGACGACTATCGTGTCGTAATACACACCAGGCAGCAGGAAAAAGGCATCCGCATTGACAGTGGGAAGGGCAGGTGTTTTCCCGATCGGTGGGGACACATCGAGCCAGTCCGATGACCAGTCTGCGCTCCAGTCGAATTCGATACTGCCGTCGGAGCGAACGTCGATCGTCCGCGACTCCGGCTCCAAGCCAGCGGTCTCGCCGCGGAAGCTCAACGCCTGAGGCGATACCGAGATTGTCGCCGGCGCCGGATTGCCAATCGTAATCACACCGGGATACGTCGGCGGAAAGATCGACTCCGAGCCATCGAGGTTCGAGAAATTGACCTGCAGAAGCACGATATCCCCGGCTCGCTCATACACGGAATCGACGAAGACATACTGATCTCCGGCTCCAGCATTGGCGCGGAAAGTCAGGCGCGCCACCGGGCCATCGCCAGCCTCGATCCAGCCCTGCAAGCGATTGTTGAAAATGAGAATCCCCGATGTCCGTTTCACCTGGTCGGTCGCGGTGACAAACCAGGTCACGTTCCCGATAAGCCTGTCGGGGATAATCTCGACATCGAGGAGTGTCACGGCCGCTGACGACCAACGAAAAGGGATGGACACGCCGCCGATTGTCTCATCGTTTTCGACGCTCAGGTCAATCGTAAACTCTTCGCCCGGCTCGACCGTCGCGCTGCTGAAACGGGCCGCGTATTCGGCCAGGGCATCCGTCGCCGGCAGGGTGATCAACAAGAGAGCAAGGAAGAGGTAACGTCGCATGATACTGGTTGTCCGGAACTGGGTGCCTGACCCCAGTGTTATACGTCAATCGTCGGGATTATTTGCGTCCCGCTACGACCGTTGACACAGGCGCAAAATCCCGGTTTATTGTGAATCTCGTTTAGGAATGTAACGCACCAAACCATGATAGGTCTTTGGGAGGAAACAGGATGGAAAAGCAGTTGATTCGATACGAGGTCAAGGACGGGATCGCGACGATCACCATGTCCGACCCGCCCGCCAACACATACACCCACGAGATGATGCGCCAGCTCGATGAGTCCATCTTGAAGGCGCGTTTCGACGACAACGTCCACGTTATCGTCATGACCGGCGATGGCGAGAAGTTTTTCTCGGCGGGCGCCAATATTCGCATGCTCTCCGAGGTCACGCCGCAGTTCAAGTACTACTTCTGCTTGCATGCCAACGAGACCTTAAACCGCCTCGAACAGACTCCGAAACTCGTGATTGCCGCATTGAATGGCCACACGGTTGGCGGCGGTCTCGAGATCGCTATGGCGGCCGACATCCGCATCGCCAAAAAGGAAGCGGGCAAGATTGGCCTGCCCGAAGTCACGCTCGGCGTGCTCCCCGGCACCGGCGGCACCCAGCGGCTTGGACGCCTGATCGGCAAGTCGAAAGCCATCGAGATGATGTGCACCGGTCAGACATTCTCGTTCGAGGAAGCGCTCGAATGGGGAATCATCAATCAGCTCTTCGATCGCGAAGACTTCATGGAGAATGTTTACGCCTACGCCCGCCAGTTCGCGCCGCCGAACAAAGCATCGAAAGCGGTCGGTCGTATCAAACGCGCGGTCCAGTCTGGCTGCGAGGTGCCGTTCTCCGAAGGACTGGCCATCGAGCGCGAGTTGCAGCAGCAACTTTTCCAGTCCTCGGATGCCAAGGAAGGTCTGGCGGCCTACGTGGAGAAGCGCGTACCGAAGTTCGCCGGAGTATAGTTCTACCCGCGTTGAAGAGCAGGCTCGGCATAGCCTCGCCCTCCCGTCTGTGACCATACGTTGGGAGGGCGATGTTACATCCGAGCCTGCTCTTTTTGCTCTTAACTTGTCTCCCTCGACCTCGCACACCGAGCGCTGCAGTGTCCTACAGCACTGTTCCAAATGCGGCGCCGATTCCGGCGGTGAGCGCCATCGCGAGCGCGCCCCAGAATGTCACGCGCGCCGTCGCCCGCGAAATGTTTGCTCCTCCGGCTTTGGCGCCGACTGCGCCAAGAATCGCGAGAAACGCCAGAGATGCCAGCGAGACCGTGACGATGAGCGCGCTGGCCGGCACTACGAGGACAGTCAACAAGGGGAATGCGGCGCCGACGGCAAATGTCGCGGCCGATGTCAGCGCGGCCTGCAACGGCCGCGCGGTCGTCGTCTCCGAGATCCCCAGCTCGTCGCGCAGATGCGCACCCAGAGCATCGTGGGCCATGAGCTTCGTTGCGACCTCGCGCGCGAAATCCTTCTCAAGTCCGCGCTTCATATAGATCTCGGTCAGCTCATCTTCCTCGAATTCTAAATCTTCGCGAAGTTCCTTCGTTTCGCGGGCGATATCGGCTTGCTCGGTGTCGGCTTGTGAACTGACGGACACATACTCGCCTGCGGCCATCGACATTGCGCCCGCCACAAGCCCCGCGACCCCGGCGATCAGGATATCCGCCTGGGCGGCCGCAGCCGCCGCAACTCCCACAATCAAACTGGCTGTCGAGACAATCCCATCGTTGGCGCCGAGCACAGCGGCGCGCAACCATCCCACACGATGGATCCGATGAGTCTCCGAATGCAATACGAGCGAACGCATGACGCCCCCTTCGGGTCTGGATTTACTGCGGCAAGATAGAGGCGAAATCGGCGGGGCAACATACACAAACCGAAGCGGCATGGCCTCGATGTGCGCGTGCGTTGGTTCACAGGAGCAGGAGCGCAGGCCTTCAGCCTGCGCAGAACAGGCTGAAGGCCTGTTCTCCTGTTTTTGGGATCGGATAGACGTTATAATCCTGAACTCTCTCTTGTCATCCCGAACGAAGTGAGGGATCTGCTTTTTGGACCCGCGACCTTCGGCGCTCGCCCTCCACAAAGGCCGCACTGGCTCTTCAATCCGCAATCGACAATCGGCAATCGGCAATCGGTTGTGTTTTCCCCGTCATTTCCCTAAATATCCCCAAACGCATCCGAACATCGGGGATATCGAATGACCACCCTACCCATTCAACCGCAATTCACCGACCTCTACATCAACGGCGCCTGGACCAAATCCAAATCCGGGAAGACCTTCACTGACATCTGCCCGATCACCGCCGCTCCCTACTGCGAAGTCGCCGAAGGGGATGCCGCCGACATCGACCTGGCGGTTAAAGCGGCACGTGAAGCATTGGACAAAGGCCCTTGGGGGACAATGCCCGGCGCGGCGCGCGGAATGCTGCTCTGGAAACTGGCCGACCAGCTCGAAGCCCGCGCCGAGCAGATCATCCAACTCGAGACCATCGACAACGGCAAACCCGTTTTCGAGTCGAAGATCGACCTCGCGCAGACAGTTGCGATCTTCCGCTATTTCGCCGGCTGGGCCGACAAGATCGAAGGCACGACCATCCCGGTCGCCGGGCCGCAGTTTGTCTACACGCGCCGCGAGCCGGTCGGGGTGGTGGGCGCGATCATCCCGTGGAATTTCCCGATCCTCATGGCCTCCTGGAAACTCGCCCCGGCGCTGGCTTGTGGGAATACTGTCGTGCTCAAACCCGCCGAGCAGACTCCGCTTTCCGCGCTCGAAATCGCACACGCCGCCGAGAAAGCTGGATTCCCGCCCGGTGTATTGAATGTCGTGAATGGTTTCGGACCGACTGCCGGACGCGCCCTGGTCGATCACCACGACGTCAACAAGATCGCCTTTACCGGCTCGACCGAAGTCGGGCGCGAGATCGCCGCGCGCGCCGCCGCGACGCTCAAACGCGTCTCGCTCGAACTGGGCGGCAAATCGGCGAATGTGGTGTTGGCCGACGCCAATGTCGATCAGGCCATTCGCGGCGCGCTGGTCGGCATTTTCTATGGCAAGGGCGAGGTCTGCGCCGCCGGGTCGCGGCTGATTGTGTCGTCGAAGATTCACGATCAGGTGGTCGAGGGGATTGTCGCCAAAGCCGCAAGGTATGCGCCTTTAGATCCCTTCAATCCGAAATCGAGAATGGGCGCGTTGGTTTCGGAAACGCAGATGCGGCGTGTCCTGCATTACATCGACAAGGGGCAGGCGGAAAACGCCAAACTCGTCTCTGGCGGCAAACGCGCCGAAGGCATGCCGGGGTATTTCGTCGAGCCGACGATCTTCGACAATGTCACCAACGACATGACGATCGGCCGCGAGGAAATCTTCGGCCCGGTCCTCGCGGTGATGAAATTCGATGAGGACGCGGAAGCCGCGGAAGCGGTGCAGATGGCCAACGCCAATCCCTACGGCCTCGCCGCCGCCGTCTACACGCGCGACATCGCCCGCGCCCACCGTCTGGCCGCGCAAATCAAGGCGGGCACAGTCTGGATCAACTGCATCAACCTCTATGACGCGGCCGCCCCCTTCGGCGGCTATAAGTCCTCCGGCTACGGCCGCGATCTCGGCCACGCAGCGCTGGAGCAGTACACGGAGACGAAGTGCGTGTGGGTGGGGATGGAGTAATTCACTAAGCTGTCATTGCGAGGAGGCGCTCTTTGCCGACGAAGCAATCTTTGTTGACTTTGGGAGGGCGAGGCTTCCGCCGAGCCTGCTCTTTGATCGTCCCGATTCTGAGCATCGCATTTGCCTCCACTATCGCCACGGTTCAGAGCTCTTTGGCACCTGGCGACACGATTCCAACCGGTACGGTATTGCTACCCGTGTGGGGCCCCAATCAAGAATACGATAAGGATGAGATCGTCTGCTACATCCCTGCCCCTGACTCGGCGACGATTACCGAGAAGATGGAGATAATCTGCGATCGATTGAGCCAGTTGATGTTCTGTTATGGCGGTATCAAATTGATGAAGATCGACACAATCGAAGGGCGTACCGTCGCGGAGATAAACCTGATTGGCGACAGCATTGGGAATCCTTGGAGTCGCAACTATTTTCAAGGCAGCTCAGGCGGAGGATTCACAACCATGACGCTTAGGCGCGGCTTCCTGCAGGAGACTTATCATGGGCCGTGGGTGGATGGCGTTCGTTTCCATCTTGGCGGAAAGCCAATCGAAGACGTATGGGACCATATTTTTCTCTCGGGGATATTCTATCGAAAGGACGCAGCACGTCCCGGTGACAGAATTCCGTACGGTGATCAATGATCTCGTTCACGAATAATCGGGCTACGGCGGCGATCTTGGTGCCGCGGCGTTGGAGTAGTACACGGAGACGAAGTGCGTGTGGGTGGGGCTGGAATGAGTGATACCGGAACCGCTGTGGGAGGGCGAGGCTACTGCCGAGACTGCTATTCCGTCAGGAGGGAGACAAGTATATGGGGTAACGATTCACTTCAAAGGGCGTTTGAGGCGACAGTCAGACTTTAACGAAGTAATTCGCATTGCGGAGTCCTACGCGAGAGTCAGGAATTGGCCGACGCGGAAGATCGAGTTGGATGAGGTCAGGCTGTCTCGAGTGAATGACGACGAGGAACGGGTGGACTACATGGGTCCCGTCCGCGGAACCATCTTAACTCCTCACCCGTTGTCCGAGGAAGTCCGGCTAGAATTTGACAGGGAGTATTACATCCAGGAGTTCTGTAAAACGCAATATGCAGGAGCAGCCGTCCACGTCGCGGTCGTTGAGTTGTTGGATTCATTGTCGAGCTTTTTCTCTAATCTGACTGTTGATGATGAAGGCGGGTACTTTGAATTGCGAGACGAGGCAAAGTTAGCCAAACGCTTGCATGCCGATCTTGAAGCATTACGGGAAGTTCTCAAGGAGGATCGCCATGCTCGAGGTCCTATACGATGTCAGGCAGGGCGGGTACTGATTATGGACTGTTACACAGGCGACATTCCCGAAGGATGTACTGAGTTGGCAGTCTGGTAAAGATCCGTGGCCCTGACCGCCGAAGATCCTGAGCGAAGCGTGAGGGCCGAAGGTGGTCAGGGTTCACGCAGGCGGATATCGAACCATGAACGAACTTGACCTACGCGAGAAGTATCGAGAGATGATACCACGCTGTAAATCATCCGTGAGTTGCGCAAGCCCTGACGAAGAGCGGTCAGGGCCACGACGTCCGAATAGAATCGAGGGGTGCGATGGGCAAGTTCATTGTGGTGATGATCTGGCTTCTCGTCACAAGCAGTGCAGAAGCAGCAGGTGGTGACGATTCGGTTCTTGCGGACGCGAGGCATGATGCATGGCGACAGTCAACCTCGGTCTGCTATGTAAGGTCATTTGGCGGTACTTCTTCTGGCCAAGGGACGGGATTTATGGCTTGGACTTATGGTTCAAGTTCGGCCACTATCTTCTTTACGGCAAAACATTTGGTTGAAAATCAGGATAGTTTGAGAGTCACAGTTGTAACCTATGATCGCGCTGGCGGCCTTGAACCGGTATCTTTCACGAAGCCTCTTGTAGTTGGGGGACGTCCGATATGGTTTGTACCAGACCCAGAGAAGGACGTCGTCGGTCTGCTTGTCACCCCGCTGGAATTTGGTCCGCTCTCAGTGACCCAAGGCTTCAAGCATTACCTGATACCGCGAAGTTTGTACGTGCCAGAGTCCAGTCTCTTCGAAGGACTTCCCGTGGTGATCTGTGGATTTCCTTTAGGTCTGCATTCTGCTGAGATGAGGCCGGTGATCCGGCGGGGAACCATTGCTTTAGTAGATTCTGCCAGCAGTACGATAGTGCTCGACGCGCAAGTGTTTCCTGGCTCGAGCGGGAGTGCTGTGTTTGTGGATGAAGGCAGCCGAGTAGGCATGGCATTCAAAAACTCGACTGGCCAATCGTTTATTGGGTTAGTCAATGCATATGTGCCGATGCGCAAGAGGTACATTAACCCGGCGGACAGTATTGACCAAATGTTGGTCTCGGAAAATGCCGGATTGGGACTTGTAGTGCCCTCAGACGTCCTCATACGATTCGTTGATGCCGTTGCGGCTGCAACTCAAGGGAACAAGGGCAAGCAGTAGCGGACGGGTGGCCCGCCGGAGGCGGACAAGCCCTGACAGAACACACTACCATTCGTAACTGAACCAAAATGTGTGGCTCTGACGCCCTCGTCTCCCTCGACTTGCTCGGGACCGTGAAAGGGTTTACTTTAGCGCGTACCGAATCCGCCACGCACTCCCGAGGCTGGAGTTCTCTTGTGATGAGATCGCGGCGTGCTCTGTGGCGTGAATTATGCAAGCCCCGACGACCTCTGAGCTTTGCTCGGGACCTTCGGGGGAGTCAGGGCCACGCAGCCGTTTCTTGTGAGCTAGAATTACGATGAGTCGCTTGGCGACTCTTGGATCAAACACTGCCAATGATCCCAATGATTGGTGGGAGTAACAATGGAAAATGGCCGGTTCGATCGGGATGAACAGATAGCGAATTCGCTGTTTAAAAAGGTCTCCGCAAAAGGCCGCGCTCTACTTGGTGACCGATGGTCCCCGCGTGATCACGAGTACGATGGCGATCTATCCTATGCGTGTAAGCAACTTGTAGCGCAGTGTGATCTTGCTGAACGGCAGGCTCCGGACTCTGCAGAAGTCGCCCTAATGAGTTCGCTGCTTAAAGCACAAATACTCGGCTGCCAACTTGTCCATATCAACCAGGCAATTGACTGGTATGAGAGGGCGATCGCTCTGGGAGCGGACGAGGGGCGGCTAAGGTACAGAATTGCTGTATTACAGCAATGGCAGATGGCCCACGATCGAGCAATCACCAGCTTCAGTCGCGTAATCGAGCTTGCGGGAACGGACAGTCAGCTTGGAATGGAGTGTCAGCAGGAAATTGTCAAAGAGCACGAGAAACTTAAGGCAAAGGGGCGGTGTTTTGTGGCGACCGCTGCGTGTAGCGGCGTAGACGCCTGGGAGGTACAAGTCCTGAGGAGATTTCGGGATTCCTTTATCTTGGGAAACTCGCTTGGAGAGTGTTTTGTTAAATTGTATTACCAGTACTCGCCCGGTTTAGCTGCGAAGATTGAGCGAGAGCGAGTGTTTCAACTTCTGACTCGCTTTCTCTGTGTTCGTCCTCTGGCGTGGGTCTGTTCTTTGATCTTGCTCTTCGACTCAAAGACGGGTGGCCCGCCGAAGGCGGACAAGCCCTGACGCCCTCGTCAGGCTGGGTGCCCCATCCGCTTTTGCGGTGGAGTTTCCCGATAAGGGACACGTGGCCGACTTCTCCGGCCGGCGCAAGTCTGTGAGCTGTGGTCCTGAACAGAGAGACACACTGACTCGGAAGATCGACAGGAGGACTTCAAATGTCATCATTCCCGAACTTGCAGGAGACGATAGCAGAAGGTCTGTCCGAATCTGAATTACACGTGTCAAGGGGAGATGCTCGCGGAGCGATAAATCGAATTCACTCAGCTCTCAGCCTGCTTAACACCGTACTCGACAGAGTACCAGATGCCCTCAGCGTGTGCAAAAAGTACGTGCCCCTGCTTCATTCAGCATCACGAATCTTTGAATCCACTCAGTCACACTTTCCCTCTGACATGAGGCGAGAGTCTGCTGAGATGCTAGCGGAAGCATTTGCTTCGGCATCCTGGATTCATCAATCCGCTGAGGAGTTCGGGCCGGCGGCTGAATTGCTCACAGTCGCTCTGGGCATGCATGTATTCGACGATAAGCAGAGGCAAATGGCGTTGTACAATTTAGGGATCTGCTTATCTGGCGCGGGCGATCCGAGAGCAGCGAGCGATGCGATGTCTGCGTTACTAAGTGAAACGCCAGACGACCTGGAAGCTCGTTACAACCTGGCAATCTATCTTGCGGTAGCCGGAGATAATCAAGCGGCGGAGCGGGAATGCGAGGAGTACCTGAGACGTGACGGTGTGAGCCCAGACGCCAGAAAGATCGAGTCCATTCTTGGAAAGGTAAGGGCGAGTGGGGGCGCGAAAGCGGGGGCTAATAGTGACAGGACTGCGGTCGAGCACTACAATGCGGGCTTGGCCCATTGTCATGCAACTCGACCTGGATTGGCTGTGGAGGAGTTTGAGAAAGCTCTTGACAGTTGTGGGGCTGGCCCGTTACGGATGGCAGTGTGTCTGAATCTCGGACTAGCAATCTGGCAACTTCATGATTTCCAAAATCGCACTGGCGCCACAGTTTCTGAGGAAGAGTTCAAACAGGTGAGGCGCGTGATCGGACTGTATGAGGAGGTCATGAGAATATTCGACCATGCTCCTGCGGACGCGAAAGAGGATCCCGAAATCTATGAAATGTTCAGTAATGCAAAGAAAAGGCATGGGGCGTTGTTGACCTACGGACTTACAAAGCGTAATCCCGACGGCACGCTCAGCTTCAGGGATTGAATCAGTGGCCGTCGATCACTTGTGATCAGCTGCCTACTTGTTGTAAAGCCACGCTTCGGCAATGGTCATGGCTTCTGAGGCGCTTGTTGCCTTCCCGACATGTGACCATCCGCCCCAAGACACGTAAACATCGTGGGAGAGGCGGTCCCATTTGACTTCATATGACTTTGAGCTTCCTGAATTCACTCTGCCTATGACGGACGCGGTCATGATGCCCTCCTGCTCCTCACTTGGATAGAGTGGTGGTGCATTTGTGCCGCAAGTTATAGAGCATCGGGAAGCGAAACAAGCCCAGGCGGCGGGGTGGCCCGCCCGAGGCGGACAAGCCCTGACAGACCTCGACGGGTGGCCGTGACAGACAAAGCGATCATGCGTGACCGATCCAAAAAGACCTGTAGGGTGGGTGCGCTCTTTGCACCCACCGTTTCTGGTCCCAACGAGTAGAAAGTGGTGGGTTCTGCAGTAAAGCCGCACGCACCCTACGAGAGCTTTCAAATAGGAGATCACAATGCGCAAACTCATTGTTCTTTCATTCCTCTCTCTCGACGGCGTCATGCAGGCGCCCGGCGGACCCGAGGAGGACACGTCCGGCGTGTTCACGCATGGCGGGTGGACGGTGCCGTACTTCGACGAATTCGCCCACGGCGTCATGGACGAACAGATGAAAGGCCCGCTCGATCTATTGCTCGGAAGGAAGACCTACGACATCTTCGCCTCGTATTGGCCCCAACATCCCGGCGTCATCCCGGCATTCGACACCGCAACCAAGTATGTCGCCTCACGCACGCCTCAGAAACTCACATGGGACAAATCGGTGCAGTTGCAGGGTGATGTCGCCGACGCCGTCAAGAAACTGAAGACGCAAGATGGTCCCGACCTGCAGGTGCACGGCAGCGGCAACTTGATTCAGACGCTGCTTGCGCATGATCTGGTCGACGAGTTCTGGCTCAAGATCTTTCCCGTCACGCTCGGTCCCGGAAAACGCTTGTTCGCCGAAGGCGCAACCCCAGCGGCATTCAGGCTGACCGACAGCAAAGTGTCGCCGAGTGGAGTCATTGTCGCCAACTACAAACGGGCAGGCGAGGTGAAGACAGGGTCATTTTGATTTCTTTTCGTGGCCCTGACGCGCTCTTCGCGTCAGGGTTCACGTATGCACCTTTGAGACAGAAAAGCCATTGCGATGAGAGAACATGTGTGCCATTCCAAGGTGAGTTACGCGAGCCCTGACTAAGAGCGGTCAGGGCCACCTGTAGCACCCATAAGGAGATTTCCCGAAATGGACATTCCACGGATCTTCAACATCACCGAAAGTGCTCACCGCATCCATAACCCGTTCACGCCCGAAAAGCTCGCCACTCTCGGCGCGGCGCTGCGCCTGGATACGGGGACGCTTACGCGAGTGCTTGACCTCGGCAGCGGTTCGGGGGAGATGCTGTGCACCTGGGCACGCGATTACGGAATCAGCGGCACCGGCATCGACATGAGCCAGTTGTTCACCGAGCAAGCGAAACTCCGCGCGGAAGAACTTGGCGTCGCCGATCGCGTCAAGTTCATCCACGGCGATGCTACTGGCTACGTCTCGGACGAGAAGGTCGATGTGGCGGCCTGTATCGGTGCTACATGGATCGGTGGGGGAGTCATCGGCACTATAGAGCTTGTGGCGCAGAGCCTCCGCACCGGAGGGATCATCCTCATCGGCGAGCCCTACTGGCGGCAGTTACCGCCGACGGAAGATGTGGCCAAGGAGTGTGAGGCCGGCTCCATCTCCGACTTTCTCATGCTTCCTGAACTTCTCGCATCATTTGGCCGCCATGGCTACGACGTCGTGGAAATGGTCTTGGCAGACCAGGACAGCTGGGACAGATACGAGGCGTCTCAATGGCTCACCATGCGCCGATGGCTTGAAGCCAATCCCGACGACGAGTTCGCGAAAGAAGTTCGCGCCAAACTGACCTCGGGACCCGAGCACTACGCCGCTTACACACGTGAATACCTGGGGTGGGGCGTGTTCGCGCTGATGAGGCGGTGATGAGTTGTGGCCAGACACCCCACCGCTTGCGGTGAGCTAGTCGATACTGGAACTTAATGTTTGTTGACGATCAAATCGCGAAGGATGGACTCCCACAGTCCGCCGCAGCGGATCGGGTACCCGGGCAGTGCGGGTACTAAAGACTCATGTACGGAGAATTGTGGCAATGGGCAAAGACATCAGAGCACAGAGTACAGAAGAACTAAAGAGGAAAGTAAAGACCGGCAAAGTTGTATTGACTGTCTGTTGGTCTGCTGCAATTATCTCCATCTTAATCACCCGCTTCTACGGGAAATCACCGTCTATTTCCGCCTCTGCGGCTGGATTTGCAGGTTTAGGTATTGTCACCATCGCAATGTTGATTGGTGGAAAGAAAATCAAGGAAGAGATCGCCCGAAGAAAGGACTGATCATTCGAGCGTTAGTCCGGGCTGGGAGGGCAGCGCGCAAGAGCTAGTGGAGTTCGAATATGTGTAAACGTACAATGTTGTGTCTGAAGCATGATTAAAACGAACCCTGACGAGATGTCTCCTCTTCAGGGCGACCCAGCCGCGAATCCTCACGGCGGGAGGTACACGTGGACGACCGTGGACTAACGTCGACACGTCCGGCGACCGCGATTCGCTGGACGGCGAGAATCGCTGGGGCACTTTTCATCCTTGGGTTCTTGGTTTTCTTCGTGCCTGACTTGATCCAGAAAGGGGCAATCCCAGGTGACCGGATACCGATGACGTTCGCGCTGTTCTTGGCCTTCATCGGCCTCACTATGGCCTGGAAGTGGGAAGGTCCCGGAGGGTTAGTGGCGTTGGGTAGCCTCATCGGCTATTGCGTTCTTGGGCTGCAAACAGATGTAAAGCCCGGTGCCATAATCTTCATGGCCATGGCGTATGCGTTACCAGCTATTCTGTTCTTGGTTTGTTGGTGGCGGGCAAGGCGCCTTTAGCGCGCGCAATGTCGGTGCCGTCTAACGCGCGCGGCGGGGTGGGCCACCGCATCGGGAAATGCTGAACGCTTGCGCCTAACCCAACAGCGGAGTTTCTTGGCTTGCTGTATGACCGCATGACGTTTATCTGATAGAATTCACGACTTGCACGGATGTCAAATGAATGGAGGAGAAAGTGGCCAATGGAATGCGCAGTCTAACCGGCTTTGTGATCCTTTCTGTACTTCTGTTCACACGGCCGGCGCTGGCAGGGTCGAAGCCGATTCAGCTCTCATTGTTTCCACCCATTCAGCTGGTCTCGGAGGACGAAGCCATTGGGGGTGGCCGGCTGAGTCTCCTGTACGGGAAAAACACGACCGTCACCGGTTTGGACATCGGGTTGGTCAGTCATGCAACGACGGGTGTATCCAAGGGTGCGCAGTTTGGATTCGTTGGCATTGTTGATGCCGACTTTACCGGCTTCCAGGATACATGGGTGAACGTGACGAAGGGGAAGATGGAAGGTTTCCAATGGGGCGTCGTGAACTATGCCGGACACGCCAGTGGATTTCAACTTGGGTTTGTCAATTACGCGGTGACCATGAAGGGCCTGCAGATCGGGCTTTTGAACTTCATCAAACAAGGCGGTCAGTTCCCGGTCTTCCCGATCGTCAATTGGTCGTTCTAATTGTAGGGTGCGTGCGTTTCCGAAGGGCACGCACCGTTTTTGTGTCGCCCCTTCGGCAGGGCTGTAGCGCAGTCGGCGTAAGAAAAGGAAGTGGGTATGGCCAAGCTCGTGTTCGGAATGAACCAGTCCCTGGACGGCTACGTCGACCATACGGCGTTTGCGCCGGGCCCTTTGCTCTTCCGTCACTTCATCGAGGAGGCCCAGCGTCAGGCGGGCAGTCTGTACGGTCGCAAAATGTATGAGATCATGCGTTACTGGGACGACGATCATCCTGAATGGGATTCCGAGGAACGCGCCTTTGCGTTAGCATGGCGCAAGCAACCGAAATGGGTCGTCTCGCGATCTTTGAAGTCGGTCGGCCCCAACGCCAGGCTTATTGCGGATGATCTTGAGAGCGCGATCCGCAAGCTGAAGGCCGAGCGCGACGGGGAGATCGAAGTTGCCGGCCCGAACCTGGCGCATAGCCTCACCGAACTTGGCCTGATCGATGAGTATCGAATCTACCTGCACCCCGTCGTGCTTGGTCACGGATCGCCATACTTCGCCGGACCCCGGCCGCCGCTCCGCCTTGTGTCGAACGATCGGATTGCCGAGGATGTGATCAGGTTGATCTACGTTCCTGCTTAATCTTGCGACTCGCCGGGGGTGGCCCGCCAGAGGCGGACAGACCCTGACGCCCTCGTCTCCCTCGACTTGCTCGGGACCGTTTGGTGGTTTACTTTAGGCGCATATCGAATCCGCAACAAACTTCCGATAGGCGGGAGCTCTCTTGTGATGAGATTGCGGATTGCTCCGTGTCTTGAGTTACGCAAGCTCTGACGAGATAGAGCCTTCGTCAGGGCCACCCGTCCACTGCTCTTGGCTCGTGTCAAGGCACGCCGCCACATTAAACGGCCAAGCCGGGACTCACTGATCGTCCCGGCTTGACTCCGAGAACTACTCTTTAGTACGGGCAGTGGGCCCCGCAATACGGAGGCACATACTCAGGAAACCACGGTGGCTCGTTCGCCATGTAGCACTGCACGCGGGTGCTGGGTTGACAGATCCAGTTCGTGTGAGGGCCGATTGACCCATAGCAACCCCCGGCAAAGCAATTGCACGGCGCGCATTCCAACGCCCCTGACTCCTCTGGTTGCGTAAGTACCACACCAAATGCAACCGAGAACGCGAATGTGAACAGCAGAAGTGATGCTGTAACTGTTGACCGACGATTCATACGATTCTCACCTCCTTTCCTCTAGAGTCGTGGCTCGTTAGTTGCACACTCGAATATGATATCCGAAAGCCGTTGTGCCGACGTAGCGTCCGTGCCAAATGACAGAACTCTTAGGTTCTCGTCCAAGCAAAAGTAGGTAGGGAAAATCTCAACTCCATACTCAACTGAAAGTGAATTCTGTATGTCCATCACAAACGGTTGTTTGAATCCGGTAGACGTGAGGAACTGCGCTCCATCCTCCATGGTGCCGACGGCAATTACCAGTATATCCAAGGTGGCCGTATCCCGTGCGTCTAGGACATACTGCAGGTCGGCGAGGGATTCGCGACACGAACCACAACCCGGAGAGGCATAGTAGACAAGCCCGCCATTGGGCAATAGATCACCGATCATTGATGCGGGTCCGCCATTCGGAGGCTGCAGCGGAATGTCAGGAAACATGTCTCCTATTCCGAAGCCGTGAATCCGCTGCGCCAAGTACGCGTTCATACTATCAGCCATCGCTTCTTGCGCCCTATGCGACCTCCACCACCTGTAGGCACTTCCGGAGCCGACTCCCAGGGCAGAGCCCACTAAGCCAACCAGCACAAATAGCGCAACGAGCTTAAGGGCTTTGCGTCGTCCCGTCAATTCGACACCCGATGAGGTACTCGGCCTGTGACCGATCAATTCGCATAATCTTATAGAGAACTCAAAAATCTAAGTCAAGAGTTTCCATACGTGACGACCCGCCTTGGTCTGAGACCACGACGGGCGGCCGGGGAGCGGGTGGCGGACGGGTGCCCTGAGGGGCTTATGGAAGTATGTGTGCCCAATTCCCAAATGTGTGGCCCGCCAGAGGCGGACAAACCCTGACGCCCTCGTCTCCCTCGACTTGCTCGGGACCGTGGGATGGTTTACTTTACGCGCATATCGAATCCGCAACAAACTCCCGATAGGCGGGAGCTCTCCTGTGATGAGATTGCGGATTGCTCCGTGTCTTGAGTTACGCCTCACAGCAAGCTGTTTACACTGTAAGTGTGAGGCACCCGGGGAGGTCACTGTATGGTCAACGATCAGCCAGTTCGGACAACCCGGCGCTTGCTGCTGGTCACACGCATTCTGATCACTCTCTTGGGAGGGCTTTGGCTGCTGTTCATCATCGCCTCTCGCTGGGCGGAAGGATTCACCGCAGAGGGCATTCCGACGCTTCTCACGCGCGGAGGGGGAGTCGCCATACTCCTCGTTACCTCTTGGCGCTGGCCAAGACTCGCATCCGTATTGCTAATCCTCGTGGGAATATCGTTGTTCGGCGGATTGGCATCATTTACCCGTGGAGCGCCTGTCTCCACGCGGCTCATAATCGGTGGCCCTCCCATTATCCTGGGTATGTTGCTCTTTGCCGGGACCTTGGTCGGACAGCCGCGGCCCGGTGGCGCTGACTAGAGCCGACGCGTGGCCCGCCAGCGGCGGACAAGCCCTGACCGTCCCGATAGAAAGGTGAGTGAATGTAATGGCCGGCGAGATGATGCGGTTGGAAGAACAGCTTCGGTTGGCGCTTGAGGGTGAGGCATGGCACGGCCCTTCCGTACTCGAAGCGCTTGCCGGTGTGTCGGCTGAGCAAGCCAGCAGCCATCCAATTCCGGATGCACACAGCATTTGGGAGCTCGTCCTGCACATCAGCAGCGACTACACTCTAATGCTGCGCAGACTGGCGGGAGATGGGCGCCCGCTCACGCCGGAAGAGGGTTGGCCTCCATGTCCGCCAGCGACAGCCGAAAACTGGCAGCACGCTATCGAATCACTCCGCGGGTTGAATCAGCAGCTCCGAGAAGCGGTGCGCGCATTTTCGGCAGAGCGGCTCGATCTGCCGCTCGTCCCGGAGGTCCCAGACACAGCGTACACTCAGTTCATCGGTGTGACACAGCACAACCTGTATCATGCGGGCCAGATATCGCTACTCAAGCGAGCGCTGGCCGCGGGGTGATCACTTACGACCGGCTGGCATGACGAGGGCATCAGGGCAACCCGTCCGGTTTCGTACTCATCAGGTATCAAATCTGATAGCCGACATGCCGACCGAGTGGCTACATTCTCGGAAACCATCTCGATGGGGTAGGATTCTTTCGGTTCATAGGTGAGTCAATACAGTGAAATGAATTACGCACAACTCAGGAGGCGTCACATGCAGTCTCGCACACGATTTGTCGGATTCATCGCCTTCGCCATGCTGGCCGTGTTCTGCCTGGCCAATGTTGCCCAGGCCGGCGACCGCGATCACATCGGTGGCTTCTTTATGCGCCTTTCGGGGGGAGTTGGGGGCGCCGCCACGAAACTGGATGACGAGAATGACGAATACAAACTCTCCGGTCCCTCCGGCGACTTCAACTTCGCATTTGGCGCTATGGTCGCGCCCAATCTGGCCGTGCACGGCACGATTTTGGGCTGGGGAATCACGGATCCCGACGCCGAGATCAACGATGTCGAGCGAGAACTGGATGGCGACCTCACCATGGGCGCACTGGGAGTGGGCCTGACCTACTACGTAATGCCCGCCAATCTCTACCTGTCCGGCTCGGTCGGTGTGGCCTCGTTGACTTTCGATCCCGACCAATTCAGAAAAGTGGAATCTGATGAAGGTGTCGCTGCTGAACTGGCCATTGGCAAAGAATGGTGGGTCGGGCGGAAATGGGCATTGGGAGTGGCGGGATCGCTCGGCGTGCACTCGATTCCCGATGGCAACAACGATGACAAATGGAGTGGCGCCAGTGTCGGCGTCCGCTTCAGCGCGACGATGAATTAGCGGCCCGTACGTGGGGCAATTCAGTCGATCTGGGATGACGAGAGACTGGCGTGTTCGTAGGGTGGGTCCGCTCTTGGGACCCACCTTTCTTTGTGTCGCCAATCAGGAGATTGGCGTTCCCACGGGAGAGCAACCAGCCGGCAATCGATCGTCTATGCTCGCAATCTGCGGGTTGTGAGGGCAACCCATCGATTGTTATATAGGAGTGTATCAGGAGGGTATGAACACAATGGCCGGCAAGACATCCAGGAAATCAGCGAAGACTGCCAAGAAGACCGCCACAACGCGCAAGCGGGTCGACAAGAAAACCGCGGAAATGAGCGACTGGCTCCAGGCAACCCTGGCCCACATGCGGACGCTGATCTTCGAGGCCGACCCCGGGATGATCGAGGAACGGAAATGGAAGAAGCCGTCGAATCCGACAGGAGTTCCGGTCTGGTCGCATGACGGGATCGTCTGCACCGGGGAGACTTACAAGAAGGTCGTGAAGCTTACGTTCGCCCGGGGCGCCAGCATTCCGGACCCATCGCGCCTCTTCAATGCCAGTTTGGAAGGCAACACGCGAAGAGCGATCGACATTGCGGAAGGGGAGCGGATCGACGCGCGCGCGTTCAAGGCGCTTGTGAAGGCGGCGGTGGCCGCGAATGCGCTGGCGAAGGAACGGTAGACAGAGTGGTATGTTCAGCGTCACAAAAAGCAACAAAGATTGCTTCGTCGTCGCAAAGAGCGCTCCTCCTCGCAATGACGATCCTCTTCTTAACACAAAGAGAATCACCGTCATTGCGAGGAGGAAGACAGCTCTATCGTCGACCGACGAAGCAATCCTTGTTGCTCCTTTTTTGACTTTTTTAACGCGCCCCAAGAGCACGTCAGGGCCACGAAGCCTGGAGTGAACACAATGGTCGGCAAGACGGCGAAAAAGACCTCGAAGAAATCAACGAAAGTCACTACGAAGGCTGCCAAGCGGGTCGCTGCGAAGCCCGTGAAACTTCTTTCAGGCGGCAACCCACAGATCGCGAAGGGCGACGGCAACGCCCCGGTGCAGGCGTACATCGCCGCGATGCCCGGCTGGAAGCGCGACATTGGGAAGCTCCTCGATGGGCTCATCGTGCGCAACGTGCCCAACGTTCGCAAGGCGGTCAAATGGAACTCCCCGTTTTATGGGATCGAGGGCCAGGGGTGGTTCCTGAGTTTCCATTGCTACACAAACTACATTAAGGTGTGTTTCTTCCGCGGTGCGTCGCTGCGTCCGCTTCCTCCGGGTGAGTCCAAGAGTAAGGATGTGCGCTACTTCGACATTCGCGAGGACGACCAGCTCGACGAGGCGCAGTTTGCGACGTGGGTGAAGCAGGCGGCCGCGTTGCCGGGCTGGGAAACGTCGGACATACGTCAGGCATAAAAGCCAAACGGCTCGAGGGAAGTCGACCCGGCCAGACCATGCGATTCCACTGTACCCTCATCATACTGCTCCTCATGGCCGTGCTGTGCGCGTGTACCGCTGCACAGGATTCGAAACCGGACGCTGCGACCAAAGTCGAGGCAGGAGATCCTCAGATCTCGCCGCGCCCGCCCGTTCTATCTGCAGAACCATTGGCAAACTTCGCACGCATGCTCGGCGGTGAGTGGAAGATGACTGCTCAAAGCGGGACGAGCTTATATGACAGCTGGCACTGGGGCCCGGGTAAGCACTCGCTCCGCATGATGACCGAGGGCGAAGCCGCGGACGGTAGTCCATGGCGAGCACTGCAGGTCGTATACTGGCATCCGGGGCGCAACCAAGTCTTACTCCTGAGCATGCACCCCAACATCCCCGGGATCGGCAGAGGCGTGGGCGATGGCACGATCAGGTTCGATGGCGACACTTCGGACGCCATCTTCGACCTCTACCAGCCTCGCGGCCCCCGCAATTTGCGCTCGCGTTCGATTTTCGAAGGTCCCGACAAATACCACGCGACGCTTCTGGAATCAACTGGTCCGGGCGGCTACCAGCCACTGGCCGACTGGGATCATTTTCGCGTCAACGACCCCGCCGCGACAGGCACGAGAATCCCAGAAGAAGCGCTGAAACTCCCGGAGGAACTGAGAATCTTCGAATCGTTCGTGGGCCGCACTTGGGATGCCAAGGGCAAAGGTGAGAGTGGAGAGGCCTTTCACATTCAATCCACTTTCGAGTTTGTCCCCATTGCCGAGTATGTCTATGGGCGCACGGTCGACGTGACGGGCAGCGGCAAGCAGATACATACGCTCGATGTGTACTTCTACCACCACGTGGGAACCGATGGACTGCGCTGCCTGGCGCTGTCGAACTATGGCGGCGTCTACGAGGGGGACGTAATCGTGCTCGACAGCGGCGGCTTGCAAATTAACCTTGATGGCTACGAAGGCGAGCGAATCGTCTCTCACATCGTGCGCTTCGATTTCGAAGCGGGAGAAGCACTGCGCCAGCGCGTCTGGTCCCTCAAGGGGTCCGAGCGCGTGCTTATGCTCGAGGTCCTCCACAAGAGGGTCGTACCGAAGCAAGGATGACCCGCAAGTCTTACCCTGGAAATCGCCCCGGGAGATGATTGACAGGGCCCTGTGGCAGCCATTTTATTTGTATAACGATGTGCTTCGTCCGGGTGTGGCGCTCCAATCCCATCTGTGACGTGGAGCCTCAATCATGACAATAACCGTCCGCATCCCCAGCCAACTGCGCGATACCTGCGGGGGAACTCGCGATCTGGCTGTAGCGGCGTCAACAGTCACGGCGGCGCTCAATGTGATCGAAGCGCAGTATCCGCTTTTGTACCGCAATGTCTGTGATGAGACCGGTATGGTGCGTCGTCACATCAATGTATTCATCAACAAGTCACTTGTGCGCGGCCCGCAGGGGCTTTCGACACAGTTAACGCCGGGGGACGTGGTTACGATCATGACCGCGGTTTCGGGAGGGTAAGATGCCGGAGCGTGTGATTCTCTGCATTGGCACGAAGAAGGGGTTGTTTGTCGCCGAGGCGGCCAAGACCCGCAAACGGTTTGAGCTGCGCGGACCATTCGGACAGGGTGTGGCCGTCTACTCCGCGCTGGTCGACACGCGCAAGAAACTAAGCATCTACGCGTCGAGCTGCAATCCATTCTTTGGCATGAAGGTGTTGCGCTCGACCGATCTCGGCAAATCGTTTAAGGAGACCAAGTCGGCCCCTGCCTTCCCGAAAGATGATGGACGCGCCTTGGCGAACATCTGGTCGTTGGAGGCGGGGTACGACTCCAAGGACCTTTATTGCGGTGTCGAGCCGGCGGCGCTGTTCCACAGCGATGACGCCGGCGATTCCTGGGAGATGATTCTGGGGATCAGCAACCATGAGCACGCGCGGCAGTGGCAACCCGGTGCGGGCGGTTTGTGCATGCACACCATCATCAAGGACGGCCAGCGCATCCATCTGGGCATCTCGACCGGCGGACACTACATGAGCGAAGATCGCGGTCAGACCTTCCAGCCCGCCAACAACGGGATCGGCGCTGGGTTTGAGCCAGATCCATATCCGGAGTGGGGGCAGTGCGTGCACAAAATCGCAACGCACCCTGATGCGCCCGGCCGTTTCTACTTACAAAACCACGGCGGCTGGGATGAACGCCCCGGAATCGGCGTCCTGCGCAGCGACGACCATGGGCATACCTGGCGCTCAATCGCCAAGGGGCTGCCGTCCGATTTCGGCTTTCCGATCGTGGTGCATCCGCACAATCCCGATGTCGCGTATGTCGTGCCGCTGGTTCCCATGACGCGGACCTGTCCCGATGGCGCCCCTGCGGTTTGGCGTACCGAGAACGGCGGCGATTCGTGGAAGCGATTGGCCAAAGGATTCCCGAAGAAGGATACCTACTTCACTGTCTTGCGCGACGCGCTCGACATCGACGACCTGAAATCGCCGGCGCTCTACATGGGGAGTACGACCGGGCAATTGTGGATGGGACACGACGGCGGCGAGGAGTGGACATGCCTCTTCGATGCGCTCCCGCCGATTCACTGCGTGAAGGTTGCGGTCGTGTAGGGATTGACAGCGGATGGACCGGCATGGCAGTCGTACGGTGGGCGCGCTCTTTGTCGAAGACCCTGAGAGAAGTCGAAAGGGCGCCCACCCTTTCCCGTGCGCAAGAGTGGCGGGCGCAAAGAGCGCGCCCACCCTACGATCTGATGGAAGAAGGCGGTGGGTATGTCGCGTGGAATCATTCGGACCCTTGATATCATGCTGGCTGCGATCCTTGCGGGAGTCAGTCTTGGAATATGGATCGGCTTCAATCCGCAAGGTCTTTCGCCCTCAACCTATGTTGAGCAGCAGCAGAATATGTTGCATGGCTTAAGAGTGTTGATGGTGGTCCTTGTTGTAGCGGCGACAATCATCACACTGACGTTGGCATTTCTTGAAAGACGCAACAACCTCGTATTTATCGGCCTGCTGGCGGCCGCAGGGCTCTTCATCGCGTGCATTCTCATTACAAGGTTCGGGAACAAACCGATAGACGACATCGTGCTAACATGGAATTCCGCTTCTCTCCCGGCCAATTGGACTGACCTCAGAGACCAGTGGTGGACGCTGCATATTTGGAGGGCGATCGTTGAGCTCGCGGCATTACTCATCGTGACATGGACAAGTGTCAGAAAGGGCTGATCTAAGATCGCCGCGAGTATCACGCCGGTTGCTACACAGCCCTGCCGTGGAAATGTTAATCCGAACAAATGAGTGAACAATTGCAAGGTCGAAACAACCAGCGCCGGGGCGCTGGATTGAATGTATAATGACCTCGGCCCCTCGCCACCGGGGGGCCGCGCTTGATCATGAGATTCCTCGCCTTCTTACTCATCTTCACCAGCATCATTGGACTTGCGCATGTCTACGTTGGGCGACGTCTGGTGTCGTCCAGCGGCCTTTCGCGGTCACGTCGACGGCTCGGATGGATACTGGTCGCGTTGTCGTTCGTGCTTACCGCGTCGCCCATGATAATCCAGATTTTCCTGCGGGGACGTTTCTTCCCCGAAGCGTTCGCGTGGGCGGGATTTGTCGCCATGGGGTTTTTCTCGGTCTTGGCGGTGCTGACGATTGGGCGGGATCTGATTTACCTGCTTGTGCGAATCGTCCGTGCCATTGTCCATCTCGCAAAGAAACTCTTCTCACCGAAAGCGGAAGCACCTGCGGAGATCGACGCGGATCGTCGCAAATTGCTGATCGCGGGTTCGAGCCTTGCCGTGGTCGGGCTTTCCGGGATGCTGACCGGGGTTGGCGTGTTCGAAGCGCGCCGACAGCCGCGTGTTCTCCCTGTCGACATTCCGATTCCCAACCTGCCGCCGCAGTTTGACGGATTCAAGATTGCCCAGATTTCCGATTTGCATGTCGGGCCGACGATCAAACGCGACTGGGTCGAGATGGTGGCCCAGGCTACGGGCCGCACCGGGGCAGATATGGTCGCGTTTACGGGAGACTTGGTCGATGGCAGTGTGCCGCAGCTGCGCGAGGATACGGCGCCCCTCGCCGACCTCGATGCGCGTTACGGGCGGTTTTTCGTCACCGGAAACCACGATTACTACTCGGGTGTCATGCCCTGGCTTGACGAGGTTGCCCGGCTCGGTTGGGACATCCTCTTGAATGCGCACCGTGTGATCGAAAAAGACGGCGCGCGGATTGTCGTCGCGGGAGTGACCGACCTAAGTGCGGGTGGTTACTTCGCCGATCAGACAAGCAGCCCGCAAGCGGCAATCGCCGGGGCGCCTGACGGCGTGGTACGAATTCTATTGGCACATCAACCGAAAAGCGTCGATGCCGCGGCCGCCGCCGGATTCGACCTGCAATTGTCGGGGCACACGCACGGCGGACAGTTTTTCCCGTGGGACAACCTGGCGCGGCTGGCGCAACCGTATATCTCCGGACTGCATCGTCACGAGAATATGTGGGTGTATGTGTCTCGCGGAACGGGATACTGGGGTCCGCCAGTGCGCATAGGACAGCCGTCCGAGATCACGCTCGTCACTCTGCGCCGAGCCGCGATACCAGCCGGCGAGAGGGCGTAGGGTGGGCGCGCTCTTGGCGCCCACCGCTTTTGGATTGTGTGGGGGAGACGGTGGGCTCAAAGAGCGTGCCCACCCTACTCTACTGAGATTGCGGGGGGCCCTGACAGTCCCTGACAATCTTGTGACACCGATCCCCAAAAGTGTGGCCCTGACGCCCTCGTCAGGGTTTATTTTAGGCACGTATCGAATCGACGCCGAAAGCCCATGACGCGAAGGCATTCCAGTGATGATGGTATGACTGCCTCCGATACGTGAGCTATGCGAGCCATGACGAGGGTGTCAGGGCCTCCCGTCGTGGGGCACGCGGCATGAGCAAGCGATCAATCCACGCTCGTAACTATATCACTCAATCAGTCAGGAGAGGCTTATGACAACACTCAGGCTTGCAATTTCGACAGTGCTGATGTTGTTCGCGATCGCAGTCAGCCACGCGTACGTGACAGGCAAATCCGCGACCGGCCCCGAGTCAGTCGTCAGAACTTATTTTGATGACATCACTAACAAGCGATTCGATGAAATGCGGGAGTTGTTCTTTTCTCCGGTGTCATACGTTGCTGCGTTCGGTAGTGGGGGAGGGCCATCTAGCCTCTCGACCAAGCCTGCCGAAGAATTCATAAAGTGGTTGGGAACGGAAAAGCAGTGGGCTCATGTCGTCGATGAGATTAGCACCGTTCCCCATGGGGACAATTTGGCGGTGGTGCTGGTGACTGGACACACCGAAACCTGGCGCACAGATTTTCGAACGGTTTTCACGCTCACGAAAGAAGGAGGACAATGGACAATCCTAAGTATTCTGGCAGAAAATAACCCAAAAAGCTGAGGCACTCCTTGGGCAAGTGCCCGGATAGCCAGAATGAGCGCAATACGCCATCTGCAATGAAGTGCAAGATCGCTATGAGGCCTTCGTCTCGGAGTGCTTTGCTTGGGACGGAATGGCTAATCTTGGGCGCCGTTCGAATCGGGATCAAACACGCGATGACACAGGACAGATTACGCGGAGTGACGGCGTACGCCGGCGAAATATGTCTGGTGAGAGCCGTGATCATGACGGAAAGGCGGTATTGGTGGAGAGCAAGGATCACGTCGTGGAATGAGTACATAGCAGAAATCAAGGAGGTGCATATGCCTTTAATGCGACTTATTTTGTTTGTTCTGCCGTTCATTGTCGCGTGGTTGATTTCCCCGATTGGCTTGCCCACGTCGATTGCGAAGATCGGGGCTGGCGAAGCTAGCGTGCTTGACTGGGCTAAGCTGGGTTTGCTCCTATTCCTAGGTATTGTCTTCTCTAGGATTCCCCGAAAAGGCAACTGAGAAATAAGCCCACACACGGACGAGTCGCCCTGAGAGGCCCTGAATATCTTGTGTGACCGATCCGAAAAGATAGTGGCCCTGACGCCCTCGTCAGGGTTTACTATAGGTGCAGATCAAATCGATGTCGAGGGCTCATAAGACGAGGGGGCTGTCGTGATGGTGCTGCAGCTGCCTATGATACGTGAGTCAAGTGGGCCCTGACGAGGACGTCAGGGCCACTCGCTTGACAGAACCTGATTGGAGTTGTTCGTTGAGCAGCCTGAAACTGGTTGACAGGGATTGCATTGAGCAGCTTCTCGGCATGGCGGGGGGCTATGTATTGGATTTTTCCAATCGCACGTTCTCTGAGTTTTTCCGTGAGACGGTCGGGGTCGATATCTATGCCGAAAAGTACGCGTTCAATGGGGACTCTAAGGCCAAGCGACTGCGGGCGTTCATCGAGCGCGAAAATGACCAGTTAGTCGGCAAGGTGCTTTCTGAACGGCTCGATTATTGGCGATACAAGTCACCGACCCCAACTCCGAATGACTCCGCTTTGCTTGAACGCGCAAATCGGAGTGTAGAGAAACTTCTTGGCAAGCAGGCCCAGCAGAAGGATTCCGGGAACGAGTTCCTAAAGAAGGATTTCGGAGCGGTATCGCTAAGTCAGATTTCTTCTGCAGGACCGTTCATCCTAGTCCTGGAGGGGAGGATCGCGGAGGCTGTTCGTTGCGCAGAAGCGGATTCCCCGCTTGCGGTCATATTCCATTGCGGAAGTGTGTTAGAAGGACTACTTCTTGGAGTCGCGTGCGCGAATCCGCGAGAATTCAACCAGGCACCAAATAGTCCCAGAGATCCGAGTGGAAAGGTCCGGCAGTTTCATGAATGGACTCTAGCTCAACTTATAGATGTTGCCTGCGAGCTCGATTATCTTGGGCTCGATGTGAAGAAGTTTAGCCATGCTCTAAGGGACTTTCGCAATTACATTCATCCGTATCAACAATTGTCTTCTGGCTTCAACCCCGATAGGCACACTGCAGAAATCTGTCTGCAAGTTCTCAAGGCTGCAATCGCGTCGCTCGGGAGGCAAAGGAGTTAGCGGCTGGGTCGCCCCAACGCCTCGAGTCTACGGGGCCCCGACTGGCCGTAGGAAATTCGGCTCGCTCGCGATGGAAATCTCCGTGGCAGAGGGAAGGCGGTGACATTCGGATATGACGCTGGAGTTAGAGGAGCTTGGGACGAGGGAATTCGTTTGGCTATCACCTGTGGTCCTCGCCAGGGGACTGATGCCGATTGTTATATTCCTCGCGGCAGCCCTGTGGTTTGATTCGTGGGTTGTGAAGGTCATACTGTACTTGGTCAGTGCGGTGTTCTTGTGGACCGGCGTCATGACTTATGGGATGACGGTAATCGCGGCAGGAATCGCGATAATCGGTTCTTATCTGTACCTTGAAATTGACGGATTGCCTCATTGGACGGCGTACATCCTCGGTGCGCTGATCATCGTCCAAGTCGGGTTCATCCGACATCATTTCAAAGAACTAGACGAACTTCGCAAGAGAACCGCCGATACTTCGAGTTAGAGGCCGGGTGCTCGATCCGCGGAGGATGAGGTACACGGCCTCGATTTATCACCTCAAAGTGGCCTCTACTCGAACTTCCCGGAACTTTGTTGGTTGACATACATAGAACTGCAATGTATAATGGTTCTACGTATGGAGATCAGCAAAGACCTCGTCGCCGCTTCTGCCACACCCCTCGTGTTGGCCATCCTGTCCGAGGGGGAGAGCTACGGGTATGCCATCCTCAAGCGGGTGGCCGAGCTTTCGGGCGGGCATCTCCAGTGGACTGATGGGATGCTCTACCCGGTTCTGCACCGGCTTGAGCGGCTTGGCTACATCAAGGCGACGCAAAAGGGCTCAGAGACCGGGCGCGTTCGCAAATATTACAACATCACCAAGTCAGGGCGCGCGCAACTGGAAGCCCACAGGCGTCAGTGGCAGGCGGTCGACGCCGCGCTGCGCGAAATCTGGTCGGTGGTAGCTGTGGCAAGGGGAGAGGGATTGAAGCCGGCCATGGGGGCCGGTTGAAGGAGCAGCATTTGGGTACAGTCAAACAAAGATTGCTTCGTCCCTTCGGTCCTCGCAATGACGGAGCTTTCGAATGCAAGCTGCTCAACGTCATTGCGAGGAGGCTCGGCTGCTCTTCGCCGAGCCGACCGTGTCCGGCAATCCTTGTTTGATCTTTGCGCCGAGTGCATGAGTGTTTTAACAGACTCCGTGGAGGGTATGCAATGAACGCTCTCACCAACGACGACTCGCTCGAACAACAAATATCCGCGTGGCGCGACTATCTGCGTCGGCATCAGACGATTCACAAACCCGACGTCGAGGAACTGGAGACGCACCTTCGCGATCAGGTGGCGGCACTGGTGGATTCCGGCCTGGCCGTGGACGAAGCATTTCTCGTGGCAGTGAAGCGGATGGGCAATCTCGATGCTTTATCGCGCGAATTCGCGCGGGAGCATTCTGAGCGGCTGTGGAAGCAGCTCGTCATCGGCGCCGATACAGAGGGAAAGCCGAAAGACTCGAGCCGGGTTGAGTTCATGGTCGTGCTCGGGCTCGCCGTGCTCGCCGGCATTGCCATCAAGATCCCGGAACTCTTCGGGCATCATCTTGGCGACGATGCGCATGCGGCATTCTACGCGCACAACATCCCGCTTTTCATCTTGCCGCTGCTCACCGCCTATTTTGCCTGGAAGCGGCACCTGAGCGCAATGGAGAGTATTGTGCTGCTCCTGGCCTTTGGCGTGGCCGCCGTATTCGCCAATGTCTATCCGTTCACACCGGCGGCGGACTACGAGGGAGCCGATAGCCACACCGAAGTTCTGTCGGTGCTCCATATGCCGATTGCGCTGTGGCTTGCGGTGGGAGTCGCTTATGTCGGCGGTCAGTGGCGGTCATCCGGCGCGCGCATGAACTTTGTACGATTCACTGGAGAGCTGTTCATCTACTTCGTCCTGATGGCGCTCGGCGGCGGCGTGCTTACAGGCATCACATTGCTGATGTTCGAAGCAATTGGCTACAAAGTCGAGTGGCTTGCGGGGCAGTGGATAATACCATGCGGTGCCATGGGTGCAGTTCTTGTCGGCGCCTGGCTGGTCGAAGCCAAACAAGACGTGATCGAGAATATGGCGCCAGTCTTGACGCGCATTTTCACGCCACTGTTCACCATTGTGCTCCTGGTCTTCCTGGTTACCATGGCTGTGACAGGCCGTGGCATTAACGTAGAACGTGAAGTGCTCATCGCCTTCGATCTCCTGCTTGTGCTCGTCCTCGCGCTAATGCTGTATTCGGTTTCGGCGCGCGATCCGTTTACGCCTCCAGGAATCTTCGACAGACTTCAGCTTCTGCTGGTGCTAAGCGCCCTCGTTGTCGACGGCTTCGCGCTGGCGGCCATCGGCGCGCGCATCACCGAATATGGCTTCACTCCCAACAGGACGGCCGCGCTAGGCGAGAACATCCTGTTGCTTGTCAACCTCGCCTGGTCGGCGTGGCTCTACACTCACTTTCTCCGGGGGAGGGGTACGTTCGCTTCGCTCGAACGGTGGCAGACTTCCTACTTGCCGATCTTCTGTGTGTGGGCGGCGCTGGTCGTGATCGTGTTTCCGGTGATATTCGGCTACAAGTGAGCTCCCTTCCCCCGAAGCGGTGCACGCTCGTGGGTGACTCTGGCGAGGGCGTCAGGGGCAGCCGGCACGTCCCGCTAGCCACCGGTCAGGCATTCGAGTTGCCCCGACGACGAACTGATAGGTAGCTTACTCATGGCAAGCCGTGGGGCGCACGCCCACCTTGCGCATTGCGCCAGAAGAAATCAGATTGAGAGCTCCATCGCGTAGCTGCGATTAGTCTGGGTCGGAGTGTCCGGAGGGAGTCGAAGATGGTTGCCACCGCCAGAAATCGTACGATGCGCACGGTCATGGCATGTTGCCTGCCAATCCTGTTTGTATTCGTTTCCGGGCGCGCGGCGCAGGGGAATCCCGAGCCTGATCTAACTCGACGGCTTGATTCTCTCTTCGAAGTGCTGCCGCACGCGATATTCGAATGGGCGAAAGCTGAGGGCGTATCCGACCGCGCGGCCATGCGCATTCCGGTGGATCTCGATGGCACCAGGGGCTGGTTCCAGTTTGACACAGGGCTGGATGTGACACTCATCTATGGCGACACCCCATTCATTCGTAAGTGGGAGACACAGGACGGGATGTACCATGTGCGGGACTTTAGGATCGGCGGCATGCGGTTGGGGCCAACCTGGATTCGCTCCGATGCGGATGCCGACGCCAAAGGCGAGGTGATCGGTTCATTGGGTCTCGATCTGCTGGCCGGACGTCTTGTATTGATTGATTATCCGGGCCGGCGGCTGGCCCTGATGAATCTCGGCGATGCGCCAGCGTGGCTCCTGCAACGGACGACCTGGACGCCAGGTGAACTCCGCGATGGAAAATTCTTTTTGACCGTGATTCTCGATGGCAAGACAGTGCCCGCCGTCTTCTTCGACACGGGGGCGAGCGCGTTCCATCTCACCGTGGATTCCGCCAAGTGGGTGGAACTGACCGGATGCAATGGCCCCGCGCAGGCGTCGACACGCTGGGAGGTCAACTCCTGGGGAAGCAAAGTCACGGCCCTTGGCGCTCCCGCAAAGGGCGCGCTGGTTATCGGCTCGGCTCGGGTTCCTGAACCACAGGTGTACTATCTGGCGGAGCAACCAAGACTCTTCGAGCAATGGCCGTTTCCGGCGACGGGGCTGATCGGGAATGCACCTTTCTGGGATGGCGCGGTCATGATCGACCTTGGGATCAGACCTCGATTCGGAATGGTTCAATAAGAGATTATCGAGGCAATCGGAGAACATCTCATGGCGGACCGGGTCGATTTCTTCTACAACGCCTACAGCCACTTCACAGACCAGGTGTCTAATGCTATCCGTAAGGAGACATTTGGTGCCGATATCGGGCAGAACAGCTGGATAACTGTCGATGAGTACGAGCGTCTACTTCCCGATCTGAATCTAACCGCCGACAGTCATGTGCTCGAAGTCGCCAGTGGTTCTGGCGGGCCGGCGCTTTACTTGGCTCACACCACCGGGTGCAGGATGACCGGGATCGATGCCAACGAACACGGAGTGTCCACGGCCAACGAGATGGCGGCAAGGGCCGGTATGTCCGACCGGGTGCGCTTCAATGTTGCCGATGCCAACAGCCCGCTGCCCTTCGACGCCGGGACTTTCGACGGCTTGCTCTGCATGGATTCGATGAATCATTTCCCGGATCGGCTTGCTGTCCTACGCGAGTGGCGCCGAGTTCTGCGCCCCGGCAATCGGGCGCTATTCACCGATCCGGTGGTCGTAACCGGTCCGGTCACCAACGATGAATTGGCGCTGAGAAGTTCGATCGGAATATTTCTCTTTGTGCCGCCCGGACTGAACGAGCAATTCATAAAGCAGGCGGGGTTCCGGCTCATCCGCCAGGAGGATGTAAGTGCCAACACCGCGCTGGTGTCGGGGCGGTGGCATGCGGCGCGAGCGGCGCACAAAGCCGACCTGGTGCGCGTTGAGGGCGAAGAGCGTTTTGCGGGGCTGCAGCGGTTTTTTGCGGCCGTGTGCGACCTCTCAAGCGAAAGACGCCTTTCGAGATTCGCCTACTTGGTCGAAAACCCCATCGACGAGTGATCCCGGGTCGTATTATCCAATCGGCTGGGGCCAACGGTGCGCCGAGCCAGGGGCGCCAACCAGTATTGCCGACCAGAAACCCATGGTACAGAAAAGCATCATCCGAACGGATTCGGCCAATCCAGATTTCCGGGGCCTTGTCGCTTTACTCGATCAGGAACTCAGCGTCCGTGATGGCGAAGAGCATGGATTTTATGCCACGTTTAACAAGATCGATTCGCTGGCGCATGTCGTAGTTGCCTACCAGGACGAGTTGCCGGTCGGTTGTGGCGCGGTCAAGAAGTATTCGGATGCGGTGGCTGAAATTAAACGGATGTTTGTACCTCTGGAGTATCGTGGGCAGGGCATCGCGGGCGAGGTTCTCCACGAGCTGGAGAAGTGGGCCCAAGAGCTGGGATTTGCCGAGTGTATCCTCGAAACCGGCAAGAAACAGCCGGAGGCGATTCGCTTGTACACAAAGAGCGGTTACACGCTCATGCCGAACTACGGTCAATACCAGGGTGTGGAAAACAGCGTGTGCATGAAGAAGCGTCTCCTGCAAACCGCTGCAGAATAAGTAGGCTCGCGGCGGCGAAGCCGTAATTGCAAGAGGGCCGCGCGTGAGCGCATCACCATGTATCGGAGTTTAGCATGCCTGACACCCTTGCCTGGCCGCCCGAATTGGATGCCGTCGTCGCCGCCCCGAGACATCACATCGTCCTGCTTGAGAACGAGCACGTCCGTGTCCTGGACACTCGAATCGAACCGGGCGAAACCACGCCGGTGCATACTCACCGCTGGCCCAGTGTCTACCACATCATCTCGTTCACCGATTTTGTCCGCCGCGATGCCAATGGTAACGTCCTGGTCGACACGCGCCAGAAACCGAAAGGGCCGACTCCCAAAGCCACTTGGTCCGAGCCTCTGCCGCCGCATTCACTGGAAAACGTCGGCGATGTCGCGATTCATGTCGTGAGTGTCGAAATCAAGGGAAGATGAAGGCGAGAAGAACTCCCGCTTCGACATATGTCACAATCGAGCTACAGCTTTCGCAATCTCAGTCCCGGAGTCGAATTCGCCACGGCGAGTGACCGCTATGCCGGGTGGATTGGCCAGATATACGCATCTGATGCGGACTACAAAATCACGCGAAGTGAAAAGACGATCAGGGGGGAGAAGTTCGTCGAGGAGAAGCTGCCGGTCAAAACTGTGGCAGAGTACTTCGAGCATTACGGCGCCCTGGAGATCGACTTCACGTTCTATGCCTTCCTGCTGGACGAAAAAGGAGAGCCATCGCGCAACTATCTGCCCTTGGTCGAATACGCCAAACATATCCCATCGGACGGCAAAGTCATTCTGAAAGTCCCGGAGACGATCACGGCAACCGCGCAGTGGCGTTCGGTCGAGGGAAAGCGTGTGCGGCGCGGGAATGAGAGTTATCTCGATCCCGATCGATTCATACGTCAGTTCTATGAACCCGCACTTGGCCTGCTGGGTAGTCGAATCGCCGCTTTCGTCTTCGAAAAGGGGTATCAGCGCAAGGATGAGTGCCTGCCTCCGGACCAGAACATCGACAGACTGGCAACGTTTTTCAATGCCATGCCGAAAGATGACCGTTATCACATCGAAGAGCGTACCGACCGGCTGAAAACGCCGGCCTACTTCGACTTTCTGCGCCAGAAACGGATTGGCAATGTGTTTTCGCATTGGACCTGGCTCCCGAGCCTGAGACGGCAGTGGGAGCAGGCAGGGGGGTTCACTTCGGGTCTGGGCCTGACGCGGTTGCTCACACCACTCAAGGCGAATTACGAGGACACGTACGCACGCTACTCGCCGTTCGACCGCCTCGTCGATGAACTCCCCGACATGTACAGGGATGCGGCGTTCATCATTCGCAGCGGTCTGGACATCGCGTTGCCGACGATCACCGTGGTCAATAACCGCGCCGGCGGCAACGCGCCGGAGATCACGCGCCGGATTGTGGCGCAGTTGGAATTAGCAGCTCAAGAACCGGCCTGATCTGTGCCAACTTCCTCCCATTGACAAATGGAAAGTCAGAGGCTTACGTTACATTCCGCGTATTTGAATGGTAGTGATAGAAGTTAGGTCTTGGCCGTGTATGCCGCGAGGAGGTGCCGCGTGTCCGCATCGTATCGCATCGACACCGAGCTCGGGATCGTCTTCAGTGTTGGCACGGGGACGGTTACCGACGAGGATTTAGTGAACCATCAGGAATCCGTGAGCCGGGACCCACTGTTTCATCCCGGACTGTCGCAATTGGTCGATGGCCGCGCGGTGACTGAGGTTAAGGCCACGCCCCAGGGGATCCGCGCCCTGATCTCGGGGAATCCGTACGGTCATGGCTCCAAGCGCGCGTTTGTGGCGCCGAATGACACAATCTACGGCTTGGCGAGAATGTTCGAATTGGGACGGATCGATGCCGAGGATGAGTTTCGTGTCTTTCGCTCGATGGATCAAGCCCGTGAGTGGCTGGGGTTGCCCCCGGAGATCGCCCCCAACGAAGGTATACCCCCTGTCACCTGAGATTCAGGTCGTCGGCACCCACTGTCGCGACGAATTGCGTTGTTAGTGCTACGAGGAGGAGATATGCCCCGATACCGTCTGACTCGCTGGGCCGCCAGCAAAGCGAAGTTGATGCCATTTTCCATGATTCTGCAACCGGAAGAGCTTTCGGCGCTCCGACGAATTGCCGACAGGCAGGGCGTCTCTGTGGCGGCTATCATTCGCTCCGCCATCGACACGATTATTTTCCGTGAGTACCCGGAGCGAAAGAAGCGCATCGTGGAAGAAGAGGCAGAAGCATTCCTGGACCGGATGAGTCAGAGATTGCCATCCACGATTCTCACGAGCGCCAAACGTCGAGAATTCAAGCGACAAGCGGTTGCCCACTTGGCGTAGAACCCGGGGTTGACATTGAACACTCCGGCCGCGAATCGTCGCGGCCAGAGTGTCTAAGCGTCGTGACGTGACGGCGCCTAATCGACGCGGGTAATCGGGACTTCGACCGTACGAGTCAGTGCAACCTCGAATCGCTGTCCCGCCGGCAGATCGATTTGATTCCCTCTTGTCGCCAGCGCGATGGCTCCACCGGCCGCTGCCCCGCCAAGCGCGCCTGTGACGGCGCCTTTGGTCTTCTTCTTGCTCGTTAACGCGCCGATAATCCCGCCGATCACAGCGCCGCCGGCGACCTTCTCTTCGTCGCTAATTTTCTCGTCGGCCCCGACCAGGGGAATCATCTCGGACGAGATATTCTGCTGGCGACCGTTGACATCGACAATCTGCTCAAATGAGATCGTCATCTCGGCTTTGCCCGAAGTGCGGCCGGGCTGCCTATCATGTGTGAGTTGGCCGCGCACTTCTGAGCCAGCCGGGAATACCGTCCGTCCTTCGACGCTCAATGGCCTGATGGTGTGCGCAGTGAACCAATCGCCAGTCTTGTGCGTACGTGTGGACAGCGGTTCATCGAGGCTGACCACCATGGTCGTCCCAGACGGAACAGTGGCCAGTCGCGTACTTGTGGCGTTCTCGCTACGGATGACGCCTGTACCCGTCGACTGGTTCGATGTGGTCGAGCACCCGGAGAGTGTCAGGAGTCCGATGAGGCAAAGAGTGCCGGACAGTTGGTATGTCCTTTTCATGGCCATTCCTCCTTCGGTTTCAGAATCTTAGGGATTGCCATGGGACGGAGCACGGCGTCGGCCTGCGAGATTCTACTCTACTTATCTACTTATACACGTGCTGCGAGGTTGTTTCTCCAATTGAATCGCCTTTGAGTGTCTCCTAAGTTGTCGGCCGAAAGTGCTTTACGGAAGCGGTTCTGATATGTGTCGAGAGACCAACTTGCAGGCAGGGAGGCTAACTGTGAACTGCGGCATCCGCGCGCTGAGCGCAATTACTCTGGCGGTCTCGTTTTTCATGCTGGCTCCGATTCACGAGGCAACGGCGTGCTCGATCTGTCTCTGCGGTGAAGATCTGTTCTTCTACACCGGCGATCGCGCCCTACTGAGCCACCGGCTCGAACTGACCTTCCAGGAACAGTACATGACCAAAACCAGCGGCCCGACGGCCCACGGTCTGGATGCCGTTGCCCGAATCAATCCAGCGGGCGTGGCTCACGAAGAGGCCGAACAGGTCCGGCTCCATGAGCACCGGCTTACATTGCGCGGGTCTTATGGCGTGAGCAATCACATCACGGTCTTCGCTAAAGCGCCGCTTGTGGTGCGACGTCTCACGACGGTCACCGAGGGCGTCGAGGCGCGTGAATCGGCCTCTGGATTGGGCGACGTGGAGGTCGCCGCCGTGCTGTCCCACGAAATCATCTCTCGTCCGAACGTCTCGTATGACGCCGCCTTGGTCGTGGGGGTCAAGACGCCAAGTGGGCGAAACGGGGTCGAGGAAGATGGTGTTCGGATTGATGAGCACCTGCAGCCGGGCACAGGCTCTTGGGGCGGGCAGATTGGCGCGATCCTCTCGCGCACGACCATGTCATTGTCCGCGTACGCCAGCAGCTATGTACGGGCGACCGCGGAGAACGATCACGATTATCTCTACGGCGCGGCCTATCTCTACAATCTGGGCTTGCTGTACCGTCTGAGTACGACCTGGGGCATCTCAGCCGAAATGAACGGCCGGTATGCAGCGCGGGACCAGTTTGCCGGTGAAGACTTGGAAAACACCGGGGGAAGTGTCGCGTACCTGACGCCGGGAGTGCGTTGGCTCGCCACACCGATGATCAACGTCATCCTGAACGTGCGAGTCCCGGTCGTGCAAGATTTGAACGACGATCAGGAGGAAGGTGTCGTGGTAGTTGGGGAGTTAGGCCTGCGCCGGTAGCATCCTGCATGGTCTCGTAAGCAGAGAAGCCCGCGCCACTATGACCGATCCGGGTTGTTGCGGCGCGGGCTTTATGCCCGTCCTCTGACCTCTACACAGGTCGTTATTCGGGACCGACTTGGCCGCGCATCGCGCCGCCGGTAAAGGCCAACGTGTGCACATTCACATAGACGTCGCCGTCTTTCATAGCCTCGACCAATTCGTCGAAGGTCATCTCGCCGGTAATGTCGCTCTCGTCAAACTCACCCGAAACCAGCGTGCCATTGATTAGCGCGCTGCCGCCGGCATTATTGTAGAGCGCCACCTGCACCGGGCCATTGGCAACCGTCTCATCGCCCGCATGAATGTGGGCGCTGATGACACCAAGGGCGTTGTAGACTTTGATCTCGTACTGAACGGCAGCGCCGTTCAGCTCGAAACGCGCATTCCCAACAATGTTGGACTGTGCGCGTATTTCGCCACCCGAATGAGCGGTTGTGTGCACATTCGCATAGGCATCGCCATTGCGGATCTTCGTGAAGTACGCGTCCCATGACGCCATGGCGGGCGGCAGGGTAGAGATCGTCCCGGCCACCAGCAAGCCGGCGGTGTCGCCGGTCGTAGGACCCGTAAACAGCGGGGAGAGGACGTCGCCATTTTCACCCGGAGCTCCGTCATGGATGTGAGCCGAGATCACTGCCGTCGCGTTGGTCAGGGTAATCGAGTAAGCCAGTGAGTTAACGCCCGGTGTCAGTGTCGCGATCCCGGTCATGCCTGTGGTCACGGCCGGCACTTCTGCTCCGCCGACCATGTTGGCGGTCAGAGTCGCCGGGTAAGCCGGCGGAATCTCGCCAGAAGCGCTCAACTCGGCAACGAACTTGTCGATCACCTCTTCGTCATCATCACTGCACCCTACAACCGCAATTGCAGCCAGGGCCATTACCAAGACGGACAACCTCATGCGACGCATGCCTGCCCCCTTCGAGAGAATTCGTTCGTAATGCCGTAGGTTCTGTCTAATTGGTCTGGCGAGGTGAAGATCAGTGGCACTTATCACATTATTACACCCCGGCCAGTTGCATGAGTTCCTTCTACCTCAGGTCGGCGGGGCGACTTTTTTATGCCGCGGATCGGGAGGGTCGATGCGGGATGGTGCCGGCGGCGCGATAGGATCCGGCGGGACTCCGGGCTTAGGCGGCGGCGAGGGGTTAGGTGGCGGCGGGTGCGGGTTCGGCGGCGGAAAGGGCGGAGTATTCGGGGGAGTCGGTGTGTTCGGTTCCTTGTCCTGATACATGATTCACCTCGAGTCTGCAGTGTGTCCCTACTAAGACGGTTATTCGATCATAACCTGCCCGACTGATTTCGCCACGAAGGCGATCCAGAGGACAAACATGGGGGCCGCGAACATGAGCAAGCCCGCCTTGGCAGGATGGCGATTGCCTTGTTGCTCCTGTGCGCTTAGCCAAGCCCAATTTACCACGAGCGCTGGCAAGAACAGCCATGCACTCAGGACGGCAACCCACCACCCGGTCACCGGGTTCCGGTCGTAGAGAGCGCTTCCCAGCGACCAGAAGATGACGACAGCGATGATCGAGAGACACCAGAGCACGATAATTCGATGCCTGTTCCAGGACTTGATTCTCATCAGACACCTCCGATGACAGGGCGTCGGTCAATTCTGAGCCAGGTGAGCTAGGGACTTAAGACGCGACGGCCCGCAATTCGGCGCCGGCCATTGTCGCGCACGATTCCGAACACTCGCGGCAGACACGCGCGCAGTCGAGCATCAAGTCATCGGCCCCCATTGACTCGCAATCGCTGGCGCAGTCATCGCAGATCGACGAACAGAGCCGGCAGAACGCATGGTGGGAGCGCGCGCCAAGCTGCATAGATTTCGCGGCCAAGTCGCAAATCCCGGCGCAGAGTTGCATTAATGCGATTCGATCCAAGGCCGCATGCTGGCCTCCCTTCCGCAGACAGTGTTGCGATGTCTCTGTGCAAACCGCCGCGCACGACTGGCAATGCGCGATGCATTGTTGCATGGCCGTATCGATTTCCGTATGCCACATACTGCCTCCCGGTCTTTCCTGTTTATACTACCCTTGCCTGGCATCGTCCCATTCCACATCACTTCAATTCGATGTGCATGATTCCCAGCAGCCAGATCATGCACTTATGCCAAAGCGATCAGGATCTTTTGATGGGGCATCCGGTAAGACGATCACGGGGCTGAGCCGTAGGCACATTCGCGCCATCATGGCCGAGGCGCTCACCAGCGTCTGAGGGGAGAAATTGCGATGAGGCTGAACGAAAAAATCGAGGACAGTTTTGAGGCGGTGGCCTCACGGGCCGTGGTCGGGGCCGGTAATGTCTGGGCGTTCTTCCTGGCGATTGGGACCATCGTCCTCTGGCTTCTGACTGGACCGATCTTCGGCTTTTCGGACACGTGGCAACTGGTGGTCAACACCGGGACGACCATCATCACCTTCTTGATGGTCTTTCTCATTCAGCATACTCAGAATAAGGATACCCGCGCGCTTCAACTGAAGCTGAACGAGCTGATCGCGGCCGTTGAGGGAGCGTCAAACCGGTTGATCGACATAGAAGATCTCTCGGAGCATGAGTTGGAGCATCTGTACCAGCGTTTCCGCCATCTCGCACAAACGGCGGACAAACTCTCACCTGGCGCGAAGACATCGGTGGAGGCGGACCATGCCGCCAGTCCCGACAGGGGATAGGGCGAGACACCGGCCCGCCCTATCCCAAGTGCGAAGTGTGTTGTCGAGCAAGGATCACGGGGCCGCATCCGCCGATTAACGCGGCGGCTCGTTGGGGGCGACCAGGGCAACTTCGAGATCACTTTCAAGTTGAATGGCGAACCTTTGCCCGGCGTCGAGCGCGAGATGATAGTCTTCGGTTGGAACCGCTACAGCGCTATCGTCATGGATGCCGCCGTCGCCTCCGATCAGTTCGCCCGGGCCCTTAATCGCACGGATCACATCGTCGATGACGGACTGGCCCTTCTCGTCTCCGCCGATGAGTGCGATGGGCGCGGCGTTCAGATCTTTGTCGTCGCCCGACGCATCGATGATCTCCTCGAAGGCGAGCGTCATTCTTGGTTTGCCGCCGTAGTCGTCGGGTTTCTCGACGTCGACGATCTTACCGCGAACTGGGGCGCCCGCCGGGAGGGCGGTCATCCCGCTGATGACAATCGGCTCCGTGGTGCGGGAGATGAACTCGTCCCCCACCGCATTCGATGTCGTGCGCAATGGCTGATCCAGCGCTACGGTGATGGTGGTGCCGGAAGGTATCTTGACCTCCGGCTGAGACTTTGACCTGGGTTGGCAACTCGCCAATGCGAGGCATGCACACGCGGCAACGGCCGCTGTGCGCGCTGTGCGCGGGAGTAGGTTTGGCATCGACTGCCCCCTTTCCGTTGTGTTATTGCTTTCTACACGCGAAATGGGACAACGTCGATCTCGAACTCCCGTTCAACTGTTTCCGCCCCGTGAAGAATTCTGTTGAGATGATGATATCGGCGCGGGCAAAGTCAGAAGGCGAGTCCGTGCCAATGAACTCGCCTTCGTCTTTTTGGATTAGCTTCGGCGGCAGCCAAGCCGATCGTCCGTCATCTGCGGTCGTCACGCCCCAACGTGACGGCCGTAGTCAAGTCCGTCGCGCGTGCATGACGTGACACTTGATATTCTGTAGGCGACCGCCATTTGGCGGCCGCGCATTCTCGTACTACAACGACATCCAGGTTGCTTCCCCGGAGTTCAAGCCGCATACGAGGACGACTCCATCGACGTCCCCAACTGCCCCGACCCATTGCCCGTGAGTTTCAGCGCCGCGGCATAGGCCTCGAGGACGGCATTCTCCAGCAACTCCCGCATCTGAGTATTGATCGGATGGCACACATCCTGATGCGTGCCGTCGACACGTTTGCGGGACGGCATGGAAATAAAGAACCCATTGTCGCCAAAGATGACCTTAAGTCCCCGGACGACGAACGCACCATCGAACGTGACATTGGCGAAGGCCTTGAGCTTCTCTTCTTCGCGCAGGCTGACCCGCACTTCTGTGATCTGCACGGCTTCCTCCTCTGGGTAGGGTGATCAGGTCCCGTGATCTCCTAAAGCAATGATCCACGTGACTCACGGCTTCATCTCTTCTGTTGTAAGTGCGATGTTCGAGACGAACTGCCAGCACTTCAGAGGGGTAACCGCACGATCAACTTCAGCATGTGAGTATGCCACCCACTCGGGAATTCGAGCATTGCGGACCGGACCTGCGCCCGCATTAATCAAGACGGTGTACAGCGGTGTTCCCGCAAAAGATCCAAGAATACTCCAAATTGTCCGCAAAATTTGCGGCGCCGCCGATCGGGCAATTAGTCACACCGAATTGGCTCAATGCGCCGTGATTGCCGATTTCAATTTCAGCATTAATATGGGAAGGTTAAGTGTGTGGGCAAAAACAGGATTGTGTTCATCCTGTTCCAACCTCTAGGAACCGCGCCGGTCCTGACAGACGACAGGCGAGATCGTTGCTGAGCAGTTGGCATGGCTTTCGCTAGCGCTCGCGGTTCCTGCGAAAGCTGCGGGGTGGGACGCGCGGCGTGTTCGTTCCGTGCATGTTGAAGATATGCTTTAATGGATCAGCTTTGCCCTAACACTTCTCGGCGATTGCAGCGCTGAATTCATGCAGTGCTTTAACGGTGAGCTTCCGGACCCGGCCAGATCCTGATGTCCAATACGGGAACAGCGGATGTTCACGCAATCAACCCTAACGCCGGTCGCTGCGAATTTCTGAGCGATAAGATGAGAAACTGAACCGAGAACCGTCGGTCCCACGTATAAAGTCTGAGTTCGCAGTTCAGCGCGCTCGCTTTTTGGGTCTACCTCTCGTCGTCCGCCGATTACCTCTTCAAAAGTCATCGCCTCCGCGGATTGTCAATCGACCGATTAGTAAGGCAACACGCCAAGGGAAAGGATCGGAAGATGGCGGATCTTGGGTCATCCATCCCCGCGGTTGCGGGAATCGAAGCGCGGACAGCGGCTCTGATGATGAGCGATCGGGCCGCGCTCCAGACACATCGGGCCGAACCTCTCAGTGAGCGGCTCGTGACATTCGTCTGCGACTCTCCCGCCGCCGAAGCGGTCGCCATTGCAGGTACATTTACCAGTTGGCGACCCGTGCGAATGTACCGCGACACAACCGGGGTATGGGGCATCGCACAACGTTTGTCGCCGGGGGAGTACGAGTACCGTGTCATGATCGATGGTGTTTGGGGGACCGACCCCGCAAATCCGAACAAGACCGTGAACCGCTATGGCGTCGAGAACTCGGTGTTCATCGTACCTGAGTGATTTTTTCACCGGGCAGCGTGGCTTCATTTGAGCCTCACGGTGCTGCTCGGTAGGGCGAATAGCAACAGGGCCCCTCAATGACCTGTGGGGCCCTGTTGATTTTCAGGGACGGCGAGTGACAACTTAGCTTAACGAGTAGCGACCTGCATTTCGAGCGACTTTGTCAGCTCGACTTGGAACTGCTGGCCTGCGGGAAGCTCAAGTTGCCCACCCTTGGTCGCCAAGGCCACCGCACCGCCTGCTGCGGCGCCGGCCGCAGCGCCGACGGCCGCGCCCTTGGCTTTGTCCTTGCTGCTAAGCGCGCCAATGATGCCGCCGATCACGGCGCCGCCAGCAACTTTTTCTTCATCGCTGATCGCGTCGCCTTTGCCTTCGAGGACGATCGGTCCCGCTGAAATCGAATGTGTCTTGCCGTTGGCATCGACGATCTCGTCAAAGGCCAGGGTCATTTGCGCTTTGCCGGACGTCCGATGCGGTTCTTCGACATTCGTCAGGTGGCCGTTGACTGTCGACCCGGCCGGCAGGACGGTCGCTCGGTCGATAACAATCGCATTCGTCGTGCGGGCTCTGAACCGATCACCGGAATGATGGGTTTCGGTGCTCAGCCGTTCATCCAGTGCCACGACCATTGTTGTTCCCGATGGGATTGAGACGTTCTGAACCCTTGCACGAGCCGTGGACCCCGAATTGTCGGGTTTCGCACCGCTCGCGCCTGACTGCGCGCTGTCGGCGCTTTCCTTCGAGCATCCGGCGAGTGCCGTGACGATCAAGAGCGTTAAGACAATCGGCGAATACATTTTGCGCGACATACCGCTCCTCCTTTGGATTGGGGCACAATGCTTCCAGAAATACCCTGACGCGATTTCCTTAATTGTACGCACTTGGGACCGTGAAGTCCCCTGAAAAGGCCATGCCATTCACGTGGGACAAGTCGTTCCGGGATGGCCCCGGAACCCCGCAGCGCCTTTTCTCTCGCCATTGAAATCACGATAAACGAAGGCTACATTCCCGCAATGAGACCTCGTTCGCCACGTTTCGACACATTGCCTGATTTCTCACCGGAGCATTTCAGTTCGCGTCCGATTTCCGCGGAGCAGACTGTTCCCTCAAGTTGGTACACGTTTCCCGGCTACCACGAATTTGACCAGGAATATATCTTCGCGCGGAATTGGCAGGCGATCGGGCACTTGTCGCAATTGCGGGGAGCCGGCGATTGCATCACCGCGACCATCGCTGACAATCCCGTGCTCGTGGTCCGCGACAAGGATGTACAATTGCGCGCCTTCTATAATGTCTGCCGCCATCGCGGGGGACCGCTCATGACCCAGGATGGCAACTGCAAGATGCTCCAATGCAAGTACCACGGCTGGACCTACCACTTGGACGGCTCATTGCGCGGTGTACCACGCTGGGACCGTGTCGACCTCTTTGATAAAAAGGACTATGGTCTTGTCCCATTGCCTGTGGCCGCCTGGGAGGACATTGTCTGGGTGCGACTAAGCGATACTGAGGCGGCCTTGAGTGATTTCGTGGATGGAATCAGCGGGCGAATCCTGCGGGGCGGGATCAGCTTGCTTGCGAACATGCACTTCTACAAGCGCGTCTCTTATGAAGTACGGTGCAATTGGAAGGCGTATGTCGATAACTATCTCGAAGGGTATCACCTTCCTCACGTGCATCCGGAGCTATGTAATCTCCTCGACTTGCAGAAGTACGCGACCGAGACTTCGAAGTTTCACTCACTTCAGTACAGTCCTTTTCAGTCCGGGGACAATCTCTATGGCGCAAACGGGGGAGAAGCGTATTACTACTTCATCTGGCCAAACTTTATGCTCAATATCATTCCGGGACGCCTGCAGACCAACCGCGTGATCCCCGTCGCCGTCGATCGCTGCCAGGTAGTCTTCGACTATTTCTATGATGACATCGCCTCGACCGAGTCGAAACAGCGCGCCGAAGCCGATATCGAGTACGCGCACAAGATCCAGATCGAAGACGTCGAGATCTGCGAGCACGTTCAGCGCGGCTTGGCCTCACGCGCATACGACCGGGGACGGTTCTCAGTTGAGTGCGAGGAAGGGGTCTATCACTTTCAGGCGCTGCTTAAGCGGGCGTACAAGAGCGCGCACTCGGCATTACACTCATCGGCTTTCTAACTCGTCCCCCCGAGGAGTCGCTCAACGTCCCGCTTCCGTCGCCGACTGAGAGGCAGCGATGTGCCATCTTTCATGATAATTGAAACGGCGCCGCTCGCCTCTGTGCGCAATTCCCGGGCATAATCCACGTTAATCATCGCGCCTCGATGTACGCGGATGAACTTCTGCGGATCAAGACGCGCTTCCAAGGACTGCATGGCTTCCCGATGCAGGAAGCGCTCTTTCCCTCTGCGCAGGTTGACGTAACAGTCGGCGGCTTCTATCCACTCAATCTCGGATGTCCGCAGCAGTACGGTACGACCGCCCAACCGCACGGGAATGATGTCGACGATGCTCTTCGATTCTGCAGTGACAATCTCTGCGGGCGGAGTCGTGTCGACGAGGACAGCACGGAGCCTGACTGCCCATTGTGCATCCCGCCGCAAAGTTAATTGCTCCCGCATGCGGCGCATCGTCTGACGGAATCGGTCTTCTGTGAATGGCTTGAGCAGGTAGTCGAGCGCCTGTCGCTCGAACGCCGGAATCGCATAGCGGTCATGCGCGGTTACGAAGACCGTGTAGGGCATATCCTCGAGTCCGATTTCTTCGATGATCTCCAGTCCGCTTTGCCCGGGCATCTGGATGTCTAGGAACACCAGATCGGGGGCCTGCGTCTCAATGGCGAGAATTGCCTCGTCGACGTCTTTGCATTGAGCGACCAAGTCGCAATCCGGCTCGGACTCGAGCAGAGTGCGTAGATATTCGAGCGCCAAGGGTTCGTCGTCGCAAATGACGATGCGGATACGGTTCATTCGGTTGGCCGGAGAGCGGGTTCCAGGTTGTAGGGGATTGAAAGTCGCACGACTGTGCCACCTTCCGCTGCCCGATCCATGTCCAGCGAATAGTTTGCTGGGTAAAGCACATCTAGCCGCGCCCTCATGTCGCCAAGGCCATGACCGTTTCTCCTTGGCTCGTTTGCGGCGGGAGGGAAGCCGAGTCCGTTGTCTCGAAACGAGAGCAACAGCCTTCCGGTTTCGCGCCGGCATTGCACTGTCAGAAAACCCGCGCCGGGTTGCTTCTCAATGCCGTGTCGGATGGCATTCTCAGCCAACGGCTGTAGAATGAAAGGCGGCACATAAGCAGATTCGGCTTCTTGATCCACGTGCCACTCTACTGTCAATCTATCCGCAAACCGCACCTGTTCAATTGCGATGTACTGGCGGACGAGATTCAGTTCCTCCCGAAGCAAGACCTCATGCCGATGAACATGGTCAAGGGCGTGACGCAGGAGATCGGACAGTCCGGCAAGCATTTCCTTTGCCGCCTTTGTGTCGCTCTTGTTGATGAGGGCCATGATCGAATGAAGCGTATTGAAGAGAAAATGCGGCTGGAGCTGACTGCGCAGCACGCTCAATTGCGCGTCCGCCAACTGCGCTTCCAGCCGTGAAGCCGCCAACTGCCGTTCATGGTAACGGCGGTAGAATGCCACCGTATGTTCGACGCCGATCGTCGCCCAGAAGGCAAGAAAGTACCACGTCGAATGAGCCCCGATTGTCCAGAGGAACATCGCCCGATGGGATTGAAACACGCCTGGCGCGTCGGGAACATTGACGATGAGCAGCGCGGAGTAGATTGCCAGATAAGCAACTGTGAAGACGACACTGATGGGGAGAAGAAGCAGCAAATGTCGGAGTGTCCGTGCTCCACCCACCGGGTAGCGCCATCCCAGCCACAGGATGATTGGCGTCAACAGACCCCAGACATACCAGAGGGCAATTTTAATGCGATATAGCTCCCACAGGCTGTACGGGTCTTGCCCGGTAAAGAAAAGCTGCCAATGCAGAGCGGACAGTACGCCGATCGCAAGCCAAAACACGACCAGCACGAGCCACCGCAGCACACGTCCGCGCAATAGCTCGCGCAGCAAAGCCATTGTCTCACTGTGAAAGAATGCCCGCGCCATCGTTCCTCACTTTGCAATATACGCACGATCCCCATTCTCGATGGGGCCGGGTTCATTTTGAACTGAAATACCAACCCCGCGTTGCCGTTGGCATACGCAATCCGACCGTTGGCTGCACCATTCGCGCACTGGCTGAACAGCCGGGAATGGAGGACCCGCTCACTCGTAATCCAAACGGTACAGCGAGCGGAGTTCTCTCCGTAAAACACACACAGTTACATCATTCGGTAGGAGCCAATCCATGCAACTGTTCAACCTGACAGCGGCGCTCGTCATCATGACAGCGCTGAGTGCGCCCACGTCAACATGGGCGCAGGGCTTTACGCGGATCACCGATCTCGGCAACCCCGTCGCTACTGACTCGACCATCACTGCCTACACCGGGTGTGCCTGGGGAGACTATGACGGCGACGGTCGCGAGGACCTGTTAGTCGTGAATCAAAACGCCAACTTCCTCTACCACAATGATGGCGGCGGGGCATTCACGCGTCTGACGGCGGTCGACGCCGGCGCCATCTCTTCGGACCCGGGATTGTTTCGCGGAGTTGCCTGGGGCGACTATGACAACGACGGTGATCTTGATTGCTTCATTGCCGGCAATACTTCAGGTCTTTATCGCAACAACGGTGCGCCGCCGTGGTTCACGAAGGTGACCGTTCCCGACATCGGCACAACCGACACGCGCGGCTGGAGTCCGGGATGGGGAGACTACGATAACGACGGGAACATTGATCTCATCATCGCCTTCCCGACCGGGTTTGTACCGGCGCCGGGGAGCAAGAATCAGATGTTTCATAACGATGGCCCGCCCAACTACACATTCACGCGTGTCGACACAGGCGCGGTCGTCTCGGAATTCGAACCGTTCACGAGTTTGAATTGGTCCGACTATGACCTGGACGGCGATATCGATTTGTTCATCGGCAGTGGGCCGGCATCGCCGTCTCCGGCTCCTGACTTTCTCTATCACAATCACTTGATTGAGAGCGGGACTGCAGGGTTCACCAAGATTACGACCGCGCCCATCGCAACCGACGTCGCCGATGGACAGGTTTGGAACTGGGTCGATTACGACAACGACGGCGATCTGGACGCCTATCGCACCAACTGGGGTGGCGCCAGTCCCGGGATCCGTCCCAATGATCTCTATCGCAATGACGGCGGCGTCTACACGCAGATCACGACCGGGGCCATCGCCACCGATGCCTTCATTTCATTGGCCAATATCTGGGAGGACTTTGACAACGACGGCGATCGTGACTGCTTTGTGACAAACGACAACAATGCCCGAAACAGCTACTACCATAATAATGGTGATGGGACGTTCACATCCCTGACGCTCTTCGAAGTCAATGGAGAGCCCACGTCGAGTTATGGCGCGACGGCAGGGGACATGGACGAGGATGGCGACCTCGACCTCTTCGTTGCGGGTGTCGGCGCATCGCGTCGCTATCTTCTCCGCAACGACACCGATGGTTTACTGAACTGGTTGAAGATCAAGTGCGTCGGTCAGCAGAGCAACGGCGCCGCGATCGGAGCGACAATCTGGCTGTGGGCTACAATCAATGGAATCGCCACGCGCCAGCACCGTGAGATCCAAACCCAGAACAGTTTTCTCTGTCACAACAGTCTGATCGTTCATTTCGGGCTGGGCGATGCGACCGTGATTGACTCGTTCCGTGTCGAGTGGCCATCGGGGTCGGTAACCGACAGCGCCAATGTCCCGGTCAATCAGACGCTGACCATTGTCGAGGTGTGCGCCGATCCGGATGGCGACGGAATCTCCTGCTTCGATAATTGCCCGGCACTTGCCAATCCCGATCAGGCCGACGCCGACAACGATGGCATAGGCGACGCCTGCCAGTGCGTCTGTGACTGCCACGCCGATCCCGGCGCCTGCGACGGCTTTCGCGACATCGTCGATGTTGTGCAGGTAATCAACGTTGCGTTTCGAGCTCTTGCGGCGATCCCCGATCCCAACGTCAATTGTGATCATGAGACAACCGACGTGGACTGCACATCTTCGACTGATATCATCGACGTGGTTAAAACGGTCAATGTCGCTTTTCGCAATGCGAGCCCGGCAGCCGAATTCTGCCAGCCGTGCCCATAAAATGCGGCCTGGTGGGTTTCAAATAAAAACCGGGAGCCCGACCGGAGTGTCGGGCTCCCGGCCTGAAGTTTCGCATGATCACTTCGGTACTTCGACGATCGAGTTAAAGCTGCCGTACTCGTTTATGGTCTTGTTCGGATTGGCCGGATCCTCGCGCCATTCGGTGTCGACGAGAAATCGATACTGATAGGTTCCAGGGGTGAGATTGACACTGAGGCGCCAGAGGCCGTCGGTGTCCTTGATCATCGCGCGCGGTTCCCAGTTATTGAAAGTACCCGCCAAGGCGACATCCCAACCATACGGCGCGTCGAGCGTGAAGATCACTGGTTTACCCTTCGGCGCCGCAGCCTTTGCCGGCTTCTTTACTTTGGGGGCCGTCTTCTTCGCGACCTTCTTCGCCGGTTTCTTGGCAGCTTTCTTCACGATTTTCTTCGCAACTTTCTTCTTGGCCGCCTTCTTGATCGGCTTCTTGGCCACTTTCTTCTTGGCGGGCTTCTTTACCGCCTTCTTTACAGCTTTCTTTTTCGGCTTCGCTTTTTTCGCAGGCATCGTTTCCCCCGCAATTAGGGTGATGGTCGCAGTTTCCGTTTGCGTGCCAAACCTATGCATCGGTGCCACACTTGCCAATGGGAATCCTCGCGTGAGCCTGCCGCCCATCGGACAATTCATCGCGCCCCTATCCGCTGGCGTCGGAACAGGCCGTCACACAACCGTTTCCGACCATTACTTAAAGCGTACGTTGTGCCGCATCCGTTTACCCCGCTAATTAAGCGCATCGGTGTTTTCGCGGGCGAAAATAGCGCTGGCGGGCTATTTTCGTTTTGATGTTATTCCGAAAATAAGAGTTGGGGCTATTTTCGCCCTGACTTGAGGGGAGACAATGGCAGCGAAGGCAAAAACGACACGTCCGGGGCGGCTTCTCAAACTAGGAGAGGGATACAGCGCCTTCCTCCCGGATCCGCCACCGACGGATATCACTTGGACGCCGGAGTTGGTCCGCGCGCTGTCCGAAGCCGACCGATTGATCGGACGTCTGGCGGGAGAGGGAAGACGCCTGCCGAATCCGCATTTACTGATGCGGCCGTTTATCGCGCGTGAGGCGGTTCTCTCGAGCCGGATTGAAGGAACACAGGCCACCTTGGGCGAGATCCTCGCTGCCGAAGCAGGTGCGGTGATCGAACGCAGCCCCGATGATCTGCGAGAGGTCGGCAACTATGTCATGGCTCTCGAAGAGGGGATTAAGCGACTGAAGACGTTGCCTCTGTCGCTGCGATTGGTGCGCGAACTTCATAAGAAGCTCATGACCGGAGTACGCGGAAACATGGCGACGCCGGGAGAGTTCCGTCGCACGCAGAATTGGATCGGCGCGCCGGGAAGCAAGATCGAGAATGCGACATACATTCCACCACCGCCGCAGGAAATGGCCGCCGCGCTTGACGCGTGGGAGAAGTTCATGCACATCCGTACCATGCCGCCCCTGGTGCAGATCGCCCTCGGGCACTACCAGTTCGAAGCGATCCATCCGTTTCTTGACGGCAACGGACGCGTCGGACGTTTACTCATCACTCTCTTTCTGGTAGAGCGCAAAGTTCTGCCGTCACCGCTTCTGTACCTGTCGGCGTTCTTCGAGGCGACCCGTCGCGACTACTACGACCGTCTGCGCGGCGTAACCGAAGAGGGACGCTGGGGCGACTGGGTGGAGTACTTTCTCAACGGCGTGGCGCGTCAGTCGGAGGATGCGATCAGTCGCGCCGAGAGGGTGAATACGCTTCTGGTCAAGTGGCGCAAACACATCATCGGCGCGCCCTCGAAGGTCCCGGCCCAGCTCATCGATCTGCTCGCCGAGAATCCGTTTTGCACGATCAAGGGTGTTGCCCGTCGGCTGCGCGTGGCATTCACTACCGCCCAACGCGCCGTCGAAAAACTCGAGCGCGCCAAAATCCTGATGCGGACCAGCGAGGCCCGTCGTGATCGCATTTACTGCGCTCGGGCAATCTTGGATATCTTGGAAGAGCCGCCGCGTCTGTCGTAGATAAGGCAGCAGGGCGATCCGCCGGATCGCCCCGAGGAATTCGCTGATCGCGGAACCTACTTACCGGTCATGATTTTGCTCTGAGTCTCAAGAATCGCGAGCCGCTTGCTGACGACGTTCTTCTCTTTGTCAGCGCGTTCGCCGGCCTTGTCGGCTTCGTTCTTCTGGGCTTCGAGTGCCTTCTTTTCAAGGTCACGAATGACCTGATCGACCGAGGCGAGACCGACGCCTGATGTGCCGCTTTTCACCAAGCCCTCGCGCTCGACACGCCTCTTGGCCAACTCAGACTCCAACTCCCAGGACTTAATTTGTGCAGAGATCCATGCGGAGTGGGCCCTGGCCAAATCTGTCTCGGCTTTGCGGAGATCGTAGTTGTTTTCCGCCAGTTTCTTCCGACGTTCGAGTGCGTCCTTCTCGGCCTCCAGGGCCACCTTGGCCGATTCGTTCTTCTCTTTCTTCGCGGCCTCCACCTTGGCTTTGATCAGGTCGATCTGTTTTGTCCACGGGTCGATCTGTAATTGCGCCTGTTTTTCAGCCCCTTCGGTCACGGCCACCATGGCGTCGGCGGTCTGCAGCCGAGTTTTCGCTGCTGTGATTTCGCCCTGAATCTCGTCAAGGGAACGCAACGGGATGAGAACAATTCCCGAATCCAATCCACTTTGAGCGAAGGCGCCGATCGGACTCAGGAGCAAAAGCGCGGCTGCCAGGATAGTGATCTTTCTCATAAAACCCTCCATTGCCCCCAGCGATGATAAGGATACAGGTAGTCGTCGGCAACTGCCCTCCAAGCGCCTTGTCTTCTCCCCCTGGAACAGGTAGGTTTCGCTTGGGCTGAATCCGGCGAAAGAAAGGATGAACGATGGCAGAAGCGAAAAATGGCGATACGGTCACGGTGCATTACACCGGCAAACTCGATGATGGCACGGTCTTTGACAGTTCGCATGGGGGAGAGCCATTCGAAGTCACACTCGGCGAAGGAATGGTGATCCCGGGATTCGAAACCGCTGTCTTAGGCATGAATCCCGGAGAAATGCGCACCGCGAAGATTCCCTTTGTCGACGCTTACGGTCCGCACCGTCAGGAACTCTTGATCGATGTCGGACGGGATCAGCTTGAGCCGGGGATGAATCCGCAAGTCGGCGAACGCCTGCGCTCACAGCGGCCTGACGGCAGCGACTTTGTCGTCGTGATTACGAGTGTTACGGATGCCTCGATCACCGTCGATGCCAACCATCCGCTGGCTGGTAAGGATTTGACCTTTGAGATCACACTGGTTGAGATTCTCCCAGCTTAAAAGATGCAGAACGCAGAGCAGTCGCGGCACGTGTCCGGCCTAAGAGATGGGAATCCAATAGCTGAGCTTGATTGCGAAGAGATTGACGCCGTCCGCTGAGACCGCATCCTGCAGGGATTTCAGCCGCACTCGCCGACCCGGTTCTTCAAACCCGGCCCGGTCCTGCTGCCACACGAGATAGAACGTACTGCCGGGTCGGAACTCCCAACGAAGCACGACATTACTCCGGAATGACTGGATTCCGAAATCCTCCGCCGAGAACGTGAAGGTCTCTGTGCCGTCGGTGACCTCATAGAGGTTGTCTTCGACTTCAGCAATTGTCCGACCGTCGACGCCATACCCCTTGAGATCGCGGCTTCCCGGCACAGGCAATTCCCCGAAGGACCGGTACTCGCCGCTGGCGGCGAATGGTTCTGCGTAGCATTCCAGGCTCAGATCGGGTGTAAAGAAATAGTTCACGCGGATCTGCGCGGAGATCTGCGATCGGTAGATGTTGCCGAACACATAGCGATTTCCGAATGTCTCCGGATTGCCGTCCTGCTCTTCGGAAGGATGGATCGCGGTCACAAATTGCCGCGAGTCGACCTCGCGGTTGAGGCGCGGCTCTATCGAATAGGAAAGGCGGTTGCGCACCCGTCCCCCGACCGAGAACCCAAATGTCTGCTCCCAACTGCCGATGTCGTTGCTGAAATAGAAGACAAAAGCGGACAGGCTCGTGCGGCTCGTGAAGTTGTTGCTCGCCGAGATTTCCGTGAAGATCCCCTGCGGCGTTCCAGCCAAGGGCCCGCCTCGTGTCAGATTGTCGCTCAAACCGGGCCAATCGTAACCGAGGTAATAATGCGCGCTCCAGAAATTGCGAAATGTGACGTCGAGGTTGAGCTCGGCGAAGGTCAGCATGTGCGAAGGATCGTTCGACGGCGCCTTGACGGCCGAGTAATTCCAGAACGAATTCTGCGATAATTGGATTTCGTAACGACGGAAGAGTTTCCCCGGCGTCTGCTCTCGATAGATGACGTGATTCCACGCTTCAAAATCGTCGGCCTGACTGAGAATGCCGGCATCATTCAACTCGAAACCGGGAGACTCAAAGGCGAACCCGCCTCCCCACAACCAGTGCCGGCCGGATCGTTTGCCCCCGCGGAGCCCAAGTGTATATCCCGATAGTGAGGTCGCGTTGGTGTCCACCTCGACGTACCCAGCATCGGGGCGTTGGAAGTAACGCGCGCTCGAAAGCTGAGCGCGCAAGATCGACGCTTTTGTCCCCTCTACGTGACTGAACCCGCTGTACCCAATGATATCGTAAGCTCCGCCCTTGAATCTCAGAGTCCAGTCCAGATTGCCGCTCACCGCGTTTTGCCGCAGGAGGGACGAGAGCGGGTCGTTGTCATCGAGGTCGCGCTTGACGCCGGTCAGCATGATCCCGGCGGTCGATTGGCTGGCGCCGAATTCCTGCTGCAAGCGGGCGACGCCGTAGCCGGTCGCCGGTTCGACTTCGACGATGGAGTCCCGGTTGGGATCGGTCGTGAATATCTTGGCGTGCTTGCGGGCGGTCACGGCGCTTAACACGCCGACCGAGAGCCCCTTAGAGGTGCGCCCAGTTATCTTGGCGGCGCCGAGAATCGTCGCGTTGCCGGGATAATCGACAAACCGACCCCCGGCCGGGCCGCGCGGCGGCGCGCCGATCCGTCGCGAATAGAAGTATGTCGGCCCTTCTACTTCAAACAGCCGGCTTCCTTCGATGAAGAAGGGACGTTTTTCCGAGAAAGCCGTTTCGTATGCCGTGAGATTGACCTCCGCCGGATCGGCTTCCACTTGCCCGAAATCGGGATTGATAGTGGCATCGAGAGTGAGATTGGGTCCCAGCCCCATCTTGAGATCAGCGCCGGCGCGGCCGTCGAAGTCGCTGCCGTCGTGGTATGGATCCTCTGTATCGTGCCCAGATTCGAAACGGGCATCACTGGCCACGTAGGGGAGAAGCTCGATCCGTCGAGCCGGCTTCACACCGGAGATTCCGTGCAGTTCGCCAAACCAAGACGACCAGCCAGTTTCGTTGCGCGGAACTGCCACCCAGAAGTCATCCTCGTTTCGGGCCGGGATCCAACGGTTCATGTTGACGCCCCAGACTTGGTCGGGCCTGTCAATGAACCGTACTTGCGAAAACGGGATCCGCATTTCGCAGGTCCAACCCAGCGAGTCGACGTGCGAGTGTGCATCCCACACCGGATTGAATGACGTGTTGCGATCGTATTCGTCGTCTGCCGCATGATAACGGTCGGTGCGAACACCCGCCGCCGAGACGCCGAAATCGAAGCAGGTACGCCGGTCCAGGTAGGAGTCGATCGACACAATCATCTGCTCGCTGTTGCCGGGGTTGTCGCGGCGGTTCACATCGAGACGTAACGAATCCGGATGATCGGAGTACATCCGTGCCCCGACATAGATTGCGTCGTCATCGTACACAAAGCCGACCTCAGTGCGTTCGCGCGCCGGCTCGCCTTCATCCGGTTCCTTTTGCGAGAAATCAGAAACCATCTGAACCGTTTGCCAGAATGATTCGTCAAGGCGGCCATCCATTTCCATGGCGCCATTGGGGATTCGTGAGGCCGTCATCGCCTTGCGCAATTTCGGCGCTCCGAGTTGGGCATTTGCCAATAGAGGGAGAAGCAGGGTGCCGATGAGCCCGATTGTTGAGAGACAGCAGGCTCGGCGGAAGCCTGGCCCACACCGAACGAATTGGGAGGGCGAGGCTACTGCCGAGCCTGCTCTTCGGACCGACCCATTGGCGATATCCACGATGACATTGTCTCCAAGTGAAGCATCCCGCATGCCCTACATTGGGGCATGCGGGATCGCGAAGCGGGGAAATAAACGCGGGCCGATCAGATATTCCACCAATAGTTCATCTTGATCATGAAGACGTTGCGAGAACCCAGATCGAACAGCTCATTCATACCTCGGCGGAAGGTGAATTGCGGTACCTCGCTGAAGTCATCACGAACCTGCGACCAGACCAGGAAGATCGTCGATCCCGGACGATACTCCCACCGGATCACCGCATTGGCATTGAAGCTCAGAAGCGAGAAATCCGGGTCGTCGGGGGTCCCATTCAGAGATTGATCGGGCGCCTGGGTGTAATCGTTGTCGCCATTCCAGTACTTGTAGTTGTGATGTGTGATGTGGGCGATAAACGGCTGGCCATAAAGCTGAACGGACAGGTTTGTTGTGAAAGTCGCGATCGCTCGCATCGTGAGGGAGAACTGTTCCGCATTCTGCTCGGCGAAAAGATAGCCGCCGGGCGTGCTCTGGCTGGGGTCAACCGTGGTGATGTAGCGGGAGGAATTCCAACTCAATCCGTAGCTGGGGCCGAATGAGAACTCCATGCTGGTCGATGGACGAACTGTAAGAAAGAGGTCGTAATCGTTCTGCGCGCCGTCACGTTCCGATCCCCAATAGTAGTTGAAATTGCCGCTGATCGGTTTGCGATAGTCCGTCTCGGCCCAGATCCAAGTATAGGATGCGGCGGGATTGCGGACAAGGACTCCGTTGCCGATCTCGCGATCATCGTATCTGGCGGCGGTTTCTTCATGGCCGCCGCCAAGATACCAGAGGTTCTTGAACTGCACCTGACCGTTCCAGTTGCCGCCGAGGTTCAGCCGGTCACCGGCGTTTGTCCAATTGTACCAGGCGTTGAAGTTGTTCCATGTGCGACTGATGGGGCCAAATCCCTTTTCCGTCCGATACTGCATCCAGTTCCAGCCGCCGACATAGTCGGCGCGTCCAATGAACCCCAGATCGTTGTAGTCGAAAGCACGGTCATTGTACTCGAAACCCATTTCACCGAGGGCGTGCTTACCGGAGAGCTTTTCGGCCAACAGCCATACACCCCATCCGGGCGCCATCCATCCGGGATCGGTGGCGCCAAGTTGTCCGCGCGTACCGTAGTTGTTCTTCTTCGTCCGCAGTGACCAGTCGACCGCTCCGGCGTAAGAGGGCCCACGTTCGTCTTTAAGCAACGAGGTCAACGTCAGGCCGACGGAGGAGTTGCCTAGGAAGTCCTGTTTTACGCGGGCGATGTTGGCGGCGCTGCGCTCGGCGACCCGTTCACGGAAGGTCACAGTGTCGCCATTGTCGTTGGTACCCAGATACTCGGCATGCTCATCGGTCGTGATGGCATTGACCATCGAATACGAAAGCCCGCCGTGAGTCTTTCCCGAGAGTTTGCCCGCATAGAGTATCGTCGATGCCTCGGGCTGTTTGACGACCATGTCTTCAGATGCCGCACCGGCTGGGCTGCGTGTGGGGCCGCCGATGCGACGCGAGTAAAAGAGGTTAAAGGGAGTGTCGTACAGTTGAAGCCCTTCCAGGAAGAACGGCCGTTTCTCCGGGTAGAATGTCTCTGTACGGCCAAGATTGAGTACTGTGCCATCGGCTTCAACCTGGCCGAAATCGGGATTGATCGTCGCGTCCAACACAGTGTTGTTCGAAATCGCCCACTTGAAATCGGCGCCGACGTCCTGGAGCCCTTCGCGACCATCGGGGTTCCCGAGTCGTTTCGGTTCGGTTTTGACCTTGCTGGTGGTGTAGGGCAGCACCTCAAGATGGCGGGGTGGGTCGATCTGCTGGATACCCCGCAACACACCGTAGCGGGACACGCCTGAGGCCTCAGCTCGCGGGACAAATTGCCAACGCGCGGTCTCATCATTGCGCGAAATGTAGCGAATGAAGTCGATGCCCCATTCCTGTTCCGATTTCGGCGGGAATCGCAAACAGTGATAGGGGATCTTCATTTCGACGGTCCAGCCTTGGGGTAGATCTTTCACTTTCGATTCCCAGACTGCATCCCAAGTGTCATCCGTCCAATTGTTGTTATAGATGTACAAATCGCGCTGAACACCGGAGGCGTTTACGTTGAAGGCATACGCCGTCTGCTTATCATTATAGGAGTCGATTGCGATCTGAACGAAGTCGGCTTCGCTGGAACGGTCGCGACGGGTCAGACGGCGTCGAATCTGGTCGGGTTTGGAGTCAAAGCAGGTGATGCCGACATAGAGCGCTTCGTCGTCGTAGGCCAGTTTGACCAGCGTCGACTCACTCGCGCATTGGCCCTCCTTGGGCCAGGTCTGTTTGAATCCGTTGGCAGAGGGCGCCTCCTGCCAGAATTTCTCATCCAAGAGGCCGTCGAGCTTGAACTCCCCCAGGCGGCGGATCGCAATCACCTCGCGGGTTGGATCGGCTTTGATTGTGGAGTCGGGTGCGTTGCCCCCCTCCGCACACAATCCAGAGGCTGGTTGAAGAGAAAGCAATCCGAGTAAGATGATTGCCGCGATTAATCGAATGCGATCCGAACTCATGGACATATCTCGCCCTTCCCGGTGACACGCCGTTCCTTTTTCAGGGTCTGGCGCGTCTGTGGCGCCCTGATGTCTCAAGGACGCTGCGTGTACCGACGCTGACTTGGGACTCTTCAGTTCTCTACTTGAAATCGATCACTAACTGTCTTGCTTGCGCTCCCTCCGATGGCTCTGACCTGTTACATGAACTTAGACGGTGCATCATGCACTCGGTTAGGTCAGGGTCATAAGCAGATAAAAACTCTCCCGACTTGGGTCGTTTCGATCCGATGCGACGTGAGGGCGTCGCGTGAACATTAGCAGTACGAATAGGGATGGAAGAAAGTTTCAGGGGTGGGCGACTCAAACACATTGCCGCGCTCGCTAGCCCCGGCTCTGGTGGCAACCTCGCAAAGCAGCCGTTGGGTGGAGATGGGAGCTACGATCCGAGACACTCCGACACAGAACCTGCCTGCGCCGTACACGAGGTCAGACAGGGCATGAACTCGTCGCGCGAGAACTGAGTCTCCCAGACTTCAAGCATCCCCTGATCCAGCGCAAGTACGCCCTCGCGTGTCACTCCGGCTGGCGGCGGCAGGATCTGCGCCATGCGATCAAACACCATGGCGCGATTGCTGCGCGGGACACGCTGTAACAGGCGCCAGAGGGTAAAGAGCTCACACATGTTCGATTCGTGCAGGACTGTCTCCAAGTCGGAGTCACTGGCCCCTTCAAAATCAAACCGTGCTAGCGCCGCGCGAAATTCTTCAGAAGAGCCCCCGAAATACGGTGTGCCAGGCCCGATCCCCATGCGCGTTTCGCAGACTGCGCCGGAGGGAACTACCGCCTCCTGACTCTCGCGTTCGAGCGCGACCTGACCGGCAGTAACACACAGACGTCCATTGCCGCGTTCGTCGACAGTCAGCGTGTAGGTACAGCCCAAATCGGTGGCGGTCGCCGATGGCGTCTCGACAAAAAACAAGCGCGGCGGCGCCCAGGTGGTGGCCTGTACCGTCCCTTTGGTCAGGCTCAGTCGATGGTCACGCTCGCGCGTGCGAATCAACTGCACACGCGAATTCGGCTCAACCTGCACGCGGCCGATTGTGCCAACGGTGATAACCGCTTCGGAGGAGTCGTCGGTCTCGATCCAGGTTCCTTCGCCGGCGGTTGCGGAAACGAGAATCCGCTCGGCATCAATCGTGGGCGCACCCGTCACGCGCTGGACAGTCCAATTGGATGCGAGACTGGAGCCGGAGTCTCGGCCGCCGAAGATGGCGATCAAAAACGTGGCGGCTGCGGCGATGGGTAGCATGATCCAGAGCGCGACTGGCCGGCGTTCGGGAGTCGACAGGGGAGAGGCTAAGGGGTCAGCGCGAAACTGCCCCAGGAGTTCCTCGAGTCGCTTGACCTCCGGGTCCACCGGTCCTGATCCATCCCATAGATAATCGTTGTCTCGGCTCATTTGGTCCATCCCAGCTTTTCACGCAACAATTGCATCCCACGATGCAGATTCACTCGTACCGACCCGGGCGTGAGTCCGGTGCGCTCGGCAATCTCCGGCCCGGTCATTCCTTCAACCAATCGTAAGACCAGTGTCTCTCGGTAAGCTTCCGGCAGCGAGCGTACCAACATCAGGACATGCGTTGCCTCGGAATCGTTGTGCGATGAGGGATCGTGGTGCCCGTCATCGAGCAGTTCGACTTCGTCGCGCTTCTGGCGATGAAAATCGGTGGCGCGGTTACGCGCGATCGCGGCCAACCAGCCACCAAAGGCGTTCTCATCGCGAAGCGAGCCGAGCCGCTCCATGGCGGTAATGAAGACATCCTGCGCGAGATCGTCAACCTCACCGCGCGGCACACGGGCCAGCAGGATACCGTGCACCATGGAGGAATAGGAACGGTGCAACTGCGCGAAGGCGTCGCGATCGCCCGTACGGGCCAGAGCAACGAGACCCGCATCCGGCGACACCGTGACCAATGCGGACTCTCGCTCCATTTTGCGAAGGTGGCTTGCCGGCCACCTCAGGTCAACGACACTCTCCATCGTCTTTGATTCAATAGGTGATGAGCAGCTCGGTCCACGCCACTGCCATGCGGCTTTGCTTAAAGCCGCGCTTCACTCCGCTCCAATGTTCTTGGCTCCCCTTCCTGGATAACGAAGCAGGGGAGAGCCTGTCCGGTTCTGCATCGCCGTCCTGCTTCTCCACTTCTGTGCTACAGACGCAGTATCCACCTTAGATGTTAACGACTCGTTGGAAACCTGTATAGGGCACGCCCCATACTCCCGTGCCGGTTCGGACGCGGGCAGGATCGTCCATTCAGGTATCAGAGCGGGGAGAGGCGAATAAGCGCCATTGGTTCATAGTCTTATGCCAAGGTCTGGAATCGGGGCTATGCGAACGAGTCATGGCACAGCCCTTGCATCATTATCTGCGAGAGTAAACTCGTTGTTCAGTTTGAAGGAGCAGACAGAATGGTGACGGCCATGCGACAGATACGAGATGAACGCGGATTCTCCATGATGGAGATGATGATTGTCTTGGTAATGATCGGACTCATGGCGTCGCTGGCGGCGCCCTCGTGGTTCGAACAGATGCCGCGACTGGAGACCCAGGCCCAGGTCCGTGAAGTCGTTTCGAAATTGCGTGAAGCGCGCTCACTGGCGGTCGCGCGCAAAGAACCCGCCGGACTTTGTATCGATGCGGGCAACGGAATATGGACGCTCTTTCTCGACAACAATCCCGCCAACAACCTCCACAACACTGGTGATTCCGTCATGGCCACCGGGAGTCTCGGCTCCCGCGTGTCGGTGTCGCACAACTCGTTTGCTAATCAGGATGTCATCTTTAACCCAGATGGCACCTCGGCCGAGTCTGGCGCCGTCTGCCTGAACGCCGAAGACAATTCCGTAACCTACACAGTTGATGTTCTGGCATCGACTGGACGCGTCCGTATGGTCGAGGGGTATTTCCCGTACGGCCAATAAAAGCCATCTTGCCCCATTACTTCTTCCTCGTGAAGGCCGCCATGGTGCTATGGCGGCCTTCGTTCTTGAATCCGACTTGAATCTCAGTTGGGAGAACACGCTTTCGGGCTGTTTGCCGCAGGCTGGGAGGCCTGCGCTACTGAGGCTTCTGTCGTCGTGGGGAGACCAGAACGCGACAGGGGCGGCAATCGTGCCGCCCCTGCTTCCTCACTACCATACCAACCACCACCCGGAGAGGGAGGGTGCATCGTGTGAAAGCCCCCGCAAGACCAGTCCGAATCTGAGATGCACGGACGGGGATCTGTGCCCTCACTCATAGAGGCGAGCAAAGCTCCGGCCATGCAGCCAATTAAAGTGACCGACGAAGAGAGGAATTCAACTACTAGAAAATACAATAACTTACGACTGACAGGACATGTGTTCGGATCAGGGGGGTCTGTCGGGACTTGGCACATCGTGGTCGCTTGCCCATATTCTATCGGGAATACAGCCGTCCTGCTTCGGAGCTACATGTTCTGAGAATATACATTATGTCATATTGTGGCCTCGATGAAACGGCCGATGACTCCAAAGTCGTCTTAACTTGGCCTGAAGTGCCACTTGGTTCTTGCCAAGTCTCCCTTCTGCCGCGATTTTCTCATTCTGTCGCGTGGCACTCTCAACTTGGGGGCTGTACCTCATGGAAGTCGTTGATTCGCATGTGCATTTCATTTCGCACAACTACCTGCGACTCCTCACCCAACAGCGCCAAGCTTTCCAAGACGTAGACATTTTCATTTCCGAACAGGCCAAACGCCATCATTTCGAGCCGCCGCCTCTCGATCCGGTGCGTCTGGCCGATCGCTGGGTGATCGAGCTCGATCGGCACAGCATCTCACGTGCCGTGGTCGTTTCGATGATGCCCGGCGACGAAGTCTCGGTCAGTTCGGCTTTACGGATCTACCCCGATCGGTTCATCGGGGTGGCGACCGTGAATCCGTATCTGGCTGTTGCCGAGGAATTGGTCGAGCATGCTGTGGTCGAATGGGGATTTCGCGGCATCATGCTCTATCCGTCGATGTTCAAGTTCTCGATGGCCTCAGAGCGGTTGTATCCAATCTATCGGATTGCGCGGAAGCATCGCCTGGTCGTTTACGTTCACACGGGACGCTTGCGCCTGGCGGCGCGCCGCTGGTGGGGCTTGCCGGACGTCTATGATTGGCGCTACGCCGACCCGGCCGACCTGCATCAACCCGCGGCCGATTTTCCGACCGTGCCGTTTGTCGTCCTCAGTTTCGGCAGCGGCTGTCTCCCCCAGCTTCTCAAAATCGGCCTGCAGTGCCCGAATGTGCACGTTGACACGTCATCCTCGAACAACTGGCTGCTCGATCAGTCTGAATTCAACGACCTCACGCACGCGTTCGAGCGCACGATTGAAGTATTCGGCCCCGGGCGAGTTCTTTTTGGGAGTGATTCGGATTTCTTCCCGCGTGGCTGGCGTAAACCTGTGCTCGAAGAACAATCAGACGTCCTGGAGCGACTTGGTTTGTCAGAGCATGCTCGTGCGGCGATCATGTCCGAGAATGCAAAGACGCTGTTCGGTCTCGATCACTGAGATCGATCTCCAGATTCAGACTCCGCCTCAATCTTCCTGAATAAGTTCGAATTCTGTTTTCGCCGCACCACAGTTCGGGCACTGCGCAGGCAAGGGGTCGCCGCGATCATGCCACATCTCGCCGCATTTGAGGCAGCGCCACATGATGGCGAGATCGGATGCGCTCGGCCGCATGTCGGCCGACGGATTGGCGGATTGGTCGCTGTCCATACCACTTATACGCTATCGGTCATATAGGACCAACTGGACCTTTCTGCTCCCCAGTCGCGGCTAATCTGTCCGGAGTTTCGCCACAGACTTCACCCCAGTTCGGATGATCTTTTTGAGTGTCGTCAGGTGCACGTCCTCGAGCTTCTTGATGTAGAGACAACCTTTGCCGGCCTTATGTTTGCCCAACGATTTGAGCAACTCGGTTTGTTCGTGGAGGCCGGCCATGACGTAAAGCGTTAGCGCATCCTTCCTCGGTGAGAAGCCGGTGATACAGCAGTCGCCCTCGTGACCGCTGGCGTACTTGTAATGGTAGCTACCGAAACCGACGATGCTCGGCCCCCACATTTTCGGCTCAGCCTTGGTGATCTCGCGCATGATCTCAACGAGTTTGAAGCAATCGTTACGCTTGGCTTCATCGGCTACACTGTTGATGAACTTGGTGACACTGGCGTCGGTTGCTTTGGTCTTCAGCTCGGCCATTGCTGCTCCCTCGCGCTATGTGCGCAGAATGTCCCCTATTTTTGTGACTGTTGTCCAGTTGCGTGTCGTCGCGTGAATACCAAGAGATTTCTCGATCACTTCATTCGGATAGACCAACTTTTCCCCACCCGGACGACGTATCGAGAGCGCATAACGCCCAATCACTGCGCTCACCGAGACCTGCCAATTGCTCCCATCGGGAACCTGGATGGGCAGCTTGGACGTTTTCCCCGGTGCTTTAGCCAGGATGCTGACGTATCGCTGTATGCCCGACGCGATTGCCTCCCGGGGCCACTTCGCGTCTTCCAGTACCAGTATGTCTTTTGCCGGACAGATCATTAGTTCCGGGGTGAACGGGAGCAGTTCTAGTATCTGTTTACGTAGCTGCGGCTCGCTCTGTTTTTCCCGTACTACAAAAGTCCCGGCGGCGCCGATGTTGACGACATCAAGGTGCGCGAGCTTGCCGGCCAACACGCTCGGCTGGAATCTCTGGTGCCCGCCGACATTAACTGCCCGGAAAAACACGACGTGGGCCATATCAGGCGCCCCCATCTCCGGTCACCAACGCTATTGCGAAGCCATCGTACCCCTTGCTCCCGACGGTCTGGAGAACAGTCGCGCTGACACGCGAATCGGCGGCGAGCTGGTCCATGAAGTGGCGTACACCCCTGACACTGGGATCGTCACTGCCAACGTCGATCACCTCTCCCTTACGAACGACGTTATCGACGACAATTAGGGCGCCACGACGGGACAGTTTCAACGCCCACTCGAAGTAAGCGGGAATGTTCTCTTTGTCTGCGTCGATAAAGACGAAGTCAAAGGGGCCGCGTCCTTCCGCGGCCAGCCTCGGCAAAGTGTCGAGTGCTTTTCCCAGGCGCACATCGACAAGATCGAGAAGCCCGGCACGGGCAATGTTGGAACTGGCGATGGCGGCGTGCTTGGGATCGGCCTCGAGTGTGATGAGGCGGCCGTCTTTGGGAAGTGCCCGAGCCAGGCATATTGTGCTGTAACCGCCCAAAGTCCCGATCTCCAAGACATTCCGCGCCCGCATCGCGCCGGCCAGGAGTTGTAGGAATCGCCCCTGAGGCGGGCTGACGCTGATTGCCGGCATCTCGGCGGCGGTACTGTCGGCCAGGGCAGCCTCGAGCGCGGGGTCGGACATCCCGAGCCGTTCACTGATATAGCGGTCAACCTCTGTCCAGAGATCGCGTTGTTGTTCGGGGCTCTGAGCGTGGCTCATCGGGGGTTTTCACTTCTTTCTTAGTTTGCTTTCAGGCCTCGCGGACCGGGGCGGTTCAAAAACGACGATGGTCTCGGCGATCCGGTCGTGAACGGTCCTCTTGTCGGCGCGTAGGAAATACTGAAAGAAGCCAAATCCGAATTCCAGTGTCGAGGCTCCGTATCCCAGCGCCCGCTCCAACGTATGCCAAAACCCCAGGTGCTCATGAGTGAGTGAAACGATTCTGACCCGCAAGAGGGTCTTCCCCGGTGTCTTGCCGTTCCCCCAATATGCCGCCAGCGTGAAATATGCCACAAGCCACACGACACTGTACCAGTTCCCGAAGAAGTTCATTTGCAGATTGATGTCGGCGCTGGGCCTGATTAGGCCGGACCAAATTGCGAGTTTCCCGCCGTAAACGACGACCAGCAGAAATACCGCGCCGGCGATGAGAAAGTCGATGGCCAGCGCGAGTGCGCGGTGTGTAAACGATGCCAGTGGCACGCCCGATAGAGCGTCGGTTCGTTCATGCGATGGGGGCTGATAGATCTTGGTTGTCCGGACTGAGGTCATTTCGGCATCCCTCGCGGGTTTCGCGGTCAGGTCCATGATGACAGGGGCGGCATCCCGCGGTCAATCGGCTTTCTCGATTTGTATTCAGGTTGTGGTGGCTTTTAATCTTGCGCAGTTTGCGCGGGTATATAATGTTCGGGCCAGGGCCGAAGCCGGACAAGAAGGCGGTCAAATCATCCACATCTTCAAACCGGGAGAACTGCAATGGGTGACAAGGGCAAGAAGGACAAGGGCAAACGCGAAGTGCAGAAAAAGAGCGTCCTTGATCCCAAGGAAAAGCGCAAACTGAAGCGGGAAAAGAAAAACAAGTAATCTCGGCTTCCACATGGCCATCCTGCCGCGCGCAGGATGGCCATTTCTTCAATCGCTCGGCTCTCTCCTACTCCTTGATTTCCTTTTCGATGACGACCGTTAGATCGGTCGCAATTGCGCCCGCCGCGGCCAGGATCGTGACAATCGGCGCCGCGATCAGACTGATGGCCCCGATCGCCCCGGCGGTCAGGGCCGGAAGATCCACCAGCACCTTGCCTTCCTTGTTCTTGATGATCACGCGACGGATCTCGCCTTCCCGGCGGACGTCATCGAAGATGCGTTTCAATTCCGCCGAGAGCTGTTCACCGGCATCCTTGAATCCCGCTTTGACTTTCTCACCGCTGATTTTGAACTCTTCGATTCGGCTCGTGGTTGCCATTCGGACCTCCTCCTGGATCGCATAGACTTCACTAATAATACGAAATCAGAACACTCGACGGCCGACAAAAATCGGCACGGAGCGGACGGTCGTCCGAACCACAGCACTCGACGCTTGTATAACCAGTATCATTCTACCCGAAAGCGAAGGAGGACTACCATGCTCTCCCGCGGACTACTGACCATCGTTTGCGCCTTGTCGTTAGGACTTGCGGCGTGTGGCGACGATGACTCGACCGGGCCGGGTGATCCAAGCGTGATCATCGCGGTTGACAGCTTTCAGTTCCGGGCCACAAATATGGATGACACCACGGTTACCTTCAGCTACGCATGGCCGAATGCCGGAACACAGGCCACCGTTGAACAGAACTCATCCATCACCGCCGGTTCGGCAACGATAACCGTCTTTGACGCCGACAGCGCCCAGGTGTACACTCGAAGTCTGACCGAGAATGGTGATTTTGTTTCCGCCGCCGGCGTTTCCGGTTCATGGACCGTCCACATCGTCTTGACCGGCATGTCCGGCAACACCCTGGTCCGTTTGCAGAGAAAGATATAGGCCGAAGGTCTTTCTGCTCGCTGGGTGGGTTCGAATCATGCTTGCATCCGCGACGATTCGCGTTAGCTTTCTCCAGTTACAGTAGTGTTTGGAGATCGAATGATGATTGACTGGCAGACCCGATGAACGACGGATGCGTCGTCCTTTAGGCTGCTTAGACGAGGAGGGTCGTATGCGCATTGTCCGAGGTTTTGCATTTGCGATCGCGATCTGTACAGTAGGATATACCGGCGCAGCCGCTCAGGATGGAACGCCGGCAGCGGGCAGGAAAGGCACGATTGCCGTCGCTCCGATCGTCGGCGGCAGTTTCCCAATCCAATATTTCAAGGCCTCGAATGAGGATGGAGGTGCCGCAGCAACTTTCGGCATCGCCGCCGGCGCATCGGGGGAATATTATGTCACCGATGACTTGGCCGTCGGTGCACGTGTCATGTTTGACCGTTTCGGCATGGATACCGATAACTTCGGCGACGACGTGAGCGGCAATTGGACGATTTTCGAATTCGGTGTCTTCGGCCGTTATCTGTTTATGCCGACGATGACGACCCGTCCCTATGCTCGCGCCGGTCTCTTGATGGGCAAGGCGAAAGGCAAGATCGAGTTCAGCGATTACGAAAGCGAGGCTGACATTGCCATCGCCCCCGGGGCCGAGCTCGCGGTTGGCGCGGTTCATGAAGTCGCCGAGAATATCTCTGTTTTCGTCGAAGCTAACTGGACCGCGATCGCCACAGACGGCAAAGATGTTGACGTAACAACCGACGGCGAAGATGACGAGACTGTGGAAGCCCAAAAGCATTTGCAGTGGGTGGGCATCAAAGTCGGCGCGCTGTTTTACCTCGGCATGTAGATTGGAATGCAGTCCTTTTAGTAGGTCAGGAGCCCGCCTTTGGGCTCCTGACTTGCTTTTTGGTGGAGAGTGGACTCGCGCAAGTGGGCGCGGCCCCCAAAAAGGGGGTCTTCGACAGGGCCGTGCCGCTACATTCCGGAGTCAGTCGTTTCGTCAATCGGTCATTCCTGCGTCCCTCGACTTCTCTCGGGATCTTCGACAAGCAGGAATCCATCTCTTCGATTCAGTGTGTATGTCCACTCGTCGCTTGCCGCCCCCTTGAAGAAGTCCGCATCCCGTTTCAGCGCGCCACGCGCAAATCCGAGGCGCTCCAAGAGACGGATCGAGGGCAGATTGCGAGAATCCAATTCCGCCCAGACTTCATCAATCCCACCTGAGAACAGAGTGTCGATGACGCTGCGACAGGCTTCGGTCGCAAAGCCCTGTCTCCAATATGGCACACCGATGTCATAGGCCAGTTGCGCCCTACCATCGCGCTCCAAAGTCACTTGCACGCACCCAATACAGGCGCTTGTCGACTTCAGGCGGATCGCCCAATTCCACCAGTCTTCATCACCTGAAGGAGACCGCCGCGCTTGAAGAAATCGAAAACGCGCGGCCAGGGCCGCAAGCGAGGCCGGCGGCTCCTGTGGGATGAACGCGTACATTCGCTGATCGGAGTACAGGTCAAATAGCTCAGCAGCGTGCGCCTCGATCAGAGGCTCAAGCCGGAGCCGGTCGGTTTCCAACAGCTTTTCTCCGATTGTCAACGCTCCGCCATTCTCGGTTTCACGATCCTGAGCCCGCTAGCGCTCGACAAGCGACTTCAGCCTTGCCAACGCTTGATCCCACTGGTGTGACACGCGTCCAAGGTATTCCTGCAAACTGTCAAGTGCTGCCGGATCGAATTCGAACAGGCTTTCGCGGCCCGCACGCGTGCTGCGGACAAAGCCCGCCCCTTCCAGGATCCGCAGATGCTTCGTGATCGCCTGTCGCGTCAGGCGTGATCCCAGCGTGAGCTGCGCGATTGAACGCGGCGGCCCGCCTGAGAGGGTGGCAACAAGCCGCAGACGGGTCTCATCCCCCAGTGCCGCAAACAGCGGCGCGGGGCGCTGAATTGTCGCGCTCGGCTGTCTACGAAGCATTGGCAAGGTACTCCCCGATGTTCTTCACTTGGATCGCCCAGCCTTCGCTGTTCATGCGGAATGCCTCGAGGCGGCGATCGCTTGGGATTTTGTCAAATCCGGATTCGGTGACAGTGAGCAACGTGCCTGCCGACGTCTTCTCCAAACGGAATTCCACAACCGTCGACGTCTCCTTCGAGTAATCGACGTTGGGGTCGATGCCATACGGATGCCAAGTGAAAGAAAACAGGCGTTCCACCTCCATCTTCTGCACCACCGCTTCGAAATGGAGATGCTCGTAGGCGGGGTAGGTGATCTGACCCGTGATCGGTTGGCCCGGAACAAATGGCCCATCCAATCTCACGCGAAACCACTCGCCAAATTCGCGGTAATCGGTCAATGCCCGCCAGACCCGGGCGAGCGGCGCCTTGAGTTCAATTTTCTTTTCGATGCGATCTTCCACTCCACTCCTCCTCTCGCGGGTGCGTTGGTAATAGGCAACCGGGTGGTTGCATAATACCATTGAACAGGGTACTGGGCAACCGTTTTGTCGCACGCGTCTACCGGCCGCTACTGGCGTCAGATCCCTTAGGGGCTCGCTGTGTAAAGCCCTTTACCGCCAGCAGATCAAGCAGGCGCTTTGACGCGGCCAGGGAGTTTTCGGGGGAGTACTTGATCTCGCTGGTGTAGTACTGCGCCAGCGAGGTGATATTCAGACGTTCCATCTCGCGAACCATCTCCTCGCCCATCGACCGATAGCGATTCCACCCCCTGACCTCGCGCTCGGAAAAGTGCTCGAGAAATTGTTCGTCAGTGAGTTTTTGGTACTTTTCGCTGTGGACAAGTGCCCGCAGAGGCAAACGGTCGCGTTTGCCGGGGTCCTCGTTCGGCACTCCCACCACCAGACTGGTCACGGGGAAGCAAGTTTCGGGCAGTTCCAGGACCTCAGCGATTTGGTCGGCGGCCCAAAGCGTTGTGCCGAGGAAGCAGATTCCGAGGCCGTGGGACTCGAATCCCAGTGCCACGGATTGCGCGACAATGATCGCATCGAACGCCGCAACGAGAAACCCTTCGAAGTTGTTGAAGTTGTCACGCGCTCCGCGTAGACGGAGCCAGCGCCGGGTCCGGTATGTGTCAGCGCAAAACGTGATAAGAAGCGGGGCCTGGTCGATCATCTCCTGATCCCCATGCAACACACAGAGCCGCGCCTTGCGCTCCCGGTCGCGCGTCAGGATCATCGAATAGGTGTTCAGGTTCCCCGATGATGATGAACCATCCACCGCTTGCTGAAGTACGGTCTCGACCAGCGCATCATCGAGCGGGTCCGGCTTGTACTGCCGGATCGAACGGTGGGTGTTCATCAATTGCGCGACTTTGTCAGTCAGTGAGCTGTCCATAGAAGTCCCTCGGTTCGATGCGCAGGTCACAGTTGGCCCGCCACGGCCACTGATGAATCTAATCACATGTTGCGCGAACTGCCAATCGCTGTTCTGCAGACTTTGCGGCTGACCCGCGCAGTCATTGATAATATCAGGACTATTACTATCACCATTAAGGGGCGGTAACACAAATATGATAATCCAATCCTTGTGTCGCATTCGATCCAACCGTACTATGGGACTTCGGATAACATGATGACGACCCCAAGCGCGCGCAGCCACAACCAGACACCTGACTTGATACCATGTGAGGGGATGGCTGGCGCGACGAAGAAGGTCTTGCTCACAACGGTGTGCCGCCCGCTGGGAGTGCGTTATGGCGACTCCCCCAGTGTTGGCTACGAGCTCCTCCACGAGCAGGTGACGCGCGCCCAGGGGATGTTTAGCCCCCGTTCGCATCACATTCAGTTCTCCATGGAATATATTGCCGAGAACCTGGAAGCCCCCACGGCAGTTCTCCAGTATCCCTCCCGCAAGGAGCTCATCCGGGAGTTGGCAAACGGATACGCGGTTGTCGGCCTGTCATTCGTGTTGGCGACATACCACCGGATGAAGGAAGTCGTGGCGCTGATCCGTGAGTACTCGCCGCAGTCACAGATCGTCCTTGGTGGATATGGCACTGTGGCTCCCGACGAACTGCTTCTCCCCTATTGCGACCACATCTGCCGCGAAGAGGGAGTCGGCTTCATGCGGCGGCTGCTGGGTGAGCCTGAAATCGAAATGCCCTACCGCCACCCGCTAATTATCAATCCACTTCGTGTGTTCGGACGGGAAGCGTCTCGAACCGGGATCGTCTTTGGCGGTCTGGGATGCCCCAACGGTTGCGATTTTTGCTGTACGTCGCATTTCTTCAAACGCAAACACATCCGTCTGCTCCCCACCGGGGCCGACATCTATCACGTGGTCGAACGCTACCTCGAGGTCGACCCCAAGCTCTCCATCCTGATCATTGACGAGGATTTCCTGCTCAACCGCCGTCGGGCCCTGGAATTCCGCGATGCCGTTCTGCGCGGCGGAAAGCCCCTCTCGATCTTCATTTTTGCCAGCATCAAAGCCCTGAGCCAGTACACCGTGACCGAGATCCTCGAAATGGGAATCGATGGGATGTGGATCGGCTATGAGGGGACGCGATCCGGGTATGCCAAGCAGGCGGGACGCCCGGTCGAGGACATATTCAATGAATACCGCGAACACGGTATCACGATTCTCGCATCGATGATTGTGGGCTTCCCTTACCAAACCCCGGAGATTATCGAGGAGGAGCTTGCGGGTCTGCTGGCCCTGCGCCCGGTTCTGACGCAGTTTCTGATCTACGGACCTTGTCCCGGCACTCCGTTCTACGATCAAGTCGTTCGTGAGGGCAGTCTCCTGCCAGAAGTGGCCAGTGACCCGGAACGATTTTACCTGCGTGGTACGGGGTTCTATGCGATGGTCACGCATCCCACGATGACGTCCGCCGAAATCGAAACGGCACAGGAGCATTGCTTCAAAGAGGATTTTCGTCGGTTGGGGCCAGTCCTTTATCGCTCGGTCGAACGCTGGCTCGATGGTTATCTAAAACTCCACGATTCTTCGAATCCGTTCCTTCGATTGCAGTCAGAGCGGATCGCCGGTGATCTGCGGAATGCCTACCCGATCTTCCTGGCCGGACGGCTCCTCGGACCGACCGCTGCAGTTCGGCGTGGAATTGGGCAGCTTCAAAAGCGGCTTCATGCCGCGATCGGAAATCCAACCTGGCGGGAACGGTTTCTCTCTGTCGCCGCGGTCGGACTCGCACTTTGGACCGGATTAACATTGAAACTCAACCTCTTCCAGCATCCCCCCTTGGTGAGGCATTCGTTCCGATTGCACGGTGTTCCCGCAAGACGCGGATGGCGCAAGTTTGCAGGCGAGCACCCCACTGGCCTCTCTATCCGCGTGGAACACCGACCCGCCTCGACAGTTTGGGTACACCTCAAGGGGCGCCTCAATTCCGATGCTGCGGCACAATTTGTGGCGGATCTCCGCGCTACACTAGCGCGCAAGGATGATCGAGTGGTGCTGAATATGGAGAGTCTGGCCCACATGGAGCACGACGCCGCTCATGCATTGGCGACGGGACTAAAGGCGTACCGCGATCGCATCCGCATCATCCTGCCGCTCGTGGGCGAATTCGCGGCGCTTGCCACGATGTTTCCGCTGTACCGGTAGTTTGGAGGATTCGAATCCTCGAGTTCCAAGACCGCAAGCGATTGCCCCTACAATTCCAGTTTCATCACGAGTTCGTCATCCTCGACTTCACCGGTGAACACAAATCCGATCTTCTCGTAGAATGGGCCCGGGCATTGCGGTCCGGGAACCACGCTGGTCGCGAGCGCCTTCGCGCCCGGACGAGTCCTTACGTAGTCGATCACCAGCACCAGCGCCTTCTCCCCGATGCCCTGCCGTTGAAACCGCGCATCGATCATGAATCGCCACAGGTAGTACTCCGGCTTCGACGCATCATCGCTGAGCATAACAAAGCCGACGGGTGTATCATCGGCGTACACGGCGCGAAACCAGGCGACATCGGGCGAGTAATGCGCCTCGGCGATCGACATGCCATTCGAGGCCACGTAGCTCTCCTGGTCGGGGTTGACCTTGAGTTTCACAATCTGCCGCACTGTGTCTTTGGTGATTTCGCGCAGTGTGATATTGGAGTTTGCACTCGGCATTTGCTTTATCCTCCGAGCAGAAGTGTACTCAATCAGATTAAGCCAAGGACAGCCCATTGTGGGCAGCGGGGTCCGATCGCTCTAACAGTGGCTAAACCTGTTTGGCCCTTGAAAGTCACCCTGAGTGTGGGAGGGCGAGGCTCCTGCCGAGCCGCTATAGCAACGACTGCGCGCCGCTTGCGATGAGTTCGGGAGTGGAGGAATGAGGTTAAGGATTGGAGTCGCTCGTGCCTCCAAAGTGCGGCGGCTCGGCAGGAGCCTCGCCCTCCCTTGAAGAAGTCGAACGGAGCACTGTCCGACGCTCGGGCGAAGCGGTGTGAAGTACAAGCTAATTGTGCGGAACGGCATCTTTCGCAGAGTGTAAGACAGATGAGCCAGCACATCGAAGAAGTGAAGCACGGGCATCCCAGTCTGACATGGCCACAATCCGTCCGCCTGGAGGGTTCGATGAGACGATACTATCTCGCCGCACTTGTGAGCGCCGCAGTTGTCGCTCTCGTTGCGTATTTCGCCAGCTCTACGGCCAAATCACTGAACTTCAAGTCTCACCTGACCGGGGGGAATGTCTATCCTGCCGTCGGGACTTCGGCGCATGCGGACGCGGTATTTCAGCTCAGCGTCTCAGGCAATGAACTGTCGTACTCGCTGACAGTCACAAACATCGAGAACATCACCGATGCGCACATTCATGCTGGGTCGAGCGGTGATTCCTTGGGACAGTTGCTCGTGAATCTCTACGACGGAGATGTGCGTCCCGGACTCAACGATGGAATCCTGGCCAGGGGCACGATTACGCCGTCCGATTTCAGGGGGCCCCTGATCGACCAGCCAATGTCAGCATTGATCGCGATATTCGCCGACGGGCTGGCCTATGTCGACATACACACCGAGCAGAACCCGATCGGTGAAGTCCGGGGACAGATAACGCAATAGGGCCGTCTTCGCCCTAAAGATGGACCTATCACCGCGCCAGATACTTCGGGTCTCCGGTCACCCAGGCGAAGTGAAGCGATACTCCCGAGCGCTCGCCAACTGAGCAGACCGTGTCGTGCGCAGTGGGCATTCGATCAAAGAGCGACACGAAGTTCTGATAGTCTTCGAAGTGCGCGCCTTCTTGACTGAACGAATGCACGAGCATCATGGCGTTGTTCGCTGCAAAGCGTTTGGCTTCGATGATAGCGGAAGCCGTCCGATGCAGCAATTGGTAGGCAATATTGTCAAGCTGACATCCCTTCAGTTCGAGCAGTCCGACGAGGAATGCCAGTCGGGCTCTCCGACCCGGGGTTTCGTCCGATTGCCACTCGCCCACGCGCGGGCCGAATGGCTCCCGCACTTTTCCCTCGACGGCGATCGAAATCAATTCTCCCGCAGTCCGCGCGATGACCCAGAGATCGTTCTGTGAAGGATGGCCGTTCAATGGCGGCAATGAGACCTGATGTTCGGGGATACTGAAAAGCACCTCGATGTCTCGAAACATCGGTGAAGAACGCAACACGGCATCCACACTGGCGGGGAACCGGTTTCCTGCCTCCGACCACGAGTAAGCGAGCGCACGGGCAGAATACCCGGGCTTCCAATGCTTGATGGGATCGGCGAGCCGTGTCCGCCAATCTTCCACACCTGTGCTGGGAACATAGACAGTGTTCATGGTGCCCTCCTTCTATTGGTGTCGGAGGGTCATGAATGAGGATTGAGTTGGTACGAATTACGCGGCGCCCGGATGGCGCTATAGTTCGCACTCGAGATGGATGTCATTTGGCTCGAGGGCGAGAAGATGTGGCACCGGCTCGGCGGCAAGCCGACAACCGAGTCGCAAATAGAAATTCACCGTGTGCTCCGATGGCGTCGCGGATATGTAGAGGAATCTTGCACCCCGCGCTCGCGCTTCTTGTTTGGAGAGTCCGAAAAGCCGCTTGCCCAGTCCCCTGCCCCGGGAATCGCGGCTGACATGGAGGAATTCAAGCTGCAAGTGCTCGCGGTGCTTTCCGATGAACTGGCAATCGAGAACCGTGATACCTACCAATGCAGTTTCTGAGAAGACCCCGTAGAACCAGCCACCGCGGTCATAGATTTCGAGCAGAATCGGCGTGTATTTCTCGGCTTCACCGTTTGGCCAACCGCTCATGTCGTAATGCTCCGGCTTGAGCACTAACTCGCCATTCTCAAGATAGTAGATCCTGTCGATGACCTCACGGCGGTCAATTGTCCATACCAGAGGGACCTCATCGCGGTCCAGTAATCGCTCGCGAAGCATCAGCATTCCCCTTCACTCAGTCGGCTCCGCTACCGACAAGTAGCTTCAGTGATCAAATGAACTGGAGAATCGGGATGTGTCAAGATACATGGCATGTCCCAGAGCATGGAATCGTCACGAATAAGTTCGACATTCTGAGGAATGGCGGCGTATAAGGCCCTGTAAGCGAAGCCTCAGACCTTTTCTTGAACTGTCCGCGCAGTAACCCTCCTACGGCAATTACAGAGAAGCGTTAAGGGTCGGATCAGAGACTCCGTTTCGTCTTTACAGTGGGAGGATGGGTCATGGAAGGAACCGAATTGGAGAAACAGGTTCAAGTGATCAACGGAATGGTCACGTCATTTGAAGTGGGCAAGGGATACGGCTTCGTCGCGGAAGGCGGCGGCCGCGAACTGTTTGTGCCGCCCAACGACGTCCAGCATCACGGTCCAAAGCAGTTTACCGTCGGGCAGCGCGTGCGCTTCCAGGTGTTTCAGGCGGCGACGGGTCCCCAAGTTGTGGCCTTACGCAAGTTTTGATATAGCAATCGTGCTCAGAATCGATTTCGACGGAGGGATGCCGCATCGTCCCGTCTATTGAAAGGAAGATCGCCATGGTCAGTAACTTCATGCAGAAAGTTGCAGTGATTGTCGAAGGAACGGTCAAGTCGTTCGACGAGATCATTGGAAAGGGACTGATCGCGCGTGATGGCGGCAAGGACGTCTACGTGACCCGTGCCGCGATTAAGCACGAGGCGCCCCGGACTCTGGTCGCCGGCGAGCGCGTGCGGTTCCAGCTCGTCAATGGTCTGAACGGGCCATGTGCTGCCGCCGTGCACCGCTTCTAAACGGGGAATATCAGGTGTCGACTTTGTAATTCGGATTGGATATATTGCATTTTAGAACACGAGACCTCCGACTTTTCTCAGACTGTCCGCACGGCTTACACCCGACGGCATTTCACGAAGAGCTTGACGGGTTTCACTGGCCGTCGGGGCCAACGGACGGGAACGCCGATAGTTCCCAGCAGCAAAGGACGTGTAAGATGGCACAAGGTACAGTCAAATGGTTCAGTGATGACAAGGGGTACGGTTTCATTACCCCCGAAGATGGCAGCAAGGACGTCTTCGTGCATCACCAGGCGATTCAGACGGAAGGATTTCGCAGTTTGAAGGAAGCCGAGCGGGTGTCGTACGATGTCACCGAAGGCCCGAAGGGTCCGCAGGCAGCCAACGTGCAGAAGATCTAACCACCAGAATCAGATCACGATTAGACCCCGGCGGAGTCCATCCTGCCGGGGTTTACACTTGTAGCCAGGCGGGGCTGACATACACCTTCCCCGGGCCAGTCTACAGCCAACCGGCCTTTCGGTAGATGGCGTCCTCGGCATACGATTCGTATAGGACAAACCCGAGCTTCTCCAACACCCTCTGCGAGGCGGTATTTGCGGGATCAGTCGACGCCCAAATTGTCGTGATCCCGAAAGTGGAATAGAACGCGAGAACAGCACCCACGGCTTCGGTCGCTAATCCGCGACGCCAGTATTGCGAGTCCAGGGTGAACCCAATCCAGCTCTTCCCTACTTCATCGGTGTTGAGAAAGCCGATGTCTCCAATCAGCGCACCAGTTTCCTTCAACTCAATCCCGAATTGAAACCACTTCCCTGTCGCGGCAGGAAATGACTCATCCATTTCGGTAATGAGATCCTGAGCTTGTTGTGGCGAGCAGTCGGGCCAGGACTGAAACCGAGCGACTTCGGGGACCGAGCGGTAACGCGCCAAGGTGATTGCATCGTCCGCGCGCAAGCGGCGAATCAGCAGTCTCTCAGTGGTAATCGGCGAAAACGTCACCGGATCACTCTATCAAAAGAAGCCCTGTCAGTCAATGGGCTGCGTGTCACGCTTTATACGAAGCAGTTTCAGATGATGGCGTGAGCACATTTACCTCTGATAGACAGCTTGGATGTTGTCAAACTCTTGCCCCGTTCTCCCCTGTCTGCTGAATTCCGCTTGCTTCCCCATAGCTGGTGATCTGAATTCAAGGCAGGAGGACCTATGAAATTATCCTATCTCTTGCTCGCCCTGCCGATCCTCGCACTCACCGCCCCTACTTTGAACGCCGAGGCCGCTGATTCAATCTCTATTGCTCTGCCCGCGCCGCGGCTGGACGGCGACATGTCAGTCGAGAAAGCGCTGAAAGGGCGTCGCTCATTGCGCGATCCGGCGCCGACCGCGCTCTCCCTCACGGAAGCTGGCCAGCTCTGCTGGGCGGCGCAGGGTGTGACCGACGACAAAGGACATCGAACAGCTCCCTCGGCGATGGCACGATATCCGCTGGAACTCTATGTCATCGTCGGCGCCATCGACGGAATCGCTCCGGGATTCTATCATTACGACCCAGGCGCCCATGCATTGCGCCTCGTTGCGCCGGGCGATATGCGCGCGGATGTTGTGACCAAGGCGATCGGTCAGGAATGGATCACGAGAGCGCCCGCTGTCTACGTCATAACCGGAGTCATTGAGCGAATGGGGAGCATGAGTGACCGCGGACGGCAGTTCATGGACGTCGAAGCTGGCCTCGCCGCTCAGGGATTCTTCCTCCAAGCCACGGCGATGGGGCTCGGCAGTACTTACGTTGGCGGCTTCGGCTCAGAAGCGATTCACGCGGCACTCCGGCTCCCCAAGGGCGAGGAAGTACTGGCCGTACTTCCCGTCGGACATAAGCCGAGGCCGGAGTGAGCCCTGCAGGTTTGTGGGTCGATCGGGACTCATAAAGCGGTGTAGCATGAGAGATATCGATCGTTGGCGGGCCATACTCTTTGTCGACAAGCTTGCCGAAAGCGGGCTCGCAGATGAAACATCAGAGCAGATCCGAGAATTTCTGGCGACCGAGCACATCTATCTGGCCGCGACGCAGGCGATCAGCACAGACTGATGATTAGAGCTGGCACTTCAGGCCATTGGGATTATTCCAGGGCATCCTGAGTTCTTCTTTGAGGTTAACGAACTCCCATCCCACCACTTTGCGCTCGTCATTGGAGTAATGAGAGGTGCTCTGTGGTGGGTAATAGACGTCCACCGCGATGAGTGAGTTTGTCTCGCCACCAGATTTGGCCGCCATTCCCAACAGCTCCTCCAGCATGACCTCGGAGAGCGCATCATATGGAACCTGAGTCTCCTGACGAGAAGCCGTGGGAGAGACTCTGCTCGTAGCCAATTCCCAATACCTTCCGATTTCCGTCTCGATCTTGTGCCGATCAATATCAGAGAGGTCATTCACGGTAAACTCCTCGTACATGCAACCTGTGAGCATCTGCGCAATTCCGAAGGTTGCCGGGCCACTTAAACCACTAATGATGACGATCCATTTGCCCGGTGCGAAGGGATTTCGAGCGACTACCAGTTGTCCGTACTGTCGCCGGGGACGGAGGATACCACGGTCCGTCGGGTACGCATGCTCTTCCGTGATTTCCCATTTCATTGATCCACGTCGAACAAGGAACCCGCGTGAGTCCGGTTCCCCAGTATCGCGTACATAGAAAGCTGTCTCCGGAGCTGCGCCGCGCGCCGGCTTTGCATACTTCTTGTAGGCGATGTATCCGGTGAATGTCTTGTTGGTGTCCGGTATCGATTCAAAGGGGGGTACTCCCAAGATCCTCGCCAGAGCCACTTCGGTCAAATCGTTCACATCAGAGCTAGCAACGATAATCGTGTTATCAGTCAACTGACCTTGCAGCCACTCAATATAGGCCTTGTCTCGTACCCCCTCGCGCTTCGGCAGCGGGCTTCCCAGCGTCACCTTCATCGTCTCTTTTGAGGCAGAGAGGTAGTTGGTGATCTCTGCCGCTGTGCGATAGTCCCAGTCCCCGATGGTGTTTCTGCCCAATTCCTCGAGATATAGGCTCCCCAAAAACACCGACACACGATTGTCCTTGAGGATCTCACTCCAGAACGAATGGCGGTAGAGATACCGTGCTTTGCGCAGGTAAATGTGCTCCAGAATCTGCACAAGCGAGCCCAACAAGTCAGCTGGGTGATTCTCTTCGAAGGAGATGTGCCACAATGCCCTGATGTCGAACGCCGTGGTTCGTTGCTTATCAGACTCGTCGGCAGAGTAAGAATTAACCGGGACTGCACTGCCCCCGATCCCATGGATATAGCCCAGCCAGAAGAAATTGGCGATCGCGGATTCGCTGCTCACGTCAATCAGGACACAGGCAGCATGACGACATGCATTAATGACGTCCCTGTATGTCATCCCCGCCAGGTCGACGGAGCCCGGCGTCCTGATGCTGCCAAGTCTTGATTCGTCATAGAGACGCAATTCCGGCTTCAGCGCGACATTGTCCTTAGAGAAGATGCTGCTCACCGCGGTGCCGACGGCGGTCCGGCAGAGAGCTCCAAAATCGTACGTCTGCTGATAACGCCTTGTGTTCTTGATTTGGTGAGTTGAGTCATGCAATACGACGACGTTGTCCCCGCTCATCTGCTCGAAATCGAGAAAGGGCTCATCGACCGCCCACACGAAATTCGAGATGCGGGCCTCCAGGATATCGAATGGCCGGTAAGGCATGAGTTTTCCGATACCGAACATCCGCCTGAGCTCGTCCTGCCGTTTAGCCGCAAGTTCTTCGGAGCATAACGGAATGATCTTGCGGCGGAGGGCCGTCGCCAATCCCAATTCATAGAACACGTTCGGGTTATCGAAGGTGACGTCCGCGACAACGTAGTCAGCTTCCTGGATCTTCTTGCAGATCTTCTCGCAGATAATGAAGCCCACTTGGCGTACGTCATCGGCGCGTTCCGGCGTACATTTGTATTCCAGTTCTCCGAACTCCTGGCCACCGTTGCGAAGAAACGGAGCAATCTCCCACTGATAGAGCACGTCGAGTTGCTCGCCAAACGGCATGATTACGAATGCTCGTTTCTCGTGCGGGGACTGCCGCTGTTCGAGGATCTCGTCGACATCGCGCTCGTAAATGCAGCTTTTCCCATTCATGAAACATCGAATCATCTTCCGTTCGGGCCTTTTGTCCGGCATGTCAGAGTCCTTTACTCGCCTGGCTCAGAGCCTTGGGGGCCGCTTCTGTACAAAAACCAACAGACCATGAAATGTGTTGGGCCTATCCATACGGCATTTGTCCTTCAGCCATCCGACGAACGAGCAAACTGAAGCAGCCGCGCTGCCTGTCCGACGTTCTTAATGATGAGTCCTAATGCCTTAGAGCAACAGCACGCAATGAATATTGGCCCTGTTGGCGCCGTGTCAAGTCGAATGACGCGTGCCGGCAGAATGAGTGACAAAAACTATCGCCGCACTGTTCAGCGACGCGCCACGCAACGGCGGATGCCGACCGATCATACGGCGTTGCCGGCGCTTAAGCCGTACTGTCGTGAAGTGAATATTCCCTTGCGTATGCCTCCCCGTTAGTGATAGTCTATACCTCATCCTCATCTCACGGGCATGGGAGGTCATATGCAGTTACGAACGCACAGGTCCTTTCTGGTTATGGTACTCTCCGCAGTCATGGTGTCGTGCCTCTCGGAACACGCATTCGCACAATTGCAGATCATCGGGAAAGTGTACGACGCTGAAATGAACCGTGCGTCAAAGATTGAGATGACAGAGGGACTAAAGGCCCTGCTAGAGTCCGGGGATCTATGGGAGGCGTGGTATCCTTACAGTCGCTTCCCGAACTTCGCTTGCCCGGACATGCGTGAGCCTCACACGTTTTCACGGCCGCTCTTCTGGTACTACCCGGATGAATACGTGACCCCGTTCGGCGACGTCGGCAGATGGGGAGGGTCCGGAGTGGACGGGAACGATGGGAGATTCGTGAATTTCGCGGAACTGGAAGCTATGGGCCGGCTTGTCGAGATCTGGTTCTTCGCGGACTGCAGCCTCAGAGAGTGCCCAGCCAACCAGATCAAAGTCTCTCTCGTCGAGCTCCCGCTCATGGGATCGGAGCCGGGTTTTGTGCGGTGCTCCCGCGGCGCAGGTGACCCGATGATTGAATCCACGCCCGTGGCTTTGCTCTCACCGTGCGACGGATTCCCCTGCGACGTTGTGGTGCCGGCCGGGAGTTCACAGAGCTCGCTGACCGCACCGGCAGAAATCGAATTCGAGGGCCGGACACTCTGTTTCGACAGATGGTACGTTGATTTTGCGCTCGGTCTGCGAGGCGAGCTCACCGTCGAGATACCTCTTCTCACTGACACAAGCGCGCGGAGTTGCTCTGTCGCAATGGCGCTGTATACACCGTGCCAGGATTCACCTTGCAGACACGGTTTGTGCGCGTGTGCGCCGTTTTCGGAGCTTTGCGCGAATGCGGAGAGAGTCAATCCCACGGGCACCACGCTCATTGCGGACCTCGCCGCGTACTGTCGCGAGCATCCGAAGAGCCCGCCCTGCGTGCCCTCCCTCGAGAGCTTGTGTGGCACTCTCCCGGGCCCTTGGTGCGGTGGCAAGTCGCTGGCGGAGTTCTTAATGAAGAACCCGAAGAGCGTTGTTGCATTGCATGACTTATCGGCCCACCCCCCCAAGGAGCCGGTGATCATCGCCGATCTGCTCGATGGTGTTATTCGTCACTCTCCCGCTGCAAGAATCGGTCGGAACGATGGGGTTTCACTGCGGATCAAAGGAGCATCCGCTTGCGAAGTCGTGGCGGTGGACAAGAATAGTGAGCTGATCGTCGGCGTGGCTCGCGACATCCGCGGCCAGAGCAAAGAACTCAGGCTGCCTGGAGACCTCCTGAAAGCCTGCAACGGAGCAGAACAGATTGCCTTGCTGATCATTCCGCGTGCGGAGAGCGGCGACGATTCGCGCCTCCCGTTCGAGATTTCAGTGCGTCCCTACTAAGAATATCGATTCGCCTTGTGTACTGGTCGGCGACACGCCGAGGAATCCCTTTCATCCTGGTAACGACGCGGTGTGACGAAATACGGCTTGCCCTGAATGTCGACGACTGGATGCCACGATAACCGTGACGAGGGGAAACCGACCCAAAGATCCTATTCCGCCATTCCCTACCTCCCTTCTGGCACACTCGCCGGCGCTGACAGTGACGAATGCCAATGCTGCCACTTCCAGCCGCTGGCTTCGCGGATCAACACGGCCGTCGTGCGTGTCGGTTGGACAATCGGCGGGCCCTCGGCAGGCGTTAAGATGAAGTCATACTCGCAGGAGCAATACGCCATGGTCGATGTGGCGCGGCACTTCACTGTGCGATTGACAAGTTTGCCAGTCGCCCCCATCGACTTCGCGGCGGCAACGATGGTCTCAGCGTATTGGAGCCCCGCTTGTTTACCTTGCATCTTTACCGGCTTGCTCTCGATATCGAGATCATAGGCATCCATATCGGTGGCGAGCATCGCCTCGAATCCCTTCATGTCGAGTGACGCCAGTGTTTCCAGTCCCTTCTCGACAACCGCCTTTGCCTCGGCGGAAGCGGCATCGTCCCATTTCGTCGTGGGTTTCTCGTCGCTCTGAGCAATCGCAAACCCGCAGATACCCACCACCGCTGCCACTCCGATCAACCGAGACCATTTCACTCCAATTCCCTCCATGCTGCGTTTTGAGTGAGTACGAATACCGAGAAAAGCTGTCCGCAATTAACATTCTGCGGGCAAGACGCGCAATCACGTACTAGACGTAACGTCGGCGCCCCCGGTGACCCCGCATGCCCCCACGGACAAATCCCATTGCGGTCTGAACCTGTGTCGGGTAGCTTCTCTGCGACTTGATCGGTTTTTAGGACGATATTCGTCAGGAATTCACAGACATTCATACGGGAGGTGGCATGATGAGGTCGAAAGCCGTGCTGTGTTCATTTGCACTTATCACGATTCTGTTCACCTACTGCGGCATTAGCGATTCTCGTGCACAGAGTCTCGATGCCTTCCTCAACGCACCGGGATGGGATCTGGCCTACGATGTTGAATTCAAGTCCAGCGACTCGGGGACTTATACTTCGCTGCACGGCCCAATCTCGTATAAGCGCTCGGTCGTGATCTCCTCATCCCAGACATTCACTCTTGGCATGCGCAACATGGGGTCAACTTTGGGAATGCTCCGGGCGACGATGGGCGGCGACATGCAAAGCGAAGCGGCTCAGCAGGCCATGATCGATTTGTCGATGCGCGCCGAGTCGATGGCCAACTGGATCAGTAGTGGTCCCTCTCCCGACGAGAACGCTTCTGACGCCGATCAAATGGCCGCCGTCATGGCCTACATGGAGTCGTCCAAAGGGCCGGGGAGACTTGAATATACGATGAAGGAACGTGGCGTGGGTCTCGTCGAGGAGAGTGGAAGCGCGTACGATCTGACTCGGACTACAACTACGAAAGGCACCGGGACAGTGATCGGCCCGACTACCCTCACATTTGAAATAGACGCGGAGTCCAAGACCTATCTTCTGACCTTGGGATACACATTTGGCGACAAGTCTGACTCGACGGTGTTAACCGAGGTAGTCAGCGAGACATCGTGGAAAAGTGGGTCGCCTGAAACAACTCGTGAAGTGAGTCGTTCGCCTCTCGGACGTGTACCAGGACAGCTCCGCCTCGATGACCCGAAGTCGATGCTGGGCGATACGCCTCTGATCCAAGGCGAAGTGGATCCATCGAAGAGCACAATCAGCGGCGAGCGGACGATCAAGGGATACTACGAGTCCGGGGGTGCTCACGTCCCGGGGACATTCGACTTTCGCTACAAACTGACGCCGAAATCTTGAGCGGACTTTGTCCACGTTCGGGAGCGCAAATCTCCTGGCCGCCGGATTAGCCTCCCCGGTGCGGATAAGCTCTGCCGAAGCTGATTCCTCAGTCAGGAACCGAAGCATCGCCTCGCTCGAAACGGACCAAGTTCCCTTCGCAGACACGGATCGGAAACTCGCCCCTGGCTGGCGCAATCACGGCCACGTATCTCGATCAATCAAACTTTGCCGATTCTTTGGAGTTTTCTCTGGCGCCGTCTGAGAGATTAGTCGTTAGTGTGGATCGATCTCCTTACGCCAAGTGAAAGCTTGCGACCGTGACCGCGGGGATTAGGTCCACCGGTAAACCGGAGTAAATCCATTCGGTTTCTAATCGCCACGGAGTGAGCCGGATTCTAACGCGGCTCGTCCGATGACCGCCGAGGGCCAGCGACTGCGAATCGTCGCGATGCCAGTGGCGCAAGCCGACAAGAGAAGTCTGACCTGAATGAACGTTGAATGCCGTAACGAACCCGTAACCGTAAGATGGAGAGATCTAATGTCAATCAAGTGCAAGTTCTACAACAGGGTTGTACCAGGAATTCTTGGCGCGTTGATTACCACGATGATGCTCGGATGTGGTCAGGAGTCAGATGGAAACGTGCTTTCCGCACAGCCTCAGCCCAAGCCTCCGACCATCAGCAGTCTTTCGGTCGGTGATGCCGCGAAAATCAGTTCGATCACGGTCAACTGGACAGTGTCTGTGGAGAATGGAAACAGTGACGTCCCGGATTATGAAATCCGTTTTGCTGAAGCAGAAAGCGATCAGTTCGATTGGGGCACGGCCACTGGAAGACGCACGTTCAATTCCCGGCAAGCGCAGGGCGGACATGAGTCGATCACGATCGCGGGTCTGTCTGTGTCGACGACATACGCTCTCGGGATCAGAACAGCAGCCGCAGGCTCGGATTGGTCAGAGATTTCAGTGGTGGAATTCCGCACACGTTCTAAGAATGTCGGCAAGCCCTCGGACCGCCAACCTTAGGCAGGCAGATAACGCTTCGCCGGTCGTTGAGGTCAGGTTACCAGAGCCTGCCATAACACGTGCCCGTGTGAGCACACCTGACCGACCGTTAAGGCGAGTCGGAGATTGCGAAGCCCGTGGGGTCGAGATGGCCCCACGGCTGGCTGGTCCGCCAGGTCACACTGCTACATGGGACGTTTGGGGCATTCCCATCCAGAATGAGTCTGTTTGTGCGCCGAGCGCCCGAATCGAGCCGAACGGAACAGTACGTTTACACCTTCACTCATTGCCGGGCGCACGTACGCGGAATCCTCCGCGCAATCGCAGTGTTCAATGGATGACGTTGCCTCTGCCGGCAATGCGCTCAAAGCATCGTCGTAGGCACTGTCGACGGAGCGCAGGAATCCCTGTACTCGGTCCACGTCATATACAGCAACGGTGATTTCCGTCTGTATATCTTCTGCCAGCCGATCGAATGATACCCGGGCACATTCCTGTGCAAACGCGGAGACACCGCCATCTCTCAAGCCCACGTCCAATCCTTCGAAGGGGCGCAGGTCGAAGTACGAGAGATGGAGGTCTCCGGGAGACGCCATTACGTATCGCGCGTATGGAGTAAGCGCAGAGATGGTGCGTGGTGTGCCGCCGAAACAGGTGGAGAGTACGATGAGGTCGAATTTCGCGGAATCGGGTGTGAGGTGCTTCAATCCGTCCGCGAGATCATCGACGGTGAATGTCCTGTCCCGGTATGATGCATCGTAGCCCTTGCCGCCAAGTTCTGGAATCTCGTGGCCGAAGTAGAGGAACAATCTCGTCGGCTGAGAGCGTTCCGGCGCACGAAATCGGTTATAGAGTACTACTTCAGGGTCGAACCGTGATTGCCCCTGATCCCGCCAGTATGATTCTTGAACGAGTAACTGTCCATTTCGGTAGTAGTAGAACTCTCCATCATGGCGAGGAAAGACAAACAAGAAATGCCGTCTGCGCTTTTCATGGAAGATGAACACCTCGGCTTCTGAGTTCTGTTGCGCAACCTTGATCGCCCCCGCCAGAGCTTCCTCGTCCGCTCTGAAATCGTTGCCGTCAGAGTCGTGATAAAGGTAGCCGCCGTCTCCGTGGATGATGAAAACGAGGATATAGCTGGGCGAGAGCGCACTCCCCTCCCCTGGCGATGTCTCAAGGGAAAGAGGAGAGCGGGAGCTGCACGACAACGCAAACAATCCGAGCGTCAAGCAACTACCCGCCCGGATTGAATTGCGCTTAAATGCCTGACGTCCACGAACGAGCAAGGCATCCCCCTACCGAACGCAGAGAGCGCTCGCTCCATTGAACAGCTACACGAGGAGAATCACAATAATTATGATCAGGAGCAGAGCGACAAAGCTTATTGTTATAGATTGCCCTGCCTGCTCCATGTCCTGCACAACGAAATCAGCAAAAGCGTTCAACTGCGCATCAGGCACTCCATCGTAACCATTAGTACCCGCGAGTTCCTCTTGCCTGTCTTTGACGACGGCTTTGAGCTGATCAATGCCGACCTTGTCATCCTTCGATACCAGCGGAGAACTCCGAACCTCGTCCAACGCTTTGGACATTTTGTCGAGTGAGTGATCGAGGATCTCTCGCTTCTGCGCCGGGTCGTCTTCCGCCTTCACTTTGCTTGCGACGTCGCTGAAGTAGTTCTGCAGTTTGTCCTGCCCTTGCGCGACTCCTGCGAAGGCCATGACAGAGATCGTCACGGCCAATGCCACCGCTGTTCGTCTTAGCATGAATGCTCCTCTCTTGGCAAGGGGGCCCCTCCTTGTTGTATGAGGGTACTCCATTGACTCACCCTTTAATACGAGTCTACAGACTTATAATCTGTCCCCCAAAGGATTGAAAAGCGGACTAGTTCCTGTGAATGAGGCGCCATGGGGGTTTCGTAAGTATCTCCGACGGGTGGCCCGCCGCCCCGAGTTGATTTCCCGCGGATTCTTGATAACTTAAGTCAGCTTAACGCTAGATTATCTCTGTATTACATGTGTCCTGCGTGGCAATTCCGTTTCGAAAGGTGGACGAGATGATGCAGTTGTTCCTCGTATTTGTGTTGTCGATGGTCTTGGCGTCGCCGGCTCTTGCGGCAGACAAGGGAACGGGAAAGGCCCCCGACTCGCTGCAGGCGGCATTTGACGAGACAATTGTGGCCGCGCGCCGCGCCATCGACAAGTATGGCGTCACGGATTCGGCGATGCTGGAGATTCAAACAGCATTGGCGAAGCTCGCTTCCAAGCCGTCTTTGAAAGATCGTGATCAGTTTCAGAACCTTCACGGCGGTGCCGGAGTCACCGCATCTCTATTGGCCAGCGAAGGCGACGACGGGATTAGTCTGGCTATCGCGCGTTTCGACACGGCACACGCGACTCCTGTGCATGACCATCTGACCTGGGGCGTAGTTCATGTTCTGGAGGGGCGCGATCACTACACTACATGGGACCGCAAGTATGCTGATGGGGACTCTTCCCACGCGGCGATCCGGCTAGTGAAAGAGATGACGCTCGAGTCAGGCGGGTCGACATACTGGTTCCCGCCGCCGCATGACCTCCACAGCCAACAAGGCATGGGCGAGCCCGTCTGGGAGCTTGTATTGACGGGTCGGAGCTTGCTGAGCCCCAACGTGATTGATCACCGCCATTACTTCGATCCGAAAACCGGAAGTGTCACGAACAAACCACCTAAGTAACATTGGGCGGTCGACGGCGGTATGATTGACGCGATCACTTGTCACGGTCGCGCGAACGATCAGGTGACACAGACTTTCAGCCCTTAAGTCACAGACTGAAAGTCTGTGCTACCAAGAGCGGATCCCGACACAGCCAGAGTCAGCGGCAGACGATTCGTAGGCAATCAGCGCTCGTAGATCTTCCGTTTGAGATAACCGTCGGTCATCCGTGGTTCCCGTTTACGGACCGCCGCACCGAACCAGTCGTCGTAGAATTGCTCGATCTGGTAGAGGTTCATCACGCTTTCGAGTTCATCGACGATCACTCGGCCATAGTAGTTGAAATGCCGGTTGTGCAACTGCTGGTAGACAAGCGCGAACTTGAATCGGTCGCCGAATTCGAATTCCTCCAGCCAGGTGGTGATGGTGTCCATGAAGGCGGAGTCAATGTCGGGCCACAGGGATTTCACAGTGTCGGATAGCGCAGATGCATCCTGGTCAGCAAGGTAGGCGGCCAACGCTGACTCGAGGTGATAGTCTTGTACAACGAGATCGGAATAGTACGCCTTCCTGTCCGCAAGAGCGGGTGGATACCGAAAATCACGAAACATCTGAAGGTCCGCCCAATAGGCGTCGACTGAGTCTTTGTATTTGGCCGCAAACGCAGAGTCCGACATCGAGTGCCCTGAATAGTAGTCGCCGGTGAGAAACCAGAATTCAGGCGTGAGGCCGATTGCAAACACCCAGAGCACGTAGTCCATCTCCGCGATGTGGAACTTCTCGGCGGTCGCACTGCCTCGGAAGAAATACTCCGAACCGTAAACATTCTCATCCCATCTGCATTCGAGATACGACACGGGGCCGGAATTCCCGATTTCGTATGCGATGCTGTCGTTCAGGGGCGAGATGCTTTCCAACATCGAAGAGTCGAGGGCGATGATGATGTCGCGGTCGCCGAAATCGGGAGGGGCGGAGTTGTCGCCCGCGTCCTTCGCCCAATCGATCTCGTAGTGCCGGCCCCAACAGTCGAAGTCGGCGCCATTGAGGAGCGCCTCGCTTGAGTCGGCCAGGTTGAATAGGTAAAGGCTGTCGTTTCGTTCGTAGGCGAAATACCAACCGCCTGGGTTCCAGCTTACGATCGACGGCCATCTGTCCCCGACCAGGTCCTCATAGCTGACGCGGTCCCCGACAAACCCCTGCTTGAGGAGTTCAGCCTCGGTCAGATAGTCCCGAATGTTGGGGGACGGCAATTCCCGGCAGCTCATTGCATCGATGTCGTACTCCATCAGTGCGTGTCTGGATTGGCCGTAAAGCCGATTCTGCGTCGGATGCCACACCAGAAACCCGGTGTAGTCGTATCGGCCACGACACTCAAATTCCATGAACTCCTGCAATACGAGGTCGAACACGCGCAGGCCGGACCACTCATAGCCAAGCGCATCAATCGCGAGATAGCGGCCGTTCGGCGACAAGTGAATATTTGAGAATGTGCCTGCCCCCTCGCAATCTGTGCAGGTAGAGAAACCGAAGAGCTCGACCGTCTCGCCGCCCGGCTCAAGGCGAGCCAGCGATGTCTTGTAATCATCCTGGCTCTCGTCATAGCTCGTCAAGACGAGATAATTCGAGATCCGCTCAGGCGAGTAAGAAAAAGAACTGATGGACCAATCATCCGGCGCCGAGAAGACAGTGTCAGCCGTCGTCAAATGACCCGCGTACGCCACGAGGGATTTGCAATCATTGACGTAGATTGCCTTGATTAGTTCCGACGATCCAGACGGACCTGTGCCCTTGTCGGTGCAGGAAACAAGGAGTGCCAGGAGAACAATTGCCGGCGCGCACCGTGGAATCCTGCAACGCCGATGACTTGCTTGGATGGACATGCTCGGTCGACCCTTTCAGAAGTGAGCGCAATAAGTTATCCAAATCTGCGGGCACATGCAAGGAGAGGTGGCTGGGGAGGGCGAGGTTTCATCCGAGCCTGCGCTTAAGCCTCGGGTGGCGACAAAACTCAGTCCACGGCGTCAGAGCCACGAGAGCCGAGGGCGGCCCATGGGGCGGGAGTAATGAAGTCATCGCCCAGCCCACTTCAAGACACGCAGGGCACGGAGCGTGTTCCAGCGGCTGGCCTTCCCCACTCCGGGCTCCATGTCGAACGGAATCCGGTCGGAGTGGAGGACATTGAGCGGCCACCGGCCGTTCTGATGTCGTCGTTTCTCCACGATGTCCACCGCTTCGGCGACGCGCATGTCGGGTTGCTCGCCGGCGCTGAGCAAGTAATCCAATCCCCTCAAAATGTCGTAATGCCACGTGGTGGGAAACGCGAAGCGCATCCAGGCGCGATCGAGAACTTCGCCTGATCTCAGCGATCGATACATGCGCCGATCCAGCAGATACTCCTGCCCGCGAGTGCGGGCTCCTGTCACGGCTGCGTTGGGTTTGTGCGCTCTCTCGTATTCGAGGATCCCTTCGAGGACACGAATTGTCGTGTGAAATGAGGAGCGCGTGGAGGGCGGGGCGTCGCAGTTCCACCCGCCATCCTCAAGTTGCTCGCCGAGCAGACGCTCGATCAGCCTTTCGGTGTCCTCGCCGAAGTAAGCGCCGGCGGCCAGGATCGCGCCATTGATGCACGGCTCAGTCTCGCCATCAAAGAAGGGACGGCCATCCAGTGGCTTCCAAGTGAGCCGCTCGCGCACGAGATCGAGAGTGCCACGAACTTTCTCGTCGGACGGATCGACACCGAGCTCCTTGAGGAGGACCAGCGCATAGATGGTCGTCATCATGGTGCGGTCGTCGCCTTCCCAAGGACCACCCGGCGTCTGCAACGCGAGGAGCTTAGCCCCCCATCCTTCCATGGCGACGCGTGCCCGCTCCCCCGCGACGACCTCGGCGGGCGCGTCTTCGAGATCGCGCATCACTTGCCAGCGGATCGCCGGGTCCCCCTCCAGCAGCCACTTCATGACGGATTTCTGCGACATGCGAAGAATCAACACGCGAGTTTACTTATGCTGCAATCACATTCTTCGGTCCGGCCACCCTCCCGATGGCTCGTTTGACGACAAACGAAAAGCCCCCTTTCGGGGGCTCTTCGCCTTCGCCGTAGTTGTGATTGTGCATCTACTTGTTGTTCGCCAGATCCTCAATCATGCGCCGCAGTTCCTGAATTTGCTCGCGCAATTCGGCGTTCTCTTCGCCTAGAACTTCGATCTGCTTGGTGCGCTCGTTCAGCTCCTGAATCGCTGCAAGTGCGATCCCCGCCGGGTCGATTGTCGAGATCGTCTTGTCGTCGTGTCCGACCTTGAACAGAGCGTGGAACTCCTGTGCCACTGGTCCGATGTGCTGGACGCTTGGGTCCTCGGTCCGGTAGTTCCAACGCTGAATGTCGAGTTCAGCGATCTTCTCGAGTAATTCGGCGCGGTCAACCGGCGCAAAATTCTCTTTCTTGTTCGCATCCGAGGAGTTTGTCCACGTTCCGCCTGAGGTAAGATGAGCGTCGGTAATCGTGTTGATGAACCGGCCCGCCACATGTGGCGCCGTGCCGGTTGTATTCGTGAAGCAGAACGAGCGCCTGGCCATGAGCACAAATTGGCCGGTTGTGTCGGTGAGCACCGGATTGAAAGTATTGGGCGAATGGTCGGCGGTCATAACAACTGATCCCTCGTGAACCGAGTGGGCAGACATCCCCAACGCGATCGATCCGGTCTCTGTAGCTTGGTTGTACCAACCTCCGGGGATGATTGAGAAGCCGCCGCTGGCGATGTTCCCGACTCCGCCCCCAATGACAGCACTCGTGGCGCTTGCGGTGTTAATCGACCCGCCTGCGATGGTGCTTATGAATCCGCTGGCGAGGTTGATGCGTCCGCCGCTGATCGTGGAATATCCTCCCGACGCCAAATTCGAGTCTGCATCCGTCTCGCCACCGCCTCCTGCGACCGTGGCGAATCGACCGGTCGCGCGATTGTACCGTCCACCGCCGACAGTCGTGCCCATCGAATCGGCACGGTTGTTTCCGCCGCCCGCAACCACGCTCCGTGCGCCCAGCGCCTGATTGCTGGCGCCGCCGCCAACTGTCGCGCGGCTCTCGGCCGCTGTGTTGCTCTCCCCGCCGGCCACAGTCGCTCCAAATGCTCCCGAAGCGACATTGCCGATCCCGCCGCCGATCGCACTGACCGTGCCGGAAGCGTCATTGGAACGCCCCCCGGCGATGGTCGATAGTGTACCGGATGCGCTCTGTGTCAGGCCACCTCCGATAACCGATTGATCGCCGGTCGCGACATTGCTGTTCCCGGCGACGAAGGCGTCGGCGCCTGTATTTGTGTGTCCCTGGCCGATCGTGACTTTCGATGTGATATTGCCGCCGGTCGCCCCGTCGACTGTACCGGGGCGATACGCATAGGCGACCGCGACAAACTCCGTTCGCGGCGACAGCTCCGGGTCCGGTGCGATCGTGACGCCGAGGAAAGCAGCAGCGCCGGCCAACGCCGAATCCGGAATCGGATTGTTCGTGCCCAAGAGGACGTTGAACAGTCCATCGGCGTCCGGGGCCACGAGCTGAGACTCCATCCACAATTCGTTCCCGGCCGCGGCATCATCCCAGATGCGAAATTCAACGTTTGTCGCCACGACGATCGGAACTCCGCCGCCGTCGGTCAGGATTCCCTGGTAGTTGATCAATGAGGGTATTGCGTGGGAATCAGCCGCGCCCAGCGCGAGCACGAGCGCGACGGCACCAATCAGGGTACAAAAACGCACAGAACACCTCCCGTTAGGGTTCTCAAAGTCCATTTAATTGTGATGTCACGAAATCGGGGCAGGCGACTATCGCTGCCGCGGTACGGATTAATAATAACCAGCCCTCTACCAAATGGCTACAGAAATCCACCGGTATCGAAGCGGGCAGTCCAGGGGAAGCCACTCCTTGTATCCAGCGGAGACAGCACTTTGTGACGCTGCACCCGCACCGGTATCCAGTTCCGTCGACCGAAGTCCATTGCAGGCAGTCAATGCGTGACTTAGCTTGGGGATTCCGAGTGCCACACAAGTCTTATCTCACGCGTCGCAAACTGAGAGGTTTTCAATGAGAGGCGAGAAGATCTACGAATACGATGTCGAGGTTACCGGGATGACTGATTACGGCATTTCTTTAGATGCGATCCTTACTGGTCAGATTCAAATCCCCCCCCAAGGGGCTCGCGTTGATGTGGCTTTTGCGGGACGCGGCACGGGTCGAGTTTCGGGACGTGTCGGCGGCGTAGACCACGTTCGGATGCGCGCCGACGGCCGTGTCGATCTTGATATTCGCGCAACCATTGAGACAGACGACGGTCATCGCATTGCCCTCTCTGCCGACGGCGTGGCCATGCCCCGTGCGTCCGAGCCGATCGCCGATCTGCTAGAAAACGTGCGGCTGACCACGGCGGCCGAGAGCTACGCATGGGTCAATACGCGTCAAGTCTGGGCAACCGGGACCGTGAACTTCGCCACGGGTAAGATTCACATCGAAGCATTCATGCAGTGAACGCCGAATAGCGGCACGCCGACTTCATCAAATAGGCTTATCACACGGGATAAGCGGGCTGCGAACATTTCAACACCGGTTGAGGGGCCTGTTTAGAAACAGTCCGTATCGACGTGCGAAAAAAAGATTCCTTCGCCCGCAAAGAGCGCGGGCTCGCAATGACGATGATTTGCTTGGAGTTAAGAATACCGTCATTGCGAGGAGGAGCGTTCTTTGCGACGACGAAGCAATCTTTGTTGCTCTTTTTGGACCATTTCAACAAGCCCACAGGGAATGTGCTACCTCTCTCCTCTTCCTCGTTCGCAATTGGTAGAGCAGACTTGCAAGATGCGGGGCTGGTGGCCGCGATCGCGGCCACACAGCCTGTCACTCAGGGCACTCAGTCTACTTCTCGCCGTGCACGACCCACGTCACGCCATCGAGCAGCACTCGCCCGTCGGACCCCGTCGCCTGGCGTTCGATTTCGGCACGCACCGCCTGTTGACGATTCTCGGGAATCTGCAGAAAAAGTAATGCGATCGGCCCGGCAAGCTCGCGCAGCCATTCGAAGTACTCTGCGCCGCTGTCGAACTCGGCCATCCTGACCGCGACTGGCTCGACACTGACGTGATGGAAACCGGTCTCACGCATGATTGATTCGAGTCGTGCCGGATCAGCGAAGGCAAACAACCCCGGGCTTCCCGGCGGAGGCGGATCCATCCCGAGTTCCTTGCGGATAATCCCCATGGGCAGGCTTGCCCAGAGATTTTCCTTCGGCGCGCTCCAGCAGGCGCCCACAAACTGACCGCCGGGCTTGAGAACTCGGTATGCCTTCTTCAGGCAAGCTTGCGGTTCGGGCATGAACATGAGGCCGAATCGCACCGTCACGGCATCGAACGATGCATCGGGGAAGTGCAATTCCTCGGCATCGGCTTTCTGGAAGGTGATATTGCGGATCCCCTGCGTCGCGGCCTTCTCGCGCGCGAACTCCAACATCTCCTCCACAAAGTCCAAGGCAACCACGTGACCATCCTTCACACGCGCCGCCGCGGCCAGCGCCGGCTCGCCTGTGCCGCAGGCCAAATCCAGAATGCGTTGACCGCTGCCGATCTTTGCGAGTGCGAGCATCCGTTCGGTGACTGGGGTCGTCACTTCAACCAGACGCGCATCATGCTTGCGCCATCCCGGCGCCACGAGCGTCCAGGTCTTGAATTCGCGATCTTTGATTTCCACGGGGTCTTGGGTAATCTCCATTAATTCCCTCCTCTTTATGCCTCTAATATGCCGGATCGAGGAGGAAAGTTTCGAGAAAGTTTTGTGCGGGGGGAATTCTGCCAAGCCATGTCTTTGGCAAGCCCTGATATAGAAAACACGTCTGGGGCACCCCCGCCCGGGAATAGACTCTCCCCTCACGGGTAATTGGAGTGTGCGTGTGTGGGGGTCGCAATGGTCAGCGGCAAAGTTGCTTTCACTCTGCTCGTCTCTCTTCTGCCCGTTTCGGCGGCAGCGGACACGCTCCCGCTGTTGCCCGCCATCACCGTCACACCCGACACGGCCCTGGTCAGGAGTTGCTCACTCTCGATAAACACGATCAGGACTTTGCCAATCGTCTCGATTACCCCCGAGTTGGACGAGGAGAGCTACGAGCGCGGCTGGGCCCAGGCGCTGGAGGACATCGAAAACCGAGCGGTAGCTTTCAAACCGTACGGACTGATAAGAGGTTACGTTTCCTGGGACGATTCGACCGGATTTGTCCGTCTACCCAGCGGCGGTTGCGTGGTTACCCCTGAGATACTAGGTTTCTCTAATGGGTACTACGAATGCATCGACACGTGGATTGCCAGAGAGGGCCTGCCCTGGTGGTCGCGCAAGATGTGGCTCCCCCTCTTGCACTACCCGAAAGAGACATACGACTCAATGGCCATCTCGAATCCAGCCACAGGACTCCCCATCGGTGGAGTTCATGAGGCCCAGTCGCCGGACGGGAAATGGCGAATCCATTTGTCCGTCGGAGACGGTCGGCGGACGGTCATCGTGCGTGATTCGACCGGGCAAGTTCACCGCGATTACGAGGCGGCGGACTATCCCGAGGAGATTCTGGATTTCGTCTGGGGACCCGAGGGTTCCGATGTGGTCGTTTTCCGTTATACCGAATGCGTGGATGAGTGGCGGACGCCGCCGGTGCGAGTTCAGAAGTACCGTATGATGGACCTCCGCTCCGGGCGCTACGCGGGCACCAGTAAAGTCGAACTCGCCGAGGAGTAAGCGACTTTCCGGCAGCAGAGACGGGTGGCATCACAGCTGTGGGGCACCCGGCGTAACTCACGCTGGAAGGGCACACATCGCTGCCAACGCAAAACGTAGGTGATGGTGATGCATTTCAAGGGATCGATGCGCGCCCGGGCGAGCCCTGATGCAGAGAGCGCGCCAGAGCCACCCGGCTATCGGGTCGCTTCAAACGCTTGTCCCTGTGGGCCAAAGTGAAGAATCGCATGGTTTGAATTGCTGTCGATGCGAAACGGTCTGGTGGTGCCGGTCACAGGATCCCATGTCGCGAAACCGCCACCGCGCACTGGGACACAGGACATGTCTGGAGAAAGGCCGCGTCTTGAGTATCCGAGAAGACACGCGTTGTCATCGTTGCTCCAAATATACGCACGATCAGCGCTCCCATGCTCGAATACGAAGCGAACGAGAGTAATGTCGCGATCCGATTGAAGCGCGGTGCCCACAATCTCATGGCCTTTCATGGGTCCAAACTCTGCTACCCAGCTCGTCAACTGTTCCTGCCATTGCCTCTGCAGTCGCTCGATCGGAGCTCTTCCCCCAAGGGCTTGAAACATCGGCTCAAAGTTGCCCGAGGTATAGGCAGCAACGATTGAGTCCATAAGCCACGACAACCTATCGCAACGATCATGATCGACAGGCTCGTTGGAAAGGAGCAACGCGAAGGCTCGCTGACCCCGCGGCGTAATCAGCAGATGCTGGCGCTGAGCACTGAGAGAAAAAGTGTTTTGGCCATCGAACCGATACAAGCCTTCCCATGTCGAAACACTGGCCTCCGAGACCACATCCAACTCGGGTGTCTCCGGATACGCTTCTCCGATTAGCTCGTGCCATCCGATCGACTCCATCAACCCATCGAGGAGTGGCATCTCATCAATGATATTCGTCTCCATGACGATGACAAAGTGCTGGCTGGGTACAATCATCATGTTTGCGAAGAAGACGCCGTTGCCCCCGTTGTGAGAAATGACCTTTGTGCCCAGTGAGCTTGTATCGATCGACCAGCCATACCCATAGTAGGTGCCGCCGCCTTCGTCAGCATAAGGGGTCCAGTACCGCTCCATCGCTGCATTCGAGAGCACATTCCCATCAAGGAGCGCCTCCGCCCATCGCAGCATGTCAGTGACCGGACTATGAATGCCTCCGTTGGCTCGGAGCACCCAATACGGGCCGTCATCCGCCATTGGCTTGCGCAGAATTGTCCCCCAAGGGCCCTCCTTGGTGTAGCCATACTCGAAGCGTGTTGTATCCCAATCTGGCAACTGGTAGCCGGTGGAGAGCATTTTGTTCGGGATGAAGAGTCTGTCCCTGACGAATTGTTCGTAGGACCGCCCGGTCACAAGCTCAATGATGGCTCCAAGCAGGCTATAGCCTGCATTCGAATACGCATACTCCTCGCCTGGCTTCGATTCGAGGGGTTGCGCCATTATGCGGCGGAGAAACTCAGCACGTCCGATTGGGTCGTAATCTCCAGCGCCTTCGAGATCGACGATCCCCGATGTGTGAGTAAGAAGCTGGTGCAACGTGATGGAACGCTTATCTTCCGGGACATCTTCGAAATACTTCGTAATCGAGTCTTGCACGCGCAGACGTGATTCCTCTTCGAGGGACAATATCGCAGCCGCGGTGAACTGCTTGGTTATTGATCCGATGTCTCCAATGGTTGCCGTGTCCCACGGGACGCCACGTTCGCGGTCAGAAAGTCCGTAACCGCGCGCCAGAGTCGGTTGGCCATTGCTAGCGACCAACACCGCACCGCTGAACCCCAGTTTTTCGAGGCGGATCAAGTACTCTTCGGTGGTGGCGGGCACACCCACAACCTCAAACTCGACAGCTGCGCTAGAATCACTGAGCAAGTACGACGCCACGACAATGAAGCAAAGTAAGAGGAGGTACTTTGGAACTCTCATTGGACCCCGCACGGTAACCCGGTGACGGCACTGTTGATAACAGTCGCTCGCTATCAATCGGGCGTATACGGCTTTGCTAAAGGGAAGTTGCGTGTCCGCTCCCCGAAGAACACCTGCGGAATAAACACATCTGAACTGTCACACGGGGACGTGTGACAGCACTTCTGTAGCAAGCTATGGGGAACCCGGCACCCGGCACGAGGGGGTTTACGAGACTGACGTATGCAGGGCGACGTTGATTTCGATGCGGGACGCGGGACGCGGTGAAACAGCTCAGAGGATGGACTGGTGCTTATTGCAAGTCCTGACGAGGGCGTCAAGGCCACACTTTGGGGATCAGTCACGCATAATCAAGCGGTCAGTCCGGGCCACCCGCCAGGGCACCCGGTGCGACAGTGCGCTGCTTTGCGACTGTTACGGAGTGACGCAACAAGGCGGGGGCGGTGCCTGACTACGAAACGCCGTGTTAACCAGAGTCACGACATCGAGAATATCAGCGGCGCCATCGCAGTTCACGTCAGTCGGGGCCGCGTTGCAAGTGGTCAAAGTGATCGTTCCGGGCGTCACGGTCGGCCAGGCGTCCCCTTCCGAGCAGCCCAAGCCGTGCATGAAGGTGACGCCATCAACTGTACAGCACGCGCGGACTCCGAATGAACCGGGGGCAGTGTTCGCGTCGAAAATCAAAAAAAACGATGGGATTCCTGCCGGGTCGATGCCCGGAGCATGGCAAATGTGATGCAAACTCGCATAAACCGCATCGGGTGACTGGAAGTCCGCTGGATCCATAGTCTGATAGTCGCCGCCACCTTCGGAACATATTCCTGCGGCGGTGCCAAACGTCTTGGTCGCCAAAGTCCCGCTCAAACGTCCGGCAGGATTGACGACAATGGACGCGCTACCGGCAGGGAATGCCGCCCCTAGTGTGGTGTGCATTTCCAGTGCCAGATGTATCTTACCCACCGAGAAGTCATTATCGACGTACACGCCCACCGTGCAGGCCGTCTGACCCGTCGCGAGCACTTTCGATTCGACATAGACACGATCCGCGGCGTGAGTCCGCCCCGCGCATGCCAACCATGCGACAACGGTTGTCGTAACAAGCAATTTAGTCATAACTCCTCCTCGCCCAAGTTGAATTCGTAGCATCGGGCGACTCGGACGAGCCGCCCAAATTGATGTGTATACTGTGCTTGGCAAACCCACCAGTGGCAGGACCAATCGAGAGTGAATTTATGATAGTTTTTGCTCAATGCAAGAACTTCCGGGGCCGGGTGCTCGACGACAGGTGTCCTTGAGGAACGTTCTACCTCGCAATTGCCCTGAGCGAAGTCGAAAGGGTCAGGGCTTGCATAACTCACGTTGCGAGGCACACGTCGCAGCCGACCAAGCCACAGTCTCGTAAATGCGGCATTTCAGGGGGTCGAATCGCGCTTAGGCGAGCCCTGATGCAGAGAGCGCATCAGGGCCACCCGTCCGCTTGCGGTGGGAATCGACGAACCGCGAGTCCGGTTGAATTGCGCTACGATCTTGCTTCGGAATCCTCCGAACGTCGACTGGTAGGTGACTTACCCACAGCAAGCTGTGGGGCACCCGGCGCCTAAGGCAAGCTCTGACGAGGGCGTCAGGGCCACACTTTTCCGGATCGGTCACACACGAATGTCAGGGACTAACAGGGCCACCCGCCCGCATTGCTATCCTGGGGAATGTGTCTTAATTTGCCGCTGACTCAACTCGAAGTATTAACCAACAACAAATATCCGGGAGGAACGCTCGTGAATCAGCAGCAACTAGGAGTCAATCCGTCAGATGAGAGTATTAAGCTTGGGCCGATCGAGGTCCGGTTCCTTCTGACAGGTGATGATTCCAGCGGCAACCAATCCGTTTTTGAGATTTATATCCCCGCCGGGCAAAAGTTGGCGGCGCCGCCCCACAAGAACGATGCCTATGAGGAGACACTCTACGGTATTGAAGGCGTTCTCACCTGGACCGTCAACGGCACGCCGATCGCAGTTGGTCCCGGGCAGGCGTTGTGCATTCCCCGAGGCGCAGTGCATCGCTTCGATAATTTCGGTAACGTTGACGCAAAACAGCTCGTCGTGATCACGCCCGCGATCATGGGCCCGGCGTATTTCCACGATGCCGCCGCGGTGATCGCGGCCGCTGGAGGCGGACCGCCAGATCCGGCAAAGATGATGGAAGTCTTCCGGCGTCACGGAATGACGATCGCTGTCCCGCCCCCTGCCAAGTAACGCCGGTGCCCCACGGCTCTGCCGTGGATAAGTCTCCAGCGGAGTCAACCATTCCCACAGCAAGCTGTGGGGGTGTGTGGCCACCCGCCGTTTCACGGGATGGCTTGCAGCCTCATGCATTGGAGCAATTTAGCAGTGCGATCTGGCGACCGTTTCACGCGGATCACTTTCTTTGAATTCTGGTCGTTTATGATTGACTCGAATCGGAGCCTTGTGGATGATCGGTCGGAAAGGAGGGCAATATGGCTGCGAAGAAGCAAAAGACCACCCCCCGTGGTCGTGACGCCGATAGCGGTAAATTCATTCCGGTTGACAAGGCTCGGAAGGAACGAAAAACGTCGGTTGTCGAGCAAATTCCTGTTCGCAAGAAGAAGTAGACTCAAGAGTCCCAGTTGACTTGGGTGGGTGGCCACACTCGGAGCCACCCGCCCAGCAAGCCAGGAGGCATCAGGCGGAGCCGGATGGTGGCGAACCAATTCACTCACACCTACCACCAGTCCACGGCCGACGATTCCTCTTGACGAATCTTGGCCCTGAGCCTACGGTAAGGAGCACAAACCCACTCAGAGGGAGCGGCAATGAAAACAGGCATTGTGGTGACTGTTATGGCAATCCTCCTAGTAGGCTGCGCTGGGGCAAAGTCTAAGCTCTACAATCAGACCGGCATACGTGACATTAGTGCATGGAGCGTTGGGTTTCGCTATGAGGTAGGCAGCGTGGAGAAATCTGTCTCTGAATCGTTGGGAAAGTCTGAGACAGTGATTCGCGAAGGGATGTCGGCTAGGGACCTGCAATTGCGCGACGACATAGTGCTCTACCTCACCGACAATAACGGCATTGTCGCAAGCGACGTCAGCTGCGACTCATGCGGACACATCGCGTTGCATCCCGTCAGTGATGATTGGGGTTTTGTGACAGTGGATGCTGTGATTAGTGACACGAGTGGGACAGTTTTGGCGCGAACAAAGATTAAGAATGGCACGAGGAATGCCACCCATAAGGACGATGATGGGTTCGCGAAATTCGCGGCTAAGAAGATAGCCGCACTGCTCAAGTCACGTCAGCCGTGACGGAGTAGGGGGCAACATTATGTAGGATGTTTCCCTGCGCGTTACTCTCGGCCGTCGGCAGTTCTGATCACTGACCAAGGTCAGTGGCACCCGGCCAGTCAGTTTCGACTCAGCGCTGTGCGAGCTTCACGAACTTTGTGAGAACCTCACCTTTCCGGAGAATTCGAAAGCTCACTTTGTCTCCTGGCTTATGTAGTCGCATAAACTCAAGGAAGCCGCAGGTATCAGAAAAGTTGGCTCCATCCTTCGTGCCCAAAATGATATCCCCTGCTTTTATCCCCGCCTTGTCAGCTGGGAGGTTCCACTCGATATTTATAACTACAACGCGCCTGCCTGTTGAGGCAAACCTCACTCCGATCCTAGGAATGTCACCTACCGAATCCTGCAGAAAGTCACGCCACTTGAGATCACAGAGAGCATTTGGATCCAATTCTTGCTTCATGGAGTCAGGGAGCGTCACAACAAAACCGCGGACCGTTTCCCTGATAGGATTCTCGCTCTTATACATCTTGGAGAGCCCACGGTGCAGTTGATCCCAATTGGGATATTGCTTTCCCGGTGAGAGTTCCAATGCGGCCACGGCGATCTGGATCCCCTCGATCGCATTTGGTAACTCCTCAAGGAGTACTTGCCTAGCGCTATCAAAGGATGGATCACTACAGGAATAGCCCTTCAGCTCTGATACTACCTTTTCAAGTAACTCCTGGGAATCGTAGAACCCTGGTTCGATGTGATACTTGTTCCGAACGAATTGCCCTTTATGCGGTTCAGTAGTTACCTGATAAGCGAACGCAACGTCGTCAAACGCCCGAAGAACCTCCGTGGTCTTCGCGATCAGCGGTGCGGTGCAGTCCCTGGCAATGCGGCTGCTAGAAATGGTCCCACTGCGCTGTTGCACGGTATGCCCAGTAGCGCTGAGACTCCTAATCTCAACGGGCTGTTCCATTAGGCCCCGCGCATAGTTGATCGGAATGGCAAAATTCAGATTCTGCCCCGAGACGTCTGATAGGGCAGCAATTCCGATCACGGTTCCATCCGGTCCGAATACCGGGCTCCCGCTACTTCCCCCTGAAATTGGAGCACTGATTTGGAACAGCGAGTATCCCTCGTCCGTACGCCGATGTTGCGAAAGTAAACCGTCGCTTACAGTCTGTTCATAGCCATGCGGATTCCCTATGACGACAACACGGATGCCAACTTTCATGTCGTTGGAGTTTCCAAGGGAGACCATTGGAAGATCAAAACCGGGTATCTTTATGATCGCGATGTCTTTCTGGCTGTCCTCATGAAGTAACGTGACATCACGATAAACGTCGCCGTTAGCCAATTTCACGATTACCGGCGACCCTGACCCGATCACGTGAGAATTCGTCATGATGGTGCCGTCCGCGGTTACAAGAAATCCTGTCCCGAGACGAACTTCAGTAGTGTCGCTGGCGGATAAGATCAAAACGATGGCCGATCCGTACTTCTCCGTTAGCAGCGCGGGGTCGACTTCGGCAACCGCGTCCCTGAATCCTGTCAATGCGGCGATTAGAGAAACACAGATGAACAGCGCGTGCGAGATCACTCCAGCCTCTCTCCGATAGAGTTCATGCAACTTTCACTCCAGCCTCACTTACATTCAAGACACCTTTTGGAACCTACATCGATGGATCTTCTGCCCCTGGCGTGGCGTGCTGCTTCGGAAGCAGCACGGTTCTCCCCCGGAACTGTCTTTCTATATTGCGGGGTTATTCCCGGCACCCCGCCTGAGATCGCGCTCAGATATCTCCTCTCATGTATTCTCGCATAACTTCAATTGACGCCTTGAGATCGCTCACCGTAGCCACTCCGTTGTCCTTCCGATGATGTATCTGATTTCTCACAAAGGTATGAATGGTCACTGCATTCGGATGACCCCTCCAAGCGTAGTTCGCTCGTTCACTCTTTTCGCGCTGGAAGTACGCGTCGTCAAACTCCTGAATCCCCTTATCGTCGCCATGTCTGTATTTCAGTTCTTCATACAACTCGTTGTGATACTCTTCTGTCGCAAGACTAAATGCCAAGTAGTTGACTTCACTCGCTGACATAAAAGACAGTACTCTTTCATCGACGCGAATCATTCGCACAGTTCCGTTTTCTCGCGTCAAGGAGTTTGCCCGTACAGTTTCGTTGTGCAGCAGAAACTTCACGAACAGAGGCGAATGTGTAGTCAAGAGAATCTGGGCAGATTTCGAGAACTCGAGCAACACCTGCACAAATCGCTCTTGCAGCGACGGGTGCAGGTGTATTTCTGGTTCATCTATTAGCATGATGAGTTGTTTGCCACTTTGCTTCGAGAGGTGGAATGAATAGAGTAACGAAAAGATCATCTCATACCCAGAGCCTAGCCTATCCAAGGTTATGTGCTGATTATTCTCTTTCGACTCTGCAAAGTAACATCTGTTGAATGGATCCCAGTTGTCGATGAACTTCAGAGCGATTTCCGATCCGCTAATGTCTCGAAACATAGCAATGGCGTTTTCAAGAAACTCATTACTCACGGTTTGTCTGACATCCGCAAGGCGCGAATCAAGATCATCGCAGTTGTGGTCCTTAGACTTGATGAACTGGTAACTGAAGTCATCCATTAGACGATCGAATCTTGTAGGATTGTACGTTCCGGATCGTGTCTGGAAAGTCCGGTTCCTATCAAGAAACAAAATGTCGTTCTCGTTAAAGCGAGCGCCCTTAAATGGGTTGTTTACACTAACCCGCAAGTCCGGGCTATTATCCTTGGGCTTATCGACTCCGTCTGCCCTTATGTACTTTTGATCACTTACCACCACACTTGACAAGTAAGCCCTGGCGTCTCTCGCTCTGACTCCGGCATCAAAGGAAAAGCCTTTGGCCCGAAATGTGCTCTTTGGCATGGTACCGTCAACTGCGAAGCTCGCATCCGCCAGAACTTCAATATGGACCTTCTCAGTAGGGTCGTAGAAATCGTGGTGCGTGAAATTGTCCGCCTTGTAAGAGAGAAGCGGCAATGCGATTGCATCGAGCAGAGCGGTCTTGCCGCAACCGTTTTCTCCGACGAAGACCGTGAGTCCACTACCCGCATTCGTTTGATCTGGAATATTAAGGCATTCGAGTTCGAACTGCGGCTCACTCGGAAACAGCCGGAAATTGCGAACGATAAGTTTCTTGATGAACATGCCACACAACTCCAGTCTGTAAATCCCAAGGGGCCATTTTCGGCGGCGTGTCAGGCGCTAGTGAACTCAGGAACCCAATTGTATTTGAGTCACCAGAGTCCTCCGCTCTGCCCCATCGTTGGCTGTGTCAATTCGCCAAACGTCTGGTTCATTCGCCCTTATCCAAGGCGGTAACGGTCTTGGCGCACTCATGGACTTGACGACAACCGAGCTCTTATCACCGTCAACCCAGTGCAGTGAAATGCCATGTTGTCTAGCAAATGCTATTGCTCCGGACTGGTAACCGGAGATTGAGAAAAGCATGGCCTTATTGGCTCCAAGAGAGAGGAGTCTCTCCCGCAACACCATCACGTCCTCTCGCTCCACTTTTCGCCTGTGGGCCTTGCACTCAATGATAACTGTAATGCGACTGCCCAGAGCTGTAAAGCTTGCGCGGATATCGATTTCATATTCGCCATCAGACCCTTCGACAGAATCGCGCAGCGAGGACTCATAGTCGACGAGATGCTGTCCTTCTATGTCGACCAGCTTTTTCACGGTAGTCTCGAATTGTAAGGGAGGGATTCGCGATGGCATGATGCTATAAGTGGTCGGTCGTTGGCAGACAGTCAATCACCTTTTCATGGCCAATCAACAAAAAATCCCCCCGGCGCCTCTCAGGGCACCGGGGGGTGAGTGAAGCGCCACGCCGCCACACGCGGCGTGGATGGGAGGTGCAATCAGAAGCCTACTGCTGTCTGCAGATACACCGTGTCGTTGTTCGACCCTTCGGCCAACTGATACTCGACACGGAACTGCGCGTTCGGGCTGACGCGGTAGCCCGCGCCCGCTGAGGTGGAAAGTACGGTGTTGGTCATCGCCACGTTCATCGGATACACCACCGTGCCATCCGCATTGAACGCATCCTGGCGCATGACCCCGAACCAGCGCTCGCCAAAGTTGTATTTCCCCTGCAGGTAGTAACCGAAGACCGACTCCTTCGCGTCGGTGCGGTTGCGCTGGTGGTTGATGAACTCGGCCTTCAGCTCGAGGTTCTCCGTCTCACCGGTAAAGTCGACGCCGAAGAGCCGTTCATCCTGCATGTTCTCATCGGTATACCCGGCCGCGAATGACGTTCCGAATTCGATGTGCTCGTTCATCACGAGCCCGACCCGCGCGCCATACGCCTCGGTCGGCACGACATCGTCGGACTGCACGTCATCGGCCCCGGCGCTGAGACTGACCGGCAACGGACGATCGGGCAGACGCAAGGTCGACGATGTGCCGAAACCGTTCACGGCAAACACCGACCAATTCGCCCACGTCAACTCGCCGTGCATCTCAACGCCGAGGTCATTCCACCCACGGTGTGTGTTCGCAATCACCGTGGGAATCGAGACCAACGGGCGATCGACGGACCTGTACGACCGCCAGTCCAGCCCGAACGGGACATCAAACTGCCCCACCATGAAACCGGCAGAGATCGTCGCCAGCGGATTGTACCGCGGCTGACCGTTCCACCGGTAAACATTCCAGTCGATAAAGGCCTCGTTGATGTCGACCTGCTCGTCATACCCGTAGGCGATCTCCATCCCCGCCAGCACGCGCGAAGAGAGATCGGAGGTGAGATCGAGCGCCAACTGGCCGATGTAGAAATCGTTTTGGCCAAGTTCGGCGTTGCGTCCCACCGCCTGGACATCAAAATGCCCGGTCACCGTGACGCCATTGGTTTTGAAACCACTTTCGCTTAACTGCGCCGGTGCGGACTTGAAGGGAATAGCGATAAGCGCCACGAGAACGATTCCAAGCACGATGCCCGCCGACTGCCTCTTCCCTGACTTGGTTTCCATTTCCGACTCCTCCCGTACACGGGCGGCCCTCACCCGTCCAGTCTGCGACTGGACGACCTCCCCCGCTGGGGGAGGTGAACCGTCCATGCTGTACTCGTTACTTCAACTTCACTCCTCGCTCGGGGAATCGTGACGTCACTCGCGGCACACTCCCCTGCCGATTCGCAAGTGTTGCAAGCTGTCTGCCGCGATCCGGGGCTGTTCAATCGCCGACCAGGCTCTGCGCAAGGCATAGCCAGATAGGGAGATGCCAACTGTTCTTAAAGCATTGCACAAAGGTGTCAGGGCTTGAACTCTATAAAATCAAGGGGTTGCGTCAAGCAGGTGTGGGGGAATGCCAATGTTGAGAGGGTGCACAACAAGTTGCAAACTGGACCAACGCTGGGGTATATCTGGTGCGTATTTAGTAAGTACTCAGGCGACGTGTAGGCCGGTTGCCCTACTTCATCCGAGCACCTTTCGAGTCAAAATATAACAGCGCGGCCGTCGGGTCCTTCTCGAACGGTACGATTGCTCTGCGTTCTAAACCCCACTGCTCTATCCCCTCTTCCCCGCCAAAGGCGGACAAGCCCTCACACACAGTTGCGGTAGACGGCCGCGCTGTGTCGATTGGCGATTGAGGATTGCGGATTGTCGATTGAAGATCGCCCGTTGAGGGCTCGTGGTGAGGGCGTACACACGCAATCGGTGTTTGGTGATTCGAGGATTCGACCATTAATTGGCGCGATTCGATCGATAGCGATCGAGCGTTGGAGAAAGGGTACACAGCAAAAAGGACATCATGGCTGACAACAAGATCATTCTCTCCGGCATGCAGCCGACAGGACGTCTGCACCTCGGCAACTACGAAGGCGCGTTGAAAAACTGGGTGCGTTTGCAGGATAGCTACGAGATGTACTCCTGCATCGTCGACTGGCATGCATTGACATCGGACTACAACGACACCTCGCAATTGCCGGAGAGGATCCGCCAGATGGCCATCGACTATCTCGCCGCGGGATTGAATCCGGAGAAGACGGCGATCTTCATCCAGTCGCAGGTGAAAGAGCACGCGGAATTGCATCTGCTTTTTTCGATGATCATTCCGATTCCGTGGCTGGAGCGTGTCCCGTCCTACAAGGACAAAGCGACCGAGCTGGGTTTGGACTCGTACGGTTTTCTCGGCTATCCCCTACTGCAGGCGGCCGATATTCTCGTCTATCGTGCGGGCTCGGTGCCTGTCGGCAAAGACCAGGTGCCGCACGTTGAGCTGACGCGCGAAGTGGCGCGACGGTTCAATTCGCTCTATGGCGAGGTCTTCCCCGAGCCGGAGGCGCTGCTCACGCCGTTTGCCGCGGTGCCCGGACTCGATGGACGCAAGATGTCGAAGTCATACGAAAACGAGATATCACTGTCGCACACCGAGGATGAAACGCGCTCGCGTTTGAAGAAGATGTTCACCGATCCGCAGAAGTTGCGCAAGGGCGATCCGGGGCGTCCGGAAATCTGTCCCGTGTACTCATTGCACAAGATCTACAACCCGGCCCACGAAACCGAGATTGCTCCCCCTTGCCGCACGGGCGCGCTCGGGTGTGTCGATTGCAAGATGAAGCTGGCGGACAACCTCAACGCGACGTTGCGTCCGATCCGCGAGAAACGCGCCGAACTGGAGAAAGACCAGGCGACGGTTGATCGCGCGCTCAAGATCGGCGCGGACAAAGCGCGCGCGCGGGCGTCGGAGACGATGACCCAGGTCCGCAAGGCGATGCATTTGCCGGCGTAGAACCCACAGACTGAAGTCTGTGCCACCAAGAGATATCGAAACGACGCAATAGATCTGGTAGCACAGGCCTCAGGGCGTGCTGAAGAACATCGGCCCCGATAAAGCCCGGTGCCGAGACAGGCAAGAATGCCTGTCCTCCTAAAAGCGCAATATCTGAATCAGGAGGACAGGCATTCTTGTCGAAGATCCCCGCTTCGCCGGAGGCGGAGCGGTATTTTCAACAGACCCCTTAGCCTGTGATTCTCTGCGAGAAATCATGCACATCGGCTATGTCCTGACGACTTTCCCCGCGCTCTCCGAGACATTTGTCCTCAACGAGATTCTCGAGATGGAGAGACAGGGCATGACTGTCACGGTCTTCTCCTTGCGCAAGCCGCGTGAGGAACCGCGTCACGCGTCACTGTCGCGGTTGCGTGCCAAAATCGTCTACCTCACCGACGACGCAAGCGCGCGGCCAGGATTGCGCGACTTGGCCGAGGGCGCAATCATGTATGTGAAAGCCGTGCTGCGCGGGCAATTCTCCGAATTGCGCAATATCAGCCGGGGCATCGCGATCGCTGCAAGTGCGAGACAGCATGGCGTCGAAGCCCTTCACGCGCACTTCGCCGACCGGCCCGCCTCTCTCGCCTACTGGGCACACAAGCTGTCAGGCCTGCCGTTTAGCTTTACGGCGCACGCGATTGATATCTATGAACATGGACTTCAGGACAAGCTGATGGTGACGAAACTCCGCGAGGCGCGGTTTGTCATCACGGTTTGCGACTACAACAAGCGATTCATACTTGAACACTATCCCGGCGCGTTGCCGGACAATATCCACGTCATCAACAACTGCGTCGATCTCGAGTACTTCGCGTTCCGAGAATCTCCTCCGCGTGGCGAGCCGTACGTGCTGAGCGTGGGACGGCTCGTGCCCAAGAAGGGGTTCGATCTTCTAGTGCAGGCGTGCGCGATTATGCGGGATTCCGGGACAAGCGTTCGATTCAAGATAATCGGCGATGGACCCGAGCGACAGCGTCTGATCGAGCTTGCCGCATCCCTTGGAGCAGCGGACCTCCTCACATTTGTCGGTGCGGCTCCGCAGGATGCTGTGAAGACGCTGTTGTCCGAGGCGACAATCTTCTGCATGCCGTTTCGTCGTACACCGTCGGGCGATCAGGACTCGCTGTCACTTGTGCTGATGGAAGCAATGGCCTCAGGTGTGCCGGTGATTTCGACGCGGCTTGCGGCCATTCCGGAGATTGTGGATGATCGCGAGAATGGAATTCTGGTCGAGCCGGAAGATGCGCAAGGACTGGCCATGGCCATCCGGGAGCTTATGGATTCACCGGAACTGCAGGAGCGCTATCGACGTGCCGCTCGCACCAAAGTGGAAAGACGGTTTGCGCTCGCGATGAATGTGTCCCGCGTGCGGGAGTTGATGGAGCAATTGTGACGAACACTTCACTCGACGCCCGTCGAGATGACCGCCCTTTGCGAACAATTGAAGTCGGTAATCACGAAGAAATTGAAACCGTAGTCTTTCGGACTCGGCACATTCGGATCATTGTGCGTGACACGGATAGTCCCGGCGTACATCCCTTCAGTCAATCCTGATGCATCCATGACGACCGGTAACGAAAGATCCGGGTCGCCGCTGGCGATGGTGTAGTTGCCGGCGCCTGTCACTGAGAGCCACGGCGCACCAGGCAACACTGAGATCTCACCGCTAAGATCACCATCGCCAAGATTCATAATCGAGAGAGTGGCGGTCGTGTTCACGCCGCCCGGCTCCGCATGGTACTCGCATTCCACACTCTGAGTCAGCGTTGCGCCAAAGACCGGATATCGGGCCGGACACAAGTGCAGAGCATCGGGTGTCCCGCCAGCATAACGCAAATACTTGATATCGTTATACTGAAATGACCCCTCACCATAAAGCGCCGCGCCAGCATCATGATCGCTGACATAATTCATCTCAACGTCGGTAATAATTCGGTTGAGTGAGGCCCAGTCTTCCGAACGGCAGACTGTCTCGGGGTTGCTCGGATCGCAATCGGGAGTCTTGGTCTGTGTCAGATTAGCAGGCGCGGTCCAAGTCTCTCCACCGCTCGCGGACATGGTCAGATACAGCTCGCCATTGGGGTATCCAGTGACGGACGTATCGCCTTGCTCCGCCGCGGTCGGGCCGCCGAATTGTGTGTATGCGACATAGACATAGTTCAAATTCGTTCCGCCTGGTGCCGATGGGCAGGGTGTGCTGCCATCGCCGATTCCCATTGACAGCGAGGAGAGATTCAGAGTGCTCTGCTTCTCCGGGGATGGCCAGACGCCGAATGTGACGGGACGAATGGTGTTGCGGGCGTCGTTCCAATGGCGGATTGCGGCATTGGCCGTCTTGTTTGCGATTTGCTGTTCATCCCAAACGACATGCAATGTGCCGGCATTGTCGAATAACGCATCCAGGTTGCGCCATGCTTGCGGTCCGGCGACTGTGTCGTCGTAGTTTGTGATGACTTGCCGGGTGCCCGGCCCCAACTCTGCTCCGGAAAGCCAACCGGCGCCGCAGGTCGTGGAGCGATGATACACGATATTGTTGGCGCCATTGAACGATGGGTCGTCGACATCGAAGAGCATGATCACGACATCATCCGAGTTGTGGTCGGCGGCGATGGTGAAACCGAGCGAAAAGGTCGAGTCGATGAGAACTTGCTCCGACCATGCCCAATTGTACCAGCGGGTATAGTACAGGTACTGCTTCCCGCAGCTTGGGCCCAACAGATAGACAAGATGGGTTATATCCTTCGCATCTACCCTTCTTTGAACGGCGCACTTGGGCCACATTCCCTCACCGCAGGGCACAGGCGGGTAAAACTCCCAGTCAAAATGGAGCCACCAGTGGATGTATTGCCACTCCATGAACCACGGGTGATAGGGTTCTTCGGGGCTCATGACCATATGCGCCGAAGCCACTGCCGAGATCCCGTCCTCAGTGTCGAGATTCCCCGAGGCGGCGCGGGTAACCGCTTCGGCCCCGAGCGACGTGGCCCCAGTGTCGGGCATAAACCCACCCGTACCGATTCGGTATACCCGATACAAAACCTCACGATTAAGCCATGTGCCACTGGGATCAAAGGCTCTGATTGCGTCCCAGACCAGTCGCACGGAATCCAAGCCGGGATTGCGGGCGACACGATGGCCCTGCGAGTGCGTGTGCTGAATATCAAGCCAGGACTGCCCAATGAGAATTCCGGGGGACGGCGGAGGCGGAGTTGCTGCGGGAGTTCTCGCGCTCATGTTCTCCGGATGCGTGGTCACTTGCGTGGCCCTTGTCGAGATATGCTCGGCCTCATAGTCGACACGGAATTCAGGTTTTGGCGCTGGTTTGCGGGCGCTCTCGATGAGATGCTGCCGCTCGGGATTGACTGTGGATCGTTTTGCAGATGTGGCGCTTTCGCTTACCCATACTGCAAGCGATAACACCACTGCGGCAGCTAGAAGGATATTCGAAGTGCGCATGTCTTAGGTCCCCGGTTGGTAGGATGGGACTATCCAGTCACAGCCAAAATATGCGGACGGCGCAGTTGTCGCAAGCCTCGTGGGACGGTTTGTGACATCGAATTTGTGACAAGACCACCAGGAATAGGCTGGCGCATGGGCGGTAGTGCAGAGTAAGCTTGAGTCGAGGATCCCATGAAACGTCTGGCTACGCCTGCCGCGCTCGTCCTGGTCGCAGTCGCATCCGTCTCCTGCGGCGATGACGACGATGGACCGGGGCAGTTTCGCTATCCCATGGAAGTTGGATTGAAATGGTACTACAGCCAAACGTGGTACGAGGTTGACGCCGATAGCGCCGTGGAGGTCCTGAGCGAGGGGAAGATCGTCGTCTCAGTGACCGAAGTCGATAGTCTAAGCCAGTTGGGAAACGCAACTCGGGTTGACATCGAATACGATGACGGTAGCCATGTCTCCAACGGCTCCGACTATTACCAAAATCGGGATGAGGGGTTGTATCGAGTCGGCTACTGCGGCGAATCGACACTGGGTGCACCAAAGTCGATCGCGGATGCTATTCGCGATCCGATTCAGCGATTGCCCTTCGGCGGGTTCATGTCGATCGGAGATGACCGCTGTGACGGTCCCTGGACTATCGAAGCCGAGGGACGGCTCGTCTTGCCATATCCGATACGGACCGGGTATTCCTGGGTCTTCCTCGGGTCATCGCCTTTTGAAATCGATAAACAAATTGCCGGGTGGTCGTATGTCACAGTACCGGCAGGGAAGTGGCCATCTTACCGGGTACGCTGGACATATCCCAGTGTCGATCAAGCTGAAATATCCGACGATATTGCCGCGGTCGGGCTGATAAGACGCGAAGTAATCAGTCGGCATGTGCAGGTGATGACTCCCGAGCATCCTTATGGAACGGGTGAGTTCGTCGACCGATTCGACCTGATCGTGTTGGACAGTCTTAAGCCGTGACCACGCAGGGCATATTGTATACGCCCTTACCCGCGCGGAACGCCAAGGGCGTATGCAATACGCCCCTACGCGTCGACGAGAAGATGTGTTAGTCCAGGAAGAGGTACTGCTTCCACCTTTGATCACCCAAGCCGATGAAGCGCTGGATGAAGGTAATGTGAGTCGGGCGGCGCGGAAGTCGCCTGAGCGGTGTCCCGACTTCTTCCGGAGTGCGGTCGCCCTTACGGTTGTTGCAGCGCACGCAGGCACAAACGAGGTTTTCCCAGGTGTCCTCTCCCCCGCGGTTGCGTGGGATGACATGGTCGACTGTCATCGCCGTGCGTGATTGGCCGCAATACTGGCAACGGTGCCCGTCGCGCTTGATGATGTTGCGGCGGGTCAAGAGGACGCGTTTCTGCGGGCGGGAAACATAAATCCCGAGGCGGACCACCGATGGCATCGGGTAGGTTGTGCGCGCGGTGTGCACAATGCCGCCCTCGAGGTACTCGATAATCTCCGCCTTGCCGAGGAACACTAAAATCACAGCACGTTTGGCGGGACAGACAGTAAGCGGCTCATAGTTCTGGTTCAGGACCAGAACCGGTCGTGATAACCCGTTACCATTGAAACCGCGTTGTCCCATCGCATGTAACCTTGCGGGTACAGAACCCTGTCAAGATAATGCCCCGGGAAACGGCGTCAAGGTAAAGGCACGGATGGCGCGTCCGGTCGGCCTCATAGTGACTGACCACTTGGACGCGACACCTGCCGCCGAAGGAACGCCGTCAGTGATTCACGCGTGATCGGGGGCTCAAGCGTCGATCCATCGGAGCATTCAAGAACGGGAATGCGTTTCCAGTACAGGTCGTAGACGGCCCGGTCTTGCAGGATATTGGTGCGGCGGATTTCCATCGACCAGTGCTGCCCTGCAACTTCCAGCAGCGTTTCTGCGTCTTCACAGAGATGGCAACCGGGTTTCGTGTAGAAGACTATGACAATTGGGGCGGCCATGGCGGGAACAAGATGCGGTCTCGTGGGTAATGTAGATGCGAGACCCGAAAGTCACCGGGACCCGCGTAAATGTAGTTGACATGGGCCTGTATTTACAGTGAATTAGCCTTAGTCAGTTGCTCGGCCTGCAATTCTTTAAGGGCAGACCCAACCATCGTCATTCAAGCTGTGTTTCCGGGTCGGGACGAGTCTAAGCGTCACCTGTGAAATCCGGAACAAGCGGGAGAAGAGCACCATAATGGGAGTCGTTGCCGAAAGACCTAAACGCCGCAAGGCGGCCGGCGAAGCGCGCGTGAAAGTCGCGCCCAAGCCGACAGGAACACCTCGTATCACCACACTCGCTGAAAGCGACCTGCTTGACGCTGCGCAGCTCATGGCCCGTACAGTTGATTCCGTGCGCGGCGGCGCCGGCATGCATCCGTTGGGGATGTCCTTTAAGACACCCCCCCCGCTCATGCAGCATATTTTCGAGCAGGATCCCGATTTGTCCTGGGGCGCCTACGACGAAGACAAGCTTGTTGGTTTCGCCATTTCTCATATGCGCGATCGGCAATGGCATTCCGCCTACTTGTTTGTGGACCCCGACTATCAAGACAAGGGTCTTGGCGCGGCACTCGTGAAGACCGGGCTCGCCGAAGCCGAAAAGCGCGAGGCCTACATTACGTCCACGTGCACATTCACATACAATCCCAAGGCGATCGCGCTCTACACGCGCCTGGGCATGTTCCCGCGCAAGAACCTGATGCTGATGGAGGGCCCCCACTGCAAGGAGATGGCCTGTCCGCCGCCATCGGAAGGCATTACGCCCAAGCTCATCGCCTCGACCGCGCTTTTGGCTGATCTCAACCACATGGACCGTGAAATTCGGGGCATCAACCGCGCGGTCGACCATTGCTATTGGTTGGCGGATGAGTCTTATACGGGATATGTTTTCGAAGCAGGCGGCAATCTCGTCGGCTACGCCTACATCTCGCAACAGGGCTTCATCGCGCCGGTTCTGGCCGTTCGCGACACATACCTGCCCGACATCATCGCCCACTGCATGCGCTTGTTGCACGACAACTACGACACCGCGCCGAAACTGTGGTTGAACGGGAAGAATTTTGCCTCGCTGCAGCTCCTGCTCAACCATGGATTCCAGATTAAAGAGATCGGCATGCTGATGACCAACCGGATGTTCTGTGACATGCGCCGGTATCTCCCGTCATCGCTGGCTGTATTTTAGTCACCTCTGCAAGCACCATTGTCATTCCAAATCCCGCGGCTCCATGCGGGATTTGGAATCTTTTCTATTCTTCGAGCACCCGGGAGAAAAAGAACAACAAGGATTCCAAGCCTGACCCTTCGACTTCGCTCAGGGCGAGCAAAGAGTGTCAGGCTTGGAATGACGGGGTTTTGCTGGCCTTGGAATGGCGGTGCCTTGATGGCGCGTATCTTCCCCGAGTTTCTTGTAGGTCAGGAGCCTGTTCTGTAGGCTCCTGACTTGCCAGCGAACTTACTCCAGAGGCACGGCGGCTGTGCCCCTACTTCTTGGATTCGAGGTGGAAGTGGTGAAGCACCCGATGGATCGCAGGTGCGAGCAGCACCGCGACTGCCACGAGGAATATCACACCCGCGAACAACGCATAAAACGACGCGAACAGTTTACCCGACGTGGTCGTTACTTCCGAGACCTGCCCCATTCCGCCAAGTATCATCGCCGCGTTCTCCGTGGCGTCGATCCAGCTCAGGCCGGCGGCGTAATGGTATCCGATGACCCCCAAAGCCAACGATCCGAAGATGATCAGTATCGCAAGCAGGCCGTGGCGCAGTTGACGCCGGATGAACCTGTCGTGAGAGATGATCGGCTGCGAGTGGTGCTCGTACATGGCGACCCTCCGGAAATCAAGTCGGCGGAAAGATGCAACAGAAAGGCGCATCCGCAACGGCGAATGCGCCTAATCCTCCCCAAGACAGCACCCCGATTATTTTCTCCAGTGACCGGGCACCCAACGCCAGCCGCGTCCGGTCTTGTCCCAGTGGCCGGCAACCCAGGTTCGATTGCCTTTCGCTTTCTCCCAATGACCTGAGGCCCAAACGTAGCGGTTGCCAGTCCATTTCCAGTGTCCATCGACCCACACGTGCTTCGGGCTGGGAGCTGCCGGCTTTACCTCCACCTGTGGTGCGGGTGGATCGTCCGTGATGTACGCAGTCCGGGAACAACCGAAGAGGCCGAGAGTAACAAGAGCTGCCAATCCTGTGAGTCGAAGTCTACGCAACATGTGTAATCCCCCCTTGGGTGGGAGATTATCACAGACGGGCTAAAGCCGCAAGGAGAATTGTTCGAAGGCACCTCGCTACGGAACTTGCCTACGATTTTACGACGAAATTGAGGAGTTTCCCCGGGACATAAATCTTTTTCACTCGCTGCCCAGATAGATGTGGCGCGATCTTTGGATCGCACTCGGCCGCGGCCACGACATCTTGTTCACTCGCGCTCGACGACACAACCACCTGGCCGCGCAACTTGCCATTCACCTGCACGGCGATCGTCATCGTGTCGGCCGGAAACGCGCGCTCGTCGAGCACCGGCCAGCCGGACTTGAAAATGCTCGGCGCGAATCCGAGAACTTCCCACCACTCCTCGGCCAGATGCGGCGCCATTGGCGCCAGCAGGCGGATGATTGTGGTGACACAGGCGCCACGAAGCTCGGGGCGCAGTTGATCGCCCGGCGCTGCAGCGTTTAGCAATTCCATCACGGCAGAGACGCACGTGTTTAGTTGCATGATCTCGAAATCGCGGTCGTAGCGCTGGATCGTTTCATGAAGTTTTCGGTAGACGTCGCGCTCGACTCCTACGAGCTGAGCCGGGTCGAGCTTCGAGTCTGGATCAATCTTACCTTCGATCGCAGATCGTGAATCGCGGACAAAGCGATCGACCTTCATCAGGAACCGTTCGATTCCGACAAGTCCCTCGCCCGTCCAGAGCACTTCGCGGTCGCCCGGTGTGGCGAAAAACATCGTCAACCGCGAGGCATCGACGCCATGCTCCGCCATGACATCGATCGGGGAAACGACATTCCCTTTCGACTTCGACATCACGTCGCCTTTGGCATCGAGCACCATGCCATGGTTGAACATGATCGTCGCAGGTTCATCTACAGTCAGCCAGCCGATATCCTTCAGGAATTTCGTGAAGAAGCGAAAGTAGATCAGATGGCCGGTCGCATGTGTGATCCCGCCCATGTAATAATCGATGGGCAGCCATGCCGCGGCTTTGGCCTTATCGACCGGCGCCTGGTCGTTGTTCGGGTCGATATAGCGCAGGAAGTACCACGATGAACACATGAACGTGTCCATTGTGTCGGGGTCGCGTTGCGCCGGGCCGCCGCACTTCGGGCATTTCGCATTCATAAACGACGGCACATCCGCCAATGGCGAACGGCCTTTCGGCATATAATCGATATCCCCCTGCGGCAGGAGCACGGGGAGATCCGGTTCCGGTACGGGCAGAATGCCGTCCTTATCGCAGTGGATCATCGGGATTGGCGCGCCCCAATAGCGCTGACGCGATACGAGCCAGTCGGTCAGATGAAACTGCACTTTCGCCCGGCCGAGGTTCTCACTTTCGAGCGTCTCGATGACCTTGGCGATCCCCGCTTGCCCTGTTAATCCATCGAAGCGCCCGGAATTGACCATGGTGCCGTAACCCGGGTCGGAAGCAACCATAGTCTCCGGATCGGGAATGCTCTCCCCTGTCTTGATGACGGGCTTGACTGGCAATTTGTATCGGCGCGCAAATTCAAAATCACGCTGATCGTGAGCCGGGACGCCCATGAGGGCGCCGGTGCCGTAACCCGCAAGCACATAGTCGGCCACCCAGAGTGGAATCTGCTCGTTGCTCACAGGGTTCGTAATGCGCACACCAGTATCCACACCCGACTTGTCTTGCGCCGCCATCCTCTCGACGCTTGACTGGGCAGTGATTCTCTTGACGAACTCGTCGATGGACTTGCGATGCGATGGTGGAATTGGCAGCGATTTCAGAAGCGGGGCGTCCGGCGCAATCGCCATGAACGTCACGCCGCAGATCGTGTCTGGACGCGTCGTGAAAACAGTGAGTTTTTGACCATCAGGAAGTCTGAAATCGATTTCCGCGCCGGTCGATTTGCCAATCCAATTTCGCTGAAGTGTCTTCAAGTTCTCTGGCCAGCCCGAGAGTCTATCGAGATCGGCCTGCAAGCGATCAGCGTATTCGGTGATCCTGATGTACCACTGCGTCAGTTCCTTCTTCGTCACCGGATTTCCGCAGCGCCAGCACACGCCCCCGGCGGCCTGCTCGTTCGCCAAAACCGTGTTATCGAATTCGCAGTAATTGACCTCAGAGGATTTGCGGTAGGCGAGCCCCTGTTTGTAAAACTGCAAGAACATCCATTGCGTCCACTTGTAGAAATCGGGACGGCACGAGAACGTCTCACGCGACCAATCGAACGACAGTCCGATCTTCTTCAAGGTCGATTTGGACTGTGCGATGTTCCCGTATGTCCACTTCTCCGGGTGCAGGCCGCGCTTGATCGCCGCTTGTTCGGCAGGCAGGCCGAAAGCATCCCAGCCCAGTGCGTGCATGACGTCGAAGCCCTGCATCATTTTGCGACGGGCGATGGCATCGGTCATCGTGTAGTTGCGGAAATGTCCCATGTGAATGTCGCCCGAGGGATAGGGCAACATCGGCATGACAAAGTACTTCTTCCCCGGTCGCGGCATTTCGGGCGCACTGAAGAGCTGCATTTCGTCCCAACGCTTCTGCCACTTTGGGGCAGGGTCGGGAAGGCGGCGAACCGTCGGGGAATCGGGCATTGTCTTCGATTCGGGATCGGGCATATAGGTCCTATAAGACTAATTGGTCCTATTCAGTCGCTACGGGTACAATCTCCCCAGCGTCCTGGCAAATGGTATCGTCTCGCGCACATGATCCAGGCCGCAAATCCATCCTACCGTGCGTTCCAGCCCCAAGCCGAACCCGGCATGCGGCACCGAGCCATAACGGCGCAGGTCCAGATACCATTCATATGATTCCATCGGCAATCCCTGCTCCTTGATGCGTTCAAACAGCAAGTCGAGGTTATCTTCGCGCTGGGAACCGCCGATCAGTTCGCCGTATCCTTCGGGCCCGAGCAGATCGTCGCAGAGCACAACCTCGGGGCGATCGGGATTGCGCTTCATGTAGAAGGCCTTGCACTCGGTCGGCCAGTTGTAAACGAAGAGCGGCCGCTCGAACTCTTCCATGAGTTTCTCTTCATCGGGAGCGCCAAAGTCATTGCCCCAAGTAATTGTCATCCCAGCTTTCTGCAATCGCTCGATGGATTCGTCGTAGGAGATGCGCGGGAACGGCGGCAGAATCTTCTCGAGTTTCGACACGTCCCGCTCGAGCGTCTTCAGATCGGCCTGACATTTCTCCAGCGCCCATTTCACTATGTAGCAGACCAGATCTTCCTGCAACTGCATGTTTGCGTTGGAGTCATTAAACGCCACTTCTGGTTCAAGCATCCAGAATTCATTGAGATGCTTGCGGGTCTTGGATTTTTCCGCGCGGAAGGTCGGACCGAAACAGTAGACCCGGCCATGCGCCATAGCCGCGGCCTCGACATACAGTTGACCGGTCTGAGCCAGATACGCCTTGCCGAGATCGAAGTACTCCAATTCGAAAAGCGACTGCGCGCTCTCGCCAATCGCACCGGTCAGGATCGGCGTGTCGATGCAGATGAAGTCGCGTTCGTAAAAGAACTGGCGGATCGCCATGATGATCTCGTTGCGCACGCGCATGATTGCGTGTTGGCGCGATGAGCGCAGCCAGAGATGGCGGTTGTCCATCAGAAACGCCGGGCCATGCTCCTTCGGCGTAATCGGATACTCGCCTGCGAGGGCAATGATGGACAGGTCCTTGACCGTCATCTCGTAACCGCCGAGCGCGCGTTTCTCTTCGCGCACAATCCCGGTCATCGTGAAAGACGATTCCTGTGTGAGCTTCTCAAACGCCGCCATTCCCGATTCGGAGCACTCCCCGGCGGCGAGCACTCCCTGCAGATAGCCAGTACCGTCGCGGAGAATCGCGAACTTGATCTTGCCGCTCGAACGTTTCTGGTAGAGCCAGCCGCGCACGGTGACGGTTTGGCCGACGTGGTCTTTGAGGTCGTGGATGTAAGTCAGCTGCGATTCCATGTCATTCATTTTCCTGTCGTTTGAGCCAGTGATTCCCGGCCATCGGCGATTGCCCCGGGTGAGGACACCCGTGGTTCACGAATGTCGCTATTTCGATGAGCGCTGTTGACCCAATTTCCAACTGTGGCGCTGCCTGCGGACAACGACGTAAACAGGCGCGTCCGCCACGACGGCGCCCCCCCCTGCAAAACTCGACGCAATTCCCAGAGTGTCATCAGCGTATGCACATTCACACGCGGAATCGCGAATCGGTCGCCGGTTGGACCATTGACCGCGAAAGCGGCATCGTACCCGGCAGCTTGTACCGCCTCGCGCACACGAGAGTTGTGGCGTCCGAACGGGTATGAGACATAACGCACTTCGCGAGCGAGTTCATCCTCGATCCGAGCCTTCGAATCGACCAGCTCGTCCCGCAGACGGCGGGGCGATAGCGCAGTCAGATCAGCGTGAGACTGGCTGTGCGATCCAAACGCGAATCCCGCATCGGACCACTGCTTCGCTTGCCCCCAACTCATCATCGGCCGTTTGCGCCCGAGTAGCCGGATGTCCCATTGATCATCCTGCCCAACGGCATCCGCGATCAGGAAGAGTATCGCATTCCAGCCCCTCTCCTTCAACTCCGGCAGGGCGTGATCACAGATCGACGCGAATCCGTCATCAAAAGTGAAGAGAATCTCCGGCATGATCTTAAGCGGGTTCTCGTTCCCACGTCCGACGACAAGCCCGGAAATTGCGACACAGTCCAATACTTGCTGAAATCGCGACGGGCTCAACCGCGTGATCTCCAGCCCGGTGGGCTTCTCGACACGATGGAAGTTGAAGACGATCATCGGTGCGCTCTTATGAACGAAGCCCCGCTGGTGATCAGCGGGGCCTCATCGAATCCTGGTGGAGCTGAGGGGAGTCGAACCCCTGACCCCTTGAATGCCATTCAAGTGCTCTCCCAACTGAGCTACAGCCCCGGGATGGCGCGGAATATAGCCAATAACCTCAAGAAAGCAAAGACGTTTGCGCTCCCCTCGGCCTTGTGTCAGGCGGGAGTTTGGCTATCTTTCAGTGCGTTTATTACTTCTCGTCTGTCGGGTTTTTGTGAGAACACAATTTCATGCGCCTGACGCGGATTCTACGCGATGCGCGCGCCTCAAGAAGGTTGATATGAAACCGGTACTCGCAGCCGCCATCTTGGTGCTGTGCATTAGCGCCACTGCCATGGGGGCAGTTCCCACTTCGATCGACGTGCAGGGCCGCCTCACGGATTCGTCGGGTTCCCCGTTTCCGGTAGGCGACGAGAATGTCACGTTTGAGATCTTTGACGCGCAGATCGACGGGACAAACCTCTGGGCGGAGGATCAGACGATCTCGATCCTTGCCAATGGACTGTGGATCGCGGCACTGGGATCGGTCACCCCCCTGACAGATACGGTCTTTCAGGATTCTGTCCGCTGGCTCAAGGTCACTCTGAGCGACGGTACCTCGCTCCCCCGAATCCGGTTCGCGACAGGTCCGTATGCGCATCGCGTGTCGACGGTTGCTGGCGCGTCCGGCGGCACAATCACAAGCAGTGTCGGGATCTTGGAGCCCACTCCGACCAGCACACTTCATCTCGGCGGTCCTGTCGCAACACCGATCAGGACGGCGACCAGCGAGACAACGATCGGGCCGAACGATAGCGTCGTCTTGGTCACCGCTGGATTTGACGTCACACTACCAGATGCCGCAATCTGCCGGGGCAGACAATACATGATCAAGAAGATCGCGGCCGGAGCGAACGTCTTCATTAAAGTCAGCCCGGGTTCCGGCGATGCCATCGAGGGCGCGGTCCAGCACATCCTGCAAGTGCAAGACCAGTCAGTCACAATCGTCAGCGATGGCGCGGACAACTGGTTCGTGATCGACTAAGGGCAATCCACTGCGATTTCGAGCGGGATACTATTAGTCCGGTATATTGGCTTGACAGTTTTTGCAATCCGGGTTTACTTATGTAATAATCGAGTGTTGGGTATCTCGCCATGGCGTGCCCGCCATTGTGCCGTCGACTGAAGAGTCATCAAATTGCACCGGAGGTGGTTCATGATTTTGCGACGGAACGAAGTTTCCGGTCGTGCGAAACGATGTAGTGTGTCTCCTGTCTCCGTTCTGCTCGCTTTAGGGGCAATCATTCAATGCGCCGTCGCTGCCAGTGTATGGGCCGCCGATCCGCAGCCCTCTCCCCTGTTCAAGCACAGTCTCGAAACATCTGTCGAAAAGATGGACAAGACGACAGCGCCTGTGGCGCGGATTGTAAATGCTGCCCCTTCGGCCAAACAGCCTGTCGCGGAATCTTCAGCCCAGTCAGTAGATCGGGCCGAGTTGGCAGCCGTGCAGGGCGGGCCGACGTTTGATGCCACTCCGACCTGTGTGGGCTTTCAGACCTGCGCGGGCTCCATAACGTGCGCGGGTTACCCGACTTGCGATGTCACCTGCTTAGGGCAGCCGACCTGCGTCACTTTCCCGACATGTCCAGGCTCACCAACCTGTGATGTGACATGCGCGGGGACACCGACCTGCGTGGGCTTCCAGACCTGCGCGGGCTCCATAACGTGGGCGGGTTACCCGACTTGCGATGCCACCTGCTTAGATCAGCCGACCTGCGTGACCTTCCCGACTTGTAATGGTGCGCCGACCTGTCTGGGGCTGCCCACCTGCGGATTCACAGAAACGTGCGCGGGTCAGGCAACATGCGGCGGGACGGCGACGTGTGATGCCGGAATCACTTGCTTCGGCCAGCCCAACTGCCCGGGCCCTGGAGTAAGCTGCGACTCGATCTGCGGCTGGGTTGTGGAAGAAGGGTGTCTCCTTCTCGACTGCGACGTTGAAGGCGCGACGGTCGAATTGTGGTCATCGTTCCCCGACGGAGAGTTGCTTGCGGCGACAACAACGGACAGCACCGGTCACTTCTGCCTGCCTGTTGACGATTCGACTGCGTACGACGTGCGGGCCTGTGCGAATAATTCGCCGTGGATAGAAGAACTCGTGCGGAGGTTTAGCTGGTGTACCGAAGTCACCGAAGATGTACAGTGCGAGGACGGACAGATTATCATCGACCTGAGCCCCCTGGAATTCGAGCCACTGCCGACCTGGCCGTACTTCACCGATTACAATTCATCGGACGCGATGTTCGTCCATGACGACATCCCCTACCCGATTGTGCCGGGCGATGTGATTTATGCCACCGATCCGCAGGGCGTGATCTGCGGGATCACGTCGGTGCCGGCCGACAGCTTCGGGGCCTATCTCATTCACGTTTTGGGTGACGATCCAGAGACCATCGAAGATGAGGGCGCGGTCGACGGCGACACAATCGTGTTTTGGCTGAATTGCGTCTGCCCGGACACGGCGCCAGATACTTGGTCGAACTTCGGCAGCTATCAGTTCGATGCGATCTGGGATTGCGAACGCGGCCCTCTCTGCTGCGAATTGTGCGAGGGCTGGAATATGTGGTCGCACAACCGCGTGTTGCCGGATTACGCACGCGAGGTTGTTCTGTCCACCATCGAGTTAAACTACGATGCAGTGCGCAGCGGCCTGTGCGACTACGGCTCGATCTCATGGTTCGCCGATCGCCCAGTCAACGACCTCGAAGAAGTCTCGCCCTGGTATGGCTATGACATCCACATGCTCCAGAATGACACGGTCTGCATCGAGGGCGAGCTCATTGATCCGCAGACTCCGATCTACCTGTGCGAAGGCTGGAACTACATCCCGTACTGGCCGGAGGACATGGACAATCTCGGCCATGCCCTGGAATCGTTGGCGGGCAACTACTCCCACATCTTTACGATGTACTGCATTTATGGTGTGGCGTCATGGAACGAGCTGCGCGAGCCGCAGAACAACGATCTGGTCTGCATGGAGACCTGCCGCGGATACTGGATTCGCATGAAGTCGGAGGACACGCTGATTTACCCGGCAGAGCCGGAAGGCTGTTTCCCGGGAGCCGCAAAACTGGCGAGCTACTTTACGTCCGGCCGCGTCCAGCCGTCGCCGATGATCTCTGATCTCTATGCGCCGAATTCGCAGTTGAATGCCGGGGACGTTATCTCCGTCTATGGATCGTCGGATCAGTTGGTCGGCGAAGCATGTGTAGTGGCCGGGGGCGCATACCTGGTCCATGCCTACGGTGATGTTCCGTACACCAAGGTAGTCGAAGGCGCGGTACATGGTGAAGAGTTGAGATTCGAGGTCAACGGCGTGGCGGCCAGCGCGAATCGTGACGTCCGCTGGTACGATCGCGACAACGCTCAACTCGAACTGACTGTCGATGCGGCCAGCGCTGTGCCGACGGAATTCGCGCTTCTGCAGAACTACCCGAACCCGTTCAATGCTGGCACGGTCATGCCATTTGTGATGAAGAACGCGTCGGAGTGGACGCTGACGGTCTACAACATCATGGGCCAGACAGTTCGGACATTCGCAGGCACCGATGCCGCGGGGGCAGTGCGCGTGTCCTGGAATGGTCAGGATGAGAATGGCTCCTCAGTCCCGAGCGGTGTGTACTTCTATCGCGTGACGACGCCGGAGCGGTCGGCGACACGGAAGATGACGTTGCTCAAGTAAGAAGGTGGGCTGAGCCCACCCTATGATTTCGTTCGAACGAGACGCCCCGGTGCATTGCGCCGGGGCGTTTCGTATTGCGCTGATCGCGAGAATGAGCACAGGCTGAAAGCCTGTGCTACCGATGCCCATCTCTCCCCAATGCTCGTTTCATGTGATTTTGGTAGCATAGGCTTTCAGCCTGTGCCGTTTCTTTGTATTTGTGCCGCGGTACTTGCTGGTTGACAGTCCCGTAGAATACACTAAATTGCTCCAGTATTCGTCCTTTACTGTCTCGTACGAAAAGCGAAATCATCCTGTCCCATCTCGCGGAGGAATCTCATGCGCGCACGCATGTCAGCTCTGGCCACTTTTCTGTTCGCCGCAGTCGTCGCCGGCGGGGTCTTGTCGTTGCCCGTAGTCTCTTACGGCTCGGTTCCTTCTCTCGTGAACTATCAAGGCATTCTGCTTGATGCATCAAGCGTGCCCGTCAACGGCACCGTGAATATCACCTTCACGATTTACGCAACACCGACCGGAGGCACGGCGATTTGGACCGAAACGCAGTCGGTGAATGTCGCCGACGGGTTGTTTAACGTACTGCTTGGGGCAATCACGCCACTCGATCTGGCCGTGGTCAATGACGCGACCCGTTATCTCGGCATTGCGGTCGGGGCGGACCCGGAGATGATCCCGCGGACACGGATATCGAGCGTCGCCTTCTCGCATCGCGTCGGAACCGTCGATTCCGCCTCCGGCGGGACGATCACGAGCAAAGTCTCAATCGGTCCCGGCCATACCAATTCCGGCGCTGACGGATTTGTCGCGGGGAGCGACAACAACCTCACGGGTGACTATGCAGCAATTGGCGGCGGCTACAAGAACGCCGCGACCGCCGAGCTCGCGACGGTGGGCGGTGGCGCCAACAACCATGCACGCGGGCTCTACTCAACCATCGCGGGAGGCGGCGGATCCAACGATCTCGACTCCAACAGCGCGTCGGGCGAAGCCTCCTCAATCGGTGGCGGATATTCGAATACGGCGAGCGGTCAGGCGTCGACCATCGGCGGCGGCATCGTCAATCAGTCGACCAATCAGGTGACCACGGTCGCCGGTGGATCGGGAAACATCGCCAGCGGACTCGGCGCGACCGTGGGCGGCGGCGCCAATAACAAGGCGCGCGGTCAGTTTTCCGCCATCGCCGGAGGCGGCGGCAAGACGGTCCTCATCAAAGGGGCACTCGCCGACGATGCCGATTCAAACCTCGCCTCGGGAGACTACTCAGCCATCGGTGGCGGCAAGTCAAACATCGCCGGTGGTGAATCGTCTGCAATTGGCGGCGGGCAACTTAACCGCGCCTCCAACTACCTCGCCGTCATCGGCGGTGGCAGCGAAAACGAAGCTAGCACTCGCGGTACTGTGGCTGGAGGAGAACTCAATGTCAGCGGCGGCTCATCATTCGTGGGTGGTGGATACTCGAACCGTGCGACCGGCGGCGGAGCCGTAATCGGTGGTGGGACTTTTAATACCGCAACCGGGTTCAGCGCTTTCATCGGCAGCGGAGATTATAACAAAGCCAGAGGGCCGTACTCCGTCGTTAGTGGAGGCGGAAGTAATATTGAGGCTGATTCGAATTCTGCGCAGGGCGGGTATTCCGTCATTAGTGGCGGCCAACGGAACCTTACGGAGGGATTCTATACTGCAATCGGGGGCGGAACGAGTAACCACGTAATTGGGAACTCCTCCGGTATTGCCAGCGGATACAGCAATCTCATCGAAGGCAACTACGCATTCGTGGGCGGCGGAGGGTACAACCGCGCAGCAGGAGATTATTCGGTGGTCGTCGGTGGCGGCGGCGCCTCGGCCTTCGACTCCAACCTGGCAGACGGTGCCCAAGCGGTTATAGGCGGCGGTATGCGCAATCGCACATTTGGCAACACGTCCGTGATCGCAGGTGGACATACGAACACGGCGTTTATCAACAATGCCACCATCAGCGGCGGGGCAATCAATACCGCAGGTCCGGATCCCTTTGGGGCCGGTGGCATGTCAATCGCTGGCGGTGCCCTGAATACCGCAACCGGATCGTATTCCGTGATCGGCGGGGGACGGGAAAACGTCGCCTCGAATCAATACGCTACCGTTCCCGGCGGATTCTCAAACGAAGCTTCCGGTGTCGGATCCTATGCCGCCGGTACAAACTCTACGGCAAGCCATGATGGCAGTTTCGTCTGGTCGGACCAATCGGTCGGATCCAGCCCATCGTCTTCGGGGTCGAACCAGTTCGTCGCCAAAGCGTCGGGGGGCATTTATCTCTACACAGACGCAACGTTGACGTCCGGAATTCAGGCTGGTCCGGGCGACGGATCGTGGTCTTCCCTGTCGGACCGCAACGTGAAAGAAAATGTGAGACCGATCAACGCCGACGAGTTGCTTGAAAAACTGGCCGCGATACCCATCAACGAGTGGAATTACACCTCCCAAGACGAGAGCATCCGCCACGTGGGTCCAATGGCCCAGGACTTTCGTGCCGCTTTCGGTCTCGGGACCGACGACAAGCACATTTCGACAGTGGATGCCGATGGTGTGGCGCTGGCGGCAATTCAGGCGCTGACTCGGCAAGTTGCCGAACTTCGCGCAGAGATCGAACGACTAAGGGCAGAACAATAGGACCGCAGTGACAGGTCTGACGACTCACAGGAGATGATCATGAGAGCCTTGTTCCGCCCGGCTGTGGTTGTGGGTGCGATGCTGATTTGCCTGATGAGGAGCGCATCGAACGCAACGCCACTATTGATCTCACGTCGTATCAACTCCGAAACCCAGGCAGAATTCGCCATTTACTAATCCGGACAATTAGAGTATTGATGTTGGTTTCAATCACCTCGGAGGCTCCACAATGAGACGATCAGCGACTTGGGTTCCCCTGTTGGCAATTACGGCCGCGATTCTGGTCGCGGCGGCACCTGCCAAGAAACCCGCAGATGTGACTAAGCCGACTTCTCCCTCACATGCACCGGTAGTAGAATCCACTTCGCTACCAGCAGTGGCTTCGCCGGATGGGCAAACCCCGACTCCGGTGATCCAGCCGGAAGCAGCAGACGCCAATGCCACCTACGAGATCGATTGGTACTCGATCAATGGTGGCGGCACGGTAGACGCGTCCTCAACGAATTACAAAATGGGTGCGTCGATCGGACAATCTGTTGCGGGTTCTGCAACATCGACTAATTACCAGATGGGCATCGGGTTCTGGTACGGCGCCGATGCCGCGGGCGGCTGCGCCTGTGACTGCCACGCTGACCCCGGTGGTCCATGCGATGGGTTTACAGATATTCTTGATGTCGCACAGGTCGTGAACGCCGCATTCCGCAATGCGCCGCCGATGATCGATCCGAATGCCAACTGTCCGTATCAGACAACCGACGTGAATTGCTCCGGCGACCCCGAAGTTCTCGATGTGGTGAAAATGGTCAACGTGGCCTTCCGCAATGGAAATCCTGCCGTAGAATTCTGTAATCCTTGTCCGTAGGAGGAATGTGCGAAGAAATGCTGCTCTCATTACACTCATCATTATGGGCATCGCAGGGCCAGCCACTCCAGCCCTGGGGACGACCACAATCTTTGACAGCACGATGTCGCTTGGACCTTGGGATGACTACCAAGTAAGTCTCCCGTCCGGCAGTCATTATTACCAGTTGGGCCAGCACCCCTATGGCCTGCCGGGCACATGCAGGTCTTTGCTCATGTCGAGCTCGGGGTCCGGGCTCTACATGACAGCTCACATCATTAACGATCAGCCCTATGCTCCGGGCACCCAAGGTGCGGTCACCTACCTATCGTACTCATTCGATGTCAAGGTAGACTCGATGTTCGGCGACCCGTATATCCAAATGGGGTTGATGCTTCTTCAGAACGGGATATTCTACAAATCTCAACCCACGACCGTCTCGCAATTTGCATTCGGATACTGGCACATTGTAGCAAGAGCCCTGATCACGGACACGGGTTTCGCTCGCTACCCATACGCCTCACCGAACAGCTTCGATCCGGACGGGGCCCCAATCGATTTTGGATTGTATGCGACCATTTCAGGAACAGGTGGATTGCTTTGCAGTATCGACAATTTTCGAGTTAAGGTTTGGACGGGCCAGCCGCCCGGCACTGTTGTCGGTGATTTCGATCTCGATCTCAATGATTGGACCGAAGGCGAGGTCCTTGACTGGCACGGCACAGGGACCTATAACCTCTCAAGTGACTTCCCAGGGAATCCGGACTACTGTCGCACGATCTACATGAATACCTCATCCGGCGGTGGTGGCTATATGACGTACCATATCTATGATGGCGGTGTCTACTCCCCCGCGTCACAGGGCCCACTCGATCAGATCGATATCAATTTTGAAACGACTATCCCTTCGATGAACAATCTCCCGAACCTCAGATTCGGGACCTCAATCCTGCAAGGGTCGAACGTGTACATAGGCACCTCGCAGCGCGATATTGCAGCGACGACCGGCTGGTATGCGCTGACTTTCGAGGCGCTGACACCGGATAGCTTCTCGACGTTCGGTGGAGGACCTCCTCAGCCAGATTTTTCCGAAACTGGGCAGCCGATGACGTTTGGCTTCACCGTGACTCATGTCTTAGTGTCAGGGGCAACATCTTCAACGAACCGCGTCGACAATTTCGCGGTCGGATTATTTGGCTGCGCATGCGATTGCCACGGTGACCCGGGCGGGCCGTGCGATGGTTTCACGAACATCCTCGATGTCGCCCAAGTTGTGAACGCCGCATTCCGCAATGCACCGCCAATGATCGACCCGAATGCCAACTGTCCGTATAAGACAACCGACGTGAACTGCTCCGGCGACCCCGAAGTTCTCGATGTGGTGAAAATGGTCAACGTGGCCTTCCGCAACGGCAACCCGGCGACGGAATTCTGCAACCCCTGCCCGTGATTTTGGTTGCAATGGAGTACCCGAGGGCGGCCCGTTGGCCGCCCTTTTTCGTGGCGCGTTTTTGTCATGATTAGTACTCGGCAAGCTTGTTACCCCACAGAAACGTCGTATCTTTCAATCAGCGGTTCAAATCAGCCGCGCAGTCTGGTCTGCCTTCTTACCCACTGCCGTTCTCAGGGAGGACACTTGAATAGCAAGAGAATGCTCTCGTACGGGATCGCCGCGATATGGCTTTGGAGTGCTTCCGCATGGGCCGCGCCTATCCCGCCCAATTCCCCAGTATCCGGGCACCTCCCCGGCCTGCAAAACGAGGAGCAGGTCTTTATCTGCCCCAATGACACGTCGGTCGTGCTCACCAATCACCGTGATTTCCGCCTTGGCTACCGCCAGATTGGCATCGGACGATCCACCAACGGCGGCGCGACATGGACCGACTCGCTCATCTCGCCGCAGTTTCAGATATTCGACCGTCAGTCCGATCCGATCATGACAGTGACTTCCTCCGGCTCTATTGTCATGGGACACCTGGATTACGACGGCAGCGCCTCCGGCTACAACTCCAGTCTGATTGTCTTCCTTGTTTCAGCTGACTGCGGCGTCTCTTGGAGTGGCAGCGCGGTCGAATCTGAGCCCGGCAACTTTTTCGAGGACAAGCAGTTTGTGACCTCCGACATGACCGGCGGGGCGTTCGATGGCTACGTCTATGTGAGCTGGACACGCTTTAGTGACGGCGAACCGGTGCGCATCATGTTCGCGCGTTCCCCCGACGGGGCCCAGTCATGGGAGGACACGGTAATTGTCGGCGCGCCCTTCGAGTCATCATGCTTCGGCACCATCAGCCCCGGGCAGTTTTCACAGCCATTGGTGGGTAAGGATGGTGCCGTTTACGTCTTCTGGCAGGGCGTTGATGTGAATGAGTCGATCTGCGACTATTCAGACGATATTAAGTTCAACAAATCGCTCAATGGTGGCGCGACATGGCAGGGCGAGCGGTTGATTCAACGCGTCTCCGGGTGGAGTTCGGCGATGGGCGGCATTGATGTTTACAGTCAACCCACAACCGCGGCGGACCTGTCCAACGGCCCCTATGCCGGCAATCTTTACCTGCAGTACCGCGACACACTTTCGCCTTATGGATCTGAGATCATGTTCCGGCGTTCGCTGGATACCGGGCACACATGGACTCCGCCCATCCGCGTCCCGGACATCAACTCGGGTCCTACAATTGCCTCAGAGCAGTTTCACAATTGGCTGGTCTGCAATGAGGAAGGCATTCTCGTTTCGATCTGGTACGACGGTCGCACCGATCTTCCGGTCGGCACCTACTTCGACGTTTTCGCCGCGTACTCGTTCGATGGTGGAGAAACGTGGACGTCAAACCACCGGGTATCCAGCGTGTCGATCAATCGCAATCTCCTCGTTACGCAATCTGCGACACGAGGCGACCGTATGGCGGCCTCTGTCAAATCGCCGCTGTCGCCCCAAACACCAATGGCCGGACTCATTGCCGAGTACATCGGCGTATCCGCGGTATACGACAAGGTCGTCGCGGTCTGGACCGACACGCGTGACGGTGATCAGGATGTCTACTCGGCCCGTTGGTACCTCTTCCTCACCGACCCGCGCCTCATTTATCCCATCGCCGGAGAGACGATCGATCCCAACACACCGGGTTTGTATTGGGCGACGGCATGGAAGGAAGCCTTTGATTCCTACGATATCGAGATCGACGATGACCCGGCGTTCGGCTCGCCGAGCCTCTCGACCACGACAACAGACAATCTCTTCAATGACGCTTTGGTCGGGTATACGGCAGGCACTTATTACTGGCGAATTCGTGCTCACAGCCCGGATGCGGTCACCGATTGGTCGCAACCCGGTTCGTTTGTGATCGGCGCGCCACCGTGCCAGTGTGATTGTCACGGCGATCCGGGTGGGCCGTGCGACGGCTTCACGGACATTCTCGATGTGACTCAAGTCGTGAATGCCGCATTCCGCAGTTTTCCGCCAATGATCGACCCGAATGCCAATTGCCCCTATGAGACCCCGGACGTGAATTGCTCCGGAGACGCGGAAGTCATCGACGTTGTCAAGGTCGTGAATGTCGCCTTCCGCAACGGCAACCCGGCGACCGAATTCTGCAATCCGTGCCCATAGCGCCGGCATGCGAGTTTGTGGTGCGGGCCTCCGGCATGCATCAAACGAAAACGGCCGCGAGTGATCGCGGCCGTTTCTGATTGCCGCCCCTTTTCGAGGCAGCGTTGGTGTTGTGAAGGGGCGCCTTCGCTGAGGCGCGAGCCCTTCCCGGGTGGTGGAAGGGGAAAACGGGCCATTGCGGCATTGCCTCACCGTGACGGGGATGAGGCCCGTCACCAATGCCGACATTGACCGTTCACATCACCATACTCCTCCTGCGACAAGTTCTTCGTTTCTACTGACCATCGACGACGGGCTCACGATGTTCATCGCGAATCCTTGCATCGACCAACAGCCAATTGGTCGGACCGGCAATCGTGATCGCCTCCCAGCGCACCGGGCCCACCCCGCGCGCGAAGTCAGCCGTCCAACCGACATCAGTGCAGTCGATCCAGCCGCCTCCGATTTCACGCGTCCCATCGAAGCGGCCCACCGGAGTGTTCACCACCGCGTAGTCGTCGATGAGCGCAAGTGACTTCAGACACGCATCAAAGTCTTCACCTAAAGGCCACCGCTGTCCGACCTCGGCGCCAAAATTCAGAAGCGTTCCTTCACTCATCCCCGGTGACTTCGACCAGAGCAGATTGCCGTTATCGGCACGATGTACCCACAGCCCGGCCGGATGGAATCCCGGCCAAGTGGCCTCGACGAGGTAGTAAGCAGCGCCATCATGCAGGGCTTTGGCCGTGACCGCAACTGTGTCACGACGTGCCAGACCCGGCATGGTGGCCGCATCGTAGGTCTCCGATTGAAAGACCCAGCGATTGCCGACAGCCAAGGGGAAATACGACTCGCCGACTGGCTGGACATCGACCGCATGACGCGAGCAACCCACTAATGCGGTCAGTGTCAGGGCGAGTGCTGTCAGTCGAATCGGCTTCATCTATCGGTCTCCGGCGTGATTACCCATGAGACCGGAGGTTTATTCCCGATTCGATTGAAGATGATGGTGGACGCGCTTTGGCGCAGTTATAAGAGGCTGTACTACATAGCGTTACTGGTATTCGATAAAGCAAAGATTAAGGAGAGGTCTATTTCGGAGTCGGAAGCCTCTTCTTCATGCTGGCATAGCGTTCCGCGTACGTGGGCAGCGCATCCACTGACCGCGGCATCGCCGCGATCTGGGCGTCGATCTTGGAAATGCGTTCCTGCGTATCGGGATGGCTCATCGTAAGTTTTTCGAAGAACCCCTGCTCATCCCCCCCGGAAAGTTCGGCAAGCTTCACGAACATGGATCGCGCGCCGGCGGGGTTGTAGCCGGCCTCTTTCATGTAATGGACGCCGTATTCATCGGCCTGCAATTCTGCCGACCGTCCATATCCGTTCAGCCACAGTCCAGCGAGGACGCCCGTGATCTGCCCCATCGTTCCCTCAGCCTTCTCTCCCAGAGCGACCGAGGCGAGGATCTGGATCCCCAACGCCTGTTGCAGGGCCTTGACCGAGTGCCGCGCGACCACGTGGGAGATCTCATGCGCCATCACACCGGCCAACTCCGCCTCACTGTCCATCAGACTGAGGATACCAGTATAGAAGTACACATAGCCACCGGGTGTGGCGAAGGCATTGATCTGATCGGATTCGATCACCGCAAAATGATACTCGATGCCCTGCCGGTCACAGACGCCGACGATCCGTTGGCCAACGTCATTGATATACGTCTGCCACTGTGCATCGCCGTAGATCTTCTCCGTCGAGCGGACTTCGGCATCGACTTCCTTGCCGATGGCAACTTCTTCCTCATCCGAGATGATAATCAGCGATGTGTCGCCGCCCGGACCGGTGGTTACGCAACCAACGACGGTCAGAAAACAAAGGACGACGATCCAGTAGGTGCATGTCTTCATCGTGACTCCTCATTGCGGACGTCGGTTGTCGGCTTTGGTGGGAACGGCGAAGTGGTGAGCCTTCCTTGCTCAGCCACTTCGTCGACCCACGCGGGCCGGATTCCGTGCAGCGACTACTTACTTGGCCGAGATCTCCCGGACCAACTCATCGACGTGGAATATTCGCATCCAACGCCGTTCGGACAAGAACATCGATGCCAAGATGACAGGAATGGTCAGATAAACCGCAGCGAAAATCAGTGCCACCCAGAGGCGCGTCCCCTGCTCCCAAGGCATGAAGAGGCAGAGCGCGATGGGGATCATGACCGCCCCGGCGGCCGTGATCACGGCGACAATCACGAGGCCGCACACGGCGAAAAGCCCTTGGCGCACCGTCTTGACGGTCTCGATGTCCGCCAAGGCGGCGCGCATGAGCGCCAGGCGAGTGCGCGGCTTGACGAACACGTCCATAGCCAGGTCAATCGCCATGGCGAGAAGCTTGTACATTCGCGGGCTCCCTTCGAAGAGAACCAAAGGTTAACGGCGGTTGCGTCCGAGGGCGAAACCCACCAACAGCGCAATGGCTGCCGCGCCGCCAATATAGGCCCAAGGATTGCTGTGGACGCTCTTGTCGACGTCGCCGGCGACTTCGGTCACCTTGTCTTTGCTGTCCCTGTAGGCGCGCGCTAGACGGCGGGAGGCGCCATCCTGCACGTCGCCGAGGAACTCTTTGAGTCCTGCGTAGCGTTCGTTCATCATCCCCTGTAACTTCTCCTTTTCTTCGATCGCAACTGCGTTCAGGATCTCCAACGCATCTTCGATGCGTGCCGTGTCATGGGTTTTGCCCATTGCCAGACTCCCTTCATGCGAGCTACTGAAGTTGTGACGTACGTGTCAGGTTGTCGATACTACTTAGTTATACGAAAGTCGAGCGCGTCCCGATCCATGTTTTGATGGTCCGAGCCGTTGACCGCTTCTGATTGTGAAGAGGTTTGGAGAAAAAGAGCAGGCTCGGCATAGCCCCGATATCACAATTGGACCCGGGAGGGCGAGGTTACATCCGAGCCTGCGCGAGCGCGTGAATCGATCAAAGGAAGAAGCTCAGGCCGCAGGCCAGCTCGATCGCACGTAGCTTCGGAGGATCGTCTCCGACAGTTTTTCGGTAGGCAAGCTGGGCTCTCGTGGCAGCGTAGTCTCTGATGAAGTACCGAATCCCACCCTGCGCTCCCAGGTACATCTTGGCATCACCGTCACCCGAGACAGCCCCGATTATAGCACCGCCAAAAGGCCGGAGCTTCTTCCCTCGTTTTGCAAAATCAATGCTTATACCCGATTCGAGCAGAGCTTGTCCGTCCGGGTCAAACCGGCTTCCTTCATCTTCTTCGAAAAGCGTTATGCCGAAGTCGATCAGAACCGGACGTGCGCCCCAAACCGTCAGACGCAGACCCGGCGCGATGTTTGGAACTGTCAGATATGAACGGTCACGGTCTGCGGGACAGTTCTCGTAATAACACTCCCTTGTCTCTTGGATCCAATTGATGGAAGCGAGAAGGGCAAATTCCATTTCGTACTTGTCGCCGGGCTGGGCGAGAACTCCCGCCGGAAGGGCAACAATTAGTACTGCGGCAGCGCAGATTAGAACGCGTGTCATGACGGAATCCTCCTATGGGTTTAGGAAAACAACCGTACGCGTTCTCAGTTTTGCTCTTGTGCCTCGCTTGATGGGGGTTTCGCGACGACAGACCGCGAACAGTCGGCAGGTTACACCCTCGGTGCGTGCGCGTAAAGTGCGGAAGTGCAGAATTGTCAATTATTCAGTCGGGTAGTCCAAACAGAATACCTACACGTCTATCCGCTTGTCGAACCAGGAACCGATCATCGGTACGTGGAATTCTTTGCCCTGAACGGCGTGGTAAATGCCGCCGATCAGCGAGGCCAGGCAGAAAAACACGATCGTGACCCAGAAGTACTCGGAGAGCTTGGGGATCAGGAATAAGCCGGCCAAAAGCTCGAGGAAAGTCAGGACCAAGCCCTGCTTGCCGTGCTTGACGGCGAAGGCATTGTCTTTGTAGCGGACCAAAGCGACGAAGCAGCCGAAAGGCACATAGGCAAGAATCGCGGCGCCTTTGCCCTCGTCGATTTCCTGCTCCTTCTCGTAGCGCTCTTCAAATGCCTCGAACGTGTCCTTCTGCGGGTCGAGTGGCTCGGCAACAGACGGCGGTTCGGCGGCGAAGAGATTCAGACGAATGGGTCGTGATTCCTGGTCTTCCATTTGTCTTCCCCTGTGAATCGGGCCAATGATACCCTGTCCGAACAGGCCGGGCAATCACTGTTTATGTCGGCAGAATGGGCCGCTCCCGGAGCGAAAGAGGGTAGGAGCCTCGAATCCGCTTATATCCTATAACCAAATGAACAAGCTCTAGAGCAGGTTTGGCGGCAGCGCAACGTGAATCCTTGGTCGTATTGGACGGTCTTAGTCTAAACGGGTGAGCCCGCACCACAACAACAAAAAAAGGGCGGGTTGGAAACCCGCCCGCACTGGATCATGATCAAACTAGCTATAGTGTATTGGGATCAAGCAGGCCATGCTCGATCAGGTTCTGTTTCGCCGTGTTGATATTCGCGGCATCCTTCGGGTACTCGGTCCGCAGACGGTCATACAGAGCGATCGCTTTGGCAGAGTCATTAGCGGCGATGGCGCTGCGAATCCCCCGCCGCAGATAGTCGGCGGCGGCAAAACCTTGCTTGTCGGCTTCGACGGCCTTGGTGAATTTCTCGACGGCTTCCGCATAGAAACCGGCATGCTCATCCACGGCGGCCAATCCTCCCCACGCGGCCGAGACCAACATCGGGTCGCCGCCGAAATCGTCGATGTAGCGCTGATAGTTCACGCGGGCATCGTCGAAGGACCGTTGCCGGAATTGGAGCTGAGCCAATTGGAAGCAACCCAAACCGGCGATCGCCGAGCCCGAATGTTCGTCCAAAAGTCGCTGAAACTGCGCAATTGCGGCGGTCGGGTTATTGGATCGCATTTCGACCCCGGCTTGACCGAAGAGGCTCTGCGCCTCGGCTTCCTGCGCGGTGCGCCAAGCAAAGAATCCCCAGACGGCGGCGATGAGCACGACCACGCTGCCGACGACGATTAGCGCCATGCGCAGATTGTTCTCCAGCCACTCACGCGCGCCAAAAATCGCAGTGGTGAACGCGTCCTCTTTAAGTTCGTGCTTGGTCATGCGCCGTTGGGCGTGAGCTGTTGCCATTTGTTGGAAACCTTTCCTTTCTGAAAACTGAGCCAAGTCTATGCCCCAGACTTGGTAATGTAAACTGAATTACCCCCAATGCGCAAACCCAAATAGGCCGCTTTAGAGCATCGTCCCCAGATGCGTTTTACTTGAATGACGATATAGGCCGAGTCAGGCGCTCCACGTATTCGAAAGCCTCTGTATAGAAACTCAAACTCGTCGTGCGCGGCCGGCCCGACGCCTCATGGTACAGCCAGTTGGCCAGCAATACATTGTGTGGCTTCCAGTAGCAAGCCTCCTCGCGGAGAACTCGCATGGTGGCACTATCTCCCCGTTCCGTCGCGTATGTAGAAAGGAATCGGGATGCCTGCTGGCTGGAGAGCGAGCAGGGCCCCTTCCCCCAGGACCGGACAAATGGCGAGAGGAAGCCAAACAGGTCAATAGATGGCGAACCGAGCATGGCCCAGTCCCAATCAATCAACCAAATGCGTCCTTCTCCAAAGAGGACATTGGCATCGACCAGATCATTGTGCACCAGGCACGGTCTGACGGGGCTCGCGCGCCGATCCTGAAGCGATCGAAGTGTTTCTCGAGTCTCTTCCCGCAACAGGTCAGCTGTCGCTCCGCCACCGCGATTTCGGCGATGATACCTCGCCAATCCCGTTCGTAGGAACGACAGCATCTCAACCTTGGGGAGCGCTTGCATGCCGGCACTTACGCAGCGGATGTGGAGACGTGCGAGTGTTTGGGCTACGCCGGTGTACTCTTTTGTGGGGATCAGGTGACGGCTTTCGATCCAGTCGAACGCCTCAATCCACCCATCGAAGCCCGCCAGGCGGAGCTCCTTGCTTCCGCGGTACTTGGGGGCAACGAGGAGACTGCCAACCTTTGTCCAAAGCTGCTCGCGAGACTTGTGGCTAGCATTTCCATCTCGCCCGCGTCGAGCACCTGGGCGGATCGCGAAGCAGCCACGACTGGTCCACACTTGCCAGACGATATGATGCCGGCCATGCTCGATTCGTCGGGCATGACTGAAACTGCCTAAGCTAAGCGAATGGCAAAAGTCCGGCAGGAGAGGCTCGAGCTGCCGCCATAATGCGCGACGGCCCCGGACCGTCAATGGCCCAGAGCCGTGGGGAATGATTCCATGCTGGCGTGTCACGCCGCGATCAGAAGTATCCGGTGAAATTGAACAGGAAGCGGACTGTCGACTTGTCGTACTTCCTCGTGTAATTGCCCCAGTACGCCGTATTGCGCTTTCCCCATTCGTCGACTGTAACCGTCTCCTCTGCCTCATCGCAGGATGGGCAACGATATTTGGAATAAAGCCTGCCGGATTCCGTGTAGGAGTAACTGCTGAATTCCATGGCCGCATCGAGACGAATCTGTGACCAGTGCACGCCCGATCCAAGCGTCAGCGTCCACGCGTTGCTCTGGCCGCCGCTGCCCTGGGGATCGTTAATCAGAGTATAATAGGGGAATTCCACCGACTTATCCCCCTCCAGTCGCTGGTCAAAGTAAATGTCGTTTGCGACGTTTTCTCCCAATAGGAGCGGGTCGTTGCGCAAGCCGAGCCGTAGCGGCACCATTCCCCATGAAGTTTCGTGCCTGTATTCTGCGCCTACACGGACCTGATGCAAGTTGTACCAGTCGACAGGCTGTTCTTCGAACTCGGAATTGGGCTCGGAGGGGCTGCCTTGGAAGCGATAGTTCGATAAGCCGGATTTCTCTTGCTTGTCGTCGGCATTGAAGGCGCGATACTGATAGTCAGCGGCTAGGAGAATGTTGTCCGAGAGCTTGTACGATCCTCCCAGCCCGACGCTGTAGGGCATATTGATTTCCCGTTTGGTGCCGTGCAGGGGGCCATATATGCGCCGCGACTCATCTTTCACAAGATTGTGCGTGCTGTATCGCTGCGAACTGTAATCGACGGCCTGAGTCAAAGTGTATCCGGGAGACATGACAAGTCCAGCGCTCCACTTTTCGGCGCGGTAGAGAAGGCCGATTGTTGCGGACAGACCGGAATAATCGAGATCGGATGAACTGATCCACGTCGTCTGCTGGTTGTACGAGCTTGTGTCGCGTGTCGAGTCAATGTCGGTGCGCATGTACTCCGATCCGTCACCGGTGAGAATTGTCAGTGTGGCCCCCAGCGTGAGGCGTTTGTGGAGTGTCGTGCCGAACCCGGCTCCGGCCGCGGCCAGGTTTCCGTCCATCCGGTAGGCCCCCCGAAACGGCGCCCCGAGGATCGGGTCCACGTCCGCTTCGAAGAAGGATTGCGTGAAGACATCCTGCACCCGATTGTAGAAGACGCTGACGACGAATTCTTTCTCGAGCACTGAGAGGGGCGAAACGAACGCGACCGACGACAGGTTGGAGATCGCGGAGTTCTGGTCCTGGGCGTGCGTCGCCTGCCCCGCGGGGCCATAGTCCAAGTCCAAGCCGACGTGGGAGTACGAATAGTTCAGGCCCAGTAAGACACCTTCGTTGTAGATCAGGCCAGCCGGATTCCAGGACCCTGCATACACGTCATCAGAGACACCCAGATAGGCTCCGCCCATGCCGCGCGCCCGGGCTCCGCCGCCGAGGAAGTTCCAGTTCTGAAATGTGTTGCCGTTGGCTCCCTGCGCCCCGGCGGGGACGGTGAGAAGTGCGATCAAAACAACGGCCGCCAAGGCCGCGAATCCCGTTCGCCACGTTGTCATTTCTGGTCCTTCCCTACGGCTTCTTCTTTAGGCCCTGCGCTACCGCCAATAACGCCATTCCAGCGAGCCAGTCGGTCGCCGGTCTAAGGCGCAAGGCCCGCCAAGTTATTCGCGCGCAAACTGATTGTCAACCGTGTAATCGTTTTCCCCCGACGCGCCGACCCCAACCGGCAGACCGGGAACATGCCTATTACACGCGGGCTTTGGACTTATTCCATATGAAGTTATCACAGCCCCGGACCGCCCCGGCGTCGAGCATTTTCCTCCCCCCGCGCAGGTCAGCATCTGTCAAAACTCTCCCCTCCCTCTCGGAAAACGCTGTTCTAAGGCGCTCAAGCGTTTCAAACCGCCCGAAGTTGCCTATATTTCAAGCAGATTATCTCCCCTGTCATCACCGGAGGACGACATGTCAAGATCCAGATTCGTATTCAGAACTGCCGCATGGACCGCGTTGGCCTTCGTGATCAGTGCTGGTATCGCAACCACCATTTCAAATGCCACCGTGATCGAAACCCGATACGGCGGGAAGTTCGAGATCGATCCGACAACGTTTCGCCTATACGATATCCCGAACGAGCGATTTGAGGAACTCACCGGTCTACCGCTGTCAGTTCAGGCGCCGCCGGTGCCGCTGAGGCAGATGAAGGCGAAGACGCCGATGGCTGTCGGTAAGGTGCTCGCGCTCCTGATCGACTGGTCGAATCATCCCGCCGAGCTTGCGCTGCCTGCGGCCCAGTATGATCAGTTGTTCTACTCGGACGGCGTGTGGCCCACCGGGAGCGTGAATGACTATTACCAGGAGGTGTCTTACGATGCCTTCAGCATAACGGGCCAAAGCTTCGGGTGGTTCAGGATGCCCGGAACCTACAATGGTGATTATGACATCGAAGACGTGATTGCCCGCGCGGACCCGACCGTGAACTTCGCCGATTTTGATGGAGATGGTGACGGTTTTGTCGATGCGCTTTGGCTCATCCACGCCGGACCTGGACAAGAAGAGACACACAACCTCAACGACATCTGGTCGCACGCATACCCTCCAGGCGGCGCGGGCGTCGCGACCAACGACGGCGTTCGTGTGAACGGTTGGTCCATGTGTCCGGAAATCCACTGGTACGGCGACATGATCACCATACGAGTGTTTTGCCACGAGTACGGACACATTCTCGGAATGCCGGATCTGTATGACTACGACGCCAAGCTCGACACTGTGACCTACTTCACTCCCAACGACTGGAATGACCACCCGATGCAGGATTGGGACGTGATGGGATACAATGGCTACAACATCATGGCCTTCGGAAACACCGACTGCCCATCACATTTCTCCGCGTGGTCGCGCGCGTTTCTCGGATGGACGACTCCTGTCATACCAGCGTGCCTGCAAGGTGCTTATGAACTGTACAACATCGAGGAATACAGCACACAGAGTGTCTTCAAAGTGCCGATCTCGGACGATGGAAGCGAGTATTTCCTTCTCGAGTACCGCAACACGCGCTCGGGGGCGAAGTTCGACCATCTGGACGCCGACTACTCTGCCTACTGTCCCTCCTTCGAGTATGGCCGCAACCCGCTGGATTCCGGGCTTTTGATCACGCACATCGACGAGAACGTCTATCCCAATGACGGCACACCGTACTGGCCAAACTACGGCGTTGCCGTGGTCGATGCGGGCTATAACCCCGCACATCCATGGGATGGGACCGAGCACACCGAATGGTGGTATCCATACGAGTTCCAGATCGGCGCCCTGTTCTCTCCCGACGACCCGGGTCAAACATCCCTGACTGCGACCACGACACCGAACAGCAACGGATACGATGGACCCAGCGGTGTTTCGATCATCGTTACGGGACAGAATCCGGATTACATGACGGTCATCATCGACAAAGAGATGGCGCCGGAACTGCAGCCGATCCCCCCGGTCACGGTGGAGGTCGGCGACTCGATCAATGTTGGCATCGTCGCGACTGATCCGAATTGCACAACGCCCGGATTGTCGCCGGGTGGGCCGCTTCCGCCCTTTGTCATGATGTGGGATTCAAGCGGTGGCCATGGCTCCCTGATCATTGAGCCGACAGCCGCCGACCTGGGAACCTGGATCGCCAAGGTGAAGGCGGTCGATGGCGCGAACGAGGACTCCATCGCAGTTCAGATCACGGTCGTGCCACCGGCGTGCGATTGTGCCTGTCATGCCGACGCCGAATGCGACTTTTTCACAACGATCGTCGATGTCGTGACTGTGGTCGGACGAGCATTCCGTAATGAAGCGGCAATTAACGACGCGTCCTGCCCTGCTCATGGCACGAGTGTGGATGGTCGCACCGACGTGAATTGCTCGAACGGGACTGATATTATCGATGTTGTGAAAATGGTCGATGTCGCATTCCGGAATGCGGACCCGGCAACAACATTTTGCGATCCATGCCTTTAGACTCGGGGAAAGTACCCCCGGGCGGAGTCGAACCGCCGACACGCGGTTTAGGAAACCGCTGCTCTATCCATTACTGAGCTACGGGGGCAGGACAAGAGCAGGGGGGGGGGGGGGGGGGGGGGGGGCGCGCCGCCGCGGGGGGGGGGGGGGGGTGGGGGGGGGGGGGGGGGGGGGT
>CAYJMP010000001.1:264481-334529 GCA_964371625.1 uncultured Ignavibacteria bacterium | reverse complement strand
GCCTCGCCCTCCACAATCGACTTCGTGGAGGGCGAGGCTCCTGCCGAGCCTGCTCTTTACGGCATCGCATTCATCGAATCATGAACTCTCTGATCTTCTTCGTCACTCCGACCCGTACGAGATCACCGAGAACACGTCGTAATCCTTGAGACGGTGTCGTCCCTCCAAGAAAGCCAGTTCGACGATTACACCGATTCCGGAGACGATCGCGCCGGTCTGTTCGATCAGCTTTGTGGCCGCCGCAAGTGTGCCGCCAGTTGCCAACAAGTCGTCGATCAAGACCACGCGCTGACCCTTGAGCACTGCATCATCGTGCATGTGCAGACTGTCGGTACCGTATTCGAGCGCATAGGATTCCGATAAGGTCGTCCACGGCAGTTTGCCAGGTTTACGCATGGGAATGAAGCCGCATCCCAGGGAATTGGCCAGCGCTCCCCCAAAGATGAATCCGCGCGCCTCGATCGCGGCGATCAGATCCGGCGAGGTGTTTCGGTAATGCTCATGCAGCGCCTGCTGCGCGAGACGAAACGCGTGCCTGTCCTTCAAGAGGGTCGTGATGTCCTTGAAGATAATGCCCGGCTTGGGGTAGTCGGGGATGTCGCGGATGCTGGCTTTCAATGACTCGTAAGACACACGCTCTCCTTTTCCATTAGAAGCGGACATCGAATCCCTTGTAGGACGGTTCATCGTCGAACCAGTGGACGTCGGCACTGGCGACATTGGCCGCCGCCGGCCCAACGCGCACATAACTGAGGAACTCATCGAGCGCCGTTTTGGTCCCGATGGCCTCGATCTCGACCGTGCCATCCGCCCGGTTTTTCACCCACCCGGTCAGTTGCTTTTCTTGCGCGCGGCGCTGCACGAAGTAGCGGTATCCCACTCCCTGCACTCGTCCATTGATGCGCACCGATAGTCGCGGCATATCGTCCCTCTCAGCTTCGTTGCTATCTTCGCAGCGCATCCAGCGCCAGCATCACCGCGTTTTGTGGATCCGAAGCCAGAACAACTTTCTCGTCCGGGCGCCACCCTCCCAACGACACGACCGGCTTGCCCATGACCAAGGCCAGCGCAATCTCAGATAATGTACCAAACGAGCCCGGAAGTCCAATGACGGCGTCAGCAGAATGAACAAGAATGACATTTCGTCCGTGAGTCATGCCGCTGGCGATCACGATGTCGACGTACAGGTTAGCTGCCCGGCTGTCCCCGCCCGGGATGACCGCAACAGTTATGCCTCCAGCCTTCTTGGCCCCACGCGAGGCGGCTTCCATGACGCCGCCCAAACCACCGGTCAGCAGGATTGCTCCGGCTTTGGCCACGGCCTCGCCGAGCGCCTCAGCCACCATGACGGCGGCATTGTCGACCTCACCTCCACCGGAGACGAGGATCATCGGCGACCTCTGCTTGGGCATGGACAAAAGCAACCAGCGGAGGGGGTGTATGGCAAGGTGATTCGTGGAGCCGCCGGACAGGCCGAACGCTCGCCCACAACAGAACAGGGCCGATCACGAGATCGGCCCTGCAAAAATGGTCGGGGAGAGGCGATTTGAACGCCCGACCCCTTGGTCCCGAACCAAGTGCGCTACCAGGCTGCGCTACTCCCCGACACAGCGAAGATTCAAGGTGCTTGGCCGGCCTGTCCGACCAAGTCCCAAAAGATCATCGAATCTCAACCCGAAAACAAGGCCATATAGGATCTATCGGATCAGTTGGTCGTTGGCCTTTGCTTTACTTCTGCCCGCCCGGCATTTCTGCCGGCGGCTCGTAGTCAGGGACGACGTTGTTAATCGATGGGATCGTCTGCAAGAACGCGTAGACTGCCTTCAGGTCAGCATCTGACAACTTGCCGATGGTTTCCCAAGGCATAGGCGGCATGATCGGACGCGACACGCCCCAGTGCTTTCCCGACCTCATTGCTTGAAGGAACATATCCTCCGTCCAAACCCCCATCCCCGAGGAGTCGGGCGTGAGATTCGCAGAATACGAAATTCCCCAGGGCCCGGACCAGGCGGTCAGAGTGGCGCTGGCGGCGGCCATCCAGGGCATTTCGAGCTTCGGAGCCGGTGGCATCTTCAACGCCGACGGGTGCCCCGAGAGGTACCTGGTAGAATCGTATCGCGGACCATTCTGTGTCATCACCATGGGAGTGTGACAATCCGTGCAACCGCCGAATTCAACCAGGAACTTGCCGCGTTCGAGCGTCGCCGCAGTCGGGGTTTTCTCGGACTGTGCCGTCACAAGTCCAGCCGCCAACACGCTTACTCCACTCAAAACCAGTGCAACTGCCGTGCGAAGTTTGATGCCTTTCACTTTCGATGCCTCCTTGGTTATTAGCCGAAACCAGTTCGAAGTTGTCGCGGATAGACGCTTTCGGGGCAGGATTCTATTCGATCTTCCCGTCATCCGCAAGCGATAAAAGCGGAGATTTGGCTCTACCAGCGGGACCAGCCGCGCATTGCCTCGAGTAGGTCGCGGTCGGTCATGTCGATGTTAAGAGGTGTGATTGAGACCTTGCCAGCTTTGATCGCCGCGGCATCGGTCCCTTCGATCCGGTCCCAAGTCGGTTCACCGCCGATCCAGTAGTAGGATCGTCCCGACAGATCCGTCCGGGCGGAGATGATATCCGAGTAGACCCGCCGTCCCAGACGGGTCGCTTCGTATGAACGATACCCGCCGCGGGGCATTTTCGGAAAGTTGACGTTGAGCAGGGTCGACGGCGGCATGCGCCCGATAATACCGGACACCAGGCGACGAATGAATTTCGCAGCGGACAAGAATGACCGCCCCTCCGAGTCGCGCACTGTCATCGACGCAGCCACACCCGGCAATCCCATGATCGCGCCTTCCAGCGCGGCCGCGACCGTGCCGGAGTAGATGACATCCTCTCCCATGTTGGCGCCGTGATTGAGGCCGGACACGACGATATCGGGCATGCGTTTCTTCAGAATCTCGTGAAGAGCCAAGGTGACGCAATCGGTCGGAGTGCCGTCCACCGTGTACATGTTCTCCGCGATCCGATTGATTCGAAGCGGGCGCTCCATTGTTAAGGCGTGGCTGGCCGCCGATTGGTTCGACATCGGCGCAACGATGATCACTTCGCCGAAATGACGCATCTCGCGGGCCAGGTAACGAATTCCCGGCGCATAGAAGCCGTCGTCGTTAGAAAGCAGGATTCGTGGTTTTCGTTTGGCCATTTCGTTTATCGCAGACGCGGAGGGCGAATTCCGTACACCCCTACGGACGGGTCCGCCAGTATTTCTTTACCAACCGGAGGAAGCGCTTTGTATCTGTCCACTTGCGGATCGAGGACTTCTGCCCCTCGTAGATTGTAGAAATCGGCACGGCACCCATTGTCAAGCCCGCGCGTCCTGCGAGGATGAGATACTCGGATTCGTAATCGTAGTTCGAAGTCGGCGCATCGACGGTTGCGATGGTTCGACGCGAAAGCAGCCGATACCCGGACTGCGAGTCCTCCACCCTGACACCGCCCATCTTCGTGATGGCATAGGAAGTGAGCCAGTTGGTGAGATGACGATCCCACGGCATCCCACCGACATTGAAGTCACGCGTGCCGATGATGATGTCCGTCTGTTTCTCCTCGAATTGCCGGGCGAATTCCGGCAAGGACGCCGGGTCATGCTGGAGGTCGGCATCAAGCTGGATCACGGCATCGTAGTCGCGCTGGAGCGCCCAGGCGAACGCCGTCTTGAGTGCCTCTCCCTTGCCGCGATTCGCGCTATGAGTCATGACTTCAACTCCCGCTTCGCGCGCGATGGCGCCTCCGCCATCGGTCGAACCGTCATCGATCACGAGAACATCCGCCGTCGGCATGGCTGACTTGATGCGGTTGATCAGTTCCACCAGTGTATCCGCAGCGTTGTAGGCGGGTATGACGATTAGGTAGCGCATTGAAAGAAAAACGCGGACTCGTGGTCCGCCTGGAACAATAACAATGAGAGAGTCGGGGCGAGCCGATTCGAACGGCCGACCTCTTGCACCCCAAGCAAGTGCGCTAACCAGGCTGCGCTACGCCCCGATACAATCTCTATGGCAAAAGTGAAACAATCGCTTCCAATTCCCGGCGCACGTCACCGAGGAACTTCTTTGTCTTGATCACATGCGGCGGTGTCTCGTCACCCGAGACCTCCGCCTTCAGCCTCTGCCGCGCGCCTTCAATCGTATAACCTTCGGCGTAAAGTAGATGCTTGATCCGCATGACCAAATCGATGTCTTTGCGTTGGTAGGCGCGGATGTTCGCCCGGTTCTTCTTGGGGCGGAGCATCGGGAATTCCTTTTCCCAGAAGCGGAGAACATACGGTTTGAGTTCCGCCTCTTCGGCAACATCGGAAATCGAGTAATACTTGCGCTCGGGGAGCCGTTTCAGTTTGAGGCGCGGCACACCGGGAATCGGGGCATCGCTGTCACTGCTCGCATCGTTCATCGGACACTCCTCAAGGTTCGCGCCCCCCGGCGGAAGAACTTAAACATACTAAAGAATCACTTCAAGCCCAAGCGGCAAGTTTCCGCCCTACCGCCGTATCTCTGGCTTGGCAGGCCGAGTCATCAACTGCGTCAACGCCTCACCCGCGGGCACGTTTTCGAACAGGACCGCACCCACTGCCCTCGCGATCGGCATATCGACGTCGTACTTCTCCGAGAGGCGCAGCGCCGCCTGTGTGGTCGTGACACCTTCAGCCACCATAGTCATTTCGCGCAACACGTCATCGAGTTTGCGTCCACGGCCGATCTGCTCCCCCACGAACCGATTCCGCGAATGCCGCGACAGGCAGGTCGTGACCAAATCTCCCACCCCCGACAATCCCGCGAACGTCTCGGCCTTGGCGCCCATGCGGACACCCAAGCGTGTGATCTCTGCAAGCCCTCGTGTCAACAACGCACCCTTCACGTTGTCAGTCGATTCGAAGCCAAGTCCATCGACGATTCCGGCGGCAATGGCGACAATGTTCTTCAGCGCCGCGCCCAGTTCGACACCCACCGGATCGTCGCTTGTATACACCCGCAGTCGCTCTGACGTGAAGACTTCTTGAACCGCGACAGCGGCCTCCACCGATGTGCTTGCGGCAACCAGCGCCGTCGGGACATCCCGTGCAACTTCCTCGGCGTGCGATGGGCCAACAAGCGCCACCGGACTCCGGTTGCCCAATTCAGTGGCGAGAATCTGCGTCATGCGCTCGCCGCTCTGAATGTCGATCCCTTTCGCAAGGCTGACAGTCAATCGTTCTCGAACGCCTAATGCAGCGACACTTCTCGCGGATGAACGCAGAAATGTTGATGGTGTTACGAAAACAAGCGTATCGGAACCATCCACCGCCTCCTTCAGATCAGCGGTGACAAGCACGGCGTCAGGCAGTCGAATTCCGGGTAGTTTGTCGGGCAAAAGACGCGAGGAGGCGAGCCTGTCCGCGGCTGCCTGATCGAATTCCCAGAGACGGACTCGGTGCCCGAGCCGCTCAAGATGGCGGGCCACCGCCATGCCCCAGCTTCCGGCGCCGAGGACGGCGACCACGTGCTTGGCATTCGATTCGGCCATGGAGAGCAGCATAGCCGCCCACACGCGGGTGAATCAACCCCGAAGTGTAGGGAGCGTGACCTCCCCTGTGGATTACTGGGGTTCGCCGCTCAAAGCACACGGCTCGCAGAATTCACTCGCCGGGTCACCGTTGCGAAACGCGACGTTCACAAACTTCGTGACATCGAAAACGTCCGTGACTCCGTCGCAGTTGACATCGGTCTTGTCCCAAGGGCACGCGACATTGGGATCAGGCATAGCCGCAGCATTGCGGAATGCCACGTTGACCGCGCTGGTCACATCGAAAATGTCGATTACTCCGTCGCACTGTGGGTCGGCGGGGCAATCGCAAACACACGGGGCGCTTTCGATTATCGCCTCGTATTCCCACGGTCCGGCGTTGCACGGCAGTTGCGGTCCGGGAAGGAGTAGCGGAATTCCTGGCGCGACGTAAAAGATGACTGGCCCAGAGTCTGGTACTTGGTAGGTCAGTGAGAGAGGATAGCATCCGCTAGTAGTCCAGGTGTACGGCGCGAATGAGACAATCGCACAAGGGTTATCGGGGTAAGGATGAAACACTCCGATGTCGACGCCATACGCTGCGCGTACGGTCCAAGTGAGGACCTCACCTGCGGTCGCCTCATAGACAAACCAATCCGTATCGCGCTCCAGATAGCATTGATCGTTTCCGCAGGCCGAGAGCCTCCAGGCCTGCCCGCAGATGCGCTCTCCCAATCCGATTGGTTGCAGGGCGTAGACCGGAGAATTGCAGCCGCCGTTGTAATAATCGCCGTTATATTCCGCGCAGTCTTCTCCTTCGGGCGTACCCCCGCTCGCGCAACCAAACGTGCAAATCTCAAGCGCTGATACATAGGTCCATGGCCCTTCGGCACAAGGGTAGCCGTGACTCGTTGCGAGCGCCCCTACCACGAAGGTGTAAATACCCGCTGAATCAACCTGCCACTCAACAAGGGAGGGGTCGCAAGCGTCACCAATGACTCCGGCGATCTCCCGAGTCACACAGCCGTGTCGTTGATCGAAGACGGCCATTATCGCCGGGAAGTTCGCCGTCACCCTCCACGACACTATGTCACCGACCTTGAGTGGGGAGTTGGTGCGATACCAATCCGTGTCGCGCCAGTCACCCTGGCTCGATATCTGACCGCACACAGGTTGACCGCTCGTGATCGTACTGTAGACTACAGGTGAAGCGAAACAGCCGCCGTTGAAGTTGTCGATCGATGGATCAGCAGAACATCCCTCGCCCTCATCGACGCTCCCCGGGGGACAGGTGATCTCGCAATTTCGAATGAGTGAAATGTGGTAGTTCCATGGACCCAGGTCGCAGGGCATGGACGTGACGTTTGTCACCGACGGGTAAATCGCGATCGCGAGAGGATAATCACCAGACCCCCGCAGGGAAATGGATGTGGTCTCGCACGCCGATCCAGACCCCGCCAGTATTTGCCATGACGCGCCAACGCATGCGTACATGTGCCAGATCTCGTAGTCAAAATCAAACTCCGCGGTGATGTCCCAGGTTAATAAGTCGTTCCACAGCGTATTTGTGATATACCAATCGACATCTCTTTTCGGTCCGCTCCCGTCGTCAAACACCCATGATTGGCCGCAGATGACATCGAAAGGGGCCAATGGCGTTGCCTTGAGTACGTTTCCAAAACATCCGCCATTTACAGTGTCAACGGCGGCATGAACGCAGTCCTCATTCTCGTTGCTGCTATAGGGAAGGCAGCCGACGGCACTGCACGGGACGCTGGCCGTGCGATGCTGTTGTGGTGCCTCCGAGACAGTGGCATCAGCATTGTTTCTCGAAGCGTCCTTTGGACCGGACAGCAGCTCGAGAAAGGACACCGAGTCAGATGTGGATTTGTTTTCCCGAGGAGGGACTGGCAGGACCACCCGAGAGGCGAATATTCGAGGATCGAACGCGGGAGGGTTCGCGCTGTCCTGAGGGCACGTTGGCACCGGAGCAGGAACAACCGCTTGGACGAACAGAAGCACGTACACGCAGGCTGCGTACGCGACACACGATCGATGCTGCCAAGCCATGGGTCCCTCAATTCGATGCTCGACCCGGCCCGAGTTGGCGGTATCGACTGCGCTCGTCAACGCACGTTAATAGTCGTTCTTCAATTCACTCACCTGGGGTATTCTCGGAGCCGTTGATTCGGCCAGTCCAATCAGGACGCACGGCTGACAGAATTCACTCGCCGGGTCGCCATTGCGGAAGGCCACGTTGACGAACTTCGTCACGTCAAAAATGTCCGTCACCCCATCGCAGTTGACATCGGTCGTCTGCCAGGGACAGTTGCTGTTGGGATCAAGCATCGCCGCGGCGTTGCGGAATGCGACGTTAACCGCGTTCGTGACATCAAAGATATCAGTCAGGCTGTCGCAGGCCGGATCATGCGCGCAATCGCAGGCGCAGGATTCATCGACCTTAGTCAAGGTGGCTGCCCAATTCCAGTCGCCATACTCGCACCAAAGCCATTGCTCGTAAAAGCGCGGCGCTAGCGCAAACTTGAGATCTTGCCCGGGCTGTTTGCGCGTGGACAGGTAGATGGTGTCGCAGGCGTAACCGGTGTCGTATACGACGGTCACGTTGCTGTCAAAGTCGCAATCCGGAGATACATCGATGATATACGCGTCGAAGTTGAACTCCGCCGTCACGCACCAGATGACGCTGTCGCCATCAGCGACGTTTGCGTCATGCCAGTCGGTGTCGCGCCACAGAGAATTTCCCGTGGTGCCATACCAGGCCGTTCCGCAAATGGTCTCATCATAGCTCATGTAGGCGTATGTCGGCGGCACAGTGTTGCAGCCGGCATTGTATCCCTGAAGTGCCGTGATCTCGCACCCTTCCAGCTCGATCGTCGCCCCGGGCGTGCAAGCCAGGGACTGGCAGAAATTGGTGCGGTTGATGACGGCGGTGTAATTCCACTTTATCTCAGGATCACTGTTGCAGCGGTAGAGATTGCCGACGTCGGTGGCAAAAACGACGAAGGCAAAATCGGTTGGACCATTCGCAGTGCCCTCGAGCGTGAGGATTTCACAGGGCGCCCCGGAAGCATAGTCGACGATCTGGGAGTATTCACAGGCGCCGCCGATGTCGTAGATGTAGACTGTCACGGGAACTTCGGCTTGCACGCCAAAGGTGACTGACTCACCGGCCCGTAGGCCGCGGATGTAGACATCTTCATCCCAATTGGTCGAGGTGCGCCAGAGCGACCCGCAAATATATTGATTGTCCGGCACTTCGGAGAAGGCCGGCGGTATCACGTAGCAGCCGCCGTTAACGGTGTCCTCACCGAGCCCGGACAGTTCGATGCACTCTTCTCCTTCCGAGATGGAACCGAGCGGACAACCGCCCCAGCCGCAAGCAGGATTGACAAGCAATTGCGCCTGATACTGCGGCCCGTACTCGCAGGGCCAGTAGCCAAAGTTGTAGTCGTTTTCGACCATGAAGGCATAATACCCCTCGGCACTGACGCGGACCCCAAGACAGAGCGTGTCGCAGTTGAGGGCAGTTCCATAGGCAAGATCGAATTCACTGCCGCAACCACCGGTCAGGTCCAACGCATGAGCAATGACGGGGAAATTGGCGACAACACACCAGGTGACGCTGTCTCCCTCGAATAAGTACCGGAGGTACCAGTCCGTGTCGTAGTCGGTCGCATCCCAGTAAACCTGACCGCAGACGATTTCTCCCGGATCGATCAACTGGAAGTACCCCTCGTCCCAGCACCCGCCATTGATGGTGTCGAGACCCGGCTCCGGGCAGGTCTCCAGATCAGGCGTCGCCTCGGGCACACAGCCGGTCCAGCATGGCGGCGCGCAGGTGAACATGTCCAGGGTGAACTCGCCAGTCTGGTTGCCCCAGCCGTCAACGATGATGTAGTATGTATTGCCGCCGATCAGTTGCAGGCACTCGATCTTCGATTGGAAGTTCGAGCAACTGGTGTCATCGTCATTACAGGCGAACGGCGAACCCGGTATGATGGAATTCTCATAAACGAACACTTTTGTGTCGTAAGACGATCCGCAGAGATCGATGGTCACGTCTTCGTAGTCCTGCGGCGTGTAGACAAAGACGACGTCGGCAGAGGTCGACGAGTCTGGGCACGGTTCGTCATAATCATTATTGCGGAACTCGGTCGAGTAGCTGGCATGGTAAGGCATCGACGGAATCACAATCGCGTCGAACTCATCCTCGCCATATACCTCATAAACGTCCAGTTCGTAATCCCCGAAGTCGCCGCCAAAGCCATCGACAATGATGAAGATCTCATCTCCTGACTCGAGATAGAAACTCCCAATCAGTGATTGCAGTCCGCAGGCGTCGTCGCTGCATGCCACGACCGTGTATTCGTCGTTGCTATAGGTGATGGAGACCTTGGTGTCGTAGGACGAATTGCAGAGACTGACGGCGATAAACTGACTGTGGTCCGAGAGAAAGCGATAGATGACATCCGGCGATCCACCACCTTCGGGAGGGCATTCATCGTAATCGTCGGTATATCCGTCCGTCGTCCAGACGTCTTGGAATGGAAGGCCGACGAACACAAACGGATCGGACGCGTTGTCGCCGGTATTAGGACCTTTATTGGAGGGGCCCTCGTACTTCGAGCCAGAGTTGGGCGGCTTCGGCTTCGTCATTTCGACACGAGCCGCCAGCCTGCGCGACTGCTGCTGCGCCCGGAGTTCTTTGATCTCTCGCTTAACTGGCGTCGTTCCCGGCAAGGATGCTCCCGATTGAAACTTCTCGCCGTTGACCGGCAGTTGCACAGAAACCGGCGGAGTCGTGCGCACGAAGGGCCGAGGTGATTGCGCGTCCAATGAGATTGCGGTCGACGGGACTTGCACCAATCCCCGTCCCCTCGCTCCGTTCTCGGCACGCTGGTCCGGCTGCGCCACGACAGCTCCAAACAGCGTGCAGGCTAAGAGCACAGAAAACCGATAGAAAAATCTCACGTCCACCTCCGGGATGCCATGATCCCAACGTCGATTCAGGATTCCTGTGGGTTGCGATAGATTAGGAATACCGCGGGCGGCGGTCAGGCTGCGCCCGTTAACAGGTCAATTTACGTCAAGAGAGCAATACGGCAAGTGGGGAAATGCACGGGACAGAGTCTGTGAGTCAACGCTCTGGCTGCTTCTTGCCAAAGCGGTGCTCCTCCCCGCGCAGGAGGCGACGGATGTTGCTTCGGTGCATCACGATTACAAGCACCGCGATCACCACCGCCGCCACGAGCAGACTGGTCGGATGGGGGATACCAAAGGCGTACCGGCGGATGAAGACGACCCCAACTACTGACAGGCAGGCGATGATTGAGCCGAGCGAGACGATTCGCGTCAGGCCAAACACGCCCCCCCAGACAACCAAACCACATAGGGCCTCAAATGGCATGAGGGCAATGGACATCCCCAGCGCGGTCAGAACGCCTTTGCCGCCACGAAATCCCGCGAAAAGCGGATAGAGATGGCCGATGATCGCCGCCACGCCGATGGCCAGCCCGGCGTCAGTGTCTGCGACACCGACTCCACGTGCAGCGACCGGCGCAAGAAACCAGACAGGCAGAAACCCCTTGAGTGTATCGATCAGCCCGACCAACAGACCCCAGCGTGTTCCGAGAACCCTTGCGACATTCGTGGCGCCGGCATTGCCGGACCCTTGACGACGGATGTCGATTCCCCCGACGATACGGCTAACCCAGACCGCCGAAGGTATCGAGCCGGACACATATCCGAGAAGAACGCTGGCCAGGAAGGTGTTCATCACTCAGAGGATCGTGGATGGTAAGGATTGGAGCAATGGCTCAAATTAGGACGGCCCCTCCGATTTCATCGGAGGGGCCGTCTCCCCCATCTCGCCTCGGCCCCAGTCCTTCCATGGACCGGTGCTCGGGTTTGGTACTTTGCTTGTCCCTGCAAACAGGCCTGGCAGCTTGTTTGGTCTCCCTGCACTGTGGCGATCTGGGAGGTGTCTCTGGTTACTCCCTTTAAGTCGCCTGCATTCTAATTACTTTCTACGTGGGTTTTTATTCCCGGTTTCAATCGCTCCTGATTACGGGGTTCTGACTAACTACTTCACTTGAACTACATAACAGATGTTCTTTCAATAGGTTCCGGCTCCTCCCGCAATCTCTTCGCTTGGCGTCGATGGAACAGCAAAACAGGCACTGATACCGCCATCGCCACCAAGGACTCGAGCAGACCCCAAAGCCCACGCCGCTTCTGTCCCTCGACCGCCAGCCGTTTGTGCTCCTCCCACTCGGACCTGAGCTGCTCGTCGGTTTTCTGAACCGCGATCGTCGAATCCACCTGATCAGGGCCCGGGCGAGCCGGTTTTGGGCCGAGGTCGCCGGACTGTCGCTTGAACGCCTCGAATGATTCCACTGTCTCCCATTGGTATGTGTCCATCGAGAGCGCCGGAAACAGCATACGGAGCAGGTTCTGGCCCGCCAACATCGCCGCGAACAGGAAGAAGATGATGGCAACCAGACTGACGAGATGGAAGTACGCGGCCTTCCAATCGAAACGCCCCTTCATCGGTCCTCCTAGGCTAATAGTGACATGACACAATCTTCTGTTACGGAGGATTGCGCAAGGGGAATCTTGGTACGATATGTCTTGGGGAGGACGAGGCCGGACCTGTCAAAATCCCCTGAGCCGGTGATCCTTTGACAGCGGCGCGCGCCGCAATTGACTTGATTAATCGTAACAAGTTTGGTCTGGATTCAGACGAGGGCGCAATGATAACGATGACGATTCCGCAGAAGATCCTCACAACCAAATCAGGCAAGACATGGTATCGCCGAATGGCCAAGGGCCAAATCGACTGGCGTTTCTGGTCACAGGCATTCTGGACAGCGATCACGATCTGGATCGGCTGGGAGTTCTATCGGTTTGTCAGGTTCTTTGAGACTGGCGCGGTAGGAACCGCGCCGACACGTCCTCCGGGAGTTGAGTCGTTCTTGCCGATCTCCGGCCTGCTGGGATTGCGTGATTGGTTTCTGAATGGCGTTCTCAACAACATCCATCCTTCCGCGACGATCATTCTCGGACTGGCTCTGCTAAGTTCGGCCCTTTGGAAAAAATCATTCTGCGGCTGGGTCTGCCCGGTCGGATTCGTGTCGGAATCGGTCGCCAGCGCCGGAAAAGTCATGCATGGCTGGAAGGGCAAGCTGCCGAAGTGGGTCGATTGGCCGCTGCGTTCGATTAAGTACCTTCTGCTCGCATTCTTCGTCTGGGCGATCTTCTTCCAGATGACTAAAGACTCGCTGGCACTGTTCATCCAATCGCCATACAATCGCGTCGCTGATATCAAGATGTTGCGCTTCTTCACGCACATCGATCCGTCTTCGCTTTACATCATCCTCTCCCTTGTCGTCCTCGGCTTTCTTGTCAGCGGATTCTGGTGCCGGTTCCTCTGCCCTTATGGGGCGTTGGCGGGCCTGGTGAGTCTAGTCGCGCCGTGGAAGATCACGCGTAAGGCGTCGGCCTGCATCGACTGCAACAAATGCAATGTCGCTTGTCCGGCTCATATCCCGGTGGCGCAGTTGACCCGCGTGCGCTCGGATGAGTGCAACGCCTGCCTGCAATGCGTGGCTGTCTGCCCCAGCGTGAACGCCCTCGAACTGTCACTACCCAAGGGACGCGCCCGCATGCCGAAGCTCGCGACCCTTGTCGCGGTCACGGGACTCTTCTTCGTTGGGATTGGCGTGGCGATGGCGACAGGAAACTGGCAGAACAGCATCGCGCAGGACGAATACCGTCGCCGCATCCAGGAAATCGATTCCGCGAAGTATCAGCACAACCGTGGCGAAGTGCCGGAGTATTCGCCGAAAGATTAGCAGTCGTAGGTCAGCTTCACCGCGCGACTAGAGGATGCGTGCGCAGGGCCGTAATGTGCGCGGGGAACCTGACATTCCCCCACATGGATGTCAGGTGCCCTGCGCCGTGGACGTGTGTTCGGGTGTCAATCCGGACTCAGGCGCAGTGCACCTGACCTACCGTGCTCTTCGCATCACAAAAAGAATCCTACCCCGCCGGCAAACTCGATGCCGTAGTCGATTCCGAAGTCGTCGCCGGCGAAGATCCGGACGCCGCCCTGAAACCGCGCCACCGCGTAATCGCGTATACGGTTTCTCACGATGATTTGCGGACCAAGGTAGATATCCGACTCGCTGCTGCCATTGGTTGCAGAGAGAATGCCTACGACGCCGCCGATGCTGGCCATGGTCGAGCCCCTTGACGGCAACGCGAAACTCGGGCCGACTTCAAAAACAGCCAGAGTGCCATCGTGACCACCCGACGAGAGGTGCGCAAAACTCACCGCGGTTTCGATAGCCAGCGATCCGGGCGACCAGAATGTCAGGCGCAGTGAGGGTAGAAGCAATTCCGTCGAAGCGCCGGCTGGGATGGCGATTTCGGTGGCGTCGGCGCCTGAGCTCCCCTTCATGATGATCACTCCGGCCATCGTCGCGACCTCAACGGCGTTTCCTTTCGGCCGCTGTGCCATGGCCGAATCCAGAGAGATCGCGTACAACACAAACATTGCCAAGGCTGCGGTTGAGAGCTGACGAACCAACATGGAATCCTCCCCGGGCTTAATACCGCGGTTCATATCGGTGCGATGATGCTAACGATAGACATCACGAAAACGTGACGGAATAGCGAATTTGCAGTTGCGGCAAGAGTGACCGGAGTCGTAGGTCAGGTTCACCGAGCGCCGGACAGATTCATCTGCACAACGAAACTGTGCGCGGGGAACCTGACGTATCGCTCGCAGCCGGAGCGTCGGGCGTCCTGCACCGCAGAGGTGTCGAACAGGGCAGGGCGCCAAGAACGAACTATCAGGCAGACAACACTATGGCCTGGTTGTACTGTCAGAACCCTCCGGTTTCACAGGACGGTACACCTTCAATTTTGCGAGTCGGTGTCTCATTTCGGGAGCAATCTTGGCAATCGAATCCAATGTTAAAGCTCCGAATCCCCTGCGCTTAATCTCGGCTTCTGTCTCTGCCAAATCCAATTCCCACAAATCCCCCTGGGTCCAGCAAGTTCCCTTCTCTGTCAGTCGCGCGCATAATGCTCCGCTTAATTGGGTAAATCCTTGGTACTCGAGGTCCGCGACATAACGATAGTCGCCGAGTCCCAATGCTGGAATTGGGTACTCTGCCACTATACTATCGGCCGGCTTGAGCCTGCCCGACCAAATGGCGATTTTTTTCCTTCGCACACCTCTCTCTACCGCGGTGATCAGGAGTGTAGCGGTGTCGACGTCTTCTTGGGGGAATGCCCTCACAAGCAATTTATTGGGCACTCCGGCAACAAGGCTGTCGACGAATCTGACTGAGACAATGCCGGGGCGAGTCTCCTTAGTGCAAGTGGCGTGTTGAACCGTAAACAGCGCGCTCAAAACGCACGTAGACACGGCCATCATGATCAGGCGCGGATGCGGTGTGCGTGAGAGATGGCTACAACCTTCGATTCGGGATCCAGACATGCGATTCCTCCGACATTGCCTACTCTACAATTCAAGATCGGCTTTATTCCCGCAAGATTCTAACGAGGCGCTGCGACCTATTCAGAGTCCTAGGTCAGGTTCACCGCGCGCCGGAGAGATTCATCTGCACAACGAAACCGTGCGCGGGGAAACTGACATTCCCCCACATTGATGTCAGGTGCCCTGCGCCATTAACATTGACGATTTTACCAAGCTCGTCGCTGGCGCAGTGCACCTGACCTACCGCCGGCTCAGGCCTTCGGAGAGCAGGCTCCTGGCCCCCGCGCTGAAACCTCCTTGCCCAAAGCCCGTATCTCAGTGACATTCTGTTTAAGGAGACAGACCGATGCACCTTGAGATTCAGAAAGTCAGCAAGCGCTACAAAGGCAATGTCTGGGGACTGCGCGACTTCACGCTCGACCTGAAGCCGGGGATACTTGGACTCCTGGGGCCAAATGGCGCGGGCAAGTCGACTTTGATGCGCATACTGGCAACGATCACCAAGCCGACCGAGGGCTCAGTGTCGTGGAATGGCACAGATGTCAACCGTCATCCCGATACGATCCGTCAGGTGCTCGGCTATCTCCCACAGGACTTCGGTGTATATCCCAATCTCAACGCCATCGAGTTTCTCGAGTACATCGCCGCGATCAAAGGACTTTCGGCCCATGATGCCGGACGACGCATCGACGAGCTCCTGCAACTGGTCAACCTCGGCGATGCGCGCAACCGTCCCTTGGGGGGATATTCGGGAGGGATGCGCCAGCGTGTGGGGATTGCACAGGCCCTCCTCAATGATCCCAAACTGCTGATCGTCGATGAACCGACCGCCGGGCTTGATCCGGAAGAACGCGTGCGATTCCGCAACCTATTGTCCGAGCTTTCGGGCGAACGGATTGTGATTCTCTCAACTCACATTGTCTCGGATGTCGAGGCCACGGCCACCCAGATTGCCCTGATCAATCGCGGCCACTTGGTGTCCGCCGGTACACCGGAATCGATCTCGCAGATGGTCGGTGGGCGTGTGTGGGAGTGGCTGATATCCAGCGATCAATTGACGGCGGCCAAGCAGAAGTACCTGATTTCCGGTACAATCAGAAAATCCAACGGCGTCTTGATCCGTGTTGTGTCGAATCAGCGGCCGGCGGTCGATGCGACGGTCGCCGCGCCCACATTGGAGGATGCGTACTTGTATGCGATTGCCGCGGACAGAGAAAAAGCAGGCTCCGCAGGAGCGGTTGACCTAACCTCTCCCTCCAAGGGAGAGGTCGTCCCGCGATAGCGGGACGGGTGAGGGTCAATACGTGAAATCACGAAGAAGTGTCATGCGCGCCACCACCATTCCACCCTCGCCCGATCCGCCTACGGCGGATCGACCTCTCCCTTTCAGGGAGAGGTTAGAAATGGCCTGAGCATGCGTGTATTCTATCACATAGCCAAAGCGGATTTTCTTGAACGCGTGCGACGCTATGGATTCCTGCTCACGCTGGTGGCGGCGGCGTATGCGGCCTGGGGATTTGTCCCGCCGCGCGACGCCAGTTGGGCCACACTCTACATTGGTGGCGCACGGGGGATCTACAACTCAGCCTGGATTGGCGCGCAGGTCGCGCTCCTGACCACCGTCTTTCTCACGCTGGTGGGATTCTACCTCATCAAGAACGCCATCGACCGCGACTACACAACACGGGTCGGGCAGATCATCGCCGCCACTCCCCTATCGAAACTGCGCTACACCGTCGGCAAGATGCTCAGCAACACGGCCGTCCTCTTCGCAATCGTCCTCGTGCTGATTGTTGTCGCGCTTGTCATGCAGTGGATTCGCGCCGAAGATCGCTCAATAGACCTGATCGCGCTGGTGATACCGTTCCTGTACGCGCTTCTGCCCGTCTGCCTGCTCATCGGCGCGATCGCCGTCCTCTTCGAAAGCATCTCCTTCTTGCGCGGTGGGTTGGGGAATGTCGTCTACTTCTTTCTGGTGATCGCATGCCTCGCGTCGCAGATCACTGACAAAGCCGATGTCTTTGGCATGGCCGCCTACACCGACTCGATGAAGGCGGTTGCGATAACGACTTTCCCAGACACCGTCAATCCCGAGATGGAAATGAACATGGGGATCCATGTTCATGACGATGGCCGGCCCTTTGAACTTAGGACTTTCCAATGGGACGGCGCGACTATCACACCGACCATGGTGGGCGGGCGCCTGGTGCTCGTCTTGATCGCGTTCGGGATAGCCTTCATCGCGTCGCTTCTGTTTGACCGGTTCGACTCAGCACGGGCAACCGAACCTGCCCAGAAGAAGCCATCGCGTTTGAATCGGCTGGTCGCGCGAATCGAGAGCGCGCTAACTCCTTCGCGTCCCGCATCAGCACAAACCGTTACTCATCTGACACCGCTGGCAATGGCAGTGGCGAAACCTCGGTTGCTCAAGACAGTGTTCGCGGAGTTGCGGATCATGCTCAAAGGCCAGCACGGAATCTGGTACTTGGGCGCGCTGGGGCTGGTCATTGCCGGGGCTTTGGCGCCGATTTCGGCCGGGCAAGGCGTCCTCCTGCCGATCGCGTGGCTGTGGCCCGCGCTGATCTGGTCGCAGATGGGGTGTCGTGAAGTCCGTCAGGGAACCAATCAGTACATCTTCTCCAGCGCGCAACCGCTCACTCGTCAACTGCCGGCGACATGGCTCGCCGGGGCCTTTCTTGCGACCCTCACCGGGAGTGGTGTTGCCCTGCACCTCTTGATCATTGGCGACATCGCCGGTTTGGCCGCATGGATAGTCGGCGCGCTCTTTGTTCCGGCGTTGGCTCTCGCCTGCGGGGTCTGGACGAACGGCAGCCGCTTGTTTGAAGCCCTGTACCTTTTCTGGTGGTATGCCGGGCCGCTCAACAAAGCGCCGGGGCTAGATTACATGGGCGCGGCGGGACAATTGCACACGACAGGCACGACAGTCGGATACGCGATCGTCACGATTGCTCTTCTCATTCTTGCGGTCCTCGGACGGCGACGGCAGTTGTATGTGTAAGGCGGTGTGATCTCTGTCGCCCCTCCGGGGCTATGACTATCTGTCTTCTAGACCCAGGGCTCACGCCCTGGGCTATTATCTGCCGCGCCTCCGGCGCTGGCCCAGAGCCTCTCCCGAATTCTCAATAAGCCCAGAAGGGGCGAGAGATATCAGCCCAGGGCATAAGCCCTGGGTTTGTATGGCCACAAAAAAAGCCCCGGAGGGGCGACAGAATCGGAAGCTTGTCTCGGTACGTGATCGCCGAAGCAGCGAAGGGCGTATCCCGCGACTTCGCGCGGGACTATAGTCCAATACCCCCCTACGAAATTGAGGGAATGCTGACTGAACGAACGGAAGTAATGCTATTCAGGATCGTGGCGACAAAATCGTACTCCGAGGTGAGTACGAGTCGATCCACACGCTCCTGCAGTCCGGGGAGTGTCTCATCATCGATGAACAATCCATCCGTATTGAGCACTTCAGGAGGCAGGACCACGGCGTCGACATCGGTGTCCGATTTCAGGAACTGATCACCAATGTCCGCGCCGGTCAAGAGTCCGGAGACCGTCACCGAAGGGCCCCAGAAATCATTCTGTACAACCAATGGTAACAGTTCGCAATTCTTGATCCGGCGGGACGCCCGCTCGCACAATTCCGTGATAAACGGTCCCGCCGATGTCCCGGTCACAACGCAGAACCGCATCGGTCGTGCGAGCCGCTTCGGCAGATCCTTCTCCCGTTGCTCGAAGGTCGTCATTAGCTGGCGTAACATGCCGATGCCATTTTCGACCTGGCAATAGTCGTCATAATACTCCTCCGGCGGGATTTCGCGCCCCGCAATGAGGAACATTTCATCGGCAGCATAGATGACGCCGGAACCGTGCTTCTTACGCATCTTCTTATGCCGTTTGTCAATTTCATCGAGAATCTCATTGGCCATTTCCGTAGTCACTAGGCCCAGATCCGGCAGATCTCCCCGATGCTTGGTCAGTCCAATCGGCACCACGCCCACCGAAAGCACTTCTGGATACAAGCCGAGCAATTCGTCAAACGACTTCCAGAGCGGCGCGCCGTCGTTCAGGCCCGGCGTCACGACAATCTGCGAATGGGTCATGATACCATGTTCGTGCAGCCGCTTGAGCAGTGGAATAATCGGCTCGGCGTCCGGCTTGCGTAGAAAATCCCGTCTCACCGCATCGTCAGTGGAGTGGACCGAGACATAAAGCGGCGAAAGGCGCTGCTCGAACACGCGGTCGTAATCTTCCTTGGTCATGTTGGTCAGCGTGACGAAGTTGCCATGCAAGAACGAGAGGCGGTAGTCGTCGTCTTTGATGTAGAGCGTGCGCCGCATCACCTTCTTCGGCTGCTGCTTCACAAAACAGAAATCGCAATCCGCCTTGCAGATGCGGATTTTGTCCGGCTCCCACTCGATGCCGAGATCGGAGTCGATCTTCTTGCGCAACCGGAGCGTGGCCTCGGCCCCATCGGGTTTGCGCACTTGAAGTTCGAGTTTCTCTTCGGCGGCGAAGAACATTGCATCGATGACATCGCGAAGCGGCTGCCCGTTGATGGCAAACACTTCGTCCCCGGGCTGAAGAGCATCGCGCGGCACGACTCGATTGTGGACGACGGATTTGATAATTGGCATGCTAACAGCCGGCGGATGTGAACTTCAACAATTCGAGCGTGCGGCGAATGAAACGCGTCTCGCGGTCGGGAATGATAATCTCCCGGACTTTACCGATGCCGCGAACATAATACCCCAGAGAGATCAGTGAATCCTCATAGGAAGTCCGCCGGTAGGTGATGGCCGTGAATGTCCCATAGGGCACGGTCGTCACCGCAATCAGGTCGGCGGTGGTCATGGTGTCTGAAAACACCTCTTCGATCGGGATAGGATAGTGGTCACCCAGCGCGGTCGGGTACTTGATCCGCAGGTAGGGCTCTGAGATTCCATCGAAATTCTCCCAGATCCAATACCCATCGTCGCGGTTGCCCCAAAGCTCGTTTTCAATCGAAGTCAAGAACCAGGTCTCTTCGTCGATGATCGTGTCGCGGACGATCAGAATCGTATCTTCGAATGTACGGATCACGTTGTCCAGAGTATCATAATCCGTGCCCCGATAGATCCACATCGTCCCTTCGGTGAGGTCGACGATATCCGATTCGTCGCCGACGCAGATCGTGTTCTTGTCGCTATCGTCGCCGCAGGATCCCAGGGCAACCACAGCCAGAGCGGCGAGGGCAACGGCGGCCCCGAGTCTCGTATGCTTCAGCATTTCATCTTCCCACTCATACGAACGAGGCAGCGCGCCATGTGCACTGGCAAAGTGGCATCGGGCCATTGGTGTCAGCCTGTCTGATCTGAAATATCCCGGGTGTTGTGTCCCAGCTAAGAGAGCGGGCGATGGGAATCGAACCCACGACGTCAAGCTTGGGAAGCTTGCATTCTACCTCTGAATTACGCCCGCCTGCTGACGCCGTATTAATCTCCGAACCGCTAAGGGACGCGTCAAGAGGATTCGACGCAATAGGACCTATTGGACCCATACGTCTCATAAAAGCTCACCGATTCCGCTTTCGCTTACTCACATTGAGCTTATCCCAATTGATCTTGTCCAGGAGACTGTCATCGACCGGCCCGAGGATTGACATTGCCACGCGATCCTGCGCATAGACCTCTGTCGCCACACCTGTCACGTCCGTGTGCTTGACGTTGTCGATCGACCTCATCGTCTGCTTCGGTGAAACATATCCACCGAGATAGAGTTCATGCCGCGCCAAACGGTGCATGCGCGAGGAGGTCGATTCCAAGCCCAAAGCCAAATTCCCTTTCAACTGTGACTTGGCATCCTGCAATTCGGTGGCGGAAATGCGTGTCCGGCGGAGCTTGCCCAGTTCTTCCAGCACCAAATCGGTGGCCAGAACCACTTGTGATGGGTCACAAGCGAAGTAGATGGCAAAGAAGCCGGTATCCACGAATGAGTCCTGAAAGGCATAAATCGAGTAAACGAGCCCGCGCTTCTCGCGCACGGTTTGGAACAGTCGTGACGACATTCCTCCACCGAGGAGATTGGTGGCCACCAAGGCCGCATACCGGCGCTTATCCGCGAACGGCCAGGTCGGGAAGCCGAGGACCACGTGGGTCTGATTGATATCACGCCTGAGGACCGAGCGATGCGGTCGGACTCCGTTGACAAACTTCACCTCCGGCATCGGCGTCTTGGCCTTTTCAAACCGGAAGTGCTTCTTGACCAACGCCAGCAGCTTGGCGTGTGACAACGCTCCGGAGGCCGCGACAACCATGCGATCGGGACGGTAGAAACGCGTCCGGTGCGCGGCCAGCCAGTTGCGCGTCGTCTCGCTCACCGTCTCAAGCGTTCCGGCAATGGGACGTCCGATCGATTCGCCGGGCCACATTTGCTCCGCAAAGACATCGTGTACATGCTCGTGTGGAGTGTCCTGCGTGTCCTTGATCTCCTCCGAGATCACTTTTCGCTCTTTGATCACTTCATGCGCGGGGATGACGGCGCGGGTCGACAGGTCAGCGAGGAGGTCGACCGCCACCGGCAGATCGTCATTGAGGATTCGCGCATGGTAACAGGTGTGCTCGCGCGTGGTAAAGGCATTGAGCACACCACCCAACCGCTCCAGCTCGATCGCGATCGTCTTCGCTGAACGCTTGGGCGTTCCCTTAAACACCATGTGTTCGAGAAAATGGGACACACCGGCGGATTCCACGGTCTCGTGGCGCGAACCCACCTCGACCCAGACTCCGATCGAAATCGATTCACGATCTGGGAGAGTTTCTGTCAGTACGCGAAGTCCGGAAGGCAGAGCGGTTTTCTTGACCATTTCAGTTGGCATTGTCACTCAATCTGATTAATCGGTTGTGCGCAGGGCGTTTCTTAAGGGCGTTAATGACGACCAGCCCACCTGCAAGGAGCGCCGTACCTACGCTTCATTATATGCAACAGGGCGGGTTTTCCCCCGCCCTGATTGCAGGCTTGATGGCAGAAATATCACTATCTGCGGCTACGTTCAGGACGTCTGCCCCGGTCGCCGCCTCCGCCGCGCCGTCCGCCATCCCCTTCGCGCTTGGGCGGTTCGACATAACCTTCGGGCTTGGGCAGAAGCGCTTTGCGTGAGAGGCGGACTTTGCCGCCCGGATCGATCTCGATCACTTTGACTTGGACCGAGTCACCGAGCTTGAAGACATCCTCAACCTTCTCGGTGCGCTTGTAGTCGATCTCTGAGATGTGCAGGAGGCCATCGGTGCCGGGGATGATCTCGATGAAGGCGCCAAAATCGGCAATGCGCCGCACTTTGCCTTCATAGACACGGTCGAGCTCCGGCTCTTCTAGCTGAGCCTGGATCATCGCTTTGGCTCGTTCGGCCGCATCCACATCAACCGAGGCGACAATAATCGTGCCGTCGTCGGAGATATCGATCTTCACGCCGGTCTGTTCGGTAATAGCACGGATGTTCTTGCCCCCCGGTCCGATCACCGCGCCGATCTGATCGATCTTGATCTGGAAGATCAGGATACGCGGCGCGTATTGTGACAGCTCCGGACGCGGCGTGGCCAGTGTCTCATCCATCTTGCTGAGCACGTGCAAGCGCGCGACTTTGGCTTTCTCCAGCGCCTCACGCATGATCGTGAAGTTCAACCCCTGGATCTTCAGGTCCATCTGAAAAGCCGTGATCCCGGCGCGGGTGCCGGTGACTTTGAAGTCCATGTCGCCGAGATGGTCTTCGACGCCCAGGATGTCGGTTAGCACTGCATACTTCTCGCCTTCCTTGATCAATCCCATCGCGATGCCTGCCACCGGCGACTTGATCGGTACCCCAGCATCCATCAGCGCCAACGATCCGGCGCAGACGGTGGCCATCGACGACGAGCCATTCGATTCGAGGATATCCGACACAATGCGGATCGTGTACGGGAAAATCTCCTCATTCGGAATCACGGGCTGAATGGCGCGCTCGGCGAGTGCGCCATGGCCAATCTCGCGGCGTCCCGGTCCACGGATCGGGCGGACTTCGCCGACCGAGTATGACGGGAAATTGTAATGCAGCATGTAGCTCTTGGTCGATTCGCCCATGATATTGTCGAGACGCTGCTCGTCAACCTTCGTCCCGAGCGTACAGGCGGCCAGGGCTTGCGTCTGCCCACGGGTGAAGAGCGCCGAGCCGTGCGTACGCGGCAAGAAACTCACTTCGGCGGTGATCTGACGAATCTGATCCGGATTGCGGCCATCGGCGCGCCTTCCCTCGTCGAGGATGCGCTTGCGCAAATCTTCGTACTCAATCAGATCGATGATCGCCCCGATCGCCTTCTCTTTGCCGGGATACTGTTCGGAGAGAGCTTCGCGTGTGTCTTTCTTGATTTGCGAGACAGCGTCCTCGCGCCCGGCTTTGTCGGTGATCTGGTTGGCTTCCCCAAGTCGCTTTGCGGCGAGAGCACGGACCGCTTTGTCGAATTCGACATCGAGAACCGGCGCGACAAAATCACGCTTCGGTTTGCCGGCACGTTTCTTCAGATCGCCGAGTGCGTCGATAATCGTAGCGATGTGCTCAAGTCCAAATTGCAGCCCCTCGGTGAGATCGGCCTCGGAAACCTCGAGACAGCCACCCTCGACCATGATGACATCGGAGCGGGTCCCCGCCACGACAATGTTCATGTCCGATTCTTCCAACTCGGCGATGGTCGGATTGACGACAAACTTGCCGCCGACTCTGCCGACACGCACCGCCGCGATCATGTAATCGAACGGCACATCGGAGAGAGCCAGACCCGCGCCGGCGGCGCAGATGCCCAGGACATCAGCGTCGTTCTGCTGGTCCGAGGAGAGGACATTGACGTGGATTTGGATTTCGTTGGTGTACCCCTCGGGGAACAGGGGGCGGATCGGACGGTCGATCATGCGGGCCGAGAGGGTTTCTTTCTCGGTCGGACGACCTTCGCGTTTGAAAAATCCTCCGGGGATCTTCCCCGCCGCGTAGGCCTTTTCACGATAGTCGACGGTCAGCGGGAAGAAATCGCGATCGGGAATCCCTTCCTTCGCCGCGACCACCGCAGCCATGACCACCGTGTCGCCGTGACGGCAGAGCACTGCCGCGTTGGCTTGCCGGGCGATGTGACCGGTCTCAAATGAGAACGGACGGCCGCCCAGATCAATCCGGATACGTTCCATGTAGAACACCTCGTACGCGGGCCACAATCCGTGGACCGCGCTCTTTCGGTTTGCACCGGGAGGGAATGCTGCCGTGCAGGTCGTAGATCCTGCTTGGGAGGGGTGTACGGCTCGCGGCAAAACCGCGGGTTCTTCTACCGCGGCGCTGGAGCGAGACGATCCCCCGCCCACCCGATGGCGCAAGGTTACTTGCGCAGGTTGAGATTGTCGAGCAACGTGCGATAGGCTGCGATATCCGTATCACGCAGATAATTCAGCAGCCGCCGACGCTGACCGACCAGCTTCAGAAGTCCACGTCGCGACGAAAAGTCGGTCTTGTGGGCCTCGAGATGCTGTGTGATGTCGGCAATACGCGCCGACAGTAAGGCGATTTGCACTTCCGGCGATCCCGTGTCGCTGGCGTGAAGCTGATACGCCTTCAGGATCGATTGAACCTTTTCTTTTGTGACTGCCACTGGCTCTGTCCCTTCTGACAAGAGTGTGTTTGTTGCCTATACCCCAAGCCGACGGCGAACCTCGCGTTCGTCATCAGCCAATTGGCGAACCAAGTCGTCCGAATCGTAATAGATTTCTTCCGGACGGATAAAGTCTGTCAACCAGAAGCATTCGGTCGGATGGCGTGGTTTGCGCTCTTCCGGAGAACCGCCGAGGATGTTGATTTCCAAATGCGGTACGTGCCCCCCGAACGTCGGGTTAGACCCGTAATACGCCATCCCCGGCCGTGGTGTTGGCCGGAAAGTCCACCCGGCATACACCCCAACTGGCGGTGCCAATTTAACTTGCGAGAGGGCCAGATTCCAAGTGGGATATCCGATCTCCCGGCCTTTTCTCATTCCGCCGACGATTGAGCCCGTCACAGGATATGGATGACCCAACAGTTCAAGCGCAAGGCGGAAGTCGCCATCTTCTAATGCCTTACGGATCATGCCAGAGCTGATTCGATTCCCGAGCCCGTCGCCGTAATTGTCGATTATGGTGACTCCGACCTGGACCTTCTCCCCCCATGACCGGAGATAGTTCTTATCGCCCTCCCGGTTCTTGCCCATGGCGAAGTCATCGCCGATCACGATCCGTTTAGCCTTGAGGGCGCCCAGGATCGACTTCGTGAGAAACTGGTTGGCCGATTGCGAAGCGAAGTCGCGGTCGAAGCGCTGGATGACCACACCGTCTGCATGATAGTGCTCAAAGAGCGCGTGACGTTCATCTGGTTCAGTCAGGAGCAGTGGCGCGTGTTGCGGACGAACCACGCTGCGCGGATGCGGATGAAAGGTCACAACCCACAATGGCAATCCGAGGCGGTCGGCATGAAGACGCCCGGCGCTGAGAATTTCCTGGTGGCCGCGATGCACACCATCGAATGTCCCGACACAGACGATTGATCCTTTGTTGATGTGCGCGGTGGCTTCGGCGCATTCGGTGAAACAGGGGATCGTAGGGATGTCGGGGATCGGTCGGTTCAAATCAGCACACATTGATAGGAGAGAATGGGTCCTATAGGTCCAATTGGACCTATGTCTTCAGATCTGACTAATGCCTTTCCCACCGCAACCACTCCATATCCTTGCACGCTGATCGCCACATCGGCATCGACAGAGAATTCACCGCTCACTTTGGTCACCATCGCCGCAATCAGCGGCTGCCCGTGATGGATCACCGTGTCCGCATCGGCAGCGACTTCGATCACCGGCAGCTCAAGATAATCATCAATCGCCTCGGGGGAAGGCAACTCTTCGTCCAGCGCGCCGCGCGCCGCGAGATAATCCAAGCCATACGCTCCTTCAACTCGCGCATTCCCAACCGACTCGCGCCGCAGTGACGCGAGGTATGCCCCGCAACCGGCCTTCTCTCCTATCGCTTCGACGAGTGAGCGGATGTATGTCCCGCTGGCGCAGCGCACACGCAAGAGCATGCGATTGCCGATTGCCGATTGTCGATTGTCGATTGAGAAAGGCTCGTCATTCCGGCGCCCCGCGGCCTCGCTCGGGACCTTCGGAATGCGGGAATCCACCTTCGGCTCCTCGACTACTTCAATCGAGTGAATCAGACTCTTCCGCCGCATCTCGGGCACATCCTTGCCGGCACGCGCCAATTCATAACGCCTCTTCCCGCCTGAGCGCACCGACGCCAGAGCGGGCACGGGCAAATCGACTTCACCGACGAGTCCCGCAATGATCTCACGCAAACGCGCTTCATCGGGCACTTCGACGCCGGTCGAAGTAATCATGCCATCCGAATCCCCGGAGTCTGAAGTCGATCCGAAGGTCACACCGGCGAGATAGGTCTTGTCATGCGCGGCAAGATACGGCGCGACCCGTGTTGCCTTCCCGACCACAACCAGCAATAGTCCGGACGCCGCCGGATCAAGCGTACCGGTATGTCCGACGCGTTTGATGCCATACAGTCGGCGAATCACATCGACGACATCGTGCGATGTCATGCCGACAGGTTTGTCGATGGGAAGAATGCCGGAGAGGTCGTCCATGGCATCGGAATATAGCGAACAATTCCGTATATTCGCGTCATGATCACCCTCTCCCCCACCCCCCTCGAAGGCCACGGCATCCGACTTGAACCACTCACCATGCAGCATGAAAAAGGGATCATGGCCGCGGTCACAGATGGCCGTCTCTGGGAGCTTTGGTTCACGGCGGTCCCCGAGCCGACGCGGGTGGCGGAGTACATCACGAAGGCGCTGGATGGGCAAATAGCCGGTCACATGCTGCCGTGGGCGGTTCGTGAATTGGAGCATGGCACGATCATCGGCAGTACACGCTATCACGACGTCCTGCCGCAAGTCGATCGTGTCGAGATCGGGTACACGTGGTACTCGAAATCATGGCAGCGGACGCATGTGAACACAGTCTGCAAACTCCTGCTCTTCACTCACGCTTTCGAGACTGTCGGCTGCAAGGTCGTCGGCCTGCGCACCGACAACTTCAACTTCACCTCCCAACGCGCCATCGAACGGCTCGGAGCCAAGAAAGACGGCGTCATCCGCCATCACTCCGCCCGTCGCGACGGCTCGGTCCGCGATTCGGTCATGTACAGCGTCCTGGCCAGCGAATGGCCGGACGTGCAGCGGCATCTGCAGTCGCGGCTCGCACGTCACGAGGACTGATCCGAGACCTGACAGTTTGCCCGTTTCGGAAGGGCGAGGCTATGCCGAGCCTGATCCTGCATCGCTGCCACCAAGAGCAGGCTCGGCATAGCCTCGCCCTCCCGTGCAATCGATATTCTTTGCTTTCTATCTTGACAGCCTCGTGGGCATAGGCTTGCTTATCACTCCATAATCATCCGGCCCGAATCCGGGACCGAATGCCGCCCAAAACCTCATAGCTGGGAGGATCGGAATGAACCGTTCGTTCATCCACCGACGCGCATGGCAGTTGGCGTTTGTCGGTGTCGCGTTTGTGATTGGAATCGGCATCTGGGGCTGCGGAACTGACCAGTCACCGGTGGCTCCGATGGACAGCACGGATCATTCGATCGCGATGCTGGAAGGCGCCCTCAAGCGCGCCATGGCGACTCAGGATTTGCATACGGCGGCGCTTATGGCCAAGCCTGATGTCATCGGCACAGCCACGACGCTCGACGCCTCCGGCCAGCCGGCGATCATGGTGCTGGTAACCAGCAAGGCGGCATTCGACGCTTCACCAAAGACACTTGATGGCTACCCGGTTCAGACTATTCTCACCGACAAGATCGTCGCCATGAAGAGCAGCGGTGTCAATCACAAAACCAAGCAGACTCCGCCGATTCAACTCGGCACCTCCGGCGGCTGGCGAAAGGATTTGGCCAATGGCTACTGCTGTGGTGGCACGCTTGGCTCGTTGATCCAAGTCGGCGGCAATCAGCGCATTCTGAGCAATTATCACGTTTTCGAGGCCGATATCGTCAGCGGCGGCAACGGAACGACAGCCCAGACCGGTGACTTTATCATCCAGCCGGGCTTGATCGACGTCAGCTGCAATGCGGCGAACGCCCAGAACGTCGCCACCCTGGTCAAGACCAGCTCCCTGCCGGGCAGCAATGTGGATTGCTCGAGCGCCAATACCATCAGCGGCATGGTCAACACCAGCGGCGCGATCCTCGAAGTCGGAGTTCCCAAGTCGGGTTCGGGTGTGGCGGCGTTCGTGAATCAGGCGGTCAAGAAGAGCGGACGGACGACCGGCCTCACTCGCAGCACTGTTAGCGGGCTGAACGCCACGATCAGCGTCTCGTACGAAAACGAATGCGCCGGCGGGACGGCTTTCACGAAGACATTTACGGGCCAGATCCTGGTTGCCAACCGCTCCAGCCGTTTCCTGGCAGGTGGCGATTCCGGATCTTTGCTGCTCCAGGATGTCACGACCAACCCGAATGCGGTTGGCCTCTTGTTTGCCGGCAGCACCTCGATCGCCGTGGCGAACCCAATCGGCCAAGTCCTGTCATTCCTGGGCGGTTCGATGGTCGGCAATTAGACGGTTTAGTTCGACGACAGCTTGCTTCGGCCCGTCCCTGGCACGATGCCGGGGACGGGTTTTCTTCGGCAGAACGGTTGTAATTCATGCGACTCGTCTCGAATCACAGGCAATTAGTCAATCTGGCGACCGTATTTGCCATCTTGGGAATGGAATTGGCGATGGTATCTTGCGCCGATAGTCCGCCTCAGAAGAAGGCCGAGGACGCAGTGCCCAAACGCGATATCACGACGGTCATGGACGCCCACGTCAAGGAACTCATGGCGACTCCGGGAGTGACGGGAGTTGCGATCGGCGCCTTGGATGACGGTACACCATGCATTCTGGTGCTCGTTCTGGAGAAAACGCCGGAGCCTGAGAGGTCGATTCCGAAGACGATCGAAGGTCATCCCGTGCAGATATTCGAGAGCGGTGAAATCAAGCCGATGGACGGTCAGTAACTACCACGACAGCCCACGCTCCTTAAACATCGAATGCAGTTCCCGCCGCGCGACGTTGTTGACGCGCTCCGCCCAAATATCAATTGGATTTAGATCGTCTGTCAGTACGGGTGCGCCTTCCGGCCGCGCCTTGAACTGATTATCCCAAGCATGGGCGCGGTCATACTCCGGAGAAAAGCGATCCATCGGCACTGGAAGATCGACCGCAAGCGTCAACGCCCGATCGGCGGCCATCAAGACCACATTCCCCAGCTGGTCGGGTGGTTCGGCAATAGGAAACACGGTGACATGCATCCAGGATTTCTCCATCGTCGCCGACAACGACCTGACAATGATGTCATCCCAGCCCACGGTCTCCACATTCAACGCCACCACACCGTTAGGAAGCAGATGTGATTTCACCAGATTGAATGCCTCGGTGGTAACGAGGTGAAATGGGATCGAACTGCTGCCGAATGCATCCATCACGATCAGGTCGTATTGCGTGTCATGCGTAATCAGATACTGGCGGGCATCCATTTCAAAGATTTTCGCTTCCGGCTCCGACAAGCCGAAGTGCTTTCGGGTCACGACGACAACCTCTGGGTCGATCTCGACCGCATCGACTTGCCAGCCATCATTGTTAAATGACTTCGCCACGGAGCCGCCGCCCAGCCCGATTAAGAGCATTCGGCCGGGGCGAACATGAAACCCCTTCGCCAAGTCCATCACATTGACGTACGGGAAGTGCGATTGCCATGTCATCGTGTCAACGACCGTGTGCGTCCCGCCGTCGAGCACCATGAACCGCATGTCATCCTGGTCGACGACCCGAATCTCGCTGTAGGCGCTTTGCTCGACGGCCTGAAGTCCGATCTCAGGCTTGGCGGACTCTGCGGGCGCGAGTTGATAGATCGGCACTCCAACTCCCAACAAAACGAGCATCGTGATCGTGCCGGCCTTCGGTTTTCGTGAGATCACAAGACCAACGATGGCAGTCGCGACCAGCAGAAACCCGATCAGAAACGTGAGCCGTGAAACACCGATGTTTGGAATCAGGAAAAACCCGGTCACGATCGCGGCGACGACGCTGGCGATTGTGGAAATTGAATACAGGTTTCCGGCCGTCCGTCCGACAACGTCCAGACTTCCCGCTTTCAACCGAATCGCGTATGGACTTATGATGCCAAGAAGCGCAAGTGGCGGGAAAAAGAGCACAGTCGCAGTGATGAGCACTGCGGTCCGCAGTCCCGCCGCTTCAGAAAGAGCCAGGACCGGAAATCGCAGCCACGGAATCACGGCGATCCAGAGCCCGGCCACGCCGAGGACAGCGGCCAGACGATCGAGTTTCGCACCGCGGTCGGCCCAGCGTCCGCCCACCGCATACCCGACACTGAGCGCCGCCAGCGTCACGGAAATCAACGCCGACCACAGGTAGAGACTCGCGCCATAGAACGGAGCGATGATCCGCGTCCCCAATATCTCGAGTGCGAGTACGGCGGCTCCGCCGACAATCACTGCCAGATAAATGTAGAAGTTTACCATGGGGCTATCGCTGTCGAGCCTCGGAAAATCGCGCTTGGACTTCGCCGCCCGGATCGTTGCGAAACTTCTTACAGAGTATAAATCCTCGATCCCCGTTGCTCAAGCGAACAGTGGGCCTGTCATGCGACCGGACTACTTTGTGGAAAGTTGTTCTTCCAGGAACTCCATCGCCTCATCGATCGAGAGTTCGAGCATGAATCCCGCAGCATTCTTGTGGCCGCCCCCTCCAAATTGACGCGCGAGTTTGGCAACATCGATTGAGTCGGGAGAACGCAGGCTGATCTTGGTCTGCTTGGGACCGAGTTCCTTGAGGAGCGCGCCCACTTTCACGCCCTTGATCGAAAGCGAGTAATCCACCAAGCCTTCGGTATCGCGGGCGGGGACGCCCGCCGCTGCGAGATCGCGTTGGCGTAAGAGGAGCATACAAAGGGTGTTGTTGAGGCGAAGCTGCGCGTTGACGAGGATCTGATGAATCAGGCGGAATTGCGCCTCCGACATTTGATAGTAGATCCGGTCGGTGAGATCGGTGAGATCGGCGCCCAGTGTCACCAGCTCCGCGGCGATTTCGAGGGTGCGCGCATTGGTCGAAGGATGACGGAATCGACCGGTGTCGGTGACCAGAGCAATCGCGAGATTCTGCGCCATTGTCTTGGTGATCTTGCCGCGCCAGAATCTCAATAGATCGAAAAGGAGTTCCCCGCAAGCGGCACGGCTCGTATCGACCACGTTGATAGTCCCATAGGACACGTTGAGCTGATGGTGATCGATGTTGATGATCGGCACGCCGCCGGGGACCACACTTTCGACTTCGCCGGTGCGATCCAGAGACGAACACTCAAACACGACCACCGCATCCCAGATCGGCCAGAGCCTTTTGTCTGCAACCTGCTTGACGACCCCGCGCGGATCCATGAAGGAGTACTTGTCCGGCACGGCGCCGTGATTGATCACATCGGCCTTGCGGCCCTTCTGCTTGGTCCAGTATTCGTGGAACGCCAGAAGACAGCCGAGCGAGTCGCCGTCGGGGTCCTGGTGCGCGGTGATGAGTATGCGTTTGGCATCACGCAATGCGGCGGCAATACGCCGCGCAGCCGCGCTATTCATCTTGCTTGCGTTGGCGGTTAATCTCGTCAAACAACTTCTCCAGCTTCATGCTCTCATCAAGTGAAGGGTCAAAGAGAAACTTCACCCGCGGTATGTGATGAATCTTGATTTCCTCGCCAATGCGTCTTTGGAGAAAGCTGGCGATCTTGCCCAGCTGCTCGGCACAGGCGTGCCGTTTCATCTCGTCCCCCAACACCGAGTAGCGGACCGTCGCCTCACTGAAGTCACGGACCAAGTCGACGCGAGTGACCGTCACCATGCGCAGATCGAAGTCCTTGACCTCGTGGTGGATGGCCTCAGCGACGATGCGTTTGATCGCATCGGCGACGCGTTGGGTGCGGTCGGTGCTGCGTGTCATACTCAAGTCCCTTCCACGGACGTGCTATACATCCATGTCGCAGTTGGTCAGGATCATCTCGCCCGGACGCTCGGCTTCATTCACGACATGGGTCAAGATGCTGTGGAGATGGGAGCGCTCATTCGAAACAGCCGCCGCCTCGACCACGGCGCGCTGCCACTCGTCCTGTGACTCAATTTCCGCCACGGCGACTGAGTATTGGCGGCGCGTGTGTTCCATGAACCGTTTCAGGATGCTTCGCTTCTCTTTCAAGCTGTGGCATCCGGGCAGGTGAAACTCGAGGCGGACACTGCCTATCATCGCATCTCTCGACGTTAGAGGAGTAGGCTCGCAAGTACGCTCGCCCTCCACAATGCCCTCTGTGGAGGGCGCGGCCAGACACGGGCCGCGCCCGCTTCGGCGTCCCCAAGCAAGCCTTAAAGGTGCCGATCCTGTTTCGTAATCTTGAAGAACTCGAAGACATCCCCCACCTTGATGTCGTTGTAGTTCTCAATCTTGATACCGCACTCCAACCCGACGCCGACCTCTTTGACCTCATCGGAGAAGCGGCGAAGCGTCTCGATATTCCCGGTGAAGATGGTGACGCTGTCGCGCACGACGCGGACCTTGTCTTTGTTGTGCACGGTGCCGTCGGTGACTTCGCAGCCGGCGACAGTCCCAACTTTCGAAACTTTGAACACTTCCTTCACTTTGACTTCGGCGGTGCGTTCTTCGACTTCGAGCGGCGCGAGCATCCCTTCCATCGCCTTGCGGATGTCGGACTCAACTTCGTAGATGATGTCGTAGAGACGCACATCGACACCTTCGCTCTTCGCCAATTCACGTGTGCGCGTATCGGGACGGACGTGGAACCCGATGATGACGGCGTCCGACGCCGCCGCGAGCAGCACGTCGGACTCAGTAATAGCGCCGACACCACGGTGGATCACATTGACCGCAATTTCGTCTGACTTGATCTTCGACAACGTGTCGGCCAGCACTTCGACTGAGCCGTCGACGTCACCCTTGATCACGATCTTCAATTCTTCGACCGCGCCCTCCTTGATACGGTCAAAGAGATTTGAAAGCGAAGCCTTCGCGAGGCGGTGGTGCTGTTGCTCGCGTTTCAAGCGCTCGCGAATCTGCGAGATTTCCCGCACCTGCTGTTCATCTTCGGAAACGACAAGCGTGTCGCCCGCCTGCGGGACACCGGAACATCCGGTCACCTGCACCGGCGCCGATGGACCCGCATCGCCGGTGTTGCGACCGCGTTCATCGGTCATCGTACGCACGCGACCGTAATAGGCCCCGGTCACGAAGAAGTCGCCAATCTTAAGTGTTCCTTGCTGAATGAGAATCGTTGCCACCGGGCCGCGTCCGCGATCCAATTGCGCTTCGATCACCACGCCGCGTGCGTGGCGGTTGGGATCGGCTTTCAGATCCAGCAAATCGGCCTGCAAGAGCACCATCTCCAGGAGCTGATCAACGCCTGTTCCCTTTTTGGCTGAAACTGGCACCATCACCGTGTTGCCGCCCCACTCTTCCGGGATCAACCCATGCTCGGAGAGCTGGGACTTGACCCGCTCCGGATCGACACCCGGCAGGTCGATTTTGTTAATCGCGACGACGATCTGCACACCCGCGGCCTTGGCATGGTCAATAGCTTCGATCGTCTGCGGCATGACCGAGTCATCGGCCGCAACCACCAGAATGACGATGTCGGTCGCCTGCGCGCCGCGCGCACGCATGGCGGTAAACGCCTGGTGACCAGGCGTATCGAGAAAGGTCACACGGCCACGGTTAGTTTCAACCGTGTAGGCGCCGATGTGCTGGGTGATACCGCCCTTTTCTCCCGCGACGACGTTCGACGTGCGGATGAAGTCAAGTAGCGACGTCTTGCCATGATCGACGTGCCCCATGACCGTGACCACGGGTGGACGGTGCACGAACTTGGTTTCGTCGAGCGGTTCTTCGGCGAGCATCTCCTCGCCGATTTCCTCGACCTGCTTGATGCTAAAATCGAATTCGATCGCAATCGTCTCAATCGTGTCGAGGTCGAGACGTTGGTTCACGGTCGCGAGCATTCCGAGTTCGAGGCACTTGGCGACGACTTCTGTCGGGCTCACACCCATCTTGTGCGCGAGCTCCGCGACCGACATGAACTCGTTGATCTCAATGACGCGTGTTGGCTCTTCGAATCCTTCGCCGCCTTCTTCGCGCCGCGCGCGCCGTTTCGGTTTGGTGCGCGTGCTGAGCTGGGCAATGGTGCGGCGAAATGATGCTGCCACTTCCTCTTGATCAACGCGTGAGCCACGTTTCTTGCTCTTGCGGCCGCGGCGTCGAGCCGGGGCCGGGGCCAATCCCGGTCGTGCGGGTGCGCCTGATGCCGCGACAGCCGGCGGGGCGACCGAACCGGGTCGCGCCGGAGCTGGCGGCATGTGACGGGCCGGCGCACCGGCAGGACGGCCGGTGATACCGGTGGTCGACGGACGCGGACGATACGCCGGCGGTCGATCCGTCGGCGAAGCAGTTGGACGGGGTGGCTGCGGCGCAATGCGCGCCTTGGCGGCAGCCTCGGCGGCTTCACGCAAACGCGCGGCCTCCGCTGCGGCGGCAGCCGCAGCCGCCTCGGCGGCTTCACGCGCTTCGCGCGCCAAGCGCGCGTCTTCTTCCTGGCGCGCTTTTTCGGCGGCAGCAATCGCAGCAATTTCGGCTTGCCGCTGCGCTTCGGCATCGGCCGCTTCCTTGGCCTTCTGCTTGCGCTCCTTCGTCTTTCGTTCGCGGACCGCGATTTCGGCCTTCAATGCCTCTTTCTGCTTGCCAAACTCGGCTTCGATGGCTTCGAGAACGTCATCGGTCGCGACGCTCATGTGGCTGCGGACACTGAAGCCGAGCCGATTCACCATCGCCATCAGCGCTTCCGCCGACAGATTGTGTTCTCGGGCAACTTCGAAGAGGCGTTTACTGGCCATTACGGGACAAGTCCTTTGTTTAATCGTTCATCAACGCGTCGCTATTCCCTGGACGCAAATCTTATTCATCCGCCTTGCCACGCTTCGGTTTTTTCGTGTCGTCTTCCAACTCGGGCGTCTCATCGATTTCGGCGGTTTCATCTTTTTCTTCCTCATCCTCGCCGATAGATTCGTCAAAGAGTTCATCGCCCAGTCGTGAGGGCTTTGCAGGCTCCTCAGCACCCGGCAGCATCTGGGTCGAGAGTTGCTGAGCGACAAATTCTTGCGCCGCTTCAACCAGCTTGTCGGCCGTCTTCGGGCCAATGCCCTCGATCGTCACCAGTTCAGCCGGTGTCTTCGTCGCCAGATTCTCAATCGACTTGATTTCGGCGCCCTCGAGACGTTCGCGGGTCGCATCACCAATGCCGGGCAACTGATCCAGCGGCGTGGTGGTTTCGAGCGAGCGAGTACGCTGCGCCAGGTACTGCGACTCCGAACGGATCGTGATCTTCCATCCGGTCAGCTTGGCGGCGAGACGGGCATTCTGACCGTTGCGACCGATCGCCAACGAGAGCTTCTCGTCGTCAACAATGACGGTCATCTCTTTGGTCTCGTGATCGACGTTGACGATCTGCACGACACGCGCGGGGGCCAAGGCTCGCGAGACAAACGTCTCGGGGTCCGGATCCCAAGGCACGATGTCGATGCGTTCGTTGGCCAGTTCGCGCACGATCGACTGCACGCGGACGCCTTTGACGCCGACACAGGCGCCGACCGGATCGACACGGTCGTCGATCGAGTAGACAGCCACCTTTGAACGCTCGCCGGGCTCGCGTGAGACCGCGCGGATTTCGACGATTTTCTCGAAGATCTCCGGCACTTCCAATTCGAACAGTTTGAGCAAGAGTCCGGGATGGGCGCGCGAGAGGATGATCTGCGGGCCCTTCATATTGGGCTGCACGTCGGCAATGTAAGCGCGAATCCGGTCACCCTGACGGAACCGCTCGCGGGGAATCTGCTCTTTGTGCGGCACGACGGCTTCGGCGCCGGACATATTGACAATGATCGTCCCCTTGTCAATGTGCTGCACGATGCCAGTGACGACTTCGCCGACACGATCCTTGTACTCGGCATAGACCTGCTCGCGTTCGCGCTCACGGATGCGCTGAACGAGAATCTGCTTGGTCGCGGCGATCGCGTTCCGCCCGAACTCCTCGAACGGCAATTCGATTTCCATCTCATCGCCGATCTCGGATTCCTCGTCAACCTCTTGCGCCTCGACCAGCGAGACTTCGTGCTGCGGGTCTTGCACATAGCCGACAACGGTCTTGAGAGCCACCATGTAGATCTCGCCCTCGCGACGGTCGATATGGACCTGGATGTTGTCCGCGTCACCGAACCGCTTCTTGGCGGCAGTCAGAAGTCCCTCCTTGATCGTCTCGAGTACGTACTCTTGATCGAGGTTCTTCGACTTGGTGATCTGGTGGACCACTTCCATAATGTCGAAATCGATTGGCATCTTCCCCTTCTCGTGGTTCGTGCCGACGTTTGGCGACCGTCAGATGATCACTTTTGCTTCAATCACACGACCCCATTCGTATTCCGTGGTGCCGATGGTGACCGTGGTGTCATTCACTTGTGCAATAATACCCTTCGCGGACTTGCGTTTGCCTTCATCGTCTCTGAACTTCAACGTCACACTTTCGCCGATCTTGCGCCGAAAATCCGCCGGGGCCTTGAGCGGTCGATCCAACCCGGGCGATGAAACTTCCAGCGTGTAGCGTCCGGGGACAACATCGTCGATATCGAGGTCCGCCGAAAACCGGCGGGAAACCGCGGCGATCTCGTCCAAGGTCACGCCGCCTTTCTTGTCGAGCACCAAGCGCACGGTCTGATGCTTGCCGGGCAGGTGACTCAACTCGACCAACTCCACACCGTAGTATTCGGCCACCTTTTCGGCCACGGCGGTCAGACGCTCCAGTAGCACGCTTCGTGCAATTCCTTCGACCACTCACGATCCCCTTTTTCCCGCAAAAGCCATTACGACGCAAGGACCTACCGGGGTCTTGCGCCCCAAACTGCTTAGATATAGCAATTCAGGGAAGCTCGCAACTGCTAAAAGCGGGAGGAAACTACCACTACAAACCTGACCGAGTGTACGAAAGTTCCGAAGATCTGTCAACACAGATTCGTGGCGCTACCCTGATGAATCCGCCCCCTAAAATGCCGGGGTATGCAATACGCCCCTACGCGTTGGACGGTGCCGCCGAGATCAATTGCTGCATGCGGCTAACAATCTCGCCGAATGGCACATCCTCCGCCGCTTGCGCATTGCGGCGTTTCAATTCCCAAGCACCCTTCGCCAGACCTTTTGCTCCGATCGTGATGCGATACGGGATGCCGATCAGGTCCGCATCTGCGAACTTGGCGCCGGCACGCTCGCTGCGGTCATCGTAGAGAACCTCGACTCCGGCGGCGATGAGGTCCGCATAGAGAACGTCGGCGGCTTTGACCAACGGTGCATCGTCGGATTTCGCGCAAATCAGATGGACATGGAATGGCGCGATTGGTAGCGGCCACATGATGCCCTTGTCGTCGTGGAAACGTTCGATCGCAGCCTGCGCAGTCCGGGTCACGCCGATTCCATACGATCCCATGATAAACGGCTTCTCGTTTCCGTCGGCGTCGCTGAATGTCGCGCCGAGCGCAACCGAGTACTTGGTGCCGAGCTTGAATGTGTTACCCACTTCAATGCCGCGACGCTTGACGAGCTTTCCCTTATCGCAGCGAGGGCACCCTTCCCCCTCCTGCGCGGTCCGGATAAGAGCGGTCTTGTCGATGCGAATGTCTGTCACATTCACATCAATGTAGTGTTGATCGGCCTTGTTCGCGCCGACGATGAAGTTGTCCATGTGGTGTACTTCTTCATCTGCAATGATTGTGACGTGTTTATTTAGACCAATCGGACCCGCAAAGCCGACCGGAGCGCCCGAGAGGGAAGTGACTGTATCCCCATCAAGCATCTCGACGCTCGGCACACCAAGCGCATTCGCCAATTTCACTTCGTTAATTTCACGATCCCCGCGTATCAGGCCCGCCACGAACTTATCTCCTGCCTTATAGATAAGTGTCTTGACGAATTTGTGTCGTGGCACTTTGCCTAGCCTGATAGGTTCACCATCGGGCCCGAATTCAAGCGTGAAAACGAATTCCGCTAGCTGGTCTATCGTGCCAGCGTTGGGCGTCTCAACTATCCTCTTCGCTCTATGAATCTCTGTCGGCGGCGGTTCAGCCAGCGAACGCGACTCTGCCCGCTCGATATTCGCCCCATACCCGCACGACGGACAGGTGAGAATGATCGCCTCTCCCCCATCGGTGTCGACCACAACCATGAACTCATGGGCGAACTTGCCGCCCATGGCCCCGGTGTCGGACTCGACCATCACAGTCTCGAGGCCGCAGCGTTTGAAAATGGCGTTGTAGGCGTCGACCATCTTCTGGTAGGCGACATCCAACCCGGCCTGATCGGCGTCGAATGAGTACGCGTCCTTCATGATGAACTCGCGTCCCCGCATGAGTCCAAAGCGCGGACGAATCTCATCGCGAAACTTCACCTGAATCTGATAGAGATTGAGGGGGACCTGGCGATAGGAGCGCACCTCGCCGCACACCAGCGTTGTGACAACTTCTTCGTGAGTGGCGCCGAGGACCATGGGGCGTTCATGACGGTCGTTGATACGCATGAGCTCCGGCCCCATCGCATCCCAGCGCCCCGTCTTCTGCCAAATCTCGCCGGGGCAAAGCACGGGCATCGTGATTTCAAGCGCTCCGGAACGGTCCATCTCCTCGCGTACGATGTTGGAGATCTTCGTGAGCACACGCTGCATCAGCGGCAGGTAGATATAAACGCCGGCGGTAAGCTTGCGGATATAGCCGGCGCGCAGAAGAAAGCGATGGCTGACGAGTTCGGCCTCGGCAGGATCTTCCCGCAAGGTCGGAATGAACATTTGCGACATGCGCATGTTGACAGTCCCCGTTAAATGGCAAACAAGGGAAAGGAGAACAGGCCTTCAGCCTGTTCGGCGCAGGCTGAAGGCCTGCGCTCCTGCCCCTTGTCATCCGCCCGAAGAATTCCGGAACGGACAGTCAGTATACACTAAACGCCAATTGGGTCAAATGGCGAATCACTTCTGTGGTCATTGCACCAGACCACCAAAGCACAACGGACACACCCGGTGAAGAGATGTGTCCGTCTAGAAACCTGTGCAACGGTTACCGAGGCGTCTTTTTCTTCTTTGCGGTACCGGTGCCGGCATCTTGCTTCGGCGATTCCGGCTTCTTCATTTGCGGTGTGACGTCCCGTCTCGGCGCTTCCGGCTTCTTCACTTGCGGTGTCGCTTCCCGTTTCGGTGGTTCCTTCTTCTTCACTTGCGGGGCCGCGTCCGTCTTCGATGGTTCCGCCTTCTTCACTTGCGGGGCGGCCATCATCTCGGCGGGTTCGGATTCTTTAGCCTTGGCTTTCGGCTGCACCCGGTCATCGACGCCATCGTTGTTGGCATCGATGTAGTTGTCGTACTGGCCGGATTTGCTCTTCTGCGACTCGCGTACATCCTGTTTGAGCTTTTCCAGCAACTTCGCGTTGGTCGGCGTCGGCTGATTGGTGCGCGCCCCCGCCTTTGACGTGTCGGCCGATGTGGCGGCGGTGTTCGCGCCCGCTTTTGGCTTTGCGTCGATCGCCCACGTCGGAACCGCGAGGCCGAATACCAGCCCGCTTAAGATCAATATCGTCTGAAATCGCTTCATGACTCTGCCCCACATATACATCGGAATTCCTGATCCGTCAATCACCGGTTGCCCAAGGCCCGCCCTGCGTAGCCTTGGCGAAGCAGGGATCCGACGGGGCAGCTCCCCTCGTATGCCCCTCGAATACCCCGCCGGATCCTGATGTGACGTCATTGATCCCGCTTTGAGCGCTTGGACGATCCGCTCGACTTCTGCTTCTCCGACGAATTCGCTTTCACCTTGGCTTCGGATGTGTTCGAATTCCGTTTGGCAGAGACCGTCGCCTTGGATCCCGCGCTTCCATCCTTCACGACCACTTTCTCACGGCGTTCGGATGCCTTAGCCGTCACCTTGTCACGGCCCCGGTCAACCTGGGCGACATCGACCTTGGGTGCCTCTGACCGGGCGCTCATCTTCCTGGTCTTTTCCCCGGAGTCGCGCTTTTCGACCGCCTCGGTGCTGTTTTTCGAGCGAGGTCCCGTATCCTTCACTTTCAGCGATGGCGCCGGCTTCTCTCGCTTGATGACAAACCCAGGGTCCGACTTTGCCTTCTTGCTCTTGCCGTCAATCTGTACCGGCGCGTCGGACTTCCCGCGTTTGATCACGGCGCCGTTATCGATGCGAGACGGATCGGTGCGCTTTGTCGATGACTGGCTGCGGTAGACACCATTGTCGTCATAGACACCGACTTTCTGTCGCTCGACCACGCGGTATTTCTTCTTGCCTGTCCCCTTTTCGATCTGGAAGTGATCGTAGACGTCGGGACGCGCCTTCCGGTAGACAAACTCGCGCGGGCCGCGATACTTGTTGTGCGAGTAGTAGTCCCGCTTCGGGAAACAATTGACTTCATGCCGCCTGATGAGCCGCGGACCATCGTAACAGGTGATGATGCGACGACCGACATAGTGGCGCGGGATATAGCACGGCGCGATACCGATGAAGATGCCGTCGATATAAATCCGCGAGCCGATCGGCCAGCCAATGTAGACCTGCCCATAGAAGACATCCGGCCACGGATCGATGTAATCCACATTGTAGTGGTACGGCCGATTGCGGACCTCAAAAGTCGCCACATCGGTCGCCGTCCAATCATAGTAGCGGCCGCAGATGTTGCGGTTGACGATATCGATGTAGCCGTAACGGTCGCTACCGGCGCTAAAGCCACGCAGTTCGGATGGCGCATAGTAATCGTCAGAGACTCCGGCGCCATTGATGTAGACCGGCCACTCCGGCGGACTGATCGGAATCTCCGAGGCAATCACCTGGATGTACTCCGTCCCCGGCGGGCCGTCGATCGTCCAATCGACGTCATCCCAACGGCGAGGGAAGCTGATCGCGTCCCCCGCCTCGACGAAGTTGTCATCCCAAGGAGACGCCGGGAAGAGAATGTGGAGGCGACCACGCGTATCAATGTTGTAGAGTATCAAGAAGGCGTCGCGGGTCACCTCCACGTTGACATTTATGTTCTCGCCGGGATAATACACGGCGTCCATGCCCCGATCGGGCCAGACGTAGACTTCGAGGTCGTCCTGCCGCGGACGCGGCGTGATCCGCAGTTGTGCGCCGATCTCCACATCGGCCAGCAGCGCCGGCGCCATGACAAGGACACCCAGTGCCGCGATGAGTACTGTGCGTGTTGTTTTCATCTTACGTCCTCCTGCCCTTTCTTCCATTCCTTCACTGCTCGATACATTTCCCCAGCTGCATCCCATCATTGCGAGGACCGAAGGGACGAAGCAATCTTTGTTCCTATCGTCTCGCCACCCGCAAGCTGTCCGGCACTCCGCGCTTGAGTTCAGGATTGCCCGGATCGGCCTGATAGGCCCAGTCGAATCGCAACGATGTGCCTTCGACCTGGAAGACTCGCATCTTCGCGTAGTTGTCGTCGGCGGTCCAGATGATGTAGGAGTGACCTTCGATCACTTCGCTCCAGCCGACGCTGGTCCAGCCGTCGAGAGGCGACCAGTCGACTTCATCCATTGAATCGGTGAATCCAAAGTCCTGAAGGTCGACACCATCGTTGGCGGCTTCGATAAACAATGTGCCCAGCCCTTCGTCGAAGGTCACGATGATATCGGCGTTGTTGCTGCTGCTGGGCACACGCACTCCATTGTCTCCGTTCCAGAAGTCAAACCCCGACGGTTCCGCGGTCGCGTCGATGAAGACGTTGAAGCCTTCCGGACGCGGCGTGTCGAAGACATCCTCGTATGAGAGATCGCTTTCGTTGTCGTCGTAGTCGATGGCGCTGACTGCGTAGAAGTAGGTGTTGCTGTTGTCGACATTGTGATCGACATAGCTCCATCTGTCCTCGAAGCCGTTGACATTGAGATGCTCAATCTCTTCGTAGAGTTCGTCGCCGTCGAGTTCGTCGTCGCGATAGACGATGTAGGCGCGGATATCTTCTTCGGTCGATCCGAGCCAGACGATGGTTACTTGCTCATCGCCGGTGATCGAACTCACGCCGCGCGGCACCCCGGGGGCGGTCAGATCGGGACCGTCGACGTAAACAGTCTCTGTCGTATCGCATCCCCACAAAAGCAAGCCGGCGGTAATCGCGGCAATGGCAGCCCATAGGCATTTCGGTCTCATGTGCTTCCTCCTCGGACCCCATGGTCCGTGCAGGGTATGGCAAGAGCCGTGCCAGAAAAGCGAGTCCGGCATCTATATGTGTCTTATAGAGTTACGGAACTTGGTGAACCAGTTGGTGCAGTTTCGAAGTGGCCAAGCGGTGCGAGGCTCTGCGTGGATGCACTGGAATCGTGCGCGGGCAAACAAAGATTGCTTCGCCCCTTCGGTCCTCGCAACGACGGTTGGCTGGTTTTCAAAGGGAATTACAGGTCATCGTACAAATCTCTCCATGTCGGATTGATGCGTGTAATCAACTCCTCTTTCTTCTTTCGGGAACCACCTTTGATCTGCTTCTCACGGAGAATCGCTGCCTCGGCTCCTGGACGGATTTAGTAATAGACCAAGAATGTGAGCTTATATCGCTTAGTGAATCATTCGGGCCGCTCCTGCCTTGTGCTGCCAGATTCTGCCCTTAAGATCACTGGTCACGCCGGTGTAGATCACAGTCCGGTACTTGTTCGTTACCATATAGACACAGAACAACTTCTCCATGACGCCCGCCCGTCATTGCGAGGACCGAAGGGACGAAGCAACCTTTGTTGGCCCCCCCCCCCGCGCTACTCCCTCTCCAACCCGTACTCCTTCATCTTCTGCCTTAGCGTATTCCGATGAATTCCGAGCGACTCGGCAGTCTGCGCGAGAGCGTAGCCATGGTGCTCCAACGCGCGTTGGATGTGACGCTTCTCCACTTCGGCGAGCGGCAGAGTCGGCACCTCGGCCGACAGCGCCGAAGGCGACGCCCCCGCAACAATTCCGAGCGAGAAATCGGAGACATCGAGCACATCGGTGCGCGCCAAGACACAGGCGCGTTCGATCGCGTTCAGCAACTCGCGCACGTTGCCCGGCCAGTGATAGGATAAAATCAGATCCTTGGCAGCCGGCGTGATGCCGACAATCTGTCGCCCACGCACACGCCTCTGACGCTTGATGAATGAATCCACCAACGGCAGGATGTCCTGTGGGCGCTGCCTCAGTGGCGGGATCGTGATCTGGATGACGTTGAGCCGGTAATACAAGTCTTCGCGAAACTTCCCTTCCTTCACCATGTCTTCGAGATTCTGATGCGTGGCCGCAACCACGCGCGCATCGGATTTAATTGTCTCGTTTCCGCCGAGCCGTTCGATCGACTTGTGTTCGAGCGCTCGCAGGAGTTTGGCCTGAATCGACTGCGGCAGGTCGCCGATCTCATCGAGGAAGATCGTGCCGCCAGAAGCCAACTCGAACCGTCCGATCCGGCGAGCCGTCGCACCGGTGTATGCGCCCTTTTCGGCGCCGAAGAGTTCGGCTTCGAGCAGCGTCTCTGGAATGGCGGCGCAGTTGATCGCGATGAAGTTTTTGTCTTTGCGTTTCGAGGCGCGGTGCAACGCGCGCGCGACCAGTTCCTTCCCTGTTCCTGACTCGCCACGGATCAGCACAGTCGCATCGGAATCGGCGGCGCGAGTCACGGTCGAGAAGACCTCGCGTATCGCATCGGAGGAGATGACAACGGCCTCGTCTTTGTATGGCTCATCGATTTGCTCTCGGAAATAGCGCACCTCGGAGAGCAACCAATGCCGTTCGGCGGCGCGGGCGACAACCGCATACAGCTCGGTGAACTCGACCGGCTTCTTGAGAAAATCAAGCGCGCCCTTCTTCATCGCCTCGAGTCCCTTTTCGAAATCGGCGTGCGCCGAGACAATGATCGCCTGCAACTCCGGATTGATCTTCTTCAGCTCGGCGAGAAGTTCGAGACCGGATTTGCCCGGCATCTGAATATCGAGCAGAGCAATCTCGGGAAACGTGTCCTTTACTGCGGCCAGCGCCTCATCGGCCGACCCGGCTTCGGTCACGGTGTATCCCTGCTTGCGTAGCGCATTCCCGACAAAGTCGCGCTGTGGCTTCTCATCATCGACAACAAGGACGCGTAGGTTGGGCATGTAGACCTCCAAGGGTCAAGGTAAGCAGATGACGAAATCTGTGGTAGGGGCGTATTGAACTTGTCCTGAGCGAAGTCGAAGGATACGCCCAAACCGGGAATATTGGGCCACCTTGTGGGTAATGGTTTGTAGTCGAACTTCGGGGGGTGGACATGAGTCGATCTCGGGTTGCTCTCATTCTGTCACTTGCCCTTTGGGTCCCGTTTGCGGGCTGCTCCTCCGAGCGGCCGACGCGGCCAACGCCTCCTGCTGAGTTTCCGGCGATGAGCCTTTCTGAACCGCTGGTGTACGAGGTGTCCGAGGTTTTGTCAAGCGGAGCCGGGATCAGGGACAGCGTTCGATTCTGTTTTTCCGGTGAACCGATCTTCGAAGACGGACGAGTCGATGACATCATGTTCGGCCTCGAGAGCGATCTTCAACTGCAAACGACAGGACTGTTCGTCTACTGCCCGCAGACTGCCAGCCGTCATGTGGTACACGGGGCATTGCCCGGAATCTATGGCCTATGCACCAACGTGTGTCCCTATTGGGCAGTCGGGCTGCTATCCCAAGTCGATGGTATCGAACCGCGCGACGCCCTAGACACCGGTGGCTGCCTCATTGCAATCGCCCAGAATGCCTGGAATTTTAAAGCACGCCTTGTCGATTATAATCCTGATTACAGGTTCATCACGATCCGCACGCAGGAAATGGATTGGGAAATCAGCAACAGCATCACGTACGTCCGTGATACACTGTGGCACTACTCGAATGTCTGGGACTCGATCACGGATGGCACAGTGGATTCCTTGGTCGGCTACCTTCGCGACGGCTCGCGGGTGGCCGCGATGGGGTTCCCAGGAAGAATGACTTGGGGCGCTGCATTCGACGGCGAGACCGTTTGGGCGATTACTGACGCTACCACAATCTCAGCCTATACCCGCATCGGAGCAACATTGGGCAGTTTCGCCTACCCATCGCCGTGGGGATACCCTGAGTTCGTCTCTTGGACTGAGGGTCACCTGTGGATCGGCCGGGACTTCAACGATCACTTGGGCAGCCCCGACAAGTTCCTCATGGACGAACTAGACGAGGATTCATCCCTTGCCACCGGAGAAGCAGTTGTGAGGAGGACTCTCGAGTTCCCATACGATGACCTCAATGGCTTCTCGATGAATTCAACCGATGCGATCGTCACAACGTCGAAGACGATCAATGTCTTTGACGAGAACCTCATTGAGATACGGTCAGAGGGGGCCCCGGTATTCGAAATCGTAACGAGCACGTTTGATGGCTCCACACTCTGGGTGTTGCATCATGGCCCTCCTGGCGCGATTACGCAGGCAACCCTCCTTTCGAGGTTCACGCTGGAGTGAGAGCGATGAGACTCCTTCTTGTACCTGTAATCGTTGCGCTTTGTGTAGGGCTCGTGCCCGGCTGCTCCTCCGAGCGGCCGACGCGGGGCCCCTCGGAGGACACTTTCCCCACGTTGAATCTCTCTGACGCGATCGTACTGCGCATAGTCGGACCGTTCGACAGCTTGTCATACTTCGACTCAACCGACAATGAATTCGGCCTGCAACTGCCGATGGAGTCTGTCTCTGAACTTGGCCCCAACTTTGACATCCAACTGAATTACTTGGGGCCGGAGCCGTGCCGGCGGGCCATCGTGTACGCATTCGACAATCTCGACTCCGAGTGGGTCGAAATTGAAAACCAAAGGACGGCGTCCCCTTGCTTCGGCGATGGCGGAGGTAGTACGTTGACGCTTCTTCCCTTTCGTGGCCATACGCCCGGCTCATTCGTCAGCGCTCTTGGCCTGATACGGCTTAAGGGCGATCTCTTCCAGCCATCCGCTACGCTTCTCCAAGTGCATCCCAACTACCGCCCGATGATGCTCCCCCTGACTGTCCTCGGCTCAAGCATAGAGTGGGTAGGCGATGGGGCGATACTTCAGACTTTGCAGCGAGGTGATCCCGAATGGCTCGTCGATTCCGTGATCCATCTCGATCGCTCGGGTAATCGTACCTTCGCCGGCGACCTAGGGGCCCCAAGTGGACTTGGGATGGACGTTGCGTGGTCAGGAAGCGGGCTTTGGGGTGCCGTACCCGTGGACAACGGCACTCGCTATTCACTGCTCGATGACTTCTGGCAGCCCATTCTTGGATTCACACAATATTGGTCCGATTCGATCTTCCGTGGAGAGTTCTTCTGGGTAAATGGAGAAATCTGGATTCCGGCGGTTCGATACTCCGGGAGCCGGATTAATCCCACTCTCACACCTTTCATGACCGTCGTCGACCCGTGGAAGTCCATTGATTCGGGCTTCTCGGTTGTGACGCGTACCGTTGTCTTGGACCAGTCCTTGGAACATATGGGAAAGGTCGCCTTTGACGGTTCCTATATCTGTACGATGACCAGAGACGGTATTATCCGACTGACCACGAACGGAGAAATCGTAGATACTCTGCCGCTTCCGGTCCTCCCGGCGTTTTCCATAACGTGGGACGGAGAGGCATTCTGGATCATCCATCGCGGGCCTCCCAGTGCGAACACGGACTACGATCTGCTTTCGCGGTTTTATCCGAGGTAGACCGCCATTGCCATCCCCACTTTTTCTCTCTTAATTCTCCCACTCGTTTGTAGAAACAGATCATGAAGGGAGAAACTCACATGACACGAATCTTCGCGTTCCTGCTGGTCCTCTGCCTCACTGCTACCGCCAACGCCAAAATCATCACTCAGGTCGTCGAGTACAAATCCGGCGATGTCACCTGCGAGGGATATCTCGCTTATGACGATGCGGTGACCGGTAAACGGCCGGGCGTGGTGGTTGTGCATCAATGGATGGGACTCACTGATTACGAAAAGTCGCGGTGCGAGCAACTGGCCGGATTGGGGTATGTCGCGTTTGCCGCAGACATCTACGGCAAAGGCGTCCGCCCCACGAACACGACCGAGTCAGGGGCGCAAGCTGGGACATACAAGAAGAATTCGGCTCTGACGCGTGAACGGGTTGGCGCGGCGTTCGACTGGCTGGCCAAGCATGAGCTGGTCGAGCCGACAAAAGTCGCAGCCATCGGCTACTGTTTTGGCGGCTGGGTGGCGCTGGAGCTGGCGCGTTCGGGCAAACCTGCCGCCGGTGTGGTCGGATTTCATTGCAGCCTCGATGCCGCCAACCCCGAAGATGCCAAGAACATTAAGGGGCGCGTGCTCGTGCTCAACGGCGCGGATGATCCGAATGTCCCGACGGAATCGGTCGCCGCGTTCATGAAAGAGATGCAGACCGCCGGCGTCCGTTACGAGTATGTCGCCTATGCCGATGCGGTGCATTCCTACACCCAGCCCATGGCCGGCAACGACAAATCCAAAGGCGCGGCCTACAACGCCGACGCCGACAAGCGCTCATGGGAAGCGATGCGGCAGTTTTTCGCGGGGATATTCAAGTAGGCAACCAGTTTTAACTCACGGTCGGAACGAAGATTGCTTCGTCGGCCCGGCACCCTTTCGGCTTCGCTCAGGGCGCTTCGAGAAGAGCCGCCGGCCCTTCTCGCAATGATGGTGTCGGGAAAGACAAGGGACAACGTCATTGCGAGGACCGGAGGGACGAAGCAATCTTTGTTGCATGTCCCTCACCCAATCTGCCTCGGGCGACTCAATTTCTCCCTAAGACGGAAGAGTCATAACCAAAATAACCGGGAGCATTCCAGGTACGTTTTGTGTTAATTCTGTCATTGTGGGCCGTCTGGCCCATATCGCCAATTCGAACTGTCAACGCATCACGAAATACAGTTCTTAACAAGGAGTACGTGATGATCAAACGCAATTGGATCGTGGGGACGGCGGCTCTCGCTTTGGGAATCGTCATCCTCGCCGCTCCGGTGTCGCGTGCCGAGGAGGAAAAGAAGGACGAAGGGCCCCGCTGGGACCATTCTTTCAACGGCCACGAGATGTGGAGCACCAACCTCGAAGAAGCCACGGCATTGGCGGTCAAAGAAGGTCGCCCGATGCTGGTCGACTTCTACGGCCTCCATTGAGGTTCATGCCGGACTCTGGCAGAGTCCACTTGGGCTGACCCGAACTTCCAGGCCTGGGCAAAGAAAAACAACTACGTCCTCGCCAAGGTCGAAGGCGGCGAGAATCCCGAAAAGAAGAAAGAGTATAACATCGTCGGTACGCCGACCGTGATCGCCTTCAATACCAAGGGCGAGCAGGTCGACCGCACACTCGGATTCGTGCGTCCGGCCGAGTTCATGAGCACGGTCGATGACTACCAGAAGGGGGTCGGGACACTCAGCACGATGCTGGCCTCCGAGAAAGAGAAGGCCTCCGACCCGGACTTCATGTACAAACTGGCCGAGCGGCTGCTTTCGTGGAACCGGATCGATGATGCCGACTTGCGTTACGCGGCCGTTATCACCGTCGACCCCGACAACAAGAGCGGGAAAGCCGATGATGCGTACCTGGATCGCGCCTGGTGTTGCCGTAAGAAAGAAAACTGGGACTGCGCGATCGCGCATTCAAAGGATTGCTACAATCGCTGGCCACAGGGAGAAAAGGCATCTGAAGCATTTGTCTACGTTGCGTATTACTCCCAGAAGGGCGGTAAGAAGGCCGAGGCAATTGCGGCTTATAACGAGTACTTGAAGAAGTGGCCCGATGGCGAAGATGCCGAATTCGCCAAGGAACAGATCGCGGAATTGGAAAAACCGGTCGAGGCCCCGCCCACCGGAGGCAGCAGTCAATAGGCCTGGCTTGATTGAGAAGAAAGAAACGGCTCCGCTGTCAGATGACCGCGGGGCCGTTTTTCTTCATGGCGTACATGGTCAAAGTTTCGCGTAGGGGCGAAGTCGCGAATCCACTTCCCGGCCGGTCCGTGCGACAATCTCCGGCATTGCCTCGACATCGGCGCGCGTCGTCCGGAAATTGACGATGCACATCCGCAATAGGTAGCGGTCGCGGACGACCGCCGGCGAGACGAATATCTCTCCCCGCTTCTCGATTTCCTCCAGAAGCTCTTCGTTTAGCTTGTTCAGATACTCTTCGGTCTTCGATTCGCCGATCGTGGAACGCATGTCTGTAGGGACGTAGCGGAAAGTTGTGATGCTGAGACCCTGGGTTGCGACTTCGAATTCCGAGTGCTTGGCGATCAATTCGTAAGCATAACGCGAGAGACTCATGTCCTCACCGATCATCTGCACGTATCCGGACCGTCCCGCCTGTTGCAGTTGCAGCCAGACTTTCAGCGCCCGGAACCCGCGCGAGTTCTGCGGGCCATAATCGACAAAGCTCAAGGCCTCGTCATCGAGGTGGTAGTACTTTGTCTTGTAGGTGAATGCATTCCGCAGCAACTCGGGATCACGCACCATGGCGCATCCCGCCTCCAGGGGCGCATAGAGCCACTTGTGCGGATCGACAGCGACGGAGTCTGCCAGCGCGAGTCCGCGGATGTCGTCATGGACTTCGGGGACACACGCCGCGAATCCGCCGTAGGCGCCATCAACATGGAACCAGAGCTCATACTCACGGCAGATCTTGTGAATCTCGGGTAACGGGTCGATCGCACCGGTGCTGACCGATCCCGCGGTTCCAATCACCATGAAGGGACGGTCACCATTCTTGAGATCGGTCTCGATTTGGAAACGGAGCGCGTTGAGATTCATGCGCAGATCATCGTCAGTGGGAATCCAACGTGTCGCATCAGTTCCCAGTCCAAATAGATCGCAGGCCTTCTGCACCCATGTATGTGTCTCGGCCGAAGTGTAAACGCGAAGTCGCGAGTTGGCGCCGCTGCCAATCCCCTTGGCGCGCAGTCCCTCATCGCCTTTTGCGGCGCGTGCCGCGAGGAAACCAACGAAATTCGCCATGTTACCGCCGCTGACCAGGATGCCGCCGCAGTCGCGCGGATAGCTGATCAGTTCGGCCATCCAGCGAACGGCTTGGAGTTCCATCTCTGTCGCCATCGGCGAAAGCACCCAGCCGCCGACATTGGGATTCACCGCTGATGCCAACAGATCACCCAGCACCCCGATCGGTGCGGCGCCGGCGGTGATGTAACCCCAAAAGCGCGGATGGGCATTGTAGAGTGAGTTGTCGATCAGGAGACGTGTGGCGCGCTCGATCAACTGCTTCGCATCGGCGCCCCGATCAGGAAGTGGACTGTCGCCCCCAAGAAGTGCGCGCAATTCCTCGGGTCGCTTCCCTGTCGTCACTGGACGATCGGGCAAGCCCTCAAACAGGTCGGCGATTTCATCCACCAATTGGTGTCCGATGGCCCGAAATTGCTCGCGTGGAATGTCGATCGGGGTCGGTCGTTTATTCTGGTCGGTCATCTGAGTCCTTCGAAGAGATCGGTTTCATGTTTGCGCCCGCCGTTGACCAGGCTGAAGACGCGGTAATATTGCTGCCGCCCCCAGAGAACGTGATGATTCTCGGGAGAAAGGTGTTCGAGTTTCTTGTAGATGGAAATTTGCGTCTTGTGGCATTGCACCGCCCGCCAGACCGTCTCCCAATGTTTCTCGGTGTCGATCACGGTCGTAATCGCCCAATCCGGCCAAGGATTGGCGCCGCGTTCAATCCCATCGACCAAGATCTTAATTTCGCGAAACGCTGCGAAATACGCCTGCATGAGTTCAGCGTTCCACTCGATGTAGTATAGTTTGGAGACGGCATGCGGCTCCGTTCTGTCTGGGTGATAGGATAAGTCGGCAGCGCGCACAATGGCCGCGGTGGCGAGTTGGCAAATCGCCACATGGTCGGGATGCCCATAGGCGCCTTCCGGGCCGAAGGTGATGACGACATGCGGACGGATTCGCCTCAGATGCTCCACAATCCGCATGACCGCTTCGCGCGGGTCGGCCTTGTCGAGATCGCCATCGATGTAGTCGAGGAAGTGGACTTCTTTCACGCCGAGTATCTTCGCCGCATCACGGAGTTCCTGCTCGCGTGTCTTACCGACAATTTCAAGTCCCGGATGCGGCGCGTCACCGAATCGGCCGCGCTCGCCGCGTGTGCCTGTGACCACGTAGGTTTCCACGCCCTCGCGGGCGTAGCGGGCCAAGGTGCCGCCGGTCCCGAGAGATTCGTCATCGGGGTGGGCCAGGATGCACATCAGTCTTAGTCGTTCAGGCACAAAGATGATCCTCCGTTAAGCAAGGTGACTGTTTACTGCGCAACCGGCATCGGTGGGGCCATAAACCACCTCGACCGGTTTGCGCCGAAGGCCGCGGTCGATTATAATACAATTCAGTCGTCTATTCGCAGGAGGAACAATGCCGACAAAGCGCACGGGTGATACGAATATCAGCGAAGCCGCGGTTAAAGCCAAGACGGGAAAGACCTGGAAGCAGTGGTTTACGCTCCTCGACAACTGGGGTGCGATGGCCCGCGAGCACAAGGACATCGCCGCCCATCTCCTGAAGAGCCATCATGTCACGCCGTGGTGGTCGCAGATGATTACGGTCGAGTATGAGCGGAAGCAACGCGGCCGCAAGATCGGTGAGCGCGCAACCAACGGCGGTTTCAGTATCGATGTTCAGCGCACAGTCAAGGGCTCGGCCAAGAGGGCCTTTGATGCATTTTTGCAGGCCGAACACGCGGCCAAATGGTTTACGCGCAAAGCTAAGGCCGATGTCCGGGTCGGCGGTGCATACAGCAATTCGGATGGCGACCAGGGAGAGTTCCTCGCAGTTGATTCACCCAAACGCGTCCGCTTTACTTGGGATAACAAACGTCATTGCCCCGGCACCATCGTCGAATTGACCGTGCGCAGCGCTGGGCCGGGGAAAGTAGCCGTGCGCATCGCGCATTCACGCTTGAAAAGCGCGAAGGATCGCGAGAAGATGAAGCAGGGTTGGTCGTGGGCGCTGGACTCCTTCAAGTCGTACGTGGAGACGGGACAGCCGATCCCTCACGAGGAGTGGCTGAAAGAGAATGCCTGAGCCGCTGCCTCAGGAATAGGTCTTAAAGGACTTATAGGGCCTATATGTGAAAACCTCTACACCGCCGGCGCCGGCATTCCCATCCCGGCCCAATCTTCGATCGCCGGACCATACACTCCCGGCACTTTCAGACCCGCTTGGCGCATGAGCACAATCATCTGGCCGCGGTGATGCGCCTGGTGCATCAGAAGCGCAGTCAAGGTCACGCCGCGTTTCCAGTTGTCACCGTAAAGGTTGTCTTCGACTTCCAAATCCGCATCTTTCCACTTGGCACTGATCTCGCTCATCAGTGACTTCGACGAGTCGGCATACGCCTTCTGAATCTCGGCAAGACTTGCCGGCAATGGCGCATGCTCATCAACCCCGGTGACCGAAAGCCCGGTCCGATTCATCATCTCAGGAATGGTCTGTGCCAGATGCCAGGCAAGACGTCCCAAGGTACGATGATCGCTGGACACCGCTTGGGGCAGCGACGCCGGCGTTAGCGCCGCAAACACCTTCTGTGTGCTCTCCGCTTCATACTTCCAATCAGCAATAAAATCATCAATTCGACGGTACATTTGGTTTATCCTCCTCTGGGACGTAACGATGCTCGTCAGTGGATGACGGAGTCAATCACTTTGCCTATGAACCAATTCTCCCCATCGGCGCCGGATCCTAACCACGAACGGTATACGCAGATGCCGTTCCCGCCCTATCGATTCGTGCCGGGACGATTCCCCCATCCACGTCGCCATCCACAGGGCCACTCATTCCGAATGCCGGAGCCGCCCGTGACCGAATTCTCCGCGACATCTTGGGCATCATCCGATGCCTATCTGTTCGGCGTCGATCTCTTCAACTTCGCCTACTGGTGGGAGTGCCATGAACAATGGGAAGCGATCTGGAAGTACACGGGCCCGGAGTCATTCGAGGGACGATTCCTGCAGGGCTTGGTGCAGATTGCCGCGGCGAACCTGCGCCAATACATGGGCTCCCACGACAGCGGCGCGGCTCTCGCTCGGAAAGGCATCGCGCGGCTCCGAGGTTTCGAGGACGACGTTTTCCTGGGCGTGGATGTCGCGCCCTTCATGGCCGCCGTTGAGCTGCACTTCGCTCAGCCAGACGCAGTCCCGCCCGTGATCGATCTGCGGTTCCCTGCCTGTTCTCTTGATTCTTCTCCCCATCACTAGGATCGAGCACTGTCCTAAAGTCCTGCTTTAACCAGCCCTCTTCCGGTACAATAAGTATTGCGAAGTAATTCCATCCTGTTTTTCATCCCCGCCGGAACAGCCATGTTTGAACGGTTGTTAAAACGGTCACACGTCCCGGCAACGGACGCCGGGGCGCCCAAGGCTCAAAACCCTTAGCGGAGGTAGTCACAGTGTTGAAACGCACAGTCGTTGTCGCGCTCGCAGCAGGCATTTTAGTCGGGCTGGCGCCATTTGCGGCGTTCGCCGACATGCCGAAGGGCCAGGTGCAAAACACCATGGCCATTTGTGGTTGCGGCGCCGTATTCACCCCGACTGCGGACACGAAGTACATCGAACTCAACGGGAAATCGTATGCTTGTTGCACCGAGGGCTGCCACAAGATGGCGTCCGGTCAGCCGGAAATGGCCGCGAAAATGTCGGATGATGCCGTGGCCAAGATGAAGATGAAGTCATCGATGAAGATGGCCGTCGCCAACGTGACGATGGTCGATGAACAGGGCGCTCATGCTCTCTGCGGCTGTGGCAAAGAATTCACGCTCGCCTCCGACACGCCCTACCTGAAAGCCGGCGACGACACATTTGCGTGTTGCACCAAGGCCTGCCATGAGATGGCCGCCAAGGACCCGGCGAAATCCGCCGCGATGTTCAAGGATGCCATGGCCAAGAAGATGTCGATGAAGTAGACGGTTCCGGATTCCTGGGACCGTTTCTTGTTTCAGCAGAGAGCCCCGACTTCATAAGGAGACGGGGCTTTCTGCATGAAGGTAGGGCCGATACGTCCCATAGGCCCTTATTAGGGAATGTGTCAGCTGCGCAAAACAATCGCCAGATGCGCGAATAGCCCCACGATCAGAGGCACGGAGAGATTGTCGTCGATCTGGTTTGAGAACGCCTCGACTAGAGTAGCGAGTGCCGCGCCGACGATTCCAATCCAGAGCGGAAGTCCCGGTATCAAGAATGCCGGGATTAGGCTGGCGGCAAAAAACGCGCTCGATCCTTCCCAGGAGCGGTCTGCATGGTTGTATTTGTGTTTACCCCAGCGTCGCCCGACCAACGCTGCGGCGGCGTCGCCGAGGATGATCGTACTCATCGCCAGTGCGGCGGCCGGTCGCGAGAAGACCAACAGGCATACGAAACCTGAAAACAGGATGTGTGTTGCCCCGGTGAACCCGTTGGATTCCTTCGGGCGCACGATGTAATCGGTCACGGGAGTCCAGAACCGCTGAACTCGCCATCGCCGCAGGCGGCAAATGTCGGCAAACAGCGAGAAACAGAATGCGGCAAAGATCGCGCCCAACGCGACCCACTTCGGCGCCAGGTGGTAACCGATGGGAATGACCAGAGCGAACAGATGCAGGAGCTTTCGCCAGACTTCACCCCGGTAGTCCAATTGGGCGATGACCGCAGGCGATTCCGGTGCTGGCATCGGTTATTTCTTCGGCTTGCGCGGAATGAATGGCAACAGGGCCAACCGGTCTTCATAGCGCTTGAGACCATAACGCGCCGCGGCGGCCCTACGCCAATGATCGTATGTTCGTGCCCGCTCATCGCTGATCAGCTTCGCCTTGATCGAGTTCCAGGCCAGTCTCAAATCGCCCGGGCCGGTGCCGTATAGGTGGATGCTGTCGCGATAGTACTTCTGAATCATCGATGAGTCGGGGTCAATCACCATGGTTGAATCAATCCGCTTGTGGACAATTGCTTCGCGCTCGAACTGCAGGATGCGATTCTTTTCCGCGACCACTTCCGGTCGCTCAATGAAGCCCAACTCTCGCAGGTAATCCCGCCAACACGCGAAGCGAATATAGTCCTCCCGAAGAATGATCTCCCGACGATCCGGCTCCGGGGGGGCGTGGGTGTAACGATCCTGCCATTTCTCCTTATCCTGAAGATACTCCTCGCCGAAAACTGTATCACGTCCGTTCACGATCACCAGAATCATGTCCCGCTTGAGTTGGTCGTGCGGCAATTGCGCCGCGTCCTCATTCCAATCAATCTGCGCGACGGCCAAGAGTGAATCACTAAGCCCACGCATGATGATTGTCTGCTGTTGCTCGGCGAGATTCGAGAGAATGTCCCCCATGACTTCCGGACCAAGCGGCACCGGTCCGGCTGACCTCTCGGCGGTCACTTGCAGAATATGCCAGGCCACATCTGTCTCGAGCGGCTTGCTGATCATGTGGACCGGCTGAGACTTCAGGATGTCTGCGAATTTGCCGGCACCCATTGACTGCCAGGTGACCCAGCCAAGGTCACCCATCTTGCCGCGCGAGGCCCCATCCTCCGAGTACCGGATCGCCAGTTCTTCAAATGCTTCTCCCTCGCACAGACGGGTGTAGAGCGAATCGATCTTGTCCTCGGGGTACCAGCCTTTGTAGAGCGAATCCTGATCGCTTGACCTCGCTCCCGTGGGACCGTGGCCCTCTTTCCAGACGGAGATGACGCGCGCGCGCCGTTGATCAGTCGGAACTGAATATCGGGTGATGTGGTTATTGTAGAACGTGTCGATCGTCGCGGAATCAAGCGTAAGCCGCGAAGAAACAACCTCGGCGACGAAAATATTGATCGCGGTCACAATCTCGGCTCTACGGGCTCGTGCCAGCGCCCCGTAGCGGTTCTTAAGGCTGATCTCGCGCGCTTCAGTCTCGATTAGCTTAGCGTCAATGAGCCCAACCAGCAAGTCTTGACGTCGCTTGGCATCTTCGAGCGGAGTGCTGACGTACATTTCCCGCTCCAGAACCACCGAGTACAGGTATCCGAGAGTAAATTCCGTGTCGGCGACTTTGGCCACGACCAAATCGGGGTCAAAGTCTGAGACGGGCGAAGCGGCGTCCTGCGCGCAAAGCTCCTGCGGGCTCAGCAACAGCACGAACAGGACGAGAGCGACGAACTTCAGAGACTCACGCATTATCAGCATCCAATTCTAGGGCCAAAGGAACCGCAGCGAAACTCGGTACGAAGAATCGAGATAGCCATGGTCGGTCATCGCCGCATCGACTGCCCATCGTCCCACGGCCACGCCCGCGCCGAGCGCCAATCGCCCCGCATCGGAACCCGCCCGCCCATAGAGCCGGTTACGATAGTTGATTTCAATCCCCAAATGCAAATCGAGGGAGACCGACTTCGACCAGTACTGCGCGGCCAAAGTTCGACCTTCGAAATACGTCTCAGCCTCGCCCGCCACTGTTGCAGAAAGCCCCTCTGCGACTTGAGGCAGATCGATTTCGCCCCCCCAATTGACATGCGGTGTGATCGTCTCATTCTCCCCGGAGTCGTAGGACAAGAACGTCGACGTCGCATCCGCAATCTTCACACCGGTTCGCATGAACCGCCAGTCTTTCCACCAAGACAAGTCGATGCCCAACCCCCAGGCACTGTTACCCGGGAAGGAGTTGAGCAGACTCTTGGCGGATAGCGCCACAGATCCCCACCTCCCGATTGCCCGTGCCGCGCTTACTGCCACAGTCCAATTGCTGTGGCTTTCAAGATCACCGACTCTTGGACGCCCGGTGGTCGAGTCGATCTCCGTCAGTTGTATACCGCCGCCGCCCAAACGGATGATCTGCGCGCCCCAGGCCCAATCGGTGCCCAATCGCCCTGTGGGAAGCCCGCCGCCGACGTAGTCGTGGTCCAGCAGGCTGCCGAAGGTCTCGGAGTGCTGGAACATGAGCTCGGGGCGGCCCAGGGCGGTCATCGACGCCGGATTCCAAAACGGCGAGGCGCCATCGGGCCGGGCGGCAACACCAGCCCCGCCAAGCGCCAACGCCCGCCCGCCGATTCCGAGGTAGTAGGGCTCGCCGGCGTACTTGGTCGCATACGCATTCACACTTGAAAGCAGGATGAAGGTGACCAGAAGCCGACGCATGGGGCCCAAGTAGTCACAAAAAAAGCTACCGTTGTTCAATTTTATCCGAGAGGGGGGCAGGGAAACTCGGATAAAGTGCGGAAACAACGGTAGCTATATCAGTCTTCTGCAGGGACAAAGCCCCTTGCTGAAACGCAATTAACGGGACAGGTGTCAAAAGTCAAACGAAAAGTCGAATTGCCCAAAAAAGACAAGCCCGGCACGTCAAGTACCGGGCCCGTCACATGTTGATAAGTCAGGTACGCTGACTCGATCTCAACCCTGCCCGGAACGCTTCTTGAGGAAATTCTCATAACTGGTTGTTTTGTAGTGATTTCCTGCCACGTATTCAACCAACGGCATGAAGCTGTCCTTGTTCTTGTATCCCGGCGCCGGGCCAATCTTGCCGGCCGCGGGATCGAGAAACCAGAACGTCGGGAAGCCACGCACACCATAGGTTCCGGTCAGGGCCTTCTGAGTCATCCGCTCCCCCTCAAAACTCACCATCCCGGCCTGGGTGGTGTCATCCCCCCAGACCTTTACGGTGACGATTTTCTCAGAGATATACTGAATGACCTGCGGGTCGGAGAAGGTCTCCTTATCCATCTTCTTGCACCAGCCGCACCACGAAGCGGTAAAGTCAATCAGGATGGGCTTATTCTCGGCCTTCGCCTTGGCGATACCCTCGTCATAGGGGAGCCAGACGATTTTCGATGGCGCCGACTCGACCACCGGCTTAGCGTCTTTGGGGGCCGCCGCAGACTTGGGATCCTCGGCACGTGCGATCACGGCGATGGTTAATACTGCCAACCCGAGAATCGCCGCCTTTGACCACTGCTTCATGTCTGTCTCCTTAAACTAATTCAATCCTCAAGTTACGGTTCCGGGTAGCCTGGTGTTTGTCCACTTAACCCTTTGTACAGAATACCGATTCCGAGCCCAACAGTTCCCTTAAAGATGCGACCAAATCACGTCTGGCATCCAGACGAACCCGGTTGGCCCGAATCTTAACAGTTTCAGTCCCGACTGGGTAGTAGAGAAATAAGAAACCGTTCCCTTTGTCATATCGGCCGATCAAGTCATCGATTTGATCGAGTACACCCTCCGCCAGCAATTCCGGGGTCAGTCGGGCATGGACATCGAGGACCGCGCCACCGCGCACTTCGGACAGCGGTACCGCATTGTTCAGAATCAACTTTGGGCGCTCCCCTTCGCGCGTATTGGTCCGACCAGTGAGCAATACCAAGGCATCGTTGACGAGGATCGATGAACAGCGTCGAAACGGTTCCGCAAAGCAGATAACTTCGAGCGTTCCGCCGAAGTCCTCGAGGGTAAAAAACGACATCATCTGTCCCTTGCGGTCGGCTTGCGTCTTCATCGCGGTGATGACGCCGCCGATCGAGACTTCTGCCTCATCCGGCAGATCCGCCACCTGGTCGGTGGATGCCGTCGAGAACAACTGAAGTTCCTCGGCGAAAGCCAAAAGCGGATGGCTGGAAACATAGAAACCCAGCGCCTCCTTCTCCTTGGCCAGACGCTCATCGGATGTCCAGGTGGGTACATCCGGCAGTTGTGGGATTGCGGTCTCAATCGAGAGGCCGCCGTCGAACAGCGACGCCTGCCCCCGACGACGATCCGTCGCCGATTGGGCGCCGTAGGAAATCGCCGCATCTAATGCGGTCAGGACCTGGGCACGGTGCCCGGGCAGACGGTCAAAGGCGCCGGCGCAAACCAACGCCTCCAACGCGCGCCGATTGACCGTGCGCACATCGACACGTCCCGTAAACTCAAAGATCGATTTGAATTCGCCGCCCTCGTCGCGGGCGGCAACGATCACTTCCACCGCGCCCTCGCCGACATTCTTCACTGCCGAGAGTCCGAAGAGGATCCGTTCGCCACGGGCGGTGAAGGCGGAATGCGAGACGTTGATATCGGGTGGGTCGACCGGTATGCTCAGGCGACGGCATTCGCGCATGAAGATCCGGATACGGTCGGTGTCGCCCATTTCCGAAGTCATCAGGGCCGCCATAAATTCGACCGGGTAGAATGTTTTGAGCCAGGCGCAACGATAGGCCAGCACGGCATACGCCGCTGAGTGCGCCCGGTTGAATCCATATCGGGCGAAAGTCTCGCAGAACCCAAAGACAGTCTCCGCCACTTCACGAGGCACTTTCAGAGAAACAGCGCCCTCGATGAACTCGGATTTCATCCGCGCCATCAGGTCGGCGTTTTTCTTGCCCATCGCCGAGCGCAACGTGTCAGCCTTGGCCATGGAAAAGCCGGCCAATTCCGCCGCCACCTGCATGACCTGATCCTGATAGACGATGACACCGTACGTGTCCCGTAGGATTTTTTCGATGCGAGGATGGTAGTATTCGACTTTTTCACGGCCGTATTTGCGGTCGATGTACTTCTCGATCATGTTTGCATCGAGCGCACCCGGACGATACAGCGCGTTCATGGCGATGATGTCTTCGAACACCGAGGGCCGAAGTTTGCGCAGATAGTCGCGCATACCCGACGATTCAAACTGGAAGATCCCGGTCGTCTCCCCCGAAGCGAAGAGATCAAAGACTTTCGCATCCTCAAGGCCGAGCTCATCCCAGTTGACCGTGACTCCGCGATTTTCTTTCACGGCTTTTTCGGCGTCCTCAAGGACTGTTAGGGTGCGCAGCCCGAGGAAATCCATCTTGAGCAGGCCGATGCTCTCGATCCACTTCATGCTGTACTGCGTCGTGACTTCACCCTTGCTCCCCTTGAAAAGCGGAACAAAATCAGTCAACGGCGCGGGCGCGATGACCACACCGGCGGCGTGCGTTGACGCGTGACGGGTCAGACCTTCGAGAGTTTGCGAATAGTCAAGCAGTGTCGAAACCCGTGGATCGTCCTCCGCCATTTGCTTCAGCTCGGGCTTGAGACGCAGTGCCTTCTCCAGCGTCATGTCGAGCTCGAACGGGATGATCTTGGCGATCCGGTCGACTTCGGCGTACGACATGCCGAGCACACGGCCGACATCGCGCACCACAGCGCGTGCCGCCATGGTGCCAAATGTGATGATCTGGCAGACATTGTCTTTGCCGTACTTGTTGATGACGTACTGAATCACCTGATCGCGTCCACGGTCGGAGAAATCGATGTCGATATCCGGCATGGAGATGCGGTCGGGATTCAAGAACCGCTCGAAGAGCAAGTTGAACTTGATTGGGTCTATGTCGGTGATGCCAAGGCAGTACGACACGAGCGAGCCCGCCGCTGAGCCGCGTCCAGGGCCCACTGAGACACCGTTGTTCTTGGCATAGTGCACGAGATCGGCGACGACAAGGAAGTAACCGGCAAAGCCCATGCTTGCGATCACGCTGAGTTCGTAATTGAGTCGTGTCTCCAACTCCGGGGTGGAACGCGGGTATCGGGTCGCGAATCCTTTGCGCGCCATGTGGGCGAGATACTCGTCCTTGGTCTTGAAGGTGTCGGGAATGGGAAAATCGGGCAGGTAGAACTTGTGCGGCTCGAATTCAAGATGACACATCTCGGCAATCGCCAGCGTGTTGTCGATCGCCTCCGGTGTGTCGCCGAAGAGCTTCTTCATCTCGTCCGGCGACTTGAAATAGATCTGGTCGGTGTTGTAGCGCATCCGGTCCTGATCTGACAAGACCTTGCCGGTCTGAATGCAGAGCAAAGCGTCGTGAGCCTTCGCATGCTTCTGTTCGAGGTAGTGGCAATCGTTGGTGGCGACAAGGTTGACACCCAGGCGCTTGGCCAGATCGATCACCAGCGGCCGTACCTGGTCTTCGATGTCGATTTTGTGATTTTGAATCTCGAGATAGTAGTTCTCCTGACCAAGCAAATCCAGATAACGTCGCGCCGTCTCTTCGGCCTGCTCGGTGCGTCCGGCGAGGAGATTCTGCGCGACTTCGCCCTGAACACAGGCGGAGGTTGCCACGAGTCCCTCGGCATGCTGCTTGAACAATTCGAAATCGATACGCGGGCGGTAGAAGAAACCTTCGGTGTAGGCGGCGCTAACAAGTTTGACCAAGTTCTTGTAGCCGGTGAGGTTCTTCGACAACAACAGCAAGTGGTATCCGCCGTCGGGAGCGCCCGATACGCTGGCTTTGTGTTGCATGCCCCGTGGCGCGACATAGGCCTCACAGCCTACGATCGGCACAATTCCCTCGGCCCGGCACTTGGTGTAAAACTCCATTGCCCCGAACAGATTCCCGTGATCGGTGAGGGCGAGCGCAGGCATGCCGTACTCTTTCGCGCGCTTGACCATCGCCTCGATGCGGGTCGCGCCATCCAGAAGCGAGAACTGGCTGTGGTTATGCAGATGGACGAAGTCGGCGTGTTTCATGGGCGCAATTTACTGCGAATTGGACTTCTCCCGGGAAATGTCGATCAACTCCACATAGCTCAGGCCATTGTCTCTAAAGCCGGATCGGACAAATCGCGTCGGCGCACCGGGAACGGCATAGTAGTCAGCTTTGAAGTCAGCGGCGTCGATGAGTCTTCCTTCCGGCAGATCGATTATGGCGATCTTGCTCTGCAACCTGCCAAGCCCGCGACAGAGGAGTATTCGCCCCTGGATCAGGCCGCTCAAGTGTTCGGTGATTGACATCTCCCACCAGTCTCCCAAGTCGATTGGAAAAGGAGCAAAAACCAAAGAAACCGTAGTGTCGGGAAGGGAGTGACATTCGAGAGCTTCGTCATACTCATGCTCTGTAAGCAGAAACAGCCACTGTGCGTCAGAATCGAAACACCCGGCCCGACTCCCTTTGTCGCTTTGCCAGAGGATCGTTCCATTCGCCGAGATCACATAGGCCGCCTCTGTTCCGATAGCGGCAATACAACTGCCGTCCGGCGCGGCCACGGCATAAACTTGGTCGTCTTCCCATTGTGCCAATCTCATATCTGCCAGTTCTGCCCGGCGTCTACAGGACGGCAACTCATAGAATCCACGGCAGCCAGTCGAATTCACCGCAATTAGACTGTCGCTCAGGCAAATCGCGAATGAACCTATGTGAGAACTGCCAGACAGGAGCGGCAGGGACCCGGTGCTGAAAAGCTTGAATTCGATACTCTCGCATGAGCTCGTAGATGGCGACGAGTACGCATAATGCCCTTTCGGTGAGAGATAAAGCCCCCAGGGAAAAGGGAAATGCGAGAGTGTCTGCCCGGAGCGATCCAATGTCTGACCATCCGCAATTACCGAAGTCGCAAAAGTGCTGCCGTCGTCACTCGCGGCACGCAGGTACAGAATGTCAGGGTGGTATCCCCATTCGAAAGTGGTCGTGTCAGCCCTGAAGATTCGAAAGAGCTCTTTACCGGATAAGTCCCACGCGGAAATAGTGGTACTGTGGCCCTTTCGAGTCATTACGGCAATCGTGTTCTCCTTCACAAACATCCGTTCGATCGTGTCATCCACGGGAAAAGTGCCCAGTACGGCGCATTCGGTGAAGAGCGAGTCACACACACCGGCCCGCACGTTAACCTCTGGATGGCAGATGATCAGACCGGCAAGCATAAGCCCAGAAATAGCCAGACGTAGCCGTGCCCAAGCAAGAAGCCAGTCATGGCTGTGGTTATGCAGATGGACGAAGTCGGCGTGTTTCATGGGCGTGGCAACCGGCACAGGGGCGGGTCAAGCCCCGCCGCTACCATTCAGATATACACGGGTGTTGGTGCTGGAACAATCACATTGTGGTGCGGGCCTCCGGCTTGCAGGTTCAGCCATGCAACAGGAGTACTGGCGGGGACGCCCGCACCACAGTCCGAGACTGGCGATCAACAAAGCTTCCGGGTCTCGACACAGAGCAAAAGCGTCGAGACCCGGAATGACGATAGACACGGCTGTCCGCTGACCTGATTACCGCTTCTTCGCTGCTTGCTTCTTCCCTGCCGGTATGCGCTTCGCAAACATCGCGTCGATGACATCGCCCAAGTCCGGCTTGCCGATTTCCTGCAATTCGTAGCGGACTCGCACGCAGGGTTTCTTGATCTTCATGATGCGACGTAAGTCAATCGGTGTCGCAATCACGACCGCATCAACATCCGCGGCATTGATTGTCGCCTCCATGTCGCGCGTCTGCTTTTCGCCGTACCCCATAGCGGGGAGCAATTGGCCGATTCCCGGGTAGGTCGCAAAGGTGTCTTTCAGCGTGCCGCGAATCCACGGACGCGGATCGACAATCTCGGCCGCTCCCCATTTGCGGGCGGCGACCACGCCGGCGCCGTATTTCATCTCGCCGTGGGTGAGTGTCGGTCCGTCTTCGATCACCAGGACACGGTTGCCGGTGATGAGTTTCGGCGCGTCGACGAAAACTGGCGAGGCGCCCTCGATCACGAGGGCTTTGGGATTGCGCAGCGCGATGTTGTGCCGGACTGTGTCGATTGCATCTGGTGAGGCGGTGTCGATCTTGTTGATCACGATCGCGTCGGCCATCATCATGTTGGCTTCACCCGGATGGTAGGACAGCTCATGCCCGGGACGGTGCGGATCGGCGACCACAATGTGCAGGTCAGGGCGGTAGAACGGCAGGTCGTTGTTGCCGCCGTCCCAGACGATGACGTCCGCCTCGCGTTCGGCCTGTCTCAATATGACACCATAATCAACGCCCGCATAGATTACGGTGCCGGTCATGATATGAGGCTCGTATTCCTCGCGCTCCTCAATCGTGCATTTGTACCTGTCGAGATCGGACATCTCGGCAAAGCGCTGCGAAATCTGCTTCGTGAGGTCACCGTATGGCATGGGGTGACGGATCGCGACCACGCGCATGCCGCGCTCCTTGAGCAATTGGCACACACGACGAGTGGTTTGCGACTTGCCCGCACCGGTACGGACCGCGCCGATCGAAATCACCGGCTTGGTCGACCTGATCATCGTGTCTTTGGGACCGAGGAGAGTGAAATCCGGTCCGGCCGCAAGGACACGCGAAGCTTGATGCATGACGAATGTGTGCGGAACATCGGAGTAGGCGAATACCACCTCATCGACCTTCAAATCGGCGATCAGTTTCTCGAGATCGGATTCGGCGTGAATCGGAATACCTTTGGGGTACCCTTTCCCCGCCAGTTTCGCCGGATAGCGGCGTCCGGCGATATCGGGGATTTGCGCGGCGGTAAAGGCGACGACGTTGTACGCCGACTTACCTCGGTAAACGGTATTGAAGTTATGGAAGTCGCGCCCTGCGGCGCCCATGATAAGTATGCGTCGAGCCATGCTATCCTCCTTGGTCAATTCGTGTGTGGACGCCGGGCGTCTCGCCCGGCGCGAGGGCACGGCAGGCCGTGCCCCGACGGGAATTCACACCCATGCTGCGCGATTAGACCGCGGAGGAATACCAGAGATGCTCGATCATCGAGTCGACACAGTGCAGAGTCCTGGTGGTGCGGGTCTTCATATCTATAATATAAGACGTTCGCGTCCTATAAGACCTATCTATTCATCCATCTGCGCTTTCTGCAGCGAGCCGGAAAAGTCGATGTAGATCGACTTCCACTCTGAGAACACATCCAGCGCCGCCTGACCCGCCTCGCGGTGACCGTTACCGGTCGCCTTCGTGCCGCCGAACGGCAGGTGGACTTCGGCGCCGATGGTCGGGGCATTGACATAGAATATGCCGGTATAGACATCCCGCATGGCGGTGAAGGCGCGGTTGACATCGCGGGTGTAGATCGAGGCCGAGAGTCCATAGGCAATATCATTGGCAACATTGATCGCTTCATCAAAACCGCCGACGGGGATCACGGAGACAACCGGGCCGAAGATCTCTTCCTGCGCCAGCCGCATCTTGTGCCCGACATCGCCGAAGACGGTCGGCTCATGGAACCAGCCGTGCGCGAGATCGCCTTTGTTCAAGCGATTGCCTCCGGTGAGCAATTTCGCGCCGTCTTCCTTCTTACCGATCTGAACATACCGTTCAACTGTGTTGAGTTGCGATTCATTCACGCACGGCCCCATATCGGCCTTGGGATCGAGGCCGTTGCCGACACGCAGGGCCTTGACACGCTCGACATAGCGCATGACGAATTCTTTGTACACTTTCTTATGCACGATCACTCGCGATGTCGCAGTGCAGCGCTGACCAGTGGTGCCGAATCCGCCCCAGACTGCGCCTTCGATGGCGAGGTCGAGGTCGGCGTCATCCATCACGATCTGCGGGTTTTTCCCGCCCATCTCAAGGCACGAATGCTTGAAGTGCGGCCCGCAGAGCGAAGAGACGCTACGTCCGACTTCGGTCGAACCGGTGAAAGACACCAGCTTTACTTCGGGATGACTGATCAGCGGCTCGCCGACATCGCGTCCGGAACCGGTGACCATGTTGATGACGCCGGGCGGAACGCCGCACTCGTGCATACAGGAGAGCAGATTGACCACTGAAAGCGGCGTGTCGGTCGCAGGCTTGATGACAATCGTGTTCCCCAGCACCAGCGCTGGCATCATCTTCCAGGACGGGATCGCCATCGGGAAATTCCATGGCGTGATCATGCCACAGACACCAAGGGGCTGGCGTACCGACATCTGGAACTTGTTCTTCAATTCCGATGGCGTGGTGTGGCCGAACTGACGGCGTCCTTCGCCGGCCATGTAATAGGACATGTCGATGGCTTCCTGCACATCGCCGCGTGTCTCTTTGAGCACCTTGCCCATCTCGCGGGTCATGTCTGTGGCGAATTGCTCTTTGTAGTGAATCAGGCGCTCGCCGACTTTGAAAATGATCTCGGCGCGTTTCGGCGCCGGGACCAGCCGCCACGATTTGTATGCCTCGGCGGCGGCATTGACCGCTGCATCGACGTCACGATGATCGGATTTCGGGAACACGCCGACGACCTCACGATGGTCAGCCGGATTGTGGTTCTCAAAGGTCTTGCCGCTTTTCGCATCGACCCACTTGCCGTTGATAAAGTTCTTGTACTCGGGGACGCGTCCCTTGGCAGGGGTAGTGGCTGACTTTTTCGGCTTGGCTGTGGCTGTCGGCATTGCAGTCTCTCCTCACGGACCCAACATTGGGTAGCAGAGTAGTTTACGCAACAAATCAGGAGCAGGTAAAGCGGATTCGGGACTGCCGTGTCAATCTCTCACCGGCGCCTCAGGAGGACAGGCATTCTTGCCTGTCTGGCGGGCCGCTCTTGGGCCCGCCTGTACTTTCATTCGGAGTGATCGACGATCCGGCTGTGCACCGCGGCCAACAGAATCGACAGGGTGGATCGCTCACACCACCCGATGCAGCCACCGCTTGCGCGAGAACCAGAACATATAAGCGAAGAAGGAGAATAGCTCTGCCCCGACAAACCCCCACCAAATACCAATCGGGCCGAATCCCAGTCCGATGGAGAAGGTCCACACAAGGGGCACCTGGAACAGCCAAGCGTGAAACATTCCAATCACCATAACCGGCATGGTGTCGCCGGCGCCGGAGAAGGCGGCTTCGATCATGAGGAAGGCGCCGAGAAATGGTCCCGCGAGCGCCATGATGCGGAAGAAGTTCACCCCGATCGGGACGTATGTTGGGTCATTGAAGAATATCCGCGTGATTGGCCCCGCAAACGCGAACATGGCCGCGCCCATGGCCAGCATCAGCCCCGCGGCGAGCGCGATCGCCTTTTCGGCCGTCACATACGCCTTGTGCTTGTCCCCCTTGCCAAGGAGATGGCCAATCATCGGCGACAAACCCAACTCAAGTCCGACGATGATGATGATCGCGATTTCGAGCACGCGCGAACCCGCACCGTAGATCGCGACATACGCTGCGCCAAAGTGGGCAATCATCGGCGTGATGAGCATGCGCGCCAGCGAGAACGATATCTGGCTGATCCCCGTGGGAAATCCGATCCTCATCATCTGCCACATGGTTGTCTGACTCGCCGAGCGAACCGATTCCCACGTTAGTCGGACACCGAATGCGCCTTTGAAGAACATCGTCAGGCCGACGATGGTCGTAATGCCAAATCCGATCAGCGATGCCCAGGCCGAGCCGGCCACACCAAGTTCGGGGAATGGCCCCCAGCCGAAAATCAGGAACGGGTTGAGCATCGCGTTCAGTACGGTCGAAGCCAGCATGATGTACATGGCGGGCTTCGGCTCATTGATGCCACGCAACGCCGTAAAGACAGTCCACACCGGGAAATTGAAAACCAAACCCAGAAACATCACACGGCCATAACTGACGGCATACTGTTCGACCACGCCGGTGGCGCCGAGCAGGCGAACCATCCAGGGAGTGAGCGTGTAGCCGATGATCGCACTGATGATGGCCGTGGCGATCTTGAGCGAAAATGCTTCGACGATGGCGGTGCGTGTTCGCGCCAAGTCCCCCTCGCCATATCGACGTGCGATGATGGCGGTTGATCCGGCGCCCGCGATCATGTTCACCGATGAGATGACCCAGTAGAAAGCGGCAAAGATCGCCACCCCGGCGACCTGCTCGGCGCCGAGACGGCTGACCCAGAACATGTCGACGACGTTGTAGAGGTGCAGAGCGGCGAATCCCACCATCGAGGGGATGCCCATCCGCAGGATCGACCGGTAAACCTCCCGCGTGTCGGTGGCCTTGGTTGCCTCCGGAGGTGAGATCGGTTCAGCTTCACCGGGAACAGGATTGCTGGGTTCGATGTGCGCGCTGGTCATGGAGTCACGTTACACGGGGCGGAATGGGGAATGTTGCGTCGCGCAGTTTGTAGGGTGGGCTCAGCCCACCTTCCCCACCTCTCGAATGCAAGAGGGGTGGGCAGAGCCCACCCTACTCAAGGTCGAGAGACATGCCGTCGTGGGCAATCAGGATTTCGGCCGAAGTGAACTGTTTGCCAAGCGCGGCTTTCGACAAATCAAAGGAGTCTGCGATGTGGGTGATTATGATGCGTCTGATGCGGCGCTCCTGGGCCCACGGCCACAGTCGATCAGGCGGCGTGTGGGTGGATTCGATCAGGAGCCAGTCGATCGGTGTCGGCACAGTATTGAGATCGTCGAGACGGCCGAGATCGGCTGAATACAAGATCGTGGTCTTCCCTGCCTCAATCCGTTGGGCGTAGCATTCGCCGCGGTTGGGAAGGCCCTTCTCCTCGGCGTGAGCACGCGCCTCTGACAAATGGGAGGTCAGAAATGGTGCCACGCGCAAAGCGCCAAGCAAAGTCGGGTGCCGCTCAACATGCGGCCTGTATTCGATAGAGAAAGGCAGTTTGTCTTTGAACATGTAACCAAGATTGAAGACCGCCTTGATCGGACCCACTGCCTCACCGGGACAGTGAATCGCAAGCGGGAGTTTCGTCCCCGACAGATAGCGCTGCTGAAGAAAGTACCATAAGCCACCCACGTGATCGGCGTGCGTATGGGTGATGACAATGTGACTGATCCACTCCGGAGTGAATCCGGCAGCGAGGAAATTGCGTGTGGCGCCATCCCCGATATCGAAGAGGATTCCGTGATCGCCGCAGTCGAGCAGATAGCACGAAGCCTCACGCGACTTCGAGGCGAGACCGGAGGAAGAACCAAGAATGATCAGCCGCATATACACTAGATCCTATCGATCCTACGACAGAACTTCACGAACCATCCGGACTGCGGTTTCGATGTCATCATCGGTGACATCGCGGTGCGTCACCGCACGAATTCGCCCTGGGCCGAATGCCAGCATCCGCACACCCTTTTGTTCGAGCGATTTCAGAATCGCCTCGGGGTCGAACTTCGGAGTCTCGAATTCCACGACCAGAATGTTCGTCGGCGGCGGATCGGGGACGATCCGCACACCCTTGATCCCTCGGAATGCATCGGCGAGTGTCCGGGCGCGGCGATGATCCTCGGCCATCTTGGACAACTGATGATCGATCGCCCAGATCCCGGCGGCGGCGAGAATGCCTACTTGCCGCATGCCCCCGCCAAACCGTTTCCGCGACCGACGCGCCCGTTCGACAAACTCCCGTGTACCGAGAATGAGTGATCCCACCGGCGCGCCCATCCCCTTCGACAGACAGACCGAGGCAGAGTCGAAGCCGCGCACCCAGTCGGCCAATGAGACCCCGGTTGCCGCGTGTGCATTCCAAATCCGCGCGCCATCAAGGTGGCATTTGATGCCGTGCTCATGGGCGATCTTCACAATCTCACGCATGATCTCGATTGGCACCACAACTCCGCCGGCGCGGTTGTGCGTATTCTCGACCGCAATGATGCCCGTATGCGGATGATGGATGTTTACCGGGCGGATCGCGGCTTTGATCCGTGTCGGATCGGGTATGCCGCCCGGCGCGGGAATCGGACGCACCTGCAAACCCGAGAGCGCGGCGGGCGCGCCAACCTCGTACCAGTCGATGTGCGCTTCATCGTCACAGATGATCTCATCCCCGGGATGGGCGTGTGTGTGCAGACACACTTGATTGCCCATCGTGCCCGAGGGAACAAACAGGGACGCCTCGACTCCGAAAAGCCGGGCGACTTTGTCTTCCAATTTCTGGACGGTGGGGTCATCGCCCAAGACGTCATCGCCAACTTCGGCGGCGGCCATGGCCGCGCGCATTTCGGGCGTGGGTTTTGTGATTGTATCGGAGCGCAGGTCGACGATTCGCATGAGATGCCTCAGTTGGAGACTGGCAGAATTGCGATTTATGCAGGGAAACGCAAGAGGAGTGTCGACGGCGGAGCTGTAAGAGCAGGCTCGGCAGGAGCCTCGCCCTCCCAAGATCAGGAAGTGGGAGGGCGAGGCTCCTGCC
>CAYJMP010000001.1:0-264471 GCA_964371625.1 uncultured Ignavibacteria bacterium | reverse complement strand
CCCCCCCCCCCCCCCCCCCCCCCCCCCCGCCCCCCCCCCCCCCGCCCCCCCCGGGCCGCCCCCCCCCCCCCCCCCGACCCTGCTCTTGAATCGTGTCCGCGACGCGCTTGGCCATCTTGATGCAGTCGTTCAGGCCAACGCCGTAGTAGGCATTACCAGCAAAATGCAGACCGGGATGGCGCGCGACATACTCTTCGAGGCGGGCACGTCGGTCGCGATGACCGAGGACAAATTGCGGGATGCCGCGTTGCCAGCGGTAAACACGCATGAAAGCGGGGGCGGCCTTGATTCCCACCATCGGGTTGAGTTCGCGACGGACCAAATCCCAGGCCTCGTCGTCGGTCAATTGCATGACCGTCTTGTCCCCTGCCCCGCCGAGCATCGAACGGAATTGCACATGCCCTTCCGGGGCGCGTCCGGCAAAAATCGACGAGGTCCAGATCGAGCCCAGAGTGCGTATTCGCTGATTGCGGGGAATCAGAAAACCGAACCCGTCGAGGGGATGCGCGATATCCTGGCGGCGATGCCCGGAAGCCACTACGATGATCGGGGCGTACGGAACCGCGGCAAACGATATGGACAGCTCGCGGTCGTAATCCTTCAGCAACTGCGCCGCGACATAGGATGGGCAGGTGAGAATGAGTTGTCGGGTGGATGTAATCTGGCCGCGTCCATCGGCAACGAGCCAGCCCTCGTCGTTGCGCATAATCCCCGTGACCGGCCGATTCAGATGGATAATCGGCTTCAGACGCTCGCCGAGCCGGTTCGTGAGAGAATCCAGCCCGCCCTTGAATGAGGTCAGGCGCCCGCCCGGCCCTGCGGGGCTTCCCGATTTCTTTTTCGCTCCGGCAGCTCGTTCGCGACGACGCTTCTCTCGTCCCCGGGCTATCATCGCCCTTGTGAGACTGCCATGCTGCAATTCCATCTCACGCATGATCGGAAAGCACGAGGGGAGCGACAGCTCCTTGGCAACGCCGCCGAAAACACCGGATACCATCGGATCGACAAATATCTTTGCGGCACCAACACCGATACGACGCGCGGCGAAGTCATAAATCGACTCGTCCTCGTCGTCCCGTCTCGCCGAGACAAACGGCTCACCGAAGATGCGCAGCTTCTCGAAGGGATTAAGCAGTCCGGTGGTGAGGATTCTCAACGGTGAAAACGGAACCGGGTGCAACTTGCCGTTCTTGACGATGAATCGGTTTTCGGCGTTGGCATTCGCGGGTTCGAGATCGGCGCGCAGGCCCACCTCATCGACGAGTTGGAGAGTCAGCGGCTCGCGGTCGAGGAAGCCATTGGGACCCCAATCGACGGAGTACCCTTCGGCATGGTCGGTCCGCATGGTGCCACCGAGACGGTCTTCCGCTTCCCATAACTCCCAGCCATCCGGGTTCTTGTCGAGGCCAAGCCAATGCGCCAGGGACAATCCCGTGATTCCGCCGCCGATGATGAGGCCGTTGAGCATGTTAGTGATTGCATTGGGAGGGCGAGGCTCCCGCCGAGCCGCAAGCGCATGCCGCGACGGCTCGGCGAAAGCCTCGCCCTCCCAAAAGCGTCGTTACGGTTGCGTTCATATCGTCCGCGAGAACACCGGCCGCTTCTCCGTGGCGTTCTCCTGAATTTTGGGCAGGTACGCATCGAAAAGCATGGCAATGTTGCGAACAAAGTGCCGCCCCCGCGGCGTCACGGAAAAGCCGTCCTGATCGACTTCGATAAGCTCATCCTCGACGAATTCATCGAGACGGGTGAACTCATCCTGGAAGTACTTCCGAGCGTCGATGCCAAGCGCCTTGTCCAGCTCGCGGAACGAGAGGCGCATGCGGCACATGATCGCGAGGATCGCTTCCTGACGAATCTTGTCGTCGGCAGTCAGCGACCAGCCTCGGTGCACACCGCTGCCGGTCTCGTCCATCAGACGGTAGTATCCACCGAGGCGTGAGTCGTTCTGGGCGAAACAGCCGCCGATTTCCCCGATTGACGAAAGTCCGAATCCAATCAAGTCGCGCGACAAGGACACCGTATAGCCCATGAAATTGCGATGCAGGCGGCCATTATCGATCCCCTGCGCCAGTTCATCGGTCGGGAGGGCAAAATGGTCAAAACCGATCGGCTCATATCCTGCCGTCAGCAGTCCTTTCACGGCGATCTCAAAGAGCGCGAATTTCTCCGGTCCCTTCGGCAATTCCGCTTCATTGATTTGCATCTGTTGCGGTTTGACCCACGGCACATGCGCATAAGAGTATACCGCCAACCGGTCCGGCTTCCATTCGGCGATCATGTCCATGGTCTTCTGCCAGTCTGCGAGATTCTGGCGCGGCAGACCGTAGATGAGATCCATGTTGATGCCGGTAAAACCAAGCTTGCGTCCGAGCGAATAGATCGCCTCTGTCTGGCAATCGGTCTGGTTGCGCCCGATGGCATACTGGACATCGGGGGATAGATCCTGCACGCCCATCGAGAGGCGATTGAATCCGAGCCCACGCAGAAAGTGCATTTGCTCGGATGTGGTCACACGCGGATCGACTTCGATAGCGATCTCGGCATGCGGATCAAAAACAAAGACGCCGGCGAGTTTATCCCAGACACGCTGCATCTGCCCGATCGACAGGTGTGTCGGCGTCCCGCCACCCCAGTGAAGCTGCAAGAGCCGCCGCTTGCCGCCAAAGCGCGACGTGAGGAGATCGATTTCCTGAAACAGGTAGTCAAGATAGCGTTCTACCGTGTCCTCACGCTGGGCAATCACAACATTGCAGCCGCAGAATGTGCAGCGATGCTCGCAGAACGGCAGATGCACGTACACCGACAAGCCGCGATCCGATGCCGCGAAGGAATCAAGATGACGCAGGTATTCGATAGTTCCGAAGTCCTCGGTCCAGACCGGCACGGTAGGGTACGATGTATAGCGCGGCCCGGGGCGGTCGTACTTCGAAAGCAGGCGCGAAGGCACAGAGAGATAAGAGTTATCAGTTGAATAGGACATATTGGACCTATAGGACCTATACGATACGCGGCGGATTAGCGTGGACGGCCTGGACGAGGACGCGCAAATGTTCCTCCGGCGTGGGCGGCAGAATGCCGTGTCCAAGATTGAAGATGTGACCCTTACCGGTGGAGTCCATTAAGTCCATAATTCGTTGCGCGCGTTTCGCGATCGTCTCCGTATCGGCAAACAGGGCCAACGGGTCCATGTTCCCTTGAATCGCTTTGGCATGGAGCAGGTGATGCGCGGCGGCGTTCAACTCCGTGCGCCAGTCGACGCTCACCACATCGAATCCGGCTTCGCCAATCACGTCGAGAAGATGCGACGTGTTGCTGAGATAGAGAATGATCGGCACATTCGTTTTCCTGATCCGGGAGACAATCTCCTGCAGATGCGGTAGGACCCAATGCCGGTAGTCTTCCGATGACAGAAGCCCGCCCCAGGAGTCGAACAACTGGACAGCATCGACACCGGCTTCGACCTGCGCGGTGAGATAATCACTGACCGCCTCGGAAAGATGCGTCATCATCCGCTGTGCGGCTTTGGGTTCTTCATGGAAGAATCGACGCGCGACGGTGAACTCTCGCGACGTGGTCCCCTCGATCGCGTAACAGGCCAGCGTAAACGGGGCGCCGGAAAATCCAATCAGTGGAATATTCGCCGGCAATGCCGCACGTGTCTGGCGGATGCCGTCGCCGACGAATCGCAGGTGGTCGACATTCAGCTTCTTCAGATTCGACAAATCGGAGGCGGCACGGATCGGAGTTGCCAGCCGCGGTCCGCTATCCTCGAAGCTGACCGGCATGCCCATTGGCGGAAAGACTATCAGGATGTCGGAGAAGATGATCGCGGCGTCGAGATCGAATTCGGCAATGGGTGCGGTCGTCACTTGCGCGATGAGTTCCGGCGTGTGGCACACCTGATCAAAAGTATACTTCTGCCTCACTGTCCGGTATGACGCCTGGTATCGCCCAGCCTGACGCATGATCCAGATCGGGCGGCGCCGCACCATCCGGTCGTGGCAGGCGTTTATGAAGTCGCAATCACGCATAGAAGAATAGGCCCTCTTGGTCCCATAGGACCTATAACGATCGTCTTATCCCTTCGGCAATCACTTCAACAGCCGTGTGCAGCGCCTCGCCAGCATGTGCGGTCGAGATGAATCCCACCTCAAATGCTGAAGGCGCGATGTAAACACCGTGATCGAGGGCATAATGAAAAATCGTCTTGTACCGTTCCGCCGCCCTGGGGTGAATCTTCGCCGGGTCACTCGGAGGCTCCCCGCCTCCCAATTGCAGCCAGAAGATCGACCCGACTCGCAAGATATTGGCATCGTGCGCCGCCAGGTCGATTTGCTTCCGCAGCGCGCTTTCGAATTGTGCCGCTTTGTGCTCGAGTCGCGAATATACGTTTTCCTGTTCAATCACTTCCAATGTCGCCAGCCCGGCCGACATTGCTACGGGATTTCCAGAGAGAGTACCCGCCTGATAGACCGGACCGAGAGGCGCAAGCTTCTGCATTATCTCTCGGCGTCCGCCGAATGCGCCGACCGGCAACCCGCCGCCAATAATCTTGCCGAAAGTCATCAGGTCCGGGGTGAATCCGTAGAGACCGGCCGCACCAGAGGGTGAGAGCCGGAAGCCCGTGATGACTTCATCGGAAATCAAGAGCGCGCCATGCTTGTGGCAGATATCAACCAAGCCCTGCAGAAATCCTGGGCGAGGCAGCACCAGTCCGTTGTTCGCCGCGACCGGCTCGACGATTACCGCGGCTATCTTGTCGCCATGATGCTTGAATATCTCTTTGAGAGAATCCAAGTCGTTGTAAGTCGCAACAAGCGTGTCGCCTGTCGATGACTTCGGCACACCTGCCGAAGATGGTGTCCCGAAGGTCGCAAGCCCTGAGCCGCCCTGAACCAGGAGGTAGTCCGCGTGGCCGTGATAACAGCCTGCGAACTTGACAATCAGGTCGCGTCCGATGAAACCGCGCGCCAGACGCAATGCTGACATGACCGCCTCGGTCCCCGAAGACACGAAGCGGACCATCTCGACCGGCTTCACCCACTCGACAACTTTCTCAGCCAGCAGCACTTCTTCTTCGGTTGGCGCGCCATAGCTGGTGCCTTTACGGACCGCGCGTTCGATGGCCTCGACAACTTTCGGATGCGCATGCCCGAGGATCAACGGCCCCCACGACATGCAGAAATCGATGTAACGATGGCCATCAGCGTCGGTGAAATGGCAGCCCTCACCGCTCGCGATGAAACGCGGCGTCCCGCCGACCGCGCCAAACGCGCGGACGGGGGAATTGACGCCGCCGGGAATTACGAGGTCGGCACGCGATTTCAGATTCGCTGAGTTGGGAGTATTCATCGACATGAGTACTGTTGGCCGAGTCTCATAGGAAGGCACGGCGCGGCCGTGCCGCTACAATTGTATTTCCGTTCTCCATCTAAAATCGGTGATCGCGCCGAAGGTCAGTTCGAGGCCGAGATTGACACGCCGATGCAATGTGAGCACTGATGCAACGACCGGACTCACGTAGTGACGACTTCTTGACTGCGCTCCCGTATCCGGATCGTGCATGTTATTCGTCGCTCTGAAAAACATCACACCGACTGCACCCGTCAGTTGGACCGCTTTTCCGCGCAGGGATCGATCGACAGTGAGTGCGACTCGCGCGTCGCGTGCCAGGTATGGTCCATGATTCTCGAAGACGTGGTTATAGTGCCCGCCAACACGCACAGCGAACCGATGTGGAGTTAGGAGTCGAACGTTTCCTCCAATTCCGAGCACTCCGATCACGTCATTGTGTTCCTCATCATCCCGAACTAGGTGGCCAAAATTCAGGATCGCATATGCTGAATTCGTGACACCATAACGTAGCGATAGCCCACCTCGCTGATACTCATAATTGCGGCTGATTCGCCATGTCTGGCCGGTCCATGCGTTCTTATATAAAGCGTCATGATGTATGAATGCCACCCACCCGCCGATTTGAACCTTTCCCTGCTCTGGTCCCGGGCCGATGATCTGTGCGGAGGCGGGCGACCAAGCAGCAACAAAGAGAACGAACAGAACAAAAATGACGATTCTGCGCATGTTTCGAAGCCAGCGTGCCGTAGGGGCGTATTGCAATACGCCCTACGCCTCTATGCCAGCCACTTCCCTTTCAGAATATCCCGCAAGTGATACGTCAGAATGATTGACGCCCCCGCCCGCGTGATAGCAGTAAGGTTCTCCAGCACTAATTCACGTTCTTTCGCCAGGCCGTCGCGCACGGCGAGTTTCACCATCGTGTATTCGCCGGAGACGTTGTATGCCGCGATCGGGACATCGATCGATGTCGCGAGGTCGTGGATCACATCGAGATACGCCAGCGCCGGCTTGACCATGATGACATCGGCGCCTTCCTCCAGATCGAGCTGCGCTTCGACGCGGGCTTCCCGGCGGTTGCGCCAGTCCATTTGATATGACTTACGGTCGCCCTTCTGCGGCGCGGAATCGGCCGCCTCGCGGAAGGGGCCGTAGTACGACGAGGCATACTTGGCGGTGTAGGCGAGAATGCCGGCGTTGGTGTAGCCCGCACGGTCGAGCGTGTGGCGGATCGCGCCGACGCGTCCATCCATCATGTCGGATGGCGCCACCCAATCGACCCCGGCCTGCGCCAAGCGCAAAGCCATCTGCGCGAGTATGGGCAGTGAACGGTCATTGTCCACTTCGTCGCCATGGAGAACGCCGCAATGCCCCGAATCGGTGTAGGCGCACAGACAGACATCGGCGGAGATGAAAAGCTCATCGCCAAACTCCTTGCGCAATCTCTCGACTGCCCTCACCACAGGATTCGCATCGTCAAACGCCGATTCGGCATTGGCGCTCTTGATGTGCGTGACGCCGAAGAGCATAATCCTCTTGATGCCGAGCGTTGCGTCCTCACCAACTGATTTCAGCACGCTGTCGACGTTTTCCCGGTAGATTCCGGGCATGCTGGCGATCTCGACTTTTCCGATGGAATCTTCGCCGACGAAATAGGGCTGGATCATGCCGTCGGTCGAGAGGCGTGTCTCCGCGACGAGATCGCGAATGATGGCGCGGCGGCGTAAACGGCGCGGACGTCTATACGGTGAATAGTCCATGAATTACCTCTGCAGTGCCTTCCAACGACCGATCAAGCGCTTCATAAACAAGGGAACAGCCCAGAGATAGTAACGCTTCGCTGGTCGCCGGTCCAATGGACACTGCTAATGTATCCTTGGAAAGGGGTCTTTCCGCCAACAGAAACCGTACGGCCTGCGGGCTGGTGAAAACGATCGCATCGGGATCCGGCAGGGCACGAACGGTCGAACTCAATCCCGAATGAGGGATCATGTCATAACAGACCAGGCGTTCGAGTTGGACACCTTTGGCGGCCAGTCCCAATTCCAGATCATCACTGGCGGAATTGCCGCAGGGAAAGAGCACCCGGCCAATCTGCCCCTGGTTTTCCAGCGCGAACTGTTCGGCCAATGAGACGGCATCGGCGACATCGCCGACGAAGTCGGTTGTCCAGCCGAGTCCGCTCAGCGCCCGCGCAGTTTTCTTGCCGACTGCGGCGATACGGATGTTGGCACTCCAGTTGGCTCCATGCGCATCGACGAGCCGTTTGAATTCGCGGACGGTGATCTGACTGGTGAAGATAATCCAGTCATACGACGACAGGTTGTCCATCGCCCGTTTCTTCGAATCAGGGTCGCCCGATTCAATCGCGGAGAACACGGGTACGGGAGTGACGGCAAACCGGTCTTCGGTCAATGCCGACTTAAATTCGACGGCGCGATGATGCTCGCGCGTAATCCAGACATCCGTTTTGCCAGCCGCCGTTTTCTGCGATTCGCCTTTGAGGTATCTCACGGCCGACTGAATGGTGTTTTCCTGATCCGTGCCATTGACAACCACGCGACGCGGACGATTGGACTGATCGCTGCCAAGAAATGTCGCGAGCCGAATTCCGTGCTCCGTTTTGTCAGCGGCAGTTCCCAGAGCCAGTTGACAGCCGCCTTCCAGTCGCCGCAAGACTTCGCGTTCGAGGTAGACGATTTCACGCAACTCCGTAGAATCGAGAGCGGAGACGATTCGTGCGGTTCCCGGATCATTCTTTCGGATTTGTAGTCCGAGAGCTCCTTGGGCCGGCGCCGGAATAAAGAGTGCCTCCGCCAAACGATGAACGCGGAACTCGTCGATCGGCAATTCCAGGCGGTCCAGCCCCGCGGCGGCCGCGAGAATGGCATCATATCGCCCTTCGCGCAGCTTGCGCACCCGTGTCGGTACATTTCCGCGCAATGGTTCGATGACCAGATCGGGGCGCAGGAATCGCAACTGCGCCAAGCGCCGCGCCGAGGATGTCCCCACTTTTGCTCCGGTTTTGAGGCGCAGAAGATTCTCAGCAGCGTATGCCTCGTTGCGAATCAGGAGAATGTCGCGCCGGTCGGCCCGTTCGGGAATGGCGCCAAGCGCCAAACCATCGGGCATATCGGTCTGCAGGTCCTTGAGCGAATGGACTGCCAGGTCGATTTGGCCCGCCAGGAGCGCATCTTCGATTTCTTTTGTAAAGAATCCCTTGCCGGTCATGCCTACAAACGGGGTTTCAAGGTCTTTGTCACCTGAGGTTTTGATAATGACCAACTCGGCGTCAACCCCGGCCGCCTCTTGCAACAAGGCCCGCACATGGCGGGCCTGCCAGAGAGCCAAATCACTGCCACGCGTTCCAATCTTCATAGGGCGTCCAGGTCGCTCTTACCGAGACAGACACCGCTTTCACGCATGGCACAGCGATTCGCCACGGGATGCTCGGGGTCTTCGGCGTTGCAGCGTTCCTCAACACATTCATACCCCGCGAGGAGCGCGCAATCTTCACGGGAGACATCGGTGTGATGCGCCAGCGCCTCCATGGGCAGGTGATTGCTGTACTGCACGAGCTGGCGGACAAAGTGCGCGACCGCCTCGCGGTCGGTGGCGGCCAGATGCGCAAGACGCGTTTCAAACAGACGACGCAATTGCGCCTCGGCGTAGGCCAGTCCCTCATTGAGCGCCGAAGCCATGACCGGCTGGAAGGTGCGCTGCGCATTCTGCATGTGCGCGCGGCCAATGGCCTGATCGATGATTCGCTCGGCGGAATCAACCGCACGGAAGCGCTCACGACGATTCTCTTCGGCTTTAGCGCGGAAATGGGCAATGTCTACCACGCGGATGTCGCCACGCGACACCACGGCCGGGTCAATATCTCGCGGAATCGCCAGATCAATCATTAGTAACTCGCGACCACCGGAGGCGATTCCGTTTGTCGTTTCCGGCGTAAAGATCGGCTCGGGAGCGCCGGTCGCGGAAAACACAACATCGGCCCGCGTTGATCCGGCCAGAAACGCGGGGAGCGACTGCGCTGTCCCGCCGAACTGCGCGACCAGCCCCTCCGCTTTGGACTCAGTACGATTCACAAAGACCAAATTCGCTTTGCCACGCTCTTTGAGGTGCCCCGCCAGCTTGACAGTCATCGGGCCGACGCCAACCATCACGATCGTCGGGTCCTCCCGTTCAGCGAGGTGCTCATCAATGGTGTCCAGAACCAGGTTGACCATCGAGACAGCGCAACGTCCGAGCGGAGTCTCACGACGGACTTTCTTGCTGACACGGAATGCATCGGCAAAAATGTTGGCCATCCGTGGACCCGAAAGACCCATCTCCTCGGCCTGCGCCAGCGCCGTCTTAACCTGACCGAGGATTTGCGCTTCACCAACAACGAGCGAATCGAGGGAAGCGGTCACGCGATACAGGTGACGCAATGCCCGGAATGCAACTTGGGACGTAATGTCCGACGGCTCAAACTGGACTTGTTTGTCACGCAGGAAAAAGTCGAGCAGCCGGTTGCGAAATTCCAGCCCGGCCGGACGCTGAGAGGTCACATAGTAGAATTCGGCGCGATTGCAGGTGTAGACCGGGACCAGCTCCGCAAAATTGCAGTACGATTTCAATTCCGCGAGCCGCTGGGCGCGTTCGGGTTCCGGAACAACCAAGGCTTCGAGCAACGGGAGATTGCCCGCTCTGACCGAAACACCGATGACACCGAAAGACATCATAACCAGATCCGTCCTGTCTGCGCCATTCTCCTGCCCGGGCGCCTTGTTACAAATATCACAATTTCCGTTACAAGCAAGAGCTTTTTAGTCGGGTGTGATCTACTGCATGTCCTTTTGACATTCTGCATATTCGTATCGGCCACAGGGTTCGGCCATCTGAGGAATATACGCATGACCGCGCGTTCGGCTCCAGCCGTCCGCCGGTTTTTGCCATGCCCACCTAACAAACTGTCAAATAACTGCGCGGCAAGTTGGCATCCGCTGCTTGCGCATCGTGTTCAACCATTGAGGGATGTGCTCGGCCGTGTGCGATATCGAGTTCACTTGCCCCGATTTGTGACATACCCATCGAGTTTGTGTCATAACGTGCACAGCGAGACGTGCAATCGGCCCGCCGTGTATCCCTGAATTGGGTCCTCACCGCGAATTTCGCCCGATATCGTCGGACTCTTTGGTTGCTACTTCGAAGGCTTGACCCGGTTGCGGTCCTGACGATGAAAGGCCCATGTGAGAGCGGGTGGCGTTACGAGCGTGGTGAGAATGACCATGATGATGACAGCCGAGTAGACTTCGGGGGTTACAACCGCATGTCCCGCGAACGTCAGGCCAAGGCCGATGCCGGCGAAAATCAAACCAACCTCGCCGCGGGGAATCATGCCCAGCCCAACAATCCAGCGGTTGACGTGCCCCTTCTTCGTCTGAATGACTCCTGCCGCCGCGAGTTGCTTGCCGATAATCGCAGCCAGGGTCAAGATCAGCGCAAAGCCCAGTACACTGGCTTTGCCAAACGTCGCCAAATCGACGTCTAGTCCCATCTTCACGAAGAATATCGGGACGAGAAACAGGGCGAGTGGTTCAAGCTGATTTTCGATTGTATGGTCGCCAAGATTGGGCTGGTTCTCATAGTGTACTTCGTCAAGGACCAATCCGGCAGCGAAGGCGCCGACGATGGGAGCCAGACCAACCTTGGCGGCGAGCAGCGCCATCCCAAAACAGGACACCAGCGCGGTGATGAGCAACACTCCGTGAACGCTCAGGTAATTCGCGACGCGGAACAAAGGCCTGTAGAACAGCCGTCCAGCGATAATGGCACCGACGAGAAACAGAAGTGCCTTGACGACCAGCCAGAGAACCGAGGTCGGGGCCATGGCCTTGCCCGCATCGGCTGCTTGTATGACACCGGCCACGACCGCTAGTATCAACAAACCAAGGATGTCATCGATGACGGCCGCACCCAGAATGATCCTCGCCTCATCCGTGTCGATCTTGCGGATGTCTTTCAAGACCCGTGCGGTGATCCCCACGGAAGTCGCGGTCAGAATGGCGCCCAGGAAGATGTGCATATACACCGATTCGTCGGGATAAAACCAAACTCCGATTCCCCATCCAAGCAGGAATGGGCCGACGACACCGAGCATTGCTACCAAAAGTGAAGACAGCCCGACTCGCATCATCTGCCTGAGATCGGACTCGAGTCCGACCTGGAAAAGAAGAATGATGACACCGATTTCGGCGAGAATGTGGATTGTGTGCAGTTGCGCGAGTGGTTCAAACAAAGTCAGCCCGATCAGCGCGAGGTTCCCGAGAATGACTCCCGCGACCAGTTCGCCAAGCACCGCGGGCTGGCCGAGTCGCTGAGCCATCGCGCCGCCCAGCTTTGCTCCGACCATGATAACGGCCAACGCGAGGAGAACGCTGACAACGTCATCCCCGCCTCCGGCAGGCCCCGAACCTCCACCCGCCGATGTTATGGACGGCAGAAGAAAGAATACAGTCCCTGCGATGAGTACCCACGCAGACCACCGTCTGCTGAAAACTCTATGCTTCGTCATCAAATGTCTGCAGCGACTTTGCGGTGATCCAGAACTTGGCGCCGTACTCATCACCGAAGAACAGCTCGAAGTAATACTTGCCGTCGAAGGTCACCAATCCGGCATCCATCGTGCCATCCCACGGCAGTGTGTACTGGCCGGGCTCCTGCTCGCCGATTGGCATTACGAGGATGAGCTCGCCGGTGAGCCCGCTGATGCGCGCTTCGACCGTGGTCTTCTCGTAGACCGTGTAGCGGATGACCGGTCCCATCCAGATTGGCCGTCGCCCATTCACCAAATAGTTGAGGTCGACTTTCGAAACAATCGGCGCGCCATATTCCTCGCCACCGGTGGCCACCGGCCAACACACCGAACAAAACATCGCCACAAGAGCAGTACGACAAAACTTCGGGAGTGCTCTCTTCATGTCAGTGCTTCAGGCCGAAGGTTTCCCATCGGGGCGGTCGCTACCGCCGTTTCCTCCGGGAGTCTTGACGCCGTACTCGTACAGTTTATTCCGCAGCGTGCGCGAAGAGATGCCCAGTCTGTCCGCGGCCCTGGTCTGATTGTTTGCTTCCGCTTCCAGGGTCGTGAGGATGAGCCACTTTTCCATATCGTGAATCGTACTGCCCACACCGACCGGGGCGTTGCGCGGTTTCGGACCACCGGTCGCCAACTCCGCCGGAAAATCGTCGGGAGTGAGCACTTCCCCCGAAGCCGTCACAATCGCACGCTCAAGGTAGTTTTCCAATTCGCGGACGTTTCCCGGCCAGTGATAAGTGACGAGGAGTTTCATCGCCGCATCGTTGATGCGCTTGACCGACCGGCCATTCTCGCGGTTGAAACGCTGGACAAAATGCTCGACCAGCAGGGGAATATCGTCGGCACGCTCTCGCAAAGGCGGCAAATTGATTTCGACAACGTTGAGGCGGAAATAGAGATCTTCACGGAAGCTGCCATTCGTGACTTCGGTGGGGAGGTGACGATTGGTGGTCGCGACCACGCGCACATCGACCGCCAACGCGCGATCCGAACCCAGGCGTTGGATCTCACGCTCCTGCACGACGCGCAGCAGTTTGGCCTGCAGAGCCGTCGTCATCTCTGAGATTTCATCGAGGAGCAGCGTGCCCCCATCGCAGAGTTCAAAGAGCCCGCGCTTCTGGCGAAGCGCGCCGGTAAACGCTCCCTTTTCGTGTCCGAACAGTTCACTCTCGAATAAGGTCTCCGGCAAGGCGGCGCAGTTGATCGCTTTGAACGGCCCTCCGCGGCGATTACCGCGGAAATGCAGCGCCCGGGCGACCAGTTCCTTGCCGGTGCCGGACTCGCCCGTGATGAGGACGTTGGCGCGTGAACTGGCAACGGACTCGACCCGGTCGATGACCTTCTGCATCGATGCCGACGCGCCGATCATCTCGGCGGTGACACGACGCGCGACGACATCGCGCAACATACGGTTTTCGAGTTTCAATCTCCGGAATTCGAGCGCGCGGGCGACAACGGCTTCCGTCGCCTCCGCGCCCACCGGCTTGACAAGGTATTCGAACGCGCCGGCTTTCATCGCGCGCACGGCATCCGGGACGCCGCCGTAACCGGTCATGATGACCACGGCAGTATCGGGTGCGACGGTCTGCAAACGCTCCAAGAGCGAGAGGCCGTCCATTCCCGGCATTTTCACATCGGAGATGACGAGATCGTAATCGCGCGCGCCAATTCGGTCGAGCGCCGCCTCCGCAGAGAACACGTTTTCGACGTTGTACGCGCCCTCTCGCAGCGTGGTGACAATGAAGTCATTCACCAGGGCGTCGTCGTCGACCACGAGGATGGTGGCGGACATCAGTGGGAATCTCCCTTGGGAACAAGCAATGTTGGCGCAGCCTGAGGCGGCAGGGCGATTTCTACTTCGGCGCCGCCGCCATCGCGGTTGCGAATGGTAATCTGGCCGCCGTGGGCCTCAACGATCTTGCGGGCGGTCGCCAGTCCCAGACCTGTCCCCTGCTCGCGTGTCGTGACAAACGGCGTGAACAGTTTCGGCAACACCGCCGGGTCGACGCCCGGACCGCGGTCGGCAATCGTGAGTTGCAGACATCCATCTGCCGCGATGCTGCCGTTGATTTCGATTTCACCGCGGCAGGCGGTGGCCTGCTCGGCGTTTTCCAGGATGTTCCAGACCGCTTGACGCAGGCAAAGCGCGTCCGCTTTGCCGTCACCGAGCTTTTCGGGCCAGCGGCGAACCAAAGTCAGCCGCGCGCCGCGCATGCGGGCCTGCTCTTCGTATTGATCCACGGTCGATCCCAGGAAGCGCGGCCAGTCGATCGGACGAATCTCCATGGGTGAATTGCGCACGAGTTCGAGCAACCGTTCGACCAGGGAGTTCAAGTTCTGCGCAGCGCTCATGATCTTCTGCGACATGCCACGCAGGTCGGGCTGGCTTTCACAGCGACGCGCGAGCAATTCCGCAAACCCGGCGATGGCGCCAAGCGGGTTGCGGATTTCGTGGGCGATGGTGGCGACTCCCTCGCCCAGCGGCGAGAACACGCGCAAACGCGCTATTTCTGCGGCCAATTGGCGCTGACGTGCTTCCAGCGCCGCCACGCTGTGGCGCAGACGCACGATTTCATCGTCCGATGCCCCAACAGCTTTCGCAGACTCGACATGCGGAGTAAAGTTTGTATCGACTGTGCCCATGACCCCTCCGGGCGAATATACCCCGGCGGTCGGGGGGCGCAATATCAAAGATCATGTGTGGGAGGGATCGTGCTGCTAACGTACCAGCGTCTGGCGTGTGCGATACTCGTGCAGTTCAGCTTCAATAGCCGCCATACGTGAGCGCAATTCATCAATGTCGCGGGCGACGGAACGCGTCCGGATGGCGCGGTCGACACGTTCTTTTAGATCCTGCAGACGGAAGGGCTTCACGACAAAGTCATGCGCGCCCCGGCGAATCGCTTCGATGGATGCATCGATGGTTGGGTAACCGGTCATGATAATGACGGGCAGTGTCGGATCGAGGGCGCGTAACTCGGCGAGCACATCGGTGCCCGTCTGATCGGGCATCTTGAGGTCGACCAAGGCGGCGTCAAAATGCTCTGCTCGACACTGCGAGATTCCGCTCTCACCATCCTGCGCTGTCACAACGGTGTATTGGCACTTGCTGAAAAAGTCGTAGAGAAGGTCGCGGATGAAGTGCTCATCGTCGACGACCAGGATGCGCGGCAGCCGTGCGGAGGTCACAATGTCGCCTCCGCGCTGACCGGCGGGACCGGGCATCCGGCGCGGGTCAGCGCCGATTCGACCGCCCGGTTCATTTGTTTCAGATTGAACGGCTTGATGAAATAGTCGTCGGCACGTTTGCGGAGCGCTTCGATCGCGGTCTCCATCGACGGGTAGCCGGTCATGAAGATGATCGGCACGTGATCATCGGTCGCGCGGATTTTCGTCGCCAATTCGAGGCCGTCCATGTCCGGCATCTTCAGGTCGAGGATGATCGTGTCAAAATGGCATTCCTCAAGCTGCGCCAAGGCGCCCTGGCCCGATTCTGCCACGGCGATGTCGTAATCGCGACTCTTGAAATAGTCGTAGAGAAGATCGCGAATAAGAATCTCGTCGTCGACAATCAGCAATTTGGGCTTGGTCGTCATGGCATTTGGGCGCAACTGGTCAACACTTGCCGACCGCTTGACGCGGCAGATTGGCGAACGATTCCATCGCCTCGACGGTGCTGGGATAGCAGTCGAAGACACGTGTCAGTCCGGTGATAGTGAAAATCTCCTCGATGTAAGGCGCCATGCGGCAAAGCACGATTCGCCCACCCGACAAGCGGATGTCGCGGAGTGTCGAGATCAATGCCCCTAGACCGGAACTGTTGATGAAACTGACCTTCTCCATATCGAGGACGATCAGCGTCCGGTGGTCAGAGAGCCGCTGCCGGATCATATCTTTGAACGCGCTCGAACTGACGAGATCCAAACGGCCGGAGATGCACAACACGTCGATCGCCTGGTGTGTTTCGACACGCATTTCCATAAGCCACGCTCCCCTTAGCCCGAATCTGCCACAAAGCGCATGTAGAGGTATTCGCCCCTCATAACAGCACCTCAGTGGGAGTATCGGAAGAAGCGGGTTTACCTTGATTGGGCGAGACCCTGTCAGAGGTCTTCGCTGAATCACGGTGCTCGTTTTTCAGGGGGCCGAACACACAACTACCGCGACGATAACATGCGGCAAGGCAAGGCGTTATCGATTATGCTCAATCTTGTTGTTTAAGGAGGGTTTAGGTGAATGAGATTAGCCATTTGCCGGCGGACTTCCGAGCGGCTTGGCGCCGATGGTCTCGCCAACTTCCTGGCGGTAGACGTCCAAGATCACGACAAACAGGGCGGCGATGACCGGTCCAACGACAAGCCCCACGAATCCGAAAGCGCTGACGCCGCCGAGGATGGCGAAGAAGAGCAGGAGTGGGTGTATCTTCGTGCGTCCCGCCATGAGCAACGGACGCAGGAAATTGTCGATTTGTGAAACGATACCGATCCCAGCCACGAGTAACACGATGGCCTTGATATAGGATCCATCGATCAAAAGGACAACCGCCGCCGGGATATAGACGACGAATGCACCGAGTAGTGGGATAAGTGCAAAGAACATCATCACGGCGCCCCACAGGATCGGCGAGGGAAGTCCCAATACCAGGAAGAGCAGTCCGCCGATGGCGCCCTGTATCGCCGCGACGACGAGTGAGCCAAAGATCGCCGCCTTCAGAACTTCGGTGATATGGTCCATGAGTTCTTCGGAGCGAGTATTTGAGAGCGGGATCGACTCCTTCAGGCGCTGCTTGAACAGCAATCCGTCCTTGAAAATGTAGTACATTGTCACCAGCATCAGGAAGAACTGCAGAATGACTTTCCCGACATTGGCAAGCGTGTCGGCCGCATGCTCGGCCACCCACTCATTGACTTTCCCCGCGACGCCGGTGACGATTGTCCGAAAATCCCAGCTCGACGTGTCGATAAACCCGCTCAATTTCGAGCTCCAAGCCTGGATCACTGGGTCAAACCGTGTCGCCAACTCATCGATCGTCGTCGACGTAGTGCCGGTCTGAAACCGTTCGTAGACCGCGGTGGCCTCGTCGACGACCTGCACTCCGATGTAGGTGGCTGGGGCGACAATGACAAGGGCGACGGCAGCCGTGGACAAGGCGGCGGCCAGTCCCGGAGGGCGAACTCGCTTCGCGAGTGCCTTGTGAAGTGGGTTCCAGGTGACGGCAAGGACCACGGCCCACGCGACCGGCGTGATAAACGGCAGGATCATCTTGGCGAACAGCACGAAGACGATGGCGATGAGCAACCATACAGCCACGAGGAACACGTGCTCGCGTTTCATGAGGGCTGACATTGTGCGTTAAGCTACTAAGAAGGTTGGCTGAACGCCACAATTGAGAGAAATCCGGTTAAACCCGCCCAAGCTCAAGAAAGTGATAGCAATCGACGGCAGCGTCGCGCAATAGTCCGGCAGGAGGCGTGGGATGAAAAGCGAAACCGGGTCAGTCAGATACGGATACTTGGACACGGGAGAGTTTGGCGACGTCTGGTTCGCCGAGAGCGACCGTGGACTGTGGCGTGTAAATTTCGGCACCACCAAAGAGCAATTCATGAAGGAACTTCACGATGATGGCGTGAGTCCACGGAGCGAGCCCAAGGCGACAGCAAAGACGCAGAAACTCCTGGCCGAGTACTTCGCCGGGAAACGACGGGAGTTTCCGGTAAAGATTGATTGGTCACGAGTCGACGGGTTTACACGCAAGGCGCTTCAAGTCTGCGCGAAGATTCCCTACGGAAAGACGCTCTCATACGGCGAAGTCGCCGCACGCGCCGGCTCACCGGGTGGCGCGCGCGCTGTCGGTCAGGCGATGGGGAGAAACCCGTTCCCGATCATTGTCCCGTGTCATCGCGTTGTGGCCTCGGGCGGAGGAATTGGGGGCTTCTCGGGCGGACTGCACTTCAAACGCGCTCTACTGGACCTGGAAGGCGCGCAGGCGAAGCCAAATCGGATGCGGTAGCGTCTGCCCCCGCCCTGGCATTTCTTCACGCTCTGAGGTGGTTCGGAACTACCTCATCGAGGAAAGGTGAGGCGGCCTTCTCCACAAATCCTTCGATGACCTTCAGGCACGTCTCGTACCGTCCAAATGACGGCATGAGATAGACGCCGTCGACCATCTGACGTGTCTTCTCCAGAAGTTCACGACAGATGGCCACGCCCTCATCCGCTCCCCTGTCCCCTGCCCTTTTCATCCGCTCGAGATCATCGTCGGGAATCACGATTCCCGGAACTTCGTTGTGCAGAAACCAGGCATGACGATAGGACATGAGCGGCAAAAGCCCGAGAAAAACCGGGATCGCACAGGTTCGAATTGCATCGAGGGCACGCATGAGCGGCTCAAGGCGGTAGAGCGGTTGGGTGAAGGCGAAATGAGCCCCAGCTCCGACCTTGGCTTTGAAGCGCTCAAGTTCGCGCGGCCAATCTTCGGCCACGGGGTTTAGCGCCACGCCGATGGCGAAAGTCGTCGGATGGCCGATCGATGCGCCCGCAAAGTCTTTCCCCTCATTAAGCCCGGACAGGATCCGCGTCAGCCCGATGGCGTCGACATCGAAGACACCCGTCACGTGTGGATAGTCGCCTACCGACGGCGGATCGCCGGTGATCGCGAGCACGTTGCGAATTCCCAACGCGTGCGCCCCAATCAGATCGGACTGTATGCCCATAAGATTGCGATCACGGCAGGTGAAATGCAAAACGGTATCGATGCCGACTTCTCGCTCGATCAACGCTGCTGTTGCCACCGCGCTCATGCGCACACGCGCCATCGGCGAATCGCCGACATTGACGGCATCGACCCCGGCGGCACGGCACAGATGCGCGCCCTCGATGACTTTCGCCGGGTTGCTCCCTTTCGGGGGGTCAAGCTCGACCGAAACCTGAAACTTCCGGCCAAGATTCGCGGCAAACCGTGAACGCGATGCCGCAGTCGTCCCCGGCGAGGGCCTCTCCGGCAGCGAGGTCGAAACAAATGTTACGGATCTGGAGTCGGCAGCGGCAGGTCTCCATACATCCAGGACATCGCGCATCGCCGCAACATGCTCCGGCTTTGTGCCACAGCAGCCGCCCAGCAGACGCACACCATGCGCGAGAAACGGGCCGACAAGTCCGGCGAAATACGATGGGTGCGACGGATAGACAAAGTGCCCATCGACGAGGCGCGGCATCCCGGCGTTCGGCATGGCAGACAGCGGCTTTTTGGCGACTTTGGCCAACCGCGAAATCACTTCCAGCATGCCTTGCGGGCCAACCGAGCAGTTCGCGCCCATAACATCGACGGGGAGCTCGTTGAGAAACGCACCGATCTCTTCCGGTGATCGCCCGGTGAGTGTCATACCCTCTTCTGTAAACGTCATTTGCGCGACGATCGGCAGGCTGGTGAGCGACCTGACCGCGGCCACCGCCTCGGCCATTTCAGCCGGATCGGAGACAGTTTCGATCACCAGCAGATCGACGCCGCCCTCGATTAGCGCCGCGGCTTGTTCATGGAAATACTCGCGCGCTTGTTGTTGCGTAACTGAACCGATGGGCGCCAGGTTTTTGCCCAATGGCCCTATCGAACCAGCAACGAGAACATCGGCGCCCATGATCTCGCGCGCTTCGCGGGCGATGCGCGCGCCGTGAAAGTTGATGTCGCGGACCTTGCCTTCGAGTCCATGCGCCGCGAGGCGAGTACGGTTGCCGCCAAACGTATTGGTCTCGATCACTTTCGCGCCGGCGCGGATGTAGTCTTGATGAATCCCAAGCACGATCTCGCGATCACTCAGATTCAGTGAATCGAAACACCGCTCAAATGACACACCCCGATTGTAGAGCATTGTACCCATCCCGCCATCGGCGAGCATGGGGCCGGCCGCGATGCGCTCGAGGAACGGGTGGCTCGGCGGTTTGTCATTCATTGGAGAATTCGCGTTTTGTTGTGCGGAACAGCACAGGTTCAAGGGTCTGTTGAACAAGTCCGCTCCGCCTCCGGCGAAGCGGGGACAGGCAAGAATGCCTGTCCTCCTGATTCAGATATTTCGCTTTTAGGAGGACAGGCATTCTTGCCTGTCTCGGTCCCGGGCTTTGTCGGGGCCGATGCTTTTTGACACGCCCCTTAGCCTGCCTCACTTGTCAACGCGTATCCAGCGCGCACATTACGCCAGCCCCAGCTCCTGCTTCACTTCACGCGTCGCTTCGACCATGACTTTCATCTTGTCCATGGCCTCTTGCGGCGAACGGGTCTTGAGGCCGCAATCCGGATCGATCCAGACTTGCTCGGGATCAAACACCGAGAGCGATTTCCGAATCCCCTCTTTCACCTCTTTGAGCGTCTCGATGACGTGGGTATGAACATCGACCACGCCGACGCTCACTCTCTTGGTAAACTTGGGGCGGCGGAACACCTCGAGATTAGTGAAATGCGAATTAGCGAATTCCAGATCGAGGACATCGACCGGCAATGACAGGACCCGCGGATAGATCTTCGCGAAATCGCCATAGCAGATGTGACTGATGGTCGTCGCTTTGATCCCGTCGGTCACAATCCCCATCGCCTCGATGGCCAGATCGATTTCATCCGGCCGGGTCGAGATTGCCGGTTCATCGATCTGGATATACCGGGCACCGGCCGCTTCGAGGTCTTTGACCTCCTGATGGACGATGTTCGCAAGCGCGAGGACGGCGTCGCGGCGCGACGCATAGTATTCGTCGAACGACCAATCGCACATGGTGTACGGACCGGTGAGCATGCCCTTCACCGGCTTTTTTGTGAGCGACTGCGCCCATTGGAAGAACTCGACGGTCATTCCGCGCGGGCGTTCGAGAGAGTCCTCAATGATCGGCTTGCGATAATAGCGGTTGCCATAGGACCGCACCAATCCAGAGACACCGTAACCAACAAGCTGTTCGGCGAAAAAGGTCGTCATGTCGCCGCGTTCCATTTCGCCGTGCACGAGGATATCGACGCCGAGGTCTTCCTGGAATTTGATCCACTCGCGCGTCGCGCGTTCTTCGAGTGCGCGCAACGCCGCGGCGTCCATTTCGCCTCGGCTCACTGCGGTACGAGCTTTGGCCAGGTAATGGGGTTTGGGGAACGATCCGACGCTTGTCGTCTCTAACATTTGTTCTCCGCGTTCTGATAGGTCCTAAACGACCAGTTGGTCCTATGCTGTTTCCTCGATCGTCACCCCTTCGAACTGCCGCACTGTTTCGGACAGGCGTCGCATTTTGGCGATGGCATTCTTATAGGGCAGAAATTCAAGCGCCGCGGACGGCGTGATCCAGCATTTTGGCCAATCAGCGGCGCCTCCGCCCGAAATCTTCTCGAGTTGAGTCGTGATCTGCTCGGGTTTCTCCATGCGGGTGGAGCGGGCATCGAGAAGCCCAAAGGCGCGTCCACGTGCCTTCGGCCCCTGCAACAGGATGTCAAGATTGCCCGGCACGGTGGCGCAGTCGGCTCCAATCGCATCGCAGGGTATGTCCCAGACCCGATCAGCAATGGCATGAAGAGGACCAAAGTAAGTGTACAAGAGTGTCTTGATTCCGGAGCGTCGGACCGCTGCGGAAATCGTCTCCACCGCGAGCCCCATTTCCTCCGTGCAAAACACCAAGTGGGGCTCATCCAACTGAACCCAGTCCGCACCCGCTTCGGACAGCGCTTCGAGTTCGCCGCGAACCAAACGTGCGCAGTCTTCATAAAGCGAACGTGAACCCGCGTAACTTTGATCAACGCAGAACTTGGCCAGTGAGAAAGGGCCGCAGACGGATGGCATGTGCGGGCGATCGCTCAGGCTTCTGGCCAGTCGAAAGTCATCGATGAGGGCAGAGCGCACAAACCGGATCGGGCCGTCGATGATTGGACGGCGATAGTACATGTTATTATCGAAAAAGCGAATCAGTCCGCCGCTGGTAAACCCATCGTGTGCGCGCGCCAGCGGGGTTACGGGGTCATCCCAGCGGATGCGTCCGTCCGTCAGACGATCAAGACCGCAGGCTGCTTGATCTGCCATCGTGCGCTTGATCGCTGCGCGCACGACCGTCTCGTACTCTTCCGGTGTGATGGCGCCTTTATCGAGGCGGTTACGCGCCAGGCGTAGATTCGTGGCCGGAGCGGCATCATCGAAGATCTTTGGCTGATTTCCCACCAGCATTGTTTCAAACGTGCTTTCTCGCATCAGCGACCTTTCATCCGATGTTGACGAGCGGCCTGCCTTCAAGTTCGGGTATTAAATACGACAATTCGAGATGGTTATACATCAAAACGATCGAGGCGTGCGCGATAAAGCTCAAACCTTGCGACGATGTCGTTTAAGGCGCCGGAGCCAAACGCGGTCAAATAGGCATCGGCCAGCACAATGGCAACCATGGCCTCACAGACGACCGCGGCCGCGGGTACACTGCAAATGTCCGAACGCTCGACAAAGGCAGCGGCTGCCGCCTTGGAGTGGATATCGACCGATTTGAGCGGATTATTCAGAGTCGAAATCGGCTTGGCATAGGCGCGCACGACAATGTCTTCGCCGTTGGTCAGCCCACCCTCCAACCCCCCCGCACGATTGCTCGTGCGAGTGAACCCCGATTGCTCCTTCGCCCGAATCTGATCATAAACGATTTCGTCATGGACGGTCGACCCGCGTCGTCCCGCCTGCGCGACGCCATCACCGATGGACACCGCCTTAATCGAGTGGACCGACATGACGGCGCGCGCCAGGACACCATCAAGTTTCGTGTCCCATTGTGTGTGATCGCCGATTCCTGGCACGAGACCGGTCGCGACGACTTCAACCATGCCGCCGAGCGTGTCGGCTGCGGAGGCGGCCTGCCGAATCTCCTCGCGCATGGCGTCGGCGGATCTTGGATCGGCGCAACGGACATCTGAGTCCTTTGTGCGCTCACGAATCTCAGCGACGCTCAGTGCTGGTCCGGCACTCTGGACACTCCCGATCTGCAAGACATGGCCTGCCGTCTCGACACCCAACTCGGAAAGCACCATTTTGGCAAAGGCGCCGGCGGCAACGCGCACCGCCGTCTCACGAGCCGAGGCGCGCTCGAGGACATTGCGGAGATCAGAGAAGTGATGCTTCTGCGCTCCGGCGAGGTCTGCGTGGCCTGGACGCGGCACCGTGCGCCACTGTGACAGTTGCGCCTCCCGGTCGCTTGACGGCGCGGGCCGCTCGTCGGTAACGGACATCGCGGATTGCCAGTTCACCCAATCGCGATTCTCGATCTGGAATGCGATCGGGGACCCCAAAGTCATTCCGTGGCGCACACCGGCCGTAATGGCGCAACGATCCTGTTCGATCTTCATGCGCCCGCCGCGCCCGAAGCCCTTCTGACGTTCGGCGAGATCCGACGCCAGGCGTCCAAGATCCACGCGCAATCCCGAAGGCACGCCTTCGAGAATTCCAGTCAGTTGCGGCCCGTGCGATTCTCCAGCGCTGCGGTATATCAGACCTGCCAAATCTCCTGTCCTCTCAAATGCCGATTACGAATTCTGAACGGGTAAACGCACGATAACTCGTGTGCCCTTGTCTTGGGCCGGGACTGGCGAAATTACTTCGATCGTGCCACTGTGATCTTGCACGATTCGGTGAGTGATCGCAAGCCCCAATCCGGTCCCTCCGGGCTTGGTCGAGAACCACGGCTCAAAGACGCGCGGCAATGCCTCGCGCGCAATGCCGGATCCAGTGTCGTCGATCGTCAGCGTCGCCATGCCATCGTGACTTTTGAGCTCAAGCCCAATCGTACCCCCCAGCGGCGTCGCGGCCAAAGCGTTGCGCAACAGATTCCAGAGCGCTTTACGGAGTTCGTCGGCCACGCCGCGTACAAGGCATTGCTCCGGCAGGCTCACCCGTAGCGCCACTTGGTTCTTATCGGCTTCCAGACCCGCCATCTGCGCTATCGAGGCGACGAGATCATTGAGATCGACTGCAGATTGTGGTTGTGTGGATGGCCTGGCCAAGGAGAGGAAATCCTCGACGATGAGATTGAGTCGTTTGGATTCGGACCAGATCGTGTCGGCCATGTGCACGGATTCGGCCCCGGCCAGTTCGAGTTTGAGTTGTTGTGCGGCCAGCGCGATCGCATTCAGCGGATTGCGGATTTCATGTGCGACACCCGCGGCCAATTGCCCCATGGCCGAAAGCCGCTCCGCACGTCTGACTTGCATCGCCATCGCCCGCGCCTCGGTCTCATCGCGAATCACCGCGACCGCTCCGGCACGCGCCTCGCCCGTGACCAACGGCGTGGTCGAGTACACGAGAGTCCGTTCGCCAAGGACCGTAGGGCAGGCAATCTCGATCTCCCCTATTGCCTCGCGGCTGGCGCGCACGCCAGCGAGGTCAAAATCAACCGGAAGGATTTCGGCAGGACTCAGGCCACGCACCTTCTGGATCGATTGCCCGAACCATCGCTCCGCCGTTGGATTGAAGATGGTGATTTCACCATCCGCATTCACGGCAATCACCGCTTGATCGATCGCATCAAGCACATTGCCCGTCAGCGTTTCAACCTCTCGATAAGACTGGCCGAGCGCGGCCAGCGACCTGCGGGTCACGATCACGGCGCTCACGGTTGTTGCGAACAATACAAACAAGAGAGCGGTCAGGCCGAATTGGAGGGTGAGCCGGTCGACGGCATCGTCGACCGCGATCAGGTTCAGGCCAACACGGAACATGCCCGACGGTAGTTCGGTCGAGAGAAACGGCGATGCCGCTTCCAGGACCGCGACACCCTCGAACACAATTTCCCGCGTTGCGGGAGCGTCACTTTCAAGAACTTCAACAAGGAATGAGTCGGCCGCCAGCTTCAAGAGCGGCTTTAACGGACGGGACGCAAACACTATTCCATCAGGGGCTTGCAGAATGATGTAGTTGACCCCAGACTGGCGACCAATCTCCTGAATCAACTCCCCGATGCCCCTAATAGACGCTGGCGCGCCCCCCGGAGAGGTCGCCCGCCATACAGCCACGGCCCCACGGTCGGTCAGAAAGCCGGCGCCGTTCCATGCTCGATTGGAGAGGGAATCTGTTAGTGAGAGCTCAATCACCTCATCGTAGGATTGCCACTCTGCCGGGTTGATCGCGGACTCCGTAGCCATCACCCGACTGACCTCCTGTGGGAATGAGGAGCTGGTGTCTCCTTTCCAAACAGTGAGGCCATCCACTTCGAGCGCGGCTGCCATTGAACTGAGGCGTCGCACATCGAGCGATTGCGCCCCCTCTCGTTCGATCAGGGCACGGACACGCTCGGCCAGGGTCTCACGCTCCAGTTTCTCGACCAATGTTCCGGTGGCGAGCGAGTATTGGGATGCCAGGATCAACGACTGCAGAAGCGCCAGCGATTGGCGTTCGGTCTCCGCGACCAGGGCTCCGCGTACGCTCCGGATTCCGATGGTCGCCCAGGCAAAGAACAAGAGAGCCAAAACCAGGCTCGCGACCACAACAGTTGCCACAATCGGTCGCAGGCGCGAGCGATTGCCGGGATTCCGCGATGGGTTGGCCTGGCTGGTCAAGTGATTTGGCACTCCGCAGACGGCATAATAGCGGCATGGAGTCGTACGTCAAACCGAAACAGGACGGCGCAACCTTCTGGAGGTTTTAGCCGATAATAACCGAGATGGCCGTATCATCCAAAGAAGTCACGGGCTGTAAGAGGCCCAATACTGGAGGGTCTCGCCTTGCCGGACAGCTTTGTTAGCCACTCCCCTTCTTTGGAGGAACTCTACCAGGGTCGCGAGCGCTCGACCAACGCGGCGTGGCTTCTCGCCACAATTGTCTTCATCGTGTCCCTGCTGCTTTACGTGGCCACGATGTGTCGCACCGTATTTTGGTGGGATACGGGCGAGCTGGCCGCGAATGCCCACGTGCTTGGCATTCCACATCGTCCTGGATTTCCACTGTATGTCCTGATCGGACGCGTCTTCTCGCTCTCTCCTTTCGGGGACATCTTCTATCGGGTCAACTTTCTGTCGGCCGCCTCCGCCTCCGCGGCGTTGGGGACCCTGGCCTACGTGTGGCATGGACTCTTCTCCCACGTGTGGCGTACGAAGCGGTGGTGGGAGACTGCGATGCCGATCCTGGTGGGCCTGACCGCCATAGCCGGCACCTACACACTTTGGATGCAGGCGGCACGCGCCGAAGTCTATGCCCCGACCTTTCTCGCGCTCGCTTTGCTCATTGGAGTTGCCTACGGTGCTGATGAGTCAGTTCGGCGCGGCGAGAATGACTTGGACCGCTGGCTTGTGGCGGCAGGGTTTCTGGCAGGGCTTGGACTCGGGTTGCACAACGCGACGTTTGCATCGGCGATGCCGGCGCTGTTCTTGTTCTTCTTGATTCTGAATCGACGTCAGCGCGTGGGCGCGTCCGGTTGGATTGTCGCCTCGCTTCTCTTCCTCATCGGTCTCTCCATCTATCTATACCTCCCGGTTCGCGCCGGGGCGAACCCGCCTCTCAACTGGGGGTGGACCGCGACGGCGCGGTCGCCGGAATGGGGCGGTGTGGTCGGCGTCGATGCGCTGGATGAGGTTATCTCGATTTCACCGGCGATGTTTTGGAGGAATTTCAGAGGTTGTGTCGATTTGCTGATGTCCGAATTGCAGTGGGGCGTTGTCGTGCTTATGTGTGCCGGTCTGGTCGGTCTGTGGCGTCGGGCGCGGCGCTGGGCTCCCCTGCCAGTCCTGATTATTCTCGGCAATTTCATCGTGACCTCGGTCCTGGTCAGCGATTTCAACGATACCAACCCGGATATCCACGGGTATCTGCTGCCGGCATTGGCGATGGCCGGGTTCCTGGCTGCGGCAGGTATTGCCACGATTATCGTTGGCTTCGGCTACCTGCCTTCACGCATGCCGACCAAATGGCTGCGGGTCACTGTCGGCACGGCGGCCCTGGGCACGATGGCGATGGTGGGAATCGCGCCCATCATCATCAATGAGCCCTACTGCAATCTGGTAGGACATCGACTCGCCTATGATTACGGCACCGAAGCGACTGCCGACCTGAAACCGAATGCGACGGTGTTCGTTTCAGACGCGAATCTCGATTTTGTCCTGCGCGGCCTGCAGTACTGCGACGAATGGCGCCCCGACGTGCGCGTGATCAATCGCGACCTGATGCCCGCGGCGTGGTATCGCGAATGGGTGTTTTCGCATTTCCCCGACTTGGCGGCCACCCCAATTCCCTCGGATTCCGTGCGACTCCATCTCGATCAATGGGCCGTCGATCTGGCGAAGACGGGAGCACCGATCTATTGGGAGTTCACGGAAACGTCCATGAAGATGGTCTATCACCTGCTCCCCGCCGGCCACTTTTTCCTGGTCTCCGCCGATTCCGTCGCGGTGATAGACGCGGGGATGATCCGTCGGCAGGAAGATTTTGAGCGCGCATCGCGGTTCTACAATGCCGTCAAGGCAATCCGTCGCGATTTCGATGCCCAGCGGGTCTATGTGGCCAATCTCTATCGTGCCGGAATCTTCTACGATACCCGCGGCCACTTTGAGCGCGCGAGAGAGTTGTTCCAGCGGGCGTTGACCATTCATTCTGACACAGGCAGTCGCAAACGTCCCGGGCGGTCGTCGGGCAAGGGTCTCGGCCAGCTTCCGCCTTTACCGTCGGATAGCGGGGCCGCGGCCGCTGCGCTCCTTGACCCAGCAACGAAACCACGATAAAATGTTGGTCCTTTCATCGAGCCGAGGGTAATACCGATGTCAGAAAGGACAACGTGAATTCAAGGATTCGCATGAAGCGGGCGATTTTGTACGCCGTCGGCTTATTGGTTCTAGGCTTTGCTACGGGGCAGGCGAAAGCGCCTACTTCTGAGGGGTACCGAGTCTCGGTGGAAATGGAGCGAGTCGATTCGCTGCATTGGGAAGCCACAGTCGGACTCGAGAACGCCGGCCCGATCGTGGCCATGACGTTGCCCTTCAAGTGGGGTAGCGGCCGTTCGTCATACCGGTTGGATTCCGCCAACTACGCCGGACTGCGGACTGAATATTTCGCGCTCAAGACATTCCGCGTCGACTCGACCAAGCAGTCGGTCCTGATTGGACTCATCGCTGACTTGGGCGGCAACAGCCCGCCGCTGGAACCGGGCAGCGGCACGATTACCCGACTGTACTTCTCAAGCCGTCGCGCGACGTCGCTTGGCCCGACTCTTGATACTACTTTTGTGCCGCCACACAACACCCTGCAGTTGGTTACACCCGATGTCCGGGCAATCAAGCCAAAGTTCGAGCGCGGCGACCAGCCCGCGACCGCACCAAGATGAATCGATCGGGACTGGCGTGGGCGTTATGGCGCCGGCGGGGCGGTAAAGTCGGATTTGCCACCGGTCTTCTCGACCAAACGAATCGGGCCGATCACCATCGCTTTATCAATTGCCTTTAGCATGTCGTAGACTGTCAGCAGCGCGAGCGTACAGGCGGTCAGCGCTTCCATCTCGACGCCGGTACGGTCATCCGCTGTGACCTTCGTCGACACCTCTACAGAGGAGTCCCCTGCAGAAAGCGAAATCTCCACTTCGATTGCGTTAAGCCGGAGGGGATGACAGAGTGGAATCAGATCAGAGGTCTTCTTCGCGGCGGAGATACCCGCCAGGCGGGCGGCCTCGAAGGGGTTCCCTTTGGGAACAGTCCCCTCCTGAATCGCGGTTACTGTCTTTGGCGAGAGAGTGATGCGTCCCTGGGCGCGGGCAACTCGTGTCGTCACGGGCTTCCCGGAGATATCGACCATCCGGGCGCGCCCCTGCTCATCGAAATGCGAGGGATTATTGTCGTTCATGTCAAAACAATGTACGACGCTACAGTAGCGGGCGCAAATGAACGAAATGTGGGCTTGTAACAATCGGCGAATGACTTATCTTTGATCGGCGGCTCGCGCGAAGCATCACGGGGCCGTTTCTTTTAGGGTGTTTTTCCAGGTAGTACTGGGGCAGTCATCCACTTACCTCCCGACTCCCCACGCTACATCGAAGTCAGTTGTGCCGATAACCAGATTATACAGGAGAGTACCAATGCGTCGGATCCGCGTCGGAATGCTGTTTGTTGCGTTTGCCGTTGTCCTCATCGGCCAGTCCGCCACTGCTTGGGGTCTGACCGCAGCCGATCAGGCGTTTCTTAAAAAGAAGATTATCGCCCGCTGGAACATCACCGGCAAGAACCAGATCGCCGCAGCCTACGCGCGCGGTGTAGATATTCTCGAAGACCACCCCAACGCAGCCAAGGGCTATTTCGAGGTCCTTGTGTCGGCCGATGAGCTTGATAACCTGCGCGCGGACGGATACAGTATCGATGTTGTCGACCCGGATTGGTATCAGAGCTACGCGAACAAGACGGCCACTGCGTATGGCGGATTCCTCACCTGGGATCAAGCGGCTGGATGGCAGGACTCGTCGAAGCTCGACTCATTCCACACCGCATTCCCAACACTGACGACCCAAAAGGTCTCAATCGGATTCTCGCTCGAGGGACGCGAGCTGTGGGCAATGAAGATATCCGACAACCCAAACGTGAATGAGAACGAGCCTTCGATTCTCTTCACCGCCATTCACCATGCGCGCGAGCCGATCACCGTTGAGGTTGTCTTGCATACCATGCGGACGCTTCTATTCAATTACGGCACCGACTCCCGCATCACCGACCTTGTCAACGAACGCGAGATTTGGTTCGTGCCATTCGTGAATCCCGATGGATACGTCTATAACGAGGTGATCGCTTCGAATGGTGGCGGCATGTGGCGGAAGAATCGGCGTGAGGTCAATTTCACCGACTACGGTGTCGATCCAAACCGCAACTACGGGGACCATTGGGGATTCGACGATTTTGGTTCTTCGCCGCTTCCGGAAGACGAGACCTACCGCGGCACTGCGGCGTTTTCAGAGCCGGAGATTCAGGCGGTTCGCGATTTCGTCGACTCGAACGACTTTGTTATCACCATAAACTACCATTCAGTCGCCGCCCTGTTCCTGTGGGCTCCCGGTTACCAGGATTTCTACACACCGGACGAACCCCTTTTCAGAGCCATCGGTGACACGGTCACGAGCTTTAACGGATACAATGGGCAGCCGGGTTGGGCGCTTTACAATACGAATGGTGATGCGGATGACTGGATGTACTTCGCCCAGGGAATTCTCTCATTTACTCCGGAGGTCGGTGGATCGGGCTTTTGGCCGAACGCGTCCGAGATTCCAGGGTTAGTGAATGAGAATGTGCCGGCGAATTTGGTGCTAATCGACTTGGCGGACACACCGGCGCGCATCCATCCTCCGGCCACCCCGACTTGGATTGCGCCGGGGGTTGTGAATGCCCCAGACTACACGCTCGTATGGTCGGATCCGGGCGGCCTCAACGCTGCCGTCTCCTTTAAGCTGTCGGAGCTTGCGGGTCGGGCGGTCGATACGGATTTCGCGGACCTGCCTGACAACTGGAACATCGATGGTTTCCTTCTTTCCGAAAATCACGCCCACTCCGCGCCGGAGAGTTTCTGGGGTGGGTCGAGCAACAACCGTCGAGCCCGTCTGGTCGCCAACCACTATTACAAACCGGTCGCCAACGACACGCTTCGCGCTCGCATGTGGTATAACACTGAAGCGAACTGGGACTACGCTTACGCCGAAGTGTCGTCCGATTTTGGCCAAAGCTGGTCAACCCTTCCCGGCACGTTCACGACAAACACCAATCCCAACGGGACAAACCGCGGCAACGGAATCACCGGCTCGTCAGGCGGCGCCTTCCGTGATATGAAATTCTCGCTCAACGCCTACGCAGGTTCCGATATTCTGATCCGTTTTTCTTACGAAACTGACGGCGCGGTTCTCCTTGATGGAGTCTACATCGATAATATCTACCCGGTCGTGAGTTTCAGTTCCGAGGTCGTGCTCGACCCGGCCACGGCGAGCATGACATTCCCCGTGACGGGCAAGACACCGGGCACATACTACTACACGCTTCGCTCGACCGACGTTCAGGGGCAGGTTGGCGGCATAACCCCGCCCCACGAAGTCGTGGTCGACTACGTTCCGTGCGACTGTACTTGTCATGCGGATCCGACGTGTGACGGAAACCCGGATATCCTGGATGTCGTCGAAACCGTGGGAGTCGCCTTCCGAAACGTCTTGGGCGAAACCGACCCAAGCTGCCCGCGCGAGCGTACTGATGTCGATTGCAGTGGCTTCACTGACGTGCTCGATGTCGTGAATGTGGTGGCAGTGGCGTTCCGCAACGCAGTCCCCGGCGCCACGTTCTGCAGTCCTTGCGCGCCGTAACTGTATTGACGATTCTTGAAGAAGCGCGCCACCTCGGTGGCGCGTTTTCTTTTGGCCATGGAGGCATACCCGATTATCATGTGCGTGGGGGCCCTATGATTTCGATCCCGCATCGACTACCCACTTTTCCCCGAATCATTGTTCCCGTGCTCTGGCTGTTCTGCGCCACGGCAGGATGGGCGAAAGATGAAATCCGCCTGTCGGATTGGGATTTGGCCGTCCATGACTCGCTTGATCATCCTTCCGCCAACCCGAACGCAAGCTTCCGTGTTCGCGCTGGTTCAGAATGGGTGACCGCCGTCGGTCGCTACCGGTTTGATTCCGGGACGCTGACCTTTCAGCATTCTGTCGGCGGTCGGCCGACCGGCTGTTACTTCGAGGGGACCGGCCATCTCGATTTCGAGCCCCCCTCTGCCATCGAAAGAGGTCAATTGTTTCGATTCTGCTCCGACTCCTCGCTGTCTGCCGCAGTGGAAAAACTCTACGTCTGCTACTTCGACAGCTTGATTCAGTCTGAGCTGCTCGCCTGTTGTGATACGACGCCGGCGGTTTCACCGGTCCGAGACGGTGAATTGCGCAATTGGCAGGGGCGAATAAACGACGATCTCGAAACGTACATCCCGGCAATTGGCTGGCACCGCCTGCTGCGCGCCGAGATGCCGCACGCGTTTATGGTCATCGCCGGAGAATTCGACGGACAAGATCCGCTCTATTTCGTGGTCGATGACGCCGATGATGAAGCGGTCAGCGTCTTCCTCCGACCGCATCTGCTCGTCGGCAAGGGCGGCCTCGATCTGGTCTGCTCGTATGATCGCGTCCGTCCTCCGATCGAGCACGAACACCGCCTGGGGTTGGTCGGCCGTGGCATGACGATCCTCGACTACACGTCCGATGTGACCATCAAGACTTCCACCGAGATGGTCCTCGATGTCACGTTGCGGGTTATCCCCCGCCGCGACGAGATGCGCGACGTCTCCTTACGCCTCGCTCCCGAACTCGAAGTGGATTCTGTTTGGATCGCGGGGACGATCGCACCGTTCGTCTATTCGGATGACGGCGGCGGGCTGGTGGCGCGCCCCGCAGAACCGCTGCGCGTTTCCGACACGACCAATATCCGCGTCCTGTATCGCGGCAAAGAGCTGCTCTATAAGTTTCCGTGGGGAGATTTCTTCATCAGCTACACGACCAGTTGGCTGCCTGTCACGCGGCCCCTGGCCCTGGCGGACTACGAGACGACGTTCCGCTTTCCCAAACACTACGATCTCGTTTCCTCCGGCCAATTGCTTGGTGACACGGTCGATGGCGATTGGCGCGTGAAGCGCTGGCAGACGTATGATCCCGCGGCGTTCATATCCTTTAACTACGGCAGTTTCGATGTCTTGTCATCGACCATGCTCAAGGGACCGCGCTTGGATATCTACCGGAGCAAGAACCATCTTGAAGGACTCTTTGGCGGAGACATCAAGAAAGCGGTGGCTGGCGACATTGAAGGATCGATCCAGTTATTCACGCGTTTGTTTGGACCCTATCCCTGGCCCCAGTTAGCGGCCACTGAGATCCCCGGGATTCATGGGCAGGGGTTCCCACAGCTTTTGCATCTCGCCTGGTTCTCGTTCGAGACCAGCCGTCAGGGCATCACGGACGCCTTTCGAGCCCACGAAGTGGCACACCAGTGGTTCGGTCATCTCGTCGGCTGGAGCACCTATCATGACCAATGGCTCTCTGAGGGGTTCGCCGAGTATGCGGGCGCGCTGTATGTCCAAGCGCGAAATCCGGGGAATAAGTCGTTTCTGGAATTGGTCAAGCAATGGCGGTCGAACATACTGGACGTAGGAGGTCATGATGGCTGGCATGCCGGGCCATCGGTCGCGCCGATCTGGTTGGGAGTGCGGTGCGCTTCGACATCGTCTCCGGCATCATACGGCAACCTCGTCTACTCCAAAGGCGCGTACGTGCTGCACATGTTGCGCAATATGCTCCACGACTATCGCACCGGATCGGATGAACGGTTTGCGGCACTAATGCGCGACTATGTCTCTTCGTTTGCCCATGACAAGGCAACGACGGCCGATTTTCAGAGAGTCGTCGAACGTCACACAGGTCAGAACATGCAGTGGTTCTTCGATCAGTGGGTCTACGGGGTGCAAATCCCGCGCTATGAGTATCGATGGGAACGGACGAAAACCGCGGACGGCCAGTGGGTTGTGAGCGGTCGTGTCGATCAGTTCGACGTGGACTCGTCGTTCCGAGCCTACATGCCGATCACACTGGTCTTTCAAGAAGGCAGACGGACGTTCGTCCACGAGATCACCGGATCCGGAGGTCAATTCACCACTCCGCCAATGGCCGAAAAGCCAAAGGAAGTCGTCTTCAATGACTATATGACAATATTGTGCAAAGAGAAGCTGGTAAGCAAGCCATGATGGTTAGGCGATGGGAACTTTAGTTGCGCCCGGCCGTTACAGTAAACTGGATGCCACGAGGAGCATTTGCGGGTCGAGACAGACGCGCACCATCACTTGCCAACCTGCAGGAAGGTGAGCGATAAATCAGGAATCGGAGATCTCGATTTCAATTGACGTGGCGCCAGATTGGCTCCATATATGCCACGGGTTCAATTAACAGGTCCGATCCACCATAACCCCTAATCGAAGGATGTAGTATGTCACCCAGAACCGCCAAGCGCAGTATGGAGGCAGGCGCCCGGGAAACAGCCGGACGGCCGCGTCGACGTGTCGTGCGTCGCGGGCGCAAGAGCGCCGGTCCCAAGCAACCGTTCTCGCTGATTCTCAACCCCGATGAGTTGTCGATCTTGCGCAAAATGGCGCGTAAGGAAGGCACATCGGTGGCGAGCGTGATCCGCCAGGCTCTCCACACTGTCATCTTCCGCACGCATCCCGATCTCGCCAAGAACGCGATTGAACGCGAAGTCGATTCATTTCTCGATACAATGGGAAATCGGTTGCCGAGTGGGCTCTCGAAAGGCGCCAAGCGCGCGCGCATCAAGAAGCAGCTCGTCTCCGGACTCATGAGCACCGGCGGCAAGTAACGATCCTGATCAACGACACAAAGCCGTGGGGCCACCCCCCCGCGGCTTTCGTGCGTTTGGCGTACTGGAGGACAGGCGGCGGCCACAGAACGTAGGCATCCGGCACCGAGCCCACCACACTGCGTCTGGCCCGTCCCTGACGAATTTGCCAATTCGGGACAAAAAGGACTTGTACAGAATTCGGGGCATCAATATCCTCTTTTTTCCCAGAGCCGTGGGCCATCACTATGCCGACCCCTTCGACCATCGGTTCTTCTTCACGACAGAATCAGAGTGCGCCAACGGGAGCGGGTCCCGCTCCGCAGGATAAGAGCATGTGGAATTCGACCATCAGTCTAAAGATCATCGTCGCGATCAGTGGCGTGGTGCTTCTCTTGTTCGTCACTGGCCATATGGTTGGCAATCTGCAGGTCTTCCTGGGACCTGCCGTCTTCAATGCCTATGGCGAGAAGCTGCGGATGTTTCCGGCGCTTCTGTGGGTGGTGCGCACGGTCATCGCGGGGTTCGCCGTCGTGCACATCACCTTCACGTTGCGGCTGGCCCTCCTGAACACGGCGGCGCGTCCCGTCGCTTACGCCAAGAAGCAGGCGGTCCGGGCCACTGTCGCCTCGCGCACGATCGTCATGTCCGGCCTCATGATCCTGGCCTTTGTCGTCTACCACTTGGCGCATTACACCTGGAAGATCACCAATCCGCAGTATCAGTCGCTGAAGGATGCGCACAACAACCCGGACATCTACGCGATGGTCATCGCGGGTTTCAGCAACCCATTCATTGCGATCACCTATGTCTTCGCGATGTTGATTCTCGGCTATCATCTCTCACACGGTATCGCCAGCGTTCTCCAGACGGCCGGTTGGGCGACCACAAACACGCTACCGAAGTACGAATGGGCGTCGCGCATCATTGCGCTCATCCTGATCGCCGGCTACATCTCAATCCCGATTTCGATTCTCCTTGGCGTCGTTCGCTGAGGTGAGGAGTTCTGCCATGTCTGTCCCGCCGAGCAATGTCCCCTCCGGCCCGCTGGCCGAGAAGTGGAACAAGCACAAATTCGAGATGAAGCTGGTGAATCCCGCCAACAAGCGGAAGTTCTCGGTCATTATAGTGGGCTCGGGACTGGCGGGAGGAGCGGCTGCCGCGTCGTTGGCGGAATTGGGGTATAACGTGGACTGCTTCTGCTACCAGGACAGTCCGCGCCGCGCCCACAGCATCGCGGCTCAGGGCGGCATCAACGCAGCGAAGAACTACCAGAACGACGGCGACAGTGTCTTTCGCCTCTTCTACGATACGATCAAGGGCGGCGACTTCCGCGCCCGCGAAGGCAATGTCCATCGCCTGGCGGAAGTGTCAGCCTTCATCATCGACCAATGCGTGGCGCAGGGTGTGCCATTTGCCCGCGAATACGGCGGCGTGCTGGCAAACCGCTCGTTCGGCGGCGCATTGGTGTCGAGAACGTTCTATGCGCGCGGCCAAACGGGCCAACAGTTGCTTTTGGGGGCGTACTCGGCGCTCTCGCGCCAAATCGCTCTCGGGAATGTACAGATGCACTCGCGCTCTGAGATGCTTGATCTGGTCGTAGTCGATGGTGTGGCCCGGGGCATCGTCACGCGCGATTTGGTCACCGGCAAGATCGAGTCATGGGCCGCCGACGCTGTGGTGCTGGCGACGGGCGGGTACGGCAACCTGTATTTCCTCTCAACGAACGCCGCGGGATGCAATGTGACCGCGGATTTCCGCGCGTACAAGCGTGGGGCGTTTTTCGCGAATCCCTGCTTCGTACAGATTCATCCGACTTGCATTCCGGTCGCCGGGGTTCACCAGTCGAAGTTGACGCTGATGTCAGAGTCCCTGCGCAACGACGGCCGGATTTGGGTACCGAGAAAAGTGGAGGAGAAACGCGCCGCCGCCAGCATTCCCGAAGATGAGCGCGATTACTTTCTCGAGCGCATGTACCCGGCCTACGGCAACCTCGCGCCCCGCGACATTTCTTCACGCGCCGCGAAAACAGTCTGCGATGAAGGACGCGGCGTCGGCGAGTCGGGACGAGGCGTCTATCTGGACTTCGCCGGAGCAATACGCCGCCTCGGCCGCAAGACGATCGAGGAGCGCTACGGCAACTTGTTCCATATGTACGAGAAGATTACCGGGGAGAATCCGTACGAAGCACCGATGCGCATCTACCCGGCGGTCCATTACACCATGGGTGGACTCTGGGTCGACTACAATTTGATGAGCAACCTCCCTGGCCTGCACGTCATCGGAGAAGCCAATTTCTCCGACCACGGCGCCAACCGTCTCGGCGCCTCGGCCTTGATGCAGGGTTTGGCCGACGGATATTTTGTACTCCCCTACACCATCGGCAACTACTTCGCGGTGCACAAACCCGTTAAGACTTCGACCGCTGATGCGGCGTTCCGCACCGCCGAGGCCGAAGTCGAAGAGCGAGTCAAAAAGCTCCTCTCGTTGCGCGGCCATCGCACCGTCATGTCGTTCCACCGTGAGCTGGGCAACATAATGTGGGAGTATTGCGGCATGGCACGTAACGCCGCGGGCCTCAAGAAGGCGCTCGAGCTCATCCCGCCGCTGCGCGAGCAGTTCTGGAAGGACGCGATTGTCACCGGCCAGGGCGAAGAACTGAACATCGCACTCGAACGCGCCGGACGGGTCGCCGACTACCTCGAATTCGCCGAGGTCCTCTGTCATGATGCCCTCGAACGCGACGAATCCTGCGGCTCGCACTTCCGCGAAGAACACCAGATGGCCGACGGCGAAGCTAAGCGCGATGACGAGCGCTTCTGCCATGTCGCGTGTTGGGAGTACGCCGGCGACAACAAGAAACCAAACCGTCACATCGAACCGCTCCAGTTTGATAACATTGAACTCGCGGTCAGGAGCTATAAGTAATGGAGCTTACGCTGCATGTGTGGCGTCAGAAGAACGCCGCGGACAAGGGTCGGTTCATCACCTACCAGGCGAAGGACATCAGCCGGGACATGTCATTCCTCGAAATGCTCGATGTCGTCAACGAAGCTATAATCCTGAGAGGCGAGGAGCCCATTGCCTTCGACCACGATTGCCGCGAGGGGATTTGCGGGACGTGTTCGCTGGTCATCAACGGCGTGGCCCATGGACCGGACAAAGGCACGACAGCTTGCCAGTTGCACATGCGTCGATTCAAGGATGGCGACAAGATCACGATCGAGCCCTGGCGGGCCAAGGCCTTTCCGGTAATCCGCGACCTGATCGTCGATCGGACCCCGTTCGACCGGATCATGCAGGCTGGCGGCTACGTCTCCGTCAACACCGGCGGCGCTCCCGATGGTAACGCAATCCCGATTGCCAAGAAGGAGGCCGACATGTCAATGGACGCCGCCTCGTGCATCGGTTGCGGCGCCTGCGTGGCGGCCTGCAAGAACGCTTCGGCATCCCTGTTCGTGGCGGCGAAGATCTCGCAATTCTCCCATCTGCCGCAGGGGCAACCGGAACGCGAACTGCGGGTGATGCGGATGGTCCAGCAAATGGACGCCGAAGGCTTCGGCTCGTGCACGAACACTTACGAGTGCGAAGCTGTCTGCCCTAAGGAAATTTCGGTTCGCGTCATCGCCGAGATGAACCGCGATTATCGAATCGCGATCTGGCGGGCGCGCTACGGCAGCGCACCCAAGGTCGGCATGGGCGGGGATTAGGCGGGAGCCATTGGAATCTGGGAAACGGGCGGGCCTGGACCCGCCTTTTTTCGTTCCACCGATGGAGGCGATTGGGAGGGCGAGACTCCGCACACTTTCAGTCTGAACGACCCGAAGAATCTGCTTTTCTCCCGTTGGCAAATCGCAATACTTGACGCGGTGGGACATCTCGAAGTCCACATGAAATTCAAGACGCTCGAGTGGCGTGACGGCGTCCTCTACCTGCTCGATCAACGCGCCCTCCCGACCCGTGCGGAAATGCTCCCGTGTCAGGGCGTCATGGACCTGTATGAGGCCATTCGTGACCTGACCGTGCGTGGGGCTCCGGCTATCGGCGTGGTGGCAGCTTATGGGGTCGTGCTATCGATCAGCGATACATCGGCATCACTTGAACGTGTCCGTGCCCAGTTGGATGAAGATGCGCGGCGCCTGAAGGCGGCGCGCCCGACCGCCGTGAATTTGGCTTGGGCGGTAGATCGCATGATGACAGTCGCGACTGAGGCGATTGTGCGCTCCGCTGGGGAGCTGCGCGATGTCCTCGAACGTGAGGCGGTCGCGATTGACGAGGAAGACCAACAGATGTGCCGCAAAATCGGCGAACACGGCGCTCCGCTTTTTGCTGATGGCATGTATGTCCTCACACATTGCAATGCCGGCGCGTTGGCGACCGCCGGAATCGGGACCGCGTTGGCGCCGATCTATGTGAGCGAGGCGAGCGGACGCCATCTCCATGTCTATGTCGATGAGACACGTCCCGTTCTGCAGGGGGCGCGTCTGACCATGTGGGAGTTGATGCAGCAAGGGGTGCCATGCACGCTCATCACCGACAACATGGCGGCAACGCTCTTCGCACGCGGAAGGATCGACGCGGTGATTGTCGGAGCGGACCGGATCGCCGCTAACGGCGACGTAGCTAATAAGATCGGCACCTACAATGTCGCGGTGCTCGCGGCGCATCATGGCGTGCCGTTTTATGTCGCTGCGCCGTCATCCACGTTCGACGACAGCATTCCGTCAGGCGAGCACATTCCGATCGAGGAAAGGTCTTCCGCCGAAGTGACCGAAGTCGGCAACGCACGCCTCGCCCCCGCCAACGCGAAGGTCTTCTCCCCCGCGTTTGATGTGACGCCGAGCACGCTGGTTACGGCGATTGTTTCGGATCGAGGTGTGCGCCCCGGCGGGCGAGCGAGGTGATTGCGGTTGGCGATTGCGGATTGCGGATTAAGGGAATTCGGGCTGCTTAGAATTGTAGGGTGGGTGCGCTCTTTGCACCCACCGTCTTTTTGTCGCCGTTATCTGAGACCAGTAGGTGCATAAGGCAGCACCAACCCTACAATCCAAACACTTTGATCGCATTTCCCCGCGTGATCGCTTTCACCGTCTTTACATTCCACCCCTGATCGAGGAACACCCTCAGGTTCGTTCCCATATCCGGCACGCCGGGGCCGGGCCAATCGGTACCCCAGAGGGTCTTGCTCGCAAGCTTGTCGAGGTCGGGGAACCACTGCGGGATGCGTTGCGGTGGGATCCCGGAAAGGTCCATGTAGACATTCGGATGGCGCTTCACAAGAAAACGCGCAGTCTCCATCCAAATGGGACGTCCCGCATGCGCGAGGATGATTTTCAGGTCGGGGAAGTCGCAGGCGACATCGTCGACATGGACCGGGTCGCCGAACTTGATGCGCGCGTCCTTGAAGATTGTCGTGCCCGTGTGGAAGACTACTGGGACGCCGCGCTTTGAGCACTCTTCATAGACTACGGGCAGGATCTTGTTTCCCTCGAGATAGCCGTTGGGACAGATTCCCTGATGCGGCGGGTGGATCTTGATCGCCGTGATCCCCCACTCATCGAGAAGCTGTGCAAGTTCGCCTTTGGGGTCTTTGGAGTCATGCGGATCAATGGACCCGTGGGCAAAGAGACGATCCCGGTGATTCTTCACATACTCGGCCGAAAAGCGATTCGCCTCGAACGTGAACCCCATGAGTTTCGGCGCGACGTAGTTGATGATGCCGCACTTCTCGATTCCGGCGGCGTCCATCAGGCCAATCAGGACATTCGGATCACGCGTGAGCTTCTCGATCTGCGGGAAATCTCTCCCCTGCTTCATCGCCGCCAGGATAGGCGGATGCATCTGCTCGAACGGGGCGACGTGGATGTGGATATCAATGACGCCGTAACCGAGAGTCGGGTGATTCATAACGCCAATGTATGACCTCGGCAGGGGATTTGTCAGCACTGGTTATTGCTCCCTGCATCCGCTTGAACGTCCTGCATTTTCGCGAATGTCAAAAACACGACAAACGTGTAGGAATTAGACAGCGGAACCGCGCATGGATCAGTATCAACGCTTGATGTCGCGCGCGAGGTACGGAGAGTCCGGTGTGGCACGATGCCGCGGTGTTTCTGCGGCGATCCTTTTCGCCGGCGTTGCTGTCATGCTGGCGCCGACCACGACATTGAGCCAACCTGTCAGTCTGCCTCTGTCCGCCGCCATCGACTCCGCGCTACTGCACAATGAACGGTACCTGACCGTCCTGGCCCAGATGGACCGTGCCGAGGGGCAGATTCTGAGCGCTCGCGCCGGTCTATTCCCAAAGATCGACCTGCACGCGGACTACCTGCGCGATCTCGAACTTCCAAAGATCGTCTTCGGCGGCGAGGAGTTCACGGTCGGCACGAAGTACACAGTCGCCGGCGGGCTGACATTCGACCAGACTTTATTCGAGGGGGGCGGGGTATTCTCGGCATGGGCGGCGGCACAGCAGTACCGCAGCATGAATGAACATCTGGCCCGGCAGGCGCGTCTCGACCTCGAAGCGCAGGTCGCGATCGCCTACTTCGATGCTCTCTTGCTCGATCAATTGGCCGAAGTGGCCAGGCAGACATTGCGGCTCTCCGAAGAGCACGCCGCTCTGGTCGCCAAGAAATTCGCCGACGGCATTGTGTCGGAATACGACAACCTCAGTGCGCGTGTACGCCTCGCCAATGCGCGACCACCTGTCATTCAGGCCGAGAACGACTTGCGCTTGGCGCTGCTTCGGCTGACAAACCTGATCGGCATGTCTCAGGGAGTCCGGCTCGCGATTGCTGACACGGAACCCGATTCGGCCAACTGGGAGGATGCGCCGACCGATGAGTTGATAGCCATGGCGCACAGCACCCGTCCCGATCTGGCGGCAACCTCCCACCAAATCGTGGCCATTGACAAGGCGGTCGGCGTGCTAAGAGCCGAGCGCTGGCCCTCACTGCACCTGACCGGGGTTTTTGATTATCAAGCGTTGACGGATGACAGTTGGCCGAATCGCGACGATTACTTTCGCTCGTGGCAGGTTGGATTGTCCGCATCGTACTCGCTGTTCGATGGCTTCCGACGACGCGGCAACATCCAGGTGCTACGGGTCGATCAACGCGAGGCGGAACTGCAGCAGATCGAGTTGGAACGTGCGGTCGCGCTGCAAATCGATGGCGCCCGCAGCGGGTTTGAGGAAGCCTCGGCGCGGATGGCGGCCCAGGGCGAAACAGTCACTGAGGCCGAGCGCGGCCTGGCGATTGCCAATACACGATACGAATCGGGCGTGGGGACACAACTGGAAGTGCTCGACGCGCAAGTTGCGCTGGCAACTGCGCGCGTATACGCCGCCACCGCCCTACACGACCGTCGTGTGGCACGGGTGCGCTGGCGTCTGGCCATGGGCGCGCCGGTACTCGCGGAGGGCGAGCGTTGAGGATTCCGCACTAGCGGAGGAGCAATGAGATGATTTCAGCCGACCACATCTATACGCATGGCAGGGTGGCGACATTCTTGACTTTGGTACTGCTATCGCTTGCCGGTTGCGAGTCGGAGAACGGCAACCAGAATCAGATCGCACGCATACCGGTCGTTGTCGCCGAAGTCAGCCGGCAGGACCTGCTGCGCTCACGCGATTACTCCGGGTCGGTCGAAGGGATCCGCCAAGCGACGGTCACGGCGCGACTCGCCGAGACCATTGCGCGGGTGAATGTGCGAAAAGGCGATGTGACCCGCGCCGGCCAGACCGTCGTAGTGTTCGATCAAGCCGGCCCTTCCACGTCTCTGCGCCAGGCGCAGGCGGTCTACGATGATGCCCGCAAGACATTCGATAAGTATGACCGTCTCTACGCGGAAGGAGCCGTCAGCGAACTGGAGCGTGACGCCCGTCGCACCGCCTCCGAAGTGGCGAAGGCAAACTTCGAGGCGGCCCGCGATGCCGCCAATGTGCTATCGCCAATCAGCGGAATCGTCACCGACGTTACTGCCAAAGCGGGGCGGCAGACCACTCCGGGGGAGCCGTTGGTGGAAATCGCCTCCATCGATTCGGCCCGTGTCCTGATTGATGTCTCGGTATATGAGGCGCGTGAACTAACGAAGGGACTTCCAGTACGCACGCATGCCCAACTGGATACGACAGCCGCAGGCGAAGGGTGGATTGATCAGATTGCATCCTCCGCCGATCCCAACACGAGGATGCTACGCATTGAGGTTCTGGTTCCCAACCTCGAGCACCGTCTGCTTCCCGGCATGTTTGTTACGGCTACGGTCGAGTTCGAGCGACGCGTGGGCGCTGTGGCTGCGCCTCGTGAGGCGCTCGTGTACCGCGAATCCGGACTCGGCGCCTTCGTGGTACGTGACTCGATTGCACATTACACTCCGGTGACAACCGGAGCGGAGGCGGGTGGTCAAGTCGAGATCACCGCCGGTCTTTCTCCCGGTGATATCGTGGTCGTCCTCGGCCAGAACAACTTGCAGGACAAGAGTGCGGTCAATCCGGTGCCGCAGGCCGCGCGCCAATGAAGCTGTCCGATACCGCGATACGTCGTCCCGTCTTCACGGTGATGATGATCACCGCGCTGGTCGTGTTGGGCGCATTTTCATACTCGCGGATGGCCGTCGATCTCTTCCCCGATGTCGACTTTCCATACGTCGTGGTCCTGACCGTTTACCCAGGCGCCGATCCCGAGACAGTCGAATCGGAGATCACAAAGAAGATCGAAGATCAGCTCAACACCATTTCCGGTCTCAAGCATCTCGTCTCGACCTCCCAAGACGGCCTCTCGCAGATCGTGGCTGAATTCGAAATTGGCGAGATCCCCTCGGAGAAGTCGCTGGAAGTGCGCGAGAAGATCTCGACGATCATCGGCGATCTTCCCGATGATGCCGAAGATCCCATCATCCAGCGATTCGATCCCGATGCTGAGCCGATCATGTCCCTTGTCGTATCCGGCGAGCGTCCCCTCAAGGAAATCACGACATTCACCAAGGATGTGATCCAGAAGCGATTGGAATCAGTGCAGGGAGTTGGCGCGGTCCAACTGGCCGGCGGCGAAGAGCGCGAAATCCAAATCGAGCTGGATCGCGCTCGCCTGGAGGCCTTTCGCATCCCCGTGGGCGAAGTCGCCGGCGCTATCGGGCAGGCAAATGTTGAGATTCCGGTGGGACGCATGGACCGTGGCGAAAGCGAAGTTACAGTCCGGGCGTTGGGTCGTTACACCGACTGGCGCGACTTTGGCGCGCTTGTCGTCGCGCATCGCGAAGGCAAGCCGATCCGTCTGTCCGACATCGCCACGGTTCTCGATGGAATCAAAGAGCCGCGCAGCTATGCGCGCTACAACGGCAAGGAAGCCGTGTCGCTTAATATCGTGCGGCAGTCGGGCGCCAATACAGTTCAAGTCGCCGACGGCATCGTCGCGCGCATCGCTGATCTTGAACGCGAATTGCCGCCGGATATCAGGATTATCGTGACGACGGACAATTCCGTATTCATCCGGGATTCCGTTGAGGACGTGGTCGTCAACATCCTCTACGGCGGCCTTCTGGCCGTGCTCGTGATTTTCCTCTTCCTCGCCGATTGGCGCACAACGCTGATTTCGGCGCTGGCGATCCCGACATCGATCATTGCCACGTTCGTGGCGATGGACGCACTGGGGTTCACCATCAACTTCATGTCGCTTCTCGGACTTTCGATCGCGGTCGGCTTGCTCGTCGACGACGCGATTGTGGTCATTGAGAATATCTACCGCAATTTCCGCGGCGGGGTGGATAGCCGTACCGCGGCCGCCGAAGGGACACGCGAAATCGGCCTGGCGGTCATGGCGACAACATTTACGATCGTCGTCGTCTTTCTCCCGGTCGCCTTCATGGGCGGCATTGTCGGTCGCTTCTTCTACCAATTTGGCATGACTGTCGCCGTCTCGGTCATGGTCTCGCTCTTCGTCGCGTTCACGCTGACGCCCATGCTGTTCTCGCGATTGGTGACTCACCCCGAAGAAGACCATGCGACTCAGAAGCACTGGCGGCCATTCCGCGCGCTGTTCGCGCTGTTGGCGGCATTCGATCGTGGCTTCGAGCGCGTCAAAGACCGATATCGCGGCATTCTGACATGGGCCCTGCAGCATCGGCTGGCGACCATGATAATTGCCGCAGTGGGGTTCTTTGCGAGCTTCGCACTGGTTCCCCTGATCGGCACTGAGTTTCTGCCCCTCTCCGACCGCGGACAGGTCTACATCACATTTGAGGCGGCCCCCGGTGCGTCACTGAAGCAATCGGCGGAACTGACCGCGCGTCTCGAGGATCGGCTGCGGGACATACCCGAGGTCGCCGGGATCTTCACGTCTATTGGCTCGCAGCAACGATCCGTGAATGAAGGCATGGTCACAGTCCTCCTCACACCGCACGATCAGCGTGCTCGCCACGTGTTTGAGATCCAGTCTGAGATGCGAGAACGGCTGGCAGACTTCCCGGGACTCTATCTGGCGTTGGCGTTGGAAGCAGGATCGATCGAGCAACAGCCCATCAGTCTTTCCGTGCAGGGAGAGGACCTGCGCGTGCTCCGGCTCCTGGCGACAGCGGTCGAAGACTCCACACGCTCGGTGCCTGATGCGCGGGAAATTCGCAACTCGCTGGTTGGGTCGCGCCCGGAAGCGCAGATTATCGTCGACCGCGAACGGGCAAGTGAACTGGGACTCTCGATGGCATCGATCGCTTCGACACTGCGCCTGCTGGTCGATGGCGATGAAATCACGACATACAAGGAAGGCAACGAAGAGTACGACGTGCAACTGCGACTGGCCGCGGGGGACAGGGCCAGCGAATGGGCGATCTCCAACCTGATGATTGGAAGCAGCCGAGACATTCCCGGCCAGGAACACTTTCTCGTCCCGCTCAAAGAGGTCGCACGGTTCGAGCCGCGCGGCGGCCCTACCGAGATTCGTCGTTACGACCGCCGACGCGAAGTTCTCATCTCCGGCAACATCGCCTCCGGCGCCTTTGCGGGAGATGTCCGCGCCGCGGTGTTGGAGAAGGCGCGCAAGATCCCTACGCCGCCGGGATATACGATCCTGGCGACCGGCGAGGCGGAAATTCAGGAAGAATCATTCGGCAACATCTTCACCGCGCTCTTCCTCGCCGTCATCTTTATCTACCTCGTGCTGGCATCGCAGTACGAGAGCTTCATCGATCCGCTGACGATCATGCTGGCTTTGCCCATGTCGCTCGTCGGCGCGTTTGTCGGCCTCTTCGTGTTTGGCAGCGCCCTATCGATCATGTCGCTCATCGGGATGGTGCTCCTTATGGGACTGGTGACGAAGAACGCGATTCTATTGGTCGATTTCGTCAAGCAGGCGCGGGCCAAGGGCATCGATCGTGAATCGGCGATTCTACAAGCAGGACCGATCCGTCTTCGGCCAATCCTCATGACCACACTGACCACGATCATGGGCATTCTGCCGATTGCCCTGGCGCTTGGCCCCGGCGCCGAGTTCCGCGCACCGATGGGACGTGCCGTCATCGGCGGACTGATCTCCTCCACGCTGCTGACTCTGATTGTTGTGCCGGTAATGTATACGTTGCTGGACGATCTGGTTCACTGGCGCAGCCGGAGGCGGCCGAGATCCACCTAATCCGTCGCGTTCGTCGACGTGTGCGATGTTAGATCACGTCACGTGTGCGCACGAGATGGTCTCGCGTCATGGGATACACGGATCGCAAAATACCGACGAGGGAGTGCCTCCTCGGAAGACCACTTCGATCATGCGGACAACATCTGTGACATCTATCGCGCCCGAGCAATCCGCATCGGCGGGACCATACCCACATGATGAATTCGGATCGGAGGGAGACGGCGCGTTTTGGAATGCCACTGTCACGACGAGGGCCACATCTGTAATGTTGCTCACACCGTCACAGACAGGATCGGAGTGACAGTCGCACTTGCATGGCCCCGGAGAATACCGTCGAGTCCAATTAAGTGTGCCGGAGGAGTCGTACTTCAGCGTAGTGTAGTCTGCCCCGGTTGTCGCCCCATCACTTCGACCTGTCACATATGTGCTGTAATCGCTGTCTATCGAAATCGCCTTGGCAGCATCGACAGAGCTGGCTGTGCCATTGTACCGCCGCTCCCACAGCAGATCACCGTCAGGATTGTACAAAAGTGTAACGTAGTCGAAATCGCCGGCGGATCCTGAGCTCGCTCCGGTTACGTGAATATTCTGTGCAGGATCGACACAAATGGCAAAGGCGCTGTCATTTCCGTTTCCGGGTCCAGTGTAACGCCTGACCCACGATTGTGCCCCATCAGACGTGTATTTGACGGTCGCGTAGTCGAAGCCTGTTGATCCTCCACCGTAGCTGCCGCCGGTTACATACACGTTTCCCATCGAATCCATCGCCGTGGCGAAGGCGTAGTCTCGCCCGTGTCCCGGACCATCGTACCTTTGGACCCAAAGGAGCGTTCCATCTGAGGAGTATTTGAGAGTGGCGTAATCGGAGTTCGTGCCAATCCCATCACTCGAACCTGCCACATGGACGCTTCCGTCATTGCCGAGGAGCAATCCTTCCGGGACGTCCCAAAAGCTCGCTGGGCCATCATATCGTCTTACCCACACCGTGTCGCCTGCTGTGTCGTACTTGAGCACGGCATAGTCATAGCTCGAACCCGGGCCGACACTCATTCCGGCAACGTAAGCATTTCCATTCTCGTCAACCACGACCACGCGAGCCGAATCGACATCGTCACCAGGTCCGTTGTATCGCCTCTCCCACATTATGTCGCCTTCGGAATCGTATCTCACAGTTGCGAAATCCCACCTCGGGCCAGGCCCGCTATAACTGCCACCGGTGACATAGACATTTCCGGAGGGTCCAGTCGCCATGTCGAAGGCATAGTCGCGCCCGTTGCCCGGGCCGTCATAGCGGCGGACCCAAATAGTGTCACCGGCTGGACTGTACTTGATCGTCGTATAATCCGAGTTTGATCCAGTTCCGTCGCTTGCACCAGTTACGAGCACATTCCCCGTGACATCAACGTGGATGATCTCAGCCATGTCCCAAAAGTTCCCCGGCCCGTCATACCTTCGCGCCCAAAGCAAATCGCCAGTCTGGCTATATTTGAGCGTGGCGAAGTCAAAAGCAGATTCCCCGATGTCACTGAATCCGGTGACATACACATTGCCCGATGCATCTAGTGCGATTGCCCGCGCCTCTTCTTGAATCAAGGCGCGGACGACCGCGTCTGATTGCTGGGCTGCAGTGTGATCATTCGGTGCTAGCGCCGCGAATGGAAATGCAAGGGCGCTAAGGGCGATGACAAGACGCTGCCTGGCGGGAGTCAGCTTCCGAACGGTCTTGAACCACACGGAACACCTCTTCTCCTGAATAACTATGTGAATAAAATAACGAGAACCCAAGCGTCCCGCAAGTTAAAAGAACCCGCAGAGGTTGAGCTTCGCAAAACTCACATTGGTTAGTCGGAAATCAGACCGCCGCGAGCGCGGCTTTGATCTTGTCTGGTGTCAGGGGCAGATCGCGGATGCGGACGCCAATGGCATCGAAGATGGCATTGGCGATGGCGGGAGCGGGGCCCAAAGTCGGTGGCTCGCCGATGCCGATCGCACCGAAGGGGCCCGATGTCTCATCCTGTTCGACTGCGATGACTTTCACGTCCGGGGCCTCGGTAATCCGCATGAGCCTGTATTTGTCGAAGTTCACATTCTGGCAGATGCCGTCGATGTACTTGGAATCCTCCATCAACGCATACCCAACCCCAAACGAGATCCCTCCGACAACCTGGCCGCGCACAGCGCGAGGGTTGATCGCGCGTCCGACATAATGCGCGGCGACCATCCTGTCGACATGCACTTTCCCGGTCTTGGTATCGACGGTGACCTCGGCAATCTGGGTGCCGTAGGCCATGGGGAACCACGCCTTGCCCGTGCCGACTTTCTTGTCGAGGGGCGCGGTCATCTTCCCGGCAGCGAATCGTCCCTCGCGACGGCGCGGCTTTCCGAAGATGCGGAAGTTGCGGGCGATCTCGGCAAGCGTCACAGTCTTTTGGCCATTATAATTCACGCGGTAGATGCCATTGGCGGCGCTGACCTCTTCCGGCGCGCAACCGAGCAACTTCGCGGCGATGAAGTCGGCGTCTTCACGGAGTCGTGAACAGGCGACCACCACGGCGTTGCCCGTGGTGTACGTCTGTTTAGTCGCGACAGTCGAGCCGCAGTTCTGGGTCTGGTCGGAGTTCCCGTTGATAATTGTAATCTGATCGACTCTGGTGCCGAGGCATTCGGCGGCCATCATCGCGAATGTCGTATTGGAACCATTGCCGTAATCGACAGTCCCGGCGCGGACCGTGGCAGTACCGTCCTCGTGCAATTCCGCAATCACGGTCGGTGTGTCCTCGATCCCGGAGCCAAACCCGATCCCATACCAAATCGTCGCGACACCTCTCCCCCGCTTGAAGCGGTCGGGATTGACCAAGTGCGGTGCGGCGCCCTGACTCCAGTCGTAGTCCTTCAGTGTCTCATCGATGGTCTCCAGTACCGGCAGCGGCCCGGGCAGAGCGAAATCCGTGGCGGATTTCATCCCGGGACGCAGGGCGTTCTTGCGCCGGAATTCGAGCGGATCAAATCCGGCTTCGCGCGCCAACTCATCCATGAATGACTCGGTGCAAAATGCTGTCTCGGCGGCGCCGAAGCCACGTGTCGCGCCGGTCATCGGATTGTTCGTGTAGACCGCGTACGAATCGACGAAGACGTTGGGGATGCTGTATGGTCCGGAAACGAGGACGCCCGCCTTCCGCATGATGTTCACCGACCATGAGGCATACGCGCCCGCATCGCCGACCACTTTCGCCTGAAGCGCGATCAGTTTGCCGTCCTTGTCGCAGCCGCCTTTGATTGTCGTGCGCAACTGCGTGCGCTTGGTGGTGACGAACATCGTCTCTTCGCGCGTGTACTCGATGCGGACCGGTCGGCCGGTGACCAACGTCCCGAGCGCGACGTGAATTTGACCGTAGATGTCTTCGCGCTTTCCGTATGCGGCGCCGATGGCGGGCTGAATGCAGACCACATCATCTTTGGGGATACCCAACGCCCGGCAGATGTTCAGACGGTCGAAAAAGACCGATTGCCCCGGCGAAATCACCGTCAGCTTGTTATTCTCATCCCAGTAGGCCAGGGCCGCTTCCGGCTCGAGCGGAGCATGATCTTGCGGATGAGTTGTGTATCTCCGCTCAATGACCGTGGCGCATTCTCTCCAGGCCGCGTCCACATCACCTTTTTCGAGATGATAGTGCGAGAGGATGTTGCCCTTCTCGTGGATCGGCGGCGCATCGGGGAGCATTGCCAATTCCGGTTCGAAGATCCCGGGGAGTTCGCCGTACTCGATCACGATCGCCTCAGCCCCGCGTCGGGCGGCTTCGACTGATTCGGCAATCACCAGCGCGATTGCTTCGCCGAAATAACGCACGCGGTCGACCGCGAAGACCAGTTGATCGCGGATGACTTTGCCATAGGCGTTTTCGCCGGGAATGTCCTCGTGGGTGAGAACTTTGATGACACCTTCGACTGCTGCCGCAGGATACGTATCGACTCGGAGGATTGACGCCGACGCCCGATTGGCACGCACAGTGACGGCATGGAGGGCTCCGGCCATTTTGAAATCGGCGGTGAACTTGGCGGTGCCATCGATACGGCTGCGCGATTCAATGCGCGCCTGTGGTTTGCCGACCACATTAAGCTCACGCGCCGGGATTTCCGGCGTGCCCGGAACCGGCGCGACGACTTTGGCTGTCCGGTAAGTGTCGCGATCGAGGTCTTCGCTCTTCAGCTGGCCACAGGCAAGCTTGATCGACTCGACCAATTGGTTGTAGCCGGTGCAGCGGCAGATGTTCTTGTGGATTGCCTGTTCGATCTGTTTGTCGCTGGGGTCGGGATGCTTGTCGAGCAGGGCCTTGGCCGACATCAGGAATCCCGAGGTGCAGATGCCGCACTGAAATCCATGCGCTTCGATGAAACCCTTCTGCAACGGGTGCAGCTCCCCGTCTTTCGCGAGGCCTTCGACCGTCTCGATTGTGCCGCCAATCGCGCGCTCGATCGGCTCGACACACGACATCACGGATTTGCCGTTGAGGATCACCGCGCACGAGCCGCAGGTGCCGATGTCGCAGCAACGCTTGGCACCGGTCAGGTCGAGGTCGTCGCGGAGCACATCAAGGAGAGAGCGCTCGCTGGTCGTGTCCAACTCGACATTACGGCCATTGATGGTCGCAACAAAACGGACGAGTGAACCGGCGGGCTTGGGATCGGCAAGGACGTTTGTCAACATGGTCGGTCTCGGCAATTCTACCCACTAATGCCGGAGAAATATAACCCGAATTCGGGGTACGCAAAACGAGAAACGTGTGCCTGCAAAATTCTCGCTTTGGGGAGAGCCTGAGTCTGCCTGCTACCAGAGGCGGCGTGAGTAGTGAACACCCGCGATCAGGTAAACCCCGACCACCGGCCAGACCGTGTAACGAGCATACGGTTGAAGATTGAAGGTGTAAAGGAGGAGAACAATGCCCCACAGGAGAGCCGCATATCGGCCGAGATCGGCCGAAACCGGCGGCATGGCTGATTTGCGCAGCATAACGAATCCGCCAACGAGGATCGTGAGATCGCGCACAACCGTGAGGGCAAATGCCGCCCATGGAAGATCGCGGTAGAGTACACAAAAGAGCGCGACCACGAATGCCGCGAGTTTATCTCCAATTGGATCGAGGATCCTCCCCCACTTACTGGCCTGATGCCAGCGGCGGGCGATCCAGCCATCAGCAACATCCGAGAGGATAGCGTACACAATGAGCACTCCACCCCAAACATGGAGAACCGGATCATCTGAGGCCATGAGCCACCACCACAATGGAAGCAGTGCCAACCGTGAAAGCGAGAGCAGATTGGGAATGGTCAGCCAGCGATTGTCGTCGTCAGGCACAAATTGAATATACAGGGGAGGCGAGGTACGTGAAACAGGTTCGGCAAAGAACGCAGACGGGACGCCCGCACCACAAACCACGGCAATCTTGTAGTGCAGGCGTCCCGCCTGCGATCTTATCGTTCATCAAAGAAGAATGTCAGCGTATCGCTCCACGCCACGCGGTGGGCATCGGCCGATTTGGGCACCATCTGGCCATTCACCTTGTAGAGCCAATAACCACCCTCGCCGTTTTGTCGCGGGCCTATCCCCTGGACCAACGTGCCGTACGGGTATGTCTCCGCTTCGAACCGAATGTCGTGTGTCCGCGTGACTTCCCGCAGCCAATCGAGCGCGAGAACAGAATCGGTGCGGCTCGCGGTGAATGTGTCGGCGCTGTCGGGGCGATAGGCAATCACCAGCGCACCGGCGGTCGGCGCCATGTCAGTCTGTGGCGCCTTCTCGCCGGAACTGCACCCAAGCGCGGCGAACAGAATCAGCGCGGCAACCAGGATACCCGCTCTCGCGGCCCTCACCCTACCCTCTCCCGCCATCCCTCGACTTCGCTCGGGACCTTCGGAAAACGCGAACGAGGGGAAAAAGAGCCTATGCGGACCGCTAAAGCGAACGAGTCGCGCGTTCATTGGGCACATCCCCACTGCAGAGGTCCGCCATTGCGGAAAACCAGGCCAACGATACCGACAACATCGAGAATGTCATACTGACAGTCTGCGTTGACATCCGCCGAGCCGGGCCGTTCGGGCGGCGGCGCGTTCCGGAAGGCGACACCGACGACACCGACAACATCGAGGACATCGTGGGTGCCGTCTTCGTTCACATCGCCGGGCAGACGGTTCGTTACATGAGCCGAATGCCCCGGGCCATCCCCGACCTGCCAGGACTTGACCAGCCCGCCGCTCTTGGCAAGTTCGGTAACCGAATCAGCGCTGAACGCGAGTGCAAAGAGGCCACCTTCGAGCCGCGAGGAAACACTGAGTACACCCCGAGCGGTCTTCCACGGATTGGCGGGGCCATTCAGAACCGCGTGCGTTTGTGAGTTGTAGCGATAGACATACCCGGAGTCGACGAATCCACCTCCGGCAAGATATCCGACGCCATCTGGGCCAATGGTCATGTCTCCAGGAAAGTCGCCAATGGCGATGGAGTCGGTTGGCAGCCACGAGTCACGATCGAGAGTGAAGATTGACCCGAAACGGTCGACGTAGTTGCCCGTGCACATCACGTGAACCTCTCCATTGCCGCCAACCGCGAGCACTTGCGGATTACTGCCGACATTGACCGAGACTTCGACCGCTGTCAGAGCGGCGTCGCTGATTGAAACTGTCCCCTGTCCATACTCAAATGTGCCAAAGTCGAGCGCGCAATTGGCAATCCAGAGACGGCCATGGGCATAGAGCAATCCTTCCGGAGAGGTACCGACCGCGAATCTCCGTCGTTCGACGCCCATTTGGTAGTTTACAATGGCGACTTCGTTACTGAGCAGCATCGACGCGGCGCAAAGTGAGTCGTCGATCACAACGACGTCCCACGGGTTATCCCCACTGGGAAAGTTGACGGTGTGAACGACCGTGTGTGTCGTCTGGCTGATGACCATGAGGTCATCCGTACAGGAATTTGTGACCAACAATACGTCTTTGTGGGCGCGGATGCGGTTGGGACACCCACCAAGCGGCAACAGGTTTGTCACCAATGAGTCACCGGCTCGATCGATCATCGTGAGATCTTCGCCGAGGCTGTTAATCACGTACAGCCGATCGATATCCTCAATTGCAATCCCCAGGATTGGGCAATTCAACACCACTGCACTTGTTGTTGCCAGCATCAGCACAACCCGACTGAGCTTTGACATGACATCTCCTTTACATCATTGGAATCCGATGGTTACTCCTCCGGAGAGGGTCCGCGCCGGCGACGGATACCCCTCCAGAAGCTCGTAGGCTTGGTCTGTCAGATTCTCACCTCTTAGAAAGACAACCACATGTGGGCCCTGGGTATGAGGGGTCAGGCGAACTTCGGCATCGAACACGCGGTATGGCGCCTGCCAGCGGTTTGAATTCGCGCGCAGCGCTTCACGCATGCTGACCCAACGGCCGGTCAGGAGAACTGACACCGGCCCGCGGGAGCCGCGAATCGTGCAGTCATGAGTGTGTCGCGGCATGAACGGCAGGATTTCATTCTCGTAGTTGGATTGACCCGAATGGTCGCGGGCATCGTTGTAGACATGCGTGTAGTCGAGCGAGAAGCTGCCTTTGGCGAGCATCACGCCCACATGGTCTTCCCTGCCGATGACTTCACCAGAAGAAAGATTGACCGGGGTGTAACGCTGAGGCACACCGCGCAGGTCCCAGACGATGATGTCGTCGATTTGCCGCTCGAAATAGCGCGTGTCGATTGCGATGAGCTGCTTTCGCCAGCGGATACTCACGTCCCACTCCTGGGCGCGCTCAGGACGAAGATCGGGGTTCCCCTGCGTGTAGTAGTCGCCTTTCCAGAAGGCCGTGACAAGCAGAGGCCGTCTAAATGACTGCCCCCAGCCCATTCCCAGTGACACTGCACGTACCGGCGAAAAGCCAAAATCAATTCGCGGCGACCAGCCTGGCGCGTTATCGGGATCGGCATCCAACGCGACCCCACCTCGCAGTGAGAACCGCCCAATGCTCCGACCCAGTCGCGTGCGGATCGCGAGTTCAGTGCGATCTTCATCGCCGAATGAGTTCTTGGGGACTTGGAAATTGTCGCCGTGGACCATGCGGTAGCGAGCTTCGACCTCCGAATTCCATTCGGCCGACTTGAATGCCGTCGTGTGACCGAGCTTTAGGCCGAAGAAGTGTTCGCGAAGGTAGGTGTGCTGTTTGATTTTGGCCTTTGTCGCGTTGTAGTACTCGCTGGAGAATTCATACCACCCTGCCGCCGTAAACGTCTGCGACCGAGATGCAGCAAATCGCCGTGCGGATTGGACTCGTCCGTTCTTGTTTCGCGTGACTGCTCCCGGAAGCGGCTGTTCGATGGACCCCGGCGCGCCACGCTCGTTGCGGGATGCATAGCCAAGCAATTCGAACAATCGTTTAGTTCCAGTCCGGAGAAACGCGCGACGTTCGTCTAGCCAGGAATTCTCACGCATGCCGGTTGTGTCGGTCTTCACGTCAATGAACTTGTACGGATCGCGCCGTTGGTCGTACTCGCCTCCGACTGACATCCTCCAGTCGCCCAGTCCTTGCGTGGCAGTCAAGTTCTGACGCATCCGTCCCCATTCCGCAACTGAGGACGAAATCCGAACCCCATCCGGCTGAAGATCCGTGCTCGTTATGAGGTTGACCGCGCCGCCAACTGCGGCATCACCGGCCGTCGCCGACTGGCTCCCGGAGTACACCTCGATGGCGGTTAACGCTGAGACGGGAATTGAACTAAGGTCGACTGCGCCATCGGAACCTCCGGAGAGCGGCAAGCCGTCGAGCATCACGGCTACACGGCTGCCGGACTCACCGCCCACTGATACACGCGTGCCACCCGGCGAATCACTGCTGCCGTAGACACGCACACCGGGAACACTCTCCAGAAGTTCACCGACAGACCGTGAGCCCACCGCCTCGGCTTGTACTTCGACACGGCGCACTCCGTGCTCTTCCAAACGTGGCGACTCAATGTTCTGCGAAGACAGGATGATCGGCTGGGGAACCAGCGCGATGCGGAGACTGCGGGAGAACCCTTCGACGACATCAATGTCAGTCACGCCACGTGAACGGTACCCGATTCGTTCGACAGTAATCGACCACTGCCCCAGCGGCACCGCTCTTAACTCGAATGACCCATCGGACTCCGACGTCGCGCTTAGCCCAGTGCCATCAATCCGAATCAGGGCTTGATCGATCCCGATGCCGGATGAGTCATCGGTCACAGTGCCGCGAATCGAGATGTCGGATTCGGCGCGCGCTGTTGCGGCGGCCATTGCAAGCGCGCAGACAAGCGCGATGGCAGCCGCGAAACGGCGCGGAGCGTAAACGAGAACGAGCATCGACCTCCACCTCCCCACGGAGTGGCAGGTTCAAGGGCGACGCCTTGCGTGCAGTTGGGAAGAAAAAACCCGGTCCGCACGGGGCCGGGTTGAGTTGGCGGGAGAGGGCCGCGAAGGCCCGATCCACGTCCTCGATCCTTCCCGCGAAGGCGTCGTAGGTGATTTGACGCGTTCGGCCCGGTCTTCTGACTTTGCGGCTTCGCTCCTTCGACGGCGCCTTCCCGGATCGTCACAGATCCAGTGGCTTCGTAATGAGTGCCGTCGTTGTAGCCGCTTACAGCAGCGGGGCTGTGGCGGACTTTCACCGCCTTCCCGGTCGATCATCTAAGATCGCCGAACGCCAGAGGCAAAATGGTGAATGCGATGGGGACTTGTCAAGTTTTATCGGAAGCGACGGCGAATGAGACGCGAGATGGGGCGATTAGGGAGTGAATGACACGGAATTTCGGCGGGGACTTGTCAAGTGGCATCGAAATGTTGTATCTTGTGTCAGCATTCAAGCGCAACTGCGCGACTCAGGACGCGTAACAGGATCACGGCTTTTCAATTGCCGAGCACAAGCCAACTCGTATACATTGGAGTGTCACCTTGAAGATCGCGAGCGACCAACGGGTTTCTGTGATGGTGCCGACGAAGAAAAAAGTGCGTCCCGTCAAGCCGGGTCTGATCGTGTTCTCGGACCTCGACGGCACCCTCTTGGATTTTCACACCTACGCGCATGAGGCCGCACAGGCCGGGTTGCGCGAATTAAAACGTCTCAACGTGCCGCTGGTGCTGGTTTCCTCGAAGACCCGGTACGAGATCGTCCACTTGCGCAAGTTGCTGGCGCTCGACACACCGTTTATTTGTGAGAACGGCTCGGCGATTTTCTGGCCCAAGGACACGACGCTGGAAAAACCGCGTGGCGCCAAAGACAAAGACGGGTTCTGGGTGCGCGAGTTTGGCGAACCGTATGCGGACATCCGCAAACACCTCATCGCGTTTCGCGAGAGCAACAAGATCAATTGCGAGGGATTCGGCGACTGGAGTCTCGACACGATCACGTCGCTCTCCGGCATTCCGCATGGTATGGTTGCCTTAGCGAAGAAACGTGACTACTCCGAGCCGTTCATCTTCCGCCCGATGCCCTCGGAAGCAACACAGCTGACCTACATCAAGATTCTGACGAAGGATCGGTTTGAAGTGGTTCATGGCGGCCGTTTCCTCCACCTCGTGGGCGCGGGAGTCGACAAGGGTACCGCCACGGCGGAGTTGATCAAGTGGTACAACTCGGTCGAGCCGGCCAAGCCGCGCACGTTGGCATTCGGCGATTCACCAAGCGACTGGGCGATGATGAACGCCTGCGACATCGCCGTGGCCGTGAAGCGTCCCGATGGCAAGTATCATCCGTTCCTGCGCGAGCACAAGGGTATCCGCCTCGCCGGTGCGCCTGGCCCGGAGGGATTCAATCGGATGGTGCTGCGGCTACTCAAGCAGATGATGTAATCCCGGAAAGACTTATCTCCGGATGTCGAAACGGGCGGGTCACATGACCCGCCCGTTTCAGTTATCGAGAGACTGTTGTCCCTGACAATTAGGGACTCTCGCCCTTCTTCGGCGACCCATTGATGTCGATCATCGTGCCGCCGCCGGGATAGGGAGTGCTCTTCGCGGTCTTGATGCGCACAAGGGCGTGGGTGATGTCGCGGATGCGCTCGGCAGCGTCCTGCACTTTCGCGAGTTTGGCGATTGTGTCAGGATCGAGAGCGGGGGTCTTGCGCAGGAGCAGTTGAACATTGCCAAGGACGGCCATGAGCGGATTATTGATTTCGTGATTGAGCGCGGCTCCGGTCTCTACGACTGCCTCAGTGCGGACCGCATCCTCACGAGCTTGATCGGCGGCCGAAGGTCCTGGCTCGCCAGACCATGATGCGCCGGAGCGTCCGATGAGTACGATCATCGACGCCAGGAAACTGACAAACTCCTCTTCGGTCGCGAGACTGCGCTCGCCGTAGGCAATCCCCGTAATCACGCCGATCACCTGCGTCTTCGATCGCAGTGGATACGAGAAGATTCCGGCTGGCTCGGTCAGGTCCAAAGTCATGAAGAGCGACTTGACCGACCAGGTCTTGCGCAATTGCACGAGCAGGGTCTGCTCGAGTTGCTCGATCTGTTGGAGAGCGGCACCATCGCCGGATTGGACGAGTGCGAGATCGGTATCGTTGGGACCGAAGATGCGGACTGAACCGGCGGCCAAGCCGACCGACGCCACGGCGTCCGCCACCGCAGTGCGCAGAAGCGAAGCGGGGTCTTCCCCGTTCGCTGCAGCGACAGCCAAGCGTCCGAGTAAACGGTATCGTCGGTCAGCGTCTTTTGTCTGGTCAGCCATCGGGCACACTTACCCTATCGCGGGAGATAGAATCCCATGTCTGGAATCGCAAACCCGGTGCCGCACAAAATGATGGCCGGGAAACCGCTGGCGCGGCGACGCGGGAAACCTGACTGAAGGTACACTTCCAACGCGTCTCCTATCGTATTGGTCCTATAGGACTTATAGGACCTGCAAAACGGTCAGGAGACAACACGATCCTCTCGGAGTTCAAACGACTGTGGCAGCTTGGGCTGAGTGTGAATTGCCGTGCACACTCCAAGGTGCACGCCACGGGAAGTTAGCGATTGACGAAACACCGGACTCAGGGTAGATAGCGCGCTTTCCGAGGGACGGAAAACACGAGTTTGGTGCGCCATGCACATTGAGTATCACCCGATTCTGGTTCATTTCCCCATCGCGTTGACCGTTGCCGCGATGATGTTTGACGTTGGCCGGTGGATCTTTGATCGCGAGCATCTGCTGACAGCGGGATTCTGGGGCGGGACCACTTCGCTTTTGTTGCTCGCGTTATTGGGCGCGTTGGCTTCAGTGGCAACAGGCTTGAATGCCGAACCGGCAAACGCGAGCGAGGCCGTGCATGATCTGGTCGAGGCGCATGAGACGCTGGCATTCATCGCCACCGGGCTTCTGGCCATTTTGTCATTCTGGCGTGTTGGTCTCAGAGGCGGATTTCCACGCAAAGCCGGTTTCCTCTACCTTGCCCTGCTTCTGGGTCTAACCGTGGTGCTCGGGTATGGTTCCTACTTCGGGGGGCAAATGGTCTTCACCCACGGCGTGGGTGTTGATGCCATGAATTAAATCCAACGTAAGGGCGTGTTCGTTCGTTTACAGTGTCTCCATGATAACTGACAACTGCAACCAGTGTCCCGCCTCGGTGGAATCGCGAAAGAACTTCGACAAGCCAGCGTGCGAGTGCGGTGTGTTTGGCATCTTCAACCATCGCAAACCGGCCGAGATGACCTACTTCGGTTTGTATTCCTTACAGCACCGCGGGCAGGAGTCGGCGGGAATTGCCGTTTCGGATGGAAAAGAAATCACTGTCCGCAAGGGCATGGGTGAGATCGCCGACGTCTTCCCCGACCGCGACTCGCTCAAGGGACTGGCCGGGCTCGCCGCGATCGGACACAATCGCTACTCGACAACGGGTTCGTCGTCGCTCAACAACGCGCAGCCGCTACTCATGCGGTTCAAGTACCGCCACATGGCCGCCGGACACAATGGCAACATCACCAATGCCGGTGAACTAAAGACCAAACTGGAAAAGGACGGCGCGATCTTCACATCGTCATCCGATTCCGAGTTGGTCCTTCACTTGTATGCCCGCTCGAAGAAACGCGATACGATCTCGCGGGTGGCCGATGCGCTCTCGCATTTCGAAGGGGCGTTTTGTTTCGTCATCCTGACGCCAGACGAATTGATTGCCGCGCGCGACCCACGGGGGTTTCGTCCTCTGTCCCTCGGAAAGTTGAACGGCAGTTGGGTGGTCGCTTCGGAGACCTGCGCCTTCGACATCATCGGCGCGCGTTACATCCGCGATGTCGAACCCGGGGAGATTCTCTCGATATCAAAGCGCGGTCTCAAATCGAAGTTCCTGCCCAAGGCCAAGCGTCACGCCTACTGTATTTTCGAGTACATTTACTTCTCGCGGCCCGACTCCATGATCTTTGGCGAGAACGTCGACAAGGTGCGGCGTCGCCTGGGCCGTCAATTGGCGATCGAGCAACCCGCCGACGCCGAGATTGTGATCTCGGTCCCCGACTCGTCGAACACTGCGGCGCTCGGGTACGCGGAAGAGTCGGGGATCAAGCTCGAAGTCGGCTTGATCCGCAACCACTACGTCGGGCGGACGTTCATTCTGCCCGATCAGAAACTGCGCGACTTGGACGTGAAGATCAAATTCAATCCGGTGCGTGGCGTCCTGAAGGGCAAGAGCGTAGTGATGGTGGATGACTCGATTGTCCGCGGCACCACAGCCAGGAAGCTGGTGCGCATGATTCGCGCGGCCGGGGCCAGGAAAGTGCATTTCCGCGTGGCTTCACATCCGATTGTCTCGCCCTGTTTCTACGGAATCGACATGCCGACCAAGCGTGAACTCATCGCTTCAACGCGCACGGTCGAGCAGATTCGCGCCTATCTCGGCGTGGACAGTCTCGGCTACCTGTCATTGCCGGGGATGCTCTCGCTGTCTTCGCACCCGAAAGAGTCCTTCTGCACCGCCTGCTTCTCCGGAGATTATCCGACCCGCATCAACCGCAACTCCGGCAAGTTAGCGCTCGGATAGTCTCGTCGGTCAGCAGCACACCCGCTTCTGGGATTGCCAAACCCGTGCAGTACTTCATGCGCGAGTGCTCCTGACCGAGAGACTGACAGAGCCATGCCGCCGTGTGGCGTCGCATAGGCGCGTAATTATCGAAGGATCGCCGGCTCGAAAGACTGGCGAAACGCAGGGGAAAACCGTCATAAATGCGCGCCTACGGCACGCGCACGGTCAAATCTTCGAGCGTCTGCTTGCTGTAATACGCAAACATCTGCTTGCGGCCCTCGAGTATCAGGTCGCGCACGGCGCAGTCGCCGCGTTTGTTGCATTGCTTGCCGTTGGAGATACACTTGACCGGATCCGTGTCACCCTGGATCGCATTGAGTATATCGGCGATGGTGACCTTCTTCGGCCGCTTGAGGAGCGAGAATCCGCCGCGGACGCCGCGATGCGATTTCAAAATTCCCGCGCGCGTCATGCTCTGGAAAATCTTGGCGAGGAATTTGTCGGGAATGTTCTGCGCCTCCGAGATCTCCGTGAGCGAAATCACGGATCCGGGCGGTTGCTTTGCCAGATGCACGGCCCCAAACAACCCGTACTCCTCTGCCTTGGTGAATTGCATGTGGTGCCCCTTTCCTTCCAGTTGAACTACAGCGCCTCGCCCTGTCGCATCCCGCAGCGGGCGATGCACACGCTCACTTACACGTTACGTCATCGCGCAACAAAGTGGAACAAACGCGCTCCTGTTTGTGACAAAGCAGACAGCATGTGGAGCCTTTTTTGACATTCGCCTGACCCTCGAAGTCGGACCAATTCGGTCCGAGCTTTTTCCTCACATCTATAGACGCAGACTTCTTTGAGAAGCTCTGAGACCGACTGAAGACCTGAGGTGGCGGCTGTGGGGGGAATCCCACACTCGCATGGCGTCAACCGGCCACGGCCACGTGAAGGCAGCTGCGGTCGCGCGTTTTGGGACTTCGGCCGGCACTATAACCAACTGTGTTGCAATACGTTGAGCGAACAGGGTGGGAATCGGCCTGATCCGGCATCGTTTTTACGTCTGCAGAAGCGTCAGAATTCATGAGGACCATTGAGATGAGATTGATGAGACGAGTCAGAAAAATCCGCAGGTCGCTCCGCCGGAACGAATCGGGCATCTCCCTCATCGAGGGAATGGCGGGGATGATCATGCTCTCGCTCGGGTTGCTCACGCTGCTGCCTTTGGCGACGATCTCGCTTTCGGGCAACGAGCTGGCCCGTGACACGGCCGATGCCGCGGCAGTGATGCAGAACCAGATCGAGCGCCTGCGCAATCAGGCGGTCATCACCGACGGCTCCGAGACGGACCCCGAAACCGGCATGTATTCCCATTGGTGGGTCGAGACTGACCCGAATGGACTGCAGAAAGTCAATGTCGAGGTCACCTGGTACACAGACCTCGGCGTGGTCCGTTATCAGAAGGCCACCACTTACATCTACCGTACTGAAGACGAGGTCGCGCAATGATAGCGAAACGTCGGAAATCCAATGCGCGCGTTCCGGGTTTGCTCGGCATGACGCTTCGTTCCCAGCGTGGGATGAGCATCATCGAGCTTCTGGCCGCGGTCACGATCGGCATCTTTGTGGTCATGGCGGCGATGGAGGCGTATCTGACGCTGCAAAGCTCGGTCCTTAAGCAGGACCAAATCACCGAGATGCAGCAGTCGGGCCGCGCGGCGATGCGGGTACTTTCGGAGAGATTGCGGATGGCAGGGTTCAGCCTGCCGGCGACGATTAACGCGTTGGCCGGATCGAATTCCGATCCCGATACGGTGACAGTCTGGCATATGGACGCCGTGGGTTGTGAAGTCTCCACGACGGCCAACATGGCCGGCCCGGGCGACCCGCTGGTCTGCGCCGGATCGGCGGTCGACTGCTTCCAGGTGAACCGTCCTGCCTACATTTTTAATGCCTCAGCGGGCACGGGTGAGTTCTTCACGGTCACGGGAACCCAAGCGTCGCCGGAAGGATTGACTCACGACGGGCTTTCGCAGACGTATCCGATCGGTTCCCGGGTATCCTTTATCCGCGAAGTGCATTTCTTCCTCGATAATTCGGACACACTTCATCCGCTGCTGATGATGCAGGAGTTCAACGAGACACCGCAGGCATACGCGGAGAACATCGAGGACTTCCAAGTACGCTACATCATGTCGGATGGCGACACGCTGGACACGCCGGTGGTCCCCTCCCTGGTCAGCCGGGTGATGGTCAACCTCGTATCGAGGACAGGGCGTCAGGACAGACAGGCGGAGCAGGACTACTTGCGACGCGACTATGCCTTTCAAGTCAGCGTACGAAACAATGAGTAACACGGCGCCACACCGCGTGATACCGGAACACAGCCCCGGAGGGGAAAGACCTTATGCGACGCATTCGAATATTGGCCAATGAACGCGGCTTCGTCATGCTAACGTGTATGGCGCTCTTGTTCATGTTTGGAATGTTGGGGGTCTCGATGATCGAGAAGTCCTCCGACGACATGAACGTGGCCGGCTACCAATTGCGTGACACCAACGCCCTGTATTCGGCCGAGGCCGCGGCGGACTACGCCTACGCGGAGTTCAATGCGGCTATTGATTCGACCAATGCGCCGCCGAATCCCCTGCCCGTCGACTCGTTTGATATGGATCGCTTTCATGTAGTCTATCAGATCAACACGGTCGGAGCCACGAGCCAGCGCACACTGACCACCGGCGCGTATGCGGGACTCTACGGCCTTGTCCAAGATTATGATATTTGGGGCTATGCGCGGTCCGATGCCACCGGCGTCCAGAACTCGGTGCGGATTCGTATGGAGCGCGCGCTGATTCCACTCTTCCAGTTTGCGATCTTCTATGACGACGTGTTGGAGTTCCACCCGGGCCCGGCCATGACGATCTCGGGCCGAGTCCACTCGAATGACGACATGTACGTGGACGCCCTGAATGGTCTCGACATCAACTCCAACATGACCGCCGGCAATCGCATCATCCATGGAAAGCACCCCGAATCCGGCGAAGCCAACTACAACGGCACGGTTCGTATCAAAGACGCGACCGGCGCATACCAGAACATGAAGAACTCCGATGGCACGTGGTTGGACCACAACGATCCCGATTGGATGACCGATGCGACCTCGCGCTGGGGTGGGCGTGTTGCCGACTCCGACCATGGAATGCACGCCTTGAAACTGCCGCTCGAGGCGGGAAACGATCCACGCAACATCATCAAAGATGAATCGGGCGGTAACACAGACTCCTATGAGGGCAAGGCGAGTCTGAAGCTCATCGATGGGACAGCCTATTTCAAGAGTGGCGCAACGTGGATCGACGTTACTTCCACGCTCACGTCGACAGGAGTCCTGACGACATCGACCTTTTATGATGCACGTAACAAGAAGACTGTTAGCGCCCGCCAGATCGATATCTCAAAGCTGAATACGAGTGCCTACTGGCCCGCGAACGGCATCCTCTACACGAAGGACACACAGTCGGGTTCAAACCTCAAGGCCACAAGACTGATTAATGGCTCGAGTCTGAAAGCGGGCCTGACGGTGGTCTCGGAGAATCCCGTTTACACCAAGGGGAACTACAACTCAACAAGCAAGAAGCCGGCGGCGATCTTCGCCGACGCCTACACGGTGCTCTCCGGCAATTGGAGCGACGCAAACTCGACCAAGAGCCTTAGTTATCGCTCGGCCACGCCTACCACATGCAACGTGTCCTTCATCACGGGCAACGTGCCCACACAGGCGGGCAAGATGTCGGGCGGAACACACAACCTGCCGCGCTTCCTCGAAAGTTGGACCGGGGATATCTTCACCTGGAAAGGGTCGATGGTGCAGATGTGGCAGTCAACGTACGCGACCGGCACATGGAGCGACACCGACGGATCGTACAACCCGCCTACGCGTGTCTGGGATTTCGACACGGATCTGCTGGATCCGTCTAAGCTCCCGCCGGGCACGCCGATGGTCAACGCGGTGGTCAAACGCGGTTGGGCCAACACTGGTGGACCGATCGCTGATGGGAACTGACAATGAATTCGGGATTTCGATGGCAGTAGAGGTGGGGGCGCTTCAGCGCCCCTTTTGTTTCCGGCCCGTCTGAAACACCAACGGCAGGAAGGTTGACCAATCAATGAAAACGCGCATGCGAAATGACCGTGGGTTCGTGATGATCACCGCCATCGCGCTCCTCTTTATGTTCGGGGTGCTCGGTGTCTCGATGATTAACAAGTCCAGCGACGACATGAATGTCGCCGGCTACCAGATGCGGGACACCAATGCGCTTTACGCCGCGGAGGCTGCCGCCGACTATGCCTACGCCCTGTTCAATCAATCGATCGACTCGACCAACGCACCTCCTGATCCCTTGCCGACCGGGGCCTTCACCGTGGATCGCTTTGATGTCACGTACGGAATGACGAAAGTCGGGGCAACCACGCAGCGGACCCTGACGAGCGGTTCCTATCGAGGGCTCTATGGACTCGTGCAAGACTACGACCTCTGGGGTCATGCGATCTCCGATGCGACCGGGGTCCAAAACTCGGTAAAAATCCGGATGGAGCGCGCCCTGATTCCAATCTTTCAATTCGCCATCTTCTATGATGACGTTCTCGAGTGGCACCCGGGTCCGCCGATGACCCTCTCGGGGCGAGTGCATTCCAACGGTGATCTGTACTTGGGCTCACACAACGGCCTGGCGATTGAGTCGTTCCTCACCGCCGGCGGCGCTATTCGCCATGGACGCCACCCTGAATCCGGGGAGACGGCGGGCACCGGCGATGTGAGCATCGACGATCAGAGTGGGACCTCGCAAAGCATGAAAAGCGATGACGGAACATGGCTGGATCACGACAGCGATGATTGGGCCGAGAACTCAATGGAACGCTGGGGTGGAAAAGTCCAGGACTCGGACCACGGCATGACTCAGCTTAAGTTGCCCCTGGAAGCGGGAGATGACCCGCGTGGAATAATCGCCGATGCCTCAGGAGGCAATTCGGACTCGTTTGAAAACAAGGCGAGCCTGAAGATCATCGATGGCCAGGCGTACTTCAAAAGCGGTGCCACATGGAACAATGTCACCGCCGACCTCACATCCAGCGGCGTGTTATCGACCTCGTCTTTCTATGATGGCCGTGAAGGCAAGACCGTCAGCGCACGCGAGATCGACATCTCCAAGCTCAACACCAGCCCGTATTGGCCGACCAACGGGATCCTCTACACCAAGGACACTCAGTCCGGCAGCAATCTCAAGGGAACGCGTCTGATCAATGCCTCGACTCTCAAAGCGGGGTTGACGGTCGCGTCGGACAATCCGGTCTACTCGAAGGGTAATTACAATTCAACGAACAAGAAACCGGCGGCGATCCTGGCTGACGCGTACACTGTGCTCTCCTCACAGTGGAGTGACGCCAACAGCACGCTGACACTGGGCAATCGCGTTGCCGGGAGCACGACCACCAACGTGTCGTTTATCAGCGGAAACGTCCCCAGCAGCGGAGGAAACTACTCAGGCGGGGTGGAGAATTTCCCGCGATTCCTCGAGAAGTGGGACACGAAGACTTACACCTGGAGCGGTTCTATGGTACAGATGTGGCAGTCGCAGCGCGCTATCGAGCCGTGGTCCTACGGCTCCTATTACACCGCTCCGAACCGTGCGTGGACGTTTGACACCGATCTCCTCGACCCCAACAAGCTTCCTCCGGGCACACCGATGGTGAATGCGGTTGTCAAGCGTGGGTGGTCAAACCCGGGCGGGCCAATCGCGGAGAATTAGGGTAGCTCGAATCGCCGCACGCTCAACTGTCGGGGCGCATATCCATGCGCCCCTACGAATCCGAGCCGCCATGCAACCGCCATGACTATCGAAACAACGAGTGAATATCTAAAAGTGAATTGATGACACCGTCCGGCCTGACCGTGTCGGAATCCTCATATCCCTGTCGGTACTTCCCTGTCCTAATCAGGACCCCCTTGATCCCAGCGGCCTGTGCCCCACCGATATCGTTCTGCAAATCGTCCCCGATCATCACGCATTCGTCTGGTCGCACTCGTATCTGAGCCAAAGCGAGTTGAAAGATCAATGGGGAGGGCTTCCCGATCACGGTCGCCTTCTTTCCCGTCGTGTACTCCAAACCTGCAACAAACAGACCAAGATCGACTTTGAGGCCCACGGCCGTCTGCCAGAACCGACCTTTATGAAGCGCGATCAACTCGGCGCCGCCAACCATCTGGCGAAAGATCGAATCAAGCAAACCGTAGCTCAGTTGGTCCTCGATATCGCCGAGGACGATATATTCGGGATCGACATCATGACCATCGAATTCGGCGAAATCCGCGCGCGTATCGGCGGAGACCACGAAGCGGCAGCGCGGATTCGGTAACCGGCGCAAGAACAACGCGGCCGCGTGCGCCGCGTTGACGATGTCAGCGGCTTCAAGAGGCAGACCCATTTTACGAACTTTGGCCACCAAGGATGCCCGGGAAAGCGTCGTCGTGTTCGTGACGATGCGAAACGGAACGGCTTGGAAACGCAAGTCGGCGAGTGTCGCCACGGCGCCAGGGAGCAATTGGTCGCCAACGTGGAAGACGCCATCGAGGTCGAAGAGGAGGCCGCGCGGTTTCAAGCTCTTCCCGAACTCATTGCCCATTATCTCCGAGCGCGCTTCTTCACCGCCGGGTTCGCCCTTGTGGTGCCCACACGCTCGGGCTTCATCTGCCGCAGAATTTCAATTACCAGGCGCGCACCGAATCCGGAGGCTCCCTTCGGGCAATAAGGCTTGCCTTTGGCCTCCAGATCGACGCCAGCGATATCGATATGCAGCCAGGGATACCCTCCAGTGAATTTGCGCAGGAATCCGGCGGCAATACAAGCCCCGCCCCACCGTCCGGCCGAATTGCGCATGTCGGCGACGACGGTTGCGAGATTCTCGTCGTAGTCTTCGTGCATCGGCAGACGCCACGCCTTCTCGCCGGAGGTCTCGGCGGCCGACTGTGCGAGACGGGCCAAGTCATCCTTGTCGGTGAAGATGCCGCAATACACATCGCCAAGCGCAACTTTGACCGCGCCCGTCAGTGTCGCGATGTCGACCACGATGCCGGGTGTGAATCTCTGCGCGTAAGTCAGTGCATCGGCCAGAATCAGGCGTCCCTCGGCATCGGTCGAGTTGATCTCGACCGTCTGCCCGGAGAGTGAACGGAGGATATCGCCGGGGCGGTAGGCGCTGCCGGATGGCATGTTTTCGACCAAGGGAGTCAGGGCGACAATGTTGACCGGCAATTTCATCTTCGCTGCCGCACAAATAGCCGAGAGCATGACCGCCGAGCCGGCCATATCGCCGCGCATCTCCCACATGTTTTCCCAGGGCTTAATGGAAATGCCACCGGTATCAAAGGTCACGCCTTTGCCCACGAGAGCGATATCGACACGCTTGATGTGTCTCTTGTCACCAAAGTAGTTCACGACAAGAAACCGTGGTTCGTTCGCGGAGCCGCCGCCCACAGCCATCACGCATCCCATACCTGCGCGTTCAATCTCGCGAGGTCCCAAAGCCTGAAACTTGAGTCCCGCCTCGCGGCACCAGTCGGAGGCGATGTTTGAATACGTCTTTGGCGTCAGGTCATTGGCCGGAGTGTTGACCATATCGCGCACGCGGGTAACGGCCTCGGCGATGACCGCACCGGACTCGATCCCCTCCGTCGCCGCCTTGCGCCGTTTGGTATCAGGATCGAAAAACGTCAACGCCGACACTTGAGGCGGAATCTTTTCGATGGTGGTGGCTGAACGATAACGGTCGAAGCGATAGTTGGCGAGCATGGCACCGACAGTTGCATCCTCCGCAACCTGGCAAGAATCGCGTCCAGCGGTCAGCGGGGCAGCGACCTTTGTGAACTTGTCGCGCCGTGCCGCGGTGACCAGCGCGCCATACACGCGTCGAGTGGTCTCTGTCGACAGCGGTCCTGTGCCGATCCCGATAAGAATCGCACTGCCGTTTCCCGATGGTACCACAAGGGTTGATCCCATCTTGCCATTGAAGGCGGAGGAGTTGACCGCTTTCTCAAGTGCGGTACGCAAGTCATATGGCAGTTCGCGGCTCCAGGCTGGGAGCTTGCCGGGGCGGCCTGCCACGAAGATCGCGAGCAGTTGGTCACGAAGGAGATCGGAAGGTTTGGCGGCTGAGCAGATGATGTTGAGTGACATGGTTCCCTCTCAAGGTTGCGGCGCACTTCGAGGCGGCACTGGGTTTGGGCGCGTGACAGCGCTCCAACTTCCGAGACCGTAGATCACATGATGCAAGAAAAAGTGGATCGGCAAAAGTGGAATCGCCCAGTAGGCGCGCCGTGGGGAGGCCACGCCGATTGCGGAACCTAAGGCCAAGAGCGTGTAGAGAACCGCCAACACCGCGAGACACCAAGGCGCCAGAGGCAGACCTGCCGCGCTCATGACGAGGAGCATCGCACCCGAGCCGACCATCGCCATGGGCACAAAATGCCACCACGAGTGTCCGCCACGTCCACGTCTGTGACCCCACACACTCCATGCACCATTGAGAAACGCCCGTCGCCAGAGACCCGAGAACGTGCCCGGTGCGAGGTAGGTCGCCGTGGCATCGACCCGCCAATATACAACCCCTCGTTCGGAGAGGCGTGCCACAAGGTCATTGTCCTGATTGCGTGCGAGCGTCTCGTCGAGTCCGCCGATGTCGAGGAGTGTCGCACGATCAAAGAGCGCGAATGTGATCGAGTGTGTCGTTCCCAGCTCCCTGCTGAATCGAAACGCCGATACGCCCGTCCCGAAACGCGATGACAGCAGCAGGGCATTGAGAGTCCCTCGCCATCCCATGCCTTGGACATCGAGGAACCCGCCGGTGGCACGCTTGGGAGCCGTCGGGATCGCATCGGCGGATTTGCTCAGATAATCCGGAGACAGGACGCAATGCCCCGAAATCCACAGGATTGAGTCGGCGTCAGTCGAATGAAGTGCGAGATTGACCGCGGCCGGCGTGGTGCGACCGGCGTTTTCAAGCCAACGCAACGCCACACCTCGATCATGGAACGACATCGCGACTTCACGCGTGCCATCGGTCGAGCCGCCATCGACAACGATGACCTCAAAACGCGAGGCCGGATAGTCTTGACCCATCAGGGCATCCAGCGTCTGATGAAGCGTTCGGGCTTCGTTCAACGTTGGAATAACCACCGCGATACGCGGCAGGGCGCGGTTGGTGGTGACTTGAGAATCGGTGTTGGTCGCGGGGGGTGGCTGCATGGAGGAAAGTACCCCCGACAGGAATCGAACCTGTATTACCAGCTCCGGAGGCTGGTGCGTTATCCTTTACACCACGGGGGCACAATGGCCGGAAGCGCAAGATTATACGCATGTTCATCCGGCTGAGGTCGTACATTATGCCCAAGCGGCAACCCATTCAACCTCATTTTTTTGTGGCGACGGCATCTCGGAATTGGGTTGCGTTAGCCGATAGATGATGATAGACTCCGGCATTGACACTGGGGGCCGCCTATGTGGGTCGTGCGCATTATCCTTCTGTTGATCGTGTTGGCGGTCGTGATCGGGTTTTCGGTCTACAATTCCGGCCCGAAATGGACCATTCAGAAGGTCGATCTGATCTGGTATCAGTATTATGATGTGCCTATGGTGGTCGTGGTCTACTGGGCAGTGCTGGCCGGAATGGTCGTGGCGACGTTTCTGGGACTGACCTATGTCTTCCGTCTGCACGCAGACCTGCGGGCCGAACGACGCGCCCGCAAACGACTTGAAGCGGAGATGGCCAGCTACCGGAATCGGACGATAGAAGAGTTGGATGAGATTTAGCATGGGAGAAAGATCAACAAAGTTTGCTTCGTCGGGTTGCTAAGAGCGCAACCCTCCTCGCAATGACGGCGTGTAGCTTCAATCGTCATTGCGAGGAGGCCGCTCTTTGGCCGACGAAGCAATCTTTGTTGCCCTAAAACACAGGCGCACATATGGACTTTACCGGATTCGGTTGGAGCATCTTCTGGATATTCGCGATCGGCGCGGCACTGTTCGCGTACGCGTGGACGCGCAGTTCACGCAAACGCACCAGTCAGGCGCCCAAGCTCTATATGGAGGCACTGCGGGCACTGGTCGATGGCGACGACCATGTTGCTTTCGAGCGATTGAAGATGACCGCCAATGAAGACTCCAGCAACATCGACGCCTACCTTAAGCTCGGCGATCTGCTTCGCAAACGCGGCAAGTACGACCGCGCGATCCGTGTGCATGAAGAACTGACCTTGCGGCTGGGGTTGTCGAAGTCGGCGCAGATCGCCGTACACAAGGCACTGGCGCAGGACAATCTCGGCGCGGGAAATCACCAAGCGGCCGAAAGTTCGCTCCTCAAGATTCTCGAACTCGATAAGGAGCATCTCTGGGCAGCCAATCAACTGGTGTCGCTTTATGAATCGACCGGCCGATTCGACGAGGCCTACGAGGCACGCAAGACGTCGCTCAAGATCTCAGGATTGAAGGACGGCCAGTCGCTGGCCCTGTATAAGACCCTCGCCGGGACCAAACTGGCGTCACAGGGCAAGAAGCATGAGGCACGCGTCGAGTACAAAGAGGCGCTATCGCACGATCCGAATTGCATTCCCGCCCTGCTTTATATCGGCGATGCCTATGCCGAGGACGGCCGCGCCGACGAGGCGGTCGAATGGTGGATGCGTCTGGCGAATGCTCATCCGGCGGCGGCACATCTGGTCTTTGACCGGTTGGAGCGCGCCTACTTCGAACTTGGCCAATATGGCGAGATCACCAAGTTCTACGACCGCATTCTCGAGAAGAACCCCAACAACACAACTGCACTCATCGGCTTGGCGGACTTGGCGCTCAAGAAGGGCGAGTATGACCGCGCCATGCAGCAGTACCGTCATGTGCTTGAGGTCGACGCCGACAGCGTGGCAGCGCGTGCGGGAATTATCAGCGCCCTGGCGCGGATGAAGCGCTGGCCGCAGGTCGCCGATGAAGTCGACCACCTGCTTGATGCCGCCGCCTTCTCCGAGAACGATTACCTCTGCTCCAAGTGCGGCCACCGTGAGCATGAGCCGACCTGGTACTGCTCGAACTGCAAAGCGGTGGGATCGTTCAAGCTGTGGGACACTTCCAGCCAAACCGCAACAACGAAGGTATAGGACCCATCGGACCAATCGGTCCTATGCTCTGCAAAACTTCTTATCGAAATCAAAGATCGGGATCTTCACCATGACCGGGCGACCGTGCGGACACGAGAACGGATTCTCGGTGTGCATGAGACGCGCGAAGAGACCTTGCATCTCCTCGGGCTTGAGACGGTCCCCGGACATCACGGCCGAGCGGCAGGCCGCCGAGGCCGCTGCCGCTTTGAGCAGGTCCTCTCCCCCACGCTTGGCGATCTCCACGTCTTCGAGAATTCGGCGAAAGAGCAGGATCGGATTCTTGACCCTGAGACCGGTCGGGATGCCCTCGAGCAGAACCGTACGTTGGCCGAATGGCCGCACTTCGAACCCCAACGAGGTGATTACTTCAGCCGCCTGCTCATAAACCTGCCACTCGCGCGGTTCGAGATCGATCGATTCCGGGAAGAGCATTCGCTGAGTCTCGGGTTTGCGAGTCAGCGCCCGGCGCAGGATTTCTTCGTAGAGGATACGTTCATGCGCGGTATGCTGATCGATGACCCAGAGTTCCTCGCCCACAACGGTGACGATGTAGAGATCGCGGAACTGCCAGAAGTTACCGGCATCGGGGATGTCTCGAGGGACACCATGTTCCGCATCCTGTAGGGGCGCACGGACGTGCGCCCGTTCGTCATCGGAGTCAACGGCAGCGTCAGGGGGCAAAGGCGCATGTCCATGCGCCCCTACGGAGGACGATTCCCCTTGAGCGGATAACCACCGCTCCGGATTATCCGCAGCCGCGCCGCCCGATCCTGGGTCGTTCATCTCAACGCGTGATGTTGACTCCAATGTTGACGGGAATGGCAATCGCTCGCTGGTCGGCGGCGGTGTGTACGATGGCTTGAGTTCGAGAACCGGCGCGGTCCGTGGCGATGAGAAAATCGCCTTGTTGATGGCATAGTAGATCAGGTCATACACAGCGCGGTCGTGCGCGAAACGCACCTCGCGCTTGGTCGGGTGAACGTTAACATCAACGCGATGCGGATTGACAGCGATCGCAATCACGGCAAACGGGAATCGTCCGCGCGGTATTGTCTCGCCATAGGCATTGGTCGCGGCGTGCTGAAGCGACTGTGAACTCACGCGACGGCCGTTGACATAGAGCAGAATCCGATCGCGCGATGAACGCGACAGCTCCGGCTTCCCGGCGTAGCCGCTCACGCCGAGTTCGGCATCGCCGCCGGAGAATGGCACCAGCATCTCGCCAATACGGTCGCCAAAAAGATCAGATAGACGTTCCGTCATCTTGTCGGTCGCTGCGACTTGGAGGGCAGGCTTCTCATCGATCAGAAGCGAGAATCCAACGCGGTGGTGATAGGCGGCAAAATCGGTCACTGTCTCAATGATGCGCTTGATCTCGGTTGTGGGCGCGCGCAGATATTCGCGTCGTGCCGGTGTGTTGAAGAATAGGTGCCGCACTGTGATCGCGGTTCCCGCCGGGGCGCCAACTATGCTGGAATTGCTGCTCGTCCCCGCCTCCCAGAAGACCATCGTCGCGGCATCGTCGTGTTTGCGGCGAGACACAATCTCCAAGTGTGAAATCGACGAAACCGCGGCGAGCGCCTCGCCACGAAACCCAAACGTCAGGATGGCCTCAAGATCTTCATGCGAACGAATCTTTGAAGTCGCATGACGGAGAATGGCGGTCGGCAGATCGTCGGCGCTCATGCCCGAGCCGTTGTCCACCACACGGATTTCCTCGGCCCCGGCTTGCTTGATCGAGACATCGATCTGTGTGGCGCGGGCATCGAGCGCATTCTCGACCAGCTCCTTGACCACCGAGGCCGGGCGTTCGATCACCTCCCCCGCCGCGATCTGGTCGATCAGGCACTCGGGGAGAACGGCAATAATGCGGTCGGATTCAGTCGTGGTCGGCATTCTCGGCAATCAATCGCTCCGCAGCCTGCGAGTCAACTCATCCAGCTTGTTGAGCGCTTCCATTGGGGTCATGCTCTCGGTTTTCAAACGCGACAGTTCAGCCATCGTCTGCACCTGCGAATCCGAGAATAAACTCGCCTGCTGGACATCGGCGCGGGCGCGCGGCTTAAGAGTGCCTCGTCCCTTCAGCGGATCGAAACTGCCGTCTTCGAGGGCGCGGAGGATTTCGGATGCGCGCGAGACCACCGATGGTGGCACCCCCGCCATCTTGGCCACGTGAATCCCAAAGGAATCGTCGCAAGCACCCTCTTTAACCCGAAAGAGAAAGACGACCCGTCCATCCTTCTCTTTCACCGCCAGATGGTGGTTGGCAATCGCCGGGAAACGATCGGACAAAGCCGTGAGTTCATGATAGTGTGTGGCGAAAAGGGTCCGTGGACAGCGCGAGGGCGCCTGAGCCAAATGCTCGGCCAGGGCCCAGGCAATCGCGACGCCGTCATACGTCGAAGTGCCGCGACCAACTTCATCGAAAAGGATGAGCGATTTGGGCGTCGCGCCTTGGAGAATGCGCGCGGTTTCGGCCATTTCGACCATGAAGGTCGAACGGTTGCGCGCCAGATCATCGTCGGCGCCGACACGGGTGAAAATGCGGTCGCAGATTCCGATTGTCGCCGTGTCAACGGGCACGAATGATCCGGCTTGCGCCATAAGGACTATCAGGCCGACTTGGCGCAGATAAGTCGATTTTCCCGCCATGTTCGGCCCGGTAAGCAATTGCAGCCAGCCCTGATCCTCGGAGAAGATCGTGTCGTTCGGTACAAACCCGCCGGCGGGATTGATCGTTTCGAGTACGGGGTGACGTCCGCCGCGAATCTCCAGCGTGCGATCATCGGTCAACCGGGGTCGCGAGTAGCCATGCGCCAACGCCGCTTGCGCCAACGAGCAGGAGACATCGAGGCGCGCGAACTCTAACGCCAACTTCGCCAGCAAACCGATAGAACGCGTTAGCTCGCCGCGCAACTCGATAAAGAGCCGTTCCTCGAGAACTGCGGCGCGCTCATCGGCGCGCAGGACAATCTCCTCTTTGGCTTTCAGTTCTTCGGTAATGTAACGCTCGCCATTGACAAGCGTCTGCTTGCGAATCCAGTCCTGCGGGGTTTTCTCCGACTGTGCCCGCGAGACCTCGATGAAGTAATTGAAGACTTTGTTGTAGCCCACTTTCAGATTCGAGATACCAGTTTCCTCGCGCAAACGAGCCTGCAAGCCCGCTATCCAGGAGCGCGCTTCTGCGGCGCCGTCGTGCAGGGCATCAAGCTCGGCGGAGTACCCGCGCTTGATGATGCCGCCATCCTTGTAACCCAGCGGGGCATCGTCTGCGATTCCGGCGCTCAGTCTCGCCTGAATTGGATCCAACGCTCCTGATGGAATCGTGTCCGAGTGCGCCAGGGGAGTTCCGGTAATTGCGGCGACGATCTGCGGCCAGCGCGCCAGTGTCTCGCGCAGGCCAATCAGGTCACGCGGGCCAATTCGTTCGGCGCCGAGGCGGCCAACGAACCGTTCGAGATCGAACACGCCTTTCAATGCCTCGCGCAATTGTGACAGGCGCGAGCGCTCCTGAATCAGGCACTGCACTTCATCCAGTCGCTCCTCGATCGCGGCACGGTCGATCAAGGGACGTGTCAACCGCTCGCGCAGGAGGCGCCGCCCCATCGGTGTGTGGCAGTGATCGAGCACTTTGGCCAGAGTCGGGCGGTCCGAATGCGGACGGCCGATCACATCCAAATGCAGCGCCGACTGCGGGTCGAGCGTGATGGAAGTCGAGTTGGCGAGTGAACTGATCGCACTGATGTGCGACAATGGCGCGCGCTTGGTTTCTCGCAGGTATGAAATCAACGCGCCCGCGACCGCGACCGCTGCGTCGTGAGACTTCTCGGGCAAACCAAAGGCGCTCATGTCATGCACCCCGAAATGCGACTTGAGCGCCTTTTCCGCTTCGGATGCTTCGAAACGCCAGGACGGCCATCTTGTGAGCGCGGTCTGCCCATTGACCAGTTGCGCTAATCGGACATCAGCACCGTCGGAGATGATGATCTCATTCGGGGCTTGCGTAGATAGAAAATCTGCGAGTGGTTCAGCTGCGAAGACATCGACCGTAAACCGGCCGTTGGTGGGTTCGGCCCAGGCCAAAGCGAAGTGCCCGGTCGCATCCGGCCCGGTCAGCGCCGCAATCGCCGGCGTGCGCGTTTCCTCGAGGGCGCCGGGATTGAGTACGGTCCCGGGAGTGATAATTTCGACGATGTCGCGTTGAACCAGCCCCTTGGCCTGCTTCGGATCTTCCATTTGCTCGCAGACAACCACCCTCTGACCGGCTTCCACGAGTTTGGCGAGGTAGCGCTCGGCCTGGTGGTGCGGCACACCTGCCAAAGGGATCTCCCCGTCTTTACCGTGCGGACGACGGGTCAATGTGATGCCGAGAATCTGCGCACCGGTCACGGCGTCTTCGCCGAACATCTCGTAGAAATCGCCCATGCGGAAAAAGACGATGTGATCCGGGTAGCGGGCCTTGATCGCCGCATGCTGCCGGAGCATCGGGGTGAGTGCTGGATGTTGGTCAGTAGACGTAGTCATGGACAATGGGCAATAACGGCGACGACATGCGCGCTAATCAAGGCGGCAGGCGGGAAAATGATATGCGAAGTCAGCCCAAGGGCTGACCCGCGCGTTTGAGTCCAGAAGTCTTATAGGTCCCATTGGACGTATCGAGAGCGCATGACGTTATTCGCATTTGTGGAAACGCACCTCCCCCTTCTCGCGATTGTCGGCACGACCGGCTCGGGCAAGAACGAATTGGCCCAGGAGGTGGCGCGCCGGACGGGAGCGAGTCTGATCTCAGTGGACTCGCGCAAGATCTATCGCGGCCTCAACATTGGCACAGCCAAGCCGTCGCCGGCAATCATTCGCGAATTCGACTATGCCATGATCGATTGCGCCGATCCCCGGGAGTACTTTTCGGCGGGGAAATATGCGGAAACGGCACGAGAGATCGTCGCTCTTCGACTGAAATCCGGGCGTCCGGTGATCCTGGTCGGAGGAACTGGGTTCTATCTCGAGGCGTTCACCTATGGGCTGGCTGACCTTCCCGAAGTGAGCGGCGAGACCCGCGCCCGGCTGGTTTCCGAGGCGGCAAGACGCGGGTGGGAGTCCCTCTACATGGAAGCGAGAGCAATCGATCCATCCTTCATGGAGAGTATCCATCCGGGAGACAAGACGCGAATCCGGCGTGTCCTGGAGTCCTGGTGGGAATCCGGGGAAAAGCTGAGTGAACTCCAAACCAAGCTGATCCTCTCCCCGTGTCCGTGGGAAGTCCGAGTTGTATGGCCCGAATTAGAGCGTGCCGAAGTCTACAACCGCATTGAGAAACGTGTGGACAAGATGCGGCTCGCCGGGTTGACGGAGGAAGTCCGAGCACTGCTGGAATCCGGGATTCCGAGCGATGCGCCAGGATTGGCCACTGTTGGGTACCGGGAGCTTGTGAGCTTTTTTCGGGGTGAGGTGACCGAAAATTCGGCTTATGAGGCTATCGTCCGAAACACACGCCGGTACGCAAAACGACAGATTACGTGGTTTAGCCATCGAGGCAACGCCCGCCGTATTAGAGCACAAGATATTGCAGCAGATGACGTTATAACGGTTTGGCGCGGCAACATGTAGGGTTGGCAGGCGGGAGTTCTTGTGGTCGATTCCCTGCAAGGCACTATCTGGCAATATATTGCTACGGGAATGCAAATATGGTTTTCGGACGGGTTGGCTAGAAAAATCCTTGACACACTGTGGGATTGTGTTTAATACCAGCGGGTTACGTGGGTTGGGGCGGGGCAGGCGCAACCGAAGAATCGGGCTCGTTTTCTTAAGCTCCACCCGGACAACGTTATCGCAGTGAAGAATCGCCTCTACCGATCCGATCTTTTTCAATAGGGGCGTTAGTAAACGCTTAGCGCACTGGGGGATGTGTTGAAAGTGATGAACCAGGCTCTCCTACTCGCAGCGGCCGGGATATTCCTTGTTGCCGGTTGCTCGTCTTCGGCCCGCTATAGCTCCACTGCGGGCGAGCTTCGCACACCAAGCACATCTCAATCGTCGACCGATGAATCCCAAGTCGACGCCGACGCACCTGCCGAAGACTCGGTTGTGCCTGAGGAGAGCCGGACAACACCGGCTGATCTCCGCGCAATCCTTGCCGAGGCTGAGGCTCTCTATTCCACCGGCGTGATGGCCAATATCGATGTCCGCTGGACAGATGCTCAAATCTCTTTTGAGCAGGCGATCACGCTCCTGTCGGAGATTGATCTGGCCAACAGTGAGGATGTCGACTCGGCCGACAAGATCGACCGGCTAATCGAGGACATTACCCGCGACTATCGTCAGACGCTTCTGGCACTGGGCGAATTGCCCGAAGACGCTTCGACCTCCGCAATCCTCTTACGCCTCGGACAGGGACCCGATTCAACCGACATTGCCTCAGAGGGGGCCGCGGGTGCGGTTGAGCTAGAAGCAGACGGGGTCACTTTCGACTACCCGATCGAACCCGATCATCCGCGAGTGAAGAAGTGTATTCGGTTCTGGCAGACCACGGCGCGTGAGCCGATGGAGCGCTTTCTCAAACGCTCGGGACGCTACCTGCCGATGATGAAGGAAATCGTCAAGACGTACAACATGCCGACTGACATCGCCTACCTTCCCCTCGTCGAGTCGGGATTCAACAACAAGGCCTACTCTTACGCCCACGCATCCGGACCGTGGCAGTTCATCGCCTCCACCGGCAAGCGCTATGGTCTAGAGCGCGGACACTGGTTGGACGAGCGACGTGATTTTGAGAAGTCGACTCACGCCGCCTGCCAGTACCTCACCTACCTGCACGGTCTCTTCGATTCCTGGAACCTGGCGCTGGCTTCTTACAACGGCGGCGAGGGCCGCGTGGGGCGTCAGGTCAAGCGTCAGAAGACCAGCGATTTCTGGAAATTGAATTTGCGGCAGCAGACCGAGGACTACGTGCCGCTTTTCCATGCGGCATTGATGATCGCCAAAGATCCCGAGGCCTATGGTTTCCAGGTTGAGCTTGATCCGCCCATTGAATTCGACTGGGTGGCAACCAACAAACCGCTCGAGTTGAAAGACGTTTCCAAAGCGCTCGGCACAACGACCGAGGCGATCGAAGAACTCAATCCCGAATTGCACCGGGGCGTAACTCCCCCGGACGTTTCTCCCTATCGCCTGCGTGTCCCCAAGGGCACGGCCAATCTATTCTCCGCCGTTTACCAGGAGCTTCCGCGTTCATCGCGCACCGAGTTCGCCACGCACAAAGTTCGTAAGGGCGAGACACTGGGCGGCATCTCCAAGAAGTATGGCGTGTCGGTGGCTGATATTGTTGCCACCAACAAACTGAAGTCCAAGCACAGACTTTCGGTCGGGCAATCGCTCGTGATTCCCGTACCGATGGCGATGACTGAGAAGAGCACACGAACGTCGTCCGCCAAGGGCGAATCCACCTTGTCATCCAAGCCGTTGCCCAAGTCCGACGGCAAGAAGTACACCGTCAAGTCCGGCGATACACTCTGGGACTTGGCGAAGAAGTATGGTGTCACGACCTCTGAGATACGTCAGGCCAACCGGATGGGCGCGCATGACAAGCTCGCGATTGGTGACAAGCTGGTCATCCCGGAAGGCGAAAGGGTCACATCGAATCGCGGCGGGGCGTTCTGGTACACCGTGCGTGGTGGCGACACGGTCCTGCGCATTGCGACCAAGTTCGGCCTGACGATCGCGCAGGTGTTGTCGTTCAATTCACTCGATAATCCGAACCGGATTCATGTCGGTCAGAAGATTCGTATCCCGTCAGGGCTTTAGGACGGGTCTCTAGGTTCGACTGAGAAACACCTTATGGCGGCACGGCGCGATGTTATCATCGGAGTGATCATCGCCGGGTCCTTCCTGATGTTTGTGGCCATGATGTTCCTGGCCTTTTGGGGGGTCTCTTCCAGCAGCGATGAACAGGTCTTTGGCGGCTTTGGCGAGCGGATCGCGGTCGTCGAAGTCTCGGGCCAAATCTCGTCCTCACGCTCCGTGGTGGCGCAGCTGCGCCGCTGGGCCGAAGCCGACAACGTCCCCGTTATCCTCCTGCGCATCGACTCACCCGGCGGCGGAGTGGCCGCCAGCCAGGAGATTCACGAAGAGATTCTGCGGGTGCGCAATAACCCCGACAATCCCAAGAAGGTCGTCGCCTCAATGGGAACGGTCGCCGCTTCCGGCGGTCTTTACATCGCCGTCGCCTGCGATACGATTGTCGCCAATCCCGGCACATTGACCGGCTCCATCGGCGTCATATTCCAGTATCCGACGTTTGAGCGTCTGCTCGACAAAGTCGGAGTTCGCTATGAGACCGTCAAGAGCGGCCCCTACAAAGACGTTGGCAACATGGGCCGCGACATGAACGCGCTCGACTCGGTCCACCTGCAATCGATCATCGATGACACCTATGATCAATTCATCGAAGCGGTCGCCGAGGGACGCGGGATGACCAAGGAAGAGGTCAAAGTCTTTGCCGACGGTCGCATCTTCACCGGCCGCCAGGCAAAAAACCTCAACATCATTGACGAATTAGGCGATTACCACGATGCGTTGGACATTGCCGCGGACATGGCCGGAATGAAAAAACCTCCCAAGACCATCAAAGAGGAGGAGCGTCGACGCGCCGGCTTGGTCGATTTTCTGGGCCACAGTCTTGTCGAATGGATGATGGGAGACAGGCAAAACTGGGAGTTCACTGAGCCCAGCTTGCAGTATCGTTGATTTGTAGGGTGGGCTCTGCCCACCGTTTTTCGCACGAAATGGAAAGACACATGGGGGGCTGAGCCCGCCCTATGACAGCAGATCGAATCAGGGGTCAGGAATTTAGAGAGATGATGATAACATTCACTGTATGGGTTAGGAGGTCAGGATGACCAAGGCCGATTTGGTGGAGATTTGCGCCGAAAAAACCGGCCTGACGCGCACCGACGTGGCGGTGACCGTGGACGCGTTTCTGGATTCGGTCAAAGCCTGTTTGGAGGCGGGAAAGAATATCGAGATACGCGGTTTCGGCACCTTCAAGGTGAAGATGCGCAAGGCTCGCAAAGCGCGCAATCCGCGGACGGGCGATGAAGTTCCGGTGCCCGATCGCAAGGTGCCGGTCTTCAAACCGTCAAACGAATTCAAGAATTTGATCGTCAAACAACCGTTATAGGGATCGGTCGGGTCTGCTCGCCAGCGAGGAGTGGGAATGCCGTCAGGCAAGAAACGTAAACGCCAGAAGATCAAAACGCACAAACGCAAGAAACGCCTGCGCAAAGATCGACATAAGAAGAAGGCACGTTAGATAAGGCTTGTGGCGTGGCCCTTGGCCCACGACCACGTTCAAAGTGCGGGCATCGCCCGCGCTCCGAATCCGCCGGGTGGCCCAACGCCGCCCGGCGGCTGTGTTTTTGACAGCCGATTCAGGGTCCGGGTCAATCTAGCGCTCGGTATATCCGCTAGGCTGTTATCTTACACTATCGGGGGCATCCGAGGTTCTATGCGCACCTTGCTTTCCGCAACGGCTGCGAGTCTGGCACTGTTTCTTTCGCTTTCCTGTACTGGCAGTAAAGGTCCCGAGCCAATTCAAGATGGCTCAGCGGTGCGCATCACGATTGACTCGGTCGCGGTCTATAACGGGCAACAGGCGACGGTCTCCCTCCGAATCTCGCCCACCGGTCTGGGTCAGGCGATAGATTCGATTGGCTCGTTTGACTTCCTAATCTCCTACGACGACTCCTTGCTCTCCTTTCTCAATGCCGCGCCCGGTGCCAACGACTCGGCCTGGGAGTACTTTACTTGGAGACATTATCCGACCGGCCATCAGTCAAAACTTGGGACCGTTCGCGTCCTCGCGCTTCGCGACTTGGAAAACGGAAAATCTCCCCCCATCGATCAGCGCTTGCCGGGCGGAGAATTTGTGCGGATGACCTTTAATGTCACCTCGAATCGTGATCAAATTGGCCAAGAGCCAGAAATCACGTTTTGGTGCGGTGAATGCACCGACAACGTTCTCTCGAACGGATTTGATGACGAGTGTCTCCACATTGCGGCATCGATCTTGTCCAACACTGCCCTGTCGCAGATGTCGGACACTCTGGATTGCCCAAGACGATACACGCTGGTCCCCGATATTGAATTCGTGTCTGGCGCGATCAAGATATTAGCACCGCCGGACGACCTCCCCGACGCTCCGATCACTATCATGATGGACCCGGTTGCGGGACAGGCGGGCGACACGATCGAAAGCGACATTTCCATCGATTACATTACTTTCCATCCGCCGCAGACTCTGACCTTCGGCGGCTTGGAGTTCTCCCTGCAATACGATTCGAGCGCACTGTCTATCCTCAGTATTCGGCGCGGAGACCAACTGGCGGACTGGGAATACTTCGGCTGGCGACGAGGGATCCACACCTGTGCCTCATGCCCGACCTATCCGGGTGTTCAGATTGTGTCTCAGCGCGAGATGAACGACGGCACCCCTTCCACCGGCCTAACTCATCCGGTCGGCACAATCATCATCATGAAATTCCTTCTTAACCAAACACTCACAGCAGAGCAAGCGTGTGATGCGGTCAGCTTCTGGTCGAACGACATAGAGCACAATGGCCTGTCGGGACAGTGGAGCATCTTCGGCGATGCATGGTACATGCCGCTGGAGGAGCGGGGCGGTGTCGAACTCGGCCCTGATTACGACACTCAGCGTTGCAGTGAACTCGGCATTAACTGCATTCCCTTTGTGGGCTTCCGTAAGATTGGTTGCGGGGCACAACCGTAACGCACGGCGGCTATCCAGATGACGTCGTTCGCGATAAATCTCCCGCCGCGGCCCGGTTCGTTTGCCGCAGGGGCCAATCAAAGAACGATTGGCGCCCTTCGGCAAATCGATTGTCAGACAAGAACGTCTGTCCTCCTAATCATTTCGGGAGACTACCCGCAATTCGCCAGCTGTGCCTTCATGAGTTCATCCATCTGTTCGGGCGTGTAATCGTGCTTATGGGTCGCGATTGACCATGAGTGGCCGAACGGGTCTTCGATCTGACCGTAACGATCACCCCAGAAGGCATCGTTGATGGGCATGGTCGCCTTGGCACCGGCATTGACCGCCCGAGTGTACAAAGCGTCGGCATCCTCCACGTACATGTGCAGGGTCACGCCGGTCCCGCCGATCGACTGCGGCCCGAGGCACTTCCACTCGGGGAATTCATCGACGACCATGAGCATGGAATTCCCAATCTTCATGCCGGCGTGCATGATCTTGCCGTCCGGCGTGAGCGCGCGATGAATCTCGGTCGCGCCAAATGCCTGCTTGTAGAACTCGAGCGCTTTGGCCGCATCGCGGCAGACAATGTGTGGGGTGATGGTGTGGAATCCATCGGGGATTGGTTTGACCATTGTGTGCTCCTTTTTTGTGATCGTGATTACTCGGCTGCTTGCGATTTCACCGTCAGCGGTCCCCTCGCCCCCGAAGGGGGAGAGGGTTAGGGTGAGGGGACTCCGCAATCGCGCGAATGATGGAATCCAGAACTCCTTCGACATTGAGCAGAACTTCCTCATTCTTGAAGCGCACGATTCGATAACCCAAATTGTTCAAACGGTCTTCGCGATCCTCGTCATATTCCCTGTGTTCCTCATGCGTCGGTCCATCTACCTCTATAATCAGGTAACAGTCGGGACAAAAGAAATCCACTATAAAACCCTCGATTGGATTCTGGCGCCTGAATTTGTGGCCGAGGAGCGCGCGATTCCGCAGGCAGCTCCAGAGCTTATCCTCTGCGACTGTTTGGCCATGGCGTAGTTCCTTGGCTCGTGTTCTCGTCTTGGCTGAAGCCGCAGTACGTTTGATCGAGCTTTGTCCCATCATGCTACCCCTCACCCTAACCCTCTCCCCTTTCAGGGGAGAGGGGGCTTGTGCACCAAGGCGCACAGACGAGAGCCAGAATCCGTCTAGTACTGCAACCCTCGACCCCCAGGATTCCAGTTTGTTTAGCCCGCTCCAATCATTTTCTTGCGGGCGTGGCACGAGCGACAACCCCGCCCACACAAAGTGACTCTGGTCTATCCTGGCCGCGCGAGGCGTTGATCCTCGCGGTCGTGGCGGTCATCTCCTGGTACTTCGTTTACCTTCGCTACCACCTCAATCAGGAATTCCCACTGGCGACGCTGGAGAACTTCCTCTGGGGCACCGCGCACAAGCCCTTCCAATTCCGCATGCTGGTCCCCTGGATCGTTGGCGGTTTGCGCGCCATCGGGTTGGGGGATATTGGAGCGCTCTATCGTGCAGTCGATGTCGCGGCGGTTATCGGCAGCTACTATGCGTTGCGGTATTACCTTGGGACATTCTTAAAATCGCACGCTTGGCTCTGGGCCTTTGCGCTATTCTACGTCCTGCCCTGGAACTACCTCCTGCCACGCGACATCACGATCATTCTTCCCTACGATCTCATGGCCGTGACCTTGACGACGCTGGCACTCGCCTTCGCCGTGCGGGAGAAATGGCCGCTTTTCTATGTCACTTTTGCGCTGGGCGCGCTCAATCGCGAGACGATTCTCTTCGTGACATTCGCGCTCGCCATTGCGCAATGGGGAAAATGGAGACGTCCGCAGCTGCTGAGCCATGTTGCCGTGCAGATCGTAATTTGGTTGGCGGTCAAGTTTGTGATGGGAAGCGTCTATCAGGACAACCCGGGGCAGACTTTCGAGTATTACCACATTGGCACGCAAGTCCCACATTGGCGCACCAATCTCAACGTGCTGGCCAATTGGCCGCACCTGGTCCTGGTGCTTTCCACGTTCGGGTTTATCTGGATTGCGATACCGGCGGGATGGAAACGTTTGCAAGACTCGTTCCCAAGACGGGCACTTTGGGTAGTCGCGCCTTACATCGCAATGATTCTCGCGATCGGCAACTTGAACGAGATTCGCGTTCTCGGCGAGCTTCTCCCCTTCGTGGTCGTGCCGGCGCTCTTGATTGCCTCATCGTACTTGCGCGAACATAGCGCCTAATGAGCAGGCTCGCGAGGACGCTCGCCCTCCACAAGAGCGCATTTTGTGGAAGGCGAGCGTCCTCGCGAGCCTGCTTTTGACCGCCTGATACAAGTTAGATATGGACCAAAGGAAGAGCCCTCGTGGCAACGAACGTCATTCCAAGTCCGACAGCTCTATCGTCGGACTTGGAATCTTTTTGTTGCTCTCTCATCGAACAAAAAAGATTCCAACCCCGGCCAAGAGCCGCAGGGGTTGGAATGACGGATGGGAATTGCTGGCGATTCGAGGTGGAATCAGCCTGTGACGCGCTCGAGGTATTCTTTGGTGCGCGTGTCGATCTTCACCTTGTCGCCGACCTTGATGAACAGCGGAACTTTGATCGCCAAACCGGTCTCGACCGTCGCGCTTTTGGTCAGATTCGAGACTGAGTCGCCTTTGACTCCGGGCTCGGAATCGGTGACAGTCAGAATGACGGATGTGGGAAGTTCGAGCGAGATGGGCTTGCCCTCGAAGTAGAGAACCTTGTAGTCTTTGTTTTCCATCAGGAACGGTGCATACCCCTCGACATGCTCTTCGGTCAGCTCGACCTGTTCGTACGACGCCTGATCCATAAAGTGCCAGACCGTGTTGTCGGTGTACATGTATTGCATCGTGCGCTGCTCGAACTCCGGCTCATCGAATGTCTCGCCGGAGGCGAAGATACGCTCGAGGATGCGTCCGGTCTTGAGATTGCGGAGCTTGGTGGTGACTTTGGCGCGGCGCTGGGCAGTGCGGGCGTTCTGGAAATCGACTATCTCCCAAAGCTCGCCTTCGACCTTGAGTTTCTTGCCGATACGGAAATCGCTGGTGGAGATCATTGGTTCAAACGCTCCTCTTTATCGCGAAATAGCAATACCAGCGAAGCCGCCGGCGTCATAGCCTACTAATATAGCGCATTTTCGCGAACGGCACAAACGCGATTGGCGGCTAAGGCGCGCGTAGGGGCGTATTGCTTACGCCCTCCCTGCGCGCCATGCAGAAGGGCGTATGTAATGCACCCCTACGAATCAACTTTGTTCACCAGTACAGCGACAGGCCGAATCGGACAGCGTCGGCCTGCAACTTCACGATCGAGCTTTCTTGATTGCGAAAATTGGAGTAGTCCGGCTCGCTGTCCCTCTCTTCGTACTCATTTCGGCTCCAGTTGTAATCGAGGGTGGTCCCGTACTGTGCGAGGAGGCTCAGTTCGCGGGCAAGGAACCACTCGACACCCACAACCCCCAGAATCCCGGCGTTCGCCCTGTCATATGTATATCGCCGGGAATAGTCGTCTTCCCACGCCGGCGTGTCATAGTTGTCCTTGTCGTGTGAATACCCGATTCTCGGCCCCAGGCCCCAATAGAAGCTGGCGCGCTTATTGAGGTCATTGTAGTAGAGTTTGAGTGCAGTGAGAGTGATCGATTCACGACTCACCTCGGTCTCCGTCCAGCGGGAGCCCGAGCCATCCTCGTCACGGTTTTCATGTGACACAGCCACACCCAAACCAATTCGATAGGCGCGATTGTCCGTGTAATGGTGCTTAAATGAGATGTTGGCGCCTTCAAATGAGGTGAGATCGAAGTCGCCGATGATTTCGAAGAGCAGCGCTGACTTGCCGTCGACGAGCGAATTCTGAGCGTTTCCATCTTGGGCAAACGCTACGTTAGAAACCGACATCGATACGGCGATTAGGATCGCCGCTGCGCCACAAGTTGAGAGACTCCTCATACTCCCTCCTCCGGGATGAGCCGTGCGAAAGGTGAAACTGGATTGTGATGGGCCACTGGGAAGAGCAGAAAGCAAGGGGCGTGCCGCCTAAGTTAAGCCTTTGGTATACAGCAGGATTGGATAGTCCGACCTGCGAGGTCGCATTCAATCTCGCCCCATTCCTGTGCGAGGGATCACGCCGACCGTCCCCGCTGCACGAATGACGCGAACATTATGAGCATCATTACCAGTAGAGTGAAACTCCCATCCGTACGTCGTCTGCGCCAATCCGTAAGCCGTCTTTAGTGGTGGTTGGCGTCTTCCCGTCCCAGGTGTACTTCGTGCGCTCCCAAGAGTACTCGCAAGTGAGACCATACTGACCAAGAATGCCGATCCTGCGGTGAGGAAAGTACTCGATTCCGAAAACGGCCGCGCCTCCTGCCAGCCATTTCCTGACCTCGCGGTCAATCGAACTGAATTCTCCGTAGTTGTCCTCTTCTTCAACCGAGTGATCCAAACCCCAGCCGAGTCTTGGACCGACTCCGAAATAGACCCCGATTGAGGATGTGGGATCAGGATAGAAGAGACGCGTTATTGAGACTGTAAACTCCTTGATGTCGCGCTTCGTTCGTTGCTCCGGGGCGGCATACGGCGCGTCGAGAACCTCAGTTTCGGAATCCTCCAAGGCCAAATCGGCTCCGATCTGCCACGCGCCGCCATCGGACGAGTGGTACTTCAGCGCGATCAATGCCCCATCGAACGACTTGATCTTGAAGTCGCTGTCGAACTCAAACTGAACCGACCAACTCCCATCCTTGAGCGAATTGGCGTCGCGTAAGTCAGATTCCTGTGCCTGAACCGGTCCAGTTAACGACAGACCACCTAACAGAGCAGCGGCGACGGCGATAGTGACGGGCTTCATGCTCCCTCCTCGGTTGTGTGCCGTCTTTACAACTGAGCCTCTCGCTTATTCCCGAAAAAGGCAGTGCCACCGCGCGATGCGGTGGCACTGTTGCCCGGGCGAGCCCCACTTCGCGGGATCTTCGAGACGCACGGGGTCCACGCTTTGTAGGGAATGCCATTCTCCGAATGGCGACGCCAATCGGGAGATTGGCGTTCCCACATTACTACAAGTTCTGAATGATCCGATCCGCGTAGGCGGAAGTGCCGACTTTCGTCGCACCTTCCATCTGACGGGCCAGATCGTAGGTCACATACTTCTGGTCGATTGTCTTCTCGATCGCGCGCTCGATCAGTCGCGCCGCTTCATTCCAGCCGAGATAATCCAACATCATCACGCCCGAGAGAATGACCGAGCCGGGATTGATCATATCCTTGTTGGCATACTTCGGCGCGGTTCCGTGCGTGGCCTCGAACAGGCCAATGTGATCAGAGAGGTTGGCTCCCGGCGCCATGCCCAAACCGCCGACTTGCGCGGCGCAGGCATCGGAGAGATAGTCACCATTGAGATTCGGCGTGGCGACGACATCGTACTCATCCGGACGCAGAAGTATCTGCTGGAACATCGAGTCGGCGATGCGGTCGCGGATGACGATCTTCCCTGCCGGCGCCTGGCCGTTGAACTTCTCGAACACTTCCGCTTCAGTGATCGTGTGCTGGGGGAAGTCTTTCTTTGCGACGGCGTATCCCCAATCGCGGAATGCGCCCTCGGTGTACTTCATGATGTTGCCTTTGTGCACGATCGTCACCGTCTTGCGGTTGTTGTCGATGGCGAATTGGATCGCCTTGCGAATCAGGCGGCGTGTGCCGGTAAACGAGATCGGCTTGATGCCGATGCCCGAATCGAGGCGAATCTTCGTCTTCATCTTCTTGTTCAGGAAGTCGATGACCTGTTTGACTTCCTTGGTGCCTTTGGCCCATTCGATTCCGGCGTAGACATCCTCGGTGTTCTCGCGATAGATCACGACATTGAGTTTTTCCGGATTCTTCACCGGGCAGGGCACGCCTTTGAACCAACGCACCGGGCGAACGCAGGCATACAGGTTCAGAATCTGCCGCAGGCTGACATTAAGACTGCGGAATCCGCCGCCGACCGGCGTGGTGAGCGGACCTTTGATCGCGACGATGTAGTGCTTAATCGCCTTAATCGTGTCGTCGGGGAGAATGTCGGGATAGTGCTTAAGCGCCGACTCGCCGGCATGGACGTCGAACCAGACGATACGTTTGCGTCCGCCGTACGCTTTGGCGACCGCGGCATCAAAGACGCGGCGCGAAGCCTTCATGATGTCCGGACCGGTGCCGTCGCCCTCGATCACCGGGATGATCGGATCATCGGGGACGACGCGCTTGTTGCCGACCACCTTGATCGCGGTGCCGTCGGTGGGTGGGGTGACCTTCTTGAATTTCGGGATGGCCATACGTTCCTCATGTAGGGTGGGTGCGCTCTTTGCACCCACCGCTTTTGCACATCGATGCGGGAAACGGTGGGCGCAAAGAGCGCGCCCACTACGCCTGCAGCGGCAAAGGGCTCACAACCGCGCGCCCCTACAACCGCATGGTGGGCTGAGCCCACCCTACTTCAAACCGGCGATGATTTCCTTGTAGGTGTTCGCCGATGCCTGCAGAGCTGTCAACTCGGTGTTCTGCAACTTCAGCTCGATGATCTTCTCGACGCCGTTCTTGCCGAGCACGACCGGTACGCCCGTAAACACATCTTTGATTCCATACTGGCCGTCGAGATGCACCGAGGCGGCAACCATGGTCTTGCGATCATTGAGCACTGCGCTGGCCATCTTGACCGTCGATGCCGCCGGGGCATAGTAGGCCGAGCCGGTCTTGAGGAACTTCACGATTTCGGCGCCGCCGTCGCGCGTGCGTTGGGCAATCGCCTCGATCCGTTCCTTGGAAATTAGCTCAGTGATTGGAATCCCGGAGACGGTGGTGAACTGCGGCAGCGGCACCATGGAATCGCCATGTCCGCCCAGCACCATCGCCTGGATATCAGTCAAGGCGCAGCCGAGTTCCATCGCGACAAAGGTGCGGAATCGCGTGGCGTCAAGGACACCTGCCTGCCCGAACACCATGTTCTTGGGCAGGCCGGATTTCTTCCAGGCCCGATAGGTCATGACGTCGAGCGGGTTGGAGACGACGAGGATCATCGCCTTGGGGGCGTGTTTGGTGACACCCTCCATCACCGCATCCATAATTTGGATATTGGTGTTGAGCAGGTCTTCGCGGCTCATGCCCGGCTTGCGGGCGATCCCCGCGGTGATGATGACCAACTGTGACCCGGCGGCGGCAGCGTAGTCATTGGAGCCTTCGATACGCACATCGTAGCCACGGACCGGACCGGCCTGGGTCAGATCGAGCGCCTTGCCTTGGGGCATTCCGTCGACCACATCAATCAAAACGACATCGCACAGATTCGCCTCGGCGAGATACTGCGCACAGGCGGCGCCGACATTCCCCGCGCCAACAACAGTGACCTTCTTTTCCATTATGTTCCCCTTTCGTGTTGTCTCACCGTGTCGATAGGTCTTATAGGTCCTATAAGTCCTATTCTCTCATCACATGTCGAATCGTTCCGCCTCGGTTGAGAGCCGGGCCAGTTCGTGCTTCATCGGGTCATGCTTGCGTACAATCGTCGTCAACGCGCTGTCCTCAACCACCAGCACCCGCGGCGGATGTCCGATGTAGGCGATAGCATCGGCCAAAGCGGAGTCGAGGTTCGAGAACGGTTGATATCCATATCGGCGCACCTCTTCGGCATTCATATCGGTCACCGCATACAGCCGGAATCGTTTCAATGCCCGCGCGGTCCTGACCAACTTGTGCAGACCCAGTGTGTACGGCTTGCCCTCCAAGTCCGACCACTTGGTACGGTCCGGGTACTCCTCGATCAGCCGTTTGTAGAACCGCGCGCCGACGCCTTCGCGGCAAGGGGCAGTCATCACCAGGACGCCGCCATCGCGCACGCCCGCCATCGGGAGTTCCCACCCTTTCATCGCCTGGTAGAGACTGAGATCAAGCGGCGGATGAATGGCCCCGATGACGATATCATACGGCTGGTCGATTTCGACCACGTAGTGTTTCCGCGCTTCTGCGCATGCGGCGGCAAAGGTTTTGTCAATGTCACCGGCGAAGGCCGCGGCAATTTTGTCATTTTTGTCGAGGACAACCTGGATTGACCAGATGACTTTGGCATCGAGGAATCGTGTGCGTGAATGGATGAACTCGCGGACTGGGTTTCCTTCGACGCGTAGGATCCCGGCCTGCTCGGTCATTGCCCCAGCGTGGGACAGTTCGACGGTCTCGGCGCCGGCGACCCCGGGGATGATCGACTTGCGTCCGCCGGTGTAGCCGGCAAAGAAATGTGGCTCCACGGAATTGATCACGACGATGCGATCGGACTCCATCACCGCCCGATTGATCTTCACGGGTCCACCGGGGGCGGCGACTTCGATCAGTTGTGCGTTATCGTATCCATCGTGGACAAGCAGGCGCGGACGAATTTCGTCGACGTGATTACCGAACAAGGTCGTCAGTTCGCCTTCAGTGGGTCCGCGGTGCAGGCCAGATGCAATGATGATTCGCCAACCTTGCGTCAAAGAGAGATCGGGCCAGATGGCATCGAGAATCTTAGCGGTCGGCGTTGAGCGGGTGGCATCATTGACAATAATCAGCGGTGAATGCGCGCCTGTTAAGAAATCACACATGGACGATGAATCGAGTGGTGTGCGGAGCGCCGTGCGGAGCACGCCCGATTCATCAGAATTCTCCGCGACGCGCCGTCCAACGACATCGACACGCGCGCCGGCGGGATACGGGACCGGGATTTGACGGTCTCCGTATCGAATCGAGATTGTAGGCGCAGAAGCGGACACCGGACCATTCTCCATAATGGGCTGGGAAAATGCCCTTTGACATGTCCGGTTTCAAGCGGGATTGGGGTGCGAGAGAAGATTGTGACAATGCAGACTATGTGCGCGACCTGCCTCCGCGCCTAGCGTAAACGCTTTTCTTGAGCGAGTCAGGAGGACAGGCATTCTTGCCTGTCATATCGTCACCAATTGGGGGCGCTCTTGGACCCCGATTGGTGGCGATAACACTCTTGGCGCGTCGCAAACGATTCGCGCGGCCAATCCAAGAGCGATTGGCCCGCGCGAATCGCTAGACAGGCAAGAATGCCTGTCCTCCTGACTTGGCGAAACTGGCTACGGTCGCCCGACGTTGGGATCGATATAGACCCAGGAGCTATCGGAGCCCCAGTCGCAGTTGATGGGAGAGACCTGGCGATTCCACGTGACCGGCGCATCGATCGGCAACGGTACACGAATGGCCACGGTCGGATTTACGACCATCCCCATCTCCATCCCCATCCCATCCATGCCCGGGCAGCCCTCTGATGGCTCCATTACCGAATAATCGTAGACTGTGCCGCCGGAAGAGTGATCGATGCTGTTGAGCCAAATTCCCCCACCCCAACGTGTCTGTTCACCGGCGCGCAGTACGATCACAGCGTGGGTAGTGAAGTCGACGTACGGCATCCCCCACCACGGATATGGTCCGATCACGGTCGTGTCGGGCCACGGCGGCAGCGTGTCGCCGTTCGGATCGATTCCATCTTCTCCAGGTATCATTCCGCCACCCCAACCATAACCGCCATAGCGAGCCGAGTCACATGCCCAGGCGGCATGGAACCACGTCTGCCACTGGGCGCTGTCAGTGATGATCTCCTCGCCGGGGCCAAGATCACAGGGCGCGTCGGTATAGTGGAGCGTCATCGGCTCATTCGGATCGGGGCCGGGGCAATCGAACGTGGTATTCGTGCGGACCCACTCGACCGGCTCGAGTATCGGCCGTTCAATCTGGACTGCGACAACGGGCGAGAAGCCCATCGGGACAAACATCGCCATCATCATATCGCAGCACGACTGATCGAGTAACGAGACTTCATACTTGATCACCGTGTGGCCGTCCTCTTCCGCGACGGAGTTCACCCAGACTGAGCGATGGCAGAATGCCCCGGAGTCGTATTCAATTGAGACCGCGGCGATTTCGTACTGCTCAAAATCGATATACGGCGGATCGGTCTCACAGCGCCCGCCGCAGGGCCGCGATGAATCACCTGGTACCCAGTTGGAATCCTGCGGCGTCATCGGGCCACGCGGATCACCGCGCCATTGGCACCCAGCGACAGCATCCCACCACTGTTTCCATGCGGCTGAATCAGAGATGATCACATTCTTGGGATCGTTGGCACAATCGGTGTAGGCAGAATACAGGGGGTAGACGCCCTGCTCAGGAGTGATATCCGGGAAAGTACTACCGCTGGAGTCCGGGTTGCCGCCAAAAGGATCGGTGTTGTCGAGGCGGCCGCCACCAGCCAACGGCTTCAGGGTGTTGTCCGGCTTGTTGGGGCCGCTGCCGCTGCATCCTACGGTAAAGAGAAGAGCAATTGTCAGGATTACTGTGGATATCGTTCTCATAAGTTTGGCTCCCGAACGGTTGTGATGGGCGCGTAGCATCACTTATACCCCTAGTACGAGAGTTTATTCCCGGGCGAATGGCAAGAAGATTCCATTTGTAACCCGGCCGGACCAAGTCCCGTATTGACACCATGCCCAAGAACAAATTCGCCAGCTGGCTGACTCGTCAGCGAATCCCGACTTCACAACTTGAGTTCATCAATCTCGCGAGCGAGACACGCTGGCTCCTGGTGTTCGCCATCCTCTACATAGCGGCCTCGGCGGGGACGGGGCTGGCGATTCGCGCCATTCCCCTGCCCTCTTGGGGCGCTTCCTATTTCACACAGGATCTCTGGTACGTGGTCGGATTCAAGTTCATCCTCCTGTTGGCCCTGCCGCTGATTGTTTTCTCTCGCTGGGGATACCGGTTTCGCGACCTATTCTATGGCTGGCGCCTCACACCGCGCTCAGGTCTCGTGCTGATCGCCTGTTACGTCGCCGGATTCCTCGTCAACGCCGGGAGGCTCAACGAACTCAAGACCGCCTGGGCCCTGCACGCTCCGCTGGAGGCATACGCGCGCGGTGCACTCGGGATCATCCTGCCGTTTCTCATGGCCGGGATCCCTGAGGAAGTCGTTTACCGCGGCATGTTACAGACACGACTTGAGGCAGCATGGGGGAGAATCGCGGGAATCGTCGTGAGCGTCGTGCTCTTCACCGCTTGGCACATACCCACGCGTTTTTTGCTTTCAACAGGCGTCGAGGGTCAGGCGGGCAATCTCGGCTCTGTCCTGATCGGCACAGGCGCGCCGGTCGCCATCGTGGGGCTGATATTCGCCTGGGCCTGGGATCGCTGGCGCAATCTGCCGGCTCTCATCGCCATCCATGCGGGGGTTGATACGATCCCAATCATCTGCTCGATGCTGCAGTCGACGGCAGAGAGCTATCGATGAGGCACAGAGGACGTGCGCCCTTGGCACCCACTCAATTCGCGACCATCAGGAGGCGGTGAGCGCCAGACAGCACCGAGCCAACCAAATTCAATCGGTCGGCAGGCCGGTCGACCACACCTGTTTCTTCAGCCATGACGTGGTTCGATCACCAGGATCCTCCGTCGCCAAAGTTGCGAAGAAGGCGTCGAGCGTGACTACTCGACCTATGTGGTCGCGGTAGAGCCGCTTGAGGAATCGAATCCAGCCATCTTCCCCGAGACGGCTTCGGGCTTGATCAAGCAGATAGGGGCCCTTTGCGTACAGAACAATGCCCTTTTCCTGCGTGTTGGGCAGTTCGATATCGGCAAGCGACACATCGCCGGCCGTGCCCGCGATTTCGCGATACTTCTCGAATCGCGTTCGGGTTGCCGTCCGCGCATGCTCGGTCCCACTGCGTTCGGCATCGATCAATGTCCGGACTGAGTGCGGTAATGACAACGATGTAAACCAGAACCCCTTGTCCATAAAGTGTCCGAACACCCCGGCACCAAACCACTGCATCGCCAGGCACAAATCGAGCTGCTCGAATTCGCCCAATCCCATCTGCTTAATCGCCTCTGTTCCAATGAGCACGAGGCCGGTCGCGATATTGGCGCCCGGGAAATCGGGCATTTCAACAAGTGTGAGGTCGCGATGCGGGTAATCGCCGAATGTCCCCTCGAGAAACGTCAAGTTTGTGGCGGCCCGATCCAGTATTGAGTGCACGTCGGCGTGAGTCGAATCGCATGTCACCAGCCGGATCGTCACGCTCCCGATCGTCGTGTCGGCTTCAGTGTACTGATCGTCGCGCACGAGCACGAGCGGGATTTTGAACACGGGGATACTTGACTGCCATTCCCGCCAACCGGATGCGTCGGCAACCGTGTCAATTCGATCACCCGGCCCGAATACGACGTACTCCTCCGAGGCGTGAACCCGGAGATGGCAAAAGGAAACGTCATCGAGGAGCATCGGATACCACCGATAACCCCGGTCAAGATAGATTCTGGCACCCGAGCCGGGCGGGAGTGGAAATTCGTATTCGACACCGAGCGCGAGTGAATCGTACGAGCGAAGCCCTGCCGGCAACTCGATTTCCAACGAGTCGGTCCCAATCACAGCAAAGTTCGCGGTCAGAGAATCGGCACCACGGACGACCCACCCTTCGTCAATCACGGAACGGGTGCTGAGTAACAATAAGACCTTCGACTTACCTTCCACGCCGCGCATCTGAAGTCTGGCAGTCACGTGCGCGACAGTGTCGCCTGGGACAACTTGTACATTGAGATCGTGGCTCACGATGTCGAGTCCGGCAGCCATCGGATTTGTGGCAATTGCCGCCATACTCGCAAGAGCCAACACCAGGAGTGACAGAGTTCTCATCGTTCCTCCCCAGGTCGGATGGATATGCGATCGTCGTCGGGATACCCAACTGAATTTCTCCACACAAAAAACGCCGCCCGAACTCGGGCGGCGTCGTTGTGATCTTCGCTGACAGTCAAAGTCGGCGTGGTGGTTCACCTCAAATCGGGAAAGAAAAAGGCGATCTCCCCTTTGGCATTCTCGACCGAATCGGATCCATGCACCGAGTTTCGTTCGAGATCGACAGCCAAGTCATACCGGACTGTGCCACATGCGGCATTCTTGGGATTGGTTGCGCCGATCAAGGCGCGGTAGTCGGCGACGGCATTCTCTTTCTCCAGCGCCACAACGACCACAGGCGCGGAGGACATGAACGCAACAAGCGAATCCAGAAACGGTTTGCCTTCATGGACCGCGTAGAACTTGCGTGCTTCCTGTGGCGTGAGTTGCACCATTCGCAGTGCTTTGATCGTGAAACGCGCCTGCTCGACACGGCGAAGAATTTCACCGATCAGGTTGCGCCCGGTCGCATCGGGCTTAATGATCATCAGAGTACGTTCCAACAGATGTCCTTTCAGTCGCGGCTGTATAGGGTCAAACGGTGGGCGCCAAGAACGCGCCCACCCTACTTCTTCTTAGTCTTCTTCTTCGCCGGGGCCTTCTTCGCCTTCGCCTTGCTGGCCGGCTTCGCCTTTTTCGTTGTCTTTGATGGTGTCCGCGTCGGCGCGTTCTTGCGTGCGGATGCGGCCAGCGTCACCTTCGGGCGTACATCGACGACACGTGCCTTAAGACGTGAGGTCCGTCCCTCCAACTCGGCTTGCACCATTTCGGGAATCTCCGCCGGTGACTCGGCGACTTCAACGCCAGCCGCGCGAAACGCCGCGATCTTCTCTGCCGCGGTGCCTGAGCCGCCGGCGATAATCGCTCCGGCGTGACCCATGCGCTTGCCGGGAGGCGCGGTTCGTCCGGCGATGAAGGCGACTACCGGTTTTGTCATCTGGCGCTGGATGAACTCCGCCGCAATCTCTTCGTCGTTGCCGCCGATCTCGCCGATCAATACCACGGCTTCGGTCTGGCGGTCATGCTCGAAGAGACTGAGAATGTCGATAAAACGCATGCCGATGATCGGATCGCCGCCAATGCCGATGCAGGTCGACTGGCCAAGGCCGCTCTTCGTGAGATGGTAGACAACCTCGTAGGTGAGCGTACCAGAACGCGAAACGACACCGACACCGCCCTTCTTCACGATGTTTCCGGGAAGAATTCCGACCTTGCATTGACCGGGCGTGATCAGGCCGGGACAATTCGGACCCACGAGGCGCACGCCGGTCAGTTCATAGTAGCGATTCACTTTCAGAATATCATCGGCGGGGACGCCCTCGGTGATGCATACCGTCAGCTTCACTCCCGCATCCGCAGCCTCGTAGAGGGCATCGACGGTGAATTTTGGCGGCACATAAATCACCGATGTGTTGGCGCCGGTGCGCCGGACCGCTTCGGCTACGGTGTCGTAGACAGGCACGCCGTGGATCGTTTCGCCACCCTTGCCCGGCGTAACACCCGCGACAACCTTCGTGCCATAGTCGATCATCTGGCGGGTGTGGAAGGAACCGTCGCGTCCAGTGATTCCCTGCACGACCACGCGTGTTGTTTTGTCGATTAGAATACTCATCCTGAATCCTATCGTGGGGGCGCACCGATGTGCGCCCGGTATTTTACGTGTGAATCACGCGGCTTTCTTCGCCAACTCGATCGCCTGACGTACGACGCCCTCCATGCTGTCGGCCACCGGCAGCTTGACTTCCTGCAGGATAGCCTTGGCTTCTTTCTCGTTGGTTCCGGTCAGGCGAACCACGATCGGCACGCGCGGCTTCAGTTCTTTGACCGCAAGCACGATTCCCTTGGCGACATCGTCGCAACGCGTGATCCCACCGAAAATATTGAAGAGGATCGAGCGCACCGCCTTATCGCGCATGATAATGCTCATCGCCGTGATCACCTTTTGTGGATTCGATGAGCCGCCGATATCGAGGAAGTTGGCCGGTTCGCCACCGTAGCGTTTGACCAGATCCATCGTCGCCATCGCCAAGCCGGCGCCATTGACCACACACCCGATGTTGCCGTCGAGCTTAACGAACGACAGGTCGTTGGCCTTCGCCTCAACCTCAGAAGCATCCTCCGAATCAGGATCGCGCATCGCTTCCCATTCAGGATGACGGTAACCGGCATTGTCGTCGAAGTTGATCTTCGCATCGACCGCGAGCACGCGCTCATCCGGAGTGACGACCAGTGGATTGATTTCAATCAGCGAGCAGTCATTATCCCAGAAGACGCCGACAAGCTTGGCGATGATGTCCGAGGCTTGAGCGATCACTTTCGGTGTGTCATAGATCGAAAACGCGACCCGTCGAGCCTGAAACGGTTGGAAAGGCAGAAGTGGATCGAGAGGCAACTTGATGATCTTTTCCGGCGTCTTCTTCGCGACCTCTTCGATCTCGACACCACCGGCGGCAGAGACGATGAGCACGGGACGGCGGATCGAGCGATCGATCACGACTCCGACATAGGCTTCCGAAGCGATCTCCACTGCCTCGGCGACGAGGACTTTCTTGACGGTCAGTCCTTTGATATCCATGCCGAGGATTGCCTTGGCATGGGTTTCGGCCTCGGCGGCGTTGCGGGCGATCTTTACGCCTCCGGCTTTGCCGCGTCCTCCGACGTGCACTTGCGCCTTGATCACAACCGGCTTGCCCACTTCCTCGGCGATCTTCCGCGCCTCGGCGACCGTGGTGGCCACTCGTCCCTTCGGAACCGGGATGCCGGCTTTCTCAAAGATGTCTTTGGATTGATATTCGTGGATCTTCACAGTTGAACTCCTCTTCCCTGCGTGGAATTCCGACCATGCGGGGTGGGCAATGTAGAGCCGAAACTCTCAGGCGACAACAGGATTCCTGTCAAAACCCGGAAGTGGTGACAATACCACTACTGCTTGGGTGGCAAGAGCTTGCGAGCTTCACTCAGGAGGCGTTCGCGTGTGTTTTGTTCGGGATCATCCAGGACGATTTCCAGTAGTTCATGGAGGATTCGACCGATGTGTGGTCCGGGCGCGAGATCGAATTCACGCATCAAATCTCCGCCGTTGATCGCCAGGTCTTTCAAACCAAATGGCGATTTCTTCTCGATTTCGGCAGTGATCCGCGCCTGCAGTTCGTTGACGTCATCGGTGCCGCCACCTTTCCCTTGGGCGTAGACATCCGCACGGCGCAAATCGAGCAGGTCGTAGATGAGCTCGGGGCCGACTCTGCGAATCAGGCGGCGCACGCCTTTGTCCGAAACCTGCGTGGTGAACATGTGCTTGTCCACCAGTGTCGAAACAGAATCGATGAAGTCATTGGCATAATGGAGGCGTTGAAGAACTTTCTTCGCTGTGTGCGCGCCCATCTTGTCATGATTGTAGAATGTCGCCCGGTCGCCGTCGACAACCCGGCATTGCGGTTTATTGATATCATGCAACAGCGCGGCCCAGCGGACATTCATTCGCGCCGGAGCGGCATCGACACATTCCAGAGTGTGCTCGAAGACGGGCCACTTGTGATAGGGGCCGGGTTGATCGATCCCGACCGTCGCTTCGAGTTCGGGCAGGATGTGCTTGAGCACACCAATTTCCTGCATCAGAACAAAGCCGCGAGAAGGCTTCTTCGCCAAGTGCAGCAGCTTGTTCAACTCTTCGGCGACACGTTCAGAGGAGACGGTCTTCATCAGATGCGCCGATTGCTTCATCGCCTTGTAAGTGGCAGGCTCGACCGCGAGCTCAAACCGGGCGGCAAATTGGACCCCGCGCAAGATTCGCAGGGGATCCTCGACGAATGCATTGGCAAAAACCATACGTAGGACGCGCGCCTGCAAATCCGTTTGTCCGCCGAAGACATCAATCAACTGACCGGTGCGTAGATCCTGGGTAATAGCATTAATCGTAAAATCGCGCCGTCCGAGGTCGCTTTCCACCGGAAGCTCGGGATCGAAATCGACGTGAAAGTCGGTGTGACCGGTGCCGTATGATTTTTCCAGACGGGGCAGCGACAGATCAAATGTCTCAGAGCCAGAATGCGGCGTGAACTTGATCACGCCAAAGAACCGTCCGACCAAATTGACCGCGCCGTGCTTGTGGAGAATTTCCTGTAGTCGGTCGATCGTAATCCGGCGAACCAAGTAATCACGATCCTTGGCCGGCGGCTCCTCCCCTCTTTCAAGCGCGATCAAACGGTCACGAACCGAGCCGCCAACTTCATAGACATCGCCTTCGGCGAGGAGGTCGCGGAGCCAAGAGGGATGTTGGAGTGTGTCTACCACGAATAGAATAAACGGCACATCGAGCTGCGCCTCTACGAGATTTTCGTAACATTCAGGAAGACAGGCATTCCAGCCTGTCTAAACGCCGCGAATTGAGGGCCGCTCTTGGGCCCTCGATTCGCGGCGATATAGCCTGCGCGCGGGTATCGCCTTGGTCGGCCGGTCAGAGGACCGACCGGCACGATCAAGGCGATATGACAGGCAGGAATGCCTGACCTCCTATTCTTCTAATCCGGGAGAATCCAAGTGCCTGCTTGCTGACGCAACGCCGCGTCGGCCTTTTCAATCGATGTGATGAGCACTTTTTGTCCGCCACCCTCGATGAACGAAATAGCGGCATCGATCTTGGGCCCCATGCTGCCATCGGGGAAATGCCCTTCCGCCAGATAGCGGCGGGCATCACTCAGTGAGAGCTTCGGGAGGAACTTCTGGTTGGGCTTGCCGAAGTTGATGGCGACCTGATCGACGGCGGTTAGAATGAGGAGAAGCTCGGCTCCGATTGCATGACCGAGGACAGCGGAGGCGCGGTCTTTGTCGATCACGACATCTACGCCCTCATAAGTCCCATCGTCCTCGATATAAACGGGAATTCCGCCGCCGCCAGCAGCAATGACAATCACGCCGTCCTGCACCATCGCCCGTATTACTTCACCCTCGACAATGAACTGGGGCATCGGCGAGCCGACCACACGCCGCCAGCCGCGATTGCCGTCCTGTTTCACTGTCCAGCCGCGTTCGCGCGCAAACCGGTGCGCATCTTCTTCCGAGTAAAACTGCCCGATGAACTTTGACGGGTTGGCCATGGCCGGATCGTTGCGGTCCACGACCACCTGCGTCACGATCGTGGCGACGGACCGCGTAATCCTGTCTCGAAGCAGGCGGTTCTGCAGAGATTGGGCAATCATGTAGCCGATGCCACCCTCGGTATCGGCGACACAGATTCCAATGGGCAGGACCGGGGTCCGGTCGCGGGCCAGCTCCACGCGGAGAATGGCGTTTCCAACCTGCGGACCATTGCCGTGCGTGATCGCAAGGTTGTACCCCGCGTCAATAAGTGGGGTGATCGCCGCGAGCGATTCGCGGGTCAGACGAAACTGATTGGCGATTGTGTCGGGCATGTCCTTTCGGGAGATGGCATTCCCCCCCAAAGCGACGACCGCGGTTTTGACATTGCTTAGCATGGCTTGTTCATCCCGAAGGGCGAGTAAGATACAGCGTTGTACTACGAAGGCAAGAGCCGGCTCGCGAGTACGCTCGCCCTCCACGCGGCGATTCTGTGGAGGGCGAGCGTACTCGCGAGCCTGCTCCCGTCACCAACTCGGCTTCGGTCGCCGGACGATGATTGCCGCAAGCAGACCGACCAGGAATCCTCCGACATGCGCCATGTAGGCCACGCCGCCGGAGGCCTCACTCGCCGATGAGGTCAGCGCGAAGAGAAGCTGCATCAGAAACCAGATCCCCAGGACGACCATGGCGGGAACCCAGATCATGCGAATGAAGAATCCCAGCGTCAACGCCGTGAGAATGCGCGCCCGGGGAAACTTGAGCGCATACAATCCCAACACGCCCGAGATCGCACCGGAAGCGCCGACCAGCGGCACATCGGCGTTGGGACTAAAGACCACAAAGAGCAGGACAGCGCCGATCCCGGACAAGAGATAGAACACGATGAACCAGAATGGACCCAGCAGATCCTCGCAGTTGTCGCCGAAAATCCAGAGGTAGAGCATGTTGCCAATAAGATGCATCCAGCCCCCGTGCATGAACATGCTGGTAAACATCGTCCCGATCGTGGGGAAATGCGCATACGGAGTGAGTTCGGCGCCCTTGGTGAGCTCGATCGGGATGAAACCGAACTGCATCACCACCCGCTGCCCCTGGTCCGGCTGGATGAATTCGTAAATAAAGACAACAACATTCACCGCAATCAAAATGACCGTGAGAAACGGTGTCCGTCGGATCGGATTGTCGTCGCGGAGTGGGAACATGGTCTATTTGAGCTTCTGCAATTATCGCCTGACCGTCAAGGTCCTTACCAATCGGCTCTCGTTGCCACAGACATCGCGCGCGACAATGACGACAGAATGGTCCCCCGGCTCAAGCTCCCAGCGCGGCCGTGCCTTCGCTTGCCGCAGATCGGGATCAAACTCAACAGGCACCCATTGGTCGTCAATCGTCAACTGCAGATCTTCATCTGAACCGATTCCCGACAGATTGTCGGAGACTTCGAAACGGATTGTTGGGCGCCGGCCACTAACCGCAACTCCTTTGCCGGGGGTCACATTGGCAATCACCGGCGACTTTTGATCGGCGAGAATCGCGAATGACCCGGCGTTCTTGATCGTTGCGCGGAGTGCCGCCCAGCCCTTCTCCCGCGCTCTCCCCTCCAGCGACCAACTGCCTTTACGGTTGCGGTAGATTCCGAGTTTCTCGGGCGCAATCTTCGTCTTGGGAATCGCCATGCTCAACTGCGCGTCCCGTGCGAATGGAATGAGCCGCGGGCCCAAAGTATATAGGGGCGTCAACGCGCCGGCAGCGTTTCCCTCGCCGCTCCGTAGCGTGTAAGCGCCAGAGACGTAGAGATCGCCGGCCGCGAATGTGACGGTCGCTTGGCCATCCTCGCTGGTTACCAAACCACCGTCATAGCTGCTGACCGGTTTCCACCCCAAGGGCGCTGGAGTCCGTGTCGCGCCGGGTTTGCTCCGCACCCAGAGGACATCTGCGTCCCCTGCCGCTGGCAGCCATGCCTGCCAGCCATCCCTCCCCCGTACCCAGTGACGGATCACTTTCTGGCCCTCCGGGTCGGTGGCGACATCGGGAGGGGCAGGTTTGGCGGAGACCACAGAGAGGACCGAGCCACCCCATGTCAGCGTGCCGGTCAGCGACTTGGAATCACTGGCCAGCGGTCCCCGCGATGGGAGACTATCCACGACGAGCGTGAACGCGATCGCACTCTTATTGCCGGCGAAATCCTCGATTTCGATTCTGATCTGATTCTTGCCGCTGGCAAGCGACGTCGGAACACTGAGCAATCCATCACGGGCGAACCCGTGGTAGTGCCAGAGAGAATTGCGTTCACGTCGGTACAGCCTGACCGCGCGCGGCGACAATCCGCCATCGGGATCATAGTGCCGCTCGATTTCGATCTGACGGGTGTCATCGTAATTGATCGAATCGTAACGCACTTCCCCGATGATCATCTCGTTGACAATGAGCCGGTGGCGATACGCCGACATGGTCCAACGCGGCGCATCGATGTGATCGTCGGCCAGAACCGAGATACCAACCGTCCCGGTCACGTGCGGAGAAGTTGCCAATGTCCCCTTTTGTACAGAAAACGATTTTGGCAATAGTGAACCATCAACAGTTGACGGCGGCGTATCCAGATCGTCAGGCTGAATCGGAGTCACGATGACGGTATACAAAAGCGGCTTGATCGCGTCCCTTTTCTCATAGAAGGCGAGCGGGTTGAGCGGCTTGTTGTCACCGGTGCGGATTTCGAAGTGGAGGTGCGGGGGGCCGGCGCCAGTCTGTCCTGACTTTCCGATGACTTCGCCCCGGGCGATGGGGAGAAGCCGCGTTGCGGGAAACAGGTCTTGCTTATACCGCTTTGACTTGTACTGCTCATCCTCGACATACTTCTGAATCTTCTCGGACAACTCCGACAGGTGGCCATAGACTGCCATTCGCCCATCGGCCAATTGGAGGTAAACTGCCTTGCCGTACCCCCAGTAGCCTATCGACACACGTCCGACCCAGCCGGAATCGGCGGCCTGGACCGGCAGCCCTTCCTGGCCATTGGTGGACAGGTCGATGCCGCCATGGTAGTGGCGTGTCCGGAAATCGCAGAACCCGGCGGAGAGGTTGGTGTACCCGTGGATTGGCCAGATATACTGGCCGGGCACGTCTTGTGCGCGCAGAGGCGCGGACAGCCATGCCATGCAGAGTATTGAAAAGGTGAAAAAGTGCCGCCCCATCCCTTTCAGACCATAGGGGGAGCCACGGAATCTGTCAATGGATTCCGCGTCGTCGGTGGTAGTGGGCGATGACGACACTTGGGAAATGATGATGAATTCCAACAGGATATCTGTTATAATAGAGGTCTTGGCTCTTTGGGGGATTGTCCCTGAAGCCGATACAGTCAAAAAGCCCGTCCTGAAGACGGTCTTGAAATCTTGAAGGAGAATTAATCTCATGGTAATGAAGGCCATGCGGCAGGGGACGAAGCCGGTCCTTTGGATCATCATTGCGGCATTTGTGGGTACGATCATCTTCGCGTGGGGAATGGACTTCACCGCCCAATCCACTGCCAAGGGGATCGTGGGCAAGGTCAACGGCGAGGAACTCCGTCTCGACGACTATTCCTTCCTATATCAGAATGCGCTGCAACAGCAACAGCAGCAGCGGGGCGACGTGACCGAGGACGACGCCAACCGCCTCCGCGAGGAGGTTTTTGATCAGATGGTTGGCAGCCAACTCATGCGGCAGACGACCGACAAGATCGGCCTCAAGGTCACGAACGGGGAGTTGGCCGAGCACCTGCGCCGCTTCCCCCCTCAGGAAATCCGGTCGTTGGAAATGTTTGTGACCAATGGCCAATTCGACTACAACAAGTACCTCGCCGCCTATCAGAATCCCGATCCGCAGTTGTGGCTCCAGATCGAGGCCCTGGTACGGCCCCGGGTTCTGCAGCAGAAACTGTTTGAGTACGTCTCGTCGACGACCGTTATCGACGACTCTGAAGTGAAGGAACTGTACGAGGCCGCTGGCGAAAAGATCAAGGTGCGGTACATCCTCGTGCCCTCGCAGACCTACGTGGACTCGGTGCCGCAGGTCGATACCGCCACGGCCGAGAAATGGTACAAGGAGCACCAGGAAGAGTTTAAGCACGGCGCACGTGCCAAGATCAAGTTCGTGCAGTTCGACAAGAAGGCGTCGGCCGAAGACTCGGCAGAAGTTCGTCGCGAAGCCGAACAGGTCACTTCGCTGGCCCGTGCCGGTAGTGATTTTACCTCGTTGGTGCAGCAGTATTCGGAAGACAACTCATCGCCGACCGGCGATCTCGGTTGGTTTTCCAAGGGTCAGATGGTCAAGCCGTTTGAGGATGTTGCTTTTACGATGGACTCGGGCCAGATATCAGACCCGGTCGCGACGCGGTTTGGCTACCACATCATCAAGCTCGATGGCCGCCGCGGCACCGGCGACTCGATACAGATCAAGGCCTTTCACGTTCTCTTGAAGGTCGAGGCCACCTCCGGAACTCTGTCTGATATCCGTCTGAAGGCTGAGCAGTTCGTTGAGGACATGAGAGAGCAAAAGTCGGATTCCGTCGCCAAGACGTACGGCGTGATAACGCGTATGCCGGGCTTCTTCGAACGCAACCAGGATATTCCAATGCTGGGACGGCAGCCGGCAATCGCGCAGTGGGTGTTCTCGGCAAAACCCGGCGCGGTCTCCGATGTCTTCGATGTCGCGAGCGGTTTTATTGTGGCCACGGTCGAAGCGCTCGAGCCGGAGGGTTACGCGCCATTCAGCGAAGTGGCGCCGCGCATAATTAATCGGTTGCGCACGGATGATGCCAAGAACCAAGCCGCCTTCGCGCTTGATCAGGTCCTCCCCCGGATCCAGGCCGGCACTTCGTTGTGGGATGTCGCGATACCGATGAATCGCAAGGTGGATTCGACCGCGACAGCATTCGGACGTTACGAGACAGTACCCGGAGTCGGTGACGATGCGGTGTTCCGTGGCGCCGCCTTCGCCCTGGCCCGCAGTGGGCAGAGTGTCTCGCCCGTGGTGAAAGTCAGCCGCGGGGCGGTCGTGATGCAGATCATCGAGCACACCACGGCCGATCCGCAGTTGTACGTGGAGAAACGCGACTCCATCATGACAACGGCGCTGGACAACAAAAAGCAGATGCAATTCCAGCAGTGGTACGAGAAACTGCGCGCCGACGCCGAAGTCGAGGACTTCCGCTACCAGCTCCCCGGCGAGTATTAATCGACGCCACAGAGAGTTTGACGGCCCTGTGAGTTCCGCAGGGCCGTTTCCTTTTGCGCTCACGCTCTTAGGAGGACAGGCATTCTTGCCTGTCCTCCTCCGTGCTTATCGGGACCGATCTTTTTCAACAAGCGCACTTGCATCGGTCCGGTGCCTGCTCGCCCCCGTAATATTCAGGAACGCCTTGTCCGGTGGCCGGTAAGAACATGCAGACATCTCGCGTGTACAATCGGCGATCCTATCGATATTGAAGTTGGAGGGCAGTATGCTCATGTACCGTGCGCGCGCTGTGGCTTTGGCAATGCTCTTTGGACTCTTCCTGAATGGATGTCCGCTAATCGAGGAAATCGAGGAACTCCAGGGAAAGAAAGCGGGCCCCTGCGACGAAGGACGCGAGACTGACGCGTACTTCGCCGACGCCGTCAGGTACGATGACACGCGCGGCCAGTGGATATTCCATAACTGGCTGGGCTCAGGGCCCAACGGCAGCTGTGACATCTACATCAATATTAAGGATGGCCAACTGTCCGCCGGCCCGGATATCACTCCAGCGTTCGTCCGCCAGGCGATCTCAGCGAGCGTGGAGCGATGGGCGAACCTGATAAGGCAGATGGGTATCGCCTGCGTCACGCATGTGCTCTCTGAGGCTCAGGGCGATTCGTTGACGACGCGCTCACCGCGAATCGATGTCCAGTTTGTTCCTGCAATCAATACCTCAGGAACAGGGGGACGCGCGGAAATCGAATACAGCGATGCCTCCGAGACGTTCTCACTGCTGCGGGTCACGTTGGCGACGATGTTCGTCTACGGGACAGACACCGTGCCGATGACAAAAACATCCATGGCGCCGGTGGTCATGCATGAACTCGGTCACGTTCTGGGAGTCATGGGCTTCGGCGGCGCATCGGGGCACAGCACTCAACCGAAGGACGTGATGTATTCGAATCCCGCATGTGTGGAATTATCATCCGGCGATGTTGAGACGTTTCGGCGCATCTACACCGAGAATGCATATTACCATCCTGGTAGTATGCCGACTACGGCTGCACAGAAGATACACGTGGATGCGTGCTGCGGGATACAGTAACGATGTGAAGATCAAGAGCAGGCACGGCGCGTGTCTGGCCCGCTTTTAAGTGGCGCGCGATGTCCGCGGATGGAAGGCGTCGGTGAGGTCGATGCCGTCATCGACCGACACGATTCGGTATTTATCCGGACCGAGGAGTTCGTCGGTTTCCACCGTGATATCGGACTTGCTCGATTTGCGCAGGCGTTTAAGCCAGGCGTCCTTGTCGTCCAACAAGTACTCGGCCTGCCGGGGATGAACGATCAACCGGAAGCGCTTGATACTGGTGGCGGCGCGCGCGCGCTCGAACCAGCGTTCAAGCTTGGAGGCGATCGTCTCGGGAGAAAGCACGCGCCCGGTCCCCTCGCAGGTCGGACATGGATCGGTCTGCGCTAACATGAACTGCGGACGGATCCGTTGGCGGGTCATCTCGATCAGCCCAAACTCCGAAATGGTCGCAATCGAGTTTTTGGCACGGTCGCGGGCGAAGGCGAGTTTGAATTCCTCGTAGACACGCTTGCGGTTTGAGTGGTGCATCATGTCGATGAAATCGACAATGATCAGCCCACCGAGATCGCGTAGCCGGACCTGTCGGGCGACCTCTTGTGCCGCCTGCAAATTGGCGCGGAGAATGGTCTCTTCCTGGTTGGTCTTGCCGACAAATCGTCCCGTATTGACATCGATCGTGACCATTGCTTCTGTCTGATCAATAACAAGATAGCTGCCGCGCTTAAACCAGACCTTCCGCTCCATCATCTTCTCGATTTCGGACTCGATGGCGTACAAGTCGAAGGTCGGAACCTCGCCCTCGTAAAGCTCGATTCGGTCTTTCAATTCGGGGGCGACGTTCTTGCAGTAGGCGACCATTTCCTTGTAGAGTTTCTTATCGTCGACGATCAGTCGCTCGACGTCCTCCGAAAAGATGTCACGCATCATTGCGCCGGTGATGTCGGTTTCGCGATAGAGGCAGGCTGGCGCGGTCTTCTTATCGAAGTCCTTCATGACCTGCTTCCAAGTCTTCATCAACTGCTTGATGTCGTTCTTAAAGTCCTTCTCGGTGCCGCCTTCGGCTTCGGTCCGGGCGATCAGCCCGCAGCCCTTCGGGCGAAGTGGCTCCAAGAGTGTTTTCAGGCGGCGGCGCTCCGCCCAGTTGGAGATGCGTTTGGAGACACGTACATGGCTGTCGTCGGGAACGAGCACGACGAACCGTCCCGGCAATGACACGCTGGTGGTAATGCGTGCGCCTTTGGCGCCCAGCGGTTCCTTGATTACCTGCACGAGGATGATCTGGCCCTTTTTCACCACTTCCTCAATCGTGGTGTGCCGTTCCTTCTTGATCAGATCGCGCTTGGGTTCGGCCTCATCCTCGAATTCAGATTCGTATTCGTCGTCACCCATCTTGCCGATGTCGGAGCCGTGCAGAAACGCAGTACGTTCTTCGCCGATGTGCACAAAGGCCGCTTGCATCCCGGGCAAGACCGACTCGACCACGCCCTTGTAGACGTTTCCGGCCATCTTGACCGCATCGGGCCGTTCGTAAGAAAGTTCAACGAGCTTTCCCTCCTCGAGCACGGCAATGCGTGTCTCTGTGTCGCCGACATTGATAATGATTTCCTTCTTCACCGGGGGCAATTGCACCGGTGGCTCCCAATGGGGACGGCGGGGGCGACGCTGCGGACGTGCGGAGGATTTTGTCTCGGAAGTCTGGGCTTCGGTTTCTTCGGTATGCATTAGGTCGATGTCTTTGGCGTTGTCTGGAATCTCTCGCCCGTCTCCGGGTGGTACCCGCGGGCGAATTCGGCTCCGGTCATGGGTCGTTTTCCAGCCGGCTGGATCTGGCCAATGGCCAAGAGTCCCTCTCCGGCTTGTACTATCGGGCCAAGGGATTTGTCTACGGCGACAATCTCCCCCGCCCGGCCCCGTAAAGATGCGTCATTATGGGGCAAAAGGGCGAGAATCTTGACCGGATTTTCACGAAAGATGACGCCGGCGCCGGGACGCGGGGCGAGGGCGCGGACCCGGTTTATGAGCTCGGTGCCCGGTCGAGAGAAGTCCAGGACCAGGTCAGACTCGGATAACTTCGGCGCCGAGGACGACTTGGTATCATCCTGAACTCGAGTTGTGAATTTCCCGATCTCGAGCAAGTCGAGCGTGCGGATGACCGACTCGGCGCCCGCCCTTGAAAGCGTCGCGAACATCTCGCCGGCATTGGCGGACTCCGGGATCGGGCAGACCATTTGATCGAGTATGGCGCCGGTGTCGACGTTTTTTTGCAGCAAGAATGTCGTCACGCCGGTCGTCTTCTCCCCCGCCATGATCGCGCGCTGGACCGGTGCGGCGCCGCGGTACGCCGGCAAGAGCGACGCGTGGAGGTTGAAGGCATAACGCGGAATGGTGTAGATAGATTCCGGAAGAATTCGGTACGCCACGACAACGTAAACGTCGGCGGCGATCGCCTGGAGTTCCTCCGCGAATTGAGGGCGGCGCAGATCCACGGGCTTGAGAATGCGCTCGATTCCTGCAGCTGCCAACCATTTTCCCACCGGAGTTGGCTGAAGATCGAGACCCCGTCCCCGGGGCTTGTCCGGGCCGGTTACCGCGCCGACGAGAGTGTGCTTGTGGCTTCGCAGGATGGCATCGAGCGACGGTATGCCGAAATCGGCAGTGCCAAAGAAGATGACGTTCACGGTCGCGTCGCCCGGTTACGAGTTTGCGACTTCATGCGGGCAATAATCTTGTCCCGCGTGGAAGGCATGACACGGTCTATGATCAGTTTACCCTGCAAATGATCGATCTCGTGACTGAAGGCACGGGCCAGGAGGCCGCGTCCCTCGCGTTCGAATGGTATCCCGGCCGCGTCCTGCGCGATGATGCTGACGAAGCTGGGACGAAGTACCGGAATGAAGATGTCGGGAAACGATAGGCATCCCTCCTCGTCGAGATCGTCGCCGTCCTCGGCAAGGATGCGGGCATTGACGTACACTTCCGGCTTGCCTCCCCGCTTAATCTCGGCGCCATTGAGCACGAAGACATTCCACGCCTCGCCGATTTGCGTGGCGGCGACGCCGATGGCGCGGTCACGTTTTTGCACACGCAACAAGCGCTCGATCAGGGCCCTCAACTCGCCGCCGAAATCCGTGACATCGCGGGCCGGGGCCCGCAAGACGGCGTCGTCGTAGACGCGGACCTTGTCGGTTTTCTTCGCCCACGGTCGGCGCATGACCGAAACCGCCCTGTTCTTACTTCTCCATCTTGCCGGCGATCGCCGATTTCAAGAATTCGATTTTGGTGTCATCTGCAACCTTGAGGACAATGATGTTCTCCTGTTCGTTGATACCGACGATTGTGCCGAGTATCCCCGAGTTGGTGACAACTCTGTCGCCCTTTTGCAGCGACGACAACATCGTGGTGTGCTCTTTGGCGCGCTTGCGCTGCGGACGGATGAGCAGAAACCAGACAACCACAATCATGAGGAGAAACGGCAGAAAAGTCAGGATCGGGTTGGGAGATGAGCCGTCAGCCGGCTGTGGTTGTCCCATGGCGAGCAATGGATGTATCACAGATCCTCCTTGGATCGTTCGCGTTCAGTTCCGGAGCGATACCGTGTCAGAAACTCGCGTGAGAACGACCGCCAGCCATTCTCACGGATCGCACGCCTCGCCCGGCGCATTACCAACAAGTAGAAATGCAAATTGTGGCGCGTGGTCAATATCATTGCGCTGATCTCGCCAGCATTGAACAGGTGACGAATGTAGGCGCGTGTGTAGGACTTGCAGGTCACGCAGTCGCACTCGGGATCGATCGGCGTAAAATCCTCGCTGTAACGGCTCGCCTTGACTGTCAGTGGGCCATTGGACGTGAAGGCTGTGCCGTGACGCGCGGCGCGGGTCGGGAGAACGCAGTCGAACATGTCGATCCCGCGGTCGATCCCCATGATCAGATCTTCGGGTGTGCCAACTCCCATCAGGTACCGTGGACGATCGACCGGCAGATGCGGAACTGTTGCCTCGGTCATCTCCCACATCGCCTGCTTTGGCTCGCCGACTGAAAGGCCCCCGATGGCATAGCCGTCAAAGCCGATTTCGACGAGGCGCTGAGCGGAAATGGCGCGCAGGTCGGCGTGAGTGGAGCCCTGCACGATTCCAAAGAGGGCGGGTGAAGAATGGGACATATAGGACAAATAGGACCTATGGCTTCGCTCGGCCCATTCAAGTGTTACTTTAAGATCGTTCGCAGCCTGGTCGTGTTCAGCGGGATACGGGGTACAGACATCCAGGACCATGGCGATGTCGGTGCCCAACCCATGCTGAATATCGTGGACCCCCTCCGGCGTGAAAAAGTGCTCGGAGCCATCGAGGTGAGAGCGGAAGCGAACACCGTCTTTCTCGATCTTCCGCAGATCCTGGAGACTGAAAACTTGGTAGCCGCCGGAGTCGGTCAAGATCGCACCGCTCCAATTGACGAACTTGTGTAGCCCCCCTGCTCTCTTCACGATCTCGACGCCAGGACGAAGGTAGAGGTGGTATGTGTTGCCGAGGCAGATCTGCGCGCCGAGCATGGCCAGGTCTTCCGGTGGCATCGCCTTGACTGTCCCGGCAGTGCCGACGGGCATGAAGACGGGAGTTTCGACGCTGCGGCCATGCACGGTGAACGAGCCGGTGCGGGCGTGGCCGTCAGTGTTGAGGAGATTGAGGGAGAGTGTCATGTGGAATAGGTCTTATAAGTCCTATCGGACCTATAACCATCTAAAAGAGCGGCTTGAACAAGCGCAGTATCCCCTGCTTCCACGGGACCCGGTGCGTGACACCGCCATCGTCTTTGAATTTGTGTACGTTCTCCAGGTACCAACGATAATTGCGCAGGAGCGCGTCCTTGTTGGAAAATTTGGGCGCGAACCCCAGCTTCTTCTGCGCCTTCTCAATCGAGACGAATGACTCTTTCCCCGCTGTCTCATAGACCCACTTGTAGAGGGGCGAGAGACGGAAGAACTCGAGGATCTTCAGCGCCAGAATCGCTGGACCTTCGGGGATCGGGATGATGCGCTTGCCGTGTCCGGCATAATCGAGCACGGCTTGGAAGTCAGATTTGGAAGTGCCGAACTCAGCGGCACCGATGTTGAATGTGTCGTTGACCACTTCGCGCGGCAGTGTGGCACAGAGCCAGATGGCATCGCAAAGATCCTCCACATCGAGGTATTGGTAGGGATTGTTGCCTTTGCCGAGCACCGGGAAATTGTGGCCGCCGTTGGCCCAGTCATACAGCAGCGCGAATACGCCGAGACGCTCAGGGCCGATGAACGACTTCGGACGCAGGATTGGGATGCACATCCCCTTGGCGCGATACTCAAGACACGCTTCTTCCGCTTTGATTTTGGATTCGCCGTACGGACCTACTCCGTGCATACGATCTGTCTCCAGAAGCGGATGATGATCGGGGATGCCATAGACGGCGGTCGAGGACACGTGAATGACTCGCTCGACCCCGGCGGCATGCGACTCGGCGAGTACTGTGCGCGTCCCCTCGATGTCAGTCGAGTAGATCTCTTCCGGCTTGTACAAAGGCAGCGCCGCGGCGCAATGCACGACGACCTTGGCCCCGGTCACCAGTTTGCGGACATCATCAGGGTTGCGAATGTCGCCAGTGATCGCCTGTACCTTGTCGCGGACATCGGGGTAGTCGAATGGCAAAAGATCAAGCGATACAACCTTCTGCCCCTTGTTCAGGAGATACCGGACAAGATTGATTCCGAGGAAGCCGCTGCCGCCAGTGATTGCGTAGATGTCTGCCATATGCCCTGCTCTCCCCGTCTCAGAACGGGGCGCGGAAGAAACGACATTCGGCGGGGAGATTCAATTGGCGTCTTGAAGTAGGTAATCGTATGTCAGGTTCGCTGCGCCTGCGATTATTCTGGCATCACGCGAAGCGGTGCGGTGCACCTACCCACAACCTCTCAACTAACTCGCTCTTTGGTCAGCGTTCTTCAATGCTGCCAGCTCTTCTGGTGTCGGATGCGAGTTCGGCACAAACGGGTACTCGTTTATCGCCTTTCGGATTAAAGCGAGTGTCTTTCCGGATCGGAGGGGATAGCGTGAATACCGAGGGAAAACGAAGAAGTTCCGTCCCTTCCCTCCAGTCTCTTTCTCTAGGTAATGCCATGGCGAATTTGTGACTATCACTGCAGTAAACATGTCTGGATCCTCTTGGCTCGGTGCACTTTCACGATCAAAGACTGGCCGAAGGCAACCGAAGTACGCCTCATACGACTGAACCGAGGGGTGATCGGGAGGTAGGTTTGTCTCGATGCAGACGATGAAAGGTAATCCATCCGGAGCCTGCTCACATGCTTGCTTTAGCAACCGATGAATGGCCGACTCGAAGTCAGCGTCATTAGTATCCCGCTTCGGCTCATGCAGGGCACCACTCCATCTCCTGCTCTTGGCTTCTACAGCAATCCTCTCTCCGGTGGTCTGCATTGTAGCCAAGAACTCGAAATGTTTATCTGACTTTTCTAGCACCCACTCGATGTGGAACCCCGCGCGCGCGAATGACCCGGCGATCGCGACTTCATACCTGGCTCCTTGAAACTCATTTCGATTCTTGAGTCGAGACAGAATTCTCGCCGGGAGTTGACCAATGTGTTGAAGGTCGTAGAGATCTCGGGCGAGTATCAACAACTCAGAGGCTCCGCCAGTGGCCTCAGTTTCGACCAACTCTTTGTCCCCGAAATCCACAGGTCGCAGACTTACGAACTCGTTGATCCAACGAGCTATGACGTGCTGATCTTCCGATTTCAGCAATTGTTGTTCTTTGAGCCAATCTCTTCCGATGGTTTCGATCAGCAGAGCGACGTAGAATTCGTGATCTGACTCACGGATGTCGCGGTACCAGATCTGGTTCCAGACGGCCCTATACCGCTTTCCCAGATGTATCACGTCTATCGAGCCCCGCGCAACCAGCCGTTCCGAAGGCAGGGAGTCAGCGTAATCGAAGAATTCCTGTACTGGATTCTCAGTCGTGAGGGGCTCTACGATGGGGTACGAAGATCCGATTGGATCACTATCCCATGGAAGTGGAGTCGTTGGGAGGTTTTGGTAACCGTGTCCCGAAGGGTTCGCGAGATCAGGCACTTCCCACTCCAATCATTGGCTCTATAACATCCCCAGCGCCTGATCAATCCGTCCGATTGGCTTGACCTCAATGTCGCCGGATTGCACGTCGCGCGCATTCATCGCGGGAATGATCGCGGTCTTGAAACCGATCTTTGCGGCTTCGATGAGGCGCTGTTTCATTTGAGGGACACCACGGATTTCACCGGCCAAGCCAAGTTCGCCGATGAAGACTGTGCGTGACGGGGCGGCGCGTTTCAGCGTGGATGAGGCGATGGCGATAGCGGCGGCCAAATCGACAGCCGGTTCATCGGTGACGAAGCCACCGGTGATGTTGACGAAGATGTCGCGGCCATTGAGCGACAAGCCGCCGATGTTTTGCAGGATCGCAATCAAGATGGCGCTACGACGCGGGTCGAACCCCGAGACGACACGCTGCGGCACGCCCCCCCCCTGCCCGACCAGCGCTTGAATCTCAAGCAGGATCGGGCGGCGTCCTTCCATGGCCACGGCCACTGCGGAGCCGGGCGCATGGAGCGATGCGGGTTCCCCGGAGAGGAAATGACCGGAGGGATCGGTGACTTCCGAGAGGCCTTTCTCGCTCATTTCGAACAAGCCGACTTCATTGGTGGAACCGAAACGGTTCTTGAGGCAGCGGAGAATGCGTATCCACTGACGGCGATCGCCTTCGAATTGCAGTACCGTGTCGACCAAGTGCTCGAGCACTTTCGGACCCGCGATAAACCCCTCTTTGGTCACATGCCCGATGAGAAACGCCACTGCATTGTGCGCTTGCGCCCAATCACTGATGGCGGAGGCGCACTCGCGCACTTGCGAGACTGTCCCCGGCGGGCTTTGCCACTGCGGGTCATACGTGGTCTGGATTGAGTCGATGATCAAAGCGCGCGGTTTGGGAGACATCGCATCGGCGGCGCTGAGAATGTTGGAGAGTTCTGTTTCGGTGAGGATATGCAGATCCGACGGCACACCAAGGCGCTGTGCGCGATGCTTGATCTGCCCTGCCGATTCCTCACCGGAAACATAGAGTGTCGGGATACCGCGTTTGGCCATGCGTCCGGCAATCTGAAGCAGCAGTGTCGATTTGCCGATACCCGGCTCCCCGCCGACGAGCACAGTCGATCCGGGCATCGCGCCGCCGCCAAGGACATTGTCGAATTCGCCGATGCCGGTCGCGATGACCGCGGCAGTATCGAGTGAGATTTCTCCCAGCGTCTGAGTTGCAGGAGCCTCGCGTCGTTTACGTGACCCGGAGGGCTGGTGGGCTGAACCCACCCTACTCACGGACTTCTCCTCGTGCAGGGTATCCCAAGCGCCGCAATCGGGGCACTGCCCCGCCCAACGTGCGAACACCGCGCCACAACTGGAGCAGGCGTAAAACGACTTCGGTGAGGCGGATTTCATACGCGGATGATAGGATCGCTCATACCTACAGGACAATCATCTTTCACTGAGCGTAGCTCCATTCTTGCCTCTTGACGGAATCTGGAAATTACGCATATTGGACAGTAATTGTCCTGTCGGTCACTCCGCCCGGCATCTTAGATATTGTCCAAATCGCGCGTCCCGTCGTGGACGCCGGGAGAACTCATGCGTCAAATAGTCCTCAGCGCCTGGATTGAGGTGGGCGTGTTCGCTTCCGCTTCGATCGCACACGCTGCTGCACCCACCCAGATGTCGATACAAGGCAAGGCGACCGATAATGCCGGGGCTCCGTTAGCACCCGGCTCGAAGAGTTTTCTTTTTAGGATTTTCGATTCTGCTACGCTCGGTGTGCAGCTGTGGCCGGATAATGCCGGCGAGCCGCAGGCGATCAACACCGACGTATCTGGACTGTGGAGCGCGAATATCGGAGCGGTGGTGCCGCTCATCAGCGATGTGTTTTCCAGCGACAACCGTTGGCTGGAGATTCAAATTGGCACAACCACGCTTCCGCGGGTGCGATTGGTCACGGGCCCTTACGCGCAGAGAGTCGCGACTGTCGATGGAGCGAGCGGAGGAGTAATCACATCCAAGCTCGCCGTCGGCCCAGGTCACACTGCAACAGGGGCGAATACATTCGTCGCCGGTAGCGCTTGTCAGGCGACAGCAGACTACAGCACGGTTGGCGGCGGAATCAACAATAGGGTTCACGCCGCCTATTCGTCAGTCGCGGGCGGACGGGACAACTGGATTACCCCCGGCTCAGAGAGCGAATGGTATGGTACAATCGGCGGTGGGTATTCAAACTTCGTTGGGCAACACGCAAGTACCATTTGCGGGGGCCATGACAATGAGATCTTTGCTCCCTACGCGGTCATTGGTGGTGGGTTCGATAACGCAGTCGCCGCAACCGCAAACAGCTCGATGATCGTCGGTGGTGGCCAATGTCTCGCGGAAGGAGCGTTTTCACTCGCGGCGGGCCGCTCGGCTTACACGCCGCACGACGGCATGTTCGTATGGTCCGACTTTTCCAGTGCCGAGCCCTTCCCGAAGGTCGGCGATCCCAATCTATTCCCCGGACCAAACTTCTTCTGTTGCCGGACTACCGGAGGTGTGTACTTCGCCACGGGGATCAATGCCAGCGGTCACGTCACCAGCGCGTCATGGCTCCCGGCTGGTGGCGGTGCGTGGGTCGCCTTCTCCGACAAGAATGGAAAACACGGTTTCCAAGAAGTCGATCAGGTTAAAGTCCTGCAAAAAGTGATTGAGTTGCCGGTCACCACGTGGAGTTACAACACCCAGAGTGATTCGATCCGTCACATTGGCCCAATGGCCCAGGATTTCCGGGCGGCATTTGGTCTCGGTGAGAGCGAACAATTCATCTCCCCAGTCGACGAAGCCGGAGTGGCATTCGCTGCGATTCAGGCTCTGGCGAAGCAGCTGAAGGAAAAGGACGCCCAGATTCTAACACTAATGGCCCGTGTTGAGGCTCTGGAGAAGAAATGACCCTGGCATCAATCGCACACCGGGATAGCAAATTGACGGCTTTTGAATCATCGGATGCAACCGCAGGAGAATCGGTATGCGCAGGTACATGCTCGAAATACTCGTAGCCCTCGCTCTATCGCACTCTGGTGCAATGGGCGCCGTCCCCACCCAGATTTCGGTGCAGGGCAGAGCCACCGATGCTGCCGGGGAGCCGTTGAGCCCCGGGGACAAAGAATTTGTATTCAAAATCTTCAACGCCGAGTCGGGCGGGTCGGAAATCTGGCCCGGCGGGGGCGAGCCGCAGACAATTTCCACCGATGTGGCAGGATTGTGGAGCGCCAATATTGGAGCCTCGATTCCTTTGTCCGAGGCTGTGTTTTCCTCCGACGTGCGCTGGCTTGAGATTACCATCACTGGTACGATCCTTCCGCGTGTGCGATTGGTCACGGGACCGTATGCGAATCGTGTCGCAACCGTCGACGGCGCGTCGGGCGGAGTTATTAATTCGAAGGTGTCAATTGGCCCGGATCACACGGCGACCGGCCTGTACACGTTCGTGGCAGGACGGAACAACATTGCAACCGGAAACTACGACGTGATCGCAGGCGGATTTCAAAACAACATTAATCAGGAGTACGGCTCGGTCGGCGGCGGAACCATCAACAACATCTCAGGCGCGATCGGTACCATCGCCGGTGGATCCCAGAACGCCGTGCAGGCCACAGGGGGCAGTGTTGGGGGCGGTGTAAACAATTGGACGTTCCCGACCGCCACATATGCCGTCATTCCCGGTGGAAAAGGCTGTCAGGCCGCCGGGGCCGGCTCATTCGCCTGCGGCAACCACGCGTACACAGGCTGGGACGGGATGTTTGTGTGGAACGACAATATAAACGATCTCGGGTTCCCACTTCCGGGGGATCCCAGCCTGTTTCCAGGTCCGAACTTCTTCTGTTGCCGCACCACCGGGGGCGCGTTTTTCGCCACCGGGGTGAATGCCAGCGGTCACATCACGAGTGCGGCTTGGCTCCCCCTGGGCAGTGGTTCGTGGGTAGCGTTCTCCGATAAGAATGCAAAACACGGATTCCAGGATGTGAATCACGCCGACATTCTGAACAGGGTCGTCAAGTTGCCAATTACCACCTGGAGTTATAATGCCCAGGGAGATTCTGTCCGTCACATTGGCCCCATGGCCCAAGAATTCCGCGCGGCATTCGGTGTTGGCGAGAGTGAAAAGTACATTTCGCCGATGGATGAGGCCGGCGTGGCTTACGCTGCGATTAAGGCGCTGGCCATGAAATTGGATGAGAAAGATCAGCAGATCGCGGACCTGAAGTCCCAAGTCGAAGAACTGGCTCGCCGAATCGACCTAAAATAGTGCCCAACGGCACGGTCAGGTGTTTGAGATTGCCATCGCAATGCCCTCCTGTCTGTTGCGTTGACCCCTCGGGACCACTAGATTGACGGCTAACAATCCGTAGTTTGAACCGGCACCATTCGCATGATCGGCCAGATCATCGCACATTACCGCATCCGCTCCGAGATTGGCTCGGGTGGGATGGGCAGCGTCTACCTCGCGCAGGACGAAAGCTCCCATCGCGAAGTGGCACTGAAGATCCTCCTGCGCGAGCATGCCAACGACCTGGACATGCGCAGCCGATTTCTCCACGAAGCGCGTGCGCAGGGGATGGTCTCGCATCCGAACGTCGCGGAGTTTTATGAGGTCGGGGAAGTCTCCGGGCAAGCCTATATCGCCATGGAATACATTCCCGGCCCGACCCTTTCAGAATTCGCCTCAACGCAAGAGCTTCATCCTCACGATGCGATCACCCTTGTTGCGAAACTCGCGCAAGGTCTGCAGGCCGCCCACGCCAAGGGGGTCATTCATCGTGACCTCAAACCGGCCAATATCATGCTGACAGCGGATGGACAGCCCAAGATCACCGATTTTGGGCTGGCGCGATTCAAGGGAGCGACAACCATCACCAAGACCGGCCGCATCATCGGTACCGCGCGTTATATGTCACCCGAGCAGGCCGAAGGACGGCGTGTCGACCATCGTTCGGATCTGTTTTCGCTGGGAATCATCCTCTATGAACTGATCTGCCGCCGTGTTCCGTTCAGCGGTGATAACGACACCGCCGTCCTCTATGAACTGCTCACCCGGGATCCGCAACCGCTGTCGCGGTATGCGAGCAATGTGCCGGAAGAACTTGAAAGGGTGATCGCCAGAGCCCTCAAAAAGAATCCTGACGACCGCTACCAGACCGCAGAAGAATTCATTGCCGACCTCATGGCCGTACAGGAACGGCTGGCAACCGGACGCGACATCACGATCAGGGCCGCTTTTGGGTGGCAGCGGATTTGGAAACGCTGGACCACCTATGCCGTCATCGCGGCGTTGTCAGTCGCCGCCACTCTCATTGGGCGCACATTTTACCAGAGACAGGTCGTCGAAGGCGATGTTTTGGGGTTGGCGGTTCTGCCCATGCGTAACATCGGCGCGCCCGAACGTGAGTACTTCACGAATGGAGTGACCGATGAGCTGACGACGCGCCTGTCGGGACTGAGCGGACTGCGGGTCATCTCACGCACAAGCGCGATGCGGTATAAGGATTCGACACGCTCGGTATCCGAGATCGGTCGCGCGCTAAATGTGGACTTGATCGTCGAGGGGACTGTTCGCTGGGACAGTGCCGATTCCGGAATGCGTATGCGAATCACCCCGAGTTTGATTCGCGTGCGCGACGAGCAGGCGATCTGGACCGACACGTATGATCGTGCGTTTGCGGATGTCCTGCTCACCCAAGCAGAGATTGCCGAGGCCATCGCCTCCAAAGTCGGAGCGCAAATCGGCAGGACACTCAGCCTCCCCGAACAGGCTCTACCGACAGCGAGCGTGGATGCCTACAATTATTACCTCCGGGGCAGTGAGTACCTCAACCGTGGGTTTGACATCCCGGACCTTGAGATTGCGATGGCACAGTTTGCCCATGCCATCGAGCTTGATTCCAATTTTGCGGCCGCGCACGCGCGCTTCAGTCGCGCACACAGCAAGTATTACTGGTTTCACGCGGAGACCGACACTGCCCGCCTTTCCATCGCGCGCCGGGCCGCAGAGCGAGCGCTTAGTTTGTCACCGAACCTCCCGGAAGCGCATCTTGCCCTCGGATACTGCCAGTACTGGGGAGATCGCGACTACCCTTCGGCTCTCGAACAATTCGTTCAAGTTCGGAATCTCGAGCCCAGTAATGCCGACGCGCATTTCGCGATTGGGGGCATCCTTCGCCGGATGAACCATTTCGATGAAGCCGCCAAGAGCTTCGAGCGGGCAGCGGAATTGGACGCGCTGTCTTCGAATCGCGCATTCGAAGTCGGCAATACGTATTATCATATGCGGCGCTACGCTGACGCCGACCCATATTTCAACCGCGCGATCAATCTGGCGCCGGATCAGTTCGTTGCTTACTCCCGAAAGATCCTGAATTACCTCCACTGTGATGGCGCGACCGCGAGAGCTCGGCTCTTTCTCGACACCGCATTGACGCGATTCGAACCCGCGCGGTTCGCCATCCATCGCCACCTTGTCGCGCGACTAGATCGCCAGTACGACTCCGCCCTGACCTATTTGTCCCTGAAGTCGCTCGATAGCGCGACCTATTACATGGTGGTTGCGCGGACGTATTCGATCCTGGGGCGTCAGGCTGCCTCGTCGGCGGCCTTTGACTCGGCGAGATTGGTCATCGAGGCGCAACTGATCGCATCGCCGGAGAGCCCGGATCTGTTGGCGGATTTGGGTGTGGCCTATGCCGGGATCGGCCGCCACGACGACGCGGTTCGTGTGGCAGAACGGGCCGTTCAATTACGACCCATTAGCGCTGATGCGTTCAATGGCCCGTATCTCGTTGAGACGTTGGCGGAGGTCTATGTGCGCATCGGCGACTACGACCGGGCCATCAGCCAACTGGCACTGCTGTTGTCGTTGAATAACCCGGTATCGAAAACATCTCTTCGCTTCGACGATACTTGGAGCCCGCTTTGGAAGGATCCCGCATTCCTGCGCCTGGTCGAGTAATGGACACGGCCGGCCAAATTCTCTTGACTGAGCGCTCATATGTGCGTTGCATAGTGGACACTCAGCAGTAGCCTTCACAACAGACACGCGGGGCCAACGGTCCCCGTCAGGCGAATCATCCGGAGGTGAACAATGTTCGCGCGAGTCGCAGTAATGGTTGTGGCTGTCACGCTCCTGTCCGGCGCGGAGTCAGCCAAGGCGCTGGCGGCGCCAGTGCAAATGTACCTGGATGTGGAGTTCTACGCGATACGAGACACGATTCGCGACACAACTCTGACATCGTCGTCCACGTCGTTTGTTGAAACCGCGACGGTCACCTCGGCGATGGCCATGTCTGGTGGCGCGAAAATCACATTCACGCTTTACGCCACGCCAACAGATGGTGCACCTGGCCTCTGGTCGGAAACCTGGCCATCGGTCCCAATCTCGGCAAGCGGGTTGGTGCACGTGACGCTGGGCCAGATCACGCCTCTCAGTCCGAGCATCTTCACGTATCCAATACTCTACTTAGGAATAATCATCGACGATGAGTCGTTCTCGCCCCGTATTCCGATTGTCACGTCCGGGGGCGTCCTGATGTTGAATGCGAACATCGTCAGTTCAAAGACTTCCGAGACGGACGGCGAGGAATTTGACCCACTGCCGCTGATCTACCAAGTGGGGCAAATTCCATCAAGTGTGATCACGGCCGCTGAGAGCCACAGGCGTCGGACTACTCTTGTGTTTCGCGCCCCGGGAGGCGGAGACCCAATCGAGTCAGCGACCGCCCGGGCCGCACACCGCGAGTACCAGCAAGCGATGACAATCATGGCTCTGCGGAAAGAGATTGCACAGCTTAGATTGCAACTACCGAAAGCAAAAAAGTAGCGACTGAGAACGTGGTCAATCGTCAATAAGGCGTGTCGTCGGGCGGGACATCGGCCGCCGATGCCACAGATGGCGGCGGCTGGCCGACCATCCGCGTGTCGGCGCGGTTCTCGAAACGGGTGAATTCCTTGAGGAAGGTCAGGAGCACAGTGCCGGTGGGACCATTGCGCTGCTTGCCGATGATGATCTCGGCGGTGTTCTCCAGCGACTGGCCCTTTTCCTCGGTGATCCCGTAGCGTTCGGGGCGATAGACAAACATCACGACATCGGCATCCTGCTCGATCGCGCCCGATTCTCTCAGGTCTGCCAACTGCGGTCTGCGGTCGCCTCCGCGTTGCTCGACTTGTCGTGAAAGCTGGGACAGCGCCATGACTGGCACTTTGAGTTCTTTGGCGAGCGACTTTAGCGAGCGTGAGATTACGGAGATTTCCTGCTGACGATTCTCGGCGTTGCGCGGCCCATGCATCATCTGCATGTAGTCCACAACAACCAACGCGATGTCGTGCTGTGCCTTCAAGCGCCGAGCTTTGGCGCGCAATTCGAGGACGCTGATCGCGGCCGTGTCATCGATAAAGATTTTGGCATCGTAGAGACGTCCGGCGGCGTTTTGCAGCGAAACGTAGTCCTTTGGGTGCAGACGTCCGGTGCGCATGTGCTGGGCATTGACCTTTGCGCATGCGGAGAGAAGTCTCTCGGCAACCTGCTCCTTCGACATTTCCAGCGAGAAGATGGCGCATGCTTTCTGCTGATCGAGCGCGATGTTCTCGATCATGTTGAGCGCGAAGGCGGTTTTTCCCATTGAGGGCCGTCCGGCAAGGATGACGAGATCTGACGGATGCAAACCGGCCGTCAGGCCGTCGAGATCGCCATACCCCGTGGCCAGCCCCGTAATCCCGCCTCCCTGTTGACGGTACCGTTCGATCTGATCAAAGGTGTGAGGCAGGAGCGTACCGAGAGAAACAAAATCCTGACGTGAGCGGGCCTCCGAAATGGCGAAGATCATGCCCTCTGCCTCATCGAGCAAGTCGCCGACATCACCGGGCGCCGAGAAACAGGATTCAGAGATCTGTTGCGATGTACTGATCAGGCGCCGTAGAACCGCCTTGTCCTGCACGAGCCGGGCGTGAGCCGCGGCGTTTGCCGCGGTGAAAACTGAATCGGCGATGTCGACCAGCGCCGCGCGTCCGCCGCATTTGTCGAGATCACCAGTCTTCTCGAGTTCCGCCGCGACGGTCGCCAGATCGATCGGCTCCGAATGCTCGAAGAGTGCCTGCATCGCCGCGTAGATTTTGCGGTGCGCCGGTTTGTAGAAATCCGTATCCTCGACCACTTCGATCACAAGACCGACTGCCTCAGCGTCGCGCATCATCGCGCCAAGCACAGCCATTTCGACATCCTGCGCTTGCGGCGGAACGCGCCCGACGAACTCCCGGTCTATGGTCTCGAAGCGTGTGGCCATCTGAATTTGCTACGACGGATGCGGATGGAAGTGTATCACTTTGTCGAATGAAAGCGGAATACGCGAACGTGGAGAAGTTGTTAACTTCTCGGTTGACAGGATGTGGATTAAGAGGTGATAAGCTGTGGGTAGACGCAGGAGGACAGGCAAGAATGCCTGTCCTCCTGAAGTGTTCAACATATCAGAGGAACACCAAAGCCCTCGAATTACAGTTTCACCAGCCGCCCCTCGGAGGCCAGCGACTTGTTCGCGGCTTCGAGCACGGCTACGACGCGGCGACCGGACATCGCATCGGTGAGCGGCGGACGTTTTTCGCGGATTGAATCGGCGAATTCCTTGGCGACCATGAAAAGCGCCTCGGTGTCATCGATCTTGGGCGCGTGCATGTCGCCGGTGCGGTATTGGACGAGCGTGCGACGGACCTGCTCGATGTCGGTCGAGACGTCGACCCCCTTGTCGTAGATCTTTACCTTTTCGGAAGGCTCAGTGTCGTCGTAGACGATCATCTTTCTGGATCCGCCAATCAGGGTTCGCCGCACCTTTACGGGCGCCAGCCAGTTGACGTGGAAATGGGCAATGGCTCCCGAGGCAAACATGACGGTCATGTAGGCGATGTTCTCGACCTTGGTGCCCAGATGCGCGCGTCCCAGGGCCGAGACCGATTCGGCCCCCCCTCCGGACATCACCGCATCCATAATAGACACATCGTGCGGAGCCAGATCCCAGAGCACATTCACATCATGCTGAAACAGCCCGAGATTGACGCGAACGGAATCGAAGTACAAGACATCGCCGATCTCACCGGAAGCCACGAGATTGATGATCTTGCGTACGGCGCCTGTGTAGAGAAATGTGTGATCAACCATCAGGATTCGATCGCGCTCGGTCGCCAACTTGATCAACTGATCGCATTCGGCCACCGAGGCGCACATCGGTTTTTCGAGCATGACATGTTTGCCGGCTTCCAGCGCCATCTTGGCCAGTGGAAAGTGCATGTCGACCGGGGTTGAGACGACGACGGCATCGGTCTGGTCCCAGCCAATCATCTCTTGGGCACTCTCGAACAAACGAATCGTCGGGTAACGCGCGCCGATAAAACTGCGACGGTCCGGTTTGGCGTCGGCGACACCGGTCACGGTCACGCCGGGGACGAGCGAGAAATTACGGATGAGGTTCGGTCCCCAGTATCCGGCCCCGATCACACCCACGCGTACTTTGTCAGAAGAAGCGATGCGACACCTCCAGGTGAGCTTTAATAGTACAGCGAACTTCCGTCGGCAAGCAAGAGCCGCAAGAGGAGGCGATATTGTCCGGATTGCCGGCCAAAACCGGTCGAGAGATCCTCGTATTGAACCTGACCGGGTGAGCTGTACCGGCTTTGTGACTTGGTCGAGGCCAGTTCGAGTCGATCCCAGAGACGCGGGTCGGTCCCCTCGTAATAACGCTCGATCGAAGTTGTTGACTGGCCTGGCCCCGCAAACACGCCGGAGGATTCCTGAGGCAAGTCGCCAAAGACAATTAGGCTGCCCCTATTCCCGGAGGCGCTCTCAATCGAGACTGACAAATTGACAACACCGTCGGCCAGGATCGAATCTAAGAGCGGCCGCCCGTAGACGTTTTTTGACCAACAGCGGATGTTCGAGAGGCGGTCGCCGTTCATCCGCATAAACGGGAAGTAGTTTCCCTTGCCGTAAAAGGATTCAGGCACAACCAGAAGGCTCTCGGGGAAAGTCGAGTGCACGAAGTCGACGTCCAAGGCGGCCGTGAACCTCGCATCGGGCGAAGTAATGCCGTCAATCAGTACATTCGCGACCACGATCTCTTGCGAGGCGATCTCCGGTGGGAGTGTGATGACACGTTCCAGTTTGACTCCCGTTCGATTGAGATCAACCGACCACTCGGCGTAGGCCTCGCGCGTTGTGGCCCATCCGAGGAAGACGATCGCAATAGCGCCGGCAACGACGAGACCGATCTCGGGCCTGCCTCTATCACTCGCCCGTCGCAAGAATAGGCAGGCAGCGACAGCCCCGAGAATGATGGTGACCGCTGAGACCCAATAGAGCCAGACCGCTGTGTCCATTCCCACACCGGGAACCGTCAACCAGAACGACGGAACAACAACTTGAATCAAGACGATCGCGGCGATGACGATGGTGAGAATGATTGCCAGCCGCCTAAGGAAGCCTGAGCGCTGTTCTTCCGCGATCCAGAACGCTCCGCAAACCGCCGCGCCAATCACGAATGGCATCGCCAGAAGATTGTAGCGTGAGACAACATGCATGACCGTATGCAGCGAGGCGAAATAGGCGACGATGGCAATTGCTATCCAGACCGGCGGCCCGGCGCGACGTGTCCAGACGCAGAAGCCGACCGCAGCGAAGAGCACCAGAAGACGATGAAACAACTGCACGCCACTGTCACTGAAGGGAAAGCCAATCCGGTAATCGTCGCAGGCGCGCCACCAGAGGCGACGGAATTTCTGCACGTAGAGTCGGGCATACGACGAAGGGTGATTGCGGAGTTCGCGCCAAACGGGAAAGGTCCAAAAATCCGTCGGCGCCTTGTCGGTGTTGTATCCTTCGGTTTCGAGAATATTGGCCTGGCGAAAATTCGCGTCGCCGTAAGAAGGGTCGCGCACGGTAATCTGCCCGAGACGATGATTGACCAGAAGCAGCCAAGGCGACATCACGACCAACCACGTTCCGGCCAGAAGCACAAGACTGCGTCCCGCGCCCAGTGTGCCTTTACGATTGGCCCAGAACCAGGCGACGATCAACGCTACGATGAGCAGTGTGGTCGATGCCTTCGTCATTGCCAGAAGTGAGCAAATCGCTCCGGCCGCCATGAGCCACCGTCCGCGTTGGGTGTCGTAGGCGCGGAGAAAGAACCAGATCATCAGAACAGCCAGGAAGATGGAAAGTGTCTCAGTCAACAACTCGCCCGTCTTCATGATCGCCGGGCCATAGACAACCCAAAGGCTTGCGGCGACCCATGCGCCGCGCAGGGAGATGAGCCGACGCATGACCATCCAGATGAACACGGCGGTCAACGAGTCGAGCATCGCCTGGAGGACACGCACGATCCAGAAGTCCTGAAACGGCGTGATGTGGAAGACGGTGGACAGGAATGCCGGGTAAGTTGGGCCGCTGAAAAACAGCCAGTCGAGCGCCTGCCCAAACGACGGCGGTTCGTACGGAAACCAACTGATCTGTTCATCCGCAATAAAGTCGTTCATCAAACGAGAGAGCGAGATGTCTTCGCGGGCGGTCGTGTCATTCCAAAGGGATGGGTGAGTGATCGCCAAGGGCGCCGCGGCGGCGACGCTCACATACTGCCGCGCATCGAACTGGACGGGAGGTTGTGACCAGAATGCGAGATACACCAGGCGCACCGCGAGTGCCGCGACAAAGATGACGCTGTCCGGCCGCTGGCGAATCAGTTTTCGCATCGACGACTCGATCACTTTCCGACGAGAGGAGACGCGGGCTGATCGGGGGCTTCCTTGCCGTCCTCACCGCCGACACGCGAGAGCGTCAGGTGCTCTTTGCGGAGATAGTAGAGTCCAATCAATGTGATGGGGATGTACTGCGCCGCGTGCAGGACAATGGCAACCGCGAGAGCTTCACCATCATTGAGGCCATATATGCGCAAGGATATCTGGACCGCCCAATGAAAGACGCCGACATATCCGGGACTGGAGGGAATCGAGATCATGAGCGATACGACCACAAGCACAACAAACGATGCTTCCAGCGGTAGGTGATCGAACCCCAAAGCCAACAGCACAAAGTAATTGGAGATCCCCAGAATGAACCAAATCACCAGGGAGGAGACGGCGACGCCGACCGTGGTTTGGGCGTTGTGGTGCATCCGCAGCCCACGAGCGAACTTTTCCGTGATCTCCCCTGCCAGAGTCTGCACCCGGGGTGAAAAGCGGCGGCTGACTTTGCGAATCCACCGTACAGTGGCATCGTTCTTCACCTGGAGGACGATCAGAATCGCGAGCAGGACGATATTGATGGCCAGAAATATCCAGCCGACATACTGGATGCGACCGACTTCGGTCAGCTCCGAAATACGCGAAAAGGCAAAAACGAGCCATAGGAACAAGAGCAACGTAAACGAATCGTAGATGCGCTCGACGATGATGGTTGCAAGCGTGGCCGAGCGTGACAGGTTTGCCTTAATGCCAAGCGACACCGCGCGCGCGATCTCGCCAAGACGGGCGGGGAGTACGTTGTTGACCATGAACCCAATCATGGTCGAGGAGTACACTCGTGAATACGGCACTTTCCCGACGGGGCGCAGAATCAACTGCCAACGCCAGGCGCGCACCCACATGACGCCGATAACCAGCACGATGTTGGGGATCAGCCATTCCCACTTCGCGGCGCTGACAACCGCCCAAAGCTCGTCAAACTGCACCTTGCGCAGCGCCAGCCAGAGGAACAGCACGCTGATGAGGAGGCCGATGATGGTCTTGCGTTTCATGTCTTAGAAGCCGCGGCCGATGTCACGGTCGCCGGCGATGATCTGGCCGAGTATCGATTCAGTCTCACTGGCGGCGTGGTCCCAGCTGAACCGGCCGGCCCAGTCCAGCGCGCCACGTGTCAGGTGTGCGCGCAAATCAGTGTCGGTGACAAGCCGGCGAATGCGGTCGGTCAGGGCCGCGACGTCGCCATAAGGATACAACAATCCGGTTTGGCCATCGCGGGCAGAATCACGAAGTCCGGGAACGTCGGCGCAGATGACCGGAGTGCCGCAGGCGTTCGCTTCGATGTTGGTCAACCCCCAGCCTTCTTTGATGGAGGGGCAGACCACGGCCCAGGATTGGCGGACGATTTCGATTTTTCGCTCCAGCGGCATGAAACCGTGAAACTGGACACGCTCGGCGATTCCCAGCCGGGCGGCGATCTTCTTCAGCCGTACTTCATCGCCGCCTGACCCGACAATGTGCGCGGTCAGGGTCGGAAACTCGGAGCGCAGATTATTAATGGCTTGGAGCAGGTGATCGATCGATTTGTAGCGTTTGATCCGGCCCAGAAAGCAGATCGTCGGCTCAAGCGCCTTCGTGCTCTGCATCCCCGGCGTGTAATGCGCCAGATCGATCCCGTTGTGAACGACCCGAATGAGGTCCCGCTCCATCCCCCGCGCGACCAGGTCGTCGCGCGTGCTTTCGGAGACGACCATCATCGGCACGGCGCGGTAATAGCGCGGGACCAGTGATTCGGCCAGATAGACGTACGATGCGGCGATCGGATTCACTTCGCGGTAGATGGCCTTGCCAAAGAGATGGTGGACGATGCCCAGGATCGGCTTGTCGACGAAGCGGGCGGTGTAGAATGGGATCTTGTTGATGTCATCGATCACAACGTCATAAGCCTCACGTGCCATCAGCTGTTCGACCCAGCGCCGGACCCCGAAATTGAAGAGGAGTCGTCCCCCACGTCGGACAATACGCATGTTGTCGTACTCTGCCTCGGCGGGTGCCTGATCGAAACCGCAACACAGCAGAGTGACCTGGTGTCCACGCGCACCGAGGCGGGAGAAAATCTCGTGAAGATGCACTTCGGCACCACCCGCATAGGGGTGCAAACGGTCCTGCCAGTTGATTGCCAGTATGCGCATGAGGGTGGGAAAGTACAATCCCGGATGTCGATCCCCAAGGGCTGATTAGTGAGGAGAGTTCATTCTATGGAGAGCCCGTATCGGGCGTCATTGCTTGAGTGCGAGCGAGCACTCGCACCGAGTCGAGAAGCTGGCTTGTCTGCGCATCCCCGGGATTCGTCGCCGACCAGCGCTCCATTGTTGCCAGAAGCGAATCGTATCGCTTGTCGGCATAATAGATCTGGACAAGGGTGCGATACGCAGTCTCGTAATCGGGTTTGCGATTAAGCACTTCTTTCAAAATCTCCTCGGCGCGCTCTGTCCGGCCGAGACGTCGCATCGAGTAGCCAATCGCGGTCACCGCACGCTCCCATTCAACGGTGATGCGTGGGGATAAGCGATAGAGCGATTCGAGGCTGTCAGCGCGTTTTCCATCGGCATAGAGTTGCGCCAGATAGACGTACGGCTCCCAGAGATCCGGGAGAATCTCCATGGCCCGTCCCATTTGTCGAATCGCGCCGTCGAAATCACCCGCGCGTCGTAACGTGTCCGCTGCAAAGAAGAAGCCGGATGTGTAATTGGCCGCCATCCGTTGCGCGTTCTCGTCCTTGTAGATCGTTGTGTCGTTTATCCCCCGGTATTGAAACACCTTCCAGAGCAAGCTGTCGGTTGTCTCGACATCTACGCGGTTGACCCCGCTGTCGCTGACAAGACGATACGCCATGCCAGTGATGACCAAATTCGGCTCGAGCGTCTTCTCTTTGAATCTCCGGTTCGACTCCGTCACGGTCACAGCAAAGTTGACCGGATACTGATTCCTATTCGCCGTCAGAATATAATCCAACATCTGATCCTGGACACGTCGGAGACTGCCATCCTGTTTCCAGAAGTGAACGGTCCGCGAGATTTGATCGTCTGTGAGGTCCATCGGTACGCCATGTTCATCGCGAAGCTGCTTGATGTACCAATGTGTGTTGAGGAGGCTTAGATTGATGATCTTGACGTCCCGTCGGATGCCGTACACTTCCTGCAAACACCATACCGGGAAGGTGTCGTTGTCACCGTTGGTGAAGTAGAGAGCATTCCGATCGGCGGACGACAGCAGATTGAAGGCGTAGTCATAGGCGAGGAAGTTGCGGGAGCGGTCATTGACGTGGTAGTTCGCCTGAAGCGTGCGTAGGGGAAGCGCCGCAATGACAATGGCGCCCATCGCCGGCCACACGAGCGAGCCACCCAAGAGCCAACGAATCAGGGCGGCGCCGCCAAGTCCAATCGACATGCCGAAAAGTATAAACGCCGGGGTGAAGAAATAGTCACGATCACGCACTTCGATATAGGCATCCTGAGTCGACGCGCTGTATTTCGTGCCGTCGGCAAAATTCATGTACCAGATGAGTCCGACCGTGGTGATCAGTAGGAGTGATAGGAAAAGTACTCCGAGCGCGCGCCGGGACCGGAGAAGTTGAATGGCCCCGATGAGCCCAAGGGCGAGTATCGGGAAGAATGCTCGATCGTTGAAGCCGTACTGCCGGTCGAAGAATCCCCAGAATCCCATGCGCGGATGCTGGCCCAGTTGGTTGACCCACTGCGCGCGCCGCGTCATGGCGCGCTGGAACATCGACTCATCGCCGTACTGTTTGCGTTCGAGGAATCCGCGGAACGCGTCCCAGTCTTTCGGGTTGTTTTCGTTGATCGCCGGATTCTGCTGCGCTCGAATGGGCAGGTAGAGATGCACCGAGTATCCCAGCAGGGCCGCAACGATCATGAAAAAGGAGAGCCGCCATATTGTCGAACCCGCAACCCAGGGGATGATTCCCAGAGCCCACACCAGCGCCGTGGCGAAGACGGGCCATATCTCCCCTGTTCCCCAAGCCCATCCCCCGCCGCCAACGAATAGAACCAAGGTCCAGACAAGACCCTTCCATCCCCAGTGCCTGTACGCACTAACGACCCCGGTCAGAATCATAAGCCCGGTAATCGACCACAGGAATGGGAGGAGATTGCCGGTGACGAGAAAGAGGACGGCAGCGGTGAGCCAGAAGTGCCAGTCTTTGCGCAGCCGCTTTGAAAGGATAATTACGAACAGGAAGATCGGCGGCATGACGAGAAACACGGTCATGTGCACACCGATTGAAAGAAAGGCGATGAAAGAGATCATAATGAGATAACGGTCGCTGCCCGGCTCGTCACGTAATGCAGCCCACTTCACGGCCAGCCAGAGCAGGACCATCATCAGTAGCATCGAGAGGCCATAGACTTCGGCTTCGACCGAATTGCTCCAGTTGGTCGAGGCGAACGCAAACATGAGCGATCCGCAGAGCGAGCCGGCGTAGATCGAGAGCCGTTGTCCCCAATTCAGGTCGGGGTCAGGATACTTTTCGGAATACCACCAAGTGATGAGGCGCGCCAAGACGAAGAATGCGAGAGTCGCCGCAACGGCGCTCGAAAGCGCCGACATGAGATTCACCCGATGGGCGATGTCGGACGAGAGCGGAAGCAACGCGAAGAGACGTCCGAGCAGGATGTAAAGCGGCGTGCCGGGCGGGTGCGGGACACCGAGGATGTGGGAACACGCAATGAACTCGCCGCAATCCCAGAAGGAGACAGTGCGCGAGACGGTGGATAAATACACCCCGGACGTGAAAAACAGCACGAGGGCGCCAACGGCGGAGAGAATCGGATCGACAAGGAAACGGCGCATGATGTGCAGGGACAACGCGTGGGAGTGACTGTCTCCCGATTACCCCGAAGAGCGAGGAGCTGAGCCGGGATCCGCGTTGGCCGATTGTTTATACACGGCATTCAGGATGCCGTTGATGAAGCTGCCGGATTCGGCCGAGCCGAATTCCTTGGCCATTTCCACCGCTTCATCAATGATCACCTTGGCGGGCGTTTCGGGGAAGAACCACATCTCGGCAATGCCGGCGCGGAGGATGTTCTTCTCCACGTAGCCGATGCGCGAGAAGTCCCAATTCGCCGCGAGGTCACGGATGGTTCGGTCAATTGTCTCGGCTTCGGCAACGGTCTTGATGAACAGCCGCTTGGCGTAAGTGAGGGTGTCGGCGTCATAGGTGACCCGCCCGGCCTGAACCCGGAATATGGCGTCGGGCTCCTCGCCCGTGGAAAAATGGGCGTAGAGGCATCCCAAGACCAATTCTCTCCCCTGTCGTCGTCGACTCATATCTTTTAAACACCGAAGACGGCCCCGTATGTCGGGGCCGTCGGTGACACAAGGTACGGACATGCGTGGACGTTTGCAATACGCCCCTAAGGCTGATTGCAGGGGGCGCAGAAATGAAGAGCGGGGTCGACGTTTCGAAAGGCAACATCGACGATCTTCACGACGTCGAAAACATCCGTCGCTCCCGAACAATCGACATCCGTGTTTTGAATCGGGCAGTCACGGGCCGATTCCGCTGGTTCATTGCGGAAGGCGACATTCACTGCCTGTACCACATCGAAAACGTCCGGCCCGACGCCGTCGCAACTGGGGTCGGTATGGCATGGACAATTGCAGGCGGTGACGCTCGCGCGGTAGCGCAAGAGCGCTAACGAGTCAAGCAAGCGCAGATTGGCGATGGACGAATACTGGTCCAGCGGCGCCAGCGCCTGGGAGATGGACGTGGCCGGCTGTGGCGCAGTGAACTCAAACACGTCAGCGTCGGTAAGCGGTCCGGTGGCGGGGAGGATCAAGAACTCATCCTCGGCGCTAAAAGGGACATCTCCATCGCGTGCGACCGTGAGAAAATACATCACCGGCAACGGATCGTAAACGATACTCCCCTGAAAAGTCGGCTCCGGATTTTCCGCGTAGTCGGTGTCGAAGATCCAGAGCCACTCGCGCGGGCCGTCCGACGCGGAGTTGCTGGCGGCGTCGCTGGACGGCGGCCAGTACTTCCCATCGACTGTTCCGCCTTCAACATTATTTTCAAGAAATCCGAGCGCCAGCCGACGTGGCGGATCGGCGTCGATGTCCCATGCCGACAGCGGCACCGACTTCTCGAACGCCTGATAAGTGTAAGTGCCGGTGGGGTTCATGATAAACGGCTCGAATTCAGGTCTGGCAGGAGGATTCTCAGCAAGGCGCAAATAGCGATGGGCATACGACGCGTTCGGGTCGTCAGGGTCATAAGCCCCCTGAAGGTCCGTCTCCGCGAGTTTGATAAGCACGTGCCGCAAACTGCCCTCCGGCACGCCGTAATCGGGGCAATAGCCGAAGTAGTGACAGGGAGAGTTCCATCCAATGGCCCCTCCGAACCCCTCGAACCCGAGTCCATTCGCGTTGGTCCATATGAAACGGCGGGTCCCGGCCGGCACCTCGCAGCCCAAAACACCCGGACGCGACCCGATGACTTTGACCATCATTCCATCCACAATCGGGTAGTAATCGTCGCCAGAGGTATTGGTGTTGTCGATGATGGGCGTGGTCCCTGCGGTTAAATCGTGGAGCGTCCACAGAATGGACGACGACGGACCAGAGCAGGTCACGCGATAGTCATGACCATTGGTAGAGTCGGCGTGGAGGATGAGACCAAATACCACCCCGGAAGACGTGCCCGCGACGTGCGTGGCAAAGACTGTGTCGACTCTCAAGTTTTCACAGTCGTGAGGGTAATCGGAGCCGACCATGACCGCGATCGCGACCTCCTGTGTGTCGCCGGGAAGCATGGTGAACGGGCCGGCATTGACCATTAGGCGATGATCGCCCGGCTGGTGGTCTATCCACCCGGTCCACGTGAGCGGATCGCCGGAAACCATGAATGTCGTCGGTAGTCCGGTGGTCGGATCGATGACGGGGCTCCCGTCTTTGTTCAGCCCACACATAGCGCAATACGCTTCAGCACTCACGGCAGGATCCGTGCCATTGACATGGTTGTTAAACGCTGTCATCGGGAGGTTTCGATATCCCGTTACCCAGCCGCCACGACGAGGGACAAACGCGAGTTCACCGGGCGAGGTCACAATTGGACCATTGAGAAGGCCGACACCAACGGCGGGTGGGTAGTATCCAAAAACCGTGTCGATGAGGCTGTTGTAGCAGAACCCAAGTGAACGAGTGGTGTCGCAACCGATCAGGTCATCGCCGGCGTTTCCGAGGTCCGGGTCTGCCCAGAAGGAGACGAACGCGCTATCGAGTTGGAGTCCGCCCTTGTTGATGAGCGTGTATTCCATGAAAATGGATCGTCCCAGCCCGCCTGTGCTATCGAAGCCATAAGCATAGATTCGGACTTCAATGCCCAGTGGTCCGGCACCGCCGCTTCCCGGCGCGCTGAATCTGTAAGCCGGATCATTGTCATTGAACACTGCCCAGATCGTCCTGTCACCCCGCATGAGCGGGATGCGATATCCCTCACTATCAAGTGAGTCGGCCCCCGCGTGGTTCTTGAGCGCCGGGGCGCCCTCGTCGAACGGCCAATCGGCATAATCCGGGTTTGAAAGCCGTGTGTCGCCCTGCCAGATGAGATAGACGTGGTTGTGCGTATCGGAGGGCGGATAGGCGCCTCCCATCGCGCCGGGGGCAAAGTCCATCTGGTATTGCGCGCACGACGTCCTGACCGCGCCTTCCACCTTCGCCCCCAACCACATTCCGGCGGCGAACACGACGCTTTTGTCGCAGTCACGCGGGTAGTGCAGGCCGTCTTGCTTCCCGAGCATCGAAGTGCGGTCATAGGCGAACGATCCGTCGTTGGTGACGAACATCAGCAGTTCGCCGGAGCGAATGTACTTGAATAGGTCGATTGATTGAACTGAAGCGGGGCGCAGGGCGTTAGGACGGTCGGGTGCGAGAGCCGCGGCTAATGTACCCGAAACGAGTATGACGCAGAGCGCCGGTACGAGAGCACGCAGCGGTCTCATGATTCCTCCTCGACAGGCATCAGGAAGAAAGATACATCGATTCCGGTCGGTTCAAAGCGATTTGGCAGGCATCAACACTACTACGACAAATATGGTCATACCTTGCTGTCCAAATGACGATGTATATTATCCTCTATGCCTCCACGCACCTTCTCATCTTGACGGCAGGATACAAGGATTACAGAAACGCTGCGCCGGGTCGATGTTTCGAAAGGCGACATCGATGGCTGAGACGACATCGACGATGTCTGTCGCTCCCGTGCAGTTGACATCGGTGCGTACGGTGGGACATGGCCGGTCATGTACCGGGCTCGCGTTCCGGAAGGCAACGTCAATAAAACCTACGATATCGAATACATCGAACACGGTCGTTTCCTCGCCACCGCAAGCGGGATCGGCGAAGCACGGGCAGGCGCAAGCCCAATGCGTCTCTTCGAATTTCGCCTGGGCCACGGAGTCGAGGTGGCGAAGGTCGGCTATGGATGCAAGTCGATCCATACTATCATCGGCTCCCGCCAAACCACTCGATGGCATCGGGGAAGTGAAGCTATAGATCTCCGCGTCCGAGAAATAGTCACTGCTGTCGGTTGGGATTATCAGGAACTCATCGCCCGCTTCGAATGGAACCAATCGCAATGCCGCGGTGCTCATGTACATGATGGGGAGCGGGTCCATAAGCGCACTCCCGGTGAACGCTGGGTCCACGCTCTCAGAGTAGTCGGCATCGAATATCCACAACCATTCACGGGGTCCGTCTGCCACGACGTTGTCTCCCTGATCGAAAAACGGTGGCCAGTACTTTCCATCCACCATCCCGCCGACATCATTGTTCTCCAAGTGTCCCACCACCAAACGTCGCGGCGGATCGGCATCCATGTCCCACGCCGACAGTGGGATAGACTTCTCAAACGCCTGGAAACCGTAATTTTGAGTCGAGTTCAGGATAAACGGTGCAAACGCAGGTTGAGCCGGGGGCAGGGTCGCTCCGCGCAGGTAGCGGTAACCGTATGATAGGTTCGGATCATCCGGATCGAAGTTCCCATCCAGATCGGTCGCCGCGAGTTTGAGAAGGACGCGCTTGAGCTCCTGCACAGGAACTCCGGGATCGTCGCAAGGCCCGAAGAAGTGACACGGCGAGTTCCAGCCCATTGCGCCGTTAAATCCCTCCATTTGGAAACCGTCGCCTCCGAGCCAAGTGAATCGCCTGGTACCGCTGGGGGTTTCCCACGCGGCGATGCCGGGAGACGCACCGATGACCTTGACCACCAATCCGTCCACATACGGGTAATCGCCCTCTCCGCTGGTGTTCGTCTGATCGGCGAAGAGGATCTGGTTCTCAGTCACATCGCGCAAATGCCACCGGATGTCATCGATCGGCCCGGTAAACGTAATCCGATAATCATGGCCGACCGTCGAGTCGGGCTTGGCAATGATCGCGAAGACGCGCCCATCGGAAATCCCAGCCGTGTGCTCTGCGTGGATTGTATCGGCGAACATACTGACGAGACAGTCAAAGGGAAACGACGAGCCGACCGCGGTGGCAACGGACACAACTTGAGTGTCGCCGGGCAAGAGCGTGATCGGCCCCGTTGTTAGCATCATCCGGCGGTCGGCGGCGTTCTCATCAAGCCAGCCCGTGCCGGCAATTGGATCACCGGATACCATGAACTTGGTTGGTTGCCCGTTGGACGGATCGATGACAATTGATCCGTCTGAATTCAGCCCACGCATATAATTCCAGGTTTCGAGATTGTAGCTTGGATCGGTACCGTTGATGTACTTACTGAATGCCGTCATGTCGATGTTCTGGAATCCGGGGAGCCACTTATGCATGCTCGGCTGCCATGCAAGTTCGCCAGGAGCCGGGACGATTGGTCCGCTGAGGATTCCGATACCGACCGCCGGTGGATGTTGCCAGTAGACGGCATCACTGATGTTGGCGTTGTAACAGTATCCGAGGTCGAGGATTGTGTCGCTGCCGACGAAATCGTCGCCCGCACCACCAAGGTCAGGATCAGCCCAGAAGGCGATGTGAGTGCTGTCGAGAGTGTTTCCGCCCTTGTTGATCAACGTGTAGTCCATGAAGATGATCCGCCCCAACGACCCGGCGCTGTCGAATGCATACGAGTACAGTTGAATCTCCAATCCCAGTGGCCCGGAGCTTCCCCATCCGGGGTCACTGAGGTGCCCCGCCATATCGGCATCGTTGAAGACGGTCCAAACCGCCTCATCGCCAAGCTGCAAGGGAATGCGATACCCCTCGGCATCGATTGAATCGCCTCCGTTGTGATTCATGAGTGCGGGCGCCCCATCATCGAAAGGCCACTCGGCATAGTCAGGATTCGTCAGGCGCGAGTCGCCGGCACGGATTTTATAGACGCGGAATCGCGGGCCATCCGGCGTAGGCAGGCTGCCTGCCATAGTGCCGGGTGTGTAATCGAACGAGTATTCCGCTGCAGAAACTCGGATCTCGCCCTCAACCTTGGCGCCGATCCAGAGTCCGGCGGCGTACATGACTGTCATCGGGCAATGGCCAGGGTAGTGCAATCCATCGTTCTTGCCAAAATGTGCGCCGTGATCATAGGCGAACGATCCATTGTTGTTGATCATCATCAGGAGTTCCCCTGACTTGATGTAGGCAGTGTCATGGACACTGGAGATGGCGGATGGAGATTGCTCCGCGGATTGTGGATTGGGAGCAGCAGAACTTGATCCGGTCATCGCGAACAACATGACCGCGAAGGGGGTAATTCTCAGCTTGCGCATGGACACCTCCCGATATGACAGCAGAGGTAATATGCACCAATTCCCTGCACGTGCGTGCGAACGGTGATATCCAGCTGAAGAAAACTGTCAAAAACTATGAGCGGGGCGAGGGTCGCGGCGGGCCGCGACGGCGCCGATCACAGCTTCTTGCTCAAATCGGCCATCTCGATGGCCGACATGGCCGCGTCCGCGCCCTTGTTGCCCGCCTTGGTGCCGGCGCGTTCGATGGCCTGCTCGAGCGTGTCGGTGGTGAGGACGCCGTAGATCACCGGGGTCTCATTTTGCAGTCCGGCTTGGGCGACGCCCTTTGTCACCTCGGCGGCGATGTAGTCGAAATGCGGCGTGTCGCCCCGGATGACAGCGCCGAGCGCGATCACGGCGTCATACTTGCCGGATTTGGCCAGACGCGCCACCGCCATCGGGATCTCAAATGACCCGGGCACACGCACAACGGTGATCTCGCCGTCAGATGCGCCGTGGCGGACAAGTGTGTCGATGCAGCCGGACAGAAGCTGGTCGGTGATGAAGTGGTTGAACCGGGAAACCGTGACGGCGAACTTCCTGCCGCCGGCATTCAAGTGACCTTCGATGTATGTGGGCATGTTGCCTCCAGATTAATCGTGAGAATTCACAGCGGGGCCGCGCCGCGGGCTATTTCAATTCGGCCCTCTGGGAGGGCGAGGCTCCTGCCGAATCTATCTCATCACCCTCCACGTTGACTACCATCTATCCGGGATAATCCACGGCGCTCCGAAAACCTCTTCCCTGCTCTCTTGCGCCTCCGTCAGATCCAACAAATGGCCCAGCTTGTCGCGCTTCGTTTCGAGATAGCGGCGATTGCGCGCGGAAGCGGGGATTTCCATCGGGACACGTTCGATAATCTTCAGGCCGTACCCTTCCAATCCCACGATCTTGCGCGGGTTGTTTGTCAGGAGGCGAATCGTCGTCAGGCCGAGATCGCGGAGGATTTGCGCGCCGATTCCATAATCACGCAAGTCGGCCGGAAAACCCAGCTTGAGATTGGCATCGACAGTGTCGAGTCCACCTTCCTGCAGGTGATAGGCGTGCAGCTTGTTGGCCAGACCGATCCCGCGACCTTCCTGACGCATGTACAGGAAGACGCCGCTGCCGAGCTTGTCGATCATCCGCAGGGATGCATCGCGCTGTTGGCCGCAGTCGCAGCGCTCGGAACCGAACACATCGCCCGTCAGGCACTGCGAGTGCACGCGGACCAGCACGCCATCCTTGCCGGCGACCTCGCCGCGCACCAGCGCGACATGATGATCGCCATCGACCATCGATTCATAGAGGTGGAGGCGGAAACTTCCGAGGCGTGACGGCATATCGACTTCTTCGATCTTCTTGACCAAACGTTCATTGCGCTGGCGGTAGGCGATCAGGTCGGTAATCGACACCAGGCAAAGATGCAGGCGATCGGCGATTTCGCGCAGTCGCGGCAGACGTGCCATCGACCCATCCTCATCCATCACCTCACAAACGACGCCCGCCGGCTGTAGTCCTGCCAAGCGCGCGAGGTCGACCGCCGCTTCGGTATGCCCGGCGCGGACAAGCACTCCACCATCGACAGCAGCCAAGGGGAAGACATGCCCCGGACGCGCGAGGTGTTCGCCGCGTGTGGCGGGATTGACCAGCGCGCGAATCGTGAGCGAACGGTCCGCGGCAGAAATACCCGTGGTCGTTCCTTCGATCAGGTCGACCGACTCGGTGAACGCCGTCTGCATTTTGGCGTTGGAGTGACGGACCATCGGATGCAGGTCCAGTGAGGCCAGTCGCGATTTCTCCAGCGAGACACAGACTAGGCCGCGCGCATGCGTGACGAGGAAGTTGATTTTCTCCGGCGTCGCATGCTCGGCGGCGAGAATAAAATCGCCCTCGTTTTCGCGGTGTTCATCATCGACCACCATGACGATTTCACCGCGGCGGATCGCGGCGATGGCGTCTTCGATGGGATCGAGATGGACTCCGTTGGTGTGCGGCATAGTCATCGTCAATGGGCCCTGCATCTGCTTCCTCTTTCGTGTTTCGCAGGGGCGCACGAGCGTGCACCTCTACGACCTACCAACCTGAACGCTGCAACAATGCCGCGTCGATTTGCGATTCCTCCAAATCGGGAATCACTGCCTTAACGAGCATATCAAACTCAATGTTCACGCGCCGACCAATGTGCAGTTCGCCGAGCGTCGTACGCGTTACGGTCTCCGGTATGAACGACACAGTTACGAGTCCCGACTTCTTCTCCATGACAGTCAGGCTGACACCATCGATCGCGATCGAACCTTTCTTCAAGACCCAGCGATCATAAGCCCGGTCGAACACGACATCAACCCAGTGGCCTTCTTTCGCAACTCGCACCTCTTTCACGCTGGCCGTGGTATCGACATGCCCCGTCACGAAGTGCCCGCCGAGCCGGTCGGAGGCGCGCAATGCAAGTTCGAGATTCACACGATGGCCGACGGCCCAGTCGCCGAAGTTTGTTGCCTTGAGTGTCTCCTGAATCGATGTGCCAGTGAACGCATCTCCCGCCACCTTCTCTACAGTCTGGCAGGCGCCGGAGACATTTACTGAATCTCCGGGTTTCAACTCGGCTGTGGTCCTGGGCGCGCGAATGGTCCACCGCATTCCGCCGGCGAATGGCGTGATGGCGGCGACAACGCCGATATCGGAGATTAATCCAGTGAACATTTCCCTCTCAACTGGATCGTCGGGCGTATCCCTCGACTCCGCTCGGGACAAGTGCAATACGCCCTACGACTCGATTTCCTCCGCCTCCGGAGTCGGCGGCTCGGCAGGAGCCTCGCCCTCCCATTCCGGCACCACGACTGGCTGTTCGTCCGATTGCGGATCATAGTCGGGATAGCCGGTAATCATCAGGTCGCGTCCGAGCCAGCGCACATCGGAGTCGACAATCCGTACCGCGCTGTCCAGCGAGAGCGCCTTCCACCGCCCGGTCATGTTGACCCCCCCGGCGCCGAGCATGCGAGTGGAAAGGATCAAGTGAGTTTTGTCGGCGAGTTCTTCGCGGATGAATGATCCGAAGACTTCGCCCCCGCCTTCGACAAGGATGCTGGTGATGCCGTTGCTGGCGGCCTTCTTCAACATCTCATGCAAGTCGATCTGATGACGGTCATCGTGATTGAGATACCAATCGAAGCAATCCGGATGCGGCGATGTCGCCGGGCGCTTGCCCATGATCAAACCGATGCGCACCGTCTTCTTGTCCGCATTCTCTTTGAACACGCGCGCGCCGATCGGGATCTTGCCCCAGGAATCAAGAATGAGGCGTAATGGGTCACGTCCCTTGACATCGCGCACGGTCAGTTGCGGGTCATCCAACAGGACGGTGTTGCGTCCCACGAGGACGGCATCGTAGCGGGCGCGCAGCGAGTGCGCGAACTTCCGAGCTTCCGGGCCGCTCACTTCTTCGCGGCGTCCACCAACCGTGGCGATCTTGCCGTCAAGAGTCTGCGCGATCTTGAGAGTAACCAGCGGCAGCCCAGTCAACGAAAACTTGATGTGCGCTTCATTCTGACGCATCGCCGAGCGACGCAGGACACCGACGCGCACTCCGACCCCCTGGGCGCGCAGATGACGGACACCATTGCCGTTGATCTGCGGATTGGGATCTTCCATCGCGCAGACCACGGTCGCAATGCCCGCATCGAGAATCGCCTTCACGCATGGTGGCGTCTTGCCGAAGTGTGAGCATGGTTCGAGATTCACATAGAGCGTCGCGCCCTTGGCGCGTTCTCCCGCCTCTTCGATCGCGATCACTTCGGCATGCGGTCCGCCGGCGCGCTGGTGATAGCCGCGTCCGACTTCGATGCCGTTTTTCACGACGATCGCACCTACCATCGGATTGGGGCTGGTGCGCCCGGCCCCCTTCTCGGCGAGCGCGATGCAATCTGCCATCCATTGGCGATCGAGTGATTGTTGATCTACTGACACGCCTTGTCCCTCACAAACAAAAACCGCGTTTCAACGCCGTCAGATTCCAAGGCAGACGGGGCAGAAACGCGGGAGATGGACGGCATCGAGCGACCGTTTCAGTGGACGCCGCAAACCGATACACCACAACGCATTGCGCCATTCGATCCCGGCGCTTGCCTTCTCCCATCCGGACTGTCGTCCTGATCGATTCTTCGCTTCGCTCAGAACAAGCCGTCGGCCCCAGAATTTCACTGGGTCAGCCGTCCCTTATGGGTGGTGCGTGGGACGGGTCGCGGGCTGCCTCCCCCTCGGGGAGTCACCGCCGGTCGAGGAATTTCACCTCGCCCCGAAGGCCCATGTCAATGGTATGTACGCCGGAAATCGGGATATCGTCAAGGGGTGTTGGGGAAGATTTGACAAGCAAGAATGGGTCATATGGGTCCTATAGGACCTATGCCTTATGGCTCACACCGGCTGCATGGCGAATACCCCGCGTAGAACGCCGAGTCCTTCACCTTGAAATCCACTTCCAGATCGGGCTCGACTTTGTCCATGCTCTTGCATTCGGGACGGTGAAAGCGGTGGGAGATGAACGATGCCCGGTAGTAATCCGCCGTCTCCTCGTGGGGTTTCTTCCAGAGACCACGATGCGCATTCATGGCTTCATGCTGGGCCACGAGCAATTCGCGGGAGTGCTTGAGGTTCCCCTCGAAGAAGTAGCAGTGGGCCCATCCGGCACGGATAATCTCGCGATTGACCAGCTTGTCACCCTCCCAGAGAAATGCCAGAGCGCGGCCGTAGCGGTCGATCTGCTCGCGGTCAAATTCGAGACGCACTTTCTTTCGAAGCAGTAGCCGTTCGGCGAGTGTGGACGCGGAATCGCAATTCACATCGCCGCGTTCCGGCGTATCGATACCGATCAGGCGTACGCGTCGGCCGTCTTCCAATTCCACCGTGTCGCCGTCGATCACTCCGACCACAGTGATTTCATCGCCGCGTGCTGGCGTCTTCGGCCCGCGTCGCGACTGCAGCCAGTACCCCGCCAGGGCGATGAGTAGGAGCAGGATGAGTTGTGTCAGGCGTCGTTTGAGCCGCATAAGCGCCCCTGCAAATGTGCCGATACCATACAGGATGGGGCACATTCGCTCCCATCAGATACTCGAGCCATGAACTTCACGCAATCACATAATCCCGGCCCAGCGGCCAAGACGACCCCCTTCTCGCGCAACCTGAAAGGGATCTTCTTCTTTCTGGTCGCCTTGATCGTGGTCAGTCAGATCTCGCCGCTCATCTTGCTCAATGGCCTGATCAGCCAGGAGGAACAACGCGCCGATGCGCGGACCCGTGAAGCGCTCACGGCCGTCAGGGACAATTGGACCCGGACCTCTGCTTCAGGCCACACAACGCTTGGACTGCAGGAGATTGTCAACGGACATGGACTGCGTCGCCTGTCATTCGCGGCGTTTCTGCCGGACTCAACCGGCGGAAAGTGGCACTTCCAGACAGTCGAACCGCGGGTCTCGCACGCAGCAGGCTGGGACTCTACATCTCTGAATTCGCCGGGATTTGCCGCGACACAGACTGACGGCATGCGGGAACTGGTCGCCAGCGACGCCTGGGCCGGACACCCCATCGAAGCGCGTCTGACCGTCGCGACGCCGGTCATCGCCGCCCTCAACCGGCAACTGCGCACCGAACTCTGGCTGCGCGGCGTTGTCATGTCATCGTTCGTGCTGTTTACGCTGCTCTTCTATCGTTCGGTCCTTCTTCCCTTCCATGACATGCGCAAGCGCGCCGCGGCATTGGTCGAAAGTGGCGTCATTCCGCCGGCGCCGGGGGGCGACGACAACGACCCCGAGTATGTGATGGCGACCTTCGACAGCCTCGTGCATCAGCTGTCGCGACAGGCGGGGCAGATGGAGCAGCGCGCGCTTCATTCCGAACGCCACGCCCGCGATGTCGAGAGGTTCAACGAGTACATCCTCACCTCGATGACGACCGGCATGATCATCTTTGATCAAACAGGCGAGATCCTGCGGTTCAACCGCGCCGCCGAACAGATCTTGCGTCTGCCGGCCGAGGCGATGATCGGCCGTCACTTCACCGAATCGGGACTGCCGGCGAACATGATCGAGATGTTCGCGGCCGGACTGCTTCACGGCGAAGTCTTCTCGCGGCATGAACTCAAGGTGGAGCGCGATGGCGGCGAGTCGATCTACCTGGGCATCAACACGTCCTGCATCAAAAGTGACACTGACGAGACAGTCGGTTTAAGCGTCCTGCTCACCGATCTGACCGCGATTAAGAAACTGCAGGATGAAGTAGCGGAGAATCAGCGCCTTGCCGATCTCGGCGAGTTGGCCGCGGGGCTGGCGCATCAGTTGCGCAACTCAATGGCGGCGATCCTCGGGTATGGCCGCCTCCTGCGCAAGTCCGCGCCGGAAGAAGGCCAGCTTGGCGATTGGGCCGATGGGCTGCTCTCCGAGACGACCGAGACCTCGGACATGATTACGCGCTTCTTGGATTTCGCGCGCCCTCTGCATACCGAAAGTCACACAGTGAACCTCTCCGAGTGCCTGGATGGAGCGATACACCTGGTGGAATCACAGGCAACGGCGGCGGGGGTTATTATTGATGCACCGCAGTTGTGGGGCGAGAACATCGAACTGGAAGGCGATGAGCTTCTGCTCAAGCAGGTGTTCGTCAATCTTATTCAGAACGCCGTCGAAGCTTCGGCGCGCGGCGCGCATGTCTCTGCGAGTGTGCGTCGGGTGAACATGGGGACAAGCGCCGGACGTTGCCTGATCACGATCACGGACGAGGGCTGCGGCATTCCGGAAGAGAATCAATCACGCATTTTCCATCCCTTCTTTACCACGAAGGATGCCGGCACCGGCCTTGGCCTCGCGTTGGCGCGCAAGATCGTTGTGAGCCACGGTGGGAGTCTTACGCTGCAACATTCCGGTAAGACAGGATCGACGTTCGTGGTCGCACTTCCGGTGCGCGCGGCATCCAAGGCGAGCGCCGACACGATCTCTCACGCGAGCGCGACGTAGGGGCGTATTGCGTACCCCCGTTCTTCCCGACCATTCGGGCGTATTCAATACGCCCCTACGCACAACTCCGCCAGAACGGATACGCTTGTCCTCCCGTTGACTTGGCATTTCGGGATGGTTATTCTGTCGTCCCCGGCCGCGTTGGCCGGTCCTGCAACTGCCGGAGTGGTGGAATTGGTAGACGCGCTGGACTCAAAATCCAGTGGGGCCTAAACCCCGTGTCGGTTCGAGTCCGACCTTCGGCACTCTCGCTGGCATACTTGGGCGTTCGTAACCCATTGATAGTCGATCTCTCCGGGGTCGTGCCGAGAGGCAGGGCGGCATGAGTTCGAGCTCCAATCGAGCCGGATCTAGCCGGGAAGCCCTCTCCCGCCGACCCCACGACATCGGTACACAGACCGACAGTGGCCGGGGCTGTTACTGTCGAATATCCCCGGTGGCTGGGGCATGGAAACCAAGTCACGGTCTCGGGACTCACTGGAGCCGAGTCGGACAACTGACCGCTTGGCTTTTGGGGCGGGGCGGGCGAGATTTGGGGTATGGATACAGAGACTCCCGAGTCAACGGAGCACTTCACAAAAAGTCTTCAATCTGTCGGATTACAATTTGGTCCCGGACTTATCTCGGGGGCTGTCTTGGCTCTGATAGGAGCATCTCCGCTCTTATGGCTCGGAATTGGGATTCTGATCACAGTAATGTCAGTGATCAAGCGAGAGTCGATCAGCAGGCATAAGGGACCTGTCCTCAAGACATTTGCGGCCGTAATAGCTATCACTCTCATCATCTGGCTTGAATGGCCTTGGCCGCGTGTTCAATCGCGATTTCAGTCTATGGTTGAGAAAAAGTATGAACCCATCGTTGATTCAACGTCGATCTACTGGGCGGGTTACATGACAGAAAGGGAAGCCTTGAGGGTCATGGGATATTACGCGGCATTGATTCTTAATTACCCTCAATCCGATGTGGTGGTCAGAACGTTGATCCAGGAAACTGTCAGAGAAAGCAACGTTCAGATCCGTTGGAGGCCCATCGGCACAGATGAGTGGAGGTATGACCTTCCCAAGGACAGTGTAGACGCAATCTTTGAGATCGAGAAGTATGGTCCGCGAAAATTCGGCGAGAAGAAGTTATTCGAGAGGGAATACTACAAAAGTAGCGTCATGGTCATTGGGCGCGCTAACTGGAAAGAGCCTGACTGGAAGATTCCCCAAATTAAGTAGCTATCATGCCACCTGCTTCCTCAAATGTCAGCTTCTCCGAATTGACAAGGTTGACGATGATATCCCGGAAGATGTGCGGTTTCCCACTCTTGAGGGAGTCACGAGTGGCAGAAACACGGCCCGATGTGGCCCGAATTGGCAACAATGCGACGCAATAGCGGGATAACTACTTGCAGCACAGCAGAGCCATACACGCTCCGAGACCGTCAATTCGCGGGTTAGTTTTTCCCAAAGAAACTGCAACGAACGGATCGCAAGCTGTTCTGCGAGAGCGGCAAGGCGGGGCGAAGCGACAATCGGCGACAGTCGCGGAATCGTCGAATAGCGGCTCCCCAGGGTGCCAAAGGGGCCACTTTTTGACTCACCTCACTCGCAGGGCTATCCCTCTGGCCCTATTGCCATAAATCCCCGCATTCGCCATCTTACGACCCGCATCCGCAGTTGTCTCAGACCCGGAGGTGGGTTAGATGAGAATACGCATCACTGCTGTCGTCGCGCTCCTGATTCTCGGCTGTGCCAAGGCCCCGTACGTCAATTCCATCTATGTCGGACCGGAACCGATAACCTCGCGTCCGGCCACGGCACCTGTCGAAGTCTTTCTCACAAGTCAGTCCGTCGAACGCGAGTACGTCATTTTGGCTGATGTAGAGGTGTCGTCCTTGAAGGCAAACAGGACAGCCGACAACATGCTCATCTATGCCAAGAAGCGCGCTCGCAGTCTTGGCGCGGACGCCTTGATTGAAGTTTCCTTCGGTACGTTGGGAGCCTCAAGGACACCCAACACATTCACCAACAATCAGGGGCGGACCGTAACGGTGACGAACACCTCAGTCTTGAGAGCCTTGACCGCTAAAGCTGTCCGGTGGAAGTGACATGTCCCCAATCCAACAGAAGGACAGCCGTTGGTGTTCCGATCTGGTGACTACTGCCGTCACCGTGTTTTTGTCTCAACCCACGACGGGAGGCGGTTAATGCGTCGTTTGACTTCATTGCTCCTGGTGGGGGCCGTGCTTGTGCTGTGCACGGTCGCTGTCTCCGCTACCACAATCCACGTTCCTGCTGATCAGCCGACGATTCAGGCGGGGATCAATGCGGCGACAAACGGCGACACAGTCTCGGTAGCTGCTGGCACCTACCCTGGAGACATTGTCTTTAGCGGGAAGTCTCTGGCCCTAATCTCACAGGACGGGCCGAGCTTTACAACTATTGCAGGCAGAATTAGTGCCATCAACAACGAATCGAGCGCAGCTAGAGTTCAGGGGTTCACTGTACAACGGACTGGTGCCGAAGCATTTGACGTAAATTCCGACCTCCAAATCAGAGGCAACAGTATCGTCAACTCGCTGTACGGAGTCGTAGTGGGCGGGGGCTCACCTGACATTATAGGTAATCGTTTTGAGGGGCATTCGCGCGCTATTGAAGCGGTCTCGTCTTCAACGACGGATCAGCTTATTGTAGACTCGAACGTATTCACATCTAATACGTCCGATGTCCTGGTGCTTCAGTGGAATGGAACTGCATTGATCCGTTACAATCTTTTCCATGACAATCATCCCGGGACCATCTACTCAGCAATATATCTTGCCTCCTCGCAGCTATCCGAGCCATCAGAGATTGCCAATAACACGATTGTCTTCAACGAGAACGGAATAGTAGGTCCAATGCCTGCGGTAGTCAGAAACAACATTATCGCTTTCAACGCCAAGAAAGGATTGTGGGACGTCGGAGGTGGTACCACTTCAGCGTACAACAACCTCTTCGGGAACGGCGAGGACGCTTATTACTTGATTTCTCCCGGCCCCGGCGACATTGCGCTCGACCCGCTGTTCTTAGACGCGCCAATGCGCAATTTCATGCTGCAGTCAGGATCGCCCTGCATTGATGCAGGCGATCCGAATCCGAGTTACAACGATCCAGATGGATCAAGGAACGATATGGGTGCCATCGCGACTGTTGTCGATTCAGACGGGGACGGCATCCCAAATGCGAGCGACAATTGTCCGTTATTCGCCAATCCGTTACAGGAAGATGCAGACGCAGATATTCTAGGGGATTCTTGCGATAATTGTCCGCAAACCAGCAATCCGATGCAAACCGATGTTGACGCTGATGGAGTGGGCGACGTCTGCGACACATGCACCGACACCGACGACGACGGATTCGGCGACCCGGGGTTCGCCGCTAATACATGCCAAACTGATAATTGCCCAAACCTCGCCAATCCGAGTCAAGCCGACGTGGACAACGACGGCATCGGCGACGCCTGCGATAACTGTGTCTCAATAGCCAACACCAACCAGACCGACACCGACTCCGATGGTCGCGGCAACGCCTGCGACAACTGTCCCATCGTCGCCAACGCCAACCAGCTCGACTTCGATGGCGACGGGCGCGGCAATATCTGTGACAATTGTCCAGGCGATTACAACCCTTCGCAGACCGACACCGATGGCGATGGAATTGGCGACATCTGCGATGCCTGCCTCTTTGATGCCCAGAACGATGCAGACGGAGACGGAATCTGCGGCAACATCGACAACTGTCCGTCGGTAGCGAATGCAAACCAAGCTGATGCGGATGGCGACGGCCGGGGAAATGTCTGCGATAACTGCCCGGCTAAGTTCAACCCCGCCCAAGAAGAGACAGACGGTGACGGAATCGCTGACTCATGCGACAACTGCCCGACCGTGTTCAATTCATCGCAGACCGACGTGGACGCAGACGGCATCGGCAACGCGTGTGACGTCTGCCTGACCGACCCGCTCAACGATTCCGACGCCGACGGCGTCTGCCACAGTGTCGACAACTGCCCAACGGTCTTCAATCCCGATCAAGCCGACACCAACAGCAACAACATCGGCGACGTGTGCGACTGCTTATGCCTCTGCCACGGCGACCCGCAATGTGACAGCGTGATCGCCGACATCCTCGATGTTGTGAACACCGTCAACGTGGCTTTCCGCAACGGTGCTGGTATTCCTGACCCAAGCCCAACCTGCCCACGAGAAGCCACCGACGTAGATTGCTCCGGCGGGACGGATGTCATCGATGTCGTGAAAGTCGTCAACGTCGCCTTTCGCAATGCGAATGCGGTGTCGGAGTATTGCACGCCGTGCGGGATGTGACGCCGGCATTTTCCGTCTCTGCCGCAATTGACGGGTCACGCGAAGAGCACCAGTGACATTTGAGTATCGATATTTGCCCGACGAGGCCTTGGCGGACATCGCCTTTGAGGTCGAGGCGGATTCGTGGGATGATCTCTTTGCCGGAGCGGCGGCGGCGATGACAGCCGTCATGGCCAATCCGGATGATTTGAAAGACGGGGAACACAGAACCGTCAATCTCGAGGCAGCTACGGTCGACGACCTGCTTTTTGATTGGCTGGGCGAGCTTATATTCCTGAAGGATACGGAGAACTTTCTTTTCCGAAGCGCGCGTGTGCGCGTCGAGTCATCCGATGCGTGGCATCTGCACGCCGATTTGGATGGCGACGTAATCGACCGGGCGCGACATGATTTGGGGCAGGATGTCAAGGCGGTGACTTTGCATATGTTCACGGTCGAAACACGTAACAACCGCCGCCATGCCCACGTGGTGCTCGACCTATGACGACCCCCTCCCCCCACTACTACCGTTCCGCGGCGCGCCAAGTGAAACCGTACGTGTGGGAAATCCCACAGGATGTGCGCCCGGGCATGCAAGTGCCGGCACGGATTCTCGCCTCGCCGGAGCTCTTCCAGACGATGGATGACGGCGTCTTCAACCAGATCACAAATGTCGCGTGCCTGCCCGGGATCCGTCGCCATGCGATCTGCATGCCCGACGGACACTGGGGATATGGATTCCCCATTGGCGGCGTGGCCGCATTCGACCCGGAAGACGGGGTCATCTCTCCCGGGGGGATTGGGTTCGACATCAATTGCGGCATGCGGCTTTTGCGCACGAATCTGACAGAGAACGAGCTTCGGCCGAAACTGCCGGCGCTGATGGATGAGCTGTACCGGCTGGTGCCTTGCGGCGTCGGATGCCAGGGTGCAGTCAAACTGACCGAACGCGATTACCGCGAGGTCATGGCATGCGGCGCCGGCAGGGTGGTCAAACGCGGATACGGGCGCGCCGACGATCTGGAGCACACCGAAGAGCACGGCGCGATTCCCGGGGCCGATCCCGACAAAGTCTCGGCCCGGGCGGTCACGCGTGGCCTGGACCAACTCGGCACGCTCGGATCGGGAAACCACTATCTCGAAGTTCAGGTCGTGCGCCCCGAGAATATTTTCGATGCCGCGACGGCGAAGGCATTTGGGATCGAGCAGCCCGGACAAATCTGCGTCATGGTTCATTGCGGCTCACGCGGATTCGGGCATCAGATCGCCACCGACTATCTGAAGTCATTTCAGAGCGTGATGAAACGCCACGGGATCCACACCAACGACCGGGAACTGGCCTGCGCACCGTTTTCGACCACCGAGGCGCGCGACTATTTCGCCGCGATGAACTGCGCCGCCAATTCGGCCTTCGCCAATCGTCAGATGATCACGCACCTCATTCGTCAGGGGTTTGCGAAAGTCCTCGGCAAGAATGAGGTGACGTTGGGGCTGGATGTGGTCTACGACGTCGCGCACAACATCGCCAAGCTCGAGGAATACGAGCTTGACGGCAAACGGCAGAAGCTCCTCGTGCATCGCAAGGGCGCGACGCGATCGTTCGGACCGGGGCGGGGGTTCCTCCCCGAGGATTATGTCGATATCGGCCAGCCGGTGATTGTCGGCGGATCAATGGAGACCGGCTCCTATCTCCTCCTCGGCAGCCAGACGGCAATGACAGAGACATTCGGATCGACACTACATGGTTCGGGGCGCACGATGTCGCGTTCGCGGGCCAAAGAGATGGTGCGCGGCGCGAAGCTGAAGCAGGACATGCTCGATCGCGGCATCGTGATCCGTGCGGCCTCGCTCTCCGGGTTGGCGGAGGAGGCGGGGTTCGCCTATAAGGATATTTCGGAAGTGGTCGCGACCGTGCACAACCTCGGGATTTCCACGCGGGTTGTGCGGTTCATCCCGATCGGGAATATCAAGGGGTAGGGTCGCGGCCACAGAATTCCGCCATTCCAAATCCCGAGGCTCTTTTCGGGATTTGGAATCTTTGTTGTCCTGCGTTTCAGTTTCGTTGCTCTGACCGGGCTCTATCGGTCAGCGCTTGCGTAACCCACATTGGAATAGAGCGCCCGCTTCTTCGTCGCAGCGGCGTTTCCGTCTCAAGGATGCATACGTAAACTCTGACCACCTTTGGCGGTCAGGGCCACGAAACGCACCACGGCTACGCTCGAGTCAATCATGGTCCTTTGGTTCTGGCATCCAGTACTCATCGCGAGCATTCCAGCTCCAAAACAGTTGCGGATTCGCGTTTTCGTCGACCTCAATTGCACCACCGGTTTTGTCAAAGAGATTCACAGTCCACGACTGTAATCGAATCATCGCGCCATCCATGAGGGTCTTGTAATTCTCCAGCGTCAAATCGACACCGGTAGTCCAGTCACAATGACCTTCGAATGTCTCATTTGCTTGCAACGTCCAGGGCTTACCGCCATAGTAGTTGGTGCTCGGAAACTCTCTCCAGCGCCCGCCAAAGTACACTTGTGTCTTTATTATGAGCGTTGCATGGACATCGCTGAGGTTCTTGATAATCGGATAGAAGTCGCAATGCTCATTCGGCGACGTGCTTGTGAGTTGAGGCGACACCGCATTCGCGGTAATGCTTATAACTGGACGCAATCTGATAGACAGCTCTTGTCGGGCACGCCTTTCGGCACTAACAGCAGTTCTTGCGAGCTTCTGAGTCTCTGACGTGTATCTCCATAGCAGGATTACCGTGGCGATGGAAAGAAGCATACTGAAGCCCGAAACGATGAAGATGCCAGTGTCAGTCCACTTGGGGTCGTTTGTTTCCCGAGCGGCGCTCGCATATGAATCAAATGAGTTCACAGCGGCGCCGACGACCGTATCTTCGGGGAATTCCTGCGCTGTGTCTGCGACTAGTGATCTGCCCGTTATCGAAAACGCTGCGACTACTGTCAAAAGGAACCAAAGGCGCATGCCGCCCTCGCTCTCGTCGTAGGTTGAATTGAAGAATCAAGATGTGATCACGGACTACATGGAGCACAATACTCGGCGGCCACAACCGCATTACTGAAGGCGACATTCACCGCTTTCACGACGCCTAGGGCCTCCGTTGAGCCGGAGCAGTTGATATCCGTCGCTTCTCGCGGACAGGTCGGACTCCCGTCGCGAGTTGGGGCCGGATCAACGCGCGCCATCGAGCGGCAACTCCTCTTTTGAAGTGTAAATACTGTCCGTCACGACACCTTGCGACCGTACGAAAATCCATGTTTGATTGCTCGGCGGGGGCGTGCAGTACGCCGTTGCTGTAACAAACAGCGTGCTCGCCGGCGGGATACTGCCGCTGGCAGGGTCAAATGACAACCAGTCCGCGGGCGTGGTCAGACTAAAGGAAGCGGCAACAGTCCCCGTGTTTGCGATCGTGAACGTGTCGGACGCGATGAATGGGTAACAGTAGTAGTGGATCGAGTCGCGGCTGGCGATGACCTGGGGTACTTCGCAGGGATGGCAAAACTCCGTAGCCGCATTCGCATTGCGAAAGGCGACGTTGACCACCCTGACCACGTCGAGGACGTCGGTGCCACCTGAGCAATCTACGTCGGTGGCCTCGCGGGGGCAGGTCGGGCTTGGGTCGGTAATCGCGGCGCTGTTGCGGAACGCGACATTGACCGTGTTGACCACGTCGAGAATATCAACAATGACGCCGTCGCATGCGGCATCCCCGTGGCAAAGGCACGCACAGTCACAGACATCGCCGATGCTGTTGCCATTCGTGTCCGCTTGGTCGGGATTGTAAACCGTGGGGCAGTTGTCAACGCTGTGGCAGACGCCATCCGCGTCGGAGTCGTTAAGTGGGTCGGTCAGGCAGGCATCGCAGGCATTGCCGATTCCGTCATGGTCCACGTCGGTCTGCGACGCGTTGAACACAGTCGGGCAATTGTCACACGAATCGGCGATGCCGTCGCCGTCGCTTTCTTCCTGCGCAGGGTTGAATCGCGAGGGACAGTTGTCACAGAGGTCTCCGAGTCCATCGCTGTCTACATCGCTCTGATTCGCATTCGGCACGGTGGGGCAGTTGTCGATGTTCCCGCAGACACCGTCGCCGTCGATATCGTTCTGCTGATCAGATAGGCAGGCATCGCAGATATCGCCGATTCCATCATTGTCGGTGTCCGTCTGCGATGGGTTGAAGTCGCTTGGGCAATTGTCACAGACATTACCCCGCCCGTCGCCGTCGGAATCTACTTGGTTGGCATTGATGATGGTCGGGCAGTTGTCCATCAGGCATGTGTTAGCCGCGAATCCCGGATTTCCAAATCCGTCACCGTCGGTATCCGTGCATGGGTCGCATGCGTCTCCAATGCCATCGCCGTCGGCGTCCGATTGAGCGGGATTTGTGATTGTGGGGCAATTGTCTTGCGGGCATGTGTTAGCGGCGAACCCTGGATTTCCGTACGCGTCACTGTCTGTGTCAGTGCACGAATCGCACTCGTCGCCGACGCCGTCGCCATCGGCATCTACTTGTGGTGGGTTTGATAGGACGTCGCAATTGTCGCATACATCGCCGAGACTATCCGCATCTGAATTCTCTTGCCCAGCATTTGACAGTAGCGAACAGTTGTCGCATGCGTCGCCGATGCCGTCATTGTCGGAGTCTTCCTGCAAAGTGTTCGGCCTAGTCAGGCAATTGTCAAGGCTGTCAGGCACTCCATCTTCATCAAGGTCACCCGCCGGAAACGCGCCCATGTCGCTCCGACTTCCATCCGGATCGTTGTACTGGGGATCTGGGTGGCCAGAGTTTATGCAACTGGAGTTTGGGAGAAGGTGGAGCGCGAAACCAGGAGCATTCGCAAACATCGGATCCGTCGAGATGTCGTGCGCGCCTGCAATGGCGCTTCCACCATAATTCGGATTATTGTTGACGAAATCGTTGTAGTCGATAGTTGTGCTTGGAGCCACATCCCAAGTTCCGTAGGCTGAATTGCCAAGAACAATGTTGTTTAGGATAAGGCTGTTTGCACCATATACAGCAAGTCCGCGAGAGCCGTATACGATTGTGTTGTTTACGATTTCACAATTTGGCCCTGTGGTCACAACGGCTAGGTCGCACTGTATCAGTACGCAGCGAAATACCCGTACTCTCGAAAGGTCATCACCGCGGACCCCATCACCAATTCCTCCAGATCGTTGTAGCGTGAATCCTCGGATTTCGACAGTTGCGTTTCCGATATTCACTCCACCGCCAAGTACTGTATTGGCTGCTCCGGTCGAGGCGATAACCGCCAGCTGTTTTCCACTTATGCCGAGATTCTCCGGATAAGTTCCGGGCCCGACTAGGATCGTGTCGCCGCTCAGCGAAGCATTAATGGCGGCTTGAATTGTGGGATATTCCTCGGGGACTCGGATTAAATGGTCTTCCCACTCGACGATGAAGCCAGTCGGCCCCCACACCCCTGGGTCGTAGTAGGGCTGTGCATCGTCCCATCCATCAGAAGCTGTGATGTTTAGATAATCGCCAGAGCCGTCTTGGTTGAACCAATTTACGTAAGCCCATGGCTCTCCCGTAACCCATCGCCAATCGCCTTCGGTCACTTCATCTGTGGAACCAAAGAAATTTATCACGTACGGCACATTCGGATAGCAGAACTGTCGCACGAAGGTGTCTTCTTGCGCAGAATTGAGCGTTGCAAGGTGCCCGCCCCATTCGACAGCACTGTCGCGAGCATTGTGCCAATCAAGCCCACCGGCATACTCAAATCGCTGATAGGTGTTGCCGTTGACAGGGTTGACTACCTGCGAACTAGCGGAAGTTGATCCAATCGGGAGCAGGATCGCGACACCGATCAAAGACGTCAGAACCAATCGTCTCACGGACCACTTCCGCGATGCTGTGAAGTGTGGCAATCGTAGATTCACGGACACGCCTCACAATACTCCGTCGCCAAGTCCGCATTGCGAAAGGCGACGTTGATGACCTTCACGACATCAATGACATCAGTCCCGCCGGAACAGTCGACGTCCGTGGCTTCGCGGGGGCAGGTCGGGCTCGGGTCGGTGATCGCGGCGCTGTTGCGGAACGCGGCGTTGACAGTGTTCACGACGTCAAGAATGTCGGCGATTACGCTGTCGCAGGCCGGGTCGCCATGGCAAAGACAGAGACAGTCACAGGCATCGCCGATGCTGTTGCCGTTCGTGTCTGTTTGGTCGGGATTGTAGACCGTGGGACAATTGTCGTCACTGTTACAAATGCCGTCAGCATCGGGATCGTTCAGCGGATCGAGAGGACAGGGATCACACGCATTGCCAATACCGTCGTGGTCGGAGTCGGTCTGACTGAGATTGTAAACGAATGGGCAGTTGTCACAAGCGTCGCCTAGCGGGTCCGTATCTGAGTTCAATTGCTCGAAGTTCACAGTAGACAGGCAATTGTCGCAGGCGTCGCCACGACCATCTGAGTCCATATCCTGCTGTGAAGGGTTTGAAACATACACGCAGTTATCACAGGCATCGCCATAGTCATCGCTGTCGGAATTGGCCTGATTCGCATTCGCCGCGGAGGTGCAATTGTCGCAAGCATTCCCAATTCCATCCAAGTCAAAGTCACTCTGTGTACCATTCGGCAAGCTGGGACAATTGTCTTGATTACCGCAAACTCCGTCCCCATCCGAGTCATTGGAAGGATCAAGGGGGCAGCTGTCACAGAAGTCACCTATACCATCGCCGTCGGAATCCGATTGACCTGGATTGTAGTCTGACGGACAGTTATCGCATATGTCCCCGCGACCGTCTCCGTCGGAGTCTTGTTGTGTGGGGTTAGTGATGGTGGGACAGTTGTCGCAGGCGTCGCCCAGAACATCTCCGTCGGAATTCGTTTGGCTGATGTTGGATGACGCGACACAATTATCGCAATTGTCACCAACACCGTCACCATCTGAATCGGCTTGGGATGGATTTGGAGTGCTCGGGCAATTGTCTGTTTGGCAAGTGTTAAGCATGAATCCGGGATTGCCGAAGCCGTCGCCATCGGTGTCAGTGCAATTGTCGCAGTCATCCCCGACACCATCTCCATCAGAATCAACTTGTGAGGTATTCGCGACACTTGGGCAATTATCGATTAGGCAGTTACTCGCCAGGAATCCTGGGTCGCCATAGCCGTCGCCGTCCGTATCCGTACATGGATCGCAATCGTCACCTATGCCGTCGTTGTCTGTGTCGAGTTGTGAGGGGTTAAACACAGCGGGGCAATTGTCCAACGTGCAGGAATTATTTGGATATCCGGCATCACCGAATCCGTCGTTGTCTGTGTCAGTGCATGAGTCGCACACATCACCAAAGGCGTCGCCATCTGCATTGGCTTGCGATGGGTTGAAGATTGTGGCACAGTTGTCCGGTCCACAGGTACTTGCCGGAAAACCGAGATCGCCAAAACCGTCGCCATCGGTATCAGTGCAAAGATCGCAATCGTCGCCAATCCCGTCACTGTCGGCATCGCCCTGTATCGGATTAGAGACCGTCGGGCAGTTATCCGTCCCGCACGTGTTCGCGACGAAGCCGGGGTCGCCATATCCGTCGCCATCTGTGTCTGTACATTCATCACAGACGTCGCCGACTCCGTCGCTATCGGTGTCGGTTTGTAAGGGATTAGCAGCCAACTGGCAATTGTCGCAGGCATCGCCTCGTCCATCGCTGTCGATGTCCTCCTGCAGTGGGTTTGGGGATAGGGAACAGTTATCGCATGCGTCGCCGATGCCGTCACCGTCGCTGTCGGTCTGTGCAGAATTGATCAACGAGGGACAGTTGTCACAGGGATCGCCGATCCCGTCGCCATCCCCGTCTGACTGGGTAGGATTCTCTACGGATGGGCAGTTGTCGCATGCATCGCCGAACGCGTCAGCATCGGAATTAGCCTGACTGGAGTTTGCAACTCCGGGGCAATTGTCGACGCTCTCGCATACTCCATCGCCATCCGCATCATTTCCCGGGTCAAGTGGACATGGGTCGCAGGCGTCACCGAATGCGTCGCCATCAGTATTCTCCTGTCCAGAGTTTGCGATTCCAGGACAGTTGTCAACCTCTTGGCAGATTCCATCGGCATCATAATCATTTGTGGAATCAGCAGGGCACGCGTCGCAGGCATCACCCATCCCGTCTCCATCGACGTCTGACTGATCGAAATTTGAGACGGATGGGCAGTTGTCGCACGAATCGCCAACGCCGTCGCCGTCAGTGTCTGTCGAATCGAAGCAGGGCACCGGACAGGAGCCGCTCCCAACCTTTATCAGACCAGGCGTGAACTCCGGCAAAACCGCCTGAGTGCCTTCATCGACGTATACCAGGTGGCTCGCCGGCTTCGTACAGCACGTGTCAATTATCAAACAGCCATCGTTGGGCTTTAAGCTGAAACGGATGCGAAGCGATGCATTTGCTGTTCCCGCAGGATCGGCACCGGGAGGAAGAAAGACGTCCTCGCCGATGCCTGGGTCGCCCGTGCTGACAGATGCATACAACATCGCGTCAGGGCTGTGTCCATTCCATTGTGCCGCAGCGGTGAGCCACCCATAGTCGCCATGACCGGTGCAATTGGCCGCTGGCGCTTCCGGCACAGAGTATCTGCGTGTGGTGATGGATGCAGCCGGCCCATTCGGGTTGGCATTCCCAAGCGGGCTGTTGTTCAGACGACTCGTGTTAACCAATCCCCACGATGCTGTAGTGGTGGTGCCGGAGTCAATTTCAGCACCTCCACTTAGAGTTCGTAACTCCAGGGGTATCACGATGCCCTGAATTGGAATGTCGTTGGTAATGAAGACGCCGACACTGCACGCCACTTGGTCCGGCGCGAATGATCGCGATTCCACCACAACTGAGTTAACAGCGTACGAAGCTCTGGCGTGAAGCAGTACGGCGATGCCCACCGCCAAGATCAAAGACGAATACCGACGCATAAACCCACCTCCGGGTCGAGACAACTGCGGAAATCTACCCTTAAGATGGGTCATTTTGGCCGGTGTGGCAAGGGGCCCAGGCAGGCGAATGTCGGAAACTGCGAACGCGTGGGGCCGGAAATCGCGGCGCATGGCCCTATGTAGGTGGCGGAAAAGAGCACTGGGGGAATATACTTATCACAGCGTCAGACGAGGACTCCTGACGCCACTTCTAAAGGCGCTTGATGGCTTCGACTAAATCCCTAAACAATGGCATCTCTGGGTCATCTGACGGCATGAATCTGCCTTCGAAACGCCACGCCCGTAGCAGGAAGAATAGTGCCGCCCTCAGATCGTCGGGCGTACCTGAGAATGTACCGCTACTGCCATAGTCCGCCGTCACACGAGACGTGACCTCCGATAGCTCTTTGCTCCCCCAACCCTGAGGAGGCGAGTACTGGATGCCGAAGTCATAAATCTCTCGAAACTCGGATTCATCGGATTGATCCATGCATCCCCCTTTCATCGAACTCTCGCGATTCAGCTTCACTCCCCGTCGCCAGTACGGGGATCACTGGCATGGAACGCAAAACTCCGTCGCCGCGTCGGCGTTGCGGAAGGCGACGTTGACGGCTTTAACCACATCGACGATATCTGTCCCACCGGAGCAGTCCATGTCGGTGGTTACCACGGGACAATCGGGATGAATATCTGGAATCGCCGGAGCGCTGCGGAATGCGACACCAATGGTTGCGACCACGTCAAGGATGTCGTGCCACAGATCGCACTCTCCGGGGTCACCATGGCAGTAACATTGACAATCACAGGCATCTCCCAGGCCATCATGATCTGAATCGGCCTGGTCAGGATTAGCGACATCATAGCAGTTGTCGCAGATGCTGCCAATTCCGTCTTGATCGGAATCGAGCTGACTGGGGTTGTACTCTGTGGGACAATTGTCACAGGGAGTTCCCGCACCGTCAACGTCGGAATCTTCCTGTGACGGATTGAACACGGTCAGGCAGTTGTCGCACACATCGCCAGAGCCATCGCCGTCGCCATCTTCCTGGTATATGTTTCCAACTGCCGGGCAGTTGTCGCAGGCGTCGCCGAGATCGTCACGATCAGTGTCTTCCTGCGTTGGATTGATTACGCTCTGGCAATTGTCGCAGGGATCGCCGACTCCGTCAGCATCGAAATCGGGGAACTCGGGTCCGGCGATGAACGGGCAATTATCGTCTACGCCGACGAGCCCGTCGTTGTCGGGGTCGAGCGTCGCGGCATATACGGTAGCAATCGACGGCCGTACCATCCGGGCGAAGTAGTTGAAATTGATGTAGCTCGTGCTGTCTCGAAATGAATGGTAGACCGTCGAGAAATCGTACTCTGCCAGAAAGATGGCTGTATAGCCATTCTGGTAAAAGGGCCAGTGGTCAGACCCTGCGGAAAGACCCGACATGATGCCGTCGATGCCGACCATCGGATTCGCCAGATTGTCCCACATCTGAATGAATCCCGACGCCGCACCGTACAAGCTGGCTCTATTCGTGTTGGTGAGGTGGCCGATCATGTCCATGTTGAACATGAGCGGGATGATCTCCTCCTCCTGCACCGCTCGATCCACATAATGCTCGGATCCCAAAAGCCCGCCCTCTTCATAGTCGAAGGCGATGAACACAACCGAGACATCGGTCGGGATGTCGTACAGGACGCGCGCGATCTCGAGCACGGCGGCGGTCCCGGTGCCGTTGTCGTCCGCGCCGGGGGAACTGCTGACAGCGTCGAAATGCGCCCCGACGATGATATGCCCTTCGGGATGAAGCGTCCCGAGCTTGGTTGCGACGACGTTGGCGCAGTGCCGTGATCCGATGGTAAACGTGTCGTAATACACTGAATTGTACCCAAACGAAGTAAATTTGTTGGCAAGCCAGACGCGGGCCGCCAGGTTCGAATCGCTTCCCGCGGTGCGGCGGTAAAACGCCTGCAGCCGGAGCAGATACGATGTCAATGAATCCTGGCTGATCAGCGCTCCCAACGAGTCGAGGTCGGTCTGCACATCAAGTGTGATCTTCGGCGCATACGGCAGCGAGTACACAATTGCCGCTTTGTCGTCTCCCAGCGCCTTGAGAGTCGGAGTGTCTTCTGACGCCATCACCGACAGGATGTCCTCAACTAGAAGCAAGCGAACCTCACCCGCCTCGTAGACAAGCGGGAATCGTTCGAGATTCGTGCGGTCATGTCGACGGTCGAGTGCCAATTGGTCACGTCTGACACCGGCGCGAATCAGCCTCGATTCCAAGCCGAGAGACGCGGCCTGCTTGGAGAATTCCCCAGTCGCAAGCACCAAGTACTCGTTGTCAAGTCGAAGTAGTGGATCGATGCCAAGTGAACGCAGTGAAGTCGCATCTTGCGCGTTGCGAACGGATACGGAAAAGAGATCACGTGGGACGGCCGCAGACAACTCCGCCGATGCTGTGACGCCGATATCGTCGGCGTACATCTGGGATGCACAGAAAAGCGCAACTCCACCAACAAGGAGCAAAAGGGCAAGGCGACGCATGGACTAACCTCCGGGTTACAAACGTGCGGCCAGAGGAAAGATGTCCCATCTTGGTGAATTCGCAAGCGAGGCAGGAGGCAATCTGTCAAAATCTGAGCAGCCGACGCCTATACGTCTTCCCGCGTCATCAGCCGTGGTTCATGGGATGTCGAAAGGCCCAGTCGGTGAATGCGACCCGCGCGGGACAGTTTGTGGCACTCACCCTACGGACTCTTGACGAATGCCGATCATGGGCACGGCACACAAAACTCCGTCGCCGCATTCGCATTGCGGAAGGCGACATTGACGGATTTCACGACGTCGATGACGTCGGTGGAGCCGGAGCAGTCCACGTCGGTGGGGTCGCGGAGACAGGGCTGGCCTGGGTCTGGCGTCGCGGCGATGTTGCGGAAGGCGACGTTAATCGTGTTGACCACATCGAGCACCGTGGCGGCGCTGTCGCAGGCGGGGTCGCCGTGGCACAGGCAGACGCAGGGATCGCACACGTCACCAAGGCCATCGGCGTCAGCGTCGCGTTGATCGGCATTCGCGACGGACGGACAGTTGTCACATGCGGTTCCGACTCCATCGAGGTCGGCGTCGGCCTGATTGCCGTTGGGCGCAGTCAGGCAATTGTCGCAGGCATCTCCCCTGCCGTCGCCATCTTGATCCTCCTGTTCGGCATTGGCAATTGCCGGACAATTGTCGCAGGCATCGCCGAGTGAGTCAGAGTCGCTGTTGGTCTGATTTAGGTTGTCGGCCATGGGGCAGTTATCACAGGCGTCGCCCACCCCATCGCCGTAGTCGCCGTATTCGGTGTCCACTTGATCCGGATTGTTGACGAGCAGGCAGTTGTCGCAGGCATCGCCGATGCCGTCGCCATCGGTATCCTCCTGAAGCGGATTGACGACAAAGTCGCAGTTGTCGCAGGCATCATTGATGCTGTCGTGATCGTAGTCGAACTGCGTGGGATCCCAGTTGTCGGGACACCGGTCGCAGAGATCGCCGACCCTGTCACTGTCGCGATCCTCCTGCCCCGGATTTGCCGTCCCAATGCAATTGTCGCATGCATCGCCCACCCCGTCATTATCCAGATCGGGCTGCGCGCTGTTGGCGATTGCCGGGCAATTATCGCAGGCATCCCCAACGTCGTCGCGATCAGCATCCTCCTGACCCGGGTTTACGACACTCAGACAGTTTTCACAAGGGTCGCCGACGCCGTCGCCGTCGAGATCGGGAGCGGCTGGTCCGGCGAGAAACGGGCAATTGTCATCGGCACCTACGAGTCCATCGTAGTCGGGATCGAGTGTGGCGGCGTATACCGTCGCAACCGTGGGACGCACCATTCGTGTGAAGTAATCGAAATTGATGTAGGACGTGCTGTCGCGCGACGAATGATAGACGGTCGAGAAATCGTACTCGAACACAGTGACGGCTGTGTAGCCATTCATCGTGAAGTACTTATCATCACCTCCATAGTACAGACCTTCTATGATACCGTTGATCCCGACCATGGGACCTGCCAGATCGTGCCACAGCTGGGTAAAGCCGGTTGGTGGACCAAATAATCTGGCAAGGGAATCATTCGACAGATGACCAATCATGTCCAAATTGAACATCAAGGGAATGATCTCCTTCTGTTCGAGCGCTCGATTGGCATACCACTCCGATCCCCATACCCAGTGCTCTTCGTAGTCGAATGCGATAAACACGACCGAAGGATCGGTCGGAATGTCGTGGAGGACGCGAGCCATCTCCAGAACCGCCGCAGTACCCGTGCCATTGTCATCAGCACCGGGGGAGCCTTCCGCTGCGTCGAAATGTGCTCCGACAATGATGTGCCCTTCGGGAAACAGAGTTCCAATCTTCGTTGCGACGACATTGGCGCAGTGCTTTAACTGGCCCGACCAATCCAAGTGACTAAAGGTGTCGAGATACACGGAATCATATCCAAACGAGGCGAATTTCTCGGCCAGCCAGTCGCGAGCGGCGTAATTTGAGTCGGTCCCGGCGACGCGGCGGTAGAACGCCTGCAGACGGTGCAGGTACGATGCGAGTGAGTCACCGCTGATCAAACCGCCGAGCGAATCCAGGTCAGTCTGGACCGCGAGGGTTGTCCCTAGAGCGGGGGCAGGTTCCGTGTACACAATCTCCGGCTTGCGCCCATCCAGAGGCATCAGAGTCGGAGTGTCATCCACCGCCATCACCGATCGTAGGTTCTCGACTATAAACAGGCGGACTCCTTCAGCTTCGTAGGCGAGCGGAAATCGTTCCAGATTCTCATGGCCATGGCGTCGATCCAGAGCTAAACGGCCACGATTCAAACCCGCCCGAATCAACCGCGCTTCCAAGCCGAGAGCTGACGCCTGCTCTGGAAATCCGGCGGCAGCGAGAATCAGGTACTCGTTGTCGAGGCGGAGGAGTGGATCGATGTCCAGCAAACGCACTGCCGCCGCATCTTGCGAACTCTGAAGCCTGAGGAGATAGAGATTGCTCCCAACCGCCCGTGGCGGCTGTGCTCTCGCTGATTCGGCTGCTTCGTTGGCAATTATCGGGGATGCGCATAGCAGAGCGATGCCCCCAATAAGAAGCCGTGCGACAAGGCGGCGCATAGGCAGACCTCCGGGTTGTACTTCAAGCAGACATAGTCAAGATCATCGATTCTGGAGAATCTGCAAGCCGGGCGCGAGGTGGAACTGTCAAAATCTGAGCAGCCGACGCCTATACGTCTTCCGACGGCATCAGCCGTGATTCATGGGATGTCGAAAGGCCCAGTCGGTGAATACGACCCGCGCGGGACAGTTTGTGGCACCGGGTCTTTTGGTAGTGGCGTCGCACGTCCTCGTGTGACGCCACTGCACCGTCATTCCCGCGGCTTTGAGCGGGAATCCAGTCATGCCGGAGATGGACCCCCGCTTAGAACCGCGGGGGTGACGGAAGAGATCTATCAGTGGTGACGGAGCAGATCGATGGGTGGTGACGGAAGAGATATATCAGTGGTAACGGGGTAATAGCTTGGAATGAAGTGTCGCCATCTCCGTTCGTCAGCCTGTCACGGACTTGGCCGGACTGTCAATACTTTCACGCGCGAATGTTCAGATCGCGCCGAATGCCGTACGTTTTAAGTAGATAGACTCACGGCGTATACGGGTCAGTGACACATTGAAGCAGGAGCCTCACATGCCAGCTACAATCGAAACCGAAGCCACCGAGCGAGCCCAATCAATCATGCAACACCGTCGGGGACGCTATTACGATATCTCGTCCGAGCCGGCCGCCCTTGGGCTGCGCTTCGAGGCGAATGAGCTCGGCCAGTGGGAGAAGATCGATCTTCTCTACCGCACGCTTTGCGCCATCATGTACAATTTTGTCCCGACCTCCGGGCATCCCGGCGGCAGCATCTCTTCCGGACGGATCGTGCAGGGGATCATCTACCAGTTGCTCGATTACGATCTTGGCCATCCCGACCGTCCCGATAACGACATGATCTCCTACGCCGCGGGACACAAGGCCATGGGCCTTTATGCCAATTGGGCGCTACGTAACGAACTCGCCCGGGTCGCGCGCCCCGATCTGCTCGCACCAGAAAAGCGACAACTGCGACTGGAAGACTTGCTGGGGTTCCGTCGCAATCCAACTACGACCACTCCCCTCTTCAAGCAACTTCGCGCCAAGGCGCTCGACGGGCATCCGACCTGCTATGTCCCGTTCGTGAAGCATGCGACTGGCGCCAGCGGTGTCGGTGTCCCGACGGCATTTGGCCTGGCTCTAGGGGCGCTGGATGTCTATCGCGACGACCCGCCGCGTGTGCATGTGCTCGAAGGCGAAGGCGGGATGACCCCGGGGCGTGTGCATGAGGCGTTGGCGTCGGCGGCCACGATCGGCCTGTCCAATATCATCCTCCACGTCGATTTCAATCAGGCATCGATCGATTCAAATCATGTCTGCCTCGATGAAAACGGGCCGGGCGAGTACGTACAGTGGAATCCACTCGAACTCGCGCTGTTCCACGATTGGAATGCGATCTATGTCCCCAACGGCATGGATTTCCGTCAAGTTCTCGCCGCCCAGCGGTTGGCTCTGTCCATCGACAACGGCCAGCCGACGGCCGTTGTCTACCGCACCACCAAGGGATGGCGCTACGGTATCGAGGGGCGAGTTTCCCACGGTGCCGGTCACAAGTTCGTCTCCGAGGGATACTACAAATCGCTTCTGGAGTTCGAAGAAGCGTTTGGCGTGGCGTGCCCGCGCTTCGAGGGTGACAAGTCGCCGGATCGTATCGAGAAGTGTTACTACGACACATTGATGGTGATCCGATCCGCGATCGAACACGATGGCGAGCTGACATCGTTTGCGGGGACACATCTTGCTGCGGCCCGCGACCGGATCAACAAACGCACGCGTTCGCGTTCGGCCACAGCGCCGCAATTGTCCATGATCTACACCGACACGCAGATTCGCCCGGAGACTCCTCCGGAAGTGCTGTGCTACCAGCCGGGCGCCGCGGTGACATTGCGTGATGCACTCGGAAATGCGATCGGTGACCTGAACCGCCGGACCAAGGGCGCCTTCTTCGCCGCCGCCGCCGACTTGACGGGATCGACCAGCATTTCGAACATCGGCAAGGGATTCCCGGAGGGTTGGTTCAACGTTGCCAAGAATCCCGACGCGCGATTGGTCCCGCTCGGTGGAATTTGCGAAGACAGCATGGGCGCATTCATGTCGGGGCTGTCGAGCTTCGGCGAACACATCGGTGTCTCCTCCTCCTATGGTGCATTTCTCGCGGCATTGGAGCACATCGCCGCCCGCCTGCACGGGATCGGCCAGCAGGCCCGCGAGGCGATCACCGGACAGCCATATGATACGTGGATCATGGTCAACGCCCATGCCGGCGTGAAGACCGGCGAAGATGGTCCGACCCATGCCGATCCACAGGCGCTGCAACTCTTGCAGGAGTGCTTCCCCGGCAAAGTCATGATCACGCTCACGCCGTGGGACGTGCGCGAAGTCTGGCCGCTTTTGATTACCGCACTTCGTCTGCGTCCGGCGGTGCTGGCGCCGTTTGTCACGCGCCCGGCGGATGTGCTTGTCGATTGGGCGACGCTTGGGCTGCCGGATGTGATGCAGACGACGAAAGGTGTCTATGCGTTGCGGAAAGCCGATGCCAAAGCGAAACGGTACGATGGCACTGTAATCTTGCAGGGGAATGGTGTCGCCTCAATCTTCATGAGCGACGTGCTCCCCCGTCTTGATCGTGAGGGTTACATCCTGAACATCTACTACGTCTCGTCCGTGGAACTCTTCAATCAGCTCGATCCGTCTGAACGCGCGCGCATTTTCCCTGACCGGCTTGCGCTGGAATCGATGGGGATTACTGACTTCACCTTGCCGACGATGTACCGCTGGATCCGCTCGCCCTTAGGCTTGGAGCACACATTGCACTCCTTCCGGCATGACCGCTATCTCGGTAGTGGATCTGCCGAGAAGGTGCTCGAAGAGGCGGGCATTCACGCCGAAGGGCAATGGCAGGCAATCACGGCATTCGCGCGCAAGTTCCGCGAGAAACATTCGTGATCGTCGATCGGAACTGATCGAGTTCAGTTACTACACGGATCGCAGAACTCCGTCGCTGCGTTTCCGTTGCGGAACGCAACGTTGACAACTTTCACGACGTCGACGATGTCCGTTCCGCCGCTGCAGTCGACATCGGTCGCCACGCGGGGACAGCCCGGGTCACTCGTTGCCAGCGAATTCCGAAACGCTGCCTCGACCGCTCGAACAATATCCAAGACATCCGCAATCACGCTGTCGCAGGCTGGATCGCCGTGGCAGAAACAGAGGCAGGGATCGCACGCGTCGCCGATGCCGTCGCCATCTAGATCTTCCTGATCGTAGTTCGCGACAGTCACACAATTGTCGCAGGCGTCACCGATGACATCAGTGTCGCTGTCGGCTTGATTGAGATTGTCGATGGTCGGGCAGTTGTCACAGGCATCGCCGACACCATCGCCATAGTCACCGTACTCGGTATCCGCTTGATCCGGGTTGGCAGTCAGCAGACAATTGTCGCAGGCGTCGCCGAGGCCGTCGCCGTCCGCGTCTTCTTGAAGTGGGTTGGCTAAAAAGTCGCAGTTGTCGCAGGCATCGTTGCGGCCATCATGATCGTAGTCGAACTGGGTGGGGTCCCAGTTGTCAGGGCACGCATCGCAAAAGTCCCCGACGCCGTCGCCGTCCCGGTCGTCCTGCGCGGGGTTGGCTGTCTCGATGCAGTTGTCGCACACGTCGCCAAGACCGTCGCTGTCGCCATCATCCTGCGAATTGTTACCGACTGCCGGACAGTTGTCGCAGGCATCACCGACATCGTCGCGATCAGTGTCTGTCTGGGCTGGATTGACCTCGCCCTGGCAGTTGTCACAGGGATCACCGACCCCATCGCCGTCGGCATCGGGAGAGGCCGGACCGGCGAGAAACGGACAATTGTCTTCGGAGCCGACAAGACCATCATTGTCGGGGTCGAGTGTCGCGGCATATACGGTTGCAATTGACGGTCTGACCATACGCGTGAAATAGTCAAAGTTGACATAGGTCGTGCTATCGCGCGCCGAATGGTAGACCGTCGAAAAATCGTACTCGTGCAGAAAGATGGCCGTGTAGCCATTCTGGTAGAAGGGCCAATGGTCCGATCCGGAGGACAGGCCCGACATGATGCCATCGATGTCGACCATCGGAGTTGCCAAGTCGTCCCACAACTGAATGAAAGCCGACGTCGCACCGTACAACTTGGCTCTGTCCGTATTGGTGAGGTGGCCGATCATGTCCATGTTGAACATGAGCGGAATGATCTCCTCCTGCAGCTCCGCCCGATCCGCGTAATGCTTGGCTCCCCACAAGCCGCCTTCTTCATAGTCGAAGGCGATGAACACAACCGAGAGATCGGTCGGGATGTCGTGCAGGATGCGCGCGACTTCGAGCACCGCGGCGGTCCCGGTGCCGTTGTCATCAGCGCCGGGAGAGGTACTGACCGCGTCGAAATGCGCCCCGACAATGATGTGCCCTGCAGGAAAGAGCGTCCCGAGCTTTGTTGCGACGACGTTGGCGCAGGGCCGTCCGTTGATTGTGAATGTGTCGAAATACACCGAATCGTACCCGAAAGAGGCGAACTTATCCCCCAGCCAGATGCGGGACGCCAGATTCGAATCAGTCCCCGAGGTGCGGCGGTAAAACGCCTGCAATCTGAGGAGGTACGATGTCAGTGAATCCTGACTGATCAGTGCCCCCAACGAATCGAGGTCGGTCTGCACATCAAGTGTGATCTTCGGCGCATACGGCAGCGAGTACACAATTGCCGCTTTGTCATCCCCCAGGGCCGTGATTGTCGGGGTGTCTTCTGTCGCCATCACCGACGGAATATCCTCAACGAGAAGTAGGCGAACCTCACCGGCTTCGTAAACTAGCGGAAACCGTTCCAGGTTCGCGCGGTCTGGCAGGCGGTCCAACGCCAATTGGTCACGTCTGACACCGGCGCGCATCAGCCTCGTCTCCAAGTCGAGAGACGCGGCCAGTTTGGAGAAATCCCCGGTCGCAAGAACCAGATACTCATTGTCAAGTCGAAGGAGTGGATCGATGCCAAGCGAACGCAGTGAAGCCGCATCTTGCGAGTCCCGAATGGACACGGAGAAAAGATCATGCGGTAGGGCCGCGGACAATCCCGCCGACGCTTTGGCGCGGGTGTCATCGGCGTACATCTGGGATGCGCAGAAAAGCGCAATTCCACCAACGAGGAGCAAAAGGACAAGGCGACGCATGGACTAACCTCCGGGTTACAAACGTGCGGCCAGAGGAAAGATGCCCGATCTTGAGGAATCAGCAAGCGGGTACGGGGCGAAATGTCAAAATCTGATCGTGCCTGCGATCAGTTTGGCAATCCTGATGAATATGGCGGCATGGCCTTCAGTGACGTGTAAGCACGGGCCTAAAGACCCGTGTCTCCAACCGGTGAATCCATCTCATACGGTCACTGGCTCGCAAATGAAAGTTCCCGCGCCCCGGCAATGCGACGGTAGTCCTTCGCGCTCATGATGATCGAGTCGGTCAACGTTCCGGCATTGAAGGCAACCCGCTCATTGGCGAAGACGGTGGGATCGGCGTACAGTTCAAATGGCAGGATGGGTTGTCCGAAGGGCGGGACGGCACCGGGCTCAACTCCGCTTAACGATAATAGCTCCTGGGCCGTGGCGAAACGAACCGATTTCGCACCGAGCGATCGCTTGATGGCTTTCGAGTCGATCCGCAACGCGGCGCTGATCACGAAGAGGCGAAACTCTTCGTCGGTTTTCAGCAGGATTGCCTTGGCGCCAATCTTCAGTTCCTCGCCGCGAATTTGTGCTGATTCCTCGGATGTGCGCGTCGGCGCATGGTGAATCGACCGATAGGCGACGCCTTCCGCATCGAGGAATGCGCATATGCTGTCAAATACCGGCGTCGAGTTGGCGGGCATCATTCAGAATCCTGCCACATCGGCAACGCCGCTGCGCAAGGCAAACCAAAGGAACTTGAACAGTGCGTCGCCCGGTTTCCGCACGTAGTCCACTCGACCGATCTCCAGCTTTCCCGATTTGTCGGGCACATTGTCGTTTCGGATCTTGATCTTGTTCGCCAGAAACGAAGTCAGCCGATTCTTGAAACCCGAGGCGCTCCCCGACTTCTTGTCGAGAACCGCAATGTTCAGGTCGGTGTAAATCGCGCGTACCGTCCCGGTGGCATGCCCGGAGTTCACTTCGATATCGAACGACGCTTCCTGCAGATCACCCGATGCGAGCCGGACGTGCTGCGCCGGCTCGAGGTAGGCATTGAACCTCGTCACATCCATCGGGCCTATGGAACCTGTGTAGCGGAAGGAGAATTCCGGGGTGGCCAAAGGAATCGCCATGACCATCTTCACCCGCCCGGAATTCATGATCCTGCCCTCGGCGCGAATCACGGCCGCACCTTTGCTCTCGCTCACATTACCCAGACCACCGATTGCGACGTCGAAGTCGTCCAAGGTGATTGTGGCGGGCTGGGCGCCCACGGCGAATCGTTCGCCGTATCGGATCAACGCATTGACGACACTCAGACTCTCCACTTGGAGGGTCTGCTTAATCGACATGAGAATTTCATTCGGTATCATCGCAGCCCGCGCTTCTTCCCTTGCGGGCTTGTCGTTGTTGACCAGAATATCGAGCAACGGATCTTCGATTGTCGCATCCCGGCCACAGAAGATCTTCGCGTCGATCAACCCCCGGCAATCGGACCCCATGACCCGCCCGCGAGGAATATTCACCTGATAGCGCGAGGTTCGAGTCGCGCTCCTTGCGAAGAACACCTCATCGCCGCCGACTGGGCGAATCTCAAGCGAGTCCACTTTGATACTCGAGTCGGGCACCGAGACGCTCAGCTGATCGACGCGCAATTCGTAGCCGGTCTGACGGTACTCGAGCCATGCCTTTTGGACGATGACCTTCGAGCTTTCAAAGTTCTCAGACTTAAGGGCCCTCCCACGCAGAAGCTCGATCCACCCCACGCTACCCAGAGATACAGCGCCAAGCCGGCAGGCGAAGCGTGAATCGACAGAACGCAGCTCGACGGAGTCACATTCGAGGCGATTGGCCCAGACTCCGTAGTGAAGATCCCCAATCTTCAGCGTGTAGGCCGGAAAAGCCCTTTCGAACGCCTTGATGTTTCTGTCTTTGATGTATCCGTTGATGAAGGCGTCAGGAAAGACCGTGAACGCGAGCGTGACGATCGCGGCGAGGAGGCCGGCCAGTGCGACGACGCGTAGTACTGGGAATCGCTTGGTTGGTGCCGGTGAATTCGTCATTTGCAGACCCCAACCGTTCAAGACTTGCCTGGTCTAATTCTCGTGGAACGTCTGTACAAGTTCCATACCCTCGATCCCCGGTCGATCGCCAACCGACAAACGTACCTCAACCCGCAGGCTCCGTGCCAGAGAGAGCACAGACTGAAGTCCGCGCTACCGAGACCCCGGCGGTCGGGCATCAGCCTTACTCCGCGGTGTGGTACTCAGCCCCTGTGTTTTGACTGGTGCTCGATGAATTGCTCGGCCGCGCTCTCGGCCCGGCGTCGCCCAAACAGCCAGTCGAGTGAGATGTCGCCCGACAGTGCACCGATGACCAGCAGCTGGTACGTGTCCGGGACCGCACGGTTCTTCGGATCCATCCAGCGGGTGACCGAAGAGCGGCTCACCGGGCATCCGTTCGCATTCAGTCGCCGGGTAATCGCCTCGCGTGTGGCGCCGCTGCCGCCTATAGCCTGCAAGACCCCGTGCAACCGAATCTTGAATTCTGTCAGGGCGTACAAGGCCCGACGCCGCCCGATCTTGGTGGTTTTACGCAGTCGCATGATCGCCATCCTTGGGATGGATTCGGTGCACTGCCATTAGATCGTGACTCTCTTCAACTTCTCAAGGACTATTTCGGCCAGAGCCAGCCGAACGTGCCCGCTGTCAACAGGGCATAGATCAGGCCGTCGAGGTTCAGCTTGAGCGTCGTCGCGCACGACCGCTTGTACCAAATCGATGCCTGCCACAGTGCCAGCGAATAACCGATGAAGGCCGTGCAGCCGACAAATCGGAATATCTCCAAGTAGTGAGTCCCGGCTGGGCGGGCGCGACCCGCGATGTAGGCAGCGAAGATGCCGACGACCAGGACATAGATGAACCACGCGACGAGGCTCTTGGCCATTCCCGGCATCTCGTTGGGCAGGACCGTGACAAGCATCACCGGCCCCTTCTTCATCTTCTCCTGAAACTCCGGAGTGCACATCTCCTTATGGCTTGGTGCGCGCGGGACCATGTAGTCGCCGGGAGGAGTAGCCAGCGGGCGGAGCGCGTCCATGAACTTATCCTCATTAGGCACTTTGGGGAATTCGCTCCGGTGCCAGAGAGGGAGCATGTGAATCAACCAGCTCACCAGAAACACGAAGACAGACGACAGCAAGACCGGGAGCCAGAGCTGCATGATCGTAACGTGTTCCACCACCATGACGACCTCCTCGCCTGAAATGTCCCAAAACCACTCGGAATTCTTGTGCTTAAGCTACAGGGTCGAAGGCGGACGTCAAGGATTGAAATGGGGTCATCCGGCACCTCCGCCGGACTGGTTGGCCATACTCCGGGCCCCACGGCTCGGCCGTGGTGCCCGGATCGCGCTTTACTTCTTTACTCGCACGGATTGCAGAACGTCGTCGACGGATCGGCGTTCCGGAAGGCCACTTCGATCATCTTGACCACATCGATGATCGACGTCTCGCCATCGCAATCGACGTCCGTCCGCGAGATGGGACAATGCGGGGCCAGGTCCGGGATTGCGGGTGAGCCGCCAAATGCCACTTGCACGGTCATCACGACATCCGTGATGTCTACGATGCCGTTGCACAACGAGGGATCGGCGAGGCAACCACAGTAGCAGACGACCGTGGCAACGGCATCCACGAGCACCGGCCGCCAAAAGCTGTTCGCGCGCCAGTCGGCGAACGCATTCCACGTGTAAGGGTAGAGGGGATCGCCCTCAAAGTAGATAGCGCTTGGCCCCAGGGGCGCATCGGGCTTCACAGCCCACACCATGCCCACAGTGAGCCGTGAGCCCGGCAGATAAAGCGATGACGAATCGAAATCCATGTCGGCTGCCAGGAAGACCACCAGGCCCGGCTCGCGGACCGAACCGGAAAACTGCTCGAATCGGCCAGGGTGCAAGTCGAGCGCGATGATGCTGATGACAGTGTCATTATCGTACACCAATGTGTCCTGAAGTGGTTCAAACACGAGAGGGTCATACCGGATTCGGTACGCAAAGGCTCCGAGCGTGTCGGCAGTGCGCAACCGAATGTCGACTTCGATCTCTTGCTCGCGGCCGCACGCAGTCGGAGGAGCAATCAGCATGGTATCCGAGAGACGCAGATCAGGCCCCGGGAACACCGACGTGGCACCGCCGAGCAGCACCGGACGTATCACATCAACGCCCCGCCAATCCGAGATCGTGTTATAACTCGCCGGATACAGTGTATCGTTCTCAAACTCAATAGTCGTCGCGCCGTACGGCGCGTCGGCCCGTACGTTCCAGTACATCCTCAGAGTCGGCCATGAACCCGGAAGGAAGAGCGAGCCCGGATTGAAATTGATATCGAGGCCGAGAAACGTGATCACTCCCGGTTCACGCACAAAACCGGCGAAGCTCTCCAGCGATCCGGGATGCAGCTGGGTGGCCACCAGCTTGAACGTCGTATCCGCCCCGTTGATCAGCGTATCGACCGATGGCTCGAAGACCGCGGGGTCATAGCGCAAACGCAGGGCGAACGCCCCCAGTGTGTCGGTGTATTGAATGTGCACGTCGACATGAACCTGTTCGCCGCGGTCCAAGTCCGGCGGGACGATGACGCTCATCGTGTCGACAGTCGACAAGACTTGCGCGACACTGGCATCGGGGGTGAACACGAACAAGACCGAACAAATCGTGACGGCCAGAAGTGCCGTCGGCACACTGCAGGACATAGGGTGGGGCATGGCCTTCCCTCTCTGGTGCGAGCACACGGGACGGCTGATGGCGGGGTTTTGTTTCGAGCTTACTTGGTGGAGAAACCGCCCGGTGCGAACCGGTCGCAGTAGGTCATGAAGCCAAGGATAGTGAGAACACCACTGTCCGTCAAGAGTCCTTATGCTTGGGACTGAAGCCCGCGTGCCAAACCGACTCCAGGTCCCACGACCGGCCGTGAGACCTGGAGTGAGATCGGGCCGCAAATTGGAGCCGATCAGCCGCCGGTTTCTTCTTCGGCGGTGGCGGCAGGACGCGGCTCGGCGCTTTTCACGTAGCGGTCGAGCCAGTCGGTCATTTCGTAGAGCATATGCATGACCGACTCGCGCGCACGGTAGCCGTGCGATTCGGCGGGAAGCAGAACCAGCCGTGCCGTGGCGCCATGTCCCTTGAGCGCGTCGTAAAAACGCTCGCTCTGCATGGGGAACGTGCCCGAGTTGTTATCAGCAGCGCCGTGGATGAGCAAGATGGGCTCATTGACTTTGTCGGCGAAGAGAAACGGCGACATGTTGACATAGGTGTCGCGCGCTTGCCAGAGAGTGCGCTCCTCGGACTGAAAACCGAACGGCGTGAGCGTGCGGTTGTACGCGCCACTGCGGGCGATTCCGAGCCTAAAGAGATCGGAATGCGCCAGGAGATTGGCGGTCATGAAAGCGCCATATGAGTGTCCACCGATCGCAATCTTTTCGCGGTCGGCGACGCCACGCCGGACGACCTCATCGACCGCCGCCTGCGCACTGGCAACGAGTTGTTTGACGTATGTGTCATTCGGTTCGGCCTCTCCCTCACCAACGATCGGCATCGTTGGATCATCGAGCACGGCATAACCATGCACGAGCCACAAGAGGGGCGAGCCCGAGCCGATCCGGACGAATCGATAGGGAGAATCGGTGACCTGGCCGGCGGCATCGGCGCTTTTGAATTCCTGTGGATACGCCCACATGAGCATCGGCAGTGGACCATCGGCGGGCTTGTATCCGGCCGGTGAATAGAGCGTCGCGGTCAGATCGACGCCATCGTCACGCTTGTAGCGAATGAGCTCCTTCTGCACGTTTGTCAGTTGCGGCGTAGGATGCGGAAACGCCGTGATCTGCTTCAGCGAACCATCGCCCAGATTGCGTATGTAGTAATTCGGCGGCTCGCTCACGCTTTCGCGAGATGTCAGTAACAATCCCTGAGCAGGATCGATGAAACGTACAGCGTATTCGTAGTTGGGCGCTTCTGAGTGAAATAGGCGCGTTGATTTCAAAGTCGCTAGATCGAAGCGATCCACAAAGGGACGGTCGCCTTCGCTCGACGCGCCGGCGCCGGACAGGTACAGCGAATTCCCTTTCCCACCGGTGAGCAGGACCCACGTACCGCGTTCCGTGAGCCGCATCATTGGCGACCCGGGATCGTTGTAACGGTCTTCGGAGGAGTAATCGAGGATCAGACGCGGTTGAGATTTCGGTTTGCCTGGCTTGACCGCCCAGACATGCTGGCGCCGTGTCTTCCACCACCACTCGCTGACCAGCGCCAAGTCGTCGCTTCCCCATTGGATATCGCCGAAACGCAGAGCCAGTGTTGCCAATGGCGTAGGCTTGGCCTCAAATGGCGCTTTGAGCATGAATACTTGATCGCGTTTGTCGGTTTCGACGCGGGCATCTCCGCCATCGAGCGCCTCGGCCCAAGCGAGAGTCGCCGGGGCATCGGCACGCCAACTGTGCCCGCGCGGGCCCGTACGCACCGAGGCAAACGCCACCGGCACCTGATCGGCCAGCGGGATGTCACAGAGCGATTTTACAAGCGAGCCATTCATGTCCCAGACTTCCACGCGACGCGGGAATCGGCTGACGGGAACTGTGTATGAGAATGGCGGATGGACAATCTCGACGAGGATGTACTTCCCATCCGGCGAGGGCATGGCCTGCGCGACCAATCCGGGCTTCCCCATGGGGACCGGCTCCGCACCGATTGTCAGGCGGACAACCTGCGATGACGCGTAGTGCGTAAAGATCGCTTCATCCGTTGGGTTCTTAAGCAAGTCCTGGTATGTGGCAGCCGGAGCTGTCTTGCCGAGATTTTCCTGAATGACCGGTCCCGTGGGAGTGGTCACTTCCGCCGGTGCCGGGCCCCGGCCGGGTGGAACGGCGAGTGCAATCAGCGTCTTGCTGTCAGAGGTCCATTTGTAAGTCCCGCCATAAGTCGCATTCAGAGGCATGGACGTCACCGGAGTGGCAACGGCATCGGTGAGCGCGGCAGTCCATAGTTCAACGCGATCGCCAAATGTGACGGCGAACGCGATCCGTGAGCCATCGGGCGCCCAGGTGGCACTGTTGATTTTGGGGGAAGCGGGCAAGCCAGTAACTTGGCGCTCGGTGCCGTCAGTCATATTCTTGAAGGCGAGTGACATGTAATACCCCGCGCGGCTGGGGCCATTGGTGCGCGGATTGATGCGCAGCCCTGCCAGTCGCAGTTCGGGAGCGGCCACCTCATCGATCGACGGGAGTCCCGGCTGTTGCATCAGGAGCAGCCACTGCTGGTCGGGGCTTATCGAGACGTTTGGAGTCAAAGGCGCATCGACCAAGTCGGCGATTGCCTGCGGCGGCATGGTGTACAGGAGAGGAATCTGCGCCAGAGCTGTACATGCAAAAAACGAAACGAGGAAGACTGGCATCAACGCGCAGAGACGCCTCAGTGCGAGGGGTTTCACGGGCATGGTCTGGCTCCTGATTTCTGACGGTCAAGTGGTTGCATGCGCCGGCGGACTTGTGTACGCCGCCGTTTGTAGAAAGCACCGATTGAGGAATGGATCAAGTGGATTCGATGTCTGGGTCATGGGTGACACCGCAGCTATCGCATTATCTTCTCCCACTTCTTGTCATGCATAGTCTGGTAGCCCATCAATGCCCGCACCCGCAAGACTGGGCAGCATCAGGCAACCCCGTCTCAGAAACCGTGCACCAATCGCAGCCCAATGTCGGCCGTACCCGGACGAAATCGCGGCACGACTCTCCATGATGTCACGTCCAGTGTCGCGTTCTGCTTCCGAACCTCGCGTTTCACCGTGGCGATATCATAGATAGCTGACCCGACGAAGACTCCTCCCGAAGTCAGAAAGACCGCCCAAGCAGCATCATAGGCCGACTCCCCGGGACCGCAATCCCAGCCGCAGATTCCAAACGATGAGATCATCCCTCCTATGGCGAGCGTTCTTATCCCGATTCCTGCCCACGCGCGCCCCGGGCGATCCGCATAGAAGTACCCGAACGATGGCCCAAACCAGATGCCGGGAACAGCCAGAACGATCGTCGGCAACGGGATCACCGTGCTGAGGAGAGAGTAGTTGAACGCTCTCTGCTCGGATTTCACACTCGGCATCGAGATCCGGGTGGGTGTTTCGGCCGGCTCAGTTTGTAGAGTTTGAACTGCGAGCGCGAGTCGCCACGAGTGGATCGGTTCCTGGGCGGACAGTGACCCATTGGCAAGTGATCGGCTGGCCGTCGCCAGCAAGATCACCACAACGAGTGAAGTGAGTCGCATAATGAGTCCTCCGTCGTCATTGTTGCGTCCCGTGTTGAGGTCTTCCCTACTTCGTATCCAGAATGATCGGCAGGCCGTCTTTGCCGCTGCCTACGATAATCACCTTGGTGTTGGTCGATTGGGCGAGCTTCTCGGTGGCTTCGATGCCCTTCCAACGCAGGAGATTCTCGCTGATTCCGGCGGCGACGATGGTTTGGAAATCGGCGATGCCCTGGGCCTCGATGCGTTTGCGGTCGGCTTCCTGCTTTTCCTTAGTGAGAACAAATTCCATGCGCTGGCTCTCCTGGTCGGCGCGCTGTTTCTGCTCAATGGCCTCGGTGAGCTGTGTCGGCAGACCGACATTTCGCAACGGCGTCGATTCGACAGTGACGCCGCGCTTGATGAGCGTGGTGGCGAGCTCTTGCTGAATGGCCATGCCGAGCTTGTCGCGTTCAGTCGAATAGAGGGCGCTGGCCTGGAAGCTGGCCGTGACGGCGCGGCTGATCGAACGGAATTGCGGGATCAGGATGATGTTTTCGTAATCGCCGCCCGCCACCGTCTTGTAGACCTGCGCGGCGGAGTCGGGATCGAGTCGGTAAAGCGCGCTGATCTCCAGGCCGATGGTCAGGCCCTCGCTGGTCAGGACCTGCATGGTCTCTTTGTGCTCTTTCGTTTGAATTGAATACTTGATCACCCGCGCCATCGGGTTGACGAGGTTGATTCCCGCGGGCAGGGTGCGCGTGGACACGACGCCGAAGAAGTCGACCACCCCGATATGACCGGCCGGGATCTGGGTAAAGAACCGTGTGAGGGCAAGACCGACCGCAACCAACATGACCACAAAGCTCACGGCGCTGGCGGGTTTGAAGAGAACATTGTTCTGACGCACCTTTCGCGATGCGTTGAGCCAGACAACGAAAGCGACGAGCGCGATAATCAGTGCGGCGATAAAAACCATGAGCGAGTCCTTTCGGCTTTTGGTGTGTGAGGCGAACCTGCCAAACTGGTGGAGCTTAGTGGTTTTCGTCCAGGTTAGAGATAGGGAGCGGATTTCGAGGGGCAACAGAAATCGAAGGGGCCGGGTGGAGGCTGTTTTTTTCAGTCCCAGGCGAGTTAAAGTTGCACTTGAAGGAGGTTGATTTGACTCAACCTGCAACATTCCATCGGGTATTGGGTTATAGGGATGTGAAAAGTGATCGCCCCGCACGATATTTTGCGATTTGTTTGGGCTTTTCGGGAGTTCTTACGTATAACTAAGAACGGGGCAGATAAGGACTTAGAATGGTTACCATCGCACGGTCAGGTCACAAGCAACGTCCCAAGGCATTTCGCGGTACCGGGCAGATCATGCGGGTCCGTTGTTGCGTGTGCAACGCCGTTATCGGCGAAACCCGCGCCCGTCAGTCGACGATTGGATCGTCGAATCTGCGCGCTTGGTGCAAGAAGCACCTGCCGGATATCGGCAGCCAGACCGAGAAGTAACGAACCACCCCTCAAATATCCGAGCCCGCGGGATAGCTATGTCCCGCGGGCTCTTTGTTTTGCTGTCCGGGAAGTCTGCGATTACCCTCTTCGGACACGCGCGCCCAAGCAAAGGTGCAGACGCTCGCGAGGCAGAAAGACTCTGGGCCACTTCGCAACGAGCGCGGAGTGACCCAGAATGACGGTCGTGATGGAATCGATCAGCGGATGAACGTGCTGTCCACCGGGATGATCGCCACCTTGGAGGCATCGATCCTTAGCGGATAGGTCGAGATGATCTTGTCCTCATCAGCCAGCTCGGGCTTGGGCGTCGCATAGGTGGCCATGCTGGGCGCATTGGTCACCAACGCCTCTTTCATCGCCGCCGCATTGGTCGTGATCATGGCAATCTGCATGTTCTGAGTCTGCAGATGCTTCTTCAGCGCCGCATTCACATCGGCGAGCGTGATCTCATCGACCAATTTCTCTGCGGTCGCGAGGTGATCGGGGATACCGTAGAAGGCATCATCGAGTTTGTAGCCCAGGCGCCAATCGGTGGTCGGGGCATAATGACGCACGTACTTTTTGAGGAACTTCTTTGTCAGGTCAAAGTCTTCCTGCGTCATACCGTTGTCGATCAGCATCTGCAATTCGCGGATGGCGGCGCGTAGTGCGAAATGTGCGGCATCGTTTTGAACCGGACGAATCCAGATTTCGAAAAGCTGCTGACGCCGCGGCGTGTTTGGGGGCGGGAACGAATGCCACCAGCCATTCTGGAAGTACTCGATGTAGGAGTAATCGCCGTAGTTGAGACCACGCGCCTCGCGGATCACCTGGTACAGGTGACTTGAAGAATTGCGGTGCTCGCCCAGCCAGGAATTGGCGATCCAGAGCGCATACCAGTCACGGCTGCCGCGCAGGACGTCAAGCGGGAATCCGATGCTGATCGCGGTCGACTGTGTCTCTTTATCAACGAGTACCACATCGAGACCCTGCAGCGTCTTCGGGGTCGACTTTGCGACGGGCGGCGGCGCTTGCGCTGGAAGCGCACCGAGCGCGCTCTTCAGTTTTTCGACCACTGCCGCATCAAATCCTCCGCCGATACCGATCACGACATTGGCCGACGTGTAATTGGCGCGGTAGAACGCTTTCACATCATCGAGTGTGATCGAGCGCACCGACGCGGGTAGTCCCGCTTCGGGATGACCGTAAGGCGTGCCGGCAAACACGGCATCGTAGAGCATCTGTTTGCCGAATGCCTCGTCGTTGGAATACTTCAGCGTCCGGTCGAGATAGTTGAGCGTGTTGGTCTTGTTGCGGTCAAAATCCGCTTCACTGAACGCCGGGCCGGTGATCGCCTGAGTCAGCAGATCGAGATAGGCGCTGAGGTGATCCTTGTGAACGCGTCCACTGAATACAGTCATCTCTTTATCGGTCGAGACACCATAGCCGGTGGCCATCGGATAGAGCTTCTGCAGGATCTGATCGTACGTGTTCTGCGTCGTCCCGCCATCACTAAGGATCGAGGCGGTCAGCGAGGCCAGCCCCTCCTTCCCGGCCGGGTCATTCTGCGAACCGACGGGGAACATGATGCGGAAGGAGACGGCCGGATCGGTCGGGACCGGCAACTCAACTGTGCTCATTGCCCATGCAGAGCCGACTAATCCAAAGACAATCAGAGCCAAAGCACAGGCCGAAAGCCTGCACCACGAATTTCTTGTGAGGTTTCGCATGGTTATTGTCCCTCCACAACGACCACAGTGCGCCGGTTCTCAGTGAGAAACTTCTTGGCGGCAGCCATGATGTCGTCTGGCGTCACCCGGTTCAGGGTTGCGTAGTACTTGTCGAGCGACTCCATCTTGCCGGTCAGAGCCAATGGGCCAATCAAGCGGCCCGCGACATCGCCGGGCGTTTCCAGCCCCATCAAGAATCCGTACTTGTCGCTGCTTTTCACATCGGCCAGCCGCTTGTCATCGACGCGATTGTTTTGGTAGAACTCGATGGCCGAGTAGATCTCGTTTTCAACTGCGGCGACATCGGCAGCATCCTTGACCATAGTTGTGATCGCAAAGAGCCCGGGGTCGCGACTTAGATCCGCGCCGCCGCGCAAGTACTGGACGCGCTGCTCATCGAGGACCAGCTTCTTGTGAATTTCGCTGGTCTCACCGAAGGCGAGATCGCCCAAAAGCGCACAAGCCAATGCATCAATCCCCTCGGGATCATACGCCGGCCCCTTGTAGGCGACGGCCATGATCGGCAGGGTCTGCCCTTCGAAGGCTGCTTTGGCCCGCTTCGGTGCGGTCTGTTCGGGTTCGGCCGGGACTTGCGGGGAGACGTACCCCTTTGTCCAGCCCCCGTAGTACTTCTTGGCCATCGCGAGTGTGGGCGCGGTCTCGATGTCGCCAACAATTACGAGGACGATGTTCTCGGGACGATAGTAGTGATTGAAAAACGACAGACTGTATTCATACATCGACGGCATGGCTTCGATATCGGCCTTGAAGCCCATAGTCGTGTGTTTGTACGTGTGCTTGTCGTAGGCGGTGTTCTGCAAGGTCTCGAAAAGCACGAAGCCGGGGCTCGAGACACTCTTGCGATACTCGCCGTAGACGGCGCCTGCCTCAGTCTTGAAGGCATCCTCTTCATACCACAGGTTCTGGAACCGGTCGCTTTCCAATTCCATCATTCGCTCCAGATCCTCGACGGCGAATTCCTGGTGATAACAAGTGACGTCATCGGAAGTGAACGCGTTGGCGTCCGCGCCCATCTCGGTCACGATCTGGTCGTAGACCGGGCCAGGGTATTTCTTCGTGCCACGAAACATCATGTGCTCGAAGAAGTGCGCGAATCCGGAGTGGCCGGGTTCGTACTCATCCCGGCTGCCGGTGCGCACGATGCTGTAATACGCCACCATTCCGGGACTTTCCATCGGCACCAGCACCACGGTGAGCCCGTTATCCAGCACGGTCTCTTCGTAGGCGTACGGGAAAAACGATTCGGCAGCGGCGGACGCGGCGCCAACGCCGGAGAGCAAGACGATCAGGGCCATCATGGCCCACAGTCGTTTCATGCTGACCTCCTGGTGAAATGACATGGGGCGGAATCTATACAACCGCAGGGTGGATTGCAACCGGCCAGAGCATAGGCCCTATGCAACGCATAGGACCTATGCTCTTTCTATTCATTTGCACCAGGCGCAGGTCGCTGGATCATTTGCCAACACGGACAGCTCGTGATCATCATCGATGGAGGCGCGCACTTCGACATGCAGTCCATCGAACACCCACTTGTAGTCGAGTGTGATGCCCTGTTCGGCGTTGGTCAAAAGCGATGGCTCGCCGTACGCTTGTGACAGTTTGCGGCGCAAACAGTCGACCACAGCGCAGAACTCCTCGGCTTCGCCGGGTTGTCCGAGGGGAAAGTGATAGTGCACGGCGCAGAGACGGCCATCGCAGAAGTTCATTTGCGCGACAGCCGGAAGTCCGCAGACCGTCCCTTCGGTAGTGACAATCGCCGATCGCTTGGGGCAGCGCCCCGAACGAAACTCGAAGCGTCCGGGATTCTGGCTGCGGCTGATCGTGCCACAATCAGGCAGGTTCACCGAGATGTCTTCCAGACGCGCTCCCCACATGACCCAGCCGAGCCCGGGGATTTCGACGTCAAATACCGGTTGGGAAGTTTGCATCGTGCTCCTCCCTTCTTTCTACTGCTCTCCTTGTCCTCAGATCGTCACTCAATGACTGAGACCGCTCCGCGTATGGCCAGTTCATTGAGCAGTTCTGTCGCTCCCAGCACTTTGTCGAGCGTGAAGAGGATGTAGCGCGACTCGACGTTGATTGTCCGGCTGACGCTTTCATCACATTCATAATCGGCCGCGATAGCCTCGTAGTTGCCATCAAAGCAGAGTCCGATCAGTTCGCCGCGTGCATTCAGGACGGGACTACCCGAGCTGCCGCCGGTTGTGTCATGATCGGTGAGGAAATTCACCGGGACATCGCCCAATGTCAGGTCGAGATAGCGGATAAAGTCACGCAGCCGTGCTGCTTCGAGCAGCCGCTTGGGGCTGTTAAACGGCGACACTCCGGTGTCCTTTTGGACGATGCCCTTCAGTGTCGTGAAAGCATCGTAATGAGTTGCATCCGCGGGCGAGTAGCCCATGACAGTGCCATATCCCAAACGCATCGTTCCATTGGCGTCGGGATAGATGGGGCCGACGCCCGCCTCACGGCAAGCAGCGACCAGCTCGGCATTGAGTTTCTCTGAGGCCCCGCTAAACGCGTCGCTGCGCTCCTTCATGATCTGGAATTCCTCGTAGAGGGCGACCGCCAGATCGATGAAGGCATCGTGACGGGCGACGAGCGCGTCGCGCGACTCGCCCAGCATCATCATGCGCTCCTCGAGTTCGCCGATCTTCGTATTCGCGTAAAGTGTTTCGGTGTAAGCCCGAACGGCGCCTTCGACCCCGACCGTCGTTGTGTCGCCGATCAACTTGTCAAGCGGAGCGACCCGCTGGTTTGTGGGCAAGCGCATGGCTTGCGCGAGCACGTATTCCAGCATTGTACGCTCAACGCCGGGGACCAAGTTGACCTGCGCTTCCCGTGTCCGTCTTTGCAGGGAAGGCAGATTGCGATCCATGTATGCCGGCTCGCGTTCCAAGTCTGGCTTGGCCTTCTCAATGCTCCACTTGTAGACACGGTTGGAGAGCGACAAGTAGTCCGATGCCTGACGAATCCATCCAAGGACAACGTTCTTCTCCGCGTAAGTGCGTTTCTGAGCGTAGAGGGCCTGCAACTCCGGGAGAGTTTTCGCATACTTCTTACTGAGCGATTTGTCGGCCGCGATTGCCGCGATCAGTTGCGTTTCTCTCGCCTGGCGCGACTCAAGGACGTTGCCACGATCCAATCCCACCAGCATACCTTCGAAGTTCTTAAGGTAATTAGCCAACGAGGCGATGTGGTCGGAAACGCGCACCGCGATTTCCGGATCCTGTTGTCCGGCTTCTTCCATAATGCCGATAAGGGCTTTGCGGTACTTGATGCTGGTCGGGTAGTAGAAGTCAATCCCATCAGCAATCTCGAACGAACTGGCAAAACGTGACGTCCCGCCGGGGTAACCGACCACAAAACTAAAATCGCCCTCGGAAAGCGGCCCCGCCGAAATCGGCAGAAAGGTCTTCGATTCATACGGCACGTTCTTCTCCGAGTATTCGGCGGGCGTGCCATCCGGGGCCACGTAGGCGCGCATGAATGAGTAATCACCCGTGTGGCGCGGCCACATCCAGTTGTCGATCTCGCCGCCGAAGTTCCCGATCCCCTCAGGCGGCACCGCGACGATGCGCACATCCTGAATCCGGTAGTAGGTGACCAGCATGTACTGCAGGCCGCCGTCGAAGGCCGCAACTTCGCAACGGATGTTCTTGTCGCCTTTCTCGGCGTCGGCGATGAGGCGCTTGGTCTTCTTTTCTATCGCATCGTGGCGTTGTTTCGGCGTCATCGATGCCTTTAATCCGCCTCGCACCGATTTGGTCACGTCTTCGTACGACTTGATCACATAGCAGTTGTAACCGATGGCGGGGATCTCTTCGGCCAGCGAGTGCGCCACGAAGCCATCCTCGACATAGTTCTTCTCGGCGGTGCTTTGGGATTGCACGGCGCTGAATGCGACATGGTGGTTGGTGACAATCAGACCACTGGGTGAGACAAACGAGCCGGTCCCGCCGCCCAACTGAACGACCGCGGCGCAAAGGCCGCCATTTTCGGGATTGTAGACCATATCCGCGTCCAGCTTCATCCCCTGCGCTTTGAGCGAGTCGAAGTTCACCCGGTCGAGCGCAAAAACCGGCCACATCCCCTCGACCGCGGATGCCAGATTCGGGAGTATCACGAGCATAAGCAGCAGAGGAATGACGGACGTCATCCGGACTATAGGCTTATGGGTTCTGGGCATAATCGATCCTCCTTTGGGTACTGTTTCTCCGTGAAATGTAGGTTGCCCTCTTCTTCGCGAGCTATCGACAAATCGGAAACTCAGGTCGTTTCTGTCAAAATCTAACATGCATCCGTTCGTCTCAATTGCCCGGATCTTCCCACAAACACGAAGTCGGAAGTGCCTGGTTACTGTCAGAACTACGCAGTCGAGGTCGTCGGTCCCGGGAGATCAACGTATACTTGCACTGGAGAGATACTCATGCCCCATGACCCTCGATTGATCGGTCGATACCGGATTGAACGCCCATTGGCAGGTGGGGGAATGGGTTCGCTTGTCGTGGCCACGGATACGACGCTGGACCGGCTCGTCGTCCTGAAGTTCCTGCCTGAGTCCTTGTCAAAGGATGTGGCGGCCAGAGAGCGACTTCTGCGCGAGGCCAAGGCGGCATCGCGTCTGAATCATCCCAACATTCTAACGATTCACGCTGAGGAATCGGTCAACGACCGCGATTTCATTGTGATGGAGTTTGTCCCGGGCGAGTCATTGGCGGAATTGACCGCGAGGGGCGCGCTGGCACTGCCCTTGGCGATCAACATCGGCGGACAGATCGCATCGGGTCTCGCGGCAGCCCACAGGGCCAACATCATCCATCGGGACATGAAACCGTCCAACATCCTCGTCTTTCCGGATGGGCGCGTCAAGATCGCGGACTTCGGTCTGGCGGTATCGCGCGTGGAACTCGATCAGTCTGACCCTGGAGAATTTGCCGGCACTCTTGCTTATGCCTCACCGGAACAACTCCAAGGATTCGCGATCGATCATCGCAGCGATATCTGGTCGCTGGGGATCGTCTTGTATGAGATGGTCGCCGGTCATCATCCTTTTGCGGAAGAACATTCCGCCGCCATCGCGTACGCCATACTCCATGAGACTCCCCCGCCTCTGCGTGAACTCCGAGCGGAAACACCCGAGCCCCTGGAACAACTGGTGCTGCAGTGCCTCAAGAAGCCGCCCGAAGAACGCCCGCAAACAGCAGAAGAAGTCTGTGAAACGCTGGAGCGATGCCGGGAATCGGATGAACATTCGCGCCGCCCGGCCAAATCCCACGGCACAGCTCGCTCCATTGCCGTCGTGCCATTCGCGAACCTCAGTGGTCAACCGGAGCAGGATTATTTCTGCGAGGGTATTGCCGAGGAGATTACCAACGCTCTGGCCAAGATCAACCGATTGCGGGTTGCGTCACGGAGCGCCGCTTTCGCCTCGCGCCGACGCCTGCGCGACCCGGTCGAAATCGGGCACCGACTGAATGTGGAGACTCTCCTGGAAGGGAGTGTGCGCAAAAGCGGCGACCGTCTGCGCGTCTCAGTCCAACTCATCAGTGTCAACGATCGGTCAATACTGTGGTCCGAACGCTTCGACCGTCAGGTCGTAGACGTCTTCACAATTCAGGACGAGATCGCCGAGTGCATCGTCCGCGTTCTGCGCTTGATGCTCACAGACGAGGAACGCCGTGCCCTCTCATATGTCTCCACCCAGAACATAAACGCCTACGACGCCTACTTGCGCGGGCGGCAGTTTTTCCACCAGGGACGGCGGCGAAGCATCGAGTATGCCCGGGAGATGTTCCTCCGAGCGGTCACGTTGGATCCCGGGTATGCCCGCGCGTACGCCGGCGCGGCGGACTGCTGCTCGTTGCTGGTGCATTTCTATGGCGACGAGGAGAGTAACACTCTGAGTCGGGCGGATGAATACAGTCGAAAGGCGCTGACGATTGATACCTCGCTCGCCGAGGCGCATGCGGCACGCTGCTTCGCGCTCTGGCTGATGGGGCGGCAAGGCGAAGCGGAAGAGGAATTCCGGAACGCCACCCGGCTGAATCCGGGGCTGTTTGAGGCATACTATTTCTTTGGGCGTGGCTGCTTCCAGCACGGCGAGCTCAACCGCGCCGCCGAGCTCTTCGAGCAAGCATGCCACGTCCGCCCGGATCACGAAGCTCGGTATTTTGCCGCCCAGACCTACACCGCTCTGGGCAAGGTGCATGAGGCGAGTGAATCATATCGCGCGGCGCTGACGCTCTTAAACAAGCACTTGGAACTGAATCCAGATGACGCGAACGCCGTGACCATTGGCGCCGTCTGCCACTCGCGATTGGGGGACCAAGAACAGGGGATTGTGTGGGCGGAACGGGCGCTGGCGATCGATCCGTCGGATGCCCGTATCCAGTACAATGTTGCCTGCCTGATGGCGCTCGCGGGAAAGTCGGACCGCGCGATTGAGTGCCTGGAACACGCCGTCCGCGCCGGCTTTGCCCACTTCGACTGGGTCGAGAAGGACCCTGATCTCAATTCGTTGCGCAACGATCCGCGGTTTCGAGCCCTGCGCTGGCGCAACGAGCGCAATGGGACGTGACACTGCCCCGGAAATAGTGAAAGCCCCCGGGGTGAAGTCCGGGGGCTTATGGGTTCGGTCGCGTCCGCAAAGCGTGGCGCGACGCTTGTGACCACGATCTTAGCCGTTGGCACGTTGAACGTTGGCGGCCTGCGGTCCCTTCGGACCTTCGACGATCTCGAAGTTCACCCGATCGCCCTCTTTCAAGCTGCGGAAACCGTCCATCATGATTGCCTGATGGTGCACGAACACATCCTTGCCGCCCTCTTGGGAGATGAACCCATATCCCTTGGCGTCATTGAACCACTTGACTGTGCCTTCCGGCATACTGCGCGTTCCTTTCCAACATGGGACAACCCGGGGGTCCCACCTCCCCTGGCCCCTATGGCCGGTGAAACAAGCCGAGCATCCTTACGGTTTTGCGGAGTTGATCCAGATCAAGACCTTTGTGAGCGGCGGCTGTTTCCAGTTGCTTCTGTATTATAGAATCGGCAGGAGGGCTAATTTGGTCAAGTATGATTTTGCGGCTGTTTCGCGCAGAATTACTCCGTCGGCGAGGCGGCAGAATCACAGAACCAACGGAGCGTCCCGGTGGTCGGATCGACCGCGGACGCGGGAAACTCGGCGGGGGCTGAGAGGCCAGACCGTGCGATTCTCAGGGCATTTGCCTTGGCCGGACCTGTGACCAGGAATACCACATTTGCAGCGGCGTTGATGGTGGGAAGTGTCAAAGTGACACGCCATTGATTGGTCTTGGGATGCTGGACGGCAACGGCCAGGCGTTTTGATTCGTCCGCCGCAGTCCAGCCGGGAAAAATCGAAGCGGTGTGGCCGTCCTCGCCGAGACCGAGCAGGATGAGGTCGAAACGCGGGAGAGCCGACTTAAAGTGGCCCTTTAATTCTTGCTCGTATGTTTCGGCGGCCACAATCGGATCATGCTCGCCAAGTATCCGATGGACGTTATCCATAGAGATCGGGACATGGTCAATTAAAGTCTCCCACGCCATTTGATAGTTGCTGTGAGCATGATCCGGCGGGACACACCGTTCGTCGCTCCAGAACAGATGCACGTGTCCCCAGTCGATCCGCCCCGCGAATTCCGGGGTTGCGAGCAGTCGGTACATCGGCCGCGGTGTCTCCCCGCCTGATAGCGCCACGCTGAACCGACGATTGAGATTGATCGCTGCTTGGGCCGCATCGACGAATTGCGCCGCGGCAGCGCGCGCAAGCGCTGTGATGTCTGGATAGACCTGGAGTTCGCCTCTCATCGCGTCCCTCCTCCCGGGAAAATTCAGCGCCTATCCTTCGTGCTGCTCGGTACAACCCAGCCGCCAATGGCGATCCTTCTTGGCCAGGAGACCATCCGCTTCTGGCGGTCCCCACGAGCCGACGGCGTAGGAGCCAAGGGGCGGTTGCCCGTTTTCTTCCCAACCGGACAAAATCGGATCGATGATCCGCCATGCCGTTTCGATCTCGTCGCCGCGCATGAACAACGAGGCATCGCCTTTGAGCGCGTCGAGCAGCAGGCGCTCGTAGGCGTCCGGCAGCGACACTCCGGGAAACGCCGAGCGATAGTGGAAGTCCATGTCGACCGACTTTGTCTCCTGAGCGGAGCCAGGAACCTTGGCCTCAAACTGAAGATGAATACCCTCATCGGGCTGGATGCAAACCGAGAGCATGTTAGATGAGAGACTCTGCCCCTCGGCCAAATCAAACATCACATGGGGCGGACTTTGAAAATGCACGCCGATTTCGCTGGACCGTTCCTTCATCGCCTTGCCAGAACGCAGATAGAACGGCACACCCTTCCAACGCCAATTGTCGATGTACAGCTTGATCGCAGCAAACGTCGCGGTCTGCGAGTCGTTGGCCACGCCCTCGTGATTGCGATAACCTTCGTACTGGGCACGGACCGTGTCGGCGGTATCGACCGGGCGAATGGCTGAGAGCACCTTGATCTTTTCGTTTCGCAGCATGTCGGCATCGAACGATGCCGGCGGCTCCATCGCGACCAGGCACAGCAGTTGCAGAAGGTGATTCTGGAACATATCGCGGATGATACCGGCTTTGTCGTAGTACCCCGCGCGCTGGCCGATATCGCCCGATTCGGCGACAGTAATCTGGACGTGATCGATGTAGCGCCGATTCCACACCGGCTCCCAGATCGTGTTGGCAAAGCGGAAATAGAGAAAATTCTGCGCCGTCTCTTTGCCGAGGTAGTGATCAATGCGAAACACCTGACGCTCGTCGAAAACCGAGTGCACGGCGGCATTAAGATTCTTGGCCGAGGCAAGATCGCGCCCATACGGCTTCTCAATAATAATGTTATGCCGCCCGCTCCCCTGCCCCGCCATGCCGGCAACACCGAGGTAGGCCACGGTCGAGAGGTAATGTTCCGGGGCGGTTGCAAGGTAGTAGAGACGGGGGCGTCCGGCCGGGTCGGACTTGCTCAGGAATTGCTCGAGCTTGCGGTAGTCGTCACCCCGTTCGAGATCACCTTCGACATAATGTAGCGATTGCTCGAACCGATTCCACGCATCCTCCGCCTGAATCCCGCCAGCAAGTTTTTCGATGCCTTCGCGCATCGAAGAGCGAAATCCGTCATCGGAGAAAGGCTTCCGCGCGAAACCGACAATTCGCATGCCATCAGACAAGCGGCCCTTGCGATACAAATGAAACAACGCCGGTACCAGCTTGCGCCGGGTGAGATCACCTGAAGCGCCAAAGATGACGATGGTGGTGGGTGGGATGGTGGTCGTGTCCACTGTCTCAGTTCTCCGGACGGCATCCGTTGTAGCGGCACGGCCACGCCGCGCCGCTACAACGAGGGGCCTACGCCTTCATCACCTCGTGACCGCCAAACTGCTGGCGCATCGCCGCCAACAATTTGTCCGCGAACGGATCGTCCTCGCGCGATAGGAACCGACGCTGCAGCGCCAAAGTGATTACCGGCATCGGGCAAGCCAGATCGATTGACTCCATAACCGTCCAGCGCCCTTCGCCGGAATCCTCGACATACGCGGCGATGCCGTCGAGGTTGGGATTCTCCGCCAACGCGCGTTCAGTCAGATCGAGGAGCCATGAGCGCACGACACTGCCATGCTGCCAGATCTCGGAAATCTGATGCAGATCGAGGTTCAATTCATTCTTGCGCTTCATCAGATCGAATCCCTCGGCGAACGCCTGCATCATGCCGTATTCGATGCCGTTGTGGACCATCTTGACGAAGTGCCCGGCGCCTGAAGGGCCCACGTGCCCCCACCCCTTGCTCGGGCCGGGAGCGAGTGTTTCGAAGATGGGACGATGACACGCAACGGCGTCGTTGTCGCCGCCGATCATGAGGCTATATCCTTCCGACTTGCCCCAAATGCCGCCCGATGTCCCTACGTCGATATAATGCATCCCGACCTGCTTAACCGAGGCGGCCCGTCGCATCGACTCTTTGTAATTCGAGTTCCCGCCTTCAATGATGGTGTCACCCGCCGAGAGCAATTTCAGCAGAGCGTTGATGGTCTCTTCGGTTGGGACTCCGGCCGGGACCATGATCCAGACCGTACGAGGGGTCGCCAACTTCGATACCAGTTCTTCAAGTGAATGCGCCGGAGTCGCGCCGTCTTTGGCGGCGGCATCGATAGACTGTCGCGAGCGCGCATACGCGACAACCTGGTGCCCACCCTTGAGAAGGCGTATGGTCATATTGCCGCCCATCCGTCCGAGACCGATCATACCTAATTGCATGAGAGCTTCTCCTCAGCGGGTGAGAATTCGCACACCTTGCGGACCAGCGACGACGACCTCGGTTGCCATGCCTACGAATAGGCCATGCTCCACGATTCCGGTACGTTGCTTGAGTTCTCTGCCGAGCCCGGCCGGATCATCGATCGGGCCGAAATCGCAGTCGAGAATGAGATTACCGCTCGCCGTGCGAAACGGCCGTTCGCCGGTCATGCGCAGCCTCTGCTTGCCATGGATTGAGGTGATGAATTCTATCTGAGTCCGCAAACCGTATTCGAGCACTTCAACCGGTACCGCCCACCTAGTTCCGAGTTTTGGCGAGAGCTTCCCCTCATCGACCATGATGATCTCGCGGCGACTGGCCTGTGCAACAATTTTTTCGCGCAACAGCGCCCCGCCGCCGCCCTTGATGAGATTCAACTGCGGATCGACTTCATCGGCGCCATCCACCGTGAGCTCGATGCTCGGATGGACTTCAAGTGTCGTGATCACGATTCCCAGCTTGCGCGCTTCGGCTTCAATCTCAGGGGAGCACGGGATGGCGACAATGTCACGCAGTTCGCCTTTGGTGATGCGTTCGGCGAGAGCATGCACCGCCAGAAGCGCAGTCGAACCGTGTCCCAGGCCGACCACCATGCCGGATTCGATAAACGAAACGGCCCGTGTGGCCGCCTGCTTCTTCAGTGAGGTTTGATCTGTTGTCATATCAATCGGGCACCTGACGTGCACAATAGAGTACTGCCCTTAGCGCAAGATGGAAACCAATTTCGACAAACCCTCAGTTTGGTCGGCAAGGTGGACGCGCATCACACGACGGCGATCCTCACGCAGGGCCTCGCCATCGCCAATGGCCTGCGCGAGTTTCAACACTCCGAAGGTCAGTACCGACTCGGGTGCTCCCGCCTCATTGGGAATCGGAATATCGTTCGCCTCGTCGCAAGTCAGTTGGATGAAGATGCCATTACCGCGATCTCCTTTATGCAATTGTCCGGTCGAGTGGAGAAAGCGCGGCCCATATCCGAGCGTGGTCGCGGCGCGGAAGCGCGCGCTGAGCGCGGCACGTAACTGTGCCAATGACTCATCGTGCTTCGGTGTTGGTGAGAGGTACGCCTGAATCGCGATATAGTCGCCTGTACGTGTCTGCTCAACGAACTTGTTAACCGCATCGCTCACCGATGAGGCACCGAAATCGCCAAATACTGAGAGTCCCCCGTCGGAGACAATTGGTTTGACCGCCGGGAGACTCCCGCTCGTCTGGATCGCACGGACGACCTCGCGTGCCCGGATCTTGGCTTTCTCGACATTCGGCTGATCGAACGGCTGGATTCCGAGCACATGGCCGATCACCGCGGTTGCCATCTCCCAGAGAAACAGCAGGCCGCCCAGATCGTAGCCGTCTTCATACGTCATCGTAATCGTCGGATGTCCCGCTTCGCCGAGTGCGAGTATGCGTCCCATCTGGGATTCGTCATCACAGTGACGGATGAACACAAACGTGCGATCGGCGCCGTACACTGAAAGGTCACTCGGCGTCTCGCCGGCAACCGGCAGAATCCCCACACTGTCTTTGCCGGTGCTCTCCGCGATCAGTTGCTCAATCCAATCCTCGAACCCAGCGAGTGGTCCGGGGACAATAAACGTCAGCTTGTCCTTACCCAACTGTGCCAGTGTGCCGATCACGGCGCCGGTCGCGGCCGCCGCGTTACGCGTCGTGTCGGATTGGGCTTTCTCCATTTCGTGCATGGCGCCGGACAGCAGGCGGTCGAGATCGGCACCGATCAATGCCGCAGGAACCAAGCCGAAATGGGACAGTGCCGAACATCTTCCACCGATGTTAGAATCGGCGAGGAAGATCCTGCGGAACCGATGCCGTTGGCCCAAAGCCTCGAGGCTTGACCCCTGATCTGTGATGGCGATGAAGTGTTCGCCCGCCTTCTCAATCCCAACCGCATCGAGTGTTTCATTAAAGAAGTACTTGAAGGCAGAAAGCGTCTCGACGGTGCCTCCGGATTTGGTGGCGACGATGAAGAGCGTCTTGTCCAATATGATCGAAGTCATGATCGAACGGATCATGCCCGGATCGGTTGAATCCACGACACGAAGCTGCAAGTATCCCGCGCATGTACCGAAGACCTTGCCGAACACTTCCGGCGCAAGGCTGGATCCGCCCATCCCGAGCAGGACAGCATCGGTGTATCCCTCGCGCAGAACATTGGAAGCGAATTGCCTGAGGTCGGGGATTTCTTCCGTCATTCGCTGCGCAATGTCGAGCCAGCCCAGACGGTTACTGATCTCCCCCGGTTTGGGTTTCCAGACGGTGTGATCGCGCGCCCAGATACGCGCGGTCACATTGTCAGTGGCGAGATTGTCCCATGTGAGCTGGATGGCATCCCACTGGGCAGGGGCTTCGAACGATATGTGCGAGATCATGCGCGATCAGCGTAAACGGTATTGTCTTTCGTGATTTGTGATTTCAACAATTCGCGGGCTTCAGCGACGACGGCTTCGGCGGTGATGCCAAACTGTTCGTACAGATCCTTGTCGGGGGCGCTGGCACCAAACGATGTCATACCGACGATTGCACCGTCGAGACCGACGTAGCGTTCCCAACCGAAGACACCGGCCGCTTCCACAGCGACACGTGCACGCACATGATTGGGGAGGACACTCTCGCGGTATTGCGCATCCTGCTGGTCGAATAAGCTCGACGAGGGCATGGAGACGACGCGGGTAGAGATACCGTCGCCGGCGAGCGTCTTCCCTGCCTCGAGGGCGAGAGCAACCTCGGATCCACTGGCGATCAGAATGACTTCTGGCTGGCCGTTTGATTCCCAAAGCGTGTAGGCGCCCTTGGCGAGATGCGCGGCCGGGGCCAATTCAGCGCGCTGCAATGTCGGAACTTTCTGACGCGTCAGTGCCAGCGCCGTCGGCCCTTCGACATTGGCGACGGCGGCTCGCCAAGCTTCGGCGGTCTCCGCCGGATCACAGGGACGGATCACTGTGAGATTCGGAATCGCGCGCAAGGCCGTCAAATGTTCGATCGGCTGATGTGTCGGCCCATCTTCTCCCAGGCCGATGGAGTCATGCGTGAAGACGTAGATCACACGCAAGCGCATGAGCGCGGCCAGGCGGATCGATCCGCGCATGTAATCTGAAAACGTCAGAAAAGTTGCCACGAAGGGGATGAACCCGCCATGCAACGCCAGGCCGGAGCCGATCGCTGCCATAGCATGCTCGCGGACACCGAAACGGAGGTTGCGCCCCTGCGGCGCCGTGGCCGACTGATCTGTCTCACCGTCAATCAGGGTCTTGTTACTTGGCGCGAGATCGGCGGAGCCGCCCATAATCGGCAGATGCGACGCCAGAGCATTTATCACTTTGCCGGAAGCTTCACGGGTCGCCATTGGTTTGGTCGCGTCGTCGAACAACGTGTCGAGGACTTTGCCCCAATCGTCGGGAAGCCGTCCCGCGAGCCGATCTTTCAACTCCTGCGCTTCCTTCGGGAAAGCCTTGGTGTATGACTGGAGCCGCGTGTTCCATTCTTCCTGCGCGTTTTGTCCGCGTACGACCGACTTACGCATGTGATTTTGCACATCCTCAGGAATAAGAAACGACGGCTCCACGGGCCAGCCGAGCTTGATCCTGGCGGCCCGAAGATTGTCGGCGCCGAGCGGCTCGCCATGGGTCTTGGCAGTTCCCTGTGTCGGACTGCCGTAGCCGATGATGGTGCGACAGATGATGAGCGACGGCTTGTTTTTCTCGACCTGGGCGCGCCGAATCGCTGATTCGACTTCATCGATGCTCATTCCATCGACTGGCCCGATCACCTGCCAGTGGTACGCCTCGAATCGTCGGGCAACATCTTCCGTGAAAGCCAGCGAAGTCGGGCCATCGATTTGAACGCTGTTGTCATCGTAAAGGTAAATTAGCTTTCCCAGACCCAGATGCCCGGCAAGACTGGCGGCTTCACCGCTGACGCCCTCCTGCATATCGCCATCGGAGCAGAGCGCGTAAGTGTAGTGATTGACGACCTCGTGTCCGGGGCGATTGTAGATCGTCGCGAGATACCGTTCGGCGAGCGCCATGCCGACCCCATTGGCAAATCCCTGTCCTAACGGACCGGTTGTGGCTTCAACACCAGGCGTAAGACCGTGCTCGGGGTGGCCGGGAGTCTTGCTACCGAATTGCCGGAAGTTTTTCAGTTCATCCAACGAGAGATCATAGCCCGTCAGATGAAGGAGCGAATAAAGGAGCATCGAGGCATGCCCGGCCGAGAGCACAAACCGGTCGCGGTCATGCCAGTGGGAGTCATGCGGATTGAACTTGAGAAACCTGTCCCAGAGCGTGTACGCGGCAACCGCCATCCCCATGGGTGCGCCGGGATGGCCGGATTTCGCTTTCTCCACGGCATCGGCGGACGAAAAACGGATGGTATTGATACAGCGTTCATCGAGGCTCATCTCGGGCATGTGATTGTCTCCATCTTCATGGATGTTATACAGTAAGCGTCGCGAAAACCAGCAGGAGATATCCACAAAAGCAAAGGGCGATCTTGCGATCGCCCCTCGTGGCACAACTCCGAATGCGATTCCGGATTAGTCGGCTTCCGGCTTGCCCTCCGCCGGAGAGCCGCTGAACGACTGCAGCGCGAGGTAATTGGGTCCGAAGCGCTTGATGTTGTCGAGTTGTTTCTCGAATTCGTCGTAGTGGTGTTCCTCGTCATTCACGAGCGCTTCGAACATTTGCTTCGACGATGCATCGGCGTTCTCGCCGCTCTTGATGGCGAAGCCGTTGTAGGTGCCGGCGGCTTCGCGTTCCAGCGCCGCAGCGCGTTGCAGGATCTTCTGCGGGTCGGTGATCTTCTCGACCGGGCCCGCCGGAGCCATGTTCACCTCGCCCTTGAGAAAGAGGATGCGTTCGGCCAGCTTCTCCACGTGCCCCATTTCCATGATCGCGACGCGCTTGAACATGCTCGACAACGGCCCGAATCCCTGATCATCGAGGTGAAAGTGCCAGTACATGTATTGATGGACTGCCTGCAGTTCGTCGGCGACGCCCCTGTTCAGCATCGCAATACTCTTCTTTGCATCCATAGCGTACTCCTCCCCGTTAGCCTCGTTAACGCCTGTAATTACGCATGATCACGGCGGGCGGGTGTCAAAACTAATGGCCCATGGAGTTACGGGGCTTGCGGGCTGGAAGGGTGAAACCAGTGCCGTGTCCGGTTGCAGACGGCACAGACGGAGAGCATAACCGGCACTTCGACCAGGACGCCGACTACGATCGTCAGCGTAATCCCTCGACTTCGCTTGGGACAACCAAGCTGCGCCCCCGACAACTCCACAGAACCGGAGAGTGCTCGAACTCTCATGGGGTGCAGCACGGACCGGAGTTGTGCAGAGAATTCAGGGAAGGGCCAGACTTGACTTGCAAGTTTGATGTCAACAAATTCGCCGCGAGGCAGGGAAAGGAGTAAGACATGAACAAGAATGAACCGACTACTGTCGGCCCCAACAACAATCAAGGTCTGAGTTCCGAAGGGAGTACGTCAGGCAAGTGTCCTGTGATGCATGGCGTGAGTCCGAATGCAACTTACGCCGGTCGTTCGAATCGTGATTGGTGGCCGAACCAACTCAATCTGGGCATTCTGCACCAGCACGCACCCGCATCCAATCCCATGGGGGCGGTGTATGACTATGCCGAGGAGTTCAAGAAACTAGATTATCAGGCGCTGAAGAAGGACTTGCTGGTGCTGATGACCGATTCGCAAAGCTGGTGGCCGGCGGACTGGGGACACTACGGTCCTTTGCTCATTCGGATGGCGTGGCACAGCGCCGGCACGTATCGCATCGGCGACGGCCGGGGTGGCGCGTCCTCGGGCGCTCAGCGTTTCGCTCCACTCGGCAGTTGGCCGGACAACGCCAACTTGGACAAGGCGCGTCGCCTTCTCTGGCCAATCAAGAGGAAATACGGTCGAAGTCTCTCTTGGGCCGACCTGATGATCCTGGCTGGCAACGTGGCACTTGAGTCGATGGGGTTCAAGACCTTTGGGTTCGGCGGTGGACGTGTGGATGTATGGGCGCCCGAAGAGGACATCTACTGGGGCGGCGAAGACACGTGGCTGGGGGACAAACGGTACAGCGGTGATCGCGATCTTGAGAACCCACTTGCCGCTGTGCAGATGGGGTTGATCTACGTCAACCCGGAAGGTCCCAACGGCAATCCTGATCCAATCGCCGCCGCGCGGGACATTCGCGAGACATTCGCACGGATGGCAATGAACGACGAGGAGACAGTCGCGCTCATCGCCGGTGGCCACACTTTTGGCAAGACCCATGGCGCTGGTGACGCGAAACACGTCGGGCCAGAGCCTGAAGCGGCCGGCCTCGCGGAGCAAGGCTTGGGATGGAACAGCAGCTTTGGAAGTGGAAAGGGAGGCGACGCGATTACCAGCGGTCTGGAAGTCATCTGGACAACCACACCCACGAAGTGGAGCGGTAACTTCTTCTGGAACCTGTTCGGTTATGAATGGGAGCTGACGAAAAGCCCGTCCGGTGCGCACCAGTGGCAGCCCAAGAGTGGCGGCGTCGGCACCGTCCCTGATGCTCACGACCCATCCAAGCGTCATGCGCCATCAATGCTGACCACGGACCTCGCTCTTCGCTTCGACCCTGCCTATGAGAAGATCTCACGGCGCTTCATGGAAAATCCGGATCAATTCGCCGACGCCTTCGCCCGGGCCTGGTTCAAGCTAACTCACCGTGATATGGGACCGCGCGCCCGATATCTCGGTCCGGAGGTTCCGGCCGAGGAACTCATCTGGCAGGATCCCATCCCGGCCGTCAACCACAAGCTGATTGACGCACAGGACATCGCCGCTCTGAAGAAAACGATCCTGGCATCCGGTCTGTCTGTTTCGGATTTGGTCTCTGTTGCTTGGGCATCGGCGTCCACCTTCCGCGGCTCGGACAAGCGTGGTGGCGCCAATGGCTCGCGCCTCCGCCTAGCACCGCAGAAAGACTGGGAGGTCAACCAGCCGGCACAACTTGGGAAAGTGCTCTCCAAACTGGAAGGCATCCAGAAGGACTTCAACGCCGCCACCAGCGGCGGAAAGAAAGTCTCGCTGGCGGACTTGATCGTTCTCGGTGGCTGCACCGCGGTCGAGCAAGCAGCAAAGAAGGGCGGCATCGACGTGGAGGTGCCTTTCGCGCCCGGACGCATGGATGCGACCCAGGAGCAGACAGATGTAGACTCTTTTGCCGTACTGGAGCCTGTCGCCGATGGCTTCCGCAACTACCTCAAGCCCGGCCTGCCGGTGCGTGCCGAGGAGTTGTTGGTGGACCGCTCACAACTGCTGACCTTGACCGCTCCGGAGATGACCGTCCTCATCGGCGGCATGCGCTCGCTCGGCGCCAATTCCAGCAACGTGCACCACGGCGTGTTCACGAAGCGGATGCAGACGCTGACCAACGATTTCTTCGTGAACCTGCTCGACATGCAGACGGAGTGGAAGCCGGTTTCAGAAGCCGAAGAGGTGTTCGAGGGGCGCGACCGCGCCACGGGCGCGCTTAAGTGGACTGGAACCCGAGTCGATCTCGTCTTTGGCTCAAACCCACAATTGCGCGCCATTGCCGAAGTCTACGCGTGCGACGACGCGCAGGAGAAGTTCGTGCGCGAGTTCGTTACCGCGTGGGTCAAAGTGATGAACCTCGACCGATTTGATCTGGCCCGAACCTGACGAGCCACCAGAGCAAGAAGGGCCCCGATTTCGGGGCCTTTTTCTAACAATGTGGGTGATGCGGTGTGGGTCAGGTGCACCGCGCTGCAGACACATACGGATCCACACGTAGATCCTGCGCGGGGCACCTGACTTCCTGGGCAGCGGAGCATGTCGGGTTCCTCTCGCATTGCGCGCAGAGCAATAACTGTGCTTCTTCCCAAGCAGTGATTCTGACCATCGGGAATCACTCACCAAATGGGGGTATCGCCACTTTAAGTAGCTCTCCAGAAGAAACCTCGATAGCGAGGAGGTACTCCTCGCCAGCAGCAAAGCCCTCCCTGGCACTCACGAGGATCCAATCTCCGTCACGAGTCCACTGCAAGCCTCCAATTCGAAACTCTCGAGGGATTGCGACAAGCTCAAATCGATCGAATTTCGGCGCACGGCAGACTAGAACAGCGTGTCCTCTTCCGGATGCAATGACGGCCAATGCATTCCCGTTCGGAGAGAAGCTCATTTCTTCTGCTAGCGCAGGGTAATTTGCGGGCGTCGTCGGAACACACTCTATTCTGTTCCGGCAATTGTAGACTGAGACAACCCTTGGGCGATTCTGAATCATGATTGCCACATGAGAGCCGTCCGGCGTGACTTCAAGTCGGTGCCGACCCGAAGATGGAATGGATGCGTGCCCCTGCGGCAGAACCTTCGAAAGCTCGACCACTGACTCATGATTGCCCGTAGATCTGACGATTTCTGACCAGGCGCCTGGTGACTGACCAGTGATATACTTCAATGCACGTTCCTCGATTCTCGACTCCATCGGGAAAGCTGACTGGGCGCACTCACAGCCCGGGTACCATCCCTCAAGAACGTAGAGCCGCAGAAAGTAGAGCTCTCTTGATTGGATGGCATAATCGACTGAAACCTCTCTTCTCTTCACGAGGGTAGTTGATCCAAGAACTGTATCACCGCTAGGAGTCAGCGATGGCGTGTTCCTTGTCATCGCACAGCTGGCAGGATCCCAAGCGGAAATCAACGATATGTCGCCTGACTGTTCGTCGATCGCCCAGACTCCTACGAATGGCTTTTCTGATACGAAGATTACAGTATCCTGCGAGGAGTCATACTTGGGAAGTTGAGGACCCTCATGAATTGCCGTCACCGGATCAATCGAATCCGGGAAAGGAATCCGTCGGAGCAGACCGTCTGGCAATCTCAAGGAATATGTAGCATGGCCTCGATTAATCAAATATTTGCCGCGATCACTACTACTCCATCGGTCCTCAACCCGAGTCGATCCGTTGCAGCTAAGATTGCTTGCCAAAGATAGGAGCAGCAATGGGACCCAGTGAGCATGAAGACGCATCAGAACCCGCGTCCCCCCCCGCCGCCACCGCCCCCGCCGGAGAATCCGCCGCCCCCGCTGAATCCAGAGCCGCCACTTCGTCCGCGAGGAGCGGAAGACATCACCGACGTTGCCTGGGTGGACATCATGCCGAGACGAGAGGTGAACGCCGCGGGATGGAAGATGCCGCCGGGCGTGGTGCCGCGGTACCAGTTGGGGGACATATCCGCGATGCCTTCGAAGGCCTTCGCCCAATTGGCTTCAACACCGAGTGCCATCGCGTACGGCAGAAACTTCTCGAACAAGTCGGGTTTGAGGTCGGCGCGTGAGAAGCGCGGTCCTTCGACACGGCGCAGGAACTCTTCGAATCCGAGGACGCCTTCGAGCGCCTCCGTGCCCTTCTGGGTGCGCGCGGGCATGATCAAACCGAACCCTGCGACAATAAGCCCCGAGAGCACGCCGGCGACAATGCCGGCAACAGGCGCGATGCCGATCCTCTCCCCTGCCGTGCCGCTGAAGGCCGCCATCACCACGCCGACCAGGATGCCGCCGACAACGTAGCCAGCTTTGACATGATCCGGACGCGCCTTGTAGTAGCCGCGATGCATGAGCCCATCGAAGAGTTGATTCTTGATCTTTGGGATCTTTGTGTAGAATCGATTCTTCAGGCTGTCGAGCGGGACAAACGTGTGCTGGCCGGTTTCAAAGATGCCATCCATGAGCGCAAACTCATGCGGCGCGAGACCATCCCACTCGGTGACGGGCTTGAGCGACTGGAAGGAGAAATCGTGACCCTCCCAAAGCCCGAGGAACTTCTCTTCCTTCTTCTCTTCGATGGCGACAAAGCCGCGCGTGGCCAGATGGATGAGCGTGGCCGTTATGTCGCGCATGTCGGGAGAGTCATCGGCCAACGTGCCGACTTCACCGGGCGAGAGTCCGGCGGGCGGTTCGTAAAGGACTGTGATCGGACGCAGTTTGGGGTCGCGGCCACGGGTGTGCCAGAGCCAATACATGAATGGCAACACGAGGAAGAACGGAATCCCGATCGGCCAATTGGCGGCGAGGAAATCTCCCAGCTTGTCGAGTGCGGTCGGTTCGGGGACAAAACCCTTGTCCCAGCCGACAACCGCGGTCAGCCCCTCGCGGAAACCGAGTTCCCGATTCATGACCATGGTCACCATCTGGCCGGACTTTTCGACCGTCGCATCCGTGGCGCGTGACCCATAACCACCCGAAAAGGCGATTGCGCGCAGGCCGGTCGCGCCAGCGGGCAGACGGATTCGCGCCGTGGCCCGCTCGATCGGCATTTCCCACTCGTCGCCGGTGATGTTCCAATAGAGTTCGTCGTGGTCCTCGAAGAATGTTAGTGCGTTGTCGACTCGGTAGGTCAGAACAATTGTCCGCGCGGCATCGTCGGCGCCGGGAATCCAGATCTTGTATTCGAGATAATGACGGGCGCGCGAGCGCTCGTACTTGAGCGCGTTGCCGGATTCATCGGTGACCGTCACGCCCTTGAGATTCAAATCGAAATTGAACCCTTGCGGCGTGCGGTATTTCACCGGTATCGAGCGGACGATGCCGTTCCAGGAGCCTTCGAAGTAGAAGCGGATCTTCTCGGAGACGACAATATGGCCATCCGAGTTGATGGCGATGTCGGCGTCGAAGGACTGGATGGTGATGGAGCGCGCGTGGGCGGGAGCGGCGAGCGCCAACGTCAGAAAAACAGCAACAAAGATTGCTTCGACCCCGCGCCAAAAGAGCCGGCGCAGGGTCTCGCAATGACGAATCACTCGGTGCGGAATCTTCATCTTACGCGGACTTGCCGAAAGAGACCTTCGGCGCTTCGCGTTCGGCTTCGGACCCGAGCTCGAAGAACTCGCGCGGCTCGAAGTTGAACATGTTGGCGATGATGTTCGATGGCACGGTCGCGATTTTGGTGTTGAAGTCGCGCACGACCGCATTGTAAAAGCGCCGCGAATTCTGGATGTGATCCTCGATTTCCGAGAGCGAGTCCTGCAGCTTGGTGAAACTCTCGATCGCGCGCAATTGCGGATACTGTTCCGCAACGGCAAAAAGGGTCTTCAGTGTGCCCGTCAGCATATTCTCTGCCGCGGCGCGTGCTTCGGGCCCCTGCGCAGCCATCGCGATGTTGCGCGCTTTTATGACCGCCTCGAGAGTTTCCTTTTCGTGGGCGGCGTACCCCTTGACAGTCTCCACGAGATTGGGAATCAGGTCCCAGCGCCGTTTGAGCTGGACATCAATGTCCGACCAGGCGTTTTCGGCCTGTACGCGCAAACGCACCAGAGCGTTGTAGATGCCGACCGCCCAAATGGCGACGACAACGATGACGGCCAGTACAATCAAACCGATCATTAGTCCTCCTCCTGCCTCCCGATAGTACGCCGGGGGAATCTTCGGTTTTCCTGATACATCGGCGAAAGTATACGCGGGGTGGATCGGAAAGTTGATGGAAATCGGAGTGGCGATTGTCGATTGCCGATTGTCGACTGCCGATTGCGGATCGAAGCGGCGACTCAGTAGTAATAACTGGCGAGGTTGACTGGGCACATGAAGAGATCGCCATATCCCATTGCCCGATAGAAGGTTTCACCAAATCCGATCACGAGAGCTCTTGTGCTTGGTGCTCTACAATCCGCAATCCGCAATCCGCAATCCGCAATTCCCAACGGTTTCTGCCGAAATGTAGAGAAGAGCGGTGTACGCGCAGGAGGAGTCCTTGGCTCAAGTTGATGAGATACTGAGGCACATGAAAGATCTGGATGCGTCTGACGTGCACTTGGTCACGGGCGCGCCGGTCACATTCCGGATTCACGGCGATCTGGTCCCTGCCAATGATCGGGTACTGGCGGCCGCCGAAGTCGAGTTGCTTCTCTATGAATTTCTCGGCAATGAGCAGATCGAGTACTTCGAGAAAAACTGGGACCTCGATACCGCTCACACGATCGAAGGGTATGCGCGATTCCGCGTGAACATCTTCCGCGATTACCGCGGACCGGGAGGCGTGCTGCGCATCATCCCCGAGGACCCTCCCACTTTGGCCGAATTGGGATTTTCCGACGTGGTCACGCGTCTGGCGGAATCAGCGCGCGGGCTGACTTTGGTCACAGGGCCGACCAACTCCGGGAAATCGACGACGTTGGCGGCGATGATCAATCACCTCAACGAGACCACTACCAAGCACATCATCACCCTGGAAGATCCTTTGGAGTTTGTCCATCGCAACAAACGGTGCCTGATCACCCAGCGCCAAGTCGGCTCCCACACGCGCGGTTTTGCCATCGCTCTGCGCGCGGCGTTGCGTCAGGACCCGAATGTCGTTCTCGTCGGTGAAATGCGCGATTTGGAGACAATCCATTTGGCGCTGACTGCGGCAGAACTTGGCCTGTGCGTGTTTGGGACCTTGCACACCAAGAGCGCCGCCCAGACGGTAAACCGCCTGATCGACGCCTTCCCTGCCGATCAGCAATCGCAGATTCGCGTGCTCCTCTCCGAAGGACTGCGCGGCGTGATCGCCCAGCAGTTGATTCGCAAAGCAAGCGGTCAAGGACGATTGGCGGCGTATGAAATCATGATCAACACGCCGGCAATCGCGAACATGATCCGCGAAGGCAAGACATACCAAATCCCGACTTCAATTCAGACGGGCCGTCGGGAGGGCATGCAATTGCTCGAACAGCATCTCGCGCAATTGGTCGAAGAAGGTCAGATCACCTCCGATTCCGCCATGGGTGCGACGAGCAATCCGAGTGTGACGCTCTCGGCTTCAGGTGGTGTCCGTATTCCGGAGCCGGTCTCATGAAGAAGACGCAGCGTCTCGATGCCATTCTCAAGCGGCGCGGCTGGGTCACTGATGAGCAGATCCAGAAGGGGCTGCGCCAACAGCAGCGTGCGGGACGTCGCTGGGGTTCGACCTTAGTCGAGCTTGGCATCATCAGCGAGACACAACTCGTCGAGGCGCTTTCCGAGCAATTCGGCACGCCGCCCTGGGACCCGGCCAGTTTTGTCCCCGATCCGGCAGCTCTGCGACTTTTCCGTGAAAGTTGGCTGCGCAAGCGCGGCATCATGCCGCTTTCCTTCGATCCAGTCGAACGCTCGCTGCGCGTAGCGATGTCGGACCCGAATAACGTGGTCCTCTCCGACGAGATCCGATTTCACGCCAGCGCCAAGTCGTTACAAGTGTTGGTGGCGCCGCAGATCACCTTGAACCGCCTCTGGGACAAGTTCTACGGTGCACCATCAGAAACCTCCGAGCCACAGGCCGGCGGATCGGGCAAGCGCGCGTCGCAGGCTCCGCAAAAGCTCGGGATTGAGTTCGAGTTCAGTTCGGGCAAGGTGCCGACACTCGAGGCGCTTGCCGCGCCGGAGCAGCGGCCGACTGCGCGCGTGCTCCTCTGGTTGTCGCAGCCCTTTGTGGCGAAGCTCTTGCGCTCACTGCTCGAATTTGAGCGGTGCCATGTCTCGCATTGGGACGGGCACACTGTTCCGAACGAAGAATGGGATTACATCGTTTATGACGACGACAATGCGCTGTGTCATCCCGACAGCCTGCCGCGCCTGAAACGCGAAATGCCGCGGCTGCAACTGGTGCCGCGTCCCTCCTGGACGACCGCTCTACTGCGGACACCGCTCTCGTATGAGCGGATGCGCGATGGTTATCTGCAATTGGCGGAACATGCGGCGCGTTGGCTGACACCGGGAACCGCCGAAGGCGGCGGCGATGCGACACGCTATGCATTGGCCATGGCCCGGCTGCTTCCGTTGACGCCGTTTGAAGTGGACACGTTGATGGTGTCCTGCGAGCTCGCCCCTCTCATCTTTGGCCGAGTCTCGACCAATCCCGAACGTGAGGCGTTGGCGCGCGAGCTGGGCTGCCCGTATCCCGTGGCCGAGTTGGTGCGGGCGTCGGCAATGTCATTCGACCAGGCGGGGGTCACCCCCGGCCAATCGACCGCTGAATCGCCGTTCGCAGCGCGGGTGCTGGCTGTGGTCACCGCGTTTCTCAACGAACGTCAGAGTCACCCGATTAACACGATTGAAGAAGCTGGACAGTTCAGCGAACTCCTCAGACGCGAGTCAGGAAAGAAGTACGACCCTATGGCTGTCGAAGCGTTGTTGCGCGTGGTCCGTGAAGAGATTCTCGAGGGTTATCTCCCGCCGGGGCCATCGGAAGTGATGCTGGTCGCCGACCGTCCGATCGAGTGGAGCCATCTCTCGCTGCTGCTTGAGAATGAAGGTTGGCGCGTCGTCATCGCGGGCGGCGCATCGGAGGCGCGATCGTTGACCGAGCGACGGCGTCCGGATGCTGTTGTGTGGGCCTGTGCTGGAGCGCTTGAGTGGGTACGCTGGCAACTGCAGACCGCGCCGGGAATCGCCAACTTCCTTCTGCTTGATGAATTCGATTCGTCACTAGCCCGCGCCGCGTTAGAGGCGGGATTCGAAGATGTCTGGAGCGGTGGCTGGGATGCCGGCGTGGCGGCGGCCAAGCTTCGGCGCGCGGTCGAACGACGCCCGCACGCGCCCTCAAAGAGCCAGGCCGTCACCGGCACACTCGCACAACTTTCGTTCATCGATATGGTGCAGATTCTCGCGGCGGGAACCCGCAGCGTGCGCATCGAATTGCATAAAGGAAAAGCCAACGCCAAGATCATCCTCTGGCAAGGTCAGATCAAATACGCCGAGGCCGCCGGTAAGATGGGTGAAGACGCAGTCTATGAGATCCTCGCCTGGCAGGACGCTACCTTCTCCTTTTCTCCTGTCGAGACAGTGCCGCACACGAATTGTCGCATGCCGAACGAAGCGATGCTCTTGGAAGGATGCCGCTTGATGGACGAAAACAAGCGCAACTCGGACAGTGGCCCGATGACGATCACTGTGACCGAGCACGCAGAATCGTGAGCTTGAATCTGGAATCAATGCAGGGCGTCGGAGGGCGGGTCCAAGACCCGCCTTCTTTGTTTTACTCCAGCGTGCGGATCGACGCCTGCGCCCGCTGGTACCTATCCCATGCCATCAAGACCAGTTCTTCGGCGGTGTCCAGATGGATGCGGCCCGTATTGATGACCATATGGTAGTCGTTGGGGTTGTCGACATCGGCATTGAGCACCTCTGCGCAGAAGCGGCGCCGTTCTTCATCGCAGAGGTCGACCCGTTCGCGCGCTTCGCGCGCGCCCATGTTGGAATGGCGCATGAGGTTTTGGATACGCACTTCCGGCGGGGCAGTCACACGGACATGAAATCCGCCGCGCGGCCCGAGGATTACATTCGCTCCGCGTCCAAGAATGACCGAGTGCCCATGCTCGGCCAACGCCGTGATCGACTTGATCAGCATCTGGGAATACTCTGATCGGTCGATGTAGCGCCCGGTGAGAATTCCCTCCACCCACAAAGCGACACCGGAGCGGGTGCGTTCGTCCAGTGAGGAGATGAGGCGTTCGCGGGCGCCGGAATCCTCCACCAGCTTGTCGACAATCTGATGATCGATAAACTCGAATTGGAGACGCGTGGCGAGGTTGCGCGCGAGCGTGCGGCCGCCGGAACCGGTCTCGCGCGACACCGTAATGACCGTGAGCGGCTGTGGCATTTGCGGACGAATGGGACGCGTGGCCTGTGCCTTTTCGAGCACTTGGCGCCGTGTGAGTTGCCGGTCTATAAGAGCTTGAATCGATGTCATCGCCAGTGTCCTCCCAACCGTAATTACGCGTAAGGGCAGCATTTCTTCCATGCTTTCAGTGGCGATTGTGTCAAAGTTACGATGCGGGCCGAAGGTGGCTTCCGTGGCTTAGGACTTGCGAGGAGTGGGGAACAGGCCGTTCTTCGGGCAGTCCGGATTTGACACATGCGGGGAGGGTCAATGTCACGAGGCTGGGTTACAATCTCAAACGGGATCAGCTTGGGCCAGGCGATTGGCGTGGCGATCTCCTGGTCAGTAAATCACTCGTTGCTCTGGGTGATCATCCACGGCATTTTCGGGTGGTTTTATGTCATTTACTACGCGTTAGGGTTCGGCCGGTAATCAGACTCTTATGATCAGCTTGGAATTCCATGGGGCCGCCCAGACGGTGACCGGCTCGAAATATCTCGTGCGCGCGGGACGCGACGCCGTCCTGATCGACTGCGGCATGTTTCAAGGTCTGAAAGAGCTGCGCCTGCGCAACTGGGAGCATCCTGATTTCGACATCGCCGACCTTCCCTATATCGTCCTGACGCACGCACACACCGATCATACCGCCCTTCTGCCGCGTCTGCACAAGCTGGGGTTTCGCGGCGCGGTATACTGCTCGGCGGCGACCGCCAAGCTTACCGAGATCATCCTGCTCGATGCGGCCAAACTGCAGGAAGAAGACGCGGAATTCCTGAACAAGAAAGGGGCTTCGAAGCACAAGCCGGCGCAGCCGCTCTTCGATGTCTCCGATGCCGAAGCTGTGATCAAGCTCATCCGGCCTGTGTCCTTGAACCAAGAACACCGGCTTTCGCCACATTTCACCTATTCATTAAGACTCGTTGGGCACATTCTCGGCGCCTGCTCCATTCAACTGCGCGTCTCGGACAATGGGACATCGAAGTCGATCTATTTCAGCGGCGATGTCGGCAGGGTGAACTCTCCCCTGCTTCCCGATCCGAGTCCACCGGTCGAGTCGGACTATCTCGTGATCGAGTCGACGTATGGCAACCGATTGCATGGCCCGACCGCCTCATCAGAGCAGTTGGCGGAACTGGTCGACCGGATCGTGCCGACCGGGGGCGTGCTGCTTATCCCTGCGTTTGCCATCGGCCGCGTTCAGGATGTGGTGTTTCTCCTGCATGTGCTACAGGATGAGGGCCGTATTCCTCCCATACCCATTCATGTGGACAGCCCGATGGCACTCGACGCAACCGAGGTTTTCTACCAGTTCCCAGAGTTGCACCGGTTGGACTTTACGGCGAATCACACACGTGATCGGGGCCTCTTCTCGCGCAATATTACCTATCACCGCACCCGCGAGGATTCCAAAGCGCTCAACGCCATGAAAGGGCCGCGCGTGATCATCTCCTCCAGCGGGATGCTTTCGGGCGGACGCATCCTGCACCATTTGATCCAACGGATCGGGGATGAGTCAAACATCATCGCGATGGCGGGATTCCAGGCCGAAGGGACACGCGGGCGCGATCTTGAGGAAGGCCGGGAATCGATACGCATCCACAGGCGGGATTACAAAGTCCGAGCCGCCATCGCCGAGATCGACGGGCTCTCCGGACATGCCGATTACGCTGAGTTGATGCAATGGTTGAAGCCGATGAAGCTCGCGCCGAAGCAGACCTTTGTGACGCACGGTGAACCGGCGCCAGCCGAGGCGATGGTCGAGCGGCTAAAAGACGAGCGGGGCTTCGATGCGATCGCGCCGGTCATGGGGCAGAGCGTGGAGCTGTAGGGGCAACAGGTCCTATTGGACCTACAAAACCTCCGATGGTCGTGGAAGACTTCTCCATTTTTTCGGTCCTTGATTCGCAGAATGCGATTTATTGTATAACAGACCAGCGAGTATTTCTTCGTCGGCCATCTTGAGCAATATCCCAGTCGTGTCGAATCATTATGGGGGTCAGTTTGTCCTTGCGAAGGAGTAATGCGATGTCGAGGCGTTTGAAGATTATTCTATCTGTGGCGGCACTGCACTTAGTGTTTTGCCTGAATGCGACCCAGGCCGCGATGACTGTTCCGGTGGCTTCGAACCTGAGCAGTCCAATCTACATCACGCAGGCGCCCGGTGACACCGACCGTTTCTTCATCGTCGAACAACGCGGCCGCATCCGCATTCTTCTGAATGGCGCCATCCTTGACAGTGCCTTTCTGAACGTCGTTCCGGTTACGTCGTGCTGCAGCGAACGCGGGCTTCTGGGTTTGGCGTTTCACCCAGACTACGTGAACAACGGCTATTTCTACGTTAACCGCACGGATCTCAGCGGCAACACGGTCATCGCGCGCTATTCGGTCACCGGCGACCCAAACATAGCCGATCCCAACAGCGCCCTGACGATCAAGAGCTACACGCAACCTGAGCCGAACCACAACGGGGGCTGTCTGCAATTCGGGTCCGACGGCATGCTGTATGTCGCCTCCGGAGACGGGGGCGGATCCAACGATCAGCATGGCACCAACGGCAACGGCCAGAATCTCAATACCCTGCTTGGGAAAATCCTGCGTCTGGATGTCGATGCAGCGAGTCCGTATATCCCCGCCGACAATCCATTTGTGGGAGTGGCGGGGACGCAGGAAGAAATCTGGGCCTACGGCATGCGCAATCCCTGGCGGTTTAGCTTCGATAAACTCACCGGCGATCTCTACATCGGCGATGTTGGCCAGGACAACCGCGAGGAAATCAACTTCGAACCCGATTCAGCGGACGGCGGACGGAACTATGGTTGGCGATGCACGGAAGGGACATTCTGCACCGGCCTGACGGGATGTGTCTGCAATGGCCCGACGTTGATACCACCAATCAACGAGTACCCACACGTGAATCCCTGTCAGTCCATCACCGGCGGGTATGTCTACCGCGGGTGCGCTCTGCCGGAATTGGAGGGGCAGTACTTCTTTGCAGAGTATTGCACCAGCCAGATATGGAGCTTCCGTTACAATGGCGCGACGAAGAGTGATTCGATCGAGTGGACTACGACGCTCGATCCACTCGGAAACATCGACCGTATCCCGTCATTCGGACAGGATCATCTCGGCGAGCTCTACCTGTGCGAGTACGGCGGCGGCGCCTTGGGGCAAGGAGCAATTTACAAGATAGTTCCAGACGCAATGGTCGACTGCAATGATAACCTGGTGAGCGACAGTTGTGAGATCGCACATGGGCTTGTCCCGGACGCCAACTTAAACGGCATTCCCGACGGCTGCGAAGTCACCTGCTCGTGCCCGTGCGAGGACGACCCGAATTGCGACGGGATCATCGACGACATTCTGGATGTGGTTGAAACTGTCGGAGTGGCCTTCCGCAATGACCCGGAAACTCAGGATCCTTCATGCACAACTGAACGCACCGATGTCAACTGCGACGGCTTTACAACGGTGCTGGATGTGACGCATGTGGTCAACGTGGCATTCCGCAATGCCAATGCCGCGACTGAATTCTGCAATCCGTGTGAGTGAAGTCGGCGGAATCGCTATAGGCAGTTCGTAGGGTGGGTGCGGCACCGGGCTTGCAGTGGGTACGCTTCCTAACTACCCACAGCAAGCTGTGGAGCACCCAGGTTGTATAAGCATGGTCGCGCGCCTAAGGCAAGCCCTGACGAGGGCGTCGGGGACAGCCAGCAAGCGGTGGGGCACCGGGCGCTTCCCAACTGCCCAGCGCTTTCTGTGGGGCACCCGGCGTGCCTACGAAGAAGCGGCCAAAAACCATCAAGAAGGGCTCCTGCTGTAGATGACATTAGAGAAATCTGGAAATCCGGGCGTTATTGGTGGAGAGGGTGAGTTCGTCCCGACGATCCTGCATCCCCTATCATCATATGCGCTTCTTAACCCGTCGTCGTCATAGTACGAGTGGCGTAGGTTCGTCGCAATCGCCAGCATGTACAGTCTCCACCTGAACGAATCGTCGGCCCTATTAGTGAAATAGCGGTTGGCGGACCACGCCAACATATCGACCGCCTGCATCGCAAAGACCTCTCGACTGTCGTTAATTTTCGTACAAACTTTGACCAGATTTGCCCACATAGGTTTGGTCACGGATGCCTTTTTGTCAAAAACAAGCGCGTGCGCGTGACGGAAGTACGGCTCATTGCGGTCGCTCCCTCGGTCGAAAAAGAGCTGTATTCCATTAGCAGATGCTGGATGATTCATGGTGACATCGAGGCAGTCACTCAAGCAGATCTTCGATATGGCCGGCAATTCAGGACGCCCCGGCTTCACTCGCTCATAAGCGTCCTTGCTTACTGTACATGTTACAGCACGAAGTGAGTCCGGCCTTACAGCGTTTCTCTTGTCAAAGTGATCAAAAATTACGCACCCCAAGTCCGCAGCTAATTCCCGCGACCTCTTTCGGCTCCATCCTTGATAACCTCCCTTCCGTGAAAAGAACTCTTTTCCATGAAAGTACCTTGATCCACCTCCCGAAGTTGGCGCGTCATGCTTTTCTAGTACGGCCCCCCAATGGTTGTCAAACTCACTCCATACAGCCTCGTCACCCATCAGCCCCGCGAGGGTAACAAAACGGTCTTGCTGCACTGCGACATGACCGCTTGAGTCGTAGAATCCTCTTAGCACAATGAGCAACCCATGACGATTGCGGAAGGGACCAAACCGTACCTAAAGAGATAACGCCGCCATCAGTGTGTATCATAGAGCACCGCCGTGGCTCTGTCAAGTTGACAGTCGCCACGGTTGTGCGCCATTCTTGGTATGCACGTCGTCGAGGGAACTCTCACTGAAATAGTCGTCACATTGTTGCGCCACCTAAGTACTGCGAGCAAATATTCTCATGGGGAACTCCCATTCTGAAAGGAAAACACGGGAACACATTCGGTCACCAGAATCGACATGAATCGCTTGGTTGCATCGAACACTTCTCGTGCTTCTTCCGGCGCGTACTGACGAACAACGTGCATTGTTGGATTGCGCCATACGTTTTTTAGAGACAGAACTCTCTCAGAAATCTCCGAGAAGGCCTTCCTCTGCAACTTTATGTCCGCTACCGGGTCTAGTGGCGCGGATTCCGCTTCCTCAGTAGCAATCTCACGCTTAGGGAGCAGGTCAATGTGGTTGGCGATCCAATCAAGCCCGTTATCTACCCCTTTGATCTGATTCAGAAACGCCTGCCACGTCGGTCTTTCCGCAAGCCCATACTGTTCTCGGATGATCCCAAAACCTGCCTCGGCAACTCGCATTAGATGAAATGCGCAGGCGGTATGACGGCCAAGTGCGAAGCACTTCCCAGCTTCATCCATGTCGTATATCGAGTCATGCATGTAGAACAGCACGTCTTCGTCGAATTGTAGCTCATTGTAACAGGTCACCAAATGCGCGGGCACCCGATAAACGAGAACACTGGAAATATCAGTCTGAACAACATCCTGCAACATGGCAATCCGAGTCATTGCGTCAGTGACGGTGTCATGTACGTTTGCATTGCCCCAGTTTTCCAATATCCAAGCATTCAGCTTTGCGCATGTCCCCGCAGAAACCGCCAGCCCCGCAACCTCGCATGCGCTCTCGACCTCACCGAGGCGATCGATGGATCTACTGAATAGGTCATCTCGTTCGTCATCACTGATTGGCGGTTTCAGTTTTCCGCCGACCTTCTCAAGCGCTGAGAGACGTTGTGTTAATAGCACGAAATCTGCTGCTATAGACTCTAACATATCCACAGACTCACAATCCGCCGCGGTTGCCGGAGGTCGGCGAACCGGACACGCATATCGTTCGGCTTGGATTCATAGTTGATAGCTGCCCCATGTTAGCGCAGCCATTGTGATTTGTCACGTGTGCAAAATAACGAATGTGCCCACTCTTCCTCATCGGCGAGGGCGCACAACCGTAGCGCTGCTACGAACCGCGGTCGAAGCCGAACCGAAGACATACGGACAATAAGAAAGGGCGACCCGACGGGTCGCCCCTACAGCTTACTTCGCGTGAAGAACCTACTCTTCGGTCGCGGCGGTCGGCTGATCCTTCGGGCTCACCCGCTCTTGCTTTGTCTTGTACTTGTCATACAGCACCTTCTGCTTATCTGTCAGGTCGATCTTCGCGCCTTGAATGAACGCATGCTCAACGTGAGTCGGGATGGCGAGAATGTCGCCGTCGGCAACAAAGAGTGTCGCATCCTTGCCTACGGCCAGTGAGCCGACTCTGTCACTCACGCCGAGAATCTGCGCCGGATAGGCGGTGATGGCCTTGAGCGCTTCGTCAGCCGGAAGGCCATACGCCACCGCCGTGGCGGCGTGATATGGCAGGTTGCGCACATTGGATGCTCCGCCGCCGCCGCTGATGCAGAATCGGACACCGGCCGCGCGCAGGCGCTCGGGAACGGTGAATGGCGCATCGAAGGGATCGTCGGCACGTTGCGGCATACGGTGGATGCCATTGACGATGACGGGGATGTCGTTCCTCTTCAGTAGTTCGGCGCAAAGCGGCGCATCGTAGCCGCCACGGAAGATGACCTTGATCTTCTCAGCTTCGGCGAAGGCGACCACCGCTTGAATCTGCTGGATGTCGTCGGACTCTACCATAACCGGCAGCTTTCCCTCGAGAACCGGGATCATCGCCTCCCAGCGCGTGTCAAACTGCTGATTCGATACACCGGCTTTCTTGGCATTCATGTAGGCGCGGGCATCGGCAAATGCCTGGCGCACGGTCTGAAGTTGTTCGTCGCGACGCTTGAGCTGGTCCTCGTCGGAGTCTTGCTGCCACCAAGCATTGAAGGGGCGCATACGCGGCCAGGACAGATGCATGGCGATCGGCGCTGTGACCGTGAGGTCTTCCCATGTCCAGCCGTCAAGCTGGATCAACGCCGAGGTACCGGAAATGACACCACCCGATGGGCAAGTGAGGGCCAGGAGGACACCGTTCGAGCGCGTGACCGGGATGATCTCGCTTTCCGGGTTCACTGCGACTTCGGCTTTCACATTGGGGTTGATCGAGCCGGTCTCGCTGGCATCGTTAGTGGCACGAATCGACCCGATCTCAGTCAGCCCTATGCCCGTGTTCGCATCAATAAGACTCGGGTAGATATGCTTACCGGTGCAGTCGACGCGGTCGGCGTTATCGGGCACTGTCACGCTGGCGCCGAGAGCGGTGATCTTCCCTTTGTCGAAGACGATTGTGCCGTTGTTGATGACCGGGCCATCGACCGTGTGAATCGTGGCGCCAACCAGGGCTACGGGGTGATTTTGCTTGGATGCGGGTGTCGGCACCGCGGCGATAACCAGGGCCGGAAGCGCTGTCAACGCGATCATCGTGAATGCTGTCGTGAGTCGTCGCATGGCTACTCTTCCTCCCCATTCTGATGGAAGCCGCAGAAGATATCGTGACGCGGCCACATAAGCTTCTTGTCTCCGCCGCCCTCGTCCCCACTCTCGCCGGAATCGAGAATCTTCTGGATCAACGTTGCGCGCATCGTGGTCATTTCGTCGCGTTTCTTCAGGTCATCGGCGCGATCAAAGTATTTGCGGCCATCGACCCATGTCTGCTCACAGGCGGCAAAGGTCGATAGCGGCGCATCGGACCAGACCGCCAGGTCGGCATCCTTGCCCACCTCGATAGAACCGACTCGATTCTGAATCCCCAATTCGACCGCCGGATTGATCGTGACAAACTTCAGCGCGTCTTCCTCGGGGAGATTGCCGTACTTGACGGCCTTGGCGGCTTCAGTGTTAAGACGGCGTCCCATTTCATCCGAATCCGAGTTAAATGACACAAGCACATTGGCGTTGTGCATCAGCGCGCCGTTGTAGGGTATGGCATCCCAGACTTCGATCTTGTAAGCCCACCAATCGGAGAACGACGATCCCCCGACACCGTGTTCGGCCATCACATCGGCGACTTTGTATCCTTCCAGGATGTGCTGGAAGGTCTTGATCTTGACGTTGAAGTCTTCACAGACCCGCATCAGCGCCAAGATTTCGTCCTGTCGGTACGAATGGCAGTGGATCAACCGTGTGCCGTCGAGGATCTCCACGATCGCATCAAGTTCGAGATCCCGGCGCGGCGGAATGCCCTTCTTCGTTTTGTTCCAATCGGCCCAATGCGCTTTGTATCGTTGCGCGGCGGCGAATTCATCGCGGACGATCTGCTCGACGCCCATGCGTGACTGCGGATACCGGGTCGTAAAGCGGTCGCCCCAGTTGCTCTGCTTGACGTTTTCGCCGAGGGCGAACTTGATGCCCAGTGGCGCTCCCTCGAATTTCAATTCGTCGGGGCCAACACTCCAGCGCGTCTTGATCACCTGATTCTGCCCGCCAATCGTGTTCGCCGAACCGTGGAGGATGTTGGCCGCGGTGACCCCGCCGGCGAGTTGGCGATAAATGGTGGCGTCGTTGGGATCAACAAAGTCGCCGATTCGGACTTCGGCGGAAATGGTCTGACCCGACTCGTTGATGCCGCCGTCGGTGGCCATGTGCGAGTGACAATCGATAATTCCGGCGGAAATGTGTTTGCCGGTTGCGTCAACCGTGATCGCGCCAGCGGGAGCCGCGATGTCTTTGCCGACCGCGGTGATCTTGCCACCCTGAATCAGCACCGAACCGTTGTCGATAACACCCTGCGGACCCGATGTCCAAATCGTCGCATTCTTGAAGAGTACGGTCTGCTGAGCGGGCTGCGCAGCGAGGCCGTAGGCGCCGAATGGATAATCCACTGAGAACGAGGCCATCTGCGGTGGTTTGGGCTTGGAGGTGTCGGCTTCCGGCGAGAAGGGCTTGGTCAGAGCGCCAGTCCAGGTGAACTTTGTCCCGTCAGCCCAAACGCCATCACCGATGAGTGTTCCGTTCGACTTGGTCGCGCTCATGCTGACGATGCCCTTCCAACCGAGCGAGTCACCCTTGAACGTCACTCCCAGGCGGGCATCATTCAGTCCGGCTTCGGAGAGTTTCGCCTCTTTGCCGTTCTTGCTGAGATTTCCAGAGAGCTTGCCGGGTTCACCCTTGAGATTGAGTTTGACGGTATCGGATGTGCCCTGGTTTTGCGAGAGCGTCAATGTCCACTCGCCGCGCAAATCAGCCAGCGGCGTGGATTTCACTTCGTAGCGACGGCCATCGACCCAAGTCTCGATGATGCTGGACTTTTCCTCGAAGATGTCGCCGTCGGCAACGACGAGGTTGGCCGCTTTGCCGGATTCGATTGTGCCGAGGCGATCGCTGGCTCCGAACATCTCGGCCGGCGACACGGTCAGGGCGCGCAACGCCGCCGACTTGTCGAGACCGCGCGCGACCGCCTTGCGGACCGCTCCGAGAAAGTCCTTGGTGTCTTTCAGGCCATTGGACATGAAGGCGATCTTCACTCCCGCCTTTGCCAGCCGTCCGGCATTCTCCGGGGCGATATCCCAATGCATCAGAGTCTCAAGCGAAGTGGCGAGCGCTTCCTCCGGTGTCTTCACGCTCGGCGCTTTCGGGAAATTGAGAGGCAGGATGATCGGACGCTTGGTCGCGGCGACCAGATCGAGACGCTGATACTCCTCGTTCGATCCCCGCACAATCGCATTCAGGCCAAACTCAGCCGCGACTTTGTCAGCTCGGAGGAAATAGAGCTCATTGGAGGCCTCGAATACGACCGGCATCGTGCCGCGCGCGTACCCTTGCAACGCTTCAAGGGCATCGTTGCGCTCAGGACGCGGGAGTGTGCGATCCCGACGATAGGCATCCCAAGCTTGGCGGTACCAATCCGCGTCGTAGAATGCCTGACGAACCAGCGTCATCGCCCCCATCGGCGAATTCGGATACCCCTCGGAATCCCAGGAGCCGCGTGTCGTCAGAGTCGAATGGAGCGCGACTTTGTCTTTGAGAATCGAGCGGGTCGGTTCGTCGTCGCCAGTCGAAACGAGCGCGCTCGTGCCTTTGATGATCCCCGCAGAGGGCGCCAGGATGCGAGCGCCGATGCCTTGTGAGCGGAAGTTCTTGTTCGCGTCGTCGTCGGCCTTGTATGTGGCATCGACCCGGTATTGCGGGGTGATGTCAGCGCTCCAGTAGTTTGCGCCACCCTTGGGGGCCGGCGTCCCGGGAGACTCGCTGCGGCTGCCGCCTCCGCCCTGGCCGCGACCTTCGCTGCGCGGAGCCGGAGGCTCGGTGTAGGCATCGATAAACGCGGCATAGACCGTCTTGCCCGCCATGTCCCAAACGCGCGCATCCGGGGGCGCGGCAACGGCGGCGCCGATCGCGGTAATCATGCCGTCGCGGATGACAACCGTACCCTTTTCGATCACCTGGCCGGGCGCTGTCACGATTCGCGCATTGGTGATTGCATGTGCCTTGGGGTTGTTCTCGCGGATTCCGGGTGGAGGCACGGTGCTCTCCACGGCCCACGCGAGCGATCCGGCCACGGCGAGTGCGAAAATCGCCAGGACGGGAACGACGGGAAACTGGTGCCGCTTAAACCACATGGGGTGACCTCATGGAAAAAGTTGTGGGACAGACACTACCTGATTTGTCAGGCTTTGACTTGGGCTCGTGGACCCATCGAGACACAATTTCTATTGATATTGACACCGGGTCAAGCGAGTTGGTATCAGCAGAGGCCAGCCGCGAAAACGACTGCAACAATTGAGGTTCGGTATCGTAGGCGGCCCCGCCGATTGTCGCCGCACTGAGCCAGCCTCATGGCCTGCCTCGGGCCGCTTTGTCAAAAAAGTGTCACTGCGGCAAGGCCCCTTCCTCCACGGAATCGACAGTGAGAAACAGGACATAGTGACAATCAATTCGGATATTTCTCCGAATTAGATTGTGAAAGAAGTCACGCGAGTGTATAAAAGGCAGGACGAAAAGTGGTCGTCCACATACACAAGACAGGGAGGATCGGAAAAATGAGAAAGTTCTTAGTTGCTGCCGTCGCCATCGTGATCGCGGTCTCATTCGCGACCATGGCTCAAGCGCAGGGGAAGATGCCAACGGACACCGTGAAGTGGGCCGAGAAGCACTTCAAGTATGTGGGCGAAAAGAGCTGTAAGACCTGTCACAAGGTTGAATTCGAGTCGTGGGCGACGTCGAAGCATGCAAACGCTTGGGCAGCACTCAAAGCCGAAGAACAGAAGAAGCCGGAATGCGCCAGTTGCCACATGACTGGCAAAACCGCGACCGACTCGATGCTCGTCAATGTTGCCTGCGAAAGCTGCCACGGGCCGGGGTCGGAATACAAATCGATGAAGAATATGAAAGACCATGCGCTGGCGGTTGCGGCGGGAGTTCTGACCCCAACGGAGGCGACCTGCACCCAGTGCCACAATAAGAACAGCCCGACCTTCAAGGGATTCACGTTTGCGGAAGCCATGAAGACCGGCGTTCACGCCAAGAAACCGGCAGCAACCAAGTAAGTCTGACGAACCAGATAAACCAAAAGCCCCTCCGTCTCGTATCCGGAGGGGCTTTTCGATTATCAATTTGATCCTTAGTGCGAGGTATGGCGCCGAGTCCAATCAACCAGCGAGTCGGCAAGACCGGGCGCACGTCTGGCCCAGCGCCAATATCCGCCAGGCCAATCCCATTCGCCGCCAACAAGAGTCGCGTTACGAATCAGATCGTGGCCGACGCCCGGAAACGTGACAATGGTCACATCGCGGTTGCCCGCCTGCGTCAAGAGAGAACGCATGAGTTCCACATTCTTGTCCGGCGGTACCAAGACATCATCGCTTCCGAACAGAGCCAGAAGCGGTATTCGAGTTTTCCTCAAAGTTTCCGCGGGATCGAATCTCTGACGCAACCATCCCTGCAAGTCTGCAATTGTGCTATCGAGAGCCACGTACGTGGTCCAGCGCGATTGGCGCGCCTGTGCGGTAGATGATTGCCATTCGGGCCAACGATCGGGATGCTCCGCGACATCGAATCCAAGTCGAGTATGCCGCAGTGCCGCATTGATTTCCTCGACGGTAAAGGAGTCGGGCTTGTCCTGACCGTTGCTGCCGGCTCGCATGCTGTATTCGACACGTTGTAATTCTTGATCCCAAACCGAGACTGCCGGGCCCACATCCAGTATGAGGAATGCCGCATCGCCGCATCTTGACGCTGCCAGCGGAGCGAGCCATCCCCCCTGGCTAAGGCCTAGAAGTCCGACTTGGTTAGCGCGTATGTCCGGGTGCGACTGCAGAGTTTTCACAGCCGCGACAGCATCGTCTGCGAGATCGTCGAATGTCGCCGAGTTCAGATCACCATCCGATTGGCTGACTCCCCGCTTATCATAGACCAACGAGGCAATACCGTTCATTGCGAATAGATCACCCAGCGACCGATATGACCAAAGCTCGCGCCCCTGCGTCGTGCTTCCTTCAATCAGGACGACAGCGGGGAACGGTGGATTGCCAGCCGGCAGCAGAAGGTCGCCTCGCAGGCTCACCGCACCGCTGGTAAACTCCACTGGCTCTCTGCGATACCGATCCGGCTTTGAGGCGCGCCGCAGATGGATCGAAACAGGCGGCCCCCAAGCGGAGTTGATGCCGGTGATCTCGTCACTCTCCGCATGCACCAGACAGGAGAATCTTCCCCAGAAGAGGCGGAAGCTGAGTGTGTCCGACGCAATCGCGACATCTTTTAGCGGTTCCCGGTAGAGGATGAGGTCGGGAATCTCATACGTGCCGGATAACCCGTGGTCGGTGACAACGATGTCGAGTGAGACTTGCTGGGCGGCGCCGAACCGAGTGAACGCCCCTTCCCAGTGCCCCACGAGTCGAGCGAGATTGGGGTCGACCGCCTGCGCCGCATCGAAATATTGCATGCTCAGGAGAGCGATGAGCAATGGGATGTAACGATGTCGCATCGGCGGATTCAATCAGCTGACGTGTAGGGGCGTATTGCATACGCCCCTACACGATAGCAGGATGAGGTTCATTTCGAGAGGATTTCCTCGAAGAACGTCAGCGCGCGCGGGTCTTCGGATTGTCCCAACCAAAAGATCGCGGTTTCGCGAATCTTCGGATGAGGATTGTTGCGCGCCACGTCGATCAAATACGGGATCCCTTCATCGGGATCAAGCTGGGAGAGGGCGAAGACTGCTTGTTCCTTCACCTCGAGATCGGGATCGTCGACCGCCGCGTCACGCAGCGCCTCTCCCGCCTCGTGACTCGCTTTCTGAGAGAGCCAGAAAAGCGCCTTGCTGCGCAACTCGGAATCGTCATCGTGACGGGCGATTTCGATCAATGCGTTGATAGACGCTTGCGACTCGTCCTGGCTGATCGCGAAGATGATCTGCTCGCGGACTTCAGCGTCCGGGTCGTTGTGCAACGCCTCGCTGAGAAACTTGACACCCCGCTCACCACCGGTCTGGCCGATCCAGAAGACGAGGTTCTCACGAAGTTCATCGTCCTTGGACTTTTGATACATACGCTCCAGCGCATCGGCCCCGGCGGGATCATCGTGCCAGGCAATGGCGCTGACCGCCTTCTCGAGACGTTCCTCGCGTTCCGCCTTGGACACAGTGCGATCCGGAACAAACTGCTCCAGGTATTGAATGCTCTCGATGGTGGTCGCATCGCCTAGCCAATAAAGCGTGCGCGAGCCGGCGTCGATTGGACAATCGTCGGTATAGACTCGTATCCTCTCGACACGGTCGTCATTGGTGCGCAAAAGGACGAACAGCCGGCGATCCACTGTCATCTCGCTATCATCGTCATCATCGCTCGAAATGGTGAGCCCGTCATCGGTCCGTTCCAGACGACCGACGCTCTTGCTACGTTCCCAGTTGCCGCTGCATATCCTGACTCCCGGCTTCGGGTCGACGGCGTAACCTATCCAGGCGGGCTGCTCGATCTTCTGAATCAGGGTCGTGATCGACGGTTCGAGAGAGCCGGTCATCGGTGATTCAATGACATCCCCGTTCTTCAGGCGCGGCGGCTGGGCCGACGCAACGGGACACAGGATCGAGAACACAATTAGAGCAGAGAATAGGTGATGCGTGCGCATGTGTTCCTCACTTGTCGAGTAACTCGAGCATGTATTCGGTGGCTTCGTCGGAGTCGATCAGGGTCAGTTTCTCAATGGCCGCCCGTTTCAGATCTCGGTTCTTCTCGTTGCGGGCAATCTTGATCAATGCGTCAGAATCACCCATGAGAAACAGGCCATCGATGATCTTCACCTTAATCTCGACATCTGATTCCTTGGCATAGAGGTCGTTGAGCAGGGTCGATTCACCGAGGAGGCCGAGTTGCTCGATCGCCGTGCCGCGGAGGCTTGGTTCCTTATCGCTCTGAGCAACCTCGCCCAAGTGGTAGGAATCCCCGGTTAACATGAATGATTCGAGAATCCGTCGACGGAGATCCGTATCTGTCTCAGATGTGTAGAGTTGCCACAACTGATCTGTCTGCCCCATCATGCCCAGGTGCTCGATCGCGGTCCTTCTGAGTTTGGGTTCGGATTCCTGCCGCGCCAGTTCATAGAGCCGTTCGCTGTCGCCGGCGAGCATGAATGACTCGATGATGCGTCGGCGCAGATCAACATCGGATTCGGTTCGGTACAGTTGCTCCAACGCATCGGTCCGTCCCAGGAGCCCCAACTGCTCGATGGAGGAGCGGCGCAGCTCCGCATTCGGCTCTTTCTTGGCCACCGCCAGGAGTCTGTCGCCGTCGCCGGAGAGCATGTAAGCCTCGAGGATTTTGCGACGCACATCGAGGTTCGGGGAGGCGATGTATATCTGTTCCAATAGATGACCGTTCTCGGTGCCGCCATAGAGCCCGAGGTATTCGACTGCCGATCTCTGCAATTCGGGGTCGGCCTCGCCCTTGGCATAGCCGGCGAGGATCTCCATTGCCTGCGGAGTGCCGCTCTGGCTGAGGATGAAGAGGGCCTGCTTCTTGACAAGTTCGGAGTTGTTGCCTTTGAGCAACTTCTCGACCAATGGCACGGCCTTATCAGGGTCGGAGCTCATGAGACTGTTTAAGATCATGAGCTTGAGTTCTTCGTCCTCGGAGGCTTCGGGCGTGACTTTCTGGCCGGAGGCGGCGCGTATTTCAAGCTCCAACGCCTCGGCATCTTTGTTCCACTTGCTCTTGGGGTATTCACTTTTCAGGCGGCGGATCGACTCGAGTGCGGCGCTCATGTAGGCCGCGCGTGACTGGGCATAGGCGGTCCAATAGATTGCGCGGTCGGCGCGGTTTCCGCGCATGTGCTCGACTTCGCGGAAGTTTTCAATCGCCTCCTCCCAACGGCCGTCATCAAGCGCTTCGGTGCCACGCGCGTACCATTCGGTTTCGGATTCGGGCCTTTCGGCCGGCGAAGCCGCGGGACGGGGAGCGGCCGCCGGCATCGGGGTGCCGGGAGGCTCGGGAGTGGCTGCCGGGGGCGAAATGGCCAAGAGCCAGGATTCATCCCAGGAGGAATAGGCCGGGGTGTGAGCCAACAACAATAAGAGCAGGCTCGCGAGTACGCTCGCCCTCCCGGATGCGGAATTCGGAATGCAGAATGCGGAAGGAAACCCGGATGGAATTTTGAAGAATTCGATAGACATGTCGTCTCCTCTAAATCACGGATGCAATGGTGTCCCGTTGCGGGTGCGTCACGCGATCGCGAGCTTGCGAACCGACCACGCGAACTCGCAACAGCAGCCCTTTATCCTCGATTGCCGCACGTAGGATTCTGAGTTCGTCAGTCCCCGCACTGTCCGGGGAGTTTTCTATCTCCATGAGAACACGCTCGAGGTCCGCCAAGACTGCGGCCGTCGCCGCATCACCGTCACGCGATGCCGCCTGACGGAACAGTCGGTTGTCGGCGACCAAGCCGGCGGCGCGTCCACGATCGAATTCTACACCGCCGGCGGTGTCAGCATTGATGAGCTCCAAGAGCATGAGTTGCGAGCGCTCCAAATGATCGGCTACCGTGATAAGCAGGATTCGCGCGCGCGCGACCTCGGGAGAATTCTGTGCGAATACCGGCGGCTCGTCGCGGGGCGTGAAGCGGCCGGCGAAAAAGGCGAGGGCGATCGCCGCGGTTATGCCCATGGCGTAGATCCACTGGCGGACCGGGAACACGAACAGCCGGGGACGCTGAGATTCAATGATGCGCTCATGGACTTTCTTCCAAATTCGCTCCTCGAACCCATGAAGCGGTTCGGGCATCTCGGAGGATTTGACTGCGCCGAGCAGTCCCGTCAACCGCGCGTACAACACGCTGCATTCCGTGCACGAAGACAAATGCCGCGCGACCACGGCATGGTCATCATCGTCGCCGTAATAGTGCAGGACCAACTGCTCTTCGGATGGGTGGATTGTCATCGCAAGTCACCTGCAATTGGTTCAAGGGCGCGGCGTACTTTTTGGACCGCGCGGAAGATCGTGTTCTTGACTGCATTCTCATTGATCCCGAGCGCCTGACCTATTTCTGAGAGCGGCATTTCCTGAAAATGGCGCATGACGAATGCGGAGCGTTCGGTGACACTCAACGCGCCCAGAGCGCCCTCGACATGGTGGCGAATCTGCAGATCAGCCAGATGCTGGTCCGGCGCCGGATCGTTGGACGGCATCGATGCAATCATGTCTTCTGCCCCTTCTCCCTCGCTCTTAATGATCTGGTCCCGGTTTTTGCGGCTCCGCAAATGGTCGAGGGCGCAGTTGACGCCGATCCGGTGAATCCAGGTGCCAAATTCCGCACGAGATTCGAAGCGGTCGAGCTGGCGGTAGGCCCTCATAAGTGATTCCTGTACAATATCTTCCGCGTCATGTGCGTTCCCGGTCATCCGATGAGCCAGTCCATACAAAGCCCGGCTGTGCCGTTCGACGAGGATGCGGAACGCGTCCACCTCTCCGTCACGAACCCGTCTGACGATGGCGGCATCGCCTTCCTCCATCTGGTTATTAGACGGGGGCATGGGGTGGGGGTTAGTCGGAATGAAACGGGACCTCTCGGACCCGTGTGTGCTATGCTCTCAATAGACTCTTTCGATGACCGCGCCAGTGTAGTAATGCGGCAAGATGTCACGATAGAATTGCCCGGCGCGGGCGCGCCCGATCATACCGCATTGACAAAGCCCGACTCCGTGGCCATACCCGCGCCCCTTCACCGTGGCGGAACTGATGTGACCATTCTTGTCGCGCTTCAGTTTGATCTCGAAATTGGAGGAAGGTAGGATGGAGCCGGGACGTGAGGGACGTCCGAGCGCCCAGCGGGTCTGGTCGGCGAGAATCGTCCAGAGTCCAGCGGATGTGGTCACGGATATCGCCAGCGCCCGCCCGCCTTCGGTGCCGCGCAGGATTTCAATGTCTTTCAAGTATGTGAAGTTGCTTATCGGTGTGCCGACCTGTGCGCGATAAGCTTTCAGGTTCGCCAGCAGTGCTTGCCCGCTAAACTCCTCAGTCCATTCCCAGTACTTCGACCAGGAACAAAACTTGTCATCATCTACTGAGACAAGATAGGGCTTCGCAGGTTTGGGCCAGATGTCCTCGATGGCATCGGTCTTTCCTCCGCAGGTGGAGTGATAATATGAATCGATCAGGTCGCCTTCAAAAGTGAGCACTTCCCCTTCGGTCTCGGTCACAGCGTGATCGACCCAGTCGCGTTGTTGCGAAGCGCCAACATAGACCTGGTCGCTCACATCCGCCTTGAGGTCGTAAGGGGCATAGGCGTATTGCCCAAGGTGTCGGAGCGCATAAGTCCGTGCCGCGACAGCCTGCGCCTTGACCGCCTCGTACTCGTCGTCGGTGCGCTCGCCCAGCTCAGGAGTGAGCACACCCGTCAAGTACTGATCGAGGTTGAGACGGTTGACGACAATTGGTTTGCCATTGTGGCGACCGAATATCAACGCACCGTGATAGGGGATCTTGTCCACGACCAACCGGTGTCTTGAGTCCTCGGCAAACATCGAAACTCCGGTCGCCCCCTTCACAAGCGTGATGCCTCCCGCTCCGACAATGTCGATTCCCAAGGTGCCATGACGGACAACGACACGGTCATCCGTGGAGAACGTGACGGGTGCGGTTTGCCCCGACGTGAATGCGTTGACGAGAAACCGTGTATCGCCGCGCACGGTCAGCGATGGATCCTCATTTGGCAGTCGCACGCGCACGACCGGAGGTTTGACGGGATCGATTCCAAACAGCGCGCCATTGCGGACGCGCGCCGGGATACAACCGTCCCCGATGATGAGGGCGATCAATACAACTGGCAGGATGCAGAGCTGGCGGCGTGTCATGGGTGAGGGGCGAAACTACGCAACTGGTGGCGGGAGCGCAATCAGTCCCAGCACGGCTGGATGTTTGGCGCCAGTTCCGCCGCCCAGGTTCCCGGGGCGTCCATGGAGCGTTTCGATGCCCAAGGCGGCAAACCCGGTCGGCTCGAGATAACGCGTGGGGATTCCCCAGCCATCGGGCACAGTCAACTGCCAATCACCCAAATACTCCTGTAGCCGCGTCATCAGGTAGTGATTCCGCGCCCCCCCGCCGGATACAACAAGCGCGCGTTCGGTCGTTTTGGGAGCAATCCAGCGTCGCGTCGCATCGGCGATCGACCAAGCGGTGATCTCCACGGCGGTGGCCAGTGCATCTTCTGGACCCAAACTCCGTTCGGCGAAGATGCGGCGCACCTGGCTCCAACCGAATTCTTCCCTTCCGCATGTCTTTGGAGGACGTAACTGAAAATACGGGTGCTTGAGCACCGCATTGACGGCCCGCGCATCAGGACGTCCCTGCGAGGCCACAGATCCCTCCCTATCGAAAGGACGGTCGAGCACGCGCTCAGCGAGCGCGTCGATCAGCAGATTGCCGGGGCCACTGTCGAATGCGGTCACGGCTAACCTCCCGCGAACGTGGCGCGAGACCGAAATGTTAGAGAGGCCACCGATGTTGAGGAGCGGGACTCCGGGCCCAAAAAGCAGGTGATGATAGTATCCGGACAACGGGGCGCCCATGCCGCCGGCGGCGATGTCCGCCGGGCGGAAGTCACCAATTGTCACCCGCCGCGTTGTTTGAGCGATCTCGTTCAACACGCCGATCTGCCAAGTCGCCTTTCGCGCACCGAATGGGTAGTGCGCTATCGTCTGGCCGTGTGAGGCAACGAGGTCCACACGCCCGCAAGATCGCATCCACCGAGTCGCCGTCTGCCCGATGAACCTTCCGAGCTCGTAGTTGGTCGATACCAGCGCGGGCTTGACAATCATCTCATCGGAGGAAATCGCCATCAGTGACTCGCGCATCCGAGCGGGGAACGCACGCGTAAAAGTGCGAAGGACGCGGTAGCTCCTCTGACCACGTTTCTCGGCCATTTCGACCAGCGCCCCATCGAGACCATCGATTGAAGTGCCGCTGTTGATACCGAGAGCGCAGATGGGGTTGCGACGCAGCAACTCGACAAATGGATGTCTTGGGAGGCGGCTCATGTCTTGGGTTGATTCTCCATCCAGTGCGCGACAGCGCGTTTCTGAAGATTACGATCATTGCAGACCAGGACGAGATCGCATTCAGCGCGCAATGCCGCAGCAATCGCTGCCTCGATGGGCGTCGTCCGTGCGATCGCTCCCATACCCAGATCGTCGGTGAGGATCAGGCCCTCGTAGCCCAGGTGCCGTTTGAGCAAGAACTTGGGGAAGGCGGGTGCCAGGCAGGCGGGCAACGTTTCACCGAATCCTTCCATGATCTGATGACCAACCAGGATCATATCGACACCGGCCGCGATCGCCGCATCGAACGGTATTCGTTCGTGGACGCCCCACTGGTCGAGAGCGATCGGGCAAGTCACCGGACCCTGGTGAGGATCCAGCACGACCCGACCCGAGCCGGGAAAGTGCTTGGCGCAAGCATGTACTCCTTGTGACTGGATGGCCGGTATGACCGCGCCAGCCATCTCGGCCACACACGTCTTGTCGTGCGAGAGCGTGCGCGAATTGAGCCAGTCGGCGCCGTCGTGTCCGATGTCAACAACAGGCGCCAGCAATGTGTCGATGCCCAGCGAGTGCAATCGACGAGCGACGCCGGCGTACAACTCACCAATCTGTACTGGTGATCGGGTCTCGTAGCTGCGCAGATCGGTCATCGAGCCTGGCCCATCGAGGAGGCGACGGACGCGCCCTCCCTCCTCATCGACCATGATATAGAGAGGATGCGGCGAGGCGCTCCGCATCGACGCGATGGCATCCCGCAACTCCGTCTCATCCGTGCAGTTGTCGCGGAAGAGAACGATGCCGCCAACGACGCCTGCGGCCAGCCAGTCGAGTAATTCCTGATCGGGGGATAATCCTTTGTAAGAAAGGACAAGAGGCGAAGGCGCGTTCATTGGGGACTATGTAGAAACCAAGTCCGCATGGGGCAAGTGAAGAATGGGACCTTTGGGACAGGGAAGTCCGATAGCGGGACTCACGCGGTGCAGACGAGGTTCTTGCCGCCGCCCTTGGCGCGATAGAGCGCCTGGTCGACGGACTCAACGAGATCGTCTTCCGAGCGGCCGTTGTCGGGGTAGCATGAGACTCCGATCGAGACAGTCATCGGCAGGGGCCGTCCGGTGGCATCGGGACCGAATTCAGTCTGCTCGACTTTGCGGCGCATGCGCTCGGCGATCCGATGTGTCTCCTCGGTGGCGGTCTGTGGGAGTATCACAATGAATTCTTCTCCGCCATAGCGTGCGACAATGTCGACATCACGCACGCAGGAGGTGATGACCCTCGCCAACTGACGCAATGCGACATTGCCGGTTTGATGTCCGAATCGATCGTTGAGGCTCTTGAACCAGTCGATATCGATCATGATCAGTGAAAGCGGCGTTCCGTACCGTGTGGCACGGCGCTGTTCATCTTCCAGACGCAGACGGAAGTAACGGAAATTAAAGAGGCCGGTCAGTTCGTCGACGATGGTCAGCTTCTCCATCTGTTGGTGCAGGTCGGCGTTGACAAGTGACATGGAGGATGAATCCGCCAAAATCGACATGACACGTTCATCGCGCTCTGTAAACGCGTTGGGGTGCGGCGATTCCGCATTCAACAGGCCAACCAACTTACCTTCCGAGATCATGGGAACGATAAGCTGGGAACGAAAGGCGCCCCCCTCGACCACCGGCTTGCCGGCGAAACGGTCAAGCACCCGTACGGTTTCATTGCTGCGAATGACGCGCTTGAACGCCTCGCTTGGTTCGATCGGCAACGGTCGTTCGAGGCGTTCGGTCAGATCCTCGTCGATGCGTCCCTTCAGCCAGAGTTTCTTGTTGATCGGATCCCACGTGTAGATTTCGCAGACGGGATAACGCAACACCTGTCGGGCAATCCCCAGGATGCGATCGATGACGTTATCGACCGGCATGAGCCCGGCGAGCGAACGGGAAGTTTCGTATATGGTCTCCAACTGCGAGGATGTGCGTTCAAGCTCGGAGGTGTACTCGTTGAGTTTGTCCATCGCGTTGAGGAGCCGTTGCGAGAACATCGTGAATATGCCGTTGGCCACGCCCATGACCCCAGTAAAAATCCACATCATCACCATGCGGAAAATGAGCTCGGGGAGCACCTGAAGGCCGCCCAGGGCAACACAAGGGACTGCATAAATTACAGTCGCGATCGCCGCCACTGCCATCCCAAAGTGGATTCCGGAGGTATAGCCGACGTACGGGACCAACGCATAAAACAGAACGTAGAAATTGCTGGAAATCCCGCCTGTGAGATACACCAAAGCGGCCACGGCCAAAATGTCGAGCGAATAGAGTTGCCAAAAGTACCGGTCCAATTGGAATCGGGCATACTTCGCCAGCAGCGCGGGAATCGCCACCAGGGCAGTGAAACCGGACGCAGTGACCAACCAGCGCAGCTCGCCAAAAAGGGAGGGTGTCGACACGATCATATGGAAGAGCAGACCGAGCAAAGCCAGAGATCGTATAGCCCAATAGAGCGTCTCCACCTTGGGAAGTATGGACAGGTATGGCGACTCAGATTTTCGCATCAGCTTAACAGCGACACCGCGCCACCCAACAGCAGGGTGACGCGCTGTTAAGTCTATATATCGGACGAAGTTGAAGAATCTGGAGTCGCGCGAGCGGTTTCCGCGCGATGACCGAGGTGTTATGACAAATGCTACCAACTAAGGTTGATTTGAGGGCAATTCACACTTGGCAAGCTCTGGTGCCGCATGTAGTTTTCAGTTTCGCGAAACTGGGACCGGGAGAGACCCGTACCAGCTAATGTATTAAATTGCAATAAGTTTGGCCCATCACGCTGAGGAGGTCGCCTGATCATGTCTCGCAAAGTCATCTCCCTCGCGTTCTTCGCCTTGGTCGCTCTCTGGACCTGCGGGGTTCCCGATACCGAGGCAACTCAGTTTCGCAAAGGATCAGTCGTCAATGTTCGAGATGCCGAGATCCTCGACGACGTGCTCGCAGCCGGTGATGATATCAGTTTCGATGGGCATGTCCTCGGCGATGTGCTCGCGGCCGGACGGACGATCACGCTGGGCGACTCGGCGGTCATCGACAATTCATTTATGGCCTTCGGTCAGAAGGTCGACGTCAATGGCACAGTCATCAACTCGGCGCGCGCCTTCGCTCAGAACTTCACTCTGCGCGGGCATGTCGAGCGCAACGTCATGGGGTTCGCACAGGACATCCTCGTCGACTCGCGCGCTTGGGTGGAAAAGGACGCCAACTTCGCCTGCGGGCAATTGATTGTCCGTGGTCACATCGGCGGCAACCTGTCCGGGGGAGCAAGCAAGATCACGATTTCCGGTCAGATTGACGGGGACGTGAAAATCGAAGGCGAGAATATCGTCATCCTGCAGGGCGCGATTATCGGCGGCTCGCTCAAGTACACCTCCGACAAGGAAATCAAGATCGAGGATGGCGCGCAGATCCTCGGAGGTATCGAACGTTTGGCCGAGAAGAAAGAGGATGAAGGTTACACATTCGGCAGTTTCGTTTGGGACGCCTGGTGGTACCTCGGTTCGTTGGCGCTGGGAGTGATCCTTCTGGTTCTATTCCGCCCATACCTCGTCAACATCGCCGCGTCGATATCGCAATCCTCTGCCAAGACACTCGGTCTCGGTGCGCTCTTCCTCATCTGTCTGCCCATCGCCGCCATCGCCGTCGCGTTGACGCTGATTGGCATCCCCGCCGCGGTGTTGATCCTGTTGCTCTGGATGGTCCTGCTCTATCTTGCGGACATCTTCGTGGGACTGGCCCTGGGGGACTGGATCTTGCGGCGCTTGCGGAAAGGATCGGCACCGCGACCGTTTTACGCGATGGCGTTGGGACTGCTATTGGTGACGATTCTCTGCAACCTTCCCATGATCGGCTGGCTCGTGGGGATAGTGATCGCAGCGTTCGCGATGGGCGGCTTTTTTGTCGCGGCATACGATTTGAGATCGCGGTCGGCTCCACCGGCAATTTGAGATTCGATAAGAGTGGCGCGACCTTGCCGTGCCGTTGGACGAGGAAAGAGCAGGCTCGGCTTGGCCTCGCCCTCCCAACTTCGGGGGGCGGGGCCAAGCCGAGCCTGCTTTATGAGAGAGCTGCCACCTGAGGAGCTGGAGCGTGTCAACTGTCAGGGCACGACATCGAGATTGATCGTCTGCACGGTCCCGAATTTTGAGAGTGGCGCATCGTACTCTGCGCTCTTGCCCACGGCGACCACGACATAACGGGACGGGTCAAGGTACTTCTGCGCGGCGGCATCGACGTCAGCTTTAGTCACCGCGCGAATGGCAGCCAGGTCGAGTTTCAGTTGATCGGCAGGAAATCCGTAGTACTCCTGCCAGGCGTAGTTCTCCACCACCTCGACCGGGGTGTCGTAGTTGAAGACATCAGAATTCACAATCGATTCCCGCGCAGTGGTCAGCTCATCTTCTTTGATGCCGTTCTTCTTCAGATCGTCGATTACCCACTGCATGAGCGCCAGCGCCTTGGTCGTCGTTTCGGACTTGGTCTGGCAACTGGCCAGGAATACTCCGGGCTTGTTGGAAGTGCCGAAGGCAGTGCCGACCGAGTAGGCCCACCCTGAATCCGAGCGGACTTTGCCGACCATGCGCGAGGTGAATCCCCCGCCGCCCAAGATGTGATTCAGGATGCGCACGGCGTGACGGTCGGGATTGTGTCGATCGATGCCGAGATGGCCGAAGCGAAGGTTGGTCTGGCTGATGTCTTTCTCGATTTGATAGACTCCGGGAGTCGGCGGCACCGGATCAGGAATTGCGAGCGTGGGTGAATCTCCCCGGCTCCAGCCGGCAAATGCCTTCTCCAACGAGGATTTTAGCTGTGCCGTCTCGAGATCGCCAGAAACCGCCAGTATGGTCGAGTTCGGATGGAAGTACGCGTCGTAGTAGGCGCGAACATCGACGCGCGTTATTCCGGAAACCGACTTCTCGTCGGGGGTACATCCATACGGATGATCGCCATAGACGAGCCGATTGAATTCGCGGCGAATGATGCGGCCGGGAGAATCGTTTTGACGGCGCAGGTCTTCCAATGTGTTGTCGATTGCCAACTGCAGACGAGATTGCTCAAACCCGGGTCTAATCAGCAAATCAGCCAGCAGGCTCAGCGCGGTCGGATAGTCCTTGGCGAGGCACTGCATCGAAAATTCGGCCGATTCCATGTTCACCGTACCGCTCCATTGGATGCCGAGAAATTCGAGTTGTTCATCCACTTCATCGGGCGTGCGCGACTCGGTTCCTCCCGTGACCAATGCCTCACCGACGATACCGCCCAAGCCCGCTTTGCCGACGGGCACATATGCCTCGCCGGCGCGGATGATGGCGCTCATCGTCACAACCGGAAGCTGATCGTCGGGCAGGAAGAAGACGACGAGACCGTTGGAGAGTTCGAATCGCTCGGGCACCGGCGGATTGAAGTTGATGTCGTCGAATTGCCATTTCGCGTACGGATTCTGGGCACCTGCCAGAGAGGTAGCACTAAGAACGATGGTGATAATGCCGAGTGTGATTTTCCAGTATGATTTCATTTCGTCTGTCTCCTCTTCTACAATCCGGCCGATTCAGCGGCAATCGGCACCAGCGTCGCGACGGTGCGGTTGTCAGCGGTGAATGTCTGCTTGGCGACGCGCAGGATGTCTTCCGGCGTGACTTTGGCGAGACGATCGCGAATGCTCTGCAAATACCGCCAATCGCCGGCGCGCGCCTCGTACTCGGCTAATTGGTTCGCCAGTCCGAGATTCGAATAAAGCGACCAGATGAAATCGGACTCGATGCGGTTTTTGATCTTCTGAAGTTCGGCCGTCGTGACCGGCACGGTCGCGGCTCTCTCCAGTTCGGCATAGAGCGCCGTCTCGCACTCGAATGTCGTGTGCGGCGACTTGGGTTCGATATCGATGACCAGGAGATTGGGATCAAGATCGCCCGATTGGGAACCGGGGAATTCGTAGGTCGACACGTTGGTGGCGAGTTGCTTGTCAATCACCATCGATTTGTACAACCGCGAGGTGCGTCCATTCGACAGCAGCCGATGCAGGACGCGGTAGACAATCTCATCGGGATCGTCGAATGCGGACTTGTGATAGGCGACCGAGAGATACGGCTCAGCATCGAATTTCTGAATGACCCGACGCTCCCCTTCCTGCGGCGGTTCGATCGTGACCACGGGATCAGGATCAGGCTGACGCGGGATCTTGCCAAACGCCTCTTCGGCCCGCGTAAAGACTTCCTCGCTTTTCACGTCGCCGACAATCGCCAGTACCATGCGGTTCGGCGCATAGTAACGCTTGTAGAAATCGACAAGCTTGGGGCGCGTGAGGTGCGCTACTTCCGATTTCCATTCCCAGAAAATCTGGTAGGGATGCGCGATGAATGCCGTCCCGATCAACTGCTCGAACAGCTTGGCGGATCCCTCGTTGTCGACCTTGAGACGGCGCTCCTCGATCACCACGTCGCGCTCGGCGTAGAACTCGCGAAGCACCGGATTGGTCATGCGATCCGCTTCTACCGAGATGTAGAGCCCGAGGCGGTTGGCCGGCAGATTGACATAGTATGTCGTGCCATCGTAGCCGGTGCCCGCGTTGAATCCCGAGGCGCCGTTGCGCGAGTACAACTGCTCGTAGGCGTTCTTATCGACCAGTCCATCGAGAGCGGTTTTCACTGTCTCGAGGTCAGCGTTGAGTTTGTCGATCAAGGCGGTGTTGTCGGGTACGTCGGCGATCCCAATCGAGCGCTGGAAGGCATACATCCCGGCTTTGCGTTCTTCGCCGACAATCGCGCTCCGTAGCGAATCTTCACGATCCAAGAGTGGCGCTTCCTGCGAGAAATCACGCGTACCCAGAATCTGGGTCCCCTTGAACAGCATGTGCTCAAGCAGGTGAGCGGCGCCGATCATTCCCGGCCATTCGTTGGCCGAGCCGACCTTGTAATGGATATAGGTTGAGATGACCGGGGCATTGTGGCGCTCGGCCACAAGGATTGTCATCCCGTTATCCAGCACCCGTTTCTTGACGTCGAGCGTGACATCTTCTTGCGCGAAGCTGGCCGTGGCGGCCAGACTCAGCGCCATCGACACGACGAACGTCATCAGTTTTTCCATTCGACCTCCCGAACCATACTAGTTGTGGACATTCCCTGCATGCGCAGAAGAATCTGCCTCACGGTAGACGGGGAATAAAGGGGAATTGTTGCGGGGCCCCCGCAGCGCAATGGCGAGGAAATAGCTTACTGGGAGGGCGAGGCTCCCGCCGAGCCGCCCATCGTGGAGAAAATAACTGAACGCAGAGCCCGGACTCTCACCTGGGGAGCTTTCTTGTTCGGACATGTCAGCGTATCTGCAACCGGGGCGGCTCGGCAGGAACCTCGCCCTCCCCGATCAGCCCGGCGGCCCAAAAGGACGTTATTACGAAGCGACCCCGACGGCACCGTGGCATTTCTTGTATTTCTTGCCGGAGCCGCAGGGGCAGGGATCGTTGCGGCCAACCTTCTGCTCGACTTTGATCGGCTGCTTCTTGCCGGCGGTGCGCGCTTCCTCGGGATTTCCTGAGTAGCCCATCGCCGAGGCCTCTTCGTGTACGGCTTGAAGACGACGCAGGTCGACGGCCGGGGCGATTGGCTCGCGCGGCGCAATCTGCAATCGGAAGACCATCTCTACCGATTCCTTGTCGATTGTGTCGAGGAGGGCCGAGAAGAGCGCGAACGCTTCCTTCTTGTACTCGATTAGCGGATCCCGCTGACCGTAGGCGCGGAGATTGATGCCGGTCTTGAGTTGGTCCATCTCATAGAGATGCTCTTTCCAACGCTCATCAATCACACGCAGCAACGCAAACCGTTCCAACTGCCGCATCACTTCGGGAGTGACAGCCGTCTCTTTGTTCTGATAGACCGCCAGAACCCCTTCGCCCACGAATTCAATCAAGCCCTGGTAGTTGAGTTGGCGCACTTCGGGGGAATCGAAGTTGATATCGAGCAGGCAGGTCTTCATGAGGTCGAGCCGCATACCGCCCGTGTCCCATGCCTCGGGGTTGGAGGGGTCGGCGCAGTATTTCTCGACGATCTTCTCCGACGCCTGGCGCAGCAGCTCGACGACCTCCTCACGCAGGTCGTCGTGTTCGAGGATTTGCGCCCGTCGCGAGTAGATGACCTCGCGCTGCTGGTTCATGACGTTGTCATACTCAAGCAGGTGTTTACGGATCGAGAAGTTCTGCGCTTCGACACGTTTCTGGGCGCGTTCGATCGCGTTGGTCACCATGCGATGCTCGATGACCTCGCCTTCCTCAACGCCGAGCTTGTCCATGATCGTGGCGATGCGCTCGGATCCGAACAGTCGCATGAGATCGTCTTCGAGCGACAGGTAGAAGCGCGACGAGCCGGGATCGCCCTGACGTCCGGCGCGGCCGCGCAACTGACGGTCGATACGCCGGGCTTCATGGCGTTCAGTGCCCATGATGTGCAACCCACCCAGTTCGGTCACACCTGCACCGAGCTTGATGTCGGTGCCGCGTCCCGCCATGTTGGTCGCAATGGTCACGTGGCCGCGTTCGCCGGCGTGCGCGACGATACCGGCTTCTTGTTCATGGAATTTGGCGTTCAAAACCGAGTGCGGGACGCCAACCCGCTTGAGCATGCGTGACAGGGTCTCCGACACTTCGACGGAGACCGTGCCAACGAGGACCGGCTGGCCATGCTGGTACATCTTGGCGAGTTCTTCGACGATCGCGTTGAATTTCTCGCGACGCGTACGGAAGATGATATCCTCGTAATCGATTCGCTCGACCGGGACGTTTGTCGGAATACTCGTGACATCAAGCTTGTAGATTTCGAAGAATTCTGAGGCTTCGGTCACGGCGGTGCCGGTCATTCCCGCAAGTTTCTTATAGAGTCGGAAGTAGTTTTGAAGGGTGACCGTGGCCAGCGTCTGGGTCTCATCCTCGATCTTGACCTTTTCCTTGGCCTCGATCGCCTGGTGCAGGCCGTCGGAATAACGGCGACCGGGCATCATGCGTCCGGTAAACTCATCGACGATAACGATCTTGCCTTCGTTGATCACATACTCGACGTCCTTTTCGTAGAGCGAGTATGCCTTGAGCAGTTGCGAGACGATGTGCACGCGCTCGGAACGTTCGGCATGAGTCTTGTAGAGGTCGTTTTTTGCCTTGGCCTTTTCGATGTCGTTGAGGTCTTCGCGCTCATCGATTTCAGCCACGCCCGTTCCAATATCGGGAATCTCAAACAGCGCCTGCTCGTCAGGGCGTAGTGAGTTCAGACCGTTGTCGGTCAGGTCGATCGTGTGGTCTTTTTCATCGATCGCGAAGTAGAGCATTTCGTCGATCTCGGGCATGCGCTTGTCGCGCGTGTAATCGAGTTCGACCTTTCCGATCGCGCGTTTGACACCCGTTTCTTTCAGATATTTCATGAAGCGGTTGTTTTTCGGCGCGCCGCGTTTGACCGCCAGGAGCTTGATTCCGGCGTCATACTCTTCCCCGGCCTCAAACTGCTTGATGCCCTCATCCGCCAGCCTGCTTGTGACTTCGGTTTGACGGCGGATGATTCGCTCGACCATTTCGCGCATCTCGAGAAACGCGGAATTGTCGGTGCGCCCGGTGGGGCCGGCGATGATCAGCGGGGTCCGGGCTTCGTCGATCAGGACAGAATCGACTTCATCGACGATGGCATAATTGAAAATGCGATGGACCCGGTCTTCCTTGCGGACCGCCATGTTGTCGCGGAGGTAATCGAAGCCGAACTCATTGTTGGTGCCGTAGGCAATGTCACTGTCGTACTGGGCGCGGCGTGTCTGTGGATCCTGGTCGTGTTGAATGATCCCGACCGTCAGACCGAGGAATTTGAAAATCTCCCCCATCCACTCGGCATCGCGGCGGGCGAGGTAGTCGTTTACCGTCACGAGATGGACACCCTTGCCTTCGAGAGCGTTGAGGTACATCGGCAACGTGGCAACCAGAGTCTTGCCTTCGCCGGTGGCCATTTCGGCGATCTTGCCCTCGTGCAGCACGACGCCACCAATCAACTGGACATCGTACGGCACCATATTCCACGTGGTCGGGATGCCGACCACGTCCCACGTCTTGCCAACCAGGCGTTTGCAGGCCTGCTTGACTGCGGCAAAAGCCTCGGGGAGTATGTCATCGAGCGTCTCCCCCTCTTCGAGCCGTCTTTTGAATTCGTCGGTCTTCGCGCGCAGTTCATCGTCGGAGAGCGATTCGAAATCGTCGAAGCGCATGTTGATCGTCTCGACGATTGGCAGGATGCGCTTGACATCGCGTTCGTGCTTCGAGCCGAAGACTTTGGTCAGGATGGTTTCAAGTAGGGGCATTGTATGGTCGTCTGTGTGGTGGTTCGCCCTGGGCGAGCATGCCCGGGACCCACTGGGTAGAGTACAGTGCTAAAACTCCGTTCGTCCTTCCAGCGCGCGCATGATCGTGTTCGTGTCGGCGTATTCGACATCTCCGCCCATGGGCAACCCCCGGGCAATACGCGAAATGGTCACGCCGAGCGGCTTCAGGACCTTCGCGAGATAATTTGCGGTCATCTCGCCTTCGGCGGTCGGATTGGTCGCGATGATGACCTCGCGGATGCCGTCCTCCTTGATACGCGCCACCAACTCCGAAATCTTCAACTCCTCCGGTCCGATGCCATCGAGCGGGGAAAAGACGCCGCCCAGGACGTGATACAATCCCTGAAACGCGCCGGAGCGTTCGAACGCCAACACATCGTGCGGCTCTTCAACAACGCAGACCAGCGACTTGTTTCGCTCACTCGAGCGGCAGATTGGGCAGGGATCGTCGTCGGTGACGTTGAAACACTGGGAACAGAAGACGATCTTCTCCTTGACCGCCACAATTGCCAGCGCCAGGGCGCGCGCCTGATCGATGGGCGCCTGCATGACGTGGTAGGCCAGACGGTAGGCAGACTTCTTGCCGACGCCGGGAAGTTTGGCGAATTGGTCGATCAAGTGATCGAGTGTCGCGGAGGTGTTGGCCATATTGTCTGCGACGAAGCTAAAGAGCAACAGAGATTGCTTCGTCAGCCCGGCGAAGAGCAGCCGGACCTCCTCGCAATGACGTTGATCCGCACGAAAACCACATCTCCGTCATTGCGAGGAAGAGCGCTCTCCGCGACGACGAAGCAGTCTTTGTTGCTCTCTCTTCGGTATGCATACCGCTAGAATCCCATGCCCATTCCCGGCAGCGGCATGCCGCCGGTCAGTTTGGACATGCTTTGCGCCTGCAGTTCGGCCGCTTTCTGGTTCGCCTGGTTGATCGCGACACAGATCAACTCTTCCAGCATCTCGATGTCATTGGACTTGATGACTTCGGGATCGATTTTGACCGAGAGCACCTCGCGCTTGCCGTTGACGGTCACTTTCACCATGCCGCCACCGGCCGATCCCTCGACGGTTTCGTTTTCAAGCGACTGCTGAATCTTCTCCATCTCGGCTTGCATTTTTCGTACCTGCTTGAGCAATTGTTCCATATTCGACATTTCTGCCTCCGATTCTCTTGGCCTCATCCAAGCCCCCGCCCGCGGCGAAGCGCGCTTATGGTAGGTGCTATTCTACGATTTCCCCGTCAAAACGCCGCAGTATTTCTTGCAGGCCGTGATCGGCCAGAAGTTCGGGACTCATGCCCTTGGGCGCGGAGCGCGCGGCCGTGGCATCGCGTGCAGCGGCGGGTACTCCCGTATTCTTCACGTGTGTTGTAATCCGCGCGCCGGTTCCGACCGCCTTGATGATTTCAGAGTGGATCAGGTCTCGTACCGGTTTTTCCGCAAGCTGACGTTGCTGAAATTCGTTGGTTTTCGGGACATGCAATTCGAAAACACCCGGCGCGGTCCGGACCAATTGCGCATGTCCAAGGACCGCGCGCAATGTGGGACGATGCTCGCAGATGACATCGAGAATCGGATCCCAGTCGAGGTCGCCGGCAACGGAGCGTGCCGGCTTCGGCGCTGGCTTAGGTCCCGTGGCCTCGGGTTGTGGTTCAGGCGGACGCACCATCGGCTTTGGGGCGACCGGTGGTCCCTTGGGCTGCGGTGATTGAGATGAGGACGGTACCGGTGGAACCTTAGGCGCCGGGGCTATTCCCTGCCCTTCCAAGCGCTGTACCAGGGCGCGCAGATCGATCGATGCATCCAGTTTGGCGGCACGCATCGCGAAGAGCTCAAGCTCCAAGCGCGGCTGGGGTGTTCCCCTGCGCACGCGCTGTCCGACTTCCACCGACATAAGCAACAGCCGGAGGAGATCATTCTCATCCCAAGTAGCCGCGGACTTGCGATACTGGGAGACTTCCTCCGTCCCCAGGCCCTCATCGGTGAACTTCTCACCGAGAGACTTGGCGAAGAGCAGTCGTTTCAAGTGTTCTGCAAGCTGGCGCGCGAATTGCTGGAAATCGCGGCCAGCCCTGGCCACCGCCGCAATCGCATCCACCGTCCCGGCGGGATTGCCTTCGGCGGCCGCATCGGTGAACGCGAACAGGACTTGTGAATCAACCAGTCCGAGCGCTTCGCTGGCGAGATCGACCGTGATCCGGCCACCGGCGTAAGCCGCCACCTGATCCAACAGCGAGAGCGAATCGCGCACCGAGCCTGCGGCTTCGGTTGCGATCACATCGAGTGCCCCCTGTTCAACGTCGATTTTTTCATTGGTCGCAATCGTGAGCAGGTGCTTGCGCAAATCGTCCTGCGACAGCAGATGAAAATCAAGTCGCAAAGAGCGCGAACGGACCGTTTGCGGAACCTCGTGCGCTTCCGTCGTGGCGAAGATGAACTTCACCGCCGGCGGCGGCTCTTCAAGCGTCTTAAGCAGAGCGTCCTTCGCGTTCGATGATAGCCGATGCACTTCGTCGATGATATAGATCTTGAAACGCGACTCTGCTGGAACAATGATGGTCGAGGCACGCAGATCGCGGATCTGATCGACGCCGGTGTTTGAGGCGGCGTCGATTTCCAGCACATCGAGATTCGAACCGTTGGTGATCGAGACGCAGGCGTGGCACTCGTTGCAGGGCTCGGGTGTTGGCCCCTTTTCGCAATTTAGCGCCTTGGCCAGGATGCGCGCGGTGGTGGTCTTGCCAGTGCCGCGTGGCCCGCAGAACAGATAGGCGTGATGGATCCGCCCGGACGCGAGGGCATTCTTCAGCGTGGTCGTCACCTGCGGTTGTGCGACGACATCATCGAATGTCTGCGGACGCCACTTTCGCGCTAAAGCCTGGTAAGAGGTGTTCATTTTTTATAGGTCCTATAGGTCCCATAGGACCTATAAAAAAAGGTCCGTGCACCCGTCGTCGACCTCGCTCGACACAACCGGCCCGCCAGCCAATTCCAACTGGGCCACCTTACGTCACACGATACGATCAGCTTACCGTTGCTACCTTCCGGTCCTGGCGGGGTTGGGCGACCGACCGTTGCGCAAGACCCGGTCATCAACATCGCTTAACGTGCCTGCATCATGCCGGGCAGAAGGCCTCGGACGGTCTTCAGCCCCGGTATAGCGGGTTCCGGGTACAGGGCACCGCTAACTCCCCGCTTAGCACGAACCCAGACGATTATACCACCGTCCACGGGGTCATACAAGGACGATACCAATACAGACTCGGTCGGCGGGCGGCCAAACTCATTGAAAATCTATACGATGGCCCGGCCGCATCACTTTCTTTGAATCTTCACGCAATTCGATTCGTATCACCCACATGCGTTTCTGCCGCGCTGCCCTCACACTCGTGGTCTTGGCACTTCTTACCGGCTTACAGGCCGCGCCGGGACCGTACGTCCTGTGCGTGAGCCGGTGTGAAATCGGCGATACCGGCGAGACGGTCGAGATGGTCTGCTGGTCTGGCCCATCCAAGACCGGATGCAGCGTACTGAGCGACAACAACCGAGATGGCGATTGTGGCGGCTGTGGTAGCGTCGAGGACGAAGTCACAGCAGAAGTCGGATGTTGTGTCGCGGATGCATCGTGCCCCCCCTTCGAATCCTGTCCCCAGTTCCCGTCCGATGGCAAAGACGACTGCCCCTACGGTCAGCCCGACTGTTTCTGGTGTCTGCCGGGATCTGTCATTGCCGACAGAACCCCACAAGCCACTCAAAATACCGCCGATCACGGCCAAGTCGTTTTGGGGCACGCGACGGCGCAGCTGCTACAGTCTGATCTTGCCCTCCAAGTTTCGCATTCACATTCTCCGCCCGGTCCGCTTTTGGCCGCTTCCGGCTCCGACATCTGCATTGAGATCTGCCTTCTATTGATTTGAGAGACGACGTTGGCATCCGTCTGCCTGATCTCATGGTGAGACCGGGAAAACTCACAATCAAAGAAGGGGTGTAGCTCATGATGACCAAACGTCACCTCGTGATGCTGGGCTTTATGGTGCTGGCTTTGGGTGTCTCTTTTACGGCCGGCTGGGCCGGTAATTCTGCAACCTGCGATCCGTCCGACTGTGCCTCGGCGTGCAAAGTGATGACCGCCGAGGAATGCGCGGCTGTATGCCCACCAGAATGCATTGTTCTGTGCGACGAACCCTGCGCCAAGTCGGCTTCTGTCGACTGTGCGCCGGGATGCGGACCGGGCAATTGCGCGATGGTCTCAAAGGCCGGGGGAACGTTGACGGCACTCGACCCATCCGGACAGATGAGCTTCCTGCTCGGTGCGGGCCAGGGCGCTGAGATCTCGAAGTAGGATTCACGCCAGGTGACAAAGGGGGTCGGGATGAATGTCCCGGCCCCCTCTTTTTGACAGGTTAGACACGAAATCGGGGTGCGATGTCCGGGATTATGACATAATCTGTCTATGTGACGAAGTTCAGGGCGACGATTTTCTGTCTGATCGCGGTCACGGCGCTTGTTACCGCTCAGGCCATGCCGCGCTTGGTCGCGCTATGCGCTCGCACCTGCGAGATCGAAAAGCCCGTTGCCAAAGGGTGTGGCCCCTGCCCGATGGCTGAGGAATCACGAGCGGCCTCGCCATGCTGCGCCTCCGAACGGAGCGAGAGCACAACCGCAAGAGTACCCGAGCCGCCTTGCGGCAACGGCACGCGGCATTGCCAGAAACAGTCGGTTCCCTGCAACGCCTGTGCGCCGACCAAAGCGCTGGTTATCGCCCCACGTGAATCGGCACTCAAGCGGCCACAGCCGACTACCGAACCTGTCCATCCAGTCCGTGCACACGACGTACAACTCGAGCATCATCTCTTCAGCCACAGCCATTCGCCGCCGTCCCTCATACAGGGCCATTCAGGCGTGGAACGCTGTATCTCTATCCGAGTTCTTCTGATTTGAGAGCCGACGGTTCATTAGTTCGTTGGAATCTCACATCAACAAGGAGAACGTGCGTGACATACAGAAAACAACTGTGGTTGGCCGTCTTGCTGATCGCCGTCGGCGTGTTCTTTGTCGCTGGACAGGTCACCGCCAATTGCGGCAACTGCAAGCATGGCGACCAGAAGGCCGCTTGCGACAAGAAGTGCGATGACAAATGCAAGCAGGAATGCAAAGCCGAATGCAAGGCCGAGTGTAAGGAGAAATGCAAGGCCGACTGCAAAGGCGATTGCAAAGGTGACTGTAAGTGTGACTGCAAAGGCGACTGCAAACATGCGGATAAGAAGGACTGTTCGGCGAAGTGCCAGGGTGGCCACGCCAGCCAGGGTAACAGCGCCGACTGTCCGATGCATGCCCAAGTGAAACCGGCGGACACGACAGCAGCCAAGAAGTAGGAAATCAGATCGTGCAAAGCCGAGCGGGCCGGGGCGCAAGTCCCGGCCCGTTTATCGTAACACACAAACAAAAAGGCCGTCGCCCGAGCGACGGCCTTCCGTGAAAATCTAATGGAGCAGAGCGGGATCGAACCGCCGACCTGTACGTTGCGAACGTACCGCTCTCCCAGCTGAGCTACTGCCCCATGTGAAACCCTGATGCGGAATCAGGCGCGGTGGGGAATATACACGGCGGCAGGCACGTATTGCAATATGCCCCTTCGGTTAGTGAATGGACGCGAGGGCCGTTCTCAGCGCCTCGAAATCCTGCGGCTCGCGCGCCCGGTACTGCGGGTTGATGTAGGCGATCCGGCCATCCGAGCCAACTACATAAATCGTGCGTTTGTTAAGTAAATCGCCGGGATTGTAGCTGTCGTAAAGTTTGGCAACGGCGTGATCGTGATCGGCTAGGAGTTCAAATGGCAGATTGTGCTGCTTAGCCCACTCATGATGCGACCATTTGTAGTCGCCGGAAATCGCCCAGACGCGCACGCCAAGCTTGCCGAGTTCAGTGAAGTTGTCACGGAACGTGCAGACTTCGATGGTGCAGCCGCCGCTCCAATCAGCCGGATAGAAAGCCAACACGATCGTGCCCTTGCCGATCTCCTTGGAAAGCGTCAGCGGCTCGGCGCCAATCGAATCCTTGGTGGCATAGGGCAGAGAAAAGTCGGGGGCCTCGGCTCCGACGGTGAGTGAATCCGCGGCTTGGACCTGCGTGCCCATGGGTCCCTCCAGACCGAGCATCAAAACGACTGCCAAAATGAACCGTAATTTTGTCATCAATCCCTCATTCGACCCGCCAGATACAAACGCACGCCGCTGGAAATTGTTCTGTGCATTGGTCCCGGCGGGCGAAATGATCGATATTTGGTCAGCATTGTCAAAAGGTTTGCACCGGACATCCAATTGCCAAACTGCAACTTGATCGCACTTGTATATTCGGTGTCCTGCTGCGCCAAGGCTACGCAGGACGAGCTCAGCCAAGGGGCAGGGATGACGATGTTTTCACAGTGGCGCAGAACATAGAGGAATAGGACAATGTACACGATTGTGAAGAAGACGATGTTGGGACCTTCGATGGCGATGATGCATGTGCACGCGCCCTGGGTGGCGCGCAAGGCACAGCCCGGACAGTTCATCATTGTCCGTCTGGGCACTGAGGGCGAGCGCATCCCCCTCTCTCTCTCCGGCTGGGATCGTCTTGACGGGACGCTCCGCCTGATTATCCAGGCCGCCGGAGCGACAACCAAGCAGATGGTCGCACTCTCGGAGGGCGACTCATTCACAGATCTCGTTGGGCCACTCGGGCAGCGCACACATGGCCTGGGCGAAGGAACCTTGGTCGTGATCGGCGGCGGATATGGGACCGGCGCGGTCATGCCCAGCGCACGAGAAGCCAAGACTCAGGGTCGGCGCACCATTGGAATCATCGGCGCGCGAACCAAGGATCTGGTCCTGCTTGAAGATGAAATGCGCACAGTCTGCGATGACGTCTATGTCACTACCGACGATGGCACGCATGGTATGAAAGGACTCGTGACCGACGCATTGAAGATCATCATGGACAAAGAGCCGGTCGGCGCGATTCTCGCGATTGGCCCGGTTCCGATGATGCGCGCGGTCAGCAACTTGACCAAACCGTACAACATCCCGACCATGGTCTCCCTCAACGCGATCATGGTCGATGGCACTGGGATGTGCGGCGGGTGCCGTGTGTCAGTCGGCGGCGAAACGAAATTTGCGTGTTACGACGGGCCTGACTTCGACGGGCATCAAGTCGACTTTGACCTATTGGTTCAGCGGCAGAAGATGTACCGCCCACAGGAGCAGGTGGCGGTGGATCACTTCTGTCATATCGAAAAGGCGATGCCATGAGCGACACAACACCCAAGATCACCGCCAAAGAACGGATGAAGATCCCGCGTCAGCAGATGCCGGAGCAGGAGCCGGCAGTGCGCCGGCGGAATTTCCTCGAAGTGCCTTTCGGGTTCGATGCCGAGACCGCGGTGCGTGAGGCGACACGATGCATCGAGTGTCTCAAGCCCACCTGTGTCGACGGCTGCCCGGTGCAAATCGACATAAAGTCCTTCATTCGCCTGATCGTCGAAGGCGATTTCGGCGCGGCGGCACGCAAGATCAAGGAAACAAATGTCCTGCCCGCCATTTGTGGACGTGTCTGTCCGCAGTCGGATCAGTGCGAGTCAACTTGCGTACTGGAAAAGAAGGAACGGCCGATCTCGATTGGTAATCTCGAACGCTTCGTCGCCGATTGGGAACGGGCGTCCGGTGTGGTTTCGGTGCCTGATGTCGCGACCTCGACCGGCTGCAAAGTCGCGGTGGTAGGTTCGGGTCCGGCGGGATTGACAGCCGCTTTCGAGCTGGCCAAACGCGGGCACAAAGTCACGATTTTTGAGGCGCTGCATCGTCCAGGCGGCGTACTCTTCTATGGGATCCCCCGATTCCGTCTTCCCGGCGAAGTGATCGAGGCCGAAATCGACTGTTTGCGTCGCATGGGTGTTGAGATCATCTGCAATGCGATTATTGGCAAGCTCTTCACTCTGGAAGAGTTGGTCGATGAAGAAGGTTTCGATGCAATATTCCTCGGCACCGGCGCGGGTCTCCCCTGGTTCACCGGTCTGCCGGGAGAAAACCTGAATGGCATCTACTCGGCGAATGAGTGGTTGACGCGCATCAATCTCATGCGGGCCGATCGGTTCCCCGATGCGGCGACCCCGGTCCGCTGCGGTAAGCGAGTTGCGGTGATCGGCGGCGGCAATACGGCGATGGACGCCTGCCGCACATCACTGCGGTTGGGACCCGATAAAGTCTACTGCTTCTACCGTCGCAGTCGGGCTGAAGCGCCGGCGCGTGTGCAGGAGATCGAACACGCGATTCAGGAGGGCGTCGATTTCCGCTGGCTCACCGCACCAACAAAGTACCTCGGCAACGATGACTTCTTTGTCAAAGGGATCGAGATACAGAAAATGGAATTGGGCGAGCCCGATGCCTCCGGCCGTCGTCGCCCAGTGCCTATCCCCGGCTCAGAAGAGACATTCGAAGTCGATACAGTGATTCTCGCACTCGGCTTCGGCGTGAATCCGCTGATCACGCAGGCATCGCCGGACATCAAGACTCAGAAGAACGGCGTGGTCGTCGTCGACAAGGCAACCGGTATGACATCACGTGAAGGCGTGTTTGCGGCCGGCGACGTGATTACCGGCGGCGCGACAGTGATTCTCGCCATGGGGCAGGCGAAGATCGCGGCGAAGGGACTGCACAACTGGCTCATCCGTCGCAAAGGGCTCGATCTGCCGGTGGAAGAGGTCACTGCGGAAGCTACGACCTGATTGTAAATCGACAATTGAAGAGCAACAAAGATTCCAGGTCTCGACAAGAGCAAGGTCGTCGAGACCTGGAATGACGTTCGGGAGACGGTTCGGCCTTGACAGACGAGCACTTCCCCAGACGATCGTCAATCAGACGTGCGGCATTGGATGCTTCGCCAGCAACAGATCGAGCCAGAGATTCGAGACGTGCTCGAGGGCGGAATTGGTCTTGAGGCGTTCGTTCAAGTTGAAGAAATCGACTTTGTCGAGCGGTTGATCCTGATTGAAGCAGGAGAAGACCGGCCCGGTCGGTTCGCCGGTAATCGGGTCAACGTGCATCTGCAGGCACTGCGCGCAAATCTCCTTCATCATGCACTGCATGGTCGAATTGATCGAGCCGATGGCGATATGTTCATGCGGCAGGAGATCGACCAGGACGCCGTGACGCGCTTCACGCACCGCATTCATCATGCGGTCCGAGCCGATGGCGATGATGCGATTCACCTCGGAGAGCGGAATCGCAGGCGCGCCGAGTTGACCGCGGCCATACGCGTTGATCGACTGGACGATATTGCCGACAAAGCTGCGATCCTGGGGGCGCGAGGCGGGAATGGCGGGATCGATATCGGTCGACCAGACCACGACATCGGTGCCGCTTTCGACTTCCTCGCGCTTGAACAGATCGTTGGCGCGCTTGTATCCGGCGAAATAGATCACACGATTGCCGCGAGCTTTTAGTCCATCGGCGATTGAGAACAGAACCGCGTTTCCAAGTCCACCGCCAGCGAGCAGGACGGTTTCGCCTTCCGGCATCTCGGTCGGTGAACCGGTCGGGCCCATGACGATCACCGGCTCGCCCGGCTCCAGGTAGGCGCAGAGACGCGACGAGACACCCATCTCCAGGACGATCAGTGAGAGCAGCCCTTTGCCGCGATCGACCCACGCCCCGGTCAGCGCCAGACCCTCCATCGCCAGCGCGGTGCCGTCCACGCGCCTCGCCTGACGCTCAAAATTCTGGAGGCGATAGAATTGTCCGGGATGGAAGCGCCGCGCCGCCAACGGGGCGCGTACGATGATCTCGATGATGTTGGACGTGAGACGCTCGACACGTTCGACACGTGCCGTCAGTTCGTCATCCAGCGTCTGTGATAGTTTCTTCCAATGTTGCTCGCGTTTGTCTTGATCCGTCGCATTCAATCCGGCGAGTTTATGCTCAAAGAGACTCACGACCTCGGGGTGCCCTTTCTGGGCGGAGGCCATCGCCTTGACCACGTTGCCGGAATAGCGCGGATGATTGTCGCCGTAGAATGAAATACAGCGGCCGTTGCGGTTGTACGATGTGAAGAAACCGGCCCCGCCCTCTTCAACCGGAGCCAATTTCAGAGAATCCTTCGCATCCGCATCGCGGCGGTACGGGCGGAAGAACTGGCCCCACTTATCCAATTCGAATGTGCCGGGAAATTCGCGCTCGTAAATTGTGTTGGGGCTGGTGCCTGCCGCAACAAGCATGGTGCGCGCTGGCAGAGTCACGGTTTCGCTGGAGTTCTTCCAACGGCCATCGACTTTGACCTGCTTTTCAAAGACCACGGCATCCAGGGCGCCCTCGGTACCGCGAATGGCCTCGCTCGGCGCCAGACGTTCGACGAAGGTCACGCCCTCTTCGAATGCCTTGATCACTTCTTCATGATTCAGTCGGTACGCGGGGGCATCGGCGAGGTCCTTGCGATAAACAATCCGTACGCCTCCCCACTGCTTGAGTAATCCGACAATGTCAGCGGAGCGACCTTCACGTTTCGCGGTCTCGCGCTCCTCACGAATGTGCCGGGCGTGATCGAGAAACTCAGTCAGGATCACATGGTCTTCCACGGACGCCCGCCACCAGAATGCTTCTGCGCCTTTGTCGGCAACGATCGCTTCGTAGCGTTGCAGGACTTTCTCTACCTGAATGGGGTAGTAGGCGAGCAGTTCGGTCGCCGAATCGATCGCAGTGAGGCCGCCGCCGATGACCAGCGCGGGCAGCCGGACTTGCAGGTTTGCGAGCGCGCTGTCCTTAAATGCGCCGGTCAATTGCAGCGCCATGAGAAAGTCGGAAGCGGCGCGTATCCCCTTGATCAGGCAGTTGGGAATCGTGAGGACTGTCGGCTTGCCAGCGCCGGCGGCGATGGCGATGTGTTCGAACCCCAGACGCTCGAAGGCATCCTCAATTGTGAGTGTGCCGCCAAACCGGACGCCGCCGTAGACCTTGAGGTGAGAGCGGCGCGCCAGCGAAAGATGAACCAGCGTGAGGAAGTTTTTGTCCCAACGGACCGTGATACCGTACTCCGACACACCGCCAAACCCTGCCAGAACCCGGTGATCGAGACGCGTGCGAATCTGGTCGACGTCGTGGATTGGCGTTGGAGGGGTCGCGTCATTACCGACCCACTCCTTCGGCAGCGATTCGATTTTTAGCCCATCGATGCCGACAACACCGAATCCTTCGTTAGTGAGATAATGTGCCAGTGTGTACCCGGCCGGTCCCATGCCGACGACGAGAACATCGAGGCCATTGTACGGCAGACGATGCGGCCTGCGGACATTGAGCGGATTCCAGCGGGTGAGCAGATCATAGATCTCGACGCCCCACGGCAGACCCAGCACATCAGTGAGAATCCCGGTTTCCGCCTGCGGGATGTTGACCGGCTCCTGCTTCTGATAAATACAGGCCTTCATGCAATCGTTGCAGATGCGATGCCCGGTGCCGGGGCACATCGGGTTGTCGATCATCACCATCGCCAACGCCGCGATCGCATCGCCGCGCGACTTTAGCAGATGGGCTTCGGAGATCTTCTCGTCGAGCGGGCAGCCCTCGAGCGGGATCGTGAGCGGGTTGGTTTTGACCTTGCCGTCTTTTTCGCGCAGACCCTTCGAGCACGAATCCTTGTCGCGTTCGTGGCAGAAAATGCAATAATCCAGCTCGGCGGCGACATGACGCTGGTCCATCCGCGCATCAGTCAATTGGAATCCAGCCCGGTGCCGACGCTGCGATTCGGGACCCGCCCATTCGCCCGGCACTCCGCCTTCGACGGCGTAGCGTTCAACCAAGCCCGTCTCGTAATCGAGATCTTCCGGTTCGCGCCAGAGCACCCACGAGTGGTCGTGCCGTGTCTGCGCGGTGTGGTATTGGCGCGCGCACCAGCGCTCGAATGAATCCAGCGCCCGTGGGTCAATCGAAGTGTATGACTCGGAAACACCGGGATCGTAGAGTGCGAGACCGAGACGCGCGGTCAGGAGTTCATCGTCGATCGCGCCATGCTGATCGCGGTACTTCCTCTGCAACTTCTCGACGATCGTCTTCTCCTCGGTCGCCGGTGACGGGACCGAATCGAGTGTCGGATACTTGCGCAAAATTCTGCGGGCGAGAACTTCCTTGCGGAAACGAAAGAGCGGCCCCTGATCGGCCATCCACTCGCGCAACTCTTCGGTCGCGTTGCCCAAGCCAAAGAGGATCTCGATGAAGCGTCCGAGGTGTGCGCCCACATCGATGAGAATGGCGGATGATTCGACTGGAGTGTAGTCCTTGCCCTGATGCGACGAGTACTTCGTGAACCTCTCGGCGAGCGCGGAATCGTGAGTCGTCAGGTACTGGCCAAAAACCGCAGTGAGACGAGCCAGGACTTCAGGATCATGGAGATCGGCATAGGCGAGGCCTTCGATCCCAAGCCGTAGCGGCTCCGAGCCGCCCTTGGTCTCTTTGGCCGGCGCAGACGAGCCGGCTTTGGTGTGCGTGTCAGTCATAACTCCACGACCTATCCCGCAGGGCGTTTGGCGCCAGAGGGATAAGTCTCTAAATGTAATGAGAAAGAGCCCGGTCTTCCAAGCCCGATGAAGGATTTCTCAGGCCACCATTCTCGCCGGGTGATGTGGGCCGCGCGCGTGCCCCAAACGTGGGCGTATTCAATACGCCCCTACGTGTTCACTCGATGACTCTTGAGGTCTGCCCTGTTCTGGGTTTGTGAGGAGGACAGGCATTCTTGCCTGTCGATCGATTCGCGCGTGCCAATCACTCTCCGAAGGTCCAGAGCGGAGTCGAGGGATTGATTGGCCGCGCGAATCGAATGGTACGCGCCAAAAGCATTATCCTCACCAATCGGGGGCAGAGAGCGCCCCCAATTGGTGAGGATATGATCTTCGACAGGAATGCCTGTCCTCCTGCTTTGAGCAGCTTACGATACTGCCGCGCAGCGCTCGGTGAAGCGCTTGGCCAGCGCGTTGCCGACCGCTTCAAGCAGCCACTGCGGTGTCGAGGCCGAACCGGAAATACCCACTGACTCGACGCCCTCGAGCCAATCCGCCTCGACTTCATTGGCGGTTTCGACCCAATATGAACGCGGATTGACGCTCTTGCAGACTTCGTGCATGACCATCGTGTTCGAGGAATTGCGCCCGCCGACAAAGATCACCGCATCGACCGACTTGGCGAAAACGCGCAGTTCATTCTCGCGGTCGGCGACAAAGGCGCAAATCGTGTTGCGGATCGTGACATCGTGGCAGCGTTCCTGCACCGCCGCGATCATGCTGTACCACATGTCATCGGAGATCGTCGTCTGCGCAATGACATAGGTCGGTTTGTCGGGATTGAGTTGGGGGATGTCTGCCTCGTCGTGGACGACGATCGCCTCGTTGTTGCAATACCCCATGATCCCGATCACTTCGGCATGTTTGGGTTTGCCAACAATCACGACCTGATATCCCTGCTCGTAGTATTTCTGCGCGTAGCGCTGCGAGCGCGTCACAACCGGGCAGGTGCCATCGACCACTGCCATGCCGAGTTCTTTGGCTTTCTCGAATGTCTCCGGCGGCTCGCCGTGCGCGCGGATCACCAGGCGCTTGGCGTCCTTTTCCGGCGGATCGTCGTCACAGGCAAGGATCGTGTGATCGACCTCGCTCATGCCGAGTTCTTTCAGGCGCGCGATTTCGATGTCGTTGTGAATGACATGGCCCAGCGACGCGGTCTGAAACCCGGCGGTCAGATTCTGTTCGGTCAGGCGGATGACGCGCTTGACGCCCCCGCAGGGTCCGGCTTTATCGTCGACAATGATCTTAAGTGGCACAGTTACTCCTATTGCGGATTGTCGATTGCGGATTTCGGATTGAGGAGCATGACTACTGTCGATCCCCGTGTTTTTCAATCCGAAATCCGAAATCCGCAATCCGCAATTGTTTGCTTTCCAGCCATCCGTGAATCCGCTTTTCAATCCGCGGCACCGACAGCCCTGCCCAATCCAGGAGAATATTCCGCGCGCCATGCGGGACAAAACAATCTTCAATGCCGATGCAATGCACCTGGGCCTTCGCGCCCATCTCCATCATCCAATGCGCCACCGACTGCCCGAATCCGCCGCGAATATTGGCCTCTTCAAGCGTAATGATCAGACGATGCGAGTTGGCCATCCGCGCCAGCATATTATGATCGAGCGGCTTGACAAACCGGCAATTCACAATTTCGGAAGTGATCCCGTCTGCTTCCAGGCGCTCGGCGACTTCATGCGCGGTCTTCACCATCGATCCGACCGCCATCATGCAGATATCGGAACCGTTGTGCACCGTCTCCCATGAACCAAGCGGAATGACGTTGTAACGCTCTTCCCCGTCATAGCGCCAGGCCGAGTCTTTCGGGAACCGGATGGCGAATGGCCCCTTGTCGTACGCCATCGCTGTAAACATGAGATCGCGCAGTTCGTTGCCGTCTTTGGGCGCGGCGACCACCATATCCTGAACCGTCGACAGATACGCCAAATCGAGATTGCCATGATGCGTCGCGCCGTCTTCGCCGGCCAGGCCGGCGCGATCGAGACAGAAAATCACCGGTAGATGCTGGATGGCGACATCATGTACGAGGTGATCGTAGGCGCGCTGGAGGAATGTCGAGTAAATCGCGCAGACCGGACGGAACCCTTCGGTCGCGAGCCCCGCGGCAAAAGTCACGGCGTGGCCTTCGGCAATGCCGACATCGAAAAACCGACGCGGGTATGTCTCGCCGAACTTCACCAGCCCCGTGCCAGTCGACATCGCGGCGGTGATCGCCATCACCCGCGCATCGCGCGCGGCGAGCCGCAGCAACGTTTCACCGAAAACATCGGTGTAGGTCGGTGCTGGCTTGGACACAGGTGCGATTGGCTGCTGCAGCGGCTCGGCAGGAGCCTCGCCCTCCCGTTTTAGGGTTTTCCTTGGAGAGGCTTTGACACCGTGCCAGCCAACCGGATCCTTCTCGGCGTGGTCGTGGCCGCGTCCCTTGTTGGTGATGAGATGCACGAGGACCGGCTTCTTCAGTTCTTTGGCGCGCTTGAGAACGGCGATCACATCCACGAGATTGTGGCCGTCAATCGGCCCGACATATTTGAATCCCAAGTTTTCGAAAAACATTCCCGGCACGATGAGCGACTTGAGCGAGTCGTCAATGCGACGTGCCATCGTTTGCAGTTTGTCGTGGAATGGGGCTTTGCCGAGCGTGTTCCAGATTTCGCCGCGAATTTTGTTCAGGAAGGGATCGGTGAGGATATCGGCGAGGTAACGTGAAATCGCGCCGACATTCGGCGAGATAGACATGCGGTTGTCGTTGAGGATGACCGTGAGGTCGGTCCCCGCGACGCCGGCATTGTTCAAGCCTTCGTAGGCGAGCCCGCCGGTGATGCCGCCATCGCCGATCACGGCAACCACTTCAAACTTCTCGCCCTTGCGTTCGCGGGCGATCGCCATGCCCAGCGCCGCCGAAATCGAGGTCGAGGCATGCCCGGCGCCGAAACAGTCGTACTCCGATTCATCGCGCTTGAGAAATCCCGAGATGCCTTCGAAGTGACGGATCGTCGGCAACAGATCACGGCGCCCGGTGAGGATCTTGTGGACATAAGCCTGGTGGCCGACATCCCAGACGATTTTGTCTTTCGGCGTATCGTAGAGGTAGTGCAGCGCGACAGTCAGCTCGACTGCGCCGAGCGATGAGGCGAAATGTCCGCCGACCTCGCCGATCACGTCGATGATGTAATGGCGAATCTCGCCGCAGAGTTGCTGAAGCTGCTCCGGTGTGAGCTTCTTCAGATCCGCCGGCGAGTTGATGGTCTCCAGCACGCGGCTGGAGGATGATTCGGGAGTGTTATTCAAATTCTGTAATCTGCCCCTTTGGCGATTGCGGAATGCGGATTGCGGATTGCGGAATTAAAAGCAACAAAGATTGCTTCGCCCCATAGAGCTGGGGCTCGCAATGACAGTTAGTGTTCTTCATTCCGCAATCCGAATTCCGCAATCCGCATTACTTTTCCGCAATCCCATACCCCGCCAACACCCCATGCACCTGCTTGCTGATCGCGATCCCCTCATCCCACTTGCGCTGCCACATGTTGCGTCCGAAGATGAGGCCGGTCGCGCCGGCCTTCATGCAAACATCGACTTTGTGGAGCAGGTCGGCATCCGAAGCCTTCGAGCCGCCGGAGAAGAGCACCATGCACTTGCCCGCCGACTTGACGACCTTCTTGGCCATTTCGAGTTCATCCATCTGCAGGGTGTTATACGGTTTCGGCGAGTCGGGGGATGTGCCTTTTGGCAGATTGATTTTCACCACGTCTGCGCCCAACTCCTCGGCCATGCGCGCGGCATAATCGACGCAGTAGATCGTGTCGCGTCCGCCCTTCTTTTCGGCCCAAGTCCCGCGCGGATACGCCCAGACCACCAGCGGCATGCCCAGGCGTTCGCAGTCGGCGCGCACAGTGTTCAGTTGCGCGATGTCGCGGTCCTGCGCCGAGGAGCCAACATAGAGCGTGTAGCCGATCGCATCGGCGCCCAGACGCACCGCGTCTTTCACGGTGCCGGTCATCGGCGAGAAAGCGTCATCGTCGGAGGGAATGGTCGACTTGCCGTTGACTTTCAAGAGCAACGGAATCTTGCCGGCAAACTTCGGGTAGTACTTCTCGGCCAGGCCGATGTGAATCGCCACGCCCGAGTAACGCCCTTCGACGCCGAGGCGGAAAATGTACTCGGTGTCGAGCGAGTCGGGATTGTTGAAGAAATCAACCGGCCCGTGCTCCAGCCCCTGATCCAGAGGCAGGAAAAGGAATGTCCCATTGGCGGGGCCGAACTGGTAGAGCATGCGGTAAAGTCGCGCCTTCTTCCCTGCCGGTAAGTCCAAGTCCCACAAGGATGGGCGGCGGACGGCTGAAGTGGCGCTGGAGGTCTTTGGCTGCGGCATTGTGGCGGTGGTCATTGCTTTATCCCTCGTTTGCTTCTTGTCCGCCTCAGGCGGAATAACAGCGAAATGGTCCTCAAAGTGCGACCGTGAAGGGACAATTTCGGGGGAATGGAGGGGGGCGTCAAGGGGGAAAGGGGGGCGCGCGAACGTCCCAAACTGCCCGAAGATTTTGTCAGGGCCAACCGTCAGAGTGATTTGACACCGCTCGACGAGCTTCTAGATTGGTAAGGCAATAGACTAATACTTAATCTACAACCTCTAACTGGTGGGGAGATCATGCTAAGAATCCGGAAACTCTCTTGGGCAGCAACCGCCATAGCAGCGGTCATCCTTCTGCCCATCATGATTTCAAACTGCAGTGATGACGCCGACAAGGGCAGTACCCCAACAGGAGACCCGGGAATTTACGGGGCTATCGCTGACACGCTCGAATATCGCGTAGATAAGTGCGTCCGCGATCATGAGGAATACTACGAGAGTCTGGACTACTTTGCACCGAAAATCCGGGCGATTCTTGCGCAAGCTGCCGGTCAACAAAAAACAACCGGCGAGCGTTACACCTCCTGCTGGGCCAGCAGCGTCGTGGGCCGTTCATTCCAGTACAACGGGACGGCATATGTCGGAGTGGACAACGATTCATTAGGATCGAATGCACGGTTTATTCTATATCGTCTGGGAACGAATGGCGCACCGATGCTTTCGGACACGGTCGGGGATATTCGACTGAATTGCATAGCCGGGGAATCCGGGAATGAGATACTCTTGCAGCTGCAATCCGGACCAAAGATGGTAGCCGTATTTCAGTACTTTCAAGTGGCAGGAGGTGTCAGTGATTTGTCTGGTACGCTAAACGCAGTCGAGTACTTCCCGACCTACGTGCAGGGGAGTACCGATCTTGCTGGATATGTGCTTCGATTTAGCGGCGAGTCCGGCGGCAGCGTCGGCTTGCAGCGACAGGTCATGTCAGCAGATGATACGAGAATCGAGGCGTATTTTGTTGTCGCTGGAGGCGGCTGGGTCAGTGTTCCGAGTACCGATTTCCGAATGTACTTCCATGTGAATTCCCAGGAGGATGTCACTGAAGGTTACGCGACATACTATGACAACACTCAGTCGGGGCAGGTAGCATGCATCTCGTCCGGGTCATTGGACGCGCCGAATTTCACTCAACCGGCGGCGCAGTGTTCCGCGGACTCCACACACCTGGCGATCAACCAAGCAGAGCTCGCGGCGATGCGGCAGGTGTATGCAGAAATCTACGAGTTGTGGAGTCGAGTCAATGTAATTACCGACATCACTCAACTTGAATAATCGGCGGGCGGGTGGCCCTGACGAGTGATCTTCTCGTCAGGGCTTGCCCGAGCGCCACTGCAACCACTGAGAAGCAACGATGACGGACGGTGATTTCCAGTTGCGATGTTCTGCTGGATTCGAAGGTGAGTTATAGCGAATACGAGGAGCGCAAGTATCGCCGTCCGCTGAACATTATCGAGGATGAGCTTGAACATCTATAGATGTTGAAAGTAGCCAGCCTCGAGGATTTAGTTCGAGAAGGCGTTAGGGGCGAGAGGCCCCTTCCGAGGTAGCACCATTCGAGACCCTACGTCGGGGACGGGTGACGACGGGGTGGCCCTGATGCGCTTTTTACATCAGGGCTCGCTTAAGCGCTACCATCAAACCACGGCGAGCCTTCCACCGGAATCATAAGTGAGCTAGGCGAGCCCAGACGGACAGAGCCCCATTAGGGCCACTCGTCCCAAACCGAGGATAGAGCCGATGGAAGACTCACAATTTCAGGCCTCCTGTAAGTGGTATTCGGAGAGAAGGCCCACTTATAAAGGGCTGTCCGATCTGATTAGATCTACCCTGGATGGGCTGCTCCGTCGAGAAGAAATCGACTTTCTTGGTGTTTCTAGTCGGACGAAGAGCCCTGAGAGTTTTGCCGAGAAGTTGCAGAGGAAGGGATACACTGACCCACAGAAACAAATGACCGACCTCTCAGGCATACGCGTGATAACGTTTATCGAAAGTGATGTGGGGCGAGTGGCCGAACTAATCAAGCGGAGCTTTCATGTATTGGAGGAGAACAGCATTGACAAGGCTGCGGCGCTTGAGGTAGATCGGTTTGGATATCGTTCGGTACACCTAGTCTGTGACCTCGGCACCAGACGCGCCAAGTTGCCAGAATTTAGCGTGTATAAGTCGCTTCTATTCGAGATTCAGGTTCGGACGGTTCTCCAACATGCCTGGGCCGAAATAGAGCACGACCGAAATTATAAACTGTCTGGCGTCCTTCCGGCGGCCCTAAGGCGGCGCTTGCATGCGATCGCCGGAATGTTCGAAATAGCAGATCGGGAATTTAGCAGTATTGCTGCCGAGTTGGACCTGTATACGCGCGAAATCGCCCTGACTGCAAAGAAAGGCACGCTGGACATTGAGCTAAACAGCGCAACATTGAAGGAGTTCATGATCTCCAAGAAGCCGAAGCTTCACAGTCTTGGAGTGCTGACAGCGAGCAGCGGCGTAGCGCCGGAGGTCGTGAGGGAGCTTCGAGATTTTGGGATTACTTCCCTAACTCGCTTGGATGCCATTCTCACACTGAAATTCTTAACCTTGTTCTCTAAGCACAAACCGTCAGCCACGCCGGAAGGACTGTTGCGAGCAGCCATGATGGCTATCGATCTACGGAAGTACTTTCACTGCGCGTGGAATCGCCACTGGACCGGCATATCGAGTGGTACATTTGGCCTGTTATGCGAAATTTACGGCGTGAGCGAGGTGAAAGCAATGATTACGCCATTTGTAAGACTCCCGACAGAAGCCTGATCGAAACTCGCCAGCAGCAGCGATTCGGACCACAGACTTCGCATAATAGTGGTTTGCGGGCCGAGTGACTCGTGCTCAGGTAGCAGGGTGATCGCACCATTGCGAGTGAAGAAGTTGGAGCGATATGCACCCTTGCCTATCGAACTGAAACCCCGAACATTTCTAATCCTCAAGCCGCTGGTAGTGGATCAGCACGGGGCTCGCGGAATGTAATTCATTGAAGGACAAGAGCATAACCATGGAGCGCACTGACAATAATAGCCAAAACTGCCGCTGCTACTGACAAAAAACCCGTGAAGTTAAGAAAATAGTACTTGACCTCCGCCTCAGTAACTATATTTTGAGCGTTCTTTTCGCTTTCGCGGAGAGAATTCGAAATTCGCACCCTTGGCTGTGTAGAGAGAAATACTCGTGATCAAGTGAATTAGGAATGGGGGAGGGTGACCAGCGGTCGGTCTCGAACCGGCACCACGCGATTCGCTTCGCGTCTTCTTCATAAAATACGCTGGTGGGTCCCCTCCCTGTCCGAGAACTCTTGACTGAAAATAGCACTCAACGATCGCCGCACCAACCAGAGACAACTCCTGACAAGTTCTGGCTCAAATATTAACCCAAGATTATCCCTGCGTTAACTTGACGTAAATTCTCAATAGTTTGGCCGCGCGTTCGCCATCGTGTGACATCATCGTATGATGATATTATACAGCGTGTTAGCTGCGCCATGTTTCCGGGATCGCTCCGAAACCACAAGCTGAATACTGCGTGGCGCACTGCTTATTGAGGGAAACCGCTGTTCGGCGAGGTTGATGAAGTCCGTGCAATTCTGTCGCCAGGTGCCCGGGACCGCAGTGTGGCCGGGCGCCCCACAGCTTTGTCCGCCAAGGGCGGACTTGCTGTGGGTTAGTAGGATTCCGGAATCGCTCCTGCGCCGCAAGCCGAATACCGAGTGGCCCACAGGCGGGGCTGGGTGGCGTGAGTGAGTTTGGGTGGCCGCGATCTGTGATCGCGGTTTCGCGAAGCGAAAAAGAGCCCGTCGCCCGCCGGTACTGAATTTGGTAATACTTAGCTCTTTGTAACGAGGTTGTCCCACTTCGTGGGACCGCGGGCGGGTGGCCCTGACAGACTCTGACAATCTTGTGTGACCCATCCCCCAAAGGACGGGTGGCCCTGACGCGCTCTTTGCGTCAGGGTTTACGTAACTCACGTTGGAATCCGCGGGATGGATCGTGGCGGCGGGTGTGTCGCCCTTACAGGGCTTTCAATGCTCGACTCTCAAACCCACGGCTCACCCATTCGACTTCGCTCAGGGCCCTTGGCGCCGTGGGCTAATTTCTGTCGCCCCTCCGGGGCTTTAAAGCACTTCAGGGCGGGTGGCACTGACCAACTCGAATCCTCCCACCTCGCTTGCAGCCGACACTCTTGTTGTGTGCCACTGACTTTAGTCAGTGAATTTGTGGAGTAAGCCCTTAACAGCCGTCACTGACCATCCCTCGACTTCGCTCGGGACGAGGCGAGGTCAGTGGCACCCGTGCTCCGGGCTACCGGCTTCTGGGATCGTCGTCCAGGTCTTCGCTAAACGCCTTCTCAAGACCGTCAATCTCCGCTTTCGCCAATGCAATGAACCACTCACGCTCCTTCTGCGAAATCTCGGCGCGTCGGAATCCGGGCCAGTTCGGAACTAACTTGCGCATGCGATCCCAAGCCGCTTGAAATGGTGGCTCGAGCTCTTCGCCCTTCCAGAGATTGGCTCGCGCCTGCAGGACCACCATGAGGAATCGCCACATCGACGGCGATGCATGGCGATCCGGAGTTCCTCCCGGAGCTTCGTCATGAAAGAAAATCGCTATGCACGGCCAGATGTACGTGTCACACTTGGCAGCGGGATCAAAAACGAGAGCGCGGTACTTCTCAAGGATTTCGGCGTTTCGCTCTTCGAACGGTAGATGCAAGTTTTCTTGGCCTTCGCGCATGGCTACGGGAAGATAGCACTGCGTGGGGATTATGTCACCGTTGGCGGGTGGCCCTGACGCCGGGTGCCCCACAGCTTGCTGTGGGTATCTGTGATTCCGGAAGAGGAGCGAAGGCGGGCGGGGGTTGAACAAGTCCAATGGATCAACAAGGATTGCTTCCCGCCGAAGGCGGCGGCGGGGTGGCCCTGATGCGCTTTTTGCATCAGGTCTTGCCTAATACTGCTTCCAACAACAAAAACTCACATCAAGCCGATGTCGGCAATGTCATTTGGCCGTGGATTGAGACGTGCTTGTGTAAACCCTGACGAGAAGAAGCCCTCGTCAGGGCCACCCGTCCACACGCTTCATTGGCGGGGTGGCCCTGATGCGCTTTTTGCATCACCCTCACGCTACGCTCAGGGCAAGTGGCTTGCCTAACACTGCTTCCAACAACAAAATCTCACATCAAGCCGATGTCGGCAATATCATTTCGCCGTGGATTGAGACGCGCTTGTGTAAACCCTGACGAGAAGAAGCCCTCGTCAGGGCCACCCGTCAGGGCCGCCCGTCCCTCACTCTTGCGCGCGCCGGTCACTTGTCGTTTCTTCATCCCGCATCATTTGAAGACATTTACTCAACCACTTTCCACGAGGAGCATGTTCATGAAGAGATTACTGCTCGCGATTGCGCTTGCGTTCGTGACGACCGGATCGGCCCACGCGTCAGATTCCACCGATGTCATGGCTGTCGTCCATCAGATGTTGGAAGGGTTCAACACGGGGGACACGCTGAAGATCGCCGCCACATCGGCCGCCGAGCAGTTTATCATCGACGAAGTCCCGCCGTACGTGTGGAAGGGCGCGAACGCGAACAAAGCGTGGTTGGACTCCTATGCCGCCGACGCTGAAAAGAATGAGATCACCAATGGCGTCGTTACTCTAGAGAAGGTGAAGCATGTTATGATCACCGGATCGGATGCGTACGTTGTGACGACGACGAATTACGTCTACGACAAGAAGGGCAAGCAGGTCAAACAGATGGGGGCGAGTTTTACGCTGGTCCTCCACAAGGGCGCGGACGGCTGGCGCATCAACGCATGGTCGTGGGCGACGAGTTAGGGCTGGTTGCCCGCCAAAGTCGGATAAACCCCGACGAGGATCTTCTCGTCTGGGTTTATCCGCCTTTCGAGGGCGGCGAACCTAATCTGGGCAGATTGCCTCTTGATTCTCCCCCGACTCATCTGATCTATCCCTTATCAGGTCGTAGCTCTCAAACCACTCATGCAAGGAGCAAGTCATGCGCACGCTGATTTCCGTAGTGATCCCGGTTGAAGCCGGCAACAAGGCCATTAAGGATGGATCGTTGGCGAAGGCCGTTGAATCGTTCATGCAAAAGTTCAAGCCCGAGTCCGCTTATTTCTTCGCCAAGAATGGCAAACGCTCGATGCAGTTTGTCTTCGACCTATCAGACCCTTCCGATATCCCATCCGTCGCCGAACCATTCTTCTTCGATCTGGGCGCCGACATTGAGACCACTCCGGTCATGAATGCCGACGACCTGCGCAAGGGCTTGCAGAAGATGTCGAAGTAATCGCGCCGGGAGCGCCGCATCTTGGGGCGTGTTGAATAAGCGGGTATGTCCATGGTCGGCAGAGCACAGACAGGAATGTCTGTGCTACCAATCCGCGGCGAATCAGTAGCTTGCGGTAGCACAGACATTCCTGTCTGTGCACGAGCAGATATCAGTCAGGGTTTTTCAACAGACCCCTTTGCCGCGGGGCACGCGGCTCAGGCGAGTACGATTAGCCCAGATGAGGAAGGTAACGCTCGCGGAGAATCCTCAGGTGATGGGTGACGTGTCCGGCTGAGATGTATGCGAGCGCACGCACGCTGAAGGGATTCCCGCTGGCGATCCCGTGTCGGGTCCACGAGCCATCTGGGACATGGCGGAAGAATGTCAGGGTCGCGGCCCGGACCGTTTTGAATTCCTCCAAGTGACTCGCCCATGAGCGCGCGTCGGCATCGGCGGCCGCGACGGCGACATCCTGATCGAAGCTGGGTAACGGGAGATCGAACCCCCGGGCAAACCAGAACGCGCGAAAGACAAATAGACGTTCCGTGTCATTCACATGACTCATAACCTGCCTGATGCTCCATTTGTCAGGCGCATACCGGAATAGCGACTGCTGCTCGGTGATGGCGTCCAGAAGCGCGCGCAACTGCCCCGTTTGGGCATCGAGTATTTCGAGGATGTCGCCTGAGAGGACCTGATCGATGTAGGTGAAGTAGTATTCCGCCGCCTCAGAACGATCCGGGCGTGTCAATTGGCTCACAGCAATCCTCCTTTAGAATTAGCAGATGGGGCTCATTGTTTGACTCCCGCAGAACGCTTCGGTGGGACACGTGAGGCACACCACGCGCTGGATGCCACTACTACCCCGCGTCGATTACCGCGTCGGCTTCGATTTCCACCAACCACTCAGGATTGATGAATCGCGTGACCTGCATGATGGTGTCGACGGGTCGTATGTCGCGGAAGTATTCGCCGCGCACTTTCCCGACGGCCTCCCAATCCTCGATCCGGGTGAGGAGCATGCGTGCCCGAACGACGTCGCCCATGCCCGAGCCGGTCTTCTCGAGGGCGAGTTTGATGATTTCAAAGCAACGACGCGCCTGCTCCGCCGCGTTGCCCGGTGCGACGGTCTTCCCATCCGGGCCGATCGGCGCCGTCCCCCCGACCGAGATCCAATTTCCGACACGCACGGCGCGCGAGAATCCGACGATTGGCTCATAGGGACTGCCGCTGGAAACGAGCTGTCTGACCATGCGAATGCCCTCCTGTAGAATTAGGTGAAAAGCCGGGTGCCCAAGTGAGTTGAACCCTGCGACATTGTCTCGTAGCTTACGGGCACAACGGTCCCCGTTGGATTGATGACAGACAACCACGGTCAATACATCCGGACAACAGAAGGATACAAAAATGGTGACGGCACAATCCACATGGCAGCAATATCATGATCAGGAAGCTCCAGACTACGACCAGCTTTGTTTTACCCAGAATACCGTTAATGAAGTTGAGTTCATGATCGAGCTCTTGAATCTCTCCCCGGGGGTTACAATCCTCGATGTGGGCTGCGGCACCGGCCGTCATGATGTCGAGCTTGCCCGGAGAGGTTATTCGGTCACAGGAATCGATCTTTCCCCTGGCATGCTGGCACAGGCAAAGGCGAAAGCCAGCGCCGCCAAGGTGTCCATCGAGTGGATCCAGGGCGACGCCACGAAATTCGTCTTGGATAAGCAGTTCGACGCCGTCATTTGCATCTGCGAAGGCTCCTTCGGCCTGCTGGGCAGCGCGGATGATGCGATTGAGCATCCACTCGCGATTTTGCGCAATGTCTGCCGATCGCTCAAGCCGGACGCCAAGTTTCTCCTTACCGCCCTCTCCGCTCTCAAGATGATCCGTGAACAATCTCAGGAGGATATCGAGCAGGGGCGGTTCGATCCACTGACCCTCACCACGACGACCGAATGCTCTCCCGCAGAAGGAGTGCCGGCGATTCGCCTGCGGGAACGCGCATTCACGCCAACCGAACTCACCCTGCTCTTCCAGCTCGCGGGTCTTTCAGTGCTGCATATTTGGGGCGGCACAGCGGGCGACTGGGGCAAACGAGCCATCGGTCTGGATGAATTCGAAATCATGGTCGTCGCTCAAAAAGCGGCCTGACAGGAAAATTGAGAGAGCTCGAAGCTCGCACTCTCCCCCACCGGGGGAGATGTCGGCGACGCGGTATTTTGCGTCGACGACAGAGAGGGCCGTGGCGGCCCACCGGTTGCCCTCTCTGTCATCGCGGAGAGAGCCCCGCGATGACATCTCCCCCAGAGGGGGAGACGAGGAACTTCAGCCACAAATTGAGAAAGCCCACAGTTTCTCTACTGACCCAGACCCGCCTGTCCTCCTGAAGAGCAGAAAGGAGATTGTTGCGCCGGCAACCTCGCGCTTTAAGCATTGCCGCGGGGCCGTCTCGAAACAATCGTTGCTCGGGACACGTACCCGTGGCATGCTAAACGACCACGGGAGATTCAATGACTGCCACTAAAAAGACAGCCAGGGTCGCAGGATTGCTCTACCTGCTCATGGTGTTCACCGGTCTGTTCACTCTGATGTATGTTCCGGGAAAACTGATCGTAAAGGGCAACGTCGCTGAGACGGCAAATAACATCCTCGCCCATCAGACCCTGTTTCGGATTGACCTTGTGGTTGCTCTCTTCTCGGTTCTCCTCTTCACGCTTGTCGTACTTGCACTCTATCAATTGCTCAAGGATGTGAGCCGCCCGCTTGCCGCGCTCATGGTGATATTGGTTCTGATCCAGATTCCCCAAGGCTTCGTGAGCCTGCTGCTTCAGTTCGGCGCGCTCGAACTCGTGCGCGGCGCCGACTTTCTGTCCGCAGTCGACAAACCCCAGCGGGACATCTGGGCGATGTTCTGCCTTCATCTGGACGGCAAGGGCGCTATCTTCGCCGAGTTGTTCTGGGGGCTGTGGCTCTTCCCGCTGGGAGCGCTGGTTTACCGGTCCCGCTTTCTCCCCCGCGTTCTGGGTGTCTGGCTTGTCGTCAATGGAGTCGGTTACGTCGCGATGAGCTTGACGGGGATTCTTGTGCCGCAATACGCAGATACCGTCTACAAGTTCGCGTTCCCCGCCCTGCTCGGAGAGGTGGCACTAACGCTTTGGCTGCTAATTATGGGAATTAAGACTACGTCACTTACTGGCCCGGAGCTCGGGCGGGCCGGCAGTTAGTTCGCTGAATTCGCGGAGTGGAACGACGCGGGGTTCGTGTCTCCCCGCCTGCGGCGGGCAGACCCTTCGAGGCGACAAAGCGGACGTGGGCTTTCGGTTTCGGCGATCATCTCTCGGTTCCCGGCGCCGAACCGGCGCTGTCCGCCGGGGGCTCATCCAAGTTGCGGGTCGCCGAGGCGCCTTTCAGCGACGACTCGAACAGGCCAAGCTTGCCTGCCAGAATCTGATTCACCAAGTCCACGAACCGGCCGAGCGGCACTCTTTGAAGATTCAGCGGGTGCCAGACCGTCTTAGGCGAGCGTTTGTCTTGCAGTTCTTTGCTCTCATCGACTTGAACTTTCGTGCGTTTTCCTGCCATGGCACGTCCCCCTGATCGGAGTGGCCATCAGCGGTTGGAGGAATCTGCGCCCCCTCACTCTCCTGATGTGTAACAGTACCTTGAACACCGATTGTCCAGTTGTGTTCACCACGCAGAACAAATGTTCCGAGGTTTTGACACAATTCAAGTGCGAGGACCAGATCGATGGGGGAGGCTGTGTCTTCAGGAGGACGGGTATTTGTGACTGTCTAATCGCCGCGAATGGGGGCCGCTCGCTCGTCCTAAGCGCAGTCGAAGGACTGGCCCTTGAGTTGCGGCGATATTGCGCGCGGGATCAACGCATCTCGCCGCGACGGAGGTCGCAGGTCCAAGCGGTGTCGTTGAGGGCGATCGTGGCGACCCCGGTGTCGAGCGCGATCGTGAGTTCGCGGCTCACCGTGTCTTCGGCATACGCGTCGCCCTCCACGAATTGGATGTCGGCGGAGAATAATCCCGTGATCGTGCCGGAGACGCTCCGCCACGGTTTGGTCGTGGAATCGCGCCGGCAATGCATGTCGCTAACCGAGAGACTGCACGCGTGCACGAAGGTGCGCACTGCATAACGCGTTCGGATCGTATCGAGCGCGGAACGGGACCAGTATCCGTTGATGGTCAGTTCATCCGTGTTGGTGCCGGTGGCGACCAGGCGACCGGAGAGATTGTGCAGCGTCTGCGAGAGAAACGGCATCAAATGGCGTCCCGCGCCGGAAACGAGCGTCAACTCGATCGTGTACGCGGTGTCATTGGCGGAGATGTAGGTGACTTGCGGCTCGCCGTCCTTCTTCAGGAAGCGCCACCGGTACGTACGTTCCACCCTCGCAAAGTACAGTCCGTTGGCGCTTGAGTACTCGCGCGCGAACGCCCACTCCCAAGTGTGTGAGGCCGGGTTGTAGTTCGGTGATGATTGGTTCGCAATCAGATTCGTATCCTTGAGGCCATAACTGCCCGCGAGCGACACAATGTCAACGAGCTGGTCGGCGACTCCGCCGTTTTCGGCAGCCAGCATGGCCGCCACGGATGTGGCGACGTCATCATTGACATTGGGGGAGTAGTCGACAGGGTCGCCACCGGTGTCTGCGACCTTGTCATCGCCGCCGCAACCCATACCAAATGCCGTAACCGCCGTCGCTACGACTGCCGCGCGAAGTGTGACGAGGATGAACCGTGAATGTTTCTGCATGCGCCCTGCTCCTTCCCTGCTATTAATTCGGCCCCGGGCAAGAAATACTGAAGCAGTTCCACGGTGCATGGGCTGACGGAGCCGACTTCCTGATGGGATTGTACACCCAATCGGCCAACTGCGATAGGGTAAAGCAGGGGCCATCAAGACAAATCTTACCGGAGGGATCACCCACACAATGACCCTCTGGTTCACTTCCCGTCGAAGGCATCCTGCAATTTCTGGATATCGAGCTTCTTCATTTGCAGTAATGCCCCCATCATTCGTCCGGTCTTGACGGGGTCTTTGTCTTGCATCATTTCCCCAAATGCGGTTGGAACGATCTGCCAGGATAGGCCGAACTTGTCCTTGAGCCAGCCGCACTCAACCTCTTGGCCGCCGGCGGAGAGCTTGTCCCAATACTCGTCGATTTCTTCCTGAGTCTTGCAGTTGACCATAATTGAGATGGCCTCGCTGAACTTGAATATCGGGCCGCCGTTAAGCCCCATGAATTCCTGGCCGTCTAGCTCGAAGACCACGGTCATGACCGACCCCTTTGGTCGTCCGGCAGCGTCAGCAACCGAGTCGTTGTATCGGGAGATCGAATTGATCTTGGAGTTCTTGAAAATCGAAGTGTAGAAATTTGCCGCTTCCTCGGCCTCGTGATCGAACCACAGACAGGTGGTAAATCGTGACATGGGGAGATCCCTTTCTTTTGAGATCGATTACGTGGCGGTCGCAATCGTGAATGACCGAACAATCTGGGGACTTCGCGCGCCGAACTATACTCTGAATGATCTTACTCCTGACAGCGGAGCGCGTCCAGAAGGATTTTCGGAGGCCACTTCAGAAGAGATCGCGGGCCTTGACGCCTAGCCAGATCCCGAAGAGTGCGCCGAGTCCGCTGCAGGCAAAACCCGACATCGACAAATAGCCCGATCCCCAGAGACCGGGGATCAAGCCGCCCGTGATCGATCCCAATGTCATCCCAAGCCAAATCGGCAATCTCGTGTTCATTCTGTAAGGTTATCGGGCGGCCAACGCCTGCTGATGAGGTTAAGCGGGACAAAACCGGCCGGGCCTAACGCAGCACCCGAAGGACGTCAATTCCATCGTCGGGTAGAGTTGGGAGAACTGCAACACTACACAATTGGTCTGAGAGGACCGCAGTGGTATGTCCGCTGCCGAGACGCCCCACGCATGCGGGTACGGTCAGTCAATCGTGCGTGAAGGCGGAATGAAGCCAGTGATGAAGGCGGTGGATTCCCTTCGGCTCGGCGTACATCAACACGCAAGCGTGATGAACGACCGAGATACCGGCCGCCTCGGCGCGCACGATCGCGTCTTTCGACTCGGAGCCTTGCTGCATCCACAGGTGTTTGATGCCGAGTCGAATACAGTCATCGACGACATTCAGAGTTTGATGCGGCGGGACAACCGCGATCACGGCCTCGACCGGCTCCGGCAAATGCGCCAGCGCACGGAAACAGGGGCGGCCTTCGATCATGTCCGCATTGGCATTGACCGGGAAGATGTCGAATCCACGCTCGAGCAGAGCCTTAAGTATGGTATTGCCAAAACCGCGCGTGCGCGAAACGCCGACGATGGCAATGTGATGTTGAGCAAGAAACGTCTTGATGCGAGGCAGCATGACCGCATCCTCCAAGTGCCAATCTACGTGACCGGCGGAATAACGTGGGAGGCGTGTAACGCGCGCGGTGTCAAAATGTGGCGCTTGCACGTTCGGCTGACCGTGCCGAAATCAAACAGACGAAATCCCCTATCAGCGGTCCGGTTTGTAGCACTGCTGAAGCGGTCCTGCTGCAGATAGATGATGAGAATCCACAGAGCTGACGCCGGGCCCAAGTGCCAAATGGCCCCGGGAAGATTCTCCCGGGGCCACGTCTACCTTGACTCATAGCGGGTCGTGGGGGGGGGGGGGGGGGGGGGGGGGGGGGGGGGGGGGGGGGGGGGGGGG